>NZ_RFLW01000002.1 GCF_003719295.1 Haliea alexandrii
TCTGCGGTGGTCATTGCCATCAAGGGCTCCAGGCGTTGGGATACGAAAGGCGAGCGCACCAGGGCATGCAGCGGCCGGGCCAGCGGGCCCCACCAGTTGCCCATCTTCATGTTGCCGACCAGCACCAGTACGCCGTCGGGTTCGGTGACATCCAGCATGGCTGAGATGGAACGGTTGCCCACCATATCCACAATGGCATGGTAGCGCGTGTCGCCTTCTGTGTAGTCCTCCTGGGTGTAGTCAATAACGTGGTCCGCACCGAGTGCGCGCACCAGTGCGGCGTTGCGGCCGCTGCACACTGCGGTCACGGTGGCGCCCATGGCTTTGGCGAGTTGCACCGCGTAGCTGCCAACGCCGCCGGAAGCGCCGTTGATCAGCACATGCTGGCCGGGCTGGACGTTTGCCTTGTCACGCAGAGCCTGCAGAGCGGTGATGGCCGCCACCGGCATCGCGGCGGCCTGCTCGAAACTGAGGTTTGCGGGTTTTAATGCCATGCCGCCGGTTTCATTGCGCACCACATACTCGGCGAAGGCGCCATCGGCCACGCCAAACACCTCATCGCCCGGAGCAAACAGCGTCACGTCATTGCCCACGGCCTCCACGGTGCCGGCAAAGTCGGCCCCCATGCGCGGCGACTTCGGCGCATTCAGGCCATTGGCCAAGCGCAGCAGGTAGGGTGTGCCGTACAGGAAATGTTTGTCGAGCGGGTTCACCGAGGCGGCGTGAACCCGCACCAGCACCTGGCTGGGGTCCAGTTCCGGCAGCGGGAGTGTCTCCAGGGTAACAACACCAACATCACCGTAGCAGCGCTGCAGGTTGGCCGTGAAACCGGTGTCGCCTGCCGCTGTCGGCGGCGCTGGCTCGCAGGGTGCGTTATACCCGGTAACCAGTGCCAATGCGCCCACGGCGATAACGACAGTGGCAATAAGCCCGGCCAGTATTTGCAGGATACGTCGTCGTTGCATGTTGTGTTCCCCGGGCAGTGAAGAAGGGGTCACTCTCTCTGGGTGTGGGCTGCGCGGCAAGCTTTTTGCGATGAATAGCCTGTGGGGTGCGTTCAGTGGACCAGCCAGGCTTGCAGCTGGGGCACTACCTGCACAACCACAATCAGCCCAAGCATGAACGAGTGCAGCGTAGCCTGTGCGCGCAGTGGCTCGAGCTTTCCCAGCCGCGCTTCGAGCTTGTCCAGCCGAATTTCAAGCCTGTCCAGCCGAGTATCAGACGTGTCCAGCCGAGTTTCAATTCGCTCAAAGCGCTGTGTTTGTTCGCCGAATCCGGCGCGCAAGACGGCGTCCAGATAGTCGCGCGTTACGATATTGTCGGCGTAAAAGCCAAATGCTTCGGCCATCAGTTCTGCCTGTGCGTCAGCCTGCGGTTCGGGTACGCCGGCCTCCCGCAGGCGGCGTGCGTAACGCAGTGAATCGAATGCCAGTGTTGCCACAAGAATAGCCTCCCCACGCGGTTACGCCAAGCATGACAACCCTGCAGGGGCTGTGGTACATCATGTGCATGCCTTCTTCATCCCAATCAGCCCACACCGGTACAGCCGTGTCGCGCCCGCGCGCGTGGTTGCTGTCCGCCTACCGTGCCGACAGCCACGCCGCCTGGGCAGACTGGTTGCTGGCCTCGCAACCGCAGCTCCGCTGGCAGCGGCTGGAACTGCCGGGGCGTCACTTTGCCTGGCGTATCCGCGGCAATCCCTTGTCCTGGCTGGATGCCTTGCCGCTGGAGCAGCCGGACCTCATCGTGGCTTCTTCCATGGTGGACCTTGCGACGCTCAAGGGGCTGCACCCGCGACTGGCCGGCGTGCCAACGCTGTACTACTTCCACGAGAACCAGTTTGCTTACCCGCTGAGCCACCGCCAGAGCCACTGGCTGGAGCCGCAGATGGTGCAGCTTTATGGTGGGCTGGCGGCTGACCGCTTGCTGTTCAACTCCGCGTTCAACCGCGACAGTTATTTACAGGGCATCGCGGGTTTGCTGGCGCAAATGCCGGATGCGGTGCCGGATGGTGTGGTGCAGCGCCTGGCGCAGAAGAGTGTGCTGTGCCCAGTGCCTGTTGAGCCAGTGCCGGCAGCGCAACAGCGCGACTGTCAGTTGGTGTTGTGGAACCACCGCTGGGAGCACGACAAGTGTCCGGAACGCTTTGCCGAGGCGATGATTACATTGGCCGAGGAGGGCGTTGGGTTTCGGCTCGCCCTGTTGGGCAAGCGGCCACGGCGTGCACCGCCGGCCTTGGCACGGCTGCGAGAGGCACTGCCGCTGCGCATTGTCGCCGACGGGCAGTTGCCGGCAGCCGAGTACCGAGCACAACTGGGCCGGGCGGCAATTGCGGTGAGTACTGCGCGCCACGAATTTCAGGGCCTGGCCATGCTGGAGGCGGCGAGTGCCGGCGCCATACCCCTGGTGCCCGATGCGCTGTGCTACCCGGAACAATACCCGCCGGCCTGCCGCTACCCACAGGATGATGCAGCCGCACTGGTGGCACGTCTGCGGTTGTGGTTGACCGGCGGGTTGCCACCGCCGGTGGACGTTACGCCCTGGTACAGTGCCAGCCTGGCGGCGGTGTGGACCGAGCTGCTGGCCGCTGCACCGGGGGCTGGAACTACCTCTTCGGCCCCGTCAACAGCCAGATAACAAGCCCCACGACGGGCGCCAGCCGCAGGAGCAGAATCCACAGCAACTTGGCCAACCCGCCCGCGGGACTCTTGGCCCCCTTCACTTCCGGCAGTGATAGCTGCTGGCCTCATCCATGGGGCCGTGCTTGTTGTAGATGGCGCGCTGGGGATAGGGGCAGAGCAGGGCGGTAGCCTCGGTGGCTTCCGGCGCCAGCGCGTCGCGGGCAACGATCTGCGCCGGCGGCGTGTTCTCCTCCACCCACTTGTCCAGTGCGTGCAGTGGATCGAACAGGTCGGGTGCCTGCCCCGGTGCTTCCCAGCAATGGCCGTGCCCCGGCACCAGGAACAAGCGGGCATGTTCCGCCAACGCCTCCGCGCCACCATTCTCCTTGATGGCCGACTCGTAGTAATTGATGGTGCGCTGCGGCAGAATCAGCGGGTCGGCCCAGCCATGCCAGAGCAGGAGTTTGGTACCGGCTTCGCGCAGACCGGACAGGTTGGTATTGGTGGCATTGGCGCTCAGCGCCAGTGGTGAGTTGGACATCGCCTGAGCTTCTGCAACCACGTCGATGGTGGCGGGATTGATGTGCTCGCCGGCCGGTACCCCGCGGTAAATATCGAGGAAGCCCTGTGAGGCCTGTTGCCCCCACGCCGGCTGACCCTCACGGCCGGTAATCCAGAACGGCCAGAGGTGTTCGGAACCCGCTGGCAGGCCCGGGAACAGTTGTTGCTCGCCATCGTGGGCGCCGCGGTAAAGGGCTGCCACGCGCTGCAGTTGAGCGTCATTCAGGCAGCCTGCATCGGTGTTCGCGGTGCAGCGCAACGCGGCGAGGTCTGGTTGGCAGCGCTCGGGTGTGGCGATGAGGCCGTCCTGCACGCCGTCGAGGTGGTCACAGGCGTTGCGCACATGCGCTGCCAGTCGATCAATGTGTGCGGGGGTAAAGCGGGGCTCGCCTTCAGGTGTCCAGGCCTGCTGGATCATCCAGGCACCCTGCACGCCGGCATTGCCAGACAGGTCGAGAATAGGGCCACCGGCGGCAATGCCGTCAAACAGGGCCGGATAGCGTTGCGCGGCGACCAGGCCAAGGCGGCCGCCGTTGGAACACCCGGAAAAATAGCGCCGCTGTGCTGCGCGGTCGTAGTAGAGGTTGATGATTGTGTCACTGGCGGCAACCAGTGTGGGCAGCACCTCTGCCGCCCACAGCGCGACCGCCTGATCATCGCCGCTGCGCGCCCAGTTGGTATCGGCTGTCGACGGCGACTGGTGGCCACTGTCGTGTGCCATGGCCGCGTATCCCTGCTTCAGGGCTTCGTTGATGCTGTTGGAGTAGCCCGGTTTGTCGGGCAACAGTTGGCCGCAAAAGCCGCCGCAACCGGCCAGCATGAACTTGCCGTTCCAGTCTGCCTGCAAGGGCAGTCGCAGCTCAAAGCCCACTTTGCCCACGGCCTGGCCGCGCACTCGGCAATGCGACGGAAGCTCATCGGTGTGCGCCAAGAGAGGTTTGGTATCCAGTGAGATACTTGTGGCGCCTGCCAGCGCCTGCTCGAGCGCCTTGCAAGCGGCGTCATCACTGGAAGCGCTTGCTGTATTGGCACCCAGCAGTAACAGGATGGCGGCGTTGCCAAGCACGCTGCGAATTTCCATGCGTTGAACTCCGCTTATTGTTTTATCCGGATGGTAGCGTATTGCTGCGGGCGCTGCACGGGCGCTTATCGACGCCGTTTGGACCTGCGCCTGCCGCGCTCGATGTGGCGGCCCAGTATGCGCTCGGCTTCCTCGCGCACCAGCGGGTCATCCTGCATGCCCCAAAGCTGCTCCCGCGCCCGGCGGTGTGCGGCTTGCAGGTCCACAATGCGGGCGGGGTAGTTGCCTTCCAGGCCCAGCCAGGCCGCTTCCATCGGCGTTACCTGCCACGGCGTGTGGATCAGCGGCGCCTCCAGTGCGCGCAACTCTGGTAGCCACTGGCGCAGGAACTGTCCTTCCGCGTCATGCTCGATGGATTGTTTCACCGGGTTGTAGATACGCACGGTGTTGATGCCTGTCACCCCTGCCTGCATCTGGAATTGCGGATAGTGGATGCCTGGCTCGAAGTCGAGAAACTGGCGGGCGAGGTGCGCTGTGCCCTGTTGCCAGTGTTGCCACAGGTGGTGGGTGAGAAAGCTCACCAGCATGGCGCGCCAGCGGAAGTTCAGATAGCCGGTGGCGACCAGGCAGCGCATGGCGGCGTCGATGGCGGGGAACCCTGTGGTTCCCGTTTCCCAGGCGGTCACATGGCTCTCATCGAAAGGGCGCTCCAGGCGGGCGTAGCCCCGGTTCAGGTCACGGAATTCCATGCCGCACTCCATTTCAAACTTCTGGATGAAATGGCAGTGCCAGTACAGGCGCGACGCAAACGCCGCCAGCGATTTCGGCTGACCTTCCTGCTGTTGTGCGGCCTGCAGTGCCTGCCACACCTGCCGTACGCTCAGGTTACCCCAGGCCAGGTAGGGTGATAACCGGGAGCAATGTTCGCGGCTGTCGTTGGGGCTGGAGAGGCTGCCGGCATAGCGGCGGTGGCGGTTGCTGAGGAAGCTATTCAGCCAGTCTGCGGCCGGTGTTTCGCCGCCTCGCTGGAAGTCGGGAACATCCTCGAACCATGTGCTGTCTACCCGGCCGCGTGCGAGCAGGGGCATGCTCTGCCCGTTGGGTGGCAGCGGTGCCGCGCGCGCCTTTTCCCATGGGGGTGTGGCCAGGAGTTGCCGCATGGTGTGCTCCCATGTGCTGGCCCAGCCCTGGCGATGGCGGCGGCCCCGTTGCACGCCATTGCAGGGGGACTCCTGCCAGTCGACGCCTTCCCCGGCGCAGAATGCCTGCACGGCGCGGTCGCGCGCGTAGGTAATGGCGAGCCCGGTTTCCTCGTGACTGTGCAATGAACCCGGGCCGATATCTGCCTTGAGCGCCTGCAACAGGGGCACCGTTTCGCTGAGAAACACGTGTACGCGCAAGCCCCAGGGTTTCAGGCGCCGGTTCATGTCGCGCAGTGACTGGGTGACAAAGCGCCAGTGACGGGTGTCGTAGTGGGGGTCTGCGAGCAGCGATGGCTCAAAGCAGTAGAACAAAAATATCGGCCGCCCGCTGGCGATGGCCTGGCACAGCGGCGCGTGGTCAGCCAGGCGCAGGTCGCGTTTGAACCAGACCAGCGCGGGGCGTTCGCTTGATGGTATGAACCCGTCTGGCATGCTTAACGTGACCGTTTGCTGGCCTTTTTACGCGGCACTGCTTCCGGCTCGCCGGCCTGCGACTGCTCCAGCAGGGTTTTCAGCGCCACCAGTTCAAAATGCCGCTTGGCGGTGATGGCATAAAATCGCTCGACAACGTTCTCCAGCACGCAGTAGCGCTGCAACTTGCCGGACTCCAGTTCGTCCTGTACCACCACCTCTGGCACCACCGCCAGGCCGCCCGAGTCGCGCGCCAGCAAACGCAGCATGGCCATGTCCTCCACTTCCGCGTACGGGTCCACCTCCACGCCGTGTTGCTCACAGAGCAGATCGAACTGGTTGCGAATCTCGCTGTTGGGGCCGGGCAGCAGTAGTGGCAGCGTGCCCAGATCGTGCGGAAAACGGAACTGTTTGGCCGGCTTGCCGGGCGGCCCCACAATGCATACGCTCTGCTCGGCAATCTGCTGGCAGCGCCAGGGGGTAGACGTGTCGGCCGCCACGGCACGGTTTGAGAGAATCAGGTCCAGCTTGTGCACGCGCAGTTGCTCCAGCAGCTCCTCCAGACTGGCGGAGTGAATCACCAGCTTCACCTTGGCTTCGCCGATGACCGGGCGCAGGAAGTTTTCCTGAAAGTTGCGCGAGAGCGTGGCCACGGAGCCAATGCGCAGGCGCTGCACACGCTGCAATTCGCCGCTTTCCGTGAGCGCCAGCAGTTCGCTGCCCAGGTTGAATATGCTCTCCGCGTATTCCAGCACCAGGTGGCCTACCTCGGTCAGGCGCAGTGAGCGACCGTCGCGGCTGAACAGTTCGTGACCGAGCTGTTCCTGCAGCTGCTTGATCTGGGACGACAGGGCGGACTGCGAGACGTGCAGCTGTTGTGCGGCGCGTGTGAGGTGGCCTTCTTTGGCCACCACCCAGAAGTAATAGAGATGATGGAAGTTCAGCTGGCGCATGTTAGCGTTCTCTTTAAAAGAACAATAATATCTAATCTAACTGTTATACAAAATCATTCCGGCGCTTCACTATTGGACAGTTGAATGACACCCGCCACGACAGTTACGGTACCGCGCCTGTATGACTGACCAGCAACACCCGTGCAGCGGCGACGCCAGTGGCAGGCCTGCTTCGCCTGCGGCGATCAGCGGCCGTATCGCACTGCTCACTCGCCATGGCAAAGGTGCGCTGGTGGAAGCCCCGCTGGCAGCGCTTGGCCTGGACGTCAGGGTTACCGACGCGTTCGATACGGATCAGCTGGGCACCTTCTCGGGCGAAGTGGCGCGTACGCTGAGCCCGCTGGACTGCGCACGCCGCAAGGCGCAGCTGGCCTGTGAGCTGACCGGTCTCGACCTTGGCCTGGGCAGTGAGGGCAGTTTCGGTGGTGGGCCCATGGCCGGGTTCATGAATTGGGACGAAGAGCTGTTGCTCCTCTGGGACCGGCGCTCGGGCCGGGAGATTGTGGCGCGTGCCGCCGGGCCGGTGCGGGTTGCAGCATTCATCTGGGAATCTGAACCGCAGCTGCTGACGCAGTTGGCGCCATTCCCCAGCGCGCAAGGCTGGATCATTCGCCACCCGGCTGGCGTGAGCAAGGGGTTGTGTGGTGCTGCGGCGGTGCTGGCTGAGCTTCGCACGAACGTGCTCCCGCGCTCCTCGGCAGATGATACAGACCCGGTGCGCATTGAACCGGACCTCAGGGCCATGCATTGCCCGGAACGCCAAGCCTATATCCGCCAAGCGGCAGAGCAACTGGCCGAGCGCCTGCAAACCACCTGCCCCCACTGTGCCGCGCCGGATTTCTGGCCGGATCGGTTTGAACCGGGCCTGCCCTGTGCCGACTGTGATGCCCCCACCGCGCTATCGCTTGCCGCCATCCGTTGCTGCAGCGCTTGTGGGCATGAAGAGCGTGAGCCGGTTGCAGAGAAATTCGCTGAACCGCAATACTGTTCGTGGTGTAATCCCTGATATGCGGCTTTTTTCTGTTACCAAGCCGATTCACTGACTCGAGCGTAAAGTTACCCAGCCAAACCGGAGGCCAAAACCACTGTGAAAGACAAACGTCACCACTCGTCCCTTGTTGTGGACGGCATCGAAAAAGCACCCGCCCGCGCCATGCTGCGCGCGGTAGGTTTTACCGACGAGGATTTCCACAAGCCGCAAATCGGCATTGCCTCCACCTGGAGTATGGTCACGCCCTGCAACATGCACATCAACGCGCTGGCGGAAGAAGCCTGTGCCGGCGCCGATGGCGCCGGTGGCAAGGGGGTTGTGTTCAACACCATCACCATTTCCGACGGCATCGCCAACGGTACCGAGGGTATGAAGTATTCGCTGGTATCGCGGGAAATCATCGCCGACTCCATCGAGGCGGTGGCCGGCTGTCAGGGCTTCGACGGGTTGGTGGCGGTGGGCGGCTGCGACAAGAACATGCCGGGCTGCATGATCGGCATTGCACGGCTCAACCGTCCGGCGGTGTTCGTGTACGGCGGCACCATCCAGCCGGGTGCCAACCACACGGATATCATTTCCGTTTTCGAGGCGGTGGGCCAGCACGCGCGGGGCGACCTCAACCTGCTCGACGTGAAGCAGATCGAGGAAACGGCCATTCCCGGCCCCGGTTCCTGTGGCGGCATGTACACCGCCAACACCATGGCATCGGCCATTGAGGCGCTGGGCATGAGCTTGCCCAACAGTTCCGCACAGGAGGCAGTGTCGCGCTCCAAGGCGGAGGATTGCCGGCAGGCGGGCGCCGCGGTGCTGAATCTGCTGGAGAGGGACATCAAGCCCTCCGACATCATGACGCGGAAAGCATTTGAAAACGCCATTGCCACCGTGATAGCACTCGGCGGTTCCACCAACGCGGTGCTGCATTTGCTGGCTATGGCGCACGCCATCGATGTGGAACTGACACTCGACGATTTTGTGCGGGTGGGCGAGAACGTGCCGGTGTTGGCGGATCTGCGCCCCAGCGGCAAGTACATGATGTCCGAATTGATTGCCATTGGCGGCATCCAGCCGCTGATGAAAATGCTGCTGGAGCGGGGTTTGCTGCACGGCGATTGCCTCACGGTAACCGGCAACACGCTGGCAGAGAACCTGGCGGATGTGGCGCCTTACCCCGAGTCGCAGGACATCATCCGCGCCTTCGACAACCCCATTAAACGCAACAGTCACCTGATGATTCTGCGCGGCAACCTCGCGCCGGAGGGCTCCGTCGCCAAAATCACAGGTAAAGAGGGCCTGCGCTTCCAGGGCACTGCGCGTGTGTTTCATTCTGAAGAGGAGTCCTTGCAGGCAATTCTCGATGGCCGCGTGGTCAAGGGTGATGTGCTGGTGATCCGCTACGAGGGGCCGCGCGGTGGCCCCGGCATGCGCGAAATGCTCAGCCCCACATCGGCGCTGATGGGCAAAGGGTTGGGCGCCGATGTGGCGTTGATTACCGATGGCCGTTTCTCGGGCGGCAGCCACGGCTTTGTGGTGGGGCATATCACGCCGGAGGCGAGTGAAGGCGGCCCGCTGGCCATTGTTGAGGACGGTGACGAGATCGTGATCGACGCGGAAACCGCGCGCGTAGACGTGTCACTCAGCGCCGACGAGATTGCTGCCCGCCTGGCACGCTGGCAGCCTCCCGCACCGCGGTACACACGCGGCCTGCTGGCCAAGTTCGCCAAAACCGTGGCCTCGGCGTCGGAAGGCGCGGTCACAGACAAATACCTGTAAGGAAAACAGCATGACAGACGAGTTGGAAGCGCGGCGTTTTCGGTTGATCAGTGGCGTGTTCTACCCCGATGAAGCCAGCCAGTTGTTGATGACCCTGATTGAGGACAAGATCAGCTTTCACCAGCGCAACAATTGGAGCCGGCGTGAACGCTTTGGCGAAACGGATACGGCCAGCGCAGGTCGCATCAGCGAGCTGCGCCAGACCAAAGCCGACCTCGCGGCGCTGGTTGAGGAGGCGGAAGCGGCGGGCATGACGCTGAGTATCAGTGGCAACATCGATATCACGCTGACGCCGAAATAACGCCGGCAATCGCCAGGGCCGTGGCAGCAATGAATGCCGCTTCGTTGAACACCGCTTGGCTTGCACTGGGGGCACGCTGCCCTTAGGCTCATACATAATAAAAAAGGAGCCTAAACGTGGCCGCTACACCGCCCTCTGCCGGCGCGCCGTCTTCGTTGTTTTCTGCGGGAACGCGCCGTTATGTGCTGACCATCCTGGTCATCGCCTACACCTTCAACTTCATTGATCGACAAATTCTCGGCATATTGGTGGAACCCATTCGCCTGGAACTCGGCGTCAGTGATACGGCGATGGGCCTGCTCACGGGGCTGGGTTTTGCTCTGTTCTACACCCTGATGGGTATTCCCATTGCGCGCTACGCAGACCGTGCCAATCGGCGCAACCTCATCGCGGCGGCGGTGGGTATCTGGAGTGTGTTCACGGCGGCGCAGGGGCTGGCGCAGAATTACTGGCAGCTGCTGGCCTATCGCATTGGCGTCGGGGTGGGTGAGGCGGGCTGTTCGCCACCGGCCCATTCCATGCTGGCGGATTACTACCCGGCCAATGAGCGGGCAACGGCGCTGGGTATCTACTCACTGGGCATTCCAATCGGCATCCTGTTCGGTTTTTTTGTCGGGGGCTGGATGAACGAGTGGTTTGGCTGGCGCGTGGCGTTTTTTGTGGTGGGTATTCCCGGGATTGTATTGGCGCTGGTGATTCGCTTTACGGTGCGCGAGCCGGATCGCGGCATGTCCGAAACGCGGGTGACCGCCCCCGGTAGCCAGCCCTCTATTGGCGCGGTGTTCCGCTACCTGTTGGCGCGGCGTTCGTTTGTCCACATGGCGTTGGGCGGCGGCATTACCGCCTTTGTCGGTTACGGCCTGATCTCCTGGTCAGCGGCTTTCCTGGCACGCTCTCACGGCATGTCCTCCGGTGAGATCGGTACCTGGCTGGGCCTGATATTCGGTATTCCCGGCGGCATTGGCATTGTGCTTGGCGGGCGTCTGGCGGACTACTTCGGCGCCCGGGATGCGCGCTGGTATTTGTGGATTGTGGCGTTGGCCCTGCTCATTTCCGTGCCCGCCGGGGTATTTGTGTTCCTGCTCGATGACATTCGCGCGGTGTTGCTGCTGATGGTGCTGCCGGTGATGCTGGGTAATTTCTACCAGGCCACCACCTTCGCCCAGACACAGACGCTGGTCGGTCTGCGCATGCGTAGTGTCGCCTCGGCCATTCTGTTGTTCGTGATCAACATCGTCGGCCTCGCACTGGGGCCATCGGTGGTGGGCCTGATCAGCGACCTGCTGGCAGCGGACTACGGCGCGCATTCTTTACGCTGGGCGCTGATGATCTGTTCCCTGGCGAATGTCTGGGCGGCCTGGCACTACTGGCGCGCAGGCGCGGCGTTTCCCGCTGATCTGGCGCGGGTGGAAGACTAGCGCCGCCTCTCATTTCAAGAGCAGAGGCTGACCGCCGGCTACAGCGTGGCGAGAAAGCGGAGCAATGTGGCGTTGAACGCCTCCGGCTGCTCCTGCTGTACAAAGTGGCCGGCGTGCGGAATCAGCGCTATGCCGCGCAGGTCGCTGGAACGGCGCGCCAGCACCTCGAGTGCATCGGTGCCGATCATCTGCAATACAGGATCTTCGCTGCCGGCGATAAACAGCGACGGGGGCGTGACGTTTGCGTCTGCCCAGGCCTCGCCCAGCTGCCAGTTGCGGTCCGCGACCCGGTAGGAGTTAATGCCGCCGATAAACTCTGCTCCTGCTGTGCAACGCGTGAATTCCTCGACGTAAGTGTTCATGTCCTGTTCGTTCATCCACGGCCAGGGCAGGGGAATGTCTGGGTCGGCGAGCACATCCAGGTAGCTGTTGCCTTCGGTGCTGAAGCGCGTCCAGTCCAGCAGGTGGCCGTCGGCACAGAGCGCCCAGAACAGCCGGGTGAGGAACAGACGGGGGTTACGGGCGAGCTCGCGCTCTGGTCGCCCGGGCTCCTGGTAGTAGTGCATGTGGTAGAAGTGTCGCGTTGCTATTTCCGCGAAGCAGGTGCTGGGCGCCTTGTCCGGACGGGCGAAAGCGCGCCCGTAGTCCGCGCCGGGCGACGGGTTGGCGCCGGCGCCACCGCGTCCGGCAAGGTCGAAATCGTAGGGGCAGGCCACGCCCACCACAGCGCTAACGCGTGACGGGTGACGCACAGCCACGTTGTAGGCCTGGGCCGCCCCGAAATCGTGCCCCACCAGTACCGCTTGCGTCAGCCCCAGATGATCCATTAGCCCCAGCACATCGTTCACCGTGTGCTGGCTGTCATACACTGCGGGGTCAAGCGGCCGGCTTGAGCGGCCGTAACCGCGCTGGTCGAATGCGACCGCATTGAAGCCGGCCTCGGCCAGAGCCGGCAACTGATGGCGCCAGCTGTAGGCGAGGCCGGGAAAGCCGTGGCAGAGAATCACCCAGGCTTGTTCCGGCTGGCCCCGGCACAGGCTGTAGTGCAGTTCAATATCACCCACCGGGGCGCTGGCATGCTCCACGCTGCTCACCCGCAGTTAGCGCGGCGTAATGAAGCGGTCCGCGAACCGTTCCATGGCCTCGAGTTTGGCCTCCAGTGAATGAAAGGCCGGGTCGTCGACGGTCCAGGCCATGGCGATGGTGCCGTCGATGCCCCAGTCTTCCAGCTGGTGGTAGATGCCGGGGTCCGGTTCGGTCTGCGGCATGACAAAGCGTCCGAAGGGCTCCGCGCCGCGTTCGGCCTCGACGATGGCGCGCTCGGCGTTCAGTTGGGCCAGTAGCTCGCGAATCTCCGTCATGGGGTAGTTCATGCCCATCCAGCCGTCGGAGTGCGCGGCGCGGCGCAGGGCGGCGGGCGACTTGCCGCCGATCCACACCGGCACTTTGCCGGGCACCGGGAACTGCCCCGTGGGGGGGAACTGGTAGAAGTCGTTGTCGGCCTCGGCCATGCCGTCATCCCAGAAATCCCGCATCACCTCCAGCATCGCGTCCATGCGTTTACCGCGGTTGCGCGGGTTGTGCCCCAGTACGGTAATTTCATCTTCGCACCAGCCCGCGCCAACGCCGAATACAAAGCGATTGTCGGTTTGCATGGCCAGCGTGGCCGCCTGTTTGGCAGCGCTGAAAGGTTCGCGCATGGTCAGCACGTACACATAGGTCATGAAGCGCAGCCGCTCGGTGACCGCGGCCATGGTGGCGATGGTAATCATCGGGTCCGGGAAGCGGGTGTGGGCGTGGATGTGACGTTGTCCGGAAGGGTGCACAGAGGTGTAATCGCGCGGGATGGCCACGTGGTCCGACACGGCAATGCCCGCATAGCCCATTTTCTCTGCTGCCGCGGCAACCTGTTTTACCTGGTCGTTGCCCTCGTGAAACCAGGCCAGCCAATATTCCATATCTCCTCCTGACGTTGCGGGAAAAACGCCAGGCGAGTGATGCGGCTTACTCGCGTTTCAGCAGCAGCCAGGCCTCGGCGTAATCGCTCATGTGACGATTCGCCGCATGATACCCCGCCCAATCGCGGTAGTAGCCGCTCAGCCAGTCGAGCTGGTACAGATTGTCATGAAAAGCGCCGCCGGTATCCGCCATCACGTTCAGGCGGTAGGTGGGCTCCCCGGCTTCTTCGGTGCGCAGCAGCACCAGGCGGCCCAGGCCGAGTTGGAAAATATCGCCCGCAACGGTCACCAGTGGTTGTACAGGAATCTTGTAATCGGCGTCCTTGCCGTAACCGAGCACGCCCGGCACTGCCTTGAAATACCAGTAGCGCTCCTGCGCTTCGGGCTTGCGCGTGCGATCGTAGGCAATACCGTTGTTGCGATGAACGTTGAAGTAGCGCTTCTGGCCCGCGTCGTCTTCGATGACCGCCGTGCCTTGCAGCAGGGCGCCTTCCAGGTCCGCGCGGCTGAGCCAGATCAGCGGCGGCGCGCGCTGTGCCATGTCGTTCGCGCTTGCGGCTGCAGTCTCACTGGCCACAATCGCCTGTTTGCCGAACTGGAAGCGGGTGATGGCCGTGCCCAGGGCATCGGCCTCGGCCAATGGCAGCTGGGCCTCATCGTGCGGCAGGCCGTAGAGGGCGTGGGGGGTGGCCGCTGTCTGCGCTTCGCTGCCGGACGCCACACGCACGTAGTATTTGGTCAGCAACAGGCGTTCGGCAGGCAGGTTCTGCAACAGTGGCTTGCCACTCGCCAACTGTGCGGCCCGCGCGCCATCCGGCTGCCAGCGCAGCAGCTCGAAGTGGCGCTGCAGGAATGCGGGGTCGGTGAGGCGCGAGTTGCGCCCCAGGCGGGCATCCTCTGCCGCAACTGCGCAAACGAATTCCAGCGTGGTGCGAATGCGCTCGGGCGGGGTGTGCAGCCAGGGCGTGGTGCCGCCGTGAATGACAGCCGGGTCGTAGGCGTTGCCCTGAGCGAGATAGTCGGCCGTGGCGGCGGCAACGTCACACAGTGCCTCGCTGTGGTCCGGCCATTGCCCGGGTGCCAGGGGCTGTGCTGGCTGGAATGTGGGCGCTGCGTTGGCCGCCGCGCTGCACAACAGCAGCACGAGCAGCGTGCTCCTGAAAGTCCGTTGCATGAAGGGTTGGCCTAGAAGGTGGCGCGTACAGTGATAACCGCCATGCCGGCCAGCGCCAGTGACGACAGCAGGAACAGCAGGAAGCGCACCGGCACGTAGTTGGTGGTGGCCTGCACGATACTGTGGGCAATACGCAATATCAGGTACGCCCAGGCCAGCTGCACCGCCAGGGCACTGTCGATGCCGGTAATGGCCAGAATGCAGCACAGCGCGTAAAAGACGGTGGGCTGCTCGTGCAGGTGAGTGTAGTTGTGAGCCTTCCAGTTCACGTGGTCGGGAAGCACCCCTTCGAGGTCGGCACCGCGGCGTCCACCGGGTTGTGGCTTGGACAGGTCCAGCCCTGATTTGCTCATGGCAGGCATGCGTGTAGCGGCCATCCATGTCAACATGACCAGAGACCAGCTGGCGAGCAGGGCGGCGGGGGCGAGGATTTCCAGGGCAGGCATGGCGGGCACTCTCGGGGCTAATGTGTCGCGAGTAGAACTGATCGCGCGGCTCGGCGTCAAGTCTGTTCCGGAGAGCACACCGTCTGGCGTAAGCTGAAGTCAAATCATGTGTTACCAGGAACACCGTCGATGAAACGTCTGTTATTGATCGCCCTCGCGCTGTTGCTGCTTCTGTTGGCAGTGCCCCCGGTATTCCTCGGGATGCCGTTGTGGCAGCTGGGCAACGCGGTGTCCCTCGCCACCGGGCTCGGCGCCAAGCTGGCCTGTTCGGGGCGTTTTATCAGTGGCTTTGACGACGCGCAGATTCTCGACGACCTGGCCAGCTATGCAGCGATCAATCGCCAGCTGTCACTCGATTTTGGCGTTAACCGGGTAGACGTGAGCTTGTTCGGTTTGGCGCCGGCGTCCGCGACTTACCGGCCGGGGCTGGGCTGCACAGTGAACCATGGCGATACAGCCTTGGTGGATGCACTGCAGCCGCCTGCCCGCAGCACACCGCCGGCGCCGTGGCCAGCACGTGACAGCGGGTTCACAGCGCAGCAGGCGGCGGCCGAGGCCGTGCTGGCGGCGGATAACGCGGAAGGCTTGCACACCCGTGCCCTGCTTGTGCTGCAACGCGGTGAGCTGGTGGCGGAAAGCTATGCCCCCGGGTACAACGCGGGCTCGCAGCTGCTCGGCTGGTCCATGGGCAAGTCCTTGATGGCGATCGCGCTGGGTCGCATGGAAGCGTTGGGGTTGCTCCCTGCGTCGCCAGGGGGGCCGCTGTTTCCCGAATGGGGTGGCGATGACCGCGCGCGCATCGGCCTGGCACAGCTGCTGCAAATGACCTCGGGGCTGCGCTGGGAGGAGGATTACATTCCCGGAAGCGATTCCACACGCATGCTGTTTCATGCCCGCAATGCCTCTTCCGTGGCCCTGCGCAGCCCCGGTGCACACGCACCTGGGACGCACTTTTATTACTCCTCCGGCACCAGCAACCTGCTGGCGCGTTTTGCGGCCGCAAGGCTCGGCGGTCCCCAGGCGCAGCTGGATTTCTTCTACGTCCAGCTGCTGCAGCCACTGAGCATGAATCACACCGTGCTGGAGCCCGATGCCGAGGGCATTGTGGTCGCCAGCTCGTTCGTCTACGCCAGCGCGCGGGATTGGGCCCGCCTTGGCCAATTATTGCTGGACGATGGCAGGCTCCAGGGTCGCCCCTTCTTGCCCGCGGGCTGGGTCGCGCGTGCCACGGCGCCCAATACCAGCGCCAATGAGCCACGTTACGGCTACCAGCTCTGGCTCAACGATGGGGGCGCTACGCTGCGTTGGCCGGATCTCCCGCGCAGCGCGTTTGCGATGCTGGGCAACCGGGGGCAGGCGGTACTGATGATGCCGGAGGAGGGGCTGGTTGTGGTGCGGCTGGGCTGGACCGCAGGAGAGTATCCGCTGTCGCGCAAGATGGGTGAGCTGCTTTCCAGGCTCCAGAATGCGAGGTAACACTCGGCGGGCTGCCTGCGCGGTAATTTTCACATTTTCCTGAGTCTTTTTGTCGGGTATTAAAAAGACGTTATTAATTAATAAGTTATAGATATCTCCTTATTAAATCCTCAGAAGTATCTGGGTTTTCTGGGCAATCATGACAAACAATTCATGATCCAGTTACCTGTAGGATCAGTAAAACCGTTACCATATGTGAAGTGTGGTAACAAACCGGTAAAGCGAAAGGGTGCAGGTGGTCTGCAACCGTTACCGGCATCTGAGGAGAGTGGAAATGAATACGTTGGCTGCAACAGCCAGGCTCGGCACCCTGGCACTGACCTTTGCCCTGGGTAGCACCGCCTTTGCGCAGACGGCCGAACAGGAAGGCCGCTTACTGCTGGCGTTGAACGAAACGTCAGCGAGTGCAGAGTGGCAACCGGCAGTGCGTGCGGAGGAGCAGGCGCAAGCGGAGGCCGTGGAACGCGAGCTGGCCGTATCTGCTGAGGCGATTTCACGCAAGCTGGACGAACAGTTGAAAGCGCGTTTGTCGCGCAAACTCGACATGGCCATCTGACAGGTCAAATAAAGTCGCCAACCCGAGGCATTGGCTTCGGGTTTTTTTTGCCCGCTGCCTGCTATGATTCTCCTCCCGAATGCTGCACAGGAGGGCTGTCATGCTGGAACCACTGGCCCTGGATCAGATCTACCGCGCCTGCTCGGGCGATGGATTCGACTTCACCACCACGGAAGGGCTGGAGCCGCTGGACCTGCTCTACGGCCACGACCGCGCCCGGGAGGCGCTGAGTTTCGGCACCGCCATGCGCAGCGACGGGTTCAACCTGTATGTGCTGGGCGACCCCGGTCACGGCCGTCACGACCTGGTTGAGCAGTTCCTGGCGCAGCGTGCCGCCGGGGAGAACGCGCCGGGGGACTGGGCCTACCGCTACAACTTCGATGACCCGAGCTCGCCTCGCTACCTGGCGCTGCCGGCCGGCATGGGGCGCCAGCTGGTGGCGGACCTCGCGCAGCTGGTCGAGGAACTGCGCGCCGCCATTCCCGCGCTGTTCGAGAGCGAGGAATACCAGAATCGACTGCAGGACCTCAATCAGGCCATGGGGGAGCGCCAGCGCGATGCCGTGGAGGCGATCCGGCGCGAGGCGCGGGAGCAGGACATCCTGCTGGTTTCCACCCCCAACGGGTTTACCTTCGCGCCAGTCGACGGCAAGGGCGGCAGCGACAGCGACAACATGATGTCGCCCGAGGATTTTCGTGCGTTGCCCAAGGACGACAAGGAGCGCATTGAAGCGACCGTGGAAATTCTGCAGCGCAAGCTGACCCAGGCCATCCGGCAGATGCCGCTGCTGGCGAGGGAGCTGCGCCAGCAAGTGGACACGCTGAACACCGAGATGCTCAATACCGCCATCGAGGCGCCGCTCGCCGAGCTGGAAGCGCGCTACGGTGAGCAGGCTCCGGTGCTGGAGCATCTGGGCGCCTGTCGTCAGGCCGTGCTGTCCCACGCCGCGGCATTTCTTGCCGAGACACCCGAGGTTTCGCCGGAGGCAGTGTTCAGCCGCTTCCAGGTGAACCTGCTGGTCGATAATGGCGAGACCAGCGGGGCACCGGTGGTCTACCAGGATTTGCCCAGCCATCAACACCTGGTGGGTCGCACCGAGCATCACGTACACAACGGCACGCTGGTCACCGATTTCTCCCTGATTCGTGCCGGTGCCCTGCACCGCGCCAACGGCGGTTATCTGGTGCTCGATGTGCGCGGCTTGCTCACCCAGCCGGGCGCCTGGGAAACACTGAAGCGCGTGCTGCGCGCCCGGCACATTCGCACGGAAAGCCTGGAGCAGGCCTATGGCCTGATCAGTACGGTGAGCCTGGAGCCGGAGCCCATCCCGCTGGACGTGAAGGTGGTGCTGCTGGGTGAGCGCCTGTTCTATTACCTGTTGTGCGAACACGACCCGGAGTTTCTCGAGCTGTTCAAGGTACAGGCAGACCTCGAGGACACGCTGGACCGGGACCCGGCCAATCAGGCGCTCTATGCACGCATGATTGCCACACTCGCCACCGACGCGGGGCTGCAGCCCCTGGACCGCGGCGGCGTGGCAGCCGTCATCGAACGCGCCAGCCGCCTGGCGGCGGATCAGCGCAAGCTCACCGCGCGACAACGCGAATTGCGCGACCTGCTGCGGGAAGCGCAGCACTGGGCGGAGCAGGCGGGCGCGAAGATTACCGGCCGCGAGCATGTGGAGACCGCCATCCAGCAACAGCTGCGGCGCGCCAGCCGCTTGCGGGAGCGCAGCCACGAGGCCATTCACCGCGGCATTGTGATGATCGATACCCAGGGAGCCGTTGTCGGGCAGGTCAACGGCCTGTCGGTGCTCTCGCTGGGTGACTTTGCGTTTGGCCAGCCCTC
This sequence comes from Haliea alexandrii, assembly GCF_003719295.1. Lineage (GTDB taxonomy): Bacteria > Pseudomonadota > Gammaproteobacteria > Pseudomonadales > Halieaceae > Haliea > Haliea alexandrii. Next base: position 18,708 of record NZ_RFLW01000002.1, read on the forward strand.
ACGCATAACGGCGACCGCGCGCCCGGGCAACGGCCAGCTGGTGGATATCGAGCGCGAGGCGCGCATGGGTGGTCGTATCCACACCAAGGGGGTGATGATCATTGCCCGCTACCTGGCCAACCGCTACGCGCCTGACACGCCCCTGTCATTGTCTGCCAGCCTCGCCTTTGAACAATCCTATGGTGGCGTTGACGGCGACAGCGCCTCGGTGGCCGAGATCTGCGCCCTGGTGTCGGCCATCAGCGGTGTGCCGCTGAGCCAGGCCTGCGCGGTCACGGGGTCGGTGAACCAGCGCGGTGAAGTACAGGCGGTGGGTGGGGTAAACGAGAAAATCGAGGGCTTTTTCGATGTCTGTGCCGCGCTGGGCGGGGTGGAAGGTCGCGCGGTGCTGTTGCCGGCCACCAATGTGGAACACCTGATGCTCAAGCAGGAGGTGCGCGATGCCGTCGCGGCCGGGCACTTCCGCATTTACGCCATGCGCCACGTCGACGATGCCCTGGCGTTGCTGACGGGGCTGGAACAGGGCGAGCTGGACCGGCGCGTGTCTGCGCGCCTGGGGGCCTTCTCGGCGGCGGTGAAAGCGGCGCGCAGCGAGCACGACGAGCCAGCAGGCCCGGCGGATGTGGGGGAGGAGAGCGACGATGAACAGTGAGGCGGTGCAGCGCCAGCAGGCGCGTCGTGTGCTGGCCATGCTCGATGCCTCGCGCCACAGCAGGACGGCACTGCAGGCAGCGGTCGAGCTGGCACGCGAGCACCGCGCGGAGCTGGTCGCACTCTACGTGGAAGATGAGAACCTGCTGCGCTCGGCGGATTTCCCTTTCGCCTGCGAAGTGGGCGCACGCAGCGGATTGGCGAGGCCGCTGACGGTTGCCGCCATGCAGGCGACCCTGTCGCGTCAGTTACAGGCGGTCAGCCAGGCGCTGGAGTCGGCGGTGGCGGGGGACGGTGTGGCCTATTCCCTGCAGGTGACGCGCGGTGGCGTGGTGGCCGCCACGCTCGCGCGGGTGACCGCAAACGATATTCTGGTACTGGGTAAAGCAGGGTTTTCTGCGCACGGCGGCGGCGCCCGGCTCGGCTCGACCTGCCAGGCGCTCTTGTTGCAGGCGCCGTGCACAGTGCTGGTGTACGCCGAGGACCTGCCGCTGCGGCCCGGCCCCTTGCGGGTGTTATCGCCGCCAGTTCCCGAGGCGCTGTTGCAGCTGCCCTTGTGCACTGCGGTGGAGACGGTGCAGGCGCGCTCTGCCGGCCATCTTGAACACCAACTGCAGCGCGTGCGCAACGGTGCCCTGTTGCTGCGCCGCGCAGAGCTGCGCGCACTGGCTAACGAAGACCCGCAACTGCTGGCGAAAATACCCGTACCGGTTATTGTGCTGCCTGACCCCGTGTGACGTCCGCCATACGTTCGCGGTAATCCCAGGTAAACAGGCGTTCCGGTTGTATCCGAATCAACACCTCCTCGGCCTTGCGCGACAGCAACCAGTTGCCTACCCGTGATTTCTGCTGCCCCAGGTAGCGCGCCACTAACCGGTCGAGCACGTCACTGTCACCCAGCGGCGCGAGGCTGGCACGGCCCTGGCCGCGCACACCGTGGTAAGGGGGCGCATTGGGTGATATCTCGAAGCCCACCTTCGGGTCGCGCTGCAATAGCTTGACGAGCGCGGATTTCTGGTGTGAAACACACAGCATCGACTGTTCGGCAAACACATACCACACGGATACCACGCGCGGGTAACCATCGTTGCCGGTGCAGGCGAGGCGCATTGGCACGGCGCTGTCATGCAGGAAACGGTGAATCTCTTCCAGAGACCAGGGGCCTTTTGCTGTGGGTGTCATGAGAACCTGCTTGTTGTAGTGAGGGCGCAGTATAGGGTGATGGATCGCTGCCGTGAATGCCTGCAAACGCGGTATGTACTTTGCGCAAAAAATTGATCAGGAACAACATACCGGTGTTCCTGATGAGCAATACTGCTATCCTATTGCTGATATAAAGTTAAACAAACGCAGCAGGAGAGCTGATTGTGAAAAGACAGCCTGGATGCTTCATTCCGCACCGCAAATCCACTTTGATCCTCGCCCTGGCGGCTGCCGGCATGGCGCTGCCTGCGGCGGCGCAGACCTTCCAGTTGGGGCCGTTCGAAGGGAATTTTTCCTCGAACATCTCCATTGGCGCCAGCTGGCGCACGGAGGCGCCCGACCTCGGCGTGCTGTCCCCCGGGAACACCGACGGCAAGGGGCGCGCGTCCTCCAGCACGGCGGATGACGGCAACCTCAACTACGATCGGGGCGATATGTACTCGCTGCAGGTACGGGGTATCCACGACCTGGAACTGGCGGCGGACAACTACGGCTTTTTTACCCGTCTCAAATACTGGTACGACCACGAGGTAGGCACCAGCGACGTACCGCATGGTCACGCAGCCAACGGTTACACCCCCAATCGCAAACTGGACACCTCGGATTTCGAGTCTCTGGCACAGTACAGTGGTATCGAATTTCTCGACTACTACGTTTACGGCAGCTTCGAAGTGGGTGACAGCCCACTGGAGCTGCGCGCGGGTAACATGGTGCTGAGCTGGGGCGAGAGCACTTTTATCCAGAACGGGGTGAACGTGATCAACCCCTTCGATGTCACGGCGCTGCGCAAGCCGGGTTCCGAGATCAAGGAAGCCCTGCTGCCGGTGGGCATGGTGTATGCGAACTATGGTCTCACCTACGACCTCAGCGTAGAGGGCTTCGTGCAGTACGACTGGCAGCGCACCATCCTCGATGAGTGCGGCACCTACTGGAATTCAGCCGACCCCTACGGTGGTGGCTGTGACTACCTCACCATCTCCAACGCCATCCCGGATAGCGACGCAGAGGCGGCGGGCCTGACCCTGCCTCGGGGTGCCGATGTCGAGGCGTCGGATTCCGGTCAGTGGGGCCTGGCGCTGCGCTATTACGTTGAGGAACTGAACGGTACCGAGTTCGGTCTGTACTACATGAACTATCACAGCCGCACGCCGATTTTCAGTGCCACCAACGCGACGCAGAGTTTCGGCCTGCCAGTGAACTTCGGTGCGAACCCCGAGTACTTCTTCGAGTTCCCCGAGGACATCGAGCTCTGGGGCCTTACGTTTGCCACCAATGTAGGTGACTGGGCGGTGTCGGGCGAGCTGAGCTACCGCCCCGACTTCCCGCTGCAGATCAACACCACTGATTTGTTGCAGGCGGTGGCGCTGGGCACCGCCGCGGAATGGTCGCGCATGTTGCCCCGCTCTCTGGAGCAAGGTCCCGGTGGCTACGTGGCGGGCTACGACGACGTGTCCTATACCCAATTCCAGATGACCTTCATCAAGTTCTTCGAGCAGGTGCTGGGGGCGCAGCGCCTGTCCTTTGCCAGTGAGGTGGGTGCTGTCTGGCTCAGTGGAATGGACGACAACATCAACTACGGCCGTTCGCCGAATTACGGCGTGGGTGACTTCGAACCCTTCAACAGCAATTTTGCGCTGTGGCCCGGCTCCCCCGTTGCCTGCGATTCGCACCCCGCAGCAGAAGCCTTTGCCGGTATTCGCCCCAATAGCAACGGCGACTATTGCACCAACGATGGCTTCACTGACGACTTCTCATGGGGCTACCGGGTGCGCGCCGGACTGGAATACACCGACGTGCTGGCGGGTATCAACCTGACGCCCAATATGGCATGGTCGCACGATGTGAAGGGTACATCGCCGGCACCCAACTTTGTCGAAGACCGTATCGCGCTGAGCGTTGGTGTCACGGCGGACTACCTCAACGTGTACCGCGCCGATCTGTCTTACACCAGTTATTTCGGGGCAGACTACGATGAGTTGAAGGACCGCGACTTTGTGTCTTTGAGCTTCTCGGTGGCGTTCTAGCATTCACGATAAAAGGAGTTACACATGAATAAGAGATTGATCGCCGTGGGTTTGGCGTCGCTGCTCGGTATGAGCGGCAGCCTCGCGCTGGCCAAGGTCAGCCCTGAACAGGCTGCGCGCCTCGGCAGCGATGAGCTGACGCCGATGGGCGCCGAGCGCGCCGGCAATGCAGACGGCACCATTCCTCGCTGGGAGGGCGGTTATCAGGATCTGCCCGCCGGTTACACCGAGGGCGAACGCCTGGTGGACCCTTTCAGCGCAGACGAGCCGCTGTTTACGATCACTGCGGAGAACGTCGAGCAGTACGCGGACAAACTGTCGCCGGGTCAGGTCGCGATGTTCCGGCGCTACCCCGACACCTATCAGATGCCAGTGTATCCCACGCGGCGCAGTGCGCGCCTGCCGGAAACCGAGTACTCGCTCATCAAGGAGTGGGCCACCAAAACTGACTTGGTAGCCGGTGGCAATGGTCTGGTGGACTTCAAGGCCAACGTCCCGTTCCCCATTCCCGAGACGGGTATTGAGGTGATCTGGAACCACATCACCCGTTACCGCACCCCGCTGGGTGTGAAGCGGCGCTATATCCAGGCGCCGGTGCAGGCCAATGGCGCCTTCGCGCCGGTGCTGTTCGAGGAAGAGGCGATTTTTGCCAACCGCTTTCCTGACAACCCCAACCCCAACCGCCTGTTCGTGTTCCTGCAACGCATTCTCGCGCCAGCGCGCCTGGAAGGCGACGTACTGCTGGTACACGAGAACGTGGACCAGGTGAAAGAGCCACGCTCTGCATGGGTCTACAACGCCGGCCAGCGCCGCGTGCGGCGCGCGCCCAACATCGCCTACGACGGGCCGGGTGTAGCCTCTGACGGCCTGCGTACCGCGGACGACCTCGACCTGTTCAACGGTGCCCCGGATCGCTATAACTGGGAGCTGGTGGGCAAGCGCGAGCTTTACATTCCATACAACGCCTATGCGCTGCGCCGCGGTGACCTCGTCTACACCGACATCATCAAGCCCGGGCACATGGACCCGCAGTATCTGCGTTACGAACTGCACCGCGTGTGGGTCGTCGAGGCGACTTTGAAAGATGACGCCCGCCACATTTACGCCCGCCGCACCTTCTATGTCGACGAGGACACCTGGCAGATCGCCGTGGTTGACCATTACGACGGCCGCGGAGAACTGTGGAAAATGAAGGAAGGCCATATGGTCATGCACTACCAGGTGGCCGTGCCCTGGCTGGCGGCTGAATCCCTGCACGACCTGATCTCGGGGCGCTATGTGGTTATCGGCCTCGATAACGAAGAGCGTGGTTACCAGTACGACTTCGACTATGTGGGTGACTTCGAGGACTTCACGCCGGCGGCACTGCGCCGCGCCGGTCGCCGTTAGGTAACCCGCGGTGCATTGCAGAGGAAGCGCGGTGGGGTGTGTGAGCCCCATCGTCTGGCTGCTGGGCCTGCTGGTGTGTGCCCTGCCCGCACAAGCTGCGGTTGAGTTCGCGTTCATGCCGGCAGTGCGTATGGACGACCCGCAACACGCACAGCTACTCGATATCGCACGCGCCGGTGAGCGGCTGGTGGCTGTGGGTGAGCGGGGCGTGATCGTGCTCAGCGATGATCACGGTCAGACCTGGCGTCAGGCGGATGTGCCGGTCAGTACCACTCTGACGTCGCTGCACTTCCCGCAGCCCGATGTCGGCTGGGCGGTGGGTCATGCCGGCGCCATCCTGCATACGGCGGACGCCGGAGAAAGCTGGTCGCTGCAGTTTGATGGACGCGACGCCAACCGCCAGTACCTGGCGTGGGCGGAGTCCCGCGTGGTGGCGCTCGAAGAGATGGTCGCGGCCAATGAGGACCCGGAACAGCAGGACGCCCTTGAGTATGCCCTCGATGATGCCCTGTTCGCGGTGGACGACGCTACGGACGCCATCGAGACCGGTCCGGCGGATCCCTTTCTGGATGTGCTTTTCATTGACGCCGATACCGGGTTCGCGGTCGGCGCCTACGGCATGCTGTACCGCACGGACAATGCCGGCGCCGACTGGCGCATCGCCATCGACGGGGTGGCCAACCCCGACCGCTTCCACTACTACGCCATGGCCACGGGTGTCGATGGACGCCTGTATCTGAGTGGCGAGGCGGGCCTGCTCTACTATTCCACCAACAAGGGGCAAAGCTGGGTACGTATTGAGGATCTTTACGACGGATCTCTGTTCGGCAGCGTTGACCTCGAGGGTGCGGTGTTCGCCTTTGGCTTGCGCGGCCATATTTTCCTGTCACCGGATGGTGGCGTCAGCTGGCGCGAGCTTGATAACGACGAGCGCAGCAGTCTTTACGGTGGTGTGGCGTTGACCGATGGGCGTGCGCTCATGGTGGGGTCGGGTGGCCTGGTATTGGCCATTGACGCCGAGGGCAACCGGCAAGCCTGGCGACACCCTTCACGTGCCAGCCTGTCGTCTGCAGTGCAGGCGGCGAATGGTGAAATCTGGTTGGTCGGCATGAAAGGCCTGACGGCTTTGAGCGAGGCAAAACCCCTGTGACTGATCACGAAAGTACAACGATCGAGCCTGAAGACGGTCGCCTGCGGCCCCTGCTGGGCACGCTGCTCATGCGGGCCCGGCTGCCGCTGATTCTGTTGTTTGCGGTAGCGACGGCCTTTTTTGCCTGGCAGGCCAGCCAGCTGCAGCCGGATGCCAGCTTCGAAAAAATGCTGCCGACCTCTCACCCCTACATCCAGAACTTCCTCAAGCGTCAGGACGAATTGAAGGGCCTGGGAAACTCGGTGCGTATCATCGTCGAGAGTCGAGAGGGGGATATCTTCACCGCCGAGTTTCAGGACCTGCTGAAACAGATCACCGACGAGGTGTTCTACGTGAACGGCGTGGACCGTGCCGCACTGCAGTCACTGTGGACGCCGAACACGCGCTGGATGGAAGTAACAGAGGAGGGCTTCGTTGGCGGCGCCGTCATACCGGACGACTATGACGGCAGCGAGCGCACGCTGGCGAAATTGCGTGAGAACGTGCTCAAGTCCGGGCAGATCGGGCGCATCGTTGCCAACGACTTCCAGTCCACCATCATTGTCGCCCCGTTGATTGAAATCGACCCGAACACCGGGGAGCGTCTGGATTACGCACAGTTCTCGCGTGACCTCGAGGACATGGTGCGCGACAAGTACCAGTCCGATGATATCCGTATTCGCATTACCGGTTTTGCCAAGCTCATCGGCGACCTGATTGAAGGCGCCACCCTGGTCGGGCTGTTTTTCCTGGTGGCATTTGCCATCACGGCCGTCATGCTGTTTTTGTATTCCCGCTGCGGCTGGCTGACCTCCGCGGCGTTGCTGTGCTCCACGGTGGCCGTGGTGTGGCAGATGGGGCTGCTGAAACTCATGGGCATGGGGCTGGACCCGTATTCCATGCTGGTGCCGTTTCTGGTGTTTGCAGTGGGTGTGAGCCACTCGGTACAGATCATTAACCGTTTCGGCACCTTCATCTATTTCAAGACCTCGCGCATCGAGGCGGCCCGGCTCACGTTTATACGTCTGTCCAAGCCCGGTTTTGTTGCCCTGCTCAGTGACGGTGTGGGCTTCTTCACCCTGCGGGTCATCGACATCCCCGTCATTCAGGAGCTGGCGATTGTTGCCGCCACCGGCATCGCGGTGCTGATACTGACCAACCTGTTGTTGTTGCCGCTGGTGCTCACCTACACCGGTATCTCTGACCGTTGTGTGAGTTACCGCGCCACCAAGGAAAACAGCCGGTTTGCGCACTGGCGTCTGCTGTCGCGGGTCACGCGCCGTGGCCCGGCGTTGACGGTGCTGGGGGTGTGCACACTGCTGTTTGCGGGCGGTCTCTACTACGGGCAGTTCCAGAAGATCGGTGACCTGGACCCGGGTGCGCCGGAGCTGCGCCCGGACTCGCGCTACAACAAGGACAACGCCTTCCTCACGGCAAACTACAGCACCAGTACTGATGTGTTCGTGGTGATGGCGAGCACCGGCGAGCAGCAGTGTGGCAGTTACGAGTTCATTTCAGCCGTGAATTATTTTCAGGGCGTGATGGAAACGGTGCCCGGCGTGCAGTCGGCCATGTCGCTGGTGGATGTGTCGAAACTCTCTATCCAGGGCATGAACGAGGGTAGCCCCAAGTGGCATGAGACCAGCCGCAACCGTTATATTCTCAATAACTCCCTGAGCAGCGCGCCGAACATGCTGCGCAATACCAATTGCTCCATGGCCCCGGTCATCCTGTTCCTGGATGACCACAAGGCGGATACGCTGGACGGTGTGGTGGCGGCGGTAACCGAGTTTGCCGATGAGCACAACAGCGAGACGCTGCAGTTCGAGTTGGCAGCGGGCAATGCCGGGGTCGAGGCGGCCACCAATATTGTGATCCGCGAGGCGCAGACCAAAATGCTGCTCTGGGTTTACGGTGTGGTGATTGTGCTGTGCCTGATCAACTTCCGCTCACTGCGTATCACCACCTGCATCATCGTGCCGCTGATGCTCACCTCGGTGCTGGGGCAGGCGCTGATGGCTGCGCTGGGGATTGGGGTGAAAGTGGCGACCTTGCCGGTTATCGCCCTGGGCGTGGGTATCGGGGTGGACTACGGCATCTACATCTACTCTTCACTGCAGCGTTATCTGCGCAGCGGGGAGACGCTGGAAAACGCCTACTTCTACGCCTTGAAGTCCAGCGGTACCGCGGTCGCCTTTACCGGCCTGACCCTGGCCGTGGGCGTGGGTACCTGGATGTTCTCACCGATCAAGTTCCAGGCCGATATGGGCCTGATGCTCACGTTCATGTTTTTCTGGAATATGATCGGCGCGCTCTTGTTCCTGCCCGCCCTGGCCTGGCTGCTTTCTCCGCGTGAGAAAGCAGCTAGCGTGTAACGCGGTACGCCAGCAGCACATTACCCGGCAGCTGGCCGAACATGCTGTAACCCGACAGCACGTAGAGCCAGCCGTCGTTCACCACTTGCCCGCTCACGTCGATGGCGCCGCCATGGCCGTCCACGCCGTTGTTGCCGCGGAAGGGCACGGCGGTTGCGGCTTCCCACAGCACCCTGCCATTGCGAATATCAAACGCGCGCATGCGGCCGTCGAGACCGCCACTGAAGGCCAGTTGCGGTGTCACCGTGGTTGCAGCCGACAGGCCGTAGTAGTAGGAGCAGCGGTATTGTTCCTCGAGGGGCTGGCCGCCGCCGGCCCGTACCTGAGCCAGACCCACCAGCGGAGCGTGTTCCATGGGAAAGTCGCAATCCCGGGTAACCGGGTGTTCCCAGAGTAGGTTGCCGCTGGTGGCGTCCAGCGCGTAGAGCCCGGGTGCGGGCGTATAACCCGGCATGTCGCGCTCCGGGTCGGCGATGGGCACAATCAGTCGCTTGCCGGCAAGCCCCATGCCCCAATGCACACCGCCGTTGGTGCTGCCCTGGCTCACGCGGGTTTGCCAGACCAGTGCACCGTTGGCATCGGGGTCAAGCGCGTGCACCATGCCGGATTTCTGGCCCGCGAGCAGCAGCTGGCGGCCATCGGCAGCATCGCTGATGATGATGGAGGCACCGAAGTCGAAGTCGGGCCCCGGCTGGCTGGGGCAATTCACGCCGTCGTTCTGGCAGGCCGCATTCCACACGTCGTCTGCGGTGGCTTGAAAGCGCCACACCGCTTCCCCGCTGTCGAGGTCAAGCGCAATGACGGCGTCGCTGGTGTCGGTTGCCGGTCGCGACAGGTTTTGCCCGGTGCCGATGTACAGGCGGTTGCGTGCGGCGTCAATCGCCGGCGTGGTCCACACGGAGGCGCCCGAGGGGCCGTACCATGCGCTGCCATCCGCCCGCTGGCCCTGCAGCGTGGCATCCGGTGTTGCATGCCAGGCCCAGACTTGCTCGCCGGTGCTGGCGTCCAGTGCGATAACGCCACCGTGTGACCGGCAGCAGGCGTGGCCGGGGCCACCCGCTACTGCGACCTCATAGGACGAAACCGGTACGTACAAGCGTCCCGCATGGTGGCTGATGGAGCCGGTAACCACGGAGCTCTCGAACAGCTTGGCCGGGGTTTGCCACACGGTTTCCAGGGTGTTGGGGTCCAGTGCGAACACAGTGGCCAGCGAGTCGGCGAACACCAGCAACGGTGCTCCGTCGGGGCCGTCTGCCACCGTGATCGCCGAGCGCACACCTGCCATCACTTCCCGGTGCCGATGGATGCAGCCACTGTGGCGGTCGAGCGCATAGAGCATGCCGGCGCGATCGCCCAGGTACAGGGTGTCGCCAATCAGTGCCGGCTGTGAGCGCATGTCGGTAACGCGCGGCAGGGCCAGGGTCCAGGCGAGTTCCAGTGAGTCGACGTTGTCGCGGTTGATGCCGGCCTCGGCGTTGCCGACAAAGCGCCGGTTGTGGGGCCCAAGGCCCCAGTTGCCCAGCCGGGTTGCACCGCCAGCGAGAGGGCTTTCACAGGCGGCATCCGCCAGCCAGTCGTACACGCCTTCGGCGGAGTCCGTGAGGTGCAGAGCGATCAGGCGACGCTCCTGCTGGCTCAGGTGTGCGGCCATGGGCTGCATCTTGCCGAACTCCAGGGCGACCAGAATCGCCTCGCGGGACTGGTTGCCCAGCGCCTGGCGCGTGGGTGCCTTCATCGCCGGATTATCGTGGCAGCCCGCGCAGTGCGCGTCGTAGAGCCTGCCGCCGAACCAGGCCAGCGGCAGCTTGTCTGCGTGGCGCATCACCCAGGCCTCGCCGGCCTGCACGGGGTCGCGAAAAAAGCCCTCACTGGCAAGCCAGTAGCCCAGGGGCAGCAGCAACAGCAGGGGCAACCAAAAGCGTTTTTTCATGGGGGAAGTCCGAAAGCGTAAAGGTAGTCGCCGCTGCCGCGGTTGAACATGTGATGACCGCCGGCGTTGACGACCACGTACTGGCGCCCGCGGTAGCGGTAGGTCATGGGTGTGGCGGTGGCATCCACGGGCAGCGTGTAGCGCCAGAGGGTGGCGCCCGTGTTCACGTCAAAGGCGCGAAACTGGCGATCCATGGTGGCAGCGATAAAGAACAGCCCGCCTGCGGTTGCAATGCCACCCCCCAGGTTGGGGGTCCCCCACTCAATGTGGAAAGGCGCTGTTATGGGCCCCATTTCGTGTACGGAGCCCAGCGCTGTTTCCCACAGAAGGCGGCCGGCGTAGAGGTCAACGGCGATCAGTTTGCCCCAGGGCGGGGGGTTGCAGGGCAAACCGAGGAAAGACTGCAGGCTACCCAGTTCCGCGGCATAGGGTGTGCCCTCCATGACCACGCGAAACTGTTTGCCGGCCGCAGGCGGGCCGTTACCGGCGGCGGGTTGCTCGCCAAGTGGTACCAGGCGCCCGCTGAAGGCCACGTTGTTGACGTTCACCAACAGCACGCCGCGCTCATCGAGCAGCGCACCACCACCCCAGTTGGGCCCGCCCAGGCTGCCCGGGTACATTAACGTGGGGGTTTCGCTGATCGGTGTGAACAGGCCCAGGTTGTGCAGGTTTTCCAGTTGCCGGCGGCAGTCCGCCCGATCCACTGGCGTGAGGCCCCAGGCGTCATGCGGCATGAGGAAGGAGTCCAGCAGTGGCGGCGGCGCGATGGGTTTGGGCTGCGTGAGGGCCGCCTGCTCGCCGGGAACCTGGGACGGTGGAATGGGTTGCTCGGTGATCTCCCACAGCGACTCACCGGTAAGCCGGTTGAGGATGAACACCAGACCCTGTTTGGTCAGCTGCACCAGCGCCGGAATATTGTCACCGTCGCGCTGCCAGTTGAACAGGATGGGTTGGGCTGGCGTATCGTAGTCCCAGAGGTCGTGGCGCACATGCTGGAAGTGCCAGCGCAGCTCACCGGTATTCAGGTCCAGCGCCACGATGCTGTTGGCATAGCGATTGTCGCCCGGGCGCCCCACACCGTAGTAGTCCGGGGAAGGCGAGCTGGTGGGCAGGAAGACCAGCGCGTGTTCGGTATCCACCGATAGCGGTGCCCAGACGTTGGCGCTGCCACTGTCCGGGTGGCCCACCAAGGGATCGAAACTCCACCGGGCTGAACCGTCGTGGGCGTCCAGAGCCTGCACCACGCCGCGCGGCGTATGCGCCCGGGTAAAGTCGATAACGGTGGAGCCGGTGATGACCACGCCTGCCGCAACGACCGGCGCCGAAGAGTTACTCACATCGCCAGGGGCATACCTGCTCGCGCCGTAGAGGGCAACACGGCCGCCATTGCCAAACCCGCTGCAGGGTTGTCCATCCCTTGCGTCCAGCGCCCACAGGTGGCGATCGTGCGTGGACAGGTATAAACGGTGTCGGCAGTGTGCGTTGGCAGGGCTTTGCGTGTCCTCGGCGTAGGCCACACCCCGGCAGCGAAAGGGGCGGTCGCCGCCGCGGTTGATCTGCGGGTCAAAGCTCCAGCGCTGTGTGCCGTTGCCGGGGTCCAGGGCGATTACCCGGTTGAATGGCGTGCAGTAAACGAGGCTGGCACCGGCCGCCTCCGGCAGCAGAATGGGCGTGGCCTGGGTGGAAGTGTTGGCCATGTCCGCACCGTACTGCGCGCTGTCGCCGCTGCGGAAGGTCCACGCCACTTTCAGCTCGGCCACATTGCCGGTGTTGATGTCATCGGCCGGGCTGTAGTGGCGCCCCCCGTCATCGCCACCGTAGACCGGCCAGTCGTTCGCCAGCGACGCGCCGGAGAGCGCTGCAAGCCAGAGCCACAGGCCCGCGCTGAGTGCAAGCACGCCGCTGTGTTTCACGGAGTCGGCGGCGTAATGCGCAGCAGGGTCGGCTGGCCACCTTCGGTCTGCCAGCTGGGGAAGTGGGAGTTGCTGGTGTACACCGCACCGTCCTTTTCGGACACCTCGACATCGCGGGTAAAAAAGCGTTGGCGGGGCATGGGGTAGACGCGCCAGTCCTCGGTGGCGATGTCAAAGCTGAGCAGGGTATCGGACTGGTTGCCGTTCACCCACACCACGCCACGGTCGCGATCGACGTTCAGGGCGTAGGGGATTTCATTGCGTACGGGCAGGGGGTAGTCACTGAACTCGCCGCTCTCTGGCGCATACTTGACCAGCAGTGAGTCCTGGAACGCCACGATCCAGAGGTTGCCCTCGGCATCCGCGCGCAGGCGGCGAGGGCCCGCGTAGGGGAAATCAATCATGCGCACTTCATCGGTCGCCGGGTCGATCACGGCCAGGTCGTTGGCGTACAGTCGGGCAACCCAGATGCGTCCGTCGGGTGCCACGTCAATGCCATAGGGCATGGGTAAACCGGTGCCCTCGCGGTCCGGTGCCGGTTGCGGACGGTTTTCCGGATCAATGCTGAACAACAGCGGCAGGGACTTCAGCACCAGCCATTCTTTGATACTGCGCGCCGGCAGGTCATACAGCGTGAACTCGCCGTTCGTGCGTTCGAACTTTGCCACCTGGGAGGACAGTGCCAGGGTAAACCACACCCGGTCCTGCTCATCAATGCGAATGGTGTGCGGGTAGTAGCCTTCCTCCATCTCGTGGATAGTGAAGGCCTTGGTGGTGGGGTTGAACTCCAGCAGCGCCTGTTGCATGGACGGGGTGATAAAGATGTTGCCATCCCGCGGTGACACCGCAAAGGAATGCACGCCCATGTAGTTGTCCATTTTCGGGAACACGGTGAAGCGGTTACCGAGAATGCCGCCGACTTTATCGTCCGCGCGGTGGGGGACTTTGTACACCGTGTATTCGCCGCTCTCCGGGTCAACCTCGTAAAGACGGTCGAACAGATTGTCACCCACATAGATCATGCCGTTGGGGTGCAGCAGAAAGTCGTGCATCTGCGAGAAGCCATCGCCGATGGGCCACTCTGTCATGCTGACTTCGGCAAGGAACGCGTCCCAGGCACGCGGTTCCGGCACGGTCTGCGGTTGCTCGCGCAGTGTCCGCAGCTCGCGTTGCAGGTGCTCGGCGATTGCCTGATGGTCCTCGGCGGGCAGTCGCGCGCCATAGCTGTTCATGCGCGCGAATACCGCCAGCCACTGCTCTACGGTGCGTTCGTTACGCATGAAGGGCGAGGCCTGCTGGTGGCAGAACGCACAGTTGAGCTGAAAGGTCTTCTTCAACTCGGCATCACCGCCGAACGTGAGCTGCGACAGCCAGACATTGGACGGGAAGCTGGCGATGTGCTGCTCCGGCGTCATCTTTTGCAGCACGACGGTTGCACTGGCAGTGTCGGTGTCGGCGCTTGTGGTGGCATCCACGAAGCCCTGCGCGCGTACGCGAACCAGCCGCGCACTGTCGGCCTCCGGCAGCGTGGCAACGCCCTGTGCATTGGTGAAGCGGGTAACGGTCACCGCCGCCGTGTTGGTGACACCGTGGGGCGGGTAGCCATTGTCGCTTAAGTCCGCGGGCGGTGCTTCAAGTGGGCTGGCCGTGACCATGGCCGTGGATACCGCTGCTCCCTCATGGTCGACAACCCGGATGTCGGTGGCGTGGCTGATGCCTGCACTCAGCACCATCAACACGGCAGGGACGATTCTGATCATTATGTTTCTCCCTTTGCGTCAGCGCATGATAGCGCGCACACCGGGCGAGCTGAAGTGGTTACGGGCAGTGCGCTTTGCGCCCAGTTCGCGGTAGCCGGCAGTCTGTGCGTAAATTGGCGCTATAACTCCCGCCACGCAGGCGCTACAATCCGGCTTCGTTATCCGAAAAACACAGGTTCTCTCATGGCTACATCGTCGCTTCGCTCACGTATTCACATTTCCCTGGCCTCGGTCGCTATTGTTCTGCTGGCCGCCTGCGCCAGTGCGCCGCCAACCCCATCGGTGGACTACAACGCCGCGTACGACTTTGACGCCGTGAAGACAGTCGCGCTGTATCGCGCGGCTGAAACCGCTCCGGGCGAGGATCCGCTGAAAATGAGTGACATGACGCGCGACCGTATCGAGAGCGGACTGAGAAGCGCGCTTACTGCGCGGGGTTTCACCCTGGTGAACAGCGTAGAGGAAGCTGACCTGCTGCTGAGCTGGCACCTGGTGACTGAAGACAAAATGGATGTGCGCAGCTACGAGGTGCCTTCCGCCACGACCATGGGCATGTACGGCCCCGGCTTCTATCGCTACAACACCTACAGCATGTACAGCTGCTGGTCCTGCATGTCCAGCCGCACCGAAGTGTCTGTGCACGAGTACACCCAAGGCACATTCGTGGTGGACATGATCGATCCCGAGCAGCAGCGGTCGGTTTGGCGCAGTGTGACAACGTCCCGGCTCAAGGGAGAGCTCGGGCGCGAGCAAAGCAAGTACGATGAAGCAGCCAATCTGGTGCTGGGCTCATTCCCGCCCGCTAACAGCGCTCCCTGAGGTCCCGCAGGCCTGACCCGCCGCTAGGCAGGCAGGCCGAAGCGCTCGCGCAGGAAGCGGGCAATGCCGTCCTCGTTGTGGTGGCCGATAACCGCGCTCGCGGCGGCCTTCACGTAGGGTTTGGCGTTGTCCGGTGCATAGCATTCATCGGCCAGGGCAAACATGCTGAGGTCGTTGTCGCTGTCACCAAAGCACAGCACCCGCTCTATACCCAGTTCACGCTTCAACACTTCCACGGCGTTGCCCTTGCTCGCATCGCTGTGGTGAATATCAATCCAGCTCAGCGCTGCCCCCTCCAGTGCATCGCCGCTGTAGGCCACCAGATTGGCCTCAGCCTCGACCATGTTGGCGATGGCCTGGATGCGGGCCGGTGGACCCAGCGCGCTGATGTTGGTGATGTCCGCGTCGGCGGGCATGCGCTCTACCGGTAACACGTCCACTTCCGAGCGTTCTGCAAAGGTCTCCGACAGCCGTCTTTCCACGTCGTTGCGCAGTGGGGTATGGTAAATCGCGTGGTAGTTGCCGGGGGCGAGGGTGAAGATGAAAGGTGTGACGTCCTGCGCCATAACCGCTTCCAGCACGTGCTGGATTTCGCTCTGGGTGAGAAAGCTGGTGTGGCTATAATCGGTGGCCTTAGGGCACCAGATCATGGCACCGTTTTTATAGATCTGCGGGAGTGCAAAGCCATGGCCATCAATGATGTTGCGAGATGCGTGCAGGGTGCGCCCGGTCGCCACGGTGTAGGCGATGTGCCGTTCCGTCAGCATCGCCAGTGTATCGCGGGTGTACGCACTGATGCCCGATTCGCTGTTGAGCAACGTACCGTCGAGATCAAAAACAACCAGTTCCACTGTCGGTCCTATTCGCCCTGGGGCGCAAGTTTCACAGGCGCGCAAGGATAGCCGTTTGCCGCCGTGAGGTCGAGAAAACCGCCGTATGCACCTCGACGCGATTGAGGCAGGCCGCAGGCGCCGGCCCGCCTCCGGGGCTCAGGAAGCCGGGCCGAAAGCGTAGGCGCCGCCTTGCTCCAGCGCGCGGCGGTAGGCGGGCCGCGCATGAATGCGGTTGCGGAAAGCCGCCAGGTTGGGGAACGGGTCCAGTGTGTGCAGTAATGGCGCAACCTCGGCGACAAACGACATCTGCACATCGGCGCCGGAAAAGCTGTCCCCGACCAGCCAGCTGTTGCCTTCGAGCGCGCTGTCGATATAGCCCAGATGGCGATTCAGTTCATCGGTGATACGGGGCTGCAGCGCTGCGCCCTGATCGGGCAACCGTGAGGTGTACATGCGTAGCATGAGCGGCAGCATGGCGCTGCCTTCAACGTAGTGCAGCCATTGCAGATAGTCTTCGTGCGCAGCGCTGCCGGGGGCGGGCAGCAGGCGGCCGTTACCGTGCCGGCGCAGGATGTAGTCGATAATGGCGCCCGACTCCATGATTATCTGCTCGCCATCAGCAAGCAGGGGCGACTTGCCCAGCGGGTGCAGCGCTTCCAGGGCCGGCGGCGCGAGGTTGGTTTCCGGGTCGCGCGTGTAGTGCACAACCTTGTAGGGCAACTCCAGCTCTTCCAGCAGCCAGAGCACACGTTGTGAGCGGGAGTTGTTGAGGTGGTGAACGGTCAGCATAACGGGCTCCGTAAATGGTGCTGTGTGGCCAGGTCAGCGGCCTGGCACGGGTTACCAGTCGATGGGTTTGTTGTCCCAGTCGAGGTAGGCGAGGGTACCGTCGGCGCGGGCCTGGTCCATGGTGCTCAGCAAACGCTGTGCGACGAAGTCGGCGCTGAACAGCTTGTCTGTCGGTACTCGCGCCTGAAACGGCTGTGACAGGGGCGTGTCTGTGGTGCCGGGGTGAAAGGCGATCAGTTTGCTACCCGGCGCGCGCCGCGCCAGCTCCACCGCCGCGGTTTTCAGCAGCATGTTGAGCGCCGCCTTGGAGGCGCGATAACTGTACCACCCGCCCAGCTGGTTGTCGGTAATGCTGCCCACGCGGGCACTGAGTACCGCAATCCGGCAGTCCTGCTTGCGTGCCAGTTTGCCGGCGATGGCCTGCAGCCAAAGCAGTGGTGTGATGGCGTTCGCCTGCAGCACCGTCTGCATCCAGTCGGCATCCAACTGTTCCAGTGACTTCTCCGGTCCGTGCTCGGCATCGTGCAGGATGCCACTGCAGATCACCACGTGCGAAAGCTGCGGCACCTGCGGGGCAATCTGCTCACCGGCGGCCTTGATGGCCGCGGCTGAGCCGTCACAGTGCAGCCAGCGCAAACCGGGCTGCTGCGCGAGCTCGGGCGGCGCTACTGTCGCGCGGCTGATGCCCAGCACGCTGTGAAATTGCTGTTCGTCGAGCAGGTGCCGTATTACCGCGCTGCCGATGCCGCCGCTGGCGCCGATGACCAGTGCCTGATTATTACGGGGCATGCGTCAAGGCCTCCCTGATGGCTGAGATTTCTGTGTCAGACCACGCGCCCGCGGCGGGCAGGTTGCCCCAGACGGGTTGTGGCCAGCAGGGGTCGTCGGGGCGACGCCCGACGATGTGCAGATGCAGTTGCGGCACAAGGTTGCCCAGCGCGCCAAAGTTCACTTTCGGGTAGGCATGCACCTGCTTCAGCCATTGGCCGATGCGCTGACAGTCCTGCATGACCAGAGCCAGGGCGTCGCCGGGCATATCCAGCAGGTCGGTGGCCTCGGTGTCGGGCACGACAATCAGCCAGTGCAGGCTGGCATTGCGTGACAACAGCAGGCGGCCAGAGGCAACTCCCCCGAGGTCGTGACAGTCCGCCTGCAGCTGCGGGTGCAGCTCAGGCATCGACATAGCGCTTGATCACCATTTTCCCCAGTGCCATCTGGTGCACCTGGTCCGGGCCATCGGCCTGTCGGCACCAGCGTGCATAATTGAAGGCGTCTGCCATGCAGTAGTCCTCTGTGAGACCGCCGGCGCCGTGAATCTGCATGCAGCGGTCGATCACGTTCTGCATCAGCAGAGGCACCGTGCTTTTCGCCGCGGCGATGTAGTCGAGCGCGCCCTGTGGGGTCAGCTCATCCATCTTGGCGCAGGTTTTCAGCAACAGCAGACGGCCCATCTCGATCTCGGAAAAACAGCGCGAAAGATCCTCCCGCACCGATTGATGCTGGCTCAGTTTGCGCCCGAAGGTGGTACGGCTTTCGGCACGCGCGCAGGCGAGTTCCAGCGAGCGTTGCGCGGCACCGATCAAGCGCATGCAGTGGTGAATGCGGCCCGGCCCGAGGCGCCCTTGGGCAATTTCAAAGCCGCGCCCCGGGCCGAGCAACATGTTCTCTGCGGGTACCCGTACGTTCTCAAACAGCACCTCGGCGTGGCCCAGCGGCGCATCGTCGTAGCCCAGTGTGGTCAGCGGTCGCACCAGGGTGACACCGGCGGTGTCCCGCGGCACCAGTATCTGGCTTTGCTGCAGGTGACGATTGGGGTTCTCGGGGTCTGACTTGCCCATGACGATGAAAATTTGCGTGCGCTCATACATGGCGCTGGTAATAAACCATTTGCGGCCGTTCAGCACCCAGTCGTCACCGTCCCGCTCAATGCGCAGTTCCACGTTGGTGGCATCGGAGGAGGCGACCTGGGGTTCGGTCATGGCGTAGGAGGAACGTATCTCGCCGGCCAACAGGGGACGCAGCCAGCGCTCCTGCTGCTCCGGGCTGCCGTAGCGCATCAATACTTCCATATTCCCGGTATCCGGCGCATTGCAGTTGAACACCTCTGGTGACCAGAGCACACGACCCATGATTTCCGCCAGGGGGGCGTAGTCGAAGTTACTGAAACCATCGTGATCGCAGAATTCCGCCTCGTGAGGCGAGATAAACAGATTCCAGAGCCCGGCGGCCTTGGCCTTGACCTTCAGTTCATCCATCACGGGCAAGGCGGCAAAGCGTGAAGGGGAGGCATGCAGCTCGGCGGCGTAGCGCTGCTCGTTAGGGTAGATATGTTCGTCCATGAAGGCCTCCAGCTGTTCCTGGTAGGCGTTGGATTGCGCGCTGAAACTGTACATGTGGGTCTCCATGCGATTGGCAAAGCGCTCAAGTGTAGCGCTCCCCCCCGGTTTCGCAACCGTATTTGCCCTCATTGGACCCCGCCGGCACGGCGCGTTCAAGTCAGTGACGGAAGGTCTTGCCCCGGTCGATGGAGTCGGTTTACCGTGGCGCTCGCCAGGCGCGTCAGGCGCGCGTTTGCGCCTGTCGGGGCCAGGTGTTTTCCTGCGTCAGCCCGCGGCTTTGTCCGGGAATGCGTTATGCTTTGGCAGATCAATGTTTTGGGGTTGCGCGGTATGCACGGTCGATTGAAGGTTCTCGGTGGCCTGGCAGCAGGGTTGTCGCTGATGGCGAGTAGCGCCGTTGCAGGAGAACGGCAGGTACGCCTAACCGGCAGTGACGGTAACCCGGTACCGTTTGCGGTGTTGACCGTGCCCGGCGCGGAGGCTGCGCAGCCCGCGCCACAGGCGGGTGCAACGGTAGACCAGCGCGAGCGTCGCTTCGACCCACTGGTGACCACCATTAGCCCCGGTTCCGAGGTAACGTTTCCCAACAGCGATGACACGCGCCATCATGTGTACTCGTTTTCGGCGGGTAACGCGTTTGAACTCAAGCTGTTTCGTGCCAACGACGCGCCGCCCGTCGCGTTCAATACGCCCGGTGTGGTGACATTGGGCTGTAACATCCACGACAGCATGAAGGCCTACCTGTACGTCAGCGAGAACCCGAGTGCGGTGGTGTCCGACGCGCGCGGCGTTGCCAACCTGCGTTGGGGGGGGCGCGCCACTGAGCTAGAGGTATGGCATCCGCAGCTGGCGGCGCCGTTGCGATTTCCACTACCGGAGACCGATGGCGAGCTGGCCCTTGATCTGCCGCTGACCTGGCAGGATCCGCAGGGAAGCAAGACAGATTCCGAGCTCGAAAACATGCTGAAACGTTTCACCCGCGATGCGAGTTAGCTTTCGCAACAAGCTACTGTTGTTTATCGGTGGTCTGCTGGCGGTCACGCTGGCGAGTAGCCTGCTCGCCGTGTTGCGGGCGTCCAATACCGCGGTTGAGACGATCGTGCGGGACGAACTGGAAGTGGTGGAGCGTGTATTTCGCTCACTGCTCGAAGTCGACCGTGAACAGCTGCGCAGTCGCGCCCAGGTGCTGGCAGGCGACTTCGCGTTCAAACGCGCCATCGCCACCGGTGAGCAGGCCACCATGCTCAGCGTGCTGGCGAACCACGGCGAGCGTATCGCGGCGGATTTCGTGGTCATGCTCTCGCGTGATGGCGATATCCTGCTCAGCACGCACGAGCTCGAGCGCCTGCCGGACAGCGCAGCCAGCGCACTGCGCAGTGAACAAGCGAGCGGCACGGCAATACTCGCCCTGTTCAACGAGCAACCCTTCCAGCTGGTGCTGGTGCCGGTGTTTGCACCGGACCTGATGGGATGGGTGGGTCTGGGAACAGCGGTGGACGACTCTATGCTGGAAGACCTGCGGGCCCTCACCAACGCCGAGATTACCCTGCTGGCGCAGAGCGGTACCCAGGCCCGCCGTGTGTTGCACTCCACGCTGCCTCCGGCCCTGAGCGCGGGTCTGCACGCCGGTGCGCACTCCGGGGAGGCCGAAAAGGGCGCAGTCGCCACACGGGCTGATGGCCGCTGGGTGACCCGCGAGGTGCTGTTGCTGGACGAAGAGGGGCAGCGCCTGTCGGCCTTGCTCTCGCAATCATTGCAGCAGGCGCTGCAGAGTTACCGACCTTTGCGTCAGCAAATGATTCTGATTGGGTTGGTTGCCCTGCTGCTCGCGGTTCTCACGGCACTGGTGATAGCGCGCGGTGTAACCCAGCCCATCTACGCGCTGGTGCGCGCTGCCCGGCGCATTGCCGACGGCAACTACACGCACCGCATCGACCTGAAATCCGGGGCGGAATTCGGTACGCTTGCCGATACCCTGAACCTGATGCAGGACACGGTATCCGAGCGTGAGGCGCGCATTCGCTATCAGGCGCAGCACGACACGCTGACGCGTCTGCCCAACCGCATCCACATTACCGGCACCTTCAACAACCGTATGGCGGAGCCAACAGCCGCGGCAAACTATGCAATGGCCCTGCTGGAGCTGGGTAACCTGCGCGAGTTGACCGACCTCTACGGCAGCGACTTCAGTGACCAGGCCCTGCAGGCTGTGGCGGGCCGGGTGACAGACAGCCTGCGCCGGGGTGACATGGCCGCTCGCGTCGCGGACTCGCAGATCCTGCTGTTTTTCGATGCGCTGACCCGCGCCGACGTCGACGTGGTGCTGAGCAAGCTGCGCGCCGATTTTGCCGCGCCGTTGTCGATAGAGGGTATTCCCGTGCGCATCGAGCCGCTGCTGGGATTCGTGTTTGCCCCGCAACACGGGCAGGGCTTTGAGGAGCTACTGCGCCGCGCCCAGATTGCGCTCGGTAACGCGCGCTCAACCAAACATGGCTACTCGTTCTATGAAATCGGCCAGGATGAAAATCACCTGCGCCAGATCACACTGGCACATCGTCTGCAGGCGGCGGTGGAAGCAGAGAGCTTCCGCATGGTCTATCAGCCCAAGTACGATCTTGCGGACCACAGGGTGCTGGAAGTTGAGGCGCTCATGCGCTGGAATGATTCGGAGCTGGGAGAGGTGTACCCGGATGAGTTCATCCCGGTGGCAGAGCAAACCGGCATCATTACAGACATCAGCATGATCGTGCTGCGCCTGGTATTGCGCCAGCTGCAGGACTGGGAGCGCGCGGGGCTCGAAGTGACCGTGTGTATCAATCTGTCGGGGGCGGACATACTGCAGCTCGATTTCGTGCGTCACGCCATCGACCTGTTGGCAAGCGCCGGCCTGGACAGCAGTGCCGTCGTGTTCGAGATTACCGAAACCATGATGATGGCCGATATGGACCTCGCGCTGGCGAACATTCGGGAGTTCGAAAAAGTGGGTATCCGACTGGCCATCGATGACTTCGGTACCGGGTTCTCCTCCCTTGCACAGCTGAAAATACTGCCGGTACAGGAGCTGAAGATCGACAAGAGCCTGGTGCTGCAGCTTGACCAGGACGCGGACGACCAGCAGATCGTGCGCTCGACGATCGAGATGGCACACTACCTGGGGCTCAAGGTGGTCGCGGAGGGTGTGGAGAATATCGCGTCCCTGCGCCTGCTGCAGGCGATGGGTTGCGACGCCGTGCAGGGCTACTACATTGCCCGCCCGATGCCGGCGCCCGAGCTCGCGGCGTGGCTGGACGACCTGCCGCCTCCCGTACTTGCCATCGCGGGTCACTCCCATGCGTAACTGGCAGGCACGCCTCGCTGTACTGGCACTTTTCATGCCCTTGATGGTACAGGCTGACAGTCGGCTGCTGGCCACCGGCGGTGCCAGTAGCATTGAAGGCCAGGCTGGCGGAGGCATTGCCCCCTGGGCCGTGATCAGTGGTTACGGCGACGTTGGCGAGTGGGGCGGTGCCCTGGCGCTGGGCAGGGTGAGTGTGGACGACTTCCAGCTTGATGTGCAGAGCGTCAGCGTAGGCCTGGAGAACACGCTCGAGTTCAGCGTGAGCCGGCAGGACCTTGAGGTGGCACCCTTGGGCCTGAATATCCGTCAGGACGTGTTCGGGGCGAAAGCGCGTCTGGCTGGCGACCTCATTTACGGCGCACTGCCGCAGCTTACCGCGGGCCTGCAGTACAAGCGCAACCGCGACATGGGCGTGCCCCTGGCCTTGGGTGCGGCACGTGACAGTGGCACAGACCTTTACCTTGCGGCGGGCAAACTCTGGCTCAACGGCGTATTGGGTCGCAACGTGTTTGCCAACGGCACACTGCGCTGGACCGCCGCGCACCAGACGGGGCTGCTCGGGTTCGATGAACAGCGCGAACTGGTCGCGGAGGGCAGTGTGGGTGTGTTCCTTAACCGGCATTGGGTGATCGGTGCGGAATACCGGCAGAAGCCCGACCAGCTGCAGAGTGTTACCGAGGATGACTGGGCCGATATGTTTGTCGGCTGGTTTCCCAACAAGCGCTTCGCTGCGGTGCTGGCGTGGACGGAGCTGGGTGATATCGCCGGGCTTGCAAGCCAGAGCGGTTGGTACCTGTCGCTACAGTTGAGTCAATAGGTGTTCGTCATGCCGCGTTTCTTGTATCTCTGGTTGTGGCTCACATTACTGGTGACCGGGTGTACGGGTCAGCCGGAGCGAGGCGACTCGCTGTATGCGCAGCTCGGCGGTGAGGCAGGTGTCGACCGCATCGTTGCCGGTTTGCTTTGGGAGATTGCCGAGGACGCCGAGACGCGCGCGCTGTTTGTCGATACTGACATCAAACGCTTTCGCGACAAGCTCGCGGAGCAGCTGTGTGCCGTCACCGATGGCCCCTGTGTGTACACCGGGGACAGCATGCGGGAAACCCACCGCCATCTGCAGGTTACCTCCGCGCAGTTCAACCGCCTCGTGAGTAGCCTTATTCGCGTTATGGAGCAGGAGCAGATAGCGGTGGGTGCGCAGAACGCCCTGCTGCAGAGACTGGCTGCGATGCACGGTGATATTGTTGCCGAGTGAGCGCAGGCCTCATGCCGCATCGTTGCATAGCTTTACTCTGTAGCGCTAGCTGTGTAGTCTCAAGGGGTCCTGTGCGGACGCGACAACACAACCAAATTAAGGGGTGAGTGTATGAAAATACAAAAAGTAGCGGGTGCCGTACTGGCAACGATGATGGTTTTTGGCCTTTCTGCCTGCAGCAAGGAAGACGCGGAGAGCGTTAGCGAGTCTGCTTCCAACGCCATGAGCACGGTAGCGGACAAAGCTGAAGAGGCGGGTAGCGCAGTAGCTGATGCCACCGGCAATGCCATGGACGCTGCTGGCGATGCCATGGACGACGCTGCAGATGCAACGGGCGATGCAATGGATGACGCCGGCGACGCAATCGACGACGCCATGCACGATGGCGAGCAAATGGGCGAAGACGCCATGCACGAGGCGGGTCAAGCCGCTGAAGACATGCAGCATGAAGCAGGCCAGGCCATGGACGATGCCAAGGAAAAGGCGGGTGAGATGGCAGACGAGGCCGACAAGGCTGTTCAGGACGCCATGAAGTAGCTGTAACGAGAGCGACCCTCTGCGGCGTCGGCCACATATGGTCGGCTCGCGCGGCGGGTTGCTCTGCTTTTCCTGCCTGCGGATGCCCGGAGACGACCATGCTCGTTCGTTCGATTTGTGTATCAAGTGCGCTGTGCATGTTGCTTGCTGCACCCGTATCCTGGGGCGACAAGACCACCGCCGAGAGCGGTTGGCTACAACTGGTTAAAGGCCACCTGGACGCCGAATCCGGCATCAGTGTGGATAGCGTGGAGCCCGGGACTGAGCCCGGCGAGCGCAAGGTCACCCTGATTATTCCCAAAGCCCACGCGGCATTCGAGCCGGGTGCACTGGAAGAGGTGCGAGTGGTTGGCCGCCGTCCTGAGCCGGTCGATATATTGCCCGACTTTCGCTACGAGTGGGTGGCGGACTACGACAACGATAATTACGGCCTCATCATTCACCTGAAAGACGACGGTAGCCTGCCGCTGCGTTTGTATATGGAATCCGCTACCGGCTTCATTCGCTGAGGTGGCAGACGCTTTCGACACCCTTGGCCATCGGCGCGCACTGCGTTTTTGGGGTTGGGGATATGCCGATGAGCATTTGGGCACGGCTGAAGAGGCGCGGCTCGCCGATCTCGTAACCCTGGTGGGCGGAGGCGCTGCGATAGCGCTGCCTCGGTTGAACGATGTGTCGCTTGCGCCATCTCGAGGCTCACCGCCCGATGCCCTGCGCGCTATCTGTTCTGCAACCCCTTATGATCGCATTACCCATGCACTGGGCAAATCCCTCGCTGACAGCCTGCGACTGTTGCAGCGCGCGTTGCCAGCGGCGCCTGACTGGGTGGCCTTTCCACGCGACGAAGCGCAGATAGAAGCGCTGCTCGACTGGGCCGGCAGCGCGCGGGCCGCGGTGATTCCGTTCGGCGGTGGCACCAGTGTTTGCGGCGGTGTGGAAGCGGATGTGTCGGGCGACTACAGCTGTGTGCTGGTGATCGATTTACAGTACCTGAACCGTGTCCTTGAGATTGACCACAGCAGCCGCGCGGCGCTTATCGAGGGCGGCGCGTTGGGTCCTGAGCTGGAAGCGGCACTGAAGCCGGCGGGCCTCACGCTGCGCCATTTCCCCCAAAGCTTCCAGTTTTCCACGCTGGGCGGCTGGGTAGCCACGCGTGCCGGCGGCCATTACGCCACCCAGTACACGCACATCGATGATTTTGTCGAGAGCATACGCATGCTCACACCCAGCGGCGTGCTGGAGACGCGCCGTCTGCCCGGCTCCGGTGCAGGGCCGTCACCCGACCGCCTGCTCATGGGCTCGGAGGGCACGCTGGGCCTGATCACGCGTGCCTGGATGCGTGTGCAGGAGCGGCCACGCTTTCGTGCCTCCGCGAGTGTGCGTTTCCCGGGCATGGCGCAGGCCTGCAGCGCGGTGCGTGCTATCAGCCAGGCCGCCCTGTTCCCCAGCAACTGTCGGCTACTGGACCCCGCGGAAGCGCTGCTCAATGGGGTAGGAGATGGCGTATCTGCCCTGCTGGTGTTGGCGTTCGAGTCAGCCGATCACCCGCTGGACGCCTGGCTGGCGCGGGCGCTGGAGCTGGTGGCGGACCACGGTGGCAGCTGGGACACTGAGGCGGCGCAACGCTCATTGCGGGGTGCGGAAAAGCCCGCGGTGGCTGAACACCGGCAGGGGGCGGCAGGTGCCTGGCGCGACCAGTTTCTGCGCGCACCGTACTACCGCAACTACCTCACGCCGCGCGGAGTGATGGTGGATACCTTTGAAACGGCGATTACCTGGGACCGGTTTGAGGCCTTCTATGCGGGTGTGCGCGATGCGCTGGGCCGTGCGATTCGCGAGGTAACCGGCGTAGACGGTATGGTGACCTGTCGCTTCACTCATGTGTACCCCGATGGCCCGGCGCCGTATTTCAGTTTCTATGCGCACGGCACGGATTGCGGCGACATGCAGGCGATGCTGGGCCGTTGGCAGCATATCAAGCTGGCCGCGAACGCGGCGGTAACGAGCCTGGGGGGCACCGTGACCCACCACCATGCCGTGGGGCGGGACCACAGGCCCGGTGGCTATGACGAGCAGTCACCTCCCTTGTTCCGCGCTGCGTTCGCCGGCGCCCGCGCAGCGCTTGATCCCCAAGGCATGATGAACCCGGGTGTGTTGATCGATACACCGCAGCGCGGTGCTGTCGCGGGTGGCGTGTTGGGCAAGTAAGGGGATTTTTGGCGCCGAAGGGCTTGACGAAGGGGGCTCTGATACCTATAGTACCGCCCCTCAACGCGCCTGTAGCTCAGCTGGATAGAGTACCTGGCTACGAACCAGGCGGTCGCACGTTCGAATCGTGCCAGGCGCGCCAATTTCCTCAAGCAAATCAAGTGGTTAGGGGCTCTACCCAGGTAACGGGGGATGGGCCGATATTCACTAAACCCTGTTCATGATGCCAGCGGAACGCCGCATCGCGCATTCACAATGGGTCAGCAGCCTCAGCCTGTAATTCTCAAAGTTCCTGAATCCATACGCTCGCCGGCTCTAGTCGTCCTTGAAGCGGGCGGCAATGGCGGCAAACTCGTCCTGCACGCGGAGAAACGCGTCAAATACCTCAGGATCGAAATGCGTTCCTCTGCCTTCTGTCATCATGGCGACGGCGGTCTCATGAGAGAAAGCGTCCTTGTAGACCCGTTTGCTGATCAGCGCGTCGTACACGTCGGCCACCGCCATTAACCGTGCTGACAGGGGTATGGCTCTCCCGGCCAGGGCCTGAGGATAGCCCGATCCGTCCCACTTTTCCTGGTGAGATAGTGCGATTTCCTTGGCGCATATGAGGAAATCGACCTCTGTACCCAAGGACTGTTCCGCTCGCACAATGGCCTCGTAGCCGATGGTTGTGTGAGTCTTCATGATCTCGAATTCTTCCGATGTCAGCTTGCCTGGCTTCAGCAGAATAGCATCCGGGATTCCCACCTTGCCGATGTCGTGCAGCGGTGCAGATTTGTAGAGCAGTTCGATGTAGTCGGGGGTTAGCTGCTCTTGGAACGCGTGATGCTTGGCCAGCGTTTCGGCAATGCATTTGACATAGTTTTGGGTACGCAGGATGTGATTGCCGGTCTCGTTATCGCGTGTTTCTGCCATTGACGACATGGCCAATACAGTCACGTCCTGTATCGCACGCAGCTCCCGGGTGCGTCGAGAGACTTCCTCTTCAAGCGATTCCGCACGGTTTCTCAGGATGTCAGTCGCGACTTTCAATGCCAGGTGTGTTTGCAGGCGCGCCAGTAGCAGTGGAGGATTGATTGGCTTGTAGATATAGTCGACAGCACCCAGATGCAGCCCCAGCTCCTCGTCGGCGACTTCGGTTTTGGCAGTGACGAACATGACGGGGATGTTTTCGGTGGCGCGGTCACTCTTTAGGCGTTTGATCACCTCGTAGCCGTCCATTTCCGGCATCATCACGTCGAGGAGTATGACATCCGGTCTTTGGCCTGCACTGATCAGTTCGAACGCCCTTGGGCCGCTGTTTGCAATAATGACTCGATAGCGGTCTCGCAGGAGTTCAGAGAACAGGGCTAAATTCTGCGGCGTGTCGTCGACAACCATGATGGCCGCCTTGTCCGTATCGATCACGTTGTCGCTCCCTGCGTTCTTGCTTTTCTGCTGTTTGTCATATTGGTTCCAAGATAAGGTGCGATGAACGCATGCGCGGCGGCGAAATCATAGGTGTTCACGGCTTGACGCAGGGCGCGATGGGGGGGGCCAAGCAGCTTTTGCAACGAGGCTTCCTGTTGAGCGAGGCAGTCGATAGCGGCGGGGTCGCCTGCTGCCAGCAAGCGGGCCAGCTCGTTTATCATCGCGAGCGCTTCCTCCTCCAGTTGGATGTTCAAGGTCTGCGGGCGCGCGGTTGCGGCTTTTGTCTCTGCAGCCACAGTGTCCGGACGCGTGTTGGCCATCCACTGAAGCAGGGTTTGCTTCAGTAGCGACAAATCAAAGGGTTTGCCGATGAAGTCTACCATGCCCGCCTGCAGGCAGCGCTCCCGATCATGTGCGGACGCCATGGCGGTCAGGGCAATGATGGGGAGTTCCGATTGCCCCGGCAGCGCCGCCAGCTGCTCCGCGCAGGCCACGCCATCCATGTCGGGCAGATCAATGTCCATCAGCACGCACTCGAAGGGCAGTTTGCTGTTGCGGACTGCAGCGAGAGCCTGCTCACCATCGTTTGCAGTGACAACCTCAAGGCCCAAACGGGTTAGCACTGCCTCGGCAACCATTCTGTTTAGCTCATTGTCCTCTACCAGCAGCAGTCGCTTGTTCTCAAGCCCGCTCGCGGGTGAGAGTTCTTGAGTATCGGCCACCGCACTGGCTGCCGAGAGCGAAGCCGGTTCCTGCAGGGATTCAAGCAGTGCACGCAGTCTGGAGGGGCTCACAGGCTTGCTGAGGATGTCTGCAAAATCTGCAGGGTCCGAATCTTCCAGCACTTCGCTCCGGCTGTAGGCGCTGACGCAAATGAATACCGGATGCTGCGGTATATCTAAAGCAGCAACCTGACGGGAGACCTCAGCACCGTTCATGTTGGGCATATTCCAGTCGGTAAATACGAGCTCATAGGGCTTGCCGAGATTTGCCTGCGCCGTGATGGCGGCGATGGCTTCTGCGCCGTTGTCGCAGCTATCCACCTCCAGATGACACTGTGCAAGCATCCTCGACAGCACTTTGCTTGCGGTGCCGTTGTCGTCTACCACCAGCGCGCGCTTGCCGTAGAGGCTTTTCGGCGGCATTGCCTCTGCGGAATTCTCTGCGACGCACTTGAGCCTGGCCGAAAACCAGAATGTTGATCCCTGGCCGTAGCGGCTGCTTACGCCGACTTCGCCACCCATCATCTCCGCGAGATTTTTCACGATACTGAGACCGAGCCCTGAGCCCCCATACTGCCGGTTGGTGCTTCGCTGACCTTGTTCGAAGGGTGCGAACAGGTGCGAGGCCTGCTCGTCGGTCAGCCCGATACCGGTATCCGTTACGGAGAATTGCAGCGATTTGTACTCAACGCCGGCATCTTTGCAGCTGACCTTTACCAGCACATGCCCGCGACGAGTGAACTTGACAGCATTGCTGATGTAATTCAGAAGCGCCTGGCTCAGCCGTTGCTGGTCGCCGATGAAGGTCTTGCCGGCGCTGCAGTCGAGATCGAAAACAAGCTCAAGCTGTTTCGACAGAACACGGTCCTGCATTAGCAACGCAACATCATCCAGCAGCTTTTCCAGATCAAAGGCGTCTTCGTCGAGGGTCATTTTGCCAGCTTCGATCTTGCTGAAATCCAGAATTTCATTGATGACATGTAGCAGGTGCTCGCCGGACAGCTGGATATTGTCAACCTGACTGCGTTGCTTGGGCGAGAGCTCTGTACTGCTGATGAGGTGAGCCAGCCCCATAATGGAATTCATGGGTGTACGAATTTCATGACTCATGTTGGCGAGGAAAACAGACTTCGCCCTGTTGGCTGTGTCGGCCTCGCGCCTGGCTGCGAGCAGCTCGATGGTTTGCTCGTCGACGAGACGATGCAGGTCGTCCCTGTGA
Organism: Haliea alexandrii; assembly: GCF_003719295.1. GTDB lineage: Bacteria > Pseudomonadota > Gammaproteobacteria > Pseudomonadales > Halieaceae > Haliea > Haliea alexandrii. The sequence continues at coordinate 48,550 of NZ_RFLW01000002.1, forward strand.
CGAGCGATCTCGGTCTTGAGTCGTTCATCTTCGGTTATGTCGACACCGGCTCCCCGGTAACCTTCAAACTCGCCGGTGGGCGCAAAGATCGGCTTACCGTGAATTTCGTGCCAACGCGTGCCGGTTTCGCTGGAAAATGAATAGCGGAGGATAAAGGGCCTGTGCTGCGCGAGGTCTTCGAGCGTGATTTCCCAGGGCTTGCTGGGAGTGATCTCATCGATGAGCCACGGACAGACCCGATCCAGGGGCAGCGTACTGCCAAGGTTTCCGGGCTTCATGGTATTCAACAGGAAGCGGGAATTGGCATCCATCTCCCAAAACCAGTCGTTGGACAGTGTTGCAATGTCCTCAAAGCGCTCGAAAAGACTTTCTCTCGCGGATTCAGCCAAAATCCAGGGTCTGAAAACGAGACGATTGAGCAGTGCCATCAGGCTCAGCGTCAACGCTGCGCCGAGGGTTAATACCGCGATCATCAAAGGAAGACGGTCACGCAAGGATCGAGAAACCACAAAGCGCACAGGCCCCAGGCCCTCTGCAGTGGCGGTGGACTCTACACTCACAACCGGTGGCCGAAGATCCCCTCGCAATACGACGACCTGCTGCGATTCCAGTGCAGCGTGGATCTGAGTGCCCGCAACGGAGATGTCGGTCGCCAGTGTCCGCAGCACCTCCAGTTTGGATTCCAGGTCGATGGGCGGATCCTCCGACCACAGGCGCTCACTCATGTTGGTAAGTACCTTGGCTTCGGAGGCGAGGGTGGAGTTGAGGTAGGCGAACTGCCGCAAGGTGAAAATGCTGGGTGGAGCGAGGCAGATCAACAAAATGCCACAACCCACGACTATCCTGATGCGGCGAAAAAAGCGTTGCCTGGATAGGGTGGCCAGTGCGCCACTGTCAGGTGCCTGGGCAAAATGTGTAGCGCCATTGCTCAAGGTTGGGTCAAGTCAGTCCGCGGGCAGGTGTGTAGTGGGGTAGGGCGGCACAAGTGTGCCGTGTGACGCGTGTAGAGGGAATGCCGGTGGGTAACTTTTTGTAACGGATGTGGCCGGGCGAACCTATGGGAGTCAGGTTTTGGGTAATATCGGCGTTTACCTGGCGCGCAGTCAGGGACTGAATCTGGAACTGCTCGACATTGAGCGTGTTGAGGTACTCAGAGGGCCCTCGCGGTGCGGTCAATTTTGTCACCCGCCTGCCTGAGTCGGGGGAGTGGGCGTTCCGATGATGTCGCGCGTAAGCCCGTAGACCATGGGTTACCCCCCCCCCCAGATGATCAGCACGCCACCGTGATTGCAATCGAGGTAGCGGACATTAGAGCCGTGGTGCCCCCAGAACTGGTAGAGCAGATTGATACTGATCATGGTGGTGATCATCCCCACAACAAAGCCCAGTACGGGCAACCAGAGCGCGCGATCACCGTCAGGTTCAGAGGAGCGGCGAGCAACGTCAGGTCGTCGCTCATGACTTGCTGAACCGTCATTGGCAGGTCAGACATCGACAGTAACGTCACTCGCTAGGGGCTGGGCAGGCCAGAACACTAACGCTGCTGGCGGCGACGGAGAAGCCCTCATCAGGGACGGCAGTGTCAGTCGCCATTCCACCGAGATCGTTTGAAAGCGATCGTGAGAGCACTGATATGCTGTGGTGCGCCAGTAAAGCTGCAATTCACAGCAAACTTTTGACCTGATCAGCTTTGAGAGTAGTGGGCAGCTCGCGGACTGGGTCGCTACCGTTTGGATTGCGCATCATCTCGCGCAGCCTGCGGCGTCGTTCCCGTCCAGTCTCGAAACGCTGGATAGAGCGAGTTCGGATCGTCATAGCCAATCAGGAAAGCGATTTCGGCAGTCGTCATTTGTGTATGAGCAAGGTAATACTTAGCGAGCTTAGCGCGGGTGGCGTCTAAAACTTCACGATAGGTCACCCCCTCTGCGTTCAAATGGCGCTGGACGGTTCTAGCGCTGGCACCTAAAGCCGTCGCCACCTCGGCAAGTTCGCTTCGACCGCTTGGGAGGAGTTCAACGAGCGCCGCCTGCACACGCTCCCTCATCGACGCTGACGCACCGCAATCAGCAAGTCGCTTTTCCAGAACTGGCTCTAAGAACTCCCACATAGCTGCGTCGGTCGTCACAATGGGGCATTGCACGTCCTCATGATTAAAGACAACCCTGTAATTCGGGCCGCGCGTCACAGGCACTCCAAAGTAGGTCGAAAAGGCAGTCGATCTCGCCAGGTCAATGGGTGCCTCAACGCGCATTGGAATGATTGGTCGGCGCGTCAGGTGACGCGCCAGACTTACCCACACCACGAGCTCTGCAACACCCCACAGCCGTGGTGGTATCTGCAAGCCGTTGACGTGACAGGTGGCAGCGAAACCGGCATCGCTCTCAATAATCAAGCGGCAGGGACCCATCAGCGGTTTATAGCGTTGAAACCTTCTCATAGCTTGCTCGAAGTTTTCAGAGCACATGGCCGCGAACAGCGCTGGGTCAAACATATCCAGCGTGACATTTTTACCTATCTGTAAAGCGAGGTCGGGCTGGTTAACTTCGGCCTCAAACGCGTCCCAGAGTGAAGCCCATGCGGTGACATCAATCAACACGGGATCATCCGCGAAAATCCCGACGGGCAACCCGGCCTTTCGCGCCAAAACCTCTGCAGATATATCAAATGCAGGCAAAATCACATGCCAGTAGCGCTCAATTCGAAACATTGAATTGCCCCTTTGATGATCTGATCCCTGTGTGTTGCTCCCTATAGTACCCGCTAATGCCAATCAGAGCCGCAAGATCACCGGCGCGGCTGCGTAAGGTGGGTACAGGGTATCCATCCCGTGATGCCAGCATCCTCCAGCAGCTCTTGTCGGCTGGAACAGGGGGCATGTCACCTGATGGGCACCCATTGTCCATGGAGTCAGGCTTTGACGCCCCGCTTCCTCCACAGAATCCCGTAGCGTTGGATAGGGGGTATTGAGCCGAATAAGGAGTTACGCCTTGAGTTTGCGCAGCCCCAGAAGCCCTAAAAGAGAACCGAGGGCCATTAGTCCGTAGAAGGGCAGCGTTGGAACTGGAGTAGCGGGGTTAGCTGAGGAAGTTGTGCCGGGAGTAAACGTCAGAGTGGTCGCTGTTTCATTGAGATTGGCAATGGAAGAGCCGACTGGAAAAATGTAGTTCAGGCCGTCTTCACTTTCACAGTCAAAATTCAGTTGTTCTTGAAAATCGGGTGACAGATCGGCGGTAGCGAGAGAGCAATCTGCCAACGTGAATGTGATAGTGCTACCAGGGACAAAACCGTCTGCAAAAACATTGCCACCCGAGATGGTCATAGTAAGTGAGAGGATAGCTCCCGTTCCACTAACGCCAGTTGAGCCGACACTGCTTCCGACGGGAACAGTCTCATCATCCCATGTAAAGCTGCCTGTACCACTCTCACCATTGTCACCCGTAATAGCGAAGCTGTGCTGCTGGATAGCAGCTGACACCGCACCCGAGGTAAGTACAGCGACAAGCGCGAAACTGAGGCTACATGAAGCTTTTTTCATAAAGTTTTTTCCCTAGAAAATATTCCAGCCGAGGAAGGCTTTTTGCACCACATCCTGGGACACTAACACACAGACGGCTTTGACCGGCGTAGTTACAATCCCCGATACACGGTTGGCATGGCCATTTGGCCGCACAGAACTGCGGTCTCGCTTGCCGCTCGAGATGGTGAGGAGCATCGCTCAAGGCGTGGAATGATGCACTAGTCAGACGCGCCAAATTACTTGGCATTTCCGCCAGAGACGGTGCGGCGTGGACGCCTCCCCAGCGTCCAAACCAGCCCTGTTTATCGCTCCAATCCTGCCAGGGCTGGAGGATGGTGAAGCGCCCCGGGTTTGTCGGAGGCTCCCTTGCTCAAGGTTGGGTCAAGTCAGTCCGCGGGCAGGTGTGTAGTTGGGGCCCAAGCACAAGGCGCCGTGTGACGCGTGTAGAGGGAATGCCGGTGGGTAACTTTTTGTAACGGATGTGGCCGGGCGAACGTATGGGAGTCAGGTTTTGGGTAAAATCCGTGATTGCCCTACGGGATGTTGTTCATGCGCAGTTCTCTCTTTTTTTTCGCCGGTGTGTGTTGTGCGGCGGCCAGCGTTGGTGTGTCTGCCCAGGCGCGAGGCGAGCCGCAGCTGGAGGAGGTAAGGGTAACCGCTCAGAAACGTAGCGAGCCTCTGCAATTAGTGCCCATNCGGGGGAGTGGGCGTTCCGATGATGTCGCGCGTAAGCCCGTAGACCATGGGTTACCCCCCCCCCCAGATGATCAGCACGCCACCGTGATTGCAATCGAGGTAGCGGACATTAGAGCCGTGGTGCCCCCAGAACTGGTAGAGCAGATTGATACTGATCATGGTGGTGATCATCCCCACAACAAAGCCCAGTACGGGCAACCAGAGCGCGCGATCACCGTCAGGTTCAGAGGAGCGGCGAGCAACGTCAGGTCGTCGCTCATGACTTGCTGAACCGTCATTGGCAGGTCAGACATCGACAGTAACGTCACTCGCTAGGGGCTGGGCAGGCCAGAACACTAACGCTGCTGGCGGCGACGGAGAAGCCCTCATCAGGGACGGCAGTGTCAGTCGCCATTCCACCGAGATCGTTTGAAAGCGATCGTGAGAGCACTGATATGCTGTGGTGCGCCAGTAAAGCTGCAATTCACAGCAAACTTTTGACCTGATCAGCTTTGAGAGTAGTGGGCAGCTCGCGGACTGGGTCGCTACCGTTTGGATTGCGCATCATCTCGCGCAGCCTGCGGCGTCGTTCCCGTCCAGTCTCGAAACGCTGGATAGAGCGAGTTCGGATCGTCATAGCCAATCAGGAAAGCGATTTCGGCAGTCGTCATTTGTGTATGAGCAAGGTAATACTTAGCGAGCTTAGCGCGGGTGGCGTCTAAAACTTCACGATAGGTCACCCCCTCTGCGTTCAAATGGCGCTGGACGGTTCTAGCGCTGGCACCTAAAGCCGTCGCCACCTCGGCAAGTTCGCTTCGACCGCTTGGGAGGAGTTCAACGAGCGCCGCCTGCACACGCTCCCTCATCGACGCTGACGCACCGCAATCAGCAAGTCGCTTTTCCAGAACTGGCTCTAAGAACTCCCACATAGCTGCGTCGGTCGTCACAATGGGGCATTGCACGTCCTCATGATTAAAGACAACCCTGTAATTCGGGCCGCGCGTCACAGGCACTCCAAAGTAGGTCGAAAAGGCAGTCGATCTCGCCAGGTCAATGGGTGCCTCAACGCGCATTGGAATGATTGGTCGGCGCGTCAGGTGACGCGCCAGACTTACCCACACCACGAGCTCTGCAACACCCCACAGCCGTGGTGGTATCTGCAAGCCGTTGACGTGACAGGTGGCAGCGAAACCGGCATCGCTCTCAATAATCAAGCGGCAGGGACCCATCAGCGGTTTATAGCGTTGAAACCTTCTCATAGCTTGCTCGAAGTTTTCAGAGCACATGGCCGCGAACAGCGCTGGGTCAAACATATCCAGCGTGACATTTTTACCTATCTGTAAAGCGAGGTCGGGCTGGTTAACTTCGGCCTCAAACGCGTCCCAGAGTGAAGCCCATGCGGTGACATCAATCAACACGGGATCATCCGCGAAAATCCCGACGGGCAACCCGGCCTTTCGCGCCAAAACCTCTGCAGATATATCAAATGCAGGCAAAATCACATGCCAGTAGCGCTCAATTCGAAACATTGAATTGCCCCTTTGATGATCTGATCCCTGTGTGTTGCTCCCTATAGTACCCGCTAATGCCAATCAGAGCCGCAAGATCACCGGCGCGGCTGCGTAAGGTGGGTACAGGGTATCCATCCCGTGATGCCAGCATCCTCCAGCAGCTCTTGTCGGCTGGAACAGGGGGCATGTCACCTGATGGGCACCCATTGTCCATGGAGTCAGGCTTTGACGCCCCGCTTCCTCCACAGAATCCCGTAGCGTTGGATAGGGGGTATTGAGCCGAATAAGGAGTTACGCCTTGAGTTTGCGCAGCCCCAGAAGCCCTAAAAGAGAACCGAGGGCCATTAGTCCGTAGAAGGGCAGCGTTGGAACTGGAGTAGCGGGGTTAGCTGAGGAAGTTGTGCCGGGAGTAAACGTCAGAGTGGTCGCTGTTTCATTGAGATTGGCAATGGAAGAGCCGACTGGAAAAATGTAGTTCAGGCCGTCTTCACTTTCACAGTCAAAATTCAGTTGTTCTTGAAAATCGGGTGACAGATCGGCGGTAGCGAGAGAGCAATCTGCCAACGTGAATGTGATAGTGCTACCAGGGACAAAACCGTCTGCAAAAACATTGCCACCCGAGATGGTCATAGTAAGTGAGAGGATAGCTCCCGTTCCACTAACGCCAGTTGAGCCGACACTGCTTCCGACGGGAACAGTCTCATCATCCCATGTAAAGCTGCCTGTACCACTCTCACCATTGTCACCCGTAATAGCGAAGCTGTGCTGCTGGATAGCAGCTGACACCGCACCCGAGGTAAGTACAGCGACAAGCGCGAAACTGAGGCTACATGAAGCTTTTTTCATAAAGTTTTTTCCCTAGAAAATATTCCAGCCGAGGAAGGCTTTTTGCACCACATCCTGGGACACTAACACACAGACGGCTTTGACCGGCGTAGTTACAATCCCCGATACACGGTTGGCATGGCCATTTGGCCGCACAGAACTGCGGTCTCGCTTGCCGCTCGAGATGGTGAGGAGCATCGCTCAAGGCGTGGAATGATGCACTAGTCAGACGCGCCAAATTACTTGGCATTTCCGCCAGAGACGGTGCGGCGTGGACGCCTCCCCAGCGTCCAAACCAGCCCTGTTTATCGCTCCAATCCTGCCAGGGCTGGAGGATGGTGAAGCGCCCCGGGTTTGTCGGAGGCTCCCTTGCTCAAGGTTGGGTCAAGTCAGTCCGCGGGCAGGTGTGTAGTTGGGGCCCAAGCACAAGGCGCCGTGTGACGCGTGTAGAGGGAATGCCGGTGGGTAACTTTTTGTAACGGATGTGGCCGGGCGAACGTATGGGAGTCAGGTTTTGGGTAAAATCCGTGATTGCCCTACGGGATGTTGTTCATGCGCAGTTCTCTCTTTTTTTTCGCCGGTGTGTGTTGTGCGGCGGCCAGCGTTGGTGTGTCTGCCCAGGCGCGAGGCGAGCCGCAGCTGGAGGAGGTAAGGGTAACCGCTCAGAAACGTAGCGAGCCTCTGCAATTAGTGCCCATTTCCCTGGTTAGCCTGGATGAGACAGCGCTGGCGACGATTGGCTTCGATGATCTGGAATCGCTTCGTCTGCAGGTGCCTGGCCTGCAGCTTTTGCCCCATCCGAATGCGCAGTCCACTCAGCTGGTCTTTCTCCGGGGAGTGGGTAACGCCGACGAACAGATTATCCAGGATCCCTCGGTCGGCGTTTACCTCGACGGCGTTTACCTGGCGCGCAGTCAGGGACTGAATCTGGAACTGCTCGACATTGAGCGTGTTGAGGTACTCAGAGGGCCTCAGGGTACGCTTTATGGGCGCAACGCAACGGGCGGTGCGGTCAATTTTGTCACCCGCCTGCCTGAGTTGGGGGAGTGGGCCTTCCGACAGCACCTCGGCACTGGCAGTCGCGACCTGCTGCGCAGCCGGACGGGGCTCAACCTGCCATTGGGTGATACAGCGGCACTGGGGGTTGGCTATTTGGTTTCCTCCCAGCAGGGTTTTGTACGCAATGCAGGGAGTGGGAAAAGTCACTTCGGCAGCCGCGATCGCGAGGCCTTGCGGGCAGATCTGTATTGGGAACCTGTGCCATCCTGGCGCTTGCGCTACGCCTACGACACAGCGGAGAGTGAGGACACGCCGGCCTTCATCGATCGTGTGCCTCTTGCCCCACTTGCGGCTGACCGCCCATCCAGCGGCAGTCCCGACGTTGCTGACTTGCGCGCCAACCGGGTGCATGCAGAGGGCCATAGTGTTCATGTCAGCTGGTCTCCCGGCGGTGTCTTTGAGGTACGCTCCATAACCGGATATCGTAAATTAGTAGACTATCAGAATCAGGACTTTCACAGCGGCGAGTTCGGGCCCCTGCCACTACTGCAAACCGAGGCGACAGGGATCCAGGACAATTGGAGCCAGGAACTGCAGTTTCTGGGTGGCTCGGATGAGTGGGGTCTCGAGCACATTTTCGGCATCTACTGGTTCAAGGAACAGGCGGAGCGAATGGCGAGCAACTACACGCCAGGCACCGGCCTGCGGCGGTTGGTGTTCGGGCGTGACATCGAAAATACCGCATTGGCCGTCTTCGGGCATGTGAAATGGGCGCCTCCGGTTCTGGATCGGCGCCTCGAAATGACGCTGGGCGGCCGCTGGTCCGAGGACAAGCGGCGGGCGGTACTCAATCGCGCGCTGGAAAACGTGGCGACTGGCACCGTCACCTTTAATCCACAGCCCAGCGCGGGTGAACAGGAGTTCGATAATTTTAGCCCATCCTTTGTGATGAGCTGGCAAACCCATGAGACTATCAATCTGTACGCGAAAGTGGTGGAGGGCTACAAGAGTGGAGGGTTTAATGCGCGGGCTACGAGCCCCCAACGGTTCAGCGAAGGGTTTGACGATGAAACGCTGGTATCCTGGGAATTGGGGCTGAAATCGGATTGGCTGGATCGTCGCGTGAGACTCAACGTGGCACTGTTCCAGTCTGACTACGAAGATATTCAGGTCAATGTGCAGTCAGATCCGAATAACGTGTTGTTGTCGGATGTGCTCAACGCAGGCTCCGCGACCATTGACGGTCTCGAGCTTGATCTTTCCGGGCTATGGGGTGACAACCTGCGCTATGACATCCGCTACGCCTGGCTGGATGCCGGCTTCGATCGCATCACTGCTGCGGATGGGACCAATGTGGCTGATCGCTATCGGTTTATCGGAGCGCCCAGGCATTTTTTGACTTTGGGCCTGGAGTACACGCTCGCTGAGACTGCGCTCGGCCATGTGCGGCTGGCGAGTCAGTACTTGTGGCAAGAAGCGCAGTTTTCCAGCAGCACGGTGAATGCAGGCACGTATATCATTCAGGCTCACGGATTGTGGAATGCACGTCTGACCTTGTCATCCCCGCTGCCCCGGGGCGAGGTGGAGGTCGCCCTTTGGGGCAAGAACCTCAGCGACGAGGAGTACTACACAGCACACTTCAACGGCGGCGCCGGGTTCGCGGTCCCTTCTGCGATCTGGGGTGCGCCGCGCAGTTTGGGTGTGGATTTCAGCTACGCTTATTGAGCCAAACACGCGGGTGTCCTGGTACAGATTCACCTGCTCCGTGAGCGCACGGACCTCACGGCCTGGCGATGGCCTTGTCCCCTGTCAGGGCGAGAATGGACGCGGCGCTGGAGGTCAGTTTGCCCATCAGGCTGCCGCGCAACAGAGATGCTAGTCGGTAACGGAAGCGGCTTGCTCGGCAGAGCGAAGGTCGATGTATGTCACCATCTGTGGATCATCGATAGCGATCGTAACCGGCACCGTATGATCCGGGCTGCCCTGACTGTAAGTGGTGCCGGGGAAGGGGTTATTTCCGGGCCCACCCGGGTTGTAAAACTGCCAGTAGCCGTCGTCTGTGCGTTCGCCGACAGCCTGCTGAGAGGGCACCCTGACACCTACAATTTTTTTGATTGTCGCCTCATCGCCCTTCAGAATGATATCGATTTGATTATCCCTGTCTTCTGCATAGCAATCATTGCCGTCGATCACCTGCCCCGGGGGGCCCAATTCGGCAAGCCCTATCACCTCGATCACGTTGCCATCGATAACATACTCAGTGCCGGAATTTTCAAGCTGCACGATCTCGCCGCTATCGGTTTTTACTTGTACTTGGAAAAAATTGTCATACTGACTCGGTTTTAGACCCGTTACGCCGTCCGGCGTATACCCACCGGTCGTGAACACCCTTAGCCTGTACTCCGCTTCGTCTCCGTAGAGAGCAATCCCATCGTTTGGCGAGTTGGCATCGAAGCCGGGCGGACCCTCGTCGCCCAGCCGGGATATAACGTTGACTTTTGCGGCTGTCAGCCGCGGGCCGTTACCCGGGGTGTGATAGGGGGAACCCGGTGCATTTATATATAGCCCCACCGCCGAGGTCAGGGAGCCGTCGGGCGCTACCATCATCATTGGCGTACCATCATCGACGACTTCGATCCTGACCGGGTAAAGCACGTCCGGATCATCAAGCAGCAGGCGATTGCCAAGCTGGCCGAAGAGCACAACCACCGCCCGTTCATTGTAGTCATAGTTCGGCGTGGCCACCGCTACCTCTGCATAGGCCTGACTGTAGTCATTGAAGGTAATGAGAAAGTCTGAACCTTCGACGGTGCTGTAGAGAACCGGCCAGGAAAACTCCACGGGCATACCACCACCGTAAAGTATCTCTGGCGGACCGGCTGCCGCTAGAATGGTAGAGATTGACTGCGCAGAGGTGTACATGCCCGCGGCTGGCGTTACGTCACCACACCCCTTGAGGGTATTCCAGGTTCCCCCGGCCTCCAGGACAACCTGCTCACTGTAAGCATCGGTGCCGGTGAAGCCCGGCACGCCGATAATGCCTGAAAAGCCAAGCCCTCCTGCGAGAATACGCGGTTCGTCATCCCAAACATCTGCATTGATAACAATATCAAGGTCGAGCACAGCGGCGGGAGACAATCCATCTCCGGGCAAGGTCAGCGTCATTTCCTCGCCTGCAGGCTCAAAGATAATCACGCCGATCTGTGTATCCTCGGCAGTTAATAGCTCCATTTCCACCTGTGTTGCCGCGGTTGGCACGGAGAAGGACGTGGCCTGCTCCCGGGTAAGGATCCTGGAGGTGTCCAAACCTTCGCCGCTGCTTGTGACACGGATGCTTGTCACGTTCTGGGTGACGTAATTCAGCAGCAGAGACGCCGCATCGACCGTGGTCATTGGCTGGTCGGGGTCAGCGTCAGGATTTGTCGTCGTCGCATCAATATCTCGATCAACGTTGTTGCTATCGCTGCATCCGGTTGCTGTGAACACAAGGACAGCCAATAGCCACGCACGAATTATCATCAGAAGTCTCCAGGGGGTTGTAGCATTAACGCAGATGGCTGAAGAAGAGCCGGAATTGTTTTCGGGATGGGCTCAAGGCTCAATGCAAACAGCGTCACCGCGCGCTGAGCAGAGCTTATAGCGGATGGCCGCGGTCCAGAAATCCATAATCTCGTACACATCGCCCCAGGTCTTGAGTGTTGCTGCATTAATAGCGTTGCCACCCACTCGACGATCCATCGACGCCACCATAACCTCGCCGGTCATGGCATCCGATATTTTCGCCTCAATAGCCGCGGACCCCTGAAACATTGGCTTCCCCGTGATTTTGCTGGCGGCAGTACTGAGAACACGGGCTGGAGCCACCGCTTTCGAGATGACGTCCCGTGCAACATCGGCTCCCTCCGCAGCAGTGAGAGCCACTTCAAAACGAAGTGCTCCCGGCTCTGGAGCATCAATTATGCGATAGTCCTCGGCGAGCGCAGCACTGAGCGTTGCATAAAATCGTCCTGCAATCGCCTGGGCTTGAGCAGCGGTCAAAGCGCTGTCCTCAGGCAACCACAGCTGCACCGGTTCAAGAAGAATCGCATCGCTTTTCCGGATGATATCCAGCGCCCTGAGGTTTCGATAGACGTGCAGGCCTTCACCATCGTCGCCGGGTCGCATACGACTGTAATACCCCTCGAGGAATCCTGACTCAACAAGCTTCTCATCGCTGGCACGTTCTGTTGCTGCACATCCCCAGAGGACCGGGAAACTGCAAACCAATATCAAAAGTACTACGCGTTGCATTTTGAAACACTCCAATGGCATGAGTTCAGGCAGCGGGAGCTGCAATGGGGCAGGGATCAAGAAAGCCCGGATAACCTGATGTGGGAATACCCGTGTGTGCTTACAGTTGATCCGGGTACTGATCACGAATACGTTCGGCTTCGTCGGCGCACATGGTCAGAGCAGCGACACAGGCGGGGTCCAGTTTGCCCTCGGCGGTGAGTCGGTCAAGCTCTGCAAGTGCGTCGGCCACAGGCCAGGGCTCCTTGTAGGGTCGACGACTCGTCAATGCGTCGAAGATGTCGGCGACAGCAACGATTCTCGCCTCAACCGGGATGGCGTCACCGGATAATCCCCGAGGATAGCCCGACCCGTCTAGACATTCATGGTGGCCCTTGATGATATTGGTCATTACCGAGGAGTCCGGCAGATTCTGCACGCCGATGCGTTCCAGAACGCGCTCAGCCAGCGCCAGGCCCAAGTCGACGTGAGTCTCCATCATTTTGCGTTCATCGGCTGTGAGTCTACCGGGCTTCAGCAGGATGACATCCGGAATGCCAATCTTGCCGATGTCATGCAGAGGGGCAAACAGAAATACGTGCTCAATCCATTCATCATTCAGGTCGTAGTACTCCCTCACCTGTCTGGCGATCAGGCGTGAGTAGAGTGCCATGCGTTCCAAGTGGGCGCCGGTCTCGAAATCGCGGAGTTTGGCAATCTCGCGTGCCACGTTGGCTGAGTTAAGAATTGAACGCACAGCCTCGCGTTCGGTGGTAATGGCCATGGTCAACAGATTCGCGTACATGAGAATGTCGCGCTGCCGGCTGGGCGTGAAGGCCGCCCTCTGCATGGAATTGAAGAACAGCAGGCCAATGAAGCTGCCCATATCGTATATCGGCAGCGTGAAGGAAGAGAGATAACCCTGCTCCAGCAGCCAGTTGGAATGTGGTGAATTGGGGTTAACTACGCTGGGTATATCATCGATGACCCTGAATTCACCGCTGTTGGCAAGGTGGCTGAGGGATTCACTGTTCTGCAGAGCGAATTCGTAACCATTGATCGGTATCCCGACCCGGGTGCTGTTAATGAAGGTTTTCAGCATGTCTGAGCCGGGCTCGTGCAAAACGCAGGCTATGCGATCAATCACGGGTACCCTGTCCAAAAGCTTCTCGTGCAAAGCTTTGATGCGCTCTCCGAGAGAGCCGCTCTCACTCATCAGGAGATGCTGGCCGCGGTGTTCAATTTGCACCCTGGGATACCTCCGGGCAGGAACGGGTTGGACAAAAGCGGCGAGACTACATCACTATCCTTTTGCTGATTGTAACGATATGTAATGCGCCGGCTGCAGTCCTGCCGGCCCTCGCCTTTCTCAGCCTCATCGTAGCACGCCGGATTTTCCAGAGTTTCAATTTTTGCGTTCCCAAGCTCCTTCAGTTCAGTTCGAAGCGCTCCGCATTCATGGCGTCCGCCGTCGGGCGCATGCCGCCGCTAAACGGAAATGGACTTGCAGCGCGATCTCTTGGTTCCGATCGGGTGGCGGGAGTCCGGTATCGCGATTTCAGTGGTGTGGAAGTAGGGTAGAATGATGCCGGGCGCATGCTCTGGAGTGATCTCACTTTCAACTCGATAGAGTACAGATTCATGTATAAACGCAAGCTCTTCTACTTTGGTTTCACCACCGCGTTCATTCTGCTGGTCGCACTTGTCAGCACCGCGATCTCGGCGCACCTTACCCGGGAAAACTTGCGGCAAAGCACGATTGCCCAATCGTTACTCGTTGAACATGAAAAACTGTCGAGTACGTCTTACCGGCTGTTCAAGCAGCTCACCGATGAAGTGATTTTTGGTCGCAACGCCAATCAGGCGTTCGTGCGCAAGAAACAAATGTCGATAGAGGAATCTCTGCACCGTATCACGCAGTTGGAGCTTGAGCAGCGCGAGGCGCTCGGCATCGATATCACCCAGGGTAGTGTTGAGGATACTGACGAGCTTGTGCAGTTGATTGACCAGATTATCGGTGAATTCGAAGCGGTGGTCGTCAGCAACAATAGCCTGCCCCTCAACCAGCAGGAAAAGTTGCGCAACCTGCTTGAGGTTACGATCGATGATCAGTTCAGGGAGTCTATTAACTCTGCTGTTTCTCGTCAGAGCCGCGTGGTGGCCGCCATCAATGCCAGAATTGATACGCTGAATATTGTTATCGTCTGGTTCACCATTGGTCTTGGTGGCCTGTCATTGCCCTTGATCATTTACGGTTGTTACTGGTTGTTCAATCAGCTTTATCAGCCGCTGGTATTGATTCAGGGAGCGACCAACGCGATCGCCTCAGGACATTACGACAATCCGATAGCGGTGCCGCTGGACGACGAGTTTCAGGCGCTGGCGTCGTCAATCAACCAGCTGGCGATTCGTTTGCAGGAGCACGAGGACAACGAGGCGAAGTCGAGGAAAAAACTCGAATTCGACGTGAAGCAGAGGACGAGTGAGCTCACCGAAGCGAACCTGCAATTAACCAAGATTGACTCGCGTCGGCGGCAGTTCATTGCCGATGTGTCCCACGAATTGCGCACCCCCTTGACCATTATCCGCGGCGAAGCGCAGGTGACCTTGCGCTTGCAGTCCGCTTCTGACAGCGATTTCAAGGAGACCCTGCGCGCTATTCTCGAGCAATCCGTCAAGCTGAGCCGCCTGGTGGATGACCTGCTGTTGTTGACGCGGGCGGAAATGAGTCAGCTCCACCTGGAGTTCACAACGGTAGAGGTCGCCCCCCTTCTGGAAACTGAAATCGCCAAGTGGCAAAAGCTGAACTCTGATCGTGCCTATACATTGGCTGTGGATCCGCAGGTCGATAACGTTTCCGTTCTGATCGACAAACCACGTATTCAGCAGGTCGTCTCCATTTTACTGGACAACGCGACCAAGTATTCGGAGGCGGGCAAGTCCGTGGAGGTGGGCGCCCGGTATGCGGCCGGGCTGGTGACGGTATCGGTCAGTGATTCGGGCGGGGGTATTTCGGCGGCTGAAGTTGAGAATATATTCGAACGCTTTGTACGGTTCAGCAAGCACAATCAGGGCCTGGGCCTCGGCTTATCGATCGCCAAGGCTATTGTAGAGGCGCACGGGGGGCAGATAGTGGTTGAGTCAGTGCAAGGGCAGGGCTCGTGTTTTTCGTGCACCTTGCCCGCTGAGAGACTGGCATGAAGATTCTACTCGCAGATGATGAAGAGCCGCTGCTGCATTTTTTGTCTCGCGGGCTGCGCGCAGAGGGGCATGACTGCACAACGCTCACGGAGCTGCACGAGGTGGTTCCCTTTATCCGTAAACAGTCCCCGCATATTGTTGTGCTCGACCGTTTGTTCGGCTCGCAGGACAGCCTGGCAATCATCAACGCCATCAAGGCGCTGCCCAACGCGCCGATGGTGTTGATGCTGACCGCTCTGGACGATGTGAGTGAGCGGGTGAAGGGTTTGCAGGAGGGCGCTGACGATTACCTGTGCAAACCGTTTGATTTTGATGAGCTCCTGGCGCGCATTGCCGCCCTGCGCCGGCGTGCAGGCGTGCCCGAGCTGGTAGAGAGCCACAGCAGGTTGGTGTTCGGTGCACTTGAGCTGGCCCTGGATGAACGCGTGGCGCGCCTGGGGGCCGTCGAGATGTCGCTGACGAAGATCGAGTTCGAGTTGCTGTTGTACCTGACGGAGAATCAGGGAAAAGTGTTATCGAGGGAGCGCATTCTGAACCGTGTGTGGAAGACGCACAGCGATCCGCAAACCAACATCGTCGATGTGTACATCAGCCGGTTGAGACGAAAGTTGGCAGGCGAGTCTGCCATTACCATACAAACCTTGCGGGGCAATGGATACCGGCTTGCCGCGAGCGAGGGCCCCGACCGCTGAGAGTTCCTAAAACGAGCGCCCGGCTTGGACCGGGCGCTGGCGTAACAGAGTGTGATTCAGTTCAGGGGCGGTTTGTGCCCCCGAGCGTCAGGGTTGGTATTCAAGCGACGAGTGGTGCAGCACGATACGTACGTCTCCAGCATCATCTTTCACGAAGCCCCAGGTTTTATCCACCGAGGTGACAGTGCCGTCAGGGCCGGTGAAGTGCACTTTGCCGATGGTCGAGGCGCTGTCGCCCGCAATGAACACGGCATTGTTATCAACGTCACACTGGGTCCATCCTTTCAGTGCAAAGCCTGAGTCGCTGGGAAAGTTCGGGTCCCCGCCCACAAAGTAAGACAGCGCTCCTTCACTGGTGGGGCGGAAGGTTTGCGGTTTCACGGTCAGCGTGGGCTTGAACAACACGGCGCCCATCTGATAGCCGTAAGCGGCATCAATCACCTCTTTGGCGAGCTCCTTGGCCGCAGCCTGGCCGTCGTCTTCATGCGTTTCGCTGATTTGAACAAGCGCGTTGCACCAGCCCTGTTGTGCCGTCAGCACCTCCTGCTCAGACAGGCCCTGGTTCACGACGACGGCATTGGCCAGCGCCTGGCTGGATACCAGAGCGAGTGCGGAAAATCCTGCGATAGCGTTGAATTTCATGTGTTAACTCCTGTGGTTGGTTTGGAGGAAGCTGTTCTTAGAAGCGATACCCGAGCGAAATGGTGTACACCATCGGGTCTATCTCGATGGAATTGACACTTCCGGGGGTGCCATTGAGGTTGAACGAGGCTTCGGTATCGATATCGATCCAGCGCACCGAGCCGTTGATAAACCACTGTTCGTTGACCATGTAGTCCACACCGACCTGTGCCGAGAAGCCAAACGAGTTATCCAGTGACAGATTCTTCAGGCCGGCGGCATCGTTGGCAGAGGTGAAGCCTTCGTCAAAGAACACGGTGTAGTTAATGCCAGCGCCGACGTAGGGCTGAAACGCGCTCGACGGGGTATTGAAGTAGTAGTTGAGTGTGATGGTCGGGGGCAGGTGGGTAACCTCGCCCAGGCGGTCACCGGTGCCCAGCGGATCGCTGACCCCAAAGTCCACGTCGTGTGTAAACGGTGTGGCCGCCAGTACTTCGATGTTCAGCCGGTCAGTCACGAAGTAGGCAATGTTGAGGCCAAGCTGGGTGTCATCCCCGACCGACAGATCAACGCCCAGGTCACTGCCAACAAAGATGTTGGACGAGGAGTCGTCCGGGCTCACGTTGGTAAGCCCGGCGCGTACGACGATGTCTCCCTGTTGGAAGGCCAGGGCACTGGGTGCGGCTGTCGCCACGGAAAGCGCAATCAATCCGAATTTGATGTTTTTCATAAGCTCCCTTTACTGGTCATGTTTAACCAGAGCACACAGTAAAGAGAGTGTCTAAAAAACACCTGTCGGAAACATTAAAAGCAGATTAACGCAGCTGTTCAGCGCAATTGGGGATCCCTGCCGCCCAACCAGGCGGCAGGGATTGAGCTCAGGAGCAGGGCATGCCGGGCCGGCGCATGCCGGTAAACCAGCCGCCATCGGCAATAAATTCACCGCCGGTGCTGTAGGTCGCCTCGTCAGTCGCCAGGAACAGCGTGACGTAGGCCACCTCTTCGGGCCTGCCCACACGCGGTATGGGGAAGTCCTTGTAAACAGACTCGTTGAGCTGCTCCTCGGTCATGAAAGCGGAGCCGCCCATCTCGGTGTAGATGCCCCCTGGGTGGACGCTGTTTACCCGAATCCCATACTGTCCGAGCTCAATCGCTGCTGTTTTGGTGAGTCCCCGCACGGCCCATTTTGTGGAGGAGTAAGCGGACACACCGGCCTGTGCATGCAGGCCATCAATCGACGAGATATTGATGATTGATCCGCCGCCCGCCGCCTTCATGGGCGCAATGACGGACCGAATGCCCAGGAAGGTACCCAGCTGGTTGACCTGCACAATCTGCATGAAATCGGCCACTGTGGTGTCGGTAATGGCAGTCATGCGCATGATGGCCGCATTGTTGACCAGTACGTTCAGGGTGCCGAGCTTTTCAGCGGCGGCCACCGCGTTGCTCCAATCGGCTTCGCTGCTCACGTCCAGACGCACAAATGTCGCGTTCTTCCCCAGTTCATCCGCGAGCGCGCTGCCTTCGGCTTCGAGCACATCGCCGATCACTACCTGCGCCCCGTGCTCAACGAACAGGCGCGCAGTCGCCTCTCCCATACCTCTTGCGCCGCCCGTGATGATCGCGGTTTTTCCTGCCAGTCGTTTCATGAACTCTTTCCTCTGTGCTGCGGGTTACAGTGAAGCGCAAAGTGTAAACCAGGCTTCCGGTCCAGGGGCCGGTTGCTCTCCATTTTTGTGGCATGCGGTAGCCGCTGGTATAGCGCTTTGGGCTTGCCGGCAGCGCGGCAGCGCAATGTAGGGTCAGCTAGCGCCAAATCGGACGTGTTTTTGGCCGACACTGGTTGACAGTGCTGTAGCCCGGGCATACGGTCAAGGCCAAGGGCATCACGCGCCCACGGGGTTATTGTTGAGGGAGCGTTGCATGAGTAACGAGATTGTCGCCATGACAGCCATGGAGTTGCTGTCGCGCTACCGTGATGGCAGCCTGTCTCCGGTTGAGGTAACGCGCGCCATGCTGGCGCAGATTCAGGCGCTGGACTCAGAGGTGAACGCCTACTGCCTGGTCGACGAGGACACCACGCTCGAGTGGGCGCGGGCTTCGGAGCAGCGCTACCAGAATAGCGCGCCGCTGGGGCTTGTGGATGGCGTGCCGGTTGCCGTGAAGGATGTCTTTCTCACACCGATGTGGCCCACGCTCAAGGGCTCTCGCACCATTGATCCGGCCAGCACGCTGGGCAAGAGCGCGCCCTGTGTTGCCGCACTCGAACGTCACGGCTACGTGCCCCTGGGCAAGACGACAACGCCGGAGTTCGGCTGGAAGGGGGTGACCGACAGCCCGCTCTGCGGTCCCACCAATAACCCGTGGAACCCGGAGCGAACCGCGGGCGGCTCCAGCGGCGGCACGGGGGCTGCAGTAGCGCTCGGGATGGGGCCCATTGGCCTGGGCACGGATGCGGGGGGCTCCATCCGCATTCCGGCGGCGTTCTGTGGCATTGTCGGCCACAAGCCGTCTTTTGGCGAAGTGCCCCACTGGCCGGCGAGTCCCTTTGGCACCCTGGCGCACGCAGGCCCCATGGCGTGGACGGTGGAGGACTGCGCCCTGTTGATGAACGTCATGAGCGAAGCCGACCACCGGGACGCCAATGCCGTGCCGCGGCGCCAGGTTGATTACCTCGCGCAGCTGCGCGACGGGGTGGCGGGCATGAAGATTGCCTTCAGTCCCAATCTGGGGCACGTGGAAGTCACCCGGGAGGTGGAGGCGAGTCTGCGTGAGGCCGCCCGCGTGTTCAGCAGCCTGGGCGCTTCCGTGGTGGAGGTGGATCCCAGCTTCAGCGACCCGTTGGGGTCGTTCGGCCATCTGTTCTACGGCGGTGCGGCTAACGCCATGCGCGAACTGGGCGCACGCAAGCGCGAATTGATGGACCCGCAGCTGGTGAACGTGGCGGAAAAGGCGGCGAAGCTGTCCATGCTGGATTATCTCGGTGCCATGAACGAGCGGGCGGCGCTCTGTGAGCGCATGGCGAGCTTTCACCAGAAATACGACCTGCTGCTCACGCCCACCTTGCCGATTACTGCATTCAAGACCAACCGGGAAGTGCCGGAAGATTGGCCCAGCACCCGCTGGCCCACCTGGACGCCCTTTACCTATCCCTTCAACATGACGGGCCAGCCGGCCCTGTCGGTGCCCTGTGGCTTCTGTGCGGAGGGGTTACCCATCGGCCTGCAGCTGGTGGGCGCCAAGTTCGACGATGCCCGCGTACTGCAGGCAGGCTATGCCTACCAGCGTGCCGCGCCCCTGACGGACCGCCGGCCACCGATGTTCCAGCAGCGCTGAGGAGGCGGTATGGGCGATCTGGATAGCGATTTCTACGAGAGCGAGGACCCGGTCTGGAACCCGGCGCTGCTGACCATTCCCATGCCGGGTATTCGCAAGATGGTGAACCTGGCATCGACCATGGACGATGTCATTCATCTTTCCATCGGGCAGCCGGATCTGCCGGCGCCCACCCACGTCGTGGATGCCACCATCGCCGCGCTGCAGGCCGGCCAGACCGGTTATACCATGGACGCTGGCTTGCCGGAGCTGCTGGAGGCCCTGTCTGACTACTACGGGGCGCGCTACGCTCGCGAACTTACACCCGATAATATTCTGATTACCACCGGCGCCACCGAAGCCATCTATCTTGCGCTCACCTCAACCTCCTCGACGGGGCGCGAGTTCATCATCCCCGAGCCATCTTTCATGCTGTATGCGCCGCTGGTGCGCATGAACGGTGGCACGGTGAAGACCATTCCCACCCGCGCAGAAAGCAATCACCAGCTCGATCCACAGGATGTGATCGATGCGATCGATGCCAATACCTGCGCGATCGTGCTGAATTCCCCCAGCAACCCGACCGGGACGTTATACCCGCGCGAAACCATTGAAGCGATTGTGCAGGAAGCGGCTTACCGCGGTGTGTACGTGATCAGCGATGAGGTCTACGACCACCTGGTCTACGACGACAAGACCTACCCCAGCGTGCTCTCGTGTTGTTCGGATCTCGACCACGTCATGGTGATCAGCAGTTTTTCCAAGACCTTCAGCATGGCGGGCATGCGCGTTGGCTGGCTGATTGCCAGCCAGGGTGCGATCAAGAAGCTGCGCCGTTACCACATGTTTACCACCACGGTAGCGAACACGCCCTGTCAATGGGCGGGAGTGGCGGCGTTGCGGGGAGAACGGCATTTTGTCGACAACATGCTCGATGTTTATACCCGCCGGCGCGACAGGGTAGTCGAGCTGGTGCGTCAGACCCCCTACCTGGAAGGGTACAAGCCGGAGGGCGCCTTCTATCTGTTCCCCGCGCTGCCTGAGGGCATCAATGGCAATAATGTCGCCCTGCGGCTACTGAAGGAAACCGGGGTGTGCACCATTCCGGGTGAAACCTTTGGTCCCTCCTGCAGCAACGCCCTGCGCATCAGCTATTCCACCTCGATTGAGCAGATTGAGGAGGCCTTCCGGCGCCTCATCCCCTGGATGGAGAAGCAGGACTTCGCCTGATCGCGACCCCCGCGCTGCTGGAGGCCAGTAGCAAGGCTCCCGCCATCACCGCCTGCTGACTAGCCCGCAAAGTAGTGCTCGTCATCGAAGGTTTTCAGCAAGTCGGGGTAGTACACGGTAAAGGCGGTGATGATCATGCCGTTGATAAATCCCTCGGGGAAAAGCACCAGCAGGGCGGCCGGCCAGTTCTGCAGCGCCAGTGTCACCAGCTGTGCCTGCCCTGCGAGCCAGAGCAGGCCCACCGCCGTTACCGTGACCGCCAGTGACGACAGGGCGCCGCCACCGAAACCGGCGCCCAGCATGTAGATGAACAGATTCTGTGCGCGTGTGGCGCGCAACTGGTAGACCAGCCAGCGCGATACCGTGGCCGGAACCGCAACTGTCAGCAGCCACGCAACCGGCAACGAAATCATAGGTTGGCAGATGGCAAGCGTGTGTGCGACCACCGCCGCGCTCCCGGCAAGTATTGCGAAGCGCCAACCCACCACAAGAGTCAATGCCGTCACGCCCAGGAAGTGCACGCGCACGCCGTCAATCACCGTGAAGGAAATCAGCCACAGGGCGAGACAGGCAATCGCGCCACCAAACAGTAGATGGCCGCGGCTGGGCACCTGCCTCACAGCACGCCAGTTGGCCGACCACAGGCAGGCGGCACACGTGAGCGCCATGAGCACCGCGAGCGGCAGGCTGAGGTAGGCGGGGATCAGTTGTGCGGACAGGGTCATGGTGGAATGATAGCCCTGTCGGCCACCCCGCAACCAGAGCCGATTGACGACAAGCTGCGGCTTGCCGGGTGTCGGCGTAGCGTTGGCCAGCGCGGGCAGGAACCAATGGCCTCGTGGTGTGGTCTCAGAAACTCCCGTGTGCGTACGACCACACAGACTCAGAGGGTAAGCTATGGACGTATCAAACCTGCTCAATCAGTTGCTCGGCGCTGCCGGTGGCCAGCAAACCAACGACACGGGAGCTGGCCAGGGCGCGGGTGCTCCCGGCGGCGGTGTGGGTGGTTTCCTGTCCGGTCGCGGTGGCGCTGCGCTTGCCGGCGGTGCCATGGGGCTGCTGTTGGGCAGCAAGAAAGGACGCAAAATGGGCGGTAAAGCCCTGAAGTACGGTGGCGTGGCGGCGTTGGGCATGATGGCGTATAAAGCATACGGCAACTGGCAAGCGAACGGCGCCCAAGGTGCGGCGCAGAGTCCAGCGCACACTCCAGCGCATACCTCAGCGCATACCCCGGCATTGCCACAGACAGTGGACCGCATCACTGGCCCGGCGCTTGAGCAGCACTCGACTGCGGTTTTGAAAGCCATTATTGCTGCCGCCAAATCAGATGGCCATGTCGACGATCGTGAGCGCCAGCTGATTGAGGAGGGCCTGCGTGGCATGACCTCCGATCCGCAGCTGATTCAGTGGGTGGACCGCGAGCTGCAAAAGCCGCTGGACCCTGTAGAGGTGGCGGCGGCCGCCAGTAACGTGGAAATCGCCTCGGAAATGTATTTGGCGAGTGTACTGGTGATCGACGACCAGAGTTTCATGGAGCGCAGCTATCTGGACGCCCTGGGGCGCGAATTGCAATTGCCGCCTGAGCTGCTGACGGAGTTGAACACGCAGGCTGCAGCGGCGCAGGCGAATGTCTGAGCCTCATTCAGTATGGGCTAGCAGCTGGGTCAGCGAGTGAGCCAGCACAGCAGCTCCACATGCGGGGTTTGTGGAAAGAGATCCAGCGGTTGCAGCTCTTTCACTGTCAGTCCGGCAGCCGTCAGCACCTGCAAATCGCGGCTGAAGGTTGCCACGTCACAGGCGATGTAGAACACATCGCGATAACGGTGTTTTTTCGGCAGTAGCGCCGACAGGTGCTTGCAGCCATCGCGGGGCGGGTCCAGCACCAGAATGCTGGCCTGCGCCGTGGCGGCCTGCAGTTTCTCGCACTCGGGCGCGCCAAACAGGTTGTGGCAAAGCCCCGTGGTTGCAGGGAAGTGGCGGGCGTTCAGCTGGGTAATGCTCTCCTGCACGCCTTCAACCGCGTAGATCTGTTGGAACCCGCGCGCCGCAATCACCTCGGTGAAATTGCCGGAACCGGCAAACAGTTCAGTCACGGTGCGCGAGGGCTCCAGCGTGTGTAACCGATCAGCCAGCCAGTCGCGCATGAAGCGGTTCTGGGCGTCATTGCCCTGACGGAACGGTCTGCGCTGGTTGGGCACCACCTCAGTCGCTGTGACACCTTCATCAACATCCAGTGTGGTCCAGCTCTGCTTGCGGGACGGTTTCCACGCCGCCACCGGCAGCGCATCATTAAGGGCGTGCAGTGTGGCGCGGTTCGGCGCTGTCAGCACGGGGCAGTCGGTGACGGGCGCAAGTCGATTGGAGCCCGCTGCAACAAAACCCAACTGGCGACCATCGGTTTTGAACTGCGCCCGGTTGCGGTACGCAAACGCCTGTGGTGCACCGTGCATGGGGGCGATGCGATCATCAAGCGCATGCCGTGCCAGGGCCTGGCGCACCCGCTGCTCCTTGGCGATTAACTGCGCCGGATAGCTCATGAACTGCCAGGGGCAGCCACCGCAATCGCGCTCTCCCAGTCCGTGATGGGGGCAGAGGGGGGGCACGCGGTCAGGCGAGGGGGTGACGAGCTCCACCAAGCGGGCAAAACCGAATCGCTGCTTGAACCCGGTGACGCGAAAGCGTGCGGTTTCGCCGGGCCAGACCCCCGCTACGAAGAACACCTGCCCCGTTGGGTGCTCGACAATACCGCGACCATCGGTGCCCAGGTCGCGCACGGACGCTGTGAATTCCTGGTGCAGTGTCGCGGGTTTCATTGCCCGCTGTCGCCCGTTGTGGTGGCGTGGGCCGCGTTCTTGCCGCGGCGCAAGCGAATCAGCGCGGCCCCGATAATCAATTGCAAGCCGCCGTAGAGCAACAGCGTGAACAGCACCAGGTCGCCGATGGGCGCCAGGGTCGGGTCGGATGCGGGAAATATGGAGACTTTCAGCAGCACGCCGAGATTGATGTTGCGCACAACTACCTCGATTTCGATGGCGGTTGCTTTCTTGCGGTTCATCCCGGTGAGCCTTGGCACCAGCCACCCCGCGACCGCGAGGGCGATGGAAAACAAAGCGACCAGCACGGCGTTCCCGGCACCGAAGGCCGCGAGGTCGAGGCGCCCCGCACTCAGGGAGCCGATCACGATCAGCAGCACGCCCAGCAGCGAACCGCGGATGCACCACAGCGAAAATGTGGGCGCGCTGCGCGGGTAGTAGCGCAGGAACAGCATGCCGAACAGCAAGGGCAACAGCAGCGTGAGCCCGATTTCGATGACGATACCGAGCCTGGGCATGACAAAATCCGCAGGCAGTTGCTGTCCAATCAGCAGGTCGAGAATCAGCGGGGTGGTCACCAGGCAGGCGAGTGTGGTGAGAGTGGTGACACTGATGGACAGTGCGATATCCCCTCGCGCCAGGTAGGTGAAAATATTCGAGACAGTGCCGCCGGGGATGGCAGCGATGAGGGCGATGCCGATAGCCACGCCTGGGGTGACGCCGGGCCAGGAGACGAACAGCAATGCCAGCAGCGGCACCACCAGCAGCTGCACGCCAGTACCGGCGGCAATCGGTGCCGGGTCGCGGGCGATGTCCTGAAAGTCCCGGCCGGTAAGCGTGGCACCCATGCCGAGCATGGCGAGAATCAGCTGCAGGGCAGCAATGCTGTATTCGTGCGCAATGTAGAGTTCCGCCATGTGCCTCCTGCCCTGTGTTGTCGCTTGTGATCAAGGCTCGCAAGTATGCTGGTATCATGGCGCTCTCACAACGTTCACAGGTGGTTTCTTCATGCGCTCTACGGTCGCCCCGATTCTCTCGTTTGCCGAGTGCCGGCGGGGTTTCTGGCGTCTCCTGCCGCTGTCATTGTTTGTCGCGGCCTTTGGTGCGGCATTCGGGCTGGCGGCGGTGCAGACCGGCCTGCAGCCCTTTGACATCGTGTTCATGAGTGCCACGGTGTTTGCCGGCACGGCGCAGTTCGCCGCGCTGGACTTGTGGGGCGCGCAGGTGCCTTTACTGCCCCTGCTGGTGACGACGCTGGCCATCAACGCGCGCATGCTGCTGATGGGGGCAACGCTCTACCCCTGGCTTGCCCTGGTGCCGTCCGGTCGGCGCTATGCCTCCCTTGTCACGCTCTCGGATGCCAACTGGGCCATGGCGCTGAACGACCTGCAGTCCGGGCGCAATACCCTGGGTGCATTGGTGGGCGGCGGCATTGCGCTGTGGCTGACCTGGCTGGCGGGCACACTTGCCGGCATGTTGTTCGGGGGCTTCATTGCCGATCCGCGTGCCTTCGGCGTCGACATGGTTCTGGGCTGCTTCATGCTCAGTATGGCGCTGGCAGGCCGACGCAACGCGCGCAGTGTGGCGGCCTGGGTCGCTGGGGGTGCCGCCGCGTGGGCGGCGTGGGTGTGGCTGCCCGCCAACACGCATGTGGTAGCCGGCGGGCTCGCGGGCGGCCTGGTGGGCGCACTCTGGCTGGAGCGAGACCAGTGATTTCCACGGCAGGTTATGGACCAGCACTGATCATCGCCTGCATGGCGCTGGTCACGCTGCTGGCGCGTTTTGGCGGCGTGTTCATCATGGGGCTGATTCCGCTCAACCGTCGCGTTGAGGGCTTTATCAACGGCATGGCGGGTTCGGTGCTGATTGCGGTGCTGGTGCCGATTGCCCTGCAGGCCGACGCGGGCGGACGGCTGGCACTGCTGGCAACAGGCGCCCTGATGCTGTGGCTCAAGCAACCCATGCCCGCAATCGCGCTCGGTATCGCCGTCGCCGCGCTTTATCGCGCGCTGTAGGCGGCAACGCTATGTGCTGAGTCAAAAAACAGGCATTCTGTGTGCAACAACACATCGCAGCCTGTTCCGGCCAGCGGTGACACGCGCTACTGTAGGCGCGTAGCTTGACAGGGATACCGGCGCAGGGGAGAAACGCTGATGCAGCAGTTATCAGGCCAGGACGCGATGTTCGTGCACGCAGAGCTGGAGGGCATGCCGCAGCATATCGGCGGTATCAGCATTTACGACCAGGGTACCGCGCGGGGTGGCAAGGTGCGGTTCAAGCAGATCCTGTCCTTGATGAAGTCCAGGCTGCACCTTTCACCCATCTTCCGTCGCAAACTGGTAGCTGTGCCCTTCGGCCTCGGTCAGCCCTACTGGGCAGACGATCCGGATTTCGACCTCGAGTACCACGTCCGCCACATCGCGCTGCCCAAACCGGGTGATTGGCGTCAGTTGTGCATTTTGGCCGCGCGCATTCATTCGCGCCCGCTGGCGCGCGACAAGCCGCTCTGGGAAATGTACATTATCGAAGGATTGGATAACGTGCATGGCCTGCCCAAGGGCTGCTTTGGCATGCTGCTGAAGGTCCATCACGCGGCTATGGATGGTGCCGCGGGTTCGCGCTTCATGAGCTTGATGCTGGACACCTCGCCGCTGGTGGCGGAAGTGCCTGAAGCGCCTCCGTGGGAGCCTGATGTGCCCTCGCGCGCCAGCATGCTGGCCAAGGCCTATGGCGATGTCTGGCGGGCGCCCGGCAAGATACTCGGCCTCGCACGGCAGGCAATACCCATCGCACTGCGCCTGCGTAAAGGCTATGCCGAACACGACTTTGAGCCCCGACCACCGGCGCCCAGAACCCGCTTTCAGGGGCGCATATCGCCCCACCGTGCGGTCGATGCGGCGCGTTTCGATTTTGAGTCAGTGCGCAGTATTCGTCAGCTGTGCCCGGGCAGTACCATCAACGATGTCATGCTGGCCGTGGTCTCGGGCGGCTTGCGCCGTTACCTGGAGGGCCGCGATGAGCTGCCCGGTAACGGTATGGTGGCGGGTTGTCCGATCGATGTGCGCACGCCGGAAGAGCAAATGGCCGGTGGCAACATGGTGGGCTTCATGGGCGTGGGGCTGTGCAGCGACGTGGTAGACCCGGTGCAGCGCCTGCGCGCCATACATCAGGAAACTCGGCAGGCCAAGGCCTACGCCGCGGCGGTGGGCCCCAAGCTGGCGCTGGAACTGACCGAGCTGCTGCCGGGCAACCTGCTGGCGCTGGGCTTGCGGCTGGCATCGGCCACCGGCCTTACCGAATCCTCCGTCATGTTCAACACGGTGGTGACCAACGTCCCCGGCCCCTCATTCCAGCAGTATTTCTGCGGTGCCAGGCTTGTCGACGCCCTGAGCCTCGGCCCGCTGCTGCCCAACATCGGCCTTTTCCATGTCGTCTACAGCGCGGTACAGAACCGGCAGGGCACAATAACCCTGTCCTTCACCGCGTGCCGCGAGATGCTGCCGGATCCGGCACACTATGTCGCCTGCCTGGAAGCCGCATTTACGGAATTGCTGGCACTGTTGCCAGAGGCAGAACCTGTGGCGGCAAAGCCGTCCGTTGCCGCGGCGAAACCGCAAGTCAAGCAACGCGCAAAGACACCGGCCAAAGCCGCCCGCAAAGCTGGCGCAGGACCCAAGACCAAGCGTAAGACCACGCTTAAGAAGGGCAGTTGATATGCGCGTCATGATTACCGGGGCAACCGGTTTCGTCGGTTACCATACCGCCCAGGCCTTGCTGGCGGCGGGGCACGAGGTGAGCGTGCTGGTGCGCAGCGTAGATAAACTGCTCAACCTGTTTGGCGAAAACCGGGTGCACCAGGTTGTGCGTGGCGACGTGACCGACCCGCAACAGGTGGCGCGAGCCCTGGATGGCTGCGATGCGGTGGTGCACTCAGCGGCCATGGTGTCCACCCACGCGGCGGATGCAGATCGTGTCTGGCGCACCAATGTCGAGGGCACCCGGTGGGTCATCGGTGGTGCCGTGGAGCGGGGACTCACGCGTGTTGTACACGTTTCCAGCGTAACCGCGCTATACGATCCGCAAGCCGACGTGCTCACCGAGGCGTCGCCTCCAGGTAAGGCGCGCAATGCCTATGGGCGTTCCAAGGTGGCCTGCGAGGCATATGTACGCGATTTGCAAGCGCAGGGTGCCGCTGTGGCAATCACCTACCCGGCACAGGTGATCGGCGCTGATGATCCAGGCTTCACCGAACCGCACCAGGGGCTGCAGTTGCTGTTGAAAGGCATTGTCCCCTGTACCTCGTCGGGCACCCAGTACGTCGATGTACGGGATCTGGCCGAGGTGCACAGGCGCTTACTGGAAGAATCCGCGCCCGGCAACCGCTACGTGATGGGAGGCCACTACCTCGACTGGCAAGCGCTCGCCGAAGCGCTGGAAGCCGTTACCGGGCGGCGCTTGCTGAAACTACCCTTGCCCGGCCTTGCGGCCCGTCTCGGGGGCCAGTTGTATGACCGTGTCAGCCGCCACTTGCCCGTGGACCTGCCCTTCGGGCTGGAGGCGATGGAATACGCTACGCGCTGGGTGCCGCTGGACAATAGCCGGGTGGAAGAGGAGCTGGCATTCCAGTTCCGCCCCCTGCAGGACAGTCTTCGGGATACACTGGCCTGGCTGTATCGAGCCGGTTACATCACGCAACGCCAGGCGGGTCGCGCTGTTGAGCAATGAGCGCGGTGATCCGGCCCTGCGGTCCGGCGTATATTCTGCTCAAGTGCGAGGAATAGAATGATGTCATTAGCCAGCACCCCGGCACCGCCGCAGCCGCCGTTGATTCGCCACAGCGTCACCGAGGTGGGACGGGTGTTTCTCGAAATGGGCAGCAGTGCGCTACTGCGTCCGCTGTTACGTCGCCTGCCGCGAGGAGATGGCCACAGTATTATTGTGCTGCCCGGTTTCATGGCCGCCGATGCTTCCACGGCGGGCTTGCGCAGGTTTCTCAATGATCAGGGCTATCATGCACTGCCTTGGGGCCTGGGGCGTCATGGCGGCGGGGATCGCGCGGCAAGCCTGGAGGCTGCCCTCGCTGCGCGTAGTGAAACAGAAGCCCGTGTCGCCGAGCTGGTGGAACAGGAGTTCCAGCGCACCGGGCGCAAGGTCACCTTGATTGGCTGGAGCCTGGGTGGCCTGGTCGCTGTGGCCCTGGCGCATCGCTACCCGCAGTGGTTGCACCGGGTGATTACTTTGGGCACGCCCTATGGTGACCCCCGTGGCACCGCCCTCTACCGCCTGATGAGCGGGCGCAACCCGGGTCCCGCGGACGAAGAGGGCATTCGCCGCTGGACAGAGCACGCCTACCAGGGTGAATTGCGGCTGCCGGTGCTGGCGTTGTACAGTAAGACAGACGGTATTGTGGGGCGCGACATTGCCCAGTGTGGGGCGGACGCGCGTTGGGTGCGCAACGTGGCCGTACCCGCCAGCCATATCGGTTTTCCCTTCAATCCGTTGGTGCGTGCGGTGATTGCACGCGAGCTCGCGCAGCGCTAGCGCAAGGCCACATACCGGCACGCGGAAGCTCAAATCGTCTACACTACCCGGTGGGTCTCGCGGGCAATGCATGATGGAGCGCTGAGTCAATGGAGAATCGCAGGAGAACGGTGCTCGTCGTCGACGATACGCCGGAGAATCTCGACATATTGTCTGAAGTGCTGCGCGATACCTACCAGGTCAAGGTAGCCACACGCGGGCGTCGGGCGCTGGAAATCGTGCGCAAAACGCCGCCGGATCTGATTTTGCTCGACATTATGATGCCCGAGATGGACGGGTTTGAGGTGTGTCGGGCGTTGAAGGAAGACTTCACCACGCGCCACATCCCCATAATCTTCGCCACCGCCAGCATCGACCCGAAAGATGAACTGCGTGGCCTGGAGTTGGGGGCAGTGGATTACATCACCAAACCGGTGAGTCCGCCGGTGGTGCTGGCCCGGGTGCGCACCCATCTTGCGCTGCACGACCAGAATCAGGAGCTCGAGCGCAAGGTGCGCCAGCGCACGGTGCAGCTCAACGAAACCCGGCTGCAGATTATCCGTCGACTGGGCAGAGCTGCCGAGTACAAGGATAACGAAACCGGCTTGCACGTCATCCGCATGAGCCACTACTCCCGCCTGATCGGCCTGGCGGCTGGCATGGACGAAACGGAAGCGGAGTTGCTGCTCAATGCCGCACCCATGCACGACATCGGCAAAATCGGCATCCCTGACAGTATCCTGCAGAAGCCCGGCAAACTCACGCCGGCGGAATGGGAAATCATGAAAACCCATGCGGCCATCGGCGCCGAGATTCTTGGCGATACCGAGGGGTCCGGCTTGCTTACCATGGCCTCTGTGGTTGCGTTGTCACACCATGAGAAATGGGACGGCAGTGGCTACCCGCACGGGCTAGCCGGCGAGGAGATACCCCGGGTCGGGCGTATCGTAGCCTTCGCGGACGTGTTCGATGCGCTCACCAGCAAGCGTCCCTATAAGGAGGCCTGGCCGGTACAGACCGCGGTTGACTGGATCGTCTCGCAGTCGGGGCTGCATTTCGAACCGCATCTCGTCAATTGTTTCCTGAAGTGCATTCCCGAGATGGAGGTAGTGCGCGGCCGCTACCGGGAAGAGGGTCCACCCCGCGAGCTGGTCCCGGACAGCTAGGGTGCAACCACTCTTCCTGCGGCTAGCGGCCCTGCTGCCCGTGCTTTCCCGCCCGGCGGTCCGCATTCTGTCGCCGCTGGTGTTGTGTTTTGCGGGTTTCTGCTCGGTCGCAGTCAGTGCGGCGGTCAGCGATCAGCTGACGCTGACCGCAGAAGAAAAAGCCTGGCTCCAGGCGCACCCTGTCTTGCGTGTGGGCAGCGAGGTTGATTGGGCCCCCTACAATTTTCACGAAGGCGGTAAACCGCAGGGTTTCTCAGTTGACGTCATACGTCTGGTCGCGCAGCGCCTTGGGGTCGAGCTCGAATTCATCGGTCCTGAGCACTGGCCGGAACTCGAAGACCGGCTGTTGAATGGCAGTATCGATGTGTTACTCAATACCGTGCGCACGCCAGGACGTGAACAGTCGATGCTGTTTTCTCCCCCCTATGGCTCAGCACCGGTCGGGATCGCGAGCCACCTCGATGCACCGGTAACCTCACTCCCCCCTGAGAGTCGCCTGCGAGTTGCTGTGCCGCGGGGTTTTTTCACCGAGCGTCTGTTGCCTGAATTGCACCCGGATATCGAGCTGGTGATTGCCGAGGGTACGGTAGAGTCCCTGATGGCGGTAGCCCTCGGCGAGGCGGATGCGACGGTAGGGGTGTATCCCGTGCTACGCCAACAAATTACCGCCAATTTGCTCGGTCAACTTGCGATCACCGGCGATTATCGTCTGCCCGACCCGGATCTGACCCGGCTGCGGCTTGCCGTGCGCAAAGACCAGGTGGTCCTCGACTTGCTGCTGCGCAAGGCGCTGGATACCGTCTCCCGCCACGAGCGCGCCGAGATACTCGGGCGATGGCAAGTAAGCGATCAGGCGTTGCGCCCTTCTGCGCACCAAGGCTCGGTCCTGATGGGCGAGTCTCTGGAAGTGCTCGTAGGGCTTGCGGTAATTGTTGCGCTGGTGGTCGCCGCGTTGCTGTTTCTGTTGCGTGGTATCAGCCCCCAGCGCCAGCTGTCGCTGTTCTCGGGCGCGCGCTTTCGCTTCACTGTCTATGCCGTTGCGCTGTTGTTCTTGAGTATTACCGTACTCGCCGCGCAGGCCACCTTGAATCGTCTGGAGTCGGAGGCGAGGTCCGATCAGGCGCTCATCCTGAACTCCATCAACAGCGGGGTGCAGTCAGGGCTGGAATTGTGGTTTGAGCGACAGGTGGCCTATTTGCTGGAGCTGTTGCGCGCGGATGATGCGCGGGGCCATGTTGCGGCCTTGGCTCGCAGTGAGATCCCCGGTAAACCGGAAGCCTCGGCGCGAGCGCTGCAGCAACTGATTCGGGCGCGTTCCAATCACGATAGACCCTATTTCGTCCTGCTGAGTCCCCGAGGAGAGGTGATCGCCGGCAGCGAGGGTGTCGAGCTTGGCAAACCGTACGCGCTGGAATCTATCGCAGAACATATTGATGCGGTTGACGTCGGCAGCGGTCACTTACTGCTGGCCATTGATCACGATGTCAGTGGGCACGACCACCACCTGGCGCTGCTACAAGCGGTGCCTGATGCGGAGGGTAATGCCACGGCGTTCCTTCTGATTGAGTCGGGAGATCGCGCGGCAGTGGATTCGCTGCTACACGCGGCGAGAGCGGGCAGGACCGGTGAAAGTTTCATTTTCAATCGCCGCGGTGAGGTGCTCGGCGGCTCGCGCTTCTCCGCCGAGTTCCGCCGGCTTGGCGAGCGTTACCCGGGGATCAGCTCGCCCCGGGGCTACCCGCTGCTCACGGATCCCGGCGTAAACCTGCTCGAGGGTGAATCGCCTGCGGCGCCGATGGATACCTGGCCACTCACCCGGATGGCGGGCCAGGCCAGCTCCGGGCTGGACGGAGTCGATACCCAGGGCTATCGCGACTACAGAGGTGTTCCGGTGATGGGTGCCTGGGCCTGGTCGTCATTGCTGGACCTGGGCGTGGCAACGGAAATCGATGTTGCGGAAGTGCTGCAGCAGCACCGGTTGGTGGAGCGTCTGGTGTATGCGGTGGCGCTGGCTATTACCATCCTGGTTATCAGCATGCTGGCTTTCGTGCTGCGGCTCTCCGAACGCGGACGCCGCTACTTGCAGCGTCAGTTGCGCGAACAGAGCGAAGAAATGCGTGCCGTTGGTTCGGCGGTGGAGCAAAGCCCGGTGTCTGTGTTCATCACCGATTCCACCGGCTGTATCGAGTATGTCAATCCGGCGTTTACGCGGCTTACTGGCTATACCGCCGCAGAGGCGACCGGACACACCCCGCGCCTGCTGAAAAGTGGCGAGATGGAGCCCGCGTTCTATGAAGATCTATGGCGCACCATTGCAGCGGGCGAAGTCTGGCATCGCGAGGTCACGAACGTTACGCGTGAAGGACGACGGGTCTGGTGTGACGAAGTCGTGGCTCCTGTCTTCGACCCGGCAGGTGGCATCAGCAACTATGTGGGCTTGCTGCAGGATGTTACCGAGACTCGCAGATTGCTTGCAGAGTTGCACGAGGCGGAGCTGAGCAGGACGGATTCACTGCGCGCCGCTCGGGCGTCGATTTGGGAGTGGGATATCCTCACTGATCAATGGTTTTGGGAAGACAGCATCGTGCGTGAACTGGGTCTGGAGCCCAGTGATACCCAGGCAGACGGTGAGTGGTATCTGTCTTTGGTACATCCTGACGACCGCGAGGCGCTGTTGGATGCGCTGCATCGGGGTGTAACAACAGCCGCCCCTGTCGAGGCGGACTACCGTCTGCGACGAGCCGATGGCAGTACCATCTACATACATGCCCGCGGCCAGGTGCGCTGTGATGATACGGGCAAGTCCGTGTTCATGACGGGTGTCAATTTTGATGTGACGGAACTGGAGTTGGCGCGGCGACAGGAGGCGGAGCAGCAACAGCAGTTTGAGGCATTGCTGGAATCCGCGCCCGATGCGTTGGTCATAACCGATGCCAACGGTTTCATTACGCTGGTAAACCGGCGTGCCCTGGAGCTGTTTGGCTACGGTTCCGGTGACATGATCGGCCGGAGCGTGGAAATTCTCATGCCGGAGGCGCAGCGGCAAGGGCACATCGCCATGCGCGACGCCTTTGCCCACGCAGCGCGCACCGGGGCACTGCGCAACAGCAACGCCCGCGAGCTGTTCGCCACGCACAGCGATGGGCATCTCATCCCCGTGGAAATCAGCCTTAACCCCATGGGGCAGGGCCCGGGATTGCGCATCATTGCGGCACTGCGGGACATCACCGAACGCAAGGCCATGCAACGCGCCCTGACCCTTCGCGACCAGGAGTACAGCAGGCTGGTTTCTACCATTCCAGGCACGGTGTACCGCGCACGGGCGGATGAGCACTGGACCATGTTGTATATGAATGATGCGGTGGAGGATCTGACGGGTTATCCGGCGAGTGATTTCATCAATAATGCCGTGCGCAGCTATGCGAGCATCATACACGTGGACGATGTGGGGCACGTCAGTCATGCCATTCGCGAAGCCATTGCCGAAGACCGTACGTTTGCGCTGGAATACCGCATTGTCGATAGCCTCGGTGAGGTGCGCTACCTGTTCGAGACCGGTCGTGCCGAGTACGATGACGAAGGCAGTAGTAATACGCTTGTCGGTACATTGATTGACATTAGCCCGCGCATGCGCGCCGAACAGCAACAACAGGAAAGTGAGCAGCGCCTGCTGCTGATCGCCGAGGCCGCCGACCTGGGGCTGTGGGAATACCTGCCGGAGGGCGACCGTTTCATTACCAACGTGAACTTCACTCGGCTAATGCGGTATGCGCCGCTGGAATTACGCGAGAGCGCTGATACCTGGTCCCCCCTGCGCGATGGCATTGATAGCGTGGTGCGCCTGACACACCCGGACGACCTCTCCCGCGCCCTGACGCTGGCGAACGATTGCCTGGAGGGGCGCACGGAGCTGTATCGCTGCGAATACCGGCAGCTTTGTGCTGACGGCGAATGGCGCTGGTTCCTCGACGTGGGTCAGGTGGTTGAGCGAGATGAAGGCGGGCGCATGACACGTATAGCGGGCGTGCGCATCAACCACCACATAGAGCGCCTGCTGACCGAAGAGCTGGAAACGGCGCGTGATGAAGCTCAGGCGGCAACAGCGGCCAAGTCGAGCTTCCTTGCGAACATGTCCCATGAAATTCGCACCCCCATGAATGCCATCATGGGGATGATACACCTCGCTCAGCGCACACAGCTGGACGACCGGCAGCGCGACTATCTGACAAAAATTGAAGTGTCGGCCACAACACTCCTGTCGATCATCAACGATATTCTTGACTTCTCCAAGATCGAGGCCGGTAAGCTGAGCATCGAGACTATTGCCTTCTCACTGGAAGAGGTGTTTGACCGACTGGCCAATAACACGGGGAGGCGTGCTGCAGAAAAGCATATTGAGTTTCTGTTCAAGCTGTCGCCGGAGCTGCCCCGACTTGTACTGGGTGACCCGGTGCGTCTCGGGCAAATTCTGGTCAATCTCTGCAGTAATGCGGTCAAGTTCACGGAAGATGGCGGTGAAGTGATCGCGGCCGTGGACGTTCTCGAGCGTGGCGAGGATCATGTCGTTTTGCATTTCAGTGTGTCCGATACCGGCATCGGCTTGACGGCGGAGCAGCAGTCGATGCTGTTTCAGGCCTTCAGCCAGGCAGACCCTTCCACCACCCGTAAATACGGCGGCACCGGCCTCGGCCTGGCCATCTGCAAGAACCTGGTGGACATGATGGGCGGGGATATCTGGGTCGAAAGCGAATACGGGGTTGGCTCGGTGTTTCACTTCACGCTGCCCTGCGGTGTACAAGAGGCACCGGTTGCCCCGGAGCCGCTCCAGCATCGGGTAAGCGTGTTGATTGTGGACGAAAATGCCAATGCCCGGGACATTCTCGGCAATTACCTGAGTGCTTTTGGCTTCCAGCTGGGATATGCCGCGAATGCCGCGGCTGCGCGGGAGGAACTCCAGCGCAGCGCAGGCGAAAACCCCTATACGGTGCTGCTGGTGAACTGGAAGCCCGGGGCTATGACCGGCACAGAGCTGGTGCAGCAGCTCCAACACGACCTTGCCCCTGCAGAGCTGCCTGTTGTGGTGATGATGTCGGCCTTCAGTCCCGGCGAGATGGAACAGGCAGCGGGTGACCCTGGGATTGCGTATTTCCTGACCAAACCGGTGACGCCATCGACTCTGTTCGATGCCATTATGCAAGCGGTTGATGGGCAACGGCAAAACGGGCTGCCGGCCAGTTCGGCCACTGAGAACATGCAGGCAGCGCTGGCAAGCCTTCGCGGAGCGCATGTCCTGTTGGTTGAAGACAACCTCGTCAATCAGGATGTGGCAAGGGAATTGCTTACAGGGTACGGCGTGCAGGTGTCCATTGCTGGCCATGGTCGCGAGGCACTGGAACTACTGGAAAACCATCGCTTTGACGGCGTGCTGATGGACTGTCAGATGCCGGTCATGGACGGCTACGAGGCTACGCGCCGGATGCGAGCCAACCCCCGCACAGCCGATTTGCCGGTTATCGCCATGACGGCCAACGTGCTGCCCGGGGACCGTGAGCGTGTACTCGCCGCGGGCATGAACGACCACATTGGCAAGCCGCTTGATGTGGCAGTGATGCTGACCACCATGGCGCGCTGGATTGTACCTGCGCAACCCCATGATGACAGCGACGCTGGCGCGGCGCCCTCTCGCGAGGTATCTGGCTATTTTCCGGCCGCCGCGCGTGAATTGCCTGGGGTTGATGTTGCGGCGGGTCTTGCCCGCTTGCAGGGCAACGAAGGGGTGTACGGGCGTATCCTGCACGGATTTGCGGTCGATCAGGCACAGTTTGTCCAGGAGTACCGTACAGCGGTACAGACAGGAGACTGGCAACAGGCGAAATTGCGTGCGCATTCGCTGAAGTCGCTGGCGGGCACGCTGGGTGCCGTGCAGTTGGCGCAGGCCGCGGCTGAACTGGAGTCGGTCAGTCATCCGGATACGCACGGCCCGGCAGAGCAGCAGGCGGCGTTGCTGGCGGTGGAGCGGCAGCTACGACCATTGCTGGAAGCCCTGCAGGCGTTACCGCTCGCGCGCGCAGAGACAGAAAGCGGTGAACCTGCAGGTGTGCTCGCGGCGGATGTCAGCGCGGCGCTGGTGTCCCTGCGTTCTCTGTTGGCCGATGACGATGCCGCCGCCCGGCACGTTCTGGAGGTTCAGGCGCCAATCCTGCGGGGTGCGGCGCGCGACCGCTATCAGGCACTGCAGCGTGCGCTGGCTCGCTACGACTACGAGCGCGCGCTGAAGCTGGTGGATGACTGGTTGTCGCGCGGCGAGTAAACAGAGCTGTTTCCCGCTTTCAGCAGGTGCGTTTCCGCCGTTCAGGCATTCATACCATCGCTCGTTTTGCGGCGCCGCGGCTTTCGGCTGCCTGTTTGCCCCCGTATCCTCACCGGCAACCCATAATAACCAGAGGCAATTCAGGTAGTGCAATACGAGCAGGAAGTAGACTGGCTGGTGGCCGGCAGCGGCGCTGCCGGCATGACCGGTGCGGTAGTGGCACACCAGCTTGGCGGTCGTGTTCTGGTGGTAGAGAAAGAGCCGCGTTACGGTGGTACGACCTGTAAATCGGGCGGTGTCGCCTGGTTGCCGGGCAATCACCGGCAAGCTGATATGGGCATCGATGACAGCGCGGAGCAGGGCTGGCAGTACCTGCATGCCTTGATCGGTGACAGTGTCAGCCCGGCCCGCCTGCGTGCCTTCGCCACGCGCGCGGGCGATATGCTGGGATTTATGATGCGCCACAGCCGGGTGGAGTTCACGCCGCTGCCGGAATATATGGATTACTACCCCACACAACCTGGCTACAAGTCGGGCGGTCGCTCCATGGACCCGGGAGCCTTTTCCCTGCGCGAGCTCGGCGAGGAAGCCGAGCGTATACGCGATGATTATTCCTCGATTCTGCGCTGCAATATTACAGTGCCTGAGGGGCGCGATCTGGGCGCCATGGGCCCTGCGGCAATCTGGTTGGGAATACGCCTGTATGCACGCTACTGGCTGGACGTTCCGGCGCGTCTGCGCGGCAAGCGCGATCAGCGCGTCACCCTGGGTGCTGGGCTGGTGGCGCGCTTGCGGCGCTCATTGATGGATCGTGATATTCCTCTCTGGCTCAATGCACCGCTGCAGGAACTGCTGCTTGAGGATGGTCGGGTGACCGGTGCCGTGGTGCTGAAAGATGGCGTGGCACAGCGGGTGCGCGCGCGGCGCGGGGTGCTGCTGGCCATGGGTGGATTTGCCCACAATGCCAGCATGCGACAAACCTTCCAGCAGGCACCGATTGGTGCCGATTGGACCGCTGCCGCGCCCGGAGCCACCGGTGACGGTATTCTCATGGGGCAATCGCTGGGCGCGGCGCTGGGGTTCATGCAAAGCGCGTGGTGGTCACCGACCTACCGCATGCCCGATGGCAGCGTGTTGGCGCTGATCGCCGGCAAGGCCTACCCGGGCTCTATCATGGTGAATCGCAAAGGCCAGCGCTTTACCAACGAAGCACAACCCTACGAGGACGTGGTCAAAGACCAGTACGCCTCGGAAGCCCGTGGGGAGGGTGCGATTCCCTGTTACCTGATCTTTGACGCACGCTATCGCCAGCAGTACCCGGTAGGCCATATCAAGCCGGGCAAAATGGTCGGCGATGCCCAGCTCCCCGGCGAGTTGTTCAGTTCGGGGCTGTTGACGCGAGCCGACTCCCTGCAGGCGCTTGCCGCCGCACTGGATATTGATGCAACTGGCCTCGCCGCCACGGTCGAACGCTTTAATCAGCAGGCGCGCGCCGGACGCGATCCCGATTTTGGGCGCGGTGACTCCGAACATGACCGCTATTATGCAGACCCGAAGGTGCAGCCCAATCCCTGTCTCGGCCCACTGGATACCGGTCCCTACTATGCACTGCGCTGTGAAGCGGGTGACCTGGACACCAAGGGTGGTCTGCTGTGCGATGAGCATGCGCGCGTTCTGAAGGAGTGCGGGGAGGTCATCCCAGGGCTGTACGCCGCGGGTAATACCAGTGCCGCGGTCATGGGGGATACCTACCCGGGTGCAGGAGCCACTATTGGCTCTGCCATGACCTTTGCCTATCTGGCGGCGCAACACGCACTTACCGATCAGGAGCCTGCAAATGAGTGATTCTCGCTACGCATTTCTGGAGCCGGGGCGCTTTGCCCGCGGTTGGCATATTGTTGCCTTTTCCAGCGAACTCGAGCCAGGCGCCGTACAGCGCCTGCACTATTTCGGCGTTGATCTGGTGCTGTTTCGCGGCGAGTCCGGCGTGGCGGCCGTGCTGGATGCGCATTGTCCGCACCTGGGTGCTCATCTGGCCAGCGACGGCGGCAGGATCGTTGGCGATACGCTGGCCTGCCCCTTCCACGGCTGGACCTTTGCCGCCGATGGTGAGTGCATCGACATACCCTACGCTGCACGCATACCGGAGCGGGCGCGCCATGCGCTGCGCGGTTGGCCGGTACTGGAGCGCAACGGTTTCATTGCGGTGTGGCATGACCCTGAAGGAGAGGCCCCCGAGGATTACCTGCCCGTCATCAAAGAGTGGGGCGATGGTGAAGCAGGCTGGGGCGACTGGCGTTTTCACCGCTCGCGTATCCGTGCGCAGCCCTGCGACGTGATCGAAAACATTGTGGATATTGCCCACTTCCCCCATGTACATGGTGGGGAAGTGCGCGAATTCGAAAATCGTTTCGGCGAGCGCACGGTCACTCAGGTGTCGCGTGTGCAGCAGACCGCATCTGCGCGCAGTGTGATTCCGCCGGGCTTGCCGTTCGACATGGAGGCGATGCGAGCACAGAACGTTGAGAACCCCGCAGATGCCTGGGGCGATGCTACATACCACGGCCCGTCCATCATGTATTACTACACCGAATCCCGCGGTGGTGCTGTGGACTATCGCAGCTGGTGGGTGAACTACCATACGCCGGTCAACAGCGAGGAAGTCGACCTGTGCAGTGCGGTCATCGTCAGCGGGCTGGATGGGGAACCGGTGCCCGAAGAATTTGCCGAGCAATACGCCATCGGCGCACACGCCGCGTTCGGCCAGGATGTGGAAATCTGGAAAGACAAGGTGTACCGGGCCGATCCGATACTCTGTGATGGCGATGGCCCGATCAACAAGCTACGCCGCTGGTACGAGCAGTTCTACCTGCCGCGCAATAGAGCCGCGCAGCCCTAATGGCCCCGGCGTGCAAGTTTTAGTCGCGCGATTGTCGTGATCAACGTTCTGGAGGAACGCGTATGAATCAAACCGAGTTTCTCGCCCGTTATGGTCCCGCAGCGGTGGTTACCGGCGCATCCTCCGGCATTGGCGCTGCGTTCGCCACACTTCTGGCTGAAGCAGGCTTTCACTTGCTGCTGGTTGCACGGCGCGCCGACCGGCTACAGGCGCTGGCTGGGAAATTGATTGCCGCGCACGGCGTCAAGGTGACGGTGTGCGCCGCGGATCTGGCCGACCCCGCTGCTATTGATTCAGTGGCGCAGGCAGCGCAGGGGCTGGATATCGGTCTGCTGGTCAGCAATGCGGGCTTTGGGCTCAAGGGCCCGCATCAAGGCAACGACCCGGAGCGCATGGCGGCACTGCTGCAGGTCAACTGCGCGGCGCCCATGCAGCTCACCCATCGCGTTATTCCTGCGTTAGTGCAGCGAGGCAAGGGCGGGATCATTCTCACCAGTTCCGTGGAAGGCTTTATGGGCATTCCGTTCTCTGCCGCCTATGCGGCGAGCAAGGCCTTTACCAACAGCCTGGGGGAATCACTCTGGGGCGAGCTGCAGCCGGCGGGAATCGACGTGCTTGCCCTGTGCCCGGGTAGCACCGATACCGAGGCGCATGCTTTGCAAGGCATCGATCCAGCCACTCTGGAAGGCATGATGTCGCCCCGTGAAGTCGCCGAACTCGCGCTGCTGAACCTGGCTAATGGCCCGGTGTATATTGCGGGAGAGCAGAACAAAGCCATGTTTGATGCGTTGCTCGGCATGCCGCGTCGCGATGCCCTGCGCCAGATGGCAGACAACATACGTGCCGTGCTGTTGCCGCGGGGGCAAAAGCCATGAGCGAGCCAACGCTAACGACACTGCTTGCTGAACGCGCAATTTACCGCAACCTGGTTGCGGTCGCGCGGGCCATGGATAGCCGCGATTGGGACGGCCTCAAGGGCCTCTTCATGCCCAATGTGACAGCCGAGCTGGGCACCGGTGAGCTGCAGGGGGCTGAGGCGATTGTCGCGTTGTTGCGCTCATTTCTGGATGCCTGCGGCCCAACCCAGCACCTGCTGGGCAATGTGCTGATTGACGTGAACGGTGACCATGCCAGCAGCCGCGCCTATGTCAGCGACATGCACCTGGGTAGCGGTGCGAGGGAGGGCCAGACCTTCAGCACCCTGGGCGATTACCACGACGAATGGCAATGGGTTGATGGATGCTGGCTATTGCGCCACCGCTGCAAACACAACCGGGGCCACATCGGTTCCTTTGCCGTGCTGGGGCCCGGCCCCGAGCACTGGCAGGCCTGACGCTGCGACTTACGGCTGTTCCGCCAATGACATGAGCAAGCCGCGTTGTGCGGGCGCGCGATTATCCAGAAGTTCCAGCCAGGCTGTGCGTAGGGCACTGGCCCCGCGCTGGTGTTCAATCAGTGTGTGCTGCGCAGTTGCGCCGGCGATCTCGGCACTGGCCTGGGTTGCTCGCTCCATAATAACCCCGTGCCCCCACTCCTGCTCGCGCTTGGCGATCTGGGCCGGGGCGAAAAAAAACTCCGGCCTGGGGCCGGGGAGCGCTTCTTTGTTGGTTGGCGCATCCCAGTGCGTGAGACCGACACTGACGCTGGCCTTTAGCTGTGAGCCGAGGCCGCGGTGTACCGCGCCGATAACACCGGCGTCACCCGACATGTCGACATAGATGCTGGCCTGCTTTTCAATATCCGCCTCTGCGCCATAGTTAATCACCCGGTCGTAACAACCCAGCGTGCGGACAAATTCGCTGTTTCCGGCGGATGTCAGGCCCACTACGGGCGGGGCGTCGTCACGCTGGTGCAGTAGCCAGGCGAGTCCGTAAGCGGTTTTGGAAGAAGCGGAGCCAATAATGATCTGGCGGGACTGAAACCAGGCCTTGTCCTGCAGGTAGTCGCAGAGCACGTAAGCCGTTGAAAACAAGGGAAACAGCAGGCTGCGCTGATTCTCCATGGCCTGCAGGAAGTCGGCTTCGGTAGTCATACGGCGGAAGTTGTTGTACAACCCCGGCAACGCCTGTCGATGCGCGGCGACATCCGTGAGTTGATCGTGCCGAATACGGCCTGCCGTGAGCAGGGTGTGGCTGGCCATCGGAAAGAAGCCCCAGAGCCGCTCGCCCACCGGTATGTCAGAATGCGCGGACTGCAGCACGGTGCCGCTGCCCCAGGCCGGGACGTTGCCCCAGGGTGGCGGTGCCGGATAGTACTGCCAGTAGCCAATCATGTCGCCACTGGCTGCATAGCTGACATTGTTGGATGTCAGCGCGAACTGGTCGATGCGCACCAGCAACTGGTCGCTGGTCAGCGCGAGGCTCTCACGCTGTAACAGGCGGGTCTCGCGAAAATTGTCGCGCTTTACCTGGAATTCGCTGATGACGGTCATGGGCGGCTCTCGTTGCGAACGACGCATGATAGTCGCACCCGTTGCAATGCAAGACAACCGCCGCTTTGCAGTTGCGGCTCAGTCAGCCGTTGGCTCGGGCAGGGCGAACGCAAGGTATTCATCACCGGTGGGCGTGCCCAATTTGCCGCCGCTGGCGGTAATGACAATGTATTGCCGTCCGTCGATGGCGTAGGTGGCGGGCGTGGCGTAACCGCCTGCCGGCAATGTATATTCCCACAACAGGCGGCCATCGCGCTTGTCGAAGATACGCAGCTTTTCATCCGACGTTGCGGCGATAATCAGCAGGCCGCCCGCCGTGACCACCGGCCCGCCGAAGTTGCGGGTGCCGGTGGGTGCGATACCGCGTTCTGTCAGTGCCGCGTACTCGCCCAGCGGTATTTGCCAGCGGATCTTGCCGGACACAAAGTCGATGGCAGTCAAGGTGCCCCACGGTGGCTTGATTGCCGGGTAGTATTCGGCATCGACAAAGTCGCGGTAGCCGGCAAATACGTGCACGGTCTCCTTCTCGGTAGTGTCGTCGCCAGTGGCGCGGTCCAGTTCACCGGCGCTGAGCGCAAACAGGTAGTCCACCACGGCATCGCGCTCGTGGCGCGACAGGTGCCCGAACGGCATCATGCGCCCCTTGCCCGCAGTCACCACCTCCAGGGCCTGGCGACGTGAAATACGCTGTTCAACACCGGTGAGTGC
Source organism: Haliea alexandrii (assembly GCF_003719295.1). Classification (GTDB taxonomy): domain Bacteria; phylum Pseudomonadota; class Gammaproteobacteria; order Pseudomonadales; family Halieaceae; genus Haliea; species Haliea alexandrii. The sequence continues at coordinate 91,252 of NZ_RFLW01000002.1, forward strand.
CGGTGCGTAGGGATAGAAACCTTCAAGATCCACGCCGTGGCAACCGGCACATTGCTGGCGAAACAGGAATGCGCCAACGCCCATGGTGGATCCGCGGGCCACCTCCACCGCTTCCATTTGCAGGATATTCGGCGCATTGGTAGCGTTGATGTAGTAGAGATTGGTTTCCGGGTCAAACGCACCGCCACCCCAGTTGGCGCCGCCGTAGAAACCCGGCAGCAAGAGGGTTTTGCGCAGGCCTGCGGGGCGCAGGTAGGCAAGTTCGTGTGCCTCGTCCCACACCTTGCGTGCCGCCGCATTGGCTTCTGGTGACAGATCCGTGAGGTCATCGACGGTCATGTGTTGGCGTGCGAAGGGTTCCGGCAGAGTGACACGCGGTTGCGTTGCCGCGCTGTAAACCCCGGGAATGTCCGATTTGGGAACGGCAACTTCCTCAATGGGAAATACCGGTTCACCGCTGTCGCGGTCGAACAGATAGACCACGCCTTCCTTCGCCGCCTGGGCAACCAGATCGCGCGATTTACCGTCTTCAGTCACGGTTACCAGCGTGGGTGCGGAGCTCAGGTCGCGGTCCCAGAGGTCGTGATGCACCGTCTGGAAATGCCAGAGGCGCTTGCCGGTGCGGGCGTCCAGTGCCAGCAGGGTGTTGCCGAACAGGTTGTCGCCGGCGCGGGCAGAGCCGTCAAAATCCGGCGCTGGAGAGCCGGTAGGTACATACACCACCTCCCGTGTCGTGTCCACGCTCATACCGGCCCAGGCATTGGCGCCACCGCTGTTGTCACGCGCGCCCTCCGGCCAGGTGTCGGCACCGAATTCGCCGGCCGCGGGGATGGTGCGGAACGTCCAGACAAGTTCACCCGAGCGGACGTCGTAGGCGCGTATATCACCTGGCGCGGAGCCCGCAGTTTCGGTCACCGCCGAACCCATGATGATCAAGTTGTCGAAAATCACGCCGGGGGAGGGGGCGTTGATGCTCACCTGCTCCGGCTTGCGTCCCAAACCCTCGCGCAAATCCACTCGGCCCTGCGCGCCAAAGCCGGGAATCAACTTGCCGTTGTTGGCATCCAGGGCCATCAGGTAATGGCCGGTGGTGAACAGGATGCGCCGGTCATCGCCATCCTGCCAGAACGTGACCCCGCGCATGTTCGACATGCCCGCATGTTCCTCGCCAGGCGTGAAGGTCCAGCGTTCGCGCCCGGTGGCCGCATCAATGGCAAACACGTTGTACAGCGGGTTGCGACCGTAGAGCACACCGTCTACCACAATCGGGTTTACCTGCAGCTCGGAACTGTGTGGCAGCGGCGCGCCCGCAGCACTGGCATAGCGCCAGGCCAGTGTCAGCTCCCCGACGTTGCTGCGATTAACGTGCTCAAGGCTGGAATAATGGGTGTTTCCCGCATCTCCGCCATAGCTGCGCCATTCCACCGCGTCCTGCGCCAATGCGGGTAAACAGGCTGCGCTGAATACAGTGGCAAAACCGAGCGAGCGTCGGGTCGACATGGTCAGTCCCTCTTCTGGCGCACAACTTTCGCCGTGGCGGAGGCGACCGCGGCCAGTTGGCCAGCCGGATTTATCAGCGAGCCCTCCAGAAAGGAAATGCTCTTGCCGCATTTCACAACCCTGCCACGGGCAACAATCTTGCCCGCCAGCGTGGGCTCCAGAAAGCTGACCTTGAGCTCCAGCGTAGGCAGTGCGGCAACGTCTGTCTGTTGCATGAACAGCGCATGTGACATGGCGGCGTCCAGCATCACGGTGACGTTGCCCCCCTGCACGACGTTGATCGAGTGGCAGAACTGTTCGCTGACATCAAACTGCATTTCCGCAGTACCTTCAGCTTCGTCAAAGTCCAGTAACTGCCCGTTCAGCACCTGCAGGCAGGGCGGGATATGCGCGTTGGCATTTTTCAGCTTGTCGGCTTTCGTCATGTGAGTCCTTATCAATAGTGCCTGCGGGAGGCTAGCGTTTGCCCCACTGCAACAGTTCAAAAATGGAGTAGGAGGGGTCTTTCTGGCCGGGTTGCCCAATGTGGGCGCCGTCGATGATCGGGTTCTTCAGGTTCACCAGCGAAGGCTGGTGCAGGTGCGCCCAATCTGCGTCCACTGCGCGGTAGGTGAACTTCCATACGCCGTTGCGCTTTTCGTACTTGTCAAAATAGCGTCCGCCGATCAGCAGGTCCAGCGGTCCCTCGTCAGTACGGATCTTGTGGAAGGCGAGAATGTACACTTCACCCTCCGCACGATCACCGTCGAGTTTGATGTTCACAGTGGTGACGTTGTGGTGCAGAATTTCCATGTTGGCCTGGATGTCCGGCAGGGTGTCGATGAACTCCATGGCCAGGCCCTTGAAAAACGAGCCGTGATCGTCGATCGCATCCTCGTGATACAGCGAGCGGAATTTCTCGTTGTCGTGGCGGTCCGCCGCGTTGCAGTAGGCGTTGATCAGCTCCATGATGGCCTGCTTGTCCAGCAGTTCCTGTAGCTGTTGCTCCATATCCGGGGTCATGTGCGGCTCCTTGCGCAGTCTCGTTATTTTCTCTGTGCTACAAAGAACAATGGCGCCCGCAGGCGCCATTGGCAAGTGTGAGTTCTAGAACTCGTAGGTGGCTTCGATACCGTAGGTGCGCGGGTCACCAAAGTAGCTGGCAGTCCAGAGCCCGAACGGGATGGTGTTGATGCGGTATTCCTTGTCCGCCAGGTTCTTGCCCCAGAGGGCGAACTTCAGCGCCTGGCCGTCGCCCACCGGCACGTTGGCCAGAGTGACACGACCATTCAGCAAGCCGTAGGGGCGAACCTCAGAGGTGGCGTTCTGGCTGGGCTCGATGTAGGGCACGTGGCGATCCACGAACTCGTAGTCGAGGCGTGCTGTCAGGTCGCCCCAGCTGCCTGTGGCGACGGTGTACTCCGCCGACAGGCTGGCGCTGTTGCGCGGAGCATAAGGGAAATCCTTCTGGTCCTTCACATCGACGCCGTTCTCAATGAACTCGTTGTAGGTTGTATCGAGGTAGCCATAGCTGGCTGCGAGCTCCAGCTCGGGAATCGGCAGGGCGACCAGCTCCACTTCAAAGCCCTGAATAGTCGCTTCACCTGCGTTTTGCACAATGGAGGCGGCGCTGCTGCCGGCAACAAAAATCGACATCTGCATGTCGGTCGACTCGTTATAGAAATACGCGCCGTTGACCTGCAGGCGGTTGTCGTTCCAGCGCGACTTGATACCTACCTCGTAGGAGAGGATCTCTTCTGCATCGTACGGCGTGGTGAAAGCCGCCTCGAAGGGCGCTTCGCCGTTAAAGCCACCGGCTTTCCAGCCGTTGGCGATCTTGCCGTAGATGTTTACATTATCGCTGGCGTCCCAGGCGGCAACGAACGTGGGCGACACGTTATCGAAACTCTTCTTGGCGCGGCCAGAGAAGGGCGCAGGGTTGCCCTGGGCATCGACATCATTGGGGTGATCGATGTAAGTGTCCTTGGTTTCTTCCGTCCAGCGCGCGCCAAAGGTCAGGGTCAGGCGGTCCTGGAAGATGTCTGCCGCGGGTCGCCACTCAACCTGGCCGAATACCGCAATCGAGTCGTTGTCGAAGCCATAGCGGTTCTGTGAGGTGGGTGAGCCAAAGGCGCCGAAGAAGCTGATCGGGTTGTACACCGCGGCTTCTTCCTCAAAATAGTACAGGCCAAACACGTAATTGGTGCGGTCGGTGGTGCCGATCATCTGTACCTCGTGGGACGCCTGATCGTAGTCGATGAAGCGTGCCGAGGTGAACAGGTTCACGGGTGAACCGTCGATATCGATATCGTCGTCCCAGTCCAGTGAACGATCGTTGCCGATGTAGCGCAACGTGACGTCACCGAGTGCGCCCCAGCTGCCCGCATCATAGTCGGCAAACAAAGACCGCGAGATCGACTTTGAACGCTCGAACTTGGCCTGGTCGAGGCTTACGCTGTCGCGGTTTTCATTTTCGCCGGTGACATACGGCGCCAGCAACGCGTTCACGCCCGCCGGATCGTTGGGGTCGAGGTAGGTCAGCTGGTTTTTGGAGGGAGCCAGGTCCAGATCGCTGTAGTCCCATGTGTAGCGCAGTTCAAGGCGGTCGCTCGCTTCCCAGAGGATATCGTAGCGCCCCACGGTGTTGTCGATGTTGTTGAGTTCATTGATCAGCATCGGGTTTGCGAGTGGGTTGCCGAAGGGGTCGGCGACGTTGTCGTACAGGCCATCACGCTCGCGGTATGAACCGGTCACTTTGGCCATGACTTGGCCGGCGCCACCGAGGTCGAACGCTGGCAGGTCCAGGCTGCCATAGACCGTGCCCAGTGAATAATTGCCGACACCGGCGCGCAGTTTGCCGCTCAACTCGCCGCTGGGCTTGGTGGTTATCAGGTTGACGGCTCCTCCTACGGTGTTCTTGCCGTACAGTGTGCCCTGCGGCCCGCGCAGCATCTCGACGCGCTCGAGTTCGGCGATATCAAAAATGCCGCCCACGTTCTTGCCGATGAATACGCCATCGAGGTAGATGCCGACGGTGGGCTCCCAGGTGATGGCCGGGTTGATGGTGGCAGAACCGCGAATGGCGATGGTGGCGGCCGAGGTGTTGGATGGCGAGCGGGTGATCTTGACGTTGGGTACCGAGGTGCCCAGGTCGTCGATGGTGTTCACGCCCTTCTGCTCGAGCTGGTCAGCATTGAAGGCGGCGATCGAAATGGGGGCGTCCTGCAGGGTCTGTTCGCGCTTCTGCGCGGTAACGACCACTTCCTCGAGGCCCTGTGCCATGAGGCTGGCACTGCCAGTGGCCAGGCAGGCTGTTACCAGCAGTGTGATGGGCTTGCGTGCGTACATGAAGAATACCTCTTTTCTTGTGCGGTTTTGCGGGCGCAAAGAGTACGGCCGAGTGGGTCGGAGTTGCATACCTTGTTTGGGGTATGCAACTCCGGCCCTGGCAGGTCAGCCGAATACGTAAAACGCGATCTTGTTGCCATCGGGGTCGCGTACATAGGCGCCGTAGAACATGTCGGGTATGCGCTGCCCGGGCTCACCGTCGCAGCTGGCCCCGAGCGCTATGGCCTTTTGATAGAGATTGTCGACGTTCTCCTTGGTGCCGCCATTGATCGCAAACATGTTGCCATTGCCGGGGTTTGGGGCGTCACCATTGAAGGGAACACAAACGGCCAGCATGGGTTGATCCGTCCCGGTACCGAAAAACGCAATGCGATCCATATCGATGGTGATCTTGGCGCCCAGGTCGGCCAACAGGTCGCCATAGAAAGCCTTGGCTTTGGCCATGTCGTTTACGCCGATGGTGATATATCCAATCATGTGCTGTCTCCTTGAGAGTGAGCGGCTATGTGCGGCCGGGCGACAGGATAGCCGAAATCCTGCGGTCGGCCCATGCCCCCCGCCATTTCAATCTGCGCTATTATGGCAAGCACAACGCGCGGGTATAAGGAGACACCATGCAAGGGCCGACAGGGATATACGGCAGCATCAGGGGCTTTCTGCTCAATGAACTGTGGCGGGTCGACCTCGAGCAGCTTTCCAGTGTGCAGCGTTGGGCCTACAAGTCCATTCGCTTCCTGTTTGTGCTGGTGCGGGAGATCTCCCAGGGCCAGCTGACCCTGCGCGCCATGAGCCTGGTATATACCACCCTGTTGTCGATGGTACCGCTGCTGGCCGTGAGTTTTTCCGTACTCAAGGCCTTTGGTGTACACAATCAGATCGAACCGTTGCTCTATAACCTGGTAGCACCGCTGGGCGACCAGGGGCACGAAATCGTGCTCAACCTGCTGGATTTTGTCGAAAACATGAAAGTAGGGGTGCTGGGCTCTGTGGGTTTGGCTCTGCTGCTGTACACCGTGGTTTCGCTCATCCAGAAAGTGGAAGTGTCTTTCAACTATGTTTGGCGTGCGAAGTCCTCCCGCCCCCTTTCCCGCCGCTTCAGTGATTATCTCAGCGTGATCATGGTCGGCCCGGTGCTGGTGTTTTCCGCCATGGGCCTCACCGCGTCCATGATGAACAGCGGGATCGTGCAGGCGGTGCTGAACATCGAGCCCTTCGGCAGTCTGCTGGTACTGCTGTCCCGTCTTATCCCCCTGTTACTGGTGATTCTGGCGTTTACCTTCGCCTATGTGTTCGTGCCCAACACCCGGGTCAGTTTCGGGTCGGCATTTGTCGGGGCGGTGGTCGGGGGCAGCCTGTGGCAGGGGTCCGGCCTGGTGTTTGCCGAGTTTGCGGCGGGTTCCACCAAGTACGCGGCTATCTATTCCGGTTTCGCCATTCTCATCATGTTCATGATCTGGCTGTATGTGAGCTGGCTGATCCTGTTGATCGGCGCGCAGGTGGCGTTTTACCACCAGTACCCCGAGCGCATTCGTCTCTCCGACCAGCGTGTGGCCCTGAGTGGTCGCTTCCGTGAGCAATTGACCCTGCTGGTGATTTTCCAGATTGCCCGGGCGTTTGTGAGCAAGGCGCCTCCCATGACGGTGGATGCGCTTTCCGACGCCCTCCAGGCGCCGCCCGATCGCGTGGGCGAGGCGGTGGAATTGCTGGCGAGCCGCGATTTGCTGGTGGAGACCAGTAGCGAGCCGCCCGAATACCTGGTGGCGCGCGACCCGGCAACGGTCACGATTACCCAGTTACTGCGCGCAATCCGCAGCCCCAATGAGGAACAGGCGCTGATGGAACAGCGTGTGGTCTCAACCGCCGCGGTGGATGAGCTGCTGACGGGTATCGACGAGGCCGTGAGCGCCCAACTCGGTGAGCGCACCCTGCGCGACTGCGTTGCGCCCGACGCGTAGCGGCCAGTGTGTGCGGGGGCGCTGGCTCATTCGCCGACCACGTTCGCGTTCACGATGTAGTCCAGCAGCGGGTAATGCGTGAACACGTAGTGGGCGCCGCCCTGTTCCAGTGGCCCCTGACGGCCGTGGCGCATGCCGCCACCGGCGTTGTTGCCGTATAGCGGGTACAATCGCTCCACCACGTCCATGCCGGCAACCACCTCGCCAAAGGGCGCAAAGCCCTCTTCATCCAGCCGCGCGTTGTCGCCGAGGTTGATGTACACCTGGGTTGAGCGCGTATCCGGCCCGGTCATGGCGAACGCAACGCGGCCGATCGTGTTACTGGCTTTTGCAGGGTCGTCGGTCAACGTGACCGCCTTCCACGCTGCTGTCACAGCGGGGTAGGGGTTGAGCCCGAACTGGGCGATATAACCCGGCATAACCCGGTTGATGTGTACGCCGTTGTAGAAGCCGTTCCTCACCAACTGGTAGAAGCGGTCTGCGCCCCTGGGTGCCCACTCGCGCCGCACCCGTACCGTAAAGGCGCCTTCAGTGGTAACAAAACGGGCCTGGAATTCCGCCGGTGCTGTAACGCCCCAGGCACTGTTGGTTGTGTCCAGCAAGACTGCTGGAGGGGCTTCTTCGAGTGGTGCCTCCGGCGCCGTGGCCGCCAGGAGCTGTGCCAGATAGGGGCCCCAGATGGAGGGCCGTGAGTGTGTACTGTGGCCGCGCGTCATATCGGTGATCGGCAATACCACGGCGCGGGCACCGGGGATGCGCGCGGTTTCGCGCTCCAGAATGCCGAGTTCCGGTGGGTTCACCTGGTCGTCTGCGGAATTGATGGCCAGTAACGGCGCCTGTATCTTCTCCAGATGCGGTGCAGGGTTGTAGAAGCGCGAGGCATCGAACGCGTAGATGAGGTCGTTCGCATCAATACGCGAGCGGTAGCGTTCCACCAGTGTGTCCATCATTGTCTCTGCGGATTCCCGGGTGGGCGCCTGTAGCTGGTATTGCAGCGGGCTCGACACCATAAACAGCAGACCGTACATCGCTTCCTTCAGGCCAGGGGGCTGTTCCTCGTAATCACCACCTTTCCACGCCGGATCGTCGGTGACGGCGTCGATGATCATCTTGCGCGTCATGCGGTTACGCCCGGCAATCTCTACCGGCAGGCTGGCCAGGGGCAGCAGGGCGTCCATGAACTGCGGGTAGGTGTAGCCCCACACCCAGCTCATCATGCCGCCCATCGAGGTGCCGGTGACCAGACGCAGGTGATCCACGTCCAGGTGCTCAGTCAGCAGCCGGTATTGCGCCCGCACCATGTCATCGTAGGTGTACTTGGGGAAGCGCGCCCTGAGCCCATCGCTGGGTTTACTGGACAGGCCGTGGCCGATGGCATCGGGCAGGATGATGTAGTAGCGGCTGGCATCCAGTAGTTGGCCCTCGCCAAACAACACCCCGGCGAAGTGCTCGCTGAGGAACCCGTCGCCGCTGCCGGTGGTGCCGTGCATGATCAATACCGCGTTTTCCACGCGGCCATCGTCGCCACGGCGCGGGGTGCCCAGCGTGTAGTAGTGCTGGCGCAGGTCGAGTGTTGAGCCGTCGTCGAATTCAAATTCCTTGAATATGTGGCTGTCTGCGAACTGCGAGCGCGCGCTGTTTTCCGACAGGCTGGCAGGTGCAAACTGGAATATCGCGAGTGCGATCACGGCCTTGATAAAAGTACGCACCATGTCAGATTCTTCCTTTCGAGGAACTTCAATATAGCGCACTCGTTTGCGGCTATGGAACAGGTGTGTTCGCGTACTAGTATTGTCAAGTTCTGATGACCGGCTCGGCATTTACGATCACCTGCTGGGGCTGCGTCCCAAGAAAGTGCCGTTCTTCAATCTTGTGAAGCTGGTGATGACCGGCCTGCCATTCTATGCCGGCTAAAAACTGGCCGAGCACATGGGCATATAAACCAAGGATTTATTGCCATTCACGGATTTTTGTTACATTCCGTCGCCCCTGATCAAACTGACAAGGTTTCTCTGAAAAAACAACGCAGACTGCGTAACAAACACCGCCTTGCGGAATCAATGTCGTTTGAGCAGTGACGCCACAGATATTCCAGGAGGTACGATCGTGGACCGACAACGCATTGCCAATGCCCTGCTGCTGCTGCGCCTTGGGGTATTCATCGTGATGATCATGTGGACCTTGGACAAGTTCATCAATCCGCAGCATGCGGGCGCGGTATTCGAGAACTTCTACGGCCTCAGCGGGTTTCCAGGTGCGGCGTTCAAGGTTATCGGCTTTCTGCAGCTGCTTGTGGTTCTGGCCTTTGTGGCCGGCTTCATGAAGCGCTATAGCTACGGGCTTATTCTTGTGCTGCACGGTATTTCCACACTGTCATCCTGGCAGCAGTATCTTGATGCCTTCAATAACCTGCTGTTTTTTGCCGCCTGGCCGATGCTGGCGGCCTGTATTGCGCTGTACATGTTGCGGGATCTGGATACTCGCTGGACTGTCGATGACCGGATGAACTCGGTGTCGCCCGCAGCTGGTGGATGACCATGTGCCCACTGGGAGAGAGCCGTTCAAGGAGAATGACCCGTGAATAATGCCACCCGTATTGGTGACGATGTTGCTGACACGCACAGCAGTGTACAGGATTACTATGGCCGGCAGCTGCAGAGCTCCGCCGACCTCAAGACCAGCGCCTGCTGTGACCTGGCGCAGATGCCCGGCTGGCTGAAGCCGCTGCTGGCCAATATCCACCCGGAAGTCCTGAGCCGCTACTACGGCTGCGGCCTGGTCTGCCCGGACCAGCTCGAAGGTTGCCGCGTACTGGACCTGGGCTGTGGCAGCGGCCGCGACGTTTATGCCCTGGCGCAGCTGGTGGGCGCACGGGGCGAGGTGGTCGGCGTTGATATGACCGCGGAGCAGCTCGCTGTGGCCCGCGTTCACCAGGACTGGCACGCGAAGCGGTTCGGCTATGCCAATATCCGCTTCCTGGAGGGCTACATTGAACAGCTGGATCAACTGGGGCTGGAACCCGCCAGCTTCGATGTGATTGTCTCCAACTGCGTCATCAACCTCTCGCCGGACAAGGATGCGGTGGTGGCAGGGGTGCAGCGCCTGCTCAAGCCCGGCGGCGAATTCTACTTCTCCGACGTCTATGCAGACCGGCGGGTGCCGGAGGCAGCGCGCCGGGACCCGGTGCTCTACGGAGAGTGTCTGGGTGGCGCTCTGTACTGGAACGACTTTTTGCAGTTGGCAAAACGTCAGGGCTTCGCCGACCCGCGGCTGGTGGAAGACCGGCCGCTGGACGTCACCGACCTGACGCTGAAGGCAAAGCTCAGCAACATCCGTTTCTTCTCAGCCACTTACCGGCTGTTCAATCTCGATGAGCTGGAGAACGACTGCGAGGACTACGGCCAGGCGGTGGTCTATCGGGGTACTGTGCCTAACTGTCCTCACGGCTTCGCCCTCGACAGCCACCACTTGATCGAAACCGGGCGCGTGTTCCCAGTTTGCGGCAATACCTGGCGCATGCTGCAGGACACCCGTTTCGCACCGCACTTCGATTTCATTGGCGATTTCAGTCGCCACTACGGCATTTTTGCGGGCTGCGGCGTTGCCTTGCCTTTCGGCGAGGGTGGTGCGACCAATGAGGAACCGGCGCCGTGCTGTTAGCTGGCAGGGACGAAGCCGACGCCATCTCCAGTCAGCAGCCGCTGCGAATCCTGGTGCTCTGTACCGGCAACTCTGCCCGCAGCATCATGGGCGAGGTGCTGCTTAACTACCACGGTGGCGGCCGCATTGTGGCCCGCAGCGCGGGCAGCTGGCCTACAGGCGTCGTCAATCCCTTCGCTCTGGAACAGATTGCCCGGCTGCCAGTGACACCGTTGGCCGTGCGCAGTAAACGCTGGGACGAATTCGCCCACGCGGACAGCACGCCCCTGGATATTGTGGTAACGGTCTGCGACAACGCGGCGCGCGAAGCCTGCCCGGATTTTCCCGGTGCGCCATCGCGGGTCCACTGGGGCCTGCCAGACCCCGCCGCAGTTGCCGGCAGCGATGCAGACAAGCGTCGCGCTTTCAGCGACTGTTTTGACGCTCTGGAGGGCAGGATCCGGCAACTGGCGGTAGAGATTGATGCGGGGCTGGGGAGGATGGCACTCGACCAGTGGATGACCGAAAATCCGCCGGCCCAATGCTGAAGGTCTATTGTTCACTGCCGCGATAAATGGCCCAACCTGTAGCTCCGCAAGCTCACTCTGACTCTCTCGAAAATTGTGAATTCTGATGCACAGGCCGTGTAACAAACCCCGGGTTGGCGAATCAATAGTGTGTAGGTCACAACCAACCCGGAGAAAGTCCATGAGCAACAAGACATCAAAGTACGTAACCTCTGTATTTAGCGCATCATTTCTCGCCAGCTCCCTCGCCATGCCGCTCGCGGCGGTTGCCGACAACCCCTTCAGTGCGGTAGATCTGGAATCAGGCTATCAGCTGGCCAGCAAGGACGCCGAGGGCAAGTGCGGCGAGGGCAAGTGTGGTGGCGAAGAGAAGTCTGATGCCGAGGGCAAGTGTGGTGAAGGCAAGTGCGGCGGTGCCGGAGAGGAGAAGGCTGATGCCGAGGGTAAATGTGGCGAAGGCAAGTGCGGTGGTGCCGGGGACAGCAAGGCCGATGCTGAAGGCAAGTGTGGTGAAGGCAAGTGCGGCGGTGCCGGCTAGGCTGAAAGCTGCAGTTCAACGATTGCTGCTGACCTGAGGAAAGACCATTCGCCGGCCGTGGCGGGCGGATGGTCCTTGCTGCAGGCTCCACTGTGAACTGACATAGGAATCCGCATGAATGCGACGCTTTTGCTGACGCGATCCCGAGATGTTCTGGACCGTTCCCGTAACATTGATTTTCTTGCGCCACTGCTGCTCCGCCTGTTTCTTGCCCCGGTTTTTATCGCCGCGGGACTGACCAAGATGATGGACTTCGAAAGCACAGTATCCTGGTTCGGCAACCCGGATTGGGGCCTGGGCCTGCCACTTCCCTGGCTGATGGCGTTTCTTGCCACCTCGACAGAAATCCTTGGTGGATTTTTGTTGCTGTTTGGCCTGGCCACCCGGCTTATTGCCATACCCCTGATGATCACCATGCTGGTGGCCATATTTACGGTCCACTGGCAGCACGGCTGGTTTGCGATCGCGCCCTCCGACCCGTCCACCAGCATGGCAGCGCCGTTGGCGGCGGTGGGCTTTGCCGGTGCCAGGGAGAGCCTGACGAACAGTGAGGAAGTCGGAGAGCGCCTGTCCGCGGCCCGCAGCCTGCTGCGCGAACATGGCAACTACAGCTGGCTGACTGACAAGGGTAGCCTGGTAGTGTTGAACAATGGTATCGAGTTTGGCGCGACCTACTTCATCATGCTGCTGTCACTGTTTTTTACCGGAGCAGGGCGGTTTGTCAGTGTGGATTACTGGGTAGGCCGGTGGCTGAACCGAACAAGTCAAATCCGCGTCTACGACCATTAATTCACAGTCATTTGGACCCATTGCCAGAGGGCGAGTAATGTCATCGCCAGCAACAGCAGCAGGCCGAATGCGAACAGCCTGAATCGGTACGGGACGTGGTTGGAACCTATATGCACCCAGGCATGGGCGCAGCGGCTCAGCACGAACAGCCAGGCAAGCGGCACTGCCATTCCGTTCCCCTGCTCCAGTGCCATCAGTACCAAGCAAAGCGTGTAGAACAATACCGGCGCCTCGAACTGGTTGGCGAGGTTATTGGAGACTTTGACCACCGATTGTGGCCAGGCGCTGTTGTCCAGTGCCGCCAGCTCGCGGTTTACCTGGCCGGCTTTGACCGCGGCGCTTTTGCGCCTGCCCAGCAGAATATACACAGCAATGGTGAGCAGAATCTGGGCCAGAACCGGGCCGAGCAGTGAAATGGTTTGCATGTGCTACTCCGATTGTATCTGCGGGCCCTGAGGCGCTCGAGTTCAGGTATCCCGGCGGGTGTTGCTTTCCAGATCCTTGGCGATACTGGTCCAGGTGGAGACGCCGTACGGTACCAGGTAGGTCAGCACCAGCTTGAGCCAGTCCGGGGCTTGCCCCTGGAGCAGGATGTCGCCCTGATTGATGACGGTCAGCAGCGAACCCACTACCAGAGCCAATTTGAGGGCGCGCAGCGATGTCCCCCGAGCGCTGGCCATAACGAGCAGATCTCTGAAGGAGGTGCCCGTGCTTTTCACCATGAGATCTTTTTCCTGACTATGGCCGCGCGTCGGCTGGACAAAATTTTTTTGAATGGGGCTTCAGGCATGGGTTTTTCCAGCCAGTAGCCCTGAATAGTATCGCAACCGAGTGTCGCGAGGCAGTCTGACTGGGCCCGGGTTCCGATGCCCTCCGTTATTGTGCACAGCCCCAGGTTGTGGGTTATAGATGCATCAAGTGTGCAGATGTTACATTGCCGGATTACGAAACCGGAAGATGCTGGCGATGTCCATTACGCCGTGGCCGGTGGGTTTGCAGGGAGATAAGCTGGTGGCAAAGAGCATGGATGGTGGCGCCAGCAAGGCCGCTGGCGACGAGTATTTTGCCTCCCTGGTGCGCGACCACCACCGGGCTCTGATCGGCCTTGCGGCGCCGATTGTCGGCGCCAGCGAGGCGGAAGAGGTGGTCCAGAACGCCTGGCTGAAGGCTTATCGCGCGATAGACGGCTTCGAGGGCCGCTCCGCCATCCGCACCTGGCTGAGTCGGATAGTTATCAACGAAGCCCGGATGCAGCTGCGGTCGCGCAAGCGCGAGGTTTTCCTGGAGGACCAGGCAGGCGATTCCGGCGCTTCTGATCCGCTCAATGACCGCTTTCTTGAGGATGGGCACTGGAAAGTGCCGCCGGTAACCTGGTCAATGGACTCGCCGGAGGGTCTGTTGATGAGCGTCGATCTGATGGACTGCCTTGAGCGGCTGCTGCAGCGGATGTCGAGCAATCAGCGCGCAGTCCTCGAGATGCGCGACAGCAATGAGCTGCCGTTTGACGACATTTGTAACACGCTGGAAATATCGGCATCCAATGCGAGGGTCCTGTTGCACCGGGCACGTGCCGAGTTGTTCAAACTGGTCGATCATTATGAGGAGACCGGAGAGTGCTGAACTGTCGTGAAATAAGCCAAAAAGCCAGCCATTACCTTGATGGTGAATTGTCCTGGCGTGAGCGGATGGCCGTGCGAGTGCATTTGCTGATGTGTGACGATTGCCGCCGTTTCGTGCGGCAGCTGGCGGGATTGATTCGCGCCATACCATTCATGCACCGGCCGGCAAGTCCTGAGGAGGTCGAGACCGTGCTGGACCATGTCAACAAGCGCTTGGAGGACACTGTGTCGGCGGACATGGGTCCCGGCGGCGCGTCCACCAGCCCGGCTCGCCCGCGCCTGCGCCTGGTACAGGGCTCGGGAGGTCGCGAGGAGGATGGCGGCAGCGACGAGGTGGAGGCGATTTTCGACGAGATCCGCACGGCCACGGGATCTGTATCCAACATGTTCCGCGCTTACGCGAGACACCCGGCAGTGCTTCTTGCCACCTGGGCGCGCGTCAAAAGTGTGATGCTACAGGGCACATTGCCACAAACTCTGAAGGAGGCCATCGCCCTCGTAATATCACATGACAACGCCTGTACTTACTGTGTCGAACATCACTCGAGAAACTTGGCGGCTCTCGGGATGGGCCAAGAAGAGATCGGGCGCCTGCTGGCAGATCCGCTGGCAGGCAGTTTCACACCGAAAGAGCGCGCTTTGCTGGTGCTGGCACGGCAGGCGAACGGCGACCCCCACGGGGCGTCGGTAGATACCCTGGACGTCGCACGCAGGACGGGTGCGAGTGATCTTGAAATTATCGAGGCGCTAGCGGTTATGGAGCTGTTTACCTCGCTTAACCGATTCCTTAACACTCTGGATATTCCATTGGAGGGAGCTGGGGGTTGATAGGGCCCACCCCTGTCAACCGGCAAAACCAGTTGTTTTGCGACTCAATGCCGCGCGGGCTGATGAAATTTGTTTGTGGGGGCGTAATGCTGGGGTGTAATTTTTAAGTCATTGATGAACATATCGGCGCATAGGTTCCACTTTATTCCGGGCGGATAGGTTACACAATCGAGGTATTTGGGGGAGGACTCCAAATGCCCTGGAAAGAGTGTAAGCCAATGGATGAACGCCTTAAGTTTGTAGCGAGGCTCCTGGATGGCGAGAAGATGTCATCTCTGTGCCGCGAGTTCGGTATCTCCAGACCCACAGGTTACAAAATCTTCAGTCGATACAAGGATTGTGGGCTTGATGGATTGCAGGATCGTAGCCGTCGGCCTTACCGCCACGCCAATCAACTGCCTTTCCAGATAGAGCGCACAATCTTGCAGCTCAAGCGCGAATATCCCACCTGGGGCGCCCCAAAGATCCGCGATAAATTGATCCGGGAATACCCTATGATCCAGCCGCCAGCCAAGAGCACCGTTCATGCCGTACTGGATCGCCACGGCCTGGTCAAACGGCGTAAGCGGCGTCGCCACAAGGCTCAAGGAACGCCGCTGACCAATTCATGCAGGCCTAATGGACTGTGGTGTGTCGATTACAAGGGCGAGTTCATGCTGGGTAGCCATCAATATTGTTACCCGCTCACCATCACTGATTACCAGTCTCGCTACCTGCTGGCGTGTGAAGGGCTCGAATCCACGAAGTCCACCTTCGCGTTTACCGTATTTGAGCGAGTTTTCAAGGAGTTCGGGCTACCCGATGCCATACGCTCAGATAATGGTCTGCCTTTCGCTTCCCCAAATGCGCTGTTTGGCCTGAGTCGACTATCGATCTGGTGGCTAAGGCTGGGAATCAATATCGAGCGGATCAAACCCGGCAATCCCCAGCAGAACGGAAGGCACGAACGCATGCACCTGACACTGAAGAAGGAAGCCACCAAGCCGGCCTCGTTCAACTTCCTGCAGCAACAGGACCGATTCGACAAGTTCGTACAGGTTTACAACAACGAGCGCCCGCACCAGTCGTTAAACGGGCAATACCCCGGCGACCTGTATACACCTTCAGCGAGGGCTTACCGGCCTCCTGAGGAGCCTGAATACCCTTATCACGATCGCTCGGTCCACGTCACCCAGTGCGGCAGAATCTGTATCGGCAAACGGAAAATCAACCTGAGCACGGTATTTGCCGGGCAAACAGTGGGCATACGGGAAGTTGAAGACAAGATCTGGCTTGTCAGCTTCTTGGATTATGATCTAGGATTCTTTGATGAAGATGTGGGGCGGGTTGAACCCGCCACCAATCCCTTTGTACCGGAACTGTAAACCATGTGCCCGGTATAATCTGTAAAGGATGTCTCCGGTACAGACCCATTTGTAGTGTGGTGCCGGAGATAGGAGTCGAACCTACGACCTTCGCATTACGAATGCGCTGCTCTACCAACTGAGCTACACCGGCACGGCGGCGCGATTATAGCAAAAGGGGCGCGGGCGGCAGCAAGTGTTTTCTCACTCGTGCTTACTGCCCAGCCATCTGTCGCCGCAGCACATGGTAGCTGGCGAGCATGTGCTTGGGCAGCGCCTCGATATCCGCCTGGCGTTCCGGGCAGCTCGCGATGCCAACACACAGCTTGCCCGCATGGCTGACCACGGTGATGTTCAGGCCCATGCCGTGGGTGATGATCGACAGCGGATACAGCGCGTCCAGGTGCGCGCCGTTCAAATACAGAGGGGTTTTGGCGCCCGGCACATTGGAGAAAATGGCGTTGATGGCCGGCCTTACGCGCTCGGCGTTCCCGGTCACCGTGAGCAACACCGCAGGCAGCATGAGCAGTGCATAGAAATCCTCGGCGGCGGTCACCGAGATAGCCGCCATTTCCCGTTTGGCGGCGCGCGTGGTGCGGATAACCCGCTGCAGCCGTTTGTAGTCATCGGCTTCATTGGTGAAGAATGGGCTCAGGATATAGCTCAACCGGTTACCGTCGCCTTCTCCTTTGGCTTTGAGCGAGACAGGCATGCCGACAATCAACGAACTCTTTGGCAGTGCATTTTGTGCGGCCAGATAGCGCTGCAGCGCGCCACCGCAGATGGCCAGCAACACGTCGTTGATGGTACCGCCGCTCTGGTGCGCCATGCGCCGCACGGTCCGCAGGGGGAGGTCGCAGATGGTGAGGCTGCGGCGCGCTTCCAGCTCGGTGTTGAATACGCTGCGTGGCGCGGTGAAGGGCAGGCGCATGGCCTCGGTATTGCCCGCAAGCACATCCTTGCCCATATGCACCAATAGTCGGGAGAGCTGCGGCAGGGCGCGGTACTGTTGCCAGGTGCTGCTCGCGACCCGGCCCAGTTGCTCGAACAGGCTGTGATGGCTGTGCTGATGGCGTCTGTCGCGGCGCACGTGACGAAAATCGATACGGGCTTCGGGGTCGGTACTGAACAGGCTCTGGATCATGCGCATGGCGCCGATACCGTCGACCAGGGCATGGTGCGTTTTACAGTACAGCGCAAACCGCCCGCCGGGCAGCCCCTCGATGATGTGCAGTTCCCACAGAGGCCGATTGCGGTCCAGCGGCCGTTCGTGGACGCGAGTGACCAATTGCAGCAGGTCCTGCATGCGGCCCGGCTGGGGCAGCGCGTAGTGCAGTACGTGGTTTTCCGGCCGGTAATGAGTGGCCTCTACCCACGCTGAAGCGGAGGGGTCCTCTGGCCGCGATAGCTGGCGGTTGAACGCGGGCAGGATTTCATTCAGCCGGCCACAGTCCCGGGCGAGCTGGCGCAGGAAATTGCGGGGGGCCCCCTCCGGCGGGCTCAGCAGCATCAGGGCCGCAACGTGGAAGGGGCAGCGGGGTGTTTCGATGCGTAGAAAGCCCGCGTCCTGGGTGCTCAATCGATCCATGGTCGCCTTCAATTCTCGCCGAGGTAGCGCGCCTCCAGATGTGCGCGAAAGTAGGATGACTGCAGCGTTTCACCGGTCGCGCGCTGCATCAGCGCATTGTAGTCGAGAAACTTCCCCTGGCTGTGCACGTGCTCACGCAGCCAGCCCAGTAGCGCACAGAAATTGCCCTCCGCCAGCTGCGCGGGCATGTCGGGCAATGCCTGCCTCGCCGCGGCGAACAGCTGCGCTGCGCTCATGGCACCCAGGGTATACGTGGGGAAGTAGCCGAACAGCCCTGCGGGCCAGTGCACATCCTGCAGGCAGCCATCGCGGTAGTTGCCCGCTGTGGATAGCCCCAGGTAGGACTGCATGCGCGCATCCCAGGCCTCCGGTATTCCGGACACCTCCAGTTCGCCTTCGATCAGCTGGCGTTCGATTTCGTAACGCAGGATGACGTGCAGGGGGTAGCTCACTTCATCGGCGTCCACGCGGATGTAACCGCGCTTCACGTGCGTGAAGAGGCGGTAGAGGTTGTCCTCCTGCCACGCGGCGGCGCGGGGCTGTGCTGCCGCAAAACTGCGCTGCAGGTGAGGTGTCAGGTAGTGCAGAAATTCCGGGCTGCGACAGGCCTGCATTTCCATCAGCAGGGATTGGCTTTCGTGTACGGCCGTGCTGAGTGCCTGCCCGACCGGTTGTGACTGCCACTCGGCGGGTAGGCCCTGTTCGTACAGTGCGTGCCCGGTTTCGTGAATCACGCCCATCAAGGCCTGGGTAAAACCCTCGGTGTTGTAGCGGGTGGTGATGCGCACATCGCTCGGAACACCGCCACAGAACGGATGGTGGCTGACATCAAGGCGTCCGTGTTCGAAGTCGAAGCCCAGCGTGCGCATCATGGCCAGCCCCAGCGCTCGCTGCTCATCAATGGTGAAGGGGCCTTCGGGCGGCTGCGCCGGCTGCTGTTGCTGCTGTTCGATGGTGGCGTCCAGCAGGCCGGGTAGAAACGCTTTCAATTCAGCGAATAGCGGGTCCAGTTGAGCGCAGGTCATGCCCGGCTCGTAGCTGTCCAGCAGGCTGTCATAGAGTGACATGCCGCTCACCGCTGCGCGCGCGGCGGCCTCTTCCCGTGCCAGCGCGACCACGTCCTCCAGCAGCGGCGCTATGGCCTGCCAGTTATTTTCACCGCGGTGCACGCGCCAGGCCTGTTCGCAGCGGCTGTTTGCCAGTGTGCGCCGCTCTACCAGGCTCTCCGGCAGGCAGGTGGCGTCGCGGTAGCTGCGCTGCATTTCGCGCAGGTTGGCCGCTTGCCAGGTTGGTAGCGTTTCGTCCGTTGCAGCCGCCAACCACTCGGCAATTCGCGGGTCGGTGAGCATCTGGTGTGTCACCCCATCGAGAGTTGCCAGCGCCTGTCCGCGTGCGGCGCCGCCCCCGACTGGCATCATGGCGGCCTCGTCCCATTGCGCGACTGCGCCAACATGGTACAAATCATTGAGGCGGGCAAAGTGCTGGTGTAATTTCTCGTAAGGTGTCATTGCTGGGTGCTCGCAAGCCCGACGGGGGCGGTTTTGGTTTCAATTTTTTCGGTTCAAGGTATCATACTGCCTGCAACACAGCGTGGAGCCAAGCAGTGATAAAAAAAGACGTCTTTCGTACTCTCGCCGAACTTCCCAAACTGATCAAGGCGAAGAAATTGCTGCGACCGCGCCCAGCCGATACGCGCGATTGCCTGGGCGCTCGTGTAGCGGCAAATGCGGCACGCATTCCGCGGCGCTCGGCCTTTGTCTGCGAAGGGCAGACGATGGACTGGCAGCACTTCAACGCGGCAGCAAACCGCTATGCGGCGGTATTTCGCGCGCAGGGCTTGCAGCGTGGCGATGCCGTGAGTGTGTTGATGGAAAACCGCATCGACTTCATGGTGGTGGTGATAGCGCTCAATAAGCTGGGCGTGATTGCATCCCTCATCAACACCAGCCTCACAGGGCGTCCGCTGACGCACTGTGCCGAGATTACCGGCGCCCGCAAGTTCCTGTTTGGCGAGGAGTGTACCGACGCGGTCGCTGATGTGCGCAGTGCCCTGCCGTTGGCCGATGGAGACTACCTTTTTGTGCCCGATTCCGGCGAGCGTGCGGCGCCGGACTGGGCGTTGAACATGGCGGACGCTGCGGCGCAGACGACTGCGGACAATCCACCCGAAACGGCCGACATCACCATAGAAGATGTCGCGTTCTACATTTTCACCTCGGGCACCACCGGCCTGCCGAAAGCAGCGGTGCTGTCCAATCGGCGTTACCTGCTCACCGCGAGTGTGGTGCAGGTAGGCGGCCTGCAGCTGACTGAGGATGACCGGCTGTATTTGTGTTTGCCGCTGTTCCACGGCACGGGTCTTATGGTCGGGGCGGGGGCTGCGTTTCTTGCTGGCGCCAGCATGTTCATCCGGCGCAGGTTTTCCGCCAGCCAGTTCCTGCCGGAAGTGCGCGAGCACCGCGCCACGGCCTTCGTCTACATCGGTGAGCTGTGCCGCTACCTGTTGCATGTGCCGGCGCAGGCTGACGATGCGAACAATCCACTGCGCGCTGTGGTCGGCAATGGCTTGCGCCCGGACATCTGGCACAGCTTCAAACAGCGTTTCGGCATTGAACGGGTCGCGGAGTTCTACGGTTCGAGCGAAGGCAATGTCGGCTTTTTCAACCTGTTGAACAAGGACTGCACGGTAGGCTCCTCCGCGCTGCCCACAGCACTCATCAAATACGACGTGGACCGGGATGAAGTTATGCGCGATGCCGCTGGGCGCTGTCAGCCGGTGGCGCCGGGTGAGCCGGGCTTGCTGTTGGGGAAAATCACGCCGCATACCAAATTCGAGGGCTACACCAGCGCTGAGGCGACGGAAAAGAAGATTTTGCGCGATGTGCTGCAACCGGGCGATGCCTGGTTCAACACGGGTGACCTGATGCGCACGGTTGATGTGGGGTTTGCGTTTGGCCTGCCGCACTATCAGTTCGTGGATCGCATCGGCGATACCTTTCGCTGGAAAGGGGAAAACGTGTCCACCAACGAGGTGGGCGAGATACTCAACCTGCACCCGCAGATTGCGCTCAGCAATGTGTACGGTGTGGAGGTGCCCGGTACGGATGGCCGCGCCGGTATGGCGTCGCTGCGCCTGGAGGAGGGCGTGTCGACGCTCGATCTGGACAGTTTCTCGGCGCACGTACAAGCGGAGCTTCCGCACTTCGCCCGCCCCTTGTTCCTGCGGATACAGAGCGAAATGGACACCACGGGTACTTTCAAACTGCTCAAGGGCGACTTGCGCAAGCAGGGCTACGACCCGGCGCAGGTCAACGATGTGCTGTGCGTACTGAAACCGGGCGCGACCCGCTATGAACCGCTGGACGCCGATTTCCACGCCAGGATTGTGCAGGGCGCAGCCGGTTACTGAGGGGCGTGATGCTGGAAGTGTTCGTCGCCGCCGTGCTGCTGTCTGCGGTTATGGCTTTACGCTGGCAAAAAGGCTATGTTCGCGCTCATGTATAGATTCGTTCATGTCCTTTGTCTCGTGCTCATGGCTGCCTTCCTTGGCGGCTGCAGCGCCGGTGAGTCCAATGTTGCACAGGGCAACCGTGATGGCATCCTCCATTTCGGCAATGGCTCCGAGCCCCAGGGGCTGGACCCTCATGTGGTCACCGGGGTGCCGGAAAGCAAGATCATTGATGCCCTGTTTGAAGGGCTCACACGCAAGAACCCCTGGACTCTGGAACCGGAGCCCGGCGCGGCGGCGAGCTGGGAGTTCAGCGACGATCGCCGCGTCATTACGTTCCATATGCAGCCGGAAGGGCGCTGGTCCAATGGCGACCCGGTCACCGCACACGACTTCGTCTGGTCCTGGCGACGCGCTTTGGACCCGGCGATGGGTAACCTGTACGCCTACATGCTTTACCCGGTGGAAAACGCGGAAGCCTATGCCACGGGCAAGATTGATGACCCGGCATTGGTCGGTGTGCGCGCGCTGGATGACATGACACTTGAAGTGACGCTGAATGCGCCCACGCCGTATTTCCTGCAACTCATGGACCACTATTCCAGCTACGCCGTGCACCGCGAAACGGTCGAGCGGTTTGGCAAGGCGACAGACCGGTTCACTCGCTGGACCCGGGTAGGCAACATTGTGACCAACGGCCCGTTCCAGTTGCAGAACTGGGAGCTGAACCGGCGTATTGTGGTGGAGCGCAACCCGCACTACTGGGACAACGACGCCGTGTACCTTAACGGCATTGTGTTCTACCCCACGGAAAACATTGTCAGCGAAGAACGCATGTTCCGCGTCCACCAGTTGCACTACACCGCCGATGTGCCGCTGAACAAGATTCCCGCGTACCGCAAAATGGCCGACACGCCGTTTGTTGAAGCCCCTTACCTGGGCACCTATTTCTACCTGCTGAATACCGAGCGCCCGCCGCTGGATGATGTGCGGGTGCGTAAGGCCCTCTCACTGGCGGTGGATCGCGAGGCGCTGACGCGAAATGTGCTCTATGGCAGCAATAACCCGGCTTATGCCATCACGCCACCGGGCACACTGGGTTACCAGCCACCACAGCTGTTCACCCATGACCCGGAGGAGGCGCGGCGCCTGCTCGCGGAGGCCGGGTACCCCGGGGGGGACGGCTGGCCCGGGCTGGAGCTGATTTACAACACCAGTGAAAGCCACCGCAAGATCGCGGTGGCGCTGCAGCAAATGTGGAAAGATGCATTGAATATCACTGTCACTCTGTCCAACCAGGAATGGAAGGTGTATCTGGACTCGGTCTCCCAGATGAATTTCCAGGTGGCGCGACGTGGCTGGATCGGCGACTACGTTGATCCGAACAACTTCCTCGACCTCTATATCACCGACGGCGGCAACAACAACACCGGCTTCTCGGACCCGGTTTACGATGAATTGATCTTGCAGCGTGCGCCGCGTGCGGCAACCCAGGAGGCGCGCTTCGCGCTGTTTCACGAAGCGGAAACACGCCTCATGGAGCAAATGCCCATCCTGCCCATTTACACCTATGCCAGCAAACATCTGGTGCACCCATCCGTGAAGGGCTTGCCGCCCAACCTTATGGACTTCGTCAATGTGAAATACATTCACCTTGAGGATGTGCCACTGACTGAATTCGAGCTGGAGTAGCCTATGTGGCGTTTCATTGCCGGGCGTTTGTTGCAGGCCATTCCGGTTATTCTCGCGGTCATCACCGTCACCTTTTTCCTGGTGAGGGTGGCACCCGGCGGTCCCTTCGACAGCGAAAAAGCCGTGATTCCCGAGGTCAAGGCGGCGCTCGAAGCCCAGTACCGGCTCGATCTTCCCCTCGGGCAACAGTATCTCGCCTACCTGCAAGACCTGGCCCGCGGTGAGCTTGGCCCCTCGTTTAAATACCCCGGTCGCAGTGTGAATGAACTGATTGCCGCGGGCCTGCCGGCGACGGCGGAGCTGGGCGCGTATGCCCTGCTGGTAGCGGTTGTGCTGGGCGGGCTGGCGGGTGTTGTGGCGTCGCTCAAGCCCAACAGCGCACAGGACTATATTCCCATGTCGGTGGCGATGATCGGCATTTGCATGCCTACCTTTCTGCTCGGCCCGTTGTTGGTGCTGGTGTTCGGCATTCATCTGGAATGGCTGCCGGTGGCGGGGTGGGGCGATATTCCCGGCGACAAGATACTGCCCAGCCTGACGCTCGGCGCCGCCTATGCGGCGTACATTGCGCGCTTGAGCCGGGCCGGCATGCTGGAAGTGATGTCGCAGGACTATATTCGCACCGCACGCGCCAAGGGCTTG
Source organism: Haliea alexandrii (assembly GCF_003719295.1). Classification (GTDB taxonomy): domain Bacteria; phylum Pseudomonadota; class Gammaproteobacteria; order Pseudomonadales; family Halieaceae; genus Haliea; species Haliea alexandrii. The sequence continues at coordinate 114,687 of NZ_RFLW01000002.1, forward strand.
CCGGAATGGCAGGTGGTAACGCGCCACGCGCTGCGCGGCGGCCTGATTCCCGTGGTGGCTTTCCTCGGCCCCGCCTTCGCCGGGCTGCTGGCGGGCTCGTTTGTGGTGGAGACCATTTTTCAGATTCCGGGCCTGGGGCGCTTCTACGTACAGGCCGCCTTCAACCGCGATTACACCATGATCCTCGGTACGACGGTGTTCCTGTCGACGCTGATTGTGCTGTTCAACCTGCTGTCCGACATTCTCGCCGCGTGGTTGAACCCGCGCTTGCGCGCTCAGTATGGGGAGGCATGAATGACGTCTGCGAACCTCACTGATACGGCACAGGTGGAGCAGGGCACGTCGCTGTGGAAAGACGCCTGGCGCCGACTGCGCAAGAATCGTCTGGCCCTGTTCGGCCTCGCTGTGCTCACCGTGTTTATCGCGCTGGCTCTGTTGACGCCGTGGATAGCGCCCTATGCCTACGATGCCCAGAACCTCGATCTCGGTGCCTCACCGCCTTCCGCCGCGCATTGGTTAGGCACGGACATCTTCGGGCGTGACCTGTTGACCCAGATACTCTACGGCGGGCGTATTTCCCTGGCGGTCGGTTTTGTCGCCACTGCGGTGGCGCTGGTGATCGGCGTGACCTGGGGCGCTATTGCCGGTTATGTGGGCGGCCGCGTGGACGCGGTGATGATGCGGCTGGTGGATATCCTCTACGCCTTACCCTTCATGATTTTCATCGTGTTGTTGATGGTGGTGTTCGGGCGCAATCTGCTGCTGCTGTTCCTGGCCATCGGTGCGGTCGAGTGGCTGACCATGGCGCGCATCATGCGCGGCCAGGTGCAGTCCCTGCGCCAACAGGAGTTTGTCGAGGCCGCGGTGTCGCTGGGTTTGTCACCCGCAACCATCGTCCGCCGTCATCTGGTGCCCAACGCACTGGGGCCGATTATTGTCTACACCACCTTGACCATTCCCAGCGTTATGCTGCTGGAGGCGTTCCTGAGCTTTCTCGGCCTCGGCGTACAGCCGCCGGCCACCTCCTGGGGACTGTTGATTTCCTACGGTGCTGAAACCATGGAGGAGTATCCGTGGTTGCTGATTTTCCCGGGTGCGGCGCTCACCCTGACCCTGTTTGCATTGAACTTTCTTGGCGACGGCCTGCGCGATGCGCTGGACGTGCGCGGCTCCGGAGACTGATTGCCCATGCCTCTGCTCAGTGTCCGCGACCTCCAGGTCGACTTCACCACCCGCAACGGCCGCATCACGGCGGTAAACCGTATAGGCTTTAACGTAGAACCCGGGCAGATCACCGCGATCATCGGTGAGTCAGGGTCGGGCAAGTCGGTTGCCTGCTACAGCCTGCTGGGGTTGCTTCCCACGCCGCCTGCCAGTATCGAGAGTGGCAGTGCAGTGTTTGACGGGCGCGACCTGCTGCAGATGAGCGAGCGCGAGCTGCGCGAGATCCGCGGCCGCGATATCGCCATGATCTTTCAGGACCCGATGACCTGCCTCAACCCCTACATGACGGTGGGTAACCAGCTGGTGGAGCCGCTCATCTACCACCGCAAGGTCACCCGGGCACAGGCCAGGGAGCGCGCACTGGAACTGCTGGCGGAAGTGGGGTTGCGCGACCCGCAGGCAACCATCGACCAGTACCCACACCAGTTTTCCGGCGGTATGCGTCAGCGGGTAATGATCGCGATGGCGCTGATCAATGAGCCCAGGCTGTTGATTGCTGATGAGCCGACCACGGCACTGGATGTCACTATTCAGGCGCAGATACTCGAACTCATTGCCGAGCTGCAGCGCAAGCGCAACATCGGCGTGATTTTCATCAGCCATGACCTGTCTGTGGTTGCTGACATTGCCGATGACATCGTGGTGATGGAAAAGGGACATGTGGTGGAGCGGGGCGATCGTCAGGCGATTTTCCAGGCCGCCGAGCACCCTTACACACAGAAACTGCTGGCGGCGATACCCGCAGGCAGCAAGCCCCCGGCAGACGCCGTGCGGGAAGACCTCATTCAGGTGCGCAACCTGTGTACCTGGTTCCCCCAGGGGCGCGGTGCTGAACCGTTGCGTGCAGTGGACGATGTCAGCTTCACCGTGCAACGAGGCGAAGTGTTGGGTCTGGTGGGTGAATCGGGCAGTGGCAAGTCGACCATCGGCCGCTCGCTGCTGCGCCTGGTGCCGGTGACCAGTGGCGAGGTGCTCTTTGATGGCACGGATGTCACCGGCCTTGCCGGCGCCGGCTTGAAACAGATGCGGCGCCGCATGCAGATGATTTTCCAGGACCCCTACGCCTCGTTGAACCCGCGCATGTCCGTGTACGACACCCTGGCCGAACCCCTGCTACTGCACGGTATCGCCACGCGCAAAACGGTCGAGCAGGGCGTGCTGCAGCTTATGGATGACGTGGGCCTGGCGCGTGCGTTCGTGCGCAAGTACCCGCATGAGTTTTCCGGTGGCCAGCGCCAGCGTATTGCTATCGGCCGTGCACTGGCAACGCGCCCGGAGTTCGTGGTGGCGGATGAGCCGGTGTCGGCGCTGGATGTGACCATTCAGGCACAGATTCTCGAGCTGATGCTGGAACTGGGGCGTGAATACGGCCTGACCATGCTGTTTGTCTCTCATGATCTGGCCGTTGTGCGACATATCGCCGACCGCATACTGGTGTTGTACAAAGGGCGTGTCGTGGAGCAGGGCACCGGTGATGCGCTGTTTAACGCGCCGCAGGAAGACTACACACGACAACTGCTGCAGGCGATTCCAGGGCGTGGCCTGCTTTAACTCGACTTCCCCAACGGGTGCGGACGGGTATCCTCCGGCAGCGACCGCCAACTACGCGCTGATACTGCTGTTGTTGGCGTACATCCTGTCGTTTATCGACCGCAATGTCATGGCAGTGCTGATTGGCCCCATTCGCGCCGATTTCGCCATCAGCGATTTTCAGTACAGCCTGCTGCACGGCTTCGCGTTTTCCATGTTCTACATCGTTATGGGGCTACCGATTGCGCGCCTCGCCGACCGCCACAGCCGCAAGTGGATTATCACCGCCGGGCTGGTGGCCTGGAGTGCGATGACCTGCCTGTGCGGTGCTGCCCGCAGTTTTGGCGGCCTGTTCCTCGCGCGTGTCGGCGTCGGTATCGGTGAGGCCACGCTGTCGCCCTCGGCGTTTTCCATGCTCGGTGATCTGTTTCCCCGCGAGAAGCTGGCGCGTGCGCTGGCCATCTACAGTCTGGGTATTACGCTGGGTGGTGGCATGGCGTACGTGGTGGGCGGGGCCGTGTATGCGTGGTTTGCGCAGGGCCCTCCGGTAACGCTGCCGTTGTTGGGCGAGATGCGCCCGTGGCAGATGACCTTTATTGCAGTGGGCGCACCGGGGTTGTTGCTTGCGGTGCTACTCGGCTTTCTCCCGGAACCCGTGCGCCGCGAAGACGTTGTCCGCACTGCAGCGCAGAATGAGCAGCAGTCAGCCCCCGGCCTCGCAGCGATTTTGGCCCACCTCAGGGCGCACGGGCGAGCCTATCTGGCCCCGATGGGCGCCGCGTCAGTGCTGAGTATTCTTGGCTACGGCACCATGGCCTGGTACCCGGAATTCCTGATTCGCAGTTTCGACATGCCCCGCGCAGAGGCGGGCAGCCAGTTCGGGTTGATGTTTCTGCTCGCAGGCAGCGCGGGTGCGCTCGCGGGAGGCTGGTCGGTGGAACCGTTGCGGCGACGCGGTTATGCCGATGCGCCGCTGCGCATCGTACTGCTGGTTGCCGCACTGTGGTTGCTGCCCGCGGTTGCCGGGCCACTGAGTGGCAGCGCCACGTTGGCCATCTGGTGGGCCGCGCCGATCGTGTTTTTCCTCAATGCGCACTTTGGCGTGGGTGTGGCAGCGGTGCAGTTCATGACGCCCAATCGAATGCGTGCGCAGGTGTCAGCCTTGATGCTGTTTTTCACCAACCTGTTCGGGCTGGCGTTTGGGCCCAGTGCTGTCGCGATACTCACTGACTTTGTATTTGGCGACGACCAGGCCCTGCGTTACGCGCTGGCGCTACTGCCGCTGCTGGTCTGCCCGCTGGCCATTGTGCTGGTGCTTCAGGGTATGCGGTCCTATCGCGAGTGCATAGCGGAGACGAGTCAGCTTTAGATACTTGACGTCCTCATAATTTGGGAATATATTCCCAAATATGGATATGCCAATACATCAAGTTCTCAGTGACGCGGTGGTCCGAATCATGCGGCCTCTCGCCCGTGTGCTCCTTTCTCACGGCATGGCGTACGGTACCTTTGCGGAGTTGGCCAAACGTGCATTCGTTGAAGAAGGGTTTCTTCAGGTCGAGCGCGATGGCAAACGCGCGACAGTGTCCGCTGTGTCAGCGCTGACGGGATTGACACGCAAGGACGTCAGCCGCATCCGGGATTCCGAGGCACCTGTGGATGTCGGTGCCAGCCAGCGTTATAACCGTGCGATCCGTGTCATCAGCGGCTGGATCAACGACGCGGATTTCACGGATGCCAGCGGGCAGCCCGCTCCCCTGCCTCTCGAAGGCTGTGATTGGAGTTTTGCGGCGCTTGTGCGGCGCTACAGTGGTGATATTCCGGCTGCGGCCATGCTCTCCACACTCCAGGCGAGTGAGAACGTTGAGGTACAAGGTGGCAATGCGGTGCTCGTGGAGCGCGCCTATATCCCGCGGGCAACACCCCTGGAGAAGATCAATATCCTGGGCAAAGACGTAGGGGAGCTGGTCCACACCATTGGCCACAACCTTGAGGTATTGCCCGAGCAACGCTTCTTCCAACGAAAAGTGTCTAACGCCTCGATTGCTGCCGCAACAGCGACTGAGTTCCGGGCACTGTCTACCCGCAAGTCTCAGGCGTTGCTGGAAGAGTACAACGCTTGGTTGACGCAACATCAATCAGAAAGCGATGAAACGGCGGGTGAGGCCCTACGTTACGTTGCGGTTGGCATTTATTACATCGAACTTCCCGAACAGGAGCAGTAGCCATGAAGAGTCCATTTGTGCCGCGTCCCTTGGTAACCTCCAGTGCCTTGGCATTGGTCCTTTCCGCCTGCGGCGGCGGTGGTGGTGGCGATAGTCTGGTAGCGGTGAATCCATCCCCGCCTACCGGCGGTGGTGGAATCGGGGGGTCGGGTCAGAGCACGACCAGCAGCGGTACTATTGACGGCTTCGGCAGTATCTTCGTTAACGGTGTGCGTTACGAAACGGATGACGCCGAAGTCATCATCGATGGCGAAGTACTCGATGATGATGCCTTGCGTCTTGGCATGGTTGTTCTGGTCACTGGTCAGGTCGACGATAGCGGCGCGACCGGGGATGCCGAGCGCGTTGTGTATGACAACGAGTTGAAAGGACCGATATCCAGCATAGAGGTGTCTGCGGATGGTGACGCCAAGCTGCTGACTATTCTTGGCGTCAATGTGATCGTTGAACGTGCCGGAACGGTATTCGAAGATGTGGACTTCGACAGCGTGGGTATCGATGACTTCGTCGAAGTATCCGGGTTCACTGGTCGTGGTGACAGCCTGCGTGCCACTCGCCTGGAACGAAAGGACCCGTTTGTTCCTGGTCAGTCACTCGTTGAGGTCCGTGGCCGCGTCGGCGTGGTCTCGGGGAGCCAGTTTGCCTTTGGCGACGTGAGCGTGGATTACAGCACCGCAACGCTTGAGGATTTTGGCAGCATCGCGGTCAGCGAAGGGCAGCTGGTAGAGGTGCACGGTACGCTGGCAGATGGTCTCATTACCGCAACGCGTATCGAGCTGGATGGGGGTTCCGCGAGCCGCTTCACGGATGGGGCGATCGTCCAGGTTCAGGGCGCAGTCACCGGTTATCTGGACTCAACAAGTTTCCAGGTGGGTGGTGTTGACGTGGACGCTTCCAATGCGGTGTTGCAGCCCGCGAATCTGGTGCTTGCCAACGGGGCGGTAGTGCAGATCAATGGTGTCTGGGAGGCCGGGCGACTGCTTGCGGACACGGTCCAGTCGCGCCGCGGTCGTATCAAGGTCGAGGGCCCGCTTGGAGCAGTCGATACAGAGGCGGGAACAGTCACGCTGCAACTCGTGCCGGGGTCGGTCACCGTAAGTATCGATTCCGCGACGCGCTTTGATGACGACACTGATCGCTCCAGTATTTTGCGCATTGGCGACTTGGTTCCCGGTGATTTTCTCGAAGTGGAAGCATACCTTGACGGCGATCGCCTGGTGGCGACGACGCTTGATCGCGACGATGACGACAATGAGCAGGAACTGCAGGGTCCGGTAGACAGTTTCGTAGCAGGTGAAAGCGTCACCATACTCGGCTTGACCTACAGCACCACTGGTGCCGAGTTTGAGGGACGTGACGATGTTGATATCAGTGCCGACACGTTTTTCGCAAACGTGCAAGCTGGCGATCTGGTCAAGATCAGCGACGACAGTATCGCCGACGGGATTGCCGATGAGGTTGAGTTTGAAGACCGTGTCGCGCTGGCCGGTGAACGAGAGTTCGCCTGTTTTGGTGACGACGACTCGGAAGATGATGACGAAACGGACGACTCCAGTGAAGGGTGTGATGACTTCGACGATGACAACCCCTTGGCGTCAGACGATGACCTGACGGACGATGACCTGACCGAGGACGATGATCTGACCGAGGATGATGACCTGACCGAGGACGATGATCTGACCGAGGATGATGACCTGATCGAGGACGATGATCTGACCGAGGATGATGACCTGATCGAGGATGATGACCTGATCGAGGACGATGATCTGACCGAGGACGATGATCTGACCGAGGACGATGAGCTCAACGACGATGAGGGTGATGACCTCAACGATGACGACGACTGAGGTTACATCGACTTGTTGAGAGTCTTACGGGGCCGGCCTCGCAGGGTCGGCCCCCGCAATTTGCCGGATGCGCGCGACCATCGCCCGTAAACCGTTGCCCCGTGTAGGAGACAGGTGGTGCAGGAGGTCGAGCTGCTCGAAATACTGGTCGATATCGAAGGCCCGGATGTCCTCGGGTGTTTTGTTGTTGTAGGCGGCGAGCACAACACCCAGCAGGCCCTTGACGATAAACGCATCGCTGTCGACTGACAGCTGCAGGCGGTTCTCCTCCAGTCGGGTATCGATCCACACCTGGCTCTGGCAACCGCGGATCTTGCGGTCTTCCGTGTGCAGCTCGTCGGGCATGGCAGGCAGCTCACGGCCCAGATCAATGATGTACTTGTAGCGGTCTTCCCAGTCGTCGAAAAAGGCGAGTGTTTCGACAATGTCGTCACTGGTGATGCTGTGGCCAAACGGATTGGCGGGCGCCGGGTCTGGCACGATGAACTCTCCCTAGTAAAACATGCCGGTTTCGAGCTGTGCCTCTTCGGACATCATGTCGCGGCTCCACGGCGGGTCGAACACAAGTTCCACTTCAACCGCGTTGACATTGGGTACCTGTGAAACACGGTATTTTACATCGCCCACCAGCACGGGGCCCATGCCGCAGCCCGGAGCCGTGAGGGTCATGCTGATGGCAACGCTGGCAGCACTCTGGTCGATATCCACACGGTAAATCAGCCCCAGGTTGACCAGGTCGACCGGCACTTCCGGATCGTAGACCGTACCCAGTGCCTCCCACACCTGTGCTTCATCGATTCGTCCGTCCGCGGGCGGGGTGAAATCAAGCCGCTGCGGCGTCAGCCCCAGGGCATCGGCATCGGTGCCGTCTACCCGCACCATGTTGCCGTTGTGGATAACGGTGTAGTTGCCGCCCAGGGCCTGGGTCAGGGTGACGAAGGTATGCGCCGGGATGGTGACCGGGTCGCCCACGGGTACCAGACGGCCCGGGCAATCGCGCTGGGTGGTGAGCAGGGTTCGTTCCTGGGCGCTCATGTAATGTTCACCAATCAACTAATACTGAAGCTTTCGCCACAGCCACAGGCGGCAGTGACGTTCGGGTTGTGGAACTTGATGGTGCGGTTCAGCCCTTCCTTTTCGAAGTCCAGCCGGGTGCCCTGCAAAACAGGCAGCGAGGCGCGGTCCACGAAAATATCCAGTTCGGCATCCGGATGCAGCGTGAGGTCACCTTCCTGACCGCTGTCCACTTCATCCATCACGTACATGAAGCCGGTACAGCCACTCTCCCGCACACTGATGCGCAGTGCCCGTTTGCCTGACTGGCCGAGCTGTTTCTTCAGATAGGCTGCCGCTGCGGGTGTAACCTGCAGGGCATCGGTGTTCACGTCAAACGTTTCAACGCTCATAAGTAACCTTTTAGCCAAAGAGGCGTTTTGCCTTGTGGATACCGGCGAACAGTCGCTCCACGTCATCCGCCGTATTGTACAGCGAATAGGACGCGCGTACGGTCCCTGGCACCTGGTAATGCGCCATGAGTGGTTGAGTGCAATGGTGGCCGGTGCGCACGGCTATACCCTGTTCGTCGAGCAGCATGCCCAGGTCGGAGGGATGCACGCCCTCCAGTACGAAGCTGAATATGCCCACGGTTTGTGCGGGGTTGCCGATGCGTCGCAGCCCGTCGATATCACCAGCCAGATCGATGGATTGCTGCAGCAGGCTGCACTCGTGAGCTGCTGCGGCGGCAATGTCGATGCCCGCCAGGTAATCGATGGCGGCCGCCATGCCGATCGCGCCGGCAATATTGGGCGTGCCGGCTTCGAATTTGAAGGGCAGTGCGTTCCAGGTGCTGCCGCTGAAACTCACCGTCTCGATCATTTCACCCCCACCGAGAAACGGGGGCATCGTGTCGAGCAGCGCTTCCTGCCCCCACAACACGCCCATGCCGGTAGGGCCAAACAGCTTGTGCCCGGAGAACACGTAAAAATCGCAGCCTATGGACTGGACATCCACGGGCATGTGAGCAATCGCCTGGGCGCCGTCGACCAGCACTTTTGCCCCCGCCGCATGCGCCAGCCGGCTGATCTCCGCCACCGGGTTGATTGTGCCGAGTGCGTTCGATACGTGGTTCACGGCCACCAGCTTGACCCGCTCGTCGAGCAGCCCCGTCAGTGCTTGCAGGTCGATGTCACCGGCTTCCGTGATGGGAATCGGCACGACCTCGGCACCGGTGGCGGCGGCCGCCAGCTGCCAGGGCACGATGTTGGAATGATGCTCCAGGTAGGACACGAGAATCCGGTCGCCGGCACGCAAGTGCGTGTGCCCCCAGCTGTAGGCAACCAAATTAATGGCCTCGGTAGCACCCCGCGTCCAGATGACCTGATTGCTGCGCGGGCTATTGATAAACCGCGCAACCGTTTCCCGTGCCGCTTCAAAGGCAACGGTGGCCCGGTCGCTGAGTGTATGTGCGCCGCGGTGCACATTGGCGTTGTCTCGGCGGTAGTAGTTGGCAATCGCCTGAATAACCACCTCGGGTTTCTGCGTGGTGGCGGCATTGTCCAGGTAGACCAGGGGTGCGCCATTGACGGACTGCTGCAGGATAGGAAAATCCTGGCGCAGGGCGGCGGGGTCAAAGGGGGCTGCAGAGGCCATGGCGGTCGATGCGTTCACAGGATATGCCTCGTCAGGCGTGCATCGCGTGCGAAACGCCTGGCCAGGAGGGGCTTGAGAAACGCCTGCACGGCCGGTTGCGCGATAGCTTCCACCAGTTCGTTGATAAAGCCGTAGCTCAGCATCACTTCGGCCTCTTCGCGCGGTACACCGCGGGTGCGCAGGTAGTGGAGTGCAAGCGGGTCCAGCTGGGCAACGGTAGCACCGTGGGCGCACTGCACGTCATCGGCGTAGATTTCCAGCTCCGGCTTGGTGTTGATTTCCGCCTTGTTGCTGGTCAGCAGGTTCTTGTTGCTCAGCTCCGCGCGGGTTTTCTGTGCCTGCGGATGGATGTGAATCCGCCCGTTGAAAACCGCAGTGGCTTCATCGGCGATGATGCCGCGGAAGCGTTCCTGGCTGGTGCAGTGCGGGACAGCATGTTCAATGCAGGTGTGGTAGTCGACGGTTTCGGTGCCGCGGGGCAGGTACAGGCCGTCCAGTGCGCAATGGGCGCCGCTGCCCTGGTGGTCCACGACCAGGTCAATGCGTTTCAGCGCGCTGCCCAGGGCGAGGTGAAAGCCGTTCAGCAGGCTGTCTGCGTCCTGCCGTGCATGTACGCCGCCAATATGCACCGCGTCACCCTGCTCCAGGTGCAGGCGGTAGTGGTTCAGCTGCGCGCCGCGGGCCAGCAGCAATTCGGTAATACCATTGGTGAAGGCCGTGCCTCCGGTCGCCGTGTTGGCGAAAGACTCAACCAGCGTAGCGCTGCTGTTCTCCGCGAGACATACCAGCAGGCGCTGGGTGATGCTGATCGATTCATTCTGCCCGGTGGTTAGCCAGGCAATGTGCACCGGTGTATCGATATGGGCGTTGGCCGCCACCTCCATGAACACACCGTCGGCGAGCGTGGCGTCATTCAGGGGCGCGAAAACGTGGCGGCCAGGCTGCAGGGCACTGCCCAGAGCGGCGGCAATGCGCGCTGCCTGCTCGCTGTTCGCATCGGCGAAGCGTACCAGGTTCAAGCCGGCCGGAAGTTCGCCGTGAGACAGCTCGGCGCGGTAGTGGCCGTCGGCGAATACCAGCGTTGGGCCGGCCAGCTCCGGCAACGGGATATCGTCGAGCGGTGAGCGCGCGGATTCGGTAGCCGGTGCGCTGAACGTTTGCTGCAAGGGTTGCAGGCTGGTGTATTTCCAGGCCTCGGTTTTGCGCGTGGGCAGTGCCGTTTTGGACCATGCGTCGCGGCCGCGGGCCTGAACGGGCTCCAGCCAGGCCGGCGCGGTGCGCGCGGCGGCCGCCAGCGCCTGCTGCATGAAGTCACTCATCAGGCTACGTCCTCCAACCAGGCATAGCCGCGTTCTTCAAGCTCCAGTGCCAGCGAGTGGTCACCGGATTTCACGATGCGACCGCCGGACAGGACATGCACCCGGTCCGGTTTGATGAAATTGAGCAGGCGCTGGTAGTGAGTCACCAGAATAAAGCTACGCTCGGGGCTGCGCATGGCGTTGATGCCGTTGGCGACCACCTGCAGCGCGTCGATATCCAGCCCGCTGTCGGTTTCATCCATGATGCACAGCTTGGGTGCAAGCAGCATCATCTGCATCAACTCGTTGCGTTTTTTCTCGCCACCGGAGAACCCTTCATTGACACCGCGCTTGAGAAACGCGGCGTCGAGATCGACCGCCTTGCAGGCTTCGCGGGCCTGTTTCATGAAGGTCACGCTATCCAGCGCGGCTTCGTTGCGGTGTTCACGCACGGCGTCGACGGAGGCCTTGAGGAACTCCATGTTGCTGACGCCGGGAATCTCCACCGGGTACTGGTAGGCGAGAAACAAGCCCAGGTGCGCACGCTCCTCCGTATCCAGTGTCAGCAAATCCTGCCCCAGCAATTGTGCGCTGCCCGCCGTAACGGCATAGCCGGGTCGCCCGGCGAGCACGTGCCCGAGTGTGCTTTTGCCCGAGCCGTTGGGGCCCATGATAGCGTGTACCTCACCGGGGCCGACCGTGAGGTCCAGACCCTTGAGGATAGCCTTGTTCTCCACGCTGGCGTGCAGGTTGTCGATCTTCAACATGGTTTTCTTGCTCCGAAGTGCGACCGCAGGGTCGCACGCTAGTGTTTGCCTTAGCCGACAGAACCTTCGAGGCTCACTTCCAGCAATTTGCCTGCTTCCATGGCAAATTCCATGGGCAGCTCCCTGAAGACTTCCTTGCAAAAGCCGTTGACGATCATGGACACCGCTTTCTCGGCATCCAGTCCGCGTTGCTGGCACAGGTACAGCTGATCGTCGCTGACCTTGGACGTCGTGGCTTCGTGTTCCACAACAGCCGAAGGATTGCGGCTTTCGATATACGGGAATGTGTGCGCAGCGCAGCGGTCACCAATCAGCAGGGAGTCGCACTGGGTGTAGTTGCGTGCGCCCTCTGCGCGCGGGCTCATGCGCACCAGCCCGCGGTAGGCGTTGGAACTCTTGCCCGCGGAAATCCCCTTGGAAATGATGGTCGAGCGGGTGTTCTTGCCCAGGTGGATCATCTTCGTGCCGGTATCCGCCTGCTGCGCGTTGTTGGTCAGCGCTACCGAGTAGAACTCACCGATGCTGTTGTCGCCACGCAGTATGCAGCTGGGGTACTTCCAGGTGATGGCCGAACCGGTTTCCACCTGGGTCCAGGAGATCTTGGCGTCGCGGTGCGCCACGCCGCGCTTGGTGACGAAGTTGTAGATACCGCCTTTGCCTTCGGCATCCCCGGGGTACCAGTTCTGCACCGTGGAGTACTTGATCTCGGCACCGTCGAGTGCCACCAGTTCAACCACCGCCGCGTGCAGCTGGTTCTCGTCGCGCATGGGGGCCGTGCAGCCCTCAAGGTAGCTGACGTGGCTGCCTTCGTCGGCGACGATCAGCGTGCGCTCAAACTGGCCGGTGTTGGCTTCATTGATGCGAAAGTAGGTGGACAGCTCCATGGGACAGCGCACCCCTTTCGGGATGTAGACGAAGGAACCGTCGCTGAACACCGCGCTGTTGAGAGCGGCGTAGAAATTGTCTTTGCGCGGCACGACACTGCCCAGGTATTTCTTGATCAGCTCGGGGTAATCGTGCACCGCCTCTGAAATCGAGCAGAAGATCACGCCGGCTTCCCAGAGCTTCTCGCGGAAGGTGGTGGTGACGGACACCGAGTCGAACACGGCATCGACCGCAACGCCCGCGAGCGCCGCCTGCTCATGCAGGGGGATGCCGAGCTTGTTGTAGGTTTCGATCAGCTCCGGGTCGACTTCATCGAGGCTCTGGGGCCGGTCCTTCATCGCCTTGGGGGATGAGAAATAGGAGATTTCGTTGAATTTGACCGCCGGGTACTGCACATGCGCCCATTCCGGCTCAGCCATCTTCAGCCAGTCGCGGTAGGCCTCCAGGCGCCATTCGAGCAGCCACTCGGGCTCGTTCTTGCGGCCGGAAATGAACCTGATAGTGTCTTCATTCAGGCCCGGTGGCAGGGTGTCGGACTCGATATTCGTGGTGAAGCCCGCAGCGTACTCCTTGCGTATGGCGTGTTCGATGTGTTCCTGCGACATAATCAGTGACCTGTGCTGACGGGCGAGACGACGGTAACGGTGATTCAGTGCATTTTCGCACGCGCTGCACCCGGATGGCGACAAGCGCGATGGGGTGCCGATGAATACCCGAGTATTTTAGTCGACTATTGCGGTCGGTGCAACGCACGGCAGGCCGCCAGCGCGTTTACCGTGTTGCAGGGCGCTTGCGCCGTCGCTCCCGGTAACCGCCAGACTCCGGTGGGCTGCTCAGGCGGGGTCGCGCGAGCTCATCCTCGTAGGCACGCACAAGCGGCGCCAGTTGGTGGCGAAAGCGTTTCGCAAACCCCACCAGTGTCGGGCTGATCTCGCCAACGGCATCCAGAGAGCGGCTTGGAAACACGCGCCAGTTCTGCCCCTGGCCGGAGCCATTCGGCGCGGGCCGGCGCGAAGCGTCGAGTGCGAGCAGGGACATCAGCTGGTCGCGCACGGCAGCCGGCTCACGCACCAGTGTTTCGTAGCGGACTTCAAGCACGGGGTTGGGCAGGGCCGCCTGCCAGTGGGCGATGAGCTTCTCGGCCAGGGCAATTGCCCGGCCAATAGTGGCGAGCTGATAACTGTAACGGTGCCCGCTGCGAAAGTTTTTGAAAAACAGCGCGAGCCCCAGGTCCAGCGGTGCCCGTCGGCAAAGGACAACCGGCATGTCCGGGTGCAACAGGCCCAGCCAGCCGAGACGGCTGAGGTTCGCGGGCGACGTGTCCACCAGGTAGCGCACCTCACTCCCTGCAAGCGGTGGACACAGTGCCACCAGGGGGGAACCCGGTTCCGCTGCCAGCCTGGTTGCCTGGGCCTGTACGTTCTCCCGCGTCGGGAGGTTGGCGGCCAGTTTGCGCACCAGCGCCAGTTCACCTCCTGCTGCCACTCGGGGGTGTTGCGCCAACAGTGTTTCAACCAGGCTTTTGCCAGAGCGGGGCAAGCCGGCCACCACCAGCAGCGGGCAGGCAGGCGTCGGGTGTTTGCGCGGGTGGCGTTGAAAGAACTGCCGATCCATAACGGCGGCGCTGGGGGAGACCTGGTACTCGCGGTTTCCCGTGATGTCCTTTGCGGCAAAGCGGTTGGCCTGCTCATAGAAGGCGAAGCCAGGGTTGTCGAGACCGGATTCCGTATAGATTTGTCCGAGCAGAAACAGCGCCCGGGCTCGGGCTGAATGGCTGCGCTCCGTATCCAGGGCAAGTTTCAGCAAGGTGGCCACTTCCGGGCTGTCCAGGGGAATTGCACGGAAATTGAGCAGGCCGCGGTAGGCATCGGTGAGGCTGGCGTCCGCCGCCATTGCCCGGCTAAAGCAGTCGCAGGCTTCGTCCCCGCGGTTCTGTCGGCTTAACAGGTGGCCGAGTTGAACCAGCAGGCGGGGTGCGTCACGACAAGCCTCCAGGCCGCTGCGATAACAAGCTTCCGCCTCTGCCAAACGGCCCAGACCCTGTAGCGATTGCCCCTGCAGGCTCCACAGCTCCGCCATGCTGCTGTTCTGTTCGAGCAGCAGCGTGGATTCACGCAAGCTGCGCTCGAACTCCTTGCCTTGTACCTGCTCGCGTATCACCGCAAGCGCTGTTTTATAGTCAGGCCGCTGGGGCATGAGCCGCTTTCCTGCTAGGACGCCCTGACGCGCGGAATCGCGGTTTGCGCCAACAGCTGAATAGTTGCTCAGGGTGCGGCTGCGGTCAACTGCTTTGACCGCGCTGCTCGGTGTTGAGTTCTGGCTGGCGCGCCAGGATGGCAGCGCGGAAGTGGGCGGGAATGCTTGTCGCCTTGCGGCTTTGTTTGTCGGTGAAAACCTGGGTGAGGCTGCCTCGGGCAAGGGGGCGGCCACTGTTTTTTTCCTGCAGGCTGAAGGCGAGCTCGGCACTGCTGCGGCCGAGGCGGGTGTAGCCAAGTTCCACGGTGACGGTTTCGTAGGCCCGGCATTCACCCAGGTAGTCGCAGTTGATGTTCACGGTGAAGATGAAGCAGGGAGCTGTTTGCGGGTTCATCGCCCCCAGGCCCAGTTCTTCCATGTAAAAGCCGGCGACTTCATCGGCGTAAACCAGGTAGTTGGCAAAATAGAGATGTCCCTGGGCGTCGGTGTCGCTGAAACGCACCACCATGTCCCCGCTGTAGGCTGGCTTGGCAGAGCTCACGGCTGCGCAAGCTCCAGGGCGTGTTGCAGGTAATGCAGTTCATTGAGGGAAATGTCCGCATTTTCGTCCACGCCCCCCGGGGCATTGTCAGCGCCGAGGGTCAGCAGTGAAGGCGGTTGGCGCGAGCCTGCAAAGTCGGGCGCTGCGTAGCGGTAGGGGCGCTGCCACGGGTCTTGCGGAATCGCTTCAATATAGCCGCCGTCCCTGAAGCGACCGGCACGACGCATGCTGCCGATGGGGCGCACCAGGCTCTCAAGGCCGGGTTCGCTCTGCGGGAAGTTCGCGATGTCTTCGTAGTACGTGTCCAGTGCCGCTTGCAGGCGGGTGAGGTCATCCGCAATCTTGTGCAGCTCTGCGCTCGGGGCAGGGGAGGTCTGGATGCCGGTCATTGCATACAGCACCGCCTGCGGTTGTTCCGAGCAGAACACCCGGATGTCTTCGGCAGTGGGCAACACGTCCGCCTGGCCGGCGCGGAAAATGAACGGCTTGAACCCCGGGCTGTCGCCATAGCGCTGGATGGAGCGATAGTCGCCGCACACCACCTTGCCCGGGTAGTTCGCCAGCTCCCGGAATTCAATGGTCTCCACTGCCGGCAGAGCCGTTGTTACGGCTTCCTGCGCTCGCTGGGCCTGGTTGGTACACGCGGTCAGCCCGGCGAGGCCGAGAATGAGGAGCAGCTGTTTCATTGCGCATCCTCGGCGTCCGCGAGCTTGCGCAGGGCGGCTGCGTTCATGCAGTAGCGCAGGCCACTTGGCGGTGGTCCGTCCGGGAACACGTGCCCGAGATGTGCGTCGCAGGTGTTGCAGGTGGTCTCGATGCGTGTGCGTCCGAAGCCGTGATCGGTGTGGTAGGCAATGACGTTGGTTTTTACCGGCTGCGTGAAAGAGGGCCACCCGCTGCCGGATTCAAACTTCTGCTCGCTGTCGAACAGCAGGGTGCCGCAGCAGACGCAGGCGTAGTCGCCGGGCTCAAAGCGCGAGCACATCTCGTTACTGAACGCACGCTCCGTGCCCGCCTGGCGGGTTACGTGGTACTGTTCCGGCGTGAGCAGGGCGGCCCACTCCTCGTTGCTGCGTTGCAGCCTTGTATCAGGTTCGGGATTGCCTTCGTTGGCGAGGCGACAGATTTCATTCCAGGTGAGCATGGCAACAACCTCGTAGTGACATGTGAGCCAAACACGTTCAGCGGGCCCGGTCGGCGCACAGTAGGGGCAAGCCGCGGCAAGATCAAGAGGTAGCGAGCGCGCTGCCGTGATGTAAAAACTGCGCTTTTCACGCAGGTGCTTTGCCGAGAGCGGGTGCAGTATACTGTGTTTAAAGGCCGCGTCGGTGGCGGCTGTGATAAGGGGTTTTCATGGTTTTGCGATTCACAGGAACAGCGCTTGCGTTGGGCGTGGTGTTGGCGGGTTGCCAGAGTTTGCCCGAACCGGCGCCGGCGGCGGTCGCCTGCCCCGAGGTGCCGGTGGTGGAATGTCCGGTGTGTCCGTTGCAGGAGTGTCCGGAGCCCAGGGTGCTCGAGAAAATTGTGCTGCGCCCCGCAGCACCGGCGGCTGTGCCCGTGCGGCCGGAGACCGCCGGGGAACTCGAACTGCCCATCATTGGTGTGTTGGAGTTCATTCGTGTGGAACCCTCTGGGCTGACGCTGGAAGCGGTCGTGGACACGGCGAGCGAGCACACCACGATTGCCGCGCGCGATGTGCGTCTATTGGAAAAAGACGGCAAGCGGTACGTCAGCTATGTTCTGGTCGACCCTGCCAGCGATGAACAATACGGACTGGAGGCGCCACTCCTGCGCCGGGCCTCGGTGGTTGACGCGCACGGCGGCAGCGCGCGCAACTACGTCGTCACCATGTGGCTGACCCTGGGTGACAACCGTGCCCGGGTGGAGGTCAGCCTGTCTGAGAATATCGATATGCCCTATCCCCTGGTGATAGGGCGCAACCTGCTGACTGACATGGCCATTGTCGACGTCAGCCGGCGCCACACGCTCGAGCATCCGGCGGCCCCATGATTGCATCTCGCGCCAAGGTCGGCATCGTTGCCGGTGCATTGATTCTGTTCGGTATTGCGGTCACGGCCTACAAGGTGGTCGGCCTGGACTTGCCGCTGTGGCCGGGTGAATCCCGTGAAGTGTGGACCATCGAGACGAAAGTGAGTTTCAAGCCGGCCAGCGGGCCGGTCGAGGTGGATCTGGCCCTGCCCTCGGGCCTTGGTGGCTGGGTGACACTGGAAGAGCATTTTGCCTCTTCCGGGTTTGGTTTCTCCGTTTCCGAGGAAGCCGGTGGCCGAGTGGCGCGGTGGTCGCGGCAGTTACTCGAGCACCCAACCACACTCTATTACAAGCAGCAGGTGTATCGGGCGCGGCGCGCTCAGCTGCCGGACATGCCTATCGAAACGCCGGATCCGCCGCTGCTGGAACCTGATCAACAGGCCGCCATGGAGCGTTTTGTGGCAGATCTGCGTGAACGCTCCAGCAGCCCCGCGACGCTGACCGCACTCATGATCCAGGAATTGCGCAGGCCGCAGCCCAGCCAGGATGCGGAATTCCTGCTTGGCACCTACAGCGATACCCCCCTGCGGGTGATGTTTGACGTGCTGGCCTATGCCGATATCCCCGCCTATCCCGTGCGCGGTATCGCGCTGCAGGACGGCCGGCGCCGGCAAACACTGAGTAGCCTGCTGCAGGTTTACGACGGCAGCGACTGGGAGGTGTTTGACCCGGAAACGGGGCAGGCCGGCCTGCCCGAGGATTTCTTCGTTTGGCGTCAGGGCAACGGCGCGGCCCTGCGGGTGCTCGGTGGGCGTGATTCCAGGCTGGAGTTTGCCCTGGTACGCAACAGCCTGTCAGCGAAAACGGTGGTCAGCATGGAAGAGCGCAGCGATGAATTCGCGCTGCTGGACTTCTCCATTTACGCCCTGCCGGTGGAGCAGCAGGGGATCTTCAAGGGTATTCTGTTGTTGCCGGTAGCTGCGTTTGTGGTGGTGATGATGCGCGTGCTGGTAGGTATCAAGACTTCGGGCACGTTCATGCCGGTGTTGATAGCGCTGGCCTTTTTGCAGACCACGCTCTGGGTCGGTCTGGCCATCTTCCTCCTGCTGGTGAGTGTGGGGCTGTGGATTCGATCCTGGCTCAGCCACCTCAACCTGTTGCTGGTGGCCCGCGTTTCGGCTGTGGTGATTGTAGTGGTGTTACTGATGGCTGCACTGTCACTGATCAGCTACAAGCTGGGTGTGGACCAGGCGCTCACGGTCACTTTCTTCCCCACCATTATTCTCTCCTGGACCATCGAGCGCATGTCGATACTCTGGGAAGAAGAGGGGGGCAGGGAAGTCATGATGCAGGGCGGTGGCAGCCTGTTGGTCGCCGTACTCGCCTATCTCACCATGTCAGTGCCTCTGGTTGAGCACCTCACTTTCAACTTCCCGGAGCTGTTGATCAGTCTCCTGGGTGTGATTCTACTGACCGGTAAATACACGGGCTACCGCTTGTCCGAGCTCTATCGTTTCCGCGACATGGCGCAGATGAAATGATCAAGCTGGTGAAACCCTCTGTGCTGCGTGAGCGTGGCATTCTCGGTATGAACAGGCGCAACCTGACGTTTATCGGCGCGAATAATCCGCGGCGTAATTACCAGCTCGTGGACAACAAGTTGCTCACCAAAAAAGCCGCGCTGGAGCGCAACGTGGTGGTGCCCGAGCTGTACGGGGTGATCGAGCATCAGTTCCAGATCAACCGGATGCTGGAGATGCTCGAGGGTCGTGAGGCGTTCGTTATCAAGCCGGTGCAGGGCAGCGGTGGCAAGGGTATTCTGGTGATTACCTCGCGTGATGGCGACCACTTTGTAAAGTCCAGCGGCGGCGTGATCGATGACCGCGACCTGCGCCGGCACACGTCGAACATCCTGGCCGGCTTGCACAGCCTCGGCGGACGCAACGACGCGGCCATGATCGAGGCACTGATCGACTTCAATCCGCTGCTCGCGGCATACAGCTGCGAAGGTGTGCCTGATATTCGGGTGATTGTTTTTCGCGGTGTGCCGGTGATGGCGATGATGCGCTGCGCGACACACGCCTCGGACGGCAAGGCGAATCTGCATCAGGGTGCCGTGGGTGTGGGCCTGGATATTGGCGAGGGCTTCAGTATCGCTGCGGTACAGCACGGCAGCCTGGTCACCCATCACCCGGATACAGGCGCGTGTTTCAAGTCGCTGCGGCTGCCGGATTGGGATGCCATTCTCGACCTTGCAGCCAGCTGTGCAGAAATGACGGGGCTGGGTTATCTCGGCGCAGACATCGTGCTGGACCGCACGCGTGGGCCGATGTTGCTGGAGCTGAACGCCCGGCCCGGGTTGGCGATTCAGGTAGCCAACCAGGAGGGCCTGATTCATCGCCTCGGTATTGCGGCGGAGATTGCCCGCACTGCAGCGGATCACGACGCGCGCATCCGCGAGGCCAAACTGCGCTTTCATCGCCCCGAAGCCGTGTTGCAGGCCTCTGACAGCGCGGCGACGGCCGCGAGCTGACCACCCGGGCAAACTTGCATTCAGCTCGCATTCGCGTACCATCCGCTGCGCACCCGCTGACGGTGCTCGTCCGCGTCAGCATTACTCCGCCAGACATTGCCATTTTTCTGTCGACGTATTTATCCAGAGATTGCTGACCATGACTTTTGATTCTCTCGGGCTGTCCGCCAGCCTGCTGCGTGCTGTTGCCGACCAGGGTTACGCAAGCCCTTCACCCATTCAGGCGAAAGCCATTCCGCTGATCCTTGCAGGCAGGGATGTCATGGCCGCCGCACAAACCGGTACCGGTAAAACCGCGGCGTTCACGTTGCCACTGTTGCAGCGCCTTGCCGGAGGCCCGCGTGCGCAGGCCAACCGCTGTCGCGCCCTGGTGCTGACGCCTACCCGTGAATTGGCCGCACAGGTGCAGGAAAGCGTGCGCGACTACGGCAAGTACGATGGCTATCGTTCCGCTGTCGTTTTTGGCGGCGTGAACATCACTCCGCAAATCGCGCAGCTGAAGCGCGGTGTCGACGTGCTGGTCGCCACCCCGGGCCGTTTGCTCGACCTCCATGGGCAGGGTTTTGTGGACTTCCGCGACCTGCAAATGCTGGTGCTCGATGAGGCTGACCGCATGCTGGACATGGGCTTTATTCACGATATCCGCCGTATCGTCAAATTGCTGCCCGTAAAGCGCCAGACGCTGATGTTTTCCGCCACTTTTTCCACCCAGATTACGCAATTGGCACAGGGCTACATGCAGAGCCCGGTCAAGGTAGAGGTCAGTCCGCCGAATGCCACGGCCGAAACAGTGCAGCAGTGGGTGTACCCGGTGGACAAGAAGCGCAAGCCCGAGCTGTTGAGCCACCTGATACACGCCAACAACTGGGACCAGGTGCTGGTGTTTACGCGTACCAAGCACGGTGCCAACAAACTGAGTCAGCAGCTTGAGAAGAACGGTATCCGGGCGGTTGCCATTCACGGCAACAAGAGCCAGAACGCGCGCACCCGAGCCCTCGGCGACTTCAAGCAGGGGCGGGTACAGGCCCTGGTGGCTACCGATATTGCGGCACGGGGTCTGGATATTGAGCAGTTGCCGCAGGTGGTCAACTTCGACCTGCCCAACATCGCGGAAGACTACGTGCATCGCATCGGCCGTACCGGGCGCGCCGGCGCGGCCGGACAGGCCTATTCGCTGGTCAGCGCCGACGAGGCGGATTACCTGTACGGCATTGAACGCCTGATCCGCAAAACATTGCCGCGGGAAGAGGTGGAGGACTTCGAGCCCGAGCACTCGGTTCCGCAGGGTCGCCCGACAGCGGCCCGTCCGGCGCAGGCCCGCCCGGCTAAGGCCCGCCCGGCGCAGGCCCGCCCGGCTAAGGGGCGCCCGGCTAAGGCCCGCCCGGCGCGCTTGCGCCGGTAACACGATTGCTGTAATTCTGTGCGCTCTAACGATGCATGCTGCCTGCAGCATTCCCCACGGAGCACACAATGACCGATCATCCTCAACTGCGTCGCCGCACCCTCGTCAAGGGGATCGCGGCGGCATCGCTGTTGCCGCTCTTGGGCGGCAATCTTGTGGGCTGCTCAGACAGCACGGACGCCCCGCCCGCGCCGGAAGGTGTGGCCGCTGATTTCAATCACGGGGTTGCCTCCGGCGATCCGCTCACTGATCGCGTCATCATCTGGACGCGTGTTACCCCCCGTGAACCGGGCTTTGTGACGGTCGAGTGGGAGGTCGCCAGTGATGATGGCTTCGCCGATATCGTTGCCAGTGGGGTTGGCAACACCGATGAAGCGGTGGATTTCACGCTGAAGGCCGACGTCACCGGCCTCGCGGCCGGTACGACCTATTACTACCGTTTCCGCGTAGGTGACGTCCTCTCCCCTGCAGCGCGGACGCGCACGGCGCCCTCAGGTGCGACCGCAAGCGCGGCGTTTGCCGTTGTCTCCTGCTCCAATTACCCGGCAGGCTACTTCAATGTTTATCGTGAGGTGGCGGCACAGCCGGTGGACGCGGTGTTGCATCTGGGGGATTACATCTACGAATACGCCCCTGGCGGCTATGCCAGTGCCAACGCCGAGGCTCTGGGCCGCGTGGTAGAGCCCGCCAGCGAACTGTTCAGCCTTGCGGACTATCGGGGCCGCTACGCACAGTACCGCACCGACCCCGACTTGCAGGCGGCACATGGGGCACACCCGTTTATCGTGGTCTGGGACGACCATGAAATCGCCAACGATGCCTGGCGTGAAGGTGCGGAGAATCACGATCCGGCTACCGAAGGCGAATACTCCGAGCGCCGCGCCGCGGCGATTCAGGCCTGGTACGAGTGGTTGCCTGTGCGCCCCCCGGCCAGTGAGCAGGAGATCATCTACCGTCGCCTGCCCTACGGCGACCTCGTGGACCTGATTATGCTGGATACCCGTGTGATTGGGCGCGACCGTCAGTTCGTGTATCCGGATTTCGTCAGTGGTGGCCGCATCGATATCGACGCAACGCGTGCAGCCAGCAACGCCGCAGACCGCACCCTGCTCGGTGCGGAGCAGCTCGCCTGGCTGGAAACGCAACTGATCGACTCCAGTGCGCGCTGGCAAGTGCTGGGCCAGCAGGTGCTGATGGCGCGCTACCTGTTGCCTGCACCCATCCTGGAAGCGCTGGAACCGAGTATCAGTGGCGGCGATGCACTCGCTGCCGGCACTGCGGCGGTGCTCGCCGCGGTCGCTGCCAAGAACAAAACGCCCGAAGAGCGCACCGTGGAAGAGCAGGCGCTGCTGGATTCTGCCGTGCCCTATAACCTTGACGCCTGGGACGGTTACGCCTTTGAACGTGACCGCGTGCTGGAAGTGGCGCGCCAGATGAACAGCCGACTCGTCGCTCTCGCTGGTGACACGCACAACGCCTGGGCGTCACAGCTGGTGGCGAGCACCGGCGAGGTGGTAGGTGTTGAGCTGGCGACCGCGAGTGTCAGTTCTCCCGGGTTGGAGGCCGTGCTTGGGGTTGATGCCGCGGGGCTGTTTTCGCCGCTCATTGCCACCCTGGTCGATGACCTCGTGTATGCCAACCTCATTGATCGCGGGTATCTGGTCACAATGTTCAGCCAGGATACGGTCACTGCCGAGTGGCGCTATGTCTCAACCATTGACTCGCAGGACTACAGCGAGAAAACGGCTGCCTTCAGGCAACAGGTGGTGCAGCGCAGTGACCTCCTGTTGACTTGAGCAGTCCGCCACCAATCCCATTGCGTATATTACGTACTGTTGTTTGTCGTGAGAGGAAATCATGAAGCGTGTTGCCTGCCTGTTGCTGCCGGCCCTGTTGTTGACCCTTGCCGGTTGCGCCCAGTACGAAAACCGTCGCGGCGTCGAAGTGGGTTGGACAGATGCCTACATGCAAAGCCTGCAGCCCGGCGTCACCACCCGTGCCGAGGTCATGGCCACTCTGGGGCCGCCGTCACAGGTTATCGCGCTTGAAGGTGAGTCCATTCTTTACTACCTGTTTGAACGCTCCGATGGTGAGGGCATCGTCTTGGTGCTCTACAACCGCATGCAGATCGACACGCACTACGATCGCGCTATCTTCTTCTTTGATGAGGACGGCCTGTTGACTGATGCTTCCAGCCGCATTGCCGACACCGACAATGGCTAGGCTTCTCCGGGCTTTGCTGGTGCCCCTGATGTTCGCCCTCGGTGGCTGCACACAGTGGCATTACACCCTGGGCGAGGCGTTGCCCGGCGCAGCGTCGCGTCTTGCCACGGAAACGGGCATCGACAGTCGCGAGGTGCTCGCGCGTCTGGGGCCGCCGCTGCGCGTGTCTGCCATTCCCGGCGGTTACGTTCTGGGTTGGGAGTCCTGGCAGGTTACGGAGAATGTCCTCGGCTTCAGCCTGGGCGCGCTGGGGGTGGACTTCCTGTCCATTGATATCGGCCGTGCCGACACACGCAATGAAGCGCTGTTGCTGACGTTTGCCAGTGATCATCGCCTGACCGGCGGCAGCTGGCATGGACGCGAAGACAGCGTGGGTGGTGGGCGCTCAGTGCAGCCGCTGGTTGGCCTGGTGCCGGTGGTGGACGTTGACGACATCACCGAGCGCCTGCCACAGCACAACTGGGGTCGCGCCGCGCTGGAGCCTTTACCCATCGGCTTGAATCGCGCTCAGCGTCCGGATATGGGGCAGGGCGGCGTGGCCCAACGCGCCACACCAACCGGCACCGGCCAGCAGGCGCTTGAGTTGCGCTGAGAACGAATTTGCTGGTATCCCTCGTCCGGTTTTGTAAACTGGGACGGACAAAATAAGTAGAGAGGGCACCATTATGCAGGCTGATACGCTCGACAAACTCCTCGCTCACTGGGCGCGGGAAACGCCTGACAGGGTCTGGCTCAAGGATTTGCTGCCCGAGGGTTCCCGGGATGTCACCTGGAGCGAGGCTGCCGCGACCGTCAACGCCATGGCGGCGATGTTGGAGCATCACTTCGGGCATGGCGAGCGCATATCGCTGCTGTCACGCAATTGCGCGCACTGGTTTCTCGCTGATCTCGCCATCATCAACTCAGGCAATGTCACGGTGAGCATGTTCTCTACCTTGCCGGCGTCGACCGCCCAGTACATCATGGATTTTACCGAGACCCGTGTCCTGATTGTGGGTGAAACCAGCAACTGGCAAGCGGTGCGAAAGGTGCTGCCGGAAGGGATTACACTGATAACCTTGCCCGGCGTGGAGCTGGAAGAGCCGCACCTGCGTTGGGAGTCGCTACTCGCGGAGTGGCAGGGCAAGGCCCCCGGTTATCGCTGCCAGCCCGATGATGTGATCTCGCTGGTTTTCACCTCAGGCACGACCGGCTTGCCCAAGGGCGTCATCCAGACACACCGCAGCAACCTCGTTCCCATCACACGGTTTCGTAATTTCTTCGGCACGCGCGATGAAGCACGTTACTTCTCCTATCTGCCGCTTCCCCACATCGCCGAGCGCCAGATCGTCGAGTTCTCATCCCTGACCTGTTGTGGTGAGGTGAGCTTCAACCAGAGCCTGGAAACCCTGGCGGCAGATCTGCAACGTACCCGTCCGCACATGTTTTTCGGTCCACCGCGTGTCTGGGAGCAGTTGAAGCAGGCGGTCGTTGCCAAGTTTGGCGGCAACGAGGCGCTGGAGCAGGCACTGCAGCAAGATGAGGAAGGTATCGGCCGCTTGATTCTCGAGGGACTGGGACTGGACCAGGTGGAGTATTGCCTGG
Organism: Haliea alexandrii; assembly: GCF_003719295.1. Taxonomy (GTDB): domain Bacteria; phylum Pseudomonadota; class Gammaproteobacteria; order Pseudomonadales; family Halieaceae; genus Haliea; species Haliea alexandrii. The sequence goes on from NZ_RFLW01000002.1 coordinate 139,580, forward strand.
TGGCTGCCGCGCCCACGCCGCCGTCATTGATCGAGTGGTGGCAGCGGCTGGGGCTGATTCTTATGGAGGGCTTCGGTCAGACTGAGGCCATGGGGGTGATTGCCAGTGGTCACGACTCACGCCGCATCGGTTCCATCGGCAAGCCCGTTGGCGAGGTAGAGTTTCGTATTACTGAGGAAGGCGAACTGGTAGTCCGCGCTGACGGCTGCACGCCGGGGTATTACAAGCAACCGGACAAGACCGCCGAGCTGATCCGCGATGGCTGGTTGCACACCGGCGACAAGGCACGGGTGGACGAGGACGGCTTCGTTTACCTCACGGGCCGCGTGAAAGAGTATTTCAAGACCATTCAGGGCAAGTTTGTGGCACCGCCCCCCATTGAAGGGGCATTCGCCAAGAACCCCCACACCGAGCAACACTGCCTGCTGGGGCGTGGTTTCTCCAAGACGGTGATGGTTGCCGTGCTCAACGATGCAGCTCGGCAGTTGGCCGAAGCCTCACGCGAGCAGGCAGAAGCGGAGATCGCCGAGGCGATACATCAGGCGGTACAGAGCATCAACGAGGCCGTCGAGAAGCACGCCCGCATCGGTGCCGTGATCCTTTCCCGGGAGGAGTGGACGATCGACAACGAGGTGCTCACGCCAACGCTGAAGATTCGCCGCGAAAAAGTCGAGGAACGCTACGGAGAGCTTGCCGAAGGTCTTGCCCGCAGTGCGGCAGAGCAGCGTGAAGTCCTGCTGCACTGGGCGGACTGAGGCCCCACGGTGCCCGCCGTGGCGCCGGGTCAACCTTGCTGCGCGTGATTCACGGCTGCCGGGTCTGTCTCAGGCTCGTCGGCCGTATGGTACTCATCTTGCCCCTGGGATTCCGAGGGTAGCAGGTCGCCCACCGCATCTTCCGGGCCGCGCGGGTCCAGCCCAAAGCCTGTGGGAGCCGCTTCGGTAGCGGCGGCGGAGAAGGGTACCTGGTCCTCTGCGGCAACCACCTGACCCTTGTCCCGGGTTTGTATGGCGAGGTAAATGGTGAAGACTGCGCTCAGCGCGCCGAAGGACCAGAACAGCGCCGTCGCATCGTAGAGGCTCATCAGCTGCCCCAGGAGGATGGGGGCGGAGGCGGCGCCCAGTGCGTTCAGCAACAATACCGATGTCCCGATTTCCACAAACTCCTCCGCGGAAGAATTGTCAGCCGCCGTGGCCAGCGAGATGGCGTAGAGCGGCATGGTCATGGCGCCGAAAAGAAAAACCGCAACCAGATGCGCGCTGTGCTGCACCGTGAGTGCGACCGCTGCCGATGTGGCGATAGCGCCGATACTGAGGCACACCAGCACATAGCGCCGGTCGATCCTGTCGGAGAGCCAGCCAATCGGGTACTGGAACAGCGCGCCCCCGGCGATACCCGCCGTAATAAACCAGGTGACGTCTGCCATGCTCGTGCCGTAGCGGCGCGCGAACACCGCCCCCAGCGCCCAGAAACTGCCGACCACCAGCCCGGAGAGCAAGGTGCCGGCGAAGGCGGCGCGTGAACGTTGGTAGAGCAGGCTGAAGCGAATGCGGGTTGATTCGATGGGTGCAGGTGCCAGCCGGCTGGTGAGTCCAACCGGTACGATGGCCAGGGCCATGAAAATGGCTGCCAGAATAAACGGCGTGGCGCTACTGACGGGGCCGACATTGATCAGCACCTGGCCTACCGCCATCGAGGCGAGAATAATGAAGGTGTAGATGGCCAGAACCTGGCCGCGTGATTCAGCGCTGGTCTGATCGTTCAGCCAGCTTTCGATCACGGTATACAGACCACAGATCATTGCGCCTGTGAGAAAACGGAGCAATAGCCACGGAACCCAGCCGTCCAGGGTTTCCAAAGCGAGAATCGCGCTCATCATGATCGCCGTGAGCACGGCGAAACTGCGAATGTGTCCCACCTTGGCGATGATCCTGGGGATCAACAGGCAGCCGGCAACAAAACCCATGAAATATGCGGAAGCGCTGACGCCGATAATGAAATCCGACAAGCCGATACTGCTGGCCCGCAAAGGCAGCAGGGTTAGCTGCATGCCCTGCCCGACCAGGAGCAGGGCGGTGGAGATCAGCAGTGAGGTGAGGGTGAGCAGTGTTCTCATGGTATGGCCAGCGCGGGTGCACAGTGCAGATGCGAAGGAGGCAGGTTACACGCTTTGCGGCGGCCGAAAAACCGTCATTGGGGACAAAAAAATGCCCGGCAGTGCCGGGCCAAGCAGCCGAGTTCCCAGGGGGGGGATCAGTTGAGGAACTCGGCTCGGGTGCTCGCGTTGGATTTGAAGGCGCCGCCCAGCGACGTCGTTCGGGTTCTGGAATTGCTGTCCATCACACCGCGTGACTTGACGCAGTAGTGCACAGCGTCGATAGTGACAGCAACATCGTCGGTATCCAGCAGTGCCTGCAGGGCGACGAGAATTTGCTGGGTTAGCCGCTCCTGCACTTGTGGGCGCTGGGCAAAGAAGCGAACGATGCGGTTGATCTTCGACAGACCTATGACTTTGTCTTTGGGTATGTAGGCGACACGAGCCAGGCCGTCGATGGTGACGAAATGGTGTTCGCAGGTGCTGACAACATCAATGCTGTCGACCTGAACCATTTCCTCCACCTGCATTTTGTTGGAGATCACGGAGATTTTGGGAAATTGTGCGTAGTCCAGCCCGGAAAAAATCTCGTCGACATACATCTTGGCGATTCGGTGCGGCGTTTCGGCGAGGCTATCATCGTTGAGGTCCAGCCCCAAGGTGCGTGTGATCTCGGTGAATGACTGCACGATGCGCCGGTATTTCTCGTCGCGTGTGAGTCCGTTCTGGATCATGGGGGTTTCCAGGCCGCGCTCCAGCAGGGCTTTGCGTACCGTGGCAGCCTCGGCTGACATCTTGCTCGGGTAAGGAATGTTGCCAGCCAGTGCAGTTTCCATGTCGCATCTCCATTGTGTTTAGCGTAGTTACGATGAGGTGTGCAGGATGGATTGCTGGTGTGTGCACCGGGTGCCGCACTTGTCGGACAATTTGTGGACAAAAGCTGGTCACCCGCGTGCGGGTGGTCTGACTCAGGAGGCGAAACATGACGCGTGGACAACCGATCAAGATCGGCTTGATGGGCTTCGGCCAGATCGGCCGGCAAGTGTATGACATAGCGGCGCGCAGCGCGGATATCGAGATCGTGGCGATAGCGGATATTGGTGAGCCGGCGATTCTGCATTACCTGCTGGGTGCGGAAATGGGTGAGGATGCCTACCAGCTAGAGGGCAATTTCCTTCACAACAAACGCTTCCGCACTCGGCTTCTGCGCACCGACTCGCCGGCCGAAATGCCCTGGGATGTGTTTGGCGTGGATATCGTTATCGACGCGACCGGCAGGTTTCGTGACCGCGCCGCCATGCAGCAGCATTTGCAGGCTGGTGCGCCCCGTGTGCTGCTGCGTACTCTGCCCACCGACCATATAGATCGCTTGGTAATGCCCGGTATTAACGCCGACTCGATTCGGCCTGGGGACCGCATGCTCTCTGCAGGCTCGGCCACCACCACCGCGCTGTGCCTGCTGCTGCACGCACTCTCGCGTGATTTCGATATCGACTGCGGCAGCATGACCACGGTGCACGCCTACACCTCAGACCAGGTGCTGCAGGACTACGCCGGCAGTGATTTCCGCCGTAGCCGCTCGGCGGCAGAGAACATTATTCCCAATCAGCACGAGGCGGGAGTCTGGCTGGGGCACGTGCTTCCCGCACTGGCGGGCAAGGTGCTGACCTCCGCGCTGAACGTGCCGATTCATCAGGGGTGCCTGCTGGACGTCAATCTCGTTTTTGCCGACAGCGCGGTAACCGCCGATGCCGTCAACGACTGCATGCGTCGGCGTGCGGCCGACTACGCCGGCATCGTGACGGTTGTCGAAGATCCCGTAGTGTCCTCAGATGTCATCGGCAACACCCACTCGCTCGTGTTTGACGCCTGGGGCACCATCAAGGCCGGCAGCAATACCGTCAAGGCGCTGGGCTGGTACGAAACTCTGGGGCACGCCGCGCGCCTGCTGGATGTGGCGCGTCTCTATGCAGAGCTGGATCATCGTGAGGAGGCTGCGTAATGCGCGTTGCGATCAATGGTTTCGGCCGTATCGGCCGCTCGGTATTTCGCATTCTGGAAAATGACCCGGATATTCAGGTCGTTGTGATCAACGACCTGTTTGACCACGCTGCCCTGCGGTACCTGTTGAATTACGACACCGTGATGGGACCATTCGGCAAGTCGCTGCTGCTTGAAGGCGACGAACTGGTGACCGCGGGTGGGCGCTGCAAGCTTATCAGCGAGCGCGACCCGGCCGCTTTGCCCTGGGCGGAACTTGGCATAGACGCGGTGGTGGAGGCAACCGGGGCGTTTCGCAAGCGCGCCCAGCTCGAGGCGCATCTGGAAGCCGGGGCGGGCCGCCTGGTATTGACGGTACCGGCGTCCGACCCAATTGATTACACGGTGGTGCTGGGGGTGAACGATGCCGGGCTGCGACCGGAGCACCGCATTGTGTCCAATGCGAGCTGTACCACCAATTGCCTCGCGCCCATGGCCAGTGTGCTCGATAGCGCTTTCGGTATTGAAGAGGGCGTGATCAATACGGTACACGCCTACACCAACGACCAGCGCCTGGCGGATGTACCGCACTCCGATTGGCGCCGCAGCAGGGCGGCGGCGGAAAACACCATTCCCACCTCAACCGGTGCGGCAAAGGCGGTGGGTGAGGTGTTGCCGCAATTGAAGGGCCGTTTGCACGGCATTGCGTCCCGAGTGCCGGTGCCCGACGGCTCCGTTGTCGACCTGTTCGTGAAACTGGCGCATCCGGTCACGGTGGATGCGGTGCACGATGCGGTGCGTGAGGCTGCCGGTTCGAGTGCGCTGCAGGGGATTCTGGCATTCAGTGAGCGGCCAATCGTGTCGACCGACATCATCGGTAACGCACATTCCTCCATCTATGACGCGGGCTTCACTGCCGTGGTGAACGAGCGCTACCTGCGCGTGCTGAATTGGTACGACAATGAGTGGGGCTATTCGGCTCGAGTGTGCGATTTGTTACGGAGGTTCAAGCAGTGGTAAGCACCAGAGAAGCGGGCAGTGGCGAACGTTCGGATTACAGTGAGCTGCGCAGTAACGTCAGTTTTCTCGGGCACCTGCTCGGTGACACGATAGCGGCGGCGAACGGTGCAGATTTTCTCGCCCTGGTGGAAAAAATCCGGCGCCTGTCAAAATCCGCGCGGGCAGGTGGTGAGGATGCGGCGCACGCCGAATTGCTCGCCGTCCTGCGCTCTTTGGACAACCAGCAGCTGGTGCCGGTGGCGCGGGCTTTCAGTCAGTTCCTGAATCTCGCCAATATTGCCGATCAGCACCATACCGTGTCGCGACAGATGGACCCCCTGTTCTCTGCCTCGCGCAATCTCAGCGGCAGTTTCGAGGCATTATTGGAGGAAGGCGTGTCCCCCGCAGCCATTGTTGATGCGGTGGCGGCCCTGCGTATCGACCTGGTGCTCACTGCACATCCCACGGAAATCATGCGTCGCACGCTGATCCACAAGCAGACTGAAATCGGTCGTTGCCTGTCGCAACTTGAGTTGGGCGGGCTCACCCGTCGCGAGCAGGACCAGCTGCATACGCGCCTACGCGAGCTGATAGCGCAAATCTGGTACGGCGATGATTTCCGTACTGAGCGCCCTTCGCCGGTGGACGAGGCAAAGTGGGGTTTTGCCGTGGTGGAAGACTCGCTGTGGCGCGCCGTGCCCGAGTATCTGCGTCGACTGGATGCGGCCCTGCAGGAAACCTGCGACAGCCGTCTGCCGCTGGACGCCGCGCCGGTGACCTTTGGCTCTTGGATGGGCAGCGATCGCGACGGCAACCCGAACGTGACGGCCGAGGTGACCGCCGAGGTGCTGTGGCTCAGTCGCTGGCAGGCCATCGAACTCTACCTGCAGGACGTGACGCGCCTGGTGGAAGAGCTTTCGATGACGGTGTGTGACGCGGCGCTGGAGGCGGCTGCCGAAGGCTCGCATGAACCTTACCGCGCTGTGCTGCGCAGCCTGCGGGAGCGCCTGAAAGGCGACCTGCAGACCATCGAGGCGGCGCTGGCCGGGGAGGTGGTTGACAACACGGTACTCCTGACCGCTGACGACCTCTGGCAGCCCCTGGCGCTGTGTTATCACTCGCTGCAACACTGCGGTATGCAGGTGATTGCCGATGGCGCCCTGCTGGACCTGCTGCGCCGGGTGCGCTGCTTTGGTGTGCATCTGGTGCGCCATGACATCCGCCAGGACAGTGCACGACACACCGAAGTCCTGTCGGAATTGACCACCTGGCTCGGACTTGGCGACTACGCGGCCTGGGACGAGGATGCACGCTGCGCCTTCCTCCGTCAGGAGCTTGCCAGCCGCCGTCCGCTGGTGCCGCCCCGCTGGGCGCCCAGTGAGTCGGTGGCCGAAGTCCTGGCGACCTTTGCCGTGATTGCCCGCCAGCCGCGCGAGGCACTGGGTGCCTATGTGATCTCCATGGCGCGGCAGGCCTCCGATGTGCTGGCAGTGCACCTTTTGCTGCGCGAGGCGGGTTGTCCCTTCGATTTGCCCGTGGCACCGCTCTTTGAAACGCTGGATGACCTGTCCCGGGCCCGTGAGGTGGTGACGGCGTTGCTGGCAGACCCCTGGTATCGCGGGCACATCCAGGGACAGCTGATGGTGATGATCGGCTATTCGGATTCCGCCAAGGACGCCGGTGTACTGGCGGCCGCCTGGGCCCAGTACCGTGCGCAGGAGGAGTTGCTGGCGGTATGTGCTGCCAGCGATGTTCGCCTCACCCTGTTTCACGGTCGTGGCGGGACGATCGGGCGTGGCGGGGCGCCGGCACAGGCTGCCCTGTTGTCGCAGCCACCGGGCTCGCTGGAGCAGGGCTTGCGCGTGACCGAGCAGGGGGAAATGATTCGCACCAAACTCGGCTGGACCTCACTGGCGGTGAAAACCCTGGCGCTGTACACCGGCGCCATTTGCCGGGCGAACCTGCAGACGCCACCGGCGCCAGAGCAATCGTGGCGTGACCTGATGGAGGAGCTCGCTGCGGGCTCGTGTACCGAGTACCGCCGGGTGATTCGCGAAGAGCCGGATTTCATCGCCTATTTCCGTTATGCCACCCCGGAGCAGGAACTGGCGGGGCTGCCGCTGGGCTCACGCCCGGCCCGTCGTCGCGGCGGCGGCGGTATTGAAAGCCTGCGCGCCATTCCCTGGATTTTTGCCTGGTCCCAGAACCGCCTGATGCTGCCGGCCTGGCTGGGAGCGGGTGCCGCCCTGCAGCAGGCGCTGGATGCCGGTCACGCGGGCCGCCTGCGCGAGATGGCCGCCGGCTGGCCTTTCTTCGCAACGCGTCTGTCCATGCTGGAAATGGTCTACGCCAAGGCGGACACGGGGCTTTCGGCACACTACGATGCCTGCCTGGTGCCCGAAGAGTTGCAGAGCCTTGGGCGCGCGCTGCGGGCATCGTTACAGCGGGATGTGGGCACGGTGTTGGAGATCAGCGGAGGGGATACGCTGCTTGCCGATTCACCCTGGATTCGCGAGTCCATTCAGTTGCGCAATATCTACACAGACCCGCTCAACGTGTTGCAGGCCGAACTGCTACAGCGCCAGCGGCGTGAGCCTGAGGGTGGGCTGGAACAGGCCATCATGGTCACCTTCGCGGGGATTGCTGCGGGCATGCGCAACACCGGGTAACTACGGCGGCGTGTCGTGCTATTGCCTCTCGCCATTCGGTGCTATTGTTGAAAATGGCGTCCAACTGACAAGTGAGACACATCATGAAGAAGACCGCTGTTATGCCCATCCTGTACGTTCTGCTGGCACTGGTTTTGGCGCCATTGGCGCGGGCAGACAATTACGCAGAAGCGCTGGAGTCGTTTCGCAATGCGGGTGAAAGCGCCGTCTATTTTGACTCGGCTTACGGCTACGCCCTGTTCCCGACCATCGGCAAGGGGGGTATTGGTATCGGCGGTGCCCACGGCAAGGGGCGGGTGTATCAGCAGGGACATGTGATTGGCGAGGCGACCATGACGCAGCTCACGGTTGGCTTTCAGCTGGGTGGCCAGGCATTCAGCCAGATTATTTTCTTTCAGAGTGCCAACGCGCTGGAGCAGTTCACCAGCGGTAATTTCGAGTTCGGCGCTCAGGCAACTGCGGTCGCGATCACCGCGGGTGTTTCAGCAGAAGCGAGTACGGGTGGCGGGGTCAGCGCCGGTGTCAGCGGTGGCCGCAACGACGCTTCCACGGCCAGCCTGGGCTATCGCAAGGGTATGGCGGTATTTACCATCGCCAAGGGTGGCCTGATGTACGAGGCGACTCTGGGTGGACAGAAGTTCAACTTCACGCCGAACTAAAACGGGGCAGTCGCAAGGCTTTCCCTGGCGGCATCTACAGCCGAGGTTGGCGTGTCACCCACCAGGATGACATGCCAGCGCCGCGGGCCGTGTGCGCCCAGCACCAGTTGCGCCTCCACGTCAGCAGTGCTTGAGGGCCCTGCGATAAACTGAATACCGCGCGGCCAGCTGCCGGCTTGAGTATCCTGCCGTATCCGCACCCAGGCCTCTTCCAGAGTCGACACAACATCTTCACGGTTCACCAACACCAGATGATCTTCCGGCAGCAGGTTGTTGCGCCCGGGGTTCGCGCGCCCGGTGAAAGTGACAATGGCGCCGGTTTCGGCAACCCCCAGTTTTGCGTAGCTCAGTGCGGCGGCATCGCCGGCCTCCGCGACCCCGAAACGAGGCAGCACGCCGCCGTCTCGCCAGGGCATGGCGGCCAGCCTGGGGTCGTTGCCGGCAACCAGCTTGTGCGTGCGAAAGCGTTGGTAGAGATAACGACCGATCGCCTGCACCGCGGCGCCACGGTCCCGCGCCAGCTCGACCGTGCCCTGATTGGCCAGTATGTTGGCAAGGAAGGCCGTATGCACATCGGGGTGGGGCGCGCGGGCAGCCTGTGCATGGCCAAGAGCAGCCAGCGCGTGCGCGATCTCCTCCGGTTCGGTCTCTGTTTCCTGCGCGCGCAGTCGCGCCAGCAGTTGGGCGCGTGCAGATTCAGCCACGTCGTACCCCCCTGCGCCTGCGTGCCGCGTACTGGCCCATGAAGGTACCACCGCCTTCGGGTGCCGGAAAGTCGCGCTGCCCGGTCCAGCCGCTGGCAAAGGGCATGCGCCGAAAGGCTCCGCGGCGTTTGCCCAGCCAGCCCAACAGGCGCATGGCCCAGCCGGTGAAACGTTGGTAGAGGGCAGGGTGACGCAACAGCCAGGCGTGTAGGCGCAGCCCATGGCGCCAGCGCGCGGGCTTGATACGCTGCACACTCTCGTCCTGGCGCAGGTCACGCAGCAGGTCCGGCAGCGGTATGTTTGCCGGGCACACCTCCGCGCAGCGACCACAACTGGTACAGGCGTTGGGTAGGGCGTGCGCCTGCTCCAGCGAGGTGAGCAGCGGTGTCAGCACGGACCCCATGGGCCCCGGGTACACCCAGCCGTACGGGTGGCCGCCTACACCGATGTAAATGGGGCAGTGATTGAGGCAGGCACCACAGCGGATACAGTCGAGTATCTCCCGGTAGTCGCTGGCCAGGATGTCACTGCGCTTGTTGTCGAGCAGAATGATGTGGGTTTCCAGCGGCCCATCGGGATCGTCTTCCCGCCGCGGGCCGGAATAGAAACTGGTGTAGCAGGTTTGCGGCTGACCCGTGGCCGAGCGCACCAGCAGGCGCTGCAGCGCCATGGCGTCTTCCGCGCGAGGCAACAGGCGTTCAAAGGTCGTGCACACAATCAGCACCGGCGGCAGGTTGGCGCAGAGGTCGCCGTTGCCTTCGTTGGTCACCAGCATGCTGGTACCGTGTTCGGCGACCAGCGCATTGGCGCCAATGATGCCCACATCCGCTGCGAGAAACTGTTCGCGCAAAATCCCGCGCGCCTCTTCAACTACCTCACTCGCCGTTTCCAGGCCGCGCTCGCCCAGTTTGTGTTTGTCGAGAAACAGTTGCCGGATCTCGGCCAGCGACTTGTGAAAGGCCGGGCCCACAATGTGGCTCGGGGTCTCACCCGCCTGTTGAATAATGTACTCCCCGAGGTCGGTTTCCAGCACCTCAAGTCCGGCCTTGAGCAGCAGCTCGTTGAGACCGGTTTCTTCGGTAACCATCGACTTGCCCTTGGCTACCCGCCTGGCGCTGTGTGCCTGGCAGATCGACAACACCTTACTATTGAGCTGCTCGGCGTCGGCAACGAAATGCACCTGGTTGCCGTGTTGTACCGCAGCTTCCTCGAACTGTTGCAGGTAATGGGAGAGGTGCTCGCTGGTATGTCGGCGCACCCGTTTCATGTGCGCTCTCAAGGCGTCGAAGTCACCGTATTTGCTGGCGGCGCTGTCCCGGGCCAGCGGCAGGAACTGGCCGAGCAGGTTGCGCCGCGCCACTTTTTCCGGCGCGTTGAGGGCAGCGCTCGCTTCCTGCAGAAAGTTGTCGCTGGCGAGTTTCATTCGCGGCCATCCCCTATGCCCGGCCCGCGAGGCTCGCCGACCAGCAGTTCAGCGACATGCCGGAACTCCAGGTCCACGCCTCTGCGTCGCGCTCGGCCGGCCAGATGCAGGAGGCAGCCGAGATCTCCGCCGGCAACGATTGTGGCGCCGCTGGCCACCGCATCGTCCAGCTTGTCGTCAGCCATTTTTCCGGAAATTTCCGGCATGCGCGCGCAGAAAGTGCCACCGAAGCCACAACACACCTTGTTCTGGCTCAGCTCCTGCACCTGGGCGCCACATTGCTCCTGCAGTAATTGCCGTGGCTGCTGCTGCACGCCGAGCTCACGCAATCCGGCGCAGCCGTCGTGGTAGGTGATGGCGCTCTCCAGCGGCGGACGCTTCGGTGCCGGCAGGCGCGCTACTTCCGTGAGAAACCGGGTGAGCTCCCAGGTCTTGGCGGCAAGGGCCAGGGCGCGGTCACGCCACTCGCCCTCGAACAGTGCGGGATAGTGGTGGCTGAGCATACCCGCGCAGGAACCGGACGGCACGACCACGTAGTCGAAGGGCTCGAATGTCTCAATGACTGCGCGTGCAACGGGCACTGCCGCATCAATTTCGCCACTGTTGTAGGCGGGTTGTCCGCAACAGGTTTGCTGCTCGGGCACGCTCACACGGCAGCCGGCGCGCTCCAGCAGGCGTATGGCGGCAAAACCGACTGAGGGGCGCATCAGATCTGCCAGGCAGGTGACCATCAATGCCACATCGCGCCGCTGACGGCTGCGTTTGCGTTTTGGGTGTGGCTTGTCCATGCGAGGTCCTTGTTCCTGTCCGCGTGTGCTGCCGTCTGGTGAGGCGTTTGCGCCCGCCGAGTATAACGAATTTGCCCCGCCCGCGCCGTGTTTGGCGCAGCATGCTCAGGCCATCAGGCCCAGTACCAAAGCGCTAACGAGCAGAACCAGCATGGCGGCGCACGCCAATGCCAGCGGCTGTCTGGCCTCCAGCATCGTGACCACAACGCCGGCGGTGTCGCCACGGCTACAGCCGGAGAGTAGCCTTTCGACATCGGGCCAGCGAGAAGCCTGGAAAAGCGGTTTCCTGGCGGAGCCCGTGGGCACCTGAACCCCTTCGATACGCAGGAACCGCGGATGCCGCTGAACCTGTATGCCGTTGCCGGCATGATAGACCCCGCGGTGGTCGACCAGCACCAGCAGCGGGCCGAGCAGGCCGATGTGTCCGCGCCCTTGCGCGCCGATCCAGCCCGCAAAGCCGCGACGCTTCATCGTGGCAGCAGCTTGCAGCCATTCGACGTGCTGCATGCGCGGCCCGAGCATGGGAGCATGACGTCCGCGATCGAGCGCGAACACCCGCTGTCTGGCGTACTGCCAGATACCGTAAAACGTAGCCAGTACACTCAGCAGCAATAACAGGATACGCGCACTCCCCAGCAACACCGCGCGCATCTGCAGTGCCCGGCTGCGTTGACCTGCGCGCGCCTTGAGTGCTTCCACTTCCAGCGCTGTTCCTGCCGTGCCGTCTGCCGCGTAGCGCTGCAGTGCATGCGCACCGGTGGGGAACAGCAATAGCCGCTCTTCCCAGGGCACCAGCGTGAGTAAGGGTGTTGGCGCGGGCAGGGCAACGGGCGGCAGCGCATTCCATTGTGTGTCGAAGCGGAAGACGCCGCGGTGGCCGGTTTCGGTATTCTCCAGCACCGCCCACCAAAATGCCCCGACCCGCGCGAAGTCCTGCACGTGAGCCAGTTCGGCGGCGACGGCGGCCGCTGGCAATAGCAGCAGCTCATCAAGCTGCTCGGCAAACGCTGCGACCTCATAGCGATAAACGCTCAGGGCAGGGCCAGCAGCACTGTTCGCGAACAGGAGTCCGTCGTGGATGCGCAGTTGCGGCCTGGTCGGCAGTGCGATGCTGCGCTCGGCCACCACATTGCCGGCGCCGTCCACGCGCAACAACCTGCCATTCGCGCTGTCGGCGAGTACGACATGCTGGCCGTTGGGAACCCGGACCATGGCCTCTGCGCGCCAGTGCCCCTGATCGCCGGCAAAGGCTCTGCATTGCGCCTCGGCGATCACGCAGCGGTACAGGTTGCCGCCTTCGGTGGTTGCTACCTGCACCAGCAGGCGCTCGCGATCCAGCCAGAGGAGTTGCTGCAGAGGTGCCGTGAGCCCTAGCTGTGAGCGCGACAGCGTGCCCAGTGCGGCGCCGGATCGGTCGTGGTGCAGCAGGAGCTGCCCGGTTGCCAGCATCAATTCGCCCGCGTCGTTGCTCGCCGCTGCGCGCAGTGCGGGCACGGCGGGGGGGGGCGGCAACAGCTGCGCCAGGGTTGTGAGCGCAAACAGCAGGCAGATGGCCAGCAGTGCCGTGCCGAGGGCGGCGTGGGCGCGCTTGCCGGCTTGCAGCGCGCGCTCGGACACGGCAGCCGGCGCACGGTAGGGCTTCAGTGTGTAGGGGTTGGGCCCCCAGCGGGCCGTGCCTGTTGCCGCGGGTGGAGCCAGGGTCCGCTTGCCGGGTTTTTCCGCGGCCGACACAGGCGGTAGCCCGGCTGCAGGTTGCAGGTGAGCCTGCAGGCCAATGCCGCGCATACGGACAAACCAGGCGGCAGCCGCTTTCTGCTCCAGGCCGCGGCGCAGAATGATCGATGCGCCGCTGAAGAAGCGTTCAATACGCGTCGGGTCGTCAATCTGGAACAGTGTGCCGAAATGCCGGCGCGCCGCGGCCGGGTCGGTACCGCTCAGGATCTCTCCCGAGAACACAAGGTTGAAACGTTTCAACCCTGACGTTGAGGCCTGCGTAGAGGGTTGGTCAGGCAATGGGCGATCTCCGGCCGTGTTGTGTGCGGTCGCGTGGGCTAATCGATCGCCACTTCCTCGAAGGTGAGGCCGGCACGCGAGGTCAGGCGCTCAAGCAAATGCTCACCGAGCGCCGAGGAGGGGGTCCAGAAGCCGCCTCCGCAGGTGAGCGGGTCCTGGGCAAGGCTCACCGCGGACTCGGCCAACATGCGTGCCGTGGACCCGTAGCCCGGGTCGAGCTGGCCGGCGACGCGCACCCGTATGTCGCAGGCGCTGTCGTCGGGGTGTACGCCGTGGAAGAACAGTTCGTAGTGTCCGGCTTCCCGCTGCTCCCGATCGGGGCCTTCTCCCGGGGCAGGCAGGAAACGCTGCAGTAGTGTGCGCCCGGGTCCGGTTGACAGCCCCAGCATGGCGCCGCCGATGCCCAGTGTGTTGCGCAGGGCCTGCGCCCGCGAGGTGCACAGCTGTGCCTCGTCGAAGCGAAAGTCCTCACCCCAGGGCATGCCGAGCAGGTGATGGCTGCGACGCACAACGCGGCCGTTGATGGCGGCCATGATGAAGGGGCAGGTCCAGCGCTGGAAGTCGGTGTCGTAGCGAGCGCCGGCCTGGTCGCGCCCGTCCGGGCCGGTGGTGCCTTCCGGGCACAGGGAGTAGGGGTCGGCCAACAGCCTGCGCACCTGCTTGTCGCGCCGTGCCTCATCGAGAACTTCGAGCATACTGGCGATGGTGCCCCCACTCGCGGTGCGGCGATTCCGGCCTACCCGGGACTTCACGTGGCGTGCTGCCACCCCCCGGCGTGACACCATCTGACGTTGCAGAAACCAGGTGCCCATATCCGAGGGAATGGAATCGAAGCCGCAACTGTGTACCAGGCGTGCGCCACTGGCAGCCGCCGCGGCCTGATAGGCGGGTATGACTCGCGCCATCCACTGGACTTCTCCGGACAGGTCGCAATAGTGAGTGCCACTCTCCGCACAGCTTGCGACCAGCGGCGTACCATAGCGTGCGTAAGGTCCTACCGTACTGCACACCACTGCGCCGCGTGCCACCATGTCACGCAGGCTCTGCTCATCATCACTGTCGGCCACCACCAGTGGAACGGCTATGCCGCCGGTGTGGACCATCAGCGATTCCTGCACAGCCCGCAACTTCGCCTCATTGCGGCCCGCCAGCGCCCAGCGCAGGGTGCCGTTGGCGCCATAGCTCGTTGCCAGGTACTCCGCGACCAGTTGGCCGGTAAAACCGGTGGCCCCCCAAAGAATCATGTCGAACTCGCGATCCGCGCTTGTCATGGCTAGTGTCCTGTGCCGCTCAGTGAATACCGTGCATCATTTTCTTCAGCAGGGGCGCCAGCAGGAATTGCACTGCCGCCACCCCGAGGCCGACGTAGAACAGACTCGTGAACAGTTCCGTGTAGGTGGCCAGAGCCGTGGCGACGTCACCGGCGCCGGTCTGCAGATCCAGTGCCGCCAGCTTGGACAGTTGCGCCGCCACGTGTTGCGAATAGGCGGTGGCGAGGAACCAGGCGCCCATCATAACGCCTACTACACCGGGTACTGACAGTTTGGTGACCGCAGACAGGCCGACGGGCGAAAGGCAGAGTTCACCGGCGGTATGCAGCAGGTACGCCAGCACCATCCAGTAGCCGATGACCAGGCCAGCCTCATTGGGGGATGCGGCACCCAGTACCAGGGCGCCAAAGCCCAACCCGGCAAACGCCACACCCAGACCGAACTTCACGGGTGTGGAGGGTTCGATTCCCCGTCGGCCCAATACGGTCCACAGCCAGGCGAACACCGGGGCCAGCAGGAAGATGAAGAACGCGTTGAAAAAACCGAACTGCGCGGCGGTGAAATTGATGCCGAAAACCGTGCGATCCATGACCCGGTCGGCGTACAGCGTCATCGACGCAGCGCTCTGCTCGAACAACGACCAGAACACAACACTGCAGATGGTCAGTGCAACCAGCACCAGCATACGGCTGCGCTCTACCGGGTTGCAGCGGAAGGCGATGAACCACGCGAGGCCCAGGAGCACGACGATGGCGAGCACATTCAGCAGCACGCCCACGGCGCCGTGGAACTGCAGCATCTGCCAGGCGGCGACAACACCGGCGGCGGCACCCAGGTAAATGGCCCACTCCTTGTTCAGACCCGGCAGTGCACGCTCCCGCAGACGCTCGGGTACGGGCGGTTCTGCGAGGCCTCGCAGATGCTTCTGCCCGCGCAGGAAGGTCACCAGGCCAAACAACATGCCGATACCGGCCACACCGAAGCCGTAGCCCCAGCCGTAGGTCACCCCCAGGTAGCCACACACCAGCGTGGCGGTCAGCGCGCCGAGGTTGATGCCCATGTAGAAGATGGTGAAACCGGCGTCCCGTCGCGGATCGTCGATGCCATACAGCCGGCCGACAATGGTGGAAATATTGGGCTTCAGGAAGCCGACGCCGACCACGATCAGGGCCAGCGAAAAGTAAAACACCTGCAGGGCGCGGTCATCGCGTACCACGGTATCGCCGACCAGGCGCGCCTGCTCACCCTCAACCGCCATGCCGAGGTGGCCGAGGACCAGTAATAGCCCGCCAAATACTACCGACTTGCGCATGCCCAGGTAGCGGTCGGCGAGCAGGCCGCCGATCACGGGCATCGCGTACACCAATGCGGCGTAGCCACCCAGCACCTCCAGACCGTTGGCATCCGAAAACAGGTGATACTTGGTGAGGTAGAGCAACAGGAGGTACTTCATACCGTAGAACGAAAAGCGTTCCCACAGTTCCGTCGCAAAGCATACATAGAGGCCGCGGGGATGACCGAAAAAGGCGGTGTCGTCCGCGGGGGCGGGGCTGGCTGTTATTGTCATTCCACAGGTTCCTGGTGGTGATGGGGTGTGGGCGCCTGGCGCTGGGTCGGAGAATACCATTCATACGGTGACTTTGCGCAGCCCCCAGCCGCAGGGCGTGTAACCCACGGGGGCTCGTGCGGCGCAGGGTGAAACCGTCTATGCTTCGCATCACGTTGTTGCAACCGCTGGAGTTCCCATGACATCACCCCTTGCTACCCTGGCCGCCGCTTGTGGCCTGAGTGCCACGCTCGCATGGTCGCAGGCGGCCGCTGCGCTGACCGTTGACGAGCAGGTGCAGAAGGACCTGCATTTTCATATTGCCGAACTCGCGCAGGATACTTACGCCGGCCGTGAACCGGGTACAGCCGGCGAAGAGATGACCATCGACTGGCTGGTTGAGCACTTTGCCGCGCTCGGGGCGAAGCCCGGCAATGGTGACAGCTGGCTACAGGAAGTGGCCATCACGGCAGTGACCACTGACCCCGCAGCCGTGCTGGCCATACGCGGTGATGCCTTCAATGCTGATTGGGCCTACGGCGAGGAGATGATGGTGTCGACCCAACAGCAGGTGGCCACCACCGGTATCGCCGCTTCCGAGCTGGTGTTTGTTGGCTATGGCATCAACGCGCCCGAGCGGGGCTGGAACGACTATGCGGACGTGGACGTGACCGGCAAAACAGTGGTGGTGCTGATTAACGACCCCGGCTTTGCCACGCAGGATCCGGCACTGTTCAACGGCAATGCCATGACCTACTACGGACGCTGGGATTACAAGTACGCCGAAGCGGCCCGGCAGGGTGCTGCAGGTGCATTGATCGTGCATGAGACCGACGCCGCTGCCTACCCCTGGGAAGTGGTGCGCAACAGCTGGTCGGGTGCCAAAATCGGCCTGACGGCAGAGAACCGCCATCGCGACAAGCTGGCGGTGGAAGGCTGGATTCCGCTAGCACAGGCGCAGAGGCTGTTTGCTGCGGCGGGGCGCGACTACGCCGCCGACAAGGCAGCTGCGGCCCATGCGGATTTCGAGGCGGTGGCCCTGGGAGGGATGCAGGCTTCGGTGACGCTCAATAACAACCTGTCCGACCGTATGTCACACAATGTGGCGGCGCTGGTTCCCGGCTCGCAACACCCCGATGAGGTGATCATTTACACCGCCCACTGGGATCACCTCGGCGTGCGCCCGGGTGATGCCGGCGACAATATCTACAACGGCGCCAGCGATAACGCGTCCGGGGTGGCGGGGTTGCTCGCCCTGGCGCGGCAGTTTCTCACCGGCGGGGAGCGGCCCGAGCGCTCGGTGCTGTTTCTGGCGGTAACGGCGGAGGAGTCCGGGCTTCTAGGCTCAAAGTTCTACGCCGAAAATCCGCTGTTTCCCCCGGAAAAAACAGTGGCCAATTTCAATATGGATAACATCGCGGCTGGAAACCTCGGGCGCACTCACGATGTTGCCGTGGTGGGCTATGGCAACAGCGAACTGGAGGACTATCTACTGCGTGCCGCGCAGCGGCAGGGCAGGGTGGTGGTGCAGGAGCCCTATCCGGAAAAGGGTTCCTACTACCGCTCGGATCACTTTTCCCTGGCCAAGGTGGGCATTCCGGCACTGTACCTGACCAATGCGACCGACAGTGTTGAGCACGGCAAGGCCTGGGGCGATGCGCGCTTGCGTGACTACGTGGCCAACCACTACCACAAGCCATCGGATGAATACGATCCCGCCTGGGACCTGAGCGGCGCGGCACAGGAAGTGCTGTTGTTGCTGGAGATGGGCCGCGAACTGACATCCAGCCGCGACTTTCCCGAATGGCGTGACGGCGTGGAGTTCAAGGCAGCGCGGGAGGCTTCACTGACGCCGTAGCAATGGGGGCGGCGCGCGCCGCCCCTGTGTATTGAGCCTAGTGGCCGGCGGTCGGTTTCCACATCGGGTCGGGGCGCGGGGTATCAGCCGTGCTGGGTGGCAGCAACGGGTACGCGATGTGCGGCTGTTCCCCGGTGAGTGACGCCAGGAATGCCGTGATCTGGCTGACTTCTTCGGCGTTCAGCTCGGCGCCCAGCTGGGAGCGGCCCATGATGGCAACCGCCTCCTCGAGGCTCCAGACCGCGCCCGAGTGGAAATAGGGTGCGGTGAGGGCCACGTTGCGTAGCGGCGCCGCGCGAAACACATACTCATCGGAGGCGGTGCGCGTAACGGCAAAGCGCCCCTTGTCGCCCACCGGCAGGATGTCAGCCCCTGGCCGCGCAATCAAGCCGAAGGGAAAGTAGTGTTGACCGCCTAAATTGACCCCGGTGTGACAGGCCGCGCAGCCCTTGTCCATGAACAGGCCGAGGCCGGCTTTCTGCTGCGCGGTGAGCGCCGCATCGTCGCCCTTGAGGTAGGCGTCAAAGGCCGAGTTCGGCGTGGTCAGGGTGGTTTCAAAGGCCTCGATGGCCAACGCCATGTTATCGAAGCTCAGGGGCTCCGCTGCATCGGGAAAAGCGGTTTGGAAGCGTTCGAAATACTCCGGCATGCTGCTCAGCGTCGCCGTGACACGTGCTGGCGTGCTGCTCATTTCCACACTCGCCTGTACCGGGCCTTTGGCCTGCTCCGCGAGATCAGCGGCGCGTCCATCCCAGAACTGGGCCGCATTGAACACCGCATTGAATACGGTGGGCGAGTTCCGGGGGCCCCGCTGCCAGCCGTGCCCGATGGAGGTGGGCAGGTAATCGTGACCGCCAAACCCAACGTTGTGGCAGGTATTGCAGCTGATTAAATGGCTGGCGGAAATGCGTGGTTCAAAAAACAGCATTTTCCCCAGCTCGACCTGATCCGGATTCAACGCACGGCCGGTCGCGGTGTCGCTAATCGCAGGGACTGGATTGAACAGGTCGTTGGCGCGGTCTCGCAGTGGCTCGGCCCCGGCGGCAGCGGCCAACGCGATGCCGGTGAGCAGGCTGATCGCCGGTGACAGACGGTGGCGTGGTGAAGTGGAAGTCATCGCAAAGCCCTCACGGTAAATACTCTTACCGCGATGATGGGGGCGCTAACAGCAGGGGGCAAGCCTGACCCTGTCACCTGTTGATTCAGGTCAAATCAGCGCCGGGAAATCGTGAAGGGTGACCAGGACTGGCTGACCGGCATCAGCTCCAGCGAATTGACGTTGAGGTGCGCCGGCAGGGTTGCCAGCCAGAATACGGTGTCGGCAATGTCCTGCGGCTGAATAGGGTCGGCACCGGCGTAGAGCGCATCGTAGGCCGCCTGGTCACCGCCGGTGCGCACCAGCGTGAACTCGCTCTCCGAAAGCCCCGGGGCCAGGCAGCTCACACGCACGCCGCTGCCTTGCAGGTCACTGCGCAGCGCGAGTGAAAACTGTTCGACAAAGGCCTTGCTGCCACAGTACACATTGCCACCGGGGTAAGGCCAGTGGCCGGCAACGGAGCCGATATTGATGATACTGGTGCCGCGACCGCGGGCCACCAGCGTTGGCAGCAGGGCATGCGTCACGGTGGTCAGCCCCTTGATATTGGTGTCGATCATACGGTGCCACTGCTCCAGATCGCTGTGCTGTGCCGGCGCGGTGCCGAGTGCCAGCCCGGCGTTGTTGACCAGTACGTGCACCTCGCTGAACGGCTGCGGCAGGCTTGCCACGGCGTCCTGCACTGCCGCGGTGTCGCGCACGTCAAGACAGATTGTGTGCACGGCGCAGCGCGCCTGGAGTTCCTCCTGGACTGCCTGCAGGCGGTCGCTGCGCCGGCCGCTGAGAACAAGGTTCCAGCCGGCATCGGCGAAACGGTGGGCGCAGGCGCGACCGAAACCGGAGGTGGCGCCAGTGATGAATGCGGTATGCGGCATAACGTGAACCTTCTGTGCTGATGCAGCTGCCTCAGGCGGCAACGGCCGTGGAGTGTTCCCCGGTGCGCGAGGGGGTGTGGGCGCGAATGACCGCGCAGACCGCTTCCGGGTCTGTGAGGCGTTTGACGTCGGCAAACAGCGCCGCGGCCTGGGGGTAATAATGACGCAGGTAACCCAGCCACTGTTTGACCGGCCCCGCGGCGTGCCGTTCTGCACACTCCCGTTGCTTCTGTTGCGCAAAGCCCTGCAGCAACTCGGCAATATCCAGCCAGGACAGTCCCTGGGCGTCCACGCCGTCAGTGGCTGCGCGCACCAGTCTGGGCAGGTCCGGTCGGCACAGTACGCCGCGGCCCAGCATCAGGTCTTCACAGTGGCTGGCGCTGCGCGCTCGCTGGCTGTCCTCGGGGCTCCAGATTTCGCCGTTGGCGATGACGGGGAAATCCACCAGCGCCACCGCCCGCGCAATTTCGTCCCACCAGGCCGGTGGCTTGTAGCCATCGCTGCGGGTGCGGGCATGGATCGCCAGCTCGTTGACCCCCGCATCGGCCAGGGCGCGCACGTTATCCAGAAACGGTGAACGGTCTTCGAAACCGAGGCGAATCTTTGCCGTAACCGGCACGTGGGTGGGCACCGCACGGCGCACGGCAGCCGCGATTGCGCCCACGCGCTGAGGTTCGCGCAGCAGAACGGCGCCGCCATCGGAGCGGTTGACCGTTTTTGCGGGGCAGCCAAAGTTGATGTCGATGCCCGGTGCGCCGAGTTCAGCAGCCCGTAGCGCATTGTCCGCCATGGGTTGTGCCTGTCCGCCCAGCAATTGCAGAAACACCGGTACGCCTGCCGGGGTAAGGCCTCCTTCCCGCAATTCCGGGCACAGCCGATGGAATACGCGCGGCGGCAGCAGGCGATCGCTGACCCGCACGAATTCAGTCACACAGCGGTCCAGCCCGCCGATCTGGGTCAGCAGGGCGCGCATGCCGGCGTCAATGACGCCTTCCATGGGGGCGAGAATGAGTCGCACATCGGGTCTCCGGTCGGTGTGCCAGTATACCGCTGTGCGCCTGCCGGGTTAAGCGCGGAGGTGGTGGGGGGCGAAGCGCACGTTGGCGCCCCGCAGCCAAGATGATTTATGATGCTAACGTGAGCTGAAGCGGTACGTGGTTGTGCGCGAAGACGAACTTTTCATGCAGGGTGTGGAGCTGATGCTGTTTGGCGTCAGTGCGGTGGTGATTTTCCTCTCCCTGCTGGTACTGGCCATCGGGCTGGCCTCGCAGGTGATCCTGCGTTTTTTTCCGCAGCCTGCAGAGTCGCAAGCTGTGGCACAGCGGCGCACCAGCGCAGCGCCTGCAGAGTCCTCGCTGGACGCGGAGCGCATCGCGGTCATTACCGCCGCGGTGCACCAGCACCGCCAACGTGGCCGCAATGGCTGAACCCGCCTCGAGGAGATTGAAACCGCATGGCTGAAAACAAGCGCCCACTGGGCATCACCGACGTGGTTCTGCGCGATGGCAACCAGTCGCTGCTGGCAACCCGGGTTCGTCTTGAGGACATGCTGCCGGTGGCCGCTGAGCTGGATACGGTGGGGTACTGGTCGGTCGAAACCTGGGGCGGCGCCACCTTTGATGCCTGCATCCGTTACCTCGGCGAGGACCCCTGGGAACGCATTCGCGAGTTCAAGAAAGCCATGCCCAACACGCGTCAGCAAATGCTGCTGCGCGGCCAGAATATTCTCGGTTACCGGCACTACGCGGATGATGTAGTCGAGCGCTTTGTAGAACGTGCGGCGCTGAATGGTGTCGATGTGTTCCGTGTGTTTGATGCCATGAACGACATGCGCAACATCGAGGTGGCGCTGAAAGCGGTGAAGGCGGTGGAACGCCATGCCCAGGGTACGATCTCCTACACATTGAGTCCTGTGCACACACTGGATGCCTGGGTGGATCAGGGCAAGCGCATAGAGGATATGGGCGCCGACTCTATTGCGATAAAGGATATGGCTGGCCTGCTGCGGCCCTACACAGGCTACGAGTTGGTGCGCCGACTCAAGGAAAGTTGCGATATTCCCATCCACATGCAGTGCCATGCCACCACCGGGCTGTCCACCGCGACCATTCTCAAGTGCGTGGAAGCCGGAATCGACAACGTGGATACCTCCATCTCCTCCATGTCGATGACCTATGGCCATTCGCCGACAGAGTCCGTTGTGGCGATATTGGCCGGTACCGAGCGCGATACGGGCCTCGATCTGGAAAAGCTCGCCGACATCGCCGGCTACTTCCGCGGCGTGCGCAAGAAATACGCGCGATTCGAGGGCTCCTTGCGCGGCGTGGATGCGCGCATCCTGGTGGCCCAGGTCCCCGGCGGCATGTTGACCAATATGGAAAACCAGCTGCGTGAGCAGGGCGCCCTGGATCGCATGGACGAAGTCCTGGAGGAGATACCGAAAGTCCGTGAGGACCTCGGCTTTATCCCGCTTGTCACCCCCACCTCACAGATCGTCGGCACCCAGGCCGTGCTGAACGTACTGACCGGTGAGCGCTACAAGTCGATATCGCGGGAAACCGCGGGCGTGCTCAAGGGTGAGTACGGCGCCACTCCCGCGGCGGTTGACGAAGCCCTGCAGCAGCGCGTACTCGAGGGCAATGAGGTCATCACCTGTCGCCCGGCCGACCTGCTGGAGCCGGAGCTGGATGGGTTGTCCAGCGAACTGCGCGCACTGGCGAAAGAAAAGAACATCACGCTGGCCAGCGGCGAGCGGGAAGTCGACGACGTGCTCACCTATGCGCTGTTCCCCCAGATCGGCCTGCGCTTCCTGCAGCACCGCGGTGACCCCTCGGCTTTTGAGCCGGCGCCGGGGGAGGAGCCTTCAGCGGCTGGTAGAGAGCCCTCAGCGGCTAATAAAGAGCCTTCAGCGGCTGACAAAGAGCCCTCAACCGCGAGTCAAGGCGCCTCAGCAGAAGAGCCCGGCATCTACACCGTCCGGGTCAATGGCCAGTCGTACTTGGTAGAAGTCAGCGCCGGCGGTGACGTCGACACCGTGCGCGAGTCCACCGCGGAGGCGCCGGCGGCAAAGCCGGCAGCCCGGCCTGCAGCGGCAGCAGACGCCACTGCCGTGCCGGCACCGCTGGCCGGCAATATCTTCAAGGTCAACGTGCAGTTGGGTGACGCGGTGGCCGCGGGCCAGGTGATTGTGCTGCTCGAAGCCATGAAGATGGAGACCGAAGTGCGCGCGCCGCAAGACGGCAAGGTCGCGAGCGTCGAGGTGAAGGCGGGCGATGTTGTTGCCGTTGGCGACACTTTGATCACCCTGGCCTGACCCGATGAGCAATCTGCTGCGTCTGTGGGACTCCACCGGGCTGGCCCACTTTCAGCCCGGCCAGGTGGTGATGATATTGATCGGCCTCTGCCTGCTGTTCCTGGCCATCCGCAAGCAATTCGAACCGCTGTTGCTGGTGCCGATCGGCTTTGGTGGCGTGTTGGCGAACATTCCCGGCGCAGGCCTCGCGTATTCCGCCGCCGAAAATGCGTTGCACAGCGCGGACCCCGCCGTGCTGGCGGAGATGGCCAGGTTGCTGGGCCAGTCCGTGGCCAGCGATGCCGAAGCGCTCCTGCAGGCGCTGGGAATGGCGGCGGCACCGGTGCAGCAGGCGGCGGCGAGTGCGGCTGGAGCGGCGGGGTTCAGCGACGGCATGCTGTATACGTTCTACACGGTCGCCATTGCCAGCGGTGTGGCACCGCTGGTGATCTTCATGGGCGTTGGCGCCATGACTGACTTTGGCCCGCTGCTGGCCAATCCCCGCACGTTGTTCCTGGGTGCGGCCGCGCAGTTCGGCATATTTGCCACCGTGCTGGGCGCTGTGGGCCTCAGCACCCTCGGCTTGATGGATTTCAGCCTCGCGGACGCCGCTGCCATCGGCATCATTGGCGGCGCGGACGGCCCAACCGCCATTTACGTCGCCAGCCTGCTGGCACCGGACCTGCTGGGGCCAATCGCGGTGGCGGCGTATTCCTACATGGCACTGGTGCCCCTGATTCAACCGCCGATTATGCGCGCGCTCACCACGCAAGCGGAGCGTGAGATCGTCATGACCCAGTTGCGCGAGGTGTCGCAGCGGGAAAAGATTGTGTTTCCGCTGATGCTGCTCATTCTGGTGGCGCTTTTGTTGCCCGCGGCGGCGCCTCTGCTGGGCATGTTCTGTTTTGGCAACCTGATGAAGGAATGTGGTGTGGTGAAGCGTCTGAGTGATGCCGCCCAGAATGCCCTGATCAACATCACCACCATTTTTCTCGGCTTGTCGGTTGGCTCGAAACTCGTTGCCGACAAGTTTCTGGATATCGAGACCCTCGGTATCATGCTGCTGGGTGTGGTGGCCTTTGCCATCGGTACGGCCTCAGGCGTATTGATCGCCAAGCTGATGAACCGGTTTGGCAGTCACCCACTCAACCCGCTGATCGGCTCTGCCGGTGTTTCCGCGGTACCGATGGCGGCGCGCGTCAGCAACCGCCTGGGCCTGGAGGCGAACCCCAGTAACTACCTGCTGATGCACGCCATGGGCCCCAATGTCGCGGGCGTCATCGGCTCTGCCGTAGCGGCGGGGGTGATGATCAGCCTGGTTGGCGTGTAGGCAGCGGTGGCTGGTTGTACCTGCCTGCAACTGTCGGCCGGGAATTGGTGTGCGCAGGATTAATTTTGTACACTGCGCGCTTGTGAATTGCTGAGTCCGAGAGCGCATGAACCCCAATTACCTTGATTTTGAACAGCCCATTGCCGAGCTTGAGGTCAAGATCGAAGAGCTGCAACTTGTTGGGACCGATGCCGACATCAATATCAGCGAAGAGATACGCACCCTGCGCGAGAAAAGCGCCAAGCTCACCGAAAAGATCTACGCCAATCTGAGCCCCTGGGATATCGTCAAGGTGGCGCGTCACCCGCGTCGGCCTTACACGCTGGATTACATTTCCCGTCTCTTCACCGACTTCGATGAGCTGCACGGCGACCGCCATTTTGGAGACGACCGCGCCATCGTCGGCGGCACCGCACGCCTCAATGGGCGCCCGGTCGTGGTTATCGGGCAGGAGAAGGGGCGCGCAGTGAAAGACAAGGTGCTGCGCAACTTCGGCATGCCGAAGCCGGAAGGGTATCGCAAGGCGCTGCGCCTGATGTCCATGGCCGAGCGGTTCAAGATGCCCGTCATTACCCTGATTGACACACCCGGAGCCTACCCGGGGATCGACTCCGAGGAGCGGGGCATCAGCGAAGCCATCGCGCAGAATCTGGCGGTGATGTCACGGCTGGCCACCCCCATCATCTGCGTGGTCATTGGCGAGGGCAGTTCCGGCGGTGCGCTGGGTATCGGTGTGGGGGACCACCTGGCGATGCTGCAGTACGCCACCTATTTCGTTATTTCCCCCGAAGGCTGTGCCAACATCATCTGGAAGAGCACTGCCAATGCACCCGAAGCGGCGGCGGCAATGGGGGTAACCTCCAAGGTGTTGCAGGAACTGGGTATCGTCGACGCCACCATTCCTGAACCCATGGGGGGTGCGCACCGCAACGTCGACCTGATGGCTGAGCGCATACAGGCGCACCTCATCAAGGAGCTCGACCGCCTGGAGCAATCCCCGGTCGAGGAGATGCTTGAACGGCGCTACGAGCGCCTCATGTCCTACGGCAACTGAGCGCCGCCCAGTCCGGTGCCGTGACCGCGCCCCCAACTCCGACCCCGTTTGACAGCGCGGCGCTGGAGGCCGCACTGGCCCCCTGGCGCAGCGCGCGCCGCTGGTGGGTCGCCTTCAGTGGCGGGCTGGATTCCACGGTGTTGCTGCACCTGCTGTGTTCCCAGCGCAGCGCAGGGCAGACTCCGCCCATCAGTGCCGTGCACATCAATCACCAGTTGCATCCGGCGGCAGAGCAATGGCAGCAGCGAGCCAGTGCGTTTTGTGCGGCGTTGGACGTGCCGCTGGAGGTCTGTACGGTCAGCGTACGGCAAACAGGCTCTGGCCTCGAGGCGGCCGCCCGCGAGGCACGTTATACGGCGCTGGAGCCTCTGCTGGAGGCGGGCGATGTGATGTTCTTTGCCCATCACCAGGATGATCAGGTGGAAACCGTACTGCTGCGCTGGCTGCGTGGTGCCGGCCTGCGTGGATTGCAAGGCATGCCACAGCAGCGTGCACTGGGGCGAGGACAGCTGGTCAGACCGCTGCTGGGGTTCCCCCGCAGCGCGCTGCAGGCCTATGCCGTCGCCGAGCAGCTTGACTGGATCGATGACCCCTCCAACGTCGATACCTCACTGGACCGCAACTACCTGCGACACACGGTGTTACCGGCCATTGCCGAGCGCTGGCCCGGTTACCGTGGCAGCGTGGAGCGCTCTGCGCATCAGCTGGGCGCCGCGGAACATGTGTTGGAAGACCTGTTGCCCGCGCCGAAGGCGGTGACCAGCATGTTCGGCGACCCGGGACTTGACCTGCATGATCTTCTCGCGCGACCTGGCGCGGCGGGCGTCATGGCGCTGCGCGGCTGGCTGGAGGATGCGGGCCTGCCTTTGCCGCCGGGGGCCACGGTCGCGGAGTTTTTGCGCCAGCTTCACGCGGGGGGCGGCAGCCCGTTGCTGACCTGGCAGGGATACGCCTTACGCCGTTTTGGCGATGGCGTATTCCTGCTGCCCCCTGCGCGCGAGCGCGACGCAGGGGGCGCGCAACTGGCGCCGGGCAAGTCGCTGCAGTTCGGCGGTGGGCAGCTGTCACTGGTGCCGGCTGGGCACGACACAGGCATTCGGCTGCCACAAGGCTCGGTGCTCACGGTGCACTGGCGCCGTGGCGGCGAGCGGTGCCGTCTGCCGGGGAGAGCGGGCAGTCGGCGTTTGAAAACGCTGCTGCAGGAGGCGGGTATCCCTCCCTGGTGGCGCGAGGATATTCCGCTGCTCTACCACGATGGGGTGCTGGTGGCGGTGGCGGACCTCTGGCTGTGTGACGGCAGCTGGCTTGTCCGGGACGGCGGCAAAGATGTTTGGCGGGTGCGCTGGAGGCGAAATACAGACGCCCGCGCGATTGAGCTCTGAGGGCCTTTCTGGTAATCTGATTTCCCATCTTTTTGCAGGTCTTGCGGGCCTCGGAAGCAGCTTCAAGCCTCCATCTGCAGGCCCCGTGATGCCCTTGTTCACAGCGTACAGATAGGCTTTGCATGACGCGTTATGTCTTCGTCACCGGTGGTGTGGTTTCTTCCTTGGGCAAAGGGATTGCAGCGGCATCCCTCGCGGCGGTGCTCGAGGCACGCGGCATCAAGGTCACCCTGCTGAAGCTCGACCCCTACATCAATGTTGACCCTGGCACCATGAGCCCGTTCCAGCACGGTGAAGTCTTTGTGACCGAAGACGGCGCCGAGACTGACCTGGACCTGGGTCACTACGAGCGTTTCACCCGCGCGACCATGAAGCGCACGAATAACTTCACCACCGGACGGGTCTACAACACCGTGTTGAAGAAAGAGCGCCGCGGTGACTATCTCGGTGGCACCGTGCAGGTCATTCCGCACATCACCGATGAAATCAAGCGCCGGGTGATCCTGGGTGCGGGCGATGCGGATGTCGCTATCGTCGAGATTGGCGGTACGGTGGGCGACATCGAGAGCCTGCCGTTCCTGGAGGCGGCGCGGCAGCTTCGCGTGGAAGTGGGTTCCAGCCGGGCACTGTTGATGCACCTGACGCTGGTGCCGTATATCGCCACCGCAGGGGAAATCAAGACCAAGCCCACCCAGCACTCGGTCAAGGAACTGCGCTCCATCGGCCTGCAGCCGGATATCCTGCTCTGTCGCTGCGCCGTGCCCATCGAGGAGAGCGCCTGCAAAAAGATCTCCCTGTTTACCAACGTGGAGGAGCGGGCGGTTATTCCATTGCTCGACGCCGATTCCATCTACCGTATTCCCGGCATGCTGCACGCCTACGGCCTCGACGAGTTTGTGGTTGAGCGCTTCAACCTCGACTGCCCGCCGGCAGACCTCGCCGAGTGGGACGACGTGTTGCGCCGCGAGTTCAGCGACACCTGTGGCACCGTGCGCATCGCCATGGTCGGCAAGTACATGGATCTGCTGGACGCCTACAAGTCGCTGAACGAAGCGCTCAAGCACGCTGGCCTGCAGACCCTGGCGGAGGTCAAAATCGACTACATCGATGCCGAGGATATCGAGCGCCACGGCACCTCTGTGCTGGCGGGTGCCGATGCCATTCTGGTGCCGGGCGGTTTCGGTGACCGGGGTGTTGAGGGCAAGATTACTGCCGTGCGCTACGCCCGCGAGAACAAGGTGCCCTTCCTGGGTATTTGCCTCGGTATGCACGTTGCGCTGATTGAATACGCCCGCAACGTGATGGGGCTGGAAGGTGCCAACTCTACCGAAATGCAGGCCGCAACGCCGCACCCGATTGTCGCCCTGATTACCGAGTGGCAAAACGCCGATGGGTCTACGCAGCAGCGCGATGCCAGCTCCGACCTCGGTGGTACCATGCGCCTGGGTGCCCAGACCTGCTACCTGGAAGCCGGCTCCCAGGTGCGCGCCATCTACGGCGAAGACAGCGTGGTAGAGCGACATCGTCACCGCTATGAAATCAACAACAATTACGTGGAGCAGCTCACGGCTGCCGGCGTGCGCGTGGGCGGCTGGTCTGCTGATCACGCCCTGGTCGAGATGATCGAACTGCCCGATCATCCCTGGTTTATCGCCTGCCAGTTTCACCCGGAATTCACCTCCCGGCCGCGTGGCGGGCACCCGCTGTTTACCAGCTATATCGAGGCCGCGCTGGCGCATGCCCGCGGCTGATTGGGCGGCGGGGCCAAGGCGATGACTGCACGCGTAGAGCAACTCGGCGCCATCACCATAGGCAATCGCGAGCCGTTCGTGCTTTTCGGTGGCGTGAATGTGCTCGAAAGTCGGGACTTCGCCCTGCGCGTGGCGGAACACTACGTCGACGTCTGCGCGCGCCTGTCGATCCCGCTGGTGTTCAAGGCCTCCTACGACAAGGCCAATCGCTCCTCGATTCATTCCTTTCGCGGCCCCGGGTTGGAAGAGGGGCTGGCGATTCTGGCGGCGGTGAAAGCGGAGTTCGGCGTGCCGCTGATCACGGACGTGCACGCCCCGGAGCAGGCCGCGGCGGCGGCAGAGGTCTGCGACATCATCCAGCTGCCGGCTTTCCTCGCTCGCCAGACCGACCTGGTGGCGGCAATGGCGGCCACCGGTGCCATGATCAACATCAAGAAGCCCCAGTTCCTGAGCCCGTCGCAGATGGCGAATGTGGTTGAGAAGTTTGTGGAATGCGGCAACGAACGCCTGCTGATCTGCGAGCGCGGCAGCAATTTCGGCTACGACAACCTGGTGGTCGACATGCTGGGTTTTGGCGTCATGAAGCAGACCTGCAACGACCGCCCGTTGATTTTCGACGTCACCCACGCGCTGCAGTGTCGGGACCCGTCGGGTGCCGCCTCCGGTGGACGCCGTGCACAGGTGCTGGAATTGGCCCGCTCGGGCATGGCCCTGGGCCTCGCGGGGCTCTTTCTGGAAGCCCACCCGGATCCGGCACGCGCGCTGTGCGACGGTCCCAGCGCGCTCGCGCTGCACCAGCTGGAGCCGTTCCTGGCGCAGGTGCAGGCCGTGGACAGCCTGGTCAAGCAACTGCCGACCCTCACCATCGATTGAACAGCCATCTGGAGTTGACGCAATGAGCAAGATCGCCAATGTACAGGCCTTTGAGGTCATGGATTCCCGGGGCAACCCGACCGTCATGGCCGAGGTCACCCTGGACAGCGGTGAGGTGGGCTCCGCCTGCGCCCCGTCCGGTGCCTCTACGGGCTCGCGCGAGGCCCTGGAACTGCGCGATGGCGACAGTAACCGCTACCTGGGTAAAGGCGTGTTGACCGCCGTTGGCCACGTCAACAAGGACATTCGTGCGCTGCTGCTGGGCATGGACCCGGGCCGCCAGCGGGATATCGATACCACGATGATCGACGCCGATGGCACCGAGAACAAGGGGCATTTCGGCGCCAACGCCATTCTCGCCGTATCACTGGCCACGGCCAAGGCGGCGGCACAGGCGCGCAAGCTGCCCTTGTACCAGCACATTGCCGAACTTAACGGCAGTGAGGCACTCAGTATGCCGGTGCCAATGATGAACATCCTCAACGGTGGCGAGCACGCCGACAACAACGTCGACATCCAGGAGTTCATGGTGCAGCCGGTGGCGGCGCCGACATTCGCCGAGGCTTTGCGCGCAGGTGCCGAAATTTTTCATGCGCTGAAGAAGGTGCTGTCCCAGCGCGGCCTGAGCACAGCGGTGGGTGATGAGGGCGGGTTTGCACCCAACCTGCCCTCCAACGAAGCGGCGCTGGAAGTGATCGCCGAGGCCGTGGCCAATGCGGGCTATCGTCTGGGCAGCGACATCACGCTGGCACTGGACTGCGCGGCCTCCGAGTTCTACCGCGACGGCGTGTACGACCTCGCGGGAGAAGGCAAGCGCTTCAGCAGTGCAGAGTTCACTGACTACCTCGCTGACCTCGCTGGCGCGCACCCAATTGTGTCGATAGAAGACGGCTTGGACGAGTCGGACTGGGATGGCTGGAAAATGCTCACGGACAAGATCGGTGACCGCGTGCAGCTGGTTGGCGACGATTTGTTCGTGACCAACACGCGCATTCTCAAGCGCGGCATTGATACCGGTGTGGCCAACTCTATCCTGATCAAATTCAACCAGATCGGCAGCCTGTCGGAGACCCTGGACGCCATTGCCATGGCACGCAAGGCCGGTTATACCGCAGTGATTTCCCACCGCTCCGGGGAAACCGAGGACACGACCATTGCCGACCTGGCGGTTGCGACCGCCGCCGGGCAGATCAAGACCGGTTCATTGTGCCGTTCCGATCGCGTAGCGAAATACAACCGCCTGCTGCGCATTGAAGCGGAGCTGGGTACGCGTGCCGCCTACCGCGGGCTCGCCGAAATCGCCGGCCGGCGCGGGTGATATGAAGTACCTGCTGGCCGGTATGCTGTTTTTGCTGGTCGCGTTGCAGTACCGGCTGTGGTTCGCCGAGGGCAGCCTGGCCGAAAAGCATCGTTTGCAGCAGCAGGTGCAGCGCGAGGAAGCCATCAACCGTGAGCTGCGCGCCCGCAACGCCGTTCTGGAGCGGGAAGTACTGGACCTGCAAACGGGCAATGACGGGCTCGAACAGCGCGCACGCGAGCAGCTCGGGCTGGTGCGCGAAGGTGAAGTCTTCTACCAGGTGGTGCCTAGTGACGGTGGCGGGCAAACACAGGCACCGCGCGCCGAGCCACAGGAGTGAGCGAGATGGCCCGGTGTTGGGGGGTCATTCCTGCCGCGGGCGCCGGAGTGCGCATGGGGCATGCCCAGCCCAAACAGCATTTATTGCTAGGTGGCAAAACGCTGCTGCGGCGCAGCCTGGAGGCCTTGCTTCGGCTCCCGGGCATGCAGGGGGTGGTGGTTGCGTTCGCCGCTGACGATCCGCGTGCGGCAGACTACCGCGATACAGACGCACGGATTCAGGTCGTGCAGGGCGGTGCCCAGCGCGCCGACTCCGTGCTGGCTGCGCTGCACTATCTGCAAAAAATTGCATATGATGATGATTGGGTGCTGGTACACGATGCGGCGCGCCCTTGCCTCGCCGCTTCGGATGGCGAGCGGCTGGTGACGCAGGTCCTGGCGAAAGGCTGCGGCGGGCTGCTGGCCGAGCCGGTGATCGACACACTCAAGCGCGTCGATGCCGATGGCTACGTGCAGGCGACTGTGGATCGCCGCGGACTGTGGCGGGCCCAGACGCCGCAAATGTTTGCACTGGGCCAGCTGCACAGCGTGCTGGCGGCTGCCCTGGCAGCCGGTGTCGAGATCACCGATGAGGCGTCCGCGATGGAGTGGGGCGGTCATCCCGTCCTGCTGGTGCCGGGGTCCCCGTCCAACTTCAAGGTGACAGTCCCGGGGGATCTTGAGCTGGCCGCATTCTATCTGGGTATCGACCGCGAGGGGCAGGCATGAACAGCTTACGCATCGGGCATGGTTATGATGTTCATCGCTTCGGCCCGGGCAGCGCCGTGGTGCTCGGCGGAGTAAGCATTGCGCACACACAGGGACTGGTGGCCCACTCGGATGGCGATGTGCTGATCCACGCGCTGTGTGATGCCCTGCTCGGCGCGATCGGGGCCGGAGATATCGGTCGTCATTTTCCCGACAGCGACCCCGCCTTTGCCGCCATAGACAGCCGGATTCTGCTGCGTCGCGTGGTTGAACAGGTGCACGCCCGGGGCTGGCAACTGGTGAACCTTGACGCCACTTTGATTGCGGAGGCGCCACGCATGGCGGCGCATGTTGGCGCCATGCAGGGTAATTTGGCTGAGGATTTGCAGGTAGAGGTGGGGCAAGTCAACGTCAAGGCCACCACCACGGAAAAACTCGGCTTCACTGGTCGCGCTGAGGGTATTGCCGCACATGCGGTGGTGCTCTTGCAGGGTGCCGCCGACGCATGATGCCTGAACTGAGCCGGGTAGGTCCGATCGCGCAGGCGCACGCGCTGATTCGCTGCAATCCCGAGGACTTTCTGGTTGACGAGCAACTGGGCTTCGCGCCTGACGGGGAGGGCGAGCACGTATTTCTGCACATCGAGAAACGCGGTTTGACCACGCCGGACCTGGTTGAGCGGGTGTCATCGCTTGCCGGCATACACCCGCGCGATATCGGTTACAGCGGCCTGAAAGATCGTCACGCCGTTACCCGGCAGTGGATCAGCGTGCGTATGGCGGGCAAGGCCGAGCCCGACTGGCAGCGCCTGCAGGTGCCCGGTGAAGTTGTCGTGCTGAATTGCTGCCGTCATTTGCGCAAGCTCAAGCGCGGCGTGCATCGCGGCAATGCGTTCACACTCCATTTGCGTGCGCTGCAGGGCGACAAGTCGGGTTTGCTGAGTGCGCTGGAGCGCATACGCGATCGCGGCGTGCCGAACTATTTTGGCGAGCAGCGTTTCGGGCGCGGCGGCGCCACCCTGCTGCAGGCGCGCGCCTGGGTGCAGCGCGGGGCGCGCAAGCTGAGCCACAGTAAACGCGGCCTGTTTCTATCTGCCTTGCGCAGTGAACTGTTCAATCGCCTGCTGGCGGAGCGGGTTCAGGCGGACACTTGGGCCTGTCTGCGCGAGGGGGACGTCTGCCTGTTGCAGGGCAGCCGCAGCCTGTTTCCCTGCACCGAGCTGGACGACGCGTTGCAGCAACGCGCGGTGGACGGCGATGTGCATCCGGGTTTGCCGCTCTGGGGCAGTGGCGCCAGCCTGCAGAGCCCCTCCCTGGTGGCTGTACAGAAGTCAGTGCTGTCTTCCGAGGCAGCGGTGTGCGAGTTTCTGGAACGCGCCGGCCTGACGCTGTCGTATCGTGCAGCGCGGCTGTTGCCGGATGACTTTTCCTGGCGCTTTTGTGATGATGAGTCGCTGGTTCTGACATTCAGCCTGCCGCCTGGCAGCTATGCGACCGCCGTGTTGGCGGAACTACTGGATTACAGGGAAGGATATCGAGAGCGTGAGGGGCGCAGTGAATAACGTCGATCTCAAGGGTATCGGGATGACCTCGCAGCGCACGCGCGAGCGACTGGTGCGACGCCTCGCAGAGCAGGGTGTGCAGGATGAACGCGTGCTTGACGTGATGCGGCGCACGCCCCGACACCTGTTTCTGGATGAGGCGATGGCGCATCGGGCCTATGAGGACACCGCCCTGCCCATCGGTTTTCAGCAGACCCTGTCCCAGCCTTATATTGTGGCCCGTATGACCGAGTTGCTGCTGGAGCAGGGGCCGCGCAGTCGCGTGCTGGAGATCGGCACCGGGTCCGGCTACCAGACGGCGGTGCTGGCGCAGCTGGTGGAAGAAGTCTGGAGTATTGAGCGCATCAAGCCCCTGCTGGACAAGGCGCGTGCCCGGCTGCGCCAGTTAAAGCTGCGCAATGTGCGCTTCAGCCATGCAGACGGTGGACTGGGCTGGGTTGAGGGCGCTCCGTTTGATGGCATCATCAGCACCGCAGCCCCTGAAACCATCCCAGAGGACCTGCTTCTGCAGCTGGCACCTGGCGGCTGCCTGGTCATCCCCGTCGGCACCTCCCTGCAGAACCTGCAGGTGATCACCCGCACCAGCGAGGGTTACGATACGCGCCTGGTGGAAGCGGTGCGCTTTGTGCCGCTGCGTTCCGGCACGGTCAAGTAGCGCCATGACTCCGGTCGGTGTTTTTCTCCGCGGGGTCCTGATGGGGGCGGCGGATATCGTCCCCGGCGTCTCCGGCGGGACCATGGCCTTCATTACCGGTATCTACGATCGGCTGCTGGGCAGCATTCGGGCCTTCGACCTGCAGTTCCTGCGCTCGCTCTCCCGCGGTGAGGTGCGCCGTGCGTGGGAGCATGTCGACGGTGCATTCCTGCTCACGCTGGGAGCGGGTATTGCCACCAGCATTCTGTCTCTGGCGCAGATGATCGCCTGGTTGTTGGACGCCTATCCTGTTCCCCTCTGGGCGTTTTTCTTCGGCCTCATTCTGGCCTCGGCGCTGGTTCTGCTGCGTCAGGTGCCGCAGTGGACCACAGCCCGGTGCGCCTGCCTGGCCGCGGGGCTTGCAATCGCCGCGGCGATTGCCCTGAGCCCCGTAGTGGCGTTGCCGGCAGGGCTTCCGGCGGTCTTCATTGCCGGCTTCATTGCCATTTGCGCCATGATCCTGCCCGGTATTTCCGGCAGTTTCATCCTCATACTGCTGGGCATGTACGCTACGGTGCTGCACGCCGTGAAAAACTTCGAACTGTCTGTGATGCTGGTGTTTGCTGTTGGCGCCGCCCTTGGTCTGATGTGTTTTTCGCGCGTGTTGCACTGGTTGCTGCGCCGCTACCACGCGGCCACCATGGCGCTGTTGACCGGTTTTCTGTTTGGTTCGTTGCTTGTGGTGTGGCCGTGGAAACACCCGCTGGATTGGGTTCTGGGGAGTGATGGGGTGCCCCGGCCAGCACAGCAGGTTCCGGTGTTGCCATGGAATTTCGCCAACGAGCCCTGGCTGGTCATGTGCCTGTTGCTCATGGTCGCTGGCTTCGCTGTGGTGTGGTTGATAGAGAGGCGCTGGGGTGGGCGGTGACAGAGTGCCGCTCATAAACCGCGCTGTGTCGCGTGTGGTACGAGGCCCGGCCGTTGTACTGTTATTGGGCGGTATTTTATGGCTGACCGGCTGCGGTAGTGGCGGCCGGGCGCCTATCGAAGACCGGCATTCTCCTGCTGCGGTTGGCGGCGTCGCCTCGGAGCGTTACGTGGTGCGCCGCGGTGATACGCTCTACGCCATCGCCTTTCGCTTCGGTATGGATTTCCGCAGTGTCGCCGCCGTCAACGGCATTGCGTCCCCCTACACCATATATCCCGGCCAGAATCTGGTTATCCGCCCGGGCAGCGACGTGGCAGCGAGTCCACCGCGGTCTGCGCCTGACACCCGCAGCACTCGCTCAGTCCCGGTCGCGGCGGCTCCGGTACGCACGCCTCCTGCCCCCGCGCCTGTTACACAGCCGCCTGCAGCCCCCGCAATCAGCGCGCCGGCGGCGGCGCGCAGCGTCGACCCGGCTCCCCCGTTAGCGGCGGCACGCACGGCGCCGGCAGCGCGACTGCGACCGGTCAGCGCCTGGCGCTGGCCCTCGGAGGGCCCGGTCACCCGCCGCTACTCTGCAACGGTGCACAAGGGCATTGATATTGGTGGCCGCAGGGGTGACCCGGTGGTGGCGGTAGCCGCCGGGGATGTGGTTTACGCCGGCACGGGTATTGTCGGCTTCGGCGAGTTGTTGATTATCAAACACGACGACGTCTACCTCAGTGCCTACGGCCACAACGACCGTTTGCTGGTGGTCGAGGGCGCGCGCGTAGACGCCGGGCAACAGATAGCGGAGAAGGGCAGCACGGGAACGGATGTCGTGAAACTGCACTTCGAAATCCGCAAGGAAGGCAAGCCCATCGACCCAATCCAGCTTCTGCCGCGTCGCTAAACGGCCAACCCCGGTGTCTTGTAATGAATTGTAAGCATGGGGTAACCTGATCAGCCGGCGACAAAAAGCTCACCTGAGCGCAGGTGGGACAGAGGTGTGGCATGGAAGTCGAGATAACAAAAACAGGCCAGCGAGTTGTTACCCACTCAGTCCGCGAGGCGGACGAGCCGACTTACGCGGTGGATACAGAAGACGCGGACAGCGAAGCCCACGAGGGCCTGGCCCCGGATGATGCGGGCGATGACTCCGGTGAAAGCGATGACACTGCCGCATTTGATCGCGCGCGCGCCGCCCGGGCGGGCGAAAAGTCGCTGGATGCCACCCAGCTCTACCTGAACGAGATCGGGTTTTCGCCCCTGCTCACTGCCGATGAAGAGAAATATTTTGCGCGGCTGGCGTTAAAGGGCGACGAAGCCGCGCGCCGCCGCATGATTGAGAGCAACCTGCGTCTGGTGGTAAAAATTTCACGCCGCTACATCAACCGCGGGCTCACACTGCTGGACCTGATTGAAGAAGGTAACCTGGGCCTGATCCGGGCGGTAGAGAAGTTCGATCCCGAACGCGGCTTCCGTTTCTCAACCTACGCGACCTGGTGGATTCGGCAGACGATTGAACGTGGAATCATGAACCAGACACGGACCATTAGGCTGCCTATCCACGTGGTCAAGGAACTCAACGTCTACCTGCGTGCGGCGCGGGAACTCACCCAAAAACTCGACCATGAGCCCACCGCAGAGGAAATCGCGCAGATGCTTGATCGCCCGGCGGGTGACGTCAAGCGCATGTTGGGCCTGAATGAACGCGTGACTTCCATCGACGTGCCAGTGAGTGCGGATTCGGACCGGGCGGTGCTGGAGACCATTGCAGACGCCAATGAGAATGACCCTTCACAGCTGCTGCAGGAGGACGATATCCGTGACAGTATCAGCCAGTGGCTGGACCAACTCTCGGAAAAGCAGCGCGAAGTGGTTACGCGGCGCTTTGGTCTGCGCGGCCACGAGAGCAGCACGCTGGAAGAAGTGGGGCGGGAAATAGGCCTGACGCGAGAGCGGGTCAGGCAGATTCAGGTGGAAGCCCTGCGTCGCCTGCGCCAGATTATGGAAACCCAGGGCCTGAGCAGCGACGCGTTGTTCCGTTGAGTGTCTAGCGCTCCAGAAGGGCCAGCTTGTTCGGTTTGTTCGCCCATTCTTCGGCGTCCGCAGGGGGGGCTTTCATTTCCGTGATGTTCGGCCAGATCTCCGCCAGTTCAGCGTTGAGTTCAAGGAACACCTGCTGATCTTCGGGTAGCTCATCTTCCGAGTAGATGGCATCTACCGGGCATTCCGGCTCGCACAGGGCGCAGTCAATGCATTCATCAGGGTGAATGACGAGGAAATTGGGTCCCTCGTAGAAGCAGTCGACCGGGCACACTTCCACGCAGTCTGTGTGCTTGCACTTGATACACTGTTCGCCAACAACAAAAGTCATGCCAGTAATGCCTCGTTTGTCAGGGGCGCCTCTGCCCGGCGGGCACCCGTACGGGGCGCAAGTTTACCCGCTGCGGGGGGAGTTTTAAAGGGTTCCGCGCAATTCATAGATCAGCTGTAGTGCCTCGCGCGGGGTGAGGGCATCGGGGTCTATCGTTTCCAGCCGGGTGAGGGCCGGGTGGGGCTCAGCACTGGCAAACAGCTCGGCCTGAGTGGGCGCCGGCAGCGGATCGGGGCGTCCGGGGCCCCGTTCCAGCGCCTGCAGTTTCTCGCGCGCGGCGCGCAGCACGCTGTCGGGAATGCCAGCCAGCTTTGCCACCTGTAAACCGAAACTGCGATTTGCCGGCCCCTCCTGGATATTGTGCAGGAACACCACGTGGTCTTCGTGTTCGGTCGCGTCCAGATGCACGTTGGCCATGCTCGGGCACTGCTCCGGCAGCGCGGTGAGTTCAAAGTAATGGGTGGCAAACAGCGTGAAGGCCCGTACGTTGCGCGCCAGTTGCACCGCGGCGGCCCAGGCCAGGCTGAGTCCGTCGAAGGTGCTGGTGCCGCGGCCTACCTCGTCCATCAGCACGAGACTGCGCTCGGTCGCATTGTGCAGAATGTTGGCCGTTTCGGTCATCTCCACCATGAAGGTCGAGCGCCCGCTGGCGAGGTCGTCCGATGAGCCGATGCGGGTAAAGATACGGTCCATGGGCGACAGTCGTACGCGATTGGCGGGGACGAAACTGCCAACGTGCGCCAGCAGTGCAATCAGCGCGTTCTGGCGCATATAGGTCGATTTACCGCCCATGTTCGGCCCGGTAATCAGCAGCATCCGCCGATGGTCGTTGAGCAGGGTATCGTTGGCGATAAAGGGGTCGTCCAGTACCTGCTCCACGACCAAATGGCGTCCCGCCTCTACCTCGAAGACCTGTTCTTCGGTGAATTCCGGCTGGCACAGGCGCAAGCGCTCGGCGCGCTCCGCCAGGGTAGCGAGCACATCAAGCTCGGCCACGGCGGAAGCACTGTCTTGCAGCGCCGCCAGTTGCTCGTTGAGTGTCTCGATAAGCGCTTCATAAAGGGCCTTTTCCCTCGCCAGCGCCCGGCTGCGTGCTGAGAGCGCCTTGTCCTCGAAGGTCTTGAGCTCCGGGGTGATGAAGCGCTCAGCGTTTTTCAGGGTCTGGCGGCGCTGGTAGCTGTCCGGCGCGCGCGCGGACTGGGCCCGGCTGATTTCAATAAAATAGCCGTGCACGCGGTTGTAGCCAACCTTCAGGGTGCTGATTCCCGTGGCTGTGCGTTCCCGGGCCTCAATTTCCAGTAGATAATCGCCCGCGTTGCTACTGATCCGGCGCAGTTCATCCAGCTCCTCATCGTAGCCCGTGGCAATCACACCGCCTTCGCGAATGACCACGGGCGGGTTCTCACATACGGCCTGCTGCAGCAATTGGCACAGATCGGGATATTCCCCCGCCTGTGCGGAGAGTGTGGCCAGCCGTTCGGCCTGGCAGGCGTGCAGCGCTTCGCGCAGGGCTGGCAGAGCTGCGAGGGAACTGCGCAGGCGCGTCAGGTCGCGGGGGCGTGCGGAACGCAGTGCCACCCGGCTGAGTATGCGCTCCATATCGCCGATCGGTTTCAGGGCGGCGCGCACCGGTTCATGCTGGTAATCGGCACAGAGTGCGGCAACGGCCGCCTGGCGCTGCCCCAGCACAGTGGTATCGGTGAGCGGGCGATGCAGCCAGCGGCGCAGGAGCCGGCTGCCCATAGCGGTTACGCACTGGTCCATCACCGAGAACAGGGTGTGCGTGTCGCCGCCGGCCAGGTTGCGGTCGATTTCCAGGTTACGGCGGGTGGCGGCATCCAGAATCACACTCTCGGCGCGGTTTTCGTGCGCGATGCTGCGTATATGCGGCAGGTTGCTGCGCTGGGTATCCTTGACGTATTGCAGCAGGCAGCCGGCCGCGCCTACTGCCAGGCCCAGCCCGTCGCAGCCGAAGCCCTGCAGGTCGTGTGTCTGGAACTGCAGGTTCAGGGCGCGGCGCGCGCTGTCCTGCTCGAACTCCCAGGCCGGTTGTGCGCGCGCACCGCGGCGGGCGCTGAGCAGGGGCAGGCCGATGCTGTCCTGGTAAAGCACTTCCGCCGGATTGAGTCGCTGCAACTCACTGGCCAGTGCTTCATCCCCGTCAACTTCCAGTACGCGGAAGCGCCCGCTGGCCAGGTCCAGCCAGGCGAGGCCGAATTGGCTGCGATGCTGCGCGATTGCCAGCAGCAGATTGTCGCTGCGCTCTTCGAGCAGGGCCTCGTCACTCAGTGTGCCCGGCGTTACCACCCGCACCACCTGGCGCTCCACCGGGCCCTTGCTGGTGGCCGGGTCGCCGATCTGCTCGCAGATGGCCACCGAGACACCGGCCTTCACCAGCCGTGCCAGATAGCCCTCGGCGGCATGATAGGGCACTCCGGCCATGGGGATGGGCTCGCCGTTGGACTTGCCGCGGGCGGTAAGAGTGATGTCCAGCAATTCTGCTGCCCGCTTGGCGTCGTCAAAGAACAGCTCGTAGAAGTCGCCCATGCGATAGAACACCAGGTCTCGCGGATGCTGCGCCTTGATTTTCAGGTACTGCTGCATCATGGGGGTGTGCGCTGGGGCTGTGTCGCTGGTCATCGTGTGCGTGGTGCCTGTTCGGTGGATGGTTTGGCTTTGGCGTCGCCCAGATACTGCCACGTTTGCGAGGCTGGCGTTCAGTGCACCACAGAGCGCGGGCGTTGCCGGGTCGCGCCGTCTTCGGAGAAGAGATAGTCCAGACGCAGGCATTCTTCTGCCAGCTGCAGCATCGCCTGTATGGTCATGGCCACGAAGTGGTTGAACTGGGTCTCGGTGATACCGGCGTTGCCGGGAAAGATGGCGGCTGCCACCAGCTGTGGCGTGGCATCGTCCACGATATCCAGAAACAGCTTGAGCAGCGGGTATTCCATGTTCAGGCGGCCGAGGTCTGCCGTGAGTGCCAGCAGCGCCATGGGGCGAATTTCCAGCTCGGTGGTAAACAGTAAGCCGAAGCTTTCCGGAATGAGCCGGCTATCGAGCACCCCTTCCTGTGAGCGGATTTCACTGATATGCAGGTTGTCGCAGTGTTCGCACAGGTAGTTCTGTACCGCGCCGGCGTTCAGCCAGCGCTCAAGCAGTGCGCGGTCCGGAGTAACGGGAGCGGACATGGGTAATCCAGTGGCTAGAGTGAATCGCCGATTTTACGTCATGCCCGGACTATCCTCCACCGGCTTCTGTGCTATAACGACGCCATGGGCACCGATATCCATCAAGTGCAGTTTGACGCCGCCGATTATCACCGCTTCAGCCAACAGCTGGAAGCGAATCTGCAGCGCCTGGAAACACGGCTGGCCACGCCCGGTTTCGGTGCCGGGCCGGCATCTTTGGGTGCCGAGCTGGAGCTCTATGTCGTGGACCCTTCCGGTCGTCCGGCGCATCTCAATCAGGAGCTGCAGGCGGCCGCGGATGATGAGCAGCTGACGCTGGAGCTCAACCGCTACAACCTGGAGTACAACCTGACGCCGGTTGCCCTCGCGGCCAACCCTTTTCTGACGCTTGAAGAGGAAATATGCCGCAAGCTTGGCGCGTTGCGGGCACTGGCGGCGCAGCAGGCTGCGCAGATTGTGCCCATCGGTATCCTGCCCACCCTGCGGCGGGATGACTTCGGCCCGGCCTGTATGACGCCCAAAAGGCGTTTTGCCGCATTGGTGGCACAGCTGATTGCCCGTCGTGGGCGGCACTTCACTGTCAATATCAACGGCCTGCATCCACTGCAGCTCGCCATGGACGACATCACCCTGGAGGGGGCCAACACGTCCTTCCAGGTGCATTACCGGGTGGCTCCCGAGCGGTTTGCCGATGTGTTCAATGCGATTCAGGCAGTCACACCGCTGGCCCTCGCGGTGGCGGGCAATTCGCCCACACTGTTCGGGCACAGCCTGTGGCAGGAAACCCGCATCCCGCTGTTCAAGCAATCCATCGACACCCGTCTGCCAGACCGCTACAGCTGGAAAGAACCCGCGCGGGTGAATTTCGGCCAGGGCTGGGTGCGACGCGACGCACTGGAACTGTTTGCCGAAGCGGTGCGTCTGTACCAGCCACTGCTGCCCGTGTGTACAGAAGAGGTGAATGGCCCCGCGGCTGATGAGTTGCGCGCCCTGCAGCTTCACCAGAGCACGGTGTGGCTGTGGAATCGCCCGGTCTACGATGCAGCCGCCGGCGGCCACCTGCGCATCGAAATGCGCGCCCTGCCGGCGGGGCCGACCGCGGTCGACATGGTCGCCAACGCCGCCTTCCTGATTGGCATGGCGGAGGGCCTGCAACCGGGCTTGCAGCACTGGCTACCCGCGCTGCCTTTTCCGATTGCGGAACACAATTTCTACCGCGCCGCGCAGGAGGGACTGTCTGCACGACTGGTGTGGCCGCGCCCGCAGCAGACCGTGTGTGAGGAACAGCCCGCAGCGGCTCTGGTCGCCGCCATGTTGCCGGTGGCACGACGCGGGCTGGAAGCTATAGGCATTGCCGCGACCGAGTCTGATCGTTATCTCGGTATTATCGAGCAGCGCCTGGCCAGTGGGCAGACAGGCGCGCGCTGGCAGCTGTCGCGCCTGGGGCAGGCACGGCCGGGGGCACAACGCCCCGATTTCGACCAGCTGCGTGACATGCTCGATGCCTACCGCCTGCGCAGTGAAAGCAATACGCCAGTGGCGGAGTGGACGCCGTGAGGCGGGTGAGGTTTCTGCGCAATCCACTGGCCACTGACGTTGGCGCCAGCATCGAGGACTTTCTGCAGTTCCTCGGCGGGCCCGCAAGCATCTTTCTCGATGGCGTCGATACCAGCCGCACCCGGGTTCTGGTGACCCTGTTGCACGGCAATGAACCCTCCGGATTGATGGCGCTGTTCCGCTGGCTCAAGTCGGGTCGACAGCCCGCAGTCAATTGTGTGTGTATTGTTGGTGCGGTGGAGGCGGCCTTGCGCGCGCCGTTATTCACGCATCGCATGCTGCCCGGTGCGCGTGATCTGAATCGCTGCTTCAAGCCGCCCTTCGACGGTGCCGAAGGCCTGCTGGCAGAGGAAATACTGGAAATTCTCCGGGTACATCACCCCGAGGCGGTTGTCGATATGCACAATACCTCTGGCAGTGGCCCCGCCTTTGGTGTGTGCACGCACCTCGACCGCGAGCACGACGCGCTGGTCGCGCTGTTTACCGAACGCATGATCGTAACGCGGCTGAATCTCGGTGCGTTGATGGAGATCAGTGAGCACAGTTATCCCACTGTCACCGTCGAGGTGGGCGGACGGCTTGATGATAGCGCGCACGACCTGGCCTGGTCTGGCCTGTGTCGCTATTTTGAGAGTGAACGGGTATTGGCTGGTGACGCACCGGTATGGGATCTGGAGGTCCTCTGCGACCCCGTGCGACTGCATCTGAATCCCGGCCTGCCATTGGCTTATGGCGAGGCCCCGGACCCCGTTGCGGCGGTGACGCTGCGGCAGGATCTCGAGCACTTCAACTTCGCCACAGTGGGCCCGGAGGAACACCTGGGCTGGGCGCACGGTGAGTTGCGCAGCCTGTTCTGGGCGCAGGACGCCGGGGGACGATGTGTGCTTTCCCGGCTGCTGCGGGTCGAAGATGGCCGCCTCTATCCCGCCACTCGCATGACGCTGTTCATGATCACCACCAATGCGACCATTGCGCGCAATGATTGCCTGTTCTACACGGCGCCGGTGTAAAGGGGCTTGCGGCACTCACAGGACCTGTAGCCTTACTAGGCACATCCAGCGACGAGGGGCGGATTTGGTGGTTCAGAAGGCTTGCATTTCCTCTGCAATACACTGAGTATATATACAGTACTCGGGTCAAAGCGGTTGGCCCGTATCAACTCCCGCCGTACAGGCACTCAATGACAGGAGCCGTCGATTATGGACGCCAACAAGCAGAAAGCACTGGATGCAGCCCTCAGCCAAATCGAACGCCAGTTCGGCAAGGGCACGGTGATGCGTATGGGCGACACCGAGCGCGTGGCTATCCCCGCCATTTCCACCGGCTCCCTGGGCCTGGATATCGCGCTCGGCATTGGGGGTCTGCCGAAAGGGCGTATTTGTGAAATCTACGGCCCGGAGTCTTCGGGTAAAACCACGCTCACCCTGCAGGTGATCGCAGAATCACAGAAAGCGGGTGGCACGGCGGCCTTTATCGATGCGGAACACGCGCTGGACCCCAGCTACGCCGAGAAGCTTGGGGTACGCGTGGACGACCTCATTCTGTCGCAGCCGGATACCGGCGAACAGGCATTGGAGGTCGCCGAAATGCTGGTGCGCTCCGGTGCTGTGGACGTACTGGTGATCGACTCGGTGGCTGCATTGACCCCCAAGGCCGAAATCGAAGGTGAAATGGGAGATTCCCATGTCGGTTTGCAGGCGCGGCTGCTGAGCCAGGCCATGCGCAAACTCACGGGCGCCATCAAGCACAGCAATTGCCTGGTGATTTTCATCAACCAGATTCGCATGAAAATCGGCGTTATGTTCGGCAACCCGGAAACCACGACCGGCGGCAACGCGCTGAAGTTCTATTCGTCGGTGCGCCTGGATATCCGCCGCATTGGCGCGGTAAAGGAGGGTGATGAGGTGGTCGGCAACGAGACCCGAGTCAAGGTGGTGAAAAACAAAGTGTCACCCCCTTTCAAACAGGCCGAGTTCCAGATCATGTACGGCAAGGGCATTTATCACATGGGCGAGGTGATCGACTGGGGGGTAAAACTCAACCTGGTCGACAAGTCCGGCGCCTGGTATGCCTATAAGGGTGACAAGATCGGCCAGGGTAAAGCCAACGCGGCACGGTACCTTGAAGAAAACATGGCCATTGCGAACGAAATCGAGGCTGAAATCCGCCGCCAGACCATGGCCGCGGCAACACCGCCGCCCAAGAATGCCGCGGCGGCTGTTGAAGCCGATGGGCCCGACGACGCCTAGTGCGCCCGCCCGGGCTCAACGTGCCCGGGCCTCTTTTCAGGTGTCGGGTTCCACTCACCCCCACTCTCGCGTGCCCGACACCTCTTTTATTCTGCATCACTTCGTGTGTGGCACGCGGTATCATGGCGCCTATGTCTGATCGTTCAAATTCACCGGCAACGGTAAACGAGGTGCG
Organism: Haliea alexandrii; assembly: GCF_003719295.1. Taxonomy (GTDB): domain Bacteria; phylum Pseudomonadota; class Gammaproteobacteria; order Pseudomonadales; family Halieaceae; genus Haliea; species Haliea alexandrii. The sequence goes on from NZ_RFLW01000002.1 coordinate 184,209, forward strand.
TGTCGCCGCGATGGACCTTCTGGCGCGACGCGAGCATGCACGCGGTGAGCTGCAAACCAAGCTACAGCGTCGCTTTGCCGATGTTGAGCTGATAGCGGGTGTGCTGGATGACCTGGCGGCCGAAAACCTGCAGAGTGACGCCCGCTACGCCGAGAGTCTGTTACGTCAGCGTCTGGATCGCGGGTACGGGCCCGTGCGTATTCAACAGGAGATGCGCGAGCGCGGCGTGGACCCCGTGCGTGTTGCCGCTGCGCTGGAAGCGGTTGCACCCAATTGGCGGGCCGCGGCGGAGCAGGTGTACGCGCGCAAGTTTGACCCGGTACCCGAGAGCCCAGCTGAAGCGCCCGATGACCCTGTATCCTGGCAGGCCCGCCGCGCAGAACAACAGCAGCGGCTCAAGGAAAAAGCCCGCCGCATGCGCTTCATGCAGTATCGCGGATTCCTGCCGGAGCATTTTCGGCATCTGCTTGAGGACTGATTACCCACATGCGCCCCACGACTGACGCTGAGCCCGGCCAGGTACTCGACTGGTCAATTCTACCGCGGCTCTGGCCCTATTTACGCGACCATCGGCGTCGCATCGCGCTGGCGATGCTGTGTTTGCTGTTGGCCAAAGGTGCCATGCTGGTCATCCCCTTCATCATGAAACACATGGTGGATGGACTGAACCTCGAATCCGGTGTGCAGCTTGCCGCGCAGGTTGCCATTGGCCTGGTAGCAGCTTACGGCCTCGCACGTTTCTCCAGCGTTCTCTTCGCGGAATTGCGCGACACGCTGTTCGGGCGGGTCACGGAGCGCGCCATGCGTTCTCTGGGTTTGACGGTGTTCCGCCACGTCCACCAGCTGGATCTCAGTTTTCACCTGGAGCGACGCACCGGCGGGCTCGCTCGGGACATTGAGCGCGGCACCAGCGGTGTCAGTTTTCTGCTGCGCTTTATGGTGTTCAATATTGTACCCACGCTGTTTGAGATTGCCGTCGTGGTCAGTGTATTCCTGTTCAATTACGGGGCCAGTTATGCTGCGGTGACCTTGGTGTCGGTGATCGCCTATGGCTGGTTTTCCTTTGGCGCAACGGAATGGCGCACCCGCTTTGTACGCGAGATGAACGAAGCCGATTCGGCCTCCAACACCCGTGCGGTCGACAGTCTACTGAATTTTGAAACCGTGAAGTATTTCGGCAACGAACGTTTCGAGGCACAGCGCTATGATGAAGATCTGGCGCGTTGGGAGCAGGCGCGCCGGCGCAACCGGCTGTCCCTGTTCGGGCTCAACGGTGGCCAGGCACTGATCATCGCACTGGCGCAAACCAGTATCATCGGCCTGGCGGTCTTTCAGGTGCGCAGCGGGCGGCTCACCCTCGGCGACTTCGTGCTGATCAGCCAGTACATGATCCAGTTGTTTCTGCCGTTGGGGTTTCTCGGTTTTGTCTACCGGGAAATGAAGGGTGCCATGGCCAATATCGAGCGCCTGTTTGGCTTGCTGGATGTGCGCCCGGCGCTGGTGGACCTGCCAGACGCTCCGCAGCTGGTGGTCCGCGGTGGCGCCATCCGCTTTGAACAGGTCGCTTTCCGTTACCAGACTACGCGAAGCATTCTCGACGCTGTCAGTTTTGAGGTTCCAGCAGGCAAAAAGGTCGCCGTGGTCGGTGCCAGCGGCGCCGGCAAGTCCACGCTGGTGAAGCTGCTGTTTCGTTTCTACGACCCGAGTGCCGGGCGTATCCTTATCGATGGTCAGGACATCGCCGGGGTAACCCGTGAGTCGCTGCGCAAGGCGATAGGCATTGTGCCGCAGGATACCGTGTTGTTTAACGATACCCTGCTCGAGAACCTGCGTTATGGCAAGCCCGATGCGAGTGACGCAGAGGTCGCCGAGGCTGTCCGCATGGCCCATCTCGACGCCTTTATTGCGCAGCTGCCCGACGGCTGGGAAACCCGCGTGGGTGAACGCGGACTCAAGCTCTCTGGCGGTGAAAAGCAGCGTGTGTCGATTGCGCGCACCATCCTCAAGCGGCCACCGATTCTGGTGTTTGATGAAGCCACGTCCAGTTTGGACAGTCGCTCAGAGCAGGCGATTCTGACAGCCCTGCGCGAGATAGCCCTGCACCATACCAGCCTGGTGATTGCCCACCGGCTCTCCACGGTTGTCGATGCCGACAGTATTCTGGTGCTGGACCAGGGCAGGATTGTAGAGCAGGGTAGTCACCGTGACTTGCTCGGCAGGGGCGGGCGTTACGCCGCGCTCTGGGCGGCACAACAGGAACAGCAGGCCGCTCAGTAGGTGTAGCTGGATTGCAAGCCCAGAGGCAGGCCCAGCGCCCAGTAGCCCAGCAGAAACAGGGTCCACAGAATAATGAAAGTGATGGAGTAGGGCAGCATCAGCGCGGTGACCGTGCCGATGCCTGCGCTGCGTATGTAGCGTTGGCAATACACTACGACCAGGGGGAAATAGGGCATCAGCGGTGTGATGATGTTGGTGGTGGAGTCCCCTATGCGGTAAGCGGCCTGGGTGAGGTCGGGAGAGGCGCCGAGCTTCATCAGCATGGGCACCAGAATGGGGGCCAGCAGTGCCCATTTGGCCGAGGCCGAACCGACGAAAAGGTTGAGAAAGCCCGTTAGCAGAACGATTCCGGAAATGGTCAGGGCGCCGGGCAGGCCCAGTGCCTGCAGCCCTTGCGCCCCTTTTACTGCCAGCAGTATACCCAGATTCGAGGCACCGAAGGCATAGATGAACTGCGCAATGAAGAACATGATGACCAGGTAATAGCCCATGGTCTGCATGGTTTTGGTCATACCTTCGATTACGTCCCGGCTGCTCGTCACCGTGCCGGCGCTGATCCCATAAACGATGGCCGGCAGCAGGAACAGCAGAAAGATCAACGGCACGATGGAGGCCATGAGCGGCGCACCGTTCTCGGTCAAGTAGCCGCCGGGGCCGCGCCAGGCCGAATCTTCAGGTACTGCACTCAAGAACAGCAGGATCACAGCGGCGAGCATGCTCCACAGGGCGAGTCGCAGCGCGCGGCGCTCCGTCGCACTGAGCGGCTGCATCCCGGTTTCGTCGGCGACGTGGGCGTCGATGGGCGTGTGGTGGAGGCGCGGCTCAACAAAACGGTCCGTCACCAACCACCCGACCAGCACAATAAGCAGCGAGGATGCGGAGGTGAAAAAGTAGTTGTTCAGCGGGTTGAGGATTACGCTCGGGTCGATGATCTGTGCTGCCGATTGCGAGATACCCTGCAACATCGGGTCGACCGAAGAGGGCACGAAGTTGGCGGAGTATCCTCCGGATACACCGGCGAATGCCGCGGCAATGCCCGCCAGGGGGTGGCGCCCGGCGGCGTGAAAAATGATGCCGCCCAGCGGTATGACCAGCACATAGCCGGCGTCTGCGGCGGTGTGGCTGACGATGCCCACAACAATGACCATGGGGGTCAGCAGCCAACGCGCGGTGACACCGAGCATGGCGCGCAAGGTGGAGTTGATGAATCCGGTGTGTTCCGCGACACCAATACCCATCATGGCCACGAGCACAACACCAATGGGGTGAAAGTGGGCAAAGGTGGTGACCATGTCCGACAGGAACTGGGTCATGGCGGTGGCGGAGAACTGGTTTACCACGCGCAGCGCTTCGCCACTGCGCGGATCAACCAAGTCGTATTCGAAACGGGAAAACAGCAGCGACAGTGCCCAGGTAAGGAACAGCAGGGCAATGAACAGCACCGCAGGATCGGGCAAACGGTTGCCTACACGCTCAATGCCGGCGAGCAGCCGCTGGGTGCGTGTGGCGGGGTGAGCTGGCTGGTTCATGCGCGTGACGGCTCCGGAAAACTGCAGTGTAATTCGCGCGCCAGCTGGACACAAACTACCTGCCCGTCGCCCGGGCGCCGCGCTCAGTCCAGCGGGTAGGGTGGACGCTGGCCGCTACAGAGGACGTCGGTGACCTGTTCGGTATCCATGTACTCGGTGAGCTTTATCAGCAGGCCTTTGTCGAATTCGAACAGGAAGTGGTAATCGTTGCTGTAGGTCTGGCCGGAGGTGTGCTCGCCCTCACTGCTGGCCTCGACAGCCACCTTTTCACCTTCCGCCACCATGCCGCGAATGGTGAAGCGCAGGCCCTGCGGGAATACATCGACAATGCTGGCAATGGCCGCCGTGAGGTCGGCGTACTCTGTCGTGCCGGATATCAGGGTGGCGCCCATGGTCTCCACGCTGCCGGTTTTGGCGTAGGCGGCAACGACCGCATCGACATTGCCTGCGCTGAGGTCGTTGAGAAACTGCCGTACACGGGCTTTATTGTCGGTCTCTGTTGTCATGCTCTGCTCTCGTCGGCGCGGCGCCGGATGGCGCTATTGCACCTATCATAGTATTGACGACAACAGGTGCCAGAGCGCCGGTACAGCATATCAAGCCAACGCTTGTGCGCGCCGCAAGGCGGGAGTTTCTGGTTTAACTATTCACGAGATACGCGCGCTTCCCAACCATGCTCGCGTTGCACGTGGGGTCGACTCAGCGATTGCGGCCCAGGCGTTCATGGGCGTTTACCCACTCGTTCTGCCGGGTTTCCTTATCGACACGCGTTGCGGCACCCAGCGACAACTCGCCTGCCACGACGAGCCCGGCGGCAATTTCCGCGAGCTTGAGGGCCTTGCCCGGGCCGTGGCAATCCATGATCTCCAGGCATTCGCGCTGGGTGGGCAGATTGGTGCCGCCCCCGTAGGTGGCAAGAATCAGGGCCGGGAGGGTAATGGAGAAGAAATAGTCGCCTTCTCGGGTCACCCGCGTGTAGACACTGCACTGGTTGGATTCGCCGATGTTGGCGATATCCTGCCCCGTTGCCAGATACAGCGCGGCGAGGCCGTTGGCCGGGTGCGCGGCATTGTTGGAGGAATGCGTGAGGAATGAGGCCACGGTGGTGATGCCCCAACCGTAATGCATGGCTTCGGGTGTGATACGCAGGTGCGCCTGCATCACATCGCGGGGAATCGTGATCTCGGCAGTGACCCGGCGACCGCGGCCTTTGAGGGAATTGACCGATGACGTGCGCTTTTCTGTATCGAAGTTGCCAGAGAGCAGATAATGGCGCATTTGCGGGAAGCGCTCGCGGATCCATTCACAGGCGACAAAGGTCGCCTTGCTGGTCATGTTCTGGCCTGCGGCATCCCCGGTTGTGTAGTCAAAACGCGTGAATACCATGTTGTGGGCAATGTAGTGCTCGATCTCGTTCAGTTTGCCCACGGAGGTCGTGCTTTCGGCAATCGCCTTGATCTCGGTGAAGTTCTCGTCCAGCCAGAGGTTGAAGTCGCGGGCGTCGCGCGCATCGCGGAACACGAAGCAGGGCGCCCGCTGCATGGCCTCGCCACAGACGGTGGTCTTGACGCCGCCGCTTTCCCGAATGACTTTCATCCCCCGGTTATAGCTGGCCAGCATGGTGCCCTCGACGGTCGCCATGGGGACATAAAACTCGCCCTGGGCGTGCTCTCCGTCAATCAACAGCGGACCGGCCAGCCCAATCGGCACCTGTGCTACGCCAAACAGGTTCTCGATGTTGCCGGACATGGCCTCCGGGTCGAAAGAAAACTGGCGTGTGTGATGCAGGCGGGCTGGCGTTTGTTCTTCAATAAAGGCCTGACGTTCGGCGATGATGTCAGCGCTGTAGTCGTTTTCGTTGGAGCGCGGGATCTTGTTGTTGCTCATGGCGGTGTCCTCGGTAAAAGCCGCCAGAGTAGGAAAAAGGGGGTGGCGGCGCAAGCAACGGCTGCGCACCTGCTTTGCGCCCCTGGCCGATCAGCCCGTGCGGCGTTGCAGGTGTTCGTCGATGACCTGCAGGAAATCCTTGCCGTATTTCTCGCGCTTGCGCTCACCCACACCGCTCAATGCGCCGAAAGCGGCCACGGTGCGCGGCAGTTCGGCACACATTTCCTGCAGGGTGCGGTCGTGGAAAATGATATAGGGCGGAATACCCTGCGTTTCGGCAAGGGCGCGCCGGCACTCGCGCAACGCTTCCCAGAGCTCGGTGTCAATGTCGTCCGGTAGCCGCTGGCGCGTCTGCTGGCGGGTGGCGGGCCGAGCGAGGTCGCGGCGTAATTCCAGCGTTTCCTCCCCGCGCAGCAGTGGCCGGCAGTGATCCTCCAGGCGCAGCGCACCGAAATGATCCAGGTCAGCGCGCAGGTAGCCACGCGCGACCAGTTGCCTGAACACCGAGCGCCACTGGTGGTTGTCCAGTGCCTTGCCGATGCCGAAGGTGGGCAGCGTGTGGTGGTCGTACTGGAAAATACGGTCGTTCTCGGCGCCGCGCAGCACATCGATGAGGTGGTTGACGCCAAAGCGCTGGCCGGTGCGGTAGACAGCGCTCAGCGCCATGCGTGCCGCTTCGGTACCGTCCCAGGTGGGTACCGGTTCCAGGCAGGTATCGCAGTTGCCGCAGGCCTGCGGCAGTGTGTCGCCAAAGTAGCGCAGCAGCGCCTGGCGCCGACAGGAGGTGATTTCACACAACCCGAGCATCGCATTCAGGCGCTGCTGCTCGGCGCGCTTGTGTTCCTCGCTGCCCTCGGACTGCCCCATCATCTGGCGCAGTTTCAACACGTCCTGCAGCCCGTATACCATCCACGCATCCGCGGGCAGCCCGTCACGGCCCGCACGCCCCGTCTCCTGGTAGTAGGCTTCTATGGTTTTGGGCAGGTCAAGGTGGGCAACGAAACGCACGTCCGGTTTGTCGATGCCCATGCCAAAGGCGATGGTGGCCACCATGATCACGCCGTCCTCACGCAGGAAGCGCGCCTGATGGTTGCTGCGCAGGGCCGCCGGCAGGCCGGCGTGATAGGGCAGAGCGGTGTAACCCGCCTGCTGCAGCGCGAGGGCAGTCTCCTCCACCTTGTTGCGAGACAGACAGTACACAATACCGGCATCGCGCGGGTGCTCAGATTTCAGGAAGCGCAGCAGTTGCTGCTTGGGGCTCTGCTTGAGTGCAATGCGATAGCGGATATTGGGGCGGTCGAAGCCGGCGATGTAATGTTCTGCGCCGGCAAGGTCCAGACGGGCGATGATTTCCTCTCGCGTGCGCGCGTCCGCGGTGGCAGTGAGAGCAATGCGTGGCACCTGTGGAAAGCGCTCGTGCAGCAGGCTGAGCTGCAGGTAATCGGCGCGGAAATCATGACCCCACTGAGACACGCAGTGTGCTTCATCAATGGCGAACAGGGCGACACGGGCCTGCGCCAACAGTCGCAGCATGCGCCCCTGCACCAGGCGTTCGGGGGCGATATACAGCATGTCCAGGTCGCCGCGCAACAGCGCTGATTCAACTGTGGCGGCATCCTCCGGAGCCAGCGTGGAATTGAGGTATGCGGCGCGCACACCCAGTTCACGCAGTGCGTTGACCTGGTCCTGCATGAGCGCGATGAGGGGGGAGATGACGATGCCGCAGCCCTCGCGCACCAGTGAGGGCACCTGGTAACACAGCGACTTGCCGCCGCCCGTGGGCATGAGCACCAGCGCATCGCCTCCGTCCACCACCTGCTGCACGATGCGCTCCTGCAGGGGGCGGAAAGCGGGGTAGCCGAATACGGACTGTAAAACAGAGAGGGATGCGGTCATAGCGGCGCAGTATACCGCAAGTGGACCCGCAGGCCGGTGATCCAATCAGCCCAACAGGGCCTGCCGCAGTTCCTCACGCAAATCCCGCGGGTCGATGATGCGGTCGAAAGCCATGCTGTCCGCGCCTGCCCAGGCGCCGGTCTGCCGTTCCTGCAACGCGGCGGCATCTGTGGCGCTGGCCCCGGTCGCCGCTGCGGCACCGAGTGCCGGCACGCCGCCGAGACTGACGCCGGGGAGGGCGAGGCTGACCGTTTGCCGGTCCCAGGGGTTCATGCCCATCACCGAGCTGCCAAAACCGAAAGCCTTGCGCAGCGTGACCACGACCTTGCGTCCGCGATAGTGCCGCTGGGCACGGAACATGTTGCCCGCCACGCGCAGGACGCCTGACCGCTCTGCCGCCGGTCCGGGCATGACCCCAGGATTGTCTACCAGTGCCACGAGTGGCAGCTGGAAGCGGTGGGCCAGCTCAATAAAGTAGCAGGCTTTCTCGGCTGCGGGCCGGGTGATGGCGCCGGCCTCAACCGTCGGCTGGTTAGCCACGATCAGGCAGCGCTGTCCCCCGATGCGGGCGAAGGCTGTGATGAGTGTGCGGCCATAGTCGGCTTGCACCTCCAGCAGGCTGCCGTTGTCCACCACCTCACCCAGAACCTTGCGCATGTCGTAAGGGCGTGACACGTCTGGCGGGATGATATCCAGCAATGTCTCGTTGCGGTGTGCAGGCCCGGCGCTCGCGTCTGTGTCGGCAGGCGTGTTGTCGCAGACATAGGCGAGAAACCGGCGCGCACTCTCGAAGCATTCGGGTTCGGTGTCACAGCACAGGTGCGCTACGCCGCTCTCTCGGGTGTGTACTTGTGCTGAGCCCAGTTCTGCTGCCGTTGTCTCAATGCCCATGGCGGCCTTGACCAGGGGTGGGCCGGCACTGAACAGGGCGCTGTCGCGGTGCATAATGATGAGATCGGCGAACATCGCGGCCAGGGCGCCGTGCCCGGCCGACATACCCAGCACCAGCGCAACCACCGGTACGCGGCCTTGAATATCCGCCAGCAGCTGCAGGTCGCCGGGCGCGTGTGGGTAGCGCTCCGCCTGGTTACTGGCGCGTTCTCCCGCGCCATCGAGCAGCAGTAGCAGCGGCCGTTTTGTTTCCAGGGCCAGGCGCACCAGGCGCGCGCGCTTGGCCGCGTTGGGATGCCCAATCGAGCCTCCCTGCACGGTGAAGTCCTCAACCAGCAGCACAACGCTGCGACCGTCCAGACGCGCCACGCCTCCCACCAGCCCGTCGGCCGCAACGGCGGGCTGCCCCTGCGGGTGATGGCCGCCGGCGAGCAGGCCGTATTCGCGGAAAGAGCCCTCGTCCACCAGCGCCGCGATGCGTTCGCGTGCCGTGAGTCGGCCGCGTGCATGCTGGCGTGCAATGCGCTCGTCGCCGCCCATGGCGGCGGCAGACGCGCCGCGCTCCTGGAGCGCGGAAAGGAGGGGTGCCCAGTCCTGCCGGTGTTTGCTCATGCCCTGTTACCGTGGTTGTTCGCTGCTCGCGCAAACATACGCAAGCGTGGCCGCCCTCGCAATGGCAGGCGGTCCGGAGCGGTTCTCAGGACAGTGCAGGCTTCCGGCTAGGTGTGGCTCGCTGCCGTGGGCGCCGGCAGGTTGAAAGCGCTCCAGTCCGGCTCTGCCATGCAGTCGACGAAACGCTGGAAATTCCACGGCCAGCTGGACGGGATGCCCTGCGCGTCCAGATACCAGCTCACACAACCGCCGCGGTACCACACCGTGTTCTTGGCCGCTTCAACGCGTTCCGCTTCGAAGCTTTCCATCGCAGACATGCTGGGCTCGATGGCATCGCACTCGCCGGCGTCGAGTCGCGCCATCAGGCGCTCGATATAGCCCCACTGGTGTTCGGCGATATCGATCAACGAGAAGTTGCCCACCGGGCCGTTGGGGCCGTTCAGCATGAACAGGTTGGGGAAGCCGGGCATGGTGACTGCGAGGTAGGCCTTGGGTCGCTCCCGCCAGAATTCATTGAGTTGCACGCCATCGCGGCCGGTGATGGACATGGGGCGCATGAAGGCATCGGCGTGGAAACCGGTGGCGTAGACGATGACATCCAGTTCGTGCAGCTCGCCATCCACAGTGCGTATGCCGTTGGCTTCGATTGCCTTAATACCGTTGCTCACCAGGCGTGCCTGTGGATGTTGTATAGCCTGGTAGTAGTCGGGTGAGAAGATCAGCCGTTTACACAGAGGCAGATGATCCGGGCGCAGCTGCTCGCGCAGTACCGGGTCGGTGACCGATTGCTCCAGGTTGTCGCGGCAGGCCTGTGCCATGGCCTGTGAGGCCTCCGATTCAATATCGGTAATGGATTGCGTGTAAGCCTCCACCGCCGCCATGTACTCGTCGATGTTCATGGCCTTGGCCAGCACCTCCGGGTCGCGGAATGCGGCGCGTTCCTCGTCGCTGAAGCGGCCGTTTTCCACCGGCATGATCCACTGTGGCGTACGCTGGTAGTGTTCCAGCAGGGCTGCTTTTCCGGCGAGCGCAGAAATGATCTGCACGCCCGTCGAGCCGTTGCCGATAATGCCGATGCGCTTACCCTCCAGCGCGACACTGTGATCCCAGCGGGCGCTGTGGAACAGGTCGCCCTGAAAGCTTTCGGCGCCCGGAATATCCGGGTAGTTGGGCTGATGCAATACACCCGTTGCCGCGATGAGCATGTCGGCGACATCGGTATGGCCGCTGACAAATTGCAGCTGCCAACGCCCATCGCGGTAGCTGGCATCGCTGCACTCTTCACCGAAACGGGTGAGTTCATTGATGCCGTACTTATGCGCCGTGCGTTCAAAATAGGCCTGGATTTCAGGTCCGGGAGGCAGGTGACGAGTCCAGTCCGGGTTGCGCTCGAAGCTGTAGGTATAGAAGTGCGAGGGCACGTCACAGGTCAGTCCCGGGTACGTATTCTCGCGCCAGGTGCCGCCGACCCTGTCAGCTTTTTCATACAGGGTGATGTTCTGGTAGCCCAGGTCCTGCAGGCGAATGCCGGCGAGTATGCCGGCCATGCCGGCGCCGAGAATGACAATGCGAGGTTGTTGCTCAGGCATGAAACTGTATCCGTCAACGAAGTGTGAATGGAAGCTTACGTCATCCCGCGCCTACACCGGGGGGCTTAAATGTCATAAAATAGTACATAAATGATATGTGCCGCCACTCGCGGCAAGGAGCGTTTTTATGGCTCGCGCGGGCCGCAATTCTCGCCGGGTTGAATCTGCCGCCAAAAGTCACCCCGGGCAGCGCGGTCTGGCTACCGATACTTTTGCGCCATTGGTCGATCTGCTCGCGGCAGAATTGAAACGCAGTGGGGATGTTGCGGACCTGCGTGATCCGCCCAAAAGTCTCGCGCAATTCACGGCCTGGTACCTCTCGACCATTCAGCGACTGGAGGCCCGCTTGAGCGAAGCCCAGCGCCACAGGCCGATGGCGCGCAGCGAAGTGGAGTTGCAGTGTCGTCTGGCGCTGTCCGCTGGAACGCTGGAGGAGGCGGTGCAGCTGTGCGCACAGTTTGCCGCTCTGTTGTCCCCCCGCGCCGGGCGCATTGGCCTGGACGTCGATAGTCAGCGGGCTACCTTCCGGCTGGATTCGCTGCGCCCGCGGGTAACGAGCGCCAGTAGCCTGGTCGACATCACCGGGTTGTTTGCCTACTTTCAATTGCTACAGTGGCTGGCGGGGCGCAAGCTGCCGCTACAGCGGGTGCGAATCGGGCCGGTGCGGCGTGAAGATGTGTTGCCTTTCCTGCGCTTGTTCCAGGCTCCGGTGTTGGCAGGCGGGGAGGGATACGCCCTTGACTTCCCGCTCGAGGCCCTGGCGTTGCCGGTCGTGCGCACGCCCGCGGAGTTTCCGGCATTTTTCACCAACTTTCCCTGCGATGTATTTGGTCCACGCGGGCGCGCCCTGGCCGAGCAGGTGAGCGCATTGCTCGCGGCGGCTCTGCGCCAGGGGGCTGCACTGCCGAGTCAGGCGCAGCTTGCCGGGGGGCTGGGCCTCAGCCTGTCCACATTCAGGCAGCGCCTACATGCGGCGGGTACCGGCTACCGTGCATTACGGGAGGAGGCCCTGCGCGGTGCAGCGCGGCGTGCGCTGCTGCAAGCGGATGCATCGGTGGGGGACATCAGCCAGCAGCTGGGTTTTGCTGACGCGGCCACCTTCAGGCGCGCGTTTCGGCGCTGGGAAGGTGTCACGCCGGGTGCCTGGCGCACGCAACATATCGGGGGCAGTACGGCGGCAGGCAGCGGTAGTGGGCATCCAGCCGGGCAATAAACCGTTGACCGCTTGCTCCGGTGGTGTATACTCGGTTCTGCTTGAACGTTTTACATCTATTTATGTATACCATTTCGAAGTCCGCAGTTAGTACCTCGTCCCTGTTTTCATAAGTAATTGCACTACCTCAAGCCTTACCGCCCTTTCCAGGGTTAATCTCTACCTGAAATACAGGAACGCAACATGGCTACCGGCACCGTAAAATGGTTTAACGAAACTAAAGGCTTTGGCTTCATCGAGCAGGAATCAGGCCCGGACGTATTCGCGCACTTCAGCGCTATCTCCGGCTCAGGCTTCAAGACTCTGATCGAAGGCCAGAAAGTCGAGTTCAACATCACGCAGGGCCAGAAAGGCCCGCAGGCAGAAAACATCGTCGTCGTGTAAACCCGACGCTGTTCTGCAAAAACCCGCGCCGGTAACGTCGCGGGTTTTTTTGTGCCTCAATTCGGCACTCGCGGTTCAATATCTGCGCACATGCCGTTTGCCCGCCATACCGGCAGGCCCTATCGTAAAGCCCGGTTTTGATGGGGGAACACCGCGTGCGACAGATGACATCGGGCAATGTTGTAGTAACACTGCTGGCACTGCTGCTGTTGGGGGCAAGTAGTCAGTTGTCTGCCAGCAGCGAGACGGAGGCGCGTGAGCGCTGCGATCACTTCACCTCCGCCAGGCGGCCGTTTTTCGGTGACCTGCATGTGCACACCCGCTACTCACTTGACGCCAGCACACAGGGTACGCAAACCACGCCGGCGCAGGCCTATCAGTTTGCCCAGGGTGAACGCATCGGCGTGCAACCCTGGAGTGCCGACGGCAAGGCACAGCGTTCCCTGCAGCTCGCCCGTCCGCTGGACTTTGCCATGGTGTCAGATCACGCCGAACTGATTGGCGAAGTTGAAATGTGCAACAACCCTGAGGTGACTGGCCACAACAGCTGGCAGTGCCGGTTCTACCGTGCCTGGCCTCGCGGTGCCTTCTACCTGTTCAATTATATGGCGGCCATGCGGGCCTCGCACCTCGGTCTCTGTGGAGACGATGGCGAGCTTTGCGACGCGGCGGCACTGGCGCCCTGGCAGGAAATGCAGGATGCGGCGGAAACGCATTATGACCGCAGCAGCGCGTGTGCTTTCACCACCTTTATTGGCTACGAGTGGACCGGTGTGGCCCCCGCAACCGGGGGCAATCTGCACCGCAATGTGGTGTTTCGCAACGCACAGGTGCCCGAACTCCCGGCGAGCTACATCGATACCCCGGGCGAGACCTTGCTCTGGGATGCGCTTGAAAACGATTGCAACGATAGCGACAGCGGGTGTCAAGCCTTGGTCATTCCGCACAACTCGAACCTGAGTGCCGGGCAGATGTTTCCCCTGCAACGCGCCGATGGCAGCCCTCTGGATGCGGATTACGCCGCACAGCGCCAGCGCATGGAGCCGCTGGTGGAAATCATGCAACACAAAGGTGCTTCGGAGTGCTTTTATGCTCCCGGCATCACCCGCGACGAGCTGTGCGCATTCGAGCAGCTTCCACGCGACAATATCGCCCGTTTTAATACGCCGCCACAGCCAGACACCGGTTTCCTGCGCGATACCTGGCTGAAGGGGCTCTCGCAACAGGCGCAAACGGGTATCAATCCGTTTCGTTTTGGCGTGATTGCCAGCACGGACACTCACCTCGGGGCGCCCGGCGCCGTTGCGGAAGACGGCTTTCTCGGGCATGGGGGAGACGGCGTGCCCGCGCTGAAATCTGTGCCCCCCGGGCTGCCAGACAAACTGGAGTACAACCCGGGTGGGCTGGCGGTAGTCTGGGCCGAGCAGAACACGCGCGATGCGCTGTTTACGGCCATGCAGCGCCGCGAAGTCTACGGGACCAGCGGGCCGCGCATCGTCAGCCGCCTGTTCGCGGGCTTCGATCTGGAGCCCGCCCTGTGTGCCGCGCCTGATATGGCGGCGCAGGGCTACGCGCGCGCCGTGCCGATGGGATCCGATCTCGGCCCCGCACCGGTTGGCGCGGCGATGACGTTGTTGCTGGCAGCCCAGCAGGACGCCGGCGCCGGCGCCGAGCCCGGTTTGCCGCTGCAGAAAATTCAGGTGGTGAAAGGGTGGTTGGACGCCGACGGCCAGCGCCATGAACGGGTGTACGACGCGGTGGGTGACGCAGAGCCCCGCGGTACCGTGGATACCGCCAGTTGCGCCACCGGAGGCAGCGGGCATGCGCGCCTGTGTACGGTATGGCGTGATCCTGATTTCGACTCTTCGCAACGCGCTTTTTACTACAGCCGGGTTGTCGAGAATCCCAGCTGTCGCTGGAGCCAGCGCCTTTGCGTGGCCGGCGGCGTGGATTGCAGCCGACCAGAAACCATCGGCGAGGGATTTGAGGGCTGCTGTGCCGCCGAACATCGCCCGGTTGTACAGGAGCGCGCCTGGAGTTCGCCCGTCTGGTATCAGCCGACGACACCCTGAGTGCGCAGGAAGCGCCCAACGGACCTGTTCCCTCGCAGGCGTAGCACGTATGCTTGTGGGCCACGTTGGCTGCGGTGGCTGGATACGCCCTGATGATTGACCAGATTCTGATATCCCTGTTGTTTCTCGGGTTGCTGGGCGGCCTGATTTTTTCCGGTTGGGCGGCATCGAAGATTTTTGTCGGCGCCATGCTTGCCGCTTATTTCCTCGGCCTGGTCGAGACGTCGCAGATGTTGGAGAAGGCAACCAATACGGGCCTCGTGACCTTGATGCTGCTGTTGCTGGTGTCCATCGGCCTGGAAAAACTGTCCTGGTTGAACCGTCTGTCGGGCCAGCTGATTTCACCCAGTTATGTGCTGAGCCTGTTGCGGCTGGGTGGGGTGACCGCACTGTTCTCAGCCTTCGTGAACAACACGGCGGTTGTAGCCACACTCACCACCACGGTGCGCGCCAACCGACACCATCCGGCCTCCCGTTTGCTGATTCCACTGTCCTACGCCGCCATCCTGGGCGGCACCCTGACCCTGATCGGCACCTCTACCAACCTGATCGTAAGCAGCTTTCTGGAGGATGCCACCGGCTCGGGGCTGGCGTTTTTTGACTTTTTGCCCGTGGGTCTGGCTGCGGCCAGCGCCGGGCTGCTGGCGCTGTTGTTTTCGGCACGCTTGCTGCCCTCCAGCAGCAGCGACCCGGTACCGGTCGCCGAGTACGTGATTGAGGCAGAGGTGTCGGCGCAGTCCAGCCTGGTGGGCAAAACGCTGGCGGAAAACGGTTTGCGCGAGCTGGATGCGCTGTTTCTGGTGGAGATCGTGCGCGCGGAGCACCTGATTTCACCGGTGGCGCCGACCGAGTTCATCGAGGCCGGCGACAAGCTGATCTTCTCCGGAGACATCACCCAGCTCAACGCCCTGGACAGTTTTGACGGGCTGCACCTGTTTGCGGTGGACGAGGGGCTGCTGCGGGAAAATATGGTGGAGGTCATTGTCATGCCCAATGCCGCCATCGAAGGCAAGACCATCAAGGAATCCGGCTTCCGCTCACTGTTCGACGCTGCCGTGGTGGGTATGCGCCGGGGTGGTAAGCGCCTGTCAGGCAAGCTGGGCAATATCACCATCGCAGCCGGTGACAACCTCATGCTCGCGACCGGCCCGGACTTCAACGAGCGCAAGAACCTCGACAAGAATTTCGTGGTTGTGGACGAAGCGGTTGGCGCCACCAAGATCACGGCGTTGCAGAATGTATTCGTGACGCTGCTGCTGGCAGGGGTGGTGGTGTTGTCCGCGTTGGAGCTGTTGCCCCTCATCAAGGGCCTGGCGCTGCTGCTGGTGTGTATGCTGGGCCTGGGTCTGGTGCGGGGTTCGGAACTGCGCCGGCGTTTTCCGTTCGAAATCTGGCTGATTATCACCTCGGCGCTGACGCTGTCGCAGGCGTTGACCAACTCGGGCCTGGTCGCACTGCTCGCCGACGGGTTGCAGGGGCAGCTGACGGTGCTGGGCCCCTGGCTCGCCATGGCCTGCATTTACCTCGGTGCACTGTTGCTGACCGAGCTTATGACCAACAACGCCGCGGCAGCCCTCAGCTTTCCCATCGCCTTTGGCATCGCCGAAAGCCTGGGCGTCAATCCGCTGCCCTTCGTGATGGCCGTGGCCTACGGCGCCAGCGCCAGCTTCCTGACCCCCTATGGTTACACCACCAACCTGATGGTGCAGAACCTCGGGGGCTATACACTGCGCGATTACTGTCGCAGCGGTTTGCCGGTATCGCTGGCCTATTCGGCCACGGTGCTCTGGTTGCTGCCGAAGGTCTTTCCCTTCTAGCGATTCCCTGCCGTTGGGCGCCAGCTGTCAGTAGTGTAGAACTGCGAATACCACTTGCGGAACTTGGCGAAGGGGCCATCGTTATCGCACAGCAGAGGTTTTTCGAAGTACTGTTTCTGGCGCCAGATGATGCGGTCTTCTTCCATCTGTCTGCAGATGTCCTTGACGATAGCATCGGACACGCCGCCGGTTTGTTCCTTGCCGTCGACTTTCTTCTGGATAAACGCGTAGAACGCGCGGCTGTTTTCCTGGTCGACGGGGGTGAGGTTGGCCATCAGCACGGTGTCGCAGATGCCACTGAAACGCACCGTCGCCTGGCCGGGGCCAGTGTTGCTGTTTTCAATGATGCCGGTGATCTCCCCGCGTGGCGTGGCCATCTTGCTCACCAGCTTGCCCGCACGGCGGACCCCTTCGAAGGTCATGAACTCGGGGGTTGGAATATTCTGGGTGCCGTGCACGTACAGGAAGTGCGCGGAATCCACGGCGTTCTCGCCGATTTCCTGCATATGCGTCTCGATATCCCAGGTATGGATCTTGAAGCTGCCCCAGGCATCGTTACCGGCAGCAGCTTCCTCGACCAGCTCCGGCTCGAAGGAGGGAGCTTCGCCTTCCGGGTGGTACCAGACGTAGATAACCTGATTCAGCTCGCGCACCGGCCAGGGCCTTATGACCTGTTCGCCGCGCGCAATCCTGGGTGGCAGATTCGTGGCATAGGGGACATCGGTACACTGTCCCTCACCGTTATAGGCCCAGCCGTGGAAAGGGCAGACGATGGAGTCGCCACGCACTTCGGAGCCGCCGCCGGCCTGACCGCGGATACCGTAACCGAGATGCGCGCCCATGTGCGGGCAATAGGCATCGAGTACTTTTGCCTCACCGCTTTCGGTGCGGAACAGCACCAGGTCGGTGTCGAAGTAGCGCAGCGGCATGGACGTGGCAGCGGCCAGCTCGTGTGAATAGGCGACCTGGAACCAGCCCAGGGGCATTGGCATGGGGATACGTTGGCTCATAAAAAGTCTCCGTGAGAGCGGGGTTGGCGAGTCGATGCCACTCTACGGCAGCCACGCGCCGATTGGTATGACTTGCAAATTCTGGCTGAAACGTTACCGGAGTAAATAATTGTACCCGGCGCGCTATTCGTCCCGGGCGCGTGTTTAGGCCCGAATTCGCGCCACGGCCAAGGTTGACCGTTGGGCCTCGCGCTGCCTAAGCTGGCCGACGATTTTAACCGCTGGGGTACGCACATGAGATTGCAAGGCAAGGTCGCCATCATCACCGGAGCAGGGCAGGGCATCGGGGCAGCAACGGCGCTGCGATTTGCCGAGGAAGGCGCCGCGGTGGTTCTCGCAGCGCGCAGCCAGGACAAGCTTGCCGCGGTGGCCGCGACCATCGAGGCCGCAGGCGGCAGGGCACTGGTCTGCCCGACGGATATCGCCAACGAAGAAGCGGTGCAGGCGCTTGTGGCCAGCACAGTCGAGACCTTTGGTCGCCTCGACATCGTGGTGAACAACGCTGTGTTGATGGTGCCGGGAATGCTCGCCAACCACGACACCAAAGCCTGGCGCCAGAATTTCATTGTCTCTCTCGACGGTGCCATGTTCCTGATGCGCGAGGCCTACGCACAGCTCAAGGCCAATCGGGGTGCGGTAGTCAATGTGTCCTCTGTCTGTGGCCTGCGCGGCTCACCGGCAACGGCGGGCTACAGCGCCGCCAAGGCCGCGATGATTGGCCTCTCACGTAACGCAGCGATGGAATGGGGTAAAAAGGGCATCCGTGTGAACACGGTCATCCCCGGTGCATTCCTGACTCCGCCCACTGAAGCGGTACTTCCCGACGATGCCTCCCGCGACGCCACGGCCAAATCAATTCCCGTTGGTCGCATTGGTGATCCGCGCGAGTGCGCCAATGCCATTCTGTTCCTGGCCAGTGATGAGGCGTCCTATATTACCGGTACGGAGCTGGTGGTTGACGGTGGCCGGGTTGCCGAATTGAACGCCGGCACGGCGAGCTGGGAGTAGGCGCATGAGCGAGGAATCCCTGCTGCAGCGTATTGACCGCCTGGAGTCGCTCGACGCCATTCGCCAGCTGGTTGCCCAGTACGCCCTCTCACTGGACATGCGCGACCTGGATGCGCACGTCAACCTGTTTGCGCCGGACATCCGTGTGAGCCGTGACAAGGTAGGCCGTGCGCACCTCAAACGTTGGCTGGACGATACCCTGCGGCTGCAATTCACCGGGACCTCGCATCACACGGGCAACCACATCATCGAGTTCGATGACGCGGACCACGCCCGGGGCGTGGTATATTCCAAGAACGAGCATGAAACCGGCCCTGAGTGGGTCATCATGCAAATGCTGTATTGGGATAACTATGAACGCATCGACGGGCGCTGGGTATTTCGGCGCCGCCTGCCTTGCTACTGGTATGCGACGGACCTCAACAAGCCACCTCTCGGCGATATGAAAATGCGCTGGCCGGGCCGCGAGCCCTACCACGGTGCGTACCATGACCTGTGGCCGTCATGGGCGGAATTCTGGGCCAACCCACCCACCACAGACGAACCGGAGGTGGCCTTGCCGGCGCCGCTGGATGAGTTTCTGACCACCATGCGTCGCGGGGCTGCAGAGCCGCGCATTCGCGTACGCTAGGAGTGACCGTGAACCTGCTGACCCCACTAGAACTGGGCGCGCTGCGCCTGCGCAATCGCATCGTCATGGCGCCCATGACGCGCAGTCGTTCGGATGCCGCTGCCATGCCCAATGCGCTGATGGCGGAATACTATCGACAGCGTGCCGGCGCCGGCCTGATTGTATCCGAAGGTATCGCGCCCAGTGCCAATGGCCTGGGTTACTGTCGCACGCCAGGCATTTTTACCGATGCCCAGGTGGCAGGCTGGCGTAACGTCACCGACGCCGTGCATGCGGAAGGCGGCTGCATTGTTGCCCAGATCATGCACGTGGGGCGTGTGGCCAGCCATCACAACAAGCCTGCCGGGAGCGAAACCGTGGCACCCTCTGCAGTTGCAGCCAAGGCGCAGATGTATACCGACGCCGCCGGTATGCAGGACATGGAGCAACCACGCGCACTCGAGCTGACGGAAATTCCCGCCGTTATCGACGAGTACCGCGAGGCAACGCGCAGGGCGCTGGAGGCCGGCTTTGATGGCGTGGAGCTGCATTGCACCAGTGGCTACCTGCCGGCCCAGTTCCTCTCGACCGGCAGTAACCAACGCACTGATGCCTACGGCGGCAGCGTGGAGAACCGGGCGCGTTTCGCGCTGGAGGCGTTACAGGCCATGGCGGAGATCGCCGGGGCCGATCGGGTGGGTATGCGCATCTGTCCGGGAAATCCCTTCAACGACCTCGCCGATGCCAACCCCGAGGAAACCTTCGACTATCTGCTCGGGCAGGCCGCCACCCTGGGGTTGGCCTACCTGCACGTGATTCGCATGCCCAGGGGGCCGGTGGACAATCTGGCGCTGGCCGCCAGGCATTTCGCCGGCCGACTGATTGGCAATGAGAGCTTTTCACTGGATGAGGCTGACGCCGCCGTCGCCGCCGGTGAGCTGCAGGCCGTATCATTCGGGCGACCCTACATCGCCAATCCGGATCTGGTGGCCCGCTATGAGCAGAAGCTGGCGCTGGCGAAGTTTGACATCAATACGCTGTATACGCCGGGGCCTGAGGGTTATACAAGTTATCCGCCTGCCGGGTAGGCAGGCGTGCATGCCAACGCGCTATTTGATGGCCCCCCCACCGTCTACCGATAGCAGCTGGCCGGTGATAAACGAGGCGCGATCGCTGCACAGGAAGGCGACCGCCTCGGCAATCTCCTCCGGTTCGCCGAGACGGTTCAGCACCGCATTCTTTTTCAACTGCTCCGCCATTTTCGGCTGCTCCGCGAAATACTTTTCCACGCCTGGCGTGCGAATCACACCGGGTGAAACCGCATTGATGCGGATACCCTGGCCGCCGTATTCGGCGGCAGAGCTCTTGGTCAGAATGTTTACGCCGCTTTTTGCTGCGGCATAAGCGGTGTTGAAAGCTTGGCCCTTGAGCGACGCATTCGAGGAAATGTTGACGATGGCGCCACCGCCGTTAGCCAGCATTGCGGGAATTTCGTATTTCATGCACAGCCAGGTGTTGGTCAGGCACATCTCGAGTGTCTGGTCGAATACCTCGCGGGTGAATTCATGAATCGGGCCGGAGCCCCGGCTGAGTGCGGCACTGTTGCAGGCGATGTCGAGCCGGCCCCAGGCCTCTACCGCGGCTGCCACCATCGCTTGCACCGATGTCTCGTCACTCACATCGCCGTGTACAAAGCGCGCTTCGCCACCGGATTCGCCAATCAGTTTCACGGTATTGTTACCTGACTCCGCGTTGAAGTCGGCCACCACTACCTTGGCGCCTTCGCGTGCGAAGCACAGGGCTATCGCCTGCCCGATGCCCTGGCCGGCCCCGGTTACGATGCCAATCTTGCCGTCGAGTATTCCCATGGTTTCTCTCCTGTATTGTGCAGACAGTGATGGCTACATGATACTCCGAGCATACGTGCCCTTCGGCGCCGGGCGATAAACATCCGCGCCGGGGTACAAATTGGCAGTATGCTCTTGGTTAAGGGCAGTTTGTGGGCTTGCCGAGCCGTGCCCGCTCTGTCACTCGCTGCCCGGCGCCGGTATGCTTGGGGTTCAGTCAGTTGTGGAGAACAGCGATGAGTTTGCAAGGAAAAATAGCGCTGGTGACCGGCGCCGGCCAGGGCGTGGGGCAGGGTATCGCCTTTGCGCTGGCTGCCCAGGGCGCGCGTGTTGCGGTAACCGGCCGTACCCTTTCCAAGCTGGAGACCACCGCGGAAGAAATCCGCTCGCGGGGCGGCGATGCGCTGCCGTTGGTCTGTGAGGTGAAATCGCCGGAGTCCATTGCGGCCTGCGTTGAAGCCGTGGTGGATGCGTGGGGCGGAGTGAATATTCTGGTGAACAACGCCCAGGAGGTGCCGCTCGGGCGCCTGCACGACCTCACGGACGACGCACTGATGGCAGGCTGGGAATCCGGCCCCATGGCGACCTTCCGTCTGATGAAGCTCTGCTACCCCTACCTGAAGGGTGATGGTGTGATCATCAACCTCGGCAGTTCTGCGGCCAAACGTTGGGACATGGCGGGTTACGGTGCCTATGCCGCAGCCAAAGAGGGCATTCGTGCCTTAACACGCGCGGCGGCTTGTGAGTGGGGCCCAGACAACATACGGTGTAACGCCATCCTGCCCCACGCCATGTCACCGGGCATGGAGTGGTGGATCAACAATAATCCGGAGGAGGCACATGAATTCCTGTCGCAGATTCCCCAGCGTCGCGTAGGCGACTGCGAACAGGATATTGGCCGATTCGTTGCCTTGCTGTGTTCTGATGGTGCCAACTACGTCAATGGACAGAGTATCGCGCTGGACGGAGGCCAGGCTTTTCTTGGCTGATCGGCCAGCAGGGTGAGCCTGGACCAGCAGGTTGAAGCCTATGTGCGGCCGGTGGCGGATACGCTGTCGCATGTGGTGTTCTTCCCGGTAGAACTGTTCGGTCACGGCTTTCCGTTGATCGTCTTGTGGCTGGCGAGCGCCGCCGTGTTCTTCACCTTGTACCTCGGCTTTGTGAATGTGCGGGGTTTCGCGCTCGGCCTGCGGCATGTGCGCGGGCGCTTTCACAACCCGCGCGCGCGGGGCGAGATATCCCATTTCCAGGCCGTGGCAACCGCTGTTTCCGGTACCGTCGGTATCGGCAATATCGGCGGCGTTGCGGTGGCGATCACCATCGGTGGCCCCGGTGCGGCGCTGTGGTTGATGGTGGCGGGTTTCCTCTCCATGTCCACCAAACTGGTTGAATGCACCCTGGGCGTGAAGTACCGGCGCAATAACCCGGATGGCTCTGTGTCCGGCGGCCCCATGTTTTACCTGGAGCGCTATTTTGCCGACCGTGGGGCGCCGCAGTGGGGACGCCTTCTTGGCGGGTTCTACGCCACGGCGCTGGTGATTGGCTGCTTTGGTATCGGCAACATGTTCCAGTCCAATCAGGCCTATGTGCAGTTTCTGGTGATCAGCGGTGGTGACGACAGTTTTTTTGCTGAGCGCGGATGGCTGTTTGGCTTGTTGATTGCTGCTGCGGTGGCGTTGGTTATTATTGGCGGGATTCGCAGCATCGCCCTGGTGGCGTCGCGTATTGTGCCGCTCATGGCGGTACTCTACGTGGTGTCCGCACTGGTGATCATCGGTATGAGTGCCGCGCAGATTCCCGCCGCGATCCAGTTGATCGTCAGCAACGCGTTTTCCGTGAGCAGCGTCACCGGGGGCATGGTGGGCGCGATTGTGGTCGGCTTCCAGCGTGCGCTGTTTTCCAATGAGGCCGGCATCGGTTCGGCGTCCATTGCACACTCTGCGGTACAAACCAATGAACCAGCATCCGAGGGGCTGGTGGGCCTGCTGGAGCCATTTCTCGACACCGTGGTGATTTGCACCCTCAGCTCGCTGGTGATTGTGACGGTGGCCTACCCCAACGGCTTGCACCAGCAGGGGTTTGAGGGCATTGCACTGACGTCGGCTTCTTTTGCCCACCATATCAGCTGGGCGCCATACCCACTTGCCTTTGCCGCGCTGTTGTTCGCGTTTTCCACCACCATTGCCTGGGCCTACTACGGGCTCAAGGCCTGGACGTATCTGGTGGGTGAGGCGCAGTGGCGGCAGACGCTGTTCAAAGCGGTGTTTTGTGGGTTTGTAGTGCTCGGCTGCATGATTGAGCTGTCGGCTGTGCTTGACTTTGCCGATGCCATGATTTTCCTGATAGCAGTGCCCAATATTATCGGACTCTACCTTTACGCACCGGAAGTAAAACGCGACGTGGCTGACTACATGCGCCGCGTTCGCTCTGGCGCCGTGCGCACCACCGAGCAGTACCCACCGCTTCAGTAGGGCAGGTCGCCGTCCACAGTAATGCGCTCCATCCGGCGATGTGCGGGAAAGTAATCGTTGACCGGTTTGTGTTGTGTGCTGCGGTTGTCCCAGATGGCTATGCTGTGGGGGCGCCAGTGGAAACGGCAGGTGAACTCGTCCGTCACCACGTGGCGGAACAGGAAGTCCAGCAGTGCGCGGCTCTCGTTGGGCTTCAATCCCTCGATATGGGTAGTGAACAGGCTGTTGACGAAAATTACCTTCTTCCCGGTTTCCGGGTGTGTGCGGATGACCGGGTGACGTACCGGCGGGTTGGCGGCAACGGCGTCGGCCAGGCGCTCACGCCCGCCGGGCTCTGTCAGGCTCTCTTTGAAGCCCCAGCTGAAGTCGTGCACCGCCACCAGTCCTGCCAACAACTGCTGCATGGGTGTAGACAAGGCGTTGTAGGCCGCAGTCATGCTGGCCCACAGCGTGTCGCCACCACGCGCCGGGATAATCACCGACTTCAACACGGTGGCCTGCGGCGGATGTTGCCGAAACGTCATGTCCGAGTGCCAGGCTTCGATCTTGGTTGGCTTTTCCGGCGTGCTTTCCAGAATGGTGATCTCGGGAAAGCCCTCGATCGTGGCGTAGGCCGGGTGGGTCTGTAGCGGGCCAAAACATGAGGCGAGCGCGTGCTGCCGGCCAGGGTTGATATTCTGGTCGCGGAAGAAAATCACTTCGTGTTCGTTGAGCAGCCTGCGCAACTCTCTCACCTGCTCTGGCACCAGGTCCTGCGCCAGATCAATGCCCGAAATTTCAGCGCCCAGGGCCCCGGCCAGTGGTGTAACGTCAAACATGCGGTGTGGCCTCCGGCCAGTCAGTCAGTGGCGGGATTCTAGCATTGCTTTAGTACATTACGCAGGGTCCTGCGCCCACGCGGGCAGGCTGATCCGCATAGCTAGACCGGGGCGGGTGTTGCGTGCATCGATAGTGCCGCCATGCATCATCACGGCCTGTCGGGCGATCGACAGGCCCAGACCGTGCCCCCCGGTCTGGCGGGCACGCGCCGTATCCAGGCGATAGAACGGTTCGAATATCCTCGCGAGGTCCTCCTCGGGCACACCGGGGCCCTGGTCGGCGATCACCACTTCGTAGCGGCTAGCGGTTTTTCGAAGCTGGACGTCAACAACCGTTTCTGCGGGACTGTAGCTGCAGGCATTGCGCAAGACGTTGTCAAAGACCTTGCGCAGTTGGGTGCCGTTACCGACTACGAGAGCTTCTTCAACAGCGCTGTGAAACCTCACCCGGTTTATGTCGCCGACTTCGAAGCGTGCATCCGCGCACAATTCATCGAGCAGCGCGACGAGATCAATGTGCTGCTCCAGGTCACTCCGCTCTGCCTGGCTCTCCAGCAATTCGGCGACCAGGCTCTCCAGGCGCTGCGCTTCGCGTGCAATACGTGGCAGCTGGGCTGTGGCATTTGCCGGGTTCTGCTCCGCCAGGCCCAGTGCGACCTGCAGCCGCGCCAACGGTGAACGCAGTTCATGTGACACATCCGACAACAGTTGCTTCTGCGCACTTATGCGCTCTTCCAGCAACCGGGCCATGTGGTTGAAATCACGCGCCAGGTCGTCGGTTTCATCGCCGCCTGCCTCACGCACCGCGATGCGCGCCTGCAGGTCGCCCGCAGCCAGCTTGCGTGCCGCGCCACGCACTGCGCCAAGACGCCGCGTAAGCAGGCGTGATACGGCGTAGCAGAGCAGGCCTGATACCAGCGTGGCGAGCGCAGCCCGCAGCCAGAAGTTGTCGCCCAGCAGATTGACCAGGGGTATACGCGGTGCAGACAGGATCAATACCGATCGCAGCCGGCCTGAATCCGCACGGTAGAGCTGATGCCCCAGCAGTTGCTGCGTGCCGCGTCGCTGGAATACGCGGCGCCGGTCGCGGTCCAGCTGGGCAGCAACGCGCGCCGCTGCAGCTGGCACCGTGCGTTGTAAAATATCATCGCCGGCTGCGTCCAGAAGATAGACCTCGACATCGTGCCGGTTCTGTGTGGTGCGGATGATGCGGGGCAGTTCCTCCAGCGGTGCATTCTGCAATTCATAGAGCAGGCGGACGAAAACCCGCGGTGGCCCGGCTCGTCGGTCGGGGTTACGTGCATCGTGGGTCAGCGAGCCTGCGTCCGGCACGAGCGTGTCGAGGTAGTTGCCGGCGAAAATTGCGCTGCCCAGCACAACGATGGTGACCAGCCAGAAGCCGAGGAAGATACGCAGGAAGAGGGGCATGGAGCGGGTCATCGAATGCCATTTCCCTGCAGCAGAAACTGATAGCCCGCGCCACGCACACTGGTGATGAGGTTGCCAGCACCGCCGCAGGCGAGCAGTTTCTTGCGAATTTTGCTGATGTGAACGTCCACACTGCGGTCATAGGCCGACAGGGGGCGCCCCAATGCCTGCTGACTCAGTTGATCCTTGCTGACCACACTGCCGGCATGCTGCAGCAGGACGCGCAGGATATTGAACTCGGCGCTGGTCAACTGCAGGTCCAGGGTGTCCCAAGTGGCCGTGCGCTCGGCGGCATTGATCGCAAGCAAACCGACGACGGTGTCGCCGCGTGTAGATGGACCCTGGCTGCCCGCCCGCCGCAGAATAGCCCGCAGTCGTGCGCTAAGCTCGCGCGGATTGCAGGGCTTGGCAAGATAGTCATCGGCCCCCAGTTCGAGCCCGACAATCCGGTCTGTATCCTCGCCGCGCGCAGTCAACATCAGTACGGGTGTGCCGACATTGGCGCTGCGCAGGCGGCGCAACAGTTCAAGCCCCTGCATGCCCGGCAGCATCACGTCGAGTATAATGACGTCATATGGTGTGCTCTGGGCAACCTGCAATGCGTCGGCGCCGTCGTGGCAGCTGTCGACCGCAAAGCCATCGGACAACAGGAACTCGCGCAGCAACTGACACAGTTCCCGGTCGTCATCAATCAGCAGTATGCGTGGGTCCATCAGGGCAGTGCTACTCGCGTTAAATACGCTCACAGTGTGCCGTGAGGTGTTGCGAAACACCACGGCCGCAGCACGATAACAACCATTCTTTACGCTTCTTTACGCTCTCTACGCACTGCTTAACCGCCCGCCGACCTATTATGATCCTGCGTTTCATTCACAGGAGAGAGTCATGAGAACACGCACTAACCGTTTTATTCGTCGCGGCACTGCCGTCCTTGCACTTGTCGCGGCCATCGCTGCTGTCCCCGGTTTCGCCGCGCCGGAACGGGGCGACCCTGAACGTATGCTGGAGCGCATGACCCGGCATCTCGAGCTTTCCGAGTCGCAACAGTCCGCGATTGGTCAGCTGCTGCAGGAAAGCGCAGCTGATGGCGCAGACGACAGGGCGCGGATGAAGGAAATCCGCGAGGCACTGCGCGCTCAGGGTGAGAACTTCGATGCCGCTGCCAGCGAGTCACTGACGCGTGAGTTGGGGGAAGTGACCGCGCGCAGCGCCTACCGCCGGACAGAAACCCGGGCGGCTGTGCGGGATTTGCTGAACGAGGAGCAGCGCGCTGAACTGGACGCAGCGGAGAGCGAGCGCGGCAAGAAACACGGGAAGCAGGGCTCCCCCGGTGAGCGCCCGCGCCAGTAGCCCAGAGGCCGTTACAGCGTTTCCACCACCAGCTCGAGCTCGGCCAGCGCCGAGCCGAGTATTGCCTGTTGCTTCTGGTTGCTGACCACAGCGGTACTCGCGCGCTCCGGTATCAGGTAGGCAGCACTGACTCGCCGCAAGTCGTCGAGCGTGACCTCCAGAATACCCTGTCTGAACGCCTCCCGCTGTGCGTGACTGCGGCCGAAGAGCGTGTTGTAGAAGTGTTGTCGCGCTTCGCCCGCCGGCGAGGCCGGCTTGTCCAGGCTGCTGATTACGCCAAGAATGGCTTCCTCCAGCGCGCGTGGGTCGTGTTGGGTTTCCAGCAACCAGCGCACTGAATCATCGAAGTCCCGCAGCGTATCGAGGAGTCTCGGGTCGCGGTAGGAATAGAAGCGAAACGCGGCAATACCCGAATCCTGGCCGGCGCCACCACCGTACGCGCCGCCTTGCTCCCGAATCGCGCGGTGCAGATAGCCGTTGCGGAGGAAACCGCCGAGTACAGTCAGTGCAGGTGCATCCGGGTGGCCGATTGCGACCGTGGGGTAGGCGCGGGCGCAAAAGTTGACCTGGGTGTTGGCGACCCAGAATTCACGCCGTGTTTCACTCACTGCAGCGGCACTGAGAACAGGCTGTCCGGCGCTGCCGCCGGGCGCATCACGCCATTGCTGCAAGGCCTCGCTGCACACCGCCGAGATGGCGTGTTCGTCGGCAATGGCGAGCAATTGACGGGGCATGGCATTAACGGCGGAGTGGATACCCTGCAAGCCGTTGCGCAAGGCTTCGATTGCCTCGGGTTGCTGCAGGCGGTCGTCCAGCGCTTTCAATTGCCGAATGCCCTCGAGTCCGCCCAACCGGTGATTGATTTGCGCCAGACCACTCATGCCGGCGCAGGCCGCGGCCATCGCAAGCGCATGACCGCTTCCGGTGACCGACTGTTCGCGCCGCGCCCTGGACTGGCTGACCAGCTCTTTGAGACGGGCACCTTCATCGAAACGCACATGTTCCAGGGTGTCACGCATCAGTGTGATCTGGGCGCCGCTATTGCGTGCCAGAGCCCGCGATGACAGCGAAAAGAACCCTTGCAGCTGTTGCGCGTCATCTACTGCGCTGCGCAGCGATGTGCTGGCACTGATGCTGCCTACGCTCGCGGCCTGACGGTGCTGTACCTCCAGGTAGCTGTCGTCGCCGAGCCCTACCTCGGTCAGCATTCGCGCGTACAGGGGAAGCAGCGAAATGGCCTCGCTATCGAGGGCGGGCAGCGGTGCCACGAGGTGCTGGTAGACCAGCCCGTTCGTTCCCTGGGTATAACTGGTGAGGCGCAGCGGGCCCTGCGTGTGCTCTGTGCACTCGAGTTCCGGCAGTCGCTCCGGCACGTCAGCCAGCGTCACACAGGGCAGCACACCCGGGTCATCGCTGTGTTTCTGGCGCTTCTCCAATTGCTCTGCCAGTTCGATAATCGCCTGCTTCTGGGCGTCATTCATGCTCGCCTTGAGTGCTGCCAGCCGTTCAGCCTCGGCTTCCAGCCTGCGTTGCGAGAGCTGCGTATCCGGCGTCATGACCAGTGTGACGCGGTGGGGGTTGTCGAGTAACAGACGTCGCGCCAGCTGGCGAATGTAGTCAGGGTCGCCGATTTTTACGCGTAAATTGTCCAGTACCGGGTCGAGGTCCAGCACGGCCACCGGGTCGGCATAGTGGGTGGCGGGTCCAAGCGCTTGCAGAATCAACTGCAGGCCATAGGGGTAGCCGCCGCCTGTGACTTCGCGTTGATGCAGCTCAAGCTGGTGGAGCACGGCCTCCAGTTGCGCCTGCGGTACACCGTCCCGTGCCACGCGCTCGATCACCTCGAGCACCAGCGCTTCCACGGCATCCCGCGATGACGCCTCGCTGCCTTCGATGCCGCAGCTGAACACCATTTCGCGCTGTGAATCTTCCAGTCCGCAGAGCGGCGAGGGCGCCTGCCCGAGGTCGGTTGTCTCCAGCGCGTGCATGAGAGGAGAGGCACTGTTGTCCAGCAGTACGCTGGAGAGCAGTTGTGCTTCCAGTTGCTGTTGCAGGTCCGTGCTTTCTCCGAGCAGCCAGCCGATGACGATATGCGTTTTAGCGCTTGTATCGCCGGAGTCATCCAGCGCGTAGCTTTCTGCCACCCGCTTCGGCTCGCGCAGGCGCTGCTCGCGGGGCACGGCAATGTGCTCTTCAAGACGCTGGAAACGTTGCAGGGCGCGGGCTTCGAAGACCGCTTGGTGCTCGTGTGCGGGAATGTCGCCAAAGGTCATGAAAATGGCGTTGCTGGGGTGGTAATGGCTCTGGTAGAAGTCCTTCAGTTGTGCATAACTGAGGTCCGGAATGTGTTCCGGGTCGCCGCCGCTGTTGTAGTGGTAAGTCACGGAAGGAAACAGGTGCGCGCACAGGGTTTGCCAGAGTGTGCTGGAAACGGAGCTCATCGCGCCCTTCATTTCATTGAAGACCACACCCTTGAATACCAGGTCGCTGGCTGGGTTGCCGGGCTCTGCGAAGTCTACCCGATGACCTTCCTGGGCGAAGTCCAGCGGGTCCAGGCGGGAGAAGAACACCGCGTCCAGATACACGTCGAGCAGGTTGTCGAAGTCCTTGCGGTTCTGGCTGGCGAAGGGGTAGGCGGTCCAGTCGCTACTGGTAAACGCGTTCATGAACGTATTGAGGGAACGGCGCAGCATCATGAAGAACGGGTCGCGCACAGGGTAGCGCTCGCTACCGCACAGGGCGGTATGCTCCAGAATATGCGCCACGCCGGTAGAGTCCGTCGGCACCGTGCGCAACGCGACCAAAAACACGTTCTCGCTGTTGTTCGAGGCCAGGTGGTAGTGCATCGCCCCCGTGGCAGTGTGCTCGTATTGTTCAACCCGCAGCTGCAGCGACTCGATCTCGTGGCTGCGCAAAAGCTGGAATGCGGCGTGGCTCTGCGCCCCGCCGGGAATCATCTGGTTCATACCTGTCCTGTCGTAAAGCAAGTGTAGGCGCTATTCTAGCGCGAAACAGACCCGGCTGCGGTGGCGGGACGCACTTCGATACGGTACATCCAGGGCCAGTTTTTGCCGGTTACCCAAATGCCACCGTCCTCGGGGTTCACGGCGATGCCGTTGAGCACGTCAGTAGACGGCTCGCGCTCGGGTAATGGCAGCAGGCCCTGAAGGTCGATACTGCCGGTGACGTCACCGCTTGCCGGGTCGATGATCACGATGCGGTCTTCCTGCCAGACGTTCGCCCAGACGGCGCCGTCGATCCACTCCAGCTCATTCAGGCGCGCCACCGGCATGCCGTCTTCGAGTACCGCGACCGTGCGCTGTCGCTGTGCGGTGTCAGGATCGAGAAAATACAGACGGTGGCTGCCATCACTGTAGATCAGCTGGCTGCCATTGTGGGTCAGGCCCCAGCCTTGGCCCGGTATCGACAGCGCGACGACGGGTTGCAGGTCGGCTCGGCGGTAGACGAGTAGCCTGCGCGCCCTCCAGGTCAGCTGGTAGATGTGTTCTCCCAACACAGTAATACCCTCGCCAAACAGGCGTGGGGGCAGACGCTGCTCGGCCAGCAGTTCGCCATCCGTGAAACGGTACTGCAGCAACCGTGACTGTCCGTAGCCACCGGTCCCCACATACAGCATGCCGTCAATGATCTGCAGGCCTTGCACGAAATGGCTGCGCGACTGGGGCTTCTTTTCCATAATCTTGAAGGTGTAGCGTTCGGTAGCGGATGCGGTGAGCGCGACAAGCGCGAGCAGCGCGCTGCAGATCAAGTGACAAGCTTTCAAATCCGGTTTCTCCCCAGGTCGCGTAGTAGAAAGCGCGCCGGCGCCAGGGCGCGCAGTATTTCCGGTTCGACCGGCAGCGACTCGCCACACAGCTGACTGGCCAGCAGTTCCGCCGCCAGTGGTGTGGATGTGAGTCCACGGGAACCGTGCCCCGTATTGAGGTAGAGGCCTTCAATGTAGGCCCCCTCCGCCGCAATAGCGCGGCGCGCGTTGTCACGCAACCCCGCGAAGCGTTGCAAAAACATCGCCCGGTCGGGCGCGGGCCCCACCAACGGCAGATAGTCCGGACTGGCGCAGCGCCATTGGGTGCGCCCGGGCAGAGCGCGATCCTCCAGTGCCGCCAGTGGCTTGGCAAGTGTCGGCAATGCGGTGCGCAACTGCGCGAGATTGTAAGCCTGGTCTGCCGCGCGCAGGTCAGGGTCGGTGTCACCGGGCCCGAAGGTGGCGCCGATGCAGTGTTCTCCACCGCGGGCAGGGGCAATGTAACCCCGGTGACAGAGTGCCGCGCGCATGGGCGCCAGCTCAGGCAGTGCGGGCAGTTGCGTGGTCTGGCCGCGTATCGCACGCAGTGGCAGCCAGTCCAGCCCGTCGAGCGCGCTGCAGGCTGTGCCCGCGGCGACCACTACGGTGGGGGCTGCCGCCACTGATTCGCCGGCTGCATTCAACGCCTGCCAGTGGCGGCCGTTGTGCTGCAACCGCAGCGCTCCGCAGTGCTCTCTCAGCACGATGCCGGGCTGTTGCAGCAGGGCGCGGCAAACAGCGGGTGGCGACAGCCAGCCGGACTGCGGATACCAGTAGCCAGCGCTGGTCTGGTGAATACCGATGAGCTGCGACGCGCGTTCGGCGTCCGCGACCTGGGCAAGCTCCGGTACGGCATGCAACAAGGGCCGCATCCGCTCCAGCTCGTCGCTGTTGGTGACCTGGTGAAAGCTGCCACACAGCGCGCCGTCCTCGCCCTCGTGCAGTGCGCCGCTGGCAAACGCGGCGGCGTATTGGCGTACCGCGAAGTCGAAACTGCAGAGGGCGAAGTCAGTCAGGGCCGAATGACGGTGTGAAAGCCGCGTGTACATGACCCCCTGGGCGTTGCCCGATGCCGCCTGGGCCGGCTCTCCGCGTTCCAGTACGGTGACATCGAGGCCACGCCGCGCCAACGCTGCCGCAGTGTGGCAACCGGCCAGACCCGCCCCCAGTACCAGCACCTGGTCAGGTGGTGTGCGGCTGTGCCACGGCAGGTCCCAGCGTGGCGCGCCGGCGGCAGCGTTGCGGTGGCCCTGACGCGCCTGCTCACGGCGCAGCTTTTTCCCGGTGGTGGTCGAGTGCTGCCCGTGGCGTACAGCAAGTCCCGTCGCCACGCTACCTGCAAGGGGGCGACCTGCCGGCGCTGGCATGGCGAAGGTGGCACCGGGGCGGCTGAGTGCCGCGATCTGTGGCCACAGGCTTTCGAACCCTGAGTGCTCGCTGCCGTAAGTATCATCGGCACAAAGTTGCCAATCGTCCACGAGTGCCGTATTGCCCTGGCCGAGATCCGCGAGCACCTCATCCACCGTGCCCCACCACAGGTCCAGCGTGACCGCATCCGAGTCGAAAATTGCCCGGTGCACGCCGGGCAGGGGCAGTGGGTAGTGCCTGCGCAGTGTTGCGCCGAGTTCCGCCAGGTGCGGCCAGCCTTCAAGGCTCGCGTCCAGGTCCCTGCCTGCAAGTGGCAGCCGGTCAATGGCAATGTAATGCAAGCGCTGTGCGCCAGTCGCCGGGTGCTCGCGTGTCCGCCAGCGCTGCCAGGTAAGGAGAAAGTCGAGTCCACTGCCAAAACCGGTGGCGGCTATCGTGAAGACGCGCGCGCTGTGCGCGTGCCAGCGTTTCTCGAGCTGCGTGCCAGAGAGCGCCGTGTGCTCCGGCTGCGCGGGTAAACTGCCCTGTGCAACCGATTCGCTGGCAGTCCCGGTGCCTGACGGAACAACAGCGCCCCCGCTGGGAACGTGGCGCGCTGGGAGCGATGCCCAGGGTTGGTTGTCACGCCGCATGCCGGTACGCGGTTGCGGCTTGCAGCCTGACGGTGTGATTGTGATGTGGCGGGTAGGTGTTGCTCATGGCCCGTTCTCTGGTGCTGTTGCGCGAGGCCGCAAGCGTAGCAGACAAACAGGGCCCGTGGGGCGCCGACAGTGGGCCACACAGGCCAAAAGCCAGTCGGGCTCTCGAGGGCCGGCGACTGGCGTTTATGACGGTCACACAGTAGACTTGCGCGCTTGCTTGAGAGGGTAGCTCATGGCTCAAAATCCGAACAAATCGATCCCCCGCGACCAGTTCCTGACCATCGCGGTCAATCTCTTGTACAAGGCATTCCTGGAGAATCGCCGCACGGAAGCGAAGAACGTGTTCCGCGACATGGCCACAGGCCGCACAGTGCACCTGACGAACGTGGTCATGGAGGACAAGTCGCAGGTGCGGTTCGATGTGGCACTGGACCACAGTGAATACCGCGGCAAACTCAATTTTGGCGCCTTTCGCGCCAGCCTGGCGATGCTCGTCGCGCAGTTGAGCGACGCACTGCGAGCGGGCAAGGACATCAAGGTGTTCTCCGAGCAGAACAACCCGGACAATGTCGTGTTCGGCCTCAGCGCCGCGACCGAGGACGAGGGCGAAGTCAACGTCATGGTGCTGGGCGCAGACTCCAATGCGGCGCGGGGTTCGATCGAGTTGCGCTTGCAATACCTCGATCCGGCGCAATTCGCCGCGGAGGCGCAAGCGACACCCGCCGGCGGCTGAGCTCATCCCGCAGGGATAGCGTCGCGCTCTACGTTGACGGTTTCCCGCTCTGCCGGCGCAATGACGTCGGCGCTGCCCGTCACGACCTTGCGCCCGGCCTGATTCACCACGATGCAGTCCAGCGTTACGCGTTGACGTCTCGGTTCCAGCGCACTCACCGTTAGTGTCACGGTAAGCGTGTCACCCACGCGCACCGGCTGTCGGAAGCTGAGCGATTGGCCCAGATAGACCGTGCCGGGCCCTGGCAGTTGCATGGCCAGTGTTGCGGAGATCAGCCCTCCGCTGAACATGCCGTGGGCGATGCAGCCACCGAAGGGTGTGCTGGCGGCGTACTCAGGGTCTGTATGCAGGGGGTTGTAATCGCCGGAGGCGTCGGCAAACCGCTGCAGGTCGCCCGGCGTAACCGTGTGGGAGCGCTCCACCTGTTGCCCGATGCTCAGTTCGTCGAAGGTGTGGTTTTGTATGCGAGGCATGTCGGCGTCCTGCAGGATTGTTGAGCGCCTCATGATACCGTAGTGTAGCCGCCCCCTACACAGTCACGTCCAGCGTGCAGGAGATAACGATGTCGGAAGCGGTGGAGCGTGTCATACCGCCCATTTCCTACCCGCCGGAATTGCCGGTGGTACAGGCCCGCGACGATATCGCGCAGGCCATCGCCGATCATCAGGTGATCATTGTTGCCGGCGAGACCGGCTCTGGGAAAACCACGCAGATCCCCAAGATCTGCCTCGATCTGGGGCGCGGGCGCCTGGCGCGTATCGGGCACACACAACCCCGGCGTCTCGCAGCTCGCTCCGTTGCGCAGCGCATATCCGACGAACTGGCTGTGCCGCTCGGGGACACAGTGGGCTACCAGGTGCGATTTACCGACCAGGTTTCGGCGTCGTCCGCGATCAAGCTGATGACCGATGGCATTCTGCTTGCGGAAGTGCGCCACGACCGGCTGCTGCGCCAATACGACACACTGATTATCGACGAGGCGCATGAACGCAGCCTGAATATCGATTTCCTGCTCGGCTATCTCAAGCAGTTGCTGCCGCGTCGGCCGGATCTCAAGGTGATCATCACCTCAGCGACGATCGACGTGGCCACCTTCGCCCGGCATTTCGACGATGCCCCGGTGATTGAAGTGTCGGGCCGCGGGTATCCGGTGGAAACCGTGTATCTGGACCCTGCCGAGGACCGTGACCTCGGCCTTCAGGAACAGGTGACCGGCCTGGTTGCGGATATTGAGCACGGACGGTTTGGTGAGCGGGGGGATGTGCTGGTGTTCCTGCCGGGTGAGCGTGAAATTCGCGAGCTGGCCCGGGCCCTGCGTGAACTGGAGCGAATCGAGGTGCTGCCGCTTTACGCACGGCTGTCCAATGCAGAGCAGAGCCGGGTGTTCGACCTCTCGCGACGGCGCCTGATGCGCGTGGTGCTGGCGACCAATGTGGCGGAAACCTCGCTCACCGTCCCCGGTATTCGTTACGTCATCGACCCGGGTGATGCCCGCATCAGCCGCTACAGCTTCCGCACCAAAGTACAGCGTCTGCCCATCGAACCGGTTTCCCAAGCCAGCGCGAACCAGCGTCAGGGGCGTTGCGGACGGGTTGCTGCCGGTGTCTGCATTCGTCTCTACAGTGAGGCTGACTTTCTCGCCCGTCCTGAATTCACCGACCCGGAGATCCTGCGCACCAACCTGGCCGCCGTTATTCTGCAAATGCTGCAGTTGGGCCTGGGCGAGGTGCAGCATTTCCCGTTCATCAACCCACCGGACCCGCGCATGGTGCGCGATGGCTACAAGCTGTTGCAGGAGCTCGGGGCCGTCAGTGCGCGGGGCAAACTGACAGCGCTCGGCCGGCAGATGGCTAAACTGCCCATCGACCCGCGCCTGGCGCGGATGGTGCTTGCCGGCCAGGACAGGGCCTGCCTGGAGGAAGTTCTGGTGATTGCCGCAGCGCTGGCGATTCAGGACCCCCGCGAGCGCCCGGCGGACAAACAGGCACAGTCGGACCAGATGCACGCCCGGTTCCGCCACGAACGCTCCGACTTCATGGCCTGGCTGAGTTTGTGGCGTTACTACGAGGAGCAGCGGCAGGCGTTGAGCCAGAGTCAGCTGCGCAAGCTCTGCCAGCGGGAGTTTCTGTCCTTTTTGCGCATGCGTGAATGGCGCGACATGCACGCCCAGTTGCGCATGGCCTGCCGCCAGCTTGGGTTGCGCGCATCCGGTGAGTTGCCGGCGTCGGGGGAGGAGCCCTTCGAGTCGGTGCACCGGGCGCTGCTGGCGGGGTTGCTGTCGAATATCGCCCAGCACCAGGAAAACCGCGACTACCTGGGCAGTCGCAACCGCAAGCTGCAGATATTTCCCGGGTCCAACCTGGGGCGCCAGCGTCCCAAGTGGATTGTCGCTGCGGAAGTTGTGGAAACGTCGCGTGTGTTTGCGCGCACAGTCGCGGCCATAGACCCCGCCTGGGTGCTGGAGGCAAACCCGGACCTGCTCAAACGTCATTATTACGAGCCCCGCTGGGAGGCGCGCCAGGGACGCGTCATGGCCTGGGAACGCGTGACGCTCTATGGCTTGACCGTAGCGGACAAGCGCGCCGTGCACTATGGACCCATCAAACCGGTCGAGGCGCGCGAATTGCTGATTCGCGAGGGCCTGATTGCCGGGCGCTTTCCCCGTCACCCCGCATTCCTGAAACACAACCTGCGGGTTGTGCGGGACGTGGAGGGTCTGGAGGCCAAGGCGCGGCGTCGCGACCTGCTGGCAGATGAGCAGGTGTTGTATGCCTTCTACGACGAGCGGCTGCCCGCAGATGTCACCACAGCGGAACGACTGAGGGCGTGGCTGGGTGCGGAAGAGGGTGCCGACAGAGCCCTGCGCATCACCCGTGAGCAGTTGCTGGCCCGGGACCCCGGCGCAGCACTGGGCGAACAATTTCCCGACCGGCTGCTGTGGGGTGATCTGGAGCTGCGTCTGAGCTACCGCTTCGAACCCGGTCAGGAGGCGGACGGTGTTTCGGTCACTCTGCCCGTGGGCCTGCTCAACCGCGTGCCCCGGTTTCGCTTTGAGTGGCTGGTCCCCGGTCTGCTGCGCGACAAATGCATCGCGCTGGTGAAAGGCCTGCCCAAAGAAAAGCGTAAACAACTGGTGCCGGTGCCTGACCGGGTCGATCGCGCTCTCGCGGAGCTGCGGCCCGATGATGAGGCGCTGACCGCCGCGCTGGCGCGGGTGTTGGGCAAACAATCGGGGCTGAAATTGCGCATGGACGATTTTGCGCCACAGGCGCTGGACCCGTTCTACAGTATGAATGTGCGCGTTGTGGACGCCGATGGCCGCATGATTAAACAGGGACGTGATCTCGCCGCGCTGATCGCGGAATTGCGCGAAGATACGCGTGAGACCATTGTTGCTGCACCCTCCGACAGCCCCGCCTGTGAAGGCCTGACCGACTGGCCGGAAAAGGCCTTGCCAGAACAATGGCGCTTTCGTCAGGCCGGCACCGAGATCGTTACCTGGCCCGCGCTGGTGGACAAGGGTGAAACCGTGGCGGTGGCGTTGTGCGACTACCCCGGGCAGGCGCAAGCGGAGCATCGCAAGGGGGTGTTGCGGCTGTTGCGTCTGCAGCATCGGCAGCAGGTGAAGTTTCTGCGCAAGCAATTGCTGCAGGGGAATGAGGCCAGCCTGTTGCTGGCGGCTTCGGGCCAGCCACGCGAGGCTCTGGTGGAAGACATGATCGATGCCGCCTGGGCACAGGTGGCGCAGCTGGATGAGAGCCTGCCACGCGATAGCGAGTCTTTCTCGGCATGTGCCCGGCGCAGCGGACAGGTGGTGGGTATGGCCAACCATCTCGAGGCGACGGTGTTGAATGCACTGCGCCCGCTGGCCGAGGCCCGTGCCGTGCTCGCGCGCTGCAAGGAGCCTGAGGTCGGCGCCGCTCTCGCCGATATCGACGCGCAACTGGCCGCTCTGTGGCAGCCAGGGTTTCAGCGCGATACGCCAGCGGAGTGGTTGGGGCAGTATCCGCGCTATATGAAGGCCCTGAAGCAGCGTGCAGCCACCCTCAAGGGGCAGCTCGCTCGTGACAACGGCCATCGGGAGCGTCTGCAGCAGCTCGGGCAGCCGCTGTGGGAGGCCCTGGAGCGTTTTCCGGGTTTGCTCGCTCTCTGTCCGGCTGCGGCGACTTACCGTTGGATGCTGGAAGAATTTCGTGTCTCCCTGTTTGCCCAGCAGCTGGGTACACGGACGCCGGTATCGGAGAAACGCCTGCAGCAGCAATGGGGGCAGGTGCGTGACTGGCTGGCGCAACATCCCGACAGCGCAAAGCCCACCGCTGTGTGAATTATTACCAAATGGATAAGCGCCGGGGCGAAACTTCGCTGACAATAGCGAGTCACATTAAGCAGGCAGGCCGTTTCGCTGCCTGCACGTGTGTGCAATGACCTGACAACATGAAAAGGACAACAACCATGACAGATTCAAGAAAACCCCTGGCGCTGGCACTGGGTGCGGCGTTCCTTGTGGGCTCAGTAGTTCCAGCCGCTTCAGCCTCTGTAAACCCGTTTGCGGCGCAGGAACTCAGCTCCGGCTACAACCTGGCCAATTTCAACTCGCACGGTGACGGTGACCACGAAGGCAAGTGCGGCGAAGGCAAATGCGGTGAGAAGGATGCCGAAGGCAAATGTGGCGAAGGCAAGTGTGGCGAGAAGGAGACTGAAAAAGACGCCGAGGGCAAATGCGGCGAAGGCAAGTGCGGCGGCTGATGCCCGAGCGCTCTGACGGGCTCGCCGGTGCGGGCCTGGGTTTGCGGCGGGCCCTTCTGGGCCCGCTGCTTTCTGCGGAGAATCCGCAGGTCGATTTTCTGGAGGTCGCTCCGGAGAACTGGATTGGCGTGGGCGGACGACTGGGGCGCCAGTTCCGCGAGCTGGCAGCGCGTCAGCCAATGGTTTTACACGGACTCTCCCTCGACATTGGAGGCCCCGACGCACTGGACACAAATCTGGTCAAAGCAGTGCGGGCCCTCATGCAGGATATCGGCGTTAGCCTGTACACAGAACATTTAACCTATTGTGCCGCTGACGGGCATCTTTACGATCTGCTGCCGATACCCTTCACCGAAGAAGCTGTGACGCACGTGGTCGAGCGCGTACAGCGTGTACAGGATATTATCGGTGAACCGATTGCGCTGGAGAACGCGTCATACTACGCCCAGCCCCACGCCGATATGTCCGAGGCGGAGTTTATCACCCGCGTGGTCCGGCGTGCCGGCTGCGATCTGCTTCTCGACGTAAACAATATTTATGTCAACAGCATCAATCACAGCTATTCACCCTACGAATTCCTGCAGGCCCTGCCTCTCGACCGGGTGCGCTATATTCATGTGGCGGGCCATTATGATGAAGCCCCCGACCTGAAAGTGGATACGCACGGGACCTCCGTAATTGCGCCCGTCTGGTCACTGCTCGCGGAGGCCTACAGTCTGCTCGGGCCGCTGCCAACGCTGCTGGAACGCGATTTCAACCTCCCGCCACTGTCAGAATTGCTGCTGGAAGTGGAGCAGATTCGCCAGCTCCAGCACACGGCGCGTGCGGTCGTGCCTGGGCGAGCGCATGGCTGAATTACGCGCCCAGCAGTTGGCGATGGCGCGCTACCTGCGCGACCCCGCAACGCAACAGCCACCCGCGGGGGTCGAGCGCCGGCGCCTGCAGGTGTATGAAACACTGATCTACAACAATATCGAGGGCTTTATCAG
The DNA here is from genome assembly GCF_003719295.1 of Haliea alexandrii. Taxonomy (GTDB): domain Bacteria; phylum Pseudomonadota; class Gammaproteobacteria; order Pseudomonadales; family Halieaceae; genus Haliea; species Haliea alexandrii. The sequence goes on from NZ_RFLW01000002.1 coordinate 223,200, forward strand.
CGGCGGTTTTCCGGTGTTGCGGCGCCTCTATACCGACGCCGCCTGGCATCGGCTGGTGCGCGCGTTCATTGACGGTCATCGCTGCCACACGCCCTATTTCCTTGAGATCAGTCAGGAGTTCGTGCGCTTTCTGCTCGAGCGTTCGTGCCGACACCCGGATGACCCGCCCTTTATCGCTGAGCTCGCGCACTACGAATGGGTGGAGCTGGCGCTCACGGTGGCGGAAGACGATATACCTCCGGAAGCGACGGGCGATCCCATGCGTTCACCGTTGACGCTCTCGCCACTGGCGTGGCCGCTTGCTTATGCTTACCCCGTGCACCAGATCGGTGTGGACTTCCAGCCCACAGAGCCGGGTGATCCGGTCTATCTTGTGGTCTATCGCGACCGCGGGGATACGGTGCAATTCATGGCCCTGAACGCCGCCACGGCGCGCCTGCTGGAACTGGTCCGGGAGCGTGGGCCCGAGCCGGGTGCCGCGTTGCTGCATACGCTGGCGGCGGAACTGTCATTGCCGGCGGACACGGTCAGCGGCTTCGGCGCGGCCCAGCTGGCGGACTTCGTGGCCCGCGGCATTCTTGTTACGCACTGACAGGTATTTTTCCCCGTTGCTCAGCCCTCCCCACAGGCGTAATATTCCGCGGCTAATCCTGACCGCGACCCACCGATGAAATTTTTGCATCCGATAGTGCTGCTACTCTGCCTGTTTGGCCTCGCACCCGCGTTGGCCGCAGAGCCAGTGGATACCGATCCCCTGGAGGCAATTAACCGGCCGATTTTCGTCTTTAATGAGCGCATGGACCAGTATCTGCTCAAGCCGGCGGCGCGCGGCTACCACGCCGTAACGCCGGATCCGCTGGAGATGGGGGTCGATAATTTCTTCCGCAACCTGCGCGATGTCAACACGTCTTTGAACTCCATCCTGCAGGGACGTCTGCGGGGCGCGGCACAGGCCGGTGGGCGCTTTCTGTTGAACTCCACGATCGGTATGCTCGGGCTGTTCGACGTCGCCACCCGCATGGGTATAGAACCCCTGAGAACTGACTTCGGACAGACGCTCGCGGTGTGGGGTGTGCCGGAGGGGCCTTACCTGATGGTGCCGCTCTTCGGGCCGCGGACCATGCGCAGCGGTGTCGGCACGGTGTTTGATGCCTACACATCGGTTGAAGTGGCGATTGACGACGTGCGGCTGCGCAATTCATTGATCGGCCTGGAGCTGGTCAGCTCCCGGGTGGAACTGTTGAAAGCGGAGGACCTGATCTCGGGCGATCGCTACATTTTCATACGCGATGCCTACCTCCAGCAGCGCCGCGCGCTGGTAAGTGATGGCGAGGTAGAGGACAGCTTTTCCGACTTCAGTGACGAAGACTGGCCGGACGAACTCTAGCGCAGCATGACGCTCACTGTGGTTTGCACCAAAACTGTGAAATCCTGCCCAAACCCGGTGCAAATTGGTTGCCCCCCCCAAACCAAGGGCGTACTGTCCGTCAGCACACGCTCCGCAAGTGCCGCATGATGAAATCCAAAGGGTATGTGCTGCTCATCGATGACGATGCCGCCCGCGCCGCCGCGCTGGCGCAAACCGTCAGCGGTGAGGGGTATCGGGTTGAAGTGTTTACCGATGTGCTCAAGGCCTACCGTTTTCTCGCCGACAATCCCGACCTTGATGTCATCCTCTGCGAGCTGGATCTGGAAGCCGTTTCCTGGCAGGAAGCGCGCCGTTCCCTGCGTGAGCTCGATCTGCAGATCCCCGCTATCATGCTCAGTGACCGTGCCGAGGTGGACAAGATGATGACCGCGCTGCGCCTGGGGGCCAGCGACTTTTTTGTACGGCCCATCGAGGATGAGGACGCGCTGTTCAAGTCCATCGAACGGTGTGTCCGACAGCGCCAGATGCGTCGCGAGTTGCGAGACTCTCGCCAGCGCCTTGAGCAAGCCAATATCGAGTTGCGCGGCACGGTGAAAATGCTGGAGCAGGACCAGCAGGCGGGGCGTCAGGTGCAGTTGCGTATGTTGCCGGTCAGCCCGATGGTAATGGAGCCCTACGTTTTCAGCCACACGGTAATTCCGTCGTTGTACCTGAGCGGAGACTTCACCGATTATTTTACGGTGGGTCAGCACCACGTTGCGTTTTTCATGGCGGACGTTTCCGGTCATGGCAGCTCGTCGGCCTTTACCACGGTGCTGCTCAAGAACCTGTTTGCACGCAAGCGCTCCGACTTCCTGCGCCGCGACGATGACACGCTGCTCAGCCCCGTCGCCATGTTGAAGCGGGCCAATCAGGAGCTGCTCGACCTGGGCGTGGGCAAATTTGCCACGATGGTGGTGGGGCTGCTGGATACTCAGGAGAATACCTTGCGCTACAGCGTTGCCGGTCACCTGCCGCAACCTGTGTTGGTTTCAGAAGAGGGGGCCCGCTATCTGCGTGGCGAGGGCTCGGCGGTAGGGATCATGGAGGATGTGGCCTATGAGGAGCACCTGATTGACCTGCCGCAACGGTTTATGTTGGCGCTCTTCTCCGACGGTATTCTGGAGATACTGCCGCCCGAGAACCTGATCGAGAAAGAGAAGTATTTTCTCAAGGTGTTCGACGAGTCTGCGGAGGCGCCTGAGGATATCGTCACCAGGCTGGGGCTGGACCGTGTGGAAACAGCACCGGATGATATAGCTGCCCTGTTTATCAGCAAGCGGAGTTGAGATGGAAGAGGGCCGGATACTTGCAGCGAGCCAGGATGGCGCCTATGTGGTGCGCCTGACGGGGGACGTGCGGCTCACCTTGTGCACAACCATTGACGATTACATCCAGCGCATGCTGGACAACCCCGATTTTGCCAGCGTTTGGGTGGACCTGTGCGACGCCGAGGGTATCGACAGCACCACTTTGGGTTTGCTGGCAAAGTTGGCGCTGGAGGTCCGCGCGCGCTACGGCTTTACGCCGGCAATCTATTCGAGCAACCCGAGTATCACACGCCTGATCAAGAGCATGGGTTTTCAGCGGCTGTATGATTTGCACGAAGATGCCTGCGCCAATCCGGAATGTATTGACTGCATACCCGTGGTCAAGGGCAGCGAGGCGTCGGTGCGCGACAAGGTCATTGAGGCGCACCGGGTGTTGATGGGGCTGTCGGAGGAAAACCGTGCGCGCTTCAAGGACCTGATGGTCGTACTTGAACGCAGTTGAGCCGGTTCAGCCTTTTCGCGCGTCCAGCTTGCAGCGAATGTAGTCCTGGTGCGGTACATACGTCAGTTCCGCGACCTGGCGGATCAGGTGTTCCTCGTATTTATCCAGATCGCCGTCGGCGTAGGCCACCTGCCACATGCTGGCAATCAGGGTGAGCTTTTCCCCAGGCCCATAGTGGTCGTTAATCACGCGGGTGAATTCATACAGTGAGGTGGCCTCGTCGACGCGTTCGCCCGCTGCTGAGATCAACGCCTTTACTTCCTGACTCGGCAGCGAAAGGGCATTGCACAGCAACTGTTCCAGTGCCGCCTCCTCGCTCGCATCCTGGGTGAAATCGGCACGCGCCGTTTCAATCAGCAGTGCGGCTGCTGCCAGTTGCAGCCGGTGTTCCAGCTGCTCCGGGGTCTCCGCTTCGGGGAGTATAAACAGGGACTTCAGTGCCTTGATCATGCTGCGCTGATAACCTCCTCGAGCCGCCTCTGGTCCGCGATAAAGTTGCGAATGCCTTCGGCAAGTTTCTCCGTTGCCATGGCATCCTCGTTCAACGACAGGCGGAAGCTGCCCTCATCAATGGTGGATTGCGGGTCGTCTGCACGACGGTCCTGTGCGTTGAGCCGGCGCGGCAGTTCGCCGCTATCTGCTGCCAGCGTCTCCAGCAGCGCCGGACTTATCGTCAGCCGGTCGCAGCCCGCGAGCGCCTCGATCTCGCCCGCGTTGCGGAAGCTGGCTCCCATGACCACGGTGTTGTAGCCGTGCGCTTTGTAGTAGTGATAGATCCGGCGCACGGACTGTACGCCGGGGTCCTCATCGGCGTGCCCAATCGTGATCCCGGTGTTGGCCAGATGCCAGTCGAGAATACGCCCCACGAACGGTGAAATCAGGTAAACCCCGGCGTCCGCGCAGGCGCTGGCCTGGGCAAAACCGAACAGCAGGGTCAGGTTGCAGTTGATGCCCTCACGCTCCAGCTCCCGGGCGGCGTTAATACCCTCCCAGGTGGCGGCGATCTTGATCAGCACGCGTTCGCGCGCGATACCAGCGTCTTCGTACATCCCGATCAGCTTGCGCGCGCGCGCCATGGTGGCGCGGGTGTCAAACGAGAGCCGTGCATCGACCTCTGTTGAGATGCGCCCTGGAACGATGCCGAGGATTTCGCGCCCGATGTCGACGGCAAAGCGGTCACAGCAGTTGGCCATTTGCTCAGCGCTGCTGCCCCCGGCCTTCGTGGCCCAGTCGAGAGCGCCAGAGAGCAGGCTGCGGTAGTGGGGCAGGGCCGCGGCTTTTAGCAACAGCGAGGGATTGGTGGTGGCGTCCTGAGGGTGAAAGCGGCGAATGGCCTCGATATCACCGGTATCGGCGACCACATCAGTCATCGACTTCAGTTGGTCGAGTTTACTGCTCATGTCGGGAGGTCCTTGTGAAACGTGCGGCTTAAACGCAACCGCCGGGTTACAGACTGCGCAGCCAAGTGTGCAGGATAATCCCCTGGTGTGCTACCCGCAGGCTGTCTCAGCAGCGCAGGTTTGGTCAGACTCATGCTGTCTGACCTTGTTCAGGGCATCTTCCAGTACCGTCACGCCTGCACCCTTGCGGTGTGCGTTCTCACTCAGGTGGCGCCGGAATTGACGCGCGCCCGGTACGCCCTGGTAAAGCCCGAGGAGGTGTCGCGTGATGTGATTGAGGGCCGTGCCACGCTGCAGCTCCTGTTCCACGTAGGGCAGCATTTGCACAATAGCATCATGCTTGTTGGCCAGCGGGTTGGCCGCGTCGAACAGGGCACTATCTGCGTTGGCGAGTAGCCATGGATCGTGGTACGCCGCGCGTCCGAGCATGACGCCGTCCACATGCTGCAGGTGCTCGGCGCTGGCGTCCAAACTGGTAATGCCACCATTGATAACGATGGTCAGTTCCGGCAGGTCGCGTTTGAGCTGGTAAACCCAGGGGTAATTGAGCGGCGGGATCTCCCGGTTTTCTTTTGGCGAAAGCCCCTGCAGCCAGGCTTTGCGGGCGTGTACGATGAACACCCTGCAGCCGGCATTGGCGCTGGGGCCTATGAAATCCAGCAGCTGCTGGTAGCTTTCCATGTCGTCAATGCCGATGCGATGCTTCAGGGTAACCGGGAGATCACAGGCGTCCCGCATGGCGGCAACACAGTGCGCCACGCGGTCGGGTTGTGCCATCAGGGCCGCGCCAAAGGCACCTGATTGCACGCGGTCTGACGGGCAACCGCAATTCAGGTTCACCTCGTCATAACCCCAGTCAGCAGCCCAGGTCGCGCAGCGCGCAAGGTCAGCAGGCTCGCTGCCACCCAGCTGCAGGGCCACCGGCGACTCCACAGGGCTGAAGCCGAGGAAGCGCTGCCGGTCACCGTAGATCAGCGCACCGGTGGTGACCATTTCCGTGTACAGGCGTGCGTGTTTGCTCAGCAGGCGCCAGAAGTACCGGCAGTGGCGGTCACTCCAGTCCATCATGGGGGCTATGCAAAAGCGGTGGGCGTTTACGGTCATGAAGTGCGGTGTATTTGGTCGGTGCGGCTATTGTACCGGAGATACATCCTGAATTCGCTATACTGGGGAAAAGCTGGCCGCAGGAGGTGTGCGTGCATTACATTTTCGAAGTCACCCTGAGTCCGGGCTACAGTGCGGAAGCGTATGCCGAGGCATGGATTCGCGCGAGTGAAATCATCCAGCGGGCGCCGGGCGCCCAGGGCACCCGGTTGCACCGCAAAATTGGCGATCCCACGCGGTTGCTGGCCATCGCGACCTGGGAAAGCAAGTCCGCGCGGGATGCAATGGAGTCCCGGTTGCCGCAGCAGGTGATGGACATCATCGCCGAGCAGACACCCCATGTTGAAATCACCCTGCTGGGTGAGTTCGAGGCCCCCGAGTGGGAAGTCGTGCCGGAGGCCTGATGTCTCAGCTAGCGGCAGCGGTGAGCGTACGGTTGATTGCGCGTCGCGTTGTACTGTCCTGCAACGTGGTTTCCAGTCGCTGAATGTCTGCGGCCTCGAGATAGGCGGGGATGTAGTGCAGCTCAACCGGCCGTTCATGCCCGAGCGAGAGCCCGGCGACGTCCGTCAACCCCCCAAACAGGGCTGCATCACCCAGGCGGCAGGCGATGTAGACAACGGCCGCATTGGCCAGCGCAGCGCCCTGCAGGGGGTGCTCAGCAGGCGGTACTGCCAGAGGCAGCAAGGATTGATCCAGTGCTGCCTCGATATTGGCTGGCAGGCCCCAGCGCCGTGCGAGTAGCGCTGCAAACATGGCGGCATTAGCGCCCAGTACGGCCTGTTGTCCCTGCACGCGCTCTAACAGCAGGCGGCCCGGGGCGTAAAGCGTGGCGAGCTCCGGTTGCAGGGACAACAGGTTGATGTCTCCCAGGTTGGCCAGCAGGGCTTGGGTGGACGCGACGGATGGGTTTTCGAGGTTGAGGTTACGGGCCAACAGGAACGCCGTGGCGCTGGCGATCTGGCTGGATTTCCACAGCCGGCGCATTGCCGCTTCCTGCTCCGACCCGGGGGCGCTTGCCGGCAGTGTGCGTGCGAGGGCGGATTGCGCAATCAGGCCCTTGACGTAACTCACTCCGAGATAGGCAATGGCATGGTGTACGCTCGCAATGGGAGTAGTCAGGGCAAAGGCGGCCGAATTCACGGTGCGCAGTACGTCGGCAGCCAATGCAGGCTCGTTCTTCACGGCTTCCGTGATCTCATCAATGTCATCAAGCTCCCCGGTAACCTGCAGGAACATGGCATGGGGCTCGGGTATGGCCTCAACCCGTGTCCGGAACACGCCGGGCTCTTCTGCATCGTGGGCACTGTCACGACGCACAAGCGTGAAGGACTGCAGTGCGGCGGGTGGGCCGCTGCCTGGGGGCGCTGTATCCTCCGGGGCGACGTCCAGCGACTCGGCGTTGGCACCAAATGACTGGATCGCGGTGCGCACCCTGGGTGGGCCATCCGGTTTGGCCACTGGTTGCATGTCGCGGTCTGCAAGTGGCCTCCGTCGCCACAGGAGCAGCCCTAGAACACAGGCACCTGCTATCGCGAGGAGAATGGTCGTCAACGTCGTCATGCAGGAATTCCGGCTGCTGGCTTATGTGTCACGCGCCTTCACAGGCACGAATTCATTGAGGCCACATAGTAGCAAAAGGCAACACCTGTGTTACAAAAATATGCGGATTGAGCCGGATTCATCTACGCTGCTGAAAGCGCGTACACATCCTTCCCCTGTGTGCGCCAGCAGCCCACCCAACGGAGTATCAGTACATGCATAGTCCCCTTCTCGTTCGTTTGCCCACCCAGGATGAAGTCGATACCTTCTGGGCCGACGGTGTTGTATGCCTGCGCGGAGCGCTGGACCCCGATGCGGTGCTGGCCATGGCGCCCGCCGTGGAGCGGCTGTTGCAGGAATCGGTGGGTGAGACCATGCATGACATGTCTGCACTGGGGGCGGGCCTGGCGGCAGCGGGGGGCACCGTATTGACCGGGGGCGTCGCCGGCAAAGGGCGCTTTGTATCTGGCACGGATCACTGGCGTGTTGACGCAGATTGCCGTGCCTTCGCCCTGGACCCGGGTCTGGGGGCGCTGGCCGGAGCGTTGCTGCGCAGCCAGCAGGTATATCTGTGGGAAGACAGTATTCTGGTCAAGGAGCCGGATACTGTCGAGCAGACGGCCTGGCATCAGGATATGGGCTACTTTCATGCCCGCGGTGAGCAGGTCTGCACAACCTGGATACCCCTGGACAGGGCAGATGCCGAAACCGGCGCAATGAGTTTTGTGCGCGGCTCGCACCGTGACGGCGCGCTTTACCGGCCCAACTGGTTTGTCTCACAGCAGAGCATGGAAGGCACTGAAGGTCTGGAGGTTCCTGATATTCCGGCCCTGGCGGCTGCACAGCGCGTTGAAGTGTTGCAGTACGCGCTTGGCCCCGGTGATCTCACCGTTCACCACGCCCGTACCCTGCACGCCGCCGGCGGTAACCTGAGCCCGCATCAGCGACGTCGCGCCATCAGCCTTCGCTATTGCGGGGAGGATGTACGCTACCACTTTCGCCCCGGCGCGCCGCGCAAACCACACCATGCACGTGTGCAGGAAGATGACCCGCTGGGTGGCCCTGATTGCCCTCGTGTTTGGGGCTAGCCCCTCAGGCCTGGCGGCTGGTTGACTCCCCGCGAAATGCCAGGTGGGTTTGCAGTCGCAGGCTCACCGGCAGCATCGCGCCTGCCGGTACATCGATGTGCCCCGGAGCCAGGCAGGGGACGCGCTGTCCGTCGGGTAACAGCAGCTCGTAGAGGTAGTGGGCGCCGCGAAAGGACTGTCGTGCAACCCGCAATCGTGTAGTGCTGCCCGCGTCGTAGGTAATGTCTCCGGGTCGTATCAGCAGCTGATAGCGGGCGTCGGTCTCGCCGGGCTCCCCGGCGCCCGTGAAAGGCGCCGTGACCTCGCCGGACCGGTTGATGGTGGCCGTTATGATTGCACCTTCGCCAATGAATGCGGCAACGAAAGGGCTGAGTGGATGGTGATAAAGGTCGTAGGGTGAGGCGGTCTGCACGACCCGGCCCTCATTGAGCAAAGTAATCTGATCCGCCATGGCAAACGCCTCGTGCTGGTCGTGCGTCACCAGCAATGCGGTAATGGCGCTGCGCTTGAGCAGTTCGCGAACGTCGGCGGCGAGGACTGTGCGCAGCTCTGCATCGAGGTTGGAGAACGGCTCGTCCAGCAGAAGGATTTCCGGCTCGGGTGCCAGTGCACGGGCCAGGGCGACGCGCTGTTGTTGCCCACCCGACAGTTCGTGCGGCCAGGCATCGCCATGCCCGCTTAGTGCAACCAGTTGCAGCAGGCTTTCGACCCGGTCACGACGTGCTCTGCTGGACAGGGCGGACAGGCCGAACGCGATGTTGCCACGCACGTTGAGGTGTGGAAACAGGGCGAAATCCTGAAACACCATGCCGACTTTACGCTGCTCCGGTGGTGTGCGGCGCTGCGGCGTGCTCAAGGTTACGCCGCACAGTGCAATGCTGCCCGCGGTGATCGGCTCAAAACCGGCGATCGCGCGCAGCAGCGTTGTCTTGCCACATCCTGAAGGGCCGAGCAGGCAGCCGATGTCTCCCGACTGCAGCGTTACTGAGGCATTGTCGACCGCCGTGGTCGCACCGTAGCGCACGCTGACCTGTTGCAGCTCAAGTTGCTGGCTCATGTCTCTGTGGGCTCCGGTGACATGCTGCGGGTGAGAAGAATAACAGGCAGCAGCCCGATCAGCACGATGGCTAGCGCTGGCAGTGCCGCTTCGGCGAGACGTTCGTCTGAAGCCAGTTCGTGGGCCCGCACGGCCAGCGTGTTGAAGTTGAAAGGGCGCAGAATAAGGGTTGTCGGCAGCTCCTTGAGTACGTCCACAAAAACCAGCAGCAGGGCACTGAGCAGGCTGGTGCGCAACATGGGAAGGTGTATTCGACGCAGCACGCCCAGTGGTGTTTGCCCGAGTGAGCGTGCGGATTCATCGATGGCGGGCCGGATTCGGGTGAGGCCGGCCTCCACCGACTGCAGCGACACCGCGAGGAAGCGCACAACGTAGGCAAATACGAGTGTCCCGAGGGTGCCGCTGATGAGCAGTCCAGAGGAAACACCCAGGGTTTGCTGTAGCCATCCGTCCAGCGTGTTGTCCATCCAGGCGAAGGGGATCATCACGCCGACGGCAATCACGGTGCCCGGCACCGCATAGCCCATGCTCGCAAGGCGCGTGACGCCAGTTTCCAGACGGCCGGGGTAGGCGCGTTTGCCGTATCCCAGCAGCAGGGCCAGCAGCAGACAGCCCAGAGAGGCGAGTGCGGCAAGAAGAAAGCTGTTGCCCAGCAGTGCGAGGAAAGCGGCACTGAACACGCTGTTGTAGTGCTGCGCCGCCCACACCCCAAGTTGTGCGGCGGGCAGTAGAAAACCGGCTGTAAGAATAAGCAGCGCGGTTGTAGAAGCTGCTGCCGCGCGCCAGCCGCGCAGTTGTATGCGTGAGGGGGGCCGCGCACTGTGCATTTTATGGAAACGCAGGCGGGCCCTGGAGTGCCTTTCCAGCGCGAAAAGTACCAACACAAAGATCAGCAGGAAGGCGGCCAGCTGCGCGGCGGTGTGCAGCTCTCCCAGGCCATACCAGGTGCGGAAGATGCCCGTGGTAAAGGCACTCACACCGAAGTACGCCACGGTGCCATAGTCTGCCAGGGTTTCCATCAGTGCCAGGCTGACGCCCGCGGCGAGCGCTGGCCGCGCGAGCGGCAAGGTCACGCGGAACAGCGTTTGCCATGCGGACCGGCCAAGGCTGCGGCTCGCTTCGACGAGCGCAGGTGATTGTTCCAGCAGGGCGATACGCGCCAGCAGGTAAACGTAGGGGTAGAGAACCAGGGACAGCATGCAGATCGCGCCACCGAGCGAGCGTATCGGCGGAAACCAGTAGTCACCGTAGTGCCAGCCAAATGTCTCGCGCAGGGCGCTCTGCACCGGGCCGGCAAAGTCGAGCAGTCCGGTGTACGTGTAGGCAATGATGTAGGCAGGCATGGCCAGGGGCAGGAGCAATGCCCAGGAGAACACACGCCGCCCGGGGAATTCGCAGAGTGCCGTGAGCCACGCGCTGCTCGCGCCCAACAGCAGCGTGCCGGCGCCAACGCCGAGCATCAGCAGCAGCGAATTGACGATGTAGTCGAGCAGCACGGTATCCAGTAGGTGTGTCCATGCCGCGCTGTAGGGCCCCAGCAGGCTGGCGGCAATCACCGCAACCGGCATCGCGACAAGCCCGGCGCTCAAGATCATGGCAATACGCCAGAGCACTGCAGCGGTCTCTACCGTGGGTTTCGTGGTGGCGACTACTTCCAACCTGCGCGATCCATTGCTTTGACCGCTTCCGCGTTGAGGCGCCCGAGCTCACTCACATTCAGCGCATCGGCCTCGAAAGACCCCCACGATTGCAACAGCGCTGAGGGCTCCACGCCTGCACGTACAGGAAACTCGTTGTTGACCTGGGCATACCAGCGCTGGCTGTCCTCACGCAGCATGAATTCCATGAGTTGGCGTGCCGCTTCCGGTTTGCTTGCCGCCCGGGTGACGCCGGCACCGCTGATATTGATGTGCGTGCCGCGGCCTGCCTGATTGGGCCAGAACAGAGTGACCTGCTCGGCGGCTTCGCGCTCCGCGAGGTTATCGGATTGCAGCATTCCCCCCAGGTAGTAGCTGTTGACCAGCGCGACATCGCATTGCCCGGCGGCCACCGCTTTGATCTGGTCGCGGTCGCCCCCCTGGGGAGTACGCGCGAAGTTCGCAACAAACCCGTCGAGCCAGCTTGCGGTCGCTGCAGGACCATCGCTGGCAAGCATGCCTGCGACCAGAGACTGGTTATAGATGTTGCCTGACGAGCGAACGCAGATGCGATCGCGCCAGACAGGGTCGGCCAGCGACGTATAGTCGCTGAGGTCCGCGGCATCCACGCGCTCAGCGGCGAATACCAGTACCCGGGCACGCACTGACAGACCATACCAGTAGTTCTCGTCGCTGCGCAGGTGGGCGGGGGCGCCGGCCTGCAGGGCCGGGGATGTTACGGGTTGCAGCAGGTTTTTCGCCTGCGCGCGGTAAAGGTTGCCGGCGTCGCTGGTCAGGAACAGGTCGGCGGGTGAGTTGTCGCCTTCGTTTTCAAGACGGGCCAGCAGCGCATCGCCGTTCCCGGTCACCAGGTTGACGGTAATGCCGGTTTCCGCCGTGAACTTCTCCAGCAGAGGTTGGATAAGCGCCTCCTGGCGGGCCGAGTATACGTTCACCGCATCCGGTGCGCCGCAGGCCGTGAGCCCGCTCAATGCCAGCAGGATGAGCAGCAGGGTGGCCCGGCGGATGCGGGTGTGGAGACGTACCATGGGAACCTCGCGAGTGGAGTAATGTGAAAACGCTAATTATTCGCATTAAGTGCGGACAAGGCAAGTCTGCGTGGTGGGGGATTTCGTGCGCCGGCCCGCTTGGATGCAGCGGGGCCGGTGTCGAGGCCGTCGCGACAGCTCAACGCGCCTCCGGTGGGAATCGGAAAGGTGAGACCGTATAATCCCGCCCCTACACTGTCTCGTTCCGGAAGCCCCATGACTGTTCGCACACGTATCGCGCCTTCACCCACGGGTGACCCCCATGTCGGCACGGCGTACATCGCGCTGTTCAATTACTGTTTTGCGCGCGCACACGGCGGGGAATTCATCCTGCGCATTGAAGACACAGACCAGGCCAGAAGCACTGCGTCTTCCGAGCAGGCGATTCTGGATTCGCTGCGTTGGCTTGGCCTGGCGTGGGATGAAGGCCCCGACGTGGGCGGTGACCGTGGCCCCTACCGACAAAGCGAACGTATGGCGCTGTACGGCGAGTATGCGCTGCAACTGGTGCGTGAGGGAAAGGCGTTCCTGTGCTATCGCACGCCGGAGGAGCTGGATACGCTGCGCGAGGCACGACGGGCTGCGGGCAACAGTACGGCATTGAAACCGGCGGATCTTGTATTGCCGGAAGCGGAAGTGGCGCAGCGCGAGGCGGCCGGTATGCCCTATGTGGTACGTATGCATGTGCCCGATGAGGACGGAGCCTGTGTCGTGCACGACCTGTTGCGCGGCGATATCGAACTCGACTGGAGCATGGTGGATGCCCAGATTCTGCTGAAGTCGGACGGTATGCCCACCTATCATCTGGCCAATGTTGTTGATGATCACCTCATGGGTATTACCCACGTGCTGCGCGGCGAGGAGTGGATCAATTCCGCCCCCAAGCACAAGCTCCTCTATCACTATTTTGGCTGGGACATGCCGGTGCTCTGCCATTTGCCTTTACTGCGCAACCCCGATAAGTCGAAGCTCAGCAAGCGCAAGAACCCCACCAGTATCCTCTACTACCAGCGCATGGGTTTTCTGCCGGAAGCCCTGTTGAACTATCTCGGGCGGATGGGCTGGTCGATGCCGGACGAGCGGGAAAAGTTCTCGCTGGCGGACATGCAGGAACACTTTGACATCACGCGGGTATCCCTGGGCGGGCCTATTTTCGACCAGGAAAAGCTGCGCTGGTTGAATGGGCTGTGGATTCGTGAGGACCTGAGCGAGGCAGAGCTGGCCACGCGGCTGATCAGCTGGGCCTACAACGCGGAAAACCTGCGCAAGGTGCTGCCCCACGCCCAGAAGCGCATGGAAACCCTCAGTGATTTCGCCCCGCTCGCTGCCTTTCTGGTGTCCGGCACGCTGCCGATCAGCGAGGACGCCTTCGCCGGGATCAAAATGGAGCGTGAGGTGCTGGTCGCCAATCTGCAGTTCGCCCTGTGGCGTCTGGAGGCACTGAGTGACTGGGAGCGCGACGCGGTCTGGAACGCGCTCAAGGCGCTGGCGGACGCGCAGGGAGTGAAGATAAAGGATTTCCTGGCACCGATGTTCGTGGCGATTGCCGGTTCCAGTGCGTCATTCTCGGTGGTTGATTCCATGGCGTTGCTGGGCCCGGACATGAGCCGGGCTCGTCTGCGCCATGCCATTGAGGTGTTGGGCGGCGTGTCGAAGAAAGCGGCGAAGCGGCTTGAAAAAGCCTATGCCGAGCTGCAGCCCTCGGACCACTGAAACACCATGGCGCTCCCCGACGATACGCGTTTTCGTTTTCTCATTGTGGGGGCCGGGCGCTCGGGCACAAGCCTGCTCACCGCACTCCTTGACCAGCATTCGCAGTTGGAAGTGGGGTTTGAGGTCGGCAGTATTGCCTACCTGCGGGGCCGCGAACTGGATGACGAACCACAGCGGCTGTTTGAGCAGCGCACCGGGGCCTTTGTCGACTGTTGTCTGCGGGCGGCAGCGGACAGCGACGCGGCACTGTGGGGTAACAAGGTGACCACGGAGCAGCTGGCCGGTCTCAACAAACATAATCTTTACCACGTGCCGGCACTGGATGTTCTCGACGCTTTCTTCAATGAGACACTGGCGGGGCTGAAAATCATCTACCTGCTGCGCGACGGTCGCGCCTGCGTCCAGTCGAAACTGTCGCGCACCGCGCAGAGCCTGGAACAGGCCTGCGAGAGCTGGCGCTATGCGGTCGAGGTCTACACGTTCCTGCAGTCACGTCCAAACACACTCTTCCTGCGTTTTGAGGAACTGGTGGCGGATCCACGGGCAGAGCTGGCGCGTGTACTCGATTTTTTCGGCCTCACTTTTGAGTCATCGATCGTTTCTGAACACAGCACCATGCACCCCGGCATGCCGCCGGCGTATCGGCGTGCGGGTATCGATGCTGCACGGGGTCGCGACATTAACCTCGACCATCCCTGCGTGCCTCTCATTGAGGACGCCCTGCAACGTGCAGGTTACGCCTAGCGCACAGCCTGTGCCCCGGCGCCTGAATACGTCTACACTCAACAGCGTGGTAGCTTACGGAGGTCGCGGGTGTGGCCATCAGCACATTTGATTTGTTCAAGGTAGGCATCGGCCCCTCCAGCTCACACACGGTTGGCCCGATGCGTGCGGCGAAGCGTTTCGTCGACACGCTGCAGAAGCAGGGCGCCCTGCAGCGCTGCGGGCGCATCACGGCTGAACTCTACGGCTCCCTGGGTGCAACCGGTGCCGGCCACGGATCGCCCAAAGCGGTGATTCTCGGCCTCGCGGGGGAAGCGCCGGATACCGTTGTTGTGGAAGATATTCCCCAGCGTGTTGCGGCGGTGCGCGAACACGGTGTACTGCAGCTGCTCGGTGAGCACGAGATACCCTTCAGTTACCGCGACGACTTGATCATGCACCGCAGCGAAACACTGCCACAGCACGCCAACGGCATGCGGTTTCGCGCGTTTGACCCGCAAGGCCATTGCTTCCAGGAGGCCGTGTACTACTCGGTGGGCGGCGGCTTCGTGGTGGACGAGGCGGCAGCCGAGGGGGGCGAGCTGATTGTCGACGACCCGACCGCGGTGCCGTTCCCCTTCAGCACGGGGGAAGAGTTGCTGCGCCGCTGCGACGAAAGCGGTCTCTCCATCAGCAGCCTGATGTTGGAAAACGAAAAAGCGTGGCGTTCGCGGGAGGAGATCCACGACGGTTTGCTGCAGCTGTGGCGGGTGATGGATGCATCGATTGCCCGCGGCTGTCAGGCCGAGGGCATTCTCCCCGGTGGACTCAAGGTCAAGCGTCGCGCGGCGCAGCTGTACCGCCAGCTCAAGGGCCGCCAGGGGGGGCTGGGAGATGACTCCCTCAACACCATGGACTGGGTCACTCTGTATGCGCTGGCGGTGAATGAGGAAAATGCGGTGGGCGGGCGCATTGTGACCGCACCAACCAATGGTGCGGCGGGCATCATTCCCGCGGTGCTCAAGTATTACCTCACACGTTGCCAGGGTGCAGTGGAAGAGGACGCAGTGCGTTTTTTACTCACGGCTGCGGCGATTGGCACCCTGTACAAGATCAATGCGTCCATTTCCGGTGCGGAAGTCGGTTGCCAGGGCGAGGTGGGCTCGGCCTGTTCGATGGCTGCAGGCGCGCTGGCGGACGCCCTGGGTGGCACCCCGGAGCAGGTGGAGAACGCCGCCGAGATCGCCATGGAACACAATCTGGGACTGACCTGCGACCCTGTCGGTGGCCTGGTGCAGGTGCCCTGTATAGAGCGCAATGCGATGGGGGCGATCAAGGCCATCAGCGCGGCGCGCATGGCTTTGCGAGGCAGCGGAGAACACTACGTGTCACTCGATCAGGTGATCAAGACCATGCGCGATACCGGCCGCGATATGCAGGACAAGTACAAGGAAACGGCACGTGGCGGGCTGGCCGTCAACGTGTTGGAGGTTCCGGTCAATTTTGTCGACTGCTAGAGACACTTTCACCCCTGCCACTGCTTGACAGGGTTATCCCGCCTCTCTAGAATTCGCGTCCTCAGAGTTTACGGGGCTATAGCTCAGCTGGGAGAGCGCTTGCATGGCATGCAAGAGGTCGACGGTTCGATCCCGTCTAGCTCCACCAAACAAACCCTCTGCACCGTGCCGGCGCAGAGGGTTTTTTTTGGCTTTAGAGAGCGGCGCCATTGATGCTGGCGTTGAGCAGCACAGTGCTGTCGCCGTCGGCAGTCGATTGCAGCAGCATGCCATTGCCCACCCCGAACCACTCCTCATTGGTCTGAGTGCCCGCGCTTCCGGTCTCACGTGTTTGAAAACGACAGGCCTGGAACTGGCCAGCAGGCACGGTGACAGGTTCGACACCGACAAAGGTGGTGCGCCGGTCCACGGTGTTGCTCTCGTTGATGGTGAAGCCGCGCACGCGCGTGCGCAGGTTGACCGTGTAGCGTTGCTCGTATGACTGGCCTGCACTGAGGTCGTAGCGCTCCAGCTGTTGCGGGGCAAAGACCACCCGGCTGTCGGAGGATTCGGGCGTGAACGATTCGACCTCAACACCGTATTCGAGCACCCGGAACTGGCTGGTCTGGGGCTGGAAGTAGGCCTCGGCTTTTGAGGTCGAGGGAGCGGCACCCCTGCCCCGGGTGTTGGTGGTCGCCTTCAGGGCGCTTTTGCCTTCGAAAGTCGCGCCACCGGTAATCACCTGATCGTAGTCGAAAGGCACCACAGCACCACTCGCGTCCGTGCTGCGATAGCTGGCGACAACGGTGGTGTTGACCGTCATCAGTGTGCTGTTGAAGCAGCGGCGGGCATCACCACTGCCACCGGCGCTACGGGTAAACACCGGCTCCAGGTAAAACACTTCACTGGGCCGGGCGAGAAACCCCAGGAGGGCGTCATTGCCGGCGAATCCAGAGGTGAATAGCCTGCAATCCTTCGTGCTGCCACCGCAGAGGCCACGTTGCTGTTTTTTCCAACCGGCGAATTCGTAGCCCGCTGCAGGGCGGGCAACGAAGGTTTCGTCGAAAAAAATGTCGGTGACGTTGATTGCCGGGCAGGCGGCGTTGGCAGCGCAAGCATAGTTGCCGGAGGCGGTTGAGATGGAGCCGCCGGTGGGGCTGGAAAGCTGCACCTTGCAGCCGGAAAGCGTCACAGAGGACAGGAGTAGGGCAATACCAATAATCTTGTACATGGTGGGGTTGACGCTCTCGGGTTAAGGTAACAGAGCGTAACAGTGTAGTCTGGCGCGTGCGTGCCACGAATTGCTGCGCACATGAAGTGTGCGCCAGTTCACAGTGTCCAGGCGTGCTAGAACAGGTAGTAGGCGAAGACGTAGACCATCAGTAGCAGTACGATCCACAGCGCGGTGGTGCCGATTTCCCAGGAACGCCCCAGCGGGCCTGTGTGGCCCATGGTGTGGCGCGCCGATGCGGTGAGCAGGTCAACACCGTGCTGGAGCCGGCGTCGCGCGGCCACCACTGGCGGCTTCCCGATTCGCGCCACGAATTGCACCAGCACCGGCAAGCCCCGACGCCAGAGCCAGTCCACGTCGAGGGAAATGGTGAGGGTGCGCTTCATCCAGGGCAGTAGCAGGAAGAACGCGAGCCCTGAGAACAGCAGCAGCTGCAGGTAGAACAACACTTTGCCTGGCTTGTAGGGATGGTAGTCCACGGCATAGGGCAGCAGCGGATAGAGCAACTGTGGGTAGACGCCGATGAGAATACAGAGGAACGCGAAGAACAGCATGGCGATACGCATGTTCCAGGGTGCATCGTCGGGACGCAGGCCCGAATCCTTCTGGAAGAATACGAACCAGGGAAACTTGATCCCGGCATGCAGGAATACGCCAGCCGAGGCGGCCGCCAGCAGGAAGTACACCGTTACCAGTCCTTCATCCACTGCCGCCTGGGAAATCAGGGTTTTGGTGGTGAAGCCAGAGGTAAGCGGGAAGCTGGAGATCGCCAGGGCGCCAATCACACCGCACCACATGGTCACCGGCATGGTGCGAAACAGGCCGCCAACATCGGTACACAGGTGCTTGCCCGTGCGCATCACCACAACGCCCGCACTCATGAACAGCAGTGCCTTGTAAATGATGTGAGCGAACGCATGAGCCGAAGCGCCGTTGATTGCCGTTTCTGTGCCTATGCCCACCGCAACGACCATGAACCCCACCTGGTTGACGATGGAGAACGCCAGAATACGGCGAATATCATTTTCCAGCAGGGCGTAGAAAATGCCGTAAAACACCATGAACAGGCCGATACCCACCAATATCGATTCGCCGGGGAACAGCAGTATCAGGGCCAGAATCGCAGTCTTGGTGGTAAAGGCCGAAAGGAATACGGAACCGGTCGGGCTGGCCGTCGGGTAGGCATCTGACAGCCACGACGATAGCGGTGGCGCTGCCGCGTTGATCAATATGCCTATGAGGATCATCCAGGTGCTGAAGTCCTCCGCCGCCAGCGGGCGAATGTCCAGTGAGCCGGTGGTGACCAACAGGCCTTCAATGCCCACCTTCAGAATGACGCCGCCCAGCAGGTGCATAATGGCATAGCGCACGCCGGCGGCACGGGCCTTTTCTGTGCCGCCACACCACACCACGACGGTGGAAAACAGCGCCATGATTTCCCAGAACACAAACAGCGTTAGCAGGTCGCCGGCAAAGGATACGCCCACCGCACCCGCCGCGTAGAGCTGTGCCGCAACCAGTTCCGTGCGCCGCGCGTGATTGAACGCGAACACGGCGCCGGTGGCGGACATGATGGCAAATATGGTCGCAAACAGGCGCCGTACCGGGCCGCCTTCCACCAATTCCAGCGGGTAGCCCAGGAACTCTCCGCGCAGGACGACGCCGTCGGGGACCTGCCAGATGAAGTACAGGCAGATCAGCGGTGCGACGATGACCACCAGAGCGCGCAACTGGCGCGAGCTGATCAGTGCCGTGAGCAGGGCTCCGCCAATGAGCGCAAGGGCGGGGGGAAGCATCTCAAACATCGTAGTAGTCTTCCGGCCGTTTCAGCAGCTTGCCGATGAACTTTGCGCCGAACACCATCAGCACACAGCTGAGGAAACCAAACAGCGCGCCAAAGCCGAACCAGCTGTCTACACCGAAATAGCCCTTGACGGGAATCAGCAACTGCAGGAGCACGGTCATGGCCAGCACGCTGTAGCCGATAATCCACAACCAGCGAATGGTGGTGGGGCGCGTCAGCCAGTGGTTGTCGGATTGCGTCATAACGGCAGGCTCTCCACTAGCTGGCTCTCAAGATCCAGCAGTGGCTGGTTGAAGAAGAAAAACACAATGGTGAGGGTGGCGGTTACCGACAGCGCGAGCAAAATCGCTTTCGGCGCCTCGCCGTGGTTCATGTCCACGCCGTCTGCCGGCGGTGCCAGCCAGGCAAAATAGATGATGGGCAGGAAATACATGGCGTTGAGTACCGTGCTGCCAATAATCGTGAAGATGGCGATGTAGTTTTCAGCCTGAAAGGCGCCCGCCAATATGAACCACTTGGACACGAAGCCCGCGGTAGGCGGCACGCCAATCATACTCAGTGCGCCAATAGTGAATGCCGCCATGGTAACGGGCATACGGCGACCGATGCCGGCGAGCTGCCAAAGCTCGGTCTTGTGCGCTGCGGTGTAGATTGCCCCGGCAGCAAAAAACAGCGTGATCTTGCCGAAAGCGTGCGCCGCAATATGTACCGCGGCACCCACCTCTGCCAGCGGCTTGAGAATCACCGTCGCCATAATCACATAAGAGAGTTGGCCGATGGTGGAGTAGGCCAGCATGCGTTTCAGGTTGGTCTGGTAGAGCGCAATGATACTCGCCGTGATGATGGTGAACGCAGCCGCGAATTGCAGCCACTGCGCACTGGGCTCGTTGAACAGAAAATCAACGCCGAAAATGTAAATGATGATCTTGGTGATGCTGAACACGCCCGCCTTGACCACTGCTACCGCATGCAGCAAAGCACTGACGGGCGTTGGGGCCACCATGGCGGCGGGTAGCCAGCGGTGCACTGGCATCACAGCAGCCTTGCCGATACCGAACACAAACAGCCCCAGCAGCAGCCCGACCGCCGGCCCTGCCAGTTTACCCTCGATAATCCCGCCCAGAGTAAAAGTCGTCGTTCCCGTTGCAACCCAGGTCCAGATGATCGCGGGAAGCAGCAAGCCGATCGATGTGCCCAACAATACACCGAGATACACGCGCGCCGAGGCGATGGTTTTGGCGTCGCCCTTGTGTGCCACCAGCGGATAGGTGGAGATCGTGAGCAGCTCGTAGAACAGAAAGAGGGTAAACAGGTTGTCGGCCAGGGCAATGCCCATGGCCGCGGCAATCGCGAGTGCAAAGCAGATGTAGAAGCGTGTCTGGTGCTTCTCGTTGTTGCCTCGCATGTAGCCAATGGAGTACACGGTATTGATGATCCACAGGAAGGAAGCGATGCAGGCAAACATCATTCCCAGTGGTTCCAGCGAGAGTGCCAGGGTCAATCCGGGAAGCGGTTCAGAGAGCAGGAGGTGCGGGCGTGCACCATCGCTGACTTCTGGAAACCAGGAGAATACCAGCACGGCGAGCGTCACCGCGGTCAGCAGGCTGATCGCTTCCCGCAGGTTGGGCCAGCGCCCGGTAAAGGCAATGCCGATGGCACCCAACAAGGGCAATATCAGGATGATTGGCAGAGTTGATGTGGCCATCATCACAGCAGCCCCCCGAGCAGTGTGCCGGTGCCACTTTCAGCCAGTGCGATCGGCAGTTGTGGTGCGAGACCGAAGTAGATGTTGGCGAGCGCGGCAAACCAGATCAGGGCACGCAGTGGCAAGGGCACTTCCATGGCCGAAACATCACCGTCGGGCGGGGTACCGTAGTAAGCCTTTTCCACGAACTTCCACAGGTAAACAACGGCAAGGAGTGAACTGGCGACGATTGCGACAACCAGCGGTATGCCCCAGCCTGGAACCTCCATCACGGCGACCACCAGGTACCACTTGCTGATGAAACCCGCCGTGCCCGGTACGCCAATCAGGCTGAGGCCGGCAATGACAAAAGCACCCATCGTCCACGGCATGCGTCGCCCGATGCCCGCAAGCTTGTCCATGTTGGCGCTACGCGAGGTAAGCACAAAGGCAGTGACACAGAGAAACAGGGTCCCCTTGGCGAGTGCGTGATTGAACATGTGTAATTGCGCGGCCATCAAGCCGGCCTGGGTGGCCAGGCCGGCGGCGAGGGCGATGTAGCCAATCTGTGCCACTGAGGAAAATGCCAGCAGCTTCTTGATATTCCCCTGGTAGATGGCAATGGCCGATGCCAGTAAAATTCCGGACAGGGCAAGCGGCACGATGAAGACGCTGAACAGGTCGGAGTGACCGAGCAGGTTGCCGTGAAATACACCGTAGTTGAAGCGCAGCAGCACGTAGATCGACACTTTGGTGGAGCAGGCGGCGATAAACACGGTGACCGCGTTGGGTGCGTAGGTGTAGGCACGGGGCAACCAGATATGCAGCGGGAATATCGCCGCTTTCAATGCGAGGCCAATGGTGATGAAGCCTGCCGCGATGATGATGGGCCGCGTTTCAATCACTTCTCCGAGTCGCAGCGCCATGTCGGCAAAGTTCAATGTACCGGTCATCATGTAAATGAAGCCCACGCCGATGAGATAGAACGTTGCCCCAATGGTGCCTATGATCAGGTATTTGAATACCGCCGACAGCGCTCTGCGGTCGCGTCCTGCGGCAATCAGGATATAGGTTGCGAGGGAGGAAATTTCCATGAACACAAAGACGTTGAAGGCATCACCCGACACTGCAATACCGCACAGCCCCGCGAGTGCTATGAGCCAGGCGCCGTAAAACATGGGCGCGCGGCGGTTGTCGATATCGCGGCGCAGGGAGAGGCGTCCGCCCGCCAGCCCCAGGCTGGACGCCCCGGTCACCAGCAGCAGCATGAGCGCACCGAGCCCGTCTACGTTCAAGCTGATACCGAAGGGGGGCTGCCAGCCACCGATGGCATATTCCGGTACGCCATCGCCGAGCACCCCTTGCGTCAGCAAGATGGCGAGCCCGAATGAAGCCAGGCTGGCCGCCAGTGCGGCCATCCAGGCTAGAAAACCATTGCGCAGGAGAATGACCAGTGGTGCGGTGAGTAGCGGCAGTGCAACCTGCAGTGCCGGGAGGTGATCCACCAGATTCATGACTCGCGGTCCATCGCCAGAATTTCGTTGTCCTCGACCGTGCCGTACTCTTCATTCAACCGAACAACAATCGCGAGCCCCAAGGCCGTAGTGGATATGCCGACGACAATGGCGGTGAGAATAAGCACCTGGGGCAGTGGATTGGAAAAAATTTGACCGGAGACGCCCGCTTGTATGATCGGGGCAGTGCCGCCATCCACGCGGCTCATGGTGATGAAAAACAGGAAAACCGCTGACTGAAAGATGGCCAGCGCCATGATTTTTTTCACCAGGTTCTGTTTGCTGATGAGTGCATATAGGCCAATCATCAGCAGCACGGCAAAAACCCAGTAATTGAAAAGACCAAGAAGCTTCATGCAGGATCAGTCCCGGGCAGCGAAGGCGTGGAAAATGGAGAGCAGCACGCCGGTGACGGTCAGCCCGACGCCCAGCTCAATCACGATAATACCGATATGTTGGCCTGTAACCGGATTGTCCGCGAGTACGGAATACTCCAGGAACTGGCCGCCCATGAGCATCCCTATGACCCCCACAGAACCGAAGAGCAGCGCGCCACCGGCACTCATCCAGAGCAGCACCCTGGGCGGAATGACCGAAAGCGCCAGCCCTTCGCCGCGGACCAGGGAGTAGAGGATAATGCCGGCAACGAAAATCGCTCCTGCCTGAAATCCTCCACCCGGGCTGTATTCCCCATGGAACTGAATAAACAGCGCAAACAACAGGATAAACGGAATCAGCAGTCGCGCCATGACCTTGGGGATCAAGTGACCGCTCAAACCCTCTTCAACATCGCTGTCGAGGCGTGAAAAGGGCTTGCCGCGCCCACCACCGAGCAGGAACATCACCCCAATACCGGCGGTGAGGACCACAAATACTTCACCGAGCGTGTCATAGCCGCGGAAACTACTGAGCACCGCGGTCACGATATTGGGGATACCAATCAGCTCCGGCGTTTTCTCGATGTACCAGGGTGCAACGTGCTGTTGGGTCGGGGCCATGGGGTCGCCCAATGTCGGCTGACCGAAAGAGGCGTAGATCATCAACAGCGTGGTTGCGGCGATCACGACAACCGACAGCTTGCCCACGGAGCGTCCCTTGGCTTCTGTAGGTGGCGTGAGTTTCAGGCCGGCCAGCAGTAGCACGGTGGCAACACCGGCACCCACCGCCGCTTCGGTGAGGGCGACATCTGCCGCGTCCAGAAGGAAAAAATTCAGCGCCATCAGCAGGCTGAAGATGCCGCTCAGCATCACTGCAGAAAACAGGTCTTCTGAGCGCACAATTGCGATGGCGGTAATCACCAGCAGGGAGAGCAGGAATATGCCAATTAGTAGCGTTGTCACGCGGGGTTCTCCGGATCCGTCGGTGGGTGTTCCACACCTTCCGGCTTGAGGCCGGCCAATAGTGCCGCATTGGCCAACGCATAGGTCGCGGTAGGGGATGTCACAAGCAGGAATAGCATGACAGCAGCCAGTTTTACCGCGATCAGGGAAAGCCCTGCGTAGATCATCAACCCGCCGAGCACCAGTACCGGGCCGAGAGAGTCAGTCAGGCTGGCACCGTGAATGCGGGTGTAAAAGTCGGGCATGCGCAACGCGCCAATGCCGCCAGCGAGAACGAACACGCTACCTGTAACCACCAGCAAGCCAGCGATCAGGTCCAGAATTTCATTCATTCGATGGGACTCTCCGCAGGCGACTCTGTGCTGTTGGCCGAGCGCTGACGCCGGCGACTTTCCTGCACGAACCAGAGCACAGCCATCACCCCGATAAAGTTGATCAGCGCATAAGCCAGGGCGAGATCGAGGAAGTCGGTGCGACCCATGATGAACGCCATGACGGCAATGAGCAGCACCGTCTTGGTGCCGAACATGTTGACTGCGAGCACCCGGTCATAAACGCTCGGGCCCAGCAGTGCACGGGTCAGCGCGAGCGCCATGGTAACCAGAATAGCGATGGCAGCGATCAGCAACATCAGTCAGGGTCCACGATGGCGACGCGGCGGCTCATGGCGCCACCACGAAGATCATTGGCAGCGGTACGCGTGAGGCAGTGCGCGGTGATGCGTGTGTCGTCGATGTTGATGGTGAGAGTC
This sequence comes from Haliea alexandrii, assembly GCF_003719295.1. Classification (GTDB taxonomy): domain Bacteria; phylum Pseudomonadota; class Gammaproteobacteria; order Pseudomonadales; family Halieaceae; genus Haliea; species Haliea alexandrii. The sequence goes on from NZ_RFLW01000002.1 coordinate 247,493, forward strand.
CCCGGCGTCAGTGTGATCGAATTGCCCAGCAGTGTGAGGGCGAACTTGCTGGAAGCGCTGGCGTCAATATCCACGATGGTGGGCGACAACGCAGACTTCGGGCCCAACACAAGACGCAAGACCTGAATATTGGTGACGATCATCTCCCACAGCAGCCACAGCCAGTAGAGGGGAATACGGTACAGCAATGCGAAGCGATGCTGTTGCTGGTCGGGCAACGCCATACGGTGGGTGAGCCAGACGACCAGGACGCAGGAGGCAATGCCCAATTGCAGTACAGGCGTCTTGTACAGGCCGCCCCACAATAACCAGACTGCGAACAGGGCGATAATTGCGAGCAGGTACCGCATCAGGGGCATATTCAGAGTAGCTCTTCAGGACTTGGCCCGAATCATACCTTAACGCTGCGCGGAATTGCCACAGCCCGCTCTCCCGCGATGAGGATCGCATGGCGCACTGGTGTTTCATGCTAGACTGCCGGGAAAGTTTGCACTGGATATCATCCTATGAAAGTACCGCCTCGCCTGCAGCCCCTGGTGGAGGACGGCCTGATCGACGAGGTTCTGTTTCCGCTGATGAGCGGGAAAGAGGCCGACATATTTGTGGTTCGCAGCGGCACCAGCACGCGCTGTGCAAAGGTGTACAAAGAGGCGTACAAGCGCAGTTTCAAAAAGGCAGCCGCCTACACCGAGGGGCGCAAGGTGCGCAACACCCGGCGTGCCCGCGCGATGGAAAAAGGCTCGCGCTACGGGCGCAAACAGCAGGAAGAGACCTGGCAGAACGCAGAAGTGGATGCGCTCTATCGCCTCGACCGCGCCGATGTGCGAGTGCCCGAGCCCTACGGGTGTTATGACGGCGTCCTGCTCATGGAACTTGTGACCGACGAGACGGGTGATGTGGCGCCGCGCCTCGCGGATGTGCTCATGTCCGAGGAACAGGCCCTCGAGGATCACGCCCAGGTGCTGCGGTATATCGTGCGTATGCTCTGTGCAGGGCTGGTGCACGGCGACCTCTCCGAATTCAATATTCTGGTGGATCCCGACGGGCCGGTCATTATTGATTTGCCACAGGCTGTGGACGCATCGGCGAATAACAACGCCCGTGCCATGCTGCTGCGCGATGTGCAGCGTGTGACCGACTACTATGGGTTGTTTGCGCCCGATGTACTGGGTACGCGCTACGGCGAGGAAATCTGGCAGTTGTTCGAGGACGGCGAGCTGACGCCGGAGCATGCTCTGAGTGGCCTCTTTGCGGAAGCCGCGGACCCCGCCGATGTCGACAGTGTGATGCTGGAGATTCGCGCCGTTTTGCTTGAAGAGGAAGAGCGTCGCGAGCGCATGCGCGACGCAGAGGATGACTGAAACGTGGCACCGAGCGGCCCCCAGGCATTTCCGGACCGGGTCTACGGTCTGCTGGTTGAGGACGAAGATGCCCGCGTGTGCCGCGACATCCCCGATTCCGCCTGTAACGAGCAGCCGCGAGCTTTCCTGCTGCAATGGCTGGCGCAAACACTCACCAAAATAGGCGACACCCTCACCAGCAGCCGCCTTGTACTGGCCTGGATGCTTGCCGCGTTGGGCACACCGCCGTTTTTCGTGGCGTTGCTGGTACCCGTGCGCGAGTCATTGTCCCTGCTGCCGCAGCTGTTTGTCGCCCAGTGGGTGCGCGAGCATGCGTTGCGCAAGTTTTTCTGGGTGTGGGGCAGTGTTGCGCAGGGGCTTGCACTGCTGGGCATGATGGTCGCCGTATTACTGCTGGAGGGCGCGTCACTGGGTTGGGCTGTTGTGGTTCTGCTGGCCTGCTTCAGTCTGGCCCGGGGTGTGTGCTCAATAGCCGCCAAGGACGTGCTGGGAAAAACGGTGTCCAAGTCGCGTCGGGGCCGGCTGACGGGGCTGGCAGCCGCTGCCGCGGGTGCGATCGTGCTGCTGCTTGCACTGGCGCTGTTGGTTTTCCCGGACTACATCGACAGTCAGGGCAATGCCGGCGCCGGGTTGTTCGCCGGCATTCTGGCGGCCGCAGCCTGCCTGTGGTTTCTCGCTGCAGCCGTGTACGCCGGGGTGCCGGAACTGCCAGGTGCCACCTCAGGTGGTGGCAACGCCTTCGCCGAAGCCCTGCGCAGCCTCACGCTGTTGTACACGGACGTGCAGTTGCGTCGCTTTGTGATCGCCCGGGCGTTACTTGTCAGCACCGCCTTCGCCATACCCTATCTGGTGGTGCTGGTGCAGCGCGCGGCGGAGACGCAAATACTCAGCTTTGCGGCCTTGCTGGTCGCGGAGGGCGCGGCGGCGTTGCTGTCTGCTGCGTTCTGGGGACGTTGGTCGGATAGCGGTGCTCACCACGTCATGGCGGCGGCTGCTGCCCTGGCCACTCTGGCGGTCGCCGTGGCCGTCACGTTGCAGTTGGTGAACCCGGCAATACTGGGCCACGGCCTGATGGGCGCGGTACTGGTTTTCACTGCCGCCGTGGCGCATCAGGGCGCAAGGGTGGGGCGCAAGACCTACCTCGTGGACATGGCCTCGGGCGAGAACCGGGCGCAGTACACCGCAGTCAGTAACACCGCCATGGGTGTACTGTTGTTTGCAGGTGTCGGCCTTGGCGTTATTGAAGCAGCCTGCAGTATTGTGGCGGTTCTCGCCCTGCTGATGGCGGCGGGCATACTGGCCACCTACCGGTGCCTGAGGTTACCCTCTGTGTCCGGATGCATCCCGCCCTGTTGACTGTCGCCCCTGTGAGGCCCGTGATGAATAGACTTGTCCTGCTGTTGTGTTCGGTTGTGCTGTGCAGCTCCGCTGCTCTGGCTGAGGCCCTGCGTGTTGGAGTGGCGCCCGATCGGCCGCCGCTGGCCTTCTATGATGGCGAGCGTATTGTCGGTGTTGAGGCGGATAGCGCGAAAGCACTGGGGGAGATTGTCGGTCGCCCGGTGCAGTGGGTGCCCATGCCATTCGATGCGTTGCTGGAGGCGCTGCAGGCCGGGCGCATAGACATCATCATGTCCGGCATGAGTGTTACCCCGGAACGTGAGCAGCAGGTAGAGTTTATCGATCCTTATCTGAAAGCCGGCCAGATGGCGATCATGCGTATCGACAGCGTGGCGCGGTTTGGCCAACCCTGGTCGGTTTATCGCGATGGAGTCCGGGTGGGTGTAGAGGCGAGTACCACGGGTGAGGCCTGGGCAAACACTGAACTCCCCGATGCGCAGCTTACGCCATTTGCGGACGTGTCCACCGGACTGGCCGCACTGCGCGCGGGTGCAATTGACCTGTTCGTGCACGATGCCCCAACCAGTTGGCTGCTGGCCACCTCTGACGACTATGCTGACCTGATTAGCCAGTACCACTTTCTTACTGACGAACAGCTCGCCTGGGCAGTGCGTCGGGATGCGTCTGTGCTGGCCGCCGAGCTCAACCGTGCTCTGGCGACCATGCGCGGAAATGGCACCCTGGAGTACATCATCGATCGCTGGATACCGGTGACGGTCGAGGTGCCCTGAGAGCCTAGCCGGGGAAGTTGTACTCGTGGCCCCAGTGGTCACCCTCGGTGCTGACAGTGGGTGTGTAGGTGTCCCAGTCCACCAGCAGGCCATCGTAGCCGTACTCTACGGCGATACCGCCCGGCGCCACCACGTAGAATGAGCACATGTTGTCGTTCACGTGCCTGCCCAGGCTGGCGAGTATGGGGTAACCGCCGGCCTTGGCGCGATCCATGGCGCGGCCAACCTCGTCCAGGGAGCTCACTTCCACCATGATATGCACAACGTCGCCAGTGTAGGGGTGGTTGTACAGTGCCAGCGAGTGCTGGCGCGGATTGTCGGCATGCAGGAACAGGATGGTTGTTTCCGGTGCGCCTTCGGGCAGCGGCGGATGCAGCGTGTCACTCACGCCGAGACCCAGCAGGTCGGTGTAAAAGCTGGCGGCTGCGTCAAGGTCGGGCGTTGGCAGTACCGCGTGGCCGAAGCCCATGTCGCCGGTGTACTCATCGCCCGTGATGAACTCCTTGACGCCCGTCGGTGAAATCAGCGGTGCGTAGTCCAGACGCCGGCCGTAGTAGATCTCCAGCGTGTTGCCGCAGGGGTCATCAACGCTGATAAATGCCGTGACGCAGCGACGCGCGGCCTCGGCTGGCGAACCCTGTTGCAGCGTGTGCCCCTTGCTCTCCAGGCGGTTGCAGAGCTCCTCCCACTCGCTGCGGCCGCGGCATTCGAGGCCCGCAGCAATCAACCCGTCGTGATCGGCCGGCTCCAGCATGAAGCGGAACGGGTGATTGTCCATGCGCAGAAAGCGTGCGCCGGCAGAGTCTTCGCGTGCCGCGTCCATCAGGCCCAGTGTGCTGGTGCCGAACGTCATCCAGGCGTCCGTATCGGTCGCGGCGATTCTCAGGTAGCCAATGGCGGCGATACTCATGTGCTGTTCTCCTCGGAGTGAAAGATGTACCTGGGGCCATAGTAAGGGTGATTGGCCCACAGGCACAGGGTAGCCGCAGCAGACGGGTGTAGCTGGTATAAGCAGGGAAACCCTCAGCTGGGGGCAGCGGTGATCAGAAATGTCACTCCTGGCTGCCGCATTGGGTCATTGAGATCAGGCCCCCGCTGTTGAATACTCATCGGACGGTTCAGTCGGGAGCGTCTGCCAATGGCCATAACAGAAAAACTAAGCCAGGAATTTGAGCTCGGATTCACCTATACACGCTCTACAGGGCCGGTGGTAGGCAGATTCCTCACCGGCCTCCGCGATGGCCGCGTGCTCGGCATCCGCGGTAGCGACGGCCGCGTGCTGGTGCCGCCACCGGAGTATGACCCTGTCACGGCAGAAGCCCTGTCGGACTGGGTCGAAGTGGGCCAGGAGGGCACTGTGGTGAGCTGGTGCTGGGTGTCAGAGCCCCGGGCCTCCCATCCCCTGCAGCAGCCCTTCGCCTGGGTGATGGTGCGCCTCGACGGTGCCGACGTACCGATGATTCACTGCTTGCAAGCACCCTCGGCCGAGGCGGTAAGCACCGGGGCGCGCGTGCGGGTGACCTGGGTGGCAGAGCCGCGTGGGCACATCACGGATATTCGCTGCTTCGTGCCTGTGCCGGGAGGTGTATCATGAGCACAGCACGCCCGGATGTGACAGGCATAGAAGCTCCGGTTTACCTGCACTACCACTTTACCGCCGGAACGGCCCCCGCCCGCTTTCTTGTGCGCCTCAGGGAAGGGCTGCTCAGCGGCCAGCGCTGTCCGCGCTGTGCCAAGGTCTATATTCCGGCTCGCGGCTCCTGTCCGGCCTGCGGCGTGCCGACGACGGAGGAGGTACTGCTGCCCGACCGGGGCACCGTGCAGTCGTTCACCATTGTGCACATCCCCATTCCGGGCAATCCCATCGAACCCCCCTACGTCGTGGCGAACATTGTGCTGGACGGGGCCAATATATCCTTTATTCATCTGCTCAGTGACTGTGTTAACGAGGCGGTGCGTATCGGGCAGCGGGTAGAGGCGGTGTGGCGGCCACCGGAGGAGTGGGACTACGCCATGGATAATATCCGTCACTTCCGGCCACTCGATGAGCCCGATGTGCCGGTGGAGCGTATTGGCACGCTGCCGGTGTCCGGCCCGGCGGTGCCGCGATGAGGGACATCGCCGTTGTTGCGTTCAGCCAAAGCGCCTGTGTCGCCGATATCGGCGCCGTCAATGAAGTCGAGCTTATCATGCCCCAGTTGCAGGCTGTGTACGCCCAGGTGGGGTTGAGCAGCGCCCAGGACGTGGATTTTGTCTGTTCGGGCAGTTGCGACTATCTGCAGGGCGCCGCTTTCGCCTTCGTCGCGGGCGTCGATGCGCTGGGAGCCGTGCCCCCATTGAAAGAGTCGCATGTGGAAATGGACGCCGCCTGGGCACTCTATGAAGCGGTGCTGAAGATTCGCACGGGACATGCGGACTCCGCGTTGCTCTACGGCTTCGGCAAATCCTCGCCGGGCGAGTTACCTGCGGTGCTTTCGCAGCGGCTCGATCCGTATTACCTCGCGCCACTCTGGCTCGATACGGTATCGCTCGCGGCCTTGCAGGCCAGGATGCTGCTCGATAGCGGGTCGATTACTGAAAGCGATATGGCAGCGGTTGTGTCACGCTCGCGGCAGAATGCGCAGGCGAACCCCCTGGCACAGCTGGCAGGGGATATCGGCGTGGCAGCATTGTTGCAGGATGACTACCTGTTGGCGCCTCTGCGGCGCGGCGATTGTGCGCCGGTATCGGATGGCGCGGCGGCGATGATTATCGCGACGGTCGAACAGGCGCGCCGCTGGGGTGTGCCCTATGCGCGGCTCACCGGCATTGACCAGCGTATCGAGAGCCATAACCCCTGTATGCGTGACCTCACCGACTCGGTTTCGACACGCCAGGCTGCGGCGGCGGCCGGGGTGCACGAGGCGGCGCTTGACGTCGCGGAAATCTACGCCCCGTTCAGCCATCAGGAAATTATCCTGACCCGCGCACTCGGGCTGGATGAGGCCATCGCGGTCAACCCCAGCGGTGGCGTGCTTGCCGGAAACCTGATGATGGCGTCGGGTCTTGCCCGGGTGGGAGAAGTGTTCCAGCGTATCGTCAACGGAGACGCGCGCCGCGGGGTGGCTCACGCCACGAGTGGTCCCTGTCTGCAACATAACCTTGTGGCGGTACTGGAGGGCGCGTAATGGCTGAATGGGCAGCGGTGGTTGGCATAGGCCAGACCCGATACAAGACCCGGCGCTCGGATGTGTCGATAGCCGGCCTGCTGCGAGAAGCGGTCGACCGGGCACTGGCGGATGCCGGAGTGGGCTTTGATGACATCGATGCGGTGGTGATTGGCAAAGCGCCCGACATGTTTGAGGGCGTCATCATGCCGGAGAGCTATCTCGCGGATGCACTCGGGGCCAGCGGCAAGCCGATGCTGCGGGTGCACACTGCCGGGTCGGTGGGTGGCTCCACCGCCATCGTCGCCGCGTCGCACGTCCAGAGCGGTACGTTCAAACGGGTGCTCACCGTCACCTACGAAAAGCAGTCCGAGTCCAACGCCATGTGGGCGCTGTCGACACCGCAGCCTTTTTCCGTGCACCTGAACGCCGGCGCCGGAGGGTATTTCGCACCCATCATTCGCGAATACATACGTCGCGCCAACGCACCCGAGGGTGTGGGCATACGCGTTGCGGTGAAGGACCGGCGCCACGGAGCCCGCAATCCGTTGGCACACCTGCAGCTACCCGACATTACCGAACAGGAGGTGCGCGACTCGATGATGCTCTGGGATCCACTGCGCTTCCTCGAGGCCTGTCCATCCTCTGATGGCGCCTGTGCGATGGTGATCGCCGCCGCTGACAGCATTAGCGGCAACAAGCCGCCCGCCTGGATTCGCGGGGTCGCCATGCGCTCCGAGCCCACCATGTATGCGGGGCGCGATGAAGTGAGCCCCCAGGCCGGTCGCGACTGCGCGACCGACGTCTACGCGCAGGCCGGTATCACGGACCCACGCCGCGATTTCGATTGCGCAGAGGTCTACGTACCGTTTAGCTGGTACGAACCCATGTGGCTGGAAAATCTGGGCTTTGCGTCGCCAGGGGAGGGTTGGAAGCTAACGCTGGACGGTGCCACATCGCTCGACGACGGGGGCGATATCCCCTGGAACTGCTCCGGCGGTGTGCTCAGCTCCAATCCCATTGGAGCGTCCGGCATGATCCGTTTCGCGGAGGCCGCCCGTCAGGTGCGCGGTGATGCCGGCGCGCATCAGGTCGAGAATGCCCGTCTGGCCCTTGGCCACGCGTATGGCGGTGGCGCACAGTTTTTTTCCATGTGGGTTGTCGGTGCCGACAAGAACTGAATCACGCTGAAACGGAGACACACCATGCCGCGACATTTCAACATCGCCGACCTGTTCGAACTGGTGGCCGACCGGGTGCCAGAACGCACAGCGCTGGTGTGTGGTCAGCAGCGCTCGACCTATGAGCAGCTGGAACAACGCGCCAACCGGCTTGCGCACTTTCTCGCTGCACGGGGCGTGCAAGCTGGCCAGCACGTGGGCTTGTACCTCTACAACTGTAACGAGTACCTGGAAGGTATGCTCGCCTGCTTCAAGTTGCGCGCGGTGCCCATCAACATCAACTACCGTTATGTGGAGGAAGAGCTGGCTTATATTCTCAACAACGCGGATCTGGTGGCCTGTATTCATCACCGCGAGTTTGCGCCGCATATCGCCGCGGTCCATGGCACCGCGCCGGCACTGACCACATTTGTCTACGTCGAGGACAACAGTGGTGTGAACCCCGAGAGCATTGGCAGCATCGCCTACGAACAGGCGCTTGCGGGCGAGAGCGCAGCGCGGGATTTCGCCGAGCGCGCCGATGATGACCTGTTCATCCTGTACACCGGCGGCACTACCGGCATGCCCAAGGGGGTCATGTGGCCGCACAAACACGTGTTTTACGCGGCGATGGGCGGCGGGGGTTATTTTCACCCTGACGGTGTGATCACCGAACCGGAACAGATTGCCGAGCGCATTGGCGATTTCGCGATTGTTGGCATAGCGCTGGCGCCGCTGATGCACGGTGCCTGTTGGTGGTACGCCTGCATACAGCTGCTGTCGGGCAACGCGCTGGTGCTCAACCCGGCGCACCATCTGGTCGCCGAGGATGTGTGGGACATTGTTGAACGTGAGCGCGTGAACTCGTTGACCATCGTGGGCGATGCCATGGCGGTGCCACTGCTGGATGCGCTGCGGGCACATCCCGGGCGCTGGGACCTGAGTTCTGTGTTCGCTGTGGGTTCCGGAGGCGCCGTGTTTTCTGCCAGCAAGCAGGAAGCGTTTCGTGAGCTTTTGCCCAATATCATGGTGCGCAACAGCTTCGGTTCGTCCGAGTCTGGCGCAATGGGGGCAGACGGTGGTGGCAGGGCAGGGGAAGGGCTTGGCAATGTCACCCGCAGCGAGTTCATGTCGGTTCTCGCGCAGAATGCTGATGGCAGTTACCGCGAAGTCCGCCCGGGAGAAAAAGGCATTTTTGCACGCTGTGGCCACATTCCCGTCGGCTATTACAACGACCCGGAGAAGACTGCAAAGACCTTTGTGACGGTCGAAGGTCAGACCTGGTTACTCACTGGAGACGAGGCCAAACTGGAGGATGACGACACGATTACCGTGTACGGCCGCGGCTCTAACTGCATCAACACGGGGGGCGAAAAGGTGTTCCCGGAGGAGGTTGAGCAGGCCCTGAAAAATCACACGGCGGTATTTGACTGCCTGGTCGTGGGCACGCCAGATGAGCGGTTGGGCAGCCGGGTGAGCGCGGTGGTGGCGGCGCGAGACGGACAGTCCCTGAGCCTGGCATCACTGCAGGAGGAAGCGCGCAAGCACATAGCCGGTTATAAAGTGCCACGCGAGCTGCATCTGGTGTCCGAGGTGCCGCGCGCACCCAGCGGCAAACCAGCCTATCCCAAAGCACTCGATATTGCGTTGTCGGGTGCACACCGCGCAGAGTAAACGCCCGCAAGCCAATAAGGAGCACACCGTGCAAGAACTGGATATCAGCACCTCGAGTTGCCTGGTCGAACAGGAGGAGGGTGTGCTTTTCGTTACCCTGAATCGCCCGGAGGCGAAAAACGCGTTCAATCCGGCCATGCTGCTGGGAATGTATCGCGCATGGCGCCGGCTGGATGAGGACCCGGCGCTGCGTTGTGCCATTCTCACCGCGCGCGGCAACACCTTCTGCGCCGGCATGGATTTGAAAGCGGGCGCCGAGGGCGACCAGGGTGCCAGTGAAGAGTTCATGGCCCTGATGGCCGAGGTGCCGAACCTGCACTGGCAAGCTCTGCTGCGTGACAACCGGCCCGCCAAACCGTTGATTCTTGCGGTGGAGGGTTACGCGCTTGCGGGTGGTACCGAGATTCTGCAGGGCACGGATATTCGCGTGGCGGCTGAGGATGCCGTGTTTGGTGTGACCGAAGTCGCCCGCGGGCTATACCCGATGGCGGGATCCACCGTGCGCTTGCGACGTCAGATACCTTATTGCCTGGCCGCCGAAATGCTGCTCTGTGGCGAGCATATCAGCGCGCAGCAGGCGCTTGACTGGGGGCTGGTGAACAGACTGGTAGCGCCGGGCTCAACCCTGCAGGCGGCACGGGAATACGCGGCGAGAATCTGCGCCAATGCGCCACTCGCCGTTGCCGCCGTCACGCGCTCGCTGCGTGAGCATCAGGAGTGTATGGCCGAGGAGGACGCCATGCTCGCCTCCGATGCGCTGGCCGGGCCGGTATTCGCGTCGGCCGATGCCAGAGAAGGCATGCGTGCGTTCAAGGAAAAACGTCCCGCGCAGTTCCGCGGTGAGTAAGCCGTCGCTGCGTTGCTGTTGGCCCGGGACGCAGGTGCTTGTGCCCGCCGGGTTCGCCGCACTCGACGCATTTGTCGTATTCCACGAGGAGCCCTTGACCGATGAGTGACAAGGTATTGCTGCAGGAGCAACTGGGCCGCGTGCGCCTGCTTACGCTGAATCGCCCCGATAAGAAAAACGCCATCAATGATCCGCTGTGGATAGCGCTGCGTGAGGCGTTCCAGGCCGCAGCGCAGGATGACAGCGTGGCTTGCCTTGTGCTCACCGGCGCCGGGGACAGCTTTAGCGCGGGAGTTGATCTCGCCAGCTTTGGCGGCACCGAGAGTGATGTGCCGCACCCTTTTGAAAGTGCCGCCCGTGCCGTGGCCGATTTCGACAAACCGCTCATCGCAGCGGCCAAAGGCGTGGCTATCGGGGGTGGGGCTACCGTACTGTTTCACGCTGACATGGTGTACGCCGGCGAAACATTTCGCATGCGCTTGCCGTTCGCGGCGTTGGGCCTGGTGCCGGAGTGGGCGAGCAGTTACATGCTGCAGGCAAATATCGGCGCCCAGCGCGCCGCGGAGCTGTTCTATACGGCAGAGTGGATTGACGCGTCACGCGCGCTGGCGTTGGGAGTCGTCGCGCAGGTCATACCTGACGAGCAGCTGCTGGCGCATGCCCTGCAACGCGCTGCGGCTGTGGCGCAATGGCCTGTGAGCGCCCTGCGTGAGATCAAGCGCAGCCTGCGTATGCACCACACAGCGGCCATTGATGCAGCGTTCGTGGCGGAGCAGGCGGGAATGGCCCGGCAGGCGGGCTCGCCCGATAACCTGGAAGCGCTCACCGCATTCTTTGAAAAGCGGGCGCCCAGGTTCGACTAAACCCCGTTCTGTGTCAGGGTTGCACGAACTCAGTCACTTCCAGGCTAAAGCCCGACAGCGCGTTGAAGCGTATCGGCGCCGACATCAGGCGCATCTTGCCCACCCCGATGCGTTTGAGGATCTGGGCGCCGGTACCGATGACCCGGTAATTACCGATGCCGCCGTTTTTGCTGTTGGCGATGGCGGGGGTATTCGGGTATTGAATGACGTCGGCCAACGCCTGTGTCGATGAGACCGGCTGGCCGATCAGCACCAGAGCGCCGAGGTTTTCCGCCGCTATGCGTTCCAGTGCACGGCGCGATGACCAGCCGGGTGCATCGTCACCGATCAGGGTGCCCACCACATCGCGCAGCAAATTCACCGTCTGTACACGCACCAGTGAGGCATTGTCCTCGCACAGTTCACCGCGAGTCAGGGCAAAGTGCAGCGTGTCGTCTATGAGGTCGCTAAATGTGTAGAGCGTGAATTCGCCAAACTCCGTATTGACCGTTTTCGTGTCGCGCAGCTCGATTGACTGCTCATGCAGCGAGCGGTACTCGATGAGGTCGGCGATGGTACCCATGCGCAGCCCGTGGCGTTCGGCAAAAACTTCGAGTTGCGGGCGCCGCGCCATGGTGCCGTCTTCATTCATGATTTCCACGATCAGGGATGCGGGCTCGAAGCCCGCCATTCTCGCCAGATCGACGCCGGCCTCGGTGTGCCCGGCCCGGCGCAGCACGCCACCCGCCTTGGCCACCAGGGGAAAGATGTGGCCGGGCTGAATGATATCGCCGGGCTTGGCATTGGGGGCGACCGCCTGCCGCACCGTATGCGCGCGCTGTATCGAACTGATGCCGGGACCCCGTTTTTCGGCAGCATCTATCGATACCGTGAAATTGGTCTCATGCTGTGAGCGATTGTCTCTCACCATCAAGGGGAGTTGCAGACGACGCGCGCGTTCCTCCGTGATGGGCATGCAGATAAGACCGCAGGCTTCACTGGAAAAAAACGTGATGATTTCCGGTGTCACGGCCTCGGCGGCAACAATGAGGTCGCCCTCGTTTTCGCGGTCCTCGTCATCCATCAGGATGACCATCTTGCCCGCGCGAATGTCGTCGAGAATGTCTGGAATGCTGCTCAGTGCCATGCGTTGCCTCGTGATGCGGTGGGCAGGACCCACCGTATCGGTATCAGATCATTTCAATGGCGACAGCGGTGGCTTCGCCGCCGCCGATGCACAGCGCGGCAACCCCGCGCTGTTTGCCCAGTTTCTGCAGCGCGTACATCAGGCTGACAATGATGCGTGAGCCTGTTGAGCCAATGGGGTGACCCTGTGCGCAGGCGCCGCCGTGGATGTTTACCTTGCTGTGGTCCAGGCCGAGGTCAGTAATGGCGAGCATAGTGACCATCGCGAAGGCTTCGTTGATTTCAAACAGGTCAATATCGCCGATGCTCCAGCCCGTTTTAGCCAGCAGCTTTTCCATGGCACCGATAGGAGCAATGGTGAATTCCGAAGGATGCTGGCTGTGGCGGGCATGCGCCACGATGCGGGCCATGGGCTTCAAGCCCTGAGCCTCTGCCGTACTCGCGTTCATGAGCACCAGGGCGCTGGCGCCGTCGGAAATCGAGCTGCTGTTGGCGGCGGTGATGGTGCCATCGGCGGCAAAGGCCGGGCGCAGGTTGGGAATTTTGTCCAGCGCTGCCTTGTGTGGCTGCTCGTCGTCGCTTACCACGGTGTCGCCCTTGCGGCTGGAGACGGTAACAGGCGCGGTTTCTGCCTGCAGTGATCCATCCTCAATGGCGCGTTTGGCGCGGGTGAGGGATTCGACAGCAAACGCGTCCATCTGCTCGCGCGTGAGGCCCCGCTGGTTCGCTGTTTCCTGGGCGAAACTGCCCATGGCACGGCCTGTGTCGGCGTCTTCCAGCCCATCCACGAACATGTGATCCAGCAGTTTGGCGTGCCCTGTGCGCACACCACCGCGGGCGCCCGGGATAAGGTGCGGGGCGTTGCTCATGCTTTCCATGCCGCCGCAGGCCACGGCCTGGTTAGTGCCGGCGGCAATGCTGTCGAAGCCGAATATTGTGGCCTGCATGCCACTGCCACAGAGTTTGTTCAGCGTTACTGCACCGGCTGCATCGGGGATGCCGGCGCCGCGTGCGGCCTGCCGGGCGGGACCCTGCTTCAGGCCACCGGGCAGTACGCAACCCATGAAAATTTCGTCGATTGCGGATGCCTCGACGCCACTGCGCTCAAGTGCCGCGGCGATGGCGGCGCTGCCGAGTTGTGCGGCGGTCAGTGCAGCGAGGCTGCCCTGCAAACCACCCATTGGCGTGCGTGCACCGTTGACGATGACAACTGACTCTTTGCTCATGATGACATTCCCGACTGCTGGTTACGGCGGTGGACATGCCCGTGTGGTTGCGGGCGCGTGTTAAAGCGGGAGCGTATTAGGCCATACTCGTGGTCTGGACTCAAGGCGGCCCAGGCGCAGGCTTCCCGGGCGGATCAAACAGTTTGCCCCGCACAGCCTCGCGGTATTGCCCGGGTGTGACACCGTTGCTGCGCCGGAACAGTTGCGAGAAGTAGCTGGCGTCCTGGAGTCCGATCTGCCAGGCAATTTCGGCGATAGTGAGATTGCTGCGGTGCAAGAGCTCGCGAGCTGTATTCAAGCGCAGCGCGTTCAGATAAGCCTGTGGAGGCATTCCGGTGGCCTGGCGGAAGCGTCGATGCAGTGTCCGCGCACTGACTCCCAGTGCGGGTGCCATGTCCTGCAGCGATAGCGCGGAGTGCATGTGGTCCTGTAACCATTGCTGGGCCAGCAGCACGATTTCGTCGTGGTGACGGCGCTGCGGTGTGTCCTGCCAGGCCGCGCTCTGGAAGGGCTGGCGTATTTCCGGGGAAAACTGGTGCTCAACGGCCCGGGCGATGCCGCTGCCGTACCAATCCTCCGCAAGGTGCACGCACAGGTCAGCGATCGAGTTCACGCTGCCGACACAGTAGATATTGTCACTCTGGGTGATCAGATGGCGAGTTTTCAGGTGTACCTGTGGATAGCGACGGACAAAGCGCTCAAAGTAGTTCCAGTGCGTGGTGGCTGGTCGCCCGTCGAGCAAGCCTGCCTCAGCCAGCAAACTGCTGGCCGTCCCCACACTGCAGATACGTGTTCCGGCGGCGGCTATCGCCTGCAGCTGCGGCAGCCAGGCCGCGCAGCGGCGCACGGTAGGCAAGGGTGTGCGCCAGATTGCGGGCAGTATGAGCAGGTCCAGCGCGGGCAGTTCCCACTGCGACACAGGGCATTCCAGCGTCAGCCCGTTATCCAGAGTGACCGCCCCCGCGGTTTCCGCCGCCAGCAGGAATCGCACCCCCGGCGCCGTGCGTCTCTGGCTGCGGGCGGTTTGCGCGGCGGCGGAGAGAATTTCCATGGGCAGTGTCACGCTGGTGGCCAGCGCATCGGGGTAAATCAGGGCAGCAACGGTATACATGGGCAGCAGCATCAAGGCTTTATGGCCAAAATACCATGTTTTATGGCGTAAAAAACATAATATGCAGAGGCATTCGCCGCCTACACTCCACCGCGTACTGATGGACAAACAACGAGGAGTGAAGAATGGGGCAGGCGCGGTTGCCGGTGATAGTAGGGTTCGGTGGCATTAATGGTGCCGGGCGGGCATCGTCACACCATGCCTATCGACGGCTGGTGCATGATGCATTGCCGACGTCGACTCAAGCGCGCACGCTCGCGGCCCTCGCCCGCCTGATGGGTGTCGAGCAGGTGCGTGGGCAGGAGGACTATCTGCTGGCGCACACGCTGATTCGGCGGGTAGAGCCGCAGCATTTTAACCCTGACGCGGTCAGCTGGAACCAGCGTCTCCCGGCCCGTGCCGGTGAGGGTCCTCTTGTGATGCGGCTGCGCCGTCAACACTTGCCCGCCGTGATCCCCACCGGATGGGAAGTGAAACCGTTGAGTACCGAGGATGTGGAGGTCAGTATTGCGGGGGGGCTGGATGTGCTGTTGCCCACGGTGCGGGATTTTGAGGTCAAGGCTGCGGGGCAGCTGCCCACGGGGTTTGACCCCGGGACGCTCTACGCCTCGCGCAATCATCCGCGCGGCCTGCAAATGATGATCTACGCCGCATCCGATGCCCTGCAAAGCCTGGGGATTCCCTGGGAACAAATTCAGCGGCGGGTACCCGCGGACCAGGTGAGTGTCTACGCGGGCAGCGCCATGGGGCAGCTGGATGCGGCTGGCGCGGGCGGCATGTTGCGTGCACGCCACAACGGACAGCGTGTGACCTCGAAGTTCTGCCCCCTGTCGCTGGCGGAAATGCCGGCGGATTTCGTGAATGCCTACGTACTCGGCAGCCTGGGTGCAACCGGTGCCAGCCTCGGCGCGTGCGCCTCTTTCCTTTACAACCTGCGTCAGGGTATTGAAGATATCCGCAGCGGCCGGGCGCGCGTGGCCTTTATTGGTTCGGCAGAGGCGCCCGTCAATCCGGAAGTCATGGATGGCTATGCGGCGATGGGCGCCCTTGCCACGGATAAAGGCCTGCGTGACCTGGATGGCGTGGCCACCGCGGACCATCGGCGCGCCTGTCGCCCGTTCGCCGAGAACTGCGGCTTCACCATTGCCGAGTCGGCGCAAATGGTTGTGTTGTTTGACGATGCCCTGGCGCTTGAGCTGGGCGCGACTGTATTCGGCGCAGCCACGGATGTTTTCGTGAATGCCGATGGCTATAAAAAGTCCATTTCGGGGCCGGGTGTGGGCAACTACATCACCATGGCCAAGGCGACGGCCGCTGCGCGTGCGATGCTCGGTGAACGCATGCTGCGCAATGGCGGGCTGGTACAAGCACACGGCACGGGTACACCGCAGAACCGCACCAGCGAGTCGAGAATACTGTCAGAAACCGCGAGAGCGTTCGGTATTTCCGCCTGGCCGGTAGCGGCACTCAAGTGTTATCTGGGCCATTCCCTGGGTTCCGCGTCAGGGGATCAGGTCAATGCAACCCTCGGTATATGGGCGGAGGGCGTCATACCCGGCATCACCACCATAAACGGGCTTGCCGACGATGTCTGCCGCGACAACCTGAACTTTGCCTTGCAGCACCAGGCGATCGATCCGTCCGCCCAGGGTTATGCCATCGTCAACTCCAAGGGGTTTGGCGGCAACAACGCATCCGCCACACTGCTCAGCCCGACGGCAACGGCAAAAATGTTGCAAGCACGGCATGGCAGTCGTGCCTGGCAGGACTGGGCGCAGCGCAACGAGGCGGTGCTGGCAAAGCAGCGTGCGTATGACGATGACGCCATTGCCGGACGTGTTGCGCCCACCTATCGCTTTGACTACGGTGTGCTCGGCGATGCAGATGTGCAGCATGCCGTGCAGTCCATGCGTGTGGGCGAGTACGAAATCGACCTGGACCTGGCCAATCCCTACAGTGATATGTGCCGCTGACGAAACAGCGGGGTCTCACTGTCACGCGCATAAAAAAGGCGGCCCTGAGGCCGCCTTTTAGCGAGTACCGACGGGCTACAGGTTGTAGGTGACCTCCAGGCCGATACGGCGTCCTTTCGACAGAGGCGCAAAAGTGCCCCCCAGCGGGATACCGGAGATATCGTTGGGCAGCTGCGTGTCGTTGCCGTTCAGGACTTCGTCCAGCAGGTTGCGACCGTATACCGAGAACACCCAGTGGCCGTCGTTGCTGTAGAAATCAAGGCCGGCGTCGACCCGATTCTGCTCATTGATGAAGCCCAGGTTGTTATCGGTGTACGCTGACTCATCGCGGTAGGAGTAGCTGATGCGCGAGCCCATATAGCCCCAGCCGCCCAGCTCCAGATCGTGGTTCAAACCGACAGTGTAGGTCAGGTCCGCTGCACGCGGCAGATCGAGATCCTTGTCTGCGCCGTCAATAACGCCATCTCCGTTGAGGTCAACCAGCACCTTGTCGTAGCTGGCGTCCAGTACCCCGATGGAGGCAATCGCAACCAGATTGTCGGTCAGGCCCCAGGTGGCATCCACCTCAAGCCCCATGATTGTGGCCTCAGCGGTGTTGCGCACCAGCTGAATGACACCGATGGGGCCGGGGAGGTTGATTTCACGCTGCATATCGTCGATCTGGTTGTAGAACACGGCGGCGTTGAGAATGCCGCGGCCACCGAAGGAGGACTTGTAGCCCAGCTCGATGCTGTCCACCGTCTCCTGGTCGAAGGGTCCGGGAGTGTCAGCGGGGTTGAAGGACGTGTTGCGCATGTTGTAGCCACCGGAGCGGGTGCCCTGGCTGTAGTTGGCATAGACAAAGGCGTCGTCCGACAGTGTGTAGGTCAAACCAATTTTGGGTGAGAAGCTGCTCCAGCTGTCATCGTCGACGAAGTCGAAGTCACAGTCATTCATGGTCACGATGTTGCAGGGGCTGTTGATGTTCTGGCTGAGCGAGGCGATTTCCGCTTCCTTGTCTTCCTCGGAGTAGCGTCCACCCAGGCTCAATACCATCTTCTCGTTCAGGTCGATGTCCACAGAGGCGAATACGGCCCAGGTTTCCGTCAACAGGTTGCCGCCGCCGTCGAACTGTGCGGCGGGGGCGACGCCCCCGGTGGCAATGCCAGCCAGTTCCCGGCGCTCGTGATAATTGATTTCGCTGTCGAAGTAGAACACGCCGGTGGTGACGTTATAGCGGTCCGCGAACAGGCCGTTATAGCGCAGTTCGTTGCTCACCTGGCGATAATCGAGCCAGGAGGGTGCGTGGAACAGCCACACCGGTTGGGCGTCGATGTCGCCGACACCTTTGCTCTGGTAGTCGCGCACACCGTAGATGTTGGTGATGGTGCCTTCACCGAACGCCACATCGTAGTTCAGTTCGATGGTGAGGGCGTTGGTCTCGTTGTCCTGCGAACCGGGTTCATCGATAGAGACATCGAAGCTTTCGCGGTCGGCATTGAAGGGAGTGCCCGGTACGCCCGAGCCGTTGGTGTGGCTTTGGCCGACAGGTCCGTCACCGGTCACTTTGCCATATTCATAGCGCAGGATGAGTTCGAGTTCATCGGTGGGCGTCAGCACCACCACCGGGCGGACCATGGTCTGGCGGATCACGCCGATGTCTTCGCCATCGAACTGGTTTTCCACGAAGCCGTCATCGTCGTTGTGGTAAGCCGTCAGGCGTGCCGCAACGATGTCGTTGATCGGGCCGCCCACGCTGGCCATGGCATAGCGGCTGGGGCCGCCCTCGGGCCCCTGGTCAATGGCCGCACGCGCGCTGAACTCGAATTCATCGCCCGGCTTTTTGCTGTTCAGCAACACGGCGCCACCGGTGACGTTGCGCCCGAACAGGGTGCCCTGCGGTCCGCGCAGTACTTCAACGCTTTCCAGGTCAAAGGTGTCAAACAGGATGCCGTTGTTGAGTCCGATGTACACCCCATCGACCACAACGCCCACGGTGGGGTCGATGCCGGGAATGGAGCTGTTCACCCCCAGGCCGCGGATGGAAAAGTTTGCCGTACCACGCGCCGTGCCCACGTCATCCAGCGCCACGTTGGGCAGCCGCACCGAGAGGTTGGTGAGGTCACGAATTTTCAATGCCTCGAGCTGGTCTGCACCGAGTGCGGAGATCGACAGCGGTACGTCCTGTGAACCTTCTTCACGCTTGCGCGCGGTGACAACCACTTCCTCCAGCAGCGCCGAGGTGCTGCGCCGGGCTTCTTGCTGTGCCTGGGCCGCGGTGGAAAAGGAAGCCGCCATCACGGTGCCCAGAAGTGCTGACACGCCGATGGCGAGTGGGGTTTTTTTCATGCGGTGAGGTACGCTGTCGCGTTTCATGGTGGTACTCCTTTTAATTATAAAAATACAGGTCTTTCACTCTTTGCGCGCATTTCCCCGTGCGTGCGCTGCGCTGTAGTTATGTTTGCTGAAGTGTCGTGCTTTCCAGAGCGGCTAACAACCAAATTATTACCGATTTTGGCTCGCCACCGGGTCCAAGTTTACACCAGACACATCTGGCCGATTATAGTAACGCCAGACAGGAGAAAAAGCACCACCCCGCTGCAGCGCCGCACTTTTGTCAGCGGCTCCCTGATTGCTGCTATGATGTGCGCCTGCAAAACGAGCTGCCCCGAGTTGTCCCATGAACGATGTGCTACACCATCTCCAAACCCGAAACTCTGCTCCCCGTCTTCAGGCCCCTGCGCCCAGTGCGGAGGAACTGGAGCAGATTCTCCAGGCAGGCCTGCGCGCGCCAGACCACGCCTGGCTGCGACCCTGGCGTTTCATCGTTATTGAAGGCGAACGTCGCGAGGACTTCGGCGAAGTGCTCGAGCGCTGCCTGCTGCAGCGCGACCCGGCGGCTCACATCTCAGCCCGGGAGAAAGCCCGTGGCGCCCCGTTGCGTGCACCCTTGCTGCTGGTGGTGGTAGCGCGCCTGCAAGAACATCCGAAGGTGCCGCACTCCGAACAGCGGCTGTCCGCGGGGTGTGCCGCACATGCCATCCTGCTGGCGGCAGAGGCCCTGGGCTACGCCGGTATATGGCGTACCGGCAATGCCGCGTTTGATCCCTTTGTCGGTGCGGCTCTGGGCCTGGAGCCGGGTGAAGAGGTCGTGTCATTTCTGTATCTCGGTACACGGGATGGCAACCCGAAGACCTTACCCACCCTGAATACGGCTGATTTTGTCAATCGCTGGTGAAACCGGCGCATACTTTGAACAGGAGCGAAGTGCCCATGGCGATCCCGGAGTTTGAAACACTGACCCTGAGCGTGGAAGAGCAGGTGGCTACCGTTGCCCTGAATCGTCCCGACAAGGCCAACTCGATGAACGCGGTGATGTGGCCCGAGTTGCAGGCGTGTTTCGAGTGGCTCGATGCAGAGCCGGGCGTGCGGGCCGTGGTGCTGGCCGGCAACGGTAAACACTTTTGCTCGGGGCTGGATCTCGCCATGTTCAGTGGTCTCGGTGGCGAATCCGATGACCCGGCTCGCCGGGCAGAAGCGTTTCGGCGCAATGTACTGCGCATGCAGGACAACCTGAGCGCGATTGAACAGTGTCGCAAGCCGGTGCTGGCGGCTATTCACAACACCTGTATCGGTGGCGGGGTGGATCTGGTCTGCTGCTGCGACATGCGTTATGCCACGGAAGACGCCTGGTTCGCGATTCGTGAAATCGACATCGGTATGACCGCGGATGTCGGCACATTACAGCGCATGCCGAAGTTGGTGGCGGACGGTATCGTGCGCGAGTTGGCCTACACAGGCCGGAATATGGATGCGGAAGAAGCCCGGGACATCGGCTTCGTGAACCGCGTTTTTCCGGATCGGGAAACCCTGCTGCGCGAGGTGACCACGATCGCCCGCGGCATCGCCCGCAAGGCACCGCTTGCAGTTCGCGGCACCAAGGAAATGATCCTCTACGCGCGCGATCACAGCGTGCGCGACGGGCTGAACTACATCGCCACCTGGAACGCCGGCATGCTCAGCGAGGTGGACCTGACCGCCGGCGTTCAGGCCCAGGCGAGCAAACAGCAGGCGTCTTTCGAGGACTGAAGCGCTGCCCAATGCCGTCAGGGGTTGCCGGGCCAGTCTTCCATTGCCACAAACGGATGCAGGGCGAGGGCGATGCCCTCGTTGACGAATGCGTCACTTTCCAGAATGTTGCGCCGGCGGACAAAGCGTCCGCCGGAAGAGCGTGCATCAATCGCATCGGTAACGTCGAGGCCGCCCACGCTGGCAAACAAGCGCTTGAGCTCCATATCGTAGATGCTGATCTGCAGTGAGGCCACAGCGGCTCCCTGACTCCAGTCGAAATCGGTGGACACGCCGCTGCCGGGCCCCTGCAGCGAAGGCTTCCGCGTGACTCCGTGCCAGCGCGCAACCCGATTCAGGCCGGACGAAAACGGCACTTCGGATTCCAGCAAGTCGGTGAAAATAACTGCGTCCACGTTGGTGTCCTCGCGCAACTGGTCGCGAACGCTTTGCATGATCTGCACGAAGGTATTCATGTTCATACGCCCGGTGGTCGGGTCCACAGGGTCACCAAAGGCCCGTACCGCCGTGTTCCAGTGCTGCGTGAACTCGCGTTGGGGCAGTACTTTGTAGCCATTTTTCTTGAGATAGGTCGCCACCATGCCATCAATTCGCGGCGCTTCTTTTTCCAGATAGCTGCGCGAGGGTGGCCCCAGATTGACGTGGGCAATGACGACGGTTTTCACCGTCGACTGGTCGAGGCGCTCCTGATCCAGTTCATAGGGGAATACCGTGGGGTTGTAGGTGGTGCCGCTGCAGGCGGCAAGGCCAAGCACCAGTAGCAGCAGTGTGCTCACGCGGCTCACGCTCCGGAAATAACGCATACTGTCTCCACTTCGTTTATAGTGCGGGCATGTTAGCAAAATCTCGAGGGAGAGACAGCGACAATGGCAGCTGAAGTATTCGACTCGGTGGCAGGCGAGGGCCCCGATGTGGTGCTTTTGCACGGGTTGTTCGGCATGGGCAGTAACCTCGGGGGCGTTTCCCGGGCCCTTCAGGATCACTATCGGGTACACAGTCTTGATTTGCCCAATCACGGGCGCTCGGGCTGGACCACCCGCATGTCGTTGCCCGCTATGGCGCAGGCTGTGCAGCGCTGGATGGAGCACAGGCATCTGGAAACCGCGCACTTCGTTGGGCATTCGCTGGGGGGCAAGGTGGCAATGCAGTTGGCCCTGGACACCCCTTATCGTGTCGACGCTCTCGTCGTCGCCGATATCGCCCCGGTTGCTTATCCACCGTCTCATCAGGCGGTATTTGCTGCTGTTACCGCAGTGGCCGAGGCCGGCTGCGGAAGTCGCAGCGAAGCCGCGGAGGTGATGGCGCAGTACCTCAAGGAAGAGAACGTTATACAGTTCCTGCTGCTCAGCTTGCAGCGCGATGCCGCCGGCATCTATCGCTGGCGTTTCAATCATCCCGTATTGCAGGCGCAATACGATGCACTGCTCGCCGCCCCCGAACCGGTTGCACCCTTTGACGGTCGCACACGCTTTATTCGCGGTGAACTATCCGACTACGTGCATGACGACTACCGCCCGCAGATTGAGGCGCTGTTCCCGCAGGCGGACATCGTGACGCTCGCCGGGTGTGGCCACTGGTTGCACGCCGAGCAGCCAGCGCGTTTCAACCAGCAGGTGGTGGCCTTTCTCGATGGCTGAGTCGCCGCGTAGCGGCCTCCGCCGCAGGCACCGCTGACCATGGTCTTTACTTTGGGCGATGTGGTTGCATTGATGCTGCTCGGGTTGCTCTGCGGCTGGTTTCTGGCGTCCATTCGTGTACGTGAGCTTGCGGTTGCCGCGGTTGCTCGCGCGGGCAAGCGGGATGACTTTCAGCTGCTGGATCAGAACGTCCACTTGAACAGAATCTCCCTGAGCCGGGACGAGCAGCGGCGCTGGCGCGTCTGGCGCCAATACCGGTTTGACTACAGCTTCGACGGGGTAGAGCGTCACGAAGGATACGTCATCATGCTCGGGCAGCGCCTGCAGGCGGTCATTGTGCGCGAGCCCGAAACCACGCTGCATTAAAGGGCGACAAGCTGCCAGGCCGTGTGCAGTAACATGCCAGCGCCGAGGAGGGCGAGGGTTGTACTGAGCAGCCGATCAATCAGCCAGGCCCTGCTGCGCAGGCCTTGCAACCAGCGCGGTCGGCTGAGCAACATTGCCACGAGGCTGTACCAGCCGGCATCTGTACACACGATTGTTGCGACCATCAGCGTATGTGTTCCCAGGTTCGCAGTCGCCGGCAGGAACTGGCTGAACAGGGCGAGCATGAACAGTGCAATCTTCGGGTTGAGGAATGCAATCAGAAAGCCCTCAGCCGCGTCGCGCGCCAGCGGCCCGGGCGGGAGCGTGTCGTCCAGCGTGGTTGTCACCCCTGGTGCTGCTTCACGCAGGCCCCTGAGTCCCAGGTGCAGGAGCCAGGCGGCTCCCCCCAACTGCAGGGCGGTGAATAGCGCAGGTGACTCCCGCAGTGCCAGGGCCAGGCCGCCCACCGTCAACAGCGCGTAGCAGCCCACGGCCATACCATGGGCAATGGCGGTCGCCAGCCCGCCAGCCCGCCCATTGCGCACGGTACTGCGCAGAACCACGGCCAGGCTGGGGCCCGGTGCCATCGCGCCGAGCAGGCAGATGCCGGTGAGCGTTAACCAGGTTATGAGGCTCATCCGAGCTCCGGTAGGGGGTAGGGTAACATCCTGTATCTCTCATCTTTTTTCCACAGATTCTGTGGATAAGTCGGTGAACAATTTGTTTAGCGCCGTCCCAAAGCCAGTAGTCGGGGGGGGTGTTACAGATTGGTTAAAAAACAAACAAATAGCAAAAACTGTTTAAATACAGTGAGTTAAGTTTGACTCCTAATGCCATGCATCGGGTTTGATCGCTAAGCGAGAGGGGACTGTGTCTCGCGGTGTCGATGTGCATAACCTTTTCTTTTGTGCTACCGAACGTAACCTGGCAGGACCATTGGAAACAGCCCGCCAAGGTCGCTTTGGGTAACACCCCGCAAACCCGCGGCAGAACCCTTTACCGATAGCCTCCAGACAAAAGCCACTCGAATTCTTACATGTTACCGGCTCGTAACGGTTTGGTGACATCCTGGCTGCCGCGGTAGATACAACCCGATGTGCAGGTCTCGCGAATCTCGATCTGCGACAGGCTGGGTAGTTGTGGCTTCAACTCGTTCCATATCCAGCGCGCAATGTTCTCGCTGGTTGGATTTTCCAGGCCGGGGATGTCGTTGAGGTAATAGTGGTCCAGGCGGTCGAGCACCGGCTTGAACGCAGCCTTGATATCGCCAAAATCCATTACCCAGCCGCTGGGCTCACAGGCCTCGCCCGAGACGACAAGGCGCACCTGGAATGAATGGCCGTGCAGGCGGGCACACTTGTGCCCAGCCGGTACGTTGGGTAGCCGGTGCGCGGCCTCGAAGTGAAACTCCTTGAAGATCTCCATGGTCGCAGTGCCCGTTTGTTCTGTTGCGTGGCGAGTGACCGGTCTTGTCCACTGACGCGGCCACCGGATCGGGTAAACGCGAAATAGTACTACCAAACACGGGTTTTTTCAGCGTTGAAAAAAATCCGCGACTTTTTATTCCGGAACGTTTGACAGCCTTTTTTTTATCTCTATAATGCGCGTTCTCGGTCAGGGGGTGGTTAGCTCAGCTGGGAGAGCATCTGCCTTACAAGCAGAGGGTCGGCGGTTCGATCCCGTCACCACCCACCATTACCGAGGACTTTCTGGAGCGGTAGTTCAGTTGGTCAGAATACCGGCCTGTCACGCCGGGGGTCGCGGGTTCGAGCCCCGTCCGCTCCGCCAATTACGGAAAAAGCCACCCTAGGGTGGCTTTTTTTGTTTTCAGCCTGGCATCAAATGCGTTCGATGATGATCGCCGGTGCCATACCGCCTGCAGCGCACATTGTCACCAGGCCAAACTGCTTGTCCTGACGCTCCAGCTCGTCCAGCAGCGTGCCTATCAGAATAGAACCCGTGGCGCCGATGGGATGGCCCAAAGCCATTGCGCCGCCGTTCACGTTCACTTTGTCCCGGTCGAGCTTCAGGTCACGAATGAACTTCTCGGCGACCACAGCAAACGCCTCGTTGATCTCGAACAGGTCGATATCCGATAACTGCATGCCGGCCTTCGCCAATACCTTGCGTGCCGCGGGTACGGGCGCATTGAGCATCAGCGTGGGGGAGTCCCCCATGTTTGCCATGGCCACCACGCGCGCCCTGGGCTTCATGCCGTGCGCTTTCGCGTAGCCCGGTGATGCCAGAAGAATCGCGGCGGCGCCGTCCACAACGCCGGATGAGTTGCCGGCATGGTGCACATGGTTGATCTGCAGGTCCGGGTACACCTGATTGACGAGCTTGCGGAAGGTGGTGCCACCTTCGTCCAGTGGGTAGTCGGCCAGGGCCGCAAAGGACGGCTTGAGCTCCGCCAGCGTTTCCAGCGTTGTGCTCGGGCGCGGGAACTCTTCATGATCCAGTGCCAGGCTGCCGTCGAGCCGGTACACCGGAATCAGGCTGCGCTCGAAGTGCCCATTGGCGATAGCGTGCGCGGCGCGCTGTTGTGAGAGCGCGGCCAGGCGGTCCACCGCGTGGCGGTCGATGCCCTCCAGCGTCGCGATGGCGTCGGCGCACACGCCCTGGTGTGGCTGCGGGTGTTTCTCGCGCAAGCGCAGGTTGTCGCTGTCGATAAACGGTGACTGGCTGGGGTCGCTGCCGAACGTCGACATCATTTCACAGCCGCCACCGATGACGAGGTCTTCCATGCCAGACATGATCGACGCCGCTGCCATACTGACGGAGGTGATACCGGAGCCGCAGAAACGATCCAGGGTTACCCCCGAGGAACGCACATCATAGCCCGCGTCGAGTGCCGCCATGCGCGCGAGGTCCGAGCCTTGCTGACCGCGCTGGCTGCTGGTGCCGAATATAATGTCGTCGACCTGTGCCGTATCGAGTTGATTACGCTCGGCGATTGCACGCAGCACCGTGGCTGCGAGGTGTTGCGGGTGCTGGTCGGCCAGCGCCCCTTTCCCTTTCTTGCCGATACCCCGGGGGGTCCGGCAAGTATCGATGATCCACGCTTCTGACATGACTGTTCTCCTTGTGCTCGGTAGTGGGTAGTAATTCTCGCTCTCGCCTGCAGCGCTGCTTCAACCGGGGGCGAGCTGTTTGTCGCATACGGTGCCGTCATCATGGTATGGCTCGAACGCGGGTGCAAGGTAGGGTTCACCAGCCGCCTGCTGCAGCGATATGAAGCGCACCCTCCCTGGCATGTCGCAATGCAGTGCCTTCTCTGCAGAGCAGTTTGCCAGTTGCATCACGATACGGATGTGCGGTGCCTCCACCGGGCTCACCAGGGCGCAGGTGTAGGCGCTGGGGAAGTTCGGGTTGAGCCCCGCCGCCACCTCGCACCAGCTCGCCAGTAGGCCTTCGCCACTCAATGCGCGCCAGTGCAGTGAGTGGCCGCAGTCGGGGCAGTTGGCGCGCGGGTACCACACGGCGTTATTACAGGCCCCGCACCAGGTTATCTGCAGCTCCTGCCGTGCAGCAGCCTTCCAGAACGGGCCGGTCAAGGGATGGTCAAGCTGCGGTGCGTTCATCATCGCCCCCGGCTCAATATCAGAGTGGAAGATTCGTCGGCGGTGAAGCCGGCGTACACCGCGCGGCGCGCGTCGGCAACCGGGTTGGCAGCGCTGCCGCGCAACTGCTTGACCAGCTCTACGACATGCGATGCGCCGAGCAGATAGCTGTGGGACAGCAGTCCGCCGTGGGTGTTACAGGGTATGCCGCCTTTCTGCCGAGGCCGGGTGTGGTGCAAGCGGTTGTCCTGTATGAAACTACCCCCGTCGCCCTTGCGGCAAAAGCCCAGGTCCTCTATCTGCATCAGTGCTGTGCTGGAAAAACAATCATAAACCGCAATCACATCGATTTCCGAGGGGCCCGTATTCGCCATGGCGTAGGCCCAGGGCGCGGCAAACACCTGGGGCGTCGCGGTCATGTCGCGCTGCTGGCTGATATAGGGTGCCCCGGCGATACGCCCATGTCCGACGCCATCGATAATGGCCGGCACCTGCGGCATGTCGCGCGCACGCTCGGTTGGGCTCATCACCCAGGCCGCGGCACCGTCGGAAATCAGGCAGCAATCTTCCCGTCGCAGCGGGCCGGCCAGCGGCGCTCTGTTCAGGTAGTCCTCCAGCGTCAGCTTGCGGTCCCCCATCACGGCACCCGGGTGCCCGTTGGCATGGCGGCGAAAGGTCAGTGGAATCGTCGCGAGCTGTTCCTCGGTGAGCCCGTACTCATGCATGTAGCGTCGGGCGAAGGTCGCAAAGTACACGGGCTGGGGATACCAGCCCATAGGGACTTCCAGGTGTGCTTTCAATGCCTCTCCGGCATGCCAGTCGCCTGGTGTTCCCGTGCCTGCTGCGCGGCGACTGGCCCAGTCGACCGCAAACACGTTGACGATATGGGTGGCCTTGCCGGCAAGCATAGCGGTTGCTGCCGTGTGCCCACAGGTGCCCGCCCAGATCATGGCGCCGCCATCGGTGCTGAACCACAGCGGGCGTTGGGTCCCAAAATAGCCGCGAAAATCGTCAGGGGTGATCTGGTCTGCGATGTGGCCAGACACCATAAGACCATCAACGTCCGCAGGCTGTAATCCGGCATCGGCAATGGCGGCAGCGATCGCCTCCAGTGCCATCTGCCGTGGCTCGCGACCGGAGGGGCCGGAGACCGCGGTTTCACCGATGCCCGTGATTGCCGCCACGCCAGCGATGTCATCCAACGCAAGGGATGTTCCACCGTCGGGTACGACTGCGGCGCGGGCGATAGACTGCAGCGAGCGCCGTGTCATCGGAGGGCGCTACCGAAGTCGAACACGTTTCCTGGGCGAATGTCGGGCATGCGCGGCCTGCCTGCTGGTGATGGGGTGACGGGGGAGACTATCTCGGGTGGACGGTGGCGGCAAGCGGCTGCAAGCGCCGCAGAGGGCAGGAGGTGACGATTGCACGCTTTGCCGGGGCCCGGAGTGCATCGGTATAAGCACTTGCACCGTGCGGTTTAAGCCGGCGTGCAAAAGGGTCTATTATTCGCGGTTGAGTGTTGTCTTGAGCCGGGCTGGCAGGCCCGAACGGTTGCCGAGGAGTTTGTAATGCCGAAACCACGTCCCCCCATGCCAGTGCCTTTTGGCTGGTTTGTCGTGTCCTACAGTGATGAGCTGGCTGTAGGACAGTCGCGTCCCGTGCTGTATTTTGGTCGCGAAATGGTGCTCTTTCGCACGGAATCCGGCCGCCCTGTGCTGCTGGATGCATACTGCCCGCACCTGGGTGCCCACCTTGGCTACGGTATCAATGAAAGCAGTGGGCAGGGTGGTCGTATCGAAGGCGAAAGCATTGTGTGCCCGTTTCATGCCTGGAAGTTCGACGCGGCAGGCTACTGCACGGACGTGCCCTACGCGAAAAACATGCCGCCCAAAGTGGTGGGCAAGCAGTGCCTGGAGTCCTACCCGGTAGTGGAGGACAATCAGGTGATTTACGCCTGGTATCATCCGGAAGGTGTCGCGCCGATGTGGGACGTGGAGTCGTTCGAGGAGGCCAACAGTGCCGATTGGGCACCATTGCAACGCTTCGAGTGGACGATAAAGACTGCCTGTCAGGAAATGGCGGAAAACGGTGCCGATTCCGCGCACTTTCGCTATGTACACCAGACAGCGACCTTTCCGGAAACCGAACTGACCTACGAACAGCACTACTCCCTGGGCGTGCAGAAGGCCGACATGCAAACCCCGCGAGGGATGGTCAAAGGCAGCATTACCTCCAAGAACATCGGCCCCGGTCAGGGCTTTACCCGTTTTGAGGGTATCGCCAGCACCTTTCTCATGGGGAATGTCACGCCGATTGACGACGAGACGGTGCATGTGCGCTTTGCCTTTACCCAGCCTCTGGTGGACGGAGAGGTCAAGACCGGGGGTGTCAACGCTGCCATTATCCGCGACATCTGCAAGCAGCTGGACGAGGACAAGCCGATCTGGGAAAACAAGATGTTCCGGCCACAGCCCGTGCTGTGTGACGGCGATGGCCCGATTGCCCGGTTCCGCAAGTGGTACGGGCAGTTTTACGCAGAGTCGTTCAGCAACGCCTGACCTCATGGGGCCCGCCGGGTAGAACCTGCGGGCCCCGCTGGAGAGTCTGTTCGACAGACTCAGAACGCGAGGGTGTCGCCCTCGGCCGGAATGGCGGCGCGGCGCTGGTGCTCCTGCCACAACAAGGATGCGAGGGCGTCCTGCGCCGTGGGCTCGCCGTGCACCAAAACCAGCCGGGAGGCTGGATCAAAGTTGTTGGCCCATTGCACCAGCTCGCTCTGGCCGGCATGCGCGGAGAAGCAACCGAGTGTTTCGATGCGGGCCTTGACCGCGTACTCCTCGCCAAACAGCTTGACGGTCTGCATGCCATCGACCAGCAGGCGGCCGAGCGTGCCATGGGCCTGAAAACCGGCGAAGATCACGGTGTTGCGGTCGTCCCAGATGCGTTGCTTGAAGTGGTGACGAATCCGCCCGCCCGTACACATGCCGCTGCCGGCGATGATGATGGCGCCCCCCTTGATGCGGTTGATGGCCATGGACTGTTCGGTATCCGCTGTCAGTTGCAGGCGGGGCAGGAAATCCGCGAGGGAAGCCTTGTGGGCTTCGGACAGTTCACGAATATCCTCCCCATCCATGATGTCTAGCCAGTGGTCGTAAACCTGTGTGACCTTTATGGCCATCGGGCTGTCGAGGAAAACCTCCCAGTTGTCGAGCTGCCCGGCGTGGTGCAGGCGACCCAGGTGGAAAATGATTTCCTGGGTTCGGCCCACCGCAAAGGAGGGGATCATCACGCTGCCACCCTTGTTCCAGGTCTCGTGCAGGATCTCCGCCAGCTCGTCCATGGAGTCGTCTTCATAGCGGTGGTCACGGTCGCCGTAGGTACTTTCCATCAGGACCACGTCGGCCTTGTCCAGCGCAGCGGGGTCGTTCATCAATACCGAGCCTCTGCGCCCGAGGTCGCCCGAGAACACCAGCCGTTTTTCAGTGGCGTTTTCGGTGAGTACGACTTCCACGATGGCAGAGCCGAGAATGTGCCCGGCATCGTGCAGCGTCACCGTACAGTGGTGGCCGAGCGTGAAGGGCTTGCGGTAGCGGCTTGGTTGCAGCTGCTTCAGCACACGCTCCACATCCTCCTCGTCATACACGGGCTCGCGGGTTTTCCTGCCCCGTCGCGCCGCGCGCAGGTTGTCGCGCTCAAGGTCGCGCAGGTACAGCCCCACGGCGTCGTGCAACATGATCGGCAGCAGGTCGGCGGTGGCGCGGGTGCAATGAATCGGCCCCTTGAAACCCTGGTGCACCAATAGCGGCAGCATGCCGCAGTGGTCCAGGTGGGCGTGTGAAAGGACCACGGCGTCGATGCTGTCGGGCTTGAAGCTGAAGCGCTCGTTGTGAATGCGCTCAACGGCATCGCCGCCCTGGCGCAGCCCGCAATCGAGCAGAACACGCCCGCAGGCCTTGGATTCCAGCAGGTGACAGGACCCCGTGACCTCCTGTGCCGCGCCGTAGAATGTGAGCGTTGCCATAGTCGACCTCGAATGAAAGCAATCGCCTAGTGTACCTTGGCGCACGCTGTGCGTCTGCTACTGCCCGCTCTTGGCCTGCCGCCATGCAACGCTGCGGAGGGCCTCAGAGTCGGCTATAATTGCCCGTTCTCAGGCAGTGCCGGGGCACGCGGGCCCGGGCGACAGGACAGCAACATGGCAGATAATAAACTGATACCGCTGGTGCCGGTGCCCAGCGGCGGAAAGTTCGTCAATGAGCGGGGCATCACGGCGATCAAGGATGGCATAAAGGCGTCTGCGGAGGGTGCCGCAAGGCTGGCCAAACCTGACTGGCTGCGCATTCGGGTGCGCGGCGGCGCAACCTACGACCGCGTGAAGTCCATCGTGCACGAGCATCGTCTGGCGACCGTGTGCGAAGAAGCCAAGTGCCCGAACATGAGCGAGTGCTGGAGCGCCGGGACGGCCACCATCATGTTGATGGGTGATGTCTGCACCCGCGCCTGCCGTTTTTGCGCAGTGAACACGGGCAATCCGCGCGGCTGGATCGATCAGGAGGAGCCCGCCAATACCGCGCGCTCCGTGCAGCTGATGGGCCTGCGTTACGTGGTGTTGACGTCCGTGAATCGGGACGATCTCGCCGATGGCGGCGCCGGTCATTACGCAGCCTGCGTGCGGGCGGTGAAGGCGGAAAACCCCGACACCGCGGTAGAGGCGCTGACCCCGGATTTTCTGGGTGTTTTGGCCGACGTGGAAACCGTACTGGATTCCGGTATTGAGGTGTTTGCCCAGAACGTGGAAACCGTGCGTCGCCTGACGCACCCCGTGCGCGATCCTCGCGCCAGCTATGAGCAGACGCTTGCGGTGTTGGCGCATGCCAAACGCTACCGTCCCGATGTGCTCACCAAAACCAGCCTGATGCTGGGCCTGGGTGAGACTGAAGCGGAGATCGAGGAGGCCCTCGATGACTTGCGTGCGGCCAACGTCGACATTGTGACCTTCGGGCAATATCTGCAACCCACCGTCAACCACTACCCGATAGACCGCTACGTGCCGCCCCAGGATTTTGAGAAGTATCGGCAGTGGGGTCTGGCAAAAGGGTTTCTGGAAGTGGTGTCCGGCGTCTTCGTGCGCTCCAGCTATCGCGCCGAGCAAGTGCTGGAGAAGAACAACGTGGGACTCGTCCAACCCTGATGGTATCGGGAAGGGCCCTGCGCTGCGGCGCTGTCCTGGCTATCTGTGTTTATAATGTCGCTCGCATAGCGCGGGGCAGAGCGGGGTAGCCATGCACACAAAATTCGACAGGATAGGCCTGGTGGGCCGCAGCCAGCAGGAGGGCCTCACGGATGTGCTGGACGAGCTGGTGCGTCTGCTGCAGGGCCTGGGCAAGGAGCTTGTGCTGGAGTCACGCCTGGCCGAGTTGGTGGAAGATACCGCCATCCCCCGGGCCAGCCTGGATGAGATCGGCGAAGACAGCGATCTGGTGATCGTGGTGGGCGGCGACGGCAGCCTGCTCAGTGCCGCCCGTACGCTGGCGAAGTACGAAACACCTGTGCTTGGGGTCAACCGGGGCAGATTGGGTTTTCTGACCGATATCAGCCCGGACGACATCGCCGTGCAGGTGCCGGCGGTGCTGGCGGGCGAATATACCCGGGAGAGCCGCTTTCTGCTCGACGCCCGCGTGGTGCGTGAGGGCAAGACGGTCGGCCGGGCCGACGCACTCAACGATGTGGTGGTGAACTCCGGTACATCGGCGCAAATGATCGAGTTCGAGCTGTCCATCAACGGCGTATTCGTTTACCGGCAGCGTGCCGACGGGCTTATCATCTCTACACCCACAGGCTCTACCGCCTATTCACTTTCCGGCGGGGGGCCCATCATGCACCCGACATTGGATGCGGTGGTACTGGTGCCAATGTTCCCGCACGCGCTCAGCAGTCGCCCGATCGTGGTAGACGGCAACAGCGAAATTCGGCTGGATATCCTCCAGCGCAACCGCATTCACCCGCCTGTGACCTGCGACGGGCAGGTGAATATGACGGCGCGGCCCGGAGACTCGGTGCTGGTGAGCAAGAAGCCCCATCGACTTACCCTGCTGCACCCATTGGGACACAGTTTCTACGCCAGTTGTCGCGATAAGCTGCGCTGGAACACGGCGCTGGTGAATTGATGCCTGAAGGGATTGTAGCGCTGCGCGCTGCAGCCGGTGAGGACCTGCGTCCTTTTGCTGCACTGTTGCAACAGCAGGGTATTCGCTGCCGCATATACGAAGCCGCGGGCGACCAGGTGGTCGAGGTGGCGGGTGAGGCGCAGGTGCACGTCGCGCAGACACTCTACAAAGCCTGGCGCGACGGCGATATCCAGTTGCAATTACGCGCAGCGCCGGCACCCAGCAGCGCGCGTCCGGAACTTGCCGCCGCCTGGCACCAGGCACCGGTCACCATTCTGCTTCTGTTATTGAGCGTGGCGGGCTTTCTGCTCGTCTACCTGGGCGCCTCGGCCGAGCGGCTGTCGCTGTTTACCTTTACCCCCTTCACGATCCACGGGAACACGCTTCAATTTGGCGAGATGGGCGGCCAATACTGGCGCCTGCTGACCCCCGCATTCCTGCACTTCGGCTGGTTGCATATTGTTTTCAACAGCCTCTGGCTGTGGGAACTCGGTGCGAGAATCGAGCGCAGGCTGGGCTCGGTGCACATGTTGGGCCTGTTCGTGTGTATCGCGCTGGTTTCCAATGGGTGCCAGTTTGTTTTCGGCGGGCCGTCCATTTTTGGCGGTATGTCGGGTGTTGTTTACGGCCTGCTCGGCTTCAGTTTTGCGGGCGCCCGTTTGCAGCCTGACTGGGGTTTCGAGCCCAGCCGTCCGATCATGCTGCTGATGGTGGGCTGGCTGCTGCTGTGTATTGCCGGTGTGGTCGAGGTGCTGGGTTTTGGTGCCATCGCCAATGCCGCGCATGTCGCGGGTTTGCTCTCCGGCGCGCTGCTCGGTGCGCTGCTGGCCCTGCTCTCGCGACGCGGCGGCGACAGTGCAGGGGCCGGACGGTTATAATTACCGTTTTGCCTCGCGTGGTACCGCATGAATTATCAGGACA
Source organism: Haliea alexandrii (assembly GCF_003719295.1). Lineage (GTDB taxonomy): Bacteria > Pseudomonadota > Gammaproteobacteria > Pseudomonadales > Halieaceae > Haliea > Haliea alexandrii. Next base: position 280,827 of record NZ_RFLW01000002.1, read on the forward strand.
TTATCAAGCAGCTTTCACCGGAGATTTACCAGAGCATGCGCCGTTCGGTGGAGCTGGGACGCTGGCCGGATGGCCGTCCGGTAACGCCGGAGCAGCGTGCCCATGCCATGCAAGCCCTTATCGCCTGGGGTGAGCAGCACTTGCCACCTGAACAACGTATTGGCTACATCGACAAAGGCAGCAAGGCGGGGGATGTCTGCGACGACCCTGAACCGCTGCGCTGGCGCGACACGCCGGAGGGGAGTTAAGTATGGGGCAGGAGCTGGCGCGCGGCGCTCTGCGTAAAATGGCAACGGAGCTGGACCAACCCGTGACCTACACCATGGTTCTCGGTGAGGCGCGGGTGCCCCTGAACGCTTTGCTGGGGCAGTCCATCGCCCTGGAATTTCTCGGGCAAATCAACTGCATTCACTGTGATCGGGTCACCAGCAAAAGCTTCAACCAGGGCTATTGTTACCCGTGCTTCCGTCGCCTCGCGCAGTGTGACAGCTGCATCATGAGTCCGGAGAAATGCCACTACGAACAGGGCACCTGCCGCGAGCCGGATTGGGGCTTTGCCAATTGCATGATCGACCACATTGTCTATCTGGCCAACACTTCCGGCCTGAAAGTGGGTATCACGCGGCACAGCCAGGTACCCACACGCTGGATGGACCAGGGCGCGACGCAGGCTTTGCCGATTTTTCGCGTGGCCAGCCGGTTTCAATCCGGCCTGGTGGAAACCCTGTTCAAGGGGCACGTGGCGGACAAGACGAACTGGCAGGCGATGCTCAAGGGAGCGGCGGCCCCCGCCGCTCTGGAGTCCGAGCGCCAGCGCCTGATGAGCGCCTGTGAACCGGGCATCGCGGGGTTGCAGGCCGCCCATGGCTTGCAGGCCATCGCTCCGCTGGAGGCAGAGGAAACGCTGATCGAGTACCCCGTGCTGGCTTACCCGGCCAAGGTGGCCTCGTTCAATTTCGACAAGACGGCGCGGGTGGCGGGTACCCTGCAGGGTATCAAGGGTCAGTACCTGATATTCGATACCGGTGTGATCAACCTGCGCAAGTTCGGCGGCTATCAGGTCGCTCTCACGGAACACTGAGGACAACCATGCGAGATGCACAGCCCAGGGCTATCTACCTGCGTGATTACCAGCCCCCTGCTTTTCTGATCGAGCGCACCGAGCTCGCTTTCGACCTGCACGAGGATCACGCGCTGGTAACAGCGTGCCTGCACATGCGTCGCAATACGGGCGCTGGCAGCCAGGCGCTTGAGTTACACGGTCAAGAGCTGGAGCTGGTAAGCCTCGGCATTGACGACAGGCCACTGGCTGCGGATGAGTATGAGCTGAGCGAAGTCGGCCTGCGGATTGCCGATGTGCCAGACACCTTCAGATTGCAGTCGCAGTGCCGCATTCTGCCGCAGAACAACACGTCTCTGGAGGGGCTGTACAAGTCACGCACCCTGTTTTGTACCCAATGCGAGGCCGAAGGCTTTCGCAAGATCACCTGGTACCTTGATCGCCCGGATGTCATGGCGGAATTCGAGGTGACCGTGGAAGCGGATGCGGCGCGCTATCCGGTGTTGCTCAGCAACGGCAATCCACTGGCGTTGGAGACGCGTGAGAACGGACGCCATCGCGCCCGCTGGCATGACCCGTTTCCCAAGCCCGCCTACCTGTTTGCCCTGGTGGCGGGCGACTTGCGCAGCGTCGACGATACCTTCGTGACCGCCAGTGGCCGTGAAGTGGCACTGCATATCCATGTTGAGGAGAAGGACCTCGACAAATGTGAGCACGCCATGCGCTCACTCAAGCAGTCGATGCGCTGGGACGAAGAGGTGTACGGGCGCGAATACGACCTCGATATCTTCAATATTGTCGCCGTTGATGATTTCAACATGGGTGCGATGGAAAACAAGGGGCTGAATATTTTCAACAGTTCCTGTGTGCTCTGCAGCCCTGAGATCACTACCGATGCCGAGTTCCAGAATGTGCAGGCGATTGTCGCCCACGAGTATTTTCACAACTGGTCCGGCAACCGGGTGACCTGCCGTGACTGGTTCCAGCTCAGCCTGAAGGAAGGCTTCACCGTTTTCAGGGATGCGGAGTTCTCTGCGGATATGGGTTCGCCCACTGTGAAGCGTGTGGCAGACGTCAATATGCTGCGCAATGCGCAGTTTGCCGAAGATGCCGGCCCTCTGGCGCACCCGGTGCGGCCCGAGTCGTTTATCGAGATTTCCAACTTCTACACCGTGACCATTTATGAAAAGGGTGCGGAAGTGGTGCGGATGATTCATACGCTGCTGGGGGCGGAGCACTTCCGGGCAGGGTCTGATCTTTACTTTCAGCGCCACGATGGCCAGGCGGTGACCTGCGAGGATTTTGTGCGCGCGATGGAGGAGGCGTCCGGGATCGATTTGCAGCAGTTCCGTCGCTGGTATTCACAGGCGGGCACACCCCTCGTGTCGGCAGAGGGTAGGTACGACGCGGATGCCCAGCGGTTTTTCCTTACCCTGAGGCAGTCCTGCCCGGTCACGCCGGGACAGGCAAATAAAGAACCCCTGGTCATCCCGGTGGCTTTGGGGTTGCTGGGTCGTGAAGGGAGCCTGCCCCTGTGTCTGGACACTGACGAGGAGGTCTCGACGGCGACGCACCGTGTTCTGGTGTTGAACGAGCCCGAGCAGACCTTCGTCTTCGAGCACGTCATGGAAGCCCCCGTACCTGCATTGCTACGCGGATTTTCCGCTCCCGTGCGGCTGGCCTGCGATTACACGAGCGCGCAACTGCGTGCGCTGATGAGTCGGGAGGACGACGGTTTCCTGCGCTGGGACGCTGCGCAGCAATATGCCTTGCGAGTTATCAACGAGGTACAGGCACAGCTGGCAGCGGGTGAGGAGGGGGTGGTTGACCCGGAGTATCTGGCCGCCTGTGGTGACTTGTTGCGCGACACCGCACTGGACCCCGCGCTGGTCGCGGAAATGCTGTCGCTCCCCGGCGAGAACTATCTTGCGGATCTCGCGGCTGCGAACGGCGGGGCGGATGTGGATGCCATTCACGCGGCCCGGAAAGTGGTGCGTAAGGGCATCGCCACCACTCATCGCGACGCCTTGCAGGCTGGCTACCTGCGACTGGAAAACAAGGCACCGTACGCACCGGATGCGGCCCAGATTGGGGCACGTCGTCTGCGCAACGTGTGCCTCGATTATCTGGCCCTCGCTGGCGAAGATGGACTGCTGTTGGCCGAGGCGCAGTTCGCGGGCGCCAGCAACATGACCGACCGCCTGGCTGCGTTGCAGTCCCTGGCTTTTCACGGCGATGTCACTCGACGCGACGCGGCGCTGCAAACGTTCCATGCAGACTGGCAACATGAAACCCTGGTGATGAACAAGTGGTTGCAGCTGCAGGCAACTATTCCCGCGCCCGGCACACTCGAGCAGGTGCAACAACTGCTGCACCACCCGGTATTTGATGTGCGCAATCCCAACAAGGTGCGCGCGCTGATCGGTGCCTTTGCCAGCGCCAACCCGCTGGCGTTTCACCGTGCTGACGGTGCCGGTTACCGCCTGCTGGCGGACAAGGTCATGCAGATCGACTCGCTGAATCCGCAGCTGGCAGCCCGCCTGCTCGTACCGCTGACCCGCTGGCGTAACTACCGTGGTAGGGGAGAGCAGATGCGTGGCATTTTACAGGGCATGATTGATACGCCGACGGTGTCCCGGGATGTCTACGAGATGCTGGAGCTTGCGCTGGCCGACTGAACCGTGCGCGGAGCGCACGGCGCACGTTCAGGACGTGGTGGGGTAAAGGGCGAACGTATCCACAGCGCGGTCGCGTTTGCCGCCCTTGCGCCGACGCAGCTCCGCAACCGCAGAGGCGAGGGCGGCACCGCGCCACTGGCTGCTCCCTGAGCGGTAGAGTGCCGCGTCCAGTTCAGCGATTGCCTGCGACAGACCGGCGTCGCCGAGGTGGCGGGCAAGTTGATCCGCCCGTAAGGGACGGGGCATGTCGAGGTAGGCCTGTGCCCAGTGCAGCAACGCGGCCCGCGCAGCTGCTGCACTGTCGCTGGCGCAGGCGGCCTGCAGTTGCTTGAAGGCGCGCGACTCGCTGTTGTTGCGCGGCGTGGCGTTCGGCGGAGTCGCATGCACTGCGGGGCGCCATCGCCAGAACAGCACGATGGTGGCGGCCCAGAGCACGGCAAAGAACGCCGTCAGCCACTGCCATAGCCTGCTGTCGCTCTTCGGTGCAGGGTCGAGTGGGAACAGGGCATCATTGCTCCGGGGAGCATCCGTCTGCGTGGCGGGCGGGCTCGCCGTCGCCGACGCGCCCGGCGCAACCGTGATTTCACGGGCGGGCAGCACCGCGTAGCGCACGGTGTCCTGCGCGACGTCCCACCAGGGAATCCGGATTTCCGGCAAGGTAAAGCGGCCGGCCCGGTTGGCGACCAATGCGGCACTCTCACGGCGTTGGCCAGCAAGACCAGCAGCGTTTTCTGCATCGGTGACAACGGGTTGATCCGGGTAGTAGCGCAGACCGTCCTGCGCCTCAAAGGCGATTGGCGGTAGCTGGGCTCCCTGCAAGCCGGCCCCGCGCAGGGTGATTGTACGCGTCACCGATTCACCGGCCTGCAAGGTATCCGGCAGCTTGGACCAGCTCTCTTCGATAACAAGGTCGCGAGCGGGAAGCCATGTGTCGTTGGCCGGAAATGTGCTCGGGCGAGGCAATACATTAACCGTCAGTGGCTCGGTACGGCGCTGGAGCTGGCGGCCGCCTGAACCGAAGTCGAATACGCTGCGACGCCCGCTACTCTCCCGACCGGTAAACACCTGCGGAGGAATGGTCAGGGTGCCGCTTTGCTCGGGGAAAATCGCGTAGCGTACTTCGTGCACTAACCAGGGCCGGCCATCCTGCGTACGCTGGAAGGAGTTCTGTTCCAGAGGCTGCACATAGGCGTTGTCCAGCTGTAACTCACTGACGCTGCGGGAATCCAGGTTGATCGACTGTTGAATGCGTACCGTCAACAGAATCTGACCCTGTACATAGACCTCCTGACGATCCACTTCAGCGGCCACCACAACGGTTTGATCGGCATCCGTTGGCGCGGGGGGCGGCCCGACCTCGACAGCGATCGGCTCGCTGGTAGCGGCGCCGATGCGCAGCCCGGGGATCGCCAGCAGGCCTTCGCGCCTGGGACTCAAATCCAGCAGCACCTGCCGCGTCTGGCTGCGCTCGCCGTTGACGATACTGGTGCTGCTGGTGGCGCTGCGCTGCAGTATCTCGAAATCTGCCAGCAGTCGGCGCAGGTCCAGCGCGTCGAGATCCTCATTTGCGGTGGCAGTGATGACCAGTCGAATGCTGTCGCCCAGGGCCACCTCCTGCCGGTCGACGGCCACCTCCAGCGCTGCCTGGCTGCTTGCCGCCGTGAAGACTACCAATAGCGGTATCCAGAAGCGCTTACCACTCAACATCATTGCCTCTCTCCGGTGCCTGTTGGCGTTTGCGGCTCTCGTAGCGGAACTTTTCGCGCAGGAGACCCGATGGATCATCGGGCACCCGCCGCAGCCATTGCTCCATGGCCTGGTTGCGCTCCGCTTCCTCCATGGACAGCTCGGGCACGGGTACATTCTCCAGTGCACCGGGCGCTGCCGGCTGTTCACTCACCTCGTTGCCCTCCGGCTCGTCCGCTCGTGCCTCTTCTTCCTCTGGATTCGCACCTGCCTGCGAATCCTCGTTGTTGCCCGGGTCGCGTGGCTTGCCGGCCGGTTCATTGCGGGGATCTTCCGGTGTTTCGCTATCAGGAGTGTTTTCACCGGGTTCCGAAGGGTCCGCCGCGTCCCCGCCGCCCTGTTCCGGAGACTGTGAATCACCCGGGTCCTGCTCCTGCGAGTCCCCCTGCTGTTGCTCCTGCTCCTGTTGTTGCTTGAGCGACTCCAGCAAGGCGAGATTGGCCGCGGCATCGGGCTGCTCGGGCGCCAGTTCCAGGGACTTGCGGTAGGCCTCGATGGCGGCATCGAGCTCTCCGCTACGCGCCAGAGCGTTGCCGCGGTTGTACCAGCTGTCGGCACTATCCGGGTCGGCAAACAGGGCTGATGCGCGCTCGAAGTCGCCACTCTGGTAGGCCGCAGTACCTTTCCAGGCCGGGTCTTCAAACAGTTCAGCGGCGCGTTCGACATCCCCCTCAGCCAGCGCACGCTGGCCCTGTTGGTTGGGGGTCAGCCAGAGGTCCTGCCAATCCGCCGCGTGGGTGGGGGCAGGCTGGAATACAAGCAGCAAGGGCGCTAGAGTCAGTAGCCAGCCGCGGCGAAAAAGGGCCAGGGCGAAGGGCAGCAGGAGGATGATCAGCCAGTAACCCTGGTCCTCCCAGGTGTCGGCGCTGCGCTCGTCACTGCGGCGTGTCTCGCGCGAGCGTGGCGCGGCAGCGAGGAGTTCACTGAGGTCGCCGTTATCGACCTGCAACGAGCGGTAGAGGCCATTGGTCGCGCCAGCCAGCCTCTTCAGGCCTGGCGCGTCCAGCCCGGGCATTGCGATAGCGCCGCTGTCATCGCGCACAAAACCGCCACGCGGCAGGGGCATGGGTGCGCCGTTGGCTGTACCCAGGCCGAGTATTGCCAGGTGAGCGGAGGTGTTCTTCAGCAGGGCTTGGACACGTTCACCCTGCGCTGCGGGCACACCATCGGTCAGCAATAGAATGCGCCCGTCACTCACGCCTGCCGAGGCCAACAACTCCAGCGCCAGTTCAATGGCGGCAGACGTATTGCTACCCGCCACCGGCATCATGTCGGGATTCAGGGCGGGCAGCAGGTTGGCGATTGTTCCGGTATCGTCAGTCAGTGGTGTCACCACATGCGCGTCTCCGGCATAGGCAACCAGGCCGGTCTGGCCTTCATCGCGCGCCTGCAGCAGGTCCAGCAGCTTCTGCCGCGCCCGGTCCAGGCGCGATGGAGCCTGGTCAGCTGCCTTCATCGAGTAGGACAGGTCAAGTACCAGCACCAGTGCGTCCTGAATCTGCTCCACGGGTTGCGGTATCTTTTTCAGGCTGGGGCCAGCGGCTGCAAATGCTGCGAGTAGCCACGCAACGAGCGCCAGCCAGACGATGCGACGGCGGCCGGCCCCGCGCGCTGCAGGAGCCAGATGGGACAGCAGGTGCGCATCTATCACGCGTCCCCAGTCGCCCGCGAGCGCTCTCTGCCGCCACAACAGCCACGCCAGTGGCAGGGCGGGCAAGCCCCAGAGCAGCCAGGCGGGCCGGATGAAATGAATGAATACCTCAGACTCAATCATCAGTGGGTTCCCGCTGGGTCGGTGCGCTGGCGGTGTAACTGCACGCCGTGCTGTGCCGCAAGCCAGAAGCTGATCAGCAACGCCAGTAGCAGCGGCCAGTGCCCCAGTGCCTGCCTGGGCCGGTAGGTGCCGCCGTCGAGGGTCACCGGTTCGAGTTCGTCCAGCAGCTGGTAGATCCCCGCGAGCTCCTGCGGGTCGCGAGCGCGAAAATACCGTCCACCGGTCATTTCGGCGATGGCCTGCAGGCTCTCTTCATCGAGATCAGCGGATGGATTCACTCGCCGGCTGCCGAAACTCGAACCGAAAATACCGGGTACCGCAAGCTGGTCTGCACCGATACCGATGGTATACACGCGTATACCCAGCCCCTGGGCAAGCCGTGCCGCGTCCAGCGGATCGATGCTGCTTGCGGTATCCTGGCCATCGGTGAGCAGGACAAGCACGCGGCTTTCCGCGGGCCGTTCGCGCAAGCGTTTTACCGCAAGCCCGATGGCGTCACCGATCGCGGTTTCCTGCCCGGCAAAACCGATTTGCGCCTCGCGCAGGAAACGTTCGACGGTGGCGACATCAAAACTCAGGGGAGACTGCACATAGGCATTACTGCCGAAGAGGATAAGGCCAACCCGGTCGCCGCGGCGGCGTTCGATAAACTCAGCGCCCACGGCCTTCACGGCGTCCACGCGGCGCACCAGGTTGTTGCCCACCTGCATGTCCTCCACGCGCATGCTGCCGGAGATGTCTACCGCTAGCATCAGGTCGCGACCACTGGCGGGTAGTTGCACCGGTTCGCCGATCCAGGTCGGGCGCGCCGCCGCCAGCAGCAGGCACAGCCAGAGCAGCCAAAGCAGCAGCGTGGATAAACGGGCACCACCAGCCACGCCATCGGCAGACTGCTCCAGTGTTTGCCAGTCATCGAAGAAGGGCGCCCGTAGTGGTGTGAGTTCGTTGCGCGCCGGCGGCCACCAGCGTCGAACCAGCAGCGGCAGCGGCAACAGCAGGCCCACCCAGGGCCAGAGCCAGGTAATCATGCGCGCCCCCGGTGGCGACACAGCCAGATGTCGGCACACGCGAGCAGGGCAGGGATGTCGATGGGCCCTGGATCGGGCGCATGTGCCTTGGCGAGAGCCTCGGGAAAACGCTGCTTGCTGTCTGTTACCGCGAATTCCTCATTGAGGAATTGCAGCCAGCGTGTGCCGCTCAACGCCGCCACTTCACGACGTGGATACACCTGCAGACACACGCCTTTCAACAGAGTGTTCACAGCACTCAAGGTGCCGGTCACGGATGTGTTTGTGTGATAGGCCGCCTCGATTGCCCGTAGTTGCGCTCTGGCCAGGCGCCGATAGCGGTTGCGTTGGTAACGCCGCAGCAGGCTCCAGCCGAGCAGGGCGAGGGCCGCGCAGCCGAGGGCGGCAAGTATCCACCAGCCTGGAGCCGGTGGCCAAAGGGCGATCGGGTCCGGACTGCGCAGTGGCTGCAGTGCTGCCAGTGGGTCCTGCGGCGTCACTGGCGTGGTTCCCCGAAATAGCGCTGCAACAACAGGAAAGGTGAGTGATCGGTGCTGGCTTGTAACAGCGGAATACCCAGGCGTTGTAGCTCAGTGTGCAATGCCGCGGCACGCTGTGCTGCCAGCGCGGCATAGCGGTCGCGCAGTGTGCTGTCCCGGGTCACCAGTTCCGCGCGGCGTGTCCCGTCGGTAACCGCGTAACGCCCCGGCGGTGGCAGCGTAGTTTCCAGTGGATCGCTGCAGGCGATGGCAGTGATTTCAGTGTGCTGCGCCAATCGAAACAGGTGCTCGCGCACGGCGGGATCAGCGGCGTCGTGGAAATCACTGATCAGGTACAGGCTGGTACCTGGTCGTGCGATGTGGCGCAGCGCCTCCAACATGGCGGCCAGGCCGCGTGTCTCGGTATTCTCTGTGTGAGCGGGCAGGCGCGCGTTGAATTCGACAATCTGCGAAAGCAGTGCCAACACCGTCTTGCGGTTGCGACGCGGGCGAACTTCCTGGTGTCCCGTCTCATTGAAAACCACGCCGCCAATACGGTCACCGTTGCCCAGTGCACTCCAGGCGAGCAGGCTTGCCAGATGGGCGGCGAGGACTGACTTGAAACAGCACTGCGAGCCGAAGAACAGCCGCTGGCGCTGGTCCACGACGACCAGCACGGGACGTTCGCGCTCCTCACGGAACACCCGGGTATGGGCATTCCCGGTGCGCGCGGTCACCCGCCAGTCGATCGTGCGAATATCGTCTCCGGGTTGGTAGCTGCGGACTTCCTCGAAATCGATGCCGCGGCCACGGAAATTCGCTTTGTTGGGGCCGGTAAGTGAGGCCAGCGCACGTGTGCGCCGCGACAGGCTGAGGTGCGCCGCGGGAAAGCGCAGGGCAATCAGCGCATCGAGACTCGCGTATGCGCCGCGTGCGGGGCCTGTCGCGTCAGCCAAGCTCACCTGCATATTCCTAGGCGGTGGGGACGAGGGTCAGCAGCTCGTCGATGACGTGATCCGGGGTGATGCCATTGGCTTCCGCTTCGAAGCTCAGGATGAGGCGGTGCCGCAGGACATCCGCGGCAATCGCCTGCACATCATCCGGGCTGACAAAATCGTGCCCGCGCAGCCAGGCATGTGCCCGCGCGCAGCGGTCGAGAGCGATGGTGGCACGTGGGCTGGCACCGTATTCGATCCAGTTTCCCAGGCGCTCGTCATAGGCGGCCGGTTGCCGCGTGGCCATCACCAGCTGCACGATATAGTGTTCCACGACATCGGCCATGTGCAGTCCCAGTGCTTCGCCGCGTGCGTCGAACACGGTTTTCTGCGCCAGTGGTGCGGGCGTGGCAGCGCCGCCGCTGCGGGCCTCGGCGCGGGTGAGCCGCAGAATTTCCGCCTCCGCCGCAGCATCGGGGTAGCCGACCTTAACGTGCATGAGAAAGCGGTCCAACTGAGCCTCGGGCAGTGGATAGGTCCCCTCCTGCTCGATCGGATTCTGGGTCGCCATGACCAGGAACAACTCCGGCAGCGCCCAGGTTTCGGCTCCCACACTCACCTGGCGCTCGGCCATGGCTTCCAGCAGGGCCGACTGCACTTTCGCCGGCGCGCGGTTCACTTCGTCTGCCAACACCAGGTTGTGGAAGACCGGGCCGCGCTGGAAGTGAAAGCTGCCCTCCTGCGGTCGGTAGATCTCGGTGCCGGTGATATCGCCAGGCAGCAGGTCCGGGGTGAACTGAATGCGGTGGAAGCTGCCCTCGATACCATCGGCCAGCGCCTTGATGGCGCGGGTTTTGGCCAGCCCCGGCGCGCCTTCCACCAGCAAGTGACCATCGGCCAGGAGGGCGATGATAAGGCGTTCGACCAGGTGGGATTGTCCGATAATCTGGCCACTCAGCCAGCTCTCCAGCGTTCTCAATTCAGCGCTAGGCACGCAGTCTCCTTGTTTGACGACACAGATCGCCTTTGCGGCGGGGGCGTATTGTAGCCAATACCCCGGGTTTCTTCACGCTTCCCACGGATGCAGCCCTTGGAGCCCTGCGTGTGTGTAAAAGTTCCCTCTGCAGCCGTCACGTCCCGGCCACCATTGCGGTAGACTACATGCATATAAGACATTGGAAACTGGGCCCTCGAAGGCGCGGGAGCATTGCAGCATGGCGTGGGACGAGTTCAAGAAAAACCTGCTCAAGGACCTCGCGGCATGTATCGATGCCCGCGCGGCGGAGGGCGACCGGGCCTCGCTACACGAACTCGCGGACGACTTCTTTACCCGCTATCCGGCAGAAGATCTGCGCCATCGCTCCATCGACGACCTCTACGGTTCGCTCTACAGCCTGCTGCACTTCATGAGCGAGTGGGATGCACCGGAGCCTAAGGTGCGCATTTTCAATCCCAGCCTGGAGGATCATGGCTGGGAGAGCAAGAGCACGGTCATCGCCGTGCTTTGCCGCGACCTGCCGTTCTGCACGGCCTCGGTCCGCGGGGAGCTGAACCAGCGCAATATTCGCATTCACGCGCTCGCCAGTTGTAACCTGCTGGTGGCGCGCAGTCCCGCCGGGGAGTTGCAAGCCGTGCTGGGCGCACCGCCGGAGGACGCGCGGCAGGTGTCCAACGAAAGCCTGCTGTTCTTCGAGATCGGCCGTCACTCCCGCCCCGAGCAGCTGGGTGAGCTGCACGATACCCTGCGTGACATTCTGCGCGAGGTGGCGTTGGTCGTGGACGACTTTGCCGCCATGCGCGATTGCCTGCAGCAGGCGCGCGAAGCGGTCAGTGCCAATGCCGGCCCCGACGAGGAAAACCGCGCAGAAGCGCTGGCATTTCTCGATTGGCTGCAGCAGGACCGGGTAACTTTCCTTGGCTATGAATACCTGCAGGTCACTCGCGAAGGTCCGGACTACCGCGTGGCAGAAGACCCGGCCGCGAGGCTCGGTATTCTCCGCCAGCGCGACACCCGCGGCGCGCAGGACCTGCACGCCGATCTGCACGCCATGTCCCCCGATGAACTGCGCAGGCGGCAGCTGAGCTTTGCCAAGTCGGGGCTGCGCTCCCGCGTGCATCGTCAGGCGTATCCAGACTATATCGAAATCAAGGTCTACGATGCGGCGGGTGATGTTGCCGGTCAGCATCGCTTCATCGGTTTGTACACAGCGGCTGTCTACACCATGAACCCGGCCCTTATCCCGATCCTGCGCCGTAAAGTCGCGCAGGTGGTTGAGGGCTCGGGCCTGGATCCCCGCGAGCACGATGGCCGCGAGCTCGCCCGTGTACTGGAGCTGTTTCCGCGTGACGAGCTGTTCCAGTCCAATGTGAAAGAGCTGCGCAATACAGTGCTAGCGGTCAATCGCATACAGGAGCGCCGTCAAACCCGGCTTTTCGTGCGTCGCGACGTGCACGGAAAGTTCTTCAGCTGTCTCGTCTACATGCCGCGGGACCGCTACAGCACCCAGCAGCGTTGCGTGATGCAGGAGATCCTCTGTCGCGCGTTGGGCGCTGAGGAATCAGAGTTCACCACCTACTTTTCCGAGTCCGTGCTGGTGCGTTGTCACTTCGTGTTGCGGGTCGACCCCGCAGTGAATCGGTCCTGGGACGTCAACGAAATTGAGGAGCAGATCGTGCAGGCAACACTGGCATGGGAAGACCGGCTGCGGCTGCGCCTGATCGAGGAGTTCGGCGAGGAAAACGGCGAGCAGTACGCACGCGAACTGGGCCCCGGCTTCCCTCCGGGCTATCGGGACGATTTCGACCCGCGGGTTGCCGTGCTGGATATCAAGCATCTGCTCAACTTGCGCGCGGGACAGAAGCTCGGCATGAGCCTGTCGCGCAAGCTGGAGGAGGAGGAAGACCGCTTGCGCCTGCGGCTGTACCACCGGGGTGAATCGCTACCCCTGTCGGATGTGCTGCCGATTCTCGAGAACCTTGGCCTGCGCGTCATGACCGAACGCCCCTATGGCATCCGTACGGCGGATGACACACGCTTCTGGATACAGGAATTCAGCCTCAGTTATTCGCTGTCTGACAACATCGATCTGGAGCAGGTGCGCGACGAGTTCGAGGATGCCTTTGCCCGTATCTGGTTTGGTGAGGCAGAAAGTGACTCGTTCAATCGCCTGTTGCTGGGAACCCGGCTGAGCTGGCGGGAAATTGCCTTGCTGCGCGCCTACGCACGCTACCTGCGCCAGGTGCAGTTTCCTTACAGTGTCGAGTACATCGCCGAAACCATGGCGGACCACCTGCAGATTACCGCGGGCCTGGTCGAGCTGTTCCTGACGCGCTTTTCCCCCGTGTTCGATGGTGATGACGACTGGCGCAGCCAGCGCGAACAGGTGGTGGAAGAGCGCGTACTGGCGGCTCTGGAGGAGGTGCAGAATCTCGGTCAGGATCGCATCATTCGTCAGTATGTGAAGGTGATCAAGGCCACGTTGCGCACCAACTTTTTCCAGCCGGGCAGCGACGGCAAGTTCAAACCGTATTTCTCGTTCAAACTGAGCCCGCGCGAGATACCTGATGTGCCGCGCCCGGTGCCGCTCTACGAAATCTATGTGTACTCACCCCGGGTGGAGGGTGTGCATCTGCGCGGCGGCAAGGTGGCCCGGGGCGGGTTGCGCTGGTCCGACCGCCTGGAGGACTTCCGCACGGAAGTGCTCGGGCTGGTGAAGGCGCAGCAGGTAAAGAATGCGGTGATCGTGCCGGTGGGGGCGAAGGGTGGTTTTGTGGCCAAGTGCCTGACGCCGGGCATGTCGCGCGACGAGGTACAGGCTGAAGGCATAGCCTGTTATCAGACGTTCATCCGCGGGTTGCTCGATATCACGGATAATCGCGGTGAGGGTGGCATCCTGCGCCCGGTGCTGGTGGTGGCCAAGGACGATGAAGACCCCTACCTGGTGGTCGCAGCCGACAAGGGCACGGCGACATTCTCTGATATCGCCAATGGGCTGGCACGTGAATACGGTTTCTGGCTGGGCGACGCGTTCGCTTCCGGTGGCAGTGCCGGCTATGACCACAAGAAAATGGCCATCACCGCGCGCGGCGCCTGGGTGTCGGTGCAACGGCATTTCCGTGAGCTCGGCATCAACGTCCAGCAGACGGATTTCACCGTGGTCGGGATCGGTGACATGGCCGGCGATGTTTTCGGCAACGGCATGCTGTTGTCGCCCCACATACAACTGGTCGCGGCCTTTAATCACCAGCATATATTCATTGACCCGGAACCGGTTGCGGCAGCCAGCTTTGCCGAGCGCCAGCGCCTGTTTGCGCTGCCGCGCTCGAGCTGGGCGGACTACGATACGACGCTTATTTCCGCCGGCGGCGGGGTGTTTGAGCGCAGTTCCAAGTCGATCGCCATATCCCCCGCGATGCAGGCGAGGTTTGCGATCGACGCCGATCGGCTGCCGCCGAATGAGCTGATATCACATCTATTGCGGGCAGAGGTGGACCTGCTCTGGAACGGTGGCATCGGCACCTACATCAAGGCCAGTAGCGAGTCGCACACGGATGTTGGCGACAAATCCAATGATGGCCTGCGCATCAACGCCGACGAACTGCGCTGCCGCGTCATCGGCGAGGGCGGGAACCTCGGCATGAGTCAACTGGCGCGTGTTGAGTACGGCCTGGCCGGAGGACGGTCCAACACCGACTTTATCGACAACGCCGGCGGCGTGGACTGCTCCGACCACGAGGTCAATATCAAGATTTTGCTGAACGCGGTGGTAGAACGCGGCGATCTTACCGGCAAGCAGCGCAATGCGCTGCTGGAGGACATGACTGACAGCGTGGCGGCACTGGTGCTGCAGAACAACTACCGGCAAACCCAGGCGATCAGCCTGGCGGAGGCAGAAGTCCAGGAGCGCAGCGGTGAGTATCGGCGCTATATCAGCAACCTCGAGGCCGCTGGCAAGCTCAATCGCCAGCTGGAGTTTATCCCCTCGGACCAGGATCTCGCGGACCGGCGGGTGCAGGGGCAGGGGCTCACCCGGCCGGAGTTGGCGGTGCTGGTGTCCTACAGCAAGGCGATTCTGAAAGAGGAATTGATTGCGTCCGACCTGGGGTTGGATCCACACCTGGCGGCGGCGGCAACGACGGCCTTCCCGCCACAACTGCTGGAGCGCTATCCGGAAGAGGTGGCCGAACACGGCCTGCGTCGGGAGATCATGTGTACCCAGGTTGCCAACGATATCGTTAACCGACTGGGTTTCAATTTTGTGCCGCGCCAACGCAAAGCGACCGGCGCACCGGTGGCCGACGTTGCCAGGGCGTACACCGCGGTCATGCATATCTATGCGGTGGATGCGTTGTGGACGCAGGTGGAGGCACTGGATTACACCGTAGACGCCACGGTCCAACAGACCATGATGCATTGCCTCATGCGCCTGGTGCGGCGCGCCAGCCGCTGGCTACTGCGCAACCGGCGTCATGAGATGGCACCGACACGAGCCATCGCCGAGTTTGCCGAGGGTGTCGCGCAGTTGCGCGAAGCGCTGCCGACGATGCTGCGCGGCCGGGCGGCGGAGCAATACCGCGCCATGTCGGAGCATTGGCAGCAAGCGGGGGTTGACGCCTCACTGGCGGAAGCGGTGGCGGGGGCGCTGCAGGGTTACACTGCGCTGGGCATTGTGCAGGCGGCGCGCGAGACAGAAGCGCCTCTCATGCACGTGGCTGAGCTCTATTTCGAAATGGGCGAACGGCTACAGCTGGACTGGTTCAGCGGGCAGATTCTGGCGAGCAAGGTCGAGAATGAGTGGCAGGCGCTGGCCCGCGACACTTATCTCGAGGACCTCGAGTGGCAACAGCGAACATTGGCGGTAGGTGCCTTGCGCTACCTGACTGCGGACGGTTCGCTGGACGCCTGCCTGCAGACCTGGGAGGAGCAGCAGGCAGCGCTGCTGTCCCGCTGGCAGGATATGGTCACCGAACTCCACACGACCGATTCACCGGACTTTGCGATGTTTGCTGTCGCGGTACGGGAGTTGCTGGATCTGGCTCAGAGCAGCCTGCGCACCTGAGCGAGGCAGGCGCCAGAAGGCCATGTAGACCTTCCAG
This sequence comes from Haliea alexandrii, assembly GCF_003719295.1. Classification (GTDB taxonomy): domain Bacteria; phylum Pseudomonadota; class Gammaproteobacteria; order Pseudomonadales; family Halieaceae; genus Haliea; species Haliea alexandrii. The sequence continues at coordinate 296,602 of NZ_RFLW01000002.1, forward strand.
CGCGGTATGGCGTCTCAGCTGACGCGGAGTTTATGCACGCCTGACACGCCGGTCAGGCCGTCCCATTGGTCGACACGACCTTCTCGCCAGCCCGATACCCACTGTTGGCGATGCTCCTCGTTGGCGTGCGGACAAAAATCGATACTGCGGCCCGTTACTCCGGCCTGGTAGCCGCGGTCATACGCCCGGGAATTCATGTCGCGTTTCTGTCTTCTCATCAATACTGCCTCCTGTTGGACCCTTGTGCCCGGGGGGCACGGTTCCATCTAAACAGACTGCCAAAGGCCTCGCAAACATCGATTGGGAGCAAGGCTTTCCCCGTTTATAACCAAAGCGGGTGTACACTGCAAGATCACCCACAACCGGTCGACGAGGGGGCGATATGGCTGCGGATGGCAAACACATCGTAATTTGTGCCGATGGCACGTGGAACGACCCCGAAGATGAAAGCCCCACCAACGTACTGCGCATGGCCCGCGCCATCAGCCCCCGCGCGGCGAACGGTTGCAAGCAGGTTGTCTTCTATGACTGGGGAGTCGGCTCCTACTACGCCCAGGCTGCGGGCGGAGTAAGCGGTCTCGGCATGACCAAGAATATCCAGGATGGCTATCGCTTTATCGTACAGAACTACGATCCGGGAGATCGCCTGTTTCTGTTTGGCTTCAGCCGCGGCGCCTACACGGTGCGCTGTCTGGCGGGCATGCTGAATAACTGCGGGGTGCTACGGCGCGCGGAGGCGTCGCGCATACCCGAGGCCTTCACCTTGTACAAACAGCGCAATGCGCCGCCCGGGTCACCGACATCAGAACAGTGGCGACAGGCGTTCGCGGTGGGCGGTCAGCGTGCCGAAGTCGATTTTATCGGCGTGTGGGATACGGTGGGTGCGTTGGGTATTCCAACGCGCGTGCTGGCCTTTGCCGGGGAGAAGGATCTGTTTTATGACCCGGTGTTGGGCAGCAACGTTCGCGTGGCCCGGCATGCGGTCTCCATTGACGAGCAACGCAGCGATTTTGAGCCCACCCTGTGGACACCTACCGACAGTGCCGACATGCAGCAGGTCTGGTTTGCCGGGGTGCACGGTGACGTGGGCGGAGGCTACGGCGTCGATAGCGCGGGCAAGCGCCTGAGCGATATACCGCTCAACTGGATGGCGCGCGAGGCGCAAAGCGCCGGCGTGGCGCTGGAGGCACACTTGCTGGATGCCGGTGACCTGGATAGCTCGGCAGCCGCGCACCGCTCCTATCAACGTTTCTGGCGCGCGCTGGGGCGATACAACCGCCGTATTCCGGATGACGCGGTGCTGCACCGATCCGTTTGCGAACGGCATGCGCGGGGAGATTATGCTCCCGTTGCCCTGCAGGATTGGCTGGCACGCCGCAACGGTAACTGGACGTTGTCTTCATGACGCTTGCAGTGGCAGTGCCTGAGGGCTAGCGGATCGGCGGTGCCTGCAGGTAACGCTGCCTCTCGGTTGTCCGGGTCCCAAAGCACCAGCTGCAGGTAGTTCTGGTCAAACCTGTCGATGTCGCGCGGTAGCCCCGAGCCTTCGCCCACTGCTCGAAAGGCGAGTTCACGCAAACGGCCGATTTCGCGCATCGTGCAGGGAGCACGCTCCATTTTGCACAAGTGAATCTGCATGCCGTCCGGGGTGCACCCGAGCAGTTCGCTGGCCGTTACTTCCTGCTCCAGCAGCCGCCGGTTTTCGGGTTCGGCAATGGCCTCCACACCCCGGAAGATGGGCGGCGCGTTGCGTGCCAGACGATAGACATGGCGGCGAAACTGGCCCGCCAGAGTACGCGGCGAGGTGGACACGGTGTGGTAGTTTTGCCAGGGAATCGGGGCTCCCACGCGCGCCTCTACAGTATTGTGCGCCTGGGCTGTGTTGGCGATACGAATAAAACCGTGTTGCCAGTCCCCATCCTTGACTCCCTTCACCCCGAAACGCGAGACCTCGCCGGCGGGGAAAATAATCAACGTGGCTGCACAATCTCGCGAATATCCAGCATGTGCCTCGCCCCTAGGAGTAAATCAGGTTGAGTGAATCGTCCTGCTCCTGCTGCCAGGCGAACGCCATTCCCGGGGCCGCGCGCTCCCCGGCCTGTTCGATCACGGAAATCCGGCCCCCGCGCTGGATGAAGTGATCGATCTGGCGCTGAATTTCGCGGCGTTCCCGTTCTTTCTGGGTCAGGCGCGTCTGGAGTGTCTGTTGCTGCATGGTCAAGCCTCCACGGTGGGTTTGCCGGCAACTCTGCACAGTGGGTATTGCAGTCCTGCGACAGCGCGATGAAGTTTTCTTGACTGTCCACGTGCGGCAGGAAAGGCTGGGTGCGTCGCGCGGACTGCAACAAAAACGTCACAGTTCAATCACACAACTGTCATTAAGCCTCTCTATTCTTGCCCCTGTCCTGAGCGGGGTGCGTAGCTCGCAGCCCTGTCTCGAATGTCGCTCATGCATCGGGAAGCAAGAATGAAGTCATCGTTTTCTCAAATCGGCGCCGCGGCCGTCCTCATATGCTCCAGTGCGCTGGTGCAGGCGGCAGATGAACTCGTTGTGCAGGTAAGCCGCGTCGGCGCCTCCGCCGCGGGCTTGACCGTGGTGCTTGACGGTGAAGTCAGCAAGCCCCTCGACGCCGGCGGTTTTGCCTATTTCGACCTGGCGTCTGGCGCGCACAGCGTGCAGATTCTCGACGGCGGGCGCACGTTGCACAGCTTCCGGTTCAACACAGCTGATGGTCAGTTGGCGGATGTTCTGGTCACCCTCGATGCGGAGTCCGAGGCATCCACGTCAGTTGAATCCTACTTTGCCGCGGAAACCGCCGCCCAGCGCAGTCGCGCGGTGACCGGCCGACTCACCGGGCGCGTGGAGTCACGCGGTGCACCTGTCGTGGGTGCGGTGGTCGCGCTCAGCGGCGGTGTTGAACGCAGTGCCGTGACCGATCAAAACGGGGTGTACGCACTGGAGGCGCCACGCGGCATCTACAGCTTGAGCATCAGCCATCCGGACCTCGGCACGCAGAATGTGAATGACTACCGCGTCATCGCCAGTGCCGAAAAGCAATCGGATTTTGTCCTGCGTTCCCCTGCCGCGGCTCAATCGCTCGCAATTAGCGTGCCGCAACTCGAGGAAGTGACGGTCATCGCCAGTCTGCCAGCGGGCGGTATGCAGGACTCCGAGCGTTTTGCCACCAACGTCATCAACACGCTGGATGTCGAGCAGCTGGCGCGCTTCGGCGACACCGATGTCGCCGCATCGGTGATTCGTGTGCCCAGTGTCACGGTGCAGGACGACCAGTTTGTGTTTATTCGCGGCCTGGGTGATCGCTACGTGAGCAGCACCTTGAACGGAGCAACGTTGCCCAGCACCAACCCGACCAAGCGCAGTGTGCCCCTGGACCTGTTTCCCAGCAGCATGGTGGAGCAGCTCGATATACGGAAAAGTTACCTGGCCTCCATGCCGGGCGAAAGCACCGGCGGCAATCTGGAAATCAACACGCGCACGTTCCCCAACGAACGTGGCGGTAGCCTGTCATTCCAGCTCGGCTATGTCGATGGCGTGACACTGGACGATGCGTACGTCGACCCTGCCAGTGGCGATTTTGATGTCTTCGGCTGGGACGATGGCGCACGGCAGCGCCCGGCCATTGCCTATGCCGTTGCCCAGGCACTGCAATACTCGGATTACTACGGTGCGGCAGTCGAGCGCGAACTCGGCAAGCTGGGTGCGAACGCAATCACTGATGGCTTCCAGTACGACACGGAAAGCGCAGCGCCGGATCTTTCCATGGGTGCGAACTATGGCGATGTGTTTGACCTCCCGGACTGGGGCGCCGAACTCGGCTTCTTCGTGGCGGGTAACTACAAGAACGAACGCGGTGTGCGCAAGGACGGCATCCGCCGGACATACGGCGGGGTCAATGCGTCTCTCCTGCTCGATGACTACACCTTCGAACAGTTCGATAACGACGTGGACGCCAGCGGGCTGTTGTCCCTTGGTTTGAACATCGGCGCTTCCAGCTTCACCGCCAACACCATTGTTTCCCGCGTCACCAGCGAATCGGTGCGAGTGGAGGAGGGGTTTGACGGTGACGAGCTCAACCCATCAATCAGCTGGTCCATCGAGTGGGAAGAGCGCCAGTTCATCTCCCAACAGTTGGCCGGCGAGCACATTCTGGGTGACGATGAATCCTGGACGCTGAACTGGCAGTTGACCGGCAGCCGCGCAGAACGCTACGCACCCGATCGCCGCGATGTACGCTTTGACCTGCAGGGTAACGATGGCATCTACAACCTCCAGGTACCCGAGCTGACCCGCCGCTACGACGACCTGGTGGACGACAATCTTGATGGCTCGGTCGATGCGAATTATCTGTTCTCCAACGGCAACCTCGAGTCATCCCTGACCTTTGGCGTCAACGGCATCAGCCGCGAGCGTGACTCTGACTCCGATACTTACGGATTTGGCGGCGGGTTGCTGGCCATCGACGACAATGCGCCGAACCTGGCGGTGTCTGATGTGGTGAACAGCGACACCATCACCGGTGTGTCCAGCACAGGCTTCTCCTTCCAGGACAAGACCTTGCCCAGCGACAGCTACGACGCGGAGATGGACCTGAACAGTGTGTACGTGTCTTACGACGCGCTGTGGAACCTCCAGTACCAGCTGGTTGTGGGTGTGCGTTACGAGGAGTTCGAACAGATTACCGACACCTTCTCCCTGTCTGGAGACCAGGGTCCGCAACAGTCGGTGCTCGCCGAGGATTCGGTGTTGCCCTCGCTGAGCTTCAACTGGTTCATCACCGACGAGCAGCAGCTGCGTTTCGGGATATCCAGAACGGTGGCACGCCCCGACTTCAAGGAAACCTCGAACGCGACCTTCTATGACCGCGAATTCAACTTCCGGGTGCGCGGTAACCCGAACCTGCAGTTATCCGATGTCACCAACTATGACGTGCGCTGGGAGAAATACTGGTCCGACCAGGAATCGCTCAGTGTCGCGCTGTTCTACAAGGACATGACCGACCCGATCGAGCGCGTGGTGCAGCCGGCTTCCGGTACGGCGGGGAATTCGCGGACGTTCCAGAATGCCGAGTCCGGGGAAATACTCGGTGTAGAAATTGACGGTCGCAAGGATTTTGCGCTGGACGACAGCTTCACCCGCAGTGTCTTCGTTGCCACCAACGCCAGCCTGATCGACTCGGAAGTGACCCTGCAGAATGCCAGCACGCGGAACCTGCAGGGCGCACCGGACTATACGTTTAACCTGATTGTCGGTTACGACGACATCGCCCAGGGGCATGAACTCACGCTGCTGATGAACCAGAGCGGGGAGACGATTGTGGACGTGGGCGTGTCCGGGCAGCCGGATGTCATCCTCGAGCCGCGCATGGACGTGAATCTGGTCTACCGCTACTCGCTCTCCGATACCTTTACCTTCCGCGTCAAGCTGGAAAATCTGCTGGACAGCGAACTGGAGTTCACCCAGGGCGGAAATGTGTTTCAGAGCTACAAGCGTGGCTATGAAGTGAAAGCAGGATTCGATTGGGAATTCTGACAACAGGCTCGCCGCTCGGCGTCAGTAGGAAGTTTGAAGTTCAATGAACCAGGAAACCCCAGGAGTAACTATGAAACTGAAGAAATTGGCAATCGCCACGGCGATGCTCGGCTCGGTTGGCGGCCTGTATGGATGTTCCGAAGGTGACAGTGCCACCATCAATATCGATGCGCCTACGGAAATCGTCAACCCGCCAGTCGACGGCGGCGGTGATGGCTCCGGCAGCGCGTCCACTTGCCCGGACTGGTCATCAGCGCGCCCCAAGGACAGCGATGGCAATGATGTATGCCAGCTGCCCTCGACGGTGCTCGCTGATCGCACCCTGACCAGTGACAAGGTCTGGTACATGGAGTCCCGGGTAACCGTGGGCAACGGCAATCAGGAAATGTCCATTGATGAAGGGACATTGGCCAGCGGCGACCCCGTGACCAATGTGACGATGACCATTGAAGCCGGTACGCAGATCAAGGGTCAGACCGGCAGCTTTGCCAACCTGATCATCACCCGCGGTTCCATGCTCATGGCAGAGGGCACGGCTGATGCCCCCATCGTGTTCAGCTCCGATGACGCCGGTTTCGATGGCGCCGGTGAATGGGGCGGCCTGATCATGCACGGCTATGCACCGCACAACGAGTGCCTGACCGCCGATCAGGGCGCCGTCGCCTGTAACGTCGACTCCGAGGGTGAATCCGGGTTCGGTGGTGGCTACTCCCCCGACGACAGCAGCGGTGTGTTGCGCTATGTCATCGTCACCGAAGGCGGCTTCGAGTTCGCCACGGGTAACGAAATCAACGGTATCTCTCTGATCGGTGTCGGTAGCGGCACGGAGATGGAGTACATCCAGGTGAACGGCAACGCCGATGACGGCATTGAGTTCTACGGCGGTTCGGTCAGCGTGCGCTACATGGTGCTGACGGGCAACCAGGACGATTCAGTCGACTGGGATGAAGGCTGGAGCGGCAACCTGCAGTTCCTGCTGGTTGACCAGGGCCCGGATGCAACCGGTAATGTGATTGAAGCCGACACCGAAGGTACGCTGGACTTCCTGTCACTGCCCACCATTGCCAACGCCACGTTCATTGGCGGCGGCAGCAATGCTACGGGTGCGGTCTTCAAGGCGACCTCGGGTGGTTTTGTGCACCACTCCGTGTTCACCTACGACGATGCTTTTACCGCCGAAACTACCTGCGTGGATTCCTCGCGAGCGGCGCAGGTGGGTACCGAGCTGGTGTACACCAACGTCGTGGCCGACTGTGACGTTGGCGGTGATGTGGTGCTGCTGCCCGCGCTGGTATCCGACGTGGCGCTGGATGCTAACTACGCATCACAGGCCCCCGAGGCCGCTGCAGTGGGCGTGCTCGACATCGACAACATCAATGCAACGTACTCTGCCAGCCTGGCCGACCCTGCGTTCTTTGAGGCAACCGACTACGCGGGTGCTGTAGATCCCTCGGCTTCGAGCACTTGGTTTGAAGGCTGGACGGTATCCGGCTCGCTGTAAGCGAACGCGCATCCCCTTTACGCCAGCCTTGAGCTGGCGTTTTTTTTGCCTTTTCTTTTACGGCAACTCCATGCCCAACTGGCTGCTGCCGTCTATCCGCGGCATGTCCAGCGCCGTCACCACGCCGGTAGGCGCCGCGATCACGGCGGGAATGGCATTCACCAGCCAGCAGGCGGCGGATGCATTGCCACCGCCGCCGGCGCCGGGTTCGAACTGGTCTTCCGCATGCAGGCTCAGCGTCACGGTAGGGTTGCCACTGACAATCACCTGATGGCAGCCCCCGCTGTGCGGCGGATAGGGCCAGTCCTGCGCACAGCGGTCGTCAATGCGGGTAATATGTTCCAGCACGAAAAGCGGGTGCCCCTGGTGCAGCCCGCGTACCTCAAAGCGAAAAGCCCCCTGGGTACCGGCGCGGAACACGCCCATGCCGGCAACCGTGACGTCCTGCTCCAGCGCGCGCCGCTCCACGTTCACCTCCAGAGCGGACACCGGATGGCCCAGCGCATCGCCCACCAAACGAACCATCGGCCCCCAGACCATTTCGATGGCAAATTCGTGCAACATCATGGGCAGAGCGTCCATGTCGCCGCCAAAGCCAATCACTTCCCTTACCACATGCGGCTGGTCATAGAGGGCGTAGTTGAAGATTTCACGGCTGCGTATTTCCGTTATCGCGGAACTGGTACCGCTGGCAAAAACCGGCAGCATATCCATGGCCCAGCCAGGATCTATACCGGACACAAATAGCGAGGCGCCGCCGCGTTTGCAGGCGGCCTCAATCGGGTCCAGCACCTCGGCAAAACTTGAGGCTGGGTGCAGCAGCGTATAAAAAGCGCTGGAGACAACGCTACAACCGGCTTCGAGGCACTGCAGCAGGTCGCGCATGGCTTCCTCGGGCCGCGTGTCCGCGGTTGCCGTGTACACCACGGCATCCGGTCGATCGGCGAGTAATGCCGCGGCATCGTTGCCGGCCAGCACGCCAACCGGCGCAATACCGGCAAGCAGGCCCGCATCGACACCCACTTTTTCCGGGTTGGCAACAATCACGCCGGCGAGCTCGAGGCCCGGGTGGGATAGTACTGCCCTGATCGCGGGGCGGCCGACGTTACCGGTGCCCCACACAACGACTCTCAGACTCATGTCTCTGTACTCCCCGCATTCTTCATATTGTTGTCACACAGGTGTCATAAAGCGGGCGTAAAGTCGCGGCTTTCGACATCTCCCCGGAGGAGGGTTCAGCGTACCATGCGTTCACTGATTGCTGCACTATTGCTCGTTACCGCCAGCCAGGCTCAGGCGCTTTCACTCGGCGCGGAGGAATTTGCCGCTGCGCGTCAATTGAGCTGTGTGCTCGCGCACGATGCACTGGGCTTTCTCAGTGAAGACGAGTACGCAGACCAGGTGGAGGAGGTGCTGGGTGCCTACGACGCCGAATCCGGCGATGTCATCTACGCCAAGGCGCTCGGCTATTTTGATGGACTGATGTTCGGGATTGTCGAGCGTGACCAGTCGGCCATTGAGGCGCGCCTGCGTGCTTTCAGCGGCAGCCAGGCCTGCAGCTACCACGTTGGTGTTCACTACACGCTGTAGGCTTTCCCGGCCGGGTGATCCCCCGGCGCGTAGCGCGCGTAAACAAGCAGGAACCCTCTGTCTTGTGAGCGACCCAATGCGCCAGCCATTTTCCCTTTTCGTGCTGTTCGTTCTCCTATCGGGCCTCTCCGGTTGCGGCGCGGTGACGGTAGATGAATACGCCAACAACCAGCCAACCCTGGTCCCCGAGACATTTTTTCAGGGGCAGCTGACCGCACACGGCGTTATCAAGGATCGCGGCGGCAAGGTGATTCGCTACTTCAATGCAGATATCAAGGCCTATTGGCAGAATGGTATCGGCACGCTCGAAGAGGATTTCCTGTTCGACGATGACGAGCCGGACCGTCGAGTGTGGACGCTTACCCCCACAGGAGAGGGCGAGTATGTAGGCACCGCCGGCGATGTGGTTGGGGAAGGCAGGATCAGCGTAGCAGGCAACAGCATGTTTCTCGATTACGTGCTGCAGATACCCTGGGACGATGGCACGCTTGACCTGCGTATCGACGACCGCATGTACCTGGTGAACCCAACGACACTGATCAATGAATCCATTATGACCAAGTTTGGCATCCGTGTCGGGGAGATCCTGCTGGTCATCAGCAAAGTACCTGACTGAGCGATTGAGGCGATGACACGCCTGGTCACTGGCCTCGGTTACGCCGGCCTCTTGCCCTTCGCAGCCAGCGTGGCGGGTGTCTGGGTTCTGCGTGATTATCCGCGCGCACTGTCGCAACAGGGCTTTATTGTCTACTCACTGGCTATTCTCTGCTTCATCGCCGGCTCACTGTGGGGCACAGCGCGCGGCCGAGCGGGTGGAGATAAAGCGCTGCGCCTGCTGGTCAGCAATGGCGTCGTTCTATTTGCCGTCTGCAGTGTGCTGACAGCCCAGGCCGTGATCGCCGCAGGCCTGCTGGCGCTGGCTCATCTGGCAACGCTCTGGTACGAACGTGGCAGCAGCGCAGCGCGCGGCTGGTACTCGCGCATGCGGGTGCAGCTCACGCTGCTTGTGGTGGCGCTGCATATTGCCTACATTGCGGGTCTGATAGTGCGAGGCAGTGCCTGAGAAGCGGGTATCTGCCTACACAAGCCCCTCTCACCCGATAATGGAGAACATCACATGCACGCAGTAGCCCTTGCAAAACCCGGTGGCCTGGACAATCTCAAGGTGGTCGAGCGCGATACGCGCCCACCCGGCTACGGCGAAATACAGGTGCAGGTGCGTGCCAGTTCGCTGAACTTCCACGACTATGTAGTGGCTCTGGGAATGTTGCCCACAGACGACGGCAGAATTCCCATGTCAGACGGCGCCGGCGTCGTAACCGCCGTCGGTGAGGGCGTTACCGAATTTGCCGTGGGCGATGATGTGTTGAGCTGCTTTTTTCCCGCCTGGCATGACGGCCGTCCGGATTTGCGCAAAGTCACCGGCGTTCCCGGCGACCACGTCGACGGCTTTGCCGCGGAGACGGTCACCATGCTGGCGCAGGGCTTTACACGCATGCCCAAGGGGCTGGACTATCGGGAAGCGGCAACGCTCACCTGCGCCGGCCTCACTGCCTGGCGCGCCCTCATGGTAGAAACACAGTTGCGCCCCGGGGACTGGGTGCTGGTGCAGGGCAGTGGCGGCGTATCGGTTTTTGCGCTGCAGTTTGCTCGCCAGATGGGGTGCCGGGTCATCGCCACGTCCTCATCGGATGCCAAGCTGGCGCGCCTGGGGGAGCTGGGGGCCGAGCATTTGATCAACTACCGCGACGTGCCTGCCTGGGGGAAGCGCGTCCAGGAAATCACCGAGGGTCGCGGCGTGGACCTGGTGGTTGAAGTGGGCGGCCCCGGTACATTGCCGCAGTCTGTGAAAGCCGCCGCGTTTGACGGTTGTATCAGCATGATCGGTGTGCTGACAGGTCTTGCCGGCGAGGTGCCAACAGCCGAACTGTTCCAGAAAAATGCGCGCATCAGCGGCATTACCGTCGGCAGCAGAGCTCAGCAACTCGACATGCTGGCAGCGGTAGAGGCGGGCGGTATCAAACCGGTTATCGACAGTAGCTACCCGCTGGAACAGCTGGCTGATGCGTTCCGCCACCAGGAATCCCAGCAACACTTCGGCAAGATCTGTCTGGATATTGGCGGCTAAGCCTGCACGCAGCCCTGTGGATGGTCAAAACGTCTACAGGGCCAGTCCACGCCAGCACAGGACTCGTAAAGTCTGTTGACGTTGAATCGCCGATTCAACACGACCTGAACTTGCGAGGCTCTATTATGCGATTAATCTCGAAACTCATGTCACTGGCCGCCTTGAGCGGCATGTTGCTGGCGTCTTCCGTTGCGACCGCGGACGGTCACGCGCACGCCGAGGAAATGGCCAAGCCGACGATTGTAGAAATAGCGGTGAGCAACCCGGATTTCTCGACCCTGGTTGCTGCGCTGAAGGCCGCAGGGCTGGTTGAGGCACTGTCTGGTGAAGGGCCCTTCACCGTGTTTGCCCCGACCAATGCGGCATTCGCCGCGCTGCCTGAGGGCACTCTTGACGACCTGCTCAAGCCGGAAAACAAGGAGACACTGTCTGCCGTGCTCACGTACCACGTGGTAGCGGGGAAGGTGATGGCCGCAGACGTTGTAACCTTGACCGAGGCGACCAGCCTGCAGGGCGACACGATAATGGTAACGGCGTCTGATGCAGGCGTTAAGGTCGACGCGGCGAACGTCACGGCGACCGACATTGAGGCCGCCAACGGCGTGATCCACGTGATCGATGCGGTTATCCTGCCCAACAGCTGAAACGCGTTCCCCCCGGTGGCCTTGCACAGGACACCGGGCTATCCCTCTACTTTCGATCACGCTGGATTGCTCCCTGCCTTCACTTTGACTCATTCAGGACACGGCCGGTGGTGCCATCTATGCAGGGCTGCTGATATACTCGCCGCCCGCAGCGCCCCCGTAGCTCAGTTGAATAGAGCGACCCCCTCCTAAGGGGTAGGTCCCAGGTTTGAGTCCTGGCGGGGGCACCATATGCAATTCGTCCACCGCCAGCCCCTTGCAAATCCCGCGCTGGCGTATCACTCTCTGCACCGTGAGTGTCCGCCGCGCACCCGCGCGGCGGCAGGTTGTTTAGAGAGGGTTACCCGATTGCGGTGGCGGTGTGTCGCGGGTGTTCTCGCACTCCAGTTTTTATCAGTCAATGCAGGCGCAGCGCAGGCATCCGACCTGCCCGTAGACCGTGAGCGCTACAGCGATGCGGTGGTTGCCATCGACCGTGGGCGATGGACGGAGTACCAGCAATTACGCCCGGCACTCGATGAGTATCCGCTGGCGATGTATCTCGACTACTTTGAGCTCAGCCGCAAGCCCAGTGCCGTGCGCCCGGGTGACGCGCAGCTGTTCCTGCAACGCAGCGCCGGAACCCCCTTGCCCAATCGCTTCCTGGCGGTATACCTGCGGCGTGCTGGGCAGGAGCAGCGCTGGCGAGATTTTCTCGCCGTGATGCCGACAGAGCCCAACAGCATTGATCTCAAGTGCTACTACTTCCGCGCCAAACTCGCAGCATCCGACCCGCTGGCAGCCTGGGAGGGTGCAGAGCGTCTCTGGGTGCACGGTGAGTCGCGCCCCAAGGCCTGCGATCCACTGTTTGCTGCCTGGCAGAAAGCCGGGGAGCTTGACGATGACGCCGTGTGGGCGCGGTTGCTGAAAGCCTTCGACGCGAGGCAGCGCAGCCTGATGAACTATGTGGCACGCCAGGGGAGTGCCGACCTGCAACCCTGGGCCGAGCGCCTGCTCCAGGCCTATGTGCAGCCGGATCAGATGAAAAACCGTCTTGAACCAAGTGATGACCCGAAGGTGGCTGACATCGTGGCACATGGCACCGCCTATTTCGCGCGTTACAAGCCTGAAGCGGCACTGGTCCAGTGGCAGTATTTTCAGCAGCGCATGGTATTTACTGCCGCGCAGCAAATACAGGCGGAGCGGGAGCTGGCGCTGCGCAGCCTGTTTGCACGCTCGGATGTCAATCTGGCGTGGGTGGACGATGCCCTGGCCCGCCTGGGCGATGACCTGCTGGTGGAGGTCAGGCTGCGCTGGGCGCTGGAGGAGCAGGATTGGTCAGCGCTGGCGGCAACCCTGAAGACGCTGTCGGTGGAGGGCAGGGCGGCGCCGGCATGGCGCTACTGGCGCGCCGTACTCTATGAGCGCGACGGCGAAACCGAGCTGGCACAGGCGCTGTTTCGCGAACTGGCTGGCGAGCGCGACTACTATGGCTTTCTCGCTGCAGACCGGTTGGGGTTGCCCTACCAGTTCAATCCGCAGGTGATTACCGTGGCCGCGGAGCGCGCGGGCCCGTTGCGTGAGTTGCCGGTAGTGCAGCGCATTCAGGAACTCTACCACCATGAGGAAGAAAACCTCGCACATTCGGAGTGGTACCAGACCTTACAGCTCACGACGCCGGAGGAGCAGGTTGAACTGGCAGCGCTGGCAGCGGATATGGGTTGGCACCGCATGGCGATTGATGCGGCAAACCGTGCCCAGGCCTGGGACGCACTGGACTTGCGTTTTCCATTACCCTACCGCGACACCTTCACCCGCCTGGCAGCGCAGCGCGGCCTGCAGAAAACCGAGCTGATGGCCATTGCGCGCCGCGAGAGTGCCTTTTACGCCGGCGCCCGTTCCCCGGTTGGTGCCCGTGGGCTGATGCAGGTGATGCCCGCTACGGGCCGCGAGGTGGCCGCGAGCCTCGGTACCCCGCATTCGGACAGCGCACTCTACGATGTGGAGCACAACGTACTGTTGGGCAGTGCCTACTATCGTCAGTTGCTCGACCGCTATGACGGCAATCGTGTCCTGGCGCTCGCCGCGTACAACGCCGGCCCCCATCGTGTCACCCGCTGGCTGAACGCAGCCGATGCCACAGTCCCGGTGGATGTGTGGATAGAAACCATTCCCTTTCGTGAAACACGCAACTACGTGCAGGCGGTGCTGGCGTACAACGTTGTATTCCAGTACCAGCTGGGTGAGTCGGGCAGCGTGCTCACCGAGCGCGAACGCCAGTTGGCGTACTGAGCGCACGTGGCAGCACCCGCCAGTCAACTGAGTTTTGTCATACCGGTACTCAATGAGGCGCCACGCATCGCGGGCCTGCTGAAGGACCTGCAAGCCCGCTTTCCCGGCGCGGAGCGAGTTGTCGTGGACGGCGGCAGCGATGACGATACGGTGGCCCTCGCGCTACCGGGTGCAACGAGTGTACTTGTGGCGGAGCCGGGGAGGGCCTTGCAGATGAACCTCGGGGCGCGCTCGGCACAGGGCGAGTACCTGCTGTTCTTACATGCGGATACCACCCCCCTGTTTGACGCCAGAAGCTTGCGCGCCGCGCTGGAGCTCCGCCCCGCCTGGGGCTATTTCAGGCTGCGCCTCGATGGCAGGGCCGCGGTATTCCGGTTGATCGAACGTGCGATCAGCTGGCGCTCCAGTGCTTCCGGCATTGGCACCGGCGACCAGTTGTTGTTTGTGCGTCGGGACGTCTTTGCAGCGGCAGGCGGGTTCGCGGCGATTCCGCTCATGGAAGACATCGAGTTGTGCGTGCGTCTGCGCCAGCAGCAGCGGCCTCTCCTGCCACCTGGCTTGTGGGTGCGGACCTCAAGCCGCCGATGGGAGAAGAGAGGGGTGGCGCGTACGGTGGTGGAAATGTGGGGCCTGCGTCTGGCGTACGCGCTGGGTGTCAGTCCGGCGCGTCTCTGGCGGTATTACTACGGTGTGACTCGATGAGTGTGGTCTTACAGCAGTTTGCCCGTGCCCCGGTGCCGGGCCGCGTGAAAACCCGCATGCAACCTGCGTTGAGCCCCGGCGAGGCCTGCGCGCTGCACGAGCAACTGGTGCTGTGGACCACGCGTAGCTTGCTGCAGGCGCACCTGGGCCCAGTTGAGCTGTGGACTGCCGGCGGCGGCGATCACGCGCTGTTTCAGCAGTGCCTGAGCGAGGGCGTCAGCCGGCTATGCGTGCAGCAGGGTGTCGATCTGGGTGAGCGCATGCAACACGCCCTGACAGCGGGGCTGCAGAAGGCTGGCCGGGTGGTCCTGGTGGGTAGCGACTGCCCGTGGATCGACCGCGCGTATCTGGAACTCGCCGTGCAGGCGCTGGAGCGTGATGACATCGTTCTGGGGCCTGCGCTGGACGGGGGCTTTGTGCTAATCGCTGCGCGCTGCGCGCTGCGTCGCGGGGTGTTTGATGGCGTGAGCTGGGGCACGGACACGGTTCTGGCAGAGACACTGGCACGGGCGGCAGAGGCGGGCTATAGCACCGCGCTGCTGCCTCCCTTACAGGATATTGATCGCCCGGATGACCTCGCCGCCTGGCGCGTGCTGCTGGCAGCCGTGTCGGGTTCAGGCGGTCGCAGTGGCGGCGGCGCGCTGGGGTTCGTCGGCACTGACCCGTGAGCGTTGGTACAACAGCCAGGCAACGGCGGTGCAGTAGCCCAGGTTGGTTTGCAATTCACCGTCCGGGTCGCTGAGAAAGGCCCGCTGACTGGCCAACCCCCGGACACGGCTGGCCAGCTCCGGGCGGTAGGCCAGGTAGCGGTCCCAGATGTCCCGGTGTTGGGCGGTGGTGATGTGATAAAGCCCCAGCCCGCTGCTGCGCGCTGAGAACAAGCCCAGCTCAGGCGCTTCGATGGCGGCCTGTAGCAGGAAGTCTTCACAGGCTTCCGTCCACACCCCCAGGTACTTCAATGTGGGCCGGATGACCTGGTCTCTCAGGTGTTCTGCGGTTACGTACATGGCCTGTATCCTCTCGGGAAGCCGATTGAATTCATTACCGCCGTTTCGTACTCCACTTTTCTTCCGGTGCCGTTATTGTTGTTGCGACCGGGCCACCTTTGCTCGGTTCACCCGCGCCGTCATGGCACCTGCAGGTATTTTTAGCATACGAATTCAATAAAGCCAATAAAAATAACAGGTTGCGTGTAATTATTTACTAAGTACGTGCGGAAGAGTGTGTAACTGCAAAGAATACGCGCGTAAGAACAGCGTTTTATTTCGCCAAAAATCGTTTAAATATGGATTAATTGCGGTTATATGTAATTAAAAGCTGCGTTTAACCGCCTGCTATCTTCACTGTGAATCCGCGCTTCTCCAGCTCGGCTTTCAACAACTCGCGCTGATCGCCCTGAATCTCCACGGCATCCTCTTTCACCGCACCGCCTACGCCACACTTCTGTTTCAGGGCCTTGGCCAGCGACTTCAGCTCATCGCCCTGCAACGGCAAGCCCCGAATCAGGGTAACGGCTTTGCCGCCGCGGCCTTTGGTTTCGCGGTGCAGGCGCACGATGCCATCGCCCAGGTCGGCGGGTTTCGCCTTGCCGCAGACGCAGCCCGCCTCAGGGCGCTGGCACTGCGGGCACAGGCGCCCACCATCGGTGGAGTACACGAGACGGGAGTTTGTGGGGTTGCGTCGCGGCATGGTCAATTCCTTGTTGAGCGGCGCCCGGCAGTATATTAGCCTCCGCGCTGCAATTGAAATGTGCCGCGAGGGAAGACAGTGAAGAAGAAGGAATTGCTGCAAATGCTGGAGGACCTGCAGAGTCAGGTGGCGTTTCAGGAAGACACCTTGCAGGGGCTGCAGGCGGCGCTGAGCAGCCAGCAGCAGGACCTGCTGGTAGTGCAGCGGCAGATGCAGCTGCTGAAGGAGCGTCAGGATGAGCAGGCCGCGGCACTCGATGATGCCCGGCCCCGGGGCCCTGAGGCGCCGCCTCCACATTACTGATCGTCATTCCGCAACGCTGCATCGGCTGCAGTGCGCCGGGGCCTGGCTGACAACTTGCCTCGCGCAGGCAAATCGCCCACACTTTGGCGCTTTTTGACTGACAGCATAATTTTACAGGTACAGACCATGTCCGACGATTCCGCCCGCAAAGACACACCCGAACAGGCCGAATTTCGCGCCTACTGCCGCGATTGGCTACAAGGCAACACGCCCGGTGAGCCACCCGTGCGGCTGCCGCAGACACCACTCGAGATCATGACCGAAGAGCAGCTGAGCTACCTGCAGGCGTGGCAGAAAGCGGCCTACGATGCCGGCCTTATCGGTTGTGATTATCCGCAAGCAGTGGGCGGTGGCGGTCGCAAGGATTGCCAGCGCGTTGCAAATGAGGAGATGCTGGCAGCCCGCACGCCCTTTCTGCCCAATGTGATTGGCCTGGGCATGGCGGCCCCCACCGTGTTCTATCACGCCCGGGATGAGGTCAAGGCGGAGTTGCTGCCACGTTTGTTTTCAGGCGAAGACATCTGGTGCCAAGGCTTCAGCGAACCTGGTGCCGGCTCCGACCTGGCCAGTGTGCAAACCTTTGCAGAACCGCGCGGCGACAAGTGGGTGATCAATGGTCACAAGGTGTGGACCTCGCTGGCACATTTTGCCGAGTGGATGATTATTCTTCTGCGCACGGATAAATCACACAAATACGACGGGCTGTCCTATTTTGTGGTGCCGATACGCGCCGCCTTGGGTAAGGGGGTGACGGTGCGGCCACTGATCAAGATCACCGGCGAGACCGGCTTCAACGAGGTCATTTTTGACAACCTGGAAGTGGACGACCGCTACCGCCTGGATGAGTTGGGCAAGGGGTGGCAGGTGGCGATGACGACGCTGTTGCACGAGCGCGGCGCGGGTGAGCTGCAGGGGCCACGCTCGGGCGGCATGAAGAACCGTTCCAGCCACAACATTACCACTTCGGCTGTTATCGACCTCGCACGGAACACCAGGCGCGGTGCAGGCACGGCCGCCGATGACGTGCTGCTGCGCGACAAACTGATGCGCCAGCTGATTCGCGAGGAAGGCCTGAAGCAGAACCAGCGCCGCTCGCGGGTGCAGGCCCTGCTGGATCACCCCATGCGCCTGCCGCTGCAAAACAAACTGCTGGCCAGTGAAATCGCCCAATCCATCGCCGCGCTGGCCGTGGAAGTGGAGGGCATGGCGTCCTCGCTCTACATGGGCGACAGCAACGCACCGGCTGGCGGGCAGTGGCCTTTGTCATACATGAACTCCTACGGCATGACGATTGCTGCGGGCACCAGCGAGGTGCAGCGCAATATTCTTGGCGAGCGTGTGCTCGGCCTGCCGAAGTCGAAGTGAATTGAAGCCGAAAAAGGAATACAGCACATGACACAACCCAAGAATTACGGCTTCGGCGAAGAGGCTGCACTGCTCAAGGAATCGGCGCGCAAGTTTTTCCGCGAGCATTTCACTACCGACAAACTGCACGCCCTGGTGGCCAGTGATCCAACACCCGGGCGGGCACCACAGTGTCAGTGGGATGAAACCCTCTGGAGCCAGCTGGTTGAGCTGGGCTGGACCATGCTGGCGGTGCCTGAAGAAGCGGGTGGCGTGGGAATGCCCGTGGCGGCGGTGGCCGGGCTGGTGGAAGAGGTGGGCCGGGCGGCTTTTCCCTGCCCGCTGCTGGGCACACTGAATGCCACCTATGCGCTTGTGGCCTGTAAACAACCGGGGGCAACAGCGCTGGCTGACATTGCCTCTGGTGCAGCAGCCACACTGGCGCTCACCAATCGTCATGGGGCGTGGGATCCGGCGGCCACCGAAGTAGAATTCCGCGATGGTGCACTGCATGGCACGGCGTGGTTCGTTCAGGATGCCTTGAAATGTGACAAGCTGCTGGTCTGTGCCAGCACTGCCGCCGGCCATGGCCTGTTTTGGGTGGATGCTGCCACTGCGGGTGTTACTGTACAGGCCGATGGCATTGTAGATCTCACCCGCGACCAGGCCCACATCACCTTTGATGGCGCGCAGGGGCTGGAGGTCAGCGGCAACGCACTGGCCGTTCTGCACGAAGCCATGCCCGCTATCTGGACACTCCTTGCTGCCGACATGGTCGGTGCCGGCGAATGGCAACTGCACACCACCGTTGAATACGTGAGCACCCGCAAGCAGTTCGACCGTCCGCTGGGCTTCTTCCAGGCGATCAAGCACCCTCTGGTCGAGGTGATGGTGCTGATCGACGAAGCGAAGTCGCTGGTCTACAACGCGGCCTGCGCCTGTGACAGCGAGCCGGAGAAGGCAGCACAGTATGCCCATATGGCCAAGGCCTCGGCCAGTGATATGGCGGCTTATGCGAGCAGCCGGTCAGTGCAGAGCCACGGGGGTATCGGTTTTACCTGGGAGTGCTATGTGCACCTGTATTTCAAGCGTCAGAAACACTCGCAAGTGCTCTGGGGCGATGCGGCCTGGCACCGGGCGCGACTCGCCGATATCGTGATTGGCAGCGCCGCATGATCCACCACCACGTGCATTTGGAGATTATGCCATGAGCTGGAAGACCTGGGTGTTACTGGGGCTCACGTTTGCCGTGGGGTTATTCACACTGTTCTCCATTGCCACGCGCTTGCCGACACCACCGGAGCATCAGGTGTTCGTCAACGGCGATGTGCTGACCATGGATGCCGAAAACCGTGTGGTTCAGGCACTATCGGTGCGTGGCGAGCGCATCGAAGCACTCGGTAGCAACGAGGAAATGATGGCACTCGTGGATGACCGGACCGAGGTGATCGATCTCGCCGGGCGCACACTCATGCCCGGCTTCATTGATGCACACGGCCACTTTCCCGGCTCCGCACTGAACACGGTATCTGTGGACTTGAACAGTCCGCCGATCGGGACGATGGAAAACATGGAGGACTTGCTGGGTGCCCTGCGGGCCCGGGCGGCGCAGCTGCCGGCGGGGGAGTGGGTTACCGGCTTCGGCTACGACGATACCCTGCTGGCGGAAGGGCGCCACCCCACCCGTGAAGAACTGGATGCGGTGGCACCCGAACACCCCGTCGCGCTCCTGCATATTTCCGGGCACATGGTGGTTGCCAATAGTCGCGCGCTGGAGGCTGTTGGAATAGGCGCAGACACACCCAACCCTGAAGGTGGCGTAATCGGTCGTACGCCCAGCGGTGAGTTGACCGGCTTGCTGGAGGAAACCGCGCGCCTGCCGGTTGCCGAACGCATGCTGGATCTCGGCGCCATGGATTTCCTGCGCATGGTGAGTGCGGCAGTGCGTGAATATGCCGAATATGGCGTCACCACCGCACAGGCGGGGGGCGTGGCGCCCCAGATGGCCGGGGGTTTCAAGCTCGCCAGCGCACTGGGACTGATGCCGCTGCGGCTGGTGCTCTTCCCCATGCAGGATGATTACGGAGACGCGATCGGCGCTGGCACGTTCGATCCGGAGGACCTCGCGGCGCGGCGGATTGATGTCGGCGCGGTAAAAATCGTCGCCGATGGCAGTATCCAGGGCTTTACCGGTTACCTCACGCGGCCCTATCACACACCATTCCACGGTGACGAAGAGTACCGCGGCTATGCAGCGGTACCCCGGGAACGTCTGTTCGAGCAGATCGAGACCCTGCATGCCGCGGGGTTACAGATCGCTGTGCATGGCAATGGTGACGCCTCCATTGACGACATCCTGGATGCGTTTGCAGCGGCGCAGGCCGCCCACCCTGCAGACGACCCGCGCCTGATTCTGATTCACGCGCAAATGGCACGCCAGGATCAGATCCAGCGCATGGCAGAACTGGGTGTTACGCCCAGCTTTTTTGCCGCGCACACCTGGTTCTGGGGTGACCGACATCGGGAGATCTTTATCGGCCCCGAGCGCGCCGCGCAGATCAGTCCCGCGGGCTGGGCGCAGGCGGCGGGGCTGCGCTTCACCTCGCATATGGATACTCCGGTAACGCCGATGCGCCCGCTGCAGGCGGCCTGGAGCCTCGTACACAGGCAAACCTACGGCGGTGATGTGCTGGGACCGGAACAACGTGTGGATGTCATGACGGCCCTGCGTGCGGTGACCATTGACGCCGCCTGGCAGGTTTTTCAAGAAGACAATCGCGGTTCGCTGGAGCCCGGCAAGTACGCGGACCTGGTGTTGCTGGATGGGAGTCCGCTGCGTGACACGATGGGGATGCGAGAGCTGCAAGTGGATGCTACCTGGGTGGGCGGGGCGCTGGTGTTCAAGCGGGGATAAACGCGCGGCGTGGACAGTCGCGCCGTGATTCGTTATAAAAGCGCTGGTGTTACGTACCTGCTTCGGAAGGTAAAAAAACCAAAGGAATTGGTCCTCACCCATGTACCTCTACAGCGTCGACAGAACACTGACCTTTACATCCGAAGACATGGTGCTGTTCAAGGAATCGCCCTTTGCCTGCTGGATGGAGCGCCTGACGCTCGAAAACCCCGCGCACGGCGTTGCGCCCGATGCAGGCAGTGTACCCCCCGGCGACAGTGCCCGGCGGCAGGATGCAGTCGCCGAACTGCTCGCCAACAATGGCCGGCAAGTCACAGTGATCGACTGGGATGCGCCGGAGACACTGCGGCGCAGTGAAACGCTGGCGGCCATGCGCAGCGGCACGGAGTTCATCGTCAACGGCCAGCTCGCCGTGGGGCCGCTGGCAGCATCCAGTCAGTTGTTGATGCGTACCAGCGGCTACTCAGAGCTGGGTAACCACCTGTATATCCCCTGCGACACTCAGGGTAAAACCAATCGGCACGATGCCTTCCGGCTGTGTTTTCTTGCCGACCTGCTCCACAGCGTGCAGGGCGTGCTGCCACCGCAGATGGTGATGTTCCGCCGCGGCGGGCAAGCGCTGCACCTGAAAACCGAGGATCATATCTTTCATTACCGCGCCGTAAAGCAGCATTTCATGGCAGCGCAGCGCGAGTTTCGCAAGCACCGTATGCCGGATCCGGCGCTATCCGTACATTTTGGTCGCTGGAGCGCCTGTGCCAATGACGTTTTGCGTCAGCGGGCCCTGCAGGGTGACGCGCACTGGCAGACGCAGGAGCGGCACGAGCTTGCGTTAACGCCGCCTGAATGCGACGTGCCGCTCGCCCGTGAGCGCACGGTGGAAACCACCGATGCAGCACTGCAGGGGCTGGAGTTTATCGGCAGTGGTGGGGCGTCGATGGCGTACGCCTCAGGTGGCCGGGCGGCCCGCGCGGGGGATCGTCGCCGGCGACCGGTACCGCCGGCTGCCCTGGGTGAGGCGCTGGCGCCATCCGCGGAGACGCAGCAGGTGGACCCGCTGTCGCACCCGCTGGATGCCGCCGGCTTCAGCGTGGCGCGACGTTTTGAAGCGCCGCCCCGGGGACGCACCCCGTTGCCTCATGCCGAACCGCCAGATAACGATGTGGATCGGGAACAGGGGGCGCCGCGTCGCTTCACCCCGGTGCCGTTTTCAGCCAGCCTCAACACCAGCGATAGCTTCGAAGGCTAATCCGGGCAACGACTCAAGGGCCTAGCAAGGCAGTGCGGGGGCGAATAAACAGCGCCTCGCAGCTTGCGGTCACTTCGCCATCCAACAGCATTTCGCCGGTGACCACTGTTTTGCGGCCCACAGTGTCCTGCAGGGTTGCGTGCAGGTCCAGATCGCGATTCAACGGTGTCGGACGGTGGTAGCGCACGGTCAGCGAACCGGTCATGCCGGGGTTGTCACCTGCCAGTTGCGCCATGCCGAGGAACTGGTCGAAAATAGCCGCGATAAAACCCCCGTGGATATAACCGGGCGGCCCTTCGTAGGCATAGCCGCAACGCACGGTCCCGAAAGCCTCGCGCCCCTTGAGCCACATATTGAGTGCCGGCGACAGAGGGTTGCTCCAGCCGCCCAGCGCATTCAGTTCATGATTCACCTCACCGTGCCCACCGTGTTTGCCATCCTTCAGGAATGCCGCCAGGCCGTAGAGACGTGGCTCGGCCTGGAGCTGGTGAGCCTCGCGTTCGAGACGCTGCGCCAGCGCATTAATGAAGTCAGTGGAGGCGTCGCTGGTTACCAGGGCTTCGGTGAGTGCGCGCAAGGCCTCGGCGGCCCTCCGCTTCGCTTCCCAGTGGGATGAAAAAGGCGGTGAAACCTCTTCCGAGGCAAAAGGGCTGAAAACCGCCTTGCTGCTTTCTGGGCTATCAAACATGTAGCGGGTCCTGTTTTGTAGTGTGCTAGCGCAGGCTGCGAAAGCAGGTGCGTAACTCATTGACCAGTACGTCAGGTTGCTCCAGCGCGGCGAAATGCCCACCTTGCGACAGCTCGTTCCAGTGAATGAGGTTCTGGAAGCGCTGCTCGGCCCAGCGCCGGCTACTGCGGAAAATCTCTTTGGGGAAGATTGAGCACCCGGTGGGCATGGCAATCGGCTGCATGGAAGGATTGTTGAAGCTCTCCCAATACAGCCGCGCCGAGCTTGCACCGGTGTTGTTCAACCAATAGAGCATCACGTTGTCGAGCAGTTCATCGCGGTTGATGACATGTTCAGGATGCTTGATGCCATCGCGCTCGCAGTCTGTCCACGCGTAGAATTTCTCCACAACCCAGGCCATCTGGCCGACGGGCGAGTCAGCCAGCCCATAACCGAGGGTCTGCGGGCGGGTGGACTGCTGTTTCGAGTATCCGGAGTCCCACTGGGCATAGAAGGTCATCGCTTCCAGTGCCGCCTGCTCATTCGGCTTGAGGTCGTTCATCGTCTCCGGATCGGGCGTCACAATGGGCATGGTGATGTGGATGCCCGCGCAATGGTCGGTCTCCGTCTGCCCAATACTCTGGGTGATCATGCTGCCCCAGTCGCCCCCCTGCGCGATGTAGCGGCTATACCCGAGGCGCGCCATCAGTTCGCCCCACATGCGGCCAATGCGCTCCACGGAGGTGCCAGTGCCAGTCGGTTTACCCGAAAAACCGTAGCCGGGCAGGGAGGGAATTACCACATGGAAGGCATCAGCGGCGCTGCCTCCGTGCGCAACCGGGTCTACCAGCGCGTCGATGATATGGCGAAACTCCAGCACCGAGCCGGGCCAGCCGTGAGATATGATCAGGGGCAAAGCTCCGGCATGCGGCGAGCGGCAGTGCAGGAAGTGGATGTCGATGCCGTCGAGGCGGGTGCGGAACTGTGGCCAGCGGTTCAGCTCCGCCTCACAACGCCGCCAGTCGTACTCGCGCGCCCAGTAGCCTGCCAGTTCCTGCGTGTAGGCCAGTGGTATACCCTGGCTCCAGTCATCGCAGGTTTCTTTTTCCGGCCACCGGGTTGTGCTGAGACGACGCTGCAAATCCTCCAGATCCGCATCGGAAATATCGACAGTGAATGGCAGAACGGCGGTATCGGACATGGCAGGACCCTCAGTTGAGCGCACTACCGTAGCCACAGCTCAGTTGCGATGCAAGCGCTACGGGCGTCAATCCGTGCCGGCGGTATACCCGCTTAACCCGCGGTTGCCGCCTGCTTGCGCGTAGCGCTGCGTCGCTTCGCCGGGGTTTTGCGCGGCTTGGCCGCAGTGACTGACTCCAGGTAGGGTTGCAGGGCTTCGCGTTGCGCAGCATCGCCTTCGGTCTTGCGCAGCAAGTGCGGCGTGCGCGGTTCCCGGTCGAGAAACAGCTCCCCGCTCGCCTTGCCCGCTTCAGTGGCGACCGCGAGCCACACGATGGTGTCGGCACCTTCCTCGGGGCTGCGCAGAATACGCCGTGTGATGCGGTGAAAACCGGGCAGTGCCGACTCCACCCCCGGGGTGTCGGCCCAGCCCGGGTGCATGGCATTGACCACGATACCCTCATCGGCCCAGGCTTCGGCCCACTGTTCGGTCAACACCATGAGGCCCCGTTTGCAGCGGGCGTAGGCTACACTGCCCGAGTAGTTTTCCTCCCGGGCCTGCAGCCAGCGCACCTTCAATGGCTGCGTGTACATGCCCCCGGAGACCACGTTGATCACACGGGCTTGCGGGGCGGCCAGCAACAGGGGCTTCAGCCCTTCAGTAAGGCGGTAGGGTGACAGCAGCAGAAGCGCGAAGCTCTGCTCCAGCCCCTCTGGGGTCAGCGTGCGCTCGTTGAAGAGAGCACCCGCGTTGTTTACCAGAATGTCGATCGGGAGTTCGGTGCG
The DNA here is from genome assembly GCF_003719295.1 of Haliea alexandrii. Taxonomy (GTDB): domain Bacteria; phylum Pseudomonadota; class Gammaproteobacteria; order Pseudomonadales; family Halieaceae; genus Haliea; species Haliea alexandrii. The sequence continues at coordinate 321,120 of NZ_RFLW01000002.1, forward strand.
CAGCAGACGCTCCACCAGACGCTGCACCTCGGACATCAGGCTCAAGTCGGCAATTTCCACGGAAATATTGGGGTTGCCGGTTTCCCGCTGCAGCGTGTTGATCAGTTCCTGCGCGCGGGATTCGTTGCGGATGACCAGGGTAAGCGTAGCGCCGCGTTCCGCGAGGGATCGCGCCGTAGCCAGGCCGAGCCCGGAGGTGGCCCCCGTAATGACAGCGTGCTTGTCTCCCATCCACGCGGACATCGGGTTCCAGTGCTTTTTACCCAGCGTGTAGCCGCGCCGGCTGAAACGTGCGACGCCGGGCAGCACCCAGCGGTCTGCGCGTGCGTTACCGGCCGAGATGGTCGGTGCAGGATAGTTGTCCTCCAGCGCTGCCCTCAGCCCCTGCAGGGATTCAAAGCCCATTTTCTCCATGCCCTTGCGCAGCGCGGACACGGTGGGCCCCAGCGGCACGTGGAAGCTGAACGATGCCCGGTAATCGATGTGCGTGCCGGTAGTGGATGTAGAGAAGTGAATGACGTCGGTGACCTCGAACAGACGACACGTGCCGTGCAGCTCAATGGATTTATCCTGCTCCAGGTGCGTGACGGTGTAGAGCAGGTCCACGGACCCGACGGGCATATCACAGGTCACGCGGAATCGGGTGCCTACCTCCACCGGCCCCGCGGACAACTTCTCCGCAGCGCTGGCGGTGGCATCCCACTCCCGGGTGCTGCGAAAGTCTTTCACATAGTCGAATGCTTCGCGCACAGGGCGCGGCACATCGATTTTTTCGTGCAGCTCAATCATGGTGCAAACCTCTGAAAAACGTTAGCCTTTATACGATGTGCTACCGGGTACAGATTGCCGCTTCGGTAATCAGTATAGACGCCGCGTGGCCCCGCGTTTTTAGGCGGTGTCTGCAGAGCGCTCACCGCATTGGGCCGGAAGCTGCCTGGAAAATGGCGAAGGAGTGAGAATGGTCGGTTGCTGCCGGATTTTTGGGGTATTGTGCTGTGCGCTGGCTAGCCTTGCTGTGCAGGCGCAGTACGACATAGACACCCGTTTGCCCACCTGTGACAATTTCGCCTGGTCGCAGGCGGTGCACGACAGCTACCCCGATATCGAGCAGATCTGCCGCGGCATTTACCAGCGAGACGGCGTGTTCTATGCCCAGGCCGAGGTTGAGGTGTTACGGGTCAGTGGTAATCGCATGACCGTGCGCACGGTACATGTTGATGGCAGTGCGGGGCACCAGACAACGGTGCGAGTTGGCCCGCAATGGCGCGCACTGATCGACGGCAAGTCACTGCGGGCCGGCGAGTTGATTGCCGGGCAGCGTCTCACGGTCTACATTCCGCAGCATAGTTTCGAGTTGACCTCCGAGGCGGGGGCGGGGCTTGCAGAGGAAGCGGCACCAGCCTCCGGGGATGGCGCCAGTGCGCAGTAGCGTTATTCGTCCACCCAGATCTGGCGCAACGGTTCACCAAAATCATCGTACACTGTCTTGCGTCGAGGGCGGGCGCGATTGGTTTTTTTCGTCGCGGGTTGCTTTTTCTGTAGTGCTTTGCGGCGCTCTTCGATGGCGGCGACCACCTCCGGAATCAGGGTCCGCTCTGCGCGAGGTTCGGTGAACAGCCGCCGGGTCAGATACAGAGGAGCAGCGAGGGGGTCTTTGCCACTCACGCCGGACGGCACCGACTCCACTTCACCACCCGCCTGCAAAAAGCGCCGGGTCTCACGGTCAAGGTCGGCGCGCAGGTCGGCTTTCTCGGGTAGCTTCTTTACCATGGGCTGTGCCTGCTGCCTCGCGGGTTAGGCATCCAAAACCGTTGAGTATAGCGTTATCCCGTCATTTTCACAGACCTGACTCAAGGGGCTCGAACCGGCAAAATCATCGCGCGCGCCGCCAGCCCCATGCCCGCCAGCGCACCGAGCAGGTCCGCCACGAAGTCGCTGACGCTGCCCGAACGCCCGGGAACCCAGAGTTGCAGCACCTCCGTGGCCCCCGCGAACAGTGCCAGTGCAAGGACGATCTGCACCACCTGAGTGATTCGACCACCCCAGGCGCGCAGGCTCGTGTAACCGCACAGCCCGAACAGGGCCACGTGAACGAGCTTGTCAGACCCGCTGACCTGAGGACCCGGCGTGTCCGCCAAGCCCAGCCAGTCAGCGAGTGCTGCGAGCGCCGACCCCGGCAACAGCAGTAGCGCAGCGGTGATGCCGAGCGCCGCAATGGCCTGCCACTGGGCTGCTTGGTAGCGACCAACGTGCCGCGCCGCAGGCTCACGCATGCTCTGGCCGCCGGGCGTCAATCAGCAGATTACGCGGTGTCAGCTGGTAATCACAGAACGTGCCGAGGCGCACGTCCGCGCCGCTTTCCTGCAGCAGCAGGGCGCGGTCCAGCGCCAGCCAGATCTCCAGCGGGCGTTGAAACACATGCGTGACGAGCTCAATACGCCGCAGTAGTTTGCGTCGCTGCGCGCCCTGTTCAAGCCACTGCTGTTCATTCACGGTATCCGGTGCTGGCAGGTGCTTGAGCGCCGCGGCGTAACGCAAAAAATCGCTGAATGAGCCGCGCAGAACAGCGGTCGGCAGGGATGGCAGAGGCAGGTAACTATCGCTGGCGCGCGCAGTGCGCTGCCACTCGTCAAACGCCAGCCGCCACCACAGCTCCTGTTGCCGCTTGCGACGTGTACCACAACTGCCCGTCACGGTTTCCTGCTGGGTCAGCTGCAGGTCGGTGCGAGTCAGCCGCAGTTCGCTTGCCGCCCCCGGGCGCGAAAGCGGTTGATAGGCATGCTGGGCAATCGCGTCGTAGCAGCAGGGTGAAAGGCTGAGTCGTGCGCACTCGCTGTGTGTCCAGTGCTGCAAGAGCGTGGTGTGCAGGTCGCCACAGGCATGCAGGGCAACAGCGTGCCCTCCACGTGGCAGTAGTGCGCCTGCGTTGGCGCACAGTACGTCCATTTCGCAAAACTCGACCGCCGCCGCCGCCGCCCAGCGCGCCGCCAGTTGCCGTCCGGCGCGGCAGAGCTCGGGATCCCGTTCGATACTCGTGACCCGGCGCCGGTCACTCGTCGCCAGCAGCCGGCCAAGATGCCCCTTGCCGGCGCACCATTCAAGCACCTGCTGGTCGGTGTCGGGCATGCGCGCCGCGAACGCCTTGATCTGTTGCCACTTGCGCCCGGGGATACCTGTATCCAGGCGTGCAGGAACCGCCAGATCGCGGGCCGGTAAACGGGGCAGGGCGCACAGCTCGGCAAGGCGCGTGGCGGCCTCACCCAGCCAGGGTTGCAACCATTGCAGGCGCTCCAGTGGTGCAGCCTCCAGAGTTGCCAGCTGTGCGTCATCCAGGCGCTGCAGCGCTGCAGCGAGTGTGGGATGGGTTGTCGACCAGGGCAGCACACGATAGTGAAACGGTCTCAGCTGCCACAGCTCACGGTGCCGGTACAGCAAGCTATCGAGGGCCTGAAACCGCGGCAGGCAGTCGTTTTCCGGGACGGTGTTTGCGGCCATCAGGAGTTCAGCGTTGCAGCAGTTGAGTCACTTGCAAGGCTGCCGTGGGGCGCACCACGCGTGCGACTTCCTGCCCTGCGCGCAGCAGTATCAGCGTCGGCCACAGTGTCACACCAAAGGAACGTCCAAGCGGGCGCCCCTTGCCGTCTTCAATTTTGAGGTGGGCGAGTGCGGTATGCGCTTGCAGCGCCTCTGCAATGGCGGGTTGCGCGGCCCGGCAATGGCCACACCAGTCGGTTCCAAACTCCAGCAGGAGTTCACCCGGGGTCAGGTCGATAGACGCCCGGCTGGGTGCGTCCGGGGAGTAGGGTCGGGTGTTTTGCATGGTGTCTCGCTGTGAAGGCCTCAAGCCGCGCCACTATACCTCAACATCCGCCCGACGCGCAGTTATTGGCGCTTGCGCAGACCCTCCAGAAAGGTGTGCGTGCTGCTTTCAAGCAATGAAAATACATCGGCTTCAGGCAGGAAGCGCTCCACGTGACCATAGAGGGCAATACCCGCCAGGCCATGTGCCATGGACCAGAGCTTTATGCTCAACTGCAGCACGTTGTCTTCATCCACGGGGTTATGTGTGCACCAGTGCTCTACGGCGGTCATCAACACGTAGAACCCTGCGGCACTGCGCTCATCACTCTTCCTTTCCCGTATTGCGCGGATACCCGCATCGCCCCACATCAGGCCGTAGAACGCACGGTGTTCACAAACAAAGCGGATATAGGCTTTGCCAATGGCGATAATTGCCTCGGCGCTGCCATGCGGTTCGGTTTGCACGACCGCTGCCACTTGCTCACCCAGCGTGAAGAAGGCGAAATCGATTACCGCGTCCAGCAAGGCGGTTTTATCGCTGAAGTGGCGGTAGGGGGCGGCGCTGCTGACACCGGCGCGGCGTGCCGCGTCTACCATGGCGAAGTCCGCGCCGCCGCGCTCCTCAATCAGCTCGGCAGCAGCGAGAATGAGGGCGTTACGCAAGTCGCCGTGGTGATAGGCCGGGGAACGCGTGCTCATGGTTGTGCATCCAGCGCAGTTGCGGGTAGCGGCTGTGGCATCGTATGCGTGCCACCGTGCTTGAACAGCACGAAGAGTTGGGGCACAAGGAAGAACGACACAACGGTGGATAACAGCACGCCACCCGCAATGGACATGGCGAAAGGCGGCCAGAACTGGCTACCTTCGAGTATCAACGGCAGGAAGCCACCGAAGGTGGTTACCGTGGTTGAAACAATGTGGCGGCTGGAGTCCATGACCACCCGGCGCACCGCATAGCGGCCACCGGTCATGGCGCCGCTGTCTTCCTGCAGGGCCGTCATGATGATGATGGCGGCGTTGATCGATACGCCAATCGAACCGATCACGCCAATCAGCGCCTGAATACCAAAGGGATATTTGAAGATGGCCAGTGACAGCAGGCTGAGCCCGATGGAGCAGACGCAGACGATACCAGCGACGGCGGAAAGCCGCCACGAGTTGAATGTGAGGACAATGGTGGCAATCAGCAGCGCGAGAATCATGCCCATTGGCGCCATGATGTCGTGTACAACTTCGGTACGTTCGTCGCTGTCTCCACCGAATCCATACCGGTAGCCTTCCGGCATTGCGATGGGATTGGCGAGCAGATCGTCACGCAGTTGGCTGAGCGCCTCCTCCGGTAACACGCCCCGTGTGAGGTAGGCCTGGACGGTGTTGGTACGTTCGCCGCGCGTGCGGCTGATCGGGCTGCGGGCTGGCTCCAGCGCGAATTCTCCGAGGCTGTGCAGCGCAACACCCGGCATACCGGTGCTCTCCTGCAGGCCCGCCAGCGGCAAGTGCAGATTGCCGATATCTCCCGGGCTGCTCCAGCGCTCCTCCTGCAAGCGAGCGACCACGGGTAGCCGTTCCGTGCCTTCCAGCACCTCGCCGCCGCTGATGCCCTGCAGCGCCGCCTGCAGTGCCGCTGCCACATCGCGCTGGCTTACACCCGACAGCTGCAGCCGCATGTCGTTGGCATGAAACACCCATTTTGGCGCGCCAGCGGCCAGGCTGGTATTGGTGTGCGTCACATCCGCCAGCTGTTCCATGCGCAGGCGAAAGGCTTCACCCAGTTCGCGCAGCACATCAAGATTGTCACCATAGATTTCCACTTCCAGCGGGGCCATCACCGGCGGCCCCTGGTCGATACCGCGCACGATGATGCGCGCCGCGGGGTAGTCCCGGTCCACGGCGCGCTGCAGGCGCCGGATCAGGGCGTCGGTAGCACGTGGGTCGGTGGTCAGCACCAGTGCTTCGGCCCAGCTGGGCATGGCCTCCCGGGTGCGGAACATGTTGTAGTAGAAGGGCGGTGTGCTCTCGCCAATGGTCCAGTCAACCCTGCGCACCAGGGGTTCTGCACGCAGGTCTTCATCCAGCCGCTTGACCAGCGCAGTGGTGTCGTCAATGGAACGGCCATCTGGCAGCTTCACCTGCAGGTACATCTGGTCGCGGTCGGTGCCGGGAAAGAATTGCGCCGTGAGCGTGGGGAAGGTGAGAAAACCCGTCACCGGCAACACCAGGGCCAGGGCCACGGAGCTGGCCGGGTTGCGCAGCGACCAGTCCAATGCGCGAACCAGGAGAGTGCCGGGGCGGCCGCTGGCAATACCCATTTCCCACCAGCGGCCGCTGCGCGTCAGTCCACGCGGCAATAACCAGGCGGCGAGCACAGGCGTGACAATCAATGCCAGCAGCAGCGAACCGGTCAGCATGACCACCACGGCGATGGCGATGGACCCCATGAAGTCCCCCGAAGGGCCGGGCAGAATCACCATGGGCATGAATGCCAGTACGGTGGTGACCGTTGAAGAGAGCAGGGGAACGCGCAACCGTGACACCGCGCCGGTGATGGAGGAAAGCGGGCTGTCGCCATGGTCGATCAGGCGCTTGCGGATTTCGTCAGTCATGACGATGGAGCCGTCCACCAGCAACCCGAGCGCTACCACCAGGCCGGTAACCGACATCTGGTGGATCGCAATGCCGGCGTGATAGAGCACGGTGACGGAAAACAAGGTACACAGGGGCAGGATGCAGGCAACCACCACCGCAGCGCGCCAGCCCATAGTGAACAGCAACACCAGCAGTACCAGCAATACGCCGAGCGCGAGATTGGCAACAACGCTGCGCAAGCGCTCCTCGGTATACACGCTTTGATCGTAGCTGATCTCGATACTGATGCCATCGGGCGCCAGTGTATTGTAGGTGGCCACAAAATTGGTGAAATCGGTGGCCCAGCGGTCGACCTGCAGGCCGTCTTTCATCGCCACGCCAATCAGGATACCTTCCGCGCCCTGCACCAGAACCCGCGCGGCAGGCGGGGTGGAGCGCGCGCGGTACACATCGGCAATGTCGCCTACCCGTATCGCGCCTCCATCCGCCGTAGCGCGCAGTAAAACATCGCGTACGCGCGCCGTGGTGTCGAACTCGCCACCCACTTCAATCAGCAGGTCGTTGCCACTGCCGGTACTGCGCCCTGCTGCAGCGCGCGGGTCTGCGCCCTGCAGCGCCGCCGCAACATCAGCGGCACTCAGGCCGCGGCTGGCGAGGGCGACTTCGTCGATGGCCACGCGGATTTCCTCGCTCGGTTCACCGAACAGGTCCACGCGCTCCGTGCCGCTGAAATTGCGCGCAGCATCGGCAAAATCCAGCGCGATGCGGTGTACCAGTGACAGCGGCGCCGTGTTGCCGTCCCTGGCCCGCAAGGCGACCAGCATGGTGTAGGACTTCAGCCGGTCATCATCAAACAGCGGCGCGCTCGCCCCCGTCGGGAACTGGGCGGCGGCATCGCCGAGTGCGTCGCGAATCTCCGACCAGCTGCGTTCGATGTCTGCATCGGAAAGGCTCTCTACCAAGGATATGGTGAGGCTGGAGACGCCGGTACCAGAGACCGAATTCAGCTCGTCGATTTCCGCGATCTGCCGCAGTTCGTCTTCCAGGGGACGTGTGATGATCGCCTCCACCCGCGCTGGGTCGGCGCCGGGATAGAAGGTTGTCACGTGCGCCACAAAGTTGGTAATGGTGGGATCTTCCTGCCGTGCAATGGAACGCAGGCTGGCTATACCGACGGCCAGCACCACCATAACCAGCAGAATGAAGTAGCGGGTATTGCCGTAGAGCAGACGCGCAAGCATGTTCAGTACTCCACAGGTTGCACGGTTGTCCCTGCGGCAATGCGGTGTATGCCGTCGGCGACAACGCTGTGTCCTGCCTGCAGACTACCCCGCACAAACGCCTGATCAGCGTTCACGGCGAGCACCTCGACAGCCTCGCGCAGGGCGACATGGCGACCATCGTGCTGTTCTTCGATACGCAACACTGTCCATGCGCCACGCTCGCCTTCAAGCAGAGCACTGACAGGCACCCAGCCACCTCGTGCCTGTACACTGCGATGGAGCGTCACGCTGACCACTTCACCATCGAGTACTTCAGTGACGGGTGCCAGCTGAAAGACCGCGATTGCGGTGTGGGTACGGGTATCCACATCCCGGCGCAGGGCCGTCAGGGTGGCTTCGATGGCGCCGGTACGCAGTTGCAGCGTGTAACGTGCCCCCGCCTCGAGATCACTGAGTCGCGCAGCGGGAATGCCGATGCGCGCTTCCAGCGCATCCACCGAGACCAGCTGCATGACCGGCTCACCCGCCTGCAATACCGTCCCCGGATCCAGATGGCGCGTGGCGACAACCCCGTCATAGGGCGCTCTCAGCGCTGATTTTTCCAGGTCGATGTCCAGGGTTTCCAGCCTCGCCAGCACCGCGCCTTTGCGGTTGTCCAGCGCATCCGCCGTCAAACGGGCCTCATCGTAGTCCTGGGCTGAAACGGCGCCGGTTTTACGCAAACGCTCGCTGCGCTCGAGGCGCAGGCGCGCCAATTGCAGCTCGGCGTCCACACTCGCCAGGTCCGCACTGGCCATGTTTTTCTGTGCCTGCAGCTGGCGGGTGTCGAGTTGCCCGAGAATCTGTCCGGCGGTCACGGCGCTGCCTTCCTCCACCGTGAGCTCCAGTAGCAGGCCCGGCACTTCAAAAGCGAGCTGGGCGCGCGCCGTGGCCTGCACGACTCCGGAGAGCTGTATGGCTTCGGTGTAGCTGTTCTCCTCGACAAAAGGCAACACCGCAACGGGCAGGGGGGCGGGTGTTGGCTGCTCCTCCGAGCCGGCGCGCAGGGTGATGGTAACCGTCAGTAGCGCGGTAGCCAGCAGCGCGGCCATAAGGCTGAGCAGAAACGTGACGTAGCGACGTGGAAGCAAAACCGGCATGGGTTGCAGCTCGAATGTTAATGGCAGTAACATTTAATGTTAGAGCATTTAACATCGAATTGAAAGCGCTCTGTGTAATCCGCCCAGGCGACAGCGCTGGCAGTGCCCTGTCCTTGGGCGCACGCAAGTGGTTGCAGCCGGGGTGCGATTCAAGGAGAATGCCGCCCCGGTGACCCGGGTGGTCCCCTCGCAACGCCAGGTAGCGAACCCCGCCAGGCCCGGAAGGGAGCAACGGTAGTTACTGATGCGTGTGCCGGGGTGTGGCTGCCCGGGTTGCCTCTTTCCTGAATTGCCTGTGCCCCTTCCCCGGGGGTGGTGTATCCTTGGCGCTTTTCGGCAAGGCCAGTCTGACATGTCTTATCAGGTACTCGCCCGCAAGTGGCGGCCCCGTCGTTTCAGCGAAATGGTGGGCCAGGAACACGTATTGCAAGCGCTGGTAAACGCGCTGGACCACGACCGTCTGCATCACGCGTACCTCTTCACCGGCACGCGCGGCGTAGGCAAGACCACAATCGCGCGCATTCTCGCCAAAAGTCTGAACTGTGAAGCCGGTGTCAGTTCTGAACCCTGCGGCAGCTGCAGTTCCTGTGTGGAAATTGCCGAGGGGCGCAGTGTGGACCTGCTCGAGGTGGACGCCGCTTCGCGCACGAAGGTCGAGGATACGCGGGAACTGCTGGAGAACGTGCAGTACGCCCCCACGCGCTCGCGCTACAAGGTCTATCTGATCGACGAAGTCCACATGCTGTCAAACAGCAGCTTCAATGCGCTGCTGAAAACGCTCGAAGAGCCGCCGCCGCACGTCAAGTTCCTGCTCGCCACAACCGATCCCCAGAAGCTCCCGGCTACCGTGTTGTCGCGCTGCCTGCAATTCAACCTGAAAAACATGGTGCCAGAGCAGATCGCGGCGCACCTGGCGGCGGTGCTGGATACCGAGATGATCCGCTACGAAGAACCGGCCCTGTGGCTGCTGGGGCGCTCTGCTGATGGCAGCATGCGCGACGCCTTGAGCCTCACCGATCAAGCCATTGCATTCGGTGCCGGTGGCATCACCGAGGCGGGTGTGCGCAGCATGCTGGGCACGGTGGATATGACCTTCGTGTATGCCGTGCTGGAGGCCGTGGCGGCGGGCGACGCAGCGGCTGCACTCGCCGCGGTCGCGCACATGGCGGAACATGCACCGGATTTCGACTCCGCACTGGCGGAACTGTTGGGTCTTCTGCACCGGGTTGCGGTTGCCCAGATGCTGCCCGATCACGCCGATACCAGCCGCGGTGATGCAGAGCGTGTTGTGAGTCTTGCCGCGGCGCTGACCGCGGAAGATGCGCAGCTTTTCTACCAGATGGCGCTCAATGGCAAGCGCGACCTGCCGCATGCCGCGGACCCGCGCAGCGGATTCGAGATGACCGTACTGCGCATGCTGGCCTTCCGTCCGGCGCTGCTGCCCGACGACGGAAGCCTGCCCTCGTTGGACGGTGAACCCTCTGCCTCGGGGCCTGAGACGGGTGGCGCCAACGCCGGTGCCGCGCAGCCGGAAACGCCGCTACCCGCACCCGTCGTACCGCAGCCGCCAGCGCCTGTCGCCAGCATGCAACTGGATCGTTCCAGCTCGCCGGCACTGACTACCAGCGCCGAATGGCCCGATTTGCTGGCGCGGTTGGGTCTGGCTGGCATGGTGCTGAGTATTGCCTCGCATTGCGCGCTGGAACAGCAGCAAGGCAGTGAGTTCCGCTTCGTGCTGGACGACAATCAACTGGGGCTTTTCAACCCCGGACATGCCGAGCGTATCCGCCTGGCTTTACAGAACTACTTCGACACCCCGGTGTCAGTTTCCATAGAGCCCGGCCGCCCCACCGGGGAGACCCCCGCCATGCGTCTGGCCCGCGAACGGGAAGAGCGCCAGCGCGAGGCCGAGGCTGCTATTGAGAGTGACGTTCGCGTACAGCAACTCATTCAGCGTTTCGATGGTGAACTGGATCGGGGTTCCATAACGCCCCTGGATTCGTGAGGAAAAACAGATGAAAGGTATTAACGACCTGATGCAACAGGCGCAGAAAATGCAGGCCGACATGCAGAAGGCGCAGGAAGAACTGGCACAAAAAGAGGTTACCGGTGAAGCGGGAGCTGGCCTGGTGCGCGTGACCATGACGGGTCGCCACGACGTCAAGCAGGTACGCATTGATGACAGCGTGCTCAGCGAGTCGCGAGAGGTGCTAGAAGACCTCTTGGCTGCGGCGGTGAACGACGCCGTGCGCCGGGTAGAGGCACAGAATCGCGAATCCATGGCGGGCCTGGCCTCGGGCATGAACCTTCCCCCGGGCTTCAAGCTGCCGTTTTGAGGACACCATGAAATTCAGCCCCGCCCTCGGGCAATTGATAGATGCGCTGCGGTGCTTGCCGGGCGTCGGTCCCAAGTCTGCCCAGCGCATGTCCATGCACCTGCTTGAGCGCGATCGGGCGGGAGCGCTGGCACTGGCCGAGGCCTTGCGCGTCGCCATGGATCGCATCGACCACTGCACGCAGTGCCGGAATTTCAGCGAGCTCGACGTGTGCGAAATCTGCGTTGACCCGCGCCGCGACCGGCAGACTATTTGCGTGCTGGAAACGCCCGCGGATGTGCTCGCGGTTGAGCAGAGTGGCAGCTACCGGGGCCTGTACTTTGTGCTGATGGGGCATCTTTCCCCGATAGACGGCATTGGTCCGGCCGAAATCGGTCTGGACAAGTTTCAGGCGCGTGTGATCGACGAGGGAATCACCGAGGTCATCCTGGCGACCAACCCCACCGTGGAAGGGGAGGCGACGGCCTATTATTTATCGGACATGCTGCTGCCACGCGGTATTCGCGTGTCGCGAATTGCCCACGGTGTGCCGCTGGGTGGCGAACTGGAATATGTTGATGGCAATACACTTGCGCACGCCTTTACCGGCCGCCGCCAACTCAGTGGAGGCGCCTGAATGCAGTGGCATTTGATCAAGTCTGACAGCGCGCTAGAGACAATGCTTGAGCGTTTTGCAGGCGCACCTGCCGTGGCGGTCGATACGGAATTCATGCGCCGCAACACCTTTTTCCCCGAGGTGGCCCTGGTGCAACTCTGTTTCGGCGATGAAGCCTGGCTGGTCGATCCACTGCAGTTGAGTAATCTGCAACCGCTGCGCCGGCTGATGCAGGACCCGAACACGGTGAAGGTATTGCACTCGCCCAGCGAAGACCTGGAGGTGTTCGATCGCTGGCTGGGCGTGCTCCCCGAACCGCTGTTTGACACCCAGCGCGCCGCGGCGCTGCTGAACATGGGTTTTGGTATTGGTTACCGCGCGCTGGTCCTCGCCTGCGAGGGGGTTGATATACCGAAGGATGAAACCCGTTCGGACTGGCTGCAACGCCCGTTGAGCGCGGCACAGTGCGAGTATGCGGCGCAGGATGTGGCGCACCTGCTGCCCGTGTGGCAACGCCTCGCTGCCGACTGTGCGGCACAGGGCAAGCTGGACTGGCTGCTGGCGGACGGGGCGGATGTGCTGGCGGCTTACCGCGCACCGCCAGGCAGTGGCGTGGCGCGCATCAAATCGGCCTGGAAACTGGACCGCCGTGCCACCGCCAGGTTGATAGCGCTTTGTGCCTGGCGCGAAACGGCAGCGCGCGAGCGCAACAAACCCCGCGGTTGGGTGATTGATGATGCCGCCTGTTTCGGGATCGCCGAGGCCGACCCGCAGTCTATGACGGCTCTGGAAAAGCTTGGGCTGCTCAGTGGCGGCTCACTGCGTCGCGACGGCAATGCCTTGCTGGAATTACTGGCCACGCAGCGCGACTGTCCCGAGGACCAACTACCCGGGCGACTGCCGCAACCACTGGATCCGGCGGGGCGTAAACTGTTGCAGGCACTGAAGCACCGCGCGCGTGAGATCGCCAGTGAACTCAATGCCGCCCCCGAGGCACTGCTCGCAGCGCGCGACTATGAACTCCTGCTGCGGCAGCAGCGCGGCGAGGTGCAGGAGAGCCCGATAAATTGGTCGGGCTGGCGTGCCGAGAAAGTCATTGCTCCGTTGCGCAAGCTGCTTGAGGAGAAGGGACTGTGACCCGTATTTGCCAGGTGTTTCGCAGTCCGTTGAAAGCGGAAATGTACCTCTACGTGGACAAGGCAGAGGGGTGTGCCCGTGTGCCCGAACCCCTGCTGGCGCGCTTCGGCGACCCACAACCGGTGCTTGTTCTGGCCCTGTCGGAAGGCCGGAAGCTGGCGCGGGTCGCAGCGGCGGAGGTGTTGGCCGCAATCGAGGCGCAGGGTTTTTTCCTGCAAATGCCGCCGGCGGATGCTGTCTTGAAGCAGCGGGAGAACGCCCGTGACTGACTGGTGGGAGCAACCACTGGACACACTGACGCCGAGCCAGTGGGAAGCGCTCTGCGACGGCTGTGCCCGCTGTTGCCTGCACAAGCTCGAGGACGCCGACAATGGCGAAGTGTTCTACACCCGTGTCAGCTGTCGCTATCTGCACAGCGAGAGCTGTCGGTGCCGCGAATACACGCAACGCAGCCGTCTAGTCGCCGACTGTATTACCCTGCAGCCAGACAATATTGCCGAGGCGCTGGCCTGGTTGCCCGCCACCTGTGCCTATCGCTTGCGTGCCTGTGGCGAGCCGCTGTATCTCTGGCATCCGTTGCTGTCTGGCGATGCCGACTCCGTACACAGGGCGGGTATTTCCGTGCGTGGACGTGTAGTCTCTGAGGATCACGTGCACCCGGATAGCCATGAAGAACATATTGTGCGGTGGGTGCAGGAGGAACCGCGATGACCGGGCAGTCGGATTATCTCGTAGCTACGCTGGTCTACCTCGGCGCGGCGCTGTGTGCGCTGGGCGCGCTGTTCTGGTGGCTGCGGCGCCGCTGGAGCCCGCTCTGGCGTTGGCTCCTGCTGCTGGCAGGGGCAGCGCTGTTAATGACACCAGCCTACCCTTACGAAGGCGTCAACACGTTTGCACCCGCGCTTGTTGTCGCCGCATTCCAGATGCTGACAGAGGGGCCAGAGGCCGCCGCCCACGCGGTTAGACCGCTGGTGGCTGCCCTGGGGCTTGCGTTGTTACTGACTCTGTTACTGTATTTCACCGTGTTGCGCCGCGCACGGCATGCACCTGGCGATCACTGATCCGGAGGAGCTGTTATGTCCGTTCTGCAAAGACCAACTGGATTCATCTCACGTTTTGTCCTGCTCTGTGCGCTACTGCTCAGTGCCTCGTCACACCTGCAGGCGCAAACCCCGTTGGGCCCACAACCGGACCTGCGCCTGTTGATCGATATCTCGGGCAGTATGAAAGAGTCCGACCCGGACAACCTGCGTGGGCCCGCACTGGAATTGATCGTCCGCCTTTTGCCCGACGGTGCGCGCGCCGGGGTATGGATTTTCGGTGAGAACGTACAGCAAATTGTTCCTCATCAGGTTGTCGATGCGCAATGGCGAGAGCGCGCACTGGATGCTGTGGCTCGTATCGATAACTCAGGCCAGCGCACCAATATTCCGGCGGCGCTGGCAGCGGCCACCTATGATCTCGGCAGCATGGATCCGACCTACCGCACCAGCGTGGTGTTGTTGACGGACGGCAAGGTGGATCTTTCGGCTTCGCCCATGGCGAACGCCACTGCAGCGCGCGACCTGTTGGCGAATACTGCACCTGAGCTGGGCGCAACTGGTATTCCGGTACACACCATTGCACTGTCGGAAGAGGCGGACTGGACCTTCTTGCGCGCGCTCGCCAACAGCACGGCAGGGCTTGCAGAAAAGGCGCGCACCGCAGCCCAGCTGACCGAAATCTTCGTGCAGTCGCTGGAAATGGTCGCACCGACGGCGCGTGTGCCGATCGTGGGCAATATTTTCCTCATTGACGACACAGTAGACGAGTTCACGGCACTGGTTTTTCTGCAGGAGGCCGGCGCCGAAGTGACGCTTACCAGTCCCGCCGGCAGCGTTTATAGCCCGGAGCAGCGTGCTGATGGCGTCGACTGGTTCGAGAGCAGCCAGTTCGCGCTGGTAACGGTCACATCCCCGGAACGTGGTGCCTGGACACTGGCCGCCCCGGATGGCGCACGCAGCCGGGTGTCAGTGATCTCCGACCTGAAGCTGGAAGTCGACCCGCTACCCAACAGCCTGCCGGCAGGACGGGTGACTGAACTGGGTATCCGCCTGCGCGATGCCGAGGGAGTTATCTCCCAGCCCGAGTTGTTGCAGCTGTTCACGCTGGCCGTGCAGGTTACCGGCCCGGACGGATACAGCGAGTCGATTGACGTCAGCGGCCGCTATCCGGTTCCCGCGACCGGTGAATACCGTGTCAGCGTTCCCGCATTCGAGCGGGGTGGCCGCTATCAGGTGCTGGTACAGCTGCGTGGCGAAACGCTTGAGCGCGAGCTGCCCCTGTACGTGGAGGTCATCGCCGAGGAAGCGGCGCCCGCGATCAGTACGCGCCCCGCCGAGGTCTCCGAACAGGACCTGCAACGCCCGGCGGTGACGCTCATCGCGCTGTTACTGCTGGCGCTGGCCGTGGCGTTCTGGGTGTATCGGCGCCGCCGCAAGCGCAAAATGGCGATCTGGCAGCGGCGCTTCGACGCCTCGCGCGGTGGCTCGGAGGACACGGTGGTGTCCGGGCTCAGCGCGACAGACCCGGATAGCGGTGACAATGAGAAAGCCCCTTGATTAGCCGCGCAGTGCTCGCTACCCTTTGCGGCTTTCTTTTTCACGAGTATGGAACTGATGATGAAATTCGAGGGAACTGAGCGCTACGTCGCGACCGATGATCTGCGCATGGCGGTAAACGCTGCGGTGACTCTGGCGCGCCCGCTGTTGATCAAGGGTGAGCCGGGAACTGGCAAGACCATGCTCGCCGAGGAGGTGGCACTCGGCCTCGGCAAGCGTCTGATTCAGTGGCACATCAAATCCACTACCAAGGCCCAGCAGGGCCTCTATGAGTACGATGCAGTGTCCCGCCTGCGCGACTCACAGCTGGGCAACGAGAAAGTCCACGACATCGGCAACTACATCAAGAAGGGCAAGTTGTGGGAGGCATTCGAGGCCGAAGAGCAGGTGGTGCTGCTGATTGACGAGATCGACAAGGCGGATATCGAGTTCCCCAACGACCTGCTGGTCGAACTGGATCGCATGGAGTTCTTTGTCTATGAAACCGGCGCCACCGTGCGTGCGCGGCATCGCCCGATCATCATCATCACCAGCAACAACGAAAAGGAATTGCCGGACGCGTTCCTGCGGCGCTGTTTCTTTCACTTCATCAATTTCCCCGATCGCGACACCATGCGCGCGATCATCGATGTACACCATCCCGGTATCGCGCAGGCGCTGGTGCAGGAGGCCATGGAAGTGTTCTTTGATTTGCGCTCCATTCCCGGCCTGAAGAAGAAACCCTCCACCTCGGAGCTGATTGATTGGCTGAAACTCATTCTGGCCGACGATATTCCCGATGAGGTGCTCAAGAATCGCGATGCCAGCAAGGCCATACCGCCGTTGTATGGCGCGCTGCTGAAGAACGAGCAGGACGTGCACCTGCTGGAGCGTCTGGCCTTCATGCACCGCCGCGAGACACGCTGACCCCATGTTGGTCAATTTTTTCCATGGGCTGCGTGATGCCGGGGTACCGGTGACAACACGTGAGCTACTGGATCTGCTCAGCGGTATCCGGCAGCACGTGGTCTTTGCCTCTATCGATGATTTCTACTATTTCAGCCGTACCTGCATGGTCAAGGATGAAAAGTACTTCGACCGCTTCGACCGGGCGTTTGGAGCACACTTCAAGGATCTGGAGGGGCTCGATGATGTGATTGAGGCCATCATTCCGGACGACTGGTTACGCGCCGAGTTCATGAAGCAGCTCTCGGAGGAAGACCGGGCAAAGATTGAATCCCTGGGCGGGCTGGAAAAGCTGATCGAGGAATTCAAAAAGCGTCTGGAAGAGCAGAAGGAACGCCATCAAGGCGGTAACAAGTGGATTGGCACGGGCGGGACTTCACCGTTCGGTCAGCAGGGCTATCACCCGGAGGGTATTCGGGTGGGGCCCAATGGCGGCAACCGCAAGGCCGTGAAGGTGTGGGACAAACGCGAATTCCGCAACCTCGACGACAGTGTCGAGCTCGGCACGCGCAACATCAAGGTGGCGATGCGCCGTCTGCGCAAGTTTGCGCGCACCGGGGCAGCGGACGAGCTGGACCTGGACGATACGATTCGCTCAACCGCGCGCAACGCGGGCCTGCTGGATATCAAGATGGTGCCCGAGCGCCACAACGCGGTAAAGGTGCTTCTGTTCTTTGATGTGGGTGGGTCGATGGACCCTCACGTACGGGTTTGTGAGGAGCTGTTCTCGGCGGCGCGCACCGAATTCAAGCACATGGAGTACTACTACTTCCACAACTTCATCTACGAGAGCGTGTGGCGCAACAACGTGCGTCGGCACAACGAGCGAGTGCCCCTGCTCGACGTCATGCACAAGTACAGTCACGACTACAAGGTGATTTTTGTCGGCGACGCAGCCATGTCGCCCTATGAGATCGCCCAGCCCGGCGGCTCGGTGGAACACTGGAACGAAGAGTCTGGAGAGGTCTGGATGCGTCGCCTGAAACAGACCTACGAAAAAGTGGCCTGGATCAATCCCGTGCCCCGGGAAGAATGGGAGTACACGCAATCCACCGCCATGACCCACAAACTGTTGGAGGGGCACATGTACCCGTTGACCCTGCACGGACTGGAAGAGGCGATGGCCTACCTGTCGAAGTAGGGCAGGGCCCTCAGGCGGGCTGCTGGCCCATGCTGTTGCAAAACGCGATCAGGCTGGCGGTTACCGCCACATTCAGAGACTCCACGCCGTTGCGCATGGGAATACTCAAAGCGGTGTCCGCAAGGCTGTCACTGGCCGCTGACACCCCGTCTGTCTCGTTACCGAGAAGGTATAGGCAGTCGCCCGTCGGGCGGTAGTCGAAGAGGCTCTGGGTGGCATCGGCGCGCAGCGCGCAAACGGTAAAACCTCCCGCTTTGCACGCCTTCAGTGCTGCGGGCAGCGATTCGCAGAACAGCACGGGCGCGCGGTAGAGAGTGCCAGCGCTGGCCTTGATTACCAGCGGCCCGAGCGCTGCGTTGCCGCGTTTGGCCAGCAGAATGCCATCGATGTTGCCAGCGGCCGCCGAGCGAATGATCATGCCCAGATTCTGTGGGTTGGTGATGCCGTCGAGCGCCAGCAACCGCTGCGGCGCACTGCGTGGCGCCTGCAGGTAGTACTCGATGCGGGCAAAGGCGGGGCAGAGGATATCCAGTGCAATGCCCTGGTCCTGCCGGCCATTGCGCGAGATGCGCGCGAGTTCGGTGCGAGTGTGGCGCAATACCGTCAACTTGCGCCGCGTCGCCTCGCGCAGTATTTCTGCCATAACGCCGTCTTCGCGGTTGCTGTCTGCCACGTGCAGGGCGTGCAGTGACAGCTGAGGGCTACGCAGTGCCTCAAGCACGGGCTTGCGACCGAACACGGTAAGAACGCGATCGAAGAAGGCCTTGCGCGCGGTGTATTCTGGGCGGTCCTTCAACGGTTCAGGGGTTCGCGCTGGGCTCGTGGCCGCTGGCCAGGCGGGTAACGCGGTCGGCAGACTGCTTCATGCGCGTGGCGATGTCCTCGATCTGGGCACCGGTCATCGGCGCGTCCATGGAACCGGCGACAAAACACATCACGGGCACCTGCCGATACACAAACACCGGTACCGCAATCGTGCTCACCTCGTAGCGTGCCTTGGGGTCGACCCGGTCGAGGTGGTAATGCTCGAGGCAAATACCCTGTTGGTACTTGTTTGTTGCCTCCTCGAGCTCCTGCAGGCTCCAGGACTGGTGGATGCGTGTGAGCTCACGGGTCAGCTCTTCTTCCGCGCGTGTTTTCAGCGTGACTTCATAGCCTCGCGCTCGGATCGCAATCACCGAAACCCGCAACTTCTGATCCAGACGCTCGTTGTAGCCGCCGCGGGATTCATGGGCGCGGGTCAGCCAGGCTTCCAGCTGCTTGGCCGGCGAAAACGCGGTGAAGCAGGCAGCGATGGGGGCGGCGTTTGGCAGGCGCAGGCCCAGCTGGAAGGAGTCCATGAGGGGGGTGGCGTTCCCGTACAGGGCCAGCAGTACCTGGTGCAGCTTGGAACGTGCCGTCACCGCGAAACCCAGATTCAGGTCGCTGTTGAGTCCCTCCAGCTCGGGCCGGGCATATTCCAACACGGGAAATTGTGCAAAGGCGGCGTTACCTGCGGCTATAATGGAAGGGCCCAGCCGGTAGGCTTTGGTCTTGGGATGCTGCACCAGGAATCCATAGTTGGCCATGGTGGTGAGAATGGCGTGACAGGTGGCCTTGTTCAGGTTCAGACGACGTGTCATTTCCGTCAAACCAAAGGCCTGCTGCGGGTTCGCCATCAGTAAATCGAGTATGGCAAGCGCGCGAGCTGTAGGTTGGGAAAACAGTGCCACGTCAGGTACTCCCTGGCTTCGCAAATGTGCGGTTCATTATGCTGTACTGCAGAATCATAACCTCCGACTGCCAGCGGCCGCAATCCTGCGTTTGGGTGAGGTTGCTGCCAGGCGGGACGCATTAAACAACAGGGAGCCTGCAGGTGCCAGAGCTTTGTCATAGTCCCTTTACGCTGTACGGCACATCGGCGTGTCACTTGTGTGAGCAGGCGTCCGCCCTGTTGGCGCTGGCGGTGCGCGAATCGATCATCAGCGACTATGCCGAGGTTGATATCAGCGCGGACGATGCGTTGTTTCTGCGTTACGGCCTGCGTATTCCGGTGTTACGCAGTCACAGCGGGCGCGAGCTCGATGGCCCGTTTTCCCCCGAGCAACTTCTGAATTTCCTGGAAGCGGAGGCACCGCCGCAGGGATAGTGTGGCCGGGCGCAACGGCCCGGCCATGCCGGTTCAGGACTTGATGCCGACCCTGACGGCGAGTACGTCGCAGGAGGCGCCGTGCAAAACGCCGTTAGCAGTGGACCCCATGAGCAGCGCAAGGCCGTAGCGACCGTGGCTGCCGACCACAATGAGGTCAGCGCCGATTTCCTCGGCCTTGCTGTGAATTTCGACTTCCGGGCGCCCTAACACGATGTGCTGGCGATCAGCGGCAATGCCGCACTGTTCCCCGAAACGTGCCAGCTGTTGTGCGGCCTGCTGGTGAATTTCGTCCTGTATGCCCGAGAAATCCATGGGGATATCGCCGCCGTAGGCAAAACTCAGGGGTTCAATGACGTGGATAAGATGCAATTCGGCACCGCTGCCCTGCGCCACACCGCGGGCGCGCTGGGCCACATCGGCGGAATCCTCGCTCAGGTCCACGGCGATAATCAGTTTTTTGTAATTGGACATTGGGGCCCCCTGTGAACGTCAACAGAAATCAGGTCCTGTTATAGCATACAATGCGCGCCGGACAAGCGCCCCGGCGCGACTTTGCCGCGAACGTTGACCTGAGTCAGGACCTGCCTTGAATTATTTGCTCATTGCCTTTGCTCTGCTGGTCGCGCTCGCGCCGCTCACCCATTTCCTGCCCAGCAAGCGTCAGCGGCTGCAGGTGAAATTGCGCGAGACCGCCGCGCTGAGCGGGCTATTTGTCGAGTTTCGCGAACTGCCGGGCGCCGTGGTGAAGGCGCATGCCAATTCAGCCGATGTGATTTACTACGGCCTGCGGCTGCGGCCCTCGCGCGGTAAGGGGCGTCGTCGCTGTGCCTGGTTGCTGCGGGACTCGGGCTGGCAATCGGTGGGGGCAACGCGTGAACCACTGCCGGCTGCGCTGGAGGATTGCACGCTTCCCATCCTCGCCGCGAGCGTGCACGAAGACAGCTGCGGCCTGTACTGGCAAGAATCGGGTGATGGGGCTACCGTAGAGCACATGGCGACCATTCTGAAGGACTGGGCGCAACAGATTCCTTGACCCGGAGGGGCAGGGTCTTTATATATGCCACTTTTTTCACGGGCTTTGGCACTGCGGTGCCGGTACCCGCTGACCCAAACCAAGCGAGATCACGCGGGAGTCTATGGGGAAATCACTGGTTATTGTCGAATCGCCCGCCAAGGCGAAAACGATCAACAAATATCTCGGTCCGGATTTCATCGTGAAATCCAGTATCGGCCACATCCGCGACCTGCCTACGGCGGGCAGCGCTGCGCAGGTGGATGCGAAAGAGCGTGCCGCCCAGGCTGCCATTACGCGCAAGCTGTCACCGGAAGAAAAGGTGCAGCACCGCAAGGCCAAGTCGCGGCAGCAACTGGTGCGCCGGATGGGCATAGACCCCGAACACGGCTGGCGCGCGGACTACCAGATACTCCCGGGCAAGGAGAAGGTGGTCGCGGAGCTGCGCAAGCTCGCCGCGAGCAGTGATGCCATCTACCTCGCGACTGACCTTGACCGCGAGGGAGAGGCCATCGCCTGGCACCTGCGTGAAGCGATTGGCGGCGACGATTCGCGCTACCAGCGTGTCGTATTCAACGAGATCACCAAGAAAGCGATTGGCGAGGCCTTCGAACGTCCCGCACACTTGGACCAGAACCGGGTCAACGCGCAGCAGGCGCGCCGGTTCCTCGACCGGGTGGTGGGCTACATGGTGTCGCCGCTGCTGTGGGCCAAGGTTGCACGCGGCCTGTCCGCAGGGCGTGTGCAGTCGGTCGCTGTGCGCCTGATCGTCGAGCGCGAGCGCGAAATCCGCGCCTTCGTGCCGGAGGAGTACTGGGAAATCCACGCCGACCTGGAGCCGGATGGCGCCGATGCGGTGCGCTTCCAGGTCCGCAAGCATGCAGGGGCCGCGTTTCGTCCCGCCAGTGAGGAGGCGGCACGTGCCGCAACCACGGCACTGGAGCAGCTGCCGTATGTTGTCAGCGATCGCGAGGACAAGCCCACACGCTCGAAAGCCCCGGCGCCGTTTATCACCTCCACGTTGCAGCAGGCGGCCAGTACGCGCCTGGGTTTTTCGGTCAAGAAAACGATGATGATGGCGCAGCGCCTCTATGAAGCGGGTTACATCACCTACATGCGTACCGATTCAACCAACCTCAGTGATGAGGCTGTGAGGGCCTGCCGCGACTATATCGCGGCGGAGTTTCCGCCGGCGTATCTGCCGCAGGCGCCCAATCGCTACAGCAGCAAGGAGGGCGCGCAGGAAGCGCACGAGGCGATTCGCCCGTCGGACGTGAATCTGCTGCAATCCGGGCTACAGGGCATGGAGCGCGATGCGGAACGTCTCTATGAGATGATCTGGAGACAGTTTGTGGCGGGGCAGATGACGCCCGCCGAATATACCGCCACGACCATTACCGTCACCGCAGGTGAGTATGAGTTGTCGGCCAAGGGCCGCATCATTCGCTTTGACGGCTACACGCGTGTTCAGGGAGCGGGCGGGCGGAAAGGCGAAGACGAAGTTCTTCCGGACATCCAGAAGGCCGATACGCTCAAGCTGCTGGCGCTGGACCCCGCCCAGCACTTCACCAAACCCTCACCACGCTATGGTGAAGCCAGCCTCGTGCGGGAACTGGAGAAGCGGGGCATCGGGCGTCCATCAACCTACGCCTCCATTATTTCGACAATTCAGGACCGCGGTTACGTGCGCCTGGAAAACAAGCGCTTCTACGCGGAAAAGATGGGTGACATCGTTACCCAGCGCCTGCAGAACAGTTTTGCCGAGCTGCTCGACTACGGCTTCACGGCCAGCATGGAGGAGCGTCTGGACACCGTTGCCCAGGGGCAACTCGACTGGCGCGACCTGCTCGACAGCTTCTACGCCGATTTCCGGCAATTGCTGGAAACGGCGGAAGAGGCCGAACCCGCCGGCATGCAACCGAACGAGCCGACACCGACGGATATTCCCTGCAGCAAATGCGGCAGGCCGATGCAGATTCGTACCGCGAGTACCGGGGTGTTCCTGGGCTGCTCGGGCTACGCGCTGCCACCGAAGGAACGCTGCAAGAACACCATCAACCTGACGCCGGGTGACGAGGCGATTCGTGAGGACGCCGACGATGAGGCGGAATCCCGCCTGCTGCGAACCAAGCACCGCTGCAAGCTCTGCAATACCGCCATGGACAGTTACCTGATCGACGAACAGCGCAAGCTGCATGTGTGCGGCAATAATCCTGACTGCCCGGGTTATGAAGTGGAGAAGGGCAAATTCAAGATAAAGGGCTATGACGGCCCGACACTGGTGTGTGACAAGTGCGGCGCCGAGATGCAGCTGAAAACCTGGCGTTTCGGCAAGTACTTCGGCTGCACGGCCGAGGACTGCAAGAACACACGCAAGCTGTTGCGCAATGGGGAAGCGGCCCCGCCGAAAATGGACCCGGTGCCCATGCCGGAGCTCATCTGCGAGAAAGTTGAAGACCACTATATTCTGCGCGACGGTGCGGCTGGCCTGTTCCTGGCCGCCAGTCAATTCCCGCGCAACCGGGAAACGCGAGCGCCTTTTGTGGACGAGCTCCTGCCGCACACCTCGGAGATTGACCCCAAATACAGCTTCCTGTTTTCGGCGCCTGTCGCCGATGGTGATGGCAACCGTACGCAGGTGCGCTACAGTCGCAAGGCGGCCGAGCAGTACGTGATGACTGAGCAGGACGGCAAACCCACCGGGTGGCGTGCGGTTTACCGCAATGGCGCCTGGCAGGTCGAGGAGGGCAAGAGTACGTCGAGCGCCAAACCGGCAGCCCGCAAGAAAAAGGCCGCGCCGAAACGCAAGGCGGCTCGCAAGCGCTCATGAGCAGTCTGCGCGGACAAGCCAACCACGCCCTGTACCTCGGTCGCATCCTGTTGCAGAGCTGGGGACAGGCGCAGGGCGCCGAGAGCCTGCCAGCCCATCTCCTGGCGCAGGCGTTCGGGCCGGCGGTGCGTCAGCACCTCCTCAGGGCCTACGGCTGGTTTCTGCTCGACTTGCAGAAGCCCGCCCAGCTGCCCGCCGAGCCTCCGGCTTGCGTGGCGGCCCTGCCACCCACGGCCCCCGGCAAGGCGCAGCCGGCGCAACTGACGGAGTTCGCCCAACTGGAGGCAGATGGCTGGTTGGCACCGCTGCTGCAGGAGCCCGGCGCCGAGACGCCCCGGCGCAGCGAGGGCAGCCTGGCGGTAACCGCCTCTGGCCTGCCGGATCGGTCTGAGCTGCAGAGCATCGCCGACCAGCTTGACGCGGCGTTTTCGCGCATGGGCGACCTGCTCGACGAGTGTTGACGGGCTCGCGTTGGCGGCATCATCCACCCCCTGTTACACTGCAAGCTCATCTGCACAAAGGAGCCTCTTGTGGCTACAGCCCTGCTGGAAATTGTTGATCTCGGTGACGGTGAAATCGTCCTGCAGCGGTCCGAGGACGATTCCGAGCCCCTGCTGCGCATTCAGTTCTCCGATGAAGCCCGCGATTACCTCTTGGACAACGGCCTGGAAGTGGCGAAGGTCATGATTCAGGCGGGCATGCAGGCAGCCGCCAGTATCAGTGAAAAGGATCACCCTGACGACAGCGAGGACAGAGCGCGCACCGTCCACTGAGTACTGTCACAGCACTGTCACAATGCGCGGGTGATGGTGGCCTGCGAGATGGCGCTGTTAGCGCCGCAAGACCCCCACACTCAAACCCTCTATCGCAAACGCCTGGGTGCGTAAATCCACTAGAATCGGCGCGTAGTCGGGGTTTTCGGCCTGTAGTTCGATCAGGTGGCGGCTGCTGCCGCGCCGGAAGCGCTTTACCGTCACCTCGTCATCGATACGCGCCACAACAATATCGCCATTGCGGGCTTCTGCTGTGCGGTGCACGGCGAGTAAATCCCCATCGAGAATACCCACGTCCTGCATGCTGTCGCCGGTGACCCTGAGCAGGTAATCCGCCGCGGGGCGGAAAAAATCCGCCGGTATGGCGCAATGGTCCTCGATGTGTTCCTGAGCCAATACCGGATGGCCTGCCGCAACACGCCCGATAATAGGCAGCCCCGGGTTTTCTGGCAGCCGGATACCGCGCGACGCACCGGCGATAATCTCAATAGCACCCTTGCGGGCCAGCGCTTTCAGGTGTTCTTCTGCCGCATTGGCGGATTTGAAGCCGAGCTCTCTGGCGATATCGGCCCTGGTGGGGGGATAGCCGGTCTGGTCGATGTGCTGACGGATAATGTCGAGCACCTGCTGCTGTCGCTGCGTGAGTTTGTCCATAACCCGTCCATCTGTGTTTTTGTACAGTGGCTGGGATTATATACAGTAATGCGCGTTGGCGACAAGCAACGGCAGGCGCGTATTTGCCTAGCTGTCCTCGACGCCGAGCATGGTATCGGGTTCGATGGTCGACACCGGGCTGCTCCATTCTTCCGGGTGGTAGGGCTGGTCAGGATCCTGGCTGTCCTCGTCATCAAGTTCGAAGGGCGTGCGCCAGTCCTCCGGGGCCGCAGCCTTCTGCAACTGCAGCATGCGCCAGACCTCCAGATCGTATTCGGTGACCTCGCCATCGAGGAACTGGGTTTCAACGGTGCGCGCGGCATCATCCAGGGCCACGACCTCGAACAGTGCGCCGGTTTCGATGTCTCTGTACCAGTTGCCAACAGCAGGGCTCAACATGCTCTGTCTCCCTTTCCTCAGATTCGACTCACCTTGAACATACCATCTCGGTGTTGTCTGTCCATTATGAGTCGGTGATCTAAAAACCTGATGGCTTCATAGCGTTTTATCCCTGCACAAATTTTATGCGGCAGATCAGTCGCTTGCGCGCAGGCGCAAAGGCGTGTCGGGAGAGCAGGGGCGCTGTTATACTTTGCGCCTCTGACGAGCGTGCGATAAAAGAAGAAAATTGTCTAACCCCCGGGAATACAGGAGCTTGATGTAACGTGGAAGCGACAGAGGAATCACTGTCCCGGCTACTGGCGACCTATGGCCTGGATACACCGCTCGTGGCAATCGCAGGCGTGCTGTTGGCAGGGCTGCTTGCGCATTTGTTGCTCGGCATCCTGTTGCGCCGCTTGCATCGGGTTGCGGGCGTGAGCAGCAATCGCTGGGATGACATTTTTATCAGCGCGCTGGAGTCGCCGCTGCGTGTGGCGCTCTGGGTGATCGTGTTCATGCTGATAATGCACATGCTGCCGATCGCCGAGAATCTGCAATCCCTGGTGTTGCGGGCCTACGATACGGTATTGATCCTCTTGCTCACCTGGTTTCTGCAACGCCTGATTTTTGGTGCCGAAGAAGAGCTCCTGTGCCCCGCGCGCGGCCACACCGCATCCACGGACAAGGCTGCGGTGCGCTCCACCGCCAAGTTGATGCGGGTCATCCTGTGGATACTTGCCGGGCTTATGGCGCTGCAGAGTGTCGGGGTGTCCATTTCCGGCCTGCTGGCCTTCGGCGGTATTGGCGGGATAGCGGTGGGTTTTGCCGCCAAGGACCTCATGGCCAATTTCTTTGGCGGCATGAGCATCTACCTGGACCGCCCCTTTACCCCCGGGGACTGGATTCGCTCCCCGGACCGGGAAATTGAAGGGACAGTGGAAGACATCGGCTGGCGCCTCACACGCATACGCACTTTTGACCAGCGGCCGTTGTATGTCCCCAATGCGGTGTTCACGCAGATATCTGTCGAGAACCCGTCGCGCATGTTCAATCGACGCATTTACGAGACCATTGGCTTGCGCTATCAGGATTCAGCCAAGCTGGCAGATATCGTCAGAGATGTGCGCCAGATGTTGGAGAATCATCCAGATATCGACCTGAACCGCACGCTGATTGTCAATTTCGTGTCCTTCGGGCCGTCCTCGCTGGACTTCTTCATCTACACCTTCACCCGCACCACAGTCTGGGTGGAGTACCACGCGATCAAGCAGGATGTGCTGCTGCAGGCGTTGCGTATCATTCACGATCATGGCGCGGATGTGGCATTCCCGACCCGCACCCTGCATCTGGACAGCGCGCCGCCCGAGCTTGCGCGCGCGGCTGAAGGTGCGCAGTCATGAGCGCTGACGCTACGGCGCCCTGTATCGGCATTATCGGCGGTACGGGTATCCACCAGATCGAGGGCCTGGAACTCCTGCGCGAGCACGCCGGGGAGAACATCTACGGCGCCCCCTCGCGCCCCCTGCAAGAGGGGGTGCTCAATGGCCAGCGCGTGTTTTTCCTGCAGCGCCACGGCAGTCCGCGGGCCATTCCGCCGCACTTGATCAACTACCGGGCAAACATCGAAGCGATGCGCGCGCTGGGCGTCACTCAGCTGATCGGTATCAACGCCGTCGGCGGCATCAGTGCGGATATGCAGCCCGGACGCCTGGTGGTGCCGGACCAGCTTGTGGATTACACCTGGGGGCGCGAGCACACGTTTGACGATGGGCGCAATGGGACACTGCAGCATATCGATTTCACCCAGCCCTACGATCAGGCACTGCGGCTGGCGATCATCGACAGTGCGGAAGCAGCGGGCATTCCTCATGAACCCAGTGGGGTACATGCGGTTACCCAGGGTCCCAGGCTGGAGACGGCCGCCGAAGTGCGGCGTTTTGCCGGCGATGGTTGCGACGTGGTGGGCATGACCGGCATGCCGGAAGCAGCCCTGGCACGCGAATGCGGTATCGCTTATGCAACTATTTGCATGGTGGTGAATGCCGCTGCCGGACTGGGCGACCTGCCCCTCACGCAGGACACCATGCGTGACATCCTGCAGCGCGAGGCGGCGGTGGTCAGGCGCCTGCTGGGTCGGCTACTGCCGCAGTTGGCGTCTGCGGGCCTGTAATAAGCTCCAGCACATCACGGTCGTAGGCCGCTGCGTGCAGCGCCTCCGCGTCCAGCGGGGTGAGCTTGATCACAACCCCCATGAGCGGGTGATCGATATAGTGCACCTCGTTCGAGCGCATGCGACGCTGCTGTTGCAGCAGTACCGCGTGCCGGTAGGGGTAGACAGGCGCGGCAGTGGGTGTCGCCTCCTCCAGCAGCCCCGGGGCGGCATCCCATGCGGGGTCGTAGCCTGTCACCGCGCTCAGCACATCGGCGTCTGCGTCCGGCAGCAGTGCGGCGGGCACCCGCTCCAGCGATACGGGGCCGAGCGGGGGCGGGGGCATCCGCCAGGTGCCCGGCAGGTAGTCACCGCTGGTATTCAGCCATAACTGGGTATCCACATGCAGGAAGCGGGAGCGATGCAGTCGCACCGTGCCCTGTAGCGCGGGGTAGCTTTGCTGGTCGCCTGACTGGTCGAGTACGATGGGCAGGGCGCTACGGGCGCCGCCCACTGGCTGCCACCACACCTCGTGGAACAGCACGCGATAGGGGCCGTTGCGCTCCATGTAGGCCGCTTTGCCGCGAAACTCCCGCGCCTGGGCCGGCAGCGTCAGGAAGGCCGTGGGGAGCCGGGCTTCATTCGGCGCCTCGGTGACAGCAGCCGGGTCGCCGCTGGCAGGCGAGTCTTCAGGCGAGCGCCCCGGTCCGTCGCTTACAGCGTCAAGCGCACTGCCTGAGGCTTCTGCCGTTGTGGGTGGCGGCGCGGTATCATCCAGCGCTGCGGGGGAGGAGCGGCGGCGCAAGTGGATCAGTTGTTTTCCGTTAGCGTCAACCTCGCTATGGCTCGCGTCTGGCGTGCGCTCAAGGTTGGCCCGCAGTCGCTGCGGATCGAGCAGGAATCGGAACGCCTCCGGATAGGCGAGCCGAGGCAGGGGTTCCCACTGTTCCGCCCGCTGCGCCGTCGGGTTGGTATGCGCGACAACCAGCAACTCCACCTGATACCAGTTCTGTTCGCGCTCCTGCGCCTGGGCCGGCGCGAGCGGAAACGCCAGGGCTGCCGCCAGGAAAGTAAGCAGGGTGTGTATCGGGTGAGGAATCATCAGGCGGCATCGTCCGTGGCGTCAGCGGCAAAGGTGTCCAGCAGCTCGTCGGCAAACTGCTGGCGCTGTTCGGGGTTGTCCAGGCTGCGCTTGAAACGCAGGCGGGTGGCACCGGTGAGCTGGTAGCCCTTCGGATCGGACTGCACCAGCTTCACCAGGCTCAGCGGGTTCACCCGCGTGGACTCCCGAAAATCGATGTTACCACCGCCGGGGCCAACCTCAATCCCCGCAATGCCCAGCTGTTCGGCGCGGATACGCAGTCGCGCGACCTGCACCAGATTCTTGATCTGTTGCGGCAACAGGCCGAAACGGTCGATCATCTCTACCTGAATGTCCCGCAGCGCCTGCTCGTTCTGGGCTGCTGCGATGCGCTTGTACAGAACCAGACGCGTGTTGATGTCTGGCAGGTAGTCGTCGGGAATCAGCGCCGGGACATGCAGATTGATCTCGGTGCCGGCATCCAGCGGCGCATCCGCATTGGGGATCTCGCCGCGTCGCAGGGCGGCCACCGCCCGCTCCAGCATGCGCATGTAGAGGGCAAAGCCGACACTGTGAATCTGTCCACTCTGCTCATCACCGAGCAGCTCGCCGGCGCCGCGAATCTCCAGGTCGTGGGTCGCCAGCAGGTACCCTGCGCCGAGGTCACCGGCGGCTTCAATGGCCTCCAGGCGTTTTTCCGCATCCGGCGTTATGGCCGAACGTGGCGGGCACAGCAAATAGGCGTAGGCCTGATGGTGTGAGCGCCCGACACGGCCACGCAGCTGGTGCAGCTGGGCGAGTCCGAACTTGTCGGCGCGCTCAATGATGATGGTGTTGGCGGTGGGGACGTCAATTCCCGTTTCGATAATCGTGGTGCACAGCAGTATATGATGGCGCTGGTGATAGAACGCCGACATCACCTGTTCCAGCTCTGTCTCGCGCATCTGCCCGTGGGCGATGCCGATCGAGAGATCCGGCAACAGCTCGCGTAACTTGCGCCCCGCTTCCTCTATGCTCTTGACCTCATTGTGCAGGTAGTAAACCTGCCCGCCGCGCAGAGTTTCGCGCAGTACTGCCTCCCGGATCAGGGCGATATTGTGCTCGCGCACAAAGGTCTTGATAGACAGACGGCGGGCGGGCGGTGTGGCAATGACAGACAGGTCCCGCATGCCACCCAGGGCCATGTTCAGCGTGCGCGGTATCGGTGTGGCGGTCAGGGTGAGAATGTCCACCTCGGCGCGCAAGGCCTTGATCGCCTCTTTCTGTTTGACGCCAAAGCGATGCTCCTCGTCGATGATCAGCAGGCCCAGATCATGGAAGCGGAAGTCGCTGGAGAGTAGCTTGTGGGTACCCACGAGGATGTCGATGTCGCCATCGGCAACCCGCTGTAGCACACCCCCGAGGTCCTTGCCGCTTTTGAAGCGCGACACCACGTCCACGGTCACAGGCCAGTCGGCGAAGCGATCGGCAAACGAGTTGTAGTGCTGTTGGGCGAGCAGGGTGGTGGGCACCAGCACCGCTACCTGCTTGCCGTTGCGCGCCGCAATAAACGCCGCACGCATGGCGACCTCGGTTTTCCCAAAGCCCACATCGCCGCACACCAGGCGGTCCATGACCCGCGTCGCGGTCATATCACCGATAACCGCCTCAATCGCCGCCGCCTGATCCGCGGTCTCCTCAAACGGGAAGCTCGCTGCGAACTGTTCGTACTCCAGCGCTGGCAACTCGAAACAGAAGCCCTTGCGCGCCTCGCGGCGGGCGTAGACGTCCAGTAGCTGCGCGGCCACGTCGCTGGCTTTTTCCGTGGCTTTGCGGCGCGCCTTTTCCCACTGTTCGGAACCCAGTTTGTGCAGCGGTGCCAGGTCCGGGTCACTGCCGGCATAGCGGCTCACCAGGTGCAGGGACGCAACGGGCACGTAGAGTTTGCTGCCCTGGGCGTATTCCAGCATCAGGAACTCGCTATCGGCTCCATCAACCTCCAGGGTCTGCAGTCCCAGGTAGCGACCGACGCCGTGTTCCAGATGCACGACCGGCACCCCCTCACGCAGCTCGTTGATGTCGCGAAAGACGTTCTCGGCCTGGGTTTCGTCAACCTTGCGCCGACGGCGCCGCTGGGCAACCCGGTTGCCGAACAGCTGTGCCTCGCACACCAGTGCCGGGGCGTCCTCGCCAAAGTACATGCCGCGGTCGATGGGCGCGGTACTGATGGCAAAGCGCAGGCCAGAGGCGAGAAAATCGGCCCAGTCCGCCACCTCCGGCGGTGTCAGGCCGTGGGCCGCCAGGTTTTCCAACAGCACTTCCCTACGGCCGGCAGATTCCGCACAGAGTAATAGCGGCCCGGTGTGCCGTTGCATGAAGTGTTGTAGCCGTTCGGCCGGTGTTTGCCGTGCGCCCTGGGTGCTCAGGTCGGGTAGTGCCTGCGACGGGCTGGCCACGTGCACCGGGGCCTCCGGATTGCGCCGCAGCTCCAGCACCGGGCAGTGGCCCAGCAGCTGATAGAGCTCCTCTACCGGTGTAAAACAGCGCGCCGGCGGCAGCAGAGGGCGGCGAGGATCAATGCCATATTCCGTGTGTCGGTGCTCGGCATCTGCCCAGAAGCGCTGTGCCGCCCGGTAGTGATCGCCGACGGCGATGACCGGCGTGCCCGCGGGCAGGTAGTCAAACAGGGTGGCGCAGGCCTCGAAGAACAGTGGCAGGTAATATTCGCAGCCACCGGGCGCGCGGCCGGCGCTGACTTCGCGGTAGGTGGGGCAGGCATCGTGATCAACATCGAAGGCGTCGTACCAGTTGAGTCGAAAACGCTCGATGGCCGCCGGGTTCAGCGGGTATTCCCGGGCCGGCAGCAGGTTGATGGCGCTGACCTTTTCCAGCGTACGCTGGGTGTCGGGACTGAAGGTGCGCAGGCTGTCGACCTCGTCATCGAGCAGGTCCACCCGATAGGGCAGATCGCTGCCCATCGGGAAAATGTCCAGCAGCGAGCCGCGCAGGGCAAACTCGCCGTGTTCGTAGACGGTTTCGACGTTGCGGTAACCGTTGCGCTCCAGGTTGCGACGGAAGGATTCGCGGTCGAGCACCTGGCCGGGCTCCAATACCAGGCTGGAACCCGCCACGTAGTGCACGGGGGGCAGGCGGTGCATCAGGGTGGACATGGGCACAACCAGGATGCCGGCTGCCAGGCTGGGTAGCCGGTACAGTGTTTCCAGCCGTTCGGACACGATGTCCTGATGCGGCGAGAAGTTATCGTAGGGCAGGGTTTCCCAGTCGGGAAAGGCGAGAATGTCGATCTCTTCAGCCAGGAAGAAGGGCAGCTCCCGTTCCAGTGCGAGGGCTGAGCTGGTGTCCGCCGTAATCACCAGCAACAGGCTGTCGGGGCGCGCGAGCTCGGCTACCAGCCGCGCCTCGGCACAGCCGTGGAAGGGACCAATCGAGGTGCGGGTGCCGGATTTGGCGGGCCAGGGTGTGCTGGCGAGCAGGGATGTGTACATGAAACCCCGGTGTTTCAGTGCGGAAGGGGCGCTTATTGTAAAGCGCTGGGTGAAAAGTACCACTGTGCCTTGCCCTCGCCGGGATGCGGCGGGATAATACGCGCCCGTTGCAACCCGTATTCCCCCTCACACAGGTGACAGACGAGTGAACGAACGCAAGCGAGAGCGTCCTGACGACTATTTCAAAGACTGGAAAGAGCGCGAGGCGCTGGCGGAAGGCATGATCCCCCTCGTGGGTGAGCTGTCCCGTCGCAAGAATGTGAAGTGTTACATCTACGGCAAGTCGCTGGTCAACCAGTCAGTCACCCAGATCATGAAGGATCACCGCTACGTGCGGCAGGTAGAGGAAAACGAGCTCTCCGAGTTCGAAACCTTCCCGATCATCAAGTCGCTATCCGCACTGGACCTGGGCCCGGCGCACATCGATATCGGCCGGCTGGCGGTGCAGTATTATGACAAGGGCGAGGGTGCCGGCCTCAGTGTCGACGATTACGTTCGCCAGGAAGTCGCCGACCTGATCGGCGCGCGCCCGGAGCCCGGGCACGCCCCGGTTGATGTCGTGCTCTACGGGTTCGGCCGCATCGGGCGGCTCATGGCGCGTATCCTGATTGACAAGACGGACGGCGGCGAGTCGCTGCGCCTGCGCGCGGTGGTCGTACGCAAGGGCTCCGCCCCCGATGACCTGGTCAAGCGCGCCAGCCTGCTGCGCCGCGACTCGGTACACGGCGCCTTCGACGGCACCATCCGTGTCGATGAGGAGCGCCAGTCCTTTGTTGCCAACGGCAACGAGGTGAAGGTGATCTACGCCGATTCGCCCGATAGTATCGACTACACGGAATACGGCATCAACAATGCCATTGTGGTCGACAACACTGGCGTCTGGCGTGATCAGGAAGGCCTGTCGCGGCACCTGCAATCCAAGGGCGTCGCCAAAGTCATCCTCACCGCACCCGGCAAGGGCGACATGAAGAACGTGGTCGCCGGCATCAACAACGACATGATTGACGCAACGGACACGATCATTTCCGCCGCGTCTTGCACCACCAATGCCATTGTGCCCCCACTCAAGGCGATGGATGATCGCTATGGCATCATCAGCGGTCACGTGGAGACCGTGCACGCCTATACCAACGACCAGAACCTCATCGATAACTACCACAAGGCTGATCGCCGCGGGCGCAGTGCGCCGCTGAACATGGTGATCACCGAAACCGGTGCAGCCAAGGCGGTGGCCAAGGTGTTGCCGCAACTCGCGGGCAAGCTCACCGGCAACGCGATACGCGTACCCATCCCGAACGTGTCCATGGCGATTCTCAACCTGACACTGGGGCGCGCCACCACCAAGGAAGAGGTCAACGAGTACATGCGCCACATGGCCTTGCACTCCACCATGCGCAAGCAGATCGACTACTCCAACTCGCCCGAGGTGGTATCCAGCGATTTTGTCGGCTCGCGCCACGCCTGTATCTTTGACGCCCAGGCGACCATCGTCAACGGCACGCAGGCCGTGCTGTATCTGTGGTATGACAACGAGTTCGGCTATAGCTGCCAGGTGTATCGCATCCTTGAGCAGGTGTCCGGTATCCGCTACGCCCGCTACCCCAGGAATTCCTGAGGCTCGCGGCGGAGCGCCGCGCGGATGTGCGGAAACAGCGCGAAGGGCGGCTTGCGCAGTGGTGTTTTGGCGCAGGCTTCCGTTATAATGCGCGCGGCCCGGGACAGGGTGGCTGCGCTTGATTCCTCCGGCCCGGCAAGGTGCATGGAAAGCCCTGCGCCTTGCCGCTGCCAGCTGTGGAGCACAGGCTTCACACACGGCTCTGGCCGCCACAAATACTGACGAACCTGTAGGCAGATCGTATGATCAAGATCAAGCGGGGTATGGATATTCCCATCCAGGGCGCCCCCCAGCAAACGATTGAAGAAGCTTCTCCGGCACGTGCCGTGGCGCTGGTGGGCCCGGATTACGTCGGCATGAAACCGACCATGGAAGTGGCAGAGGGCGACCGGGTGAAGGCCGGCCAACTGCTCTTCACCGACAAGAAGACCGCAGGCGTTCGTTACACGGCACCTGCCGGTGGCGTGGTGGCCGCGATCAACCGCGGCGCGCGCCGCGCCCTGCAGTCGGTGGTGATCGAGGTGGAGGGCGATGCCTCCGAGAGTTTCACCGCCTACAGCGCCGACGAAGCGCGCAAACTCGGCAGCGAGACCATTCGCGAACACCTCAACAACGCGGGGCAGTGGACCGCACTGCGCACCCGTCCGTTCAGCCGCGTGCCGGCCCTGGACGCCGAGGCGGCGGCAATTTTCATTACCGCAATCGATACCCATCCGCTCGCGGCCGATCCGTCAGTGGTCATTGCAGCGGAACCCGAAGCGTTCGCGCTCGGGCAGGATATCCTCGCCCAGCTCACGACCGGTACGGTCTACC
The DNA here is from genome assembly GCF_003719295.1 of Haliea alexandrii. Taxonomy (GTDB): domain Bacteria; phylum Pseudomonadota; class Gammaproteobacteria; order Pseudomonadales; family Halieaceae; genus Haliea; species Haliea alexandrii. The sequence continues at coordinate 355,547 of NZ_RFLW01000002.1, forward strand.
TGTGCGCGGCCCCCGGTGCCAACCTGCCCGCAGGGCAAGCACAGAACATACAGTTGGCGGAATTCGGCGGACCGCACCCCGCGGGTCTTGCCGGGACGCACATTCATTTCCTCGAGGGTGGCGTCACGGCGACCAAGGTTGTCTGGACTATTGGCTACCAGGACGTGATTGCCCTCGGTCGCCTGTTCCTTGACGGTGCCATTTACACCTCGCGCGTGATCGCGCTGAGCGGGCCGCAGGTGGTCAAACCGCGGCTGCTACGCACGCGCATGGGTGCCGACCTTCAGGCCCTGTGTGCTGGCGAAACAAAAGATGGCGACAACCGGGTCATTTCCGGTTCGGTGCTTGGCGGTCGTCGCGTGCAGGCGCCCACTGCCTACCTGGGGCGCTACCACAACCAGGTATCCGTGCTGCTGGAGGGCCGTCAGCGGGCCTTCATGGGCTGGCTGTCACCCGGCGCAGAAAAGCATTCCAATCTGGGTATCTACCTGAGCAGCCTGTTCGGCCTCAAGCCACTGGCCATGACCACCACCACCAATGGCAGCCAGCGTGCCATGGTGCCGGTGGGCACCTATGAAACGGTGGTGCCGCAGGACTATCTCCCCACGCACCTGTTGCGGGCACTGATTGTGGGTGACACCGAGACGGCCCAGTCGCTGGGTTGCCTCGACCTCGACGAAGAAGATCTGGCGCTGTGCACCTACGTGTGCCCCGGCAAGTACGAGTACGGTCCCATTTTGCGGGACAACCTGACACGCATCGAGAAGGAGGGTTAGACCGTGGGACTGCGCAAGATCCTTGACGGTGTTGAGCACCATTTTGAAGAGGGGGGACGCTTCAAGCAGTGGTATCCGCTCTACGAAGCGGTGGATACCATTTTCTATTCACCCTCTTCGGTAACGCGGAGCACGGCACATGTTCGCGACGGCGTGGACCTGAAGCGGATCATGATCACGGTCTGGTTCGCCACGTTCCCGGCCATGTTCTACGGCATGTACAACCTGGGGTTCCAGGCCAATGATATCCTCGCCGCCACGGGCGGATCGGTGGACGGTTGGCGCGGCAGCCTGATTGCCGCCTTCGGTGGCTATGACGCGTCCAGTCTCTGGGACTGCTTTTTCTTCGGCGCGCTGTACTTCCTGCCCATTTACGCCACCACCTTCCTCGTCGGCGGTTTCTGGGAAGTATTGTTCGCCATGAAGCGTGGCCACGAAGTGAACGAGGGTTTCTTCGTCACGTCTATCCTCTTCGCCCTGATTTGCCCGCCCGATGTGCCCCTGTGGCAGGTGGCCCTGGGTATCAGCTTCGGTGTGGTGATCGGCAAGGAAGTGTTCGGCGGTACCGGCAAGAACTTTCTTAATCCGGCCCTCACCGGGCGCGCTTTTCTCTACTTCGCCTACCCGGCGCAGATGTCCGGTGACGGCGTGTGGACGGCGGTAGATGGCTACACCGGCGCCACGCCACTGTCGATTGTGGCATCGGATGGCATCTCCGGACTCGCCGAAGCGCAAATCACCTGGATGCAGGCTTTTGTGGGCAACATACACGGCTCCATCGGCGAGACATCGACGTTGGCTATCCTCATTGGTGGCGCCGTATTGATGTTGATGCGTATCGCTTCCTGGCGCATTGTCGCCGGTGTGTTCCTGGGTATGGTCGCGCTGTCCTCGCTGTTCAACCTGATTGGCTCCGAGACCAACCCGATGTTCAACATGCCGTTCTATTGGCACTTGGTAGTAGGTGGTTTTGCCTTCGGTATGATGTTCATGGCCACCGACCCGGTGTCCGCCGCTTACACCAACACCGGCAAGTTTGCCTACGGCATACTGATCGGTGTGATGTGTGTGCTGATCCGCGTGGTCAACCCGGCCTTTCCTGAAGGCATCATGCTGGCCATCCTGTTTGCCAACCTGTTTGCGCCGCTGATGGACCATTTCGTGATCCAGTCAAATATCAAACGGAGGCTTGCCCGTGTCTAAGAATGACGGCATCAGTAAGACCCTGCTGGTCGCCTTCGCGCTGTGTATCGTGTGTTCCGTGGTGGTCTCAACCGCCGCAGTGATGCTCAAGCCGGCGCAGGAAGCGAACAAAACACTGGACCGCAAACGCAATATCCTTGCCGCCGCCGGTATGCTTGATGAAGAACGCTCAATTGAGGAGCAGTTCGCGCAGGTGAAAACCCGCGTGGTAGACCTGCGCACCGGCGAATTCACCGAGGCGGTGGACCCCGCCAGCTACGAGCAGATCAAAGCGGCGAAAGAGCCCGACCGCTCCACCGATTTGAGCAAGTCGGAAGATATCGCTGGCATTGGCAGCCGCGAACATTTTGCACTGGTGTACCTGGTCGAGGGCAGTGGCGGCGATATTGACAAGCTGATCCTGCCTGTCCGTGGCTACGGTCTCTGGTCGACCCTCTACGGCTTTATCGCGCTGGAGTCGGATGCCAACACCGTCGCTGGCCTCGGCTTCTACGAGCACGGAGAAACACCAGGGCTCGGCGGCGAAGTCGATAACCCCCGTTGGAAAGCACAGTGGCCGGGTAAGAAAGTCTATCGCGATGGGGACGTTGCCCTGTCGCTGGCCAAAGGGAGCGTTGACCCCGGTAGCCCCGATGCGCCCTGGCGCGTGGATGGCCTCTCCGGCGCCACGCTGACGTCGCGTGGCGTCACGCAACTGGTTCATTTCTGGCTCGGTGAGCAGGGCTATGAACCGTTCCTCAATAACCTGAAAGCAGGGGAGGCCTGAGATGTCAGCGGTCAAGGACACCCTCATTACGCCCATTTTCAAGAACAACCCCATTGCCCTGCAGATTCTCGGTATCTGTTCGGCGCTGGCCGTCACCTCGTCGCTGCAGGTCACTGTGGTGATGTGTATTGCGCTGACCCTGGTCACCGCCTTTTCCAACCTGTTTATTTCCGCGATCCGCACTCAGATACCCGGCAGCATCCGCATCATCGTACAGATGACCGTTATCGCCTCGCTGGTGATTGTGGTTGACCAGGTACTGAAAGCGGTTGCCTACGACATCAGCAAGCAGCTCTCGGTGTTCGTGGGGCTCATCATTACCAACTGTATCGTGATGGGGCGTGCGGAAGCGTTCGCCATGAAGAACCCGCCGCTGCCCAGCTTCTTCGACGGCATCGGTAACGGCCTCGGCTACAGCACAGTGCTGCTCGCGGTCGCCTTCGTGCGTGAGCTGTTCGGCTCCGGCAAGCTGTTCGGCATGGAAGTGCTGCCTCTGGTCACGGAAGGCGGCTGGTACAACCCCAACGGCCTGCTGCTGTTGCCGCCCAGTGCCTTCTTCCTGATTGGCGGTTTTATCTGGATTCTGCGCAGCGTGGACAAAAAGCAGGTTGAAGAACCCGACTTCCGCATGGCGAAGCACACCGCTGCCGAGGAGGGCGCGTAATGGAACAGTATCTGAGCCTGTTTATCCGGGCCGTGTTTATTGAAAACATGGCGCTGGCCTTCTTTCTCGGTATGTGTACCTTCCTCGCCATCTCCAAGAAGGTGCAGGCGGCCATTGGTTTGGGCATCGCTGTGATCGTGGTGCTCACCATCACGGTGCCCGTCAACAACCTGATCTACAACTACCTGCTCGCCGATGGCGCGCTGGCGTGGGCGGGGCTGCCTGACGTTGACCTGAGCTTCCTGGGGCTTCTGTCGTACATCGGCGTGATTGCGGCCATTGTCCAGATCATGGAGATGTTCCTCGACAAGTATGTCCCGGTTCTGTACAACGCGCTCGGCGTGTTCCTCCCCTTGATTACCGTAAACTGTGCCATTCTGGGTGCGGCGTTGTTCATGGTGGAGCGCGACTACACCTTTGGTGAAAGCGTGGTCTTCGGTGCCGGTGCCGGTGTCGGCTGGGCGCTGGCGATTGTGGCGCTTGCGGGTATCCGCGAAAAGCTCAAGTACAGTGATGTGCCCGATGGCCTGCAGGGCCTTGGCATCACCTTCATCACGGTAGGGCTGATGTCTCTCGGCTTTATGTCTTTCGGTGGTATGAATCTCTAGGCGGAAGTGCTGTTATGAACCTGACGATCATCCTCGGTGTTACCATGTTCACGGCGATCGTGCTCGCCCTGGTCGCCGTCATCCTGAGTGCACGCTCACGCCTGGTTAGCAGTGGCGAAGTCGCCATTGAAATCAACGGCGAGAAAACCATTCATGTCCCCGCAGGTGGCAAGTTGCTGCAGACGCTCTCCGAGAGCGGCCTGTTCCTGCCCTCCGCCTGCGGCGGCGGCGGCACCTGTGCGCAATGCAAATGCATCATCACCGAGGGTGGCGGTGCCATGCTGCCTACGGAAGAGGGGCATTTTACCAAGCGGGACGCGCAGGAAGGCTGGCGCCTGAGTTGTCAGACCGCCGTCAAACAGGACATGAAAATCGAAGTGCCGGAAGAAGTCTTCGGCGTCAAGCAGTGGGAGTGCACGGTTGAGAGCAACCCTAACGTCGCCACCTTCATCAAGGAGCTGACTCTGAAGCTGCCGGAAGGGGAGAGCGTTGACTTCCGTGCCGGCGGTTACGTGCAGCTGGAATGTCCGCCGCACCTGGTGAAGTACAAAGATTTCGATATCGACGAGGAGTATCGCGGCGATTGGGAGCGGTTCGGCTTCTTCAAGCTGGAGTCCAAGGTAGAGGAAACCACCATCCGCGCCTACTCCATGGCCAACTACCCCGAAGAGCGTGGTCTGGTTAAATTCAACATTCGCATCGCCACGCCACCCCCCGGCAGTGAGGGCATTCCGCCGGGCGTCATGTCGTCCTGGGTCTTCAACCTGAAGCCTGGTGACAAGGTGAATGTGTATGGCCCCTTCGGTGAGTTCTTCGCCAAGGACACGGACGCCGAGATGATCTTTATCGGCGGTGGTGCAGGTATGGCGCCCATGCGCTCGCACCTGTTCGACCAGCTCAAGCGCCTGCACAGCAAGCGCAAGATTTCCTTCTGGTACGGCGCCCGCTCGCTGCGCGAAATGTTCTACGTGGAAGACTACGACCAGCTGGCCGCGGAAAACGATAACTTCGAATGGCACGTTGCGCTCTCGGATCCGCAGCCAGAGGACAACTGGGATGGCCTGACCGGGTTCATCCATAACGTGTTGTATGAAGAGTACCTCAAAGACCACCCCGCGCCTGAAGATTGCGAGTTTTACATGTGCGGTCCGCCAATGATGAACGCCGCTGTCGTGCGCATGCTGACGGATATGGGCGTTGAGCCGGAAAATATCCTGCTGGACGACTTCGGCGGGTGATGCAACACCACGTGCTCAGTGAAAGCCACTCTTCGGGGTGGCTTTTTTGTAAGCCTGCCTGGTTTCTGCTAGCCGGTGTGCTGCTGCTCTCCGCGTGTTCGCAGCCCAACGCCGGCGTAGCCCTGTCCGGCGCGACCATGGGCACCACCTGGCACGTGACCTACCTGCCGGGTCCACAGACACCACCACCGGAGCAGGTTCAGGCAAGCCTGGAAGGCTTGTTGGTGAGCGTGAATGACAGCATGTCCACCTGGCAGGTTGACTCGGAAATCAGTCGTTTCAACCAGAGTGTGGTCGGTAGCTGGGTGCCTGTGTCCAGCCACTTCGCACGCGTCATGGCCGAGGCTCTACACATCGGCGAGCGCACCAGTGGTGCCTACGATGTCACCGTGGGGCCGCTGGTCGAACTCTGGGGCTTTGGCCCTGTCCAACCGCGCAGGGAGTTGCCGCAGACCAGCGCCATTGAGGCCGCCCGGGACCGTGTGGGTCAGCAGTTCGTTGAATTCGATGCCGAGCTGCAACGCCTGCGCCGTCTGCGCCAGGTGGAACTGGATCTGTCTTCCATCGCCAAGGGCTACGCTGTCGACGTGCTGGCGAACGCGCTGAGCGAACAGGGTATCGACAGCTTCCTGGTTGAAGTGGGCGGTGAGATGCGTGTTGCCGGCAAGAGCCCGCGGGGCGACGCCTGGCGCATCGCCGTGGAACGGCCCGAGCCCGGCGCGCGAGCCATCGCTCTGGGTATTGCACTGGAAGATATCGCCGTGGCCACCTCGGGCGACTACCGCAACTATTTCGAGCTGGAGGGGCGGCGCTATTCACACAGTATCGACCCGCGAACCGGCTATCCGGTGGCACACGACCTGGTCTCTGTCACCGTATTGGCAGACGACTGCATGACCGCAGACGGCTGGGCCACGGCCCTGACAGTACTCGGTGCCGATGAGGCATTGGCGCTGGCAGAAGCCGAGGGGCTGGCCGTGTATTTGATGCGACGCGACGGTGAGCGTATTGTGCCGCTGTATTCCAGCGCTTTTGAGCCGTGGCTGGAACAGAGCACCCCGACCCAATAGTGGCCACGGGCCGCGAGGAATGAAGTGATGATCGAATTTCTGCTGGCAGCTGTCTTCATGGCGATCGTCATGGGTATCATGGCGGTTGGTGTGCTCATGGGCCGCGGGCCCATCAAGGGGTCCTGCGGCGGCATGGGCGCCTTGGGGTTCGATACCGCCTGCGATATCTGTGGCGGCGACCCCGGCCGCTGTGAGAAGGAAACACGTAACAGCGAAACAGGCGACGAGGACACAGATCCGCGTTTCTATCCGGCTGATCGCTGACACCGACACACCTGCAGGTAACTCCCCTGGGCCTTCACTACGCTATTTTTGTCGGCTTGCGCTACAGCTTCAGCCGTCGACGCAATCGCTTTGCCAGTGTTATCGCCACGGTATCCATGCTGGGCATGGTGTTGGGTGTGGCTAGCCTGATTACGGTGCTTTCCATAATGAACGGCTTTGCCGGCGAGCTGCGCGAGCGCATTCTCGCCCTGGTGCCACACGGGTTTGTGGTGGCACAGGAAGGGCGTGTTGACGGCTGGACGGAGCTTGCAGGCCAACTGGCCGCACAACCGGACGTCCTTGCGGTCGCGCCCTATCTGGCGGACAAGGTTATTCTCGCGAGCCGCGGCACAGCACGCGGCGCCAATCTCACCGCAATCGATGTTGAACGTCAGGCCGGGGTGTCTGGCGTTGGTGACGCCATGGTGGCAGGGACGCTGGCTGAACTCGAGCAGCTGCCTTTCAGCATTGTGCTGGGTGCGGCTCTGGCACGCGGGCTGGGGGTCGCCCCGGGTGATAGCCTCGAAGTAACCTTGCCGAGCCTTACGGTGACGCCACTGGGCACGTTCCCGCGCAGCAAGCGTTTGCATGTGGTCGGCCTGTTTGCCGTCAATGCCCAGCCCGATAGCTATCAGGCCTATGTTTCTCTGGCGACGGGACAGCGGCTGTTCGGCGCCGGTGACACGGTCGATGGCTTGCAGCTGCGCACCGGCGACCTGATGACGGCACCGCATCAGCTGGCGGCGCTGGCGGCTGGCTTGCCACCGGGTGTGCAAGTCCGCGACTGGACGCAAACCCAGGGTAGCCTGTTTCGCGCGGTGAAAATGGAGAAAATCATGGTGGGTCTGCTGTTGCTCAGTGTCGTTGCCGTCGCAGCGTTCAATATCGTGTCCACACTGGTGATGGCCGTAGCGGAAAAGCGCGGCGATATTGCGGTGCTGCGCACAATGGGCGCGCGCTCAGGGGAAATCATGGCGATTTTTCTGGCTCATGGTCTGGGGCTGGCCTGTACCGGCATCGGTGTGGGCGCCGTACTGGGCGTGGCGCTGGCGAGCCACATTGCCCGTCTCACGGCGATGCTGGAGCAGTGGTTTGGTGTCAAGCTGTTCGATCCCTCCGTGTACTTCATCAGTGAACTCCCGGCTCGCCTGCAGGGCCAGGATGTGGCGGCGGTGATTGTGGCCTCGCTGCTGTTGAGCCTGCTGGCGAGCGTCTATCCGGCCTGGCGGGCTTCTCGCATCGCGCCCGCCGAGGTGTTGCGTTATGAATAATGCGCTGGTGTTGCGCTGCGAGCAGCTGGGCCGGGTGTACCGGGACGGTAGCCGTGAAGTCCAGGTACTCAATGGCGTGGAGCTGGCGCTGCGCGACGGCGAAAAAATTGCCATCGTGGGCGCATCAGGTTCCGGCAAGTCGACCCTGCTGAATCTTTTGGGTGGTCTGGACACGCCAAGCCGGGGGCGGGTAATGATTCGTGGCCAGGACCTGGCAGCGCTGGGCGAGCGCGCGCTCTGCCGCTGGCGCAATCAGCACTTGGGCTTTGTCTATCAGTTTCACCATCTGCTGCCGGAGTTCGACGCGCGCGAAAACGTCGCCATGCCGCTGTTGATCGGCGGAGCGGGGCGGCGCAGCGCCTGGCAGGCTGCAGAGGCGGTTCTGGCGCAGGTCGGCATGCAGCATCGTCTGCAGCACCGCCCGGGGGAGTTGTCGGGCGGCGAGCGTCAGCGTGTCGCCATTGCACGGGCGCTGGTCACCCAGCCCGACTGTGTGCTGATGGACGAGCCCACCGGGAACCTGGACCCGGAGTCCGCCGAACAGGTGCTGGCACTGATTGATTCCCTGAGTGCGGCCAGCACCGGTTTTATTGTGGTTACGCATGACCCGCGCATAGCACAGCGCATGGACCGCACGCTGGAGTTGCGCCAGGGCGCGCTGCTGGAGCAGCCCCGTGCGCCTGCGTGATCAGGGGCGTATCGCCCTGCGCTACAGTTTCGCCTTCGGGCGCGGCTACCTGTCGACGTTTCTGGCGTCCCTGTCGGCGTTGGGGCTGATTCTGGCGATCGGTCTGCTGATTGCCGTGCTGTCGGTGATGAATGGTTTCGACAAGGAGATGCGCGAACGGATTCTTGCACTGGTGCCCCACATCACCGTGTATGGCACAGACCCGCTGGTGGATTGGCAGCCGGTCGCCAGCGCACTGGCTGCGCGCCCGGAGGTGCAGTCAGTGCAGCCCTTTGTCCAGTTTGATGCCCTGTTCGTGCGCGGGCGGGATATCGAAACCGGTATCGGTATGGGGCTGCCGCCCGCGCAGGCTGAGGGACTGCTCGCCGCACTCGACCCGGCGCTGCAACAGCGCTTCAACGAGGCCTCAAGCGGGCTGCTGTTAGGCAGCGGCCTGGCGGCCCGCCTCGATGCAAAACCGGGGGATTCACTCACCCTGATCGTTCCCGGCAGCGATAGCAGCAACCCTGCGGCAACCCGGTTTGCCGCCGTCACCTTACTCGGCTTGTTTGCCACCGGTACTGAGCTGGACGAGTCCGCCGCGGTGATCAGCCTGGCGTTGGCATCCGAGTTGGCGGGGCTGGCGGGGGCCGTGAGCGGCATGCAGTTGCGGGTTGATGATCTATTTAACGTTCACGGTCTGGGCTGGTCGCTGTTGGCGGATTTACCACCGGGCTATTACACCACCAACTGGATGATGACGCACGGCAACCTGTATTCCGCCATACAGCTCTCTCGCGACCTGGTGAGTATCCTGCTGTTCTCTATTATCGGCGTGGCGGCCTTCAACGTGGTGTCGTCGCTGGTGCTGGTGGTCTTCGACAAACAGGGTGACATCGCAATTCTTCGTACTCTGGGCGCCTCCGGCACCGACATTACAGGTATCTTTCTCCTCCAGGGCGCCATGATTGGCGTGCTGGGCGCGGTGCTCGGCAGTGTATTTGGCGTCTTGCTGAGCCTGGGTATTCCGCAACTGGTGGCGGGGCTAGAGCAGGTTCTGGGCATTCGCTTTCTCAGCACCGACGTCTATCCGGTGTCTTTCCTACCCGTGGAAATACTCATGTCAGACGTGCTCTGGGTGTCGCTGGTGGCGCTCAGTCTTTGCGTGCTGGCCGCGCTGTATCCGGCGCGCCGGGCGGCCCGTCTTGCGCCCGCCCAGATTCTTCACCAGGAGCGTGTGTAACACGCTGCGCCCTTCGCACCTGGCGCTTGCGCCAGTGGTGGCCGACACGCCAGCGCCACAGCAGACTGACCGCCGTATAGCCCAGAGAACCGAACAACAACCCTGATAGCAGGCTGCCCACCAGTAGGGGCTTCCAGATCATCCCGATACGGTCGGTGATCCAGGCCGCGCTGAGCTCGAACTCCAGTACGTGCACGGGCGCGTCTATCAACAAGGCCCCCACCCGGTAGGACAGATAGAACATCGCGGGCATGGTTACCGGATTGGTGATCCACACCAGCGCCACGGACATGGGCAGGTTGCAGCGCAACAGCACCGCGAGTACGGCGGCCACCAGCATTTGACCGGGAATGGGTAGAAACGCGACAAAGACACCCACGAAAAAGGCCATCGACGCGGAAAAGCGGTTGATGTGCCACAGGTTGGGCTGGTAAATCCAGTCGCCCAGCACACGCAAGCTGTCGATGCGGCGTATGCGGGTGGGCGAGGGCAGCCACTGTTTGAGCGTCTTTCGGGGCATGTGGAAATCTGGCTGGCTTTGATGTGTATGGAGCCGCTAGGCCGTGTTTGAGTGGAATGACGTAACCACGGTAACTGTCAGGCCCGTATTATGGCGGCAAACAGTCGGCTAAACCACTGATGCCTGCGCAGCTGGTGGCGTTTATCGCCGGCATAATGCTCTGCTCCCTTATGCCCTCTCCCGGCCCGGCTTGGCTCACCCTGGTGTTTGCCGGGCTCGCCCTGTTCAGCTGGCAGGGGGAGGCGCAGCTGACGCGCACGGCTGGAGCGCTGTTGCTGGGCACGGCCGTTGGACTCTGCGCGGCACAGTCACTGTCGGCCAAACGTCTGCCGGCGGGTTGTGAGCGTACGCCAACCTGGATTGAGGGTCGCGTTGCAGGCCTACCTCAGGTGTTTTTGCAGCCGGAGGGGCGCCAATGGCAGCGTTTCGAGTTGGTTCGCGATACTGCGGGCACCGGCCCCTGTGCCGGTCCACGGCGCTTACTGCTCACCGAGAGCAGTGGGCTTACCCTGCAGCCGGGGGAGCACTGGCGCTTTCTGGTGCGCCTGCGCACACCGTGGGGTATGCAGAACCCCGGTGGCACAAACAGGCAACGCGGGTACGCGGAAGCGGGCATCGACGCCGTTGGCAGCGTCAGCAGCACGGCGCCTGCACAACGCCTCGGCGAGCCCAGTGGTCGGGAGCGGCACCACAGGATTCGTCAGCGAATCAGCGAGCAGATTCACAGCGCACTCGGTAGTGGGCCGGAGGCCGCACTGGTGCGCGCGCTGGCAGTGGCCGACCGCAATGGGCTCACGATGCCGTTGTGGCGTCTGTTTCAACAGTTCGGGGTGAGTCATCTGCTGGTCATTTCAGGCCTGCATGTGGGCATGGTCGCGGCCTGTGGCTTGCTGCTTGGCGCAGCCCTCTGCCGGGTGCTGGTGTTATTCGGCGTGCATCGCAATACCGGCGCCTTACCTGCGCTGCTGGCGCTGTTGCTGGCAACGCTGTACACAGCGTTGGCAGGCTTCACTCTGGCGACATCGCGCGCATGGGTGATGTGCGCTGCGCTCTTGTGTGCCGCGATGGTCGGGCGCCCGGCGCTGAGCTGGCGCAATCTCCTGCTCGCAGCAGCGATGTTGTTGGCGGTAAACCCGCTTGCCGTACTGGGAGCAGGTTTCTGGCTGTCCTTTACGGCCGTGGCATGTTTGCTCTGGTTCGGGGCCTGGCAGTCTGGTCGAAGCCGCTGGCTGGGGGCTCATGGATTCATGGCACTGGCCATGTTGCCGCTGGCGGGGGCCTGGTTTGGTGGAACCAGCCTGATAGCGGCACTGAGCAATGCCCTGCTGGTGCCGCTGGTGGGCATGATCGTCGTGCCGCTGGTGCTTGCGGGTAGTGTCGCTGCGCTATTGGGTAGCGGCCTGGCCACACTGCTTTGGGCGCTGGGAGCCTGGCCGCTCGCTCGGCTCCTGCCGCTTGCGCAAGCCCTGGCTCAGCAGTATCCACAGGCGATCTTCCGGGACGTCGTCACAACGCCACTCGCCCTTGGCCTGTCGGTTGTGGCGCTTCTGCTGTTGTGCATGCCGTTGCGCTGGCTACACAGAACACTGCTGTTCACGCTGGTGCTGCCGCTGCTGTTGCCCTTTGCCAGCCATCGGGTGGCGAGTCCACAGGCGGTGCATGTACTCGTGCTGGACGTGGGGCAGGGAACATCCGTCCTCGTTTATGACCGCCACCGTGCATTGCTTTACGATACCGGTGGCGGTGCCCCGGGTGGCGTCTCGGTCGCCGAGCGTGCGGTCATCCCGGTGCTGCGGCAGCGCGGTATTTCCCGTCTGGACACGCTGATCGTCAGCCACGGCGACCGGGATCACAGTGCCGGCCTTGAAAGCCTGCGGCCCTGGTGGGTGTCCGGAGCGCTGTGGGCAGGGCCCGACTTTGCGGCCGCAGTAGGGGCGCACGTGTGCCGTGCGGGCGCGGCATGGCGCTGGCGTGATGATGTCCGGTTTCAGCTGCTGTCCCCCGCCGAAGGGGAGCAGCTCAACAAGAACGATGGCTCCTGTGTGCTGCGCATCCAGCTCCCCGGTATCGAGCTATTGTTGCCGGGGGATATCGGCGCTGAGCGCGAAAGAACGCTGGTGCGCTACTGGCGCTCGAGCCTGGCCAGTGAAATTGCCCTGGCCGCGCACCACGGCAGCCAGACCTCATCCTCCTGGGCCTGGTTACGGCAGGTGGCGCCGGCCTATGTGGTGTTCACCCATGCCCGGGCCAACCATTTTGGCCACCCGGCGCGCGTGGTGGTCGACCGACACCGCGTGGCTGACATTCCAACCTTCAGTACTGCCGAGTCGGGCGCGCTGGAGTGGGTGCTGCACCCCGCAAAGGCGCCCGTATTGGTACAGCATCGGGCATTGGAGCCCCGGTATTGGAAGCGTTAGCTGCAGTTTCGCAGGCCTCGGGCCTGTGCGTATAATGCATGCCACTCGGGCAATGGAAATGTATTGTGCTGGAACTTGTAACTGCGGGCGGTTGGCTGATGGTGCTGATTCTGCTCTGTTCTATTCTCGCGCTGGCGATTTGTGTGGAACGCCTCTACACGTTGAATACCAGGAAGATAGCGCCGCCTCACCTGCTGGCCACGGTATGGAAACAGCTCAAGGCGGGGGAGCTGGACACCCAGCGCCTGCGCAGCCTGCGCCAGTCGTCCCCGCTCGGGCGCATACTGGCGGCTGGCCTCGCCAATGCCAGCCACGGCCGCGATGTGATGAAAGAGAGCATCCAGGATGCCGCGAGCCACGTTGTGCATGAGCTGGAGCGCTACCTGAATACGCTGGGCACCATTGCCGCCGTTGCGCCGCTGCTCGGGCTACTCGGCACCGTAGTCGGCATGATCAAGGTCTTTGCACAGATCATGGCGCAGGGTACGGGCAATGCCAGCGCGCTTGCCGGCGGTATTTCGGAAGCCCTGATAACTACCGCCGCTGGCCTGGCGGTGGCGATTCCCGCACTGGTCATGCACCGCTATTTCGTCGGCCGTATCGACGCCATTGTCGTCGGCCTCGAGCAGGAAACGATCAAGCTCATGGACGCCCTGCATAACGATGAACGGCGGGACGAGCGCACTTGAAATTCCGCCGCCAGCGAGCCGCAGAAGTGGGGGTAAACCTCACGCCCCTGATCGATGTGGTATTCCTGCTGCTGATCTTCTTCATGGTCTCCACCACGTTCACGCGGGAAACGCAGCTCACGCTGGACCTGCCGGAAGCCAATGGCGAGCCACGGGAGGTTGTCGAGCAGCAGGTGGAAGTGCTGGTGGACGAGGAGGGGCGCTACCGGGTAAATGGACAGCCACTGGTCGACAACCGCGTGCGAACGCTGCAGGCGGCGATCTACAAGGTGTCCGCCGGCGACACCACATTGCCGCTGGTTATCGCCGCTGATGCGCAGGCGGCACATCAGGCTGTCGTGCGGGCCATGGATGCGGCGGGGCAGATGGGCTTTGTGCACATGAATATCAGTACCCGCCTGCCCGCGGAGGCCGCCGCCGGTGACTGAGGGCCCGCGCACCAGCGACTGGCAGTTGTACCGGCGTTTGCTCTCCTATGTATTGCCCTACTGGTACCTGTTCGCGCTCAGCATTGCCGGTTACATACTGTATTCCATCGGCAACGTGCTATTGGCCGACCTCATGCAGTTCCTGCTGGACTCACTGAACGAATCTGACAAGGCGGACTCTGGCCTGGTGGCACGCGCGGCCTATGCCTTGCTGGATGAAGGCGACATGACCCGTCTGGAGTTCGCCCGTATCGGTGTGCCGGTTGCGATGGTGGTGTTGGCTTTTACCCGCTCCATGGGCTATTTCGCCGGCAACTATTTCATGAACCACGTGGCGCGCAACCTGATACACCAATTGCGCCTCGAGCTTTTTGACAAGATGCAGCTGGCCCCCAGCAGTTATTACGACAGCAACAGCCAGGGCGTGCTGATTTCCAAAATCACCTATAACGTGGAGCAGATCACCGGCGCTGCGACCAAGGCGCTGAAAGTGGTCGTGGGTGAGGGCCTCACGGTCATCGGCCTGCTCGGTTACCTCTTCTACCTGAACTGGCGCCTGAGCCTGATATTCATGCTGGTGGCTCCCTGTATCGCCCTTGTGGTGAGCGTGGTCGGCAAACATTTCCGGCGCTACAGCCGGCGCATACAGGACTCCATGGGGAACGTGACCCAGGTGTCCAACGAGAGCATTGGCGGTTACCGGGAGGTGCGCCTGTTCGGCGGTCAGGCGCAGCAGAGCAGCCGCTTTGCTGCGGCCAGCGAGTACAATCGCAACCAGAGCCTGAAACTGGCCTTCGTCGACGCCTTCAGTACACCCGTTATTCAGACCATGCTCTCCATTGCCCTGGGGGCACTGGTCTGGTTCGCGCTCAATCCGGAGATCTTGAGCGGGTTCAGCGCCGGGTCGCTGGTTGCCTTTCTGACGGCCGCCGGCTTGCTGGGCAAGCCCATTCGGCAGGTCAGCAGCATTCAGAGCATTATCCAGCGCGGGCTGGCGGCGGCAGAGGACATCTTCGCGCAACTGGACCTGGAGGACGAGCTCGATACCGGCACGCACACCGTAGCGCGGGCACGTGGCGATATCGCCCTGCGCAATGTGAGCTTCAGCTACCCGGGCACGAACCAGCTGGTGCTCAACGCGTTGAACCTGGACATCCGCGCGGGAGAAGCGGTCGCCCTGGTGGGGCGTTCCGGGAGCGGCAAAAGTACCCTGATACAGTTATTGGCGCGCTTCTATCCACTGCAAAATGGCGAAATCACACTGGATAACATGTCCATTGCCGACTACGAGCTGGCCAACCTGCGGCGTCAACTGGCAATGGTGTCGCAGGATGTCACGCTGTTCCAGGACACCGTCTTCAACAACGTCGCTTATGGGGATCTGGCCGGCGCCAGTCGCGACGATGTCATCGCGGCCTGCCAGTCCGCACACGCCATGGAGTTCATCGAACGTCTACCCCAGGGCCTGGATACGGAGCTGGGCGACGATGGCGGTGGCCTCAGCGGCGGCCAGCGGCAACGGCTGGCAATCGCCCGCGCCATTCTCAAGGACGCACCGGTGCTGATTCTGGATGAGGCGACCTCGGCGCTGGACAACGAGTCGGAGCACCGTATCCAGCGCGCCCTGGACACCATCATGCGCAACCGCACGAGTATTGTGATCGCCCACCGGCTCTCCACCGTCGAGCGTGCCGATCGCATCGTGGTTATGGATGCAGGCAGCATTGTCGCGGCCGGTACGCACGAGGAATTGCTCGCGCAGGGCGGGCTGTATGCGCAACTCTACCATCAGGAGTTCAGTGACTAGTTCACCCGTGGAAGCGGCTCTGTTGCGGGCCTGGTACGAAGGTGCGCGCTGGGCGTGGCTACTGCGTCCCCTGGAGCTGGCTTACCGCAGTGCGATGGCCCTGCGGCGGCTCGCTTACCGCTGGGGCCTGCGCCGCGTATACCGTGCGCCCGTGCCCGTGGTGATTGTCGGCAACATCACCGTGGGCGGCACAGGCAAGACGCCTGTGGTGATTGCCCTGGTGGAAGCCCTGCAGGCGCGTGGCCTGCGCCCGGGTGTGGTCAGCCGCGGCTACGGGGCAGGCCCCACGGCCGCATTCCCGCATCGCGTCAACGCGGCCAGCACCGCCAGCGACTGCGGCGACGAGCCACTGCTGATATTCCAGCGCACCGGCGCACCCTGTGTGGTGGCTCCTGATCGACCGGCTGCGGTGCGCGCCTTGTTGGCCGAACAGTCGGTGGATGTGGTGTTGTGCGATGACGGCCTGCAACACTACGCGCTGGCCCGGGACCTTGAAATTGCCCTGCTGGATGCCGGGCGCGGCGTAGGCAATGGGTTCTGCCTGCCTGCGGGGCCTCTGCGCGAGCCTAGAAGCCGCCTCGGCAGTGTCGATGCGCTGCTCTGGCGGGGCGGCGAGGACGCGGACACGTCGGTGGTCTACAGCGTGGATGGTGTGTTTGCGGTGGCAGCGGCAGCGCAGGGCAGTGCGCCGGTGTCGGGCGCCGAAGTCCATGCGGTCGCCGGTATCGGGCAACCGCAGCAGTTTTTCAACACGCTGCGTGGCATGGGTTACCAGGTCGTCGAGCATGCTTTCCCCGACCATCACCGCTATAGCGCGGCAGACGTCAGTGCCCTCGGTGCGGCGCCGGTTATCATGACGGAGAAAGACGCGGTAAAATGCCGTGCTTTCGCCGCGGCAAACCACTGGTATGTCAAGATCAGTGCCCGCTTGCCGGACACCGTCATCGAGCGCATCGTCGCGCTGGCCACCCAATCGCATTGAGCCTGTATACGCTATGAAATTCACTGTGGTTATTCCCGCTCGCTACGCTTCAACCCGTCTACCCGGCAAGCCATTGCTGGATATCGCCGGCCGCCCCATGCTCCAGCATGTCTGGGAGCAGGCGCGGCGCAGCAGCGCCCGGCGCGTAGTGGTGGCAACGGATGACGATAGCGTATACCGCACTGCCACGGCGTTCGGTGCCGAGGCCGTGATGACTGACCCTGGGCACCCCTCCGGCACGGACCGACTGGAAGAAGTGGTGCGCCTGCTCGAGTTGCCGGATGATGCCATCGTGGTGAACGTGCAGGGTGACGAACCCCTGATTCCACCCGCGGTAATCGACCAGGTGGCGGCGAACCTGGCGGCACACCGGGATTGCGAAATTGCCACGCTGAGTGTCGCCATTGAAAGTGTGGAGGAGCTGCGCAACCCGAACGCGGTGAAAGTGGTAGCGGATGCACAGGGTCGGGCACTCTACTTCAGTCGCGCCCCGGTGCCCTGGCCGCGGGATGCTTTTGCCGCGCCTGACGCAAGCCTGCCCGAGAATGGCCGCTGGTGGCGTCATGTGGGTATTTATGCCTACCGGGTTGCCTTCTTGCACCGCTACGTAAGCTGGCCTCCGGCTCCGCTGGAGCGACTGGAACAGCTGGAGCAGTTGCGCGCGCTGTACCACGGCGTCGGCATCCACGTTGCCGCCGCGGTAGCCGAGGTGCCGGCCGGCGTGGACACGCACGAGGATTTGCTGGCAGTTCGCGCACGCTTAGAGGAGACGGCGTGAGTAAGTCAGACGCACCTCAGCCGGCCACACCTGAGCCGGCCGCACCTGAGCCGGCCGCACCCCAACGTGTGCTGTTCGTGTGCCTTGGCAATATCTGTCGCTCGCCCACAGCGGAAGGGGTGTTTCGCCACCTGATTGCCTCCCGTGGGCTCGAGCACCGCATTGAGGCCGACTCCTGCGGCACCGCCGAGTGGCACATTGGCAAAGCGCCCGACGCGCGCAGCGTGGCAGCGGCCCGCCGGCGCGGGTACTCACTGGAGTCGTTGCGCGCGCGGCAGCTGTGCTGGGAGGACTTCTACTCCTTCGACTACATACTGGCGATGGACGAATCCAACCTCGACAACGTACGCCGCCAAGCGCCCCTGGACTACGCCGGGCACATCGGGCTGTTCCTCGATTTCGCCGCTGAAGTGCCCGAGCGCGAGGTGCCCGATCCGTACTACGGGACGGGGGACGGATTCGTGCGCGTGCTGGAGCTGGTCGAAGCGGCCAGCGAGGGCCTCCTTGCAACAATACTACAGCATGACTGAGCAATACCCACCGGGGCAGCCAGCCAATAGCCTGCGCCTGTGTTCTCAGGCAACCGCCGTACACAGCGTACGCTCACTGGCCGAGGTGAATGAGGCACTGGCCTGGGCACGCGCGAAAGCCCTGCCGGTGTTGCCACTGGGGGAGGGCAGTAACGTTGTGCTGCAGCCTCGCTTGCGCGCATTGGCGCTGCTGGTGCAGGTGCCGGGTCGGGAAGTAGTTGCGGACAACGGGGAGTACGTGACGTTGCGAGTGGGTGCCGGTGAGAACTGGCATGCCCTCGTGGTCTGGTCGCTCGCCAGCGGATATTACGGCCTGGAGAATCTGGCCCTGATCCCAGGCACGGTGGGTGCGGCCCCCATTCAGAACATCGGTGCCTATGGCTGTGAAGTGGCGTCTTTCGTTGTGGCGGTGCACGCCAGGCGCATCAGCGACGGCAGCCACCTGACGCTCAGCGCAGCCGAATGCGAGTTCGGCTACCGTGACAGCGTGTTCAAACAAGGCCTTGTGGACAGTGTCGTCATCACCCAAGTGGACTTGCGGCTGGGGAGAACGCCAACGGCCAATACCCAGTATCCCGCGCTGAGTACCGCACTGGAAAAAGCCGGTTGCAGCGGCAGCACGACACCGCAGCAGGTGTTTGATGCGGTTGTGGCGCTGCGTCAGGCGCGCTTGCCAGATCCCGCTCTTGAGCCCAATGCAGGCAGCTTCTTCAAGAATCCGATCGTGCCACACACACTGGCCGAGGCTCTGAAACACCAGCATGCAGACCTCCCTGTTTTCCCAACCAGCGGCGGTGAGTATAAATTGGCGGCGGCCTGGTTGATCGAGCAGGCAGGCTGGAAGGGCCACCGAGCAGGTCCGGTCGGCGTGCACCCCGGGCACGCGCTGGTATTGGTGAACTACGCTGCGGACGCCGCTCCTGCGCTACTGGCGCTGGCCGCTGAGATTCAGGCGTCAGTATGGCAACGATTTGGTGTGCAACTGGAGCTTGAGCCTCGTGTGTATGGAGAGGAGCGGTGAGCACCTTCGACGCAGAGAGCTTTCTCAAGCAGCTCACCACGCGCCCTGGTGTGTACCAGATGTACGATACCAATGGCGAACTGCTGTATGTCGGCAAGGCGCGCAACCTGCGCGCACGCGTCAGCAGCTATTTCCGCGCCAGTGGCCTGACCACCAAGACCATGGCGCTGGTCGCGCGCATACACGACATCCAGGTGACCGTGACCTCAACGGAAGTGGACGCGCTGTTGCTCGAGCACAACCTGATCAAGAGCCATCGACCACCCTACAATATCCTGTTGCGCGACGATAAGTCCTATCCGTATATATTCCTTTCGAGCGACGACGAGTTTCCCCGCCTGAGCATGCATCGTGGGCGCAAGCGACGTAAAGGCAGTTACTTCGGCCCTTACCCATCCGCTTCTGCGGTGCGCGAGTCGCTGCATTTTCTGCAAAAAGTGTTCCGCGTGCGCCAGTGTGAGGACAGCTTCTTTCGCAACCGCTCGCGGCCCTGCCTGCAGCACCAGATCGATCGTTGCACCGCACCCTGTGTCAACCTGGTCTCTGCCGAGGACTATGCCGAGCAGGTGCAGAACACGGCACTCTTCCTCGGCGGCAAGTCGCAGGAACTGTTGGTGCGTCTGGCGGATGACATGGAGCAGGCCGCCGCCGAGCTGGAGTATGAAAAAGCTGCGGTGTATCGAGACCAGATCAGCCAGCTGCAGCATGTGCAGGCGAGTCAGGGCATTGAAGGGGCCAGCGGGGAACTCGACATTCTTGCCGCAGCGGTGGAGGGTGGCCGGGCCTGTGTTCAAGTGCTGTTTGTGCGCAACGCGCAGGTGCTCGGCAGCAAAACCTGGTATCCACCGCTCAAGTTGGACGAAACAGGTGCCGAAGTGCTGGCGGCCTTTCTGCCGCAGTTCTACCTGGCGGGCGGACGCCCCATCCCCGGTGAGATTATTGTTACCGAGCTGCCTGAAGACAGTGATGCCCTGGCGGCGGCGCTCACCCAGCAGGCTGGCCGCCGGGTGCGTATTCGTGCCAGCGTGCGTGATGCGCGCGCAAGATGGTTGCAGCTGGCCCGCCAAACTGCGGTAACCAACCTGCAGTCCCATCTGGCAGGCCGGCAATCCACACTGGAGCGACTGCAGGCACTGCAGGCGCTGCTCAGCCTGCCCGCACTGCCAGAACGCATGGAGTGCTTTGATATCAGCCATAGCTCCGGGGAGGCAACGGTTGCCTCCTGTGTGGTATTCGATCAGAACGGGCCGCGTAAAGCGGACTATCGGCGTTTCAATATCGAGGGTATTACCGGGGGCGATGACTATGCCGCCATGCAGCAGGCTCTGGAGCGGCGTTACAAACGCCTGAAGGAAGGCGAGGCGAGTCTGCCCGACATCCTGTTCATCGACGGTGGCAAGGGCCAGGTCGCGCAGGCCTTGCAGGTGCTTGAATCGCTGCAGTTGAACACCATCGAGGTCGTCGGTGTTGCGAAAGGGGTGACCCGCAAAGCTGGCTTCGAGACGCTGATCCGCGGGAACACCGGTGCGGAGCAGCAGTTACGCGGCGATAGTCCTGCCCTCCACCTGATACAGTCGATTCGGGACGAGGCACACCGTTTTGCCATTACCGGGCATCGCGCGCGCAGGGACAAGGCGCGGCAACGCTCTTCGCTGGAGGGTATTCCGGGCGTGGGCGCCAAACGTCGCCGTGAGCTGCTGCGCCACTTTGGCAGCGCCAGCGGTGTGGCCAATGCCAACGTCGACGAGCTGAAAAAAATCAATGGAATTAGTGCGACCCTCGCGCAACAGATATACGATCACTTGCATGGCACTGGCCAGTAATGGAGCAAACGTCCTTTTGAGTATCAATATACCCAACGCGCTGACCCTGATGCGTATTTTCCTCATTCCGGTGCTGGTGGTGGTGTTCTATCTGCCGTTTCAGCACCATCTCCTCGTAGCGGCGGGCGTATTCACTGTCGCGGCGGTGACAGACTGGCTGGACGGCTACCTCGCGCGGCGCCTGGGGCAGATGACCAAGTTCGGCGCGTTCCTGGACCCGGTAGCCGACAAATTAATGGTCGCCGTGGCCCTGGTGCTGCTGGTGGAGCGGCACAACACGATCCTGCTCACTCTGGCGGCCAGCGTCATCATTGGCCGCGAGATTGTTGTGTCCGCGTTGCGTGAATGGATGGCGGAACTGGGGCAGCGTACCTCGGTGGCTGTGTCCTATATTGGCAAAGTGAAAACGGCCTTTCAGATGATTGCCATTATCGGCCTGCTGGCGATTGACCCGGTAGTGCACGAGAATTGGCTGCAGGCGCTGTGCTACCTCATGCTGTATGCCGCCGCTGTGCTCACACTCTGGTCCATGGTGATTTACCTGCGTGCCGCGGTGGAGGTGATGAAGGGGCACTGAGCCCCGCAATGTTCTTGACAGGAACGTTACAGGCCCTAGAATAGGCGCCCTCACGCGGCCCCCGGGTCGCTTGAAACGCGGGAATAGCTCAGTGGGTAGAGCGCAACCTTGCCATGGTTGAGGCGGGGCGCGAAGCTTCGACGGTTCCGGCGACCAGGGATGAAGTAGTAACGAAGCAGTAAAGCGGGAATAGCTCAGTTGGTAGAGCGCAACCTTGCCAAGGTTGAGGTCGCCGGTTCGAACCCGGTTTCCCGCTCCAACCCCTTTTGTACTGTCTGGTACAGAAACGATCAAGGCTCGGTGGCAGAGTGGTTATGCAGCGGATTGCAAATCCGTCAACGCCGGTTCGATTCCGACCCGAGCCTCCATCTCCCTATTAAATAGCGTACTTCGGCATCACGCCGGGGCATTGCTATGCCTGAAAACCCCTAAAGACAGATATTTTCGCAGCTTCGCCGGATCTATACTAAGGTGCTGGCATGTGCGGCCGCTTCAACATCACTCACCTGCCTGGTCTCCAGGGACTTCTGGATGAGCTGAACATTGGCCTCACACTGCCAGAGCCGCGCTACAACGTTGCGCCGACCGAAGATGTGTTGCTGCTCCATGAGGGTCATGCCGATTTTGCGCGCTGGTGGCTGGTGCCTTCCTGGGCGAAAGAGGTCGACACGAAATACAGCATGTTTAACGCCCGGGCCGAATCGCTGGCAAGCAGTCCAGGCTTCAGGAAGCCGTTTCGATCGCAGCGCGGCATTGTGCCAATGTCGAACTTCATCGAATGGCGGGCGGAGAGCGGCCAGAAGCAGCCGTGGGTTATCACCAATGACGAGCAAACCATTGCCGTAGCCGCGCTCTGGGACGTCTGGCACGGCGCTGAGGCGCCATTACTGTCCTGCACGCTGGTTACCACACAGGCTGCTGATGCTTTCCGGCCCTGGCACAACAGAATGCCGGTGATGCTAACGCAGCAGGAGCGCGCTCGCTGGTTGGACAATACCCAGTCTATTGACCCGAACGACCCTATCCTGGCGCCTGTACTCAAATACAATCTGACGCTGTACCCCGTCAGCAAGGCTGTGGGCAGGTCTACAGAAAAAGATCCCGAGCTGTTCGAGCCCATCAATGACTCGGTTATCTTGAGGGCCTAACGGAAGCGTCCGGCTATCAAGGTGTGATGGCCGGACGCTTACGCTGGCACTTTTCGGCCTCGTTTTGGCTGGACAGGGCTGGAACCGACGCAAGAAAGCGTAGATCGGTTGCACGAACCCCAAGTCCTCTCAATGAGGGCTTTTTTAATGACTTGTTGCCTTCTGGGCCGCGTGAAGGCAGGATCGGTGGGTATCTCTTGTCACCATTGTCAGCCATTCTTATGAAGCATTCATTGCCAGTGAAGCTCCTCGCGGTTATCACCTTACTGCTCGGCTCCCATTTTGTCGTTGCGCAGCAAAACGATTCACTGCCATCCTGGAACGACACGGCCGCCAAACAGGCCATCGTTGCGTTCGTTGAGCAGGTCACGCGCGAGGGTTCGGAAGGCTACGTGCCGCCCGCAGCGCGTATCGCCACCTTCGACAATGACGGCAACCTGTGGGCCGAGCAGCCTGCGTATTTCCAGTTGTTCTTCGCGGCTGACCGCATTCGGGCGCTTGCACCGCAACACCCCGAATGGCAAACCAAGGAGCCGTTTGCCTCCTTGCTGAAAGGCGACCTCGAGGCTGTGCATGCCGGCGGCATGGCGGCAGTCAACGATATCATCATGGCAACGCACGCCGGCATGACCACTGATGAGTTCGCTGCCATCGTGCGGGAATGGGTCGCGACGGCGCGCCACCCAACAACCGACCGACGCTATATCGACATGGTCTACCAGCCCATGCTGGAGTTGCTCGATTACCTGCGCACGAACGAATTCAAAACCTTTATCGTCTCCGGTGGCGGTATCGAATTCATGCGCCCCTGGGTCGAATCTGTCTACGGCATACCACCAGAACAGGTGGTTGGCAGCAGTATTAAAACCCGCTTCGAACTGCGTGACGGGCAACCGGTTCTTGTGCGCCTGCCGGAGATTGATTTCATCGATGACAAGGCGGGCAAGCCAGTGGGTATCAATTCACACATCGGCAGGCGCCCCCTATTGGCGTCCGGCAATTCCGATGGCGACCTGCAGATGCTGCAGTACACCGCTGCGGGGGCGGGGCCGCGCCTGATGCTCTACCTGCACCACACGGATGCCGAGCGTGAGTGGGCCTATGACCGCGAGTCGAGCGTTGGCCGGCTGGACCAGGGGCTTGATGAGGCGCGCGCCAAAGGCTGGACGGTCATCGACATGAAAGCGGACTGGAACGTGGTGTTTCCAGAGTAGTCGAGAAGGCGCGCGTAGCGCCTAGTTCCCCTGTCCTACCGAATAGTTCAGCTGAACGAATACCCGGGTGACGTAATCCAGCAGCGCGTATATGAAAAAGGCTATCCCCACCATCTCCAAGGATTCCTCAAGCGTGTAGATGATGGTGTAAGTGAGCTCCTCGGCTCCGGGAGAGGAGATGTACTTCCCACCCAGCATTTCCATTCCCAGCGCTCCCGCCAGATACAGCGTTCCCGAGCTCACAAAATATAGCCCGCTTGGCCGAGGTAATCGGATCAGAAATCTGGCGAACAGGCCGGCTACCAAGGCGGCAATGATTCCATAGGGAATAACCCAGGCGTAATAAAAATAGCCGGATGTGCCTAACGTGGTTCTGACATACACGGTCAGATTCTCGTGCAACGCGGCAGTTTCATCGATAGCCAGAAACACAAAAATTGCCGCCAGAACGTACCACAGAAGAAACGCCTCCTGTTGCTTGCGATGACCATACGCAATTCCGGCAAGCAGAGCGGCTGCCAAAAGCAACTGCAGGGAGGAAAACAACGTCGGGATATTCGCCTCAAGGTTTAAATTGAAGAGATTGATCCACACGGGAATTTCCCGAATCGGCGCATTAACGATAAACCAGGCGACGCCCAGACTACTGGCGATAACCAGAAAGAGAATCGTGATCAGCAGAACCAGCAGTGTCCTGAGGGGAGATATTTCAATATACACGCAGCGATGCCTTGCAGTTAAAGAGCGATTGGAAGATGGAGGGTTAGCGCAGGTTACAGCTATACGGTGCGTTTCAGGCCGGCTCGTCCGGCAGCTGCCACTGGCTCTCGAGATACAGCTCAAGCGGCTGATAGGCTGTTTTATAGGCCATTTTATTGCAGTTACGAATCCAGTAGCCGAGATACAGATAATCCAGGCCCAGGGTGCGGGCCTGCTCGATCTGCCAGAGGATGGCATAACTGCCGAGGCTGCGTTTGTCTTCCTCGGGGTCGAAGAAGGTGTAGATGGCCGAGAGGCCATCGGTCAGCACATCCACCACCGCAATACCCAGCAAACGCTCACCGGCAAAAAAACGGTAGTAGCGCGTGCAATCCCAGGCGTCATTGAGGAAGGACTCGTACTGCTCCCGATCGGGCGGATACATGTCGCCGTCGGCGTGGCGCTGCTCTATATAGCGGTAGTAGAGGTCGTAGGCGGCCTCATCGCGGATATGCTTGCTGAGCTCAACACGGATATCGGCATTGCGGCGCCAGGTGCGCCTTTGCGCGCGGTTGGGCGTAAACGCATTCACCGGAATGCGTGCCGGAATACAGGCGTTACAGCGTCCGCAATGTGGCCGGTAGATATGGTTGCCACTGCGCCGGAAACCCATCTGCGAGAGCCGGCTATAGAGCAACTGATCCATCTCCTGCCGCGGATCGATGAACAGAGTGGTGGCTTCCTGATCTTTCAGGTAGCTGCAGCTATGGGGGTAGGTGGTATATACCTTGAGATCCCGCAGGGATGAGGTCACGGCAGCAGGTCTCCGCAGTGGGTCGGCAGCACCCAGATGGACGGTTCAATACGCTTGTCTACAGTTTGGGCAAGCTCCGCCTCAAAGTCCAGCCTGCTGATATTGCATGCCCCCATTCTGTTCATGTGTTCGCTCTCTATCTGGCAATCGACCAGGAGAAAACCGGCCCGGCGCAGCAGGTGGACAAGAGCAACCAGCGCTATCCGAGAGGCACTCGGTACGCGGGAGAACATCGATTCGCCAAAAAATACGCGCCCTTGTGCCACGCCGTAGAGCCCACCCACCAGGTCGCCGTTGCCATTGAGCACCTCTACCGAGTGGGCGATGCCGCGCCGGTGCAAGGCCTGATAAGCCTGTAGCATGTCCTCGCTGATCCAGGTGCCGTCGCTGTCGCGCCGGGGTGCCGCGCAGGCCTCCATCACCGAGGCAAAGCGTCGGTCAACGCTGAGCTGCAAGGGAGCCTTGCGCAGTGTTTTGCGTAAAGAACGGGATATGTGCAGCTCGTTGAGATACAGCACCGAGCGTGGGTCCGGCGTCCACCAGAGTAC
Source organism: Haliea alexandrii (assembly GCF_003719295.1). GTDB lineage: Bacteria > Pseudomonadota > Gammaproteobacteria > Pseudomonadales > Halieaceae > Haliea > Haliea alexandrii. The sequence goes on from NZ_RFLW01000002.1 coordinate 381,312, forward strand.
CGGCTGCGGCGGTTCATACCAGGGGAAGATACCCCGGCGGTAAGCCGCTACCAGACGTTCAGGTGACAGCCCACCGCCAGCGGCCAGCAGGCCGTTGGGGTAGGAGAGGGCGCACCGGGTAGGCGGAAAATCGTCACCGGGCGCCAAACGGGCGATCCCCGGCATGCTGTTAGCCGAGGTTATCCAGGTACTTCTCGGCGTCCAGCGCCGCCATGCAGCCAAACCCGGCTGAGGTAATTGCCTGGCGGTAAATATGATCGCCTACGTCGCCGGCGGCGAACACGCCGGGAACGGAGGTGGCCGTGGCGTTGCCCTCGGTGCCACTGCGGAGGTTGATATAGCCATCTTTCATATCCAACTGGCCCTGGAATATATCCGTGTTCGGCTTGTGGCCGATGGCAATGAAGACACCGGCAAGGTCGTGGTCGCTGGTTGCGCCGTCTCCGGTCGATCTAACCCGCATACCCGTTACGCCGCTGCTGTCACCCAGCACTTCGTCGAGGGTATGGTTCCAGAGCAGGCGCACTTTGCCTTCCTCGGCGCGCTTGAACAATCGGTCCTGCAACACCTTCTCGGCGCGCAGGCTGTCGCGGCGGTGCACCAGCACGACCTCGGAAGCAATGTTGGCCAGGTACAGGGCCTCTTCGACCGCCGTGTTGCCGCCGCCGATGACCGCGACTTTCTGGTTGCGATAGAAAAAGCCATCGCAGGTGGCGCAGGCGCTCACGCCCTTGCCCATAAAGGCCGCCTCACTGGGCAGGCCCAGGTACTGTGCCGATGCGCCGGTGGCGATAATGAGGGCGTCACAGCTGTAGCGGCTGCTGCCCTCCAGCTGGAAGGGCCGACTGGACAGGTCGACCTTCTCGATGTGGTCGAACACCACGGCGGTTTCAAAGCGCTCAACGTGGGCCTGCATTTGCTGCATCAACTCGGGGCCCTGCAGCTCGGCATGACCACCGGGCCAGTTTTCCACCTCAGTTGTGGTGGTGAGCTGGCCGCCCTGTTGCATACCCGTGATCACGACCGGCTTCAAATTGGCGCGCGCCGCGTACACCGCTGCCGTATAGCCTGCCGGGCCGGAACCGAGAATGATCAGAGGGTGATGTTGAACGTCGCTCATGTGGTGATTTCCCGGTTGCTGGTGTTAAATATGGACCGGCGCGCATGCCGGCGTGCTGGCGTTGCCCGGCGCTGACCGGGGCAGCGTATGGTAATGTAAAGGCTGCGCTGCGGCAAAGGCGAGACCGTTTCTAATTTGTTCTTATAAGTAATTGAATATAATCATAAAATAAAGCACAATTGCGCAATATTGTCGCCCGTGGAAAGGCACTTTTCCACGCCAGTGAGGGGAAATTCAAGCGTGCCTGAGAAATCCGGTCAGCACAGCGTCCTGGGCCCGCGGTTGCGTGAGGGCGCATTCATTGGCGTCAGTGCGGCCTGCCTCTACGTGTTGCTGGCGCTCGTCACCTACAGTCCCAGGGATCCCGGGTGGTCGGCAACCGGTTCCGGCACACGCATAGTTAATGCAGGTGGCCCCACCGGCGCATGGGTCGCCGATGTCGCCTTCTCGCTGGTGGGGTTTGCCGCCTATCTTCTGCCCCTGCTACTGGCCTATCGAGCGCTTGTAATTCTGCTGCAGCGCCATCGCCAGAAGCCTTTCGACTGGGTGACTTTCGGTATCCGGGCCCTCGGCCTGGTGCTGGTCATGATTGCCGGCACGGCGCTCGCAGCGATGAACGATGCCGGCAACTCCGGCCTGCCACAGGGTGCCGGTGGCATCCTCGGGCAGGCGATCGGGGATGGGTTTACCGTTGCCTTCAGCGCTATCGGCAGCCGCTTGATCCTGCTCGCCGTGTTCCTTTTTGGCATGACGATTTTCGCCGATGTCAGCTGGCTGCGTCTGATGGAGCGACTCGGGCGCTGGACACTCAACGGCGCACAGCGTGTGCGGCTCTGGTGTATCAATGCTATTGATAGACTGCGCGACCGGCGCCAGCGTGAGAAAGCCCTGGAAGCACGCAAGGCGGTGATAGACGAGCACGTGGAGCGCAGCAAACAGCGCAAGCCACCGAAGATCAAGCCGTTGAAGCCGCGCCCGGAAAAAAGCGAACGCGCCGAAAAGGAAAAACAGCAGCCGCTGTTTGACGCGCCGGTCACCGGCGAACTGCCGGCCCTGAACCTGCTCGACGCGGAGACGAAGGACCCGACCAAGGGCTTTTCCGAAGAGGCTCTGGCGGCCATGTCTCGACTGCTCGAGCTCAAGCTCGCGGATTTCGGCATCAGCGCCGAGGTGGTGGCGGTGTATCCGGGCCCGGTAATCACCCGTTTCGAGATACAACCGGCTGCCGGCATCAAGGTCTCGCGCATTTCCAACCTCGCCAAGGACCTCGCACGGTCGCTGGCGGTCATCAGTGTGCGCGTGGTGGAAGTGATTCCCGGCAAGTCGGTGGTGGGCATTGAAATCCCCAACGAAGACCGGGAGGTCGTCAACTTCCGCGAGGTGCTGTCCTCGCGGGCCTTCGACCAGTCGCGTTCGCCACTCACCCTGGCGCTGGGGCACGACATTTCCGGCGAACCTGTGGTCGCGGACCTGGGTAAGATGCCGCACCTGCTCGTTGCAGGTACCACTGGTTCCGGCAAGTCGGTGGGCGTCAATGCCATGCTGCTCAGCCTGCTCTACAAGTCTACCCCCGCCGATGTACGGCTGATCATGGTGGACCCGAAGATGCTTGAGCTTTCGGTCTATGACGGCATTCCCCACCTGCTGACCCCGGTGATCACCGACATGAAGGATGCTGCCAACGGCCTGCGCTGGTGCGTGGCGGAAATGGAGCGCCGTTACAAGCTGATGGCACATCTCGGGGTGCGCAACCTGGCCGGTTACAACCGCAAGCTGGCCGATGCCGAGCGGGAAGGAACGCCTATTGTCGACCCGCTGTGGAAGCCGGACCCCATTCTGGCATTGACTGACGAGGAACAGGAAGCTCCGGCGCTGGAGCGTCTGCCTTCCATTGTAGTAGTGATCGACGAATTTGCTGACATGATGATGATTGTCGGCAAGAAAGTGGAAGAGCTCATTGCGAGAATCGCGCAAAAGGCGAGGGCAGCGGGCATTCACCTCATTCTCGCCACACAGCGACCTTCGGTCGACGTCATCACAGGCCTGATCAAGGCCAACATTCCCACCCGTATCGCCTTTCAGGTGTCCTCCAAGATCGACTCACGGACCATTCTGGACCAGGGTGGTGCAGAGCAATTGCTCGGCCACGGCGACATGCTCTACCTGCCCCCCGGCTCGGGCCTGCCCACACGTGTGCACGGCGCTTTCTGTTCCGACGAGGAAGTACACCGCGTAGTGGCCGACTGGAAGCGCCGCGGCGAGCCCCGCTATATCGACGGCCTGCTGGATGAAGGCAGCAGCACGCCGGTGACCGCTGGGGAACTTCAGGCCAGTAACGGGGACGAAGATCCAGAGAGCGACAACCTGTATGATGAAGCCGTACACTATGTGACCCAGAGTCGGCGTGCGTCTATATCATCGGTACAGCGCAAATTACGTATCGGCTACAACCGCGCCGCGCGCCTCATCGAAAGCATGGAGCAGGCCGGAGTAGTCAGCGAAATGGGCACCAATGGGCAGCGTGAAGTGCTGGCACCGCCGCCGCCAGAGTAACTCACTGCACTCCCCGCAACATTGCACAGGAATCAACACGTGCCTCATGTGAAAACACTGTCGTATCTTTGTCTGCTGCTGTTCGCCGTTATGTCCACACCCGTGCGGGCAGAGGCGGTGGATGAACTATTGCGTGCCTTACAATCGATAGAGCGCCTGCAGGGTGAGTTCCGCCAGCGGCAGTACGCCACAGACGGCAGCGTGGTGAGCGACTCCGAGGGCCGTTTTCGCCTGCTACGCCCGGGCTATTTTGCCTGGGAGATCCGCGCTCCCGACAGCCAGTTGATCATTGCCAACCGGGATTATCTCTGGCACCACGACCGCGACCTGGAAACGGTCACACGCAAGCCCGTGGTGGGCAGTGAAGCGATGACGCCATTGCAGGTGCTTGGCGGTGATGGGGCGGCCCTGCGTCGTGATTACACCGTGCACCGCGACGCGCAGCAGCGTTTTGTGCTTGTCCCCCGCGGACTGGACGCAGGTTTCCAGGAACTGACTCTGGCACTGGAGGGCAACACTTTGCAGGGCATGGAAGTGCAGGACAACCTCAACCAGCGTGTGGTGATTACGTTTACAGCCCTGGACACGCAGACCCCGATGACGCCTGCAGAATTCGACTTCACGCCGCCCCCCGGCGCGGATCTGTTTTACCAGGCAGAGTAGCGCTTGGCCGACGACCTGTTCAGCGCCGACGACGAAGCGGGTTACCAGCCGCTTGCGGCACGCCTGCGTCCGCAAGCCCTGGACACCTTTGCCGGGCAGGCGCATCTTCTGGGGCCCGGCAAGCCGCTGCGCCAGGCCATCGAGCGGCGCCAGCTGCACTCAATGATTTTCTGGGGCCCCCCGGGCGTCGGTAAAACCACCCTGGCGCGTATTGTGGCCGGCGCTGCCAACGCGCACTTCCTGCAGCTTTCGGCGGTGCTTGCCGGCGTGCGGGAAATACGCGAAGCCATCAGCCAGGCGCGTCAGCAGCGCGCCACAGGGCGCGACACGATTCTGTTCGTGGATGAAGTGCACCGTTTCAACAAGAGTCAGCAGGACGCGTTTTTGCCCCATGTGGAAGATGGCACCGTCATTTTTATCGGCGCCACCACCGAAAACCCCTCGTTTGAACTGAATAATGCGCTGCTTTCCCGTGCCCGTGTCTACAAATTGCGTGCGCTTGAGCCGGACGCGTTACTGGACGTGTTGCGCCGCGGTGTCGCTGCGCTTTCGCCCGCGGTTGGCGTCGACGAAGGGTGCCTGTTACAGATTGCCGGGCAGGCTGACGGTGATGCCCGGCGCGCCCTGAACCTGCTCGAGCTGGCCGCCGATCTCGCGGACGAGCACGACGGCAGGCGCATCATCACAGCCGCGACTCTGGAAGAAGTCTTGCAGGCCTCGTTACGGCGCTTCGACAAGGGCGGGGACCTGTTCTATGACCAGATCAGCGCCCTGCACAAGGCTGTGCGAGGCTCGGCCCCGGACGCCGCCGCGTATTGGCTGTGCCGGATGCTGGACGGGGGCTGCGACGCGCTGTATCTGGCGCGCCGCATCGTGCGCATGGCGAGCGAAGATATCGGCAACGCCGACCCGCGCGCGCTCAGCCTGTGCCTGGATGCCTGGCAGGTACAGGAGCGCCTGGGCAGCCCCGAGGGAGAGCTCGCCCTCGCGCAGGCTGTGATCTACCTCGCCTGTGCGCCCAAGAGCAACGCAGTGTACAGCGCCTACAAGGCGGCGTTGGCCGATGTACAAAGCCAGGGCAGCAGCGAAGTGCCTCTGCACTTGCGAAACGCACCGACAGCGCTGATGAAAGCGGAGGGCCATGGCGACGATTACCGCTACGCCCACGATGAGGAGGGTGCCTATGCCGCGGGCGAAAACTATTTCCCGGAGGCGCTGCAGTCGCGGCGCTACTATTTCCCGGTAGCGCGCGGTCTGGAACAGAAGATCGGCGAAAAGCTCGAGTACCTGCGCGGCCTGGACCAGAACAGCAATCGGCAGCGCTACCCGCGCAAGCCGTAAGCGCGGCGCAGGGCGCTGCCCCGGAGGCAAAAAATCAGTACAATGCGCGCTGGCAACTGCACGCTGCGGGTTTTCCCATGAAGTACCTGGTTTTCGTTGCACTCGGGGGAGCAGCGGGCTCGGTTTCCCGCTACCTGCTGTCGCAGTGGACTCAGGCACAGTGGCAAGGCGCGTTTCCCGTGGCCACCTTGCTGGTCAACCTTCTGGGCTCCTGTGCTATCGGTGTGGTATTTGCGCTGCTGGAGCGCCAGGTTCTGCATGCGGACTGGCGCGGTCTGCTGATGGTTGGCTTCCTGGGGGCGTTCACCACGTTCTCCACGTTTTCCCTGGAGACCTTCGCCCTCTGGGAGTCGGGCCAGGCAGCGCATGCAGTGGGGTATATGCTGGCCAGTGTCACGCTCTGCGTGGTCGGTGCCGCCCTCGCAATCACCCTGACCCGGACTCTGCTCTAGCGTCCGACACAACAGACAACAGGAACACAACAATGCTGGATATCAAAGCGGTGCGGCAGGACCCGCAAGCCATCGCGGCGCAATTGGCGCGGCGCGGTTTCACTTTCGATGTTGCCGCGTTCGAAGCCCTCGACGCACAGCGCAAGCAGGCCGACATGGACAGCCAGTCGCTGCTGGCAGAACGCAAACGCGCCTCCAAGACTATCGGCCAGTTGGTGGGGCAGGGCATGAGTGTCGATGAGGCGAAAGCCCAGGTGAACCTGACCCTCGATAAGATAGCCGCCCAACTCGACACGCTTACCGAACAGGCCAGGGGCGTACAGGCGAAGCTGGAGGAATTCATGCTGGGTGTGCCGAACCTGCTGGCACCCGAGGTGCCCGAGGGCACGCGCGAGGAAGACAACACCGAGATAGCACGCTGCGGTCAGCCGCGGGTGTTTGATTTCCCGGTGCGCGACCACGTGGAGATCGGTGAGGCCCTGCAGCAGCTTGACGCCGAGACCGCGGGCAAGATCACCGGCTCCCGTTTTACCGTGATGGTCGGCCCACTGGCTCGCCTGCATCGCGCCCTGATCCAGTTCATGCTCAACCTGCACACTGGCGAGCACGGTTACCGCGAAATCTACGTGCCCTATATCGTCAATGGCGAGTCCCTGCGTGGCACTGGGCAGCTACCGAAGTTTGCCGAGGACCTGTTCAAATTGCATGGCGACCAGGACTACTACTTGATTCCCACCGCGGAGGTGCCAGTGACCAATGTGGCGCGCGACCGCATATTTGAGGATGTTGAACTCGGCGCCGAGGGCGTACGGTTTGCGTGTCACACGCCGTGTTTCCGCAGTGAGGCAGGCAGCTACGGTCGCGACACGCGCGGCATGATTCGCCAGCACCAGTTCGAGAAAGTGGAGCTGGTGCAGTTGGTGCGCCCCGGGCAGTCCGAGCAGGCTCTGGACGCGCTCACCGGTCACGCGGAACGGGTGTTGCAACTGCTCGAGCTGCCCTATCGCAAGATGGCGCTGTGCGCCGGTGATACCGGTTTTTCTGCACAGCGCACCTACGACCTGGAGGTGTGGTTGCCCGCCCAGAATACCTACCGCGAGATTTCGTCCTGTAGCAGCTTTGGTGATTTCCAGGCGCGGCGCATGCGGGCCCGTTGGCGCAACCCGGAAACCGGCAAGCCTGAGCTGCTGCACACGCTGAATGGCTCAGGGCTCGCGGTGGGACGCACACTCGTGGCATTGCTGGAGAACTACCAGCAGGCGGACGGCAGTGTCACCATTCCCGTGGTCCTGCAGCCCTATATGGGTGGCCTGACGCAGCTCTGAGTACGCCCATCACACGCCAGGAGTCCGCTACCATGGAATCGCTGCCACTCTTCCTGAAGCTTCGCGATACGCCGGTCGTTCTGGTGGGTGGCGGCCAGGTGGCGACCCGCAAGGCCAGGCTGTTGCAGGCCGCCGGCGCCTGTATCACTGTGGTCGCGCCACAGGCCTGCAGTGAGCTTCTCGCCCTGCTCGGCTTACAGGGCGCTGAAGAGGCTGGGGGCGAGCAGCCGCGTCATCATTGGCGAGCCTTTGGCTATGAAGGCGTACAGCATCTGGCGGGCGCGCGCCTGGTGGTTGTGGCCACGCCCAACAGAACGCTCAACGCGGTGGTTTCTGCGGATGCCAGTGCCGCGGGTATTCTGGTCAACGTAGTGGACTCGCCAGAGTTGTGCACGTTTATCTTTCCAGCGATTGTCGACCGCTCACCGCTGGTGATTGCTATCGGCAGTAACGGCGCCAGCCCGGTACTGGCGCGGCAATTGCGACGGCGTATCGAGGCCATGGTGCCCGCTGCGTATGGTCGTTTGGCGACCTTCGCCCGCGCGCTGCGCGCAACCGTGGCACGCGCCCTGCCCGACGTAGAGCACAGGAGGCGGTTCTGGGAGCAAATTATCGAGGGCCCCATCGCCACGCAGGTACTCAACGGCCGCGAGGAAGAGGCGAAAAGCCGCCTCGAGGCGCTGCTTGCGCAACAGCAGCGCAATCCCAAGAGTCTCAACCAGGGCGAGGTTTATTTGATTGGCGCCGGCCCCGGCGATCCGGACCTGATGACCTTCAAGGCCCTGCGCCTGCTGCAGTCAGCGGATGTGGTGCTCTACGACAGATTAGTGAGCCCCGCCATCACAGACCTGGCGCGTCGCGATGCCGAGCGCATCTATGTGGGCAAGCAGCGTTCCGACCACAGCGTACCGCAGGCGGAGATCAACCAGCGGCTACTCGACCTCGCCCGCGAGGGGCATCGCGTGGCGCGCCTGAAGGGCGGTGATCCGTTCATCTTCGGCCGCGGTGGTGAGGAGATCGAGTTACTGGCGCGACACCATATCCCGTTCCAGGTAGTGCCCGGCATTACCGCTGCCAGTGGGGCCGCCAGCTATGCCGGCATCCCGTTGACGCATCGTGAGCATGCACAATCGGTGCGCTTCGTGGCCGGTTACCTGAAAGATGACCGACTGGAACACCGCTGGCAGGAGTTTCTCTCACCCAATGAAACCCTGGTGTTCTATATGGGGCTGGCCGCGCTGGAGGTCATTTGCAGCCAGCTGATAGCCCATGGCCGCTCTCCGCAAACACCGGTGGCCGTTATCGAACGCGCCACGTTGCCTGAACAGCGTGTCATCACCGGCACCCTGAGCAGCATCAGCGACATTGTCGCTGCCTCGCGCCCGTCGGCACACACCCTGATCATTATCGGTTCGGTGGTTGACCTGCAGACGCAACTGGCCTGGTTCGGACCCGACACGCCACAGACGCCAGGGTAACAGGCTCGTGCCGGTTGCGCGTTATGGCCTGCGCCACACGAGCAAGCGGTTATTCGCCGGCATGGCGATATCGTTTTCAAGGCGAAAGCCTGTGCTGTTGGCGAGGCGCTGCAGATCGTCCATGTCCCGCAGCCCCATGTGCGCCGCTCGTGCGCGCAGCGAGCTATCAAAATCGGCGTTGCTGGCGCTGGTGTGGCGCCCGCCGTAACTGAAAGGCCCGTACAGGCAGAAGGGTGCACCCACGGGAAGCATGCCGCCGAGCCCGCGGAAAAGCGCTTCCACTTCGTTCCAGCTCATGATGTGTGCGGTGTTGGCAGAGAACGCCATATCGGCGCGTGTCAGGGGCCAGGCGGAATCGGCAACATCCAACACCAGCGGCTCGGCGAGGTTGGGCAACGCTGCCGCGGCAAGCCTTGGCCGACAGGTTTCAATACTCGCTGGATGATCACTGGGCTGCCAGGTCAGGTGCGGCAACGCAGCGGCAAAATAGACCGCGTGCTGCCCCGTTCCCGAACCCACTTCGAGGACGGTGCCGGGGCCCACAAACACCTCTTGTAACCGCGCCAGAATCGGCTGCTTGTTGTTTTCGCAGGCCTGGGAGTAGGGCAGTGAAACCATGAGGGCTAGACCGGTGCCCGGTCGTAAATGGGGAAGCCCGGCACCTCATTGGTAACGACCGGGAAAATCGTCTGTCGTGCGGGAACCATCTCGTCGGCATAGTTCCGGTAGATAGCGGCGCGCAGTGCACCGGGGGTTTCATAACCGGTCTGGTCGGAGAGGTCGTCAAGAATGGTGCGTACCCGGTTCTTGCTGAGCTTGTGGCTGCTGGCGATGTCCAATAGGCTGTCCCCGGCAATAAAATCTTCAAACACCTGCATGGTTTCCAGTGTCCAGCGTGCTCCGAGCGAACCGATAATGGTGCCATCCGGTTCCGCGCGCACCAGGCTGCGAGTGAAAGGGTCTTCCACATTGGCCAGGTAAGTGAGGAACCCGACGTGTAGTTTGATGACGTTGAGAATGCCGCGGAAAAGGCGCCCGGAGGGCGTCAGCAGCCACACCCAAGCCGTGGCATTGCCGTACTGCCGCGCCGCGTCTTCTAGCAATCCGCCAATAGGATCCTTGGTTAGCGGCGCGGTCCGTCGCCAGGCACTGGGCAAGACATTGGTCATGGGGGGGCGGTGCGCCAGCTCAGACAGCGTTTTACCGCGCACTTCCTCCAGGGTCATCCCGTGCATGCGCAATGATGCCGGCGACATGTCCACCACTCGCATATCATCCCCGAGGCGGGTGACAGGCATTATTGCCCCGAGTCCCTCAATCCAATCCATTGTCATATGCTAAAGCCCGTCTCTGGCAAGCCTGAAGGTTAGCCGTCCTGCCCTGGACGGCGTGGAAAAGTCCGCAACACACCGATGCCGCCGATGTTCCTGCTAGTGCTCGTCTGCGCTCGATTCGCTGTGCTGGGCAAACTGTTGTTGGCGCAATAGCAGGGCATCTACCAGAATGTTGCCGGCCTCAGTGAGCAGCACATCCGGGTGCTCTAACGCATCGGCATCGGCATCCGGCTCCGGTTCTGCGTTCTCGTCGTCTTCGACAAACTCGTCTTCCAGCGACGTCAGCAGCTCCTCACCGCGTGCTGCACGGCGACGGTTCTCGATGGCCAGTGCCTTGGTCTCCTGCATCTCGCGCATGGCGATGCGCGCCTTTTCGTTCAGCGGCAGCGCTTTGACCGTGCGCGCCTCTTCGGCAAGGTGCACCTGTTCCTCGAGGTAGACGAAATCCGGATTGCTCACACTGCGCTCGCGAAACTGACGCGTCAGCTCCGGCACCACCGCCGCAACATCGCCGTAGCGGCGGTGCTTCACCGGGTTGATCTGGTCCCAGTTCAGCGCGTGATCCAGAGCGCTTTCGCCGATCTCCTCGGGGTCGAACAGCGAGGGGAACATCACATCGGGCAGCACGCCGCGATGCTGCGTGCTATCACCGGAGATGCGATAGAACTTCGATTCGGTGAGCTTCAGTTGGCCTTCGGTAAGCGGCACCATCGTTTGCACGGTACCTTTGCCGAAGGAGCGGTCACCCACAATAATGCCGCGCTGATAATCCTGGATCGCACCGGCGAAGATTTCTGACGCAGACGCGCTCAGCCGGTTGATGAGTACGACAAGCGGACCGTCGTAGTAAGGACCGCGCACCCGTTTGCCGTCGCGCCAGACGCGGCGTGAGGAATGGCGAATCTGCACGGTGGGGCCGTACTCGATAAACAGCCCGGTCAACTCGTTGGCTTCCTGCAGGGAACCGCCACCATTGTGACGCAGGTCTATAACGATGCCCTCGACCCCTTCGTCTTCCAGTTCGGTCAACAACTTGCGCACGTCGCGGGTGGTGCTCTTGTAGTCTTCGTCGCCACGCCGCATGGCTTCGAAGTCGATGTAGAATGCGGGGATATCGATCACCCCGATCTTCACGGTCTGGTCTCCCTCGGGCACTTCAAGCACATGCTTTTGCGCGGACTGTTCCTCCAGCTTGACCTGGTTGCGTACGATGGTGATTTCCTTGCGAGCGTCGGTCGTGGGCGCTTTGGCGGGTATGACCTGCAAGCGGACGGTGGAGTCTTTGGGGCCACGTATCAGCTCGACGACCTCGTCCAGGCGCCAGCCGATAACGTCCTCGAAACTGCCATCTTCGCCCTGGGCGACACCCACAATGCGGTCCGATGGCTGCAAGTCCCCCTGTTTATCCGCCGGGCCTGCCGCAACCAACCGGGCGACCTTGGTGTATTCGTCCTCCATTTGCAGCACCGCACCGATGCCTTCCAGCGACAAGCTCATGTTGATGTTGAAGTTTTCCGAACGACGCGGCGAGAGATAGTTTGTGTGTGGGTCGTACAATTCTGTCAAAGCGTTAGCGTAAACCTGAAAAACATCCTGCGCGTTGTACTGCTCGATGCGTTTGAGCTGATTGCGGTAGCGTTTCTCCAGCGTCGGCACGATGTCGTCAGCTGCCTTTTCGCTGAGCCGCAGGCTCAGCACCTGGTTCTTCAGGTGGCGCCGCCAGCGATCGTCGAGCTCTTCTTCACTGCTCGCCCACGCCCGATCCTCGCCATCTAGCTCGTAATCTTCCTCAAGGGCAAAGTCCATGGCCGCAACGCGTTCCTCCAGCGTACCCACAACGCCCTCCAGGCGCTCCTGCAGGCGCTGCTGGAACCGGTTGAAAATAGCGAAGCCCGCCTGCAGGTTGCCCGCATGCAGGTCTTCATCCATCACGGTGCGATAGCGCTCGAAGTCGGCCAGATCCACCTGCGTGAAGAACATCTTCCCGCCGTCCAGGCTGTCGATGTAATTGTCGAGGTGCAGGGAGGACAGATTGTCGTCATAAACCAGTTTGGCGTAATGACGCTCCTCCAGCTGTTCGATCAACTCGACAATGGTTTCCCGCTGACTGTCTGTGTACGCAATGGAGGCGGCAACGCCCATCGGCAAAGCCCCTACCAGCAGGGCCGCAACCCCCAGCAGGACGATCCGCAAGTGCCTCGCCCCGAAGGCCAGATTGTTTGACAAAGTCGCTATCTCCTGTGTTCGAAGCAAGCAGTGTAACCCTGTGCAGGGTTGCATCCAATCCCATGATTACGGGTTATCGGTACTCGCTTCTGACAGCGCTTAAGTATCGGTGTTCCCGTCCCTCCCGCGCTGGACTGGTGTACCATGGCTTTTCAGGATGCCGACACAGGGGCACGCAAGCCCGTGAACCCGATTGAACTCACCAACAGCATGATTTTCTGGGGCGCCCTGCTGGCGCTGCTGTGCGTTGTTGCCAGCGGCTTGTCACGGCGTGTGGGCGCCCCCGTGCTGCTGGTGTTCCTGATACTGGGCATGCTGGCCGGGGAAGAGGGCGTGGGTGGACTGCGCTTTGACAACGTCAGCCAGGCTTTTCTGTTCGGCAGCCTCGCGTTGGCTATCATCATCTTCGATGGCGGCCAGGGCGCCCGTCGCGACACGTTCCGGGTGAGCCTGGGGCCTGCACTATCACTGGCGACCGTCGGTGTTGTACTCACGGCGGGCATCACCGGCCTGGTCACGCACTTCCTGCTCGACCTGAGCTGGCTGGAATCACTGCTGATCGGCGCCATTGTGGGGTCCACGGATGCCGCCGCTGTGTTCGGCCTGTTGCGCTCTGCCGGGCTACAGCTCAAGGAACGCACCAGTGCCACGCTGGAGGTGGAGTCGGGTAGCAACGACCCCATGGCCATTTTCCTCACCATCACGCTGGTGGAACTGATTTCATTGCAGGCAGAAAATCCCGGCGTCCGTATTCTGGGCGCATTTGCCGAGCAAATGGGCCTGGGCCTGGCTATCGGCTTTGCCGGCGGTTATGTGCTGGTGCAATTATTGAAACGCCTGTCCCTGCCGGTATCCATGTATCCGTTGTTGGCGCTGGCGGGCGGCATGAGCGTATTCGGTATCGCCAACCTCTGGGGGGGCAGTGGCTTTCTCGCCATCTATCTGGTTGGCATCCTGATTGGCAATGCGTCATTGCCTCACGCCAAGGATATTCGTCGCTTCCACGACGGTATTGCCTGGTTGGCACAAATTGGCATGTTTCTGATGCTGGGCCTGTTGGTGACCCCGAGCAGCCTGGTACCGCTGGTACTTCCGGCGCTGGGCATCGCCCTTGCGCTGATATTGGTGGCACGTCCGCTGGCCGTTGCGGTGTCCCTGTCTCCGTTCCATTTCCCCTGGCGCGAGCAGGTGTTCATCAGCTGGTGTGGCTTGCGCGGCGCGGTGCCGATCATTCTCGCGCTGTTTCCCTCGCTGGCGGGGCTGGAGCATGCCGACGTATTTTTCGAGCTGGCCTTCTTCGTGGTGCTGGTGTCTCTGGTGCTGCAGGGCTGGACCATTGCGCCCATTGCCCGCTGGCTGGGCATCGAAGTGCCGCCGCTCCTGGTAGACCCGGAGCACCTGGTGCTGCGCATCCCCGACGAGCAGGAAAAAGAAGTACTGGTGTACCGGGCGGTCGCGGGGAGCCCCGCTATCAGCATGCGCGCTGGGCGCCTGCCGCTTTCCGGTGGGGCCCAGTTGGTGGGTGTTGTGCGCCAGGGTGTGTTGTTGGACAACCCGCGAGAACAGGATGTCGAGCTGGAAGACCACGTAATGGTGCTCGGCAACGACGGCGCCGCACCGGCACTGGCACGGCTATTCACGCCGGCAGACGCCAGCAGCTCGCAGAAGGCCTCGGCGTTCTACGGGGACTTCGTGCTCAAGCCCGGCGCGCGATTGGCGGACATTTCACTGATGTACGGTATAGCGGTACCCGAGGCTTTGCAGGCACTGACCGTGGGGGAGTTCATCAACCGTCAGTTCCATCACAAGGCGGTGGTGGGCGACAGGGTGTCACTCGACAGTGTGGAGTTTGTGGTCAAGAAGCTCGACGGCGATCAGATCGCCGTGGTCGGCCTCAAGCTGGGCTAGGCACTCAATCTGCGTCACTGGCAATAATTTCAATGCCCGCCAGGTCCTGCGCATAGCGCTTCTTGCGCGCCAGATCCATGCCCCGCAGTATCTGGATACGCTGCGCCTGTGGTGACCCCGCGCCGTGCAATGACTCCGTCAGGTAACCCACAGCATTGCGCCCCAGGGTCATGTTCTCGATCAGGCGCAGCATACGGGTTCGGCTTTCCACCGGTATATCTGCGCGTCCCTGAAAGTATTTGTGTAACAACGGTCCGGCTTCTGCGTGCTCAAAGTCTGCCTGTGACGGCAACGTCACCATCAGACCGCCGGCGAGGTCCTGCGCGAAACGCGCGATCTCGTAGGGGAAGCGGGTAACGTTGTGTTTGCAGACGTTGGCCAGCATTTCATCATTCATCCAGATACCCGAATCGAGCTGTGTTGCCTCATGGGATGAGGCGATGGCCGAGGAGTAAATGGTTTCGTTCAGATGCGTCATCTCAACCAGCTTGTCCTTGATGTGGCTGGCGGCATCGGCCCCGTTGTACTCGGCAATGGACGCGGCGGCACCCACCATCACATCCCCCAGCCCGGTTTTACACACGTAGCTGGCGCGGTGATAGGCCGTGAAGCGCGCGACCATGGGCTGTGCGAATTCGTACTCACCGTCCATGAGCACGTGCTCCCAGGGGATAAATACATTATCGAACACCACCAGGGTCTCCTGGCCGCCAAAGCGGGCATTGCCCTTGTCGATATCGCCCGTCTCCAGAGCCCGCGTATCGCAACTCTGACGTCCGTAAATATAGGTAAGCCCCTCTGCATCCCCGGGTACCATGCCGACAACGGCGTAGTCGCGATCAGCCGCTCCCATGTTCATGGTGGGCATGATGCAGATCCAGTGACTGTTAAGGCCACCGGTCATGTGCGCTTTGGCCCCGGTAACATACAGGCCACGCGCGTTGCGCGCCGTGACGTGCAAAAACAGGTCTGGATCTGACTGCTCATGCGGGCGTTTGCTGCGATCACCTTTCGGGTCGGTCATGCCCGCGCCGATGATCACATTGTGGCGCTGCGCCTCGCGCATGAAGGCAAGGTACCGCTGGTGATACTCGGTGCCGTGCTGCTGGTCGATGTCCCAGGTGATGGAATGCAACACGCTGATGGTGTCCAACCCGGCGCAGCGCTGAAAACAGGTGCCGGTAATCTGCCCCATACGCCGTTGCATACGGTTTTTCAGCACCAGATCCTGCGGTGATTCAACGATGTGCAGAAAGCGGTTGACCCGAGCGTCGATAAGTGACGAATGCGCGGTTGCCAATTCGGGGTCTTCCAGGGCCAGATCATAGGTGGCGCACAGGGCGTTGATAGAGGGGCGAATGATCGGGTGGTCAACCGGCTCTGCAATGCGTTCGCCCATCAGGTAGACCGTGACATTGCGGTTGCGCAGGCTCTGTACATAATCGTCGCTGTTGACGATCGGTGTGAAACGCGCCCAGCGTTCGCCGGCGCTATCTTCTGTACGCTGTGGAACTATCGCATTCACTGTGTCAGACCCTCAGGTTTTGTTACTCGTGCCAATTTATGGAGCGGCCGCCCGCCGCAACGACGCTGTAGCGCGTGAGGTTGGGGGCTCACGCCCTCAATCCGCCGTTATATGCTAGTGTCGCACTTTTGTCGATTGCCCAGTGTGGCAGAGAAGCCCCGGGTTGAGGAGGCGAGTTGAAATACACACGTGTTGCACCGCAAAACACGCGCGCCTGGCGCAGCGCTCTATGGGCACTGCTCGTCTTCGCCGCCGGGGTGCTGAGCACGGCACTGCAGGCCGCAGAGCCGGCTTATGACCTCGTGTTGGCCGGTGGGCGAGTGATTGATCCGGAAAGTGGGTTGGATGCCGTTCGCAATGTGGGCGTCACAGGCGGGGCGATTACCGCGGTAACAGAGCAAGCACTTGACGGTAAACGGGTGATCGACGCGACCGGGCTTGTGGTTGCCCCGGGCTTCATTGATCTGCATTCCCATGGCCAGTCACTGGTCGCCGACAGGATGCATGCCTACGACGGTGTGACGACAGCGCTGGAGCTTGAGTCCGGCATACTTCCCGTCGGAAATTGGTACAGTCGGCAGGCCGCCGCGGGAAGAGCGTTGAACTACGGCACATCGGCGGCCTGGACGTTCGCCCGCATCGAAGAGTTCGAGGGGCTGGCTCCACAGGCGGACCTGCAGTGGTTCCGAGAGGCGTTTGCACTTGAGCGCTGGGTCAAGGAGACCGCATCCGGCGTGCAGGTCGCCAATATCGTCAAGAGCCTTGAGCAGGGCTTGCAAGAAGGCGCACTGGGTATTGGTATCAACGGCGGCTACGCGCCCGGAGGCGGTTTTCGCGAGTTGCTTGCGGTCCACGAGCTTGCCGCGCGCCATGAGGTACCCACCTTCACACATATTTCCTGCGACAACCTTGCGGATCCGGGCAGCTCTGCCGAGTGCGTTGGGCAGGTCATTGCGCTCGCGGCAAGCAGCAACAATCACGCCCATATCTGCCATTTGAACAGTAGCAGTGTGCGTGCGGTGGACGTGACCAGCGATATGATTCGCACGGCACAGGCAGCCGGCGTGCCACTCAGCACAGAGGCCTACACCTATGGCGCCGGCAGCACGACCATTGGGGCTGCACTGTTCAGCGCAGAGGCGATGGCGGCCAAAGGCGTAAAGCCGGAGGATATCGAGTACAACGGCGAACGACTGGATGAAGCCAGCTTCACGGCATTGCGCGCTGCACAGCCCGGCGCTGTGATCGTGAGGCACTTCCTCGACCTGCCGGCCGAGCGGGATATCCTCGACACCTCTGTGCTCTTTCCCGGCGGCGCGATAGCCAGCGACGGCATGCCCTGGATCGACAGTAGCACCGGAGCGCTTGTTGCCCCTGATCAATGGCCGTTGCCGGAATCCGCCTATGCGCATCCGCGAAGTGCGGGAACGTTTACCCGGTTACTTGCGCAATGGGTGCGGGAAAGCGCGTCTCTCAGCCTCACAGAGGCCCTGCGCAAGTCATCGCTGATACCGGCGATGATCCTGCAATCTTCCGTGCCGCAGATGCGCCGGAAAGGCCGCTTGCAGACAGGCATGGATGCCGACATCGTGGTGTTCGATGCGAGCCAGGTAGCGGACAGGGCGACTTTTTCCAACCCGCGACAGCCTGCAACCGGTATGCACTATGTTCTGGTCAACGGTGTTCCGGTAATTGATGGCGGCGTATTGAGTATGGACAGCATGCCCGGCCAGCCGATCAGACGCCCTCTCGGTGGCGGAGCGACTGCAGTGCCCTAACATGTCGCCACTCAGTTCACATACTTGAAACGCAAAAGCCTGCAAGCGACGTGATATGCGCTACGGTAGCGCTTAGCCACTGTGGAGGGATGCGATGTACGCGATGATCATTGAAAGGACGGGTGGACCGGAAGTGTTCCAGTACGCCGAGGTGGACACGCCAGAACCCGGCCGCGGTGAGGTTGTAGTGCAAGTCGCCTACGCCGGTGTGAACCCCGCAGACTGGAAAAACCGCGAAGGCCACCTCGCCCAGTTTCGTCCCTATGTTTTTCCCTACATTATCGGCTTTGACGCCGCGGGCCGCATCAGTGCCGTGGGCGAAGGCGTTGAGGGCTTTGCCGTTGGCGACCGGGTCTTTACGCCAACCAATCATGGTCAGGGGGGGCAGGGGAGCTATGCAGAGTTCGTTGTTGCAAACGCCGACCGGGTCGCGCGAATCCCCGAGGGGATGGATTTTGCGCAGGCGGCCGCATTGCCCGTGGCTTCACTCACGGCCTGGCAGGGTCTGTTTGACCGCGGCGGCCTGCAGCGAGGTCAGCGGGCACTGATTCACGGCGGGTCAGGAGGTCTCGGCAGCTTTGCGGTACAGTTTGCCCGTTGGGCCGGTGCAGACGTCGCGGCGACGTGCTCAACGCCCAATGTGCAATACCTGCTGGATCTCGGCGTCGACAACGTCATTGACTACCGCACAGACAATATCACGCGTGAAGTGCAGGCCTGGGCGCCAGAGGGGCTTGATTATCTCATGGATGCGGTGGGCGTCAGCACATTGCCCAATGGCCTTGACCTGGTGCGATCAGGGGGCACCTTTGTCAGCATTCCTACCCTGGTCGACGACGGCGATATTCCTGCAGCCGCAGAGGCGGGCGCTGCCAGGGGCGTCAATCGCGTGTTTTCTACGATGGACGACGCGAACTGCAGCAGGACCCTGGAAAAAATTGCCAGCCTGCTGGTCAGTGGCGATGTGCGACTGCCACCCTTAAAAACATTTCAGCTGCGCGACGTTGCCGATGCACACCGTATTCTGCAGCAGGGACACACTCGCGGGAAAATCGTGCTTGAAGTTGCAAATTTCGAGTGAGCGCAGTCAACGGATATTCAATCGCCCGCGGCTTTGAGCAGTAACGAACACGTAACAGGAAAACAATCGATGGAAACCAGTATGGAACGCTTGCGCGGCGGAGTAGCCGTTATTACCGGTGCAGGTTCGGGGATAGGGGAAGGCCTGGCGCGCGTGTCAGCTGAACAGGGTATGCGTGTGGTGGTGGCGGACATTGCCGAAGATCGTGCGCAGCTTGTGGCTGAGAGTATCCGTGCGCAGGGTGGGGAGGCCATGGCGGTGAGAGTTGACGTAGCCGATGCACCCTCTATCGACGCGCTCGCGGCAACCACCCACGACGCTTGGGGCGACGTCACGCTGCTGATCAACAATGCCGGGGTCGAAACGCTGGGCCTGACCTGGGAGCTCTCCGCAGCGCAGTGGGACAAGACACTCAACATCAATATTCACGGCGCAATACATGGCGTGCGGGCCTTTGCGCCACGAATGATCGCCAGTGGCCAGCCTGCCTGGATTGCCAACACCGCCTCCATTGGCGGCCTTGGCATGATGCCTGTGCAAACATCCTACATCCTGAGCAAGCACGCCATGATCTCCTTCAGTGAATGCCTGTTTCTGGAAATGCAGATAAGCAAGGCGCCAATTCAGGTGTCCGCGGTTTTGCCCGGGCCGGTGGCCACCCGTATTTTTGAGGACGGTGGCACCACCACCAATTCCGCGAGCGAACAGCACCGGGTGATGATGCACGGCATGCTGTCGTCGGACGGCATCAGTGGGTACGAAGCGGCGCAACGCATTCTGCCGCAAATTGCCGCCGGGGAATTCTGGGTCTCCACGCACCCGGAGCTTACCCGTGAGTTTGCCGCTGGCCGCGCCGCGCACCTGTCGGCTCTGCAGCCCCCCGCACTTCCGGAAGAAGTGCTCAAGGGTATGGGGCTGTCGATAGACTAGCCTTTACGACTCAGGAGCGCTGCTGAAAACGTCGGCGTGGGCCTCGCGCAGGTTCCGCTTGAGGATTTTACCTGAAGGATTACGCGGCAAATCCTGCGCTATGAGGATGCATTTGGGCACTTTGAAAGCGGCCAGATGCTGTTTGCAAAAGTCGATAACAGCCTGTTCGCTTGCTTGCTCACTCGCGTCATCCTTGGGCACTACAACAGCAGCAACGGCTTCCATCCAGTGTGGGTGCGGCAGGCCGATAACTGCCACTTCCGCGACCCAGGGCAGCTGGTAGATCGTCTCTTCCACTTCTCGCCCGGACACATTCTCGCCACCCGTTTTGATCATATCTTTTTTGCGGTCGACAATGGTCAGGTAGCCTTCCTCATCAAGTGTTGCCAGGTCACCGCTGTGGAACCAGTCACCCGTAAACGCCTCCGCCGTCTTCTCCGGGTTCCTGAAATACGCAGTCAATAACTGTGGTGACCGGTGCACGACTTCGCCGATATCACCCGTCGCGACATCATTGCCGTCATCGTCAACGACACGGGTTTCAACGTGGAGTACAGGACGGCCGGCTGAGCCCGCCTTGCGTAATTGGTCTTCCGGTTTGAGAATGGTTGCCGTCGGCGCAATTTCCGTTTGTCCATACAGGTTCCACAGACGCAGCTGGGGCAAGCGAGTCTGGATTTCCTTCAGCACCTCCACCGGCATGATGGATGCGCCGTAGTAGCCCTTGCGCAGTGCAGACAAATCCGCGCGGTCAAAGTCGGGATGACGGAGCAAAGAAATCCAGACGGTAGGCGGCGCAAAAAACGAGGTGATTTTTTCGCGGGACAACAACTCGAGCAGGTTCGCTGGGCTGTTGTCGTCGGTTATCACATTGCGGGCGCCGCACTGAATCGCGGGCCCTAGAAAGCAGTCCAGCTGTGCACAGTGGAACAGTGGCAAGGCGTGCAACACAGTGTCCGTGCTACAGACTTCCGCATCGGCGAGAATACTACCGTACTGCCACAACACCGCGGCGTGACTTAGCACCGCCCCTTTTGGCGCCGATTCAGTGCCGCTGGTGTATATGATCTGTGCGGCATCCTGACTCTCTACAGCAGGCAGGGTCGCCAGCGGGGCACTCACGGTCAGCAGGCTGAAAGCGTCCAGTCCAGCAGGCGCATCACCTGAAGTTGCCAACCAGAACAATTGCTCAAGTTCGGGGCATTGTGTTGCCACCTGTTGCGCTTTCTCCACCTCACTGTCTCCCACCAGAAGCAGGCGGGCTCCACTGTGCTCAATGATATAGGCCGATTCCTGCACATTGAGCATGAAGTTGACCGGCACCAGCACGGCGCCAATTGCGCTTATGGCGAAGCGCGCGACAGCAAAGGCATTCGAATTTCGCGACAGGATGGCGACACGGTCACCGGGCTGAATTCCACGTTCCAACAGCCCGCCAGCAACGCGAAGGCAGAGGTCATGAAATTCAGCATAGGTCCAGTTTACGTCGTGCTGTCGAATGGCGGCCTGCTGCGGGTTTCGGGCCGCGGTGCGCCGCAATGCGTGGTAGACGGTTTGCTGGCGAATGAGGTTGGTATCCAAGCTGGTAGTGCTCCTTGAACTCGTTGTTGTTATGTCTCTCCCGGCACTGAAACCCGTGAGCACAGTCACGACAATCCGTGCCGGATTGCGTTAGTGTACCAGCAAGGTGCGCGCAATGAGTTGAACTGGATGATTACAGTACTGGACCGAATTGTTCTTGAAGCGACACAGCTGCCCGAGGTGGAGCGACTGTTTCGCGAGTGCTATCAGCCGGCTGCGGCAGAGCGGGGCTTGCGGCTGGTTGCGCGGGAAATATCCCCGCCGCTTATGCTTACCGAGGCCCCGCTGACGCTTTGGCAGCGCTGGGAAGTGGCAGACGTGGGCGCCTGGTGGAGCATGCGAGCGCGGTCCGGTATCCCGGCAGTGGCTGAGTTCTGGCAGCGCATTGACGCGCTCACGATTTCTCGGGAACGCGTGTATCCGGGAGCACACACGGCCAGTGAGCTGCCAGCGCCCATGGGTAACGCCTCCGACGTGGCGAGCCGAGGCTACCGGGAAACAGCGCAATTGCGCGTGCGTGAGGGCAGCATCGATACGCTGGACACTGGCCTGCGTGAGGCGATAGCGCTGTTACCCGGTGCAGAACATACAGCGCTGGCGCGCAACTTTGCCCCGGAGTATGCCGCCGGTCACCTGACCTGGGACCTTCTGTATCCTGACGCGAACACCGCCAGGGAAGCGCAGAAAAGCACAGTCTGGCGGCAGCGCATTGCGCCCCTGCTAGACCGGCATTGCGACGCCATACATGCGCTGGCAATGGACACTGTGGGCGCGGGCTTGCGTGCCCCCGGCATTGCCAATGGGGTCAAGCGCACCGCCTTTTTCCGTCTGCTGCCTGGCGTGAATGCTGATAGGGCGGCCCACTTCGAACGCGACCTTCTCGCCATGCCACTGCATATTCCCGAGATACGCAATTGGCGCTTGAGCCGGGCCAGCTCGGCAGGCTGGGACCACACGGATGCCGCACCCTGGACGTGGGTTTGGGAGCAGGAATTCAACGACCTCGACGGCCTGACAGGCCCCTATATGATCCACCCGCATCACTGGGCGCATATCGACCGCTGGTTTGACCCGGAGTCCGGTGACCAGGCGATCGACGTAAACCTCTCTCATGCCTTCAGCGCTTTCGGGGAAAGCTTGTTGGCGCTTGAGCTGATACCCCCTGGGCACTAACGGCCTTTGCAACCTGGCCCCCTGGAAAGGATTTCACTATGCCGAACTTACTCGACAACAAGATTGCACTGGTCACCGGAGCCAGTCGTGGAATAGGCCGCGCGCTGGCACAGCGACTGGCCTCTGAGGGGGCGACCGTCGTGGTCACGGCGCGCAGCCTGGACAGTGCCGGGAACTATGCAGGCACCCTGAAGGAGACGGTGGCATTGATAGAGGACGAGGGTGGCCGAGCACATCCATTGGTCGCCGACCTTGAGAAAGAACAGGACTTACAGAGCCTGGTTGAGCGGGCAGTCGGTGCGGCGGGTGGCCTGGATATTCTGGTGCACAGTGGCGGCAAGGCTGAATACGCGCCGACGGTGGACATGGAGCAGGCTATGTTCGACAACACCTTCGGCCACTATCTGCGCGCCCCATTCATTCTCTATCACCACGCGGTGCCCGAGATGCGCAAGCGGGGTGGTGGCTGGATCGTCACGCTGGGGTCGGTGACCGCGTTGCCACCGCTGCGCCCGTATGACGCCTTCGCAGCGCAGGGGGGCGCAACGGTTTACGCTGCAATCAAAGCGGCAGTGCACCGCATGACTCAGGGGCTTGCAGCGGAGCTGTTGGCCGACAATATCGCGGTGAACACCCTCGCGCCGAGCACCGCGATTCGTACACCGGGTGCGAGCGAGTTCATTCCCGAGGAGTATCCTTCCGAACGCATTGAATATATCGCGGAGACCGGTCTGGCGCTGTGCCACTTGCCGGCCGCTGAGCGCACGGGCTTGACTGCATACAGCCTGCATTTCCCGCACTATCATCAGCTCCCGGTGTACACCCTCAACGGCAAAGAGCGTATTGCTGACCCGGTGCTCCCGGAGTATGCCCACCCCGATATCGTGCCGTCAGGCCTTGGTAATTGACGACAGCACGGGGCGAGCTGGAAAAGCCGGTTTCTCCATAGCGCCTGGTTTGTTCGACAATCTCAGGGCTTGCCGTCGGCCTCGATGAACTCCAGTAGTACCTGTTTCACATACTGCTGGTCTTCTTCAGTCATCGTGGGGTGGCAGGGCAGCATCACACCAAACTCCATGATCTGGTCACAGTTGCCCAGGCCCTCTGGATGCACGCGATAGTCGCGGCCTTTCAACATGGGGTGCCGTGTGATGTTACCGGAAAAAATTACCCGCGAAAAAATACCGCTGTCTTCCAGATGCAATTGCAGACACTTCCGACTCCAGCCTGTTTCCGGACGGATCTGCAGCGGAAAGCATATCCAGGTTGTTTCAGTTTCCGGGAGCGTGGTCGGCACGATGAATTTGTCGGCGTGTTCCGCGAAGAAGTCATAGTAGCCCTGGAAACGGGCATTGCGGAGTTTCCACAGCTCGTGAATACGGTTCATCTGCCCCAGGCCGAAGGCTGCGCCCGCCTCGTTGGGTATAAAGCCATACGCCAGATCCTCGAAAATAAACAGCGAGTCGTAGTCCAGACCATCGAGCTTTTCCAGAAAGCGTCCATCACTCTCTGCCACCTTGGTACCGAACATGTATTTCTCGGAAGAGCGGCCCCAGGCACGTAGCATGAGTGCCTTGTCCAGGTGCTCATCGTCATCGAAGAACACCATGCCGCCATTGCCCAACGCGGTGATGATGTGAAAAATAGAGAAACTGGTAATCGAAATGTCAGCCCGCGTCGCAGTTTTGCGGCCCCGCAGGCTGCCACCGAGGGTGTCGGCTGAGTCGTGCACCAGTTGCAGTCCGTGCTTGTCGGCGAGCGCGCGCAGCTTGTCCCAGTCGCCAATGCCACCGACAAGGTCGGGCACCAGCATGGCCCTGGTATTTTCCGTCACAACGTCTTCGACCCGGTCCGCGATCATCTGGTAACTGTCCAGGCCCACATCGATGAACACAGGGGTATACCCAGCCTGGTAGATCGTCGCCACGTCAGTGGAAAAGGTGAGGGCAGGCGTGATGACCTCTGAGCCCTGAGGCAGATTCAGTAGTCGCATCGCGATCATCAGTGCAGATGAACCGGAATTGACCATAACACCGTGCTTTTTGCCCATGAAGGCAGCCACTTCGGCTTCAAATTCACCCACACGGGCACCTGGAATCATACCGTTGGGGTCTTGCAATACAGCATTCACTTTGGCGATTTCATCTTCGCCGAACATGGCGCCGCCGTAACGGACGACGCGGGGTTCCAGTTTATCTGTCGCCATTTTTATCTCCTCTTTACGCAAGCATGGGAAGGGCTGTGAGCGCCTGGATCTGGGGCATCGCACGCTATTGCTGCGACACCGTGACAGAATACCGTCAATTAACTTAATATCAATTCAGTAAAATTCAGGGCAGTCCACCAACGGTTTAATATTTGATATCAGCTTGAGTGATTTTGCTGCAAATGCGGTGCTTGCACGCATACAAGGGGAGTGCGATATGAGGAAGGACAGCCCGCTTCGGCGCGGTCGCCCCAAGGGCGAGGGGCGCGTTGGTGCGCAGACTCGAACGACGATTCTTGACGCCGCAGAGCAGCGTTTTGCGGATCTCGGTTATGCCGCGACGCGCTTACAGGACGTGGCAGCTGATGCGGGTAAGACTGCGCCAGCGGTGGCACATTTTTTTGGCAACAAGGAGGCACTGTACCGCGGGGTGCTGGAGAGAATGGCAATTGATTACGCCACTCACCTGGCCGAGCACGCCGCACCTGCAGGTCATGGTGAGGTGGAGCGCATCCTGGCCACAGTCAACGCATGGCTGCGATTCATGCGCAATCGACCAGCCCAGCTGGGCCTTATTTTACGCGATATGGCAGAGCGGCGGCTGCATCCTTTAGGCGATGCGACTCTCACCCGTATCCTGGAGCCTTATACTATTCCCGTACAGGAGCAAAGCCTGCGCGAGGAGGGTGGTGTCGTCTTCAACCTCGCCTGGGGTGGTGGCATCATTTTCATGGTGAGTGCAGCGCACTTCAATGATGAAAGGTTCGAGCAGGCGCTGCGCGAACACCTGGGCGCGCTGCGCCGTTCCCTGCACGCGAATTTGGAACGCAGCAGTACTGACCGGTGAAGGCTCAGACTGGTAGCACATACTGGACTGGTAGCTCGCTTTTCGAGCATCAGGGCGCAAGGACCATTTTTGCCATTACACTCAGCCACACTGGAACACATCAGCCACGCTAGAACATAAAGGGGAAAAAAACATGTCGAGGCTTGAGGGACAACGCATTATTGTCATAGGTGCTGGCAGCGGAATAGGCGCTGCTACGGTACGCAGGCTGGCCAGGGAAGGTGCTCGAGTCTGCGTGGCGGATATCAACATGGAGGGTGCGCGTACCGTCGCACAAGACGTTTGCGATTCGGGCGGTGAAGCCCACGCCATCGCTATCGACCTCGCGGATGCACCAAGCGTTACTGATGCCGTGACGTCTTCTGTTGAGCGCCTGGGCGGGCTGGACGGCGCACATATCAACGCGGCAGACCTGCGTGTCATTATGGAAGACAGCGATGCACAAACCGTATCACTCGATGTTTTTGATCGAACCATTGATGTAAATCTGAAAGGGCATTTACTGTGCACCCGGGCGCTGCTGCCTCATTTGCTGGTCAACAAGCGGGGCGCGATTGTCTATACCAGCTCCAGCGCGGCCGATGCGGGGGAGCCCGTTCGGCCTTCCTATGCCATGTCAAAAAGCGGCCTCAATGCGCTTATGCGCCATGTGGCCTCGTGCTATGGCGCCCAGGGCATCAACGCCAATTCAGTCGCGCCGGGGTTTGTGCTGACGGACGAGATGGAAAGCAGTGGCCACCTGACCGACGACATCAAAGACTACATGTTGAGCAGAATTCCGGGGACGCGTCTGGGGTCGCCCGACGACATTGCCGGTATGGTGGCAATGCTGTTGTCGGAAGATGGCCGCTGGATCAATGGCCAGGTTTTCAACGTGAACGGTGGCGCATTGATGCGCTAGCCCCTCAACACGGGTTGGCCGTTGCCGCACAAGGCACAGCACCCTGACGCGGAGACGGTAGCGCCTCCCGCTGTGCTGCGGGTGCGGCGGTAACAACGGACGTGGGGCGCTTGCCACTTGTCCTGATCGAACAGAATGTCCTTAGCCATGCCGGAGCAGGCATCGGCATCCCTCCGGATATCCAGCTGATATTCCTCCTGATCCTGTCCTCATCACACGCAGTGCATTCCAGCGTCAGATGCCGATAAATCCCATCGCGGGCCGCTTCCGCAACGAGCGTGATGTCCGGTGGTGCCCAGAGGCTGTGCATAACTGTGTGCCCAAACGCTCTATTTAACATAATATATATTATACGCAGTTGTGGATTCTTTCGCGGATAACGGATTTGCCGTGTTTTGCAGGCTGCGGGGCTGGTTTCTGGCCCTACTGGCAGCCTGCATGGGTGAAGCCTTGGCTGTCAGTCTGAGTGCCCAGCGGCCCGCCAGCCAAACTCGCGCACCAGCCAACGTTATCGGTCGTTTTAACCGTCGCGTACTGCAAACCATCGGTACAGGGCTTTGCTCACGCAATGACTGTCCGCATAATGGTGCAATGCCACAACGCTCAAGGTCGCCCAGTCCCGCACTGCGCCAAGGAGAAAGCACGGTGCACGCCGGCAACAGTTCAACCCCAGCGGACCGCTCGACGCCTGAGCTGCGCGTTCTTACCTACAATATCCACAAGGGCTTCTGCACCGGTAACCGCCGCTTTATCCTCGACGGGATCCGGCAGCGGATTGTCGAGTCCAGGGCGGATCTGGTGTTTCTGCAGGAAGTGCATGGCGCAGCGCAGTTCAGTCCGCGGCGCCGGCAACGCTTCACCTATCCGGAAGAGCCGCATTTCGAATATCTCGCCGATCAGGTGTGGCCGCATTTCGCCTACGCGCGCAATGCCATTTACCGCAAGGGAGATCACGGCAACGCCCTGCTCAGCCGCTACCCGATTCTGGACTCCGAGAATATCGACGTTTCGCTGTTCCCACGATCGAGTCGCAGTATCCTGCACAGCGTCCTCGAAGTCCCTCGGCTGGGTACCCGACTACATACCCTCTGTGTGCATCTCGGCCTGCTCGAGCGCGAAAGACGCACCCAGCTGCAAACACTGGTGCGTCGCATAGAGGCTCACGTACCGCATGGAGAGCCACTTATTCTGGCTGGAGACTTCAACGACTGGCGACAGCGTGGCGCCCGTTACCTGGAGGCAAACCTGGACCTGCAGGAGGTTTTCATGGCGTTGCGCGGACAACATGCACGCACCTTCCCGGTATGGGCGCCGATGTTCCCGGTAGACCGAATTTACTATCGAGGCCTGCAGGCGGTCAGCTGCCAGCGATTGGGAGACGGCCACTGGCGCGACCTGTCGGATCATGCCGCCCTGTTGGGTTGCTTTACACTTTAAATGGAGATTTTTGCATGCGTATAGCACTTCAGCACGACATACCCGGCCTTTGCGAACAGTTGCAGGGGCTGAGCCAGGCCGTGGATGCGTTTGTGGTGCCCCCCGGCGATGGCCCACTGCAGCCCTTCGCAGCTGACGTGTTGCTGTGCACTGTGCGCGGAGGCGACCTCCCTGCCCTGATTTCGGCATGCCAGGGGCTGCGCTGGATTCATGTGTTCGGCACTGGCATTGATGGCTTTCCGCTATCGCTGCTGGCCGATGACACCTTACTCACCTGCTCCCGAGGAGCGACCGCTACGCCCATTGCCGAATGGGTGCTATCCACCATGCTTGCCCGGGAGAAGCAGTTGCCCGAACGCTGGCTCAAAGAACCCCCTGCTTCCTGGTACGCCGCGGACCTCGGCTGCCTGGAGGGCAAAACCCTCGGTATTGTTGGTTTTGGCGCCATTGGTCAAGCGGTTGCACGACGCGCGCTGGCGTTTGATATGCAGGTTGTCGCCACCGTTCGCCGCTACCGAGAGAGCCCCATGCCCGGCGTGCGACTGGTCGAACAGCTCGACAGCCTTCTACCGCAAGCGGATCACCTGGTACTCGCCCTCCCCGCCACGTCCGAGAGCGACGGCCTGATCAACGCACGCACGCTTGCAGCCCTGAAGCCTGGCGCACATCTGGTGAACGTATCGCGTGCGAGTCTGGTAGACCAGAGCGCATTGCGCACGGCGCTCGACACTGGCCACCTTGCTTGCGCCTCACTGGATGTTGTCGACCCGGAGCCACTGCCGGCAGGTCACTGGATCTACAGTCACCCCGGCATCCGCCTCAGCGCACACATTTCGTGGAGTGGTCCCAATATGACTGAGCGCCTGCTCGCCCCTTTTATTACCAATGTACAGGCATTTTTCCGCGGTGAGCCGCTGCAGGGGCTGGTCGACAAGACTGCCGGCTACTGAGCGCGACAGCTCGGGAGGTGTACGCGCAAAGTCTCCACAGAACAGCTATCATGTAGGCCGGTATCACATTCCTCTGGCTCACAAGGGCACTCTATGAAAATCGGCATCCTGTCGCGCAATCGCAGGCTCTACTCCACTCGTCGACTGGTGGAGGCGGCGGCGGCGCGCGGCCATGATGTCAGTGTGATCGACGTGCTCAAGTGCTATATGAACATCACCGCGAATGACCCCACCGTGATCTACCAGCACTCTGCAGAACGGGTTGAAGCACTGGATTTCGAGGCCGTCATCCCGCGCATTGGCGCCAGCATTACGTCTTACGGGTGTGCCGTGCTGCGCCAGTTCGAGGTGGGGCACGTATATTCCCTGAACGAATCGATTGCCATTACCCGCTCGCGCGACAAGCTGCGCGCCCATCAATTGCTCGCTCGGCGTGGCATCGGCCAGCCTGTCACCAGCTATGCCCACTCGGCGCGGGCAACGGACAAGCTTATCGAGTCAGTCGGCGGGGCGCCGCTGATCCTAAAACTCACCGAGAGCACCCATGGAAATGGCGTGTTGCTCGCAGAAACCAAGAAAGCGGCAGAAGCGCTGATCAATGCCTTCCGCGGCATCGGATCAGACTTCCTGGTGCAGGAATTTATCCGCGAGGCCGGAGGCTCGGATATCCGCTGTTTTGTGGTGGGCGACAAGGTGATCGCCGCTATGCAACGCAAGGCCGTAAAAGGCGAATACCGCTCCAACCTGCACCGCGGCGGCACCGCCGAAGTGATCAAACTGCGGCCGGAAGAGCGCCGCCTGGCGGTAAAGGCAGCGCGGGTCATGGGACTGGATCTGGCCGGTGTGGATATCCTGCGCTCCAATCACGGCCCGCTGGTCATCGAAGTTAACTCTTCACCTGGCCTGGAAGGCATCGAGAAGGCCACAGGTATCGATATCGCCAGCAAGATTATCGAGTATCTGGAAAAGGACGCTCAGGCCGGCCCCAACAAGCCCACCGGCAAAGGCTGAAACCTGCCGTCAAGCTACTCTGGGGGGTACTTGGGCAGGCGCAGGTCGAAAAGAATCGCTGCGGCACGCAAGCTAAATGCCGCGGCCACCGCCAGCGGCAGTGCCGCCTCCCGCGCCCAGGGTTGTGACTCCAGCGCCACATAGCTAACCGCCCCCAGTGCTGCAGCCGTTACGTAGATATCGGGCTCAAGCAGCACCGGCGGGCGGCCCAGCAGTCCGTCGCGAATCAGCGAGCCGAATGTGGCTGTCATCATGCCCATGCCAATAGCGACCAGAAGCGGTGCGTCGAAGGCCAGTGCTTTCTGGGTGCCCAGCACCGAAAACAGGGCCAGTCCCAGTGCATCGGCCCACAGCAATACACGGCGCAGTGAAACAAACAGGTGAGCGAGGAACCAGGTGGCTACGCCCGCGCCAATGCACATCCACAGATACGCCGTATCCCCGATCCAGAACACCTCTCCGGTGTGTAACAGCAGGTCACGCAGGGTGCCACCACCGATACCCGTGATCGTTCCAAACAGCAGGAAGCCGAGGATATCCAGGCGCTTTTCCGCTGCGGCCAGCGCACCGCTGATGGCAAACACCCCTACCCCAATCAGATCCAGGCTGTAGATGAAGCTGCTTATATCCATGTGGAGCCGTCGGTTCGGTGCGGGAGGGCGCACAGTATGCGTGCTATCATCGGCCTACACCAACCCTGAGTCAGCCTGACCATGCTCAAAAATCCCTGGTACCTATCACTGCTGTCACTGGTGGCGGTGCTGTTGATCATTGCAGTGCTGGCCTGGCTGACCACCGAGCCCGAGCCGGACCCCTGCAGCGCGCTGAATCAGGACGTGGGAGCCGCCGTGCTCGCTGATGAATCCGGTGATCAGGACGCGCTGGTGAACCGGGCCATCATACAGCGAGGTGACTGTGAACCTGCACAGTAATGGTTTGCTCGCCATAGTACTCGGGCTACTCAGCAGCGCAGTCGCCGGTGCAGAGAGCCTGGCCAGCCAGGCACATCAGCTGATCGAGCAGCGCTGTGTGGTTTGCCACGCCTGTTACGACGCACCCTGTCAGTTGAAAATGGAGGCGCACGAAGGGCTGGTGCGCGGCGCCAGCCAGACCCTGGTGTACGACTCCACGCGCCTGCTTGCGGGCGACCTCACCCGCCTGTTCGATGACGCGCAGGGCGAACGAGCCTGGCGCAAGAAAGGGTTTTACCCCGTCCTCAACGCGTCTGAGCCCGCTGCGGGCCTAATGCGCCGCATGCTGGATTTGAAGCAGGCGAACCCCCTGCCGCCCAACGGCCCGCTTCCCGAGGGCTTCGACTTTCGCCTGCACCGCGATCAGCAATGTGCCAAACCCGACGATTTTGACCAGTTCGCCAGTGAATTCCCCCTATGGGGAATGCCCTATGGCCTACCCGCACTGCAACCGGATGAGCACGCCACACTGGTTAGCTGGCTGGACGCTGGAGCGCCAGACCTTAAACAGGAACCGCTCTCTCCCGCGTTACAGGCGGAACTTGCGGCCTGGGAGCAATTTCTGAATGGCGACGATAACAAGTCACGGCTGATGGCGCGGTATGTTTACGAACACCTGTTCCTGGCAACGCTCTATTTACAGGCAGATCACCGCCCGCGGTGGTTCAGGCTGGTGCGCTCGGCCACGCCGCCGGGGGAGCCCATTGATCTACTGACAACCCGGCGCCCCTTTGACGACCCGGGTCGCAAGACGTTCTATTATCGCCTCCAGGCGATGCCGATCATCGTGGCCGCCAAAAGCCACCAGCCCTACCGGTTTGATGCCGAGCGCCGCGCCTTGTACCAGTCACTGTTTCTCACGCCCGACTATGCGGTACCCCAGGTGCCCGGCTACGACAAAAACACGGCCGGCAATCCGTTTACCACCTTTGCCGCCCTGCCCGTGCGGTCGCGCTATCGCTTCCTGCTGAAGGAAGCCGAGTTCACCATCATGAACTTTATCAAGGGGCCGGTCTGTCGTGGGCAAATTGCCCTGAATGTGATTGATGACCGCTTCTGGGTGATGTTCATGGACCCGGATGAACTCGACCCGGAGCTGGACGGAGCCTTTCTCGAGCGCGAGGCCCGCAACCTGCGACTGCCGGCTGCGCGCACGGGCACGGTGATCGATTTGCTCGAATGGCGCCGCTATGCGCGCGGCCACGCCCGCTACATGCGCGCCAAAGCAGACTATCTTGAGCGGCAGTACGTGGAGCAGGGTCGTCGGCCTGGCCTGGAGGTGATCTGGGATGGCGATGGCGACAACCCCAATGCGGCGCTGACCATCGCGCGCCACGTAGACACCGCTTCAGTCGTCAAGGGCTTCGTGGGCGAGACGCCGAAAACCGCATGGTTCATCACCTATTCTCTGTTGGAACGCATTCACTACCTGCTGGTCGCGAATTTCGATGTCTACGGAGCCGCCTCGCATCAACTGGAATCGCGGCTCTATATGGACTTCCTGCGCATGGAGGGCGAGCTGAACTTCCTCATGTTCTTGCCGGCAAACCGGCGTCAGGCACTGTGGGAGCACTGGTACCGGAACGCTCCCGATTCGGCCCGCGAACACCCTTTCGTACGCAGCGATGCGATGCAGCGAGAGACCAGCCTGAGCTTCACTTCAGAAGATCCGAAAGCAGAATTCCTGGGCTGGATGCGCGAGCGCCTGCATGGGGCACAAGCGCCCTCCTTTGACTACCGACGCACCGCCAGTGAGGATATGGCAGCGGCCTTCGAAACCCTTGTGAGCGCACGCGGGGCGCACAACAGCTTCCTGCCCGCTGTGAGCTTCGTGAACGTGATCGGGCCGGGTCGTGACGAAGCCTACACTCTGTTGCATGATGCCGGTTACAGCAACATCGCACAGCTGTTCCGCGAGGAAGAACGCCGCCTGCCGGAAGAGGACGCGGTCACGGTCGTCTCCGGGTTTATCGGCGCCCACCCCAACCTGTTTTTCCAGGTACACGAAAAGCAGGTGCCCCTGTTCGTCAACGATATTGTGCGCATGCAGGCGGTAGAAGACTTCCAGCTCTTGCGTCAGCGCTACGGGGTGCGGCGCAACTCACCCTGGTTCTGGGCGGTCAGCGACCGCCTGCATACGCTCTACCGTGAACAGGACGGGCTGGCCGCCGGTGTGCTGGATTACAATCGCTACCTGGGTTATTGACGTGCCGCGTGGCCTAGGCGTGAGGCCCTCGGTTGTATTGCCACAATTTCAATAGACCCCGCTCAACGGCGCCTTGTGCCGCCACGCCCAGCTTGTCCTGCCAGTTCTTGCGCTCCACGTAAGACACTTCGAACACATCCCGCTCCTCTAGCTGGGCCTGCACGAAAGCATCACTGGTCTGCACCGCGTCGACAAGGCCCATCGCGACCGCCTCACGCCCGTACCAGACCTCACCAGTGGCGACCTGCTCGATGTCCAGCGCGGGCCTGTTTTCGCTCACGAATGCCTTGAACAGGGCGTGGGTTTTCTCTAGGTCTTCAATGAACTTTTCACGCCCTTTGTCAGTATTTTCGCCGAACAAGGTCAATGTGCGCTTGTACTCCCCTGCTGTGAGCAGCTCGAAATCGATATCGTGCTTTTTCAGCAGCCGGTGGAAGTTGGGCAATTGTGCGAGCACGCCAATGGAACCCAGAATGGCGAACGGCGCGGCAATGATACGCTGGGCAACGCAGGCCATCATGTAACCGCCGCTGGCCGCCACTTTGTCGACGGCCACGGTCAATTGCGCGCCGGCATCGGTAATCCGCTGTAGCTGACTGGCGGCAAGGCCATAGCCGTGCACCATGCCGCCCGGGCTCTCCAGGCGCAGCAAAATCTCATCGCCTTCGGCCACATGCGGCAATACAGCAGAAATCTCTTCGCGCAGCTGGTCACAGGCGCTGGCTTTTATGTCACCGTCAAAGTCCAGTATAAACAGCTTGTTACGATGCTTTTCTTCAGTTGATTCTGACTTTTTGGCGCGCTTCTTGGCGGCCTTGGCCTCCGCCTTCTTCATTTTCTGGCGGGCCTTCTCCGCTACTTTGTGCAGCGCCGGGTCGGTCATGGCGGTGCGCATGGCGTCCGCAATGTCCTTGTACTTGTCATTCACTTTATGGATTTCGATGTGCCCTTCTGCCCGCGCCTTGTGGCGCTGGCCAAGCGCAACAATACCGGCGACCAGCAAGAGTGCCGCAACCACGAAGGTAAGTGTCTGGGCCAGGAAAAGACCGTACTGATAAACGTGCTCCAAGGGGTTACTCCCGTGTTAGTTCGCTGATGTAGTGACGAATGAGTTGCCCGGCAATGGAACTGGGCGGTGGCACCTGCGGCAGTGCACTGTAGTGGAACCAGCGGGCGTCGGCGATCTCGCCCGGCTCACAGACGATGTCGCCTCCCGCATAGTCGGCAAAATAGCCGAGCATGAGCTGACTGGGAAAGGGCCAGGACTGCGAGCCGAAATAGCGCAGCCGCGTCACCTCCACGCCCACTTCCTCGCGGACCTCGCGGTGCAGGGTATCCTCGGCGCTTTCACCCGCCTCAATAAACCCGGCAAGCGTGCTGTACATCTTGCCCGGGAAGTTGGCATTGCGCGCCAGCAGGAGTTCCTCGCCGCGCGTCACGAGCGTGATCACGCAGGGATTGATGCGGGGGTAGTTGATGGTCGCACAGGGCCTGCAGCGCATGGCGCGCTCGCCGATATCCACAACCATCGCGGCACCGCAGCGCCCACAGTACTGGTGGTCGCGCTCCCAGGCCAGCAGCTGTGTCGCGCGCCCGGCCAGTGCGAACAGGCCATCATCAACCCGGCCCAGCCACTGATACAGGTTGCCACGCACGAAACGCATGGGGTCCGGCTCGATGGCAGCATCAATCTCCACGGCAAAGCACGGACGGCCGTGCCAGTAACCGAGGAACTGCTCGCGTACCACCATCCAGCCCAGTGCCTGCAACTCGGCCCGAGGCAGCAGGGGTTCCGCGTGCATGTCGCTCACCAGCTGTCCGCCCTGGAACACCAGGTGCAACGCGTCTTCAATGGATTGCGGTGCGCGATTGTGAAATTCAACACTCATACTGGAAATACCTCCCGCCAGACCACCCTGCCACCACTGCTCCGTTCAATCGCCTCCAGCTGGGCTTCGTGCGCCGCGAGCTCCTCTGCGCTGGCCCTGATCACCGGCAGGGGCTGGCGCTGGGCGGGCAGGCGCCGAATCCCCTCGCTGCGGCCACTGCCGCCCTCCTCGCCGGGGCCGTTGTCGGCAAGCTGAAACGTGGTCTGTCCACCGGTCATCGCCAGGTAGACATCCGCCAGGATTTCGGCATCCAGCAGGGCGCCGTGCAGATCGCGCTGGGAATTGTCCACGGTGTAGCGGTTGCACAGCGCGTCGAGGTTGTTGCGCTGCCCCGGATGGCGACGGCGCGCCATAACCAGGGTGTCGGTTACCGTGCACCACCGCTCAAGCCCTGGGTGATTGTCATCCAGCCGTCGGAGCTCCGCATCCAGAAAGCCGAGATCGAAGGGCGCGTTGTGGATGACCAGCTCCGCCCCGCGCACGAACTCGAGGAAATCGGCGGCTACCTGTGCAAACACCGGCTTGTCGGCCAGAGATTCACGGGTAATGCCGTGCACCTCTATCGCGCCTTGGTCAATGTCGCGCTCCGGATTGATGTAACGGTGGAAATGGTTTCCCGTCAAACGCCGGTTGACCAGTTCCACGCAACCAATCTCGATTATGCGGTGTCCCTGACTGACTTCCAGGCCAGTGGTCTCCGTGTCCAGTACAATCAATCTCACACTATGCTTCCGTTGTTCAGGCTTTATGGTGCAGTTCGTCTATGCCCCGGTTGGCCAACTGGTCGGCGATCTCGTTTTCCCGATGACCGCTGTGGCCTTTGACCCAGTGCCAATGAATGCGATGACGCTGGTTCTGTTCATCCAGCGCCTGCCAGAGATCGACATTCTTGACCGGCTGGCGTGCTGCCGTCTTCCAGTTTTTCTGCTTCCAGTTGGGAAGCCACTTGGTAATACCGTCGCGCACATACACAGAGTCCGTGGTCAGGTTGACCTCGCAGGGTTCCTTGAGCGCGCGCAGGGCCTCAATCGCTGCCTGCAGTTCCATGCGGTTGTTGGTGGTTTCCGCAGCGCCGCCATACAGCTTTCGCTCACGGCCCGCAAAGCGCAGCAGTGCGCCCCAACCGCCTGGCCCGGGGTTCCCGCGACAGGCGCCGTCGGTGAATATTTCGACCTGCTTCACGCTGCGTGGTCTCCACGTGGTGCCGCCGCTGGCTTGGGCACCGTCAGCCCGATCAGGCGGGGCCCCGGCCGCGAGCGACGCACCGGCAACACGCGCCCGCCCACCTGCTTGACAGCGTGCACCAGGTAAATCTCGCCAAGTGGCAGCGGTATTTTCTGGCTCCACTGGTTGGCCTGCTGCGCGTAGCGGGCGATACGCCCCTGCCCTGCCACCGGTAGCGGGTGCAGGTAGCGCAGCGACTGGGTTTCGAGGCCCAGCAGGCGCAGCCAGTCCAGCAACCTGCGGGCGCTCACGGGCGACAGCCCCTGCCACAGGGTGTGCCCCGCAAGGCCCCGCAGGCGGCGCACGCCGCACCCCGTGGCAAGCGGGTTGAAACCCACCAACAACAGCTGCCCGTGGGGCGTGAGCACACGCTGTAACTCGCGCAGCACTTCGTGCGGTCGCTGGGTGAAATCAAGGCTGTGATGCGCAATCACGACGTCGACGCTGTCGCTTTCTATCGGTAACTCGTCGTGCTGGGCAACAAGGGAAACCGCTGCCCCGTGCGCTGGCGCCAGATAGGCGCGGTGCCTGATGCGACTATTGCCATACAAAGGCTGATCGCGGGTGTGACCAATCTGCAGGAGATGGTAGCCAAATGCGGTTTCCAGCAGTGGCTCCAGGGCCCCCTGCACCGTTGCGTGCAGGTGCCGGGTGGTTTCCCTGGCGTACCAGGATTCCAGTTCGGCCAAAATATCGCTACACTCGCGCATCAGTTCCCGTGGCCGTTCACCGGCACTCGCTTGAATCAGCGGCCATGTTAATGCATTTGAAGGGGTTTTGAACGTCATCCATGCTGGCAATTGAACCGATACCGGCCTTCAACGACAACTATATCTGGTTGCTTCAACGCGGCGAGCAGTGTGCCGTGGTCGACCCGGGCGATGCGGCCCCCGTGCTGAGTCTGCTGCGCGAACGCAATGTGCAGCTCACCACAATCTTCATCACGCACCACCACTTCGATCACGTGGGCGGGCTGCCCGAGCTCATTGCGCATGCGCAGCCCGTTGTATACGGCCCCGACAACCCTGCAATTAGCGGCATTACGCATGCGGTTGGCGAGGGCGATTCCGTTTCCGTGTTTGGTCGGGATTTCACAGTATTTGCCGTGCCCGGTCACACCCTTGACCACATCGCGTTCTTCAGCCCTGGCGAAGAGCCCCTCCTGTTTTGTGGTGATACGCTTTTCGCCGGCGGCTGCGGTCGCATGTTTGAAGGCACCGCACCCGTGATGCACGCCTCCCTGTCGACACTGGCGGCTTTGCCAGCCGAGACCCGGGTGTATTGCGCGCATGAATACACGCAGGCCAACCTGCGGTTCGCGCAGGCGGCCGAACCGGATAACAGCGCACTGGCGGAGCGGGTAAAGGCCGTTGCCCGACTACGCGCACAGGATGAGCCCAGCGTACCCTCATCCATCGCGGTTGAACGGGCCACCAATCCCTTCCTGCGCTGCGCTGAACCGGCGTTGATTGCCTCCCTGCAACGCGAGGGAAAATGGCAGGGTGATGCGCCCGCATCCGTCTTCGCCGCGCTCCGATCGTGGAAAGATTCATTTTGATAAACTGCAATATAATCAAAAATTTAAAAAGTATAGCTATAGTAATTTCTGCACTTTTTGCACTGGCAGGCTGCCAGGCCCTGCCGCCCGGAGAGGGCACCGATGCAGCGCGCCCTGCCGGCAACGCCACCACGCAGGCGGGCCCCGTCCGGCGCAGCGTTGAAAATCGTCCCATTCGGCTACCCCACAGCAACCCTGACGACTTGTGGGGCCGGCTGCAGCATGGCATGCAATGGCAAGTACCCGAGAACGCTCAGGTAGCGGACGCACGCAACTACTACCTGCGCCAGAAATCCGGGCTACAGCGGGTGCTTGCGCAACGCGGTGAGCTCTACTTGCACTTCATCGTCGAAGAGGTCGAGCGTCGTGACCTTCCACTCGAGTTGGCCCTGCTACCCCTGGTCGAAAGCCAGCTGGATCCTTTCGCTGTGTCATCCCAGCAGGCCGTTGGCCTCTGGCAAATCATACCCAGTACCGGAAAAACCCTGGGCGTCACCAGCGACTGGTGGTATGACGGCCGCCGGGACCTGCGGGATTCCACCCGCGCTGCCCTGGACTACCTGGAGTATCTGTATGCCACCCTGGATGGCGACTGGCTTAACGCGCTCGCTGCCTACAACGGCGGCGTCGGCCGGGTAAGCCGGGCAGTGGCGAGCAATGCCGCTCGTGGCCGGCCAACCGACTTCTGGTCCCTACCGCTGCCGCGGGAAACCCGGAACTATGTACCGCGCCTGCTGGCCCTGAGTAGCCTGATCGCCGAGCCCGAGCGCTGGGCTGTCAACCTGCCACCGCTGCAGAATCGGCCCGCATTTGTCGCTGTACCGACCGGTGGACAGCTGGAACTCGGTCGCGCAGCACAGTTGGCGGGTGTTCCAAAAGCCCGGCTGCAGGCGCTCAATCCCGGCCACCTGCGATGGGCAACAGCGCCTCATGCCGGCGACTTGCTTGTGCCGCCAGACCGTGCCACGGCATTTCAGCAGCAACTGGCACAGCTGTCTGCCGAGCAGCGCGTGCAGTGGGATCATTACCGGGTGCGACGGGGTGACACCCTGAGCCGTATCGCCCGGCTGTTCTCCACCCGTGTAGACCTGTTGCGCGCCGCCAACGATTTGCACAGCAATTTCATCCGGGAAGGCGCCACACTGGTGATTCCCCGCGGGGACGATAGCGCCCTGAGCATCGCCAGCCGCCGTGGAACGAAAATTCCCGAAGCGAGGGACTACAAAGTGCGCCCTGGCGACTCGTTGTACCGGATTGCAGGACGCTTCAAGGTGCGAGTCGAGGACATTGTCGCCTGGAATGCCCTGAATGTCCGCGCCCCCATCTTTCCCGGGCAACAGCTGACACTTTATGTCGGAGACGGTTGATTCCGCGACAGCGGTTACACCTCAGCTCTGTCAAACGCCGCTGGGCGACTTCCTGTTACAACGCTACCCGACCCGGCGAAAAGAGTTGCTGCAAGCCTGGTGTGGCGCAGACCTGTTGTTGCTCGAGGCGGTGACGCAGACGCTGCCTCGCCCCGCGTCGGCGCTGGTTGTAAATGATGAACACGGGGCGCTCTGCACCGCACTCTCGGCCAGTGGCATCGCCACTACGCTCTGGACCGATTCCGCTCTGGCTGCCCACGCCGCAGCGCTCAATACCGCGAACAATAGTGCCCCAGCGGTTGATGTGGTCTGGAGCACCGAGCGCCCGCCCGCCGCACCCGACATCGTGCTACTGCGCGTGCCCAAGCAAAAGGCTCTGCTGCGCCAACAATTGGCGACAATCGCCGGCCTGTTACCCGCCGGGGCCCTGCTGCTGGCCGCAGCCATGGACAAACACACGCCAAAGGGCCTGAGCGAGGAGCTGCAGCACTGGGTTGGCACCCCACACCGCGAACACGGCCAGTACAAGGCACATCTGTGGCGCACGCAGCGCGCTGCGGAGCCAGTGCCCGCAGCGCCTGAGCCCGGCCAGAACTACGTCTGCGAGGCGCTCGGCATCCCGCTGTACGCCCTGCCCAACGTGTTCAGTCGCGAGGGCCTGGATATCGGCTCCCGCTTTCTTCTCGACCAATTGCCCGCGTTGCGGCCCGTGACCCGCGCGGTGGACCTGGCTTGCGGTAATGGTGTCATTGGCCTGGCAGCGCTGCAGGCCGGGCTCGCTACAACAGTGTGGTTTTGCGACGAGTCGGCGCAGGCCATTGCCTCGGCGCGTATCAATGCCCAGCGGCTGCTGGCACCCACGACGAGCCAGCACAAGACACACTTCTTACACGGTGATGGCCTGCTGGACTGGTCGGAGCAAGCGCCCGAACTGATACTGTGTAACCCGCCATTTCATGCGCAACACACCGTGGACGATTTTGTCGGACGCCGCCTGATCCTGCAGGCGGCGCAGGTGTTGGCGCCGGGTGGCGCGCTGTGCCTGGTGGCCAACCGGCACCTCGACTACCGCAGCGCCCTGCAAACGGGCTTCCGGCAATGGCGGGTTCTGGCCGAGAACCGCAAGTTTCGGGTGTATCTCGCCGAGCGCTGAGCCGGGTATGACTTGTTGGACAACGCCGTGCTAGTTCCGCGACCAGGCGGAGCCGCGCTGCTGCAGGGCCAAGCATCTTGTTACAGTTAAGGCAAGTTGATAACAAAACTGACGGAGTTTCACTGTGAAGTTTGTCCTCTCCACCTCGTTCAGCACGGTTTCACACCTTACAGACATCGCGCCGGTGGCTGATGAATACGGCTGGGAAGCGATGTCCTTTTCCGACCACGTGGTGCACCCGGAGAATATCAGCCAGCCCTACCCCTACACCGAGGACGGTAGCCGGCGTTGGGGCGCATTCACCGATTGGCCCGACCCCTGGGTGGTCATTGGTGGGCTGGCAACCATCACCAAGCGCCTGCGCTTTACCACCAATATCTTCGTGCTGCCCATGCGTAACCCCTTCCTGGTGGCCAAGGCCATCAGCACCGCAGCGATTATGTCCAATAACCGGGTTACGCCGGCGTTCGGCGTGGGCTGGTCTGCGGATGAATTTGCCCTGATGCAGCAGGACTTCAAAACGCGCGGCAAGCGCACCGACGAGATGCTGGAGATCATGCGACTGCTCTGGACGGGCGACATGGTGGAGTACCACGGGCAATACTACGACTTCGACCGGCTGGAAATGAACCCCGCGCCCAGCGCCCCCATTCCGTTCTGGATTGGTGGCATTTCCGACCCGGCCATGCGGCGCGCGGCACGCCTTGCAGACGGCTGGGTCACCGACCTGCAGCCGTCGAGCGAGATCATCGAGAGCATCGAGCGCATACGGCAGTGGCGCCGGGAGTACGGTCGGGACAGCGAGCCCTTCGACGTCATGGCCACCCCCAACGACGCCTGGGATGCCGATGGCTACCGCCGCCTT
This sequence comes from Haliea alexandrii, assembly GCF_003719295.1. GTDB lineage: Bacteria > Pseudomonadota > Gammaproteobacteria > Pseudomonadales > Halieaceae > Haliea > Haliea alexandrii. The sequence continues at coordinate 422,365 of NZ_RFLW01000002.1, forward strand.
GAGGACGCGGGTGTGACGCATATCCTCACCATGCCCTGGATGTTCTATCACGGCGAAACAGACGACGTGGCGCTAAAGATCGACGGCGTGAAGCGCTACGCTGACGAGGTTATTGCGCCGCTATCCTGAGCGCAGCGGTCACTTTCTGTTCAAAAGCCTGACGCTGCTATAGAATGCTTCGCCGCAGCGGGCCTCTAGTCGCCCGCCAGAAGCCCGCAATCAGGTAATGCGCAATGAGTCATACCGAAGTCTACAACGTCAACGTCGCCTCGCAGGACGTATTGATCACCCCGGCAAAGCTGAAGCAGGCCCTGCCCATGAGCCCCGCGGCTCACGCCCAGCTCTCCAGTAGCCGCGAAGTCATTGAGAACATCCTCGACCGCAAGGATCACCGCCTGTTTGTGGTCGTTGGCCCCTGCTCGATACACGATGTGGATGCCGCACTGGAATACGCCGGGCGCCTCAAGGCGCTGGCTGAAGAACTGCAGGACAGCCTGTACATCGTCATGCGGGTGTACTTCGAGAAACCTCGCACCACCGTGGGCTGGAAAGGCCTGGTCAACGATCCCCATCTGGATGATTCGTTCAAGATTGAAGAAGGCCTGCACATCGGTCGCAAGCTCCTGCTGGATATTCTGGAGCTCGGCCTGCCGACCGCTACCGAGGCGCTGGATCCGATTTCGCCCCAGTATCTGCAGGACCTGATCAGCTGGTCGGCGATTGGCGCGCGCACCACGGAGTCGCAAACCCACCGCGAAATGGCCAGTGGCCTATCGTCCGCCGTCGGCTTCAAGAACGGCACCGATGGCGGACTCACCGTAGCCAGCAATGCGCTGAACTCCGTGGCCAAGCCCCACCGCTTTCTCGGCATCAACGGCGACGGTGAGGTCGCGGTCATCACCACGCGCGGCAACCGCTACGGCCATATCGTGCTGCGCGGTGGCAGCAATGGTCCCAACTACGACTCGGTGCACATCAAACTGTGCGAAGAGGCGCTGGTGAAAGCCGGGGTGCCGCTGAACATCATGGTTGACTGCAGCCACGCGAACTCCAACAAACAGCCTGAGCTGCAGCCCCTGGTGGTAGAAAACGTGGGCAACCAGATTCTGGAAGGCAACCATTCAATTGTCGGCCTGATGATAGAAAGCCACCTGCATGCGGGCAGCCAGTCCATTCCCGAGCGCCTGGAAGACCTGCAATACGGTGTATCGATTACCGACGGTTGTATTGGCTGGGAAGAAACCGAAACCTGCCTGCGCAAGTTACGGGCGGCGCTTCAAACCGCCCTGCCCCGGCGTCTCGAAGACGCCTGAGGACGCCGCGCACCCCTCAGGCAGCGCTCGCCCCCGGAGCTAGATTCAATAGTAGGCGTTGCTGCGATCCGAGTGGTCGGTGGTGTCGCGCACACCGCGCAACTCAGGCAACTGCTCAAGCAGGGTTTTCTCCACCCCACCCTTCAGCGTCTGGTCCACCATGCCGCAGCCCTGACAACCGCCGCCGAACTTGAGAATGGCGTAGGGATCAGGCGTCAACTCGACGAGGCTGACCTCCCCGCCATGCGCCGCCAGTGCCGGGTTCACTTCATTGTAAAGAATGTAATTGATACGGTCTTCCAGCGGGCTGTTTTCATCCACGCGCGGCAGCTTTGCGTTGGGTGCCTTGATGGTCAGTTGTCCACCCATGCGATCCTTGGCGTAGTCGACCAGGGCGTCTTCCAGAAACGGCAGGCTGCGGGCATCGAACCAGGCAGTGATGGCCCCAAAATCGCGCTTTTCATCGCCCTCAAGGATGTCACTGTCACGGCAGTAGGCGATGCAGGTCTCTGCCTTCGGGGTTCCAGGCTGGTTGATGAATACGCGCACACCCAGAGCATCTTCCTGCTTTGACAACAGTTCCGCCAGATATCCCTGTGCTGACTCCGTGATGGTAACCATGGCCCTCTTCCATTCCGAGTAAATTAGTCAAGTATTCTAGCAAACATCGCGGTCCCAGTGCGAGAGCAAATGCTGCGACCCACCAGCGCGTCATTATCTGTTAATATTGCGGGCTTTTTTACCGGCGGCGACTGACACGCCCTTCTTCAACACACAGGTACCAACATGGCTCCGGATATCCACTCAGACCACCCCCTGGCAGCAGCCCTGCGCGAGCGCATCCTCATTCTGGATGGCGCCATGGGCACGATGCTGCAGGCGGAGGGCCTGGAGGAAGCGGATTACCGGGGGGAGCGCTTCGCCGATCACCGCGGAGACCTGAAGGGTAACAACGACCTGCTCTGCCTCACGCAGCCCGAGGTCATTGCGCGTATCCAGAAGCGCTACCTGGAAGCCGGCGCCGACATCATCGGTACCAACACCTTCAACAGTACCCGCGTTGCGCAGGGCGACTACGACTTGTCCGGGCTGGCGGCGGAACTGAACCTCGCAGGCGCGCGCATCGCGCGGCAGGTGGCCGACGACATGACGGCGCGGGACCCTTCCCGTCCGCGTTTCGTGGCCGGCATACTCGGGCCCACGCCCCGCACCGCGTCCATCTCGCCGGATGTGAACAACCCCGGGGCGCGCAATATCCGTTTCGATGAGCTGGTTCAGGACTATAGTGAAGCCACCCGGGCCCTCATTGAGGGGGGCGTCGACCTGATCATGATCGAGACCATATTCGACACACTGAACGCCAAAGCGGCGATTTTTGCGGTGCAGGGTGTGTTCGCGGAGCGCGGCGAAAGCCTGCCCCTGATGATCTCCGTCACCTTCCCTGACACCAGTGGCCGGGTACTTTCCGGGCAGAGCCCGGAGGCCTTCTGGAACGCCATTGCCCACGCCCGACCGCTGATCGTCGGCAGCAACTGCGGTCGCCGTTTCAAGGAAATTCGTCCGTTCCTGGAGGAGCTTGCTTCGGTGGCCGAATGCTACTTCAGCGCGCACCTCAATGCCGGGCTGCCCAACGCGTTTGGCGAGTACGATGAAACACCGGACGATATGTATGAGGATTTCCGCGGCTTCGCCCAGCGCGGCTTTCTCAACCTGGCGGGGGGCTGCTGTGGCACCACACCCCATCACATTGAGGCGATTGCGCGCGCCGTACACGATGTGGCACCGCGTGAACTGCCCCAGCGCCCTCCCGCCTGTCGACTCTCCGGCCTGGAACCGTTCAATATTGACGCAGACAGCCTGTTCGTCAACGTGGGAGAACGCTGCAACGTTACCGGCTCCGCCGCCTTCAAGCGCCTGATCCTGTCCGAGGACTACGAGTCCGCGCTCGCTGTGGCACGTACCCAGGTCGAGGATGGCGCACAAATCATCGATATCAACATGGACGAGGGCATGCTCGATGCCGAGCGCGCCATGGTGACGTTTCTCGACCTGGTGGCATCCGAGCCGGATATCTCCCGGGTACCCATCATGGTGGACTCCTCCAAGTGGTCGGTAATCGAGGCCGGGCTGAAGTGCATTCAGGGGAAACCGGTGGTCAACTCCATCAGCCTCAAGTCGGGCGAGGCGGAGTTCATTGAACAGGCGACCCTGTGCAAGCGCTACGGTGCCGCCGTTGTGGTCATGGCTTTTGACGAGCAGGGGCAGGCCGATAGCCTCGAGCGGCGCAAGACGATCTGCCAACGCTCTTGGGATCTGCTGGTCAATCGTGTGGGCTTTAATCCCAATGACATCATTTTTGACCCCAATATCTTCGCCATCGCAACGGGTATTGAGGAACACAACAACTACGCCGTCGAGTTCATCGAGGCCAGCCGCTACATCCACGAGTACCTTCCGGGAGCGCTGATTTCCGGTGGCGTATCCAACGTGTCTTTCTCATTCCGCGGCAATAACGTGGTGCGCGAGGCCATCCACTCCGTGTTTCTTTACCACGCCATCCGCGCGGGCATGAACATGGGCATCGTCAACGCAGGCCAGCTCGCCGTGTACGACGAATTGCCCGGCGAACTGCGCGACGCCGTGGAGGACGTTATTCTCAACCGCAATGACAACGGCACCGAGCGCCTGCTGGAGCTGGCGGAAACCTACCGTGACAGCGCCGGTGGCACGGCACGCGTGGAAGATTTGAGCTGGCGCGAGGCGCCGGTGGCCAAGCGTATCGAGCACGCACTCGTGAAGGGCATCAACACGTGGATTGTGGAAGATGCCGAAGAAGCGCGGCACACCTTTGAACGACCCATCGAGGTGATTGAAGGACCTTTGATGGACGGCATGAACGTGGTCGGTGACCTCTTCGGCGACGGCAAAATGTTCCTGCCGCAGGTGGTCAAGAGTGCGCGCGTGATGAAGCAGGCCGTCGCCTACCTGCAGCCCTTTATCGAGGAGGAGAAAACCGAGGCGACCCAGAGCAACGGAAAAATCCTCATGGCGACGGTAAAAGGCGACGTTCACGACATCGGCAAGAACATCGTCGGCGTGGTGTTGCAGTGCAACAATTACGAGGTAATCGACCTCGGAGTCATGGTACACGCCGAAAAAATCCTGCAGGTCGCTCGCGAAGAGCGGGTGGATATCATCGGTCTTTCTGGCCTGATCACGCCGTCGCTGGATGAAATGGTTCACGTGGCAAGTGAAATGCAGCGCCAGGACTTTCAGGTGCCACTGATGATCGGTGGCGCCACCACGTCCAAGGCCCACACCGCCGTGAAAATAGAACCACGCTACAGCAATGATGCCGTGGTCTATGTGCCGGATGCGTCACGCAGTGTTTCCGTTGCCGCGGCGCTACTGGGGCGCGGCAAGGCCCAATTCGTTGCCGAGCGTCGCAATGAGTACGCCCAGGTGCGCGAGCGGGTGGCCAACCGCCAGCCACGCACCCGTCAATTGGGCTACGAGGAAGCCGTTGCGCGCGCGCAGCAGCTGGACTGGGACAACTACACCCCCCCTCGCCCCAGTTTCCTCGGCACCCGTGTGCTGGAAGACTTCCCGCTGGAGAAACTGGTCGACACCATCGACTGGACACCCTTCTTTATTTCCTGGGAACTGGCTGGCAAGTATCCACGCATACTCGAGGACGACGTGGTCGGCGAACAGGCTCGCTCGCTGTTTGCCGATGCGCAGCGCATGCTGGACAAGATCATCAGCGAGAAGCGTATAACCGCCAGCGCGACACTGGGCTTCTGGCCCGCAAACCGCAACGGCAGTGACGACATTGACCTGTACACAGATGACAGCCGCAACGAAGTCGTGGCGACGCTGCATCACCTGCGCCAGCAAATGGACAAACCCAGCGGTGAACCGAACCTGTGCCTTGCCGACTACGTGGCCCCCCCCGGAGCCGCTGCAGACTACGTGGGCGCCTTCTGCGTCACCACGGGGCACGGTGTCGATGAGCTCTCGGAGCAATACCTGGCGGAGCATGACGACTACAACAGTCTTCTGCTGAAGTCGCTCGCGGATCGCCTGGCGGAGTCCTTCGCCGAGTACCTGCACCGCTGGGTGCGTATGGAGCTGTGGGGCTACGCGCCGGATGAATCGCTGAGCAACGAGGAGCTGGTGCGCGAGCGCTACCAGGGCATTCGCCCGGCACCCGGTTACCCCGCCTGCCCCGATCACACGGAAAAAGCGACCCTGTTCCAGTTACTGCAGGCGCCCGAAACCTGCGGCGTAACACTGTCGGACAACTTTGCGATGTCACCCGCTTCCGCGGTCAGCGGCTTCTACTTTTCCCACCCCGATGCGCGCTACTTCGCGGTCGGCAAAATCGGGCGCGACCAGGTCAACAGCGTGGCGCACCGCAAAGGGATGACGGTTGATGACGTGGAGCGCTGGCTGGCCCCCGTACTGGACTATTGATGATGTGCGCGAGCACGCTGAGCAAAATCGAGGAGTGTAACAATGTCCGAACCCGCTGAAACACAGCAGGCGCAGAGTGCAAAAGCTGAGGACGATGTCGAGCAGAAAGCGCCACTGCGTCCCTGGCAAGTCATCAGCAGTGTCTTTGCGGCTGGCCTGGGCGTCCAGAGCAGCCGCAACCGTGAGCGGGATTTCAAGCAGGGTCGATTCGGGGTGTTCATCGCCGCAGGACTGATCTTCACCCTGCTGTTTATCGTGACTGTGGTCGCTATCGTGAAGATAGTGATCAGCAGTGCTGCCTAGCCAGGCATGGCTCCCAGCCACAGGTACAGCCCGAACACCACGATGGTGATGATGGCGGTGGCGGCGATCGCGTCGGCTGCCCCATCGCTCTGTTTAGTGGATCCTGACATAGGTTGCGCTCCAGCTGGTTCGTGGTTTCCGGTAACTCCGGCTCTCAACGTCCGCGATTATAGCAGGAAAGGCCCCACTGCCAACGCACCTCCGCGCCAAAATCAGGTGACCGCCGGCTCGCCGGGGTAATTGCAGCTCGCGTTCTAAACTTATAAACAATCAGCATAATTCAGCGCGGCGCTTTCTGGTAAGGTAGCGCCTCGCAGATTTGCCGACAGGTGACAGGACCTTTCGATGTACATTTACGACCAGTACGACCAGCGCATCGTCGACGAGCGAGTCGCGCAATTCAGGGACCAGACCCGGCGCTACCTTGCCGGGGAACTGAGCGACGCAGAGTTCCTGCCGCTGCGCCTGCAGAACGGGCTCTACGTACAACGGCTGGCGCCCATGCTGCGCATCGCCGTACCCTACGGGCTGCTAAGCAGCAAGCAGGTGCGCAAGCTGGCACACATTACACGCCACTATGACAAGGGCTACGCGCATGTCAGCACCCGCCAGAACATCCAGCTGAACTGGCCGTTGCTGGAGGAAGTGCCGGACATTCTCGCCGAGCTTGCCAGCGTGCAGATGCACGCCATACAGACCAGCGGTAATTGTATTCGCAATACCACGACCGACCAGTTCGCGGGGGTAGCCGCCGACGAACGCGAAGATCCCCGCCCCTGGTGTGAAATCATTCGCCAGTGGTCAACCCTGCATCCCGAGTTCGCCTTTCTGCCGCGCAAGTTCAAGATTGCAGTCTGCGCCAGTGAGGAGGATCGAGCCGCCATTCACGCGCACGATATCGGCGTGGAATTGCTGCCCAATGCTGCGGGCGAGCTGGGTTTCAAAGTTCTCGTCGGCGGTGGTCTGGGCCGGACGCCGGTAATGGGTTCGGTGATTTGCGAGTGGCTGGAGAAGCGTCACCTGCTGACCTATCTCGAGTCCATACTCCGTGTCTACAACCAGCACGGTCGGCGCGACAACAAGTACAAGGCCCGCATCAAGATTCTGGTCAAGGCAATGGGGATCGACGCGTTTCGCGACGCGGTGGAGGCCGAATGGGCCCTGCTCAAGGACGGTCCCAGCACGCTGACCGAATGCGAGATAACCCGTGCCCAGTCGTTTTTTACCAGCCCGGCGTATGCCGCGCTGGACGGCAGGTCCTCGCAGGAGGCGTTGGCGGCACGGGCGGCAACAGATCCGATATTCGGCAACTGGCTGGCCCGTAACACCCGCGCGCACCGGGTGCCCGGCTATCGGGCGGTCACCATATCCCTCAAGGCAACCGGCATTGCGCCCGGCGATGTCACCGACCGTCAGCTGGAACTGCTGGCCGACCTCGCAGATCGCTACAGCTTTGGCGAGCTGCGCACGACGCATCAGCAGAACATGGTGCTTGCTGATGTAGAGGAAGCCGCCTTGTACGAGCTGTGGCAGCACCTGCAGAAAGCGGGCCTGGCCACGGCCAACATCGGCTACATCACCGACCTCATCTGCTGTCCCGGAGGCGACTATTGCTCTCTGGCAAACGCCAAATCGATTCCCGTGGCCGAGGCGATCCAGGCGCGCTTCGAGGATCTCGACTACCTGTATGACCTGGGGCCTGTCGAGCTCAACATCAGCGGCTGCATGAACGCCTGCGGCCATCACCACATTGGTCACATCGGTATTCTGGGTGTGGACAAGAAGGGTGCGGAATTCTACCAGGTGAGCCTCGGTGGCAGTCAGTCCAAGGATGCCGCTATTGGCAAGATTCTGGGGCCCTCCTTCAGCCAGGAAGCGGTTCCCGATGTGGTGGAAAACCTGCTGGGCACCTTCGTCAGCCTGCGTGAAGGCGAAGAAACCTTCCTGCAGACCTACAACCGGGTCGGGATTGAACCTTTCAAGGAGCGCGTTTATGCCAAAGCTGATTAAGAACGACGCCGTCAGCAGCGATAGCTGGCAGCGCGCCCTGCCCGACAGCGATCAGCTCGCCAAAGGCCATTTCCCCACCCTGGCCCAATGGCAAGCGGCGACAGAAACGCTCCCCACCGTGCAGCTGCAGCCGGGTGACGAGGTCGTCACGCTTGTGGAGGCGCTGGATACGCTCGAACTCATTGCCGTAGATTTTCCGGTGTTTACCGATGGCCGCGGCTTTTCCTACGCGCGTGAGCTGCGACAGCGTGGCTATCGCGGCGAACTGCGCGCGACCGGCGAGTTCATGCCCGACCAGGTCCACTACCTGCGTCGCTGCGGTTTTGATGCTTTCCAGCCTGCAGACGCCTCTCGTATCGAGGAATACCTGCGCCAGTTGCGCGTGTTCTCGGAACATTATCAGGCGAGCGTCGACGAGCCCCTGCCCCTGTTCCGCCGCCGCGACAGCGAGAGCCAGCTCGCCTAGAGCATGCTCTCGGGTACGACAAGAGAAAGCGTACCGACGACAAATCGCTGCCACCAGGTGGTGCGCGGCTCCTGCGCCAGCGGTTCACTCCCTGGCGCTGCCGGGTCAAGCCAGCGCAAGTCGCCCTCCCCGTTCAGCGCCACGGCATAGGCACTGTTGCTGACCACCTGCTCAAAACCTGCGCGCATCTGCGACGCCAGCTCGTTGTTGTCGATAATGATGCCCATCTCGGTGTTCAGCGCCACGGAGCGCGGATCGAGGTTAAAAGAGCCGACGAAAACATGCCGCGCATCAGCGCCCAGGGTCTTGGCATGCAGGCTCGCCGCAGAAGAGCCGGTCCAGCGCTTGTTCCGTTGCAGCTCCCCGGGCTCGGGCTTGAATTCGTAGAGCTCCACTCCGGCGCGCAGCAAATCCTTGCGATAGCGCATGTACCCCGCGTGCACCAGGCCAACATCGTTGGCGGCCAGGGAATTGGTGAGGATCCGCACGTGTACGCCGCGCCGTTCGAGGCCGGCGAGGAACTCCACCAGCCTGTCGCCGGGCACGAAGTACGGCGATACTATCAACACTTCGCGCTCCGCATTCTGCAACATGGGCAGCAGTTGCGGTGCAAGATGCGTCTCCGCCGTCACCTCACGGTTGCGGGGTTTGTCGGGAGCATCGAAAATCACATCGGCGCTGCCCCAGGCGAATGTGAGTTGATCCAGCTGCATCTGCTCAAGCCAGCTAGAGTCCTTGACGGCCTGTACGTAGTCCGATGCGAAGGCCGAGCGGGCAACCGCCTCGAATTGACTGCGCGCCGCGGACAGGCGCTCCACTGTGACATCGCCAGCGCGCGCGAAAGCCGCCATGGGCACCGCGGCATCGCTGTTCCAGTACTGGTCGAACATGGATGACACCGCGTTCACAACCGGGCCCACCGCCAGCACGTCCAGGTCCGAGAAAGCCGTGTGCGCGAGACCGTTGAAATATTCATTGCCGATGTTGCGCCCGCCCACCACAGCCAGCAGGTTGTCTGCGGTCAGTGATTTGTTGTGCATGCGGTGGTTCAGGCGGCTGAGATCGGAGGCGAAACCCAGCCCACGATTGCCGCGATAGGCAAAAGGGTTGTACAGCCGAACCGAAATGTTCGGGTGGGCATCGAACTGGCTGAGGAAGGTATCCTTGCCGGCAGTATCCAGGTCATCCAGCAGCAGCCTGACCCGCACGCCGCGGTCAGCCGCCTGCAGCAGCTCATGGGCCAGCAGCTGGCCACTGGTGTCCGCGTGCCAGATGTAATACTGCACATCGAGGCTGCGCTCGGCAGCCCGTATAAGCCCCACGCGAGCGACGAAAGCGCGCATGCCCTCGGCCAGTGGCACGAACCCGGAGAGCCCTGGTGCATCGACGGGATACCATTGCTCCATCTGCCGTGCCAGGGCCGTGTTTTCCGTATCGGCTATGACATGCGTAACGGGTTTGGCGTAACTGTCAGGGTTTGGCAGACCCGCACAGGCGGTGACCAGCGTCGCCATTACCAGCAGTGCCGCCGACTGCCAGTGGGAGACGCAGCCGCCCAATGGACAAGTTTGCGGCCAAAACAGGCGGTGGGACATCGCAGGGCGCTCCAGAGGCAAACGCGTCGCCTTTGATTGTAGCGGCATGCTGGGGCTGTGCAAACGGAGCTTGCGCGAGACCAACGCCCATGAGCCCCGAAGGAGCAGACGACAGCTCAGGACAGACGCTGCTGGAAATCCTCGTAATCGAACCGCCGCACGATCTCCAGTGCATCTGTCTCCGAATTCCACAGGGCGATGGCGGGCAGGCGGGTACCGTTGAAGGTAGAGGTTTTCACCATGGTGTAGTGCGCCATGTCCTTGAAAACCACGCGCTGGCCGACCTGCAAGGGCTGCGGGAAGCTGTAGTCGCCGATCACGTCACCAGCAAGACAGGTAAGGCCGCCGAGGCGATAGGTGTGGGGTAATACCCCCGGCGCATCCGCATCCATGACCTCGGCGCGATAGGGCATCTCCAGCGTGTCGGGCATGTGGCAGGTCGCCGAGCAATCCAGAATCGCCTGGTCGAGCGCGTTCCACGTGAGGTCCAGCACTTCGCTGACCAGTACCCCACTGCCGATCGCCACCGCCTCGCCGGGCTCCAGATAGACCTGAACCTGGCGGCGCGCCGCAAAATCGCGAATGCAGGCTATCAGTTCATCCACCTGGTAGTCCGGGCGGGTGATGTGGTGCCCACCCCCAAAGTTCACCCACTCCATGCGCGGCAGCAGGTCGCCGAATTTCTCCTCGACCGCTGCCAGGGTGCGGGCCAGTGGCGGAAAGTCGTGCTCGCACAACGTGTGGAAGTGCAGGCCACTGATGCCCTCAAGGCTGTCGACATCCAGTTGCGAACGCAGGATGCCGAGTCGCGAACCTGGCGCACAGGGGTCATAGATGGGTACATCGCCCTCGGAGTGTTCAGGATTGATGCGCAGGCCGAAGCGCAGCTCGGGCCGACGCTGTTGAGCAGCCAGGCACAGCGGCCTGAAACGCCGCCATTGGGCACAGCTATTGAACACCACGTGATGTGCGATTTCCAGAATCTGCTGCAGGTCAGCCTCATGGTAGCCAGCGCCAAAAACGTGCACTTCCCCACCGTAGTGCTCGTGCCCGAGGCGCGCCTCATGCAGGCCACTGGCACAGCTGCCACTGAGATAGCGTGTAGTCAGTGCGCCCAGGCGCCAGCAGGAAAACGCTTTCAGCGCTGCCAGCACCTTGGCACCACTGGCATCCGCCACGTGCCGCAAAATCCGGAGATTGCGCTCAATGGCGACTTCGTCAACAACGTAGCACGGGGACGGGAGCCGCGCGAGATCCAGCTTGCTGAAATCGGTGAACTGCAGAATCTGCATGCTACAGGTCCCGGCCTTGCACCACGTCCAGTTGGAAGCCGGGGTCAAGCTCAACCACCTGCCAGGGCAGACCGTACAGATTCATGTCCGACATGAAGGGGTCCGGGTCACGCTGCTCAACGTTCCAGACGCCCGGCTCGCGCCAGTGCCCCTCGAGAATCATCTTCGCACCGATAACCGCAGGCACACCGGTGGTGTAGGAAATAGCCTGTGACTGCACCTCACGGTAGCAGGCTTCGTGGTCACAGATGTTGTACAGGTACATCACCCGTTCCTTGCCATCTTTGACGCCGCGCACGACGCAGCCGATGCAGGTCTTGCCCTTGGTGCGCGGCCCCAGGGTGGAGGGGTCCGGCAGCAAGGAGGCCAGAAACTGGATGGGTACAATCTGCTGTCCCTGGAACTCGACCGGCTGTATCCCCGTCATGCCGACATTTTCCAGAACTTCCAGGTGCTTCAGGTAGTTCTCCGAGAAGCTCATCCAGAACTGGGCCCGTTTCAAGGACGGAAAATGCTTGCTCAGCGACTCCAGCTCTTCGTGGTACATGCGGTAGATGTTGTAGCTGCCCACCGCATCCGGACACTCGAAACGTGCCTGCTTGGACATGGCAGGCGTGGCGACAAAGCGCCCGTTCTCCCAGTGCCGACACTCCGCGCTGACCTCGCGGATGTTGATTTCCGGGTTAAAATTCGTCGCGAAGGGGTAGCCGTGATCGCCGCCGTTGACGTCGATGATGTCGAGTTCATGTATCTCGTCAAAATAATGTTTGGCGAGATAGGCGGTGAAAATGTTGGTTGCACCGGGATCAAAGCCGCTGCCCAATATCGCCGTCAAGCCCGCCTCGCGGAAACGATCCTGATAGGCCCACTGCCAGTGATATTCGAACTTGGCCGTATCCGGCGGCTCGTAGTTTGCGGTATCGAGGTAGTGCACTCCTGCAGCAAGGCAGGCATCCATGATACTCAGGTCCTGGTAGGGAAGTGCGACATTGATCACCAGTTCAGGCTGCTCACGCTCCAATAGCGCGGTGAGTTCAGCGACATTGTCGGCATCTAGCTGTGCCGTGCGAATAGGCCGTTCTATCTGCGCGGCAATGGCCTTGCACTTGGCCTCGGTGCGGCTGGCGAGCATGATGTCGGTAAAAACAGTCGGTAGCTGGGCACACTTGTGGGCCACCACAGCGCCGACGCCACCCGCTCCAATGATAATGACTCTGGACATAACCCTGCTCCTGTATAGCTGAGTGGTTCAGTGATGCTCGAAATACGTGTAGCCCTGCAGGCTATCGCGAAACGCACGCAGGATCTCCTGGCGCTCGGCAACGGAGATACGCCCGCTGCGCACCGCACTTTCCGCCACTTGCCGGAACTGCTCCTGCATGTGCTTCGGCTCGTACTCCACATAGCTGAGCACATCGGAAATGCTGTCACCGTGAAACTCGCGTGCAAAGTCGAAGCTGCCGTCGGGGTTGATGGTGACATTCACCACGTTGGTATCACCAAAGAGATTGTGCAGATCGCCGAGAGTTTCCTGGTAGGCGCCCACCAGGAACACACCCAGGATATAGTCCTCATTTTCACGCAGCGCGTGCAACGGCAGCGTTTTCGAGGTTCCCGCCGGCAGCGAAAAGTTGTCAATCTTGCCGTCGCAATCACAGGTCAGGTCCGCCAGCATGGCCTGGCGGTTGGGTAACTCCTGCAGGCGGTGCAAGGGCATGATCGGGAACAGCTGGTCGATCGCCCAGATATCGGGCAGCGATTGAAACAGGCTGAAATTACCGTAGTAAATGTCGGAGAGGACCTCGCTGAGGTTTTCCAGCTCGGGTGGCACGCGGGCCACACCGGGCAGAATCTGCGCAATACGCTGCAGCACGGCAAGGCAGATATCCTCCGCCATGGCGCGTTCGCGCAGGCTGGCCTGGCCGTGGTTGAACATGTCCCGCACATCATCACGGTAGAACAGGGCGTCGTTGTAACACTCCTGGAAGTTGGCCTCCCCCACCACGCGCAGCACTTCCTGAATGTGCTTCAGCGGTTCTACACAGTCATCATCGATAGCCGTCGGCAGATCCATGGGCTCACAGCTGCGCACGTCGAGCACGTTGAACAGCAACAGCGAGGAATAGGCAACAGTGGCACGCCCGGACTCAGAAATGATTACCGGGTGGGCAATCTCCAACGGGTCGAAGGTCTCGCGGATACTCTCCACAATGTTGACGCAATACTCTTCCAGCTGATAATTCATGCTGTGGGTGCTGTTGGTACGGGCGCCCTCGTAGTCCACCGCAAGACCGCCACCGAGGTCCAGGTAGCCCATGGCAGCGCCCTCTTCCACCAGCCCGGCGTAGTACCGGCAGGCTTCGAGCACACCGTTGCGCACGTTGCGGATATTGGGCACCTGAGAGCCGAGATGGCAATGCAGCATCTGCAGGCAGTGCAACATGTCGGCGGCGCGCAGTTCATCCACCACTGCAATCAGTGCCGCAGTCGAGAGGCCGAAAATTGAACGGTCGCCGCTATCCTGGCTCCAATGGCCATCCACCTTGACCGAGCTCTTCATGCGTACGCCAATCAGGGGTTCCACGCCCAGTACCCTGCTGCGCTCGATAATCATGCGCAGCTCGCTGAGGGACTCCAGTACGAAAAAGCAGGGATACCCCATGCGACGCGCGTACAGGCCGAGGTCGATAAACTCGGAATCCTTGTAGCCGTTGCACACCACAAGGCTCTCGGTGTCGCGCAACTGGCTCAGCGCAATTGTCAGCTCGGCTTTGCTGCCGGCTTCGAAGCCGTGGTGATAGCGGCTGCCATAGTTGGCGATCTCCTCTATCACGTGACACTGCTGGTTCACCTTGATGGGAAACACACCGCGATAGACGTTGTGATAGCCACCGCTGCTGATGGCATCGGCAAACGCCTCGTTGAGCACCTTGATACGGTGGTCCAGCACATTGCGGATACGCAGCACGGCGGGCATTTCGAGGCTGCGAGCGCGCATGCCTGCGACGATATCCATCAGCGAAACCGTTGTTTCGCCCTCGCCGGTATTGACGGTGACCTGGGCGTCGCCGCTGTCGGCAATGCTGTAATAGCCGGCACCCCAGGCGTTGATGCCATAGAGTTCTGCGCTATCCGCTGCACTCCAATCCTGCGTAGGCTGTGCTGAATCAGTCATGGTCCTCCTGGGCTCCTGTCAGTGTGCACACAGAGGCGGGAGGACCTCAGGTGCAGCGATTGCTCGTCAACGGCATGGCGTACAAGGGTCGTTGAAACGGCGCCGATTCTAAGGCGCTGTAGAGCAAACGCAAGGAGAATTTGGCGCCCGCCTGTGAAGCTACAGCCTAACAGGCAACGGCAGTGTTTTGGTAGTTTTCAACCTGCCATGGAGGTAACCGTGACAGCTGACGCCAACACACACTATATTGACGCGTATCGAGGAACCTGTTGATCATGCCGTTACCCGCCAAAATCACAACCGAAAAAGCCCGAGCCGAGAGCGCGCTGCAGATAGAAGCCGCGCGCCCGGATGACCTCGAGGGGCTTCTGGAGATCGAAAACCGCTGTTTTCGCACGGACCGGCTTTCCCGGCGCAGCTTCAAGCGGTGGCTGCGCCGCACGGATTGCGTGTTTCTGGTGGCCCGCGACACCGACGGGCTGGCGGGTTATTGCCTGGTGATATTGCGTCAGGGCACGCGCCTCGCGCGGCTTTATTCGCTCGCAGTCTCCCCTGATCGCCAGGGGCGAGGCGTAGCGCGCCAACTGTTGCAGCAAGCTGAAATCGATTCGCGCGCCAGCGGTGCGCTCTATTTACGCCTGGAAGTCGCCGCCAGCAACACCGCCGCTATCGCGCTCTATGAGCACATGGGGTACGCACAGTTCGGACGCTATGACGATTACTACGAAGACCACAGCGATGCCCTGCGCATGGAGAAATGTGTGCGCGCCTACCAACCCGAGAGTGGCCCACGCACACTACCCTGGCTGGCGCAGACAACCCCCTTCACCTGTGGGCCCGCAGCCCTGATGATGGCCATGGCCGGCCTGGATGACACCTACCTCCCATCACCCTTGGAGGAAATCGAGATCTGGCGCGAGGCCACCACCATCTTCATGACCTCCGGTCATGGCGGTTGTCACCCACTGGGGCTGGCGCTGGCTGCTGACGCTCGTGGTTTCCACGCCGAGGTCTGGGTCAACGCACCCGGCCCACTGTTCGTTGAAGGCGTCCGTGACGAGAACAAAAAACGCGTGATAGGCCTGGTTCACGATGGCTTTGTCAGCCAGTGTGCCGCACGCGGCATAACGGTTCACTACCAGGATCTGGATCAGGAGCGGCTGCTGGCCATGTTCAACGCCGGCGCCAATATCCTTATCCTCATTTCCACCTACCGCCTGGACAGCAAAAAGGCACCGCACTGGGTAGCGCTGTCCGGCTACGACGAAGCCTGCTTCTACGTCCACGATCCCGAGCTCGATGACCTTGGCACGCCCGCTGGCAGCCGGGACGACAACAAGGCCCCACTCGACTGCCAGTATTTACCCATTGCCCGGGAAGAATTCGCCGCCATGAGCCGCTTTGGTGGCAATCGCCTGCGCGCGGTGGTCGCAATCAGGCCACGCGGAACCGCCTGACATGAGTGCAGATCCACACTACCTCGCACTGGTGAGAACGCTGTCTGACCGCATCGTTGAGGCCCAACGGCCAATTCGCATCCTCGATGCCATCAAGTGGAACGGGACTGTGCGGCGCCAGTTTTTTGCCAGCGGCTGTCGTGAACTGCCCCGGGTGGATGCGGCATTCTATCAGCAGCACAACCCACTGGACTTTGACCCCGGCGCGAAACGCGCAGAGTTCCAGGAAATCGAACGCGATATCGCGCGTAAACTGGGCCAGCTCAACCCACTGGCGCAAATCATGCGCCGGATGTGTCGCGAGTATCGCAGTGTGGTGCAGATGCTGGAGTTCCGGGGACAGGCCGAATTCGGCCAGATATCCGAGGACCTCTACGGCTCCTCTTCCGATGTCTTCCACGCCGGTGACCCGACGCTGGCCGACCTCGGCACCGCCATGGAAGCCACCCTGATTAACCTGCTGCAAAACACCTCCATGCAGGAGGCGCCCAAGACAATTCCAGCGGCAGACGCCGTGGCAATACTCAACGAGCGTCTGCTGCTGGCGTTTCCTGATGCGGGAATCCGTGTGCTGCTTAACGACCAGATGACGGCGGATGCCGCGGCGGGTTCGGATTACCTGAAAATCCGCAGCGATGCCGTATTCAACGCGCTGGATATCGATGTCCTGGAAGTGCATGAAGGCTGGGTACATCTGGGCACTACGCTGAACGGCACGGCGCAGCCCGCCTGTACCTTCCTCAGTAAAGGCACCCCCTCAGCCACCACGACGCAGGAGGGGCTCGCGGTCCTGACCGAAATACTCACCCTGCGCTCCAGCCCATCGCGGCTGTACAGGCTGATAAACCGCGTTCGCGCGGTCACACTGGCGGAGAACGGCGCAAACTTCCTGGAGGTATTCAACTATCTGCAGGACCACAACATGAGCGCCGACGACAGCTACAGCATCGCCGTGCGGGTGTTTCGCGGCAGTACGCCGGAGGGCCGGCCGTACACCAAGGATCTCGCCTACATGCGCGGTTTCGTGCAGACCTACAATTTTCTCCGCCTGGCCATGAGCACCGGCAAGCTGGACACGCTGCCGGTACTCTTCTGCGGCAAGATTCTGCTGGAGGACATCAAGGACTGGCGCCTGCTTATTGACGAAGGCGTGGTCAGCCCACCGCGTTTCCTGCCGCCCCACTTCGCCGATTTGACCGGGCTTGCGACCTGGATGAGCTTTTCGCGCTTTATCGCCTCACTGAACTTCGACCAGCTGCAGGCGGATTACGGCACGTTGCTGTAACCCGGGGCCCACAGCGCCGCGCCACATCCCAATAGAGTCACCTTCGCTCGTTTGCGCTCGGCCCTGCCACCACTACTGCACCTGCGGCCCGCGGCGCAACAGCTGCCGCAGGTGTGCAAGTTGCTGACGATGTGCCGCGGGCTCCCCGGAGTCCCGGCTGTACTCGAGCTGGTCAAACACCGTGGTAACGTGATTTGCCCACTGCTGCAGCGCGGGCGCCTCCAGGGCAATGCGCCGCCCGAAACTGCCGGGCGCTTCCCCGGGCCGGCGCGTGATGCCGCGTTTGTGCATCTGCTCACAGAAGTCGAGGTAAAGCGCCTGTTCCGGTGGCAGGGCCGGAGGTCGACGGCGGCGCAGCAACAGCCAGGCAACGGGCAGCAGAACGAGGGCACCGCTGGCCAGCACAACACCGGCAAACACGGGCGTGCGGATACTGCCGAACAGGTTCTGCAGCAACCGGTACTGCTCCTCGCCGTCAAAACCCACCACCCAACTCTGCCACTGGTAGGTGAGCGCATCGTAGCGCAGACGCAGCATATTCACCCAGTTCACGCCGCGATAGCGCAGTGGCGACAGCGGGGAGTTGGCGAGAAAGCTGCCCTCGCCGGCAACCGCCTCTTCCAGCCCAAGTTCGATGCGGTCGGGTGAGACTGCCGCCGTGGGGTCGATGCGTACCCAGCCCTGCCCCTCCAGCCAGACTTCCGCCCAGGCATGCGCGTCGAACTGGTGCACGATCACCGTGCGGTTCACCGGGTTGACCTCACCGCCCTGATACCCGGCCACCACCCGCGCGGGCACGCCAGCGGCACGCATCATGACCACGAAGGCATACGCGTAGTGCTCACAGAAACCACGCCGGGTCTGCAGCAGAAATTGATCCATGGGATCCTGCGTGTCAAGCAGCGGTGGCTGGAGGGTGTAGATGAAAGGCTCTTCGCGGAAATAGCGCAGCACGGCGTCGACAAACCCCGCATCGTCTTGCGCGTCGCGACGCAGACGCTGTGCCAGCTCGCGGGTAGCTGGGTTGTGCTGCGCCGGCAGGGCCAACTCCGTTTGCCGGCGCCAGGCGGACAGCTCCAGCTCAAGTGAGGTGGCCGGCCAGCTGCGCACTTTGTACTGCATCTGCTCCTCGATTTCGACCGGGGAGTACAGGCGGAAATCGGAGGTACGCAGAATGCCGCGCTGTTCCGGCTCGGCATAGCGCAGGCTGTACAGCCAGTTCTGCTGCGTGGGCAGCATGAGCACACTATAAGACAGTGGGGTGCCCTTGGGCGTCACCGCGGGTTGACGCAATTCGCCGGCCGGCAACTCGTTGTAACGCAGGCTGCGCCAGGCGCCCTCGTCGAGGACACTGAATACCAGGCCCCGCCAGTACAGCCCGGATTTGGGTGGAATATCGCCTTCAAACTGTACCCGGAACGCCACCTCACCCGACTGGCTGAGGGTGGAAATATCACCGGGTTTCATGAAGTCGCTGACGCCGGTTTTCGCCGCGTGACTCTTCACCGGCACCGTCCACAGCGGCCCGATGCGCGGAAACAGGAAAAACAGCACAAGCATCAACGGAAACGCCTGCGCCAGCATCAGGGCCGGCAGACGCACGCTGCCCAGACGGAAGCGGTCTTCCCGCGGCCGGTGCAGGGCCACCAGCCCCGTGGTCACAAGCACCAGCGTGAACAGGGCGTACAGGACCAACAACAAGTCCTGACTGAACAGAAAGCCGATGACGCAAATGAAGTAGCCCAGAAACAGCAGCACATAGGCGTCTTTGAGCTTCACCAGTTCGAGCAATTTGAAGGCAAATGCAACAAGCAACAGCGCAACCGTGGGTTCCAGGCCAAGCAAGTTGCCGTAACTCAGGTAAATAGCCACAAACCCGGCAACCGCCAACAATGCCCGCAGTGCCCGCCCGGGGAATGACGCGCGCCCCTGGAAAACCAGAATTCGCCACACCGCCGTGGCCAGGTAAACCAGCACCAACCACAGCGGCAACCGCGTCAGGTGCGGCGCCAGCAGCGCAAACTGGCTGATGATAATCCACACCAGTGCATTGCGCGGTATCAGGGTGCCGACGGCTAACGTTTGGCTCATTTCCCCCCTCCTCCAGCACGCTGGAACACGGCGAGGGCGGCAAGCACCCTGGACTGGTGGGCCTCACCCGAGGCGGGGGCTATCTCGACGCCCGGGAGGCGCAGCCCATAATCCTCACCCCGACGTTCCAGTGCCAGCACCCAGTAGCAGAGGTAGGACAGGCGCTGTTCGCCGGAAGCATCGGCAAAAGCCTCCCAATCCAGCCAGGCACTGTGACTGGCATAGGAACCGTACACCTTGCTTTGTGGCGGGTGTCCTCGTGCCACACCTTTCCAGTGCACCTGCCGCAGCGCATCGCCCTGCCGATAGCTGCGGAAACCATGGAAATCATCGCTGCCTGCAGTCTCAACCGCCGTGCCCTCTGGACGTTCGCTGGCGACCCCGGGCGGTGCCGAGGTGATCAGGGGCCGGGGGTAAACCAGCGCCTGCAGGTCCAGGTCCAGCCAGGTCCAGCAGCGCAGCAAACCGAGTGGATAGCGGCTTTCCAGCAACAGGCGCCCGGGATTGAACCAGCCTCTGGACCCGACGGGAACGTACAGCGTCACCTCGCAGCTGTCCCGATCTACCAGGCTGACGACGCTGTCGCTCCCCTGTGGCCAGCTGAGGCGCAGGGCGTAGTGGGTTGCTTTGCCAGCACGCTGCACCCGCACACGGAATTGACTGCGTTGCCCGGGGAATACAGGCGAGGCCGAGAGCGCATGCAGCGTCAACCCGGCCAGGTTGGCGTAGGTGTGCAGTGTGGAGATAACGAACAGCGTGGCGAGCAGGAAGGCGACGGCATAAGCCATATTGTTCTGATAGTTGATGGCTGTGACTAGAATGAGCAGCAACAGTACCGCAAAAAACAGCCCCGGCAGGGAGGGAAAAATAAAGATGCGACGCTGGTCCAGCGTTACTGAGCGTGCAGGTGGAATACGCCGCGCCAGCCAGCGCCCGAAATGCCTGCGCAGCCCATTGCCCTCCCCGTTTGCGTGCCTGTCGTCTGCCATGCCCGGAATCAGGACCGGATCACATCCACACTGCGCTGCATCAGATCCACCAGCGCGTGTCCGTCCCCGGCGTAATCACCGCTGGGCACCAGGCGGTGCGCAGCCACAGCAGCCAACACCGCTTGCAAATCTTCAGGCACAATATGCTGGCGGCGGTTCATGAACGCCCAGGTGCGGGCACAGTCGAGCAGTGCCAGTGCTCCGCGTGGCGATAAACCCACGGCAAACTCGGCGCGTTCACGGGTAAACGCCACCAGCCGCTGCAGGTAGTCCAGTACGCTGTCAGCCACATGCACCTGGCTCGTTGCGGCGCGGCAGGACTCCAGCTCCTCTGGCGTCAGGCAGCGTTGCAGGGCGGCCTCGGGGTCTTCACCGGCTGTGGTGTTGAGCAACATCTGCCGCTCGGCCTGCGGGTCGGGATACCCGAGATGCAATCGCATCAGAAAACGGTCCAGCTGACTTTCCGGCAGCGGATAGGTTCCCGACTGGTGGATCGGGTTCTGCGTGGCGATAACAAAAAACGGCCGGGGCAGACGGCGGGTTTCCCCTTCGATGGTCACCTGCCCTTCAGCCATGGCTTCCAGCAGCGCGCTCTGTGTGCGTGGCGTCGTGCGGTTGATTTCGTCTGCCAGCAGGACCTGGGTGAACACCGGGCCGGGGTGAAAGGTAAAGCTGCCATCGTTGCGGTTGTACACAGAGACACCGAGGATATCTGCGGGCAGCAGGTCGCTGGTGAACTGTACGCGCTTGTAGGAGAGGCCAAGCACAGCCGCGAGTGCATGAGACAGGGTCGTCTTGCCCATCCCTGGCAAGTCCTCTATCAGCAGGTGCCCGCGCGACAGCAGGCAACACAGCGCCAGCCTGATTTGCGCTTCTTTGCCCAACAGCGCCGTGCCAACCTCTGCCACGGCACTGTCAATCGCGCCTTCTATATCCATGCTGTTGCTCCTGGCCTTTTCCAATGCTCTGGCAAGGTGTTACGCAGGATAATCGGCTTCAGCCCGCCGCGCTCAAGCCGCGCTGTAAATCCCTGCGCAGGTCTGCCACATCCTCGAGCCCCACGGCGACCCGAATCAGCCCGTCGCTGATGCCCGCGTCAGCACGCTGTTGTGCGCTGAGGCGTCCGTGAGTCGTTGTTGCGGGGTGTACGATGGTGGTTTTGGCATCCCCGAGGTTCGCGGTCAGGGAGAGAATCTGCGTGGCATCAATACAACGCCACGCGGCCGCCTGACCGCCGCGCACTTCAAAGGACAAAACACCACCAAAAGCCGTCTGCTGGCTGGCAGCGAGTGCGTGTCCCGGGTGTTCAGGCAAGCCTGCATAATACACACGCTGGACCTGTGGCTGCTGTTGCAACCACAGGGCCAGTTCCAGCGCCGCGCGCGAATGTGCCTCCATACGCAGGCGCAACGTCTCCAGCCCTTTCAGGAAAACCCAGGCGTTGAACGCACTCATGGTCGGCCCACAGGTGCGCAGGAATACCACCACCTCGTCCATCAGCGCCCGCGAGCCCACCACGGCACCGCCCACGCAGCGCCCCTGCCCGTCGAGATACTTGGTCGCCGAATGAATGACAATATCCGCGCCCAGCGCGAGGGGGCGCTGCAGCGCCGGTGTACAGAAGCAGTTATCCACAACCAGCAGCGCGTCCTGCGCATGAGCGATATCCGCCAGAGCTCGAATGTCGGCGACCTCGCACAGCGGGTTGGAGGGCGTCTCGAGATACAACAGGCGCGTTTCCGGGCGCAGCGCGGCACGCCATTCCTCGGTCGCGAGCAAGGGTACGAAATCCACACTCACCCCGAAACGGGTCATGTAGCGCGCAAAGAGGTTGGTTGTGGTGCCGAAGACATCCCGCGAGCAGATAACATGGTCGCCCGCCTTCAACAGCGCCATACAGGTACTGAGGATGGCCGCCATGCCAGAGGCAGTGCCCACCGCGGCTTCACCGCCTTCCAGAGCCGCCAGACGCTCCTCAAAGCTGCGCACCGTGGGGTTGGTATACCGGGAATAGACGTTGCCCGGTGCTTCACCGGCAAAGCGCGCCGCCGCGTCCGCCGCGGAGTCGAAGACGTAGCTGGAGGTGGCGAAAATGGGCTCGGAGTGCTCCCCCTCCGCTGTGCGGTGAATACCGGCGCGGATTGCCAGTGTGTCCAGTCCGGCGCCTTCCAGCGGGTCGTTGGAATCGTTCATGCTGCCTCAGCTGACGTCATTGTGAATGCCCACCACGGTGCCCTCGGCGAGCACCCGGGCACGGCTAAGGCTCTGGGCATCGTCGTTGCGCAGTGCCTCGATACGTTCAAGATAGGCCTGATCCACATCCCCGGTGGGATAATCGCCATTGAACACTGAACAATCAAAGCCCAGTGTGCCCTTGTTGCCTTCACGGGAGCAGTTCACCAGATCCTCAAGATCCTGATACACCAGCCAGTCGGCGCCGATGAGTGTGCACACCTCGTCGACAGTGCGCCCGTGGGCAATCAGCTCTGTGGCCGACGGCATATCAATACCATAGACATTGGGATAGCGTACCGGCGGTGCCGCAGAGGCGAAGTAGACCTTGGCGGCCCCCGCGTCGCGGGCCATCTGGATGATCTGGCGGCAGGTAGTGCCGCGCACAATGGAGTCGTCCACGAGCATGACGTTCTTGCCTTCAAATTCCAGTGGTACCGGATTGAGCTTCTGGCGCACCGACTTTTTGCGCTGGCTTTGCCCGGGCATGATAAATGTACGCCCGATGTAGCGGTTCTTCATGAAGCCTTCGCGAAACTTGATGCCCAGCTCGGAGGCCAGCGACTGACCGGCAATGCGGCTGGTGTCGGGAATCGGGATTACCACGTCAATGTCGTGCCCGGGCCGTTCGCGCAACACCTTCCGTGCCAGCGCCTCGCCCTGGCGCATGCGGGTCTTGTACACCGAAATGCCATCCATGAGCGAATCCGGACGCGCGAAATACACATGCTCGAATATACACGGCCGCAGCTCCGGGTTCTGTGCACACTGGCGCCGGTGCATGGCACCGCGGCTGTCAATGAAAACCGCCTCTCCCGGTGCGACATCACCCAGCATGCTGAAACCCAGCACATCCAGGGCGACACTTTCAGAGGCCAGCATATACTCGTCCCCCGTGTCGGTTTTACGCACGCCGATCACCAGCGGACGAATACCCAGCGGGTCGCGAAACCCCACCACGCCGTAGTCGACAATCAAGGCCACCGCCGCGTAACCACCGCGGCAACGGCGATGCACGGCCATGACCGCCTGAAATACATCGTCCGCTGTCGGGCTGAGCTTGCCCAGAGTCTGCAATTCGTGCGCGAACACGTTCAACAGGACTTCCGAGTCGGAGTCTGTGTTCAGATGGCGCAGGTCGTCCTGGAACAGCTCGCGTGTAAGCTGTTCCGAATTGGTCAGATTGCCGTTGTGCGCCAGCGCGATGCCATAGGGTGAGTTGACGTAGAACGGCTGCGCCAGCGCCGTACCCGAGCTGCCCGCCGTGGGGTAGCGCACATGGCCGATCCCCATGGGACCCTTGAGTCGCTGCATGTGGTCCTGTCGGAACACATCGCGTACGAGGCCCTCGCTCTTGCGTTGTGTAAAGCGCCCGCCGTAACAGGTCATTATGCCGGCGGCATCCTGTCCCCGGTGCTGTAACACCGTCAGAGCATCATAGATATCGGGAGCAACATTACCCTTGCCAACCAGTCCTACCAGCCCACACATACTGCGTATTCCTCTTTGTCAGACACTGACCGCCGGCAGCCGCCCGGCGTTGAACTCGCCGAGTCGCTGCATGGACCAATCCAGCAGCGCATCGACCTGCGGCATCAAATAGGCCTGATGCAGCCACATCTGGTCGCGCGGTGGCAGCAACTCGCGCACGAGAAACACCAGTACCAGCACGATGATCACGCCGCGGGCAAAACCAAAAATGGTACCCAGCAGACGATCGAGTGTACCCAATCCCGTCACCCTCACCAGCTGGGCCAGCAGCAGGCCGATCAGCCCTGTACACAGGAGAACGCCAACCAGGATCAACAGCCACGCCGCAATGTAGCGCGCCGTAAGGTTACTGATGAGGCCGGTGAGGCGTGAAGCCAGATCGCCTGCAAACACATAGGCGAGGACAAATGCTGCTATCCAACCCGCCAGGGAGAGCGCTTCCCGGGTAAAACCGCGCAGCAAACTAAGCAGCGTGGACAGGGCCACTATCGCAAAAATCGCCCAATCCACCCAGGTCAACGCATCAATATTCAGCACAGTGCCGCCTGCCATTGCCGAGCTCGCGGGGCCGGAAGTCTACCAGCTTGGCGCGCAACACCAAAGGTCACCGGGCCCTTCATCAGGGTAAATACCGCCGCACCAAAGACTTGACGCCAAACTCGGTGTCTACCTCCGGGCGCAGGGCGTCGAGCCGGGCGCGTTCGAATTTGGGGCCGACATTGACCCGATACATCGTGCGGCCACCCACGCTGACCGGGTCGACCCACGCCTTTTCACCCATCGCTTCCAGGCGCTGCCGCAGGGCTTCCGCCTTGTCCTGGCTACTCACACTGGCGACCTGCAGCATCCAGGCGATGGGTACGCCCTGAGCATCCAGTAGGGGCTGTTCCGGGGCCTCCTGCCGTGTCTCTCCCGGCTCTGGCGGCGACGCTCGCCCGGCATCGGCCTCCTCGCTGACGGCCTCGCGCGCTGCCTCAACGCCGCCGCCCTCCGTCTCCGGCGTAGCAGCCACCGCGGGGGGCTCCGACCAGCCCAGATCATCATCCACGAGCGGCTCGCTATCCTCCGACAGGTCCAGGGATGCATCCGGCGAGCCTCGCAGGCTGTCGGCATCCGGTGCGGCAATCGGCGTGGTATCTACGTCCGGTCGCGGAGGAATGCGCAAGTTCTCGATGTTGCCGTCCGACGGTGGCTCGACAAAAATGATCGGCCAGAAAATCACCCCGAGCGCGACCAGTATGAGCGCACCGACGAGTCGTTGCTTGAGAATATCGTTCACTGCTTACGCCTTTTCCTGTTCCCGCGACAGCCAGGTGAGAGCCGCCGCAACCGTGTGAAAGGAGCCGAATACCAGCAGCCGGTCGCCAGGGGCTGCTACGCTGCGCGCGCGTGCCAACGCCTGACGCAGGTTGCGACTGACACTGATCATACCCACCCCCACGTCCCGCAATTGCGCCGCGATCGAAGCGGCAGAAGCGGCACGCGCATTACCCGGTTGATCGGCCAGAAACCAGCCATCAACGTGACGCTTGACGAGTTCCAGCATCGCCGCGATATCCTTGTCGGCCATGGCAGAAAATACCGCAATCGTCTTCTGCCCGCAGGGTTCTGTCTCAAGGAATTCAACCAGCCTGGCCACTGCAGCAGGGTTGTGCGCCACATCGAGCAGCACGCGTACACCGCCCACCGTGACTTGCTGGCGCCGCCCCGGCAATTGCAGTGCAGGTAACACCTCAAGGAGCTCCGTATCGGAAGCCGGCATGCCCAGGCATTCGAGTGCCTGCAGCGCTGCGCACAGGTTCTGTGCGAGCAGCGCCGGGTTATGTATCACCGGCAAACGGCGCTGCTTACCGCCGGCACTGGCCAACCATCCTGCCCCGCCCCCCGCAGCGGACTCTACGCCGAATGCCTCACCCAGCCAATGCGCCCGCGCTCCGCTCGCCGCCACCGCTGCCGTTAATCCAGCAGGCGGCGCATTACAGGCGATAACGGCAGGAATTGCCGGGCGCAGAATGCCGGCTTTCTCGCGCGCGATCGCGTCCAGGCTGTCGCCCAGCCAATCCTGATGATCCAGAGCAATACTTGTGATCACCGCCACGCTGGGATCAATGATGTTGACCGCGTCCAGACGCCCACCCAGGCCCACCTCCAGCACCACGACATCCACAGCGCGCCGCTTGAAGAGGAAAAGTCCGGCGAGTGTCGCAAACTCGAAATAGGTCAGGGAAACATCGCCCCGGGCGGCATCAATCGCCTCGAATGCGGCGATGATATCCGTGTCGTCCACGTTCCGCGAGCCTATCCGTATCCGCTCGTTGAAGCACAGCAGATGCGGTGACGTGTAAACGCCGACGCAGAGCCCTTTGTGCGTCAAGAGCGCCTCCAGCGCCCCCACAACGGAGCCCTTGCCATTGGTTCCCGCGACCGTGATCACCGGTGCGGATGGCGCCAACAGGTGCAGACGGGCTGCGACCGACGCAACCCGGTCCAGGCCCAACTCGATTTCCCGGGGATGCAGCGCTTCCAGACGCGCCAGCCAGTCGGCCAGCGAAGGCTCAGTCATCCGTATGATCGATACTCTCGACCGAGCCAGTGGCGTCCGCGCTGCTGGCATCGTCTTCGGTGTCCTCGGGCACCACCGGCACCTGCCCGGTGAACTTGCCGAGCAATCGCGCCAGGGTGTCGCGCATGTCGTTGCGGTGCACGATCATGTCGATAGCGCCGTGCGCGAGCAGGAACTCACTGCGCTGGAAGCCTTTTGGCAGCTTCTGACGAATCGTCTGCTCGATGATATTGGGGCCGGCGAACCCGGCACGCGCGTCCGGCTCGGCGACATTGATGTCGCCCAGCAGGGCGAGAGAAGCAGATACGCCACCATAGATGGGGTCGGTCATTACAGAGACATAGGGGACACCGGCTACTTTCATGCGCTCAATCACTGCGCTGGTTTTCGCCATCTGCATCAGCGAGATAAGCGCTTCTTGCATACGTGCGCCGCCCGAGGCCGAAAAACACACCAGAGGAATACCCTCGCCAAGCGCGAGCTGGGCTGCTCGCGTAAATTTTTCGCCGACGGCATACCCCATGGAGCCACCGTGAAACGCAAATTCGAAGGCGACGGTCACCAGTGGCATACCCTGCAGGGTACCGCGCATGGCGATCAAGGCGTCCTTCTCCCCGGTCGCTTTCTGTGCGGCCGAGAGGCGATCGCGATAGCGTTTCTTGTCACGGAATTTCAGTCGGTCGACAGGCTCGATATCCGTGAGGATTTCCTCGCGACCCTCGCGGTCAAGGAAAATATCCAGGCGACGGCGAGCGCCGATACGCATGTGGTGATCGCACTTTGGACAGACGTCATCATTGCGCTCGACGTCAGGCCGATACAGCACGGCATCGCACTTGACGCACTTTTTCCACAATCCTTCGGGCACGCTGGAGCGGCGAGCGCCCTCTTCTTTGCGCACTCCGGAAGGCAGTATCTTGTCAATCCAGCTCATGGTATCCCCCGTTTGGTGGCACCATTATAGCCGCCGGCAGCACCTTCTAGGAAGCGATGCTGTCCAATCCGCTGCGGATGCTCGCCACCAGCTCTGCCGCCACGCGCAGCAGATCTTCCTGACTGGCACCCCCGGCGGCGGCCTGCGCAATGACATCGACCAGCGCACTGCCCACCACCACGCCATCTGCGGTGGCGCCCACACGACGCGCGGACTCGGCATCCTTGATGCCGAAGCCGACAGCCAGTGGCAGTGTGGTGGCTTCGCGAATATGTGCGAGGTGCCGCGCCACGTCCTCTGCATCCAGGTTGCCGGCGCCGGTAACCCCTTTCAGGGCAACATAATAAATGAAGCCGCTGGCCTGATTGACGATCGACTCGATGCGCGCTTTCGGCGTTGTGGGCGCAATCAGGAAAATATTATCCATGCCCACGCGGTGCAGCTCGGCGTTGACACCGGCCACTTCCTCCGGCGGGATATCCACGGTCAACAGGCCATCGAGGCCGACCGCGGCTGCCTGATCGGCAAAGCGCGCGTAACCCATGTGCTCTACCGGATTGGCATAACCCATCAGTAGCACCGGGGTTTCGGAATCCTGTTCGCGAAACGTGGCCACCATGGCCAGCGCATCGCGCAGGCGGGCACCGCTGGCGAGTGCACGCTCGTGGGCTTTCTGGATAACCGGCCCCTCGGACATGGGGTCGGAAAAAGGCACCCCCAGCTCTATGATATCGGCACCCGCAGCAACCAGGGCATGCATCAGCGGTACGGTGCTGGCAAGGTTGGGATCCCCTGCGACGATATAGGGCACAAGGGCCTTGCGGCCCTGGGCGGCGAGCTGCTGGAAGCGCCCGGCTATCTTGCTCACTCGGTGTTCTCCTTGTGCATCTGCAATTCAGAAGTCCATGCCGTCAATATCGGCGACGGTGTGTATGTCCTTGTCGCCACGGCCTGACAGGTTGACGATGATGGTTTGCTCGGGCGTCATGGTGGCCGCGAGCCTGCCAGCATAGGCCAGCGCATGTGCGCTCTCGAGCGCAGGCATAATGCCCTCGGTGCGCGTCAGATCGTGAAACGCCGCCAATGCCTCGGCATCATCAGCCGTGACATAGTTCACCCGACCAACGTCTTTCAACCACGAATGCTCGGGGCCGACACCAGGGTAATCGAGGCCGGCTGACACGGAATGCGTGTGCATGATCTGCCCGTCCTCATCCTGCATCAGGTAGGTGCGATTGCCGTGCAGTACACCCGGTGTACCCGCCGTCAGGGGGGCGGCGTGCTCACCACTGGCAACGCCGTGACCGCCCGCCTCCACACCGTACATGGCGACTGACTCATCCTCGAGGAACGGATGGAACAAGCCGATAGCATTGGAACCACCGCCCACACAGGCCACCAGCGCGTCCGGTAGACGCCCGGTTTGAGCGAGGGACTGTGCCCGCGCTTCGCGACCGATCACACACTGAAAATCCCGCACCAGCATCGGGTACGGGTGCGGGCCGGCCACTGTACCGATGATGTAGAAGGTGTCATCGACGTTGGTCACCCAGTCACGCATGGCCTCGTTCATCGCGTCCTTGAGGGTGCGCGAGCCGGAGGTAACCGGCACAACCGTGGCGCCCAGCAGCTTCATACGGTACACGTTGAGTGCCTGGCGCCGCACATCCTCTTCGCCCATGAAGACGTGGCATTCGAGGCCCAGCCTTGCGGCGATCGTGGCCGTGGCGACACCGTGCTGGCCGGCACCGGTTTCGGCGATGACACGCCGCTTGCCCATGTGCTTGGCCAGAAGCGCCTGCCCGACGGTGTTATTCACCTTGTGCGCACCGGTGTGATTCAGGTCTTCCCGCTTGAGCAGAATACGGGCCCCACCTACGCGGTCCGACCAGCGACGCGCTTCGTACAGCGGGGACGGTCGACCGACGTAGTGCGCGAGGTCCTCATCCAGCTCGCGCTGGAATTCCGGATCATCGGCCAACTTGCGATACAAGGCCTCAAGCTCGGACAGCGCCGACATGAGTGTCTCGGCGACAAATTTGCCACCGTACACGCCGAAACGCCCCTCCGCGTCGGGCACCGACGCAAAAATTTTCGTACTGAGATCCGTTGTCATGACATCTTCCCCTGCAAAAAAAATCAGCTGTGCACTGCGGCGATGAAGCGCTGTATTCTCGCCGCGTCCTTGATACCGGGGGCGCTCTCCACACCCCCGCTCACGTCCACGGCGGCGGGCTGCACGGCCGCAATGGCACTGGCCACATTGTGCTCGTCAAGTCCGCCAGCGAGCACAAGTGGCCGTGGTAGCCGGGCCGGTATGCTCGTCCAGTCAAAGGTTTGCCCAGTGCCGCCGGGCACACCGGGCTGCCAACTGTCCAGCAACAGGCCACGTGCGCCGTGATAGCCCTTCGCGATCGCGTCAACGTTGATCCCCGGCCTCATGCGCAAGGCTTTCAGGTAGGGGCGATCGAATTGCGCGCAAAACTGCGGGGGCTCGTCACCGTGGAACTGTAAACAATCTACGGGTACGCGCTGCAGAGTGCTATGGATTTCCTCTGCGCCAGCATCAACGAACAAGGCCACAACCGTGACAAGCGGCGGCAACGCGGCAACGATCTCCGCGGCCTGCTGTGGCGTCACACAGCGTTTGCTGGGCGAATAGAACACCAGACCAATGGCATCGGCTCCGGCCTCACTGGCGGCAATAGCATCCGCAACGCGGGTGATGCCGCATATCTTGACAAGGGTTCTGGCCACAGTTCGAATCGGTGATTGCCTGACGAAGGCCGCGGATGATAACAGACCCTGGGGCGCAGTGTCTTCAACCCGGCAACACGAGGGGCCCCGGCGGGGTTGCCGGCAAGCTGAACTGCGCCGGGTAACGCACGCCTACAAGATACAGCCCCTCCGCGGGCGCGGTTTCAGCGGCACGGGTGCGGTCCCCTGCGAGCAAGAGCTCGGCAATCCACTCAGGCGGCTGATCGCCACAGCCTACTGCCATAAGGCTGCCGGCGATATTGCGCACCATGTGATGCAGGAATGCATTCGCCTCGATGTCGATGACCAGCAAATCCCCTCGGCGCATCACGGAACAATGGTGCACGCAACGAAACGGCGTACTCGACTGGCACGCCGCGGCACGAAAAGCGCTGAAGTCCTGTTCGCCAAGCAGTGCCTGCGCGGCGACGTGCATGCGCACTGCATCCAGCGGTTTGCGCTGCCAGGTCAACTGGCGGCTGCTCAGGGCGGGCCGAATGGCGCTGTTGACGATGACATAGCGATAGCGTCGGGCAAGCGCCGAAAAGCGCGCGTGAAAGTCCGCCGGCACCGGCTGTGCCCAGTGTATACGCACGTCCGGCGGCAGGTGGCTGTTGCCACCCAGAACCCAGGCTTTGGCGCTGCGGGTACAGGGGGCGTCGAAATGCACGATTTGCGCGTGGCCGTGGACACCGGCATCAGTGCGCCCGGCACAGTGTACACGTATGGGCTGCACCGCCACCTGCTCAAGGGCGCGCTCGAGTGCGCCCTGCACGGTGGGTGAGCTGGACTTCAACTGTGCCTGCCAGCCGTGGTAACCACTGCCGTCGTACTCTATACGGCAGGCGATGCGCGTACCGGTGGGAAGCAGCGCGCTGGAAAACGCCTGCCCCATGCCTGAATCAGCCAAGCCTTTCGAGCAACTCCCGCGCGTCCTGCTGTTGCTCCGAGCTACCGCCGAGGATCACTTCATCGAGAATTTGCCGTGCGCCATCGTCATCGCCCATGTCGATGTAGGCCCGTGCGAGATCCAGCTTGGTAGACATCGGGTCGCCGTCGTCGGCGAACACGAAATCGTCTTCACTGCTGTCACCACCACTGCGCGCTTTCTCGAAATCGGCCGACAAATCGAGCTCATCAGCGCTGCCATCCTCAATTTCAAGATCGAGGAACTCGGGCTCCTCATCCACGGAGGGGACAAGCGCATCGCGCCCATCCAGACTGCTCAACTCTTCCAGCTCCGGCAAATCACCGGACAGGTCGTCAACAGGCGCATAGGATGCGGGCGCGCGCGCGGGTGTGGCCGGTGGTGTGGAGTCTTCGTCGAGATCCGACAGGAACCCGCCGTTGTTGAATGCGTCACCCGGTGTAGAGGAGGCAAAGTCATCCTCTGCATCGATGCGCTCGTCAACCGGCGACAGTCGCGCATCGCTGAGCAGCTTCTCGCCGCGGGCAATGCTGTTGGCATCGCCAATTCGCTGCAACTCCATCATCTGTTGATCAGCCTGATCGCGCTCGCCCGTCTCAGCGGCAAGACCCAGCAACTTGAGACGGTAAGCCGGGTTATCGGGATCCGACAGGGTGGCTTTGCGCAACAAGTCCATGGCCTGGGCGTAGCGCCCATAGGCGATATAAATATCCGCTTCCGCAAGCGCATCACCGGCGTCAACATCGGACGCGTATTCATCGTGCTTGCGCTCACCGTAGCCGCGCTGGCCACCGCGCTGCAGCCCGGCATCCACAGGGGGCGTCTCTGGCGGCGTTGCCGCCGCCGATTCGCTGCTCTCGTCTTCATCAAACTCGACTGCATGATCCTGCAGCTGAATATCCGCGAAGGCGTCGACCTCTTTCTGGCGCGGCGCACGCGCAGAGGGCACTACCGCCACGGCTTCTTCACCTGTGTCGTCTTCCTGTCGGCGACGCCACACGAACACACCCGCCAGCAGCGCGAGGACTGCACCACCTGCGACATAGAGCCAATAGCTATTGCTGCCTGCTTGCGGCGCGGGCGACTCTGGCTGCACGACCGCAGCGGGCGCCGGTGCAACGACAGGAGCCACCACCGTGTCAGCACCGGCATCGGCGGCCGGTAAAGCGTTGGCCGGCGTCGCTTCCGCTTCGGCGAGGGCCTGCTGCAGAGCTGCAATTTCCGCGTCCTTGACTTCAACCATGCGCTCAAGTGCATCGAGGCGATCGGTCAATTGTGTGAGCTGCTCACTAAATACGGCGCGCTCGCGCGCATCGGCTGCAGCATCTGTAGCCGGAGCCATCGCGTCTTCCGCGGCTGCGCGGGCGACTTCGGTTGCAGAGGTGCTGTCAGGCACTGCATCGGCACGCGTATCCGCGTCGCCCTGTTCGCTGGCGGCTCCGGCCGAGATGCGCAATGCAGGACCGGCCGACGCCGGCGCTGAGGCACGACCCGCGCGCCAGTCTTCATTTTGCTGACGCACTTCCGCGAGCACGGCTGCGACATCTGCGTCGCCGGCAACGTCGCTGCTGTCGGGCAGATAAATAATATAACCGGCTTTGATGCGATTGATATTGCCGTCGATGAAAGCATCGGGATTCAGGCGCTGGATTTCCAGCATGGCCTGCTGCACCGTGACACCCTCAGGGCGCGCACGCTGGGCAATCGTCCACAGAGTCTCATCGCGACGGATCATGTAACGGGCACCCGGCGCCGGATCGGACGCGGTGCCCGCGCTAAAATTTCGCTCGGGCATCGCCCCGGGTGCGAGGTCGGATTCACGCATGCCCACCCGCGTGCCTTCACCCGCTGACTCGGCAGTTTCTGCCGGCACTTCGGCACTCGCCTCAGCTTCGGCTTCGGCCACCAACCGTGAAGCAGACACCGTCGCGCCCTGGGATTCAAATGCCGGCGGATCGACCAGTACCGTGTAATTGCGCAACAGACGGCCGGACGGCCAGCGGGCCTCGACGATAAAATCAAGATACGGTTCAAGCACCGGATCTTCTGAGGTGAGGATAATCGCGCCGCCGCCATTTTTGTCGACGCGCACTTCAAAACTGATACCCGTCAGGAAGTACGCACGATCAATGCCCAGCCGATCGAAGTCGTCTGCGGTTGCGAGACGAACACGAATCTGGTCTTGATCGAGATTGCCGACATCCAGCAAGCCGACTTCCGCTCGCAACGGTTCATTCAGAAACGAGTTCAGCGAAAGTTCGCCAAGCCCCAATGCCCAAACAGAACCTGCTTGCAGGCACCCCAAGGCTGCCAGTGTAACTGCCAACCGCTTCTTTCGAGCCATAAACACGCCTTGTTATGCTCCCCTGCCATCCCCTGAGCCATCTTTATTGCAGCTCGAGCCCTTTCATGACGACTCCGAAGATACCGCAAGTCTGTTGTAACGCAAAGGGTTAATCAATATAACCCCGGATCAGCGCCTCGGCAATCTGGATACTGTTGAGCGCCGCGCCCTTGCGCACGTTGTCTGATACAACCCAGAGATCGAGGCCACGGGGATGGGAAATATCCTCGCGAATCCTGCCGACAAACACCGGGTCCTTGCCCGCCGACTCGGTGACCGCTGTGGGGTAGCCGCCGTCTGCACGCTCGTCGATCACCGTAATGCCCGGAGAGCCTTCGAGTAACTTGCGCGCGTCAGCAGCAGAGATTTTGTCGCGTGTTTCGATATGCAGTGCCTCGGAATGACCGAAAAAAACCGGTACCCGAACACAGGTGGGATTCACCTGGATGCTCTCGTCACCGAAGATCTTGTGCGTTTCCCAGACCATTTTCATTTCTTCCCGGGTATAGCCATTCTCCTGGAAAGTATCAATGTGGGGCAGCACATTAAAGGCGATTTGCTTCGGGTAGACCTCGCACTCGATGCTCTGTCCGTTCAACAGCCGCGCGGTTTGTCCCGCAAGCTCTTCAATCGCCTCCTTGCCGGTGCCGGAAACTGCCTGGTAGGTGCACACATTGATGCGTTCAATACCCACGGCGTCATAAATGGGCTTCAACGCAACCAGCATCTGGATCGTCGAACAGTTGGGGTTGGCAATGATATTGCGCTGGGTATAACCCGCCAGTGCGGGCAGATTCACTTCAGGCACAATCAGCGGGATATCAGCATCACGGCGGAAATGGGAGGTGTTATCGATAACAATACAACCCGCAGCCGCCGCTTTCGGCGCAAATTCCTCGGAGATACTGCCACCCGCAGAGAACAGTCCGATCTGGGCCTGGCTGAAATCGAACTCTGCGAGGTCCGTGACTCGCACCGACTTGCCGCGGAACTTCACGGTCTTGCCCGCCGAGCGCGCACTGGCCAGCGGATAGAGGGTGCGTACCGGGAAGTCGCGCTCTTCAAGAATGGACATCATGGTTTCGCCTACGGCGCCCGTGGCACCGACAACGGCGACGTCATACTGCTTGCTCATAACAACCTCAATTCGAAAAGTGAACGTTCAACCGTGAAGCGCCGCCACCACGGCGGCGCCCATCTCGCGGGTAGACACCGCCGGCTGACCCGCAGCGGCGATGTCGGGTGTGCGCAGGCCCTGGTCCAACACGCTGCTCACCGCCCGCTCGATGGCCTCCGCAGCCTCGGCCTCGTCAAGAGTGTAGCGCAGCATCATGGCGACCGAGAGGATCGTGGCCAACGGATTCGCCTTGCCCTGCCCTGCGATATCCGGTGCGGAACCGTGGCAGGGTTCGTACATGCCGCGCCCGTCTTTATCCAGCGACGCGGAGGGCAGCATGCCGATCGATCCGGTGAGCATGGCCGCCGCGTCGGACAGGATATCGCCGAACATGTTGCCGGTTACCATAACATCAAACTGCTTCGGCGCTCGCACCAGCTGCATCGCCGCGTTGTCGACATACATGTGGCTGAGTTCGACATCAGGGTATTCGCGAGCGACCTCCTCCATCACTTCACGCCAGAGCACAGTCACTTCAAGCACGTTGCTCTTGTCCACCGAGCACACGCGCCGGTCGCGCTGCCGCGCCAGCCCGAACGCCAGATGGCCAATGCGGCGGATTTCGGACTCACTGTAGACATACGTATTGAAGCCCTGTCGCTCGCCATTCTCCAGGGTACGAATGCCGCGGGGCTCACCGAAGTAAATGCCGCCGGTGAGTTCCCGGACAATCAGTATATCCAGACCGGCAACCACCTCTGCCTTAAGGCTGGAGGCCTCGGCCAGCTGCGGGTAGAGAATGGCGGGACGCAGGTTACCGAAGAGCCCCAGCTGCGAACGCAAACCGAGCAGCCCACGCTCCGGGCGCAAATGCCGTTCAACGGCGTCCCACTTGGGGCCGCCTACAGCGCCGAGCAGAATCGCATCGGCGTCCCGCGCCGCCTGCAACGTGGCATCCGGCAACGGCACGCCGTGCGCATCAATGGCGGCGCCACCGAGCAGGCCGTGTTCCAGCGACAGCCCGAGCTGATAGCGCTGGTTTACCGTCTCCAGCACCTGCACCGCCTCAGCCATGATTTCCGGACCGATGTAATCGCCGGGTAAAACCAGAATACGCTTACTCATCTCAGCCCTGCCCTTTACCAATCACATTGAACAACCAGGGGGACTGCTCCCGCCACTGATTCTCAAACGTATGAATACGCGCAGCGCTCTCCAGCGTCACGCCGATGTCGTCCAGCCCCTTCAGCAGGCACTGCTTGCGCGCTACATCTACCTCAAAACCCAGCACTTCGCCCGCGGGCGTGCGCACCTCCTGTGCAGCCAGGTCGATCTCCAGGCGATACCCCTCTTGTGCATACAGCGCCGTGAACAGCTGCTCAACCGTTGCAGCGGGCAAGACCACCGGGAGAATGCCGTTCTTGAAACAGTTGTTGTAGAAGATGTCGGCAAAGCTGGGGGCAATAATGCACCGAAAGCCGTAATCCTCAAGCGCCCAGGGCGCGTGCTCGCGGCTGGAGCCACAGCCGAAGTTTTCCCGCGCCAACAGCACTGTCGCGCCGTGATAGCGGGGCTGGTTCAGGGGGAAATCAGGATTCAGTGGCCGTTTGCTGCAATCCTCTCCCGGCTGCCCCTCATCGAGGTAGCGCATTTCGTCAAACAGGTTGGGCCCGAAACCGCTGCGCTTGATCGACTTGAGAAACTGCTTGGGGATGATCATGTCGGTATCGACATTGGCGCGATCCATTGGCGCGACGAGCCCCTCCAGCACGGTGAAACTTTTCATTGTGTGGACTCCTGCAAGGTGCGAACGTCAACGAAATGCCCGGCGATCGCGGCGGCCGCCGCCATCGCCGGACTGACCAGGTGCGTGCGCCCGCCAATCCCCTGGCGCCCCTCAAAATTGCGGTTAGAGGTAGAGGCGCAGTGTTCTCCCGCCCCCAGTTTGTCAGCATTCATCGCCAGGCACATCGAGCAACCCGGCTCGCGCCACTCCATGCCCGCCGCGAGAAATATCTCGTGCAGCCCTTCCGCTTCGGCCTGCGCCTTCACCTGGCCGGAGCCGGGCACAACCAGGGCCTGCTTGATGCTGGACGCCACCTGCCGCCCGCGCACCACCGCGGCCGCCGCGCGCAGGTCTTCAATCCGCGAGTTGGTACAGGAGCCAATAAACACGCGATCGAGATGGATATCAGTAATCGCCATGCCCGGCGTCAGACCCATGTACTCAATGGCGCGCTGTGCGGCGCTGCGCTGTGTCGAGTTGTCCATGCCGTGCGGGTCCGGCACATGGCCATCGACTGGCAGCACCATCTCCGGTGAGTTGCCCCAGGTCACTTGCGGCACAATGTCGTCGCCGCGCAGTGTCACCACTTTATCGAACACCGCGTCGGCATCGCTGTGCAGGTCAGCCCAGGCGGCCTGCGCGGCATCCCAGAGCGCGCCGCTGGGGGCGTAGGTCCGGCCCTTCACGTAGTCGAGCGTGGTCTGGTCCACGGCGATCATGCCCATGCGGGCGCCCGCCTCGATAGACATGTTGCACAGCGTCATGCGGCCTTCCATGCTGAGGCCGCGAATCACTTCGCCGGCGAACTCGATGGCGTAGCCGGTGCCGCCTGCCGTACCAATGCGACCGATAATCGCCAGCGCGACATCCTTGGCGGTCACGCCCGCCGGCAACGCACCGTCGACACGTACCAGCAGGTTTTTCATCTTCTGCTGAATCAGGCACTGTGTGGCGAGCACGTGCTCGACTTCCGAGGTACCGATGCCGTGCGCCAGGGCCCCCAGCGCACCGTGGGTAGAGGTATGCGAGTCGCCGCACACGATTGTCATGCCCGGCAAGGTTGCGCCCTGCTCCGGTCCCACCACATGCACAATGCCCTGGCGCACGTCGTTGATGGGTATCTCTACGATGTCAAAGTCGCGGCAGTTGTCGTCAAGTGTCTGCACCTGCAAACGCGACACCTGGTCGCGAATACCGGCAATACCGCCGGCACGCTCCTCCCGTGAGGTCGGCACATTGTGATCCGGCACCGCGAGGTTGGCATCCAGCCGCCAGGGCTTGCGCCCGGCGAGGCGCAGCCCTTCAAAGGCCTGCGGTGAGGTCACTTCATGAATGAGGTGACGATCAATATAGATCAGGGCAGAGCCGTCCTCGCGCTGCTCTACCAGATGATTGCGCCAGAGTTTGTCGTACAGTGTCAGCCCGGCCATGCCCGCCCCCACAAAAAAATCAATTTGAGGCGACAAGCATAAGGTTGACTGAGCGATTACTCAAATTTATTATTTTTATCCACAGCATTCCTAAAAGGAATTCAAATGGATTTGCAGAACCTCCAGGCTTTTCTGCTGGTTGCCGAGGAAGGGTCGTTTTCCCTGGCAGCCGAGCGCCTGCACCTGACCCAGCCTGCTGTCAGCAAGCGCATCGCCTTGCTGGAGCAAGGCCTGGGCAGCGCCCTGTTTGACCGCATTGGTCGACACACCTCGTTGACGGAAGCCGGCCAGGCACTGCTGCCTCATGCGAGGGCTATCACGCAGCAACTGCTGGGCGCCGAGCGTGCGGTGCGCGACCTGTCGGGCGAGGTGGCAGGTGAGCTGCGCCTGGCGACCAGCCACCATATCGGCCTGCACCGACTGCCGCCGGTTCTCAGCGCCTTCAGCAAAGCACACCCGGGTGCCCACATCGACATTGAATTCACAGACTCTGAACAGGCCTACGACCTCATCATGCAGGGCCGCTCGGAGCTCGCGGTGGTGACCCTGGCGCCCGAGGTCGACGACAGCGTGGTGGCGCGACCGGTCTGGCGCGATCCACTGGTGTTCATGTGTGCTGCCGATCACCCTCTGGCCAGTGACCCAAAGCACTGCAGCCTGTCCGACCTGGCCCTGCACCCGGCCATCCTGCCCGGTCTCAACACCTATACGGGGCAGATCGTGAAACGCCTGTTTGCCGAGCACCGTCTTGCACTCAGGGTGTCCATGGCGACCAACTACCTCGAAACCATTCGCATGATGGCCGCGGTAGGGCTGGGGTGGACAGTCCTGCCCGCGACCATGCTGAGCGATGAACTACACGTTCTGCCGGTGCAGGGGATTGCGCTGGAGCGCACCCTGGGTCTGGTCTATCACCGCGGGCGCAGCCTCTCGCGCGCGGCGCAGGCCTTTATCTCCATCCTGGAGGGCTGCGACGGGGACGCACGTGCTTGACTGCGCGAATCATTCCGCAGGCAACAAGCCGTCAGCGGGCGCCGGGCGCTTCCAGATACCCTCATGTTCAGGCAGGTAAAAAGTCCCGTTGAAGCGTGCCACGACCCCACCGGGGCCACTGATCAGGCCACTGCTGAAGCCGAAGCGCCGTTTGACGTCGACCTGCAGCACATCGGCCTGTAGCCAGTGACCGAGTTTACCCGCGCTGACAAAATCCAGCGCAAGGTTAATGGTCGGGCTTCCCGCGCTGCGACCGGACGCATGATTCACCCCGGTGGCTGCAGCGATATCTGCCAGCGTTGACAGCACGCCGCCGTGACAGATACCCATCACGTTGCAGTGCTGCTGCTCCACGACCAGACCGAAGCTTACGCCGGCGTCACTGATACGTCGATAACAGGGCTGCAGTGTATCCGTGTAACCCAGGCCCTCAGGCAGCCGCGTAAAGCCCTCGGGTATCTGGGCGCTGCTCCCATTTTCCAGTGTCATCCCTGTTCTCCCACCACGCTCATCGTCAAAATATTCCCATCTCCAAACCGGCGGCAAAGCCTTCGCCGAACTCCCGCGCCAGCGCTTCCAGTCGGTCGGTCACCGGACCGCGGCATATCAAGGGCTCCAGCGCCTCGCGCATCGGGTAACCCGACAGTATCCGCTGCGCCTGCTGGCGAGCGCCCCGGCCATCGTTGCCCGCACTCAGCAACAAGGCGCAGGGCAACACCTTGCCCTGCTCCCCCACCGGATAAAAGGTGCGGTCGAGAAAGTCCTTCATACCGCCACTGAGGGTGCCCGAGTTTTCTGCCGCCACCAATAACAAACCGTCAGCGGCCAGCACCTCACTGGCGCCGGCGTCCCAGGCTCTGCACAACGCGACTTCGATGCCACCCGCGCCTTCCGCGCCGGCGCGAGCCGCTGCCGCGAGCCGGGCGCTGGCTCCGCTCTGGCTGTGATACACAATCAAGACTTTGTACACATGCACCTCCACCGCACATCCACTCAAAGGCCGACCCGGAGACCCACGTTGCAACATTGCCCATGCCCGCTCTGGCACATTGCGTACAGGTTATCCACAGGAGGGCCTGTGGATAACTCTGGGGACACTCTGTGGCGACGCCAACCGCCTGGCTGGCTTGCCCCACCCAAACCCTGCGATAGAAATTATTAAATAAACTATATTTATCATA
Source organism: Haliea alexandrii (assembly GCF_003719295.1). GTDB lineage: Bacteria > Pseudomonadota > Gammaproteobacteria > Pseudomonadales > Halieaceae > Haliea > Haliea alexandrii. The sequence continues at coordinate 462,573 of NZ_RFLW01000002.1, forward strand.
AGGTTAATGAACTCTTATGATTTCATTTCGAGAAAAAGTATTGCCGTTACCAAAGGCTACGATGTGAGTCAAGGCGTGTGGACAGAAAATTTTTCGTGTTTGCAGACACTTACCGGCGAGCCCACGGGTTTTCTGCCTTCGCCGTTTCCGGCAGGGTAATACGCCAACACTGGTGAATCCTGGGATTGCGCTGAAAGTCGGGGTCCAGCGTTGCGCGGCTGATATCCTCGCAGGTGAAACTGCGCGCGAGTTCGGCATCGAGACGAAAGCCGCGGCGGTTATTGGAGAAGTACAGCGTACCACCAGGACGCAAGCAGGCCAGCGCCGCCCGGACCAGGGGCACATGATCACGCTGCACGTCAAAACTGGCCTCGACCTTGCGCGAATTGGAAAAAGACGGGGGGTCCAGCAGGATCAGGTCGAACTTTTGCTTGCAGTCCTGCAGCCAGGCCAGGCAGTCGGCGCGCACGATATGATTGCGGCTTTCGTCCAACCCGTTCTGCGCCAGGTTCTTGCGCAGCCAGCTGAGGTAGGTGTTGGAGAGGTCCACACTGGTGGTACTGCGGGCCCCGCCCAGCGCCGCGTGCACCGTAGCCGTGCCGGTGTAGCAGAACAGATTGAGAAAGTCGCAACCTGCGGCTTCGCTCCCCAGCCGCAGCCGCAGGGGCCGATGATCCAGGAAGAGCCCGGTATCCAGGTAATCTCGCAGGTTCACCAGCAGCCTTGCAGGCCCTTCGCGCACGGTCAACAATTCACCCTGCGCGCCCTGCTTACCGTATTGTTCGTCGCCTCGCTGGCGCTGCCGGACTTTGTAGGCGACATCGGACGCCGCCACGCCCAGTGCTTGCGGCACCGCTGATTGTATCTCCGCGAGACGTGCAGCCGCGGCCTCCGGATCGACGCCTGCCGGCGCCTGGTACTCCGCCACATGCACACGGTCGCCGTAGAGATCGACCGCGACAGCGTATTCCGGCATATCGGCATCATACAGCCGGTAGCATTCAATGCCCGCACGTTTCACCCAGGCCGCAAAACGGCGTCGGTTCTTGCGCAACCGATTGGCAAACATGGTGGCACCGGGGGACAGCTCGCCCTCTGCCGTTGCCGATTCCGCGCTGCCAGCCGGTGACGCCGCCTGGCCGGGCGCACCCGGCGAGTGCTCGCTGAGACGGTTGTCGGTCAGGTCGAACAGGAGCAGAGAGGCTTCAAGCGCGCCATTCCACAGGGTGTACTGCTTGTGGCTGCGCAGCCCTGTGGCGCGCCCCAGGCCCTTGTCCCCGGTAAAAATCGCCGCTTGCCAGCCGCTGAATTCACGAACTAACGCCTCCCCCAGCTGCCGGTAGAGATAAGGCAGGCTCTCGCGGTCTCCGAGCCGCTCGCCGTAAGGGGGGTTACAGACCACCAGGCCGTGCGGCAGCGGACGGTACGAGGGCTTGCTGAGCTCCGCCAGGGGCTTGCAACTGACCCGCACAGCGTCCTGCAGGCCGGCGCGCGCAATGTTTTCCTGCGCGCGTCGAATCACGGTCGCATCTGCGTCATAACCACGCATTTCCGGCAGCTGCACCTGCCGGCCGCGCCGGGCGCGCGCCTGCGCATCCGTCAGCAGCGCTTGCCATTGCGGCGCATTGTGCCCTTGCCAGCGCTCGAACCCGAAGCGTTCACGGCCCAGGCCAGGCGCGATGTCAGCGGCCATCATGGCCGCCTCCAGCAGCAGGGTGCCAGAGCCGCACATGGGGTCGATCAGCGCGCCTCCCCGGGCTGCCATGCCCGGCCAATCAGCACGCAGCAAAATGGCCGCGGCGAGGTTTTCCTTCAGCGGTGCTGCGCCCGCCTGCAAGCGATAGTTGCGCCGGTGCAGGCTACCGCCGGACATATCCAGCGCCAGCAGCGCGCCGTGTTTCGACAGACGAACGTTAAAGCGCAGGTCGGGGTTGCGCCGGTCAACCGACGGCCGCGCAAAGCCCTTGCCCACAAACCAGTCCACAATACCGTCCTTGCTGCGCTGGGCGCCAAACTGGGTGTTGCGTATCTGTGCGTTCTCCCCGGTGAAATCGATCGTGAAGGTCTGCTCCGGGGCAAAGATGTCGCGCCAGTTCAGCGCGCGTACGCCGCGATACAGGGCATCGGCGTCCCCCGCTTCGAATTTCGCCAGCGGGAGTAACACCCGATTGGCCAGCCGCGACCAGAGGCAGGCGCGGTAGCCCATGGCGAGTGGACCTGCAAAATATACACCCGCAACCGTCTCGCGCGCGCTGTCTGCGCCCAGCGCCAGCATCTCGTCGCGGAGCAGGCCTTCCATGCCCTTGGGACAAGTGGCGAACCACTGGCGACTGGCGCTGGCCGGCTGCAAGGTCGAAGCGGGAGAGGATGAGGTGGCGCTTGGCATGCAATATTCCGGGGATGTCTGCGGGCCGCACAGTGTACCGGAAAGCGCGGCTAACTGCGCTTGCGCGGGGTGCGTTTGCGCGCGGGCGACGGCCGTTTGGGTGCCGACATTGGCGGGCTGTTGGCCGCCTTTTCTTTCTGCATAACATCCAGCACAAGCTGGGCTGCACTATCAATATACTGGATAAAGCGGTCGTGCTCGTCATCGCTCAATCCACGCAGGGCATCGTGCTGGCGGTACAGATTCACAAAGCGTCGTTCACGCTCGTACTGCCGGGGCAGCGCCATAACGCCCCACTGCTCAAGCACCTGCTCGAGCTGCGGGTTGTAGGTGCGCAGAAACTTGATCAGGAAAGGCACCGGATCGTGCCGCGCTAGCAGGCTCGCGCTGCGCAGAACCAGCTCAAGCGGCATGATCTTGTCACCACGCTCCACCTCTTCCAGTACGGTCTTGTCAGACAGGCCGAGGCTGTCGGCGAGCTCCTTCAACGACAGCCCCGCCGTTTCGCGGGCATCGCGGAGGAAATGCCCGGCGTCTGCCATCGCCTCCAGACGCTCCGGTTCCATGCTGTGCAGCAACATCTGCCGCACCCAACCCTCACCGAACATGGCGCTCATGGTCGCGGTGTGTCGCGCGATCTCCAGCGTCCCACCCGCTACCTGCCCGGTGAATCGCATCAGGCCCGCCAGCAGGCTTTCCGCTTCATCGTTCGATTTTCTCTCGCTCATGGCCCAAGCTTAGCGCAACCCTCCGGGTTTTGCCGATGCGCCCCGTTCAGGGCAGACCGGACTCAAGGCGGAAAATCTCTCCGAGAATATCACGCCACTCCGCGTACTGGTTCTCGAGACTGCCGCTCAGCTGGTAGACACTGCCACTGGCTTCCAGCACGGTGGGTTGCACCTCATTGTTGAAGCCGCGGGCGAGGTCTTCGAGATCCTGTTGCTGGATCTTGCTCCATTTGAAGGCGTTGTAGGTTTGCTCCATGGCGGCATAGGTGCCGCGCGGTCCGGCCTTCTCGCGCTGGGCGAGGCGCTGGGCGTACTCTTCGCGGTACTCCGCCTGCTCGCGACCGAACTGTCGCCAGAGGTTATAGGTGGGTTGCATGGTCTCAAACAGATCGACATATTGCTGGTCCACCGCGTCAATAAACCGGTATTCCTGATCGCGGATGCGCTGCACACGCGCAATCATGGGGTCGTCCTCTGCCGGCGCGCGACGCAGGCGCAGCCCCGTCTCGTCTTCGTCCAGGTAGCCAGTGAATGCGGCCGGCGCCAGATCGCGGGCCTGGCGCAGCAGGGCAATGGTCGGCAGCTGCGCCAATTCCGCACTTGCCCGCTGGCGATAAGCGGCCAGCAGATCGTTTGCCACCTGACGATACAGGTCGATAAACGGGTCCTCGGCGCCGCTGGCGGTAAAGTCCCCCGGCTGTGATTCATCCCGGTAGCGCCGGTCCAGCCACACTCTGCCCGCAGCATCGACAGCGCGCACCTGCAAAACCAGCAGATGGCCATCCGAGTGCAGAATACGCCCGTCCACCTGCAGCTCGGCGCTGGCCTGTGGCTCCGGCAGCACGCGCACAGGACCCCAGGCATTGCTGGTCTGCAGCACCTGACGTAGCAGTACTGGCATGAAGCGCGCCTCGGCCTTGCGGATTTCAGGGAAAATCCCCGCTCGGCTGAGCCCCACGGTGGATGCGGGTAGCCCGGGGTCAAAACTCGCGACCACCAAAGCGAGTGCCGGCGTGAGGGGCGATGGCACGGTTTCCAGGGCGACATTCCCCACGGCGGGCATCGTATCGCCTGCGACCGCGGGGTCAGCGCCCGGCACCGGCTCAGGTGGCGCCGTGGCGCAGGCACAGAGGCACAGCGCAACAGACAGTAGCAGGCTCGCCCGTTTCACTCGGTTTCGGTTGTGCACACGGTACCTCGTGTCAGGGTTTGCTGGCAGGAGAAGCCCTGCGCGCCCGGCTCCATGCGGCGATAGACGCGGTTCAATGTGAAGGGTTGGGAGACACGGTCCGAACTCACCGTGCTGGCAATATTCAGGAACTGGCCATCCGGGCCAAGGGTGAGACGATGCCGGATGCCGAGACCGTCGGGTAGAGACAGGACGAAAACCAGTTGGTGACCGTCCCAGGCACAGAGTTCGCGACCCAGAGGTGTTTCTACCGCTTGCGGGCGCCCGTCGTGGAAATCGCAGTCCAGGGCAAAATCATCCTCCCGGCGCACGCGGATGCCCTGAAGATCCTGGGTAATATCCAGCAGCGGGCTGCGGCTGACCAGATCGGCCATTTGGGCCAGTCCGATAATAGCGGACCCGCTGTCGCTGCCCGAGCCCCCCAAGAGCACACCGGCTGTGGCAGCGCGCGTATCGGAGCCGGCCGCCTGCGCGCGCCGCTCGGCCTGGCGCTGCAGTTCGCGCACCAGCACATTGAGGCTAACCTGCAGGTTGTCGCTCATGCCGTAGTCCAGCGACCATTGCCCACCAAAATCGACACCGGCCCTGCTGGCGGTGGCTTCACGCGACGGCGTATTGCCGCAGGCAACCAGCGACACCAGAAGCAGAACCGTAGAGACACGCAGCAACATGGGCGCAGTGTAACGCAAGGCGCGTAACAACCGGAGCACATTCTGCGTTTCGGCACCACCTCACCGGTGCTAGTCGAAGAGCCCCTCCCCCCGCGCCAGACGCTGCCCCAGCGCCGCCCCCTGGGCCGCGCTGGACCCGAGGGTCATCTCATTGAAGCGCAGCCAGAGGCAATAGCGCCAAAGTGGATAATCGCGGTCAATACCCGTGCCGCCATGCACATGCTGGCAGGCGTAGCTGACCCGGTGCCCGACATCCCCCGCCCAGATCTTGGCGATCTGTACTTCGGTGGTTGCCGCACGCTGCTCGCTCAGTAGCGACAGCGCCTGCCAGGTGCACAGCCGCAAACATTCGACATCGATGTAGCAATCGGCCATGCGATGGCCCACTGCCTGAAAGGTCGCCACCGGCACGCCGAATTGCTTGCGCTCACTGGTGTAACCGGCGGCCATACGCAGCGCACAATCCGCGGCCCCCAACTGCTGTGCACACACTGCGGCGGTGCAGCGCTCCCGGGTCCAGGCGACCAGCGTCTCCCCGCCGGAAGCCAGCACAATGTCGGCCTCCGGCACAAGGACATTGTTGAATTCGACGTCTGCGTGAGGTTCAAAATGGGTCATTTGCAAGGCGTTGCTGCGCACCCCGACGGCACCGGTGGGCACCAGTGCAACCGCAACACCAGCGGCAACCTGAACCGGCACCAGCAACCAGTCCGCCTGCTGGACAAACGGCACGGCGCGGCAGTGACCCGTCAATAGCAGTCCTTCGGGGGTGTTCTGCGCCCGCAGCTCCGGTGTTGCCGAGCCGGACCAGAACGCCCCCGTCAGCAGAATGTCACCCCGCGCGGCGGCGGGTAAAACACGGGACTGCAGCTCAGCGCTGGCAAACTGCTGCAGGGGCAACATCCCGGCCACGCAATGCGCCAGCACCGGCACGGGTGCGATGCTGCGACCCAGCTCCTCAATGAACAGGCCGAGTTCCATGAATCCCAACCCCATACCGCCGTGCTCTTCCGCCACGGCAATACCCGACAAGCCGCTGTCCAGCAGGGTTTGCCACAGCGCCCGATCAAAGCGCGGCGCAGCGAACTCGTCGTAAGCCGCCAGTGTACTGGCCGACACCCCATCGTCCAGAATCCTGCGCGCCAAACCGCGCAGGTCGTGTTGAATCTCTGAAAAACCGAAGTCCATGGCGAATTCCCCTTAGCGACTGGCACGGGGCATCCACAACCCCGCCGCTGAAATGATGTCACGCTGGATTTCGTTGGCGCCGCCACCGAAGGTGATGATGGACGCTGTGCGATAGAGGCGCTCAATACGCGCAGCCTGTTCAGCAGCCCCGGGAGAACGGCTGCGCAGGAGGCCGCGCTCTGCAACGATCTCGCCCAACAACCGGTAGACTTCGATGAACCCCTCGGAACCGAACACCTTGGCCGCTGAGGCATCCGCCATGGCCAGTGTCCCCTCGGTCATGGCCCACGACTGTTTGTACACAATCAACTTCATGCATTCGATCAGCGCGCGGCTGCGGGCCAGGTTCGCCTGCACCCACGGCTGTTCGGCGATGGTGCCACCGGTTTCGCCGGGCTCGGCTCGCGCCCAATGCACGACCTGATTGAACAGTTCGGAGATGGGGCCAAAATTGATCAGGCTGAGGCGCTCGCGATTCAATTGGCTGGTGATGAGCTTCCAGCCGCCGTGCAACTCACCCACGCGGTGTGCGTCACTGACGCGGATGTTGTCGTAGAAGGTCGCGTTGGTGCGCACACCACCCAGCGTGTGCACGGGCGTACAACTCCAGCCCGGGTCGCTGTTGGGCACCAGGAACATCGAAATCCCCTTGTGCTTTTTCGCGGCATCGGGATCGGTGCGGGCGGCGAGCCAGGTGTAGTCGCAGAAGTGAGCCAGTGAGGTCCACATTTTTTGCCCGTTGATAATCCAGTCGTCACCCTCCCGCACCGCCGAGGTGCGCACCGCGGCAAGGTCGGTACCTGCATCCGGCTCCGAATAACCAATGGAGACCAGCAATTCCCCGCGCAGAATCTTCGGCACGATCTCTTCGCGCATCCAGGCATTGCCGTGCTCGGCCAGTGTAGGCCCCACCGATTCCGTGGTGAGAAACGGGAAGGGATAGCCTGCTCGCATCACCTCTTCGACGAAAATGAACTGTTCCATCGGCGAGAGATTGCGGCCACCGTATTCCTCCGGCCAGCCGAGCCCTATCCAGCCGTCGCGACCCATGCGCGCGAGGGCCTCGCGCCACAGCGGCCCGCCGCCCTCGCCCATGTCGCGCTCGCACTCTGCCTGCAGCGCCGGCGTCATCAGCTCGCCAAAGTAAGCGCGCAGCTCGTCGCGCAATGCAACCTGGGCCTCAGTGAACTGGATTTTCATTGGCGTCTCCCCCTGCCGCAAGGCTTCATCATAGCGCCACCCGGCGGCCAATACAGGGTGGGAAGAGGCCAGACTTTCTGGCGAAAGCGGTCACTGTGCATGCTGCAGGCGCTTCAGATCTGCAATGATGTCGCGCCACATGCCATCGGGGGCCGCGTAGGGCGCGTAAATAGCCAGCCGGTCCGCGCAGTCGCCGTAACGCGCCAACAGTGCAGCGGCAATATCGCCAGGGTGGCCACTGACGGTAAACGCCGCAATAAAATCGTCATCAATGCGCCCGCCCATGGCCTCCCAGTCACCCGCCTTGGAAAGACGATTGAGCTCGGGCTGCAGACCCTCGAAACCCATGGCCGCCATGGGCGGCAGATACGCCGGAGTGGATGCGTAAAAACCCAACAAGCCGCGCACGGCATTGCGCGCCGCAGCGAACTGCTTGTCGTCTTCACCGGTAATGACGATGGCATTGATCTGCAGGGTGAAGTCTGCGCGCCGTCGACCCGCCAGCGCCAATCCCCGCTGCACCGCCGGGAGCGCCTGATTGCGCAGGAATAGCGGGTTATTGAAGGGGTGCACGATCAGCCCATCGGCAACCTCTCCGGCCACCTCGGTCATACGCGGCCCCAAAGCACCCAACAATACCGGCGGCACACCGAACGCGTTCGGGCCCGGATTGAACATGGGCGTCATCAATGTATGGCGGTAGAAGCGACCCTCGTAAGCCAATGGCTCGCCATTCTGCCAACAGGCGAAGATGGCCTTCAGGGCCAGTATATAGTCCCGCATGCGCGCCGCCGGAGGGTTGAACTCAACGCCGAAACGCTTCTCGATATGCGCTTTCACTTGAGAGCCTATGCCGAGCATAAAGCGCCCTTGGCTGAATTTCTGCAGGTCCCAGGCCTGATAGGCGAGGTGCAGCGGATTACGCGGAAACGCCACAGCAATACCCGTTGCCAGGTCCAGCCCCGGGGCGTGCTCGGCGGCCAGCACCAGTGGCAGGAACGGGTCGGTACTGCCTTCCAGTGTGTACACACCGTCGTAACCCAGCTGTGCCAGCCGCCGGGCCTCCTCGGCAGAGCCACTCAAGTGGGCGTAAAACGGGCCATCTATTTTTATCGACATCGACTCTGCTCCTGTGCCGAGGCTTTGCGGTACGCAATGCACAGCATAAACGCACTGGCCATTTAATGGGGTGTCTGCCCATGTTCCTGTGCCCGCTTCATGCGCGTGCGGAACACGGCTCAAGCGCGCTGGTTCACATAGGTGTACACCCGGGCGGGCACGGGTTGCCGGGTCTGCGTCATAATGCTTCTTTTAATTTTCCGGGGCACCATAAAAATGAAAGTTGGAATCTGTCTGCCGTACATGAAAGCCGGGTTGACCCGCGACGACTACCTGCAATGGTTCCAGCGCGTCGACGCTGGCCCCTTTCACAGCATTTCCTGCGGCGAGCGCGTGCATGGCCCGACGTTTGATATGCGTGTGTTGCTGGCTGCTGCTGCCGCCTGCACCCGCAAAGTCATGATCACCCCTACGCTCTACGTATTGCCCATGCACAGCGCTGTACAAGTGGCCAAAGAAGTTGCCAGCCTGGATATTCTCTCCGGCGGGCGCGTACAGCACGTGTGTGTCGGCTACGGCGGCAGGGACAAGGACTACGCGGCACTCGAAGCGCCGTTCAAGGGCCGCTATGGCCGCATGGACACCCAGGTCGAAACGCTGCGCCAGGTATGGAACCAGCAGGAAGTCATCCCCGGCGGCGGCGTGATTGGCCCCGCGCCCACACAGGCCGGCGGGCCGAAGCTACTTGCCGGCGCCCTGGGACCAAAAAGCATCGCCCGCTGTGCGCAGTGGGCCGATGGCCTCTACGCCTGGTCCGGCAATGGCGAACAAGGCGAGCTGGCCAACGCCTTCCAGATGGCCGACAACGCCTGGGAAGCCGCCGGGCGCGACAGTAAACCCTATCGACTGGGCGGGTTCTGGTGCTCACTGGCAGACAATGGCGCGCAGCGGCTGTACGACTACGTCTATGAATACCTGGCCATCGCGGGTCCGGAAATTGCCACCATGATGGCCGAATCGGTGCATCGCAGTTCCGAGGATGCAGTCCTTGAAGCGCTCGACAATGCGCAGGCGGCCGGCTGCGAGGAGCTTTTCCTGGTGCCTGCCACTGCCGATCTGGCCGAGGTAGACCGTCTCGGAGACCTGCTGCTGCGCCGGGGCTGAGCTGCACGGTGTGCGCCGGCTCCTGTATTGACCTGCGCCGGGGCTGACCTGCCCGGCGCTTACCCGCCCGGGACGCCCTCCCCCTTTTCCGCTATACTCGCGCGCGAATTCCGACAGCAACTCCCTTAACAAGCCGGAGGGCCCATGGCCAAGCGCGTATATCTGTTCAACGAAGGCAGCAAGGATGACCGAGACCTACTCGGCGGCAAGGGCGCCAACCTCTGTGAAATGACCTCACTGGGCCTGCCGGTACCCTATGGTTTCGTTATCACCACCCCCACCTGCCGCGAGTACTTCGAGTCGGGCAACAAGCTGCCACCGCTGCTGGAGCAGGAATACCGGGTCGCCCTAGACCTGGTGGAGAAGAAAATGGGCGCGCGCTTCGGCGACCCGGAAAACCCCCTGCTTTTCTCAGTGCGTTCCGGGGCCCCGGTGTCCATGCCCGGCATGATGAATACCATTCTCAACCTGGGACTGAACGACGAAATTGCTGAAGGCCTGGCGCGGAAAACCGGCAACCCGCGCTTTGCCTATGACTGCTACCGGCGCTTTATCCAGATGTTCGCCGATGTGGTTCTGGAGGCCGACGGCGAACGCTTTGAGCACGAAATCGAGCAATACAAGGCCGCCCACGGCAAACCCAACGACGTCGACATGGGCGCCGAAGACTGGCAGGAAATCATCCGCATCTACAAGACGCTGGTGGACTTCCCGGAAGACCCGTTTGTACAGTTGAAGCTTGCTGTGGAAGCGGTATTCCTGTCCTGGCATACCCCGCGCGCCTACGTGTACCGGGAAATGAACAACATTCCAGAAACACTGGGCACGGCCGTTAACGTGCAGGCCATGGTGTTCGGCAACTTCGGTGACACCTCCGGCTCCGGTGTAGCCTTCACACGCAACCCCTCCAACGGTGATCACACCTTTTTTGGCGAATTCCTGTTCAATGCGGCCGGCGAAGACGTTGTGGCCGGCATTCGCACGCCGCTGCCGGTGTCTGCCCTGCAAGAGCGGCTGCCGGACGTCTATGACGAGCTGTTCACGACTCAGGCCCTGCTCGAGAAGCACTATCGCGACATGCAGGACCTCGAGTTCACCGTGCAGGAAGGCAAGCTGTTCATGCTGCAGACGCGCAGCGGCAAGCGCACCGGGCGGGCGTCGGTGAAGATTGCGGTGGACATGGTGCGCGAGGGACTGATTTCCGAGAGTGAGGCCCTGATGCGGGTGTCGCCCGAACACGTCGAGTCTTTCCTGCACCCCATGGTCGACCCGGCGCAGAAAACGGAGATTGTCGCCACCGGCCTGCCCGCCAGCCCCGGCGGCGCCACCGGCAGCGTGGTGTTCTCTGCCGAAGAAGCGGTTGAGGTTGCGGCTAAAGGTGCCAGCGTGATCCTGGTGCGCCGGGAAACCACGCCGGAAGATATCCACGGCATGAAGGTCGCCGCGGGTATTCTCACCGAATTAGGTGGCATGACCTCGCACGCCGCAGTGGTTGCGCGAGGCATGGGGGTTTGTGCCATCACCGGCTGCGGCGGCTTGAGTATCAACTATGCGCAAGGCACGGCAACCACAGCCGAGGGTGTTGTCATGCGCCGCGGCGATGTCATCACCCTCGACGGTACGGCAGGCGAGGTGATGTTGGGCGACGTACCGAAAACCGAAGCGAGCAGCAGCGAGGACTTCCAGATCCTGCTCTCCTGGGCCGATCAGCACCGCCGCCTGAAGGTGCGCGCCAATGCCGAAACGCCAGAGGATGCCGCCAAGGCACGCGAATTGGGCGCCGAAGGCATCGGCTTGTGCCGCACCGAGCACATGTTCTTCGAGGCAGAGCGCATTGACCAGATGCGCGGCATGATCCTGGCTGAAAACAAGGAAGAGCGGCAGCGCTACCTACAGCGCCTGCTGACCTACCAGGAAGAGGACATGCTGGCCCTGTTCCGGGTCATGGATGGCCTGCCGGTGACCGTGCGCCTGCTGGATCCACCGCTGCACGAGTTCCTGCCGCACGATGAGGCCGATATGCAGGCACTGGCAGAGCGTATTGGCAAGCCCGTGGAGAAGATTCGCGAGATGACCGAGAGCCTCAAAGAAGTGAATCCGATGCTCGGTTTCCGCGGTTGCCGGCTGTCTATCGTGTACCCGGAAATTACCGAAATGCAGGTCAAGGCGATCATCAGTGGCGCCGTGCGAGCCATTGAAGAAGGGCTCAAGCCCCTGCCGGAAATCATGATTCCGCTGGTGGTCAACGTGCGCGAGATTCGCCTGATCAGCGAAATCATTGACCGCGGTATTCAGGCGGTCATGAAAGAAAAACACGTTTCCGTACCCTACAAAATCGGCACCATGATGGAAACGCCACGGGCGACCCTCGGCGCTGACCGGTTGGCGCCGGAAGTGGAATTCATGAGTTTCGGCACCAACGACCTCACCCAGATGACCTACGGCTTCTCCCGCGATGACGTCGGCAAGTTCCTGCCCATGTACCTGGAGAAAAAGCTGGTGGAGAGCGACCCCTTTGTCTCGCTTGACCAGCGCGCCGTGGGGCGCTTGCTGGAGCTGGCGGTGCAGGAAAGTCGCGCGCGCAAGCCTGGCATCAAGTACGGCATTTGTGGCGAGCACGGCGGCGACCCGCGCTCCATACAGTTTTTCCACGACCTGGGGCTGGACTACGTATCCTGCAGCCCCTTCCGTGTGCCCGTGGCGCGCATTGCCGCCGCTCAGGCCAAGGTGCGCCGCGAAACCGAAAGTCGGCGCGGCTGAGAAGGAGTAACCCCACCATGACCCAAAGTTTCTTTCCGCCCCATCGGGTTCTAATGGGCCCCGGCCCGTCCGACGTGTCGCCGCGCGTGCTGGGAGCCCTGGGCAGGCCCACGATAGGCCACCTCGACCCGCTTTTCGTCAACCTGATGGACGATGTGAAGGGCCTGCTGCAGTACGCCTTTCAAACAGACAACGCGCTGACACTGCCGATTTCGGCACCCGGCTCCGCGGGGATGGAAGCCTGTTTCGTCAACCTGGTGTCGCCCGGTGACACGGTTATCGTCTGCCGCAACGGCGTTTTTGGCGGCCGCATGCAGGAAAACGTCGAGCGCTGCGGGGCGACCGCCATCATGGTCGAGGACGACTGGGGACAGCCCGTCAGCGTAGACAAGGTTGCGGCCGCGTTTTCCGCTCACCCGGAAGCCTCGCTGCTGGCTTTCGTGCACGCCGAGACATCTACGGGCGCACGCAGTGATGTTGCCGCACTCTGTGCCCTGGCGCGGAAACACGGCGCACTGAGTATTGTCGATTCCGTCACCGGCCTCGGTGGTATTGAACTGCAGGTCGATGCCTGGGGAGCCGATGCCGTGTACTCGGGCACCCAGAAGTGTCTGTCCTGCATACCCGGCCTGTCGCCCGTGACCTTCAGCCCGCGCGCCGTGGAGCGCATTCAGAACCGCAGCCACAAGGTACAGAGCTGGTTTCTCGACATGCAGCTGGTGATGGGCTATTGGGGCGGCAGCAGCAAACGCGCCTATCACCACACGGCGCCGATCAACGTGCTCTACGCCCTGCATGAAGCCCTGCTGATGCTCCGGGAGGAAGGCCTGGAGGCGGCGCACGCGCGACACCGGTTGCACCACCAGGCGCTCGTCGCGGGGCTCGGCGCCCTGGACCTGGAGATGGCGGTTGCCGCCGAACATCGGCTGCCGCAGCTGAACGCGGTGCGGATTCCCGAGGGTATCGACGATGCCCGCCTGCGGCAGACGCTGTTGCAGGATTTCAACCTGGAGATCGGTGCCGGCCTCGGCGCCCTTGCCGGAAAGACCTGGCGCATCGGCCTGATGGGTCAGGCCTGCAACCGCAGCAACGTCATTCTGTGCCTGACCGCCCTGTCGACCGCCCTGCAACAACAGGGCCTTGCGACCGACACGGGTGCCGCGCTAATCGCCGCCGACGCCGTACTCCAGGCCTGACCCTCGGCGCTCGGCGGCGGCAGCAGAGGCCGTGTCACCGAGCAACATGCGCCACAGCACACCGGCTTGTTCGCGGCCGCCACTGCGGTGCATGGCGTAGCTCACGTGGTCGTCGGCCGTGGCCTGAGGTCGCAGCTGAATGCTCCACAACGAGTTGATCTCATTGGGCAACATGGAATAACGCACATCGATGATACGCCCGGGCACTGCCGGGTCCAGCGCCACATAGCCGTTGCTGAACCAGCGGAAACGTTCGACATCCCTGCGCTGCTGCGTGCCGCCCTGTAGCCACGGCAGGTCGCGCGCCACGTCCAGTCGCGGGATACTGCCGCCGGGGTAATCGACCACCGAGGGCCAGGTACGCACGGCGTCCACATGGAAATGGCTGTCTGTTTCGTACACGATCTTCCACACCAGAATATTGGCGAAGCTGGGCTTGGCTTCCAGGCGCAGCGGCTCGTGGCCGCGCGACTGTGCAAGGGCCCAGCCATGCGCCTCCGCCTGCTCGCGTTGCCAAACGCCAAGGCCCTGGTACACCAGCACCCACACCAGTGCCACGCGCGCCAGCGCGGCACGACGGCGCAGTGCCGCAAAAGCGATCAGGGCCAGCACGGGCAGGGAGAATAGCGGATCGATGATGGAGATGGTGTTCCAGGCGAAACGCTGGTCGCTAAAGGGCCAGAGCAACAGGGTGCCGTAGGTCGTACAGGCATCCAGCAGGCCGTGGGTCGCATAGCCCAGTACACAGAATAGATAGCTTTGCCCGAGCGACAGGCCTCCTCGGCGACCGATCAGCCGGTGTAGAACCAGGGCGCAAATGAGGCCGCCAAACGGAATGAAGAACAGCGAATGCGTGAACTGGCGGTGATACTCGAGAAACAGGAGAGGGTCTTCGGCAGAGCGAATCAGCACATCCAGATCCGGCGCCATGCCCGACAGGAACCCCAGCAGTCCAGCAGTGACGACCTGACGCCGGTTGGCGAACGCTTGCGGGAGCGCAGCGCCCAAGGCGCCCTGGGTTAAGGGATCCATTCTGTTCCTCTTCAAACTGGGTAAGCAACCGACCCGCACTGCAACTTTTATCATCCTTGCAGGTCGGACCTAGCGTGTTTACGCTGCAATGCCCCGAGTGGACGAGGAGAGTACCCCATGCGCCTGAATTTTGTTACCGCCATCACCGCCAGCGTGCTGCTGAGCGCCTGCACGACCAACCCCTACACGGGGCAACAGCAGGCCAGCAAGGCTGCCACCTATGGTGCCGGCGCGGCCGCCGTCTGCGCGTTGGTGGGTGCGATCGACTCGGGGAAACACGCGCGCAACGCGGCCCTGGGCTGCGGCATCGTTGGTGCCGGGGTTGGCGCCTACATGGATGTGCAGGAGGCCAAGCTGCGCGAACAATTGCAGGGCACCGGTGTACAGGTGGCACGGGAAGGCGACAATATCCGCCTCATCATGCCCGGTAGCATTACCTTTGAAACCGGGTCTTACAACCTGCGCGACGATTTTTACCCGGCCCTCAACTCCGTCGGCGAGGTACTCGCGAAATATGCCGATACCACCCTGCGCATCACCGGACACACCGACAACACCGGCAGCCGGGCCCTGAACCAGACTCTGTCTGAGCGGCGTGCCGGCAGTGTTGCCGATTACCTGGCAACACGTGCGGTGGAGCGCTCACGGATGCTGGTGCAAGGCATGGGCTACGATCAGCCGATCGCGGACAACAGCAGCGAGCAGGGACGCAGCCAGAACCGGCGTGTGGAACTGATGATCCTGCCGAAAGCCTGACGATCAGTCGATATCAAAGCTGTAATAGAGGTCTACCGAGCTCTCCAGTCGACTGACCACCTCCAGCCACAGGCGCGCCTGCAGGTACAGGCGCGCAGTGAGCACGTTGATCGGCTCATATAATCCGACACCGTAGGACAGGTATATGCGCTCGCCGATATAGCCGCTTACGGTCGCCGCCGTGTCGTCTTCGGAGCCGTCTGTGCCGAACTCCACATTGCGCAAACCCGGTAACTTGTTCAGTTCTTCCACCAGGGCACTGCGGTTCACCAGGCTGGTGCCGAGCGACAGGGCCATGGCAGTGCCGTCCGCGCCGGCGCCGGAATCCAGCCCGCGCCCGCGCAACAGATACGACAGCGCTTCGGTTTGCGACATGGCCGGTTCCGCATACACAGTCAGCTCCGGCTGCTCCAGCGTGCCGGTGACCGTAACCCCGGCACGCACATCCTCCGCCGGTATTTCACGCTCAGCGCGCAGGTTCAGCTCCGGGTTTTCGGGGGCGCCGCTGAAAGCAATTCGCCCCTGCCGCACCAAGAGGCGCTGACCATAGGCGCGAAACTCCCCGCCGATGATGTTGAGATTCCCAAACAACTGCAGGGGCCGTTCCGGTGCCTGGCGCAGATTGAGGTCGCCACCTACGGTGAGGTTCAGGTCCTTGCCGCGTATCCGGAAGCGGTCCTCAATGCGCAACCGCAAATCGGCATCGAGACCGAAGGGGTTGTGCGCTTCGAGTGGATTACCGGCAAAGTCGACCTCCACCACATCATCAGAAAGCGTAACGCTACCTGGCGGCAACTCCTCGTACGCGAGCAGCCCCTCGTGTACCCGCACCTCGCCACGTACGTGGATACCGGAAGGCGTGATGCGCAAACGCAAGTCCGGCGACACGTCGAGTTGTGTGCTCGGCGGGTACAGTAAGCGGTGGTGGTCGCCCTTGATATCCAGGCGCAGTGCCGGCTCGGCACCGAACTGGGCATCGCCGCTCAACGCCAGTTGCCCACCACCCACCATCGCGCCGCCCGCCAGGGATGCGGTGGTGCCATCGAGGGCGATACGCACATCGATATCGTCAATCTCGGTGGGGTTGGCCTCCAGCCGCACCAGGCCGTTGTGCCACCGCAGCTCGCCCTGCCCCTGTGGATTCTGCAGGTTACCTGAAAGTTGGATGCGCCCGTTCAGTTCACCATCGATGCGTGTCAACTGCGGCAGAAAAGGCCGCAAGGCCGCAATCTGCAAGGCGTCAACGGCAAACAGGCCCTGCAGGGCACCGTCGCGCCGTGACGGCAGCGCCACATTGAGCGCAAGACGCTGGCGGCCGTCCTGTTGCAGGCCGGCTTCCAGGGCAAGGCCATCGTCGCCCTGCTCCACAGTGACGGCAAGGGATTCCCAGGTCAACGAGGCAGACTCCCCCTCGGGGTAGAATTGCGTAATTGCGCCCCCCAGGCTGGTCAGCTGCGCCTCGCCCTGCAGCGCGGCATCAGGAGTCCAGGCAATCGAGACCTCGGCCTGCAGCGGCCCACGGGCCTCGACTTGCTGCGGCAATACTGCGTCAACCAGTGCCAGATCGCCGGTCAGTTGGCCAGTGAAGCCGCCCGTGGCGCCCAATGCAATGTCCGTCAGGCACAACTCGCTCTCCGGTAACAACCAGCAGTGCGCGCTGACGCTGCCACCGGCTTGCGTCAAACGCGCCTCAATCGGTATCCCCAGGGACAGCGGGCCGAGCGGCGTGGCGAACTCGGTCGGCGGCACCGTCAATTGCCAACCGTCGTCAACGGCAGTCGCCGCCACCTCAAGCTGGCCGGTTATCTCACCCGTGATGCTGAGGCCAAGCTCTGCGGACTCGGGCCCACCTTGTAACTTGAGCCCTAAGCCCTCCAGTGCCACGCCGGCCAATTCCACCTGGTCCAGGCGTAACTGGCCCTCACCGCGCAGGCTCGCGCCCAGGTTCTCGCCCAGGTCCATGCTGCCTTCCAGCACACCGCGGTCTGCGCGGAGGCTGTTCCAGTAAACACCTTGCACGCTCCCCCGCAGCGCCAGACGATTGCTCGCCGGCGACCAGTCGGCGTTTAACAGCACACTGCCACCCGCGTCACGTGACCAGCGACTGAGGTCGGCAATACCCAACTCAGCGTGTACCTCACCCTCGCTCCCGTCGCCTGCAGTGATATCGATCTCTGCGCCATTTACCTGCGCGCGCAGCGCACCGCTATGCACCAGCGTAGCGGAATCCAGTATGAGCTCCCCCTTAACCAGCGCCGGAAGCCCATTGATATCACCCGACAGGTCAACAGCATCAAGTTCGACCCGCCAGTTCTGCGCCTCTAGCTGACCGCTGGTGACGAAACCGCCCGACAGAGAGCCGAACAGGTAATCGCTCCAGCGCGGCATCTGCAGGCCGGGCGTCTCCACAATGGCCCGCCAGGCGATTGCCTCGGCGTAGTCCAGCACCCCTGATGCAGAGAGGCTGCCGGCACTCGCCCCGTCAAGCTGCAGCGTATCGACCTCAAGGCTGCCGGGGGTGTGACGGGCTGACAGCATGATATCCAGGGACTCGTAGCCCAGCTCACGTAGCTGCGCCCGCAGCGTGAGCGCCTGAGCCTCCAGGTCACCTGTGACATCCAGTTCCAGTGGCCACACCACCGCGGCCTCGGCGAGCGCTGCCGGCACCCCCTCAACCTCTGCAAGGCCCAGTGGCTCCTCCCCGTCGAGCACAGCCGAGAGGTTGAAAGGCAGCTCAGGTGCAAGCAGGTCGACTGCAGCGGAAAGTGCCAGGCGCGGCTGCCCCGGTGAGAACAGCTCAAGCTGCAGGTCACCCGCACCGCCGGACAGCTCGAGCTGCAGCGTTCGTGTGCTGAGCTGAGCTGGCAGCTCCGCCCGTGTAAGGTCGGCGCGCAAGGCCAGCTGCAGCGGCCAGTCGCCCGTCATGTTGACGTGGCCACTGGCCGCAAACCGACCGAGCTCCGCCTGGACCAGCTCCAGTGTTTCGATCTCGAGCTGTTCTCCACGCCAGCGCGCGGCGACACGCACGGCTTCGAACTGTGTGACCTCATCGCCCAATCGCAGGCGCGGCTGCTCCAGCGTCAGCGCATCGATGGCCAGGATAAGCGGCAAGCGCAGCTCGGGCAGCTTGAGGGCTACCCGCGCTGAGGGGGCTTCTACAGGCGCTGAGGGCTCTGTTGCAGGCGCTGAGGGCGCTGTTGCCTCAAGGGCGAGTTCGGCGTTGCGCAGGATTGCCGACCCCAAGTACACCCCCTCCCGGGTCAGCTCAATATCCAGCTCGGAAGCGCCCTGCTGCCACACACCTCCGGGCCAGTGCACGCGGGTTTGCGCTATCCGCACGCCCGGTGCTCGCAAGCGCACCGGGAACTGCATGGGTTCGTTGGAGGATGCTTCAGCAGCCGCTGCATCGGTCGTATCCTGCTGCTCCACAACCACGTCCAGACGATCAATATCCAGCTTGGCAAAACAGAACAGACTCTGCCACAGGCAGGCGGGACGCAGCTCCGTGTGTACACCCGCGAGTTCGACCTTCAGGCCGTCGAGTGTCAAACGCAGATTCGCGAGCTGCAATTCACCGGCCAGGCGCCCTCCTGCGTAGGTCACCTGCAGCGGCGAGCTCGCCGGGATCAGGGTCACCAGAAACCGTGTGCCGCTGGCACTGAACGGCAGCAGCAGCAGCGCGATGACGAGCGTCAACAGAACAGCGCTCAGTACCGCCGCCAGCTTCTTCAAAACTCCGCTCCGATATTGATGTGGAAACGCCAGTCCGGGTTGTCCTCGCTGACGCTGTTGGCGATTTCCAGCTTGAGGGCGCCCACCGGAGTCAGATAATGCAGCCCGAAGCCCGCACCGATCACCGCCTCGAACTCACCCTCATCGAAGGCGTCACCCCCGTCCACGAATACGGCGGCACGCCAGTCCGGCAGGAACCTGTACTGGTACTCGAGGCTGGCCAGCGCCAGGCGATCGGCCCCGAGCACATAATCTACCTCACTACCATTGCGCAGCATGACGGGAACCGTATTGCCGATGGATTGATACCCGTAGCCGCGCAGGCTCTGTGAGCCACCGGCGAAAAAGCTCAGCGATGGTGCCAGATCGTCCCGCTGCCCCTCCCCAATGAGCGCCGCACCCGCCTCGGCACGGCTGACCAGGCGGCCCCGGTCGCCGAGTGGCATCACATGCACCCAGTTGGCGTAGAGCCGGGTCATATCGATACTGGAACCGAGCTGACTCGAGGTGGCTTCCACCTCATAGAACTGGCTGAAACCGCGGTCGGGATTGACCGGCGACCCCTCTCGCGACTTGTGCGAAACCGTGAAACCCGGCAACAGATAGTCTTCGTCGCCCTCTACGGTCGCCGCATCCCAGCGCTCATTCAGTGCCCGCAGGTGATAACTCAGTACCCACCTGCCATAGCGTCGTTCCCGGCGTACCTGCGCTTCATGCTGGTTGCTGTCCAGATCGCCGTACTCATTCTGTTCCACGCGCAGCGACAACTGCAACATGTCCTCCAGCGGGTGAGTCAGCGGGATGTTGTACGTGAATTGCCCACTGGGGTTGATGCGGGAATACTCGAAGCGGGTTTCCTGGCTGTGCCCGTGGCGGTTGATGCGCGGTGTTTTCCAGGTAACCGATACGCGCTCCTCGGTATCAGTGCTGTAGCCTATACCCACATCCACGGTGTGCCGTTTGGCGGGAAACAGGTCCAGCTGCAACGGTACGCTGCCATCAGCGCGCTGCTCCAGCAGCGGGCGCAGGGTGACTCCGGAAAAGTAGCCGGTACGTTGCAGCTCTGCCTGCAGGGTCTGTAAGGCGCCAACGTCGTAGGGCTCTCCCGAGGTGAAGTGACTGAGCGACTGCAGCAGCTCAGGGGACACGAAATCCTCGGCATAGCGCAATTTCCCCACCCGGTAGCGATCGCCACTGGCGTAGTGCAAGCGCACGCGTGCGCTGTTCGCGCCCGGTTCCACCTCCACCGAACGCTGCAACAATCGCGCATCGAAATATCCTCTGCGCTGCCCTAACTGCAGCAGCGAATTACGCAGTGACTCGTAGTGCCCGTGGTGCAGTATATCGCCCACGGCAAGTCCCGGGGCAGCAAGCAGGCGCTGAAAGGCCGGATCATCCTGCGCGTCGCCCATTACCTGAATATCAAGCGCTTCCACCATCACCGGCGGACCGGGCGTCACGGCAATCAGCAACTCCCAGGGGCTTGAGGATCTGTCGACTGTGAGGTCGACATCGGCACGGTAATAGCCCAGCGCCTTCAAGCTATCCGCCACACGCTCCCTGGCCGAGGAGAGGAAATTGCTGCGCGCGGCTTCGCTTTCCGGCAGCGCGCCCAACCAGGCTTCAACATTGGCGCGCTGTGCTTTGTCGAGCCCCTCCAGGCGGTATTCGAGGAGCGCGTCTGCCCTGACGGCAGACCAGGGCAGGACACAACAGCACAGCAGCAGAAAGCGAGCATGTCGCAGCACAGCGGGCTTTACCCGAATCAGGCGCTGGCTGCGAGATGGGCACGGCCCCAGAAATTATAACCGGCAATGCGTGGTGTACCCGGCAGATACTGTGTCTGCAGTTCACTCACCTGGAAGCCACCTGCAGCGAGTAGGCCGGGAATATCTCGGTTCAGATTGCAGCCCCCGGCCACGGCGGCCCAGAAACCGTTGACCCGATTCTGCCAACGCTGCACACCGGCATCCGGGGCGAGACCGTGTTCCAAGAACAGTAACTCTCCGCCGGGCCGCAGCACGCGCGACATGCCCCGCAACGCCGCGACCGGATCGGGAATGGTACAGAGCGCAAAGGTTACGACAACCGTGTCCACACTCTCATCCGCCAGTGGAATCGCTTCGCCTGGCAGGCCGACGAACTCCACGGTAAACGGCAAGGCGGCCGCACGCTTGCCGGCGAGTTCCCAGGACTTTTCCGAGGGATCCAGGCCAATCAGCCGAGTCACCTTCGCCGGGTCGTAATACGGCAGATTGAGGCCGGTACCAATGCCGATTTCCAGCACCTCACCACGCGCAAGTGGGACAACCTTCTCGCGTTGGCGCATGATTGGCTTGCTGCCACAAGCACAATTGATCACATGAGGCAGGATTCTCCGCTCGTAAAAACCCATTCTGCTAATCTCCATGAATTGCGTATGATTATACCGGCGTATGCTCCGCTAGCCTATGCACCGAAGACAAACGAATTCGACTGCACCCGCACCGAGGTAGACCCCGTGAACACCTGTCGAGTTTCATCAAACCAGCCCGCGCTGCCATGAAGGCCCGGGAAACAGCGCTCAGGAGTGCCCTGTTACAGGCGCAACTGGACCTGGGGAAGCGCGACTACCCCATGATCGTTGTGATCGGGGGTTTGCCGGGTGCCGGCAAGAGCGAACTGGTGCACCGACTGAATGAGTGGCTGGACCCGAGATTCATTGACACCAGCGCCCCGTGGAGACATTCGGACGAAGAAGAGGATCGCCCCTATTTCTGGCGTTTCTGGCGACATATGCCGCGCAAGGGGCGTACCACCGTTTTTCTCGGCTCGTGGTACACCCGGCTCTTGTACGACAGCGCGGCGGGAACGCTCACTGCCTCGGAGCAGCGTGAGAGTCTGGCGACCATACAACGCTTTGAGCACATGCTGTACAACGATGGCGCCCTGCTGGTGAAATTGTGGCTGCATGTGAATCGCGACACCCAGCAACAACGGCTCGCCGCAGACCGACTACGCCTGCAACACCTGCCGGCGGCGGCAGCACAATGGGCTGAGGACCCCGCGGCCGCTCAGAGCGCGGCTGATCAGGTGCTTGCAGAGAGCAGTTCCGCGGCGGCGCCCTGGCACTTGATTACGGCAGAGGACCCGCGCCAGCGCGACCTGGACGCCGGGGCAACACTTCTGCGCATGATGACGGAGCGCGCCACGGTAGCCCGTAGCGGCAGCGGAGCAACCAGCACGCCCTGCCCGCCCCCCGCGCACGTGACGACAACACTGGCAGCGGTACCGAACGATTTGCGGCTCTCTAAACCCACCTACCGTCGTTCACTGGCGGAACAACAGCAGCGCCTGCAGTCACTCGCGTGGCGTGCACACGAGGCGCAACGCTCTCTGGTAGCGGTTTTCGAAGGCTGGGA
This sequence comes from Haliea alexandrii, assembly GCF_003719295.1. Taxonomy (GTDB): domain Bacteria; phylum Pseudomonadota; class Gammaproteobacteria; order Pseudomonadales; family Halieaceae; genus Haliea; species Haliea alexandrii. The sequence goes on from NZ_RFLW01000002.1 coordinate 485,035, forward strand.
CGCAGCCGGCAAGGGCTCCGCTATTCGCCGGGTTACAGCAGCGATGGACCCTCGCCTCTATCGCGTGGTGCAAAGCAGCGCGCCCTCGGACGAAGAGCGCGCCCAGCATTATCTGTGGCGTTACTGGCGTGCGCTGGAACGGCGCGGTCGCACCATGTTGTTTGATCGCTCCTGGTACGGACGCGTGCTGGTAGAGCGTGTGGAGGGGTTTGCGACGACCGAAGAATGGCAGCGAGCCTACGAGGAAATCAATGATTTCGAGGCGCAGATTTCCGGGCACGGCGGCGTGGTACTGAAGTTCTGGCTGCACATTTCGCCGGAGGAACAACTGCACCGGTTTCGACAGCGAGAAACCACACCACACAAACAGCACAAGATTACCGAGGATGACTGGCGCAATCGCGAACGCTGGGAGGACTATGAGCGCGCCGTGCTGGACATGCTCGCGCTGACATCCACCCCGAACGCACCCTGGATACTGGTTGCGGCCAACGACAAGCGTTATGCCCGTGTGCAGATCCTGCGATCCCTCTGTGACCGGCTGGAACAGGCACTCGGTACCCAGCCGTGAGCCCCGGCGCTATACTGCCCCACCGTTCACGGCCGAGAGACGCAAGCCCATGAAACTGCATATCATCACCACCGGTGGCACCATCGACAAGATCTACTTCGATGCCAAAAGTGACTACCAGGTGGGCGAGCCGGTTATCGGTGAGTTACTGCAGCGCATGGGAGCCCGGTTCGACTACAGCGTGGAATCGGCCATGCGCAAGGATAGCCTGGACATGACAGACGCTGACCGTGATCTGATCCGCCGCGCCGCAATCCAGTGCCCCGAGCAGTGTGTTCTGATCACCCACGGCACCGACGGCATGGTCGCCACAGCACGCGCGCTGCAGGCCATTCCCGGCAAGTGCATCGTGCTCACCGGCGCGCTGCAGCCGGCGGCATTCGCGCAGTCCGACGCCATCTTCAATATCGGCTGCGCCATCGGGGCACTGCAGAGCAAGCCACCCGGCGTGTACATTGCCATGAACGGTGAGGTATTCGATGCGGACAACGTGGTTAAAAACGTTGCGGCAAACCGCTTTGAAGCGGTCACTTCAGCGTAAGAGGGGCAATCCGGCATCCTGCTTGATCGCTTCAATGACGACATAGGTATGCGTCTGTGCGACACCGGGCAGGTCCACGATACGCGCCAGCACGGCGCGATAGGCATCCATGCTGGTGAGCCTCAGTTTCAGTAGATAATCAAAACCGCCTGCCACCATATGGCACTCCGCCACCTCCTGAATCAGGATTACGGCGTCCCGAAAGCGATCAAACACCTCCGCCGTTGTGCGATCCAGCGTTACCTGAATGAAGGCGCTGGTGCCGAACCCCAGCGCCGCGGCGTCGAGGCGAGCGCTGTACCCTTCTATAAAACCCGCATTCTCCAACCGCCGCACCCGCTCAAGACAGGGGCTGGGGCTGAGATTGACCCGGCGGGCCAACTCCACATTGGACATGCGCCCCTCGCCTTGCAGGAAAGAGAGGATATGTAAATCTGTTTTATCCAAGGTATAAATCATGCAACTCTCGTCCTCAAAGCCACTCAAGACCACATAATATTCTTTAAAATGAGAATTTAGCAGAATATTGTTCAAAAGCACGTGCAAAAAAAACAGCTCATTCTGCCGCCCACTGACTACAATTCTCACTTTCATGCTGCCCGAGAGCCCGCGCCATGCTGCACGACTGCCGACTCGATTCCACTGACGCGCTGCGCCAGGCCATGGAAGCCACCCACCGCGACGATGAGGCGCGGGTACTGGAACAATTGCTGCCTGTCGCCACCCTGAGCCAGGCCGCTCGCAGCCGCGCCTGGGAGCGGGCGCGGCAGCTGGTGGTGAATATTCGCGAAGCGCAGGTGGGCAAAGGGGGCGTGGATGCCCTGCTACAGGAGTTTGCGCTATCGACGGAGGAAGGCGTGGTGCTGATGTGCCTCGCCGAGGCACTCCTGCGCGTACCGGACCACCTCACCATGGACAGGTTGATACGCGACAAGCTCGCCGATGGTGACTGGAGCTCCCACCTCGGCAACAGCGAGTCGCTGTTCGTCAACGCCTCTGCCTGGGGGCTGCTCCTGACCGGCAAGGTGGTGAACTACAACGACGAAGACAACCCGCGCCAGTTCGGCCTGTTGAAGAAAACCATGGGGCGCCTGGGGGAGCCGGTTATTCGCGCCTCGGTGCGCTATGCCATGCAGATCATGGGCACCCAGTTTGTGATGGGCACCACGATAGAACAAGCGCTGGAACGGGCGCGGGAGGCGGAACGCCGGGGCTATCGCTACTCCTACGACATGTTGGGCGAAGCGGCCCGCACCGCAACCGATGCCCAGCGCTACTACGACAGCTATCGCAACGCGATCGAGGCCATCGGCCGCGCTGCCAACGGCCGCGGCCCGGAGCACAGCCCCGGCATCTCGGTGAAGCTGTCTGCCATTCACCCACGTTACGAATTCGCCCAGCGCGAACGGGTTATGACGGAGCTGGTGCCACGCCTGAAAGCGCTGGCACTGGCGGCGAAATCCTTCGACATCGGCTTCACCGTGGACGCTGAAGAAGCCGACCGGCTGATGCTGTCCCTGGACGTCATCGAGGCCGTAGCCAGCGACCCGGAGCTGGGCGACTGGCAGGGATTCGGGGTGGCCGTGCAGGCCTACCAGAAGCGCAGCCTGCTGGTAATCGACTGGCTGCGGGAACTTTCCCTGCGCTGCCAGCGGCGCTTGATGGTACGCCTGGTCAAGGGCGCCTACTGGGACACGGAAATCAAGCTGGCACAGGTGGAAGGGCTGGAAGATTATCCAGTGTTCACACGCAAGGCCGCGACCGACGTCTCCTACCAGGCCTGCGCGGCGCGATTGCTCGCCTATCGCGACAGCCTCTACCCACAATTTGCCACACACAACGCCTACACCGCGGCCACTATCCTGGAGATGGACAGCGACCGCAGCGGTTACGAATTCCAGCGTCTACACGGCATGGGCGAAACACTCTACAACCAGATTGTCGATGCCGAAAAGGTGCCCTGCCGGGTGTATGCGCCGGTCGGCGTACACGCCGATCTGCTCGCCTACTTGGTGCGCCGGCTGCTGGAAAATGGCGCCAACAGCTCCTTCGTCAACAATATCGTGGATGAGGACATTCCAGTGGCAAACCTGCTGGAAGACCCGGTTGAGGCCGCCCGCGGCTGGCAGCAGAAACGCAACCCGTTGATTCCCCTGCCACCCGATCTGTACGGTGAGGAACGCCGCAATGCACAGGGGGTGGACCTGCATGACCGCCCCACCCTGCAGGCGATACGCAGAAATATGCTGTCCTGGGAGGCCTCGTTGCCCATCGCGGCCGTCGGCACCGGCAGCGTAAGCGAAGTGCGCAACCCCGCGCGCCGCAGCGAGGTGATCGGCCACATCAAACTGGCCGATGCCGCTACCATCGAGTCCGCGCTGGCGCTCGCCCATGCGGGGTTTCCCCAGTGGTCCGCGCTGCCCGTGAAGGAACGCGCACAGTGCCTGCAGCGGCTGGCAGACGCCCTGGAGGCCCACCGCGATGAGCTGATCGCACTGTGCTGCAAGGAAGCGGGTAAAACACTGCGCGATGGTGTCGCGGAAGTGCGCGAAGCCGTGGATTTTCTGCGTTACTACGCCGCGCGCGCCGTGGAGGCCGGCTTTGCCGAACACGGCTTACAGCCGCGCGGCGTGGTGCTTTGTATCAGCCCCTGGAATTTCCCCCTGGCGATTTTCATCGGCCAGGTCAGTGCCGCGCTGGCGGCGGGCAACACGGTCGTTGCCAAACCCGCAGAGCAAACCAGCCTGATTGCCCGGCGCACTGTGGATTTGATGGCGGCGTGCGGCTTTCCCGAGGGTGCCATCGCCTTGCTGATCGCCGAAGGGCGCGCCGTAGGGGAGCAGCTGGTCCCCGACCTGCGAGTAAAAACTGTCATGTTCACGGGTTCCACCACCACGGGCAACTGGCTCGCGCGCAAGTTGGCCGAGCGCAGCGATGCTCCGGTGCCCCTGATTGCCGAAACCGGCGGCCAGAACTGTATGATCGTCGACTCCACCGCACTGCCCGAGCAGGTTGTGCGCGATGTGGTGACGTCTGGCTTTCAGAGTGCGGGGCAGCGCTGCTCCGCCCTGCGCGTGCTGTTCCTGCAAGAGGACATTGCCGACAAAGTGATCGACATGATCATCGGCGCCATGCAGGAGTTACGCCTGGGGGACCCCGCTGAACTCGCAACCGACATCGGACCGGTCATTGATGAGCGTGCGCAGCAGGCACTTGACGACCACGTGCGCTACCTGGAGGCGACCGGGCGTCTGCTTTACGCCGGCGAGCGTCCGGCGGGGCATGCAGCCACGTTTTTTCCACCCCACCTCTATGAGATCAGCAATGTATCGCTGCTGGAACGCGAGGTATTCGGCCCCATCGTGCATGTGATCCGCTATCGTGCGGAGGCCTTTGACGAGGTGATAGCGCAGATCAACGCAACCGGTTTCGGCCTCACTTTCGGCATTCATAGCCGGATTGAGGAGGCCTGCCAACGCGCGGCTGAGCGCGTGCAGGCGGGCAACATCTACGTCAACCGCAACATGATCGGTGCCATTGTGGGCGTACAGCCCTTCGGTGGGCGTGGACTGTCCGGCACCGGCCCAAAAGCCGGCGGTCCGCAGTATCTGTCGCGGCTGGTGACCACCGGCGAAGAAGCAGAAAACGCCGCGGGCCAACTCGCGCTGCCGACCGCCGGTAGCGAACTCCCGGCAACGGCTGAGGCACTTGTCGCTGCGTGCAAGGCCACCCCGGGCTGGGCGTGTCGCCCGGTCAGTGATCGGGTATCGGTGTTGCGACGCTTCCTGGCATCCTATGCAAGCCGCCCTGATGACAACCCGGCCATCCTTGAAGAAACGCTGGGCGCCGCGCGGGAACAACTGCACAACGCGGCTACCCTGCTGGCATCATCACAACAACTGCCCGGGCCGACCGGTGAGTCCAATCAGCTACAGCACGAACCACGCGGCACCCTGCTGTTGCTTCTGGACACCCGGGAACATCAGGGCGAGTACCTGATGGCGACCGTCTCGGCCCTGGCCACAGGGAACGGGGTTATCGGTATGGCCGCGCCTGAGCTGGTGGATGAATGGCAGGCACTCATGGCCGGCCTGCATGCCGCGGGCCTGCCCGCGGGGCTGTTCCAGGTGCTGCCGCTGGAGAGTACAGACACCCTGCTCAAGCAAGACGGCATCCACGGCGCGATGGTACACGCGCGCAGCCGCTATCTGCGGGCTGCGGCGCGGGCACTCGCAACACGGGAAGGCCCTGTACTGCCGCTGATCAGCTGTGTTGCACCTGAAACCCTGCTCAAGCAAACGCTGTGGGAGAAATCGGTGAGTATTGACACCACGGCCGCGGGTGGCAATGCGTCGCTCATGACCATGGCCAGCTGAGCGAACGCCAGCACCGGCTGCGAAGCACTCTCCAGGCTTAGTCGAGGCTGGCGAGCCCCCCTGCCGGACAATTGAGAAAGTCCGAGTTGGCCAGCCAGTCGGGATCCGGGTACCAGGAAAACAGGAATTGGCCGTCCTTGAGGGTATCGACAACGGTGCTGGCGACCTCCTGACGGACCGCGGGGCAACCCTGGCTGCGCCCGATTCGGCCCTGTCGGTCTATCCACTGCGGATCCACATAGTCCGCGCCGTGAATCACGATAGCCCGCTCCCGCGCCAAATCATTGATGCCGGCTTCAAGGCCATCCATACGCAGGGAATAGCCGTGGCGGCCCCGGTAGCTCTCACTGGTGCGAAACAGCCCGATACTTGACTGGTGACTGCCAGATACGTTGGAGAAACGGGAGGCCACGTTCTGCCCGGAGCCCTGCCCGTGAGCCACCAGCTCATTGAGTAGCAGCTCGCGCTGGGACAGGTCGAAAATCCACAACCGCTGCTCACTGGAGGGCAGGGAGAAATCGATAATGGCCAGGCGCTCTGCGCGCTCCAGTCCACGATCGAGGGCACAGTTCATTGCCGCAACGGCGCGGCGTAGCACGGTGCGGTCGAGGGTGGGAGCGACGGCGGTCAGGGCCCGCACCAGCTCCGTGCCACCCGCCGCGGCGGCCGGCAGGGAGGCGCCGAGGCACAGCCCGGCGGCAATGACGAACACACAACTGGCGCGCCCCAACATTGTGCTTATCCCTCAATTAACGCTGCAGCTTACCGCATCGCCCCAAAACTGACCAGAGCGCGAGTCCTGCCCCACGTCCGCCGAGCCGTCTCCCGCACACCGACGACTGCGGCTGCAGCCATGGCGAGCCGGACCTTGCGCTAGGTCTTTTCAGGGCAGAATCTCGATCGGCGTACCCACGGTCACCAGCCGCCAGATCTCGTCCATATGTGCGTTGCTGACGGCAATGCAGCCGTCAGTCCAGTTGAACAGCTCCGCGCCGGGTTGCGGTGTCTCCGGCTGTCCGTGGATCATGATATTGCCACCGGGGTCTACACCCAGGGCTTGCGCCCGTTGCCGGTCGCGCTGATTGGGGTAAGACACGCGAATTGATTTATAGAAGCGACTCTCGGCGTTCTTGTAGTCCAGAATATAGCGCCCCTCCGGGGTGCGCTCATCCCCCTCACGCTCCTTGTGCCCCCAGGGCACCGGGCCCAGGGCCACCGGGTAATGGCGCACTACCTCACCGCTGGACTTGAGGTACAGCACACGCTCCGATTTGACCACAACCACCTGATCAACGGCTGGATTGAAGGCCAAAGCGGCCTCTGGCAAGATAAAATTCAGGAAAAATGCACAAAACGCCAATAACGCTCTTACGCTCACTGGTTTACCATGCTCCCGGAGTGATATTTTACGCGCGTTCGAACCAAGGGCCCCAGACGGGAGTTCGAAGTTTGCACGTTTCGCCACTTTGTGGCTTCCTAGTTCTGACAGGCCAACCCTGCTCAAGGAGTATTACCATGAAATCCACGCTCATCAAGGCTGTTGCAATCGCCGCGTTCGCGACACTGGCCACAGGCTGTGCCAGCTCGTCACAAATCGACGAAGTACGCAGCATCGCGGAAGCCGCTCAGCGCTCAGCTGACGAAGCCAAGCAATCTGCAGCCGGCGCAGAGCGCACTGCCTCTGACGCCAAGCGCATCGCTGAAGAAGCCAAGCGCAGCGCCGATGAAGCCAACAGCAAAATCGACCGCGCCTTCAAGACGTCCATGCAGAAGTAAGCTGTCGCACGTTTTCCGGCGGGGCTTCGGCCCCGCCGTTTTACTTTAGCCCCAACCTTATTCACCCACGGCATCGCTGTCGTTCGATTTATCCGGCCTGTGGTGCTCAAGCCAGATCGGCCCCACCGGTACAGGCAAACCCGTCGACGCTTCGGCGGCAACGCGCACCTTGCTCCAGTCCACCGTAAAATCCCGGCGTTCACCCAGCGTTCTCGCTATGGCCGCTCGCAACTGTTGTACACGCTCGTCTACCGTGATCGGCAGGTCGCCCAAGGGGTTGTGTGACTCCACATAGAGCGTATTCCCCATCCAGCCGGCCTTCACCGGCTGATAGACAATCTCCACCTGGCTGCCTACCGGCACCTGTTCGTAGAGGTACTCGACGTCTTCCGGATACATGCGCACACAGCCAGCGGTAACCGGCATACCGATACCAAGCTCCCGATTGGTGCCGTGAATCAGGTACGCGGGGAGGTTCAGGTACAGCGCGCGCGTGCCCAGTGGATTATCCGGCCCCGGTGGCACTACCGCCGCCACCGGTGTACCACGTTCTGCGCGATCCTTGCGAATCGTCTCCGTGGGATACCAGGTGGGGTTTTGAGCCTTGCGCGTCACACGCGCCGTGGCCAGAGGGGTTTCACGCCCGCCGCGGCCTATACTGATCGCGTAGACGCCCACGCGCGCGGGCTGCTCGGCCACTGCAGGCTCGTAATGATAGAGCCGCATCTCTGCTGTATTGATAACAATCCCCTGGCGCGGAGCCTCGGGCAGAATGTGCCAGGTAGGCAATAACACCTGGGTCCCCTCGCCTGGCAGCCAGGCATCGACACCCGGGTTGGCAGCGCGGATGGCACCGTAGCCCGTACGGTAGCGCCGGCCAATCAGGACGAGGGTATCTTCTTCGGCTGCCGTGGTTGTGACCAGGCCACCCACCAGGTGGTCCTCGGGCTCCGGAATCGGGTAGAAACCGCTGGCGGCGGCCTCCGGGGCGGCAACGCCAGCTTGCGCAAAACCGCCTAGAACCAGTGCCGCAACCGAGACACGCAGAAAATCAGAAAAGCACTTCATGAGCAAACCGGCCATCCAGCCAAAACAGGGCAGCATCATACGCGCTGCCCTGCCCGGAGCAAATAGCCGGTTGAGCTACTCGAAGTGTTCGCCGGCGGCCAGTTTCTGCTGCACGATCGCCGGGGCGAGGAAGCGCTCGCCGTAGTGCTCAGCCAGCACCGCACAGCGCGCCGCGAAACGCTCCAGCCCGTAGGTATTGACGAACTGGATAAGCCCGCCGGTCCAGGGCGGCGCGCCGATGCCCATGATGGAACCGATATTGCCATCATCCACGGTGCGCAGAACCCCGCTCTCCAGGCAACGCAGTGCCTCGATAACCTGACGAAACAGCAAACGATCCCGCATATCCGCTTCCGGCACGCTCGCTTGTGGCTGGTAGTAGAGCTCCAGCAGACCGGGCCAAATCGTCTTGCTGCCGTCTTCCGCGTAGTCGTAGAAGCCTCCGCCGTGGTGACGCCCACCGCGGCCATGCTCACCCACAAGTGTGTTGATCACACCGCGCGTGATGGTGCCGTCACTGAACTTGTCCAGCACGCCCATTTCTGCCCAGGTTTCCTGTGCCTTGCGTGTCAATTCCAGGCTGACTTCGTCATACACCGCCAGCGGGCCGACGGGCATACCGATGGCCTTGCCCATGTTCTCCACCTGCACCGGATGCAGCCCTTCGGCCACCAGGCGCACCCCTTCATCGAGATAGGTGCCAAAGGTGCGGGAGGTGAAAAAGCCCAACGAGTCGTTGACCACAATCGGCGTCTTGCGGATCTGCCGTGCAAAATCGTAGGCCTTGGCAAGTGTCTCGTCGCTCGTTTCAGCCCCGCAGATAATCTCCACCAGGGGCATTTTATCCACCGGTGAAAAGAAATGGATACCGATGAAATTGGCCGGGTTCGCGCTCGCTTCAGCCAGCTGCGTAATCGGCAGGGACGATGTGTTAGACCCCCATACGCCGTCGGCTGCGAGCTGCCCTTCCAGCTCGCGGGTAATCTTGTGTTTCAGGCTCATGTTCTCGAAGACCGCTTCCACGATCAGGTCGCAGCCTGCAAGGTCGTCATTGCTGACGGTCGGCAATATCAGGTCGAGGATTGCCTGTTTTTTGTCTTCCGTGAGCTTGCCGCGCTGTACGCGCTTGTCCAGCAGACGCTCGCTATACGCCTTGCCGCGGCTGGCGGCATCTTCACTGACGTCCTTGAGCACCACGTTGATACCCGCCATGGCCGCCACGTAGGCGATACCCTGCCCCATCATGCCTGCGCCCAGTACGCCCAGCTTCTTGATATGCTGGGGGGGCACGCCCTGCGGCCGGCTACCGCCACGGTTGACCCGGTTCATGGCAAAGAAGAACGTGGAGATCATGTTCTTGGCCACCGGCGTCATTGCCAAATAGGTTAAACCACGTGACTCCACCCGCTGCGCCGTATCAAAGTCCAGACGCAATGCCTCCACCGCGCAATCGAGAATCACCTCAGGAGCCGGCAACAGGCCACGGGTTTTTTTACGCAGCATGGCAGGAGCCAGGGTAATGAGTTGCGCGATTTGCGGGCTGGAGGCGTTGCCGCCCGGGATTCGGAAGCCCTTGCGGTCCCAGGGCTGCAGCGCGGCCTCTGCACTGTCCTGTTGTGCGGCTATCCACGCCTTCGCAGCGGGGACGAGCGCCTCGCGACTATCCACCAGCTCATCCACCAGGCCCGCTTTCAGCCCCGCCGCCGGGTCAATGCGCGTACCTTCCAGCAAGTAGGGCAACGCCTTCTCCAGACCCAGCAGGTTGACCATACGCACCACACCGCCCCCGCCCGGCAGCAGGCCCAGGCTCACCTCGGGCAGACCCAGCTGCACGCTGCGGTCGTTCAACGCGACACGGTGGTTACAGGCGAGCGACAGTTCAAAGCCACCACCCAGTGCTGCGCCATTGATCGCAGCGACAACCGGCACCGGCAGGCGCTCGAGGCGGCGCAAGCCCGACTTGACGCGCTCACCCTCTGCCATGAACTCGGCCTCGTCACCAGGCTTTGCGGCCAGCAGGTCGTTGAGGTCACCACCGGCAAAGAACACCTTCTTGGCCGACGCAATCACCACGCCGGTCAGCCCGCTTTCCGCTTCCAGTTTCTGCAGTGTCTCATCCATCGCCACGCGGTACTCTTCGTTCATCGCGTTGACCGGTCCGGTCATGTCCATGGTGACTGTTACAATGCCGTCAGCATCTTTCTCGTATTTGAATACACTCATTGTCTTTCGATCCTTTTCCTGTTCGCCGCGGGCTTAGATACGTTCAATAATGGTGGAGATACCCATGCCACCGCCCACGCAGAGCGACAGCATCCCGCGCTTGAGGCCGCGCCGTTCCAGCTCGTCCAGCACGATGCTCACCAGCATGCCGCCCGTCGCACCCAGAGGATGCCCCATGGCGATCGCGCCGCCGTTTACATTGGTAATGCTGTGGTCAATACCCAGGTCCTTCATGTAGCGCAGTGCCACCGAAGCGAAGGCTTCATTGATTTCCCACAGGTCGATATCTGATGTCTGCAGCCCTGCCTTGCGCAAGCACTTCTCCGCAGCAGGTCCGGGCCCTGTGAGCATGATGATGGGGTCGGTGGAGAGTACCGCGGTTGCCACGATACGCCCGCGTGGCGTCAACCCGAGGTCTTTACCCGCCCGTTCACTGCCGATAAGTACCGCACTGCTGCCATCCACAATGCCTGACGAGTTGCCCGGGGTGTGTACGTGGTTCACCCGGTCCAGCTTGGTGTATTTGGCAAGAATGACATCGTCGAAGCCCATCTGCCCCGGCATCGCAAATGATGCCTTGAGCCCGGCGAGGCCTTCCAGCGTGGTATTGGGCTTGATAAAGTCGTCTCGCTCCAGGATGGTCAGCCCATTGCGATCCCGCACCGGCACCACGGAACGATCGAAGTAGCCGTTGTCACGCGCATGGGTAGCACGGCGCTGCGATTCCAGGGCAAAGGCATCGACATCCTCACGGCTCCACCCCTCGAGGGTGGCAATGGTATCCGCACCGATACCCTGCGGCACAAAACCACTTTTAAGGCTGAAGGCCGGGTCGCCGCCCATCGGGCCGCCGTTGCTACCCATGGGCACACGGGACATGCATTCGATGCCGCCGGCAACCACCAGGTCTTCCCACCCGGAGGCGACCTTCTGGGCAGCGATATTCACCGCCTCCAGGCCTGACGCACAGAACCGGTCCAGCTGCACCCCGGCGACTGACTCGTCCCAGTCGGCGTTCTGCACAATCATTTTCGCGATGTCGGACCCCTGCTCACCCACCGGCGTCACGCAGCCCATCACCACATCATCCACATATGCAGTATCCAGGTCGTGACGGGCCTGCAACTCACGCAGCAGTCCGGCACCGAGGTCCACCGGTTTGACTTCATTGAGGCTGCCGCCCGTCTTGCCCTTGCTGCGGGGTGTGCGCAGCGCATCGAAAATATAGGCCGTGTGTGTCATGGGACTCCTCATCTAAGGGTTGTGCATATTCAGTCAGCGCACATAGTGAAAGTTGCCTGGCTTGGTGGCAATGACGTCAGCTACTAAAAAAATTGACCTGAGGTGACACGTCACCCGGCGAATCGCGGATTAACCCGCCGGGCGATAACACTGCGCAGTCAGAGGGACGCTCAGAATTCGAACCGATTCACCTTGTCACCCGGTGTCACCTGCCCCTGCAGACCGACCGGGTCCTGGTTCATCAGCGCTTCGAGCGCCGCCCTGTCATCCCGCGGGGTGTTGGCGAGAAAGCGCCGACCGTCCTCCATGCGCCCGAGCACGATGCCGCGGCTGGGCATCGCCTTGTCAAATGCGACCGCACAAGCCTCAATCGTGCCGCGACCCCGTGGCTCGTTGTCTACCTCCAGCCGCGGGGATGCATCTATCGTGGTCTGCAAGTCCGGACGCACCAACGCCCAGGGCTGGGTGCCTGCCTCGCGGGAATAAACGCCAACCGCATGCTTGGTGAGGTAATTGCCGTTGGCGGTGACCACGGCGTGTGAGCCCTTCTCCGCCTGCAGCTGCGCGACAACCTCGGCAATCGCGTGTAGCGAGTAGTTATTGCCGGGGCCACCAAACAGGGTCAGGCCACCCGTTACCGTTACGCCGCGCGGGTCATCCAGGGCAAGACCGAGGGCGTTACAGGCCACCTGCACAGCCGAGGGGAAGCAACTGTAGAGATCAAACAGATCGATGGATGCGAGCGACAGCCCGGCTTGCTCCAGGGCGCTGCGCGCGCACGCTGCCAGCGCGGGAGATTCGTGGAGCACGGGGCGCTCACTGAAGTTCCAGATATCGCAGGCGGCCGCCCCACCGCGCAGAAAGATCCAGCGCGCGGGGTCAACCTTGAGCCGGCGCGCCTCACCCACGGTCGTCATCACAACCGCCGCTGCCATATCGACTGCCAGAATGGCGTTCATGCACTTGGTATAGGGCCAGGTGATCATGCGATTGCCGCCACTCGTGTCGATGGCATCCTCGGCGGAGAGGACTTCCTGACGCCATGCCAGCGGGTTGGCTGCGGCCACCTTGCTCATGCGACTCACCAGGCCACCCAGCCGCTGCATGTGTGCGTCCTGATCCAAACCGGCCGCGTGGCGCAAGGCGCTCTCAAACAGCGGGTACGTGCGGATGGGCTCCACCAGACCGTGTGCCCATTCGCTGTCGCTGCAGGCAGCGCGGTTATCGCCCAGCTGCACAGACGTGTGACGCCCACCCTGTTGCCAGTGACTGATGTCAGCACCGGAAGACAGGGCACCGAACAAGGTGTACATCAGCTCTGCACCGCTGATAAGTACCGCTTTCGACTCCCCCGCAACCAGGCGATCCGCAAAGTAATTCACCAGCAGCTGCGGTGTGTTGCCACCCACGTCGGCGGCAAACGTTTTGGCCTCAACACCGAGACGCTGGCACAGCGCATCGCTGGCATGCGGGGGCAGCATGCTGGCCAGGTCGGGCACCTGAGCCGCCAGAAAGGGCACGGTTGCCACGGTATCAATAGCATCGCGCAATCCGGGAGCATCCGCGTCCGCGAGTGCTGCACGCGACACGCTTTCCAGCGCATCGACCAGGCTGCGTGCCGGGTCCCTGTCACGCCAGGTATGCTGGGCCTGGGCAATCAGTATCGGTTGATCGTCATTCATGTGGTCTCTTTAGCCTTTTGGCATGTCGGGGGAGTCAGGCATCTGCGTTGCCCTGTGGTGCGGCAGCGGCGAAGGCCGGCAACTGTTCAAGGTAATCTGCGATAGCGACCAGCTTCGGGTACGGCGCGAGATCCTGCTGGAAACGCCGCGCGTTGTACATCTGCGGGACCAGACACACATCAGCCAGCGTGAGCCGCTCGCCAAAGCAGTACTGAACGCCGGTGACCTGCTGTTCCAGGGCGCCGAAGCCCTGCGCGATCCAGTGGTGATACCAGCCCAGCTTGTCCGCTTCACTAACGCCCAGTTCGTCCACCAGATACCGCTGCACACGCAGGTTGTTCAGCGGGTGAATGTCGCAGGCGATGGACTGCATCATGGCGCGCACACGGCAGCGCTCGACGGGATCTCGCGGCAACAGGGGTGGCTCTGGCCGCGTTTCCTCCAACCACTCCAGAATGGCGATGGATTGGGTCAACAACGGCCCTTGTCCGGCTGCAAGCGCGGGCACCAGGCCCTGCGGGTTCTGCTGCAGATACTCGTCTGATGACTGCGCGTTTGCTACCAGGTCGACGGGAATGGCCGTGTAGTCAACGCCTTTCAGGTGCAGCGCAATGCGCACCCGGAAAGCGGCGGACGACCGCCAGTACTCATATAGCCGCACAGACGCCATGGTCGAGCGGGCCTCAGGCCAGCACCTCGGCAAGGAAGTCGTTCAGGGCCTGCGCCGAGCGACGGTCGGCATCGGCGTTGTACACGGCGCCAAACCCGGGGTCGTTCGCTGCCGGATTGGTGAAGGCATGCAGCGTGTTGCCATAGGCATGGATCTGCCAATCGGCGCCCGCGGCGGTCAGCTCGGCGGCCAGGGCCAGCACACTTTCCGGTGGCACCATGGGGTCGTCGTAACCGTGCAGACACAGCACTTTGGCACTAATACTGGCCCCGGCACTGGTTTCCGGTGCATTAAACAGCCCGTGGAAGCTGACCACACCGCGCACGTCCGCGCCGCTGCGAGCGAGGTCCAGCACGGTGAGCCCGCCAAAACAGTAGCCCATCGCGGCCAGGCGTGTTTCATCGACTTCAGGTTGCTCACCCAGCACCGCCACGGCCTTGTTTACCAGTGCCTGTAACAGCGCCCGATCAGCCAACAGGGGGCCGATCAAGGCCTGGCACTCCTCAGTGCCCTCGCCGTAGACGCCGCGGCCAAACATATCCAGAGCAAAACCCACGTAGCCGGCCTCGGCCAGTGCCACAGCCTTGTCCTGCTCAAAAGCGCCGCGCCCGGCCCAGGTGTGAGCCACCGCAACGCCGGGGCGGGGCTGTGTTGCACTATCGTCCCAGGCCAGAAAGCCCTCGTAGGTGACACCGGCATGGGAATACTCGATCAAACGGGTCTGTATGGACATGCTGTTCCCTCGTTCCAAAAACCCCTAGCCTAGACGATGCCGCCGGCTCAGGAAAGCCCCGGCACCACACGCAGACAGGGCGCATCACCCTGTGTCACCAGACCGTGGATTTCGATACCGGCGTTGGCGCGAAACAGGTCGCAGAGAAAAATTGCAATCTCCTCCGAAATCCTCTGCCCCGGCACCAATACAGGAATACCCGGAGGATACGGCACTACCTGGTCGGCACTGACAGCGCCCACCACTGCCGGGTTGACGCCCTGCTCCACCCCCTGCAAGGGCACCAGCACCGCAGGCGCAAAATAGGCCTCCCGCGGCAGACAGGCGAAGTCGCTCAGCGCCGGCAACCCTGCGCCCTGGCGCCGCGGCGAGCTGGCGTCTGCCTGTCCCGGCGCCGCGCGCGCCAGTGCCTGCAGTGCGTTGAGCAAGCGCAACACCTTGCTTTCGGTGGAACCCAGGGTGACCAGAATACTCAGGGTATTGTGCGTCACCTTTTCGATCTGAATGCCGTAGTCTTCAAATAACAACAGCTGTAGCTGACGCGCGGAATACCCCGACGCCGACACATCCACGCTGAGTTTGAGCGGATCCAGCCGTATCGCGTCGTCGCGCAATGCATGCGGCAGCATGTCATCGAGGGTCAAGACTCGAAACACTCCCGTTCGATCAATACCCTCGCGCAGCTGTATCGCGATCCTGAAGCAGCCCTGCAGGCGCGCAAAGCCCTCAAGACTCATTTGTTTCCGCGCCACGTCAAGACTGGCGATCATCGCGTACTGCGGACTGGTTGAGGTATGCATGTTGAGATTTTCCCGGAACCGGTGCAGGTCAAAATCCGGGTCGGTGACGTGAATCATGCTCGCCTGGGAAAACGCGGACAGCATCTTGTGCGTACTCTGAGTCACGTAGTCTGCGCCGCAATCGAGTGCACAGGGATGCAGTTCGGGATGGAAGCGACCGTGCGCATACCAGGCTTCATCCACCAACACCTTGATGCCTGCAGCATGCGCATGGCGAACGATCGGCGCCAGATCATAGCGAAAGCCGTCATATGTGCAGCTCGTCAGCACCAGTAGCTGCGCATCCGGATTTGCGTCAATCGCCGCAATCACCTCCTGCTGTGGCACGGGGCCGTAAAATCCGAAGCGTGTATTCATGGAGGCAGGCAGATAGACGGGCTCGACGCCGAACAGAACCACCGCGTGATGCACCGATTTGTGACAGGCCTGATCCAGGATCACTTTGCCACCGGCACCGGCAAGCTGCTGCAGGATGACCTTGTTCGCGGTGGACGTACCATTGGTGACGAAAAACGTATGGCGTGCGCCGAAGGCTTGCGCAGCGAGTGCCTGTGCTTCCTGAATGACGCTGTGGGGTTCCAGCAGTGAATCGAGCGTCTGCACCGACACGGACAGATCGGTATTGAATATATGCTCGCCCATGAGTTCGTAGAAATCCGCCACCCAGGGGCTGTCACGCAGGCTGTCGCCCCCGGAATGACCGGGGGTGTGCCAGGCATCCTTGGCGCTGTAAACGTAGTCGCGCAGGGTGTCGGCAAAAGGGGTACGCGACCGACGCTGCAGGGCACTTACCAGCTGACGGAAAAGCTGCGAGGGCCGGGTGTCCTCCCTGTGCAACAACTCCACCGCGACGGCATCGGGGACCGTATCCCCATTGGGCATCAGAAACAGGTCCAGCTCCGGGCGCAGCCGGGCAAGAACCGGCAGTACCGAGGCGGCATCCGGCAGCGTGCTGGCGTCCACCACCGCTGCCTGCAACAGGCCATCCTCGCCTGCCGCACGCAGCATATCTGCACCCGTTTTCAGCGCGCGGAAGTGAAAACCCCTGTGCAGAGCCCGCTGTTCCAGTGCCGCGCAACGGGTCAACTCATCCACCCAGCGAGTCGCAAACACAGGGTCGCCACTGACGATCGCAACGTGCACCTGAGGTTCTCGCATCGCGGGTGTCCTGTGTTGGTCGCTCAGCTCGCCGGGGCCTGGTATGCCAGTGGGTCAAGCCGGTGCATCTCGGCTTCTATCCAGCGCTCCACCTCGTCCATGAGTTCTCCCGGGTCCCTGTCCAGCGCGGAAACCGGCGTGCCGATCGACACATCAATGACACCGGGGATAAACAGGAATGTGCGTCGTGGCCAGCAGCGCCCGGAGGTCACGGCAACAGGAATAACGCTGGCGCCGGTGGCAACGGCAAGACGGGTGGCGCCGCTCTTGTACTGCCCCTTGCTGCCACGCGCCGTGCGCGTGCCTTCGGGAAACATGATGACCCACTTGCCACGGTCCATCAGCTCCCTGCCCTGAGCGGCCACGCGGGTCCAGGCTTCAGAACGCTTGCTGCGATCGATATGCACCATCTTGAGCCGCGCGAGACACCAGCCAAAGATGGGAATGTACAGAAGCTCTTTCTTGAAAACATACGCCAACGGATGCGGCGTCATGCTCGGGAAGAAAAAGGTCTCCCAGGTCGACTGGTGCTTGGGGCACAGTACGATGCGGCGCATGTCATCCGGCGCCGGCAGGTTCTCCATGCCGTGAATACGATACTGTACACCGGCGATGAGCCGCGCCGCTTCCACCACGCCGCGCAGCCACGGGACGGCAAACCACCACCAAAGCCGGGTATCGTTGAGAAACAGCGACATCACCACCAAAGCCAAGCCAACCGGAATGACCGTCACCACCATCCACAGGAAAACCAGCAGAGAGCGCACCACTTTCACAGGTCGCCGCCCTCCGTCACGGGAACACCCGCGCTGGTGAGGAACTCCGCGATATTGGCGAAGGCCTCTTCCGCCTCCTCCAGCTCCGGCGTGAACATTTGCCACACGTGCACCATGTGCGGCCAGGTCTGCAGCACCACTGGCGACCCTGCCTCCTCTGCTCGGGCCGCATAGCGGCGGGAGTCGTCGAGCAGCATTTCCTGCTCACTCACCTGCAGCAGGGTGGGAGGCAGGCCGGCCAGATTGCCGCGCAGCGGAGACACATCCGGGTGCGAGGGTGGCAGCCGATTGGTAAACCAGGTACCCCACAGGAGCAGCAGCGCCGGCACCCTCGCCATCCAGCTGAACATCGGGCCCAGCATCGGGTCGGTCGCCAGATTAGTACGCAGACTGCCGCCGCTCATGGTTACATCCGTCGACGGCGAAAAGCCGATAGCCGCATCGGCCTGGCGCAGGCCTTCGTCGCGAATCCAGGCAATCAAGCCGAGGGTGAGGCTACCCCCCGCGGAATCTCCGGCCACCATGGCATAGTCCAGAGGCGTCGGGCCATCGGGGCCATTTTCCAACAGCCAGCGCCAGGCGTTGCGGCAATCATGAATGCCATCTATGCGCCTGTTTTCCGGAAGCAGACGGTAGTCCAGTGAAAACACCGCCGCGCCGGTCAGGCGAGCCAGACGGTCCGTAATTGCCCTGTGACTGAGCGGGCTACCGGCAATCCACGCGCCGCCGTGTATGTACAGCAGGCGACGCCTGGCATCGTGTCCCGGCGCCAGGACCCATTCGCCGCGCACGTTCGCCGCACTGACAGGCACAAAACTGCAGGTAAAATCACGGCCGGCGCTCAGGCCATCCATCAGGCTGCGCATGTGCACAAGCTGTGCACGGCCGCGCTGCTTCGCCTGCCCTGCCGGTAGCAGCTCACGCAGGCGCTGCAAGACGTCCGCATGCCCCGAGCTGGGCGGCGATGTCGGTGCAGGCAGTGCAGGCCCGTCAAAACGCGACATGTCAGCGCCGCGCAAATAGAGCAGGCTGAACAGCACGAGTGCCAGCACCACAACAATAAACCAGACCATGTGAACCTCCCGGAGCGATGAGGCCTGCATTAAACCAGAAGGCCTGTGGAGTACACAACGCAGAGCTTTGCCGGCTAAAACGCGGCTCAAACCCCTGTCCGAACCTTGGCCTGTGGAGCGCCAAGCGCTAAGCTGCAGTTTTTTCAGCAGTGAAGTCCCTGGTATTTATGAATAGCTGGCAAAACGCAGAGGGGCCTGGTGCCCTACCATCGGACCCCGCTACGGTGTCCGATGGCAGTGCAGAGAGCATGCTGCGGGGCGTGCTGGCCTCGGGCGGCGCACTTCTGCTTGCCGCTCTCGCGCTGTGGGCGCTATTGCCGCAACTGGATGCCGGGCATGGCGCTGCGGTATCTGGCACAGCTGCCAGCCGCGTATTTGCGGGAAGCGATTTTCGGGCCGAGCGGGGCGACGGCGCCTATATCGACGGTAGCACCCAGATCATTGGCCAGCTGACCGGCGGCGAGGCGGTGTTTGCCGTTGAGGCGCGGCTGCCACTGGAACGCTATCCCCACATTCGGCTCGACGCGGTGGGGGGCAACCCATCGCTGCGCTATTTCCTTTTCTGGCGCACACAGGAGCAGCCCGGGCAACAGTTTTACGCACCCCTTGAGGCGGCGGGCAATGGTGTGAGCTGGCACCGGATGTCCACCTCGGAGCTCTGGCGAGGTACGACAACACACGTGGCATTGGGCGCATTCAGTGCCGATGCAGCCACCCCGGTCGCATTGCGCGCACTTGCCTTTCATCCGGATTCCCGCACGGCGAACCTGGGGACGGCCTGGTCGCACTGGCATGCAGGTGGCAGCTGGCCGGCTTTCGCCATCAATCGCTACCTTGGCGCTCCCCTGGGTAGCGATCATTCCCCAGCGCGACTCATCGGCCTCTGGGCGGCACTGGCACTGACGCTTGTTGCACTTTGGGCGGCCTGGCAGCGGCCGGGGTCCCGCGCTCTGCTGGCCGCAGGATTGCTCGCCATATTTTTGCCCTGGTTGTTATTGGATCGTTTGTGGCAGGCACAACTCGATCGGCAGTCCCGCCTCACTGGCGAAGCCTTCGCAGGTAAAACACAGGCCGAGAAACATGCCGCGAGTCGCCACGCAGAGCTATACGATTACGCCGGGCACATACAGGGTCGACTGCACTCGCAGGATGCGCGGGTGTTCCTCTTGAACGCGGCGGCGGGTCACAATTTTGATCGCTTGCGCCTGCAGTTCCACATGCTTCCGGCCAACACCTACAACTACGGTGGCGAGCTGCTGCCACCCGGTCAAATGCGCCGCGGCGACTACGTGCTGACGCTGGGCGCAATGCCGCAGATCCAGTACGTGCCGCAACAGAAAATACTCAGCGATGGTCACCACGCCTATCGGGCGCGCCTGGTGGACTCACATGCCAGAGGCAATCTGTATCTGCTATCCGGCTACCTGGGGGTACCGACCACACCATGACGACGATTCCCGAACTTGACACGACAGGACTCATGCTCGCCTTGGCCCTGCCCTGGCTGGCCGGCGTGGTCGCCGTGCGCGCCTTGCTCGGGCCACTCCGGGTCACACTGTTGCTGGGGCATGGATTCATGGTCGGGCAGCTGCTCATCATTCTGCTTCTGCTCGCATGGGACCTCCTCGGTCTGAGATTGGCGTTCGCACCTCTCGCCTGGGTCCTGGCTGCGCTGACCGCACTATTGGTACTGGCGTGGAGACGGAACACACCGTCGTCAGGGCCAGAATTGACAGTGGGCTGGCGTGATGCACTGTGGCTGCTGCCACTCCTGGCTTTCCTCGCTGAACGCGGTTTGAGCCTCGCCAGCGAAGTGACAATGCGGCCGCTGTTCGCATGGGATGCGTGGATGAACTGGGCGCCGCGTGCGGTGGTCTGGTTCCATCAGGGCACACTGGCCACCTTTGTGATGCCCGAGCAATGGTTGGCCGCCACGGCAGACCCCGCGCCCTACACCCTGGGCAATCCGCGGGCCAATGTCTATCCGCCCGGCGTGCCCTTGCTGTTGCTCTGGCCCATGCTGGGTGGCGGCACCTACGACCACAACCTCCTGTACCTGCCCTGGCTGCTGCTACCAGCCGCAGCGGGGCTCGCGCTCTGGGGACACCTGCGCCAACTGTGTTTGCCTCGAGCCGTCTGTGCGCTCGCCGTCTTTGCACTGCTTAGCCAGCCCCTGGCCAACACCCACACAGCGCTACCCGGGTACGCGGACCTCTGGCTTGCAGTGGCATTTGGGCTTGGCGGCATGGCCCTGGCGGAATGGCATGCCTCTGGCCAGTGGCGCTGGGGGGTGCTCGCCGCGTTACTGGCGCTATGCTGCGCTCTCTTCAAAGTGCCCGGGCTCGCCTACGCGGTGATTCTGCTCGCCGCTGCAGGGCTGCTCCTGTGGCGCCCCCCGGTCCGCTGGGTTGGCTGGTTTCTGGGCAGCGCATTGGCGCTGACCGCTGTGGGCTTGTTGCTGGGTTTGCATCCCGACGCCGCGCAATTTGGTGCCGACCACCTGACAATCCACTTGCCCGGAGCGCTGCCCACCCTGCAGCTCGCGCCCGCTCCGCTGCTACCACTACTCTGGGACAGCTTTTTTATCACCGCCAACTGGCATCTGTTCTGGCTATTGCTCTTCACCTGTCTGGTCGCGGGCCTGTGGCTACGTGGGTATAGGACCCTGCACAGTATCGCCCTCGTGGTGTTTGTCTGTGGCCTGGGCGTTCTGTTGGCGGTGTTTGGCCTCACCCACTATTTCCGTCAGGCCGCCAACGGCGTCACACTGGATCGAGCGCTGCTCTACGTCGTACCGCTGGGTGTCTACGTTGCCTTTACGCAACTGGGTACGCTCTGGCGTGCCAACAGCACAACAGAGGCCCGCTAGTGGCTGCATCAACCAACACCCGCCTGACGGCTTATGCACCGCCGCTGGATGCTCTCGCCCTGGTAACGGCAGGAGGAATCAGCTGGCTGCTGCGCTTCCCCGACGCCAACATGGGCGCCCCCTACCCTATCGCCCTGCTACTGGCCTTTCTGCTCGCGATCGTCCTGCTCCCGCTTACCGGCGCCTATCGCCACCCGCAATGGTGCCACCCAGTGCGCGGCGTGGTCGCGGCGGCTCCCGGTTTACTGCTGGTATTTGGCAGCCTGCTGGCAATCGCCATGCTGACCAAGTCCACTGCGGAATTCTCCCGCCTGTGGATGTTGGGTTGGGTCATAGTGAGTGTTCCGGGCATGGCAGTCTGGCGCCTGTTTGCCAGCAGGCTGACCAAGTCAGCCCGCCGCAGGATACTGATGCTGGGCACCGGTCCACTGGCCTGTGCGACAGTGTCACAGCTGCAAAGCCGGCAAGCGCACAACCAGGTGATTGGCATGCTGGCGCTACCGGGGGAGCCGGAAACGGCAGACCTGCATCTACCCGCCACGTTTCTCGGACACTTCACCGAGCTCGACGAACTCCTGAACGGCGCTGAAAGTCATGTAGACGAGCTCTGGCTCGCGCCCGATGGCGCCAGCGCCATTCCCGACACGGTTCTACAAAGTGGCCTGAGCCAGAGCAGCCTGCCAGTGCGCTACGTGCCCGACCTCACCGTGCTGCGCATGCTGCAGCACCGCATCAACGATGTGGATGGCCTCACGGTGATAGAACTCAACGCCACCCCGCTGGATGGCCCCGAAGCGGTAATCAAGGCGCTGATGGACCGCTCGCTGGCGGCGGTCTCGCTGCTGGCTCTGTCACCGCTGCTTTTGCTGATCGCCGCGCTGGTGCGCCTGGACTCCCCGGGACCGGCGCTTTTTACCCAACCCCGTCACGGTGGTGGTGGAAGGATCATCCGGGTATTCAAGTTCCGCACCATGCACACCGCAACCAGCACTGACACACGACAGGCCAGCCGCAATGACCCGCGTGTGACCCGTTTGGGACGTTTTCTGCGGCGCAGCAGCCTCGATGAGCTACCGCAACTGTTCAATGTGCTGCAGGGCGACATGTCCCTGGTGGGGCCGAGGCCACATCCACTGGAACTGAACAATCAATATCGCAAACGGCTGGACACCTACATGCAACGTCACCGCGTGAAGCCCGGCATCACCGGGTGGGCACAAATCAACGGTTGCCGAGGTGCGACGGAGACCCTGGATAAAATGCAGAAGCGACTCGAATACGACCTCTACTACATCGAGAACTGGTCGATCTGGCTTGACATCAAAATTCTGGCAAAAACGGCGTTGCTGGGCTGGAGTGGCCGCAATGCCTACTGAGCCACGCCTCCCCAATCTGTTTCTGGTTGGCGCGCAAAAGAGCGGCACCACCACCCTGGCAGTCATGCTCAGTCAGCACCCTGAGATCTACATGTGCCAACCAAAGGAGCCAGGCTACCTCGCTTTCGGCGCTGCGGGTTACCGGGCGCTGGACGGTTATGGACGCCCGGCAGCGGCAAGCTCATGGGTCGTCGCGTCGCGCGCGGCGTATCTCGACCTGTTCCAGGATGCCCCGGCACAGGCCCGCTACCTCGGCGATGCCAGCACCTGGTACCTTTCCGAGCCGGGTATGGCGGCGCGCCTGCACAACTTCAATGCCGAGGCGAGGATTCTGATCATACTGCGCCAACCCGCCGACCGCGCTTATTCCGCCTGGTGTCATGCCCGGCGCGACAACGAAGAACCGTGTGAGCAGTTTGCACAGGCGCTGCAGGCGGAACCCGAGCGGAAAAAACCGTCACACCTGTTGCGATATCGGGAAATGAGTCACTACCTGGCGCCCGTGCGCGACTATATCAAACAGTTCGGCAGGGACCGCGTACACATCATGTTTTACGAGGACTTGCGCGACAGGCCAGAAAGTCTGTGGCGGGACTGCTGCAATTTCCTTGAGTTGGAAACAGCGGGCAGAACCCCCGCCGCACACCGACAAAACCGTTCAGGCCTACCGCGCAGCCGCGCGCTGTATCGACTGGTGCGCTCTCCTCGCCTCAAACGCACAGCGCGTCGCCTGCTGCCATTGCCCTTTGTAAGCTGGACCAAGGAGCGTATCGATCAATCCAATCTGCGCCGCCTGCCGCCCTTGCCGAGAGCACAGCGCAACGCATTGAGCCGCGAGTTCAGCGCTGAGATTGAGGGGCTCATGAACGTCACCAACCGGAATTTGCGCGAATGGCTGCCGGATGAATGAAGACAGCTCCAGCGGGCCTGCACTGGCCGCGTTTGCCGGCTGCACGATTCGGGCACGCAGCCTGCCCGACTTTTTCCTGCAACTGACGGCCCGCCTTGCAGAGGGCGAGAAAGGCATTATATTCGCACACCACAACCTGCACAGCCTGTATCTGGTGCAAACCGACGAGCAGGTGCGCCGCTTTTACCAGACGAGTTGCGAGTGCTACATCGACGGCATGGGCGCATTGTGGGCGTTACGGGTTGCCGGCGTCGAAACTGCGGGCATGCAGCGCTTTTCCTTTATGGATTGCCTGCCTGAGTTCCTCACCATGGCGGAACGCGCCTCTCTACGCGTTTTTTACCTGGGCGGGTCACCAGCAAGTGTTGAGCGGGCGCGCCACTGGCTGGGAGAATCCTGGCCGGAACTCGCCATCGGCCTGCACCACGGATATGCATCGAACAGCGGACGGGTCATTGAGCAGATCAATGCCTTCGCTCCGGACCTGTTGCTGGTCGGGCTCGGGATGCCTCTGCAGGAGCAGTGGATACTTGAGCACCGCGATGCGCTCACCGCCGGCATTATCCTCCAGGCGGGGGGCACGCTGGACTATTACAGCGGTGAGCAGGCGCAACCACCCGCCTCCTGGTCACGGCTTGGCGCGGCTTGGCTGTACCGCCTGTTACACGACCCCGGACGGCTCTGGCGCCGCTACCTGCTGACACCCTGGTGTTTGCTCGGCCCCCTCTTCCGCTTACGCCTCGCTCTGTCGAAAGAGGCGCCACGGTAACTGCACCAGCGCGGTCACCCGTATTGGAATAGCATCCGCTGCACAAAGCAGGGCCCGGCTGTAGTTGAGCCAGAGTGTGATGCGACGCCTGACTCGAAGGGGTGCGCTGCGCTCCCCTGCCTCCAGCAAAACCTGCCGCACGCTCGGCCTCGAGGGTATGTCCATCGCTGCGCCCACCATGTGCACCACCTGCTTGCCGCGCTTGAAGCGTAAATACAATCGCGCCAGCGTACCGAGCCCGGCGAACGCGTTGCTACCATGAATACGGTAGAAGAATCCGGGCGTTCGGATACAGTACTTGCGCGCACCGAGCAGCGAGCTCGCGCGCACGATGATGCCATCAGCCGACAGTCGACTGACGGTGTGACTTGCGGCGTTCATGCGAAATACACGCACCGCCCACGTGGGGCACGCCAGCCGATCATCCAGCTGTTCACGCATCAAAAGAATGGTCGCGACGAGGCTCTCGCGCAATGCCAGCCCCGATGTGGGGGTACCCAGAAACTCACCCGCGGCCCAGGTTCCCCATCGGCTGGCCCCGGTCGGCCCCTCGGGCAGCGCCATTCTGGCCAGTGTTGCACGCGTCATCTCAGCCGCGGACACACTATCCCCCCCGGGCTCGGCCGCGCTGAAAAAAAAGTCTTCCTGCGGCCGCGCGCGCGAGATGGTACGCAAGCGTGACAGATACCCCGGCAGCAGGCAGTCATCGCTGTCGAGCAACACACACAGCTCACCACGCGCGGCAGCCAGCCCATTCAATACGGCGGCAAATTGCCCCTGGTTAGGCTGCAGTATGACGGTCATATGTGGGTTATCCGCGTAGCGTGATAACACCTCCGCCGAGTCATCAGTGGAGCCATCGTCGACAACAATGATCTCGTCCTGCTCACCTAGCTGGGTAAGCACTGACTCCAATGCCGCCGACAGATAGCGTGCATAGTTATAATTATTCACCACAATGGACAGTGGTGGACCTGGCGTCATTGAAGCTAGCAAGGCCACCCCCAGTCCTCGCCGAGCAGATCGAACAGACGCGCGTTCCATGGCCGAAAGTGCTCGGTCAGATACTCCCGGCTCTGCGCCGGCATGGCGTCGCCGTAGCCGCCGGTATTCGCTGCGGCCGCCTGAAAACTGTGAGCGGGCAGGCCAACATGCGCTGCAATACGTGATGCAGCAGCAACAGGCTCGTTTCTCCAGGCATCGAAGTTGAGGAAGAGGAACTGCTCCCTCGGAAAATGACGCAGCCACTCTTCAATCTGCTCGGCGTATTGGCCGCGCTTGATGTAGCCCAACTTGTGCAGGCGGGGCCCGAGCGTTGCAAAGTTGTCTGTCGTGAGCTCCAGCCCACGCGCGTACCAGTCTTGCTCTCTTGTGAGTGCCGAGCCGAAGTCGAGTTTTTCCGGCAACAGGTTGCGACGCATGTGCTGATAGTGTGACCAGGCGCGGTCCACCGGGTTGCGCAAGGTCACCACCAGGCGGGCACCGGGAACCAGCGCTGCCGCATGCCGTGCATAACCGGGTGCTGACATAGCCGGTGTTGCCTCTCCCGTTACCGGCCTGTATCCGAGCCGGACGCGAGCCGCGTCAAACTGGCTTTGGCGCGGAAAATGGGCGCGGTACCAGGCTTCGCCGCGGCGAAAATTGCGGGGTTGATGGAAGTACTGCAGTTCCTTCGCGAGCGGCGGCAAAAAGCCCGGATGTTGTCGTAACATATGAAACAGGGTTGTGGTGCCCGACTTCATCGCCCCGATAATCAGAAAGTCCGGTAACACGCAGTCCCTGCGGTAATACTTGGCGAGATCCATACGGTACGCCCGCAACCTGCGCCGCACGACTACCGCAACGCGCCGCCGAGCCTTGCCTCCGGGCGACGCGGGGACGGATTCACTGATCATGACAATGGCTCCTTGTTTCGCAATCGCTGCGCCAGGTGGACGAGCGCCGATGGCTGCAGACCCAGGCGTCGGCGCACAATCACCAGGCACAGCGAACGCGCGAGGGTCGTGCTGAGCAATGTGGCGGCCGCAGCACCGGTAGCACCAAAATCCGGAATGAGAAGTATAAGCGCCAGGACGTGTACCAGGGCCGACAGCGTCATGATGTGCATGAGCACTCTCTGATGGCCGCTCATGACCAGCATTTGCTGACTGGGACCAAGACTTGCACCCGCAACGTAGCCAAGCAGCAGAATGCCCAGCACCTCCAGCGCGCCCTGGTAATCGGCGCCAAACAACCCTACCAGAAACGGGGCAGCGAGATAGAGCAGAACGCAGCCGAGCAGAGTGGGCCAGAGACTGACATGGCTCGCCTCGGTAACCACCGCCTGCAATTTTTCATGCTGTCGCTCGGCATACGCGCTGGCGAGCCAGGGCTGCACCACCGCCGCGACAACCGTACCCGGTATCGCACCAAGGCGCGCCAGACGATCTGCCACAAAAAAACTCGCGGCAATCGCTGGTCCGCCCAGAATACCCAGCAGCAGCGTACTGCTGTATTGCATGGTCAAGGTGGCGCAGCGCGTCGCAAACAGCGGGAGTGCATTGTGCATAAGCTGCGAAGGCGCATAGTTCCCCTCCTCTGCCAATGGCTCGTTGACGGGCAAGGGCTCATGCCGGCGCCCGGAGCGCGCAACCAGCACGCATTGCAGCAAGAGCACCAGCAGCAAACTGCCAGCCAGGGCGAGCATGGCCTCCATTGCCCCGAACTGGAAGCCCACCCAGAGTACAACGACGCCAGCGATAAGCGCTGTAAACAGTGGGCGCAGCACTTGTGTCGGCCCAAAAGCCAGCAGAAGCCGACCCTTTGCCCTGGCATGCGCCTGCAGCAAGGTGGTAAACGCAACCAGAGGTGCGGCAAACACGGCCAACAGGATCAGCGCGCGCGGAAAATCGACAAACCGCTCAGCCGGCATGGCAAGCACCAGCGCAGTCACCCCGGCGACGCCCAGGGCGCACGTTAGCAGCAACCAGCCTGTACTGTGCCAGGCCACTCTCGAGGCCGTGGCCTGGTCACCCCGGGCGTGATGCACCGCAATGAGACGACTGCTGGCGAGTGGAATACCAATGGCAAAGACAGCGCCCAGCAGGAACAGCAGGTTCTGCCCCCAGGCATAGAGCCCGTAGTGGGTGGCGTCGCCAATCAGGCGTGCCAGCAATAGCTGCAACCCAAAGGTGATCAGCAGCCCGGTACCGCGCACCAGTGAGGCCAGGAAGCCTGCGCGCAACACACGACTGCCATTCGCTTTCTGTTTCAGTCGCGCAGCCGCATGTCTGAGATGTACCACCGGACTCATGGCAGCACAAACGGTGTCATACGTCGGAACCAATGCGCCTGAAGTAGTCTATGGTGCGTTCCAACCCATCGGCCAGGGGCACGGCGGGCTCCCAATCGAGTAGCGCTTTGGCGAGGCCGATATCGGGCTGACGCTGACGTGGATCGTCCTCCGGCAGGGACTCCTGCAATAACTCGGAGGAAGACCGGGTTTTTACCAGCACCTGCTCTGCAAGCTCGCGAATCGTGAACTCCACCGGGTTGCCCAGATTCACGGGGCCGGTCACGTCATCCGGCGTGTTCATGAGCCGAATCAAGCCCTCGATCAGGTCGTCCACGTAACAGAAAGAGCGGGTTTGCTGGCCGTCGCCATAGAGCGTTATCGGTGCGCCGCTGAGTGCCTGAACAATAAAATTTGAAACAACGCGGCCATCGTTGGGGTGCATGCGCGGCCCGTAGGTATTGAAAATGCGCGCCACCTTGATACGCAACCCATGTTGACGGTAATAGTCGAAGAACAGTGTTTCAGCACAGCGCTTCCCCTCGTCATAGCAGGCACGTGGGCCCACAGGGTTCACACGCCCCCAATAGCCCTCTTGCTGGGGATGGACTTCCGGGTCACCGTACACTTCGCTGGTAGAGGCTTGCAGAATGCGGGCATTGACTCGCTTGGCCAGGCCGAGCATGTTGATGGCGCCGTGTACACTGGTCTTGGTCGTCTGTACCGGGTCCAGCTGATAGTGAATCGGCGATGCAGGGCACGCGAGGTTGTAGATCTGATCGACCTCGACGTACAGCGGGAATGTGACATCGTGACGCAACAATTCGAATCGGGGGTTGCCGAGCAAGTGCAGCACATTGTCGCGGCTGCCGGTGAAGAAGTTGTCCACGCAGAGTACATCGTGGCCATCGGCGAGAAGACGCTCGCACAAATGACTGCCGAGAAAGCCTGCCCCGCCTGTTACCAGAACACGGGGACGTGAAGGAGATCGCATAGCCGGGGCTCCGTTGTACGATGTTTGGCCGATGAACAGCGCGATGCGCCCAGCCTTTCAGGTCACCTCACAGGGTACACAAGGAACGATTTCCAGACCAGTTTCGTGTGCGTCGCCAGAATGGACGCTGCACACCTCCCGTGCTACTACTCGCATTGACGTGATTGCGCTAAACACCGGGCCGAGGGATAACCAGGAAGATGAATCCAGCAACAAGCGACAGCGACCGTTCCGAACCACAAACAACTGTGGCTGCGCCAAACCGCGTTGTTATTGCATCGCCCTACAGTGAACACCACCGCGCGCGCCTCGAGGCGCTGTTCCAGCCCGCCCAGACGGTTTTCCTGCGCCCCAGCGCGCACGCGGCCCTGCGCCGGGAGTTGGGCACAGCGGATATTGCCGTGCTGCCAACGGTGCCTGACGCAAGCTATCTCCAGCATCAGCAGCTGCGCTGGGTCCACTGTAATCGCAGCGGACTGGATGCCTGTGCCACTCGGGAAATCATCAATGCCCCCTTCGCTGTGACATCGGCATCCGGGCGCTCTGCCGCCGTGCTGGCCGAGCACGCGCTGTTCTTCATGCTGGCACTGGCCTACAACAGCGCGCAGCAGCTGAAGGCACAACGCAACCGCGTGTGGGGTTTGAGCGGTGCCGGTACAATGCGCGGGCTTGAGGGCCGCAGCGTGCTGCTTATTGGCCTCGGATGCACCGCCAAAGCCCTCGTTCCCCGCTGCCTCGCGCTGGGGCTGCAGGTTTTCGCGTTCCGGCGCAGCGCGGCGGGAGACGAAGGCCTCGGCATTCCCGTTGCCAGCCTCGCGGCAGGCGACTCCGTCGACGATCTGTTGCCGCACGCCGACATTGTTGTGCTGGCGGCCTCTCTCAATGACAGCAGCCACTTCATGCTCGGCGAGCGTCAGTTCGCTCTGCTCAAACCCGGCGCGATGCTGATCAATGTTGCCCGTGCGCGCCTGGCAGACACCGCCGCGCTGAAAGCTGCGCTCAAACGGGGCACCCTCTCCGGCGCCGGTCTGGACGTTACCGACCCCGAACCTTTACCCCCCTGGGACAGCCTCTGGCGGCAGCAGAATGTGCTCATTACACCGCACGTGACGCCGCGGGTGGCGGATCGCGAGAGCGCCGAGATTGCTATCATCGAGGACAACTACAGTCGATTCCTGAGTGGACGCACATTGCGCAACCAACTGCGTCCTGCAGACCTGTATACACACGCGTCAAAAACCTCGCGGGGACGGCTCACCACTCGCATCATCAGGGCGCGCAACCGTTTGCTGCGGCCCTCGGTACGCCGCGTTTAGGCTGGCTGCGGGCGGGCCTCACGCTGATAGATCGCCACGGTGTCCGTGCGGGGTTTGCTCCAGCCGAACCAGATGATCTCCTGTCGCCAGGCACGCAGGCCGTAATTGCTCACAACCAGGGTGTTGCCATCCGGCGACAGCTTGACGCCGTGGGGCAAGGTGAGTGCTTCCTGCACGATCTCCTCGGGGCGCTCCAGATTCGGGTCTGCGACAACGTCATACAGCAGCACCTGCCCGTTGATGGTATCCGCCACGGCACAGGTACCGTCGAGGCAGTGGACGTTTTCAAGCCGGCAGAATTCATCGCGCAGCAAAACCCGCTCGGGTTCTGGTGACAGCTTGCCCGCCGCATCAATCGCGAAAACCGCGAGCCCGTTGTGCAAAATCGGCGGGGGCTTTCTTTGCTTGCCCCGCCCTTCTCCCAGTACGTTCCAGGCGCTGCGCCACACGTTCCCCCTGGAATCGGCCATTTTTTTGTACCAGCGCCGCATCGAGCGCACGATCAGTCGCTGTAGCGGCGGATTTGGTTTTAACGAATTGAACGAGACCAGTGCCCGTCGACCCTGATCGAAAAAGGTCACGCCCTTGGGGTCACCGAGACGATGAAAACACGCATCCACCACCGAGAGCGGTTCGCCTATGCTGCCGCGTTCGTCGTCGTACGCGTAGCAGACCACCCCGCCCGTGCGCCCCTCGCCCTCACAGTAAGTGACCAGCAAACGGCCATTCGAGAGCGCCATGCTGTGAGCCTCAACCAGCTCACTGAAGGGTGTGACCAGGCGATGCAGGGGGTAATCGTCCTTGCTGTTGAGGCTGTACGCGCGAATCTCACTCGGTGCCTTGAAGTAATTCCGGTTGGACACCAAAAGATGCCGCTCTGTGAGCAGCACCCCGTGAGGCTCGGCAAACCCGGCCTCCGGATTCTTCCAGCAACGCAGTAACCGCCCGGTCGCGGTCTCGTAGAGGCGAACTTCATTCTGCTCCTGCACAGACACAGCAAACGCTTGACCATTCGGGGCGAAAGCGACTTCCGGCAGCAGGCTTGGCTGCCCAGGGTTGGAAATCTCGTATTTCACGCGAAAGCTATCCATTGCTTTCCCTGCCTTGCCTATAAAAAACGGTTATTGATGCTGTTCTGACAAGGAGCGCGAGCACACCTGCAGTGTAAACGTGAATTAGTGTAGACCATTCTCGCCGCTTAAAGGACGCCGACAGGCCCACACTACGTGCGCCCTCTGAGTACGAGAATTTGGGCAACTCACGCAAACTGCACAAGCACGGACGTATCCGGATGCAGTCACAGGGCGAGCTGTGCATACTAAGGCGCTATGCCAACACCATTCCTAACAACAGGCAGGTGCACAGCGTCATGATAAGCGAGGCGTTTCCCCTTCAGGGCATCCGCGTACTTGAGCTGGCCGGCGGCACCAGTGCGGCAACCGCGGGGAAAATACTGACAGAGGCCGGCGCCGAGGTCATTCTGGTGGAACCCCCGGGTGGCGCGGCGCTACGCCAGTGGCGAGCATCCGCGGAACTCGACGGCGGCGAACCACTGGCACCGGAAGACACGGGAGCACTGTTCAACTGCCTGCATGCCAGTAAACGCGGCGCCACCCTGGACTTGTCAACCGCCCAAGGTCGTGCCGCTATGGAGGCGTTATTGGCAGAGGCAGACCTGCTGCTCGAAGAGGGCCAGCTGGAGAGTGCTGGTTTGGTCGACGCGGAATTGCTGGCGAAATACCCCCAACTGTCCATCATCAGTATCAGTGATTGGGGCGACAAGGGGCCATGGTCAGGTCGACCGGCCACGGAATTCACGCTGCAGGCCGAAGTGGGTGCCACCGCCTACCGCGGCTACCCGGATCGTGCGCCCTTTGCCGCAGGCGGGCATATCGGTAACCATATTTGCGGCGTGTTTGCTGCTGTGGCGGCAATGGCTGCGCTGCGCATGACGCCAGGCCGCCGCGTCGAAGTGTCCCGTTTTGAAGCCATGCTGCTGAGTTTCCAGCCCTATCAGTACCTGCACGGCCAACTGGAGCCGGATACGCCCATGCCGGCGTCAGTGGATGTACCGAGCATCGAACCCGCAAATGACGGCTGGGTGGGGCTTTGCACGATCACCGAAAAGCAATGGCGCAGTTTCGCGGAAATGATCGGTCGCCCGGATCTGGGCGACGACCCCACATTGCGCACCGGCTTCATGCGCTTCCAGCACATTGACAGGGTGCAGCCCGCAATCCACGCCTGGACCCAACGCCACAGCGTCGCCCAGATCATCGAGGAAGCGGAGCGACGGCGAATTCCTGTGGCCCCCGTCGGAGATGGCGCCACAGTGCTGGGCATGGCCCAGTTCGTCGCCCGGAAAAGCTTCTGGCGGCATCCGGATCAACATCAGCAGCCACGTCCGCCCTACCGCCTGGGCAAAGGACGTTTACGTCGCCCCGGCACCGCCCCCCGGCGCGGCACGCAGTCAACTGACTGGACCCCGCGGGACAAAGCCCCGGAGCGAGATGCAATCCTGCCCATGCAGGGCCTGCGTGTGCTTGATCTTACCGCTTTCTGGGCGGGGCCAGTGGCCGGCGCCTGCTTCGCTCTATTCGGCGCAGAGGTCATCAAGGTCGAATCGACACAGCATCCCGATGGCATGCGTTTCGCCGCTGGCTTTTTCCCCAAAGACAAACCACTTTGGGAGTGCTCGCCGATAACGCACGGGGCGAATACCGGCAAGCTTGGCATTACCCTCGATCTCAACGACAGTCGCGGTCTGGCCGCGATCAAAAAGCTCATCGCGAAATGTGATGTCGTCATAGAGAACTTCTCTCCCCGGGTCATGCAGCAATTCGGCCTCGACTGGGCGCAAATCAGCGCGCTGAACCCGGAAGCAGTGATGGTCCGCATGCCGGCCTTTGGTCTCGAGGGCCCCTGGCGTCACCGCACCGGTTTTGCCATGACGATCGAGCAGGTTTCGGGCCTGGCTTGGCAAACCGGCTATCCCGACCGCTCGCCGGTAGTTCCCCGGGGCTGCGTCGACCCACTCGGCGGCATGCATGCTGTCATCGCGACACTGGCAGCGCTGCGCCTCAGGGCTGCAGGCGCCGGCGGGCAACTGGTGGAGGTACCTCTGGCGGAGGCCGGTCTCTACGCGGTTAGCGAACAAATTGCAGAATACACGGCCTACGGTTCGCGCCTGGGCAGGCACGGTAACCGCAGCCCACACGCAGTGCCGCAGGGCGTTTTCAGCTGCGTGGATGGCGCCGAGATCGCTGTTGCAGTAGAAACCGATGCACAGTGGCAGGCACTGGCTGGCCTGCTTGGCAAGGGGTTTGCGGACGCAATAGCACTAGCGGACAGAGCCGGACGCCGAGCAGAAGAGACCCGCATCGAGACCGCGGTCGCACAATGGTGCGCGCCACAAGACGCTGCCGATGCACTCGATACACTGTTGGCAGCGGGTGTGCCTGCGGCCGCTCTGCGCAATGTGCGTGAGCTGCAAAATCATCCCCAGCTGCGCGCAAATGGCTTTTTTACCCGGCTACAGCACGCGGTAGCCGGTGAACTGGATTACCCCAACTTTCCCTTTCAGTTTGACGGGCAGCGGTTTCCGTTACGCGCCCCTGCCCCGATGCTGGGAGAGCACAATGCACAGGTGCTGGGTGAGCTGGCGGGTCTGCAGCCTGATGAGCTGGAACAATTGCAGACCGCGGGCGTGATCGGCACCCGACCAGCCTTCGTGCCCTAGCGTGTCCCGAAAAAATCAGAAACAAGGAGCAACCATGTTCGAGAACCTCAAGCTGCCACAGGACATACAGTGTGGCATGGTACTGCCCGCACAGAACCGGGCAGATATGCTGCGTTTGGCACCGAGAATGGAGGCGGCGGGCTTCGACTCGATCTGGGTTGGCGACCACGTATCTTTTTACATCCCGCTGCTGGAGTCATTGACTGCACTCACCTTTGTGTCCGCGATCACCGAGCGGGTGCGCCTGGGCACCAGCGTCTATCTGCTGCCATTGCGGCATCCCACACCGGTGGCCAAGATCACCTCTACGCTCGACCTGTTGTCTGGCGGACGCCTCACCCTCGGGGTTGGGGTGGGTGGAGAGTTCCCTCCCGAATTTGAGGCCTGCGGTGTGCCACTGGAAGAACGCGGCCCGAGAATTGACGAAGCCATCCAGGTTTTACGCACGTTGTGGACGGAAGACCGGGCGGAGCACCGGGGAGAGCATTTCTCCTTCGGGCCCGTGTCACTGGACCCCAAGCCACTGCAGAAAGGCGGGCCCCCCATCCTTATCGGTGGACGTAAAGGCCCTACATTCCGACGCGCTGGTCAGCATGGCGATGGCTACATATCGCATATGTGTTCGGCGCAGCAATACGCTGAGAACATGCGCGAAATCGACCAACAGGCAGCACGTTTCGGTAGAAAGGCCGTCGACTTTGAATCATCGGCGTTTATTTTCACCTTTCCCGACAAAAGCTATGAGGCGGCGCTGGACCGCGCGGCGGCCATGCTGGAAATGATCTATAACCGGCCCTTCCGCGACGCCGCGCGCAAATACTGCCTGTTGGGACGTCCCGAGGACTTCATAGAGCAGATGCAGAGCTTCGTCGACGCCGGCGCACGCCGCTTTATTTTTTCCGTACCCGAGGAACCTGAAGCCTTTATCGATACTTACGAGTCGCTCATCAAGCCGGGCCTGGCGCAATTGAAAATACCGGACTGAAGGTGCGCAGGTGGGAGCTGCACTGGTGACGCGCAGTTCTACCTCACACTGCTCCTGGCCTGCCAGATCCAGTCTAAAGATGAAGTCACCAACGATGTGGTCGAGGAACTAAGCGTGGCCCTCAATCGCACTGGAGTCAGAGCAGAGTGACGGGGCCGTGTGATGGCTATCCTCAGAGCTTACCAGCTACAGGCCGGCTCATCAGGATAGCAAATTCCCAGCCCTCTACTGGAAATCCGCGCAGTCGCTCCAGTAGCCACCGCAAGAGCGCCGGTGAAGTCTCACTGGGCTCGCCGCTGTATCCGGGCGTCACCACCAGCGCGGTGGCGGGCCTGGCCTTGCCGCCAATGAAATACTGCACTTGCGGCGTCTTCTGTAGATTTTTCACCCAGAAGGAACGACCACCACGAGCGGTACCTATGACCCTGTAGGGGCCAGCCGCCAGACTCCACAATGGCGTGCGCCTGGGACTGCCGGATTTGAAACCGGTGCTTTCCAGCACAATCATGCTGACTGGCAGCAGACACGATGAGGCGACGCCATTCCGTACTGCGGGTTCTACCACGGCATTAAGACCGCGGAACAGGTTGCGCTCAAGGGTGGAAAGGCTGGCAAACATTGCGATCGGCTCGTGTCCGGAATGAGCTACAGGGTACGCCTACCGCATTGGTGTGGATCAACGGGCCAACTGCTTGATGTCGGAAAGCACTTTCAGGAAGCTCAGTTTTCCAAGGTATTCGTCGTCCTTTCCTGAAGAATAGCCAACCACGGTTCCTCCGATGTCGCCGGAGTTGCTTTGGTAGAGTCGCCGGGGGCAGTGGCAGCAGTTCCAGCGCCGCATGTATTTCTTGGATTTTCCTCGCCTTCCTGATGGCAGCCACGAAGGCCTTTTCTTCATCTCTGATCATCAGTTTCTCGTCATCGGCTACTGAAAGCGCGTCGATGCATGGCTCGTTGCACTTATCTTGCACTTACGCTGCTTTTTTTCAGCTAGGAATATCTAACGATACAAGATAAATCTTTTTATTTCAGTAACTTAGTGGCAGGGGCAGAAGGACTCGAACCCTCGACCTACGGCTTAGAAGGCCGTTGCTCTATCCAGCTGAGCTATACCCCCACAGAGGCTGATGGCAACAGAGTGCCCTGTCGGGGTTCAACGGTGACCCGCAACCTCGACGCGGCGCGAGTATACCATTGGGGGCGAGCGATTCCAGAGGGTCTTGCGGGGTTCGTTAGTGTGGATACAGCGACACAGAAGATGGGGTGGCCGACGGGTCTTGAACCCGCTACCTCCGGAGTCACAATCCGGTGCTCTACCAGGTGAGCTACGGCCACCACTGCAAAAGGGCTGAAAACAACACAACCAACTCGACAACCGTGGCCAATAGTTGGTCGGGGTAGAGAGATTCGAACTCCCGACATCCTGCTCCCAAAGCAGGCGCGCTACCAGACTGCGCTATACCCCGATATCTTGCATGGACCAAACGTGCAGCCCGTTTTCAGGTGGCGAATGATACTCAGCCCCCGCAAGGGCGTCAACGTCCGTTTGGTCATAATATACGCCTTTCGCACCGCCCTCCTCTCCCAATCGCCACCTGCCCGTGGGACAATACGCGGCGAATGACTCCCATCCCCCTAAGATTACAGGAAACAGACCCATGTCAGCACTGGTTCTGGACGGCAAGGCCCTCGCGGCCAAGACCGAAGCCAAGCTGCTCGCGCGCGTCGAGCAATTGAAAACCCGTTCCGGCGGGAAAACGCCCATCCTCGCCACCATTCTGGTCGGTGACGATCCGGCTTCCGCTACCTACGTCAAAATGAAGGGCAATGCCTGCCGCCGCGTGGGCATGGAGTCACTTGCCGTTGAACTCCCGGCCGCCACCAGCACTGAGCAGTTGCTGGCGGAAATTGCCGCCCTGAATACCAACCCCGATGTCCACGGCATTCTGTTGCAACACCCGGTGCCCGAACAGATCGATGAGCGCGCCTGTTTCGATGCCATAGCGCTGGAAAAGGATGTCGACGGCGTGACCTGCCTGGGCTTCGGCCGCATGGCCATGGGCGAGGACGCCTATGGCTGCGCGACACCGCAGGGCATCATGCGGATGCTGGAAAGTTACGGTGTGGAGATTGAAGGCAAGCACGCGGTGGTGGTGGGCCGCAGCCCCATACTCGGCAAACCGATGGCGATGATGCTGCTGCAAAAGAATGCCACCGTCACCATCTGCCACTCGCGCACGCAGGACCTGCCTGCGCTTGTCGCACAGGCAGACATCCTGGTTGGCGCCGTGGGCAAGCCGGAATTTATCAAAGCATCCTGGGTAAAGCCAGGGGCTGTCGTAGTCGACGCGGGCTACCACCCCGGCGGCGTGGGTGACATCGAACTCGCCCCCCTGCTGGAAACCGCCAGCGCCTACACCCCCGTGCCAGGTGGTGTGGGCCCCATGACGATCAACACGCTCATCATGCAGACAGTCGAGTCCGGGGAAAAGTCAATCGGCTAACGCACACGGGAGCTCTCAGGCCCTGCGCCAGAGCGTTCCCTCACGGCCGTCTTCGAGTTCCACACCGGCATCCAGCAGCTGCTGGCGGATCGCATCGGCGCGGGCGAAATCCCGCGCCTGTTTGGCTGCCTGGCGCTCTGCTATCAGCGCGTCGATTGCCTCCGGCGTCATCTCCCCTGCTGCCGCGCCACCCTGCAGCCATGCCGCGGGTGGTTGTTGCAGTATGCCCAGCAGCTTGCCTGCCGCCAGCAGCCGCGCTTTCAGCCGTGGCTTGTCAGCGTCGTCTGCCTTATGCAGCTGCTTGGCCAACGCATGCAGCTCGGCAATGGCTAGCGGTGTATTGAGGTCATCCTCCAGCGCCTGGTAGAACGGCTCGGCTGGCAAGTCCACAGGGGCGCTGTCCGGAAGGCTTTCCACGCCCCGCAGGGCGGTATAGAAACTCCCCAGGTTTGCCTCGGCCTGCGCCAGCAGGTCGGTGCTGAAATTCAGCGGCGACCGGTAGTGGGCCGACAGCAGGGCGAAGCGCAGGACTTCGCCACGGTAGTGCTGCAGCAATTCACGCACACTGCGAAAGTTACCCAGTGACTTGGACATCTTCTCGCCGTCGATATCCAAATAGGCATTGTGCATCCAGTAACGCACATAATCGCCACCGTGGGCACACCGACTCTGGGCAATTTCGTTTTCGTGATGGGGGAAGATGAGATCCCGGCCGCCGCCGTGGATATCGATGGTCTCGCCCAGGTGCGCGCGAATCATCGCCGAACATTCCAGGTGCCAACCCGGGCGCCCTCGGCCCCAGGGGCTGTCCCAGCCGGGGTCCTCGGCCACCGCTGGCTTCCACAACACAAAATCGCCCGGATGACGCTTGTAGTCGGCCACCTCCACACGGGCACCCGCCAGCATGTCATCCAGTGAACGACCCGAAAGCCGGCCGTAGTCCGGCATGGACTCCACGGCAAACAACACGTGCCCTTCGCTGACGTAGGCATGGCCTTTTTCCAGCAGCGTCTGTGTCAGGGCAATCATGCCGTCGATATTGTGGGTGGCATGAGGCTCCAGGGTGGGCGGCAGTGCATTTAGCGCCGCCATATCCTCGCGGTATTTTGCGGTGAACTCGGCGGTAATGTCATCAATGCTGCAGCCCCTGTCGCGGGCCGCGGTAATGATCTTGTCGTCCACATCGGTAATGTTGCGCGCGTAAACCACCTCCGCGTACTGTGTTTGCAACAGGCGAAACAGGACATCAAACACCACCACCGGCCGCGCGTTGCCGATGTGCGCCAGGTTGTACACCGTGGGGCCACACACGTACAGGGTGACGCGGTCTTGCTCTAGTGGCACGAAGGGCTCCTTGCGGGCGCTCAACGTGTTGTAAAGCGTAATACTCATGCATCGCCTCCTGCTGTAGCCCAGGTATCGCGCAGCCCGATGGTGCGGTTGAACACAGGGTTGGCCGTCGTGTGGTCATGGCGATCGGCCACAAAGTACCCTTCCCGCTCGAACTGAAAACCCTGCTCAGGCGATGCCTCGGCAAGGCTGGGCTCAATCCAGGCGCCCTCCACCGTATGCAGGGAGTCGGGGTTCAGCAGTTCCAGGTAGGCGTTGTCGCCCCGATCCGGCGCCTCATGGGTGAACAGCCGGTCATAGAGGCGCACGGTGGCGCGACGCCCTTCGCTGGCAGAGACCCAGTGAATGACGCCCTTGGGTTTGATGCCATCGGCCGGGTCATTGCCCAGCGTGTCAGGGACGGTATGTGCATGCACGGCAACAATGGCGCCGCTGTCATCCTTCACCACATCCGTCGCCTCGATAACATAGGCATTGCGCAAACGCACCCGCTTGCCCAGTACCAGCCGTTTGTATTTCTTGTTGGCCTCCTCGCGGAAATCGTCCACATCGATGTAGACCTCGCGGGTGAAAGGCAGCGTGCGGCTACCGAGGTCTTCCCGGCTCGGGTGACAGGGCGCCGTTATCATCTCCCGGTGTGTTTCTGGCAGGTCGGTGAGGATCACCTTGAGCGGATTCAGCACGCACATGGCGCGCGGCGAGTTGGTGTTCAGGTCGTCGCGAATCGCGTGCTCCAGCATCGCCACGTCGACCACGCCGTCGCTGCGGGTCACGCCGATCATGTCGCAAAAGGTGCGAATGGATGCAGGCGTGAAGCCGCGCCGGCGCATACCGGCAATGGTGGGCATACGGGGGTCATCCCAGCCGCTGACAATCCCCTCATCCACCAGCGCCTTCAGTTTGCGCTTGCTGGTGACGGTGTAGTTCAGGTTGAGGCGACCGAATTCGTACTGGCGCGGCCGCGATGGCACCGGCAGGTGTTCCAGCAGCCACTCGTAGAGCGGACGATGATCCTCGAACTCCAGCGTGCAAATGGAATGCGTGACGCCTTCGATTGCATCCTCCTGGCCGTGGGCAAAGTCGTAGGTGGGGTAGATAACCCAGTTGTCGCCGGTCTGGTGATGGGGCACCTTGCGAATGCGGTAGAGAATGGGGTCACGCAGGTTCATGTTCGGCGACGCCATGTCGATGCGCGCGCGCAGCACCCGGCTGCCTTCCTCAAACTCACCGTCGCGCATGCGCTGCAACAGGTCGAGGTTTTCTTCCACCGAACGGCTACGGCAGGGGCTATTGCGCCCCGGCTCGGTCAGCGTGCCCCGATATTCGCGAGCCTGCTCGGCATTGAGGTCGCAGACATAGGCATCGCCATTGCTGACGAGATGGACGGCCCAGTCGTAAAACTGCTGGAAATAGGTGGATGCGAAACGCACGTCACCCGCCCACTGGTAGCCCAGCCAGAGCACATCCTCCTGGATGGCATCAATGAACGCCTGGCTTTCCTTCTCCGGGTTGGTGTCATCGAATCGCAGATGGCAGCGGCCACCAAAACGCTCCGCGAGACCGAAATTCAGGCAAATGGATTTGGCGTGGCCGACATGCAGATAGCCGTTGGGCTCGGGGGGAAAGCGCGTTACCACGCTCTGTACGCGACCTGCGGCGAGGTCGTCAGCAATGACCGTCTGGAGGAAGTTGTTGCCGGGCTTGGTGTCCATGGAGCCTTTGATTCCCAAAAGCGGCGCATTATAGCCCCAGACGTGCGCCGCTTACAGCTATACTCGGGTAGAGCGCACGGATCATCAGGGACTGAAGGCCCGGCAAATCGTCCGCGCCCGGCGGCAAACTGCAAATCGGTCGCCGCGAAATGTGAGGTAATGCCAAACACACACCGCGTGTTTTACAGTCAGGCAAAAGTCCGTATCATTGCGCTCTCTTTTTTCAATGGAGTTGTTCGACTCCCCAACAAGGCGGCGTATCTGCAATGGTTATCATTAAAACAACCTTTGGCGACATCACCCTGACCCTGGACGCAGACAAGGCCCCCATCACCGTGGCCAATTTCCTCCAACACGCGCGTGCGGGCTCTTACGATGGCACTATTTTTCACCGTGTCATCGACAATTTCATGATCCAGGGGGGCGGCTTTGACACCGAAATGCGCCAGAAGCCCGCCGGTGAGCCCATCGAGAACGAAGCCGACAATGGCCTGAAGAATGACTTCGGCACCATCGCCATGGCGCGCACCATGGACCCGCACTCGGCCACCACGCAGTTCTTCATCAATGTCAAAGACAACGACTTTCTCAACCACAGCGGCAAGAACATGCAGGGCTGGGGTTACGCGGTCTTCGGCAAGGTCACTGGCGGTGAAGAGGTGCTGAACAAGATCCGCGTGCTGCCCACCACGAGCCGCGCCGGTCACCAGGATGTACCGGTAGACCCGGTTATCATCGAAACCGTCGAGATCGTCGAAGGCTGACCCACAGGGCCCGCAACTGTGAGCGCCACCTACCTGATTTCCGATCTCCACCTGGAATCCACCCGCCCGGCAACGGTGCGGGCCCTGCGGAGATTCCTGCTGGACCACCAGGATTGTGACGCGCTCTATATTCTCGGGGATCTGTTCGAGGTGTGGATCGGTGATGACGACGATTCGCCCCTCGCACGGGAAGTGGCCGAGATGCTGCACCGCTTCACCGCGGCCGGGCCCAAACTGTACCTGCTGCCGGGCAACCGGGACTTTTTACTGGGGCGGGACTTCTGCAAAGCCGTGGGCGGCAAGCTGCTGCGCGACCCCAGGGTCGTCAACCTCTATGGCACACCCACCCTGCTCCTGCACGGCGACAGCCTGTGCACGCGGGATACCGAATACCAGGCTTTTCGCAAGACGACCCGCTCCGCTGCCTGGCAAAACGAACTGCTGTCACGCAGCCTGGATGAGCGGCGCGCGCTGGCGCGCGAGTTGCGCAACCGCAGTCGCGAAGCCAACAGCAACAAGGCGGAAGACATCATGGACGTGACCCCCAGCGAGGTGGAACGCGCCTTCCTGGACCATGAAGTCCAGTGCATGGTGCATGGTCACACCCATCGCCCGGCCCGCCATGAGCATGCCGCCGGTGTGCGCTGGGTGCTGGGCGACTGGGAGCAGAAAGGCTGGTACGTAAAGGCCACCTCCGAAGGCTGTAGCCTGCATAGTTTTGATATAAAACAATAGGTTAAAGAAAAAACCTCGCCCAAAATCAAGGTTTAGGCCGCCGCCGGCACGCCACTGTGAAAACGAAACTCCCGATCAACGCCGGTGATCAGCGCAGCTTCTACATCCTTCAGCTCGTCCAGCCGCTCAGCAATCGCTTCCGCCGTAGCCAGCCCCCCCGCCAATGCCAGGTAGTCCTCGAAGTGGCGCGCCTCCGACTTCAGCAGCGAGCGATAAAACTCCGCCAGTTCACTGTCGAGGTGTGGAATCAGCGCAGCAAACCGTTCACAGGAGCGCGCCTCAATCAAGGCACCCACCAGCAAGGTATCGACCAGTCTGCCTGGCTCGTTAGCGCGCACCTGCGCACGCAGACCCGCGGCATAGCGCGATGCAGAAAGCTGCGGATACGCTATGTTGCGTCGCTGCATAATGGCGAACACCTGCTCAAAGTGGCGCAGCTCCTCGCGCGCGAGTCGCGATAGCTTCTGCAACAGCCTGGGGTGCTCCACATAGCGGTACATGAGGTTCAGCGCTGTCGAGGCCGCTTTCTTCTCACAGTTGGCATGATCCACCAACAGCGTGTGCGGATGCTCGAGCGCCCACTGCACCCAGGCCTGCGGCGTGGCGCAAGGCAAAAACGCCAATACCGGCGCCAGTAAAGTGTCGGTCATGAGGGCAAACCACCAAACAGGTCGGGCGTGCGCATATACCGCTCGTAGTGCGCTTCCGAGAGAATGTAGAACTCGCGATCGATCGTATCGCGCAATTCAGCGAGAGTCAGGCGCGCATGACTGGCGTGCACCTCGAACCCGAAATCAGCGGGGCGCTCAATCTGCCCCGCCCCTGCCTTCAACAGGCTGAATACCCAGCAGTATTCATCGTGCTCCGGGTTAAACCGCAACTGCTGGACCTGCAGCTGCCAGGCCAGCAGGGGTTTGTCCCGCACCGCCAGGGTGTTGCTGACGCATTGCGACAGGAAGCCTGAGAGGCGCGCGTCGATGACGCGCTTCTGCTCCGCCGTGTAACTGTTCCAGTGAATAACCTCATGGCTGAACCGCTTGCAACCGCGGCATACGGCATCACCGATACCCGTAGAGCAGACGCCAATACAGGGGGTCTTCACGGCTGGTTTGAGCATAATCGGGAAATTGGGCGGGCTGACAACAGTTCAAAAGTGTACGTCATCAGCCTGCTGAATGCACGGTATAAGCGTTTGATTTATTTATCTTAAACAGGCGCTGGGATATACTCCTGCGGCGAATTACACCTCCCCGCCATCGTAACAAGGAGTTTCACCGTGCTAGACGCCTATCGCGATCACGTGGCCGAAAGGGCCGCCCTGAATATCCCGCCCAAGCCCCTGAGCGCCGAACAGGTCGCCGCGCTGGTTGAACTCCTGAAGAACCCACCGGCGGGCGAAGAGGCCTTCATTCTCGACCTGATTACACACCGCGTGCCACCGGGTGTGGATGAAGCGGCTTACGTCAAGGCCGGCTTTCTCACAGCCCTGGTACAGGGTGAAGCAAGCAGCCCGCTGATTGACGCGGAAGCCGCGGTGGTCCTGCTGGGCAACATGCACGGTGGCTACAACATCGAGGCGCTGGTCGGGTTGCTGAAGGATGACAAACTGAGCGCACTGGCTGCCACCGAGCTCAAGCACACCCTGCTGGTGTTCGATGCCTTCCACGATGTGGAAGAACTGGCCAGGGCGGGCAACGCGCACGCCAAGGACGTTATGGAAGCCTGGGCCGCCGGCGAGTGGTTCACCAACCGCCCCGCGGTGCCGGAATCCATCAAGGTGTCCGTATTCAAGGTAACCGGTGAAACCAACACCGATGACCTCTCCCCGGCCCCCGATGCCTGGTCCCGCCCCGACATTCCCCTGCATGCACTGGCCATGTACAAGATGACCCGCGACGGCCTCACACCGGAAGAACACGGTGTCACCGGTCCCATGACGCAAATTGCAGAGCTGCAGGACAAGGGCCTGCCAGTGGCCTTTGTCGGCGACGTGGT
This sequence comes from Haliea alexandrii, assembly GCF_003719295.1. Taxonomy (GTDB): domain Bacteria; phylum Pseudomonadota; class Gammaproteobacteria; order Pseudomonadales; family Halieaceae; genus Haliea; species Haliea alexandrii. The sequence continues at coordinate 529,013 of NZ_RFLW01000002.1, forward strand.
CGGCACCGGCTCATCGCGCAAATCGGCGACCAACTCCGTGCTCTGGTTTTTCGGTGAAGACATGCCCGGCGTGCCCAACAAGCGCGGCGGCGGCATCTGCATCGGCGGCAAGGTTGCCCCCATTTTCTACAACACCATGGAAGATGCCGGTGCGCTGGTGTTCGAAGCGCCCGTAGACGACCTGAACATGGGTGACGTGATTGAAGTACGCCCCTACGATGGCAAGATTCTTTCGGAAAGCGGCGCGGTGCTGTCCGAGTTTGCCCTCAAGTCCGAGGTGTTGCTCGACGAAGTGCGCGCTGGCGGCCGCATCAACCTGATTATTGGTCGCGGCCTCACGGCGCGGGCGCGGGAATCACTCGGCCTGCCCCCCACCGACCTGTTCCGCCGCCCCGAGCAGCCCGCCGACAGCAGCAAGGGCTTTACCCTGGCGCAGAAAATGGTCGGCAAGGCCTGCGGCATGGACGGTATCCGCCCCGGCACATACTGCGAGCCGCGCATGACCACAGTGGGGTCGCAGGACACCACCGGCCCCATGACCCGCGATGAGCTGAAAGACCTCGCTTGCCTCGGCTTCTCCACCGACCTGGTCATGCAGTCTTTCTGCCACACGGCGGCCTACCCGAAGCCTGTGGACATCGACACCCAGCACAGCCTGCCCGACTTCATCATGACCCGCGGCGGTGTTTCCCTGCGTCCCGGGGACGGCATTATCCACAGCTGGCTGAACCGCATGCTGCTGCCCGACACGGTAGGCACTGGTGGCGACAGCCACACCCGTTTCCCGATGGGCATTTCCTTCCCGGCAGGTTCCGGGCTGGTGGCCTTCGCCGCCGCCACCGGCGTGATGCCGCTGGATATGCCGGAATCCGTCCTGGTGCGCTTCAAAGGCGAGATGCAGCCGGGCATCACCCTGCGCGACCTGGTGCACGCCATTCCCTACTACGGGATCCAGCAAGGCCTGCTGACCGTTGAGAAGAAAGGCAAGAAGAACATTTTCTCCGGGCGTATTCTGGAAATTGAAGGCCTTAAAGGCCTCACCGTCGAGCAGGCGTTCGAACTTTCTGACGCCTCTGCAGAACGCTCTGCGGCCGGCTGTACCATCGCCCTGGACGAAGACACCATTGCCGAATACCTGCGCTCCAACGTGGTGCTGTTGCGTTCCATGATCGCCGAAGGCTACGGCGACAGCCGCACCCTGGAACGCCGCGCGGTGAAAATGGAAGAGTGGCTGGCCAACCCGAGCCTGATGACCGCCGATGCCGATGCGGAATACGCCGCCGTCATCGAGATCGACCTGGCAGAGGTGCGTGAGCCTATCGTCTGCGCCCCGAACGACCCCGACGACGCCCGTCTGCTGTCTGCAGTGGCCGGCGACAAGGTTGACGAGGTATTCATCGGTAGCTGCATGACCAACATCGGCCACTTCCGCGCCGCCGGTAAACTGCTGGACCAGCACAAGGGCAGTATCACCACGCGTATGTGGGTTTCACCACCGACACGGATGGACGAACATTTGCTGATGGAGGAAGGCTACTACAACATCTTCGGTCGCGCCGGCGCGCGCACCGAAATGCCCGGCTGCTCACTCTGCATGGGTAACCAGGCACGGGTAGCGCCTAACAGTACGGTGCTTTCAACCTCCACGCGTAACTTCCCCAACCGTCTGGGAGATGGCGCCAACGTCTACCTGACGTCGGCCGAGCTCGCGGCGGTCGGTGCGATTCTCGGCAAACTGCCAACGCCTGAGGAGTACCTTGAGTACGCCAGCCAGCTGGACGCGATGTCGTCCGAGATCTATCGCTACATGAACTTCGACCAGATCATCGAGTTCCAGAAAAGCGCGGAAGAAGGCAAGCGCATTTCGGCGGTGCAAATCGATACCGTCACGGCCTGAGTTCAGGCCAACACCGCCACGGCCCACTACGGTGGGCCGGATGGCGGCACACAAAAAAGCCGGCTTGAAGCCGGCTTTTTTGTCACTGCAGGACACCCTGCTACGAAGACGTCTGGCTCAGAGCGCAGACTCCAACTGGGGCAAGGCGTCGAACAGGTCGGCAACCAGGCCGTAATCCGCCACCTGGAAGATCGGCGCGTCTTCGTCCTTATTGATGGCGACAATGACTTTCGAGTCTTTCATGCCTGCCAGGTGCTGAATGGCACCGGAGATACCCACGGCAATATACAGGTCCGGAGCAACGATTTTACCCGTTTGACCTACCTGCATGTCGTTGGGCACGAAACCGGCGTCCACCGCGGCGCGCGAGGCACCGATGGCGGCCCCGAGCTTGTCGGCAATACCTTCGAGCAGCTTGAAGTTGTCGCCGTTCTGCATGCCGCGGCCGCCAGAGATAACCACCGGTGCTGCAGTCAGTTCAGGACGGTCAGACACCGCCACTTCTTCGCCCACGAAGCTGGACAGACCGGCATCATGCACGGCGGACACCGCTTCTACCGTGGCCGAACCGCCCTCGGCGGCAGCCGCATCGAACGCGGTGGTGCGCACGGTAATGACCTTGCGTGCATCGCTGGACTGCACGGTGGCAATCACGTTACCCGCATAGATGGGCCGCTTGAAGGTATCCGCTGACTCTACGGCGGTAACATCAGATATCTGCGCAACATCCAGCAGCGCCGCAACGCGGGGCATGATGTTCTTGCCGTTGGTGGTGGCGGGTGCAACAACGTTGTCGTACGCGGCGGCCACTTCTGCGATCAACAGGCTGACGTTCTCCGCCAGCTGGTGCTCGTAGGCGGCGTTATCGGCGACCAGCACTTTGCCGATCCCGGCAATTTTTGCCGCTTCGTCGCCTGCCGCAGCACAGCCGGCGCCGGCGACGAGGATATCAATATCCGCGCCCAGCGCCTGGGCGGCGGTGACAGCATTCAGGGTTGCCGGCTTCAGGCTACCGTTGTCGTGTTCTGCAATAACGAGTGTACTCATGAGATCACCTTCGCCTCGTTTTTCAATTTATCCACCAGCTGTGCCACATCTTCAACCTTGATACCTGCCTGGCGCTCTGCCGGCGGTTCTACCCGCACCAACGTAATATGGCTGGTGACTTCCACGCCGAGGTCAGCGGGGCTGTACACGTCCAGCTGCTTCTTCTTCGCCTTCATGATATTCGGCAGCGACGCATAGCGCGGTTCGTTCAGGCGCAGGTCGGTGGTGACGATAGCCGGCAGGCTGAGGCTGATAGTCTGCAGGCCTCCATCCACCTCACGAACTACATTAAGTTTATCGCCTTCCACCTTGATTTCAGAGGCAAAAGTACCCTGCGGCATATTGGTCAACGCACCCAGCATCTGGCCGGTCTGGTTGTTGTCGCCGTCGATGGACTGTTTGCCCAGAATCACCAGCTGGGGCTGCTCTTTCTCCACCACGCCCTTGAGGAGCTTGGCGATCACCAGCGGTTCAATACGGCCTTCGGCTTCTACATGGATGCCGCGGTCAGCGCCCAGAGCAAGTGCGGTACGGATTTGCTCCTGACAGGGCTTTTCGCCCACGGAAACGGCAATCACCTCGGTCGCAACTCCGGCTTCCTTCAATCTTACCGCCTCTTCTACGGCGATTTCACAGAACGGGTTGATGGCCATTTTGACGTTGTTCAGGTCAACGTCACTGCCATCGCCCTTGGCACGGACTTTGACGTTATAGTCAACGACGCGCTTAACGGCAACAAGAACCTTCATAGGATTTCCAACGCTAGTTTCGGGTGGGTTTGAATGGGCTGTGGCGCGTGAATCAAGGCACCGGCCTGTACTCGGGCCGCTATGTTGCCGCCAAAGGGTGTGGAGGTCAAGAGTGTTTCAGCGCGTCCAGGCGTGTGGTGCTGGACAGAAGCAGAGCACAGACCATCCCCGGCCTTCTGGCTTTTAACCTTTAGAAATTATATACTTGCGCAGCTTTTTTGGGCTGACTTTCGCTTTTACACGAAGCGGCCACAAGCAGCCAATCAGACCCCCGCACGATCAGAGGAGCCTACCGTGGAACGTGAATCAATGGAATTTGATGTAGTGATTGTTGGCGCGGGGCCCGCGGGCTTGTCTGCCGCCTGTCGCATCATGCAGCTGGCCCAGGCGCAGGAACGGGAAGTCACGGTTTGCGTCGTCGAGAAAGGTTCCGAAGTGGGGGCGCACATCCTGTCCGGTGCCGTGTTCGAACCACGGGCGCTCGCGGAGCTGTTTCCCGACTGGGCCACCATGGGTGCACCGCTGAATACCGCGGTCACGCACGACAACTTCTTCTTTTACACGGGCGCCAAGAAAGCCATCAAGCTGCCCAACTTCCTGATTCCCAAGCCAACACACAACGAAGGCAACTTCATTGTGTCCATGGGCAACGTCTGCCGCTGGCTGGCAGAGCAGGCGGAGAACCTGGGCGTAGAGGTCTACCCGGGGTTCGCCGCTGCCGAGGTGTTGTACCACGACGATGGCCGGGTCAAGGGCATTGCCACTGGCGATATGGGGATAGGCGCGGATGGCGAGAAAAAGGACAGCTATACGCCCGGCATGGAGCTGCACGCCCGCTACACGCTGTTCGCCGAAGGCTGCCGTGGCCACCTGGGCAAACAGCTGATCAGCCGTTTCGGCCTGGATGAAGGCAAGGACCCACAGCACTACGGTATCGGCATCAAGGAAATCTGGGAGATTCCCGCCGAGCAACATGAAGAGGGGCTGGTGGTACACGGTCTGGGTTGGCCGCTGCAGGAAAACGGCGCCAGCGGCGGTGCCTTTCTCTACCACGCAGAAAACAACCAGGTTTATCTCGGCTTGATCACCGACCTGAACTACAGCAATCCGCACCTGAGCCCGTTCGAAGAGTTCCAGCGCTGGAAACAACACCCTGAGACGTTGAAATACATCCAGGGTGGCTCACGCATCAGCTATGGCGCCCGTGCAATTACCAAAGGCGGCTACAACTCCCTGCCGACCATGCATTTCCCCGGTGGACTGCTTATCGGTTGCGACGCCGGCACCCTGAATGCAGTAAAGATCAAGGGCAACCACACCGCAATGAAAAGCGGCATGCTCGCGGCTGAGGCCGTGGTCGAGGCGCTGCTACAGGGTGAGTCCGCACCTGCAGATCTCGCCACGTATGCGGACAAGGTCCGTGGTTCGTGGCTGCACGAAGAGCTTTACACCACCCGCAACTTCAGCGGCTTCATGCACAAATTCGGCTTCATGATCGGTTCGGCCATGGTGTGGGTCGACCAGACCCTGTTCGGCGGCAAACTGCCCTTCACCCTGAATGACTCGGTGCCCGACTACGCCACCATGAAGCCGGCCAAGGACTGCAAGAAACCCGACTACCCCAAGCCGGACAACAAGATCACCTTCGATCGACTGTCCTCGGTGTTCCTGTCGAACACTAACCACGAGGAAGATCAGCCCTGCCATCTGACGCTGATCGACCCGAACATACCACTGGAAAAAAACCTGCCGCTATACAACGAGCCGGCACAGCGGTATTGCCCGGCCGGTGTCTACGAAGTGGTGGAGGATGCGCAGGGGCAGCGCTTCCAGATCAACGCACAGAACTGTGTGCATTGCAAAACCTGTGATATCAAGGACCCGTCACAGAATATCGTGTGGGTAACGCCGGAAGGCTTCGGCGGTCCGACCTACCCCAATATGTGACCCGGCGCGTTCCCGCTATCGGTAGCTTGCAACTACTGTAGCGGGAACCACACGCCAGCGCTGCAGACCTGCAGCCGCCCCTCACGCTCTTGCGCGGAGTCCACCAGACGATACCAGGCAGCCCGTGTCAGCACGGCACTGAGCCCGTGGGCCAGACGAACAGCCGCCACGTCACCTACAGACGGCTCGAGAAACAGGGCCTGTTCCGCGTTCACGGCGACCTCGCGGCCGGTGTTGAGTTTGGCGTACAGCGTGTCATCGCGGCGATTGATTTCGGTCACCACCAGGGGATGCAGTTCTACCTGAATGCGCCATTTCTCTACCGGCGTGACCAGGTAGTACTCACCGTCTTCTTCCCGACGCAGAATGCTGGCAAACAGCGCGACCAGGGGCTCGCGCCTGATTCTTCCGCCCTCGTGGTACCAGCTGCCATCCGCCGCGATGCGGATATCGATATCGCCGGAGAGCGGCGGGTGCCATTGCTCGAGTGGCGGCCCTGACGTTTTAGCCGCGGCGGGCACGTTGCCCGCCAGTGCATCAAGTGAATCTGTCATTGTGCCCCCGCAGTGAAGTCAGGGAATCACCCTGACGTTGACAACGCCTTCCAGCGCACGCATGGACGCCAGACTGGATTCAGCCGGACAGATGTCCATATCGATAAGATTATAGGCGATATCGTCGCGGCTCTTGTTGAGCATATCCACCACGTTGATATTCAGCTCCGCCAGAATGGACAATACGCTGCCCAGAATTTTGGGAACGTTGGTGTTGGTCACCGCCAAACGGCAACCCCCTGCCCGCTCCAGTTGCAGCGTGGGGAAGTTGACGGCGTTGCGGATGTTGCCGTTTTCGAGGAAGTCGCGCAGCTGGTCCGCCGCCATGATGGCGCAGTTGTCTTCCGCCTCGTCGGTGCTGGCACCGATGTGTGGCATCAGCACGGCATTCTTGCGACCAATCAGGGCCGGGCTCGGAAAGTCGGCGATGTACTTGCGCAGGCGGCCCTGGTCGAGGGCCTCGAGCAACGCAGCTTCGTCGACAATCTCCTGCCGGGCAAAGTTGAGCAGGCAGGCCTGTTCGGGCATCACGGCAAACAACTCGGCATTGATCAGCCCGCGCGTGGACTCCAGCGCCGGCAAATGCAGGCTCACATAGTCGCTGCGGGAAAACAGCGCCGACAGCGAGTCGGCCTTGCGCACCTGACTGGACAGGCGCCAGGCAGCATCTACCGACAGGGCCGGGTCGTAGCCGATGACATCCATACCCAGCGTCAACGCCATGTCAGCCACCAGCGAGCCAATGGCACCCAGGCCCACCACGCCCAGCGTTTTACCGCGCAGTTCGTTGCCCTTGAAGTGCTTCTTGTTGGCTTCCAGCGTCTTGTTGAGTTCCGCCGGGTCCGTGATGCTGGCGAGGCCGGACACGTATTCCAGGCCTTCCACCACACCCCGTGAGCCCAGCAGCAGGCCCGCCGCTACCAGCTCCTTCACCGCATTGGCGTTGGCGCCGGGCGAATTGAATACCGGGATACCACGCCGGGTACAGTCTGCCACCGGAATGTTGTTCACGCCGGCGCCCGCGCGGGCGATGGCAAGCACGGTGTCGGCGATATCCTCGGCCTGCAGCTTGTGGCTGCGCAGCAGGATGGCATCGGGATGCGCAAACTCGCTGGCAATTTCGTAGGCGTCACGGGGCAGGCGCTCAAGGCCTTTCAGGGAAATCTGGTTAAGCGTGAGAATACGTCGGGCCATGATGAAACGGGTTTCCTTGTTGTCTGTCAGCGTGCGTCAGAGCACAGAGATGTCAGCTGCGGCACGCAGGCCCTGCTCGTGTTCAACCTGCAACAGCGCACCGAACTCACTGCCAATGCGCTGCCGCAGGCCACGTTGTTGCTCGGCGTCGAGGCTGGCCAGGGCTCCTGCCTGCACGCGCACCAGCTGCAGGATGCGGGCATCCCCGGAGGCATCGATCGCGTAGTCGGCAACAGGGTTGTCGTCGCCCGGAGCTGGCAGGCTGAACGCGCGCTGCAGCACCGCCGGCGGCAGCACGCGGCTGTCGCGCTGGGCGCCCAGCTCTACCTGCCATTCCACACTCTCGCGTGCCGCCAGCGCCTCAATGCTCTGCTCACCTGCGGCGAGTTCAGCCACAGCCTCGGCGGCGGCGCTCTCCAGTGCCTCGCGCGCCCGTTCCCGGGTAATGCTGCGGACGATCTCATCCCTCACCGCATCCAGCGGCTCCAGCGTCGGCTTGTTGTGCTCATGCACGTGTACCGCAACGAAGCGGTCACCGCCCAGCTCCAATACCTCGCTGTTGTGCCCCAGCTCCAGCACGTCTTCAGAGAAGGCTGCACGCAATACGGAAGGCTCGGCGAGAGGGCCGTCTCTCTGCTCACGCGTCATCGGTTCGGTACGCAGCACCTCAAGCCCCAACTCCTGGGCCGGTGTACGCAGGCTATCCGCGGTGAACGCGATGTCGCGCAACTCTTCCACCGCAAGCAACAGCGCGACGCGGGCTTCACGCTCCTGCAGACCGGATTCAAGCTCGGGACGCAGCTCCGCCAGGCTGGGCGCTTCTGAATCGCGGCGCTCCGTGACCATGAGAATGTGCGTACCGGCATCGGTTTCGACCGGCGCGGACACTGTGTCCACCTCAAGCGCGGCCACGGCCTCCTCCATCTCCGGCGGGAAGGCATCACCGGCGGAAAACCCGAGGTCACCACCATTACCGGCTGAACCCACGTCATCCGAGCGCTCTGCGGCCACATCGGCAAACGACTTGCCGGCGGCGAGTTCATCCTGCACGGTGGCGATACGCGCGGCGAAGTCCGCCTCCGACTCATCACTACCGCGCTGCAGGAGAATATGCGAGACCCGGTTCTCCGTCTGATACTGGTAGCTGTCCAGCTGGATACGGTACTCCTCCTCAATCGCGGCCTCTTCCACCGGTTCGCGGAAATCGTCCAGCGTCAACTCGACATAATCCAGCACCACAGACTCCGGTGTCATGAAGCTGGCTTCATTCTCACGGTAAAACGTCTCGAGGTCCTCCTCGCTGACTTCAACGGCGTCGAGATACGGCGCGAGGGGCAAAGTGAGATAGCGCACATCACGCTGCTCGGCGACAACCCGTGCGGTCAGGGCGAGCTCGGCGGGCGTGGCAAAATCACTACCGGCCAGGCCGGCACGTACCTGACCGAGAATAAGGTCATCGCGCAACGCGCTCTTGAAGGACGCCGGGGTAAAGCCGGCTGATGCCAGCAGGCTTTTGTACATCTCGGGCGAGAAGTTGCCGTCGAGCTGGAATTGCTCCATCCCCGCGATAACGGCGCCGAGCTCCGCTTCAGAGACCGTCAGGCCCATGTCGTGAGCCGATTGCATTAGCAGCTTGCGCGAGACAATGCCCTCGAGAGCCTGGGCACTGATCCGCTGGTCGTCGAGCATGGCCGGATCGAGATTGTCACCCATCATGGCGATCAACTGACGCCGCTGTGTATCCACCGCCTGCTGCAACTCCATCGGCGTGACGGCTTCGCCATTGACCTCGGCGACGGCACCACCGCCACCGCCCAGCAGAATCGATTCAATGCCAAAAAGTGCGAAGGAGATGACGATCAACCCGATAACAACCTTGGCGGCTGTTCCCTGAGTAGTCTTGCGGATGTCCTGAAGCATGGTGTCTTCCGTTCCTTATCAACAAAAAAGCGCACTCATGAGTGCGCTTTTCCCTGAACCGTTACCGGCACACAGACGGGGTGATGAGCGCTGCGCGAGCGAACGCCAGACCCGCCGGTTACTGCAAGTCAGCCGTTGACGGCGTCCTTGAGTGCCTTGCCGGGCTTGAAGCCGGGCACATTGGAGGCCTTGATCTGGATGGTCTGGCCGGTCTGCGGGTTGCGGCCTTCGCGGGCAGCACGCGCTTTCACGGCAAAGGTGCCGAAACCTACCAGCGTTACCTGATCGCCTTTTTTCAGGGCTTCCGTAATGCTGTCTACCACGGCGTCCAGAGCACGGCCGGCAGAAGCTTTCGGCAGGTCGGCGGCAGCAGCAATGGCGTCAATGAGTTCGGTTTTATTCACAGGTATCCCCTTGGAGTGTTATCTGACTAAAGTATGATGTTCTCATCCGCAACGAAATGCGGGCAATTCATGATGCAGCAGGCGAGCACCTGAAAGTGATTCCAGCTACTCACTGGCGAGCACCTCTCGGTGCCAAAACCGGGAGGAAGCGCACTGGATTCAGGTGGCTGACTGTATACCAGAGCCGAGTTGGCGGTCAACCAACACCCCGCTCTCAATGCGTATTTATCCGATTTTTCTCGCCCTGCTCGCTGTCTTGGCTGCTTCCGGGCGCGGGTGCGAGGTACTCTTCATCCGAGAGTGGCTCCGGCACGCGCTCAAGCGCAATCGCCAACACCTCATCAATCCACTTCACGGGCCGGATCTGCAGATCCTGCTTGATGTTCTCGGGCACTTCCTTGAGGTCGCGCTCGTTTTCCCTGGGTATGATCACCGTCTTGATGCCACCGCGACGCGCCGCAAGGAGTTTTTCCTTCAAACCTCCAATGGGCAGCACTTCACCGCGCAGGGTAATCTCTCCCGTCATCGCCACGTCCGCGCGCACTGCGATGCCGGTGCTGATGGAAACCAGCGCAGTGCACATGGCCACGCCGGCACTCGGGCCATCCTTGGGCGTAGCCCCTTCGGGCACATGTATATGCACGTCGTGCTTGTCGTGCCAGGAAGCCGGTATACCGAGCACCTGTGACCGGCTGCGCACGACGGTGGTCGCCGCCTGAATCGACTCCTGCATCACGTCGCCGAGCGAGCCCGTTTTGACATAGCGACCCTTGCCCGCCACCGATGCCGCCTCGATCGTCAGCAACTCTCCACCCACAGATGTCCAGGCGAGACCTGTCACCTGCCCTACCTTGTTCTGTTCCTCGGCAATGCCGTAGTTGAATTTGCGCACGCCCAGCAGGTCCGGGAGCATGTCAGGAGTGACCTCTGCCGACACACTGTCTTCTTCCAGTGCAATGCGCTTGACCATCTTGCGGCAGATCTTCGCGACTTCCCGCTCCAGCGCCCGCACGCCCGCTTCGCGGCTGTAGTAGCGGATGATGTCGATCACCGTGTCTTCACCGATGGTGATCTCGTCCTTGCCCAGGCCGTTCTGCCGTATTTGCTTCGGTATCAGATATTTGGCCGCAATGCTGACTTTTTCGTCTTCCGTATAGCCGGGAATGCGAATGACTTCCATGCGATCCAGCAACGGACCGGGAATGTTCATGGTGTTGGAGGTACACACGAACATCACATCCGAGAGGTCGTAATCGACTTCCAGGTAGTGGTCGTTGAAGGCGTGATTCTGCTCCGGATCCAGCACTTCCAGCATCGCGGACGCAGGGTCGCCGCGGTGGTCCATACCCATCTTGTCGATTTCATCGAGCAGGAACAGCGGATTGCGCACCCCTGCCTTGGCCATCTTCTGCAGCAGCTTGCCCGGCATGGAACCAATATAGGTGCGCCGGTGGCCCCGAATTTCCGCCTCGTCACGAACGCCGCCCAGCGCCATGCGCACGAATTTGCGGTTGGTGGCACGCGCCAGCGACTCGCCGAGCGAGGTCTTGCCCACCCCGGGAGGACCAACCAGGCACAGCACCGGGCCCTTCACCTTGCGCACACGCTTCTGTACGGCGAGATATTCCAGTATGCGCTCTTTCACTTCTTCAAGACCGAAATGGTCTTCGTTGAGAATGCCGGAGGCGCGCTTCAGATCGTGCTTCACCTTGCTGCGGCGCGACCAGGGCACACTCACCATCCAGTCAATATAGCTGCGCACCACCGAAGCTTCGGCAGACATCGGCGACATCATCTTGAGCTTGTTCAGCTCGGCCACCGCTTTCGTGCGCGCTTCATCAGGCATGCGCGCATCCTCGATCCGTGCCTGCAGGTCGTCCAGCTCGCTGGGGGCCTCATCAAGGTCACCCAGCTCTTTCTGGATCGCCTTCATCTGCTCGTTGAGGTAGTACTCGCGCTGGCTCTTCTCCATCTGCTTCTTGACGCGACCGCGGATGCGTTTTTCCACCTGGAACAGGTCGATCTCCGCCTCCATCAGCCCCATGAGGTGCTCAAGCCGGGCCCGGATGTCAGCAATTTCAAGAATGGACTGTTTTTCCTGCAGATCCACACTCATATGCGCGGCAATGGTATCCGCAAGACGGCCCGGTTCGTCGATGCCCGACAGCGAGGTAAGCACCTCGGCAGGCACTTTCTTGCTGAGATTCACATACTTTTCAAACTGGCTGACGGTAGAGCGCAGCAGACCCTCGGCCTCATCATCAGGCACGTCATCGCTTTCGACTTCGCGCACACCGGCCACCGTGAAGCGACCTTCGTCGTCCACGTTGTCGATCACCGCACGGTAGCTGCCTTCCACCAGCACCTTGATCGTGCCGTCGGGCAACTTGAGCAGCTGCAGGATGTTGGACACGGTGCCCACCTGGTAGATGTCGTCCACGCCGGGGTTGTCATCGGCCGCATTGCGCTGCGCAACGAGCAACACCTGCTTGCTGCCAGCCATGGCATCTTCCAGCGCTTCAACGGACTTTTCCCGGCCAACAAACAGCGGCAACACCATGTGCGGGTATACCACGACATCGCGCAGCGGCAGCAGGGGAAGATCAATTACCGAGGAGGAACCCATACAAATCTCCGGGTTGTGAATGGTCACAGCTGACCTGTAGATGGGGGCGGTGCAGCCGGAACACAAGGCCCCGGCGCACTTTGCGCCTGCCGGGCCGGGGCCCGGCAGCCGGAGCCTTGCGGCTCCGCCGCTACTCGTCCTTGGACGCCGCTCGCGCTGCTGGCTCGTGGTTCTGGTATACCAGCAGTGGCTCGGAGTCACCGCGAATCACCGATTCGTCGATAACCACCTTGCTGACATCGCTCCGCGAGGGAATGTTGTACATGGAGTCGAGCAGTACGCCTTCGAGAATGGAGCGCAGGCCGCGAGCACCTGTCTTGCGCTCCATGGCCCGTTCCGCCACGGCCCGCAGGCCGTCTTCACGGAAGTCAACCTCGACGCCCTCCATTTCAAACAGCTTGCTGTACTGTTTGGTCAGTGAGTTGCGCGGCTCGGTCAGGATCTGCACCAGAGCGGGCACATCGAGCTCTTCAAGCGTTGCAATCACCGGCAGGCGGCCGACAAACTCGGGAATCAGGCCGTATTGCACCAGGTCCTCAGGCTCAAGGTCGAACAACAGCTCACCGACGTTGCGGCGCTCGTCCTTGCTCTTGACCTCGGCATTGAAGCCGATGCCACCCTTTTCGGACCGGTTGCGAATCACCTTGTCCAGACCCGCGAAGGCACCGCCGCAGATGAACAGGATGTTCGACGTGTCGACCTGCAGAAACTCCTGTTGCGGGTGCTTGCGTCCGCCCTGCGGCGGCACTGACGCTACCGTACCCTCGATCAGCTTGAGCAGCGCCTGCTGCACGCCCTCACCCGAAACGTCCCGGGTGATGGAGGGGTTGTCAGACTTGCGCGAAATTTTGTCGATTTCGTCGATATACACAATGCCGACCTGCGCTTTCTCGACGTCGTAGTCGCATTTCTGCAGCAGCTTCTGGATGATGTTTTCGACATCTTCACCCACATAGCCCGCTTCGGTCAGCGTCGTCGCATCCGCAATGGTAAAGGGCACATCCAACAAGCGGGCGAGGGTTTCCGCCAGCAGCGTCTTGCCGCTACCGGTTGGCCCCACCAGCAGAATGTTGCTCTTGCCCAACTCCACGTCTTCACCACGGCTGCTGGCCTGACTGTGGCGCAGGCGCTTGTAGTGGTTATACACCGCCACCGACAGCACTTTCTTGGCGCGCTGCTGGCCGATCACGTACTCGTCCAGGATCGTCTTGATTTCGTGTGGCGTGGGCAGGTGGTCGCGTTTTGCTTCGCTGTTACCTTCCTGCACTTCTTCGCGGATGATGTCGTTACACAGATCGACGCATTCATCGCAAATGAACACCGAGGGACCAGCGATCAGTTTGCGCACTTCGTGCTGGCTCTTGCCGCAAAATGAGCAGTACAGCAGCTTGCCGCCGTCGTCGCCTGATTTTGTGGTGTCTTTAGTCATGCTCTGCCCTGTGGCCTATGAATTCTGCAATCTCATCTGATTCAAAGATGATGTTTTTTCCCGCCATTTGCAAGCCCGCGGACAGGGCGCCCGGCAGCGTTAGGTTATGACGCAGCCGGCGCGCGACGATTGACTACCTCGTCAATCAGCCCGTATTCCTTGCTTTGCTCGGCGTTCATGAAGCGGTCGCGCTCAGTATCGCGCTCGATAGTCTCAAGACTCTGGCCGGTATGCTCCGCCATCAACTCGTTCAGGCGGCGACGGATAATAAGGATTTCACGCGCCTGGATATCGATGTCCGAGGCTTGCCCCTGGGCACCGCCGCTAGGCTGGTGAATCATGGTGCGCGCATTCGGCAGGATGAAGCGTTTGCCGGCGGCACCACCCGCGAGCAGGAAAGCCCCCATGGAGGCGGCCTGACCGATACACATCGTGCTCACATCCGGCTTGATGAACTGCATGGTGTCGTAAATCGACAGCCCCGCCGTCACCGAGCCGCCGGGGGAGTTGATGTAGAGGTGAATGTCTTTGTCGGGGTTTTCCGACTCCAGGAACAACAGCTGGGCCACGATCAGGTTTGCCATGTGGTCCTCTACCGGCCCTACCACAAACACCACGCGCTCCTTGAGCAGACGCGAGTAGATGTCGTAGGAGCGCTCACCGCGGGCCGTTTGCTCCACGACCATCGGGATCAAGCCCAGGTTGCTGACATTCATCGTGTTACGCCCGTCCGGCAAATTCGACATGCAATCGTTTCCTCGGTTGTCAGTATTAAGGCGCCGCCTCGACGGCACCTGAATGTACTCAGCGCTGGCTCTGAGCCTGTGCAATGGCTTCCTGGTAGCTGCAGGGCTCATCAGTCACCTCGGCCGCTTCCAACAGCTTGTCGACCACACTGTCCTCAAGCACCTTGGACTCGACGGAGGAGAGCTGCTCCGGATTGCCATAATACCAGTTGATGACCTCTTCCGCGTCTTGGTAGGTGGCGGCCAGTTCCTCAATGGTTTCCCGCACTTTCGCCGGGTCAGCCTTGAGTTCGAACGTGCTGATCATCTCGGACAACAACAGACCCAGCTTGACGCGGCGCTCGGCGTTGTCACGGAACATGTCGTCAGGCAACAGGGCGTCCAGATCCAGACCTTCAGGAGCCGCACCACCAAACTGCTGGAACATTTGCTTGCGCAGCGCCTGTATCTCTTGTGAAATCAGCGCCCTGGGCACTTCCAAACCCTTGTGTGCGTCTACCACGGCATCCATGACCTGCTGTTTGACACGACTAGTTACGGCGTTTTTCAGCTCTCGGGTCATATTTTCCGCCACTTCCTTGCGAAATTGTTCCTCACCACCCTCTTCCACGCCATAAAGCTTGAACAATTCCTCGTCCAGCGGTGCCAGCACCAGCTCTTTCACGTCGTTGACCTTAACCGCGAACTGTACCGCAGCGCCCTGCAGCTCCTCGCTGTGGTAATCCTCGGGGAACGACAGCTCAAGGGTTTTCTCGTCGCCGGCGGCCAGGCCCACAATGCCGTCTTCAAATCCTGGAATCATGCGACCGGAGCCGAGCTCAAGGTCGGTTCCCTCGGCGCTGCCACCGTCAAATGCTTCGCCATCCCGTGTGCCGGTGTAGTCCAGATTGACGATATCGCCCATGGCCGCAGCACGCTCGACGGATTGACGCTCCCCCTGCTGCTTGCGGAACACCTCAATGATGTTATCGACATCGCCATCCGTGACTTCGGCAGCCGGGCGGGTGACGGCAAAGCCGGACATGGACACGACTTCAACTTCGGGAAACACTTCAAACGTGGCCACGTATTCCAGATCGCGACCGGCTTCGAGGCTGCGCGGCTCGATGCTGGGCTGGCCCGCGGGGCGCAGTTTTTCCTGCACCACGGCCTCCTGGAACGAACGGCTCATGACCTCGCCCAGGACTTCCTGGCGAACGCCAGCGCCATAGCGCTGACGCATCACTTTCATCGGCACCTTGCCGGGCCGGAAGCCGGGCAGGCGCACGTTCTGGGCGGCTTTTTGCAGCCGCGAATCGACCTCACTGTCAACCTGGGCGGCGGGTACGCCGACAGTCAAACGGCGCTCCAGGCCCGAAGTCGTTTCAATGGACACCTGCATGCTTATTCCTCACAATCCAGTCGGTAGTGGGCGCCGGTGCGCCCCGTCATCAGAACGACCCTGGCCCGGGCCAGGATCGCTGTCAGTTGGTGCGGAAGGAGAGACTCGAACTCTCACGCCTTGCGGCACTGGAACCTAAATCCAGCGCGTATACCAATTTCGCCACTTCCGCGTGTCGGGAAACCGCCAGTGCGCGACGTTACAGTGCTGAAAATCAACCTGCAAATACGCCGTAACTTCTTGATTTCTTTGGCCTTGATGACCTAAAGAACCGCAACTTTGAGTTCTCGCAAGGCTGCGGATTCTGCCACAAACCGGGTTCGCACACAACCGCGAACGACGCTTCCCGCACCGAGACAGCGCATGCTAATCAGTGAGACAGGCAGGGTCGAAAGCGTACTCCCCCTTTAGCCAGTCGACCACCTCGCGCGCCGCCGCGCCGGGGAGCTGCGCATACTCTGCTGCCAGCGCCCCGCGGCGCGCCGCAGACATTGCGGACAGGCCCAGTGTTCGGAACTCCTCGGCATCGCGCTGCAAGCAGTGCCACAATGCGGCACCGAGCAATATCACCAGAACATCAGGATCGGGGGGCGCGCTTGCGTGGAGCTGCGCCAGGCCCGTGAGGGCCGGCAACGAGCAGCGCCCCTGCACCATCGGGTTGCAAAGATGACCGGTCAGCTTGCCGTTGCCGCGCAGGCCTGTGCGACCTTGCAGCGGATCCAGGTACAGATGGTTGCTGCGCTGGGCACCGTCGTTGACCGGATAGTTGTCCCACAGCAGCACCGGCCGCCCCAGCAGCGCCGCGGCGCGCGCAACATCATCGGCGCTGATGGTATCGGCACACACCTGATTACCCGTCCAGAACACGTCAACCTCCGGTGCCAGCAACCGGCCGAGGTCCGCCCAGTAGTGCTGTGGCATACGACCGAAATGCCGCTCCAGTACGGGATCAAAAGAATAATAAGTCGGGCATACCAGCAGCCGCTGCGCCCCACTCCAGGCCTGCACGTCGGCAACAATCTCTGCCTGGCGCTCCGCGAGGTCGGCCTGTTCACCCGGCATGTCGTCAAACAGGATGGCCAGCAGAGGCGCCTCCAGCGTATTCAGGCGGCTGATCTTGTCGCGCAGGCTGCGCTTCTGGGCGGGGCCATAGTGAACGTAGAGCTCAAAGGGTGACAGGCCCACGCCAAAGAGCAGCCCGTGCTGGCGATAATGCAGGGCCAGTTCTTTCAGCGCCTGCCATTCTCGGGCCGGCCAATGCGCCTGCCAGCGTTTGCGCAGCCACGGGTCGCCCTTGGGGGCATAGAGATAGGTATTCAGCCCCAGGGCCTGCAGAAAGCCGGCATAGGCCAGGCGCAACTCATGCGACCACAGGCGCCCGTAGAAGCCTTCCACGATGCCGGTGAGCGGGTCAGCGGGCATTGAACAGCAACCGCTTATTCTTTATCAGGATATAAATCAAGGTTTTTATCGTAAATCAGCCTAATAATTCGCCTGCGGAACTGTGGAAAATTACCACTGATAGGCGATACTTAAAGCGTGGTTGCTTATCCCCTGACTCGAACGAGCAGCCACTCGGGGCATACCCAATGCGCCGATAAGGGAAGCAATTCCTTTTGTGTTTCACTCCTAATGGTCTTCTTGGGTCCCTGGCGGGACCCATTTTTTTTGCCTACATGGTATGCGTTGGGCGGTCGGAGCCGAGTGAGCCAGCCAGGTGATTCTCGATCTTGCTGTTCGCGGCCGCATCCTGCTCACTGAATTGCACGCCAATGCCCGCAGTGCGGTTGCCCTGCGCGCCGCGCGGGGTGACCCAGACAACCTTGCCGGAAATCGGTATTTTCTCCGGTTCATCCATGAGCGTGAGCAGCATGAACACCTCGTCCCCGACCTTGTAGGTCTTGTTGGTGGGTACAAACAGGCCGCCGTTGTGCAGGAACGGCATGTAGGCGGAGTACAGCACGGCCTTGTCCTTGATGGTCAGCGACAAAATGCCATTGCGGCTTCCCGCGGCGGAATCACTCATGATGCGATCTCCTGTGAAGACGAACGCATGTTAGCACCGCTGCGCATGACACCAAAGCCATCGGCGAAACTGATCAACACGCTTTCCAGCGCAAGCTGCGGATTCGGGTTGGAACCGGCGGCAATAGCGGCCTGCAGTGCCTGCATGCGATCGAGCAACTGGAACAGTGGCCGCGCACGGCGCAGCCCCGCCTGCTCCTGTCGACAGAGGTACACATGTAGAAACAGGGCTATGTCACGCAGCGCCTGCGCCAGATCCTGCTGGCCGAAGCGCGCCGCCACCAGCGGCACATTCACCTTGCCACGCGCCAGGTCGCCCAAAAGCTTGCGCTGTTCACGCAACGGTTCTGCCCCGCCATCGTTGTACAGCTGTTCAGCCTGCAGCGGCACACCCCCGGCGAGCTCGAGCAGCTCCGTCGCGCTCGCCTCGTCCCCGGTGACCTGTTGCAGCCAGGGTATGCACTGGTCGCGGGGTGGCAGTGGCAACTTGACCAATTGACAGCGTGAGCGGACGGTCGCCGGCATACCCTGCAAACGCTGTGCTACCAGTATCAGGTGGGTATCCTCGGAGGGCTCCTCCAGCCCTTTCAGCAGTGCGTTGGCGGCGCTGTTGGACATGCGCTCCGCCGGTGTCAGTACCACCACCTTGCGTGCACCAAACCCGGCCGTGCGATAGACAAAGGCGACCGCCTCGCGCACTTGCTCGATGCGGATGACCTTGCTGGTGCCCTCGGGCTGCAACCAGCGAAAGTCACCGTGACTACCGGACTGGCTGTAGCGACAGGCCCGGCACTCACCGCAGTTGTGACCGGCGACCGGTTGGTGACACAGCAGATAGCGCGCCAGTGCCAGTGCCAGGCGTTCCTTGCCGACGCCAGCGGGGCCGGCAAACAGCAACGCATGGGGCAACTGCCGACGACTTATCTGCTCCTGCAGATGCGCCCAGGCCTGTGCCTGCCACGGGAGTGGCACGCTGACCTGCGGCAACCCCTGCAGATTCATCGGGCCACCGGGTGGCGCGGTGCCCAGCAGGCGAACAATTCCTCGCAAATCTCTTCTATGCGAGCCCGCACGCCTTCCAGTGGCTGGCTGGCATCGACGAGATGATAGCGACCGCTACTCTCCCGGGCCAATTGCAGATAGGTCTCGCGCACGCGCTGGAAAAATGCCAGTTCCTCGCGCTCGAAACGATCCAGGTCGCCACGGCCGCGAACACGCTCCAGGCCAGTGTCTACTGGCGTATCGAGCAACAGGGTGTAGTCCGGACGGAGTTCGCCCTGTACCAGCGACTCCAGCGCACGTACCGCCGAGGCTGGCATGCCCCGGCCGCCGCACTGGTAGGCATAACTGGCATCGGTAAAGCGATCACAGATAACCCATTTGCCCGCGGCCAGCGCAGGCAGGATAACGTCCTCGACATGCTGCGCCCGCGCCGCAAACAGCAGCAACAGCTCCGCCATCGGCACAACGGGTTCCTCCCTGGGGCGCAACAATACCTCGCGCACATCTTCTCCCAGACGGGTGCCACCGGGTTCACGGGTGACCACCAGCTCAACGCCCCGCGACTGCAGATAAGCCTGGATGCCGGCAATATTGGTGGATTTTCCTGCACCTTCCCCGCCTTCAACAGTGATGAACAGGCCGCGCGATGGAACCATGGTCAGGGTTTCTCCGGGGATGAACGATAATCTTTGCGCCTTTGCAGCTGGTATTTACGCACGGCACGCTCATGGCCTTCAAGCGTGGTGTTGAATTCGTGGCTGCCGTCGCCGCGTGCCACAAAAAAAAGCGTTTCTCCGGCGGCGGGCTGCAGTGCTGCATGCAACGCCGCACGTCCAGGCAATGCGATGGGTGTAGGGGGCAGACCATCGTGCCGATAGGTATTGAACAGGTTGCCCGCATCCCGCAGGTGGCTGCGGCGCAGATTGCCATCGAAAGATTCACCCAGGCCATAGATGATGGTCGGGTCGGTTTGCAAACGCATGCCCCGCTGCAAGCGGCGCACGAAGACGCCGGCTATTTCCTCGCGCTCCTCGGCAACGCCGGTTTCGCGTTCGATTATCGACGCCATGATCAGCGCGTCATAGGGCGTGGCGTAAGGCAGCTCTGGGGCGCGGCCCGCCCACTCTTGCTCCAGTGCCGCCAGCAGGGCCCGGTGGGCACGCTGCAACAGGTCAAGGTCAGTATCACCCCGCTCAAAACGGTAGGTTTCCGGCAAAAACAGGCCTTCGGTTGCCTCAAAAGGCGCCACCAGCGTCAACAGCCGCGCATCTTCAGGCCCGGACAGCACACTCGTCAGCGCCGGCTCTTCGCGCAGGATGGACAGCGCCTGGGCGACCACAATCCCTTCAGGCAATGTCACCTGGTACTGCACTACTCGACCACTGACCAGCATGGCCAGCAGGCGCTTCGCCGTCAGTCCCGGTTGCAGGTCATACTCACCGCGACGAATGCTCGCATCCAGCCTGTGATAGCGCGCCCAGAGCAGCAGCAGCTCGGGGTGTTGCAGCACACCCTGCATCTCCAGGCGTTCGGCCACGGAACGCAAGCTGTCACCGGGATATACTGTCAGCAGTATGCCGGACTCCGGCAGCAGCAGCGGCGCCTGCCATCTCTGCCACGCTTCGCGCACCGCCAGCACCGCGACGAGCGCCAGGATGGCCGCTGATACCAGCAACCAGCGCCACACCCTGCTCACCGCTGCAACCATTCACAATAGGCTGCGTGCAGGCGCTCGGTGACCGGGTGCTCACTCCAGCTTCGATCGCGGTAAGTCGCCACGGGGCGCAAGCCGATCAGCGCATTGCAGTAAAACACCTCATTTGCCGCCAGCAGCTGATGCAACTGCAAACGTGACTCGCCCACCTGCAGGCCACAGGCGGGCGCCAGGTGTTCCAGCAACAGACGACGTCGAGTGCCGGCGATACCGGCATCGGCCAGTGTTGGCGTTAACAGGCGTTTGCCCGCCACCAGAAACAGGTTACCCGCCGACACCGACAACGGCGCGCCACCCTGGTCCAGCATGAGAACTTCATCCACGCCGGCCGCAGCCGCGTCCGCGGCCGCCAGCACCTGTTCCAACCGGTTGAGGTGTTTCACGCCGGCGAGCAGCGGCTGCTTGCTCCAACGGACCGCGGTTTCACCGAGGGTTGCCGGCATGGGGCGCTGTGCAGGGTCATGCGCCAGGTCCGACACCGTGATGACAACCCGTGGCGTCGCGTCTGTGGGCGGTGCGTAGCCACGCGGGCCGGCGCCTCGAGACACCGTGAGACGCATTACACTATAGCCCGTTGCCGCGCTCAGTGCCCCGAGCGCAGTTTCGAAGTGTTTGCGTGCCAAAGGTAACGCCGACGGCATGCGCAGGCACGCCAGGCCGGTCGCCAGACGATCAAAGTGGAAGTCGGTCAGCAGCGCACGGCCATCGCGCAGCAGAAGGGTTTCGAACACACCATCGCCGTATGCAAAAGCGCGGTCCGGTAAAGGCAGCGCGTCGCCGGGGCTGCCGTCAATCCATGTCTTGGCCGCTGCTACCACCCCGCCGGCGTCAGTCGAGCTGACTGAACAGCAAGGACCCGTTGGTGCCGCCGAAACCGAATGAATTGGACAGGGCATGCTTGATTGTGCGCTGCTGCGCGGTGTGCGGAACGTAATTCAGCACACAGCCCTCATCCGGGTTGTCGAGATTGATAGTGGGGGGAGCGACCTGATCCCGCAGTGCCAGGATGGAAAATATGGCTTCGACCGCGCCGGCCGCACCCAGCAGGTGCCCGATCATCGATTTGGTTGAACTCACCGCAACCGTTTCCGCTGCACTCCCCAGCACTGCCTGGATTGCCCGGCTCTCGGCGAGGTCACCGGCATTGGTCGATGTGCCGTGGGCGTTGATGTAGCCGATCTGGTCAACGGGCACACCGGAATCGGCAATCGCGTTGCGCATTGCCGCCGCTGCACCGCGACCATCCTCCGGTGGCAGCGTCATGTGGTAGGCATCGCCGCTCATACCAAAACCGGTAATTTCCGCGTAGATATGGGCTCCGCGCGCTTTCGCGGATTCGTATTCCTCGATCATCAAAACGCCCGCGCCATCGCCCAGAACAAAACCGTCGCGATCGCGGTCCCAGGGGCGTGAGGCTGCCGCCGGGTCATCGTTGCGGGTGGAGAGTGCACGTGCTGCCGCGAAACCGCCCAGCCCCACCGGCGTGGTCGCCATCTCGGCGCCCCCCACCAGCATGGCATCGGCGTCACCGAGCGCGATCAGGCGCGCCCCGAGCCCGATGTTGTGCGTACCCGAAGTACAGGCTGTGACGACCGCCAGGTTGGGGCCTTGCAGGTTGTAACGTACCGATAAATTGCCCGAGATCATGTTGATGATCGAACCCGGAACAAAAAATGGCGAAATCTTGCGTGGCCCGGAGCGCGCCACAATTTCGGTGTTCTTTTCGATCTGACCGATACCACCGATGCCCGAGCCGATCGCGCAGCCGACGCGATGCGCGTTGGCATCGGTGACTTCCAGCCCCGAGTCCAGCATTGCCTGAATGCCAGCCGCCATGCCGAACTGCACGAAGATATCCATCTTGCGCGCGTCTTTGTCGCTGAAGTACGGTGTGATGTCGAAACCCCTGACACTGGCGCTAAACCGCGTGCTGTAGGCTTCAACATCGAAAGCGACGATGGGTGCAACGCCGCTTTTACCCGCGACGATATTTTTCCAGGTCTCCTGAACGTCCAGCCCGAGGGGGCTGACCATACCAAGGCCTGTTACAACTACGCGTCTGCCAATCACCGAACGTCCTCCCCGGTAGAATCAGGTGCTGGAAGCATAAATAAGAAAAGCCGCCCTATCAAAACATAGAAACGGCTCTTCCGGTTACTGCGGGGACACGATCAGGCGAGGTTTTCCTTGATGTAGTCGATAGCCAGCTTCACCGTAGTGATTTTCTCGGCTTCCTCATCGGGAATCTCGGTTTCAAACTCTTCTTCCAACGCCATGACCAGTTCCACGGTGTCCAGTGAGTCCGCGCCCAGGTCCTCGACAAAAGACGCTTCCGTCTGCACTTCCTCTTCCTTGACGCCAAGCTGCTCTGCGACGATCTTTTTTACGCGTTCTTCAATGCTGCTCATTTTATGTGTAACTCCTGACAAAAAAATAGTCTGAATGAAACTGGTCACCCGGCCCGAGAGCGTATTTTACTCTGTTTTGCGCCGGAGTAATAAATTTTTTTTGGCCACACTGCGCCGAGATAACCCACGATCCGCGAACAATTGCTCACGCCATGTTCATGCCGCCATTAATGTGAATGGTTTCGCCGGTAATGTAACCCGCATGCGACCCACACAGGAACCCCACCAGAGCGGCAATTTCACTCGCCTCACCCAGGCGTGCCAGCGGGATCTGGCCCAACATCGCCTCCCGCTGGTCTTCATTGAGTGCCCGCGTCATATCGGTATCGATAAAGCCCGGAGCCACACAGTTGACCGTGATAGCGCGCGACCCCAGCTCGCGAGCCAGTGCGCGGGAAAAACCCTCAACACCTGCTTTGCTGGCCGCATAGTTGCTCTGCCCTGCGTTCCCCATCGCGCCCACCACGGAAGTGATGTTGACGATACGACCCCAGCGGGCCTTGGTCATGCCGCGCAGGCAGGCCTTGCTGGCGCGATACACGGCGCTCAGGTTGGTATCAATCACCGCTTGCCACTCCTCCGGCTTCATGCGCATGAGGATATTGTCGCGGGTGATTCCGGCATTATTGACCAGCACCAGCGGCGCACCGAACTGCGCACTGACACCTTTCACAACGTCCTCAACCGCCGCCTGGTCGGCAACGTCCAGCGTCATGCCACAGCCGTCGAAACCGCCCGCCTGCAGATAGTCGGTAATCGCGGCAGCCCCGCTCTCAGTCGTTGCAGTACCCACCACGCGATAACCATCACCGGCGAGTCGCTCAGCGATGGCGCGCCCTATACCGCGGCTGGCGCCGGTTACCAGTGCTACTGTCTTTTCTTCACTCATGGCCTGTTCCCCTCTCTATAACCGTCTTCACGCTCGGCTCAAGCCAGCGCAGCGAGCGCATCGGCAAGCCCCGCGGGCTCTTCCAGTGAATGGCTGAGCAGGGCGCTGTCGATGCGCTTGTTGAGGCCACTCAGCACCTTACCCGGGCCACATTCCACAACCTGGGTAACACCCTGCCCCGCCATGTAGGCAACACAGGCTGTCCACTGCACCGGACTGTAGATTTGCTCCACCAGCAAGCTGCGAATCCGCTCGGGGTCGGATTCGGGCTGCGCGTGCACATTGTGCACTACCGGAATGGCCGGTGCCCGGATCGTCAGGGTTGCCAGAACCTCGGCCAGTCGCTCGCCTGCCGGACGCATCAGTGCCGTATGGAAGGGGGCTGATACCGGGAGCGGCAGGGCCCGCTTGGCACCCCCCGCTTTCAGCGCGGCCGAGGCCCGCTCCACAGCGGATGTGTGCCCGGCGATAACCACCTGGCCCGGAGAATTGAAATTGACGGCCGCCACCTCCCCGTCGTCTGCGGCGCTGACTTCAGCGCAGATGTGATTGATGCTGTCGTCATCCAAACCGATAATGGCCGCCATGGCGCCCTCACCCACCGGTACTGCCGTTTGCATGAATTCACCGCGCTGGCGCACCAGGCGCACGGCGTCGGCAAAGTCGAGAGAACCGGCACAGACCAGCGCTGAAAATTCGCCCAGGCTGTGCCCGGCCATGAGGGCCGGCTCGGCGCCACCCGCCGCGCGCCAGGCGCGCCACAGGGCCACACTTGCGGTCAGCAGAACCGGCTGCGTGGTCGCCGTAAGGTTTAGGGCTTCCTGCGGACCTTCCTGAACCAGACCCCAAACATCCTGATTGAGCGCAGCCGAGGCCTCTTCAAAAGCTTCACGCACCGCGGGAAACGCAGCATGCGCAGCCGCGAGCATGCCGACTTTCTGCGACCCCTGCCCGGGGAAAACAAATGCACAGTGACTCAACGTCATAATGAATGATCCTTTTCTTGTTAACGCAGGGCAGCGGTAACGGACCCTGCATCACCTACGCCAGTGTAGAACACCGCGAGCGCCGGGGGGCCAGAAACGCGAAACGGGAGCCTAGGCTCCCGTTCACATGCACTACCAATACCCGCACAGGGACTGCGAACAACCCGCAGTACCGGCGACCGGAGCGACCTTACTCGTCGTTTCCGGTGTTGACCACTTTCTTGCCACGGTAGAAACCATCGGCCGTCATGTGGTGACGACGGTGAGTTTCACCAGAGGTCTGGTCGACGCTCAGCGTGGGACCGGAAAGCGAGTCGTGCGCACGGCGCATGCCGCGGCGTGAACGTGATTTTTTGTCCTGTTGAACAGCCATGTCTTACTCCTGATGGGTATCGCCGGGCTTCAATTGCGCCAGCACGTCAAACGGGTTGGGCCTGTCAACGGGCTCGTCTGCTACGCGCTCCGCGGCGAGGTCCGCCAAAACTGTGTTGCAATCCGCCTGTTCGTGATAGCTGAACGGCGGCATGGCCAGAATCAGCTCATCCTCGACCAGTTCCCGCAGCGAAACCTCTTCCTCACCGGCAATCAGCGGGTCGAGACTTGCCGGCAAATGACGAGCCTGCTCATCCGTCCAGACCACCGCGAGGGTGCTGTCGGAATGAAGCGCAGCCGGCATGGGCCGCAGGCACCGCTGGCAGGTCACAGTCACGGAGCTCTCCGTGACGACGTGCACAACGTACCTGCCCTCCTCATCGCGAGACATCGCCAATTTCGCCTGAATAAAGCCCTCGTCTGCGGCCAGCAGATCCCGGAAACGGGGCAATTCCAGCGGTTTCAACGTGCCCCTGACAGTCGCACCACGCGTGGCAGCCTTGCGGACATCCAGCGAAGCGGGAAGGGGGTCGGTCAACATAGGCGCGCATCATAGGGGCGGATTCGCCCTTTGTCAAAAAATATCTTTAGAATACAACCAGTTCACTGCCCAACCGACTGCCAGCGGAAAACCCGATCATGGACCTGATACTCGCCTCCACCTCCCCCTACCGCAAAGCACTGCTGGCACGCCTGCAGCGTCCCTTCCGCTGCCTGCCACCGGAAACGGACGAAACCCCGCAGGTCGGTGAATCCGGCGAGCAACTGGCTCTGCGCCTCGCGGTGGACAAAGCCCGTTCGGTCGCCCGCGCTCACCCGCACAGCCTGATCATCGGCAGCGACCAGGTGGCGGTGCTGGACGACACCCTCATCGGCAAGCCCGGCAACCTCGACAACGCCCGCCAACAACTGAGCGCCAGTTCCGGGCGCCGTGTGCTGTTCCTTACAGGGTTGGCCCTCTGCCACGCCGCGAGCGGGCTCGAGCTCACCCATGTAGAACCCTTCAGTGTGCATTTTCGCGAGCTGTCCGCCGCGGCGATTGAGAGCTATCTGGCACGCGAGCAGCCTCTGGACTGCGCCGGGAGCTTCAAGTGCGAGGGTCTTGGCATCGCGCTGTTCAACCGTATGGAAGGTGCAGACCCGACCAGCCTGGAGGGTCTGCCACTGATCGCCCTCACCAGCCTGCTCGGCCAGGCTGGCTACCCGGTTCTCGCCTGAGCCGCCAGCTGCGGCACGCTACGCAGGGCCTCCAGGCGGTCAATCAGGGCCACGGGCTGATGATGCGACAGCTGCTCGCGCGAGTGCACGCCAAAGGTGACGCCCACCGACGCCATGCCTATGCGCTGCGCCATGTCCAGATCATACGCCGAGTCGCCCACCATGAGGGCGTTGTGGACTGCCTTGCCGCGCGCTGCCAGTATTTCTTCCAACATCATAGGGTGCGGCTTGGAACGGGTTTCATCGGCACAGCGCGTGCTGTGGAAATACCTTTCCATCCCCAGGCCCGTGAGTACGCGGTCCAGCCCGCGGCGACTCTTGCCGGTTGCCACTGCGAGCTCAAATCCGGCGCTGCGCAGCCACTCCAGCGTTTCCAGCGCCCCCTCATGCAACCGCGCAGGACCGGGATCCAGGGCCTGGTAGCTACGTGCGTAGGCCGCCTGCATGGCCTCTTGCTGCGCGGGTGTGCTCCCCGGGAACAGCAAAGGCATGGCGGTAACCAGGCTCAGACCAATGATGTGCCGTACAGCGGCGGCTTCGGGCACCGGCAGAGCACAGGCCGCCGCCGCCGCCTGCATGGCCTGGACAATCTGCTCGACGGAGTCACAAAGCGTTCCATCCCAATCAAATATTACTATCATAATTAGCTACTTACGTGCATTTTCTAATATTAATTCGAGCTCGGAATCGAGGGGAGCATCAAGTCGCAGTTGCGCCTCACCTGGCAACGTGAAGGCCAGCGAGCGGGCGTGCAGGAACAGGCGCCCCACCCCCAGTGAACGCGCCAGCGCAGCGCAGGCATCGTCCATGTATTTATCGTCCCCCAGTATGGGGTGGCCGGCAAAGCGCGCGTGAACGCGAATCTGGTGTGTGCGGCCGGTGAAGGGCCGCGCTTCCACCAGCGTCGCCGCCGGGAACTGCTCCAGCACCTGAAAACCCGTGACCGACGCCTTGCCCTCTTTCGCCACGCGCACCATCCGCTCCCCGGACTGCACCACGTTTTTCTGCAGAGGTGCCTCCACCATCCGCCGCTCGCGCGGCCAGCGCCCCGCCACAAGGGCCACATAGCGCTTGTCCACGCCATCGCCACGCAGCTGCCGATGCAACTCGCGCAACACAGCGGGCTTGCGTGCCACAAGGATGAGACCGGAGGTGTCACGGTCCAGCCGGTGTACCAGCTCCAGGTAGCGATCGTCGGGCCGCAGCTGCCGCAGGCATTCGATCAGCCCGAAGTTGAGGCCACTGCCACCGTGCACTGCGAGACCCGAGGGCTTGTTGATGACCAGCAAGCCGGGGTCTTCATACACAATCCGCGCCTTGATTGCACCGGCCCAGTAGCCGGGCACAACCGGCGCTGCGCCGGGCTCCGGCTGATGCAGTGGCGGAACCCGCAGCAGATCCCCTGTCACCAGCCGGTACTCCGCCTTCACCCGCCCCTTGTTGATGCGGAACTCCCCCTTGCGCAGCCCCCGGTAGATACGGGTTTTCGGTACGCCCTTGAGCTCGCGCAGCAGGTAATTGTCGAGGCGCTGCCCCGCGCTGTCGGCGTCGATCTCGACGAAGCGGACAGCACTTGGGGTGCCTGTGGAGCGTGTTTTAACCATGAGATCGGGAAATCACCAAATAATTGAAGCACTTAGCAAATACGGGTATACTCCGGAGCGTGTAGCCGAGCTCAGGGCACATTTCCCTGACGCACGACGCAACCACTCCGGTGACAGCAGAGCCTGCCGACATAACCGCAGCGCCCCATTGGAGACATCATACCCGCACTTGCGCGTGCAGGCACACAACGGATGTCGACGCGCCCGCCACCCACAGGGCCATGCCCGGGTTTCAGGCTGAGCCGCGCCGATACAGTATGAACCGCGCAGTATGACTGCCGGGACTCCGAATCAGTGAAAGCTTTGGGTAGTAAGGCCGTATTCGTCAGGTGATGCGGCCACCACCGGACAAGGGCTTGCAGCGTGCAGGCACCGCCGGCAGTATTACCCGGCGAGAGACGCAAAACACCTCTCGCCCTGTACAGTTCACCTGAGCGTACTGAGTAGTACCTCACCACTGCGCACACGGCCCAGCCATCGCGTCAGTGTCAGGACCCTTACTCGGCTATGTCCGGCCTCTCTGGCCGGCTGTATGGCTGATTCCCGCCCCGCCAGACCTGCGCGCACCAGGTAGAATGGCACATCATGAAAAAAATGCTTATCAATGCAACACAGCCCGAAGAGCTGCGCGTTGCGCTCGTTGACGGCCAGCGTCTGTACGATCTGGATATCGAAAACCGCACTCGTCTGCAAAAGAAATCAAACATCTATAAAGGCAAAATCACCCGGGTTGAACCCAGCCTCGAAGCGGCATTTGTCGAGTTCGGCGCGGAGCGTCACGGCTTCCTGCCGCTCAAGGAAATCGCCCGCGAGTACTTCTGCAAAGATCCAGGCAACGCCGAAGGGCGCCTGAAAATCAAGGAAGTGGTCAAGGAAGGCACGGAAATCATCGTGCAGGTCGATAAAGAAGAGCGCGGCAACAAGGGCGCCGCCCTCACCACCTTTATCAGCCTCGCCGGGCGCTACATGGTACTCATGCCCAACAACCCCAAGGCCGGTGGCATTTCACGTCGCATCGAGGGCGATGACCGCAGCGATTTGCGCGAGGCCCTGAGCGGCCTGGAAATCCCTAACGGCATGGGCGTTATCATCCGCACAGCCGGCGTTGGGCGCACCACAGAAGAGCTGCAATGGGACCTCAACTACCTGCTGCAACTGTGGGAGTCCATCACGACCGCCAACACCGAAGTGAAGGCCCCTGCCCTGCTGTTCCAGGAGAGCAACGTCATCATTCGCGCCGTGCGCGACTACCTGCGCGACGACATCGACCAGGTGGTTATCGACTCGGACGACGCCTACGCGGAGGCCTTTGAATTTGTCAGCATGGTAATGCCGAAATACAAGAATCGCATTCGGCGCTACGAGGACACCATTCCTCTGTTCAACCGCTTCCAGATCGAAAGCCAGATCGAGACTGCGTTCCAGCGCGAGGTTCGGCTTCCCTCCGGTGGGTCCATTGTTATCGACCCCACAGAAGCGCTGGTTTCCATCGATATCAACTCCGCCCGCGCCACCAAGGGTAGCGACATCGAAGACACTGCCCTGCAGACCAACCTTGAGGCAGCCGACGAAATTGCGCGACAGCTGCGCCTGCGCGATATGGGCGGCCTGGTGGTCATCGACTTCATCGATATGCTCGCGGCGCGCAACCAGCGCGCCGTGGAGAATCGCATGCGCGATGCCCTGGAACTCGATCGCGCCCGCGTCCAGGTGGGCCGGATCTCGCGCTTTGGCCTGCTGGAGATGTCACGCCAGCGCTTGCGCCCGTCGCTCGGCGAAACCAGCGCCATTGTCTGCCCGCGCTGTACTGGCCAGGGCACCATTCGCGACACCAAATCCCTTGCCCTCTCGATCCTGCGCCTGATGGAAGAGGAAGCGATCAAGGACCGCAGCGCGGAAGTGCGCGCCATCGTACCGGTTGACGTGGCGGCCTACCTGCTGAATGAAAAGCGTGCAGCGCTGTCGGATATCGAGATTGTCAGCCGCACTCGCCTGCTGGTGATTCCCAACCCGAACCTGGAAACACCGCATTTTGAAGTGCAGCGCCTGCGCGATGATGAAGTCAGCGAAGACCGCGCGGCCAGTTACGCCATCGAGATTGCCGTGCCGGATACGGACATCATCAGCGACGCCCATGCCGCCAATATTCCCCAGCAGGAAGCTGCCGTACAGCGCATTGCACCGCAGATGGCCGCCCCCCAGCCGGCGGAAGTGGACGACGCACCGGCCGCAGCGGAGGCACCAAAACGCAAGCGTGGCGGCAAGGGCAACGCGCGCAAGGCGGCAGAGCCCGCGGCTCCACCAATCAAGACCGGGCTGGTCAGCCGCTTGATGGGTATGCTTTTTGGCGAACCAGCTAAAGCCGAAGAACCGGCGCCCAAACCGAAGGCGCGCAAAGCAGCCCCTGCGGAACAGGGCGCCGAGAGCGGTGAAAAGAGCGGCGAGCGCAGCGGTCGCAAACGCAGCCGCGGCGGTCGCCGTCGCAATGGCAACAACAGCGGCAACAACAGTGCACGCACTGCAGACCAGGCGCGCGGTGATCGCGATGACGCTGGCGACAAGGCCGAGCAGTCCGGGAAATCTGAAAAGGCAGACGACCGCAACCGTTCGCAGGATGACTCCTCGGAAGAGCGCCAGTCCAGCGGCAATTCGCGGCCCCGCCGGCGCGGCGGCAAAGGCCGTAGACGCCCCGATGCCGAGCGCCGCACCGAGCCGGTTGAAGACCAGACCGACATCGACGCCGATGCTTCCGACGACGACAGCCTTGAAGCCTATGCGCGCCGCCAGCAGGAGGAGCAGCGCGAGCAACAAGCCGACGATGGCGACAAGCCGCGCAAGCGCCCAAGTGACATGAAGCGCGGCGAACCCCGCCGTCGTCGCCGCAGCCGCCCGCAGGTTGACGCTGACAATGCGGAAACCACGCAGCCTGCCAGCAATACTGGTGCAACCACCGTCGAGACCGCTGAGGTCTCAGCGGGCGAGGTCGCAGTGGACGAAGCGCAACGCACACCTGCAGACGCGGCTGCCAGCGAACCGGTAACCGCCGCTGAGGTTGTCGAAGCCACGTCAGCGGAAGCACAGGCTGCAAGCAGCCCTGCGGCTGCCGAGGTTGCCAGCGACAGCGCAGAAAATGCCACTGCCGAGGAAATCCCAGCCCCGCCTGCGGCAGAGCCGGCACCCAGCGTACCTGCGGTAGAACCTGCAGCAGTAGAACCTGCATCAGAGGCACCCGCAGAAGAGCCCGTTGCGAAGTCGGAAGCGCCTGCGGCAGCCGCCGCAGAACCACCAGCGACTCCGGTTGCAGCCAAGGGCCTCACCCCTGACGGGCGTGCAGCCAATGATCCGCGCGTAGCGCCGAAGGCAGTGGGCGAAGTGGCAATCACCACGGACCACCTGCAACTGTTCCGCGAAGAACAGCTGCCTCCGGTCGCACCGAGCGGCACCGTTGCACCCCGCGCCAGTAATGACCCGCGCGGGCCACGTGCAGGTGCCAATGCTGGTGGTGGATCAGAGGGCTAAAAGCACTGCAAATTCATGCGCACAGGGCCTCCGGGGCTTGTGCGTATGGGCAGGCACTGTATAATCGCGCTCTTCCGTCGAAGGCGGAATTTCAAACACGGTGGGCTGGCTGAGTGGTCGAAAGCGGCGGTCTTGAAAACCGTTGAGGGTTTATCCCCTCCCGGGGTTCGAATCCCTGGCCCACCGCCACTATACTTTATAAATCAATGAGTTACAGGCGGTAATGCTCAGTTACCGCCAAAATTCCCGCCATAAAATAAACGCTTTAAAAGTGACCAACACCTGCCCAGGAACTATCCCGATGGCACACTTTGAGGCGACTCATCGATCCACACAGCAATGAGCAGAGTGTATCCCTGCCCGCGGATATCTCCGGCACCACTAGCTCAATAGAATCAACGAGTTAGGTTTGCTCTAGTCCATATCCCTATATTAGTCCCCACTAAGCGAAAACGGTACTACAGCACTAACAGTATCTGAGTCCCTGCCCTTCCCCTGCGCTCAGCCAATCGAAGTTTTTGGGGGGGCATTCCCGAGTGCTATTGGCTGATCAAGGGTCTGGTAGCCGTGAGGGGGCGCTATCGCAATGGACGGCACGGGCGTCTAGTCAGCACCAGACTATTACCCAAGCACGTGGAGTCGTTTCCCTCCACAATGGCGGGATCGAGTTATCCCGCCGTCAATTCTTGCCCTCCATTGTTCGCCTTCAGATTGGCGAAGGGATAATGAGTTGCTGGTTTTGCTCGAGTGGCCTCGGTGCTGCCATAGCGCACAAAGCTCTCAAACTTACTGTGTTGTTCTTCGTGGCAGTAGATACACAGCAACTCCCAGTTGCTGCCATCGCCGGGATTATTGTCGTGGTTGTGATCGACATGGCGGACGGTTAGCTCTGACAGGTTCCTCCGATCAAACTCTCGCGCACAGCGACCACAGACCCACGGGGATATCTTCAGGGCGCGCTCACGATACCCGGACTCCCGCCTGGCATTTTACTCAAGCTGCTCGGCACGCACTTGCTAGAAGCTCTTTGATGGGGGCATTTGCTTACTCATGACGTTGCAGCTCTGACCGAATCATATAATCGGCGGACAATCATGCGTTAAAGGGCGCCCTATCGAGCGCCCTTCCGTCAATCATAGGGGTTAATCGGGTTGGGATCAGCTCAAAACCTACGCCTGGTAGCTCGGGCGTCGTCCTCAGCCGACTCGTAGCGCCCACGATCCTCATCGGACTGCGCATTGGCATAATACTGATACAACCAGGCCATTCCGGCAAAAATCTGCGCATAATTGGCGTCCAGGGCCTTGCTGCAGGACGGAAAATCGCTGGGCTGAATCCAGACTTTACCCAGCTGCCCTCGCCCATCAGTATGCGGACTTTTGCCCCAGCAAATCTCAAAAATCAAACAGGCAACGCCAACTGAGTTGCTCCAAGCGACAGCATGCCGATGCATCCGCGGTAAATCGAGGTCCGGCGCATATATATCCGCCAATTGTAATTTGGCTGATGAAACGCCATGATTAAAAAAGGATAGCAATTTTAGGCCTTATTGGTGCCACCTAATGTTAACCAAACGCCCGAGCAGGTCGCTCGGGACCGAATCGATGAGCGCCTTCGAGCATCCGGTTGGCATGTTCAGGACAAGAGCGCACTTGATTTTAACGCCGGTGTGGGCATCGCCGTGCGCGAGTACCAGACCGACATTGGCCCCGCCGACTACGTTCTGTTCACTGACAGGCGGGCCGTCGGCGTTGTTGAAGCCAAGCCGGACAGCTGGGGTGTCCGGCTGACTTCTGTCGAGGAGCAGTCCGAGGGCTATTCCAAAGCGAAGCTGAAGTGGGTGACCAACGCCGAGCCACTGCCTTTTCTCTACGAAAGTACCGCCCAGGTCACACGCTTCACCAACGCCCGCGATCCCAACCCAAGATCCCGTGAGGTTTTCACCTTCCACCGTCCGGAAACCCTGAAAGCCTGGGCGCAGGCACAGAGGAGCCTGCGCTCCGGTATCGCAGCGCTGCCGGAGCTCAACCCGGACGGCCTGCGCGACTGCCAGATCAAGGCAATCACCAATCTTGAAGCCTCGTTCAAAGTTGACAAGCCCCGAGCCCTCGTGCAAATGGCGACCGGTTCGGGCAAGACCTTCACGGCGATCACTCAGGTGTATCGCTTGCTCAAACACGCAGGCGCGCGCCGCATCCTGTTCCTCGTCGACACCAGGAACTTGGGCGAGCAGGCCGAACAGGAGTTCATGGCGTTCATCCCCAACGACGACAACCGCAAGTTCACCGAGCTCTACAACGTCCAGCGCCTGACCTCGCCCGCCATCGCCAATGACAGCCAGGTCGTCATCTCCACGATCCAGCGCATGTATGCCACGCTCAAGGGAGAGGAACTGAACGAGGGTGCCGAGGACGAAAACCCGGCCGAGCAGCAATGGCGCCGCAAGGAACCCCTGCCGGTCGTGTACAACGCCAGGCTGCCGCCGGAGTACTTCGACGTGGTCGTGATCGATGAATGCCACCGCTCCATCTACAACCTCTGGCGCCAGGTCATCGAGTATTTCGATGCCTACCTGATCGGCCTGACCGCCACCCCCGACAACCGCACCTACGGCTTCTTCCAGAAGAACGTCGTCAGCGAATACACCCATGAAAAGGCCGTCGCCGACAAGGTCAACGTCGGCAACGAAATCTATCTGATCGAGACCGAGATCACCCAGGGCGGCGAGACGCTAAAGGCCAAGCAACTGGTCGAGAGACGCGAACGCGAGACCCGCGCGCGCCGCTGGGAAACCCAGGACGAGGAACAAGCCTACGCCGCCACCCAGCTCGATCGCTCGGTGGTCAATCCGGACCAGATCCGCACCGTCATCCGCAGCTTCCGCGACAAGTGGCGAGAAATCTTCCCCGGCCGCAGGGAACTGCCGAAGACCCTGATCTTCGCCAAGACCGACAGCCACGCCGACGACATCATCCAGACCGTCCGCCAGGAGTTCGGCGAGGGCAACGACTTCTGCCGCAAGATCACCAACGGCGCGAAGAACCCGAAATCCTCGCTCTCCGCGTTTCGTAACGACTACTACCCGCGCATCGCCGTGACCGTGGACATGATCGCCACCGGCACCGACGTGAAACCCCTCGAATGCCTGCTGTTCATGCGCGACGTGAAGTCGAAGAACTACTTCGAGCAGATGAAAGGCCGCGGCACCCGTGTTCTGAAACCCGACGACCTGAAGAAAGTCTCTCCATCTGCGCAGGGCAAGACTCATTACGTGATAGTCGATGCCGTGGGCGTGACCAAATCGCTCAAGACCGCCAGCCAGCCGCTCGATACCAGGCCCTCGATCCCCTTCAAGGATCTCGCCATGGGGCTGATGATGGGAGACCGCTCCGAGGAAACAGTCAGTTCACTCGCCGCCCGCCTCTCGCGCCTCGACAACAAGCTCGGCGCCGAGGATCAGGCGAAGATCAGGGCCGCGGCCGGGACATCGCTGACGGCAATTGTCCGCGACCTGTTCGACGCCATCGACCCGGACAAGGTGGAGGCGGATGCCAAGGCCGCAGGCCACCCCGAGCCGGACGATGCCGCCATGAACGCCGCGCGCGAGGAACGGATCAAACAGGCCGCCAATGTCTTCACCGGCCCGCTCATCAACCTGATGGACACGATCCGCCGCGACAACGAGCAGACGATCGACCATGACAACCTCGACGCGCTCCTGCGCGCCGAGTGGGCAGGCGACGTGGCCGAGAACGCCAAGCAGATCGCGCAGGAATTCGAAGAGTACCTCACCGAGCACCGGGATGAGATCGAGGCCCTGTCGATCTACTTCAACACCCCCGCCCGCCGCTCCGAGGTCACCTACGCCATGATCAAGGACGTGCTGAAAAAACTGATGGACGACCGCCCGCGCCTCGCCCCGCTCACCGTCTGGCGCGCCTATGCGCATCTCGACAACTACAAGGGCAGCAATCCCGCCAGCGACCTGACCGCGGTGGTGGCGCTGATCCGCCGGGTCACCGGGCTGGATGCAATCCTCACCCGCCATTCCGAACGGGTGCGGCGCAACTTCCAGAACTGGGTGCTGAACCGCCATTCCGGCGCAGGCGAGAAGTTCACCGAGGAACAGATGGCCTGGCTGCGCATGATCCGCGATCACCTCGCCACCTCCTTCACCATAGAGCGCGACGATCTGGAAATGGCCCCCTTCGACGGCAAGGGCGGCATGGGGCAGATGTATGCGCTGTTTGGGGACCGAATGGACGCGGTGATGGCCGAGATGAATGAGGCGCTTTCGGCATGATGGATTTGCCGAGCGGATGGGCCATAACGCGGCTCTCGGAAATCTGCGAGATCAACCCGCGTATCGACAAAACAACAATGGAGCCCGACACCGTCGTATCTTTCGTCGCGATGCCTGCGGTCGAGGCAGAATCCGGCAGGATCGACGTTTCCGAAACCCGCACTTTTTTTCAGGTCAAACAAGGCTATACGCCATTCAAGAAAGGCGATGTCCTTTTTGCCAAGATCACGCCGTGCATGGAGAACGGGAAAATGGCCATCGTGCCTGAGATGGTCAGTGAGCATGGCTTCGGATCGACCGAGTTCCACGTTCTGCGCCCAGGAAAGGGTATAGAAGCCAAACTAATCTATCACGCTGTTTCCAACCAAGGGTTTCGCTACCACGCCGAACACAACATGACAGGAGCTGTCGGGCAAAAGCGTGTCTCGGCCTCAGTCTTGGAGGAGCATGAACTGGGGCTTCCACCAACCAACGAACAACACCGCATCTTGGAGAAGATCGAGGCGATGTTCGACGAGATCGACAAGGGGGTCGAGAGCCTGCAAACCGCACGCACCACCCTCGGCCTGTACCGCCAGTCCCTGCTGAAATCCGCCTTCGAAGGCCACCTCACCGCCGATTGGCGCGCAAAGCACGCAGACAAGCTGGAAGCCCCCGAAACCCTCCTCGCCCGCATCCAACACGAGCGCGACACCCGCTACAAAGCTGCCCTCGATGCCTGGCAAACCGCCCTCGCTGAGTGGCGCGCGGATGTTGAGAACGGCAAGAGACCCCAGAAGCCAAAGCGGCCAGCAACGTTCCCGGACCAGCTGCAAAACCTTCGGATTGAGTTGCCCGATCTACCACACGGTTGGACATGGGCACACTTGGGTCTGTGCTCGTCCGGTCCTGAGTATGGAACGGCGGCGAAGTCTGCGGACACGGGCACAATGCCCGTGATCCGCATGGGCAACCTTCAGCGTGGCCGCATCGACTGGGACAACTTGGCATTTACCTCCGATCCGGAAGAAATCGAACAGTATTCGTTGAAGTCCGGAGATGTCCTGTTCAACCGCACAAACAGCCCAGAACTCGTAGGCAAAACTTCGATCTACAAGGGCGAACGCCCAGCGTTGTTTGCTGGCTATCTGGTACGGGTCAACCAGATCGAGGAGATCGCGTCCGGCCCCTATTTGACCTACTTCCTGAATTCGCCGATCGCCGGCGAACACGGAAGAACCGTGAAGACTGACGGTGTAAACCAGTCCAACATCAATGCGAGCAAGTTGCAGGAATATCCACTTCCCTACTGCTCCCCCGCCGAACAAACCGAAATCGTCCGCATCCTCGACGCCCGCCTCGAAGCCGCAGACGCCCTCGAAAACGAAATCGGCGCCGCCCTCACCCGCGCCAGCGCCCTGCGCCAATCCATCCTGAAAAAAGCCTTCGCCGGCCAGCTCGTTCCCCAGGATCCCGGCGACGAGCCCGCCGCCGTGCTGCTGGCCCGCATCAAGGCGGAGCGCGACAGCGCCCCGAAGAGCGCGCGGAAGCGCAGGGCCCCGGCATGAGGCTGCTGTCATATCGACCTTTTAATGTCATTGCTGTCTACTTGTTGCTTTGCCAGCGCTATCGGAGCATCCCCCTATGCCGACCATCACCGTGAGAAACCTGCCGGACGAGGTTCACCGCGCGCTGCGCGTGCGTGCCGCCCGGCACGAGCGCAGCATGGAAGCTGAAGTGCGGGAAATCCTCGCGGCCACCGTCGCAGCGGAAAGCCAACCCGGGCTCGGCTCACTTTTGGCCGAGATGGGCCGGCGGGTCGGGCTGACCGAGGAGGAAGCCGCCGCGTTCGAGAACCTGCGCAACAAAAGCCCCATACGCGCCATCGATTTCGAATGATCATCCTGGACACCAATCTGATCTCTGCCCCACTGCGCCCGGAGCCCGAACCGCGCGTCGTTGCCTGGATTAATGCCCATCCATTGGAAACCCTCTACCTGACGCTCATCAACCCCTGGGAACGCCCATGAACACCGCCCCCATCGTCTCCAAAGTCTGGAGTTTCTGCACCACGCTGCGCGACGACGGCGTCGGCTACGGCGATTATTTAGAGCAGCTGACCTACCTCATCTTCCTCAAGATGTCGGACGAATACGCCAGGGCCCCCTACAACCGCGACGTGGGCTTTCCCGCGGGGTTCGACTGGACCAGCCTGACCTCGCGGCGGGGAGCGGAACTGGAAG
The DNA here is from genome assembly GCF_003719295.1 of Haliea alexandrii. Lineage (GTDB taxonomy): Bacteria > Pseudomonadota > Gammaproteobacteria > Pseudomonadales > Halieaceae > Haliea > Haliea alexandrii. The sequence goes on from NZ_RFLW01000002.1 coordinate 567,169, forward strand.
CGCATTACGTCATGCTGCTGCGCAAGCTGGGCGAGCAGCAAGGCATGCTTGGCCAGATCTTTACCAAGGCGCAGAACAAGATCACCGACCCGGCCAAACTGTTCCGCCTGATCGACATGGTGGACAGCACGAAATGGGTGATGCTGGGCGCCGATGTGAAAGGCGACATCTATGAAGGGTTGCTGGAACGGAACGCCGAAGACACAAAGTCGGGCGCGGGCCAGTATTTCACCCCGCGCGCGCTGATTCGCGCCATGGTGGAGTGCATCCGTCCCGAGCCCGGCAAGACCATCGCCGATCCGGCCTGTGGCACCGGGGGATTCTTCCTTGCCGCGCACGATTTCCTGACGGACCCGAACCACCATTCGCTCGACAAGGACCAGAAGGCCTTTCTGAAGCACTCGACATTCTTCGGCAACGAGATCGTTGCCGGGACGCGGCGGCTCTGCCTGATGAACATGTTCCTGCACGGCATCGGCGAAATGACCGGCGACACACTGGTGTCACCCGCGGACGCCCTGATATCGCCGCCCCCCGAGACCTTCGACTACGTGCTCGCCAATCCACCGTTCGGCAAAAAAAGCTCAATGAGCTTTACCAATGCGGAGGGCGAGCAGGAAACCGACAACCTGACCTACAACCGCCAGGATTTCTGGGCGACCACGTCGAACAAGCAGCTGAATTTCGTTCAACATATCCGCACCATGCTGAAGACAACGGGTCGCGCCGCCGTGGTCGTGCCTGACAACGTACTGTTCGAGGGGGGGGCTGGTGAAACCATCCGGCGCAAGCTGCTGCAGACGACCGACCTGCACACCATCCTGCGCCTGCCCACGGGCATCTTCTATGCGCAGGGGGTAAAGGCTAACGTGATCTTCTTCGACAACCGGGCCGCCAGCCCCGATCCGCAGACTTCAAAAGTCTGGTACTACGATTACCGGACCAATGTGCACCACACCTTGAAGCAGAAGCCCCTGACCTACGCGCATCTCGAAGAGTTTGTGTCCTGCTACAACCCCGGCAGCCGACATGAACGCAGTCCGTCATGGAGCGAGGAGACACCAGATGGGCGCTGGCGCGCGTTTGACCGGGAGGAACTGCTCGCCCGCGACAAGGCGAGCCTCGACCTCTTCTGGCTTCGAGATGCGTCGATGACCGATCTGGAGAACTTGCCGGAGCCCGAGGTGCTGGCCGAAGAAATCATGGAGAACCTCAGAGCGGCACTTGCCAATTTTGGAGCTGTGAGCATGAACTAAGTGTTTGCTCTTGCCTCCGTGGTCCGACCCCCGTCCAGCTTTATAGTGGCGTGGTCAACCAATATGTGACAACCCAGTGAACCCGATTTCTTCACTTGAACGACTGCTAATTCGGATTCATTCAGGCTGGTATAGTCGAGCGTTGAATACAACCGCTGACTGTTGTAGAACATCAAGTTGCAATCCGGAATTTCCTGTTGTGACTCAGTTTTTGCCCCTTCTGTCAGAATAAATTCGCGGTCGGTCTCGATATCTGTTTTACAGCTGTCGGCCAGGAGCGGACATTAACGCCTCGCGCATGAGCGCAGACTTGTGAGCGTCTTAGCGGCCGCCGCGAATGACGCGGTTTGTTGGACGAAATCGCTTCAATCAATGATTTCCGGTTCTGGCTCAGGAGGTCCATCGCCGCGCTCTTGAAGCTCGGCTAGTGCTCGGTCTAGATCGCCTCCACATCGCTCAAGGACTTTCTTACACTTGAGCAGTCCCGCACCAGACAGATGCCGAAGTTCTTTGATCTTCTCTGCCTCATCCATTGGAACCCCGCAGACCTCCCAACGCCTACCGCAGCTGCGAGCGAACCGCGCAGCGGTTTGGCTGTCCGGCCCCATTGGAGTGAACTGCCGGTGTTTGTTATGCGACGCTAGTAGGTAGAACACTCGTTTTGCTCACATTTGACACCTTCTACAAGCACGCAATCATAGTCACACAATCCACTACTGGAAAACGCCTCATGGTGTTTTTTGATCTCAAATCTAATGGTGGCTACCTTCGATCTATTTATTGGTGTGTTACATCCGAATGGGCACCCCAGTTGAACAACGCGACAATCTGCATCCGATTCACAGTAGTTGGACTGATGGATCATTGAAGTAATCAATGTTTCGGATGCGACTTTCTTGTCAATATAACATTCGGTCGCATATGTGAGAGAGCTGACGGTAAGCGCCAACATAAGAATGAGATGCTTCATGGCGTCTGCGTCACGCAACAGCGAACTAACCGAACGGGGTCACAATAAACCGTTCCGATCAGATCGCAAATCGAAGGTAACGATGTCTTAAGCTCTTTTCTACACTCAGCAATCACAGAATTCAAGTAACTTCACAGAGCCCCACCCTGGGGACTTGACCATCAGAAGCGATAGCTCAAACCCACTGTAAGGCTATCGACATCCTCCTCACTATTGCCACGATCAATGGCATCCTGAAATCGGGTCCATTCCAAACGTGCCGCCACTGACTCAAGTATTTGGTACTGGATGCCAACGCCGAACAATGGCTTAACCCTGCTGTCTTTGCTCTCCGGAGCAAAACCTGGGAGGAGTACTGGGCCGAACCCAGGTGTTGCTGGTTGCTCGATCGCATCAACTGCCACTCGGCTAGATCGCTCACGTTCCAGGTGAACAACCCCAAGCCGCCCAAAGACATTAAACTTCTCTGTAACAGGGTAACGCCCGAGACCAGACACCTCAATGCCGGACATTTTATAGGTAACAGTAGTTCGCAGAGTGGGAGGTGGAACAGGAGCAAACGCGGCACCCGCACCCCCCAGAGACACTTCGACATCTGCTTCCCCAGCGTCCAAATAGGCCGCCTCTATCGCAAAATGGCTATTTACCTGATATCCCCCGCCGACCCGCCAGAAAGTGTCAGTATCATCTTTGTAAATCTGTATGTCAGCAGCTGGCACGAATATACCCCCGCCGGAACCGATAGCTCCCGACCCTGAGCCAAAGAGGAATGGATCTACGGCGCTACTGGATTTCAGGTCGTTGAACGTAGATTCGCCCATGCTGGCCACTAGATACCACTCGCCAGCCATGGCCGGCAATGCGGTCAGTGAAAGGCCCAGAGCAGAAAGCGCGAAAGCACGGTCAATACGACTCGTCATAAAATGTCCTTACCTCTATACCTATAGAGCAGGGGGAAACGGAACCATCCCCGTACCACTCGCCGCAAAGGCTAGATCCGTCAATCTGTTTACCCCGCTTTCCGCCAGCCTACTCTAATTCTCTGACGACGCTATCGCCATTAAGCCTTGAACAATTAAGCACCACCACCTTCGCCCACCGACCTCATCAGCTCTTCACATTTTTCACTGTGGTGATTAAAGGCCGAATAATCTCTGGCGGCCGGGAACGGACGTAGCCATTCACCCTACTCCGAGTAAGATCTCCGGTACGTTCTGCGCCGACGGATACCCAAAATCATCATGACAACTGACACTAGGGTTGGAATAGAAATTAACGAGAACATAGTGGCTATTGAACTTCCATCCGGCAGCTGAAAGCCTGTGGAGGCGACGTGATGAGTCATCCAAAACACCAATACAGCAGCCAACACCACCGAAAAGACCGCAAATTTTGCGGTACCGGTTATTCCGATACTGGACAATCCACCAATTATAATTGCAATCACAATAGTAAAATATGCCATCACGCCATCGATTGTCGCCAACACCAAGGACCACGCTGACAGAGCAAGACTAATCCAACCAGTCGCCGCCCAGACTTTCGGGGATAACTGCTTCATCAGATCAAGCCTCTCGCCGCGTGTGTTGCTCGGAATGCGCCAGTATTTTCAGGCGGGTACCATACAGCTTTGATCCCGCTCAATCCAATACCTAGCATCACAACCGGCCAAGAGCTGTCGTCTGGTGCGTGACCGCGAACGGCTGCTCGAGCTGAAAGCGGCCCCTTGGAAGCCAGGGAGCGCCGGGGCGCATCCCTCAGACCGTGATGCGCCTCCATATGGGGCAAATGATCAATGCGCGCGGCGGATCAACCCGTTAGCGTCCCCACCCCAGCTTGAGCAATAGGGTTCCTTCTCTCGCGTGGGTGTCCCGATAAGCAGGCCCATCTCGCTAGGATGTCGGCTATTCTTCTTGCGCCGTATCGACCAGCCCCCGCAACTCTTCGCCGTCCGAGACGGCATCGCCCTGTGCATCGGTGCTATTCGCATCCACGGCGATTCGCCGAACCGCAGCAACAGCTGGCAAAGACTCGCGCACAAGTCTTCCTGCAAGTTCTTCGGACCGTGTCGGCCAGGTGTTGACATGCAGCGTCATGGGCAGATCGGGAATCGGCGTAGGGTCCCAAAGCACTCTCCGATGCACAAGGCGATCGTCGACGAACCATCGTATCTCGTCAGGGGCCCACTCAATTGCGTAAGTGTGGAACGCCTTAGAGGCGTTGAATCCAAGCTCGATGGCAAAAGGTGTCCCCCGGTAACCATAGTCAAACTTTGCGCCATCGCAGCCTGGGTTGAAGAAGACATTGGCCAGCATCTGGTCTGGACGGTTACCGGTGATCTCCACATCGATCTCCTGGCGCGGAAGATCTCTGTGGAGGAAGAAGCCCGAGACCAGGCCAGGGACGTTGGTCGCTCGCAGAGTTGCCTCAAACCGTCCATACAGGAACCGGCCTCGGCTGGAAACAGCACCTGCGCTCAGCTCACGAACACCAAGCGATGCATTTGCGACCACCAGATCTAAACCACCAGAAGGCAGAACTCGCACGCTGCCAGGCCTAAAGAGTGCAAGGTTCCCGGGGAACGTATCGTCACGTGACAGCCAACGAGACGCGTCTAGTTCGCTCAAATGGTCGTCAAACCGTGCGCGAGATGCCTCCAGCCACGGCCCCGGCTCGCATAGCTCCACGTCGATACCGTGCCACTGGCGCGTTGACGGGGCAACCCACGGCGAAACATCGTGCTCCAGACGCTTGCCTCTAGCCAGTCTTTCACCTGCGGGCGGAGGGGGGCGAAGACGACGAACGCCTCGCTCCACAGCGCAAGGATAGCTAGCACTGGGTGGCGGCATGCGCAAGTACTCGCACAGTTCTACCCAGCCCTCGGAAAAGGCACGCTGGTGCAAGACGCTCTCAGGGGGCAGCGGTAAGTTCTTCGGGATCTCGCCGACGAAGATGAACTTCGCCCCGGGATACCTTTCCTTGAGCTGCGCGATGTGGGGTTCAAGCGCCGCGACATTGACGTAGGCATCAAAAACGCGTCCACGCTGACCTCGAAGCAAGCGACCTCTCTCCACAGGCGGAAGGTCGTCCAAATCGCTGCAGCAGCGATAGCCCAGCATAGACAACGCTATAGCTAGGGAGGATAGGCCAGTGTTCCTAGAGCCAAAGGCAAACACCGTTGTTTCCGTGGGACGCTGATGGAACGTCCCGGGCGTTGTATCGGAAAGAATCCCGATCTGGCTCAAGACGGGGAGAATTGAGTAGGAGTTCGTGGACAGCAGATCGACGCGCTGAGGGATGACAGAGCGGCGCAGCGCGCGAACGTCTGTCACTGAGAACTGCTGGTTGATCCAAAGGTCGACTGGTCCGCGACACGGCAGGCGTGCAAGAAGCCGCTGAGCCCCGCGTTTGGACAGCACATAGCCCGAGAGATACCAAAGCCCGCGCTCCGGTCGAAAGACGCTGCGCGAGAGCGCAACCTTGGGAGCACCGTGCTTCACCTCTTTGAACGACAGGTAGAACACGTCAAAGTCAGGATCAGCCCCATCGCTCTCCCGCATCTCCTGCCACGCCGTGTCGACAAGGCGGCCAAAGCTCTGTTCGAACCAAACGTCATCTTCCAGAACCAGCGTGTATGGCGCCTCAGAACTGGCTATCTTCTTCCAGATGTCAATGTGCGATTGGGCCACCGCAATTTCTGCATTGCTCATTCGGATCCCGCGAGTCAGATCGAACGTGTCTGGTAGAACCTGTGGGTACGGGTCGACGGACAATTGATCCGCAAGCGTGTAGTAGGGCTCGATATCGACACCAGCAAGCGTTGCGGCCGGTAGGGCCCGCGCGTCGCAGGCTGCGTGCCGGATAAGTCGCTTTGACAGAGGCTGCCCCTTGCAATCCACGATGCGGTCCAGTTCTCGGGAAACAGCCACCAAGCGCTGCGGCTGCCGATCTAGATTGATCACATAGATGTCGCTTATCCTGCCCGGGTAGGCTCCGCCCACGGGGCCGAACGCGTAGGCCTTTTGTTTAGGCAACAGCACGCGCAAGCGCAAGAACATGGTGTGCAATAGGTGGCGGATGCCCCTCAGCGGCTCGAAGAGGTTCATGGTGCCCCCTCCCCATCAAAGTCAAACCGCTTCCCATTTGATATTCGCCAGTTTCTCCCGTCGGCACGATAGCTCAGCGGCCACTTGGATATGCCGATCGAGTCCCAGGTCCGAAGTACGGTCAGCCGGTGCTCATCAAGGCATTGCGCGCACATCTCGAAGATGATACGCGACAGGTTGCCCGGACCGGTAGTTGATTGAATCTCCAGCAGCTCACCCTCGGCTGCAAAGTTCAAGCGCAGGGTTGCACGCTCAAGTGCTCGACTAATGATGGGGTCTCCCTCGCAAGCGATCAACGGGTTGTTATTGACGTAGAAAATCAACCCGTCCCGGTTGGTTCCCGCTTGCAGGAATATCTCGCATTGAACCATCGAGTCCGCAGCTATGTCGTAGCAAAGTGGCTGAACCTTAACGCCGTTCCCGGCGAACAGCTCCGAGATGTCCTTGGCGATGCACTCGTCATCGGCATCAACGTACATTCCTCCATTGATGACGAGATAGCATAATCGGAAGTAGTCTGCCTGCATCGCGGGATGGTAGCAGCGCATGAACGCCCGCAGATGCTCCCTTCCCAGCGATTGTTCAATGAAGCGAGCCGCGCTGCGAGCATCGAAGACACGGTATTCGAATCCGCTTGATCCCCACCTCGACCAAGAATCCATGCACTCCAGCACGTCAGCAGGCAGCGCCTGCAAGTCATGCCAGTACTGCACGATTCGCCTAGGAATTGATGGTCCCTGATTGTCCGGGGCCGTTGATGGTGACGGTGCTTGAACAAGCCGTCGAATGAAGTCTGATCGTTCCAAGTGATGGCCGGGGCTGTCGTCTTCGAGGTACATGGGTTCTCGGGTCCGTTGTTCGTCGTATAATAGTTGTAACAGAAAGTGAGATTAGCTCAGGCGAAAAAATTCCTGCGCGATCAAACGATGTGGTGTCGTTGAGAAATGCGCGCGCTATCCCCTGTTGCTGCCACGGTGCATGCTGCGCGCGTTTGAATGCCCCCGGAATCTCGCTGAAGAAACCGAGGCATGCTCGTGGGGCGTGCGTGGACCGACCAACCTCCGCTATCGCTGCATAGCAGGTGCCTGCGGGCAAATCACGAATGGCAGCAACGGGTCGCGAGCTGCCGTTCGCGCTGCCGGTATCGATGAAATATACCAGACGCCAATCAATCCGCTAACACGAGAAGTGATGTCAATCACACGCGTGGGAGCTAGAATCTCAGATGGCTACGGTAACGCAACTATTTGCTCAGTATTTTGAGCGCCATTCAAATCCTTGGCCGCACTGGAAAACACAAGACATCGGACCTACACTTATAAAATCGTATTTCACGAAGCTCGGGGTGGACGCAATGAAAGAAGCGCCGTTTCAAGTGGTTTTCGCTGTTATCAAAGCAGTGTGGCGGTTTATCGGCGATGTGGCTGGATCGGCTGAGCTACAGGAGGACCAGCGCCGACTTCATGACTCTGATCTGGTGGGCGAGTACAACTACCGCACCGGCCGCCTTGACGCTGGCACCGACCCTTTTGGGTGGTATGAACGGGATTAGAATAGCTATCGTCTACCGGCGCGGCTGACGGCAGCTTTACCAATAGCAGCACCCTGTCGCCCTGCGTTTTCACTGGGAAGTGTCAAAGGGGCGGATGCAGCGCTGATTGCGCGCCCGACATGGATCCCTGCCCAGGCCATCATGCCGCTCCAGAGGAGGGGCAGTCCCAGGTAGAGGCTGGTGGTAATCATGTTGAGTAGCATGCGCTTGGCATCGTGTTCGCCGGGATTGGCGAATATCAGTAGGAAAGTATTGGCGTCCGGGTACATGGCGCCAATCAGGTTCTGATCCACCCACATCGCCAGATACCACAGTACGGTCCAGAACTTGACGGTGAAGATTGCCATGGCACCGGTGACCATCATGGCGATTGAATAGCGCGATAACACCACAATCATGGGTAACAGGGCATAGATGCTGAGCAGCAGCAAGGCCTGCACCATGGGCAGGGCCTGCAGGACAGCGGTCATGGTGACCGCAAACAAACCTGAGGCGGTGACCACCCCACCTGCGGCGAGGCCGCCCTTCACCAGATTCTCTGCCGTGGCCAGCCAGCCCGTGTTGGCCGTGTTTCCCGCCACCAGGTCGTTGCTGGACCAGATCGGGGGCGCGTTGGTCAGTACCGTGCGGGCGACGGCATCCTGTTGCTGTTCACTGGCCAAAACCGGCGCAATGGTGACGACCAGGCCGGACAGCCCGCCCGCCGTGGCGTCCGCCGCATTGATCAGCTGCTGGCGCAGACTCTCGGTGCCCTCCTCCCACCATTGCTTGCAGGTGGGCTTACCCCACTCCGGTGGATCGGCGGGATCATATTCCGTATCGCGCAGCGCGTTGTAGGGCCAGCCCGGGACCTGCTTTGGGGGGCGCAGCTCGTCATAGTAGCCCGGGGTCTGCCGATAGACATGCGACCCCAACCAGTCCGGATCGTCATCGCCGTAGGTGTCCAGCAGGACCGTGATCGCGGGGGTTGCCGGTTGTGCGGCCTGGTATTTTGAGCGGGCCGGGATATAGCAGTGACTAAAGAAGTCGCTGACGGCCTGGCGCAGCCGGGGATCCGTGATTGTGGCCAGGCGTGCCTGCTGCTCGTAGGTGCGCAGGTCACTGGCGGCCGGGAGGCCTGCGATCACCGCATGGTTCAGGCCCGAGGACATCGACAGCACCGCATACCACCACACCGGTAGGTTGACCGTGGCCGGGGAGCCGGTAAAGCCGGTGACGCCGTAGGTGCTCTGGGGGTCGGTTGTGGTCGCGGTGGTTGGTGTGGGATCCGCCGTGGTCGGCTGGGGGACATAGCTGAGTGTGCTGGCGTTTAGTGGTGTCAGGGCGGCGGGCTGACCCGCCAGCACCACCACCAGCAGGGCGATGAACAGATCGATCTCCATACGGCGTAGGGAGAGTCCGGTCACCGAGCCGAACTCGCCCCCCTGAGCCGGTTCCCGCCAGTTGTCGATCAGGATCCCCAGAAAAGGCAGGTAAACAATACCGGTGCTGACCAGCACATCCCACAACACCCCATAGAAGGCCCAGCCGAAGAGCGTGGTAAACAGTTCCAGATAGCTGTCGACACTCACGGACTGGCACCAGCGAATGCGGCAAGGTGATGTAGCAGGTTCTGGCCGATCAGCAGCTCGATGGCCACCAGCCAACCGACGACCCGCCAGCGGAGGCGATTGGACTCGGCTTTGGATAATGAGCTATGCCGCTTTTTGCATAGCCAATCGCTGAGACAGGGCCACAGAAGGGCCAGCAGTGCGATCATACCCAGGCGCACTGACCCCAGCAGGGGTTTAGCTTCGCTGACGCGCTGTGCAACGGTGGCCAGGGAACTCAGGGCCACGGCCTGCCAGAGCAGCAGGCCGACACCCAGGGCGGCGAGGAACGCCACTAAAGAACAGCCTACCAGCCAGGAACGGCGTCGGTGTTGCGGGTTACTGGACACGGCCATGACTCAGCGGTCTTGGATCACGGGGTGACGCCTGCGGGATATCCAGGGCGGACTGACGGCGGGCCGCGGCGCGCTGCAGGAGAACGGTGACGGTTTCAGAGACCACCTCACGGCGCACACGGGTTTCAAACAGGAGGCTCTCGATCTCCTTGTCGAGTTCGGCAATGGCGGTATCGGCGTGCTGGCGCGCGACCTCGGTGGCATAGACCTCGGGCACCTGACGGCCGGAATGCAGCAGGCGGCGGGCATAGAGGGCCTTTTCCACCGTGCGGGCGGTGCTGATCTCGGCCACCAGCCGGCTGGTGATCAGGGCCTGTTCGGTGGCGGGCATCTCCCGGATGGCCTCGATGACCTGGCGGGTGACGGCGACCCCCGGGGCGGTGACATCGTTAAGGTTGGTTCTTGTGGGCGGCACATCCCCCTCCACCAGCGCCTGCAGATCAACCGTCACTTCAGCCGATTCCCGGTACAGCGTGGGCAGCAGGCCGGTACCGGGAATACTGTCCTTACGGCAGGTATCGCAGGTGGTCACGATGTTCTCCCCCACCACCGCGACCACCCAGTCACGGGCTTCTGTAGGAGAGCCCCATATTTTCGACAGGCGGGTGGCGTCGCTGGCGGGCACCGAGGCGGTCTCGGTGATGGGCCGGTTGAGATTGATGTTGTACCCAGCCTGCACCAGATCGCCGGTAAAGCGCAGCACCGGCTGACCAGACCCACCGGCCTGGCCCCCAATCCAGGGGACGCCGTTGTCCCCATTGGCGGATTCCACGGCCTCCTTGGCGCTGACCGCATCGTTGGAGCCAATGCCCATCTGCACTTTCCAGTCGTTGCCCTTGGAAAGCGTGATCAGGTCCGCATAGGGATTCTTGCCCTTGGCGATCTCCGTCTCCATCTGCTCGCAGGACTTGGTGGCGAGTTTCATGGTTTCTTCAGCTTTCAACAGGGCATTCTGGAACAGGTCATAGAGACCGGGGTTGGCCCGCTGCAGGATCAGGGCGGGCAGCGCGGCGATGGCGGACGATGCCGCGGCGGTCATCGCGTTCATCATGTCATCCACACCCGATTTGATGTTGTTCAGGGTGTGGGTCACCGCAAGCAGGGGGTCGAACTTGGCACAGCTGTAGCCCAGACCCAGCTGGGCCGAACCACCGAGGGTGACCGAGGTCACCAAGGGGTTGGGCGGGGGTGAGACCGGCTGGGCACCGCCGATTTCGTAGTACCAGAAGCTGTCCTCAGTGGGGCCTTCCGCGGCTATTAAGGCGGGTGACGCAATCAGCGACAGTAGGAGCAAAGCGGCAATCGTGCCTTGAGTTCTGGTGGGATGGTGCCGTCGCATCAGGGGTACCCCGTCCAGTTGATATCCGTAATGAAGACCTGCCCCTCGCGCTGGCAGCACTGGTAGGGACGCCACAGGGTCCAGGCGTAATCACCGCCGGGATCAACACGGCCACCGCCCCAGCCTACGGCGCTGAACAGGTCATTGGTGCCGAATACGGCGCAGCTGGATTCGGCGCGCGGCGCCAGCATCTGCCAGGTGCCGGTGCGGGCATTCCCTTCCACCAGTGGACCCGGTGGCCACACACGCATGTCAGGCGTAAAGGGTCCCTGCAGTGGCAGATAGACGTGGGGCTGGCCGGTGCGGGTGACGATATCCCCCGCGCGCTGGGCGTTGATCGCCGCGCCCTTGGGTTCTTCAGACTGGGTGGTCCAGCCGGTGCGCGGATAGAGGCCGCCCCAGGTCTGAATGGGCCAGTGGCCCACTTCGCGCAGGCCCGGGATCAGACTGGCGGGATAGAGCATTTCGGGGACCTCCAGCCGCCAGGCCAGGGCATTCACCCCCGACTGAAAATACGGCACGAAGGGTATGGCCTGGGAGGGACATACCAGCCCGCCCGCCCCGCCCACATCCGCCAGCAGGGTCAGGGGATGACCGATGGCATCGGTCTCCCGGAACAACAGGTTGCGGTGATCCAGACGGTTGTGAGTGCCCTCCGTGCGGTTACCCGCGCTGTCCACGGGGACTGGTAGCAGGCGCCCCAGAAGCCCCTGGGCTGCGGCGCGCTGGGCGGCACCGAGGGTGGCGCGGATCTCGGACCAGGGATTACCCCCCAAGACATTGTAGGCACTGACGACCAGATCCGGGTTGTAGTGTCCCACCTTGAGTGAGGAGTTGACCCTGCAACCTAAAAGATCGCATTCCAGCCAGAAACACAGGCCCACCGGGCGCCACTGCATACACGCGAATGCCGCATTGCTGGTCTGCGCCACGATCCCGGCGGTGGAGAGGGACGCTGCCTGGCTGGCCTGCGGCCAGTGCAGGGTCAGCAGTAGTGTGGCGAGCCAGATTCCAGCCCTCACAACTCGGCCTCCCCGCGCCAGCGTTGATACTGGCGGACAGCCGCTGTCGGGTCGGTCAGTCCGTAATAGACCGCCTCGCCATTGACCACCATCGCCGGGTAGCGGGTCAGCCCGTAGCGTTGGGCGGCCAACAACCCCGTGGCGGTCGCACGCAGGTCTGCCTGCTGGCGTTCGGTCAGCGCACCGAGTCGTGTCGCCGCCATCGCCTTCGCCGCCGACTGCTGGGGCGGCAGCTGGTGGGACAGGGTGGCGTTCAGGCGCGCAAGACCGTCCAGGTGATAGACGGTCAGCTGGATGTCCTCGCCCGTTACGTTGTGATGCGCGGGGGGCGGATGCGCGGCGATGGTAAACAGCTCCACCTGATAGCGCGGCGCCGCGACACTGAACGGAGACGTCAGCAGGGTTGTCAGCAATGCCAGCCGTGCCAACGGCCCGACGACGCCCCCGCACCGGACGTGGCTGCCGGGTTGGGTGGGCGCTGTGTAAGTCAGCCTAGCCACCCCGACGTCCCTCCAGCCGCTCGGCCACGACGTGGGCAGCCTCCAGTTCGGAGCAGCCCTGCTCGCGCATGATCTGGGCCCGTTCGGCTTTCTCGTGTTTTTCGGTCATGGCCAGTGCCAGGGACAGGGGTGGGGGGACGTTCCTGAACAGTCCTTCCAGCTGGTCCGACAGGACCACGCCTTCAACATACTTGCCCGGTTCCTTGCGGGCTGACAGCAGCAGACTGCACTGTTCCGCGGTGAGGTCCCTAAATCGGGCGATCTGCTCCACTTCCTCCTTGGGCATGACCAGGCACAGCCACCACTCCATCATGTTGAGCATGCGCCGGGAGGCGTCCGGGAAATCTTCCAGGTTCTGGGTGGCGATCCAGAACCAGGCCCCGAGCTTGCGCCACATCTTGGTGATCTTTACCACGTAGCGCGCCAGCAGCGGATTGGTCGTGATGATGTGGCCTTCGTCCGTCACCACCAGGGTCGGGCGACCATCGCTCTGGTGGCGCTCCACCAGCTGGTTGATGTGGCTCATCATGGCGGTGTAGGCCACCGTCAGCTGGTCCTCATAGCCTTCCCGGGCCAACACCCCCATCTCCACCAGCGTGACATCCACCTCGGGCCAGGGGGAGCCGGGGCGGTCAAAGAAGTCGCCCGCGAGCCCCGAGCAGAACAAGGCCATACCGTCGGCCATTTCCGTGGCGCGGTGACGCCGGTGATCCGGCAGGGTGGACTCCTGGCCCTGGGCGTTCAGGGCTGCGACCACATCGCGGGTCAGCACCTGGTCCCCACCGCGCTGGGAGACGGTTTTCGCGGCCAGCAGGATCGCGTTGCGGATCAGCAGGCGGTCGGCCCGGGTCATGCGGGCATCCTCGCGCTCGTCACCGCCGGTGATCATGATGCGCGCGGCAATTTCCATTTCCCCTAAAATATCGCGGCCGGGGCCGCCGCTGCCCTCCTCCTCGTCCTCACTCTCAGGGATCGCCTCGGGGTCGCTGGCGAGCCGGATCCGGCGCTCCCGGTCCAGCAGGGTCAGCGCATCGGCAAAGGGTGGCAGGCTGACATCGGAGCCGGGGTTCAGGGTGACCTGATTCACGCTGATGCCGTGGCTTTTAAAATGCTGCCCCAGCAGGGCGAAAGAGCCGCCTGCCTCAATAATGAAAATCCGGGGCCGGTGAATGGCCATCATCTGCTGCAGCAGGTAGACCAGCAGCGCAGACTTGCCCGCCCCGGTGGGCCCCAGTATGAGCATGTGGGCATTTTTCTTGCGATCGTCCGGGTGCAGGGGATCGAACACCAGCGGCTCCGCCCCGCGATTGAAGAACACCAGCCCGGGATGGCCAGTGCCGCGGGAGCGGCCGTAGACGGGTAACAGGTTGGCGATGTGGCGGGAGAACACCAGCCGCGAGCGGCGGCTTTTACGGTCAAAGGCCGGGTCGTAGGCCATGGGCAGGTTGCGCAGGTAGCTGTCGAGCCCCAGCAGATCGCCCTCGCGGCCTATCGGTTGCAGGCCGTTGGCCAGCAGCAGCGCGTGCAGCTGGTTGACCCGCTGCCGCAGATTGTCGGGTGAATCCCCGCGCACGTAGAAGGCCATGCCCAGCGGATAGAGCTTGTCGCCTGCGGCCATCTCCCGCTCCACCCGAGTGGCATCCTCCCGGGTCAGTGCGGCCTCGGCGGAATCCCCCACGGCGGCGCGTTTGACCAGGGCCACGTGGTTGCGGGTAGCGTCCTGAGGTTTGGCGGTCAGGGTCAGCACCATCACCGTGTGTTCGGGCAGCCGGTCAAAGACAGAGAACAGATGATCCCCGGCAGCGCGCTCGGCGGTCATGTGACCGATCTCCGGTGCCCGGCGCAGGCCCTGGATGCTGATCACGGTATGGGGCAGGCCATCGAACCACCAGGTGGCGGACGTGGCATCCGAGTACGGCAGGGACAGGGTCAGGGTTTCGGCAAAGTCAAGGCCGTAGGGCAGTTCGGCGTCTTCAGATGCATCGTCCAGGCTGCGCAATAACGCGCCCGTGGTATCGGTAGATCCCTCGCCGGGGTTGAACCACGGCAACAGCCAGCGGTACAGGTCGATGCCGGAGGACCGCCGGGTACGGATACCCGCCGCGGCCAGTGCGGCGGTGAGCTGGGTAGCCACTTGGTTCAGTTCCGCCTCGGCCTCATAGGGGTTGGCGGTGCGGTGGCGCGCGGTCTGACGGCGGTACAGCACCGCCCGCACCCGCCGGATCTGCCCCCGCCAGGGGCTGCCCGTCAGCGCGGTATCGATAAACAGCCCGCCCGGCGCACAGAGACGGGCACAGTGGTTCCGCATGAGTGTCTGATAGAAACGTGAGTAAGCTTGCTCGCGGACGGACGGCCCCGGGTAGTGTTTCAGTGACTGAACCAGACTGTCGAGGCTGGGCTCATCCTGTACGTAGAGCTGCAACACCCAGGGGCCGTCGTCGCGTTCCGGCAGAGCTTCGCTGAGCGCGGTCTGGATGGCATCGCGCAGAGCCACCATGAACGGGCCGGTGCGCGCCTCCGTGCCGACCGGGGTCAGGTCGAACAGGGCACCGACGCTGACCCCGTCTTCCAGTAAAAAACACTGGCTGTCCGGCAGGTACTCCACCCAGGGTAAAAAGGGTGTGAAGGACGGGGGGCGTTCATAGAGCGCCTGCACATCCCGGTGGGTGAGTGGCGCCGGTGCCCTCGGGCGCGATGGCTCTCCCAGGTTCGACCCTGTGTCCTGAGCGGGTATTCCCTGGCGGGCAGAGGAACCGCTCATGGGGCATCCACCGCGTGCTCACCCGGCAGGGCATATTCCGGCCGTTCGTAGAGGGGAAACACGGTGCTGTAACCGGGCACCGGGACCCGGTGCACACCCGCCAGGTGCGGAAAGATGTACATCACCAGCGTCGGGTTGGGCACGCGCATAAAGCGGGTGTTAAGGTCTTGGTAGTCAGCCCGGGCGGCGGGCCCGAGGTCGGCGACATGGTGTCCCGGCGGGCGCAGCGGCGTTGCGAGTTGGCGATGCCGCGGCGCCTCACCCTCGGTAATCTGTACATGGGCGTCATAGATCTCGCGCATGGTCGGGCCATCCTGGGGCAGGATGGTCTCCTTGCTGCCGGCACAGCCGGTCAGCAGCAGACTAATCGAGAGTGTGCGGAGCAGTGGGGGACAATAGGGATGCATGGCTCAGTTTCCTGCCCTGGGGCTCAAAGTCGATGGGAATGGCGCGATCCACATGGATCGCCACGGCAATACCGGCGGGAACAAACACGGCGTCAAAACTCTGGGACTGACGTTCGAGCAGCCACTGCGCGAGTTCCTCGCTGCCTCCGGCGACGGTTTTGCCCAGCACATAGGCGCCGACATCCCCGGTGACGCCGCCGGTAATGCCACCGGCGCTGGTGATCACCGAGGTGCTCTCGGCCGCGGCGGCCGCGTCGGCGGCGGCCTGCACCGCCTGCACACCGATGCGCTGGGCCAGAAAGGCGGTGGCGTTGCTTTTACGGGTACCGCTGATGCAGGGGATACCCTGGGCATCGGAGATCCAGCCCAGCGGCTCATCACGACCCCCCTGCCCCTGACCATCATCGCTGGCGACAGTGCGGATGGTGCCGTCGTCAAACACGAAGGTGACCGCTTCAAGGCGACCGGACACACAGGACAGGGTCCAGTCGCCCACCGCGGTGCCGCTCCAGATCATGCCCTGGACGCCGGGGATCGTGAGTCCGTTGGCTGCCAGGTTGTCGGCACCGGTAATGATCTTGAACGGCATGGGATCCTGCACCTGACCGCGCAGGGGAATGCGTCCCACGAGGGCGGACATGGCGGTCGATCCCATCAGGGTGGCATTGCGAGGCACGGTGTATACCGGCCTGTCCTGCTGTGCCTCGACCCGCTCCCGGATGTCCGTGACCAGTTGACCGCCATGTCGACGGACATCCCCTAGGTAACCGCTCGCTGTCTGGCGCGCGCCGGCCAGACCGCCGGCGGCTGCAGGCTCCGCCTCAGCATCCAGCGGCGCGATCCAGACCAGGGCGGATGCGTCCGCCGGGCTGCTATCGGTGCCTTCCCAGCCTTCCAGCCCGAGGCCGATCGGCATGGGCTGATCCGGCTGTGCGTTCTGGACCTCATTCAGGGAGGCGGCCAGGGAATCGACGCGCTGGGTGAGTGATTGTAAAACCCCCGAATCGCGGCGGGCCTGGTTGTCCGCATCCTGTTCGCGGCTGCGCAGCTCGCGACGCAGTCGGGTGGCCACGTTCTCCTCGATCTGGCTACGATTGTTGATCAGGGTCTGGTTCTCCTTGCGCAGTACTGCGTTGTCCTGGCGCAGGGCGGTGACGGCGGTGGTCATCGCAGCCACATTGGCGGTCAGGGTTTTGATTGTGTCCGCCGGAGTATCGGCATCCGGCGCGGGGGCTGTCGGCACCCCGGTCAGCAGCAGCCCATTCTCGCTGTCAGCCGAACAGGTTTTTAGGGTTACACCTAGCAACACCAGCAGCACCAGGGTGGCGAGCAGGGGCAACAGGCGATTGGAGACGGCATGGGGCATGGGCGGGCTCTCCCCTAAAACACGTGACTGAAGGGGCGGTCGGAGATCAGGTAGACCACCGTGTGGTCTGCCTCATCGCCCGCGTGCAGCAGCCGGTGGTGCTGGAAGGTGGCGGCGAGCCACGCACCGCGTAGGGCCTCTGCCTGCAACTCCTGCGCATCGGGACTGGCGTTAGTGAGCTGTACCGCCGTTACGAATCGCTGTCCGCTGCGCCAGCTGGCCAGGGGAGTCGAGACAATGGCACCGCCGCGCACCAGCGGTACGGAGCCGTTGGGAACCGGCACCCGGACCACGCCCGACAACGGTGATTGCAGGCGCTGGGGTGCATACAGCTGCTGGGCAGCGAAGCGGGTCAGGCTGACGTAGCCGTGGTTCGCGGGACCGGCGGGGGTCTGGTCATGCGCTGCAGGGAACGGTTGCCGTGGCAGGGTGATCTCCATCGGCGCGGCACTGCCTCCCTCCGGGGACGCGGCGGCATCAAACAGATAGACCTGGCCGTCATCCAGCGACCGCACAAGGATCCGGGTCGGCGGAAAGGCCTGCTGGGCCAGCCAGTACACGGTACCGCCACTGCTCTGGATGCGCAGCCGACCCTGCAGGGAGCCTTGAATCCCGACGCTCACCGGGCCAGGGAAGTGGACCATGCGCTCCTGGCCGACGCCGAGCTCCAGCGCAATCGGGGATTTCCGCCAGACGATCCGCTCGGTGGGTTCCAGCGCGACGGCTGCCGTGGTGCTAAACAGCAGCAGTCCACACAGCGAGATAATGACAGCGAAGAAAACCGTGCGAGACGCGGAGGAGCCTTGAAAACTATTGGTTTGCATGGGCAATGTCCTCCCCTAAAAAATCGGCGTCGGTGAGGCGACGGGGGCCGTCGGCTCCAAAACCATCCAGGGCCAGTCCCCAGGGATTGGATTCCGGGTCGACGGCGTAGCGCACGACTCGCAGGGGGTAGCGGATCCGGGTACGCTTGACGGTCATGCCCTTGACCGACTCCAGCAGTTCGAGATCCAGCCAGACCTGCCAGGTCTGGTTGTCGAGAATGTCGACCCGGTTTTCGGAATAACCCAGGCCGGGAATGCCCTGCAGCGCGCGCACCCGGTAGGCAAGCTCCCCGCGTCGTCCCTTCTCGTCCAGATTGGCCAGCAGTTCGGCCCGGTAGCGAGGTGTGACATAGGGGGCGATCCGAAAAATGGCACGGCCATAATCGCGGCTGCCATCCTCCGGCCAGCGATTGAGTTGCTGAAACAGGTAGAACGCGAAAGCGTAGACCGAGGCGGCGGGTACTTCGGTGTGGTGCCGCACGGCGCCAGAGCGCAGGTCCGGCGGGATGTGCACCGTGAGATGCTCGGGCGCCCGGCTCCAGCCGTAGCAGAGAATGGCAATTACCAGCATCTGCAGACCGATGACCATCCACAGAGAGCGCAGGTGGGCCTGGGCATTATCGATGGCGAAGCGGTAGCGTGACATGCCCTCTCCTGCCGATATCCCAGGTGCCGCTGCGGCTGATGAACGGTGCGCGTTTGAGGCCTTTGTGATCCAGCCACAGCGCACAGCGCTGCTGGTAGTAGCCATCAGGCCGGTTGCGTTTTAGGCGCTGAAAGAGACTGGCGATCCCGAGCACCGTGGCAACGATACCGATTCCGGCAAAACCAAAGCCCATGGTCACCGCCCCACCAAGCCAGGCCAGCAGCAGACTGAGCGGCAGCCAGACCACGGCGGCCAGCGCGACGATGACACCCAGCTCGCTGGCGGAGCAGCCCCTAAAAATGACCGGCTCCGCATTGAGCCGGTCCGCGAGGACATCCTGGCTTTCAATGGGTGCCACTCAGATCACGCCGGCCGCTTCGGTAAGCAGGTAGCTGGCGAAGATCAGCACGATGGCACCGACAATCCCCAGCACACCCACCTCGGCCCATTCGGCCTTGCCCTGACGGGCTTCATTGAACTTGGCAAAGGCCAGGTAGGCGACCCAGAGAAAGCCGAGCACCGCAATCGCCAGGCCGAGGACCAGGCCGCCGTCCTTGATGTAGCCTTCGATCAGTCCGATCCAGTCGCCCGCGGCAGGTGCGGTGCTGGGCGCCACCGGGGTCGGTAGCACCGCCCAGGCGGATGGATGCGACAGACAGACCGCGGTCGCGAGGACGGCAAATCTTGAAGGGTATTGGGGTGTGGTCATGGGGCGTTCTCCAAATGGGCGCAACAGTGCGCGGATACAGTGTGCAGTCGTGGAAAAAAGGTGAGAGTTACAGGACATCGGCAGGCTCAGCGCAGGTAGAAGCCGAGGACCAGCAAGACAATGCTCGCGCGCAGGGTTGCCCAGAGCAGGTCGAACAGGCTGGCCTGGCCGTCCTGCCAGGCCCGGAAGCTGCCTACCGTGATCCAGATCACCCAGACAAACGCGAGGATCAGCACCACGCTGGCGATGGCGAACAGCAGCGCTGCCGGTGTCGCGCCGGATCCGGCCTCGAAGGCCGCTGTCTGTGCCGGGGTCATCAGTCACTGCCGGTAGTCACCGCGCAGCGGCGGCACCGGGCGCGGGGTATTGCCCGGGGCATCGAGGTGCGCCTGGATACCCGCGCGCACCCGCTCCAGATCCTGGCGCAGCCAGTCATACTGGAAATGGATACGGGCATCGGGGTCCGCCTCGGCCTCGCTGCGCGCGATCATGGGTTCGAGGTGGGCGATTTCCTGGAGCAGGCGGGCGAGCAAGGCGCGCTCGGCGTCGGCATCAGCCCAGGAGCCCGGTGCGATGAAAGTCAGCGCCAGCAGTGTGGCCGTGGCAAATCGGTGTCCTGTCATGAGTCTGTCGTCCCGCACAGTGTTGTGTGAGGGAGATGGTGACCAAGCGCTGCTTGCATCGCCATCAACAACCGGGGCGCTGGGTGGCCGGGTTGTTGGTGGAAGAATCTGCTTTGCTTAAATTCCGCGTTTCTCTCACGAGAACAGCATTGGGTCTTTCTAGTCAGGCCTCGCGAAGTCCATCACCGCATACGCCTGATCGAACTCAAAAATGCCCGAGACCAATGTCGAGTGGCCTACCGATTTGACAACACATTGACAACACCTGTACAAGGTCTGCCAGCAGCATCTATCCGGTCTTGAAAAGACCACAAAAATAAGAACCAATGGAAGAGATCGAAGTTCGGGGATGAAGGGATTTTCTCAGTAGGCAGAGCCAATCCTGCCAGATCGGCATCCAATTCGGGTTGATCATCACAGGCGTCAGGGGATCCGTGCATACAACGTCGCGTCACACCTCGACCACCCATACGCAAACCTTGGCACGCTCAACCTGAGCGCAGACGGCAACGCCGTCGATAACGTTGCCATCTCCGAGCATCCCGCACATAAGCCATTGCGTCTCAGTCGTGGCGAAACCAGCTTGATCGAGCCACGCCCGGCCATCGAACAGGAAATCATCTATCCACTCGGATCCAAAAAGTCCTTGGGCGATACGTTTGAGACGTCCGCGGACGTCCGGCTTGATCATTGGGGCCAGAGCCATCGCGAGACCGTGAAGAGACTGCAACGAAACCCGCGACTCTTCGGCCATGAACTTTGGGGCGACCTTGTTGGCAGGATGCGGCGCCCGGAATATGCCGAACCCGCAGCGGGTGACGATTAATCAGCTCTCAGAACTGGAGGTGTGGGGAGTTATGGCTTCAACGTGGGAACAGTTGGATGAGTTCGAAGCAATGTGCAAGGACGGCGTCACCTATCTGGTTCAGTGTGTCCGATACGAGGTTCCTTTCAAGTCATTCAGCGGTGAGACCAAATCGCAGCCCGTCATCAGCTATCTCATTGATGACGTTGTTGAAGTCGTTGCACTTGGCAACGATGACTACATGATCAAAGAGTCCGGTACGGTTCTGCGTCGACGGAGAGACACCCCGGCCGTGCTCACCTAGGAACGCGTCGCGTTACACCAAACAGCCAAACGCACGCAAACGTCCCACATCGACTCCACACTCAGCATCCCATAGGTTGACTCACAACAGCCACCAGATCATCCAACCTGGGCGTCTGCTACAGGTATTTCTTGAAGGCGCTCGCGGTAATGGCAATGCTGAGGGCGAACAGTGTGGCAAAGGGCAGTATGACCCAGCTCGGGTGGAGACTGAACGGCAGCGCTAGGTAAATGACCCAGGCCGTGACCAGCAGCGGCAACGCCGAACGCTTGGACCAATGGTAGATGAAGGAGCTTTCGCGCCCGCCTCCCCAGCGGCGCAGATCCCGGCGCACCAGGCCGTCCACCAGAGCCATCACACCAAACAGCAGGAAGACCGGTGTGGCCAGCAGCAGAATGGCCAGACGTAGCGCGAAGACCTGAGTGATCTGCAGAGCTGCGAGGATATGCTTGGCAAGCGGCTCATACAGCTGGTGCAATTGAACCCGAAGGCCGCTCTCCCCTGCCGCTGGTGTCGTGCCAAGCCAGCCAAGGACATCCACCAGTCGGGTCCACTCGAACAGAACGATATAGGCTTTGTCCGCCACCGTCTGGGCGAAGCGTGCCGGATCGCTGCTCACGAGACTACGCCGGAAATCTGCCTGCAGATATCCCACCTCCGCCTCCAGCATTTCCCGGCTGTGCCCCAGGCCCTCGTCTGGCCACCAGAACACCATCCCCAGCCACTCCAGCGAAATGGAAAACAGCAGAGCGAACAGTAACCAGTAAACCGTTTGGCTCACTCGGCCCAGCAGGCGCGTCAGGGTGCCCTGCTGCGCGGTCTGCGCAGGGTGCGCGCTGCCGCGCTCAACCATGGTTCTCGCTGTCGTGTCGGATCGGACCCTCGGTATCAGCGACCGGGTGCCACCAACGTTCCGCAGTCCGGTACCAGTGCTCGTTGGTCACATAGCGGCGCTGCATGTCTTCCGCCATGGCGGCCAGGCTTGGTGGCAGGGCGGCATCCGCGCGGTCATCGGGCAGCGGCATGCGCAGTTTCCACAATCGCCCGCCTTCCAGCAGGGCGAAGGCCTGACCCTTGGGCAGGCGCACCAGATCCGCCGGGGTAAGCATCGGCACCTCCGACACACTGATGCGGTCTTCGTTGCGGGATTTGAAATCCACACCCGAGGTAGGATCGGAGGAGTCATCCACACCCGACACACTCATCAGCGTGACCACCTCGACCCGCGGCAGCTGGTCGGTCAGCATCTCAGCGGTGGCCAGCTCCTTCACCCGCAGCATGATCAGGGTATTGAAGTTCCCCGCCACCTGGCCCGCCTTAGCACGATTGCCGATGCGCGCCTCGACATCCGACCAGGTCTGGGTATAGGCCGTTACCTGAAAGCCGGCACCGCCCGCCTTGTTGAGCAGTGGTACGAACTCATCCCCGATCAGCTCGTTGAACTCATCGGCGTGCAGGGAGATGGTAGGCACGGTGCCAGCCTCCGCACCCGGGACACCGTGCTTGTAGATATGCCCCGCCACCGACACCAGGTCGGCGAACATGGCATTGCCCACCGCACTGGCAACGGTGGTATCGGTCAGCGCATCCAGCCCTACATAGACGATACCCTTGCGCTGGATGACGTTTAGCCATTCAAAGATCGGTCGCGGATCCTGTTCGTCCAGATAATCCGGGGAGATCAGCGCCGCGATCGATCCGGTGGTGAGCTTTTCCATCAGGGGTCCGACGGAGCTCACGATCTTGTCGAAGTAGGTTTTGTCGTACTTGAAGGCCGATACCAGGCCTTCCAGCACCGGATCATACAGATCCTGTGCCTGCAGGTAGCGCATCAGGGCGATGGCCTCCCGATCGCGACCCCGCAGTGCGGCGGCGAGGTTGCGCTCACTGATTTTTGCGGCGATGTCGTCGACCGCATCGGACCAGCCCTCCGGGCCGTGCATCGCGAGGTAGTGGCGTGCGTACTCGACAAACAGCGGTTCAATGTCATTAATGTAGCGGCGGATCTGCAGATAGTCCGGGCGCCGCTGCAGTGCGACCAGCGCCCGGGCAACGATATTGACAAAGCGCCAGGCGAACTCCTTGAAGGCGGCGGAGTTACCCTCGCTGGGCAGCTGGTTGGCAATCCGGGTGGCGACCTCGGTGATCCGGGAAAAACTCCCGATCGCGTTGTAACGTGCGGAGATCTCCGGGAAGCCCAGATGGAACAGGTAAAAAACATCGGCCCGCCCCGCCCGTTGCGCTTCGGCATAGATGCGCCGCAGCAGATCCGCATCCCCCTTGGGATCAAACACGATCACCACATCCCCCCGGTGGATGTCCTGGGTAACCAGCAGTTCCGCCAGCCGGGTTTTGCCGACCCGGGTGGTGCCCAGTACCAGCAGGTGGCCAACCCGCTCACCGAGATCCATCCAGGCATCCTCCTCATCGGGCTCCACCGCATGCAGGGCCGGCATACCGCCCACCGGTGGCTGCGGTTTTAGCGGATTCCACCAGCGCGGCTGGCGCAGGTACCCGGCGAGGGTTTTCAGGACTGGCGTTGATTCCCACTGCACTTCCTTACGGCGCGACCAGCGGTAGAGCGCACCGGGCTGCACATAGTGCTGCACTTCGGGACGCAGGGTATCGCGCAGGCGCTGGGTGTGGCGCTGGGTCCAGCGAAAGCCGCGCCCCAGAAACAGCTTGTGGCGACTCACCGGAATCCGCTCCGCCCGCATCCGGTATAACGGAAGGCGGCGCATATTGCGCTGGTACCGCAGCACCCGCCAGGCCTGCCGGGTGCGTACTCCGGCCAGCAAAAACAGGGCACTGGCGGCCACCGTGGCAGTGCCCGGCGGCATCATCAGCGCCCAGGGTGCCAGCAGCGCCACGCCGCCGGTCGCCACCGCCACCAGGGCCGACCAGAGTTCCACCGGGGGCCGCAGGAGTGCCTCGACCGGACTGACGCTCACTGCTCAATGCCGTGCCGGGAGATCAGGACCGGGATATGGGTCAGCTCGAGGGTTTCTGCCTGATCGGTGGTGGCAGAAGGCAGGAGTGGCAGACCCGCGGCAATCGCGGCCATGGTGTGCAGGTCCTCCGGGGTCTCGGCCTGCACCAGCAGCCCTACCGCGCCCAGGGAAAGCAGGAGAGCCCGGTGTTGCCGCAGCCAGGTCTGCGACAGGGGATCGGCACCCACCAGAAAGACCGGGCGCGTGAGCGCGTTCCGGTAGAGAGCGGGCACTGGCCGCGGGGGAACTGGCCCCGGGGTCAGTCCCGGGGAGCGCAGTGGCAGCAGCCGGGTGGGGTCGGCGGCGCCCAGGTCCGGCACTGCCGGTGCCGAGGGGGGCGCGTCTGGCGGTCTCAGCACGCCCAAAAACGGGGCCAGCGGATAGGTCTGGCCGTTGTCCTGTAAAACAACCGGCTCCGCCCGGACTCCCAGAGGGGCGAGTAGCACCAGGAACCAGAGGGAACGCAACCAACACCTGCGGCGCATGTCAGAGATCCTGTACCACGGTGCGCCAGTGCCGCTGCACACGCGCCTGGTAACGCCGCGCCAGAGTGGCATTGTTGGGCGCATGGTAGCAGCCGGCGGCGGACCACCACTCCAGGCGCTGTTGGTAGCACTGGGCCAGAATGTCCGCCCCCACCCGCAGGTTGTGGTAGGGGTCCAATGCCCGGCGGATCCCACCCAGCGCCGCATGGTGGTAGTGCCAGTGGATCTGCATGATCCCGACATCCACCGCGGTCTCACCACTGTGCACCGTCGCCGCAAGGGCAGTCGTCGCCGCGCGCTGGGACGGATAGTACCGGCCCTCGCCCCGGATGTTCAGAGTCCAGGGCCAGGGCCGTATGCCCTCGACTGCGGGCATCGTATAGCCACTTTCCGTCAGCGCAATGGCGTAGAACAGCGCGGGCGGGATCCCATGCTCCTGTGCCACCTGTCGGTAGCCGGACGGCACCGCCTGCTGCGCACGATTAGCTCCCGCGTCGGGTTCGGACGGTGCCGCGACCACGGCGACGCCTGCCAGTGCAAGTAATAGTGCGACCGACGCGCTGCCCGGCATGATCACAGGGCAGCCCCTGTCAGCGGAGTCAGCATTTCACCGCGGCGGCGCAACAGATAGGGAAGGTTCACCTCGCCCGGGGCCATGCTCGCTAAAACCCCCGACTCAAAATTGAGTGTCACCCTGCGCTGTCGTACCCAGTCGGGGTCTACGCCCTGAGCCACCGCCCACTCGCGGATGGCCTGCTCATCACCCGGGGCGAGACCGGACAGATAGATGTCCAGCCCCGCGATGGTATCCAGGCGGGCCAGCAGGCGTGCGAGCACCGCCTCACAGGCGGCGCACTCGGGTCGGACAAACAGCAGAACCCGATCGGTACGGGCGAGGGGAGATTGGCTCGGTTGCTTTATCGGCAACAGCGACCGGTTGATCAGGGGTTGCTCGCCCACCAGGCGCGTGATGGCCGCATCATAGGCCTGCTGGAACGCCAGAATGCGTTCGGCGTCTTCCAGCATCAGGGCCGCCCAGCGCTCGGCGAAGTGGTTACGCTCGGCGGTATCCCGGGCGTGAATACCCAGCGCCTCAATCGGTGACAGGGTCGTCGGGCTGATGCTGCCGCGGATGCCCTGCATTAAAAAACGGTAGCGCTGCCATTCCTGCGGGGTCAGCGCCCAGTGCTCGGCACGCGCGCGCTCCACAGCGGTCAACTCTGTGCTAACCCGCTCGGACGGGGTCAGGGTACTCTCGTCGTGGGCCGGGTCTGTCATGGCTGTGACAGGGGCCAGACACAAACCCAGCAGGAGCGCGGTCCCTGGCCACACGGGCCTACCGCGCATCGGTAGCGCCCTCCTCCCGTACCCTGTCGGCATCCGCCACGCGATCCAGCGTGCTCAGATCACGCCAGTGTGGTCCCGGGGTCGCGCATGGCGCGGAGGCCGTGAGTTCAGTTGCAGAGCCTTCAGTGATTGGCGCGTCCGATTGACGCCGCTCTGCCGCCGGGGCATCGGGGTCACCGTTCGTCCACGTCAGTCCAGCCATCAGCAACACCATCACCAGAAAGGCATCGACCATGGCTAGCGCACCTCCCTAAAAGCCGAGCAGCGCTCGAAGGCGACCAATCGGTGTACGGGATCCTCCAGCAGGTGCCAGGCGGGACCGGCGAGCGTCTGCAGTGCCAGCCGCAGGGGCACAGGACCCAGGGTGCGGTGGGCGTCGGGCAGGGGCAGCGGCATCAGGATCTCGCGGCTGGCATCACTTTCGGCTGAGACCGCGAGGCGATAGCCGGAGCTTTCCAGGGCAGCAGCCAGTGCATCGCCGACGGTCACCACCTCTAGCGGAAACAGTATCCGGTTGATGCCACCCAGAAGATCCTCTTGTGCGGTCGTCGGCGTCGCGGCCAGCACAGTGTAGCGATCAACCACCAGAGTCTGGGCGCTGGCGTGCGCACCGTGCAGCAGCAGGAGTGCGGCCAAGCCCGCCAGGACGGCGCGTGGTTGTTGTAGCAGGGGAGTGTTGAGAGACATGGTGGGTACCGGGTTGCTTGAGAATGATGCCGATGATCCCGGGCAAACCCGTCCTGCACTACCGGAAACCCGGTCGACCCCTGGCGCGCTAAGATAAGTAGACACTCAGAATCTGGACTCGCTCGTGCCCGAGTTCGCGGCTGATCTGCTGCCGCACCTGTTGGTCCCGCTGCCGCTCCGCCAGGGGCAGGGTCGCCACTGCAGGGCCGCCCGCAGCCGGCGCCAGGCGTCCGGTCAGGGTCGCGTAGCGTTCCTGGGCATAGGCATGGCGCAGGCCGTGCATCCGGGTCAGTCCCGCGTTCGCGGTATGGCGTTCATAGACCCTCAGCTGCCGGCGGTAATCGCGATCCAGCGGAATCAGGGATCCGCGTCCGGTCAGCTGGTGGGCGCGGGTAAGCAGTTCCCGTTGTGCGGGTGTCCTGACCGGAATCATCCGGGCCTTGCCGCCTTTGGTCCAGCTGGCCTTCAGCAGCAGATGATCGCCGCGATCGGCGTAGTGCGGCTGGAACTTGATGGCCTCTTCCCGACGCAGGCCGAAGGCGCGCTGCAGCTCGAGGCTCATGCGCACGTGCGTATCGCGCACCCGCTCCAATGCCTCACTTCCCAGCTGTTGGGCTTTTGACACACCAGTGACCAGCTGCCGATCTGGAATGCCGTAGTGTTCATTACTCTGGGCTATCACACTGGGCTTGTTTACTTTCTCGGCCCACCAGCGCAGCGCCGACATGCGGTTTTTTATGGTACCAATCGCCAGTCCGTCGGTCTGCCAGCGGGCAACCAGCGCCTCTACATGCTTCGGCTTCAGTGACTGCGCGCTCATCCTGCGGTACCCCAGCAGGTGCAGCTGGTCGGCGATCAGCGTCAGGGTTCGCTCCCGGTTGTGGCGGGTGGCGTAACCGCCATCGTGGTTACGCTGACAGAGCTGTTTGAGTTGGTAGTTCAGGTTTCTCATGGTGTTTACCTGTCTCGGTGAGTGTTTCTGATCAGGCGGGGGGACTAACCCACCGCATCCGGAAACCGGCAAGGATCACGGGACACCACTCCCTTACAACCTGAATGCGCCTGTAAACAGGCTACACAACCCATCTCCTGGGGGAGATCGCTGTCGTGTATACACACGTGGCCCCAGGGGGCCGACTGATAACGGGTGTGACATAAACACCTCCTTTGAGTTAAGCGACGATCTGTCGCGATGTGGATGAAAACGTTGCCCGGACACTTTGCAGGCAAGCCTGGAGAATGCCGGAAGCAACGAGGGGGTTTGATGCAAAGCACCGACCGGAGTCGATGGCGTGGAGAATGGACTGTCGACCCTGAGGTCGGTGCGCCGAGTGCAGTCCTGGACGCACGGGCCCGTTGTGACCGAACGGTCGAGGGCGGGCGCCCTCTTTGCCACTGATCCGCAGTGGCCACGGGTAATTCGGTCTACGCTGGGTATGTTAGGAACCCGTCACGCGCGCGTCCTGCCGAAAATCCGCCTCGCCGCAGCGTACTTTCGGGGCTCGGAGCCCTCGTCACTACCCCGCTGCGCTCTGTAGTGACGAGGGCGCACATCCACAGACGTCGATCAGTGCAACCCATGCATGCGCGCTGAACGCGACCGCGACAGAAGATTCACCCGGTTCATGAGATGGCTGGCGCCGGCTTTTAGCGTGCCACTGCGGCCCATAGGGCGGCTGGGAGAGCTACGCACACCCAGATTACGACCGGGACGGGGTCGACGGCCCGCCGAACCCGCACTTTGCGAAACAAGTCGCCGTCAGGCCTTGACCTTCCTATCGTTGGAAACTTTAGGATTGGCCATACCACAATCATTCAAGGGGTAGTTCAATGGCTTCCGTAGCCCACCAACAAGTCTCCAATTCATCCAGGTCCTCAGACAATCGTCTGGGCCTGCCGGTCGAAGGCATGACCTGTGCGTCGTGCGTGGGCCGTGTCGAGCGCGCGCTGAAAGCGGTTTCCGGTGTGCATACGGCCGTGGTCAATCTCGCCACCGAGCGCGCCGACATCACTTTTACCGGCTCTGCCGATCCGCAGGCGGCTGTACACGCCATCGAGAGCGCTGGCTACACCGTCCCAACCGAAATCACCGAGCTGGCGATTGAGGGCATGACCTGCGCGTCCTGCGTGGGCCGGGTCGAAAGAGCGCTCGGACAAATCCCGGGCGTACTCGAAGCCACTGTCAACCTGGCGACCGAGCGTGCGTGGGTGCGTCATCTTGCCGGTACCGTCTATGCGGCCGATCTTGAAGCGGCGGTTGAGCAGGCGGGTTACACGTCGCGCCGCCTGTCCGCCGAAACGGCGAATGTGGGCGATCAGGACGCCGAGCGTCGTGAGGCCGAGGCCCGGGAGCTGAGGCGCGCTTTGCGCATAGCCGCCGTCCTCACCTTGCCGGTCTTCGTCCTCGAGATGGGCTCGCACCTGATTCCCGCCATGCATCATTGGGTGATCGGAGTCCTTGGGCAGCAGACAAGCTGGTATGTGCAGTTCGCGCTCGCCACCCTGGTGCTATTCGGTCCGGGCCTACGTTTCTTTAGCAAGGGCGTACCTGCATTGCTGCGCGCCGCCCCCGACATGAACTCGCTGGTTGCGATCGGCACCGCAGCGGCTTACGGCTATTCAGTGGTCGCGACCTTCGCCCCCGGCGTGCTACCACCAGGCACCGCCAATGTCTACTTCGAGGCCGCTGTGGTCATCGTGACCTTGATCCTGCTCGGGCGCTCGCTGGAGGCGCGCGCCAAAGGAAGAACTTCGCAGGCGATCAAACGGCTCATCGGACTTCAGGCGAGGACAGCGCGCGTTCAGCGCAACGGCGAAACAGTCGAGATGGCGCTCGATGAGGTGACCACCGGTGACGTCGTGCTGGTTCGTCCGGGTGAGAAGATCCCGGTCGACGGCGAAGTTGTCGAAGGTGCCTCCTACGTAGACGAGAGCATGATCACCGGTGAGCCGGTGCCCGTGTCGAAGAATGTGGGCGCCGAAGTCGTCGGCGGCACAATTAACACGACGGGCGCTTTCAGTTTCCGCGTGACCGGGGTCGGCGCCGATACGGTGCTCGCCCAGATCATCCGCCTCGTCGAGCAAGCGCAGGGTTCCAAGCTGCCAATCCAGGCGCTGGTCGACAAGGTGACCATGTGGTTCGTCCCGGCGGTGATGGCAGCCGCGGCGCTGACCTTTCTGGTGTGGCTGGTCTTCGGGCCAGACCCGGCACTGACCTTCGCGCTCGTGAATGCGGTCGCGGTTCTTATCGTCGCCTGCCCCTGCGCCATGGGGCTGGCCACGCCGACCTCGATCATGGTCGGTACAGGGCGCGCAGCGGAGCTCGGCATTCTCTTCCGCAAGGGCGAAGCCCTGCAGGCACTGCGGGATGTGAGCGTCATCGCGCTCGACAAGACCGGCACGCTGACCAAAGGGCGTCCCGAGCTGACCGACTTGGTCCCCGCCGAGGGTTTCGAATACAACGAGGTGCTCGCTCTGGTCGCCGCGGTCGAGTCCCGCTCCGAGCACCCGATCGCCGAGGCGATCGTCGCCGCCGCCAAGCAGCTGGGGCTCACATTTGCACGCATCGAAGGCTTCGACGCCACACCGGGCCTCGGCGTGTCGGCCAGAGTCGCCGGTCGCGCCGTCGCCGTCGGCGCGGATCGGTTCCTGACGCAGCTAGGTCTCGATGTGGCAAGTTTCCTGCCCGACGCCCAGCGTCTGGGCGAGCAAGGCAAGAGTCCGCTCTACGCCGCGATCGACGGCCGTTTAGCGGCGGTGATCGCGGTCGCCGATCCGATCAAGGAGACGACGCCCGAGGCGATCAAGGCGTTGCACGCGCTGGGCCTCAAGGTCGCAATGATCACCGGCGACAACGCGGCCACGGCCGCGGCGATCGCCAGGCAGCTCGGCATCGATGAATTTGCAGCAGAGGTTTTGCCTGACGGCAAAGTCGAGGCGCTAAAGAAATTCCGGATCAATGGCGCACGTGTCGCTTTCGTGGGCGACGGTATCAACGACGCGCCGGCGCTCGCCTGGGCGGACGTTGGGATTGCCATCGGTACGGGAACTGATGTGGCGATCGAGACGGCCGATGTGGTGCTGATGTCGGACGACCTGCGTGGCGTGATGAATGCCATCGCGCTCAGTCAGGCAACGATTCGCAATATCAAGCAGAACTTGTTCTGGGCCTTCGCCTACAATGCTGTGCTGATTCCAATCGCAGCGGGCGCGCTCTACCCGGTGAATGGCACGCTGCTTTCGCCAATCTTCGCGGCGGCTGCGATGGCGCTCTCCAGTGTCTTCGTGCTCGGCAATGCGCTGCGGCTCAAGCGCTTCCAGGCACCAGGGTCGGTTGAAAGGCGCACCGGTGTGCCCTTTACGCCCATGGAAACGTCGACGGTGTAGACTGAGATCACGCGCTTTGTTATTCCCAGAAGGAGAGAACAATGAATATCGGTCAAGCGGCTAGGGCGTCCGGCGTTTCAGCGAAAATGATTCGTTACTACGAAAAGATTGGCTTGATCCCGAACGCAACCCGTTCAGGTGCCGGCTATCGCACCTACAATTCGTCGGACGTGCATAGCCTCTACTTTATCCGTAGCGCGCGCGACCTCGGCTTTTCTGTCGAGAAGATCATGAAACTTCTGGCCTTGTGGCGCGACCGTGACCGCGCGAGCGCCGACGTCAAGGATATGGCGCTCGCCCATGCCGCCGGTCTGAAGGCTAAGATTGCTGAACTGCAAGCCATGGTGCAAACACTAGAGTACTTGGCCAACCACTGTCACGGCAATGATCGCCCGGATTGCCCGATAATCGAAAATCTGGCTGAGCGAACCGCCGCAGTCGCAACAGAGCGTCGAGCAGGAGTGCAGAGCAAGGCGCCACTGTTTGGGACCGATACGCCGGCCTCGTCGCGAGATCGAGCCAGTACCGGCACTCGTAAGGCGTAGTGACCGTGAACATATCTACTCCGTCTTACCCAGACGAAGTCAGCGATTCTTGATAGTCGTCACCGCTCAGGTTCGCGTGAACACGAGTCCACAACTAGAGCAACCGTTCATTGTGAGGAAAAGATTCCGCCTCACACTGTGCGTGGGTCGCCCGGTCGTCACCTTTCGCATGCGCTGCATCAGCTGCGCTGTTGCTCCCGTCAGCGCTTGCGCATCTGTGGGTCCAGCAGCGTGGCGTCAGCCTGGCGCGACACGAGTTCAGATCTCAGGACGGCGATGGCTTCGGGGGCGGTAATGCCCAGTCGGACCTGTCGACCATGAATCGCAAGAACTTCAACGACGATGTCATCGCCGATGAGGAGGGTCTGGCCAATGGATCGGGTAAGTATCAGCATCTGCATTCCTCCATGAATGGCTGTCGGACGAGTATAAGTGCCGACCGCGGACATGGCTGTACCGGGGACACATTTGATGAATTGTTATTGCAGGGGAGAGGGTGCCGCTTTACCCAAGCGGCCAGGGAGATCGTTGCTGGAAGCAACGGTGATTAATCCTCATGCGGTTGCAGGATCGTGATGACCGGTTCGCCTTGATCACCAGGGCCCACGATCAGCTTCAGTGACACCTCGTCCGCGGTGGTGCTGACACCATCTCGTGGTACCCGGTAGAGACTGAAGGACAGCTGGTTGCCGCCGCGGGCGCTGCCGCGTATGGCCATGACGGCCATCACCAGCACATCCCAAAGCCGGCCGGTTGGATCCTGGCCGATCTGGCGCTGATTATCCGTCACCTGCCAGGCGACGCAGTCCTCCCAGACCGCACGGGTCAGGGCCACCGGCCACTGAAAACCGGCCTCACTGGCCAGCGAACCCGCATCTACGAGTACGCCCTCCTCCAACGCCTGGGCACGCGTATAGCGCACAATGACGGGACCAAAGATGTCGTTCAGGGACGACGGGGGTTGATTGTCTTGCATAGGTCCATTTCCTTTGTATTACAGAATGTCCGCAAGACAGACCTCCTTCCCTCCCGGGAAGCAGATCGCCTCCCGGGGGGTCGGTAGTGAGTGTTACAGCAGGCCAAGTTCCGCGAAGGACGTCGTGTCGCCGTGGGTGACCACGATATGGTCCAGCACCCGCACATCGATCAGTGCGAGTGCCGCCTGGAGACGTTCCGTAATCCGCCGATCCGCCTGACTGGGTTCGGCCACCCCGGAGGGGTGGTTGTGGTAGAAGACGGTCGCCGCCGCGTTGAGGGTCAGCGCCTGCTGCACCACAATGCGGGGATAGACCGCCGCGCCATCGATCGTGCCATGGAAGAGTTCCTTCACGGCGAGCACGCGGTGGGCGTTGTCCAGAAACACACAGCCGAAGGCTTCAGCTGTGAAACCCGCCAGCCGTAACCGAAGGTAGTCACGGGTCTGGCGGGGACTGTGTAATACCTCACCGGGCTGATGGCGCTCCTGCAGCACCGACAGGGCAAGGTCGACGAGTCGCTCCTGCTCGGTCACGGTGAGTTGCTTGATATCAAGGGCCAGAACCCGGTTGGCCGCGCGGCGAGACCGGGTGGGGGCTGTTGTTGTCATGGCTGACTCCTGCTTGAAAAAGAGGCAGAGATCAGCTCCGCGGGGAGCTGTATCCCCGCTGGATTGGAAGGTGGACCTGATCACGAGATCAGGTCCGGTAAGGCACTAGGAAGCGGCTTTTTGGGGTTTTAGGAAGGGCTGTCCGTCGACCTTGATCCAGTCGAACCGCAACAGCCGGGTTTTCAGGCGCACGCCGGGTTCTCCTGCGTGCTCACCCTGCTTGAAGATAAACGGTGCCGGTTTGAGGTCACTGAGCAGAAAACCTGCCAGTACCCGGGACCCGGCCTCCACCAGAAACTGCAGCTGGGGGACCAGGTTCTTGGCTTCCTCGCCCGCCACGATGCAGTCGAAATACGTGTGGCGGACCTTGTCGGCGGGGCCGTGCAGGGCGGTGAGCTCGACACTCCAGAAGGGCGATCCCTGTTCCGGTGTGACTTCACGCACCTTGTTGATATAACCCAGGCCGTTCAGATGAAGATCGAAATACTTCGTTTTGTTGTCTTGAGACATGACACATTCTCCGTTTGCGGGTGAACGCCGAAGAAAGCAGGAGCCCTGGCGGGATGCTTTCCCGACAGGGGGGTTACTCCAGTTGCCTGGAAGCGTGGATTGGCGGCGCTGCCGTGGTACCGGTTGCACAATCCGTCGGTACCTCTGGTACTGCCTGCCACTGAATCCGCAGTGGCCACGGGTAAAGCCGATCTGTTAGGGCTAGTTACGGCTGGCGGGTTCCTCGCAGACGTACTGCAGGTATTTCAGCATGCCGCGGGCATTGGCAAAGCCCGGGTGCTCGGCGATCCGCTGCTGCGGGAACCAGTCGGCCAGCTGCTCCGCGAGGGCGGCGCTGCCGCCGCCCACAAAGATCACCGTGTCCAGTTCCGCGCCCATGCCCAGCTGGCGTCGGGTCTCGGCATGGATCTGCACCACCAGCTCGTGCTGTGCCGCTTTGACCAACCCAGAGACATCGTGCGCCCTGCCGTGGAGGCGGACGCTGCCGAAAGACATCGCGGCGGCGAGGGTTTGCTCGCCCAAGGTTTCAAGCTCAAAACGTTTCTGAATTTCCCGCGCGACCTGCGCCTGAACATCCAACAATCCCCGAGTCAGCGAGCCGGACGAACGGTGCACGATGCCCTGGTTCTGCACCACCACGTAGTCGGTGGTGCGGCCGCCGATGTCCACTATCGCCATGGAGGCCTCCAGCAGGCGCGCGTCAAGCGCCACCCCGTCCGCGCGCTGCCGAATGACCTGGTCATACCAGGCCGCCAGCGCCTCGGGGATCACCTCGTGAAAGGCCACCGCCACCGGCAGGCGCTGGGTCGCATACAGACCACCAGTGGACACCGGCTGCACGGCAATTTTGAGGGAGTCGCATTTTAGACTGATCGCCTGTTCCCGCTTCTGGCCGTCCTTGAAATAGAAGGACGACACTGGAAGGCCGGAGACCACGTGCACCGAATGGCCGGCGAGCTTGGCCTCCTGGAAGGCGTGCTGGACGATGGCGCGGTGCAGTCCGGAAATCGGATAGCCGTCATAGCAGGTGGATTCGCCATCGATCTGGCCCACGGCATAGCGGGATCCCTCGGTGTCGTACTCAAAAATCTGCTGCTGGGCGGCGTCCATCCAGGTAATCCCCGCCTGACCGATGCGGCCCCGGGAGGGGATGGCGACTAGGCGGCCGTCGGCCAGCGCCAGTTTGGTGTAGGCATAGCCATCGTCCAGACCCAACTGAATCACGGCCCCGTTGTCGTCGTGGTTGACGGCGCTCACCTCCTCCAAGGACGCGCCGACGTCGGGCTCGGTCGCAGTCTGCGGGGCAGGCAGCGGGGGCAGCTCCCGGGCGTTTTCAAGCTGACTGTTCTGCATGATCCGTCCTCATCCAATCACTGTACGAAGACCCGCCAGGGGTTTGCCGCTCGGCGTACCGGCGGTGAGCGGGACGTGAATATCTTCCGCGGCAGCCCTCGGGGCCGCCGGGTCCGGGCGGGACACTGGCGCGATGTGCAGAGGCACTGAGACCCGTGCGGGCGCGGCGGCCATCGCCTGACGCAGTCCCAGACATTCGCTGCGAAATCCCTGCAGCAACACCTGCCGGAGCCATTCCTGGCGACGGGCCGCGGGATTGCGGCGCAGCGCGGTGATCAACAGCGCCTCCAGCGGAAGCCGGGTATCGAGCACCACCGTCAGCCGCACCTGTGGGCTGCGCGCGGGCCCGGCCACCGTCTGTGCTCACCGGGGACCACTTGCGGCCGCGGGTGCGACTGGCATCGACTCAGGGGGGGTACCTTCCAGCTGCTCCGCGGTGGTGGATTCAAGCTGATCTTCGGTATCCGTGAGACTGCGTGGTTCAGCATGCGCCAACGGCGATACCCGTGACCGCGCATGGCCTGCGCTACGTTCACCGCTCAGGATGTCCAGCGGGAGCTCACCGAGGTGCGCTCGGGCCTGCTGGGCCCGCTGGGTGTTGTGCTGGACATCGGCACGGTTGATGGCAAAGACGCGAAAGCCCTGGGGCAGGCTGAACACACCCCGCAGGCGGTGTGCACCCAGCGCAATCCGATCACCCATCTGACCGGAGGGGCAGGCCCCCACATGCTTGAGGGTCAGGCACTGGCAGACCAGGGCATCGTACTCCCCCAACAGCTGCGCGGCACGGTAGGCGTGGGGCGTGGCAAACTGCAGCATCAGGGTCTGGGGGCGGCGTGAGTGTGAAATTCCGACGCGGAACCTGAAATTGTCAAGCGCCACGCCGTTCACCTGGACCCGCTGGGTGGCGAGGAAGGCCTGAGCGGCAGCAATCGCCTCCTCCACCCGGACCAACCACCAGTCGGCGTAAGGATCATCGTCCGCGGCGGCCTGCCAGAGAGTGTTCATCTGCGAAGCAAATCCCAGCAGGCCGGTGATCGCGGGCTTGTTGCCTTTGCGTACCCGCCCCCGTATCAGGCGCTGGGCCTGGTCGGTGTGGATTTCAAGCCAAGCCTCGCCGGTCAGGCGCCCTACCCGCCCTTGGCTGGCTGTGGGTGTAGCGGCTGTCGAGGATTCGTTGAGCGCATTGCGTGGTTGGGCTGTCACGGCGGCTGACCTCTTTCGGATCGCGTTCACTGGCGGCTATGAACGCATCGAGGGCACTGTCGCAACAACAATAAACCCCGTCAGCGTCCGACGGGGTTAGTGGTTACAGTGTAACCACTTTACTGCGGTCAAGTTTTCGTGAATCCAGTGGGAGTTAGCGCCGTGGACCCCGACCGAGGGTCTGCTGGATCAGGGCCAGCTGTTCGGCGGCGGTTTGGCGCAGGGCATCCCGTTCGGCCTCGGTACGTGGCACTGAAGATGGCTCGGTGGGTAGGAGGGTGTCAGCGTTTCTGCGGTTGCGCGCGTCGGCGACTTTCAGGCCCAGATTGGGCACGAAGGTCCCGGCTCGGGCGGCGCGGCACAGCGCATAGAAAAATCGGAGCTCATCGTAGAGCGGCTTTGCGCCCTGGGTTTCAGCCTGCACCCGGCCCGCAAGCTCATCCAGCAGGGGCTGGTGCAGCTCAACTGGGATCGGGGTCAGGTACTGCAGCGCCAGTGTGCGCTGGTTGTCCGTCAGGCGCCGCGGAAAAATCAGTGCATCCCGCGTTGGGGTCTCCGGCAACGGCGATGTGCGCGGTGCAAAATTTTGGGCGGACTTTTTGGTGGTTGTCGTAGTAGTTGTTGTTGTATTACTACTACAACTACTACCACCTACAACCGTCCCTGAATCAACCGCCTTCGAATTTTGGTGCTGGTTAATGGCACGGGTTGCATCGGGTTGCGACAGGCGGTCATCCTGCGCATCCAGCAATCCCGCGGTGAGGTCCGCCAGGGAGCGCGGTTTGCCGTGCGCCGGTCCAGCACTGTCCGCGGAGCCCATAGCCTCTCGCACCCGCTGTTCGATATACGGTAACGGCGCCAGGGGGTCCTCACCCTGCTCCACCGCACCCGCCAGAGTGGCCAAGACTGCCGTGGCCACCCGTCGCACCCGGGCGTGGCTGTGGCGCTCGCACTGGTGCACGAAGGCCATATACCCCTCGTCTAAGTACAGTGCATCGGCGAGGGGCAGCGGGTTGTCGTGCAGAGCATAGACGTTACCCTGAAACTGCCCCGTACTGGCACGTACCCGGGCGCACAGGGACAGCCAGCGGGTCAGCCGCAGGATGGCAATGGCCCGGGCGATGGTGGAGGTTGAAGCGATATTGGCGAGTTCGGCAATCACCTCATAGCGGGGGAACGCCGCCCGGCCGCCGGTCTCGTGGGCCTGCAGCATGATGACCATCCACACGACTTTATCCACCGGCTCCAGTACCGGGTCGCAGACGACCGCGGTGGGATACGCCTGGTGCCAGTGCCCCAGAAACAGCAGGTTATCCTGCCCCGAGTTCTGGGTGCGGCTGGTGGCGGCCTGGATGAGGCGATCCAGGGCATAGGTCTCCGGCTGGGGTTCACGCTCGATGCCGGACATGGAGGTCGCCTCAATGGTCGTCGGCAGACTCACCCTCGGGATTGCCGTAGGCGGTCCAGCGCTGGGTCAGACACCAGATGGTGCGCAGCTCAAGCCCGGTGGCGTCCTTCAGGGCCAGATAGTCCTCCGCGGTCAATGAGACTTCGCCGTCGTCACCCGCCCGAGCCTGCCAGGCCAGCCACAGGGTATGGGCGGGTTCCTCGTCGGGCTCACTGGGGCGGCCCACCGCGGCGGTAAATCCCAGCAGACGACGCCAGCGCGCGTACTCCTTGGACCCCAGTCCGAACAGGGCGCGCATCATCTCCTGAGGGGCATCGGCCTGCATCAGGGTGAGTTGCAGATGATCAGACTCACGTTGCTGGCGCAGACGCGCCACCAGGTGCCAGAACACCTCCCGGTCGAGCTGGACCTGCAGGCAGTGCCCCCGAAAGGTCCCGGTCCGGCAGAGATCGGTAATGTTGAGCTGCTGGAGAGCGTCGACCTCTTTGGGACCGAACTGCATGGCCCGCAATGCGAGCTGATCGCCTTCGTCGAGGCAGCGGACCGCGTAAAGGAGTACCGCGGTGGTTAAGTCAGACTCCTTACTGGTTGGCATCGCTCCCCTCCCCGGGTAACCACAGATCAAGACCCATGCGATTCGCAGCCTCGTGGATCGCACGGTAGGTTGTCATCAGCGCCAGCAGATCGCGCCAGTCCGTATCGGAGAGCGACCGCCACAGCTGACAGCCCCAGTGTCCGGGATCCGGTGTCCAGACATGCGGGTAGAGCAGGCCAGGATCCCGGAGCGATAGCGCCGTGTGCAGCACCGAATCACTCACCAGATGGGGAAGGACCTGGTTCACCGGTGCCGTCGTCAGCTCCGCGCAGGCCGCCAGCTGCCACCACAGGCAGGCCACCTCGCCAAACAGGGCCGGATCCAGCGTGTCGCGCAGCTCCGGGGGCGGCACATCGGTCAACATGAAGCCGAGACCCTGATCCGGCAGCGGAACCACCAGGACGGCGAGTCCGTAGTGCTCTGCCAGACTGGCGGCCAGTGTGTAGGCAGTGAACCGCAGGGAGGCCAGTGGATCCTCGGGCAAAGAGACCGTTCCGCTGACCGGCGCCGCGGCCTTGGGGGGTATATCCACCCTCCTCTCCGACTGCGTCGAGTTCGATGGTTCCCTAACACCAACCGGCTCCACAGCCTCTGGTTCGGGCGCAGTCGGCAGAGGCTCCAGCACGACTTCGGTATAGCCGGAGCCACTGAGCAGTGCATCCAGCTGGAGACGTACGCTATGGAGACTGGTATCCGTTGCTTCCCCCACCTCGTTCTCGAGGGCGGTCCTCAGCAGCTCCAGGTTCCAGTCGGACGAATCGTAGCGCTGACAG
Source organism: Haliea alexandrii (assembly GCF_003719295.1). Classification (GTDB taxonomy): domain Bacteria; phylum Pseudomonadota; class Gammaproteobacteria; order Pseudomonadales; family Halieaceae; genus Haliea; species Haliea alexandrii. The sequence continues at coordinate 606,174 of NZ_RFLW01000002.1, forward strand.
AGCGCGGCGAAGATTTCCGCGCACTCGGACTCCGGACCGAGCGCATGACGGTACCAGAGCTCGAGAAAAGCGTTTTCCAGCGCCTGTAGCTTTTCCACCTGGGGGCGACCCAGGCCGGCATTCAGGGCCTCCGGGATCAGCGGCAACAGGCGCTCCACCGCATAGACCATCTTGGAAATCACAGTGTGGTTAATTCCAAGGCCCCGCTGGGTCATGATCTTGGCAAGCCCCCGCAGCGTGAGCGTGCGGTGGGGTGATTCAGACTCGAGTATGGCCTTGAGATCCATCACCGCCAGCGCCTTGTCAATGAAGATCAGGCTCCCCCGAAGCTCGTTCTCCCTGAGGTGCGCGAGCAGGACTTGGGATTCCTCCGTCCAGGGCCTATAGACGCAGTTAACGGTGCCAAACCGCTCATCCCGGGTTTCCTGGTAGAGTTCCTGCAGGATTTTGAGACGCGTGTTGCCACCCACAAGCGGTACATAGTGGCGTTCACCAGGGCGCTGAGTGACCACCAGGGGCTGGTCGAGACCCTGCGCGCGGATGGATGACTTGATGCGCTGGTATTCTGCGTTGAACCCATGCCGGGGGTTATGTTCATACGGCTGTAGGTCAGAGAGCGGCATCATCAGAGCGCCTGAGGCTGCTTGCTGGTCGGCCGGTAAAACCGGCTGCCGATTCACGCTCCTACCCTCGCTGTAAGAATCACCAGCGGACCGGGGTACTTCCGACATGGGTGTCCGCGATAGCGATCAGGTCGCAAGGAACCTGATCGGGGAGCCCAGCGCGGCTTGGGGCGGGATGTGACAAGCTGGGGCGAACCCCCGGGAGACGCGCGGTCGTTTATGACATGCAGAAGCCGGAACGGAGAGATCATGGAGAAAATCCTTTTCCTCGCAACTCTCTAAACGTAGCACCGATAGAAAAACTTGCGTTCATCATTTGTGTCCAAATTGGTCCGATCACACCCAACTACCGCAGAGCGATACCCGGTGCCCTAAGGCGGGGGAGATTCCTTGACCGATTAGGCGGCCATGATTACGGGTAGGATGTGGATTCGGTGCTGCGCAAAATAGTCGCGTCATTGAAATGAGCACCTCAAGCCCGCGCTTATCAAGTCCAGGTCCAGCTAACGTCTACGGCCCCGTGTATTTCGTGTCTCCTCCCACGCTTCAATCTCCGTGAGACGCCAGCGTGTGCAGCCCACCGAGAGCTTGATGGGCTTGGGAAAGGCAGCAGAGTGCGTCCAGCGCCAGACCGTGGCGCGGCTAACCTGAAATCGTTGCGCGATGGCGGTATCCGACAAGTAAACTGAACTGTGCATGGCATCTCATCCTTGAACGATTCGAAACAGAGTGAGTGATTCTGCACAGTACAGACCCAAACCCAACGAGAAAGTCCGCGCTGGCTTGGCCGGCTTTCAGCCGCTATGTAAAATTCCGCCAGGTTACCGATGGTGACGACCCGGCCAAGCATAAGGCTACATTCAGATACAGACCCGTCATTGGGAACGGAGTCAAGCATTGTGTCCGGCTCCAAATCCATGACCATCGGTAGTCTAGGCAAGGCGGCAGAGATAAACCTTGAAACTATTCGCTACTACCAGCGGCTGGGGCTGATGACAGAGCCTGATAAGCCCTTAGGCGGGATTCGCCGCTACGACGAGGACGCGTTGGCACGACTTCGATTCATCCGCAGGGCACGATGGCTGGGATTCAGCCTGGAGGAGATCGGAGAACTGCTGAAACTCGAAGACGGCACCCATTGCGACGAGGCCAAAGCACTGGCCGAGCGCAAGCTGTGCAACGTGCGAGGCAAGATCCACAGTCTTCAGCGAATTGAAGGCGTGCTCGACCGACTCGTCGAGGAGTGCTGTACGCAGAAAGATAATGTCACCTGCCCGCTGATCGCTTCCCTCCACCAGGGGTTTGAGGCAGTTACTCCATGATGGCAACAGCAGATCCGCATCACGAAAAGGCCCATGCATGCTTATCTACTTACGATGCAATCATCGAAGATTTGGCGGGGCATCAAAGATCAGGATGATTCCGGCGGGCTACCCTCTGACTCGATTCAGCTCCACGGTCACATGAGCAAGCTCTTTGTGTACGCCTAAATACCGTTTGATATCGTCAGGCGCCACGGCTTCATCCACCACGAGCGACAAGATGCACGCGTAGCTTCCCTTCCCTACTCGCCAGACATGCAAATCCGATACTGCCGCCTCTACCGGCTCCGACTTGATGGCATCGTGTATCTCCGCCACCACAGGCGCATCCATTTCTGCGTCCAGAAGCACGCGACCGGTATCCCGCAAAAGCCCGTAGGCCCAGGCGGAAACCAGGCCTGCACCCACAATACCCATTACCGGGTCCAGCCAACTGGCCCCCCACCACTTGCCCCCAAACAAGGCGACAATGGCCAATAGCGAGGTTGCCGCATCGGTCATGACATGCAGATAGGCAGAACGCAGGTTGAGGTCATGATGATGGTTATCGTGACTATCCGTGCCATGATGATGAGCATGTCCATCTTTCAATAACCAGGCACAGGCCAGATTCACTAACAAACCTAGTATGGCAATAATGATCGCCTGGTCATAGTGAATGGGGCTCGGTGTTAACAAGCGTTCAACAGACTGGAACAACATCAACCCGGCGACCCCGACCAGCATTATCGCACTGGTATAGCCGCCCAGGATTTCAATTTTCCAGGTGCCGAAGGCGAAGCGTTTGCTATGGGCCAAACGCCGTGCTGCGCGGTAAGCCAGGACCGACAAACCCAACGCCATGACATGGGAACTCATGTGCCAACCATCGGCCAATAGCGCCATGGAGTTGTAAATCCATCCCCCGGCGATTTCCACCACCATGGCAATTGCAGTGAGCCAAACGGCCCACCGGGTGTTTCGTTCCGCTAACGGATTGCCGTTATCAAAAATATGGGAGTGTTGCCAAGGAATGGTGTTGTCGAATTTTTCCACCGGACTGGCACCTTAGTGCATCGCGGTATATACTATACCCCAGTATATATTCAAACACTAGAGGGCAGTGCTTGTGGCACACACCAACAGGGATCAAAAAAAGCTCTTAACCCGGGTTCGACGCATTAAGGGGCAGGCAGAAGCCATTGAAAAAGCCCTGAATCAGGGCAAGGATTGCACAGCCATACTGCAACAGATAGCGGCCATACGCGGTGCTATCAATGGCCTGATGTCCGAGGTGCTCGAAGGTCATCTGCGTGAACATCTAGGCGCCGAAAACATTTCTCAGACACAGCGTCAGCAGGAACTCGATGATGTCATCGGCATACTGCGATCGTATTTAAAATAAGTCATTCAACGATTAATTCCGAAATACCGGTGAAGACATTGCGAACGCACCTGAAATGATGGGCCAGACTTATCAGGCAGGACATGTATACGGTGTGGCTGGTTGCGCGGGACTCTCGCACACCTCTGCACACCAAAATACTGGCCTTCGTCGTCGGTGCCTATGCTTTTTCCCTTATCGACCTCATTCCAGACTTCATCCCGGTCATTGGTTACCTGGATGACTTATTGATCGTTCCGGTGGGCATCTGGCTGGTAGTAAAAATGACACCGAAGATTGTTATTCAGGACAGTCGTGAACGCGCTAAACTTCACCACCCAACGCCGATCAGCCGGGTCGCGGCAGGCGTCATTATCGGTCTGTGGCTATCCGCTATAGCGGTATCAATCTATCTATGGGGATATTGATGACGCAATTTAATTATCGCCTCCACTTGATTTGCTCAGGCCACCCCACGACGGACTCACCTAACGCCATGGGAGTCCAGTCCTTTCTATGCGGTTGCCTTTCTGCTAGGCTCTTGCTCACATTATTGGACCGCCTGCATGATTAAACGCTGTTTCATAGTCGCAATGACGCTGTTGATTGCTTTGCAGTCGATGGCATCTATTGCCTATGAGGCACAGCCGCACAACCCTGCAATCCCACATCATGATGAGCATTCACACGAATCAGCGGATTTTTTCAGCGAAAATCAGGCAACCAAGTCGTCTCCCGACAGCCCCAATCATTCAGCGGACCATTGCCATCACAGCCATAGCTGCTTCCACATGGTGTTGCTGGGAACCCTCACCAACACTTCCGGCTTGACTGCGGGAATAGTACTGTCCGACTACCAAGTCAACTTCACCACCGGGGTTCAATCCTCCCTTTTCCGCCCTCCTATCGTCTGATCCTGCGAATACCTTCCCCACCCGGGGAACTGTCATCTAGACTTTCGTAGGAGCAGTCTTATGCTTTTCAGAATGCCCGTAAAAAACGGGCGGCGCGCAATGCCGTGCCACTTTATTGTCCATGCTTTTTGCCTCTTAGCGCTGGCATTCGGTTCTGCCCTGGCCCATGCCGGTGACAAACCGCTCACTCTGTCCGAGGCCCTCTCGCGGGCCATGGCGGCAAACCCCGGCCTCCAGGTCTTCGATTTTCGCCTTCAGGGCCTTGAGGGTCGCCGCGTTACGGCAGATCAAAATCCTGCCCTGGAGGCCGGCCTGGAAGTGGAAAACTTCCTCGGCAGCGACAATCTGGAAGGGGTCGACGGGGCGGAGTACACCCTGTCCTTGTCATCGGCTCTCGAACTTGGCGGCAAGCGTCAGGCCCGCGTGAGCGTGGTTAACTCACGATACGGGCGGGTCGAGGTCGAGCGCCGGGCCGAGACCCTGAATCTCTTGGGACAGGCGACCCAGCGTTTTGTCGCCACCCTGGCCCTGCAGGAAAAACTCCAACTAGCCGCTGAAGCCGTGGCGCTGGCCGAGGCCACCCACGAGATCGTCACCCGACGTGCCGACCGCGGCGCAGCGCCGCAGGCCGAAGTCCTGCGCGCCAGGGCCGCGCTCACCCAGAGTCGTATTGAGCAGGCCCGTCGGCAAACCGAATTCGCGAGCCGGAAAATGGCTTTGGCTTCCCTGTGGGGCGATACCAGCCCGGACTTCCAAATGCTGGAAGGCGATCTGTTCCAGTTCGGTTCCTCCGACAACTTCGATGCCCTGTACCAGCGGGTCAGCGCAAGCCCGGCCATTCAAATCTACGCGAGCGAACAGCGTATGCGTGAAGCGGAGATTCAGCTGGCGCGCAGCCAGTCCGAGAGCGACATCCGTTGGCAGGTCGGCATCCGGCGCTTCGAAGAGACGGATGATACGGCCTTGACCGCTGGGCTTTCGGTACCGCTCTTTTCCGGACGGCGCAATCGGGGCGAGGTGCAGGCCGCCCTGGCGGCGCGGGATGAGGTCCGATTCCGCCGGGAGGATACCCTGCTGCGCCTCCATTCGCGCCTCTTCGATGCCTACCATTTGCGACAACAAAGTATTGAGGCTGTTGAGCAGATTCGCAGCCAAATGCTTCCCGACCTGACCGATGCACTCACTCAGACCCGCCAAGCCTATGAAAACGGCCGCTACAGCTATGTGGAGTGGACCGCCGCACAGCGTGAGCTGCTCTCAGCACGGGAGGTACTGGTCGACGCCGCGACCACGGCGCTACTCAACCAGGCGTTGATCGAACAACTTACGGCGCAGCCACTCGCGACTACTCCGAGCGCCCCGGCGCGCTAACCCACGAATTCAGGACTCACACCATGCAACTGATAAAACAACTCTGTCTGATTCTGGTGGCCAGCTGCCTTGCCGTCAGTCCCTTGCACGCTGCCGAGGAACAACAGGGCGAATCGCAGGCCGAGGCTAAAGGGCCTCACGGCGGCATACTGCTGCAACAGAACGACGCCACCGTCGAACTGCAAATCTTTGAGCAGGGCGTTCCCCCGGAATACCGGGCCTGGGTCACCAGGGGTGGCCGCGCCGTTACCGATGCTATTGACCTCAATGTCCAGCTCACCCGCCTGGGCGGGCAAGTGGACACATTCGACTTCGCCTACCGGGGGGACTACTGGCTGGGAGATGGCGTGGTGATCGAGCCCCACTCCTTCGACGTGGAAGTGACCCTCGCGATGGACGGCAAGAACTACAGCTGGCTCTGGGAATCCCATGAAGGTCGCACCCGGATTGCCCCGGCTATCGCCCAAAAAGCGGGTATCACAACGGCCGCAGCCGGGCCGGGTGCCATCGAGCGTAGCCTCACCACCTACGGCAGCCTGGCCACGGCACCGCAGCAGATTGCCCGGATCCGCGCCCGTTTCCCGGGCGTGGTCAGTCAGGTGAAGGTCAATCTGGGCGATCGAGTCGAACGTGGTGACGTACTCGCTCAAGTCGAGTCCAACGAAAGCCTGCAAACCTACGCACTGCGAGCGCCCATCGATGGGATCGTCATTGAGCGCCGGATCAGTAACGGGGAAATGGCCGGGGAGCAACCCCTATTCGCCATTGCCGATTTGACCACTCTGTGGGCCGAACTCAAGGTCTTCCCTGGCCAGCGGGCCGAGGTTGCCATTGGCCAGAAAGCCCGCCTGAAGGCTGACGGCATCGCGCGGGAAGGCGCCATCCGCCACCTGCTGCCGGCACCCGGCAACGCGCCCTACACCCTGGCCCGGGTCGAAGTCGACAACGCCAAAGGCCTGTTGATCCCGGGTTTGCTGGTGGCCGGAGAGATCGTGGTGGAAACGGTGGAGGCCCCGTTGGTGGTTGACAACCGCGCCCTGCAATCCTTCCGGGACTGGACCGTGGTGTTTATTCAGGTGGATGACACCTACGAGATCCGCCCACTGGAGCTGGGCCGCAGCGACGGCAACCTGACTGAGGTGCTGGGAGGCCTACAGGCAGGCGATCGCTATGTGGTGGAAAACAGTTATTTGATCAAGGCCGATATCGAAAAATCCGGCGCATCCCACGACCACTAACCAGGAGGCTATGATGATCAATGCCATCGTACGTCTCTCGGTAGAGCGACGGTTTTTAATGTTATCCCTTATTCTCGTGCTGGTCGGCGTGGGCGTGTGGAGTTTTCAGCGCCTGCCCATCGACGCGGTGCCGGATATCACCAATGTCCAGGTGCAGATCAACACCGAGGCACCGGGCTATTCGCCCCTGGAAGCGGAGCAGCGCATCACCTTCCCGGTGGAGACGGCCTTGTACGGCCTGCCCAACCTGTCCTATACCCGGTCCCTGTCCCGCTACGGCCTGTCCCAGGTGACGGTGGTGTTCGAAGAAGGCACGGATATCTACTTCGCCCGCAATCTGATCAATGAGCGATTGAGCGCCATCAAGAGCGCCCTGCCTCCCGGCCTGGAGCCGGAGATGGGTCCCATCGCCACGGGCTTGGGCGAGATTTTCATGTACACCGTAGAATCCCTGCCCGGCGCCACTCAAGCGGATGGCAGTCCGCTGGATGCTACGGCACTGCGGGAGATCCAGGACTGGATCATCAAACCCCAGCTGGCCCAAGTGCCCGGCGTGATCGAGGTCAACACCGTTGGCGGCTACGACAAGCAGTACCACGTCACGCCGTCACCCCAGCTGTTGCTGGAATTCGGCATCACGGTGGATGAACTGGTCAGTGCCCTGCGGGCCAACAACACAAATCGCGGCGCCGGCTATATCGAACGCAACGGACAACAGCTGTTGGTACGCTCCCCCGGGCAGTTGGCAACCATCGGCGATATCGAACAGGTGGTGATCGCCAACCGGGACGGCGCGCCGGTGAAAATCGCCGATGTAGCTGCAGTGGCCATTGGCAAGGAGCTGCGCACCGGGGCCGCCACCCGCGACGGCAGGGAAACGGTGATGGGCACGGCCATGATGCTGGTGGGGGAAAATTCCCGTGCAGTGGCACAGGCGGTGGCCGAAAAGCTGGACGCCATTCAACCGTCGCTGCCCGACGGGATCAAGGTGGAGGCGGTATACGACCGCACGGCGCTGGTGGACAAGGCCATCGCCACGGTGAAGAAAAACCTGCTTGAAGGGGCACTGCTAGTGATCGTGGTGCTGTTTCTGTTGCTGGGCAACCTGCGCGCCGCCTTGATCACGGCAGCAGTCATTCCGCTTTCGATGCTCGCCACCATCACCGGTATGGTGCAAGCGGGCGTGTCCGCCAATTTGATGAGCCTGGGTGCGCTGGACTTCGGCCTGATCGTCGACGGCGCGGTCATCATCGTCGAGAACTGTATCCGGCGTCTTTCCCAGGCCCAGCACAATGGTCAACTAGCCCTCAAGGAGCGACTGCAACTGGTGTTCGAGGCCACCAACGAGGTCATTCGCCCCAGCCTGTTCGGTGTCGCCATTATTACCGTGGTGTACCTGCCGATCTTTGCCCTCACCGGCGTCGAGGGCAAAATGTTCCACCCCATGGCGGCCACCGTGGTGATGGCCCTGCTGGCGGCCATGGTGCTATCACTCACCGTGGTGCCCGCCGCTGTGGCGGTCTTTATGGGCGGCAAGATCAGTGAAAAGGAAAGCCCGGTGATCAAGGGCGCCAAATCGCTCTACAGGCCGGCCCTACTGGTCGCTTTCCGATTCCGCTGGCTGGTGTTGGGTGGCGCTACCGCACTGGTGGCGGGCTGTATCTGGCTCACCACCACCCTAGGCTCAGAGTTTATCCCGCAACTGGATGAAGGGGATATCGCCCTCCACGCGTTGCGTATTCCGGGCACGGGCTTGGAGCAGTCCATCGAGATGCAAGCCCAACTGGAGGATGTGCTGAAGTCATTTCCGGAGGTGGACAAGGTCGTCGCCAAAATCGGTACGCCGGATGTCGCCACCGACCCCATGCCGCCGAGTGTGGCGGACAATTTTGTCATCATCAAGCCCCGCGCCCAGTGGCCGGATCCTGGCAAGACCAAGGATGAACTGGTGGCGGAAATGGCAGCAGCGGTGGAACTGCTTCCCGGCAACAAATATGAGTTCACCCAGCCCATCGAGATGCGCTTCAACGAACTGATCTCCGGTGTGCGCGCCGATCTCGGTATCAAGGTCTTTGGCGATGATATGGCGCTGCTGCTAACGTCCGCGCAGGCTATCCAAAAGGTGCTGGAAACCGTGGAGGGTGCGGCGGATATCCAGGTCGAGCAGGTCACCGGGCTGCCCATGCTGTCGGTTCACCCCAAGCGCATGACGCTATCCCGCTACGGGCTGACCGTGGATGATCTCCAGGATCTGGTGGCAGCCGGTATCGGGGGCGAAAACGCCGGCCTGATTTACGAAGGCGACCGCCGCTTCCAGTTGGTGGTGCGTCTGCCCGAAAACATCCGCCGGGATGTGGACAGCCTCGCGGACCTGCCAGTCCCCCTGCCGAACGGTGGCTATGTACCCCTGTCGGAAGTGGCCGATTTTGAACTGGCACCCGCGCCCAACCAGATCAGCCGGGAAAACGGCAAGCGTCGGGTGGTAGTCACCGCCAACGTGCGAGACCGCGACCTGGGTGGATTTGTCGAGGAAGCACAGGCACGCATTGCGGACGAAGTCGATTTGCCCCCTGGTTACTGGCTGGATTACGGCGGTACCTTTGAGCAACTGCAATCCGCCAGCCAGCGGCTTGCCATCGTGGTGCCGGTGACCCTCGCCATCATCCTCGCACTCTTGGTGATGGCCTTCGGCTCCCTGAAGGATGCCCTGATCATCTTCACCGGCGTGCCTCTGGCCCTCACCGGTGGAGTTCTTTCCCTGTGGCTGCGAGACATGCCCCTGTCGATCTCGGCGGGTGTTGGCTTTATCGCCCTCTCCGGGGTGGCGGTGTTAAACGGCTTGGTGATGATCGCCTTTATCCGCGATCTTTGGCACGAGCAGGGTAACCTGATGAAGGCCATTGTCGAAGGTGCCCTGATCCGCCTGCGGCCGGTCTTAATGACCGCTTTGGTCGCTAGTCTCGGCTTTGTGCCCATGGCCCTCAATACAGGCACCGGCGCCGAAGTCCAGCGTCCTCTGGCGACCGTGGTGATCGGCGGGATTATCTCGTCTACCCTGTTGACGTTGTTTGTACTCCCTGTGCTCTATGCGTTGTTGCATGGCAGAAGTACCAGCGACTCCGAGCCCACAGGCGACATTAAACACGACTCTGATAGTTAACCAAAGCCCTACCATGGGGAGGAGTCTCCCCATGGTTTTTTCAGCGTTCTTTAATGCGTTTTATACTCAGGAAAGACTATGAACGATCCAAGGAAGCAACGAAAAGACGACTCGAAAGAAGTTCCATCCTTTCGAACACATCGCATCCACGCCATTAACAGTGACTGGTATTTTTTAACCCGTGAAGGTCAAAATATCGGACCGTTTTCGACCAAAGAAGCTGCAGAAGAAGGCTTGGCGGAATTCCTGAAAACTGCCAAAAAGGGTGAATAAGCAATGGTCCAATACCCACAGAGTCGCCAAGGCACAGGTAACCAGGTAACCAGGTAACCAGGTAACTATGTAAAGAGTAGGTTAAGTACACCAAATACATTTTTATCAATAGCCCCCAGCGAGGTTAGTCCGATGAGCCACGATCATGTGCATATGCCCCCCGAGATCAAGGATAAACGCGTTGCTATCGCCATCTGGGCGAACGGGATCTTGACCCTGGCTCAAATTGGGGGAGGTATTTTTGCCGGCAGTCTCGCCCTCATCGCCGACGCCCTCCATAACTTCTCTGACATGGCATCACTCGTCATCGCGTTCGCGGCGCAAAAAATTGCGCGCCGCCCGGCTGACGCAAGGATGACCTTTGGCTACGGACGCATTGAAATCGTTGCTGCCCTCATCAACTACACTACCTTGATCATTATCGGGTTCTACCTGATTTACGAAGGTGGCATGCGGATCATTGATCCTCCAGAGGTCAAGGGCTGGTGGGTCGTCTGGCTGGGTGGTATCGCCCTGGTCGTGGACGCACTGACAGCGTTGCTCACCTATTCGATGCAAAAAGGCAGTGTCAATATCCGTGCATTGTTCCTGCACAATCTGTCGGATGCACTGGCGTCGGTCGCCGTGGTCATTGGTGGGACCCTTATTTTACTCTACGACATGCGGTGGGTTGATCCTGCCATCACCATCGGCATCGCGGGCTACATTCTCTACCTGGGTCTGACAGAAATCGGCGGCACCATCAGGACACTCATGCTGGGCAGCCCGGTGGATATCGATACCGATGCCGTCATCGTTGCCCTGTCCAACATTGAAGGCGTTGTCGACCTTCACCATGTGCATTTTTGGCAGATGGGCGAACACGATGCCTCGCTGGAGGCCCATGTAATTATCGAGGAAAGTGCATGGGATCAGCTTGAGAGCATCAAGTACAGGATAAAGCAGGCTCTGGCGCAGGAATTCAACATCAGTCATTCAACACTGGAATTCGAGCACCCGGACCATATGCACAAAGATGCCCACACCTATGGGCATGGTTAAGAGAGAAATTCTCCATAAGCACCGGCAAGAACGGAGACTATTTCAATAGGCCGCCCAGGCGCGGAATTCTGCCGGCATGAATCCGAGCAGCGAGAAAGGGCCAGGACTAATAGCGCAGTTGCAGAATACGCCGGGCGCCATTCAGCACTATCAGACCGATGATCAGACCAATGACCAGATCGGGATAACGGGAACCCGTCCAGGCGACCAATACACCGGCGACGATAACCCCCACATTGGCGATTACATCATTAGCGGAAAATATCCAACTTGCTTTCATGTGTGCGCCGCCGTGCCGGTTTCTTGCGATAAGCACCAGACACCAGACGTTGGCGGCCAGGGCCACAACACCAAAACCCATCATTAACGCGGATACAGGTTCGCTGCCGAAGACAAATCGCCGCCCGACTTCAGCCAGGACTCCCAGCGCCAGAATCAACTGCAGCCAGCCTGAAAAATGCGCAGCGCGCAGCTTCATCCGCACACTGTGTCCAACGGCATACAGTGCCACGCCGTAGACGGCGGCATCAGCAAACATGTCTAGAGAATCCGCGATCAAGCCAGTGGATTGCGCCAGCCAGCCTACCGTCAGTTCAATCACGAACATAACGCCGTTGATGGCCAGCAACCACTTCAGAATACCGGCTTCGACCTGGGCGGTTGCCTCTTCCTTCTCCCTGGCCAAGACTAGATCCTCTTCCCCCACCGGGGTGGTTTTTTCGAGCGTGGCACCCAGCCCCAGGGAGCGCATCCTCTCCTCGATGGCAGCCCCATTGTCGCCATGGAATACCCGCACCTTCCGATTCGGTGTATCGAACTCCAGTAAAACCCGGGGCTCAATACTGTCCAAGGCCATGCGGATCATCCCCTCTTCCGATGGGCAGTCCATTTTTCGCACTCGGTAGTCACTGACATAGCCATGTTGAGAAGCCATATCAGTATTGGCTATTGCAGAGGTGGGGCCATTGGCAATCTTGTTGCTCTGACAATTGTCATTGCACGGGTCAGACATCGAATAAAGCCCTTGTGGGTGTACAGACCGCCACTATAAACTCTATAACAACTATAGAGTCAATCGGAGTAATGAAAGATCATGAAAATCGGCGAAGTGTCGGAAGTGACTGGGTTCTCCGTGCAAACCATCCGCCATTATGAAAAGGAGCATTTGATTGCCTCTGCAGAACGCAGTGAAGGCAATTTTCGCTTATACGATGAAGCTGCCGTTGAGCAACTGCTGTTTATCAAGCAATGTCGCAGCCTGGATCTCAGTTTGCAGGAGATTCGGCAGTTGTTGGCATTAAACCGTTCGCCCGGTGCGCAGTGCGACGACGTGAACCGGATGATGGATAGGCACATCGAGCAGGTGGAGGCGCGTATCCAGGAACTCACCAAGCTGAACGAGCAACTGAGAATGCTGCGCCTCAGTTGCTCAAACCGTCGGACAGTGGAGCAATGCGGCATATTGCGGAACTTGTCGGCTACTCCGGCTTCCCACAGCTGACGCCGGGGCCCAAAAACTCTCCTGAAGGTTCTGCAACAGGAGCATTTTTCCGTTGCCTTCTGGCCAGCCCCAGAAAGAGCAGGAAAACCTCTAGTACCAACAATTGCTCCAGAATCGCCCCTCAGGTGGATTTGACACCGACCCAATCATTGTTCAAAGCTGACAGGCAATGAGGAAATACCAATAATATCCGCTTTCTGAAGTGCCATAGTGTCCCCATGAGTGGTGTAAATCTTCACGGTGGTGGCGGCCACCGTGGGTCTCCGTAAACTGGAGGTTGCGAGACAACCAGACACGGAGAGACACCACGATGACCTGCTCCGAGAGCTGGGCCAGTTGGTATTGCAACGGCTTATGGACGCCGAGGCAGAGCAACGCTGTGGCGCGGGTCGGCACGAGCGCAGCGAGGACAGCGTCAACCAGCGCAACGGTTACCGAGAGCGCACGCTGGTGACCCGCTTGGGGACGATGGAGTTACGCATTCCGAAGCTGCGCACAGGCAGTTACCTGCCGAGCTTCATTGAACCTCGCAAGGCCTCGGAGCAAGCGCTGGTTGCCGTCGTGCAGGAGGCCTATGTGAAGGCTATATCGACTCGCAAGGTGGACGAAGCTGGTGCAGGCTATGGGCATGAGCTGGCGCCAACGAACTCCCTGGAGCGATTGAACAAGGAAATCAAACGCCGCTCACGGGTGGTCGGTATCTTCCCGAACAACGCCGCCATCATGCCGCTGGTGGGAACATTGCTGGCTGAGCAAGCAGATGAGTGGCAGGTGACACGCCGCCACATGAGCCAAGAGACGTTGGCGCGTGTGCTGAGCAAGGAAGACCAGGCCAACCCACTGCCACAGTCTAAGGCCGCCTGACGCGATGAAAATGGAGACCGGGATTACACCGCTTGACGGGACACTACCTGGAGTGCCGACATCGCCTTACCCATTAGGATAAACGCCAGGTCCAGCAACAGGAAGGTCGTGACGGATGGGAATCCTGCAAGGGGTATTTTCACTGAATTACGCACCAGTAACCGAGCCAACCCCGCCAAAAACAGTGCGGGCTAAAAAACCGCTCAATAGGAAAATTGAGCGCTTGCAGCCCCGGTGAGCAGGGCCTGATAAAAAGGATCCTTCCAATGCTCACGATGAACCGCAATAAATGAAAGCTGCGCAAGGCTCTACAGGTCACCCGAAGTCAGATGGGAGTTGCTGCACTGCTGCATATAAGCTTGTCAATGGGCATCACAGGCTTCACTGTGCATCGAAATGCCTACATTGAACAACACGACCGCCACCAAAAGGGCCGTGACACTCCCACCCGCTCTTATCAACTAGACACCGGTCCACCTATTCTGGGCCATCAACATGGGAAAATACTTCGCTGGTCCCGTCGCTTTTCAGCAACAGCACATCGTAGCTATCGAATCGCTCACCCATTTCCATACCAGGGCTTCCTATGGGCATGCCGGGCACTGCTAATCCGAGTGCGCCTTCCGGTATGTCGTCTAGAAATTGCCTAATCAACCTCGCGGGAATATGGCCTTCAAAGACATATCCATCCACTACACCCGTATGGCACGACTGGTAGTGAGGATCTATGTTGTACCCCTCTTTTATTGCATCAAGACTCACCCGATCTTTCGTGATCACTGCGAACCCTTCGTTCTTTAGATGATCTACCCATTTATTGCAACAACCACAAGTTGGGGTCTTGAACACCTCCATCTTGATGATGTTGACCCCGCTTTGCTGACCGGGAACAAGTTGCTTTTCCGAGCAGGCCACAACTAGAAACATCGCAAACATTGCCGCTACCGCTGCCCTAGCAGCATATAATCTCCTCATTCTAATCATTTTCTACTTCCCCTCTCGTTGACAAGTGTCGTGTCCACATGCGCAAACGGTTTGTCGCATCTATTTTCCCATGGCCAAAAACGCCCCATCGCTAGAAAAGTGAATGACGCAGACCATGTAATAAGTAGAAAACCGTTGAGTGCTTCCATGGCTGTGATAAAGCGGATGTGGCCCTGGGGCTCAATGTCACCCAGGCCAAGCGTTGTATAAATCACGCCCGAATAGTAGAGATAGCTCATCGCATCCGTGATCAAGGCACCTTGAAAAACTCCAAGCTCCAGAACGGAGACAGAGACACCGTAGGTGATCGCATACATTCCGATCTCTGCTATATGTACCAGAAAGAGCGTCACAACGACAAATAGCACTTTTGCCTGCGTAGAAATTCTAAACTGGGTAACTCTTGATCCCAGCCAAAGTAACGCCCGGTAATGAAACATAAACGTCAAGGCGACCAGCCCGAACGCTAACGCGATCGCAATAATCATGAAACCGAACCTGCTGGCCCATCTGCGGCCTGTACTTCAGAGCTATCGGCCACAACGCGTCGCTTTTCCTGAAACTGGAGAACAAAGCTATAAATCACAGGCAGCACCAGCAGATTGAGTATCATCACGGTCAGCATTCCGCCGAGCATGGGCGCGGCGATTCGATGGGTGACATCTGATCCTGTGCCACTACTCAACATGATTGGTATCAAACCCGCCATCGTGGAAATGGCGGTCATTGCTACCGGCCTTACTCGTTTAGATGTTGCGTTCAGTACAGAATCCCGAATCTCCTCTAATGTAAGACGCCTTGCGCTTTCACTTCTGCGCTCGGCAATTTCTGTATCGATAAAGCTCAACACAAGCACGCCAATCTCTGCCGCCATGCCCGCCAACGCAATGAACCCAACCGCTACCGCAACCGACACGTTGTAGTCGTTGAAATAAATGAGCCAGATTCCACCTATCAGACCAAAGGGTATCGATATCATCACGACAACCGGCTCGATAACATTGCGAAAGTTGAAGTAGAGCAACAGAAAAATAATGAACAGCGTTGCAGGCGCTACGATGCTAAGCCGTTTCGCCGCTCTTTCCATGTACTCGAATTGGCCCGACCACGTCAGCGTATAACCAGCCGGAATGTCGACCTGCTGGTTAACAACCTCTTTGGCCTTAGTCACGAATCCGCCAATGTCTGATGTTGATATGTCTACATAGATCCAGGCGTTGGGTCTCGCATCTTCACTCTTGATGACCGGCGGACCTCTCGTATAGTTGATCTCGGCTACCAGAGCGAGAGGAATTTGCGCACCGGTTGGTGTGGGTATAATCACGCGCTTGAGGGTTTCCAGATCATCCCGAAGCTCTCTGGGGTAGCGCAGATTTACGGGATAGCGTTCCAATCCCTCCACGGTTTCGGTGATATTCATGCCCCCGATAGCGCTTTGAATAACGTCCTGTACTGCGCCAACCGTGAGTCCATAGCGCGCGGCACTTTCCCGATTGATGTCAAAATCGAGGTAGTAGCCACCGACTGCGCGGTCCCCAAACGCGGAGGTCGTCTCGGGAAGCGTTTTCATGGCCTGCTCAATGTCCTGAGAGACTTCCTGCAGGACATTGAGATCAGGCCCCGATACTTTGATGCCGATGGGCGTTTTGATGCCAGTAGAAAGCATGTCGATGCGCGTCTTGATCGGCATGGTCCATGCGTTGGCGAGACCAGGAAACTGGATCGCGGCGTCCATCTCGCTCATCAGCTCTTTCGTTGTTTTGCCCGGATCGGGCCATTCCTCTTTTGGTTTCAACCGCACAGTGGTTTCGATCATTGCCAGTGGCGCGGAGTCAGTCGCAGTTTCTGCACGGCCGACCTTGCCAAACACATGATGTACCTCGGGGAACGTGGCGAGTATTTTGTCCGTTTGTTGCAACAGTTCCTTTGCCTTGGTGATCGATATTCCGGGGAACGTTGTGGGCATATACAGTATGTCGCCCTCATCGAGCGGCGGCATGAACTCGCTGCCCAGTTTGGAATAGGGGTAGTAGGTAGCGCCTAGAAGCGCTATAGCACACACGACAGTCACTACCCTCCAGCGCATCGCCGTTTTCAAAGCAGGCCGATGGAGTGCATGGAGCGCGCGGTTCAACGGGTTTTTGTGCTCCGCAATGATCTTGCCTCGCAGAAAGTAACCCATCATTACCGGTACCAGTGTGATGGCCAGTATTGCCGAGGCCGCCATGGCATAGGTCGCGGTGAAAGCCAGCGGACTAAAAAGCCTTCCTTCTTGCGCTTGCATCGTGAAAATGGGGAGAAACGATACAGTAATCACAAGAAGGGAGAAAAACAGAGCTGGGCCTACTTCCTGACAAGACTCGCCGATCGTTTTCCAACGCTCCTCGATCGGGAGATCACTGCCCTTGGCGTCGCGAGCCATGGCAAGTCGGCTATGCGCGTTCTCCACCATCACAATGGCACCGTCCACCATGGTCCCGATGGTGATTGCGATCCCACCTAAAGACATGATGTTGGCGTTAAGGCCCTGGACCCGCATCACGATAAAGGCCATCAGAACGCCCAAAGGCAGAGTGATAATGACTACAAACGCAGAGCGCGCGTGTAGCAAGAACAAAATCACCACGATGCTTACGATAACCAGTTCCTGGGCGAGTGATGTGTTGAGGCTGTCAACCGCTCGCTCAATCAAATCACCACGGTCGTAGACTGGGACGATCTCAACGCCCTCGGGAAGCCCTGCTTTCAGCTCTTCCAGTTTTGCCCGCACAGCCTGAATTGTTGCCAGCGCGTTTTCACCAAAGCGCATAATGACTACACCACCCGCAACCTCGCCCTCTCCATTGAGATCCACGAGTCCGCGCCGCAGTTCAGGGCCGATCTGCACATTCGCGACATCTCGCAGACGGATTGGCGTACCATTGTCATCAACGGAGACGGGTATCGAATTGAGATCATCGATGGATTGTATATAGCCCAGACCCCGCACCATGTACTCGGTCTCGGCCATCTCGACCAGGCGGCCACCTACGTCCTTATTGGACATCTTGATCGCCATCGTGACTTTGCCAAGGGGAATGTTGTAGCGAAGTAGTGCATTGGGATCTACTTCGACCTGGTATTGCTTGACGAAGCCACCAACAGATGCAACCTCCGATACGCCATCTACCGTCTGAAGTGGGTAGCGGAGATACCAATCCTGCAAAGAGCGAAGCTCCGCCAGGTCGTGTTTACCGCTTCTATCGACCAACGCATATTCATAGACCCATCCCACGCCGGTTGCATCGGGCCCCAATGTGGGCGTAACACCCTGAGGCAATCGTCCGCTGACGTAATTGATTGATTCGAGAACACGCGAGCGTGCCCAGTACATGTCAGTGCCATCTTCAAAAATAATATAAACAAACGACAGGCCAAAAAACGAATAGCCCCGCACAACTTTCGTATCGGGAACAGCCAACATCGAGGTTGTCAGCGGATAGGTCACCTGATCTTCCACAACCTGCGGCGACTGCCCCGGGTACTTCGTAAAGATGATGACCTGGACATCCGACAAATCGGGAATCGCGTCCAGCGGAACGTTCTTATAAGAGAAAATGCCGACCACGCCGATAATGAAGGTCGCCACCAGAACCATAAATCGATCACGCAGGGACGCATTGATGATCGCCTTAATCATGAACCGTTCCTCCGTGAGCGTCTTCGCCCATCTCATGGTCTGGTTCCTCGCTTATCTCATGCCCCGTATCGCTACGAGCACCGCCCTGCCCCTCAGACATTTCAGAATCGTTTCCATCCATGTTCTCGCGATCACCTGAGTGCGCGGAGTGATCAGTCTCAGTTTGAAGATCTTCGCCTTTAAGTGCGTCCATCATTTTGGCGGTGGCCTCGCGCAGATTTGATTCGGAGTCAACCAGGAACTGCGCCGATGTCACCACCTCTTCTCCATCAGCAACACCGTCTAGTACCTCGACGCGACCGCCTGATTCCACGCCTAGCCTCACAGTTCTGGGCTCAAACTTTCCGGGCTCCCTGACGACAAATATCTGCGGGTTGCCTCCAGAGCGCACGACTGCCTCTGATGGCACGACAATGGAGTTGGTGCGCGTGTCGGACAGTATCTTTACCTTGGAGAACATATCGGGCCGGAGCAGGAGGTCAGGATTGTCGAACACCAGTCTCACTTTGGTGGTCCGGGTCTTTGCCTCCGAATAGGGGTAGATGTAAGCCACTTCACCTGTAAAGGTCTTACCGGGTACAGATGTGAGCGTCATTTCCACCTCGTCGCCGACATTTATCCAAGGAATCTCGTTTTCATAGATGTCAGCCAGTACCCATACTTCTCTCAGGTCGGCCAGCATGTAGAGCTCTTGCTGGGGCGTTACATGCTGTCCTTGACGAACCCCAATTCGCAGCACCGTGCCATCCACAGGCGAGTGAATGTGAATGCTCTTCTTGATCTCCCGACTTTTCTCTAACTCCTCTATCTGGTGTTCGGGTACATCCAAAAACTGCAACCGTTCACGCGAACTCCTCACCAAGTTCTTGGCACCCTCGCGAATTTCTTCAAAGGGGCTCTCTCCCAGCGCAGCCAGATTGTTCAGTGCCAGTAGGTATTCCTGCTGGGTGGAAACCAACTGCGGGGAGTAGATGCTCAGGAGTATGTCGTCGGATGCGACAGCTTCACCAGTCTTGTCAACGTACAGCTCCTCTATCCAGCCCTGTACTTTTGGATGAAGCCGCGCCATGCGTTCCTCATTTAAGTCAACGCGACCAACGGTTCTTATAGTCCGGCTTATGGATTCAGATTTCGCTATCGCGGTGCGAACTCCGATATTCTGAACGACCACAGGATCGATCTTTACTGTGCCGACGACATCGCTACTCTCGCCTTCGGCGTACACCGGTACATAGTCCATACCCATGGAATCCTTCATGGGGGTAGGCGAAGTGACCGACGGGTTCATCGGGTTTCGGTAGTACAAAATATCGCGGTCGCGAGACCTACTCCCCTCCTCCGCGTATACGGGGATATAGTCCATCCCCATCGAGTCCTGCGCCGGGACGGGCGAGGTGACGCTTGGGTTCATTGGATTACGGTAGTAAAGCGGCTCGGGGCCGCCCTCCTCAGCGACTGTTTCGCCTGTGATGTCCTGAGATAACCAGTAGCCGCCGGCCAATCCGAGGCCAAGCATGATGACCGCTGTTGCAATTGTCGCTTTACTCATAGATGGACACCCTTCCTACTGCGGCCTCCAGACGCGATAACGCCTGATTGGCTTCACTGAACGACTTCCAGTACAGAAGCTCATAGTTAAACAAAGTCATTTGACTGCGAACCAAGTTGAGAAAGTCAACTTCGCTCACCTGATAGGCAGCGAGCATCGATTGCACCGTTTGCTCGGCTTGTGGAATGATGCCTGTGCTGAACAATTCGTTCTGCTCCCTCGATTTCTGATAGTCGGTGATAGCGGTTGCAATGGCAGATCTCACGGCACTTTTCTCATCAATAAGCGCGTAGCGATTCTTCGCGACTTCCGCGGTTTTTTGAGAGATAGCTCCTGACTGCTTGCGGCCTGCATAAAGCGGTATCTTGACTCCAAACATTACCGAGAAGAGATCCGCTCGTGATCCACCCATGAAAGGCGGGTTATCACCATCCCGCTCTCCATACATGACACCGAGCTTGAAATCCGGAAACCTGTCTTTCTTGGCTAGCTCGAGCCGCGCTAGAGCCGCTTGCATCTGAGTCTCCTTCTCTTTTAAGGTCGGCCTGGATTCGTTCGCGATCGCAAAGAGCTCGGTTTCGCTGAGGATGCCCGGCATCGAGCTGATATCAACGTCAGCGAGCGCCGCAGGAGAGCTGGCCGGTCTATCCATGAGCGTATTAAGCTGTATCGACTGGTGTTTTCTCAAAGCCACCAGACTTATGCCCTGCTCAATCAGCTTGGAAAGTTCCAGCTGCGCGAGCAAAATATCCTGCTGTAGTCCCCTGCCCGTTTCATATTTGGTTTCGGCCACTGCAATAAACTGACGCAGTAGCTCCTTGTTTTTCTCCAGCGTCTCCAACGCCCGATCGAGGTAGTGTATCTGCCACCAGGTTGTCTTGACGGAGTTCGCTAGCCTTACTCTCATTTCGTCTACAGAGTAGCCAGCGGCGA
The DNA here is from genome assembly GCF_003719295.1 of Haliea alexandrii. Taxonomy (GTDB): domain Bacteria; phylum Pseudomonadota; class Gammaproteobacteria; order Pseudomonadales; family Halieaceae; genus Haliea; species Haliea alexandrii. Next base: position 626,989 of record NZ_RFLW01000002.1, read on the forward strand.
TCGCATCAAACGTCGCAGCTTCTTCTTTGAGATCCAGTTTCCCGGGGAAGGGGAACTCTTGGCTAAACCCGAACTGCAGTTGCGTCATCCCCTCCTGATCGCGATCAAAACTGTCCGTTGGGAAATTCATCGCGTTGATGTTGAGCATGGGGTCCGGCAAGCTACCGACCTGCCTAGGCACTTCCCGCAGCGCCTCGTAGCGATGTTGCATTGCTGCAAGGCCAGGATTGTCTTCAAGCGCTAGCAACACCGCTGCCCGCGCCGTCAGAACTGGGTCCGTAGCGCCGCCCTCCGAAGCATTTGCGTTTATCGGTAGAATCGTCATTAGGCACAACATCAGCAATCGCAATACCGCTCGACCTCGAGAAGTGCGAACCCGATTGCGGCTGCAGAATCTAGCGAGATTGTTGGATAAATAGCAGGCCATGCTAATTTTTCCTTTTTTGTTTGGCTTTGTGCGATTCGATCTCATCACGCAGTGATGGCGATATTTCTAGACGTAAGCCATTGCTTTGCTTCATTCTCGGCACTCGTCATATCACACCTCCTTCACAGTTAAACCACCCCGATACATCCGCATCTGGCACGTAAACACATATTTTCTCAGTGGGAGAGCAGGCACAGCGACTTCAAACACTGCATCCACTATCAGACCCTGGCTAACACTTACATCAGCGGACACAACTACCGCTGCGCAAGGGGATTCACAAACTCTCAAAATGAGCAGCTTTGGTGACTGACCGGAATTGATGGAGCCGTATCACCGGCCACTTGAACATCTGTTTCGTCTTTGTACAGACAGAACCCCCATACCATGAGCGCGATCAGCAGGAGTCCAGCTATGTTAATTGCAACCACTCCGGCCGCTCCTCAGTGCAACCGCTTCGTCCAGTATTTAAATAATCGTTGCAGATATGATGACATCACACCATTTGGTAACGATAAAAACCCGGCACCTATTTGCCGCTCTAATATTGTTTAAGGAAGCCACACACGACCCCCATAGTAGAATTTACGGACCAACAGAAAGATTACCCCCACATTACATTGTTGTAATTTTAGCGTCATGCGACTGACAGGCATTTCCCTCTACCCTACTGATAACTGTTTCATGTTGCTTAGCATGCGATGCATAGCGGAATCTGTAGCTTCCTTGGTTGCGGATCATGACCAAGCAAATAGCGAGAGCCATTGCGCCCTGCACCGCCATTTTTCTGCACAGAGTTGTCCTGCAGGAGAGTGTAATCAGCAATTACAAGCGACGATATCTCGAGGCGGACCTTGGCCCGAGCGCTCGGAGAAAGACGACTATCTGGATAATGTGGCATCTAAATTCGAACGCCACTTGACCTGTGTTCATGACACAGGTTTATCGTGCCGATAGTTACGGTACAACCTAGGTCTAGAACCCGGTAGCTAAACATAGATCATTGGTGAAAATCATTAGGAGGTCTAGCCAGATCGCTAATGGCGGGTAAAGAGGATACGAATCAAATGCGAGTCAACCAAATAGCCAACGAGATTGGGGTAACCGCGGATACAGTGCGCTTCTACACGCGCGTTGGTTACCTCAACCCTAGCAAGAACCCTACCAATGGATATAAAGAGTATGGCGACAAGGAAAGGCGCCTGCTGCGTTTTATTCTGAGCGCTAGACAACTGGGTTTTTCGGTGGAGGATATTGGTCAAATCCTGAGTACCGCCGAACGGGGTCGCTCTCCCTGCCCACTGGTCCGGGTGCTAATCCAGCAGCGTTTGATCGAAACTCAAAAAAGCTTTCAAGACAGCGTGCAACTTCGCGAACGTATGACATCGGCAATTGAAACCTGGAACCAGAAGCCGGACCGAGCACCGACAGGTGAGATGATCTGCCACCTGATCGAAGAATTTGACCACACTGCGGCAGCTGTCTACAACGGCGCATAAACAATCGGAGAGATCTCATGGATACGCCCAGCTCCTCCTCACAATCACAAGCAGTCAGCGATCGCGACAGCCAGCAATTCATCCAAATCGTAGTACCGGGTATGGGCAGCGATCACTGTGCCGGACTGGTTTCCAGCTCCATCAAGCGTCTCGCCGGCATTACTGACATTTCCACCAACGTTGCCAATCACAAGGTGACGGTTCGCTTTGATCCGGCAACGGCGGATGCAGAAACTATCAAAAAAGCCATTGAACGTGCGGGATACGAGGTGGCCGGCGTCAACGAAAACCGAGAGCGGGCGGATACGGAGGCGGATGAAGCCGTCGAGGAACGCTACCTCGACCAGGCATGGAAGCGCCTGTGGTTCGCCGCCATACCCACCACCCTGATCATGGTACTGATGATGGTACACATGCTATGGATGCCGGTGCCAGGTTATCTGGCCTGGGTGGCCCTGCTCGGCTTTCCCGTGGTGTTCCTCCGGGGTGGTTGGGCCACCCACCGCTCGTCCTGGCGCTCCCTCACCAACCGTACCGCCAACATGGATGTACTCATCTCCATGGGCAGCCTGCCCCCCTACCTGATTGGGCTGGTGGGCTTTGTCTACCCCATGACCTCTTTTATTGAGATGGCCGCCACCATCATGACTTTTCACATGCTCGGCCGCTACCTGGAAACCCGGGCCAAGGGGCGGGCCTCCCAAGCGATCAAGAAGCTGCTCAAACTGGGCGCCAAAACAGCAGCTGTACTGCGAGATGGACAAGAAATTGAAGTGCCGGTGGCGGAACTCCAGGTGGGAGACATTATGGTGGTCCGCCCCGGCGCCAAAGTGCCCACCGACGGCGAGATCGTCGAGGGCAACAGCCACCTGGATGAATCCATCGCCACCGGCGAGTCCGTGCCGGTGGAGAAAGGGCCCGGCGACGGGGTGATTGGTGCCACAATCAATAAGGAAGGCATGCTCCAGGTTCGCGCCACACGGGTGGGCGCCGATACTTTCCTGTCACAGGTCGTTCGGCTGGTGGAACAGGCGCAGGGTTCCAGGGTGCCGATCCAGGAATTCGCCGACAAGGTGACCGCAAAATTCGTCCCGGCAGTTATTGTCATCAGTTTGGCGAGCTTGGTGGTCTGGCTGCTGTTCGCCGAGCCGCTGCGGCCGATTCTTTACTGGGGTGCCGAATTCCTGCCTTGGGTCAATCCGGAACTTTCACCCTTAATGTTGGGGGTTTTAGCGGCCATTTCCGTCTTGGTCATCGCCTGCCCCTGTGCTCTGGGACTGGCCACTCCCACCGCCATTATGGTGGGCTCGGGCCTGGGCGCCGAATCCGGTGTACTGATCCGTTCCGGCGAAGCCATTCAGTCCCTCAAGGATATCAAGGCCGTGGTCCTCGACAAGACCGGTACGATCACCAAAGGCGAGCCCGCCCTGACCGACGTGATTGCCACCACCGACTTCGATGCGAGCGACGTGCTTCGATTCGCGGCTTCGGTGGAAGCGGGTTCCGAGCACCCCCTGGGGCAAGCCATCGTAGCCGGTGGCCGCGAGAAAGGCCTAGATGTTCCGACCGTCGCCGACTTCCGCGCCATTACCGCCCGCGGAGTGGAGGGCCGGGTGGACGACCAACATATTCGCGTCGGTAGCCGCCGGCTTCTCAATGAAGCAAACATAGAACTGGGCAACCTAGAAGAGGCGCTGGTCCGACTGGAAAATGAGGGCAAGACCGCCATGCTGGTGGCCGCTGGAGATCGCGCCGCTGGCATTGTCGCCGTGGCCGACACCATCAAGGAGGACTCGAAAGCCGCCATTGCCGCGCTTCATGAGCTGGAGATTCACACCGTCATGATAACCGGCGACAACGAGCGTACTGCCCGCCATGTGGCGAACCAGGTGGGCATCGACGAGGTGCTGGCGGGCGTCCTGCCGGAAGGCAAGGTGGACGCCATTAGAAAACTGCAGGCCAAGTATGGTCAGCAGGTGGCTATGGTGGGCGACGGCATCAACGACGCCCCGGCACTGAAACAGGCCAATGTGGGCATTGCCATCGGCGCTGGTGCCGATGTCGCCATCGAGGCGGCGGATGTCACTCTGGTAAAGGGCGAACTGTCCAAGGTGGTGGAAGCTATTCGCCTGTCACGGGCCACCTTCCGCAAGATCGTGGAAAACCTGTTCTGGGCCTGGTTCTACAACCTGGCGGCCATTCCCATTGCGGCGGTGGGCCTGCTTCATCCCATGATCGGGGTGATCGCCATGACCAGCAGCTCCCTGTCGGTGATCGGCAACTCCCTACGCCTCAAGCGGGTGAAACTGAATGCGGACAAATAACCCGATTCCGAATTAACAGCGCTGCCTGAGGCGGCGAAGGAGAAACTCAATGGCAAGCAAACCCGGATACTGGACCAGCCTTCACGGCTTGGCAACACTCACACTGATTGGCGCCGCATTCTACTTTCTCCTTGTGGAGCACGGCGCCCACGTTCTTCCGTATCTCCCCTTTCTGATTATCCTGCTGTGCCCACTGATGCATATCTTTATGCACAAGGGCCGCGGCGGGCACGCTGACGGAGAGCACGCTCACGGCCAACATCCGGATGCGGACGAGGCCTATCGTCGGGGCCTGGAAGAAGGCCGAAAAGAGGCTGCAAAACGACGATAGACATTGTTTAAAACCGGTGAGCTCAATCCTCACCAATCGGAGTCGACTTTTCGACACATCCACCAGGAGAACACCATGAAAAAATTATGTAAAGCAATCGCCCTCACTGCAATTTTTGCAACTCCCGCCTTCGCCCAGGATGGTCATCAACACGGTGACGAAATGATGGACAGAACCATGGGAATGCACGATCAAGAGATGGCATCGATGCATGAGCACATGCAGGAAATGCATGCGTTGATGGAAGAGATAAAAGCCGAGCAGGATCCGGAGATGCGCCAGCAGTTATTGGAGGAGCACATGGATGTCATGCAATCCGGCATGCATATGATGAGCAGTAGTATGGCTACGTTGCACCAGCCCGGCAACAAGGGCCAAGACATGGCACCCATGAACATGGAAAAGTGCATGAGCATGATGAGCGAAGACAAGAACATGATGCAGGCAATGATGGATCAGATGAAGGAGCATCAGACGCAAGAGAAAAAGCTCCGCAAACATATTCACAAGAAATAGCTGATCCGACCGAAAGCGTGCATTCTCCGCGCTGACGCTGAATATGCACCCGCACAAAAAAAGGAGCCTCGTGAATGAAACACAAAGAGCACCGATTGGGCGTTTCAGAGGTCAACCTGGTAAATCGTCAGCTCAAACTTGTGGCGCCCATTGACAGCAGGAATCTGAACGCAGCCATTGCAGAAATTGACCAGCTATACGGTGTGGAAAAGGTCGCCTTCGACGACAAGTCCGCCAAACTCGATTTCTCCTATGACGCATCCCGGCTATGCATCGACTGCGTGGGGGAAATTCTGGCTAAGCACGGTATTCAACCCAAACATGGCTGGTGGGCGCACTTTAAAGAAGAGTACTACCGATTTGTCGATCAGAACGTCAAGGACAATGCCCAACATGAACCCTGGAGCTGTCACCGCACACCTCCACATAACCGAAAATAGGTTCTGAAAGGGCATGTCCTTGCTCCCGCATACTGAAAACAGGCGCCAAAATGAACCAGCAATCACTAAAGAGCGATAACCCCCCAGGGGAGAAGACGAACAGCCCCGTGAATTGGCGATACTGGTTTGTTATCCTCGGTTTCATTGCGTTTGCCGCCCTACTTTTCCCGCAGAAGCACAGAGCCCAGTTATGGGGCAAGTCGTGCAGCCATTGCCGCAGGCAGCGTGGTCCCTTTGCGGCTGGCTGGTGGCCGGTGTCACTGTGGAGGAAGTTCTGTTCGTCGGCACTCTCGGCCTAATGCGGTGCTCCCTCTACGAACACCTTTATTGGCGCCAGCACCTCCCCGGAACGTCACCATGAGCATGCGCCCGATACCCACCGATATTGCATGGATGGTAATCGTGGCGCTACTCTGGGCCATTTGCTTCCCGTTTATTGCGATTGGCCTGCCAGACGCTCCACCTCTTTTGTTTGCCGCCCTGCGTGCCTTTCTTGCCGGTGGGCTGCTCGTCCTTGTTTGCATCGCGCTGCGGCTTCAGGGGACTTATCAGCTCAACCCCCGAAGTCTGCTACATCTTGGGCTAATCGGTTTATCGTATACGGCTTTGGGCTTTGGCGGCATGTTCCTGGGCGCCGGGCACTTGTCACCGGGCCTTGCAACCGTGCTGGCGGGCACCCAGCCGCTCATTGCCGCGGCGATCGCCGCCATCTGGCTTGGTGAGACCCTGAAAGCCAAGGGTATAGCCGGCTTGGTCACCGGTTTTTTGGGTGTGGCCTTGTTGTCGTGGCCGGGATTCGGCGGGAACAATGACGGCTATCTCTTGGGAGTTACCTGGGTACTGATGGCCGCTATAGGGACGGCAATAGGCAATATTCTGCTAAAAAACGAAGCGGGCGGCTCCATCGCTGCGCCCATGGCGATCCAACTCCTGTTTGGTGGCGGAATACTGTTGCTCGCCTCAGCGATAGCCGGTGAACACTGGAGCGTTAACTGGACAGTCCGATTCACTGGCTCCTTACTCATTCTCTCCGCGCTGGCAACAGCCGCGATGATATTTCTCTGGTTCGGTCTACTCGCCCGCGCCCCATTGAACCAACTGAACATCTTCAGCTTTCTGACCCCGGTCTTTGGGCTACTGATAGGATTTTTGTTCTTCAGTGAAAGGCTGCAACTTATCCAGGCGCTGGGTATTCTGATCGTCGTATGCGGTATAGCCCTCATGCAAGGGAGCCGTGCCATTCAGGTTAGCGTCGCTGAGGCGGGCGATGAGCGATGATTACCTCCAGCAACCGTCCCGATTGGTCCGAACCGAAAGAATAGCAGGGCCTATGTACCAATGCCGCGGCGGAATATAGCTATTTGCTGAGAATAGACGAAGGCCATTTGAGTTGGATTCTACTTATCATAGAAGAAAGATGTTGGTTTGCACTGAAAAGTTTTCTAGCGTGACGAGAAACATTATTCTTGACTCTATATTTTCTTCTTAACCGCTGACATATTTTCATTAAAGGTGCTGATATTATGCATGTAGGAATGTGGGGCCTGGCAGTCATCGTCACTGTTATCGTTTCGTGGTTGATGTATCGGTATCTTGCCCCTGATAGCTGGAAGGAATGGGCGCGCGCTGGCGTGCTGCAGGCCTTCATCATCGCTTTTTACGCGGAAATGTACGGTTTCCCCCTCACTATCTATTTTCTGGCCCGATTTTTTGGGCTGGATCTCGAATGGGGCGAAGGTGGAAACCTCTGGGCCCAACTTTTTGACTCGCCAGTGGCGCACATCGTGGCCATGATTCTGGGATATGGCATAGTCTTTATCGGTGCATCACTCGTAGCCGAAGGCTGGCGAAGGATCCACGCGGCAAGACGCGAAAACGTGCTTATGTCCGATGGAATTTACGCTCATATACGCCACCCACAATATACAGGCCTTTTCCTGATAATCTTCGGGGAAGGTGTCGTACACTGGCCGACAATTCTCTCGGTCCTGGCATTCCCCATCATTGTCGCCGCCTATACCTACCTAGCAAAAAAAGAAGAGCGTCAAATGCTTGAGCAATTCGGCGACGAATACCGGGCGTACCGGCGTAGAGTACCGATGTTTATTCCATCCAGCGATATGATCAGGAGGTCCACATGAACCCGCAGGCCGTTACAATCGCCAGCGGCATTATCTTCATTGTCGTTATTATTCTGGTTGAGTTACACCAACGCAAACGTCGCAGACAACAGAATGCGGACATTCAACACAACCCCGACAGCGATCAATAAAGATCCAATCGGGATGTAACTGTTTCGTAAACCACTTCAACCCTTGAAGAATTCGGACTAAGAGAGGACGTTAACTATGATCAATTCGAACACACCTGTCACCCAGTTACGTGTCGCCCCATTAGGCAATACCCTGTCGCTGTTCTTGGTGATCAGCTATCTGTTGTGCGTGGGTTTTGGTCTGCTTGCCCCGGCACAGATGCGTATGTACGAGGCGTGGGCACCGCTACTGCCCGGCTTCGAATGGCTTACGTGGACTGGCTTCTTCATTGGCTTAGTCGAAGTCTATCTGTACGGCTGGTATATCGCGGTTTTGTTCGTCCCCTTGTACCGGGTGTTCTCCAGAAGCGAGCTATAGTGGCATCATACTCATCATAGGTCGAACGAATCCGCTTAGAATCTTTAACCAAAACCCGAAGACTGTCGGGCATTTTTCCGTCTCGTGATTCATTCATTACATAAAACTTACCGTGAACAGCTTAAAGTGAGCCGTTTATGAACAGGTCAACAATATTTCTTAGGGAATATCTGGGCGATGTCGGAGTGGTGTTTTACACCTCGGTAGTGATCATAACTGCATTCGTCACCTCCTCCGTCCTGTATCCCGACGCGGTGGAATCCACAGCCCTGAAGATTCTCGATATCACCGCCCGGAAACTTGGCTGGATGTATCTGATGGCAACCACCGGCTTTGTGTTGTTTGTCCTGTTTCTCGCCTTCTCCAAATTTGGAAGCATTCGCCTGGGAGCAGAGGGTGAACCACCGGAGTTCTCGTTCAACAGCTGGCTGGCGATGATATTCTCGGGCGGGATGGGTGTCGGTCTGGTTTTCTGGGGCGTGGCCGAACCGATGATGCATTTCAATGATCCGCCCCTTGGCCTTGCCGAACCCCGCACCCCAGAGGCAGCGCAGCTGGGAATGCGCTACGCGTTTTTTCACTGGGGATTCCACCAATGGGCCAACTTCACACTGGTAGGGCTGGCCATTGCCTATGTGCGCTTTCGTCACAGCAGTCGCGGCCTGATCAGCGAAAGCTTCCGCCCGCTACTGGGCGATCGGGTGGACCGCGGCTGGGGCAATATCGTCGATATCCTTGCCGTGGTCTCCACCGTATTCGGCGTCGCAACGACTCTCGGCCTTGGCGCGTTACAGGTCAACAGCGGACTGGCCAATCTGGGAGTAGCTACCTACTCTACGACATCACAATTTTACATTCTCGCGGGACTCGCAACCTTGTTCATCATTTCGGCAATGACGCCCCTCAACATGGGTATCCGCTACCTCAGCAATGCCAATATGGTGCTCGCCGCTGGACTGCTGTTTTTCGTGCTCGTCACGGGACCGAGCGGTTTTATCTTCAGCGAACTCACCCAGACAGCGGGTGAGTACCTTGGCAATATCATAGAGATGAGCTTAGTAACCACTCCCTATTCCCATGAACATTGGGTGGAGCAATGGACCATGTTCTACTGGGCCTGGGGATTGAGCTGGGCGCCATTCGTGGGCAGTTTCATAGCGAGGATCTCGAGGGGTAGAACTGTCCGCGAGTTTGTCTTGGGCGTAATGATCGTCCCGGTGGCTTTAAGCATGTTGTGGTTTGCCACTTTCGGCGGCTCCGCAATCTACTTCGATTTGTTCGATGGCGTCGCGATTGCGGATGCCGTATCGGAAGAAGTGCCGGCCGGACTTTACGTCCTTCTTGATCAGTTACCCTGGGGTGAGTTCGCGTCCATACTGACCGTGGCACTGGTCTCCATGTTTGTGGTGACGTCAGCGGATTCCGCCACATTTGTGCTGGGCATGTTCACCTCAAAGGGTGTTCTTACACCAACACGGTTTGTTCGCATCCTCTGGGGAGGACTTCAGCTACTGATGGCTTCCGTCCTGTTACTAAGCGGTGGCCTGAACGGGCTGCGAACCGTATCCATAATCGCCGCTTTCCCGTTCATGTTACTGATGGTGCTGATGGCATTCTCCCTTTACAAAGATCTCGCGGCGGAGATCAGGCGGCGGGAGGAAAAAGAGCAATTGCTCCGCACCCGGGTTGAAAAATTGTTGATGCGGGAACCCGAGCGTGACGCGGAGCGCCGGGAAGAGGAAGAAATTCATCCAACCGCTCCAGAGGAATGTCCCGCGCAAAACTGCGACAATTAGCCAATCTAAGCCATATTCGTTGTGGATTGTGACTGTAAATAAAGGTTGCTTCCACACCTTCACCCCCTCTGGTATCTGTATGACCAGCCGAACGAAGGAGACGTAGATCTTCACAGGCACCAGCACCCTACCATCGACACACTTCGATGCCGCCCAGCACAGGTCACGCTGGATTACCTAATTCGGCACAGAATAGGGTGTGGTCAGCCACAGCCCTTTGCGAGCAGCCCCGAATTGGCATTCCAGATGGCAACACAAGCGGAAACGACAGACTCTGCCATGATTCGTAACCAGTGTTAGTCCTCTCTAGTTACTAGCATCCTGCCATGTCAGATCTCCCCTTCCCAAGGATTAAAAGACCTTGCAGGCATCCTCAACCAGCGTGCCTAAGAGGCGAAAACGGGTATCGCCTCGACGGGCAGGCCCGGAACTTCGCCCCGAGTTGACTTGTGTGATATTGAAGTCCCCAAGATTCGCAGCCTAATCGTCGATGAGGGCAAGTTTACGGCGTAATTTCGACGGGGGAACAGCCAGGGGTGGCGCCACGGAAATCTACCGCTCAATGCCTTCAAGCGGTGGGCCGATTCGCCGGAGCAGCCAGATTTGGAGCCCGATGCATCGATCCTCACCCGCATATCGAGGCCACACCGGCTGCAATCACAGAGAACCTCCACGAATACCTGCCCTATCGCATCGTCGACAGAAATATAGCATTCCAGCCAGATCCTGCGTTTAGCGGCGGTAAAATCAGACAGCATCGCGTCGAATAGCGCAGCCTTGCCACAAAAATCCGGATGGCGTTACTGGCGCACTGTGGCGGTGAAGGTTTCAGTGTCGTGCTTACTGTCCGCTGTCATGGCATACAGTTCAGTTTGAAGTGGGGACCCCATAACGGTAGCCTCATTGTGCCGCAATTGAGTTCCGACCGGACTACAATGCAGCGGTAGGTAATCGCGAAATGAACCAGAGAACCGCTCTTGCAGCCACCCGATGACACACCAGAACAGACGGAAGCCGAAAGGTTGAACCAGCACTGCGCCTGCGCCACTCTCGATCGGGAGGCAATCGCTATCAATCTGGCCAGTCAATTGGGCGACGACACCCATGATGTCCTGTCCAGCAGCGCCTGGAAGCAATTCTTCTCCGATGCCGCCATTTTTGTTCCTGGCCGGGATCTGGACCACATGCTGGCCATCGTCCGGGCCCTTGAGGTCGCTGCCGCGCTCCCTGGCTACCAACGACGAGTGCTGTCCTGGGCCCCGCAGAATGCACAGATCAACCCCGGGCCTCTGGGCGCATTTATGGGCTATGATTTCCACCTCGGCGAGGAGGGGCCTCAGCTCATAGAAGTCAATACAAACGCCGGGGGCGCGTTCCTCAATGCCGTGCTGGCACGAGCCCAGCTGCGATGCTGCGGCGGTTCTACGAATGCATCCTGGGCGGAAGACTTCGACGCCGCGGTGATCGCCCAGTTCGAGAGTGAATGGCGCACCCAGCGGGGCAGCGGACGCCCCGAGCGCATAGCGATCGTCGATGATCAGCCTTCCGGGCAGTACCTCTATCCCGAATTCCGGCTAGCGCAGCAGCTATTGCGAAACAATGGTATTGATGCCGTCATATTCTCTCCCTCCGATCTCAGGTATGAGTCAGGCGAGTTATACGGTGGTGGCAAGCGAATCGACCTGGTTTACAACCGTCTGGTGGACTTCGGGCTGGAAATGCCCGAACACGCAGCCTTGCGCTCCGCGTGGCTCGACGGAGGAGCTGTCATAACCCCCAACCCCTATACTCACGCACTGTTCGCGGATAAACGCAATCTGACAGTCTTCTCGGATCGCGCGACCCTTCTGGATTGGGGCTTAAGTCCTGAATACTTCGAATTGCTCCGCCGTGGTATTCCGCGTACCGTACCGGTCACCGCCAGTAACGGGGAGGATCTTTGGCAGCAGCGACGCCAGTGGTTCTTCAAACCCGTGGCGGGCCACGGCAGCAAAGGCGTGTACCGGGGCAGCAAACTTACAAAAAGTACTTTCGCTCGAATTCTCGAAAGTGACTATATCGCTCAGACTTATGTGCCGCCCTCCGGGCGCCTGGTTCTGGTCGATGGCGCGCGGGAAGTGCTCAAGGTCGACGTGCGCCTGTATACTTATCGCGGCACCCTGCTCCTGGCCGCGGCAAGACTGTATCGGGGCCAGACCACCAATTTTCGTACCCCAGGCGGCGGCTTTGCGCCTTTACTGCTTGTGGAGTGACCGCAACCAGCCGCAAACCGATACATGACCAAACGGGCGACCCGGCTGTTTACAAATCGTCCATTCGCTCTACCTGCCGGACCAACCGCTTTGTTTCGTGCTCCTCCATTTCCAGCAGCGATTGCATAAGTTCCGCAGCCTCCCGAATTTCAGCCTTGCCCTTAAGGGTTCGGTAAAGGCTGATGATTTGCTCATGAAAATCAAAGACTTCAGCACTGATCGTATCGGCATCCAGTTTTGCGTAGTGATCATCGCAAACCAAATGTGTCGTAATCGGATTATGCGGCATGTAATCGTAGACATAAGTGCGCGCCGCCTTGGGGTCGGCCTGCCGTTCAAAGGCCACAACCATTTTCTCCATTTCGGTTTCGTGAGACGCCAGATACTCGAGCAGTAAGGAGGCCCGCTCCTCACCGTGACGCAAAGCGCAATGACTCAAGCACTCTGCCAGTTTGGCATGGAGTTCTCGGGTCCATTCGATCAGGTCATAAAATGTTCTAACTTCCATACTCGATCATTCTTCCATCGTTAAAAATGGTCTTATCGGCCAGCGGTAATCTATCTGCGTGCTGATGTTCGGTCATGGCGAACTCTCACTTTATTGGCCGGCCCACATCGTGTGACCCCACATATGATTTTCCATTATCGTATGACCCTCCGATTCAATGAATGATTTCAGTGGTGGTGTGCATTCGATTCCTCCAGAGCCTTTTGTCTGGCGCGAGCCGAGCTTTTCAGGAAGATCTGCTCGGCAATTGCAATGATTGTCATGGTGACCACGGCAACGCCAATTACAAAGGGGTCAGAATTCACCTTAACCCAGACAAAACCTCCAAGTGCAAGAAGGTCGAGAAAAATGGCTATGACGGGTACCCATGCCCTGGCTTTGATGTCCTCCCGAAGATAACGAATAACGCCCCAGTGGATGGCAATGTCCATAATCAGATAGAACACGATTCCCAGCGCCGCAATCCGGGAGAGGTCAAAGAACGCGGTCAGGACCAGGCCCAGAACCACGGTGTAGACAAGCGTGTGCTTCTGGATACTGCCCGGCATGCCGAAATGGCGGTGGGGAACCAGTTTCATTTCCGTCAGCATTGCGAGCATGCGCGAGACCGCAAAAATGCTGGCCAAAATGCCGCCGGCGGTGGCCATCATCGCAATGGCCACCGTGAACCAAACGCCATAATCGCCCAACGCCGGCCGGGCGGCGGCCGCAAGGGAGTAATCCCGTGTTTCTACGATTTCGGCAAGCGAAAGATTGCTCGCAACCGCAAATCCGACCAGCGTGTAGATGACCACACACGCCGCGATAGAAATAACAATGGCCCGGCCAACGTTGCGATGCGGGTCCTTCACCTCCGAACCACTGTTGGTGATCGTTGTGAAGCCCTTGAACGCCAGTATCCCCAGTGCGGTCGCACCAAGGAAGTTGCCAACGGTTCCGGCCTCTCCAGTGCTGGAGAAGTCCACGGAAATGCTATCGGCAATCCAGACACCCACGAGCCCAAAAACCAGAATGCCCCCGATTTTCAAAATGCCGATGAACGACGCCACGTTCTCGATAAGGCGGTTGCCCATCAGATTGATCAGAAAAGCCGCGAGGATAAGTGACACCCCGAGAATGGGCGCCATACGACCACTCTCGTCTCCGCCGAATAGCTGCATGGTATAGGCACCGAACGTGCGGGCAAGAAAGCTTTGGGCGATCACCATCGAGAAATACATCAGCAGTGCATTGAAAGCCGTCGGCAAACGGTCGCCGTAAGCCTTGTGCAGATACATGCCAATCCCCCCGGCGGACGGATAGGCATTGGAAATCTTGATGTAAGAATATGCACTGAATGAAACGATGACAGCCGCCGCAAGGAACGCCAGGGGAAACAGTACACCGGTCATTTGTGCCATTTGTCCGGTCAGCGCAAAGATACCGGCGCCGATCATGACGCCGGTTCCCAACATCACGGTGCCCGCTAAGGTCAGGCTACCTTCTCGGTAATGCGTTGTTCTATCTTTCTCCTCAGCCATGAACCCTCCGGTTGTTTGCTCAATGTATCGACCTAGAACCACATACGAACGCCGACAACGACGCCAATTTCGGACTCATCGCCACCTTGAGCGCGAATCTGTTCGGCCTTGTCACTCAAAGCGCGGCTCCAATAGACACCAATGTAAGGGGCAAACTCTCTGGACAGTTCGTAGCGATAGCGTAATCCCACACGCACATTATTGAATCCACTTGGGCGATCGTACTCTTCAGCGTCAGTCAAAGCCGCTTCCACCTCCAGACGTGGCTGTAAATACGACACCTGAGACAGACGAATATCGTATTCGGCTTCGATGCTCGCGGCGATATCTCCATCTTCGTTGACCGTAATGGAGTTATCCATTTCAAATCGATAGGGAGCCATACCAAACAGGCTGAACACCAGGTAGTTTTCCCGCTCTGCTCCAGACGCCACCGAACCCCGTGTACCAGCGCCTCCCTGTATTTCCCAGAATGGTGCAATCAGACGACTGGCCAGTAACTCCACACTCTCGAGCTCGGTAGGCTCGCCGTCATCTGACCTGTTCTCTCCTTCGCTTTTGAAATAGATTCGGTTTCTATCTCCACCGTACCAGGCGAGCATATCCCAGACGATCAAGTTCTCATCATTCTCCGTGCGTGTGATTTCCAGTCGGTCAAACAGTAGCTGACCGGTGCGATACGCCTTGATGGGTTCCGGCCAGTTATCTTCAGCGTGGCCGGCGAACAACGGAACGCTCATTCCTGCCAAGGATAAAGACATCAGCATTTTCAGTGTCCTCATGTATCCCCCTTTAACTGACATTGACTACGCGGAACATTCCCGCCTTCATGTGATAGAGGAGATGGCAATGGAAGGCCCAACTGCCGAGCGCATCGGCACTGATCTGCAATGAAACTACTTCACTCGGTTTAAGGCTGATCGTGTGCTTCCTGGGGCGGGGGTAGTGCCCATTCTCCAGCTCCATCCACATACCGTGCAGGTGAATGGGATGATCCATCATGGTGTCGTTCACCATAATGAGGCGCAGGCGCTCGCCGTGGCGGAATGCTACCGGCCCATCGACTTCAGAGTATTTCTCGCCGTCGAACGACCACATGTATTTTTCCATATTTCCCGTCAGGTGAAGCTCAATATTCCGCGCCGGCTCGCGTTCGTCAGGCCAGGGATGAGCGCCCACAAGATCACCATAGACCAGAACACGATGGCCCACATCTTCGAGCCCGACGCCGGGCTCGTTCAGTCGGCTCACGGGATTGCGGGCTATCATGGCCGCTGCGGGTCCATGCCCGCCCGGTGCATGCTGAATGCCCAAATCCGGTGCCGAGGGGCGCTGCCGACCTGACGTCATCGGGCCGGGCCGATGTGACATCGCAGCATGGTCTTCCATACTTGATTCACTACCGGATGATTGCATGTCACCCATTGCATGCGACATTCCCATCGCTGCCATTCCGCGCTCTGGTACGGGGCGCAGCTCTGGCACGGGCGCTGCCTGCCCCAACTGCGTCGCCAGCGTACCTCGCACGTACCCGCTGCGGTCCATGCTTTCCGCGAACAGCGTATAAGGCCGATTGCCCTGCGGGGTCACAATAACGTCGTAGGTTTCCGCTACGCCGATCCGGAACTCGTCAACGGTCACTGGTTTGACCGGCTGGCCATCCGCAGAGACCACGGTCATCTCCAGGCCTGGAATGCGGAAATCGAAAAATGACATGGCAGAGCCATTGATGACTCTCAGCCGAACCTGTTCCCCGGGTTTATACAGCGCCGTCCAGTTGGTTGCGTTGTCGCGGCCGTTAATCAGGTATGTATAGGTGGACCCGGTGACATCTAGAATATCCCGGGCACTCATACGCATGCGGTTCCACATGGCGCGCTCTTCCCAGGTTTTTGCAATCCCTTGGCGGCGAATATCGGCGAGCGTGTCGCCCAGCGTGCGTTGCTGATAATTGTAATATCCCTCGGCCACCGTGAGATTGCGAAACACCTCGTAGGGATCTTCGAAGGTCCAGTCACTGAGAATAATGACGTGCTCCCGATCTGCCCCAATGTCGCCATCCGCTGAGTCGATGACAAGCGGCCCCAAGTGGCCTAGCTGCTCCTGTAACCCGGAGTGGCTGTGGTACCAGTAGGTTCCGTTTTGCTGCACCTCGTATTCGTAGTGGAATGTTTCTCCCGGCTTGATGCCGGGGAAGCTGACGCCGGGCACACCATCCATATTCTCGGGAAGAATAATCCCGTGCCAGTGGATCGACGTGTCCTCATTCAACCCGTTAGTCACGTTCAGCCGTGCGCGTTGCCCTTCTTTGAGCCTGATCAGCGGCCCCGGCATGCTGCCATTGATAGTGATCGGCCTGCCGCTGAGCCCGGCGATCGTCTGGTTTTCCCGTCGGATTACTAGATCAACTGCCTGATCAGCGTGGATCACATCGCCATAGCTTCTACCTGTTGGATAAGCCCAAGCGGGCGCGATTTTGGCCAGAGTCAGGGCAGACGCTGTCCCGAGTGCTGACTTGATAAACTGTCTTCGGCCCTGTGGCAGCGACGTTCTCATCGCGGATCCCCTTTTTATCGACATCATTACACAACTATCAGCTTAGCCAATGGCCCCTGTCTCATAGATGACACTCGCATTACAATCTTGTAATTAGACTGTAATCTCGTCGTTGGGCGCGCATGGCTACACTTGAGGCGAACGGATCAGGAGAAATACCCAATGCGACTTTTGGTCGTGGAAGACGAAGTGAAGACAGGAGACTATCTTGGTCAAGGTCTGACCGAAGCGGGCTTTGTGGTTGCATTGGCGCGTAACGGGCTGGACGGGCACCACCTGGCAATGACCGAGTCCTTTGATCTGATTATTCTCGATGTGATGCTGCCGGATGTGGACGGCTGGCGTATTGTGCAGTCCTTGCGCGACGCCGGTCAGCAGACAGCGGTACTGTTCTTAACCGCACGCGACTCTGTGGATGATCGCGTTAGGGGCTTGGAGTTGGGTGCCGACGACTATCTTGTGAAGCCCTTTGCCTTTGCCGAGCTTTTGGCTCGGGTGCGCACGCTGTTACGCAGAAGCTCAACACCCGCCTTGTCAGAGTATCTTCAGGTGGCCAACCTGACCCTTGATCTACTGAAACACCGTGTGACCCGTGCCGGCCAGAAAATCAATCTCAGCCACAAAGAGTTTTGCCTTTTGGAATTGTTGGTGCGTCGCCGGGGTGAGGTATTAACGCGTTCTCTGATCGCTTCCCAGGTGTGGGACATGAACTTTGATTCGGATACCAATGTGATTGATGTGGCAATTCGCCGGCTGCGGGCAAAAATTGACGACGACTTTGAGCCGAAACTGATTCATACCGTACGAGGTATGGGGTACACGCTTGACGTTGAAACTGACGATGACACGCACTGAGCGTCAACCCCTGTCACTGGCGGCACGCGTCATGGTGTTCGTCGCGCTCGCCATTGGGTGCAGTCTCTTTTTAATTGGAAATCTTGTGCTCAATGCTGTCGACCGCCATTTTGCGGAGCAGGACGCTGATGAGCTTGCGGTGATGAGCGAAGCGGTGGTCGACGCACTGCACATTGGCGCCGGCGATCCAAAACGACTGAACGTGGCATTGGCGGGCGCCATATCGGGGCATCATGGCGTCTATTTTCAGGTAATGAGCCAGTCCGGCGATGTGCTTTATGGCACCCCGGGCGCTGATCTGTCGCAAATGGCTGCGACGGCTAACCCGACCACCGCAATCCACGCGAATGATCTAGAAATTTGGCACGACAACGGTAGTACTTTGCGCGGCGCCCTGACGCAGGTCGAGGTGATGGGGGAGATCTACGCGGTGACGACGGCTATCGATATAGGCTTCCACTTGCAGTTCTTACAGAGTTTTCGTCGCACGTTGTGGCTCATTATGAGCTTGGCGGGCGGCATAACGCTTTTAGCTGCATGGTATGGCGTTTACCAGGCACATGCCCCCCTGCGTGGATTTTCCGAAAGAATGGGTGATATACAGGCCGACAGGCTCCATGTGCGCCTTGATCCCTCTATTGCCCCAACGGAGTTGCAGGGCCTGGTCACTTCCTTTAACCACATGATCGGCCGCCTTGAAGACAGCTTTGCTCGTTTGTCGCACTTTTCGGCGGATATCGCCCACGAATTGCGTACGCCTCTGACCAATCTTATTACACAAACCCAAGTTGGGTTGGGTAGGGCCAGATCGTTAGAGGAGTACCGCGAACTCCTGTATTCCAATCTGGAAGAACAAGAGCGGCTGGCCAAAATGGTCAACGATATGTTGTGGCTAGCCAAGAGTGACCATGGCCTGCTCAAGCCGGTTGAGGTGACGTTGAACCTGGCCAGTGAGGCCAGTGAGCTGTTCGACTTTTTTGGAGCGCTGGCGGAAGAGCGCCAGATTGTTCTGGCACTGGAAGGGCAGGTGCCAACTATACAGGGCGACCGCGCTATGCTGCGGCGGGCTATTTCGAATCTGCTGTCCAATGCCATTCGCCACACGCCCTCCGGTGGGCGCGTGCAGATTCGGTTGGCCGCAGCATCTAATCATGAGGTCTCACTGAGCGTGCAGAACCCTGGCCCGGGGATACCCGCTGAGCACCTGGCCAAAATCTTCGACCGATTTTACCGTGTTGACCCTTCCAGAACGCGACAGAGCGAAGGCGCTGGGCTTGGTCTGGCCATTGTGCGTTCCATAGTGAAGGCTCACGGTGGCCGCGTGGAGGCGGCCTCAGCCCAGAATAAAACCACATTTACGCTCTTTTTGCCCTACACGACCTGAACCTTTCTCCCAAGCGACTGACAAGATCAAGGCAAATATTAGTTTAAATCGCCCCGGATTTGTCGAAGGCTCCAAACCTCGAATTTTACGGGTTTGTCTCGCTTGTTCCGGTCGAGGCCCAAATGGAGTCCGCTACGATCATTGATGAAGCCGTACAGCAGTTCACAGCCAAGCTTGTCGTAAATGCTAAAATGTCTGTTGAGATTAAGCCTACGATATTGTTTTTAAAATATAGTGAATACTCGGGGCGGGCTTAGGATCCGGCAGCTAGTGAGGAAAACTCTGACGTCGACGCTCTCTAGGCACCGTCACAGCTCACGTGGAAGGCGAACGCGCAGGCTCGCAATACCGTCCCCACGCCTCCATCATGCCCCGCCGTTCCTCTAAAAGCTCTCCACGGGCGTACGCAGCCCTAGTCTGGTCACTATTGACGTGAGCCAGCGCCAGCTCCGACCACTCATCGGGAAATCGGTTGTGCTGGCGGCACCAGTCTTTGAAACTGGAACGTGCGGTACCGTGGGGCGTTGCGATCCGGTCGAGTTGTGGGTCAATGTACCCGGGGCCGTGGTTCTTAAGATCTGCTGCATGGACGTCCTTCAGCAACTTGGATAGCGCCATATCCGACAGCTCCAAGCCTTTGCTGTTTGGAAATACCAATCGGGCAGGATTGTCCCGCGGGAGCGACATCAGCAAGTCCACAGCGGCGCAAGACAGCGGAACCACATGCGGCTTGTCGGCCTTCATGCGGTCCGCACTGAGGCGCCACACAGCGGCGTCCAGGTCGATTTCATTCCACGTTGCCAGCCTGACCTCCCTGGAACGCGCAGCAGTCAGAATGGCAAATCGTAACGCGTGGGGGCTGGGGGCGTCCCGGGCGCAAAGATCGGCCATCAGGCGAGGCACATCGGACACGGGGAGTGCGGCGTGGTGCTTGCGGGCCTTCCCTGCGGTTTTGCGCAACTTGGCAGTAGCGGGAAGCAGTGGCTCCAGGCAATCTTTCCACGCTGCCGGATTGGGTCTTGTGCGTATCTTTGCGGCTCTTGACCAGTCAAACACCGCAGCCATGCGTTGGCGCACACGACTGGCAGTCTCTGGCACCACCGCCCATATCGGCTGCAATACCGCCAGTACCTGGGGGGTGTCGATTTCAGCCACGGGCAACTTCCCCAGCTGTGGGATAACGTACCGTTCCAGTGTGGTCAGCCACTGGGCGGCATGCTTGGCGTTCTTGAACTCTTGTGCTTTCACGGCATGGCAACGCTTGGCGGCCTCCGCAAAACTGAGGCTACGGGCGTTAGATCTCACAAGCTTGAGACGATGATCCTTACGCTCCTGTACCGGATCAATGCCCCGTCGTATCTTTTCCTTAAGTTCCCGGGCCCTGTTTCGAGCTTCCGCCAGCGGCACTTCTGGGAAGCCCCCCAACCCAATTTCCCGGCGCCGTTCACCGACCATTGTGCGCAGAATCCAGCACTTTGCGCCGGCTTGGGTAACAACCACATGCAGGCCAGATACTCCGCCCACTGCGAACATCCCTGGCTTTGCCATCCGACGAAGCTCAGTAGCGCTCATTTCACGGACTTTTTTAGGCATTTTGCACCTTTAGGGATTCGAACCTCGCATCACAAACGTCTAGCCTTTCAACGACATAGCAAAAAAACCGCAATAAATCCCTCCAACGTTTGTCATATAAGGGATCCTAAACCTCCAAATTATTCCAAGTATACTTCAACCCGCCAATATTCCCGCCATAAATGATA
Source organism: Haliea alexandrii (assembly GCF_003719295.1). Lineage (GTDB taxonomy): Bacteria > Pseudomonadota > Gammaproteobacteria > Pseudomonadales > Halieaceae > Haliea > Haliea alexandrii. The sequence continues at coordinate 647,787 of NZ_RFLW01000002.1, forward strand.
CTATTTCATGACATTTTATGAGACAGGTCAGGACACACCATTTTTACGAATACCAATTTTTTCAATTAGTTATTGTCTCAGCTTGTCTCAATCGTTCTCAAAAAAATCGACTGGCCCACCGCCAAATTGAAAACCCGGGCAAGCTTATTGCCCGGGTTTTTTTATGTCTGTAGACCGCGAACCAATGGCAACACACTAGAACTTGTGCGAGCGCAAAATCTCCACATCCTCCAGATAGGTGATGCCCGAATAGTTCTGAAAAAAGCGCTCCGCCACATCCACGGCGATTTCCTCTGCCGTGATGTGGGTCGCCGTAATCACTTCAATCTGTACGTTGCTGAACCCGTCCACAACGGCGGCCCGACCGGTCGGACGCACACCGCGGCTGCCCTTGCCGCCCGCCGCAAAAACGGTATAGCCGGTGGCGCCGTGGGCCTCTATCACCTCGGCTACCTGCTCCAGGATCACTTTTTCGGTGATGATCACCACCTTGGCTGCCTTGTACGTCATATCCGTGCCCTCGTCTTGTACTCAATGCCAGCATGGTCGTTGCCCCGCATGCCACTGTCGCCTGCAGCGTATCACTGCTTTCACACCCCAAATACAGCCTGCGCCAGCGCCACGTAGAGGGGGATGCCCACTGCGATGGCGATGGGCGTACCGACGCTGGTCGAGGAGCCAATATAGGCTGAAGGGTTCGCCGTGGGAATGGCCGCACGCAGGGTCGGCGGGCCTGAAATATCCGAGCTTGAACCCGCCATCACCGCCAACAAAATCACACCGCCTGGGCTGAAGCCAGTCAGAATATGCGCCACGTAACCCAGGCCAAAGGCAATCAAGCCGTGCAGCAATGGCGCCACGGCCGCGTAAACCGCATACCAGTGTGCCACCTTGCGCAGCTCGTTCAGGCGCGTGTAGGCCTCCATGCCCATAGTGAGCATGAGTATCGACAGCAGACCGCGGAACAGGGGGTCGTAGAATCCTTCATAGACAATCTCAGGCCGGGTGAGCAGCCCAAGAGCCAAGCCAAGCAACAACGCGCTGAGCGCAGAGCCACGCAGACTGCTGCTGATGATGGGCCAGATTCGGGTTTTGGCTTTAACGCCTTCCTTTTTCCGCGCCAGATACAGGTTCGCGAGGACAATCGCGACAATCAGCGCAGGAATATCCATGAAGGGATACAGTGCCGGCACCCAGGCCTCAAATACCAGGTCCTGCTCCTCGAGCATGACCATGGCCGCAGCCAGGGTGGAGGCACTCACCGCGCCGAACAGGCCTGCCGTGGCAATGCCATCCTCGGTTTTCACCCCCGGCAGGCAGGCGAGCACCATGCTGCCCAGCAGCACAATACCGATGCCGACAACGACCGCGATGATTGCTGGCAGCAGCATGTCGGCCAGATTGGCATCGCGTATTTCCAGGCCACCTTCCAGCCCAATGCGCATCAGCAACATGAACACACAGAACTGGTAGATCGCGTCGGGTATTTCCAGCTTGCTGCGAAACGCCGCCAGCAACATGCCGCCAACCAGAAACGCCAGCGCCGGGGTCTGGAACTGAACCAGAAAACGGGACAAAAAATCGAGCAGAAGTTCCATGAGGCAATTCCAACGGTTGCGTTGGAAGAGCATGTTGCGCCCGACCTTATGACAAGTAAAATAGAATATTTATCTATAATTATTCTTTAAAAGAGAACTATAAAACACAACGGGTTGGGGGGGTGATTCACGACCGTTGGCCCCAACCCGCGCTGACGTCAGCCACCCAACCCCAGATTCCGCAGGGCTGTGCGAAACGCATTGAATGGGCTGATGATGGCATCGCCCAGCACAATGGCGCAGCCAAACCAGTGAAAGTAGTTGAGCTGCTGCCAGCCCGGACCATTGCTGTTGCTGCCCTCAAACACAAACCAGGTCAGCAATGCCGTGCCCAGCATTACCGCTGCAACTGACCAGAGCAGGTCAAAAAAGAAGGAGCCGGCATTGATGTCACCCGACTTGAAGAACTCGATAAACAGCACAAATACGCCGAGACCGATGTACACGAAACCGAAGTGGATCTGGGCGGCCATGTCCACCTCAAGTTGGTAAAGTACCGCAGGATAAAGCACTACCAGCAATACCCAGGGAAAACGGGAAAGAAAGCTACCGATGCCACCGCCATTGTTAACCGTGATTTGTGCACTCACCTGTTATTCTCCACTTATTATGAACTCACTTATCATAGGTGTATCGAAAGAAAAAACCAGCCCGTTGCCTGTTAACTCCGTGGTGTTGGCGACAGACTCTTGGCAAACTCCTGGGCCTGCGGAAAAAACTCGAGGAAACCCGCTTCTACCGGTATGGCATGGCGTTTGATTTCAGCGGCGCCCTTCGCCAGCGGGTTGGCGCGCTGCAACCGCCCGGCCAGCCCGCGCAAGGTGCTGTCCACGCCATCGATAGTGGCACAGCGATTGAGCCAGTCATGCGCAACCAGCCGCGGCGCAACAGCAGCCAGCGGCGCGGGCAGCTCATCGCGGTGCTCGAGTAACAGCCCATATACGCCGCCAATGAAAACCGGCCTTTCCTCCGCCGTGAAGCGCTGCCAGTGCTGAATGAGAAAGTGGTCGAAGGCGACATCAAGGAGGATACTGGCGTAGCGCCGGAAAGGCGGCGCGAACAGCGTGCGCAGATCCCGGGTCAGCGCGTGGTCATCGGTGAAGCGATCAATTTGCCGGTGGTGCCGCACGCCCTCACAGAGGCGTGGCGACAAGCCCTGGTCTGCCAGTGGCCCCTTGATAAAATCTCCCGTGACATTCCCCACGCGATGCAATGGGTCGGCACCGGATAACAGCGCGTGCGCCAGATGGTTCACGAGGAAAAACCCATTTTCACACTACCCTTTCGTTTCCGAGGGTGCGACCATTGCGCCACCTCTATAACACGATAAGCTCCGCCCGATGGTACTACGCCCCGCGTTTTTGCGCGCACCCTGGTTTCACTTTCTGCTGCTCGGTGTGGTGCTGTATTTCGCCCAGATGCAATTGTTTCCGCCGCCCAAGCCGGTTGTCGGTCCGCTGCCGCAGGCGCGCATCGACACACTCATTACCCAGTGGGTGGCACTGACGGGGCGCTCGCCGGAACCTGCAGAAGTGCAGCGCATGACGCGCAATGAACTGGAACAGGACATGCTGTTCCAGCATGCGCTGGGACTGGAATTGCACCGCCACGACCCGGTAGTGCAGCAACGGTTACTGCTGAACATGCGTTTTCTTGGCCTGGCCGACCCGGCCGCTGATGACGAGGCGCTGTTCGAAGAGGCACTGGCAATGCGCCTGCACCTGGGTGACGAGGTTGTGCGGCGGCGCATGATCCAGGTAATGGAGCAGCTGATACTCGCCAGTAACCCGCCCGCAGCACCCACGGACGCAGAAATTCAGGCTGATTTTGCAGCCCGCACTGCGGAGCTAGAGCGACCGCCCCGCTACTCGCTGCAGCACATTTACTTCAACCGCGAGCGCGAACCGGAGGTCCCGGCACTGGCACAACGCCTGCGCAAAGAGCGCATGACACCGGCGGATGCGCTGCCATTGAGCTCGCCGTTTCTGCACGGGCACGCCTTTCGCAACCAGACGCCGGAGCAGCTGGCACGGCTGTTCGGCGCTGTATTTGTCGACAAACTGACCTCGGAAAGTGCGGAAACGGACACCTGGATTGGTCCGCTGCGCTCGGCCTTTGGCCTGCACCTGGTGTGGCTGGATGCCTTTGCGCCAGCGCGCCCTGCACAGCTGGAAGACGTCCGCGGACAACTGTCCAGGGATCTCTCGCAACAGGCGCGCAGCCGTGCCCTGCAAGTCGGGATCGAGCGCCTCGCCACAACCTACGAGTTCCGCCTGTGAGAATAAATCCCTGCCCGTTACTTACCCTCTGTGCGCTGCTCGCATTGTGCTTGCTACCCGGCGCCGCCCAGGCACACCGCTTTGCCCCGACGCTGCTGCAGCTCACCGAGCTCGACTCAGGAAACTACAATGTAGTGTGGAAAACACCCGCACAAACCAATAGTCCGGTACCCCTCGCACCGGTGTGGCCTGAGCGCTGCCGCGTGCTCTCCACCAGCCCCACGCAACCGGAGGGTACCGGGCTGGTGACCAGCCTGCAGCTCGCATGCAGCGGTGATGGGCGCGCACGCCTGGTGGGAGAACGCCTGGCCGTTGACGGGCTAGCCGCCAACCAGGCCTCCGTGATGTTGATGCTGAACCTGCAGGATGGCCGTCAGTACCAGCAGGTGCTGACGGCCGAGCAGCCCTCGTTTAAGGTGCCTGAGGCACCGAGCGCTGCGCGCGTGATGGGTGAGTACAGCGTACTCGGCATGGATCATATATGGCGGGGTATCGACCACCTGCTATTCGTATTCGGCCTTCTACTGCTGGTGGGGGGCGGCACGCGTCTGCTCTGGACCATCACCGCGTTTACCGTTGGGCACAGCATCACCCTGTCGCTGGTGACGCTCGGGTTTCTCAATTACCCGGTAGCGCTGGTGGAATTCACCATTGCCTTGAGCATCTTCTGGCTGGCGCTGGCACTCACCTCCCCCAATCAGAACAGTCTGTCGCGGCAACACCCGTGGTGGCTGGCGGGCGGGTTTGGCCTGTTGCACGGCATGGGTTTCGCAGGTGCGTTGGCCGCCACTGGCTTGCCAGAGGGTAACCTGCCACTCGCTCTGTTGTTTTTCAATGTGGGTATCGAAGCCGGGCAAATTGCCTTTATCGCCGTGGTGCTCCTTTTGTGGTGGCTGCTGCGCCGCGCTATTGCACCCTGGCGGGAGCGCCTGGAGCCGGTGCCGATTTACCTGCTGGGTGGCCTCTCGGCCATGTGGTGTATCGAACGCGGGCTGGAAGTCGTCGCCTGAAAGGTGGCTGCAAAACCGCCAACCCACAGGGTTGGCGGCGAGGCGTCCTAACCGAACGACGGTGGCGTGATCTCGCGCTCGTCCTGCCAGACGACGTTGAGGTCACGCGACAGGTAGCGCGCGCCTTCAGCACGCACCTCAATCACGTCCTGATAGCGAATACCCATATCGAGGCAGAAGGAGCGACCTTCGCGCTGGAAGAAATGCGATGCCACGCAGTAGGTTTCCCCGCGGTAGCGATCACCTTCCCATTCACCCGCTACCTGCCCCACCAGGTGGAACGTGCGCTCAAACTGGCGCAGGAATTCCAGATTCCCGATGAAAACCTCACGTGACGGCGCAGCAAAGCCTGGGCCCTGCTGCGTGAACTCGGGCCACATCAGGGTTTCCATCACCGCAAACTCCCGGTCATCTACCGCTTTTGCATAGGCGGCGGCGAGGCGAGCTGGCGCGTGCTCCCGGCTCACTTCGCTGCCTCGAAACTGGCAACAATGGCGGCGATTTCAGCGCGAATACGGCCCGTGCCATAGCCCAGCTCTTTAACCCCTTCCGGTGCGTAACTGACGGTTGCGTTGCGCCCCGCGAACATAATCATGTCGGGCATGAGCGGGTGCTCGTCGCTGCGCACCTCCAGGTCCTGCGGATTGCCGGCTTCTTCACACCACATCTCGAAGTAGGCTTTCCAGGTGAGGTTCTCATCGCCTACCAGGTAGGCACGCCCGGCTTCACCGTGTTCCAGTGCGCCCTGCACCGCCTCCGCAAGAGACGCCGAAGTAATGTGGTTGGTACCCCCTTCAGGGGCAAACACCGGTACGCCCTCCATCAGGCCTTTGGCGTAGAGGTAGTTGTAGTAGAGGTGTGGGATCTCCAGACCCGGCAGATGGCCGAGTACAAACGGTGCATTCAGGCTGCACACCGCAAAGCTGTGATCGCTCATGGCGCGGATGGCATCGTCAGCCAGCTTGCGCGAACGCACATAGGGGCTGGTGGCGACTTTTTCCGGTGCCACCTGCGGGTAGAACGTGCCGATGTAGGCCACGCGCTTGATACCGGCAGCCTTGGCAGCGGCGAAGAAGCGCGGAATGCCCTCCGTGTTGTAGCGCGTATAGAAGGCTTCCTCGGTCACCGAACCATCCTGCGGTACTTGCCGAATGTCCACGCCGGCCGCGAACACCAGCCAGTCGAATCCTTCCAGGCGGCCATCCGCTACGTCATCTTCAACATAGTGTGTGGCAATGAACGGCAGCTCTGCCAGTGCAGGCACCTTGGAGGGAGAACGTGCCATGATCGTTACCTCATGCCCTGCCTGCGCCAGATGCAATGCGGCGTGGCCGCCAATCAACCCGGTTCCGCCTACCACCAGTACTCGCATGTCGTTCTCCTCAATTGCCAATAGTGCGGCCATCCCGAAACGTGGCCCGCCGTGACCCGGGAGTGTACCGGCTGGGAAAGCACGGGGGTAAGCCTCGACCACCGCCTACCGTGTTCAGCCGCTTAAAAGTGCCTGTGAGACTGCCATGTTGAACAACGGCCCGGGGCGCTTACGGGCAATTCGCGCGTAGGCCTCATCCACCGACGACGCATCGCCCGAGGCATCACCGATCTGTCCGCACCCGGCACGCGTATAATAACCGCTTGATTTCTATGGCTATCATTGAATCAAGATAGAGCGGAAAACCTTGGAATCGGGGAACTTCGCCACTATTATGGGTCAAAGAAATGTTCGCACCTCGAGTGCACAGCAATGGAGCGGTAAACGATGCAACAGAAGAGCATGTACAACGTGAATACGGCGGGCATGGATTCGTTGGTCAACACCAACAAGGTGCTGAGGAACACCTACATGCTGCTCGGCATGACCCTGCTGTTCAGTGCAGTCACAGCGGGCATCTCAATGGCCGTCGGGCTGCCACAGGGTGCCGCCCTGGTACTGATGCTGGTGGGCTTTGGCCTGCTGTTTGTGGTTCACAAGATGGCAGACACCAGCAAGGGCTTGCTGGCCATTTTTGCCTTCACCGGCGTGATGGGTGCCTCTATCGGCCCAATGCTGAACTTCTATCTGTCCATGCCCGGTGGTCCCGCCCTGGTCATGCAGGCGCTGGCCGGCACGGCAATCGTCTTCTTCGGGCTTTCGGCCTACGCCCTGACCACACGCAAAGACTTCTCGTTCATGGGCGGCTTCCTCATGGTCGGGCTGATCGTGGCAGTAGTGGCCATGATCGCCAACATTTTCCTGGCCATTCCGGCGCTGTCGCTAACCATTTCAGCCGCCGTGATCATGATCATGTCCGGGCTGATCCTGTTTGACACCAGCCGCATCATCCACGGCGGTGAAACCAACTACATCCGCGCCACAGTGGGCCTTTACCTGAACATCTACAATCTGTTCGTGCACATGCTGTCCCTGCTCACCGCGCTTGGCGGCGATGACTGAGCCCAGCCATACTGCAGCCACCCAACCCCGGCTCCTGCCGGGGTTTTTTGTTGGCCGCGCTGCATGACCTTGCAGTATTGCCTGCTGGTGCTTACTGCCCCCGCGTCCGGGCACACCAGCCTCACGGCGGCGCGTTTCGCTGCCGCCCTCGTCGCACGCGGGCACACGCTGTCGCGGGTGTTTTTTCTGGATAACGGCACCAGCAATGGCCTTGCCACGGCCATCACACCGCAGGATGAACGCAGTCCACAGCAGGCCTGGTCGGCGCTTGCCGATGCCAACGGCACAGAGCTGGTGCTCTGCGTCAGCTCCGCGGTGAAGCGCGGCCTGCTGGACAGTGCGGAAGCGCAGCGCCACGGCTTCCCCGCCGCCACTGTTCACCCCGGTTTTACCCTGGGCGGATTGGGCCTGCTGGTGGAAGCCATGCAGTCCGCCGACCGGGTTGTCACCTTCGGCGCGCCCGCATGAAGGCCGCTGCACAAGGGGGCGTTCTGGTAGTCACCCGACACCCTCAGCCAGGCCGCAGCCTCGCGCGCAGTGCGCTCGATACCGCGTTGGCCACCGCCGCCTTTGAGCAACCGGTCAACCTGCTGTTTCTCGGTGCCGGCGTGCTGCAACTGCTGCCGGAGCAGGACAGCTCCGGCGTGGGCGTGCGCAACCTGCGCAAGGTCATCGACTCCATGCCGCTTTACGATATGGAGCACTGCTACGTGGATGCCGAGGCTGCGGCACGCGCCGGGCTCACGGCAACAGACCTGCCACCGGGAGCCATTCTGGTTGATCACAAGGCCCTGCGCGCGCTGTTCGACAACCACCGACACATACTCGGCTTCTGACCATGCTGCATACGCTCAATTGCAGCCCCGGCCATCCTGCAGTGCAGGACTGCATCACGTTGTTGCAGCAAGAGGATGCCCTGCTCCTGCTGGGAGACGGTGTCTATATCGCGCTGGAGAACAGCCAGAGCTGGCAGGCACTGCAGGCGAGCGGCGCCACACTGCATGTGCTGGAGCCCGATGCCAGCGCCGCAGGGGTAAAACACCGCCTGGCGCCCTGCTTCACGCTGGTAGACGATGCCGGTTTCGTTGCCTTGAGCGAGTTACACGCGCAGCAAATGGCTTGGTACTAGGCTCAGCCATGCTACCCGCTACCGCGTTCAACCCCGAGGGCTTCCTCAATGACCTGTCCGCATGGACACCTGCCGTTGCGGAGCAAATGGCTGCAGCGGAAGGTATTGTGCTGACCCCGGCCCACTGGGAAGTGCTTCACCTGCTGCGCGACTACTACCAGCAATTCGACAGTTCACCCGCCATGCGCCCACTGGTGAAGTGGGTCCGCATCAACCTGGGTGAAAGCTGCGGCCGCAGCGTTTACCTGCTGTCATTGTTTCCCGGCTCACCGGCCAAGATTGCCAGCAAGATCGCCGGCCTGCCCAAACCCGATAACTGCCTGTAACCCCAGCGCCACGAGACCTATTCATGCCCCTCTCCCACATCGATCCGGCAAACTATGACGCCCTGCTGGCAGCCAAAGTGGCGCGCACTTGCGAGCAGCTGGCACCTTTCACTGCATCGGCACCCACCGTCATTCCGTCTCCGCCCGAGGCCTTTCGCATGCGCGCGGAGTTTCGCGTGTGGCACAACGGCGATGCGCTGGACTACGTCATGTTCCCACCCGGGGAGCCACAGAACCCGGTCGTCATCACCCGCTTCCCGATTGCCTGTGCCGCGATACAGGCACTCATGCCCGACCTGCTCGCCGCACTGCGCGCGCACACGGAACTCCGACGCAAACTGTTCCAGGTTGAATTCCTCAGTACCACCAGCGGCGAAACACTGGTGACACTGGCGTATCACCGGCGCCTGGACGCCTCCTGGGAAACCGCGGCAGAAGCCCTGGCCGGGCAATTCAAGTTGGCGCTGGTGGGTCGCAGTCGCAAGCAGAAAGTGGTGGTTGGGCGTGACTACGTGACCGAAACCCTGCACGTCGCCGGGCGCGACTACCACTACCGGCAGTACGACCAGGCGTTCACCCAGCCCAATGCCGCGGTGAACCGGCAGATGATCGAATGGGCCTGTGCGAGTGTGACGGGGGAAGGCGGCGATCTATTGGAGCTGTATTGCGGCAACGGCAACTTCACCTTGCCGCTGTCACGCCACTTCAATCAGGTGCTGGCGACCGAGCTGGCCAAGACATCCATTCGCGCCGCCCAGTGGGGCATTGCAGCCAACCACATAGAGAACGTGGCCATGATCCGTTTGGCCGCGGAGGAAGTGACCCAGGCCATGAACGGTGAACGCGAATTCCGGCGCCTGGCCGACCTGCCACAGCCCCTGTCGGCGTATAAATTGAATACGGTGTTCGTGGACCCACCGCGAGCGGGCCTGGACCCGGCGACCGTTGCCATGGTGCAGCGCTTCCCCACAATCGTCTACGTGTCCTGCAACCCGGCATCGCTGGCGGAGAACCTTGCCACGCTGTCACTGAGCCACGACATCAGCCGCTTTGCCCTGTTTGATCAGTTCCCCTACACGGCGCACATGGAATGCGGCGTGGTACTGCGCCGCCGGTAGATGCGCTAGCAGCGAATACCGAACGCCAGCAAACCTCGCCCCAGCACCTCATCCAGGCGCTCCACATCGGCCGCGTTGACCTCCAGATACCTCAGGCCCTCCGCCTTGCACACTTCCTTGTTGCGCAGGCGCGCGGCAAGCTTTGGCGGTGCCGCCTCATCGTCCCAGCAATCGATATACACACTGCCGGCAGGCAGGTAGAAGTCAGCCCACAGGGGTTCCTCCACCGGCAGCGCCCGACGTGTGGCGTGCGCCAACTGCGCCAAGTACAACCAGTTGCACACCACCGCCTGCAACGGACTTCCCGTTTGATGGCCATCGATGCCGCTGCAGGCGCTGCTTGCCTGTAAGCTGCGTGACTCAGGCTCAGTCTCCACCTGTGCAAAAAGATCCGGTTCCGCCGACTCGGGCGCCGCGCCAGCGTGCTCCGCGTCCCGATTCTGCTCCGCACATTCCGGTTGGCCGGACAGGCGCTCCAGCTCGCGGTGAATGACCGGGTGATCAACAATTTCATGCGGCCAGCTGACGTAAAATGCACCCGTGCTGTCGCTCTCCACCTGTTGCCCGCCCAGATGGCGGCCGAAATCAGTCAGCTCCCAGCCCAAAATACTGTGGCGTTGCAGGCCCAGTTCCGCGAGCGCGCGGTTCAGCTGTCGGGGCTGCAAGCGCGGGTAGTAACGCCGCATCTGGCTGGCGGTGATACGCTGATTGGATTCAATGGCGCTGAGCAAAGGGTGCTGCACAAGCGCACCGGGCCAGACGATGTACCGGCCGAAGCGTTTGCTGTCGCGATACGTGCCCCCTTCGTATTCGCCCTTTTGCGTGAGCAACCAGTTGTCCGCGTGGCGACGTATCCAGCCGTAGTCCTTCAGCGTCACAAACAGCTGCTGCACCGGGATTTCCAGTGCGCGGGCCAGCGCGCTGGTGGACAGGCGCTCTTCTTCATGGCTCATCGCGGCGCATCTGCTGCGGCGCCGGGGTAGCGTGCCTGCAACGCCGCGTAGACTTGGTCGGCATAATCGTCAGCCGCATTATCAAGCTCGGCCAGCACCTCCACGAGGTGTTCGTTGTCCTCGCGCCCCGCCCAGAGTTTCTGGTAGGTACCCGCCTGATAGCCGTGGTCCTGGCGGAAAAAATTGAGTACGTTCTTGCCCACATAGGCACTGTGCAGCTGGGTGAAATCAAGCTCCGCTGCATGCATGAGCTCCCAAAATCGGCGCGGACAGAAACCCTGTGCTTGCAGCGCGTGCAAGGCCAGCGCTTCGGTGGCCTCGCGCACCCCCAGGCCCGCGGGACTGAAGCCTGCGAGCTCGGCTGCAATGTCCTCGGCTATCGCCTCAACCGTCTTGTCACCGGCGAACAATGCCGACAGCCCGAAGTGCCAGATGTCGATGACCTCCAGGCGCACCTGCTCCATATCGGGCGTCTGTTTTTTCCACCATTTGTAGCCGTAATGCTCGATCAGCTCGCCGCATTCGATCCACAGCGCACGGTACCAGGCGAAATCCTGATCGATCCACTGGGGGTGAATACGGGTGTTCATCCGGTCCTGCATGGCCAGCATGGTCTGCAATGCCTGTTTCAATTGCGGCGCCTCTAGGTGTGAAAACAGGCCACAAGGATAACAGCGCCGCGAGTGGCGCACCACGTCACGCGAGCAGCTCTCTGCGCCAAACATGTCCTGGCATGGGGGCCCCGCGCACGCACTCGCCAGGCTCGCCAGGACCCGCGCACATTCGCCTTCAGGCATCACTTGCGGTACCTTCGCCACGCAGCCTGTGGCGGTATCGGCATGGCAGCGCCTGGCACTAACAGCAACCCGGAGCAACGCAATGTTCTTGCCCGCACCAAGAGAGCGGCTCACCTGATGCAGGTCATCCTGGCCATGAGCGTCTTTATTCTCAGTCATGTGCTGATTTCACGCACCGCCTTGCGGCCGTGGCTTATCACGCAGTTTGGCAGGCCCGCCTATATGGCTGGCTATTCAGTACTGTCCTGCCTGCTACTGGCCTGGGTGATCCTGGCGTTGCTGGGCGCCGCACGCACGCCGCTTTGGCCGACATCCGGGTGGGCCTACACATTTGCCGCCGTCACCACACTGCCTGCTTTCATCCTGATTGCAGCCGGAGCACTGTCGCCCAACCCTTTCTCTGTGTCGTTCCGCAACGCGGGTTTCGATCCGAGCCGGCCCGGCATCGTAGGTTGGACGCGCCATCCTCTGGTGTGGGGACTGACACTCTGGGGGATCGCCCATGTACCGGCCAACGGCGAGTGGCCTGCCCTGCTGCTGTTTGGGGGCTCGGCAGTTTTCGGGGTTGTGGGGATTGCGTTGCTGCAGCACCGACTGAAGCATCAGCAGGTACCCTCGGTGACTCGCGGGCACATTGATCGCAACGCTCGCTTTGGCATTGCCTTGGGCTGTCTGTTATGGGGCGCGCTGTTGGTGGCGCATCCTGTGTTGTTCGGCGCCAATCCTTTGGCGTTATTGCGCGCCGTGTGGGGTTGAAGAACACAGACGGCAGCGTATATTGAATCAAAGCTGTCGCACCAGCGCCATAAAGTGATGCGATTGTTACCCATCATTGCATTGCAACTCTGGAAAAACATGCTGAATTCTCGACAGGCTACACTTCTCATGTTCACCTTTCTCACCGCGGTCGTTAGCGCCTCGAGCGCGAGCGCGCAGCGTGGCGGCAACGTTGCCGCGCCGCCGCCAGTGGGCAATCTGGCACCCGGCGCGATGGCCGCACTGTCGACCGTTGAACTGCAGGGTGTTCGGCTCCATATGCCTATCGGCAAAGCAATCGAGGCTCTGCAAGCGCAAGCGTACGATTTTAATTTGCAGAGAAATCAGCAGATGGGCCGAGGCACGTCTATCGCCACCTACACCCTGGTGAAAGGTACCGTTGTCAGCAACCAACAGAATCGAGAGCGCTTTTTACTGCACGTGCGCATGGATAAGCCGAATGATCCCCGAAGACGGAATGAATTCAATCCGGACTGGCCAATCATCGGTCTGGGGTACATATTACAAGACAGGGACAACCGGGAGAATATCAGGCAATACTCGGGCTACGACTGGAGCGGGACGCCCCAGGAGGCACTGACCTCCCGTGCCCGGCAGGTCATCTGCCCGACACTCACTGCAGAGGGTTTTGCCTGTCGCGAGACAGGTTTCGGGTTTACCACAGACCTGTTGCAGGATGGCAGTCGCGGTGGGGCTCTGGGTTCTTTCAGCGCAGCGGCAGACGGCACCTACAAAGTCAGCCTGCAGGCCGAGCAGCTTCGGTAACGCTGAGCGCTTGGGGACGGGGTAGGTTGTGATCTACGGTATGTCTATTACCGAAATCTCCAGACTCGGAGATTGTGTTGTATTTCTCGTAACCTACGGATTCGTGGTGCCCGGGACCGGAATCGAACCGGTACGATCGCAATGATCGGGAGATTTTAAGTCTCCTGTGTCTACCAATTTCACCACCCGGGCTATAGGCAGCGGCGCACCAGGTACGCGGCGCGGATCATAGCACAGCGACCTGCGCGAACAAAAAGTTGCGGCGTAGCCACCGTGTTACACTCGTTTTCTTTGACTGGTTGCGACTGGAAACCGTATGCGCAAGCTCTGGATGGTGCCGCTCGCCCTGCTGCTGGTCGCTTTCGCTGCCACACTTGTGCTGCTGTCAACGCCAGGGCTGCTGACCCGGGCATTGCAATGGGGCACAGCTTCTTTTACCGATTATCGCCTTGAAATCGAGGGGCTGGTATTTGAGCCCTCTCAACTGCAGCTTGAATTCGATACGCTGCAACTGCTCCCCAAGGGCTCCACCGGTCCTGCCCTGCTTACCGTACTGGGGTTTACCGGTGACACCCGGCTGGCGGACCTGCGACGGGGCAATTTGGAAGCAACCACCCTGAAGAGCGAAAGCGTTGTCGTCTACGTGTCAGCGGAAGACGACAGCGAGGATCCCACGCCCGCGCAGTGGATGCAGTACCTGCGTTTTCTGCCGGCATCGTTGGTGGTCGATAGCGTGCACGTGGTGAACCGGGACGGCGATGTGGCCATCTTCCCCTTGCGCGACCTACGCGGAGCGCGCAGCGCGGCGGACCGTTTTGAGGTCAGTCTGCTCGCCGACCTCGATGGTGCGCCGCTCGATGTCAGCCTGGAGATCACGGCCAGGGAAATCATGAGCGACCAGGGGCGCGTGACCTTCAGTGCCCGGCTGGCCGCGCCGGAGTCGGGCACCCGGGGCACGCTGGAGGGCCTGCTGACCGGCTACGGGGACGCCTTCCGCTTCGACGTCGCGGTAGATGCGGCGTTTGCCGAAGTCGCAACCTTTTTTGACCTCTTTCCCGACGCGCCACCATTGGCGGGAGCGCTGACCCTGCAGGGAAAACTGCAGGGTGATCTGAACAGCTTTACCCTCACAGATGCAGCGTTTGAGCTGGATAACCGTCCGGCCTATTTCTTTGAAGCCAGCGGTGCAATGACAAGCCAGGACAGCCCTGACCCGAACCTCAGCCTGATTGCATCGGGCGAGCTTGATTCAGCCAGGTATTTCCTGCGCTGGCTGGATCTCGACCTGTCGCCATTGGGCGGAATACGCGCCAGCATCGCTCTTTCCGGCACCGTGGCTAACCCTGCGATCGAGCAGCTCACTGTGGTCACCGCCAGCAGTGACGGGCTGTGGATTGCCCTGAACGGCTCATCAGGCCCGGGCTCGTTAGGGAGCCCCCAGCTACCGCCGGGCACCCTCTTCACTGTGCACGCCGTGGCGCCATCACTCGCGCTGCTCAGCCCCTGGTTGGGGCAGGCACCCACTATCGATCCCGGGCCTTGGGAGTTCGCGGCGACGCTGCGCGAAAATGATGGCGCGCTGCACGTGGAAAATATCATGGGCCAATTGGGCCACAGCGAGAGCACCCAGCTGCGCGTCACCGGGAACGTTGCGCAGGTTGCGTTGACCCCTCCCGAGCAAGGCACTCGCGTCGCCGGCATCGATCTTGCCCTCGAGGTTAGCAGCGCCGATCTGGTCACGCCCGGTCGCTGGTTCAATACCGACGTCCCCCCCGGGTTTTCATTTCAGAGCCAGGTACAGGTCAGTGGCACTGACGCTGAACTCACGCTTCATGATGGGACCGCACAGATCACGCATGAACACCTCACGATCGATGTAAACAACCTGAACACCGTGCTTGGGCACAACATGGGCTACGAGCCACAAGCTCTGCAAGCCGGGATACTGGTGCAGGCGCCTGAAGTAGCCGCATTGGGGCAGTTCGCTGCACTGGATTTGCCGCCGCTGGGTGCTGGCACACTGGAGGGCTTACTCAAATATGGCGGTGAGCGTGTGGCGCTTGACGGTATTCGCGCCACCCTCGACAGCCTGTTCGGGCAACTACTGGTCACCGGAGCGTTGCGAGACCTCACCGGCGCGCGCGAGGCAGAACTGAACGCGCGCGTGCAGCATCTGAGCCTGGATACGTTGCTGACTCAGTTTGCACCGGGCACAAAGCCGCCTGCTGAACTGGGTGGCGTGAGCGGCCGCTTCACACTCCGCGGCACACAGGCGGACTACGTGCTGTCCGACCTTGAACTCAGCAGCACGGAGGGTGCCGCGCTCGGCTTGCGCGCCAGCGGAAACGGCCGCTACGCGAACGACGGCTGGAGTGGTGCTGTTAGCCTCAACTACGGCAGTGATGACCGCGAACTGCTCAAGGCGTTAAGCGGCTTGTCGCTGAAACCCGTCACGGGACAGGCCAACCTGACCGTGGATGCAACCTCCGCGCAATTGCAGGCAAAGGCACAACTGGGTGATACGGCGCTGTCACTTGCGGGGAAAGCAACCCACACAGGCGGCACCATAGACGGATTGCAAGCCACCCTGTCTTCAGCGCTGGTTAACCTGGACGACATTGGCTTACAGGCATCCGGCACCGAAACGACGGATTACCGACCCACAGGACAACTCGATACAGATCCCGACAACCGGTCCTTGCCGCAGTTTCTGACCAGCCTGCCGCGCTATCCGATCGACTTGCGCCTACAGCTCGACACCCTGCGCGGAGAAGTCACCCGTTTCGACGACATCAATGTGCATGTCAACGGCAGCGGCACCACCTACCTGCTCGACCAGTTCGATTTCAGCTACGATGCGGCGCCGGCAGAAATCCGCGGTGTTGTCGATATCAGCCTGGACCCGCCCGGCCTCAGCATTGCCGGGCAGGCGCAGTCTATTCCACTCAACACACTGAGCAGGGACCTGGGTATCGACACGGACATCAGCGGCTCCCTGAACCTGCGCGGCGGCCTCAGCGCCCAGGGTGCAACCGGCACCGAGTTGCTGCAACAACTCAATGGCAACATGGCCTTTGCGCTGGAGAACGCGACCGTTGAGGGTGCGGCCTATGATGTGCTCGCAACGGGCATTCTCACCTGGCTGTTTTCAGGCGCAGCACTGGAAAAGTCAACATTTCTCGACTGCACCATGGCGCAGTTTACGCTTGAAAATGGCGTGGCGCGTACTGACAGCCTCTTCGTCGAGTCTCCGAACATGATCGCCACGGGTATCGGCAGTTTTGACCTGCCCAAACGTACACTGGCGTTCACCCTGACGCCGCGTTCCAAGTCACGCAGCATTCAGATTCCCTCGAGCATCAGCCTGCGCGGCGATATGGCGAGCCCGCGCACCTCGGTTTCTCCCATTGCGGCGACACTGGATGTGTCCGCCGAGGCAATGCTTTTCGTGCCACGCCTTCTGGTAAAGGTATTCGGCGGCGGCCAGTCCAAGAGCGCTGCAACGCGACCCTGCGAGGTACTGCTCACACAATAAGCTCGTGGCATTCCACCGTGATACACTGCGGTCCACGACCCGGCTGGCACGAACGGATTCTTCTTTATGGCTTCTTCCCGCGGCGAGTTCAGCTCGCGCTTTGGCTTCATTATGGCTGCCGCGGGCAGCGCTGTCGGACTCGGCAATATCTGGGGCTTTCCAACCCAGGCCGCCAGCAATGGCGGTGCTGCCTTCCTGCTGGTTTACCTCTTTCTCGCTTTCACCCTCGCCTACCCGGCACTTATGGCTGAGCTGATCATTGGCCGTCACGCTCACGCCAATGCCGTGAGCGCCCTGCGCCTGATATCCCCCAACACCTTGCTGCGCAAGGTGGGTACAGGCACCGGCATCGCAGGCCTGATTGTGGCGAGCTTCATTCTGAGCTTCTATGCCATTGTCGCCGGCTGGATGCTGGCCCATTGCCTGGCTGCGCTGACAGACCTTGCCGGCATGACAGCCGCCAGTGCCTGGCTTACTGATTTCAGTCTTTCACGCAACCTGATATTCATGCTGGTGTTCATGGCACTCACCATCGGCATTATTTCCGAGGGCGTGCAACAGGGCATTGAACGCTGGTCAAGCCGCCTCATGCCTCTGCTGTTGCTGTCGCTGGTGTTATTGGTGATCTATGTGCTCACGTTGGACGGGGCGCTGGATGGCCTGCGGGTCTACCTGTTGCCGGACTTTGAGCGCGCATTGGCACCGGGCCTGATTGTGAAAGCACTCGGTGCCGCTTTCTTTTCGCTATCGCTGGGTGTGGGCACAATGCTGATCTATGGCTCCTATATCAGCGACAGCGAAAATCTGCCGGTGGTGGGCGGTCTGGTTACGCTGGTGGACATCTCCATCGCCGTGCTGGCGGGTTTCCTTGTGTTGCCTGCCATGTACGTCGCCCTGCACAGTGGCGTGGAAATTTTTACTGCCAGCGGCGCGCTTATCTCCGAAGACACCCTGATATTTACGGTATTGCCGAAACTGTTTGACACCATGGGCGTAGCCGGCGTGGTGGTAAGCCTGCTGTTCTTTTTCCTCATGACCATTGCAGCGCTGACTTCATCAATATCCATGCTGGAGGTGCCGGTGGCCTATACGATTGAAGAGCATGGCGTGGGGCGCAAACCCGCGGTACTGGCCATTGGTTCCGTGATTGCGCTGATCAGCACGGTGATCCTGCTGAACTTCGATACGCTGTTTGGCCTGGTTATCGCGGTCACCACCCGCTATAGCCAGCCGCTGCTGGGCTTTATGTTCTGTCTTTATGCGGGTTGGGTATGGCACCGCGACACCCTGCTCCAGGAGTTGCGCAAGGGCGATGCGGGGGCCGAGCACAAGCTGTTCTGGAAAATCTGGCCCGGCTACGTGCGCGTGGTGTGCCCCCTGATCATACTGCTGATCTTTGCCCAGTCGTTTATGGGCTAGCCGCCGCAGCCATCAATTCAGACGCAGCACACCGCTGTCTTCCACATACTGGGTAGGCAGCAAGCCACGAAAGTCAATCTTGGCCGTGAAGCGATACTCCAGCGCATCGCTGCGAGCGCGTCCGAGGCTACCCAACAGCTTCAACACCTCCAGCAGATTCACCCCGGCATCAATCGTGACCTGCTCCTCCGTGTAGCCTGCAATGGCAGGCACCTGATTGGTCACGCCACTGACCAGCTCGCGCTCGAGCAATGCGATACCGTAGCTGATACCCGCAATATCCAGCGCCTGCGCATTGGGGTTGGCGATACGCAGCACGATACGAAAGCGCGGCCCCGAGTCCGCCATGGGCAGGCTCTTGACGCTATCAACACTGACTCGTGGCGGATCAATTGCCGGGCCAAGCCCTGCGCAGCCTGCCAAGAACAGTGCCAACAGCAGCGCAGACAGCGCCCGGTAGCGGCTAGCCCGCAGGCAACGGGCCATCAGTCGCGCCCTCCCGGCGTAACCGAAAAGAAAAACACGCCGTAACCCAGGCTGGCCACGGCGAACACCAGGGCAACCCAATCGCCCGTTTGCAGGTACATCCAACTGCTGAATACCAGCATGCCCAGGGTCAGGACGATCCCTGTATTGCGCGCGGTCGGCGACACTTCGACACTCCTCTATGCTATCCTGCTGCCAAATGCACAGCCAGAAACAGCCGATAATAACATCCGCATGAGCAAATTTATTCTGATATTCCTCGTGGTGCTGGTCGCACTGTTTACCCTGGAAATGCTGGCCCCCGTGCAGGCCGCTGTTGTGCAGCCTTTCACGGCCTCACTGGCAACGCTCAGCGCCGCGTTAATCACCCCCTTCGACAGCAATGTGGTTGCCTATGGCCGAGTCATCGCACACACCGTGAACGGCTTTGCGGTCTCCATTGAGTCGGGCTGCAACGGCGTGGAGGCCGCGATTGTATTGATTGCGGGCGTATTGGCCTACCCCGCGCCGTGGCATTACCGCCTGCTGGCGATTCTCGCGGGTTTTCTTACGATTCAGGTGCTGAATATTGCCCGTATCATCAGCCTGTTCTACCTGGGGCAGTGGAACCTGGATATTTTCAACTGGACACACCTCTACCTGTGGCCCGTGTTCATCATGCTGGACGTGCTCATCGTCTTCATTCTCTACCTGCGCCTTCTCGAGCGGCGCCCGCAGGGCGTGACCGCATGACGCTGTACCGCTTCATCGGCCTTGTGCTGCTGTTGATGATTCCCTTCTTCGGCCTGTGGTACGCGCTGGGCGCCCTGCCCTCGGCGCCGGCCCTGTGGTTGGCGCAAGTCACCCTGCCCTGGGCGCTACCAGAAGTCGTGCAATCGGTGGTAATCGACCGGCACCAGCTGATGGTGTTCACGCTGTTCGGGGAAGCCGGACAAAGCGTCGTATCCCTTGAGCAGGCGGAATATCAACTGGCGTTTCCACTGAACACCCGCATCCTTTCCTACTCGATACCGTTCTATGCCGCGCTCCACTTCGCCAGCCGCATCGAAGGCTCTCTGGAACGTTTCGCCCGCGGTTTACTGGTGCTGTGGTTGCTGATGTTCGTCGGCGTCATTGCAGTCACGCTGAAAAACCTCATGCTGGGCCTGGGTGGCGACCTGCTCTGGACGGCCTCCACAAACCCGCTGCCCTCCGCCAACGCCATCGCGCTGCTCTTCCAGTTCAGCACCCTCATCGTGCCCACGGTTGCGCCGATCATGCTGTGGGCTTGGTCGGTGCGGGAAAGCCCTCATTGGCGCGCTGTCCTGCTCGGCGAGGCGGCTGCAGGTCGACAGCGGTAGCGCAGTGCAGGCGCAAACGCTGCCACGTTATTACGCCGCATCCCCCATCCGGCCACTGCTGATTTCGCGCATCAGCGCTTGATACTCCTCACCGCGGTCCTCCAGTACTGCCTGCAGTGCGCGCTCCATCAGCCAGCGTGCCTGACAAGTATAAGCATAGATACAGGCGTGCACCGCAGCGTCACTCCAGTTGTCCACCGAACAGTTAGAGGAATACTCCTCAAAGTGCGCCAGAGAGCGAATAAGGTCGGCGATATGTCGGGGGCATTCACAGTCGAGCGTGCTTTTCAGCTGCCGCGCCGCGCTCAGCTGGAGTTCATTGAACTGCCGCGGTTTGGCGGTCATCAACTCCCCGAGATTTGTATCGCCCAGGCTGGTCGTCTTGTCAGCAACGCTGCGCGCGAGCTCGAACGCAAGATACGCGGGGTCGGGCGGAAATGTGGTCGCGGCGATATGCTGCTGCTCGAGGGCCTGTAACCAGCGTTCGCTGGCAAACTGGTAGGTCACCAGCGCCTTCTCCACTTCCAGGTTGCGAATAAGATCCCCCAGCTGGCGCGTCTGGGCGCCCGTGAGATTGGCGCACTCCACCACCAGACTGTCGGCCTTGCCGATTTCTTCGCATTCCTTCGCGGTAATCTGGTTCAGCGGAAGCCGCACCAACAGCGCGTCGACGCCGGCAAGACAGCCTTGGTGCTCGTCAAGCCATTCGCAGAGCTGGCCGCCAACAAAAACAACCCGTGGTTTTGGTGCCGGCATTGAACCGCGCCCCGCTTTGCCCCGGCCCCGCAGCAACATCTCAAGTGTCTTGCGCTCGTTCGAGGCAATTTCGCCAATACGTGAGCCGCTGTTGACCAGCGCCGCTACCAACTGCAGGTGCTCTAGATCCGCTTGCGTGTACTGGCGACGCCCGGTTGCCGTCTTGTGGCTGGCCCCCAGGCCATAACGTCGCTCCCAAACGCGGAGCGTGTCGGGCTTGAGCCCGGTAAGCCGGGCCACTGTACCAATGCCGTAGAGGGGCCGAGGTTCCATTAACGCTGCGTTCATATTACTTGCCTCAATTACACTGTGTGCTTGTTGCGCTCACTACTTGTTACGCTGTGCGTTGCACTCTGGATGCATTGTCGAGGTTATGTCTGCATGTTATCTGGACAACTGTCCGGATTTCTTGTCCAACCCTCGCGGTGCAGCGTATACAGCACAAACCGAGAGGAGTGACTACGTGGATAACTGGAAGACCGACACCGACGATCGCGAGCTTGAGCGGCTGTTCGCAGAGGCACGCCGCTATCCGCTCTTGAGCGCCGAACAGGAGCGCGATATCGACACCAGCAAGTGGCGCGCTGTAGATGACCTGGGCAACCTGTTTATTCACAGTGCAGGCGGCCGCCATTTTCTCCAGGACTTGCTGGCCCGTATCCAGCATGAACCCCCGGAGGTCGCCAATTTCGCCAACCGCGACCATCACTTCCTGCTGCGTCGCGAGCTGGTCAGTTACCTCAACGGTGGCGACCAGGCTGGTGTCGTTATACTGTTGGCAGGTGCCCTGTCGGCTGGCGACCTCGAAACGGCCCATGAAACCCTCCGTGAGATGGCGCTGCCGGCAAGCCTTGCCGTTGGCATGGCGAGTGCCCTGGCCAGAGCAAACGAACAATCCGTGAATTGCCGCGTCGCCGATGCATTGCACGCGTGGCAGACCACCACGGAAGGTCGTAAACCAACGACCAAGCGCTACCGGCTGGAATCCGCGCAGCTGAACGCACTGACGCTGGCATTGTCGCGCTTCAACCAGGCGCGCGACACTCTCACCCTGCACAACCTGCGCCTGGTGTACTCCATCGCCGGCAAGGCACGTGGCAAGGGCGCGCCATACCGCGACCTGATTCAGGAGGGCACACTGGGCTTGATCAGGGCCGCGGAGAAGTTTGAGGCAGCCAAAGGCTACCGTTTCAGCACCTACTGCTACAACTGGATCTCCCAGGCCGTGCGTCGTTACATCAGCGACTCGGCCGCGCTGATCCGCTACCCGACCCACGTGCGCGAGCAAGTGGGCAAACTCTATCGGGAGCGCAACGCCCTCTGGAGCACCAGCGGTGAGGAGCCCAGCGAGGCAGCGCTGGCCTCAGCGGCTGGTATTGCTGCCGACAAGGCGCGCGAACTGCGCCAGCTCCGCAACATGGCCATCTCACTGGACCAGCCACAGTTCGATGACGACGACGAATCGCTGCTCGACAGTATGCCCGGTGGACCCTTCGAAGACATTGGTGCGCGCGCTGAATCGGCCTCCCTGCAGCGCTGCCTGCTGCAGGAGATCGAGCACCTCGACCCGGCAGAAAAACAGGTCGTTATCGCCCGCTGGGGTTTACACGACGGGCCGCCGCTAACGCGGGCGGAAGTCGCCGACAAGTTGCGTGTGAGCCGCGAATGGGTGCGTCAACTGGAAAAATCCGCGCTGGACAAGCTCAGCCAGAACAGCGTGGTGCGCAAGGCCGCCAGTGATCACGGCAATTTGTCGCCGGCGTGAGGTTCCAGGATGGCTTCGAGTGCACTGCCTATGTCCGCGTGCCGCCAGAGGAAACCAGCGCCCTCCAGCCGCTGCGGCACGACGCGCTGACCGGTGAGCAAAAGCTCGTCAGCCATTTCTCCGAGCAGCAGACGCATGATTGGCGCGGGCACAGGCATACCGGGCAATGTGGAAAAGTGTTCACGCATGGCGCGGCAGAATTCGCGCTGGGTGACGGGTTGCGGCGCCGTGACATTTACCGCGCCGGAAAACTCCTCATGCTGCAGCAGATAATCGAAAACGGCGACTACGTCCGCGCGATGCACCCAACTCAGGTATTGCCTGCCACTCCCCGGCCAGCTCGCTATGCCGAGCCGGAACGGCTGCGCCATTTGCGTGAACGCGCCACCGTTGGCATCCAGAACAACCCCCAGACGCAGCAGACACACCCGAACCCCGGCGGCAGCCGCAGCCAGCGCCTGTTCCTCCCAGGCGCGACACAGCTCGCTGGCGAAGCCACTCCCCGGCGCGGACACCTCATCAACAGTCTCACTGCCACGTGGGCCGTAAAAGCCGATAGCCGAGGCGCTCAGCAGCACCTGAGGCGGCTCTGCCAGACTACATATCCAGTCGGTCAGGGCGCGCGTGCCCGCCACGCGGGATTCGAGCAGTTCTTGCTTGTAGGCGGCATTCCAGCGTTTGCCGGCGAGGGAGGCTCCGGCCAGATTCACCACAGCCTGCGGCTCCGATGTGGACGACACGGCGTCCAGTGTTGTCACGTAGCGACAGTGCTCCCTGTCGGCGTGTGTCGTGCGGCTGAGCACCGTGACGTCGTGACCCGCTGCCAGCCAGTGCTGCAGCAGCGCCTCGCCCACAAATCCCGTACCGCCCGTTATCAGAATGTGCATAATCGATGCTCTCCCCTTGTGGCGCACCAGAATGCTGTCGACTCAGCCCTTAAACCCGGACCGGGCCACATGAATCCACAGCTGTGAGCAACATGATGAGCAATACAGAGCGGGAACTGCAACAGTTGCAGGACTTTCTTGCCCGCTACCCGAACGTGGTGGCGCTGACTGGCGCAGGCATCAGTGCCAGCTCTGGCATCGCCACTTACCGCGACGCGACTGGGCGCTGGCTCTACAGTACGCCCATCCAGCACCGCGAATTCCTGCAGAACGCCGCGGTCCGCCAGCGTTACTGGACACGCAGCTGGTTCGGCTGGCCCGCCGTGCGCGACGCACGCAGCAACGTGGCACACCGAGCGCTGGCCACGCTTGAGCAACAAGGCGTGGTGAGCCTGGTTATCACGCAGAACGTCGATCGTCTGCATCAACGGGCCGGGAGCAGTGCCGTGGTCGACCTGCACGGGCGCCTGGACCGCGTGCTGTGCCTGAACTGTGAGGCGTTTACCGACCGCGAAGTGATGCAACAGCGCCTCGCCCGCGCCAACCCACAGCTGGCCACACGTCCGCAGGTCAGAGCGCAGCGGCCCGACGGCGACATGGCGCTCCCGGATACCCTGGCGATAGACACGCAGGTACCGCCCTGCGAGGTATGCGGCGGGGTCCTGATGCCCGATGTGGTATTTTTTGGTGGCAATGTGCCCGCTGAACGCGTGCTGCGCGCCAATGAGGCACTGGCCGCGGCGGATGCGCTGCTGGTTATCGGCTCATCCCTGCAGGTGTACTCGGGCTTCCGCTTCTGCCGCAGAGCGCGGGAGCAGAACAAAGCGCTGCTCATTATCAACCCCGGGCTGACCCGGGCTGACGCACTCGCTACACTCAAACTCTCAACGCCCTGCGAAACCTTGCTGGACGCTGCAATTGCAGGCACATTCACTGCCAACACATGAGCCTGCAGCCCACCTGCAGGCCGTGCTCAACAGACACCTGGATCCGACGACATGGCGACCACCGTTTACCTTTTTCGCAACGACCTGCGGCTCACCGATCTGCCGGGGCTGGCGGCGGCGAGCCGCTCCGGAGACGTGCTGCCGCTATACATTCTCGATGATGCCGCTGCCGGTGATCGCGCCCTGGGCGGGGCCAGTCGCTGGTGGCTTCACCACAGCTTGCAAGCACTCGGTGAGGAAATAGCGCAGGCCGGCGGCCAGTTGAACCTGCTGCGCGGTGATAGCGCGGCCTGCCTGCGGGAATTGCTCGCCAGCCGCGATATCCGCGCGGTGCACTGCAGCCGTGCCTACAGCCCCTGGGAGGTGACGCTGGAGGCACAGTTACGCGATAGTTGCGACGCCCTGGGCGTGGCCTTCAAACGGTACCCGGGTACTTTGCTGCACGAGCCCGAGCATATCCAGAATCAGTCCGGCGCGCCGTTCAAGGTGTTTACCCCCTTCTGGCGTCATTGCTGCCGTGCCGAAGCACCGGCCCAGCCCGTGCCGCTTCCCTCTCAAACAACCTGGGCAGAGCCGCTGGAGCAGGGTGCGCCCCTGCGAGAACTCGCACTGCTGCCAACCAATCCCAACTGGGCAGCACACTGGTCTACCCTGTGGGCACCCGGCTCGGAGGGCGCCCACAAGGCGCTAGAGCGCTTCCTGCAAGACCGTGTGGAGCACTACGCCAGCGGCCGCGACCACCCGGCTGAGCAGGCGACATCGCGCCTGTCACCGCACCTGCGCTTTGGTGACGTGTCGCCACGCCAGGTGTGGCACACCGCACGCGCCACCTTGCAGCAGCAGCCGTTATTGGAAGAACAGATCAACAAATTCCTCGCCGAACTGGGCTGGCGCGAATTCTCCTACCACCTGCTGTTTCACTTTCCCAGCATCGAACACTCGCCCTTCAAGTCGCAGTTCAAGGACTTTCCCTGGCTCGGCAACGAAACCCTGCTACGCGCCTGGCAACAGGGACAAACCGGTTACCCGGTGGTAGATGCCGGGATGCGCGAGCTCTGGCACACCGGGTACATGCACAACCGCATGCGCATGGTTACCGCCTCGTTTTTGACCAAGCACCTGCTTACGCACTGGCGCGCCGGTGAACGGTGGTTCTGGGATACCCTGGTCGACGCCGACCCCGCCAGCAACACCGCAAGCTGGCAGTGGGCGGCGGGCAGCGGCGCTGACGCCGCACCGTACTTCCGCATTTTCAATCCGGTAACCCAGGGCCAGAAATTCGACGCTGACGGTGTTTACGTGCGCCGCTGGGTGCCGGAGCTCGCCGCCCTGCCCGACCGCTATCTGCACCGGCCCTGGGAGGCCCCCGCGGCCGTGCTGGAGGAAGCCGGCGTGGTCCTCGGTAGCGACTACCCACAACCCATTGTCGATCACCGTGAAGCGCGTGAGGCGGCGCTCGCGGCCTACCAGGAGATACGCAAGGGCTAAGCGCACCACCATCAACAGGCCACTACCTGTGATGTACACACAGCGCTGGAAATCCGCGCAAAGAGCGTCAATACTGTGTGCTGGTAGCGCGGTAGATCACCCTTCCACACGGAGCACGTTCACAATGGCACTGAACCAGAAAACCCTGTACACGGCATTGCTTCTTACGCTGGGCCTGCATGCAGCACCCGGCCACGCGGATACCGCAGAGGTCATAGATGCTGAAGGCAACCGCATGTCGTTTGAATACCAGGGAAACCAGCTGCGGGTCAATGTCGCGCAGGAACAGGGCAGCTATATGCTGGCCAACGAGCAGAGCCTGTATGTCGTTACCGACAACGACGGCCAGATCATGGTGATTGATGTACAGCAGGCCATGTCCATGTTTGGCGGCATGGCACAAGCCGCGGTGCCGGACCTGGCAGACGTTCGCGTCGACAAGCTGGAGGCAACCGGTCGCAAGGAGACGGTAGCCGGCATCGAAGGTGAGGTGTATACCCTCAATTTCGTCGACCACAATGGCCAGACGCAGCAGGCGGAACTGGTGCTCTCGCCCGACCCGAGGGCCGTCGGCTTCCGCGATGCCATGCATCGCATGGCTTCACGCGTCGGTGACATGGTGGATCAGAAAGACGCCGCCAACCTGTTGCAAACCCGACTGAACGACAAGGAGCTCGGTGTATTGCGCTACGGACAGGATATGCGGGTGGCCAGCATCACGACCGATAGCATTGATCCCGCGCGCTTCACGCTGCCGGCAGAGCCCACCGACCTCTCCGCACTCGGCGGTCTGTTCGGTGGCGGTAATGGCTCCGAGGAAGGTGGCATGGGCGGCATCATGTCCGGCATTTTCGGCGGCAACGCCGAGGAGGCACCGAGTGAAGAAGGTGCACCCGCAGAAGACAGTCTGGAAAACGCCACCAAGGAAATCGGCAAGGCATTCGGCAAGCTGTTCGGTAACTGAGCGGCAGTTTTGCCGCATATTGAACTGGTACATGCGGCGGCTTTAGTGCAAAATGCGCCCCTGATTTTACGAGGGACTGCCGCCGCATGGCAAAAGAAGACCAGATCGAGATGGAAGGTGAGGTTATCGATACCCTGCCCAACACAACGTTTCGCGTACAACTCGAAAACGGCCACGTTGTAACTGCCCACATCTCAGGCAAAATGCGCAAGAACTACATTCGCATCCTCACCGGCGATAAAGTTCGCGTGGAACTCACCCCCTACGACCTCACCAAAGGCCGTATAACCTACCGCGAGCGCTGATACCGCGGCCGAAGCCGCGGCATCATCAGAGCGCGCCCGCCGCCTCCTCAGGCGGGTTCAGCCTCCGTTTCCTCTACATGCACTTCCAGGCCATCTCGCGCCGGGTTGAGCCGCACCTGTGCCACGCCGCCGCTCTGTGCCAGAGCGCCAAACAACACCAGCTCCGCCAACGGCTTCTTGATGTATTCCTGAATCACGCGCGCCATGGGTCGAGCACCCATATTGCGGTCGTAACCCTTCTCCACCAGCCACAGGCGAGCGTCTTCATCCACATCCAGCGTCACGCGCTTCTCGTCCAGCTGGCCCTGCAGTTCGGTGAGGAACTTGTCGACAACCGTGAGGATAACGTCTTCACCCAACGGCTCGAACTGCACAATACTGTCCAGCCGGTTGCGGAATTCGGGGGTGAACATGCGGTTGATGGCTTCCATCGCGTCCGTACTGTGGTCCTGGGTCGTAAAACCGATAGTGCGACGACTGATGCTCTCGGCCCCCGCGTTGGTCGTCATCACCAGAATCACGTTGCGGAAATCCGCCTTGCGACCGTTGTTGTCGGTGAGCGTACCGTGGTCCATTACCTGCAATAACAGGTTGAACACCTCGGGATGGGCCTTTTCGATCTCATCGAGCAGAATCACAGCGTGTGGGTGCTTGGTCACCGCATCAGTGAGCAAACCGCCCTGATCAAAGCCGACATAGCCCGGCGGTGCACCGATCAGCCTCGACACCGTGTGCCGTTCCATGTACTCCGACATGTCGAACCGAATCAGCTCCAGACCAAGTTGCCGCGCCAGCTGCTTGGTGACCTCGGTCTTGCCCACCCCGGTGGGGCCGGCAAGCAGGAAGGAACCGATAGGCTTGTCCCCGGAGCGCAGGCCCGCCCGCGCCAGCTTGATGGAGGTGGCCAGGCTGCTGATCGCCGCCGTCTGGCCAAACACCACCATCTGCAGATTCTGTTCGAGCTTCTGCAGCGTTTCGCGGTCATCCGAGCTCACGGATTTCGGCGGAATACGCGCAATCTTGGCGACCACCGCTTCAATATCGGCCACGCCAACCACTTTCTTGCGCTTCGAAGGTGGCTGCAGCTGCTGATAGGCGCCCGCCTCGTCGATGACATCGATGGCCTTGTCGGGCAGAAAGCGGTCAGTGATGTAGCGCGCAGAGAGGTCGGTGGCCACGCGCAGCGCCTTGTTCGTGTAACGCAGGCCATGGTGCTCCTCGAAACGCGACTTCAGCCCCTTGAGGATGAGATACGCGTCGTCGGGGGATGGCTCCAGCACATCGATCTTCTGGAAGCGCCGGCTGAGCGCCTTGTCCTTGTCGAAAATGCCGCGGTATTCCTGGAAAGTCGTGCTGCCTATACAGCGCATTTTCCCCGAGGTCAGCAGCGGCTTGAGCAGGTTGCTGGCATCCATGACACCGCCGGACGCCGCGCCGGCGCCGATGATGGTGTGAATCTCGTCGATGAAAAGAATCGCTCCCTCGCGCTTCTTCAGGTTGGCCAGCAGGCCCTTGAAGCGCTTTTCGAAATCACCGCGATACTTGGTACCCGCCAGCAATGCCCCCAGGTCCAGCGAGTACACCACGCTGTCCTTGAGCATATCCGGCACGTCGCCATCGACGATCATTTTCGCCAGGCCCTCGGCAATCGCCGTCTTGCCCACACCCGACTCACCCACCAGCAGTGGGTTGTTCTTGCGCCGTCGCGCGAGAATTTGCGCGACTCGCTCCACCTCCGGCATGCGACCAATCAGTGGGTCGATACGCCCGGCACGCGCCTCTTCGTTGAGGTTGGTGGAATAGGTATCCAGTGGGCTTTCTTCGGCCTCTTCCGCGGTCGCACTGTCGCTGGCTGGCCCGCCGGCGGCCCCACTCTCCCCGTCTTCGGGCACGCGGGAAATACCGTGGGTAATGAAGTTCACGACATCAAGACGCGCAATGCTCTGCGTCTTGAGAAAATACACCGCCTGGCTTTCCTGCTCGCTGAAAATAGCCACCAGCACGTTGGCCCCGGTGACTTCGCTGCGGCCGGACGACTGCACGTGAAACACGGCGCGCTGCAGTACCCGCTGGAACCCCAGGGTAGGCTGCGTTTCGCGGTCATCGCTGTCTTCGGGAATCAGCGGCGTGGTCGCGTCCACGAATTCCATGAGGTCTCCGCGCAGAGCGTTGATTTCTGCGCCGCAGGCCTTGAGTACGCGAATGGCGTCGTTATTGTCCAGCAGCGCGAGCAGCAGATGCTCGACCGTCATGAACTCGTGGCGCTTGCCCCGGGCCTCGCGAAAGGCCTCGTTGAGGGTCAACTCCAGATCCTTGCTCAGCATACATTACCACTCCCGGGCTACTCGCCCTCCGATGCCTCGATTTCGCACAACAACGGGTGCTGATTGTCTCGCGCGTACTGATTAACCTGGGCCGCCTTGGTCTCGGCAATATCCCGGGTATATATTCCACATACGCCCTTACCCTTGGTATGGACTGTCAACATCACATGCGTGGCCTGCTCGCGGTTCATGCGAAAGAACACCTCAAGCACCTCAACCACAAACTCCATGGGGGTATAGTCGTCGTTCAGCAAGACCACTTTGAACAACGGCGGCTTCTTGAGCTCCGGCTTGGCGTCCTGCAGCGCGAGGCCGCCTTCCCGGTCGCCCTGCTCGTCGTCGGACATGAGCCACACACCGGCCCGAATACCCTCGTTCACGCCTTTCCTCTCACACATCTTTCCTGTCATAGATAGTGGATATTGGCCCATTATAAGTCAATTCAACCCCCGTCGGTTTTTCGCCACCAAACACCGCCCACAAAAAAGGGCCCGTGCTGCCACGGGCCCTTCCCGGTAAGCCTGCAGAGCCGGCTTACATGTTGTCGATCAGCTTCTGACCGAATTCGGAGCAGCTGACCAGCGTTGCACCTTCCATGAGGCGCTCGAAGTCATAGGTGACCGTGCCTTTCTGGATGGCGCCGTTCATGCCATTGATGATCAGGTCCGCGGCCTCGTTCCAGCCCATATGACGCAGCATCATCTCGGCAGAGAGGATCAGCGAGCCCGGGTTGACTTTGTCCTGACCGGCATATTTTGGCGCCGTACCGTGAGTGGCCTCGAACAGGGCTATGGTGTCTGACAGGTTGGCGCCCGGCGCAATGCCGATACCGCCTACCTGGGCCGCCAGGGCATCCGACAGGTAGTCGCCGTTCAGGTTGAGGGTCGCCACCACACTGTAGTCCTTCGGACGCGTGAGGATCTGCTGCAGCATCGCGTCTGCGATCACATCCTTGATGACGATATCCTTGCCCGTGTTAGGGTTCTTGATGGTGACCCAGGGTCCGCCATCGAGCAGTTCCCCGCCAAACTCCTGTTGGGCCAGCTCGTAGCCCCAATCACGGAAGGCACCTTCCGTGAACTTCATGATGTTGCCCTTGTGTACCAGTGTCACCGACGGCAGATCCTGGTCAATGGCGTACTGGATGGCCTTGCGCACCAGACGCTTGGTGCCTTCCTCGGAAACCGGCTTGATGCCAATACCCACATTCTGCGGGAAGCGGATCTTGGTCGCGCCCATCTCGTTGATGATGAAATCGACAACCTTGTTCGCCTCGTCGGAACCCGCCTTGTATTCGATACCGGCGTAGATGTCTTCAGAGTTTTCGCGGAAGATCACCATGTTGCAGGCACCGGGATCTTTCACTGGCGACGGCACGCCCTCGAACCAGCGCACCGGGCGCAGGCAGGTGTAGAGATCAAGCTCCTGGCGCAGTGCCACGTTCAGGGAGCGGAAGCCGCCACCGACCGGTGTGGTCAGGGGGCCCTTGATACCGACCGAGTACTCCTTGATGGCCTGCAGTGTTTCCTCGGGGAACCAGTCACCATCGTACAGTTCAGCGGCTTTCTCACCGGTGTAGATCTCCATCCAGGAGATCTTCTTGCTGCCACCGTAGGCTTTCTCGACCGCGGCGTCGACCACGTTGATCATGACCGGGCTGATATCGACACCAATGCCGTCACCCTCAATGTAGGGGATGATCGGGTCGTTGGGGACGTTCAGGCTGAAATCGTCATTGACCGTGATCTTTTCGCCGGTCGCCGGCACCTTGATGTGCTTGTAGCCCATAGATTGTTCTCCGTCGCTGTGGGTCCATTGAGTCTCGGGGTGCGGTATCCTTGTGGGATCCCCCGTTAAAACGGCGCTTAGTGTATCAGGTTTCCCGGCCTTTCTCTTGAACCGGGGAGCAGTTTTTTAACCGCTACGGAGCCACGATGGCCACGGTAATTCTTTTCAACAAGCCCTTTCAGGTACTGAGCCAGTTCAGCGACCGCGGTGACCAACCCGGGGGCGCTGAGAGCGCCGCGACGACAACCGCAGACAACGCTGCGCGCCCGCGCCGTGCCACCCTGGCGGACCACCTGCAGGCGCCGGCCTTCCGGGTTGCGGGGCGCCTGGACTACGATTCCGAGGGCCTGCTGCTACTCACCGACAACGGCGCGCTGCAGCAACAGATTACCCACCCGCGCCACAAACTCTGGAAAACCTACTGGGCCCAGATTGAAGGCCGACCCAACCCGGAGCAGATTGCCGCACTGCAGGCCGGCGTCACGTTGCGCGACGGCCCCACCCTGCCCGCGCGTGTGCGCGCCATCGAGCCGCCCAGCACCCTCTGGCCACGGGACCCGCCTGTGCGTGTGCGCCTGACCGTCGCCGACAGCTGGCTGGAAATCAGTATCCGCGAAGGGCGCAACCGTCAGATCCGCCGGATGACCGCGGCAGTCGGGCTGCCCACCCTGCGCCTGATTCGCGTGGCCATTGGTGACTGGACACTGGAGGGCCTGCCACCCGGTGCCCACCGCAGGCTGACCGTGCACCCGCCTCGCAAACGCAGCGGGGCAAAAACCGGCGGCGAGCAAAGCCGCCGCAGGAGGCAAAGACCATGAGCGAGTGGTTTGCCCACGTCACCGTGGCCACTGTGGTGTTCGACGAAGGGCGTTACCTCATGGTCGAAGAGCGCGATAAAACCAGCGGCAGGCGCGTGTTCAACCAGCCCGCGGGGCACCTTGAGGCCGGTGAAACACTCCTCGAGGCCGCACTGCGTGAAACCCGCGAGGAAACGGGCTGGAGCGTAGAATTACAAGGGGTGCTGGGGCTGGCGCGCTATGTCGCGGCGGGCAATGGGGTGACTTACTATCGCACCACTTTCTGGGCGCTGCCACGGGAACTGCTGACCGGCGCAGAGCGTGATCCCGACATCCTGGCGGTGCACTGGCTGGACTACGAGGAAATCCTCGCCAGTTCTGCTAGAATGCGCAGCCCGCTGGTACTTGCCGCCATTGAGCAGCACCGCAGCGGCATTCGCTATCCTCTGGACCTGATTTCACCAGCATGAGCCTCAACGCATCGACCAAGGTAATCGTCGGCATGTCAGGTGGCGTGGACTCTTCCGTCGCCGCGCTGTTGTTGCGCGAGCAGGGGTATCAGGTGGAAGGCCTGTTCATGAAGAACTGGGACGAGGACGACGGTACCGAGTACTGCACGGCCAAGGCGGATTTTGCAGACGCGCAGGCAGTGGCTGATGCACTCGACATTCGCCTGCACGGAGCCAATTTTGCCGCCGAGTACTGGGACAACGTGTTCGAGCACTTCCTCGCCGAGTACCAGGCCGGGCGCACACCCAATCCCGACATCCTCTGTAACCGCGAAATCAAGTTCCGCGCCTTCCTCGACTACGCCCTGCTGCTGGGAGCCGATCGCATTGCCACCGGGCACTACGCGCGTCGCGGAGAGACACAGAGCAAAGCCACGCTGTTGCGGGGGCTGGATGACAACAAGGACCAGAGCTACTTCCTCCACGCCGTAGGCCACCGCGAGCTGGCACAAACATTGTTCCCCGTCGGCGAGATCGCCAAGCCCGAGGTGCGGGCCATCGCCGCGCGCCACGCACTGGTGACCTCGGACAAAAAAGACTCCACCGGCATCTGTTTTATCGGCGAACGCCGTTTCAAGGATTTCCTGCAGCAATACCTGCCCGCGCAGCCCGGTGACATCTACAGCCTGGACGACGAGTTGCTGGGCCGGCATCAGGGCCTCATGTATCACACCATAGGCCAGCGCCAGGGGCTGGGCATTGGCGGCCTCGCCGACCATGGTGACGCGCCCTGGTACGTTGTCGGCAAGGACCTCGAACACAACATCCTGCGCGTGGCACAAGGCAACAACCACCCCGCCCTGTTCAGCAATAGCCTGCACGCCGGTGCCATTTTCTGGATTACCGGCGAAGCGCCGGAATTCCCCCTGCACTGTACCGCCAAGGTGCGCTACCGCCAAGCCGACCAGGCCTGCCGTGTCAGCCCCGCCGCCGGCGGTTTCCGGGTCGAGTTTGACGCGCCACAGCGTGCCGTCACCCCCGGCCAGTCCGTCGTGCTCTATGACGGCGAACGCTGCCTGGGAGGGGGTGTCATTGAACGCACCGACTGAACCCGGCGCACAAACGGTGCCGCTACTGGACCAGCAGACCATCGCCCTCGCTGGCGTTGCCCAAGCCGCGCGTCTGGTGGATCAGGTATCACGCACGGGGAGCTGCCCACCGGAATTCCTGCAGGCCTCGCTCAACAGCCTGTTTGTGTTCGACAGCGAAGCAGTGGATGACATCTACGGTGGCCTGGGTGGTGTTAAACTGGGCCTGGATACGCTGGCCATGGTGCTGCACAATCAACAGCCGCAGGAACTGCGCGACATGGTGCGCTATGTCTTCAACCTGCTGTACCTGGAACGCAAGTTCGCTGCGGACACGGCAATGATGCGGGTCGTGCACTCCCGACTGCAGCACACCAGCTTTCGCGCCGAGCACTTCGCCGGCAACGTGAACGACATTTGCCACAGTGTGTCCGGTGTGTACCAGGATACGCTGAGCACGCTGAAGTTTCGCATCAAGGTAAACGGCAACGCGCAACACCTGCAGAACCGCCAGAATGCCGACACCATCCGCGCCCTGTTGCTGGCGGGCATACGCTCCACCCACTTGTGGCGCCAACTCGGTGGCCGGCGCTGGAAGCTGCTGCTGCAGCGGCGCAGTATCGGGCGGCGCGCCCATGAACTGTCACGCCAGCTGGGCGTGGCGCAACACCCGACCGATTCTCCGGAGTAAAGCATGGAACTCACCGCACTCACCGCCGTATCGCCGATCGATGGCCGCTACGGTGCACGCACCGCAACCCTGCGCAGCGTGTTCAGCGAATTCGGCCTGATCAAACGGCGCGTACTGGTGGAAGTGCGCTGGCTGCAGCAGCTCGCGCAACTTGCCGCTGTGACCGAGGTGCCGGCGCTGTCAGAGCAGGCCAGCGCCGCGCTGAACACCATCGCCCGTGACTTCAGCGAAGCAGACGCACAGCGCATCAAAGCCATCGAGGCCACCACCAATCACGACGTCAAGGCGGTTGAGTATTTCATCAAGGAGCGCTTTGCCGGCAACGCGGAGTTGGAAAGCATTGCTGAATTCGTGCACTTTGCCTGCACCTCCGAGGACATCAACAACCTCTCCCACGCACTCATGCTGCGCGATGGCATGCAGGATGTGTTGCTGCCGACCATGCAGCGGCTGCTGCTGGCCTTGAGTGAACTTGCCGTTGCCCATGCCGATACCCCGATGCTCTCCCGCACCCACGGCCAGACCGCGAGCCCTACCACCATGGGCAAGGAAATCGCCAATGTCGTCGCGCGCCTGCGGCGCCAGCTCGCACAACTGGAAGCAGCAGGTTACCTGGGCAAGATCAACGGTGCAGTGGGCAACTACAACGCCCACCTGAGCGCCTACCCCGAGGTGGACTGGCAGGCCAATGCGGAAGCGTTTGTTACCGGTCTGGGGTTGGGCTGGAATGCCTATACCACCCAGATTGAGCCACACGACTACATGGCAGAACTGTTCGACGCCATGGCGCGTTTCAATACGGTGCTGATCGACCTCGATCGGGACCTGTGGGGCTACATTTCCCTCGGCTACTTCCGCCAGCGCACAGTGGCCGGCGAGGTGGGCTCCTCCACCATGCCGCACAAGGTCAACCCGATTGATTTTGAAAACTCCGAAGGCAACCTGGGGCTCGCCAACGCGGTATTCCAGCACCTGGCCAGCAAACTGCCCATCAGCCGCTGGCAGCGCGACCTCACCGACTCCACCGTGCTGCGCAACATGGGCGTGGGCTTCGGCTACAGCCTGATTGCCTACGAAGCGAGCCTCAAGGGTATCGGCAAGCTGCAGTTGAACGAGGCGCGCCTGGCGGAGGATCTGGAGCAGAGCTGGGAGGTCCTCGCGGAGCCGATTCAGACGGTGATGCGTCGCTACGGTATCGAAAAGCCCTATGAAAAGCTCAAGGAACTGACGCGCGGCCAGGACATGAGCCGGGAGACCCTGCAAACATTCATTGCCACGCTGGAGATTCCTGCAGCAGCCAAGGAGTCCCTGCTGGCACTGACACCAGCTGGGTACACCGGTAACGCGGCGGCGCAGGCGCGCGCCATCCGCGAGGACTAGCGCTCCGTGCAGGGGCTGCAGCCGGCACTGTTTCTGGAGCGGTACTGGCAGCGCGAGCCACTGCTGCTGCGCGCCGCCGTCCCCGGCTTTGTGCCGCCGGTCAGTGCCGACGAACTCGCTGGCCTGGCCATGGAGGATGAGGTTGAGTCGCGCATCGCCGAGTGCAGCGGTGCCGCAGACAATGCCAGCAGCTGGCAACTGCACCACGGGCCGTTTGGCGCCAGTGATTTTCAGCGCCCGCACCCCTGGACACTACTGATCCAGCGCGTCGACCAACTACTGGACGAGGTCGCCGAGCTGCGGCGCCTGACCGATTTCATCCCGCGCTGGCGCCTCGATGACATCATGGTGAGCTACGCCACGGACGGAGGAGGCATCGGCCCCCACTACGACCTGTATGACGTCTTCCTGCTACAGGGCGAGGGAGAGCGCACCTGGCGGATCGGTCAGCGCTGCAACGCGGATACGCCCCTGCTGGCGCATGCTGACCTTAAATTACTGGCAAACTTCGACTGCCAGGCTGAGTACACCCTGCGCTGTGGCGATGCACT
Source organism: Haliea alexandrii (assembly GCF_003719295.1). Lineage (GTDB taxonomy): Bacteria > Pseudomonadota > Gammaproteobacteria > Pseudomonadales > Halieaceae > Haliea > Haliea alexandrii. Next base: position 683,933 of record NZ_RFLW01000002.1, read on the forward strand.
CTATATTCCACCGGGGGTTGCGCACTGGGGCATTTCCCGCGGCGAGTCCACCTGTTTCTCACTCGGTTTCCGAGCGCCGCGCATGGCGGACCTGCTTTCGCGCCTCACTGATACACAACTGGAGCGAACGCCAGACAACCTGCTACTGCGTGACGCCGGGCGCGAAACAGCCAGCCGGTGTGGGGAAATTACGGCCGCCGACACCGCGCGGGCGCGCGAGCAGATCCAGGCCCTGCTGGCCAGCGCCCGCGAGGACAGCTGGTTTGGCGAACTGGTGACCGAGTCCAACAACGAACCCCTGGCGTCGAACGATGTGCAGCAGCTAACCGCCCAGGTGCAGGACGGCAACGGGGTGCGCCTGGCGCCGGACGCCCGCGTGGCCTGGCAGCACAGCGAGAGAGAGGGCCTGCGGGTGTTTGCCAATGGCGCAAGCTGCAGCGCGCCGGAAGCGCTGCGCGACTGGCTGGCTCAGCTCTGTGCAGACCACGTAGTGCACTGGCCGGGCGGCGAGAACACGATGCCCGTGCTACAGTTCCTGATGCAACAGGGAGCATTGGATGTCGAGTGAACCGACACAAGAGCTGGACGTGCACACGGCCGCCTGGGACCAGCAGCAGGATACCCTGCGCGCGCTGCGCGAGACGGTATTCATCCTGGAGCAGGGCGTGCCACGCGATATCGAGTGGGATGGCCAGGATGCCACTGCCGTACACGTGCTGGGCACCTTGCAGGGCGAGCCGGTGGCCTGTGGGCGCCTGCTGCCGGGTGGCAAAATCGGGCGCATGGCCGTGCTCGCCCCACACCGCGGCCGCGGCTACGGGGCCGCCGTGCTGGAAGCGCTGATCAACGCGGCGCGGGAGCAGGGCCTGGAGACGGTGTACCTGCACGCGCAGCAGCACGCCGCAGACTTCTACGCGCGCGCCGGCTTTGTACCCGAGGGTGAGCCGTTTACCGAGGCTGGCATATCCCACGTTGCCATGCGCCGTGATACAGGCCTCGGCAAGGTCTACGGCAATGGCATTGCCTACCCGGAACCGTTTACCCGCTGGGCCGTGGCCCTGTGCCGCAATGCATCACGTGAAATCTGCATACTCAGTCACGACCTGGATCATCGCGTCTTCGATGACAGCGAACTCGCCACCGCACTGAGTGCTCTCGCGCGACGCGCCCCGCAGTCACGGGTGCGCATTCTGGTCAGCGACTACCGGCCCATGATCCAGCGCGGCCACCGCTTGCTGGCACTGGCGCGCCGGCTCCCCTCCTCCATCATTCTGCAGCAGCTCAATGAACACCCCGACTGGAAGGGAGAGACCCTGGTGCTGACGGACCGCAGCGGCGTACTCTGTAAACCGGCAGAAAGCGACAAGGCAGCATTCTGCGAACCGGACTCGCGGGCACGCGCGGAACGCTACCGTGATTTCTTCGAGGAGTTGTGGCGCCACAGTGGGCCGCATATCGAGTTTCGCAGCGTGCCGCTTTAACCTTGCAGGCGCCGCCTGCAACGCACGGGTAGAGCGGGCCCACTCACGTTAATCACGCGCAACGGCAGCACCCAACCAACGCTGCGTCACCACACCCGCAGTCATGGCACCGTTCACATTGAGCGCCGTGCGCGCCATGTCGATCAACGGCTCAATGGAGATCAACACGGCGGCGACTGTGACGGGAAACCCCATGGCGGGCAGCACAATCAGCGCGGCAAACGTCGCGCCCCCGCCGACACCGGCCACGCCGAAGGAACTGATGGCAATAACACCCACCAGGCCCGCCATGAAGTCCCAGGCCAGCGGGTCTATGCCCATGGAGGGTGCGATCATCACCGCCAGCATGGCAGGGTAAATCCCCGCGCAGCCGTTCTGCCCGATGGTCGCCCCCAGCGTGGCCGACAGATTGGCTATAGGTGTGGCCACCCGCAGTTTCTCCACCTGGGTTTCCACGTTGAGCGGAATGCTGGCGGCAGAGCTGCGCGAAGTAAAGGCAAACGCGAGCACCGGCCAGACCGACCGAAAATAATGACGCAGGCCAACCCCGTGCACGCCCAGCAGCAGCGCATGAATGGCGAACATGATGCCAATGGCGAGGTAAGAGGCCGCAATAAACGCGAGCAGATTGACGATGTCCGCGGCATCAGAGCGCGCCACGACACCCCCGATCAACGCGAGAATTCCGTAGGGGGTGAGCGCCATGACGATATGCACCAGACGCATCACAATCAATCGGGTGGTATCGACAAAGCCCTCTATCTGGGCGCCACGCTCCGGGTCTGTACGCGCAACCTGTAGCGCCGCAATGCCAAACAGGATGCCGAATATCACCACCGCGATAATGGATGTGGGACGCGCCTCCGTGAGGTCGTAGAAAACGTTGGCGGGCACAAAGCGCACCAGCATGTCGGGCAGCCCCAGCCCGGCAACCGTCTCATAACGCTGCGCAAGTGCTTCAGCGGAAGCAAACTCCCGCGCGCCCTGCGTGATACTGTCGGCACTCAAACCAAACGCACTGGTGACCAGGATGCCCACCACCGCCGCTATCATCGTGGTTGCAATCAACAAACCGACCACAGCGCCACCGATTTTGCCCAGGTCCGCCACTGCACGCATCTTCAGCACGGCGGCCACCATCATCACCAGCACCAGCGGCATAATGATCATGCGCAAGAGGCTGACGTAGCCACTCGCCACAATACCCGTCCACTGCAGTGTGTTGGTGAGCAGCTGGGTGTGCCCGGGCCAGGCGAACTGCAGGGCCAGCCCGTAGAGTCCACCGGCCACCAGGCCGGCGAGAATCTGCCGCGAGAGCGGCCAGCCGCGGCTGCGCAACCGGTACAACAGGTAACAGAGGGCAATAAAGCACAGCAAATTGACTAGCAGGGGCATGGCAGTTCCTTGGGGCTGAGGTGAAAACGGCGTCAATCGGGGAGCATGCACCCGACTTCATTGCCCTCGTAGACCAGTGGCCAGGTTTTCAGTGCGCGGCAGGGTTCTTCAGAGGCCTGCAACAGCGCGCCGTCCGTCAGCCGAAAGCGGTAACGGTGCAGCGGGCACTCGATTACGCCATCACGAATCGACGCCACATCGAGTGCATGCTCCCGGTGCGGACAGCGGGACTCGAACAGATACAAGTCGCCATCCTGCATCGCCAGCAGCAACGCCAGCTCATCGATGCGAAATTCGCGCCGGTAACCTTCGTGCAGATTGATCAGTTTTTCCAGCGGCCGGAAGCGCATGCGGGCACACTCAGCGGAGAATCACAAAGGCATAGTAGCAGCTGGGATCAGAGCAGGTCGATCAGCTGGCGCGCCGCGGCGTAAGGGGTGGTTGTACCCTCCTCCACCGCCTGTTCCAGTTCCGGCAGCAGCGCGCGTATGCGCGGGTTCTGCTGCAAGCGCTGCAGCAAAAGGTTGTTCAACAGCGAGCGCATCCAGTCACGGTTCTGCCGCGCGCGCTTGGCGTTGAAAGCGTTTGCCTTGCGGGCCTCGGTCCAGTAATCCACCAGCATGCCCCAGACCGCATCGATATTGCGATCCTTCAGGGCCGAGCAGGTCATGACCCGCGGGGTCCAGAACGTGGTCTGGCGCAACAGGTGCATGGCGGCGTTGTAGTGCTGGCCGGTCTGCTTTGCCAACTGCTCGCTGTCGCCGTCGGCCTTGTTGATCACCAGTGCATCCGCCAGCTCCATGATGCCGCGCTTGATGCCCTGCAGCTCATCGCCGCCACCGGGTAGCATCAAAACCATAAAAAAATCGACCATGCCGGCGACCTGGTATTCAGACTGGCCTACGCCCACCGTCTCCACCAGGATGACGTCGTAACCGGCCGCCTCACAGAGCAGCATGGTTTCGCGGGTTTTCTGTGCCACACCGCCCAACGCCCCCGCGGCCGGCGACGGACGAATAAACGCCTCCTCGCGCCGCGAGAGCATCTCCATGCGGGTTTTGTCGCCCAGGATAGAGCCACCGGTGCGCGGCGAGCTTGGGTCCACCGCCAGCACCGCCACGCGCTTGCCCTGGCTGATGAGGTAGAGGCCAAACGCTTCGATGAAGGTGGATTTACCCACCCCGGGCACACCGGAGATACCCACCCGAATGCTGTTACCGGTTTTCGGCAACAGTGTTTCAAGCAGGGTCTGGGCGCTCTCGCGGTGCGCCGCAAGCGAGCTTTCCACCAGCGTGATGGCCCTGGCGAGGGCACGGCGATTACCCGCCTGCAGAGCTTCCAGATCGACAGCTGTCATGGCGTCAGGCTTTGCCCTGTGCCTCGTTGACCGCATCCAGCACTTCGCGAGCGCACTGTGGAATAGGCGTACCGGGACCGAAAATGCACTTCACGCCCGCCTCATAGAGGAAATCGTAGTCCTGGCGCGGTATCACACCGCCCGCAATCACCACAATATCATCGGCGCCCTGCTTGCGCAGTTCTTCGACCAGTGCCGGCACCAGAGTCTTGTGCCCGGCGGCCAGCGAAGAGGCGCCCACCACGTGCACATCGTTTTCAATGGCCTGACGCGCCACTTCTTCCGGGGTGGAAAACATCGGCGAGAGGTCGATATCAAAGCCAACGTCGGCAAACGCTGTGGCAACTACCTTGGCGCCACGATCGTGGCCATCCTGGCCCATCTTGCACACCAGCATGCGCGGCCGGCGGCCGTATTTCTCAACAAATGCATCGATATCCATACTGATACCCTGCCAGTTTTCATCGTGCTGGAAAGCGGAGCCGTAGACGCCGGATACAGTTTGCGCCTGGGCATTGAAACGTCCGTATTCGCGCTCCAGCGCAAAGGAGATCTCCCCTACCGTTGCGCGGCGGCGCGTCGCCTCGATGGCCATTTCCAGCAAGTTGCCTTCACCACTCACTGCCGCCTGGTAGAGCTGTTCGAGGATATCCTCTACAGCACCTTCGTCGCGCCCCTCGCGCACGCTGGCGAGGCGCGCCAGCTGGGATGTGCGCACGGCGTCGTTGTCGATCTGCAGTACATCGACCTCGCTGGCATCGTCAGTGCGGTACTTGTTGACGCCCACAATCACGTCTTCACCACGGTCGATGCGTGCCTGCTTGCGCGCGGCCGCCTCTTCAATGCGCAGCTTGGGCATGCCGGTTTCAATCGCCTTGGCCATACCGCCGGCCGCCTCGACCTCTTCAATGAGTTCCCAGGCCTTGTCCGCGATGGACTGGGTCAGGCTCTCCATCATGTAGGAGCCGCCCCAGGGGTCCACCACATTGGTAATACCGGTTTCTTCCTGAATAATGAGCTGAGTGTTGCGGGCAATACGCGCCGAGAACTCCGTCGGCAGTGCAATCGCCTCATCCAGCGCGTTGGTGTGCAGTGACTGGGTGCCACCGAATACCGCCGCCATGGCCTCTATCGTCGTGCGCACTACGTTGTTGTAGGGATCCTGCTCCGTCAAGGACCAGCCGGACGTCTGGCTGTGCGTGCGCAGCATGGAGCTCTTGGGATTCTGCGGTTCGAATTCCGCCACAATCCGGGCCCACAACAAGCGGGCCGCACGCAGCTTGGCAATCTCCATGTAGAAATTCATGCCGATGCCCCAGAAGAAGGACAGCCGCGGCGCAAATTCGTCGATGCTCAGGCCCGCCGCCAGTGCCGTGCGGATGTATTCCTTGCCATCCGCCAGTGTGTAGGCCAGTTCCAGGGCGGCATTCGCTCCCGCTTCCTGTATGTGATAACCGGAAATGGAGATGGTGTTGAAACGCGGCATGTTCCGCGAGCAGTGAGCGATGATGTCACCGATGATCTTCATGCTCGGCGCCGGCGGATAGATATAGGTGTTGCGCACCATGAACTCTTTCAGAATGTCGTTCTGAATGGTGCCCGCGAGCTCTTTTTGGCTAACGCCCTGCTCTTCCGCGGCCACGATATAGCCCGCCAGAATGGGCAGTACCGCCCCGTTCATGGTCATGGATACCGACACCTGGTCCAGCGGGATACCGTCGAACAGGATCTTCATGTCCTCCACGGAGTCGATCGCAACGCCCGCTTTGCCCACGTCGCCCGTCACACGCGGGTGATCGGAATCGTAGCCGCGATGAGTGGCCAGGTCGAAGGCGACGGAGATGCCCTGCCCGCCCGCAGCCAGTGCCTTGCGGTAGAATGCGTTGGAGGCTTCCGCCGTAGAGAAGCCCGCGTACTGACGAATCGTCCAGGGACGACCGGCATACATGGTGGCCTGGGGGCCACGGATGTAGGGCGACAGGCCCGGCATGGTGTTGGTGTACTCAAGCGCCTCGATATCCTCGGCGGTGTACAGTGGTTTCACCGCGATATCTTCCGGCGTCTGCCAGGTCAGTGTATCCAGCCCTTTGCCACGCAGGCTTTTTTCCGCTTCTGCGCGCCAGGCCTCAGGGTTGGCTTCATCCCGGTTATAGATCTTGTCGCTCATAATCGCTGTCTCCGCTCGCCCGCTCAGTGCTCGTCGCCGGGCTGGTTAATTTCAATGAGTACGCCGTCACAGCTCTTGGGGTGAATGAAAATCACGCGGGAGTTGTGCGCACCGGGTGTCGGCGCCTCCGAGAGGAACTGGTAGCCTTTTGCTTTCAGGCGCGCTACATCTTCCTCGATATTGTCCGAGCGGAAGCAGAGGTGATGCAGTCCGCCTCCACGCTTCTCCAGGTAGGTGGCGATAGGCCCCTCCCCGTTGAGCGGGTGCACCAGTTCGATATTGGTTGGCGGCAGGGGGAAGAAAGCCGTGGAGGTCTTCGCCGGCACAACGTCCTCAGTGCCTTCGAAGGGCAGCCCGAAGTCTTCCATGAAACGCTTGATGGCCTTCTCGAAGTCCGGCACGGCAATGGCAATATGATCCAGCGCGGTAATCATTCGGAGCTCCTCAGATAACTTGCTGCAGAAAACGTGCGGTGGATTCACGGCGCTGCAATGCAACCGCCTCGGGAGACACTTCCTCGATCTTTTCGTCCGGTGTCACCTTGAACAGGGTCTGTCCCTTGTGGATGATCACACCGTCGGTATCGATTAGCACTTTGTCTACCGTGCCGGCGAACGGCGCGTAGACCTTGTTGAACATCTTCATCACTTCAACAATGTACAGCGGGTCACCGGCTTCAAAGTGATCACCCTCCTGCACATAAAGCTCATGCTGGGGGGATTCCCGCCCGTAGAACATACCGCCGCTTTCGGCGAGAATTTCGTCAGACTTTGCCACTGGCGGCGGCACCAGCACCTTGGCCATGCGGTGCTGCAGATCGCCGTCGAGCAGGCGCTCGGGAATGTGAACGGTGAGATCCTCGTTGACCGTGAGGTCAAAGAAGCCCGTCGTCTCGGCAATACTGGGCAGTACTGCGAGGATATCCGCCCCGGACTGGAAGCCCGCATGCGCCGCGCGCACCTGCGTCCAGCTCTCTGTCGTGAACCCGTCAGGTACCGCGGAATCGGCCAGTACGCTCTGCAACTGCACCCAGTCGCCGACATCCAGCCGCTGCGACAGCTCGGTGTAGAAATCGAGCGCGTCCTGCAGCAGGTCGTGATCGTGATCCCAGACCACGGTAGCAGCGGGTGCCTCCGGGCTGTAGTCCATGTTCAGGAAGTGGTAGGTGTCGGCGAGCATTTCGATCGGGTTTTCGTTCCAGCTCACTTTGCCGTCAATCAAGGTATAACAGTCGCGATTGATGCTCAGCCATCCCGCCAGGATGTGCGGTTCTGCCAGCAAACGCTCGAGAGGCCGCAACAGCAGGGTGGACTTCAGCTCCAGGCTGGTTTTGAGTGCTTTTGCCGCCTCTTCACCCTGCTCCTTGAGCGCCGCCCGACTGATTTGCTGCCACGCGTAGTCGATATCGAGCTTGTCCGCCTGGGCCTTCAATTCCCCCACGGCCGTGAGATAGGGCACGATAAACCGGGTCGTTGGCCGCGCGTTGATATTCTGGCCAATGAACCAGTTGACCAGCCCGTAGTGAAACTCCAGGTTGGTCGCCAGGTCCTTGCCGCGCATACGGGTACGGCGTATCACCTCGGCCATGCGCTCGTAGGTTTCCAGGCGCGTGTCACCCACGGTCAGCAGCAGGGCGATGTTGGAGTCGTAAGCACCCGCGAGGGTGTACTTCATGAAGACGTCAGTATCGGGATTGTGCAGGCTGATGCCCTGATCGTCGCGAATTTCACCGTCCAGTGCATCGCTCCAGCCTTCAATAACACCACCGGCCGAAGGCTGCAGCGCCTGGTTGGTAGCATTCAGCCGCGCTTCCACCGAGTCGTTGTGACGCAGCACGCGCTCCGGGCACGGCAAAGCAGAACCATGCGCGGCCAGCAGCACCATGGCTTCCACCAGTGACTGCACAATAAAGAAGTCGCGCTCATCGTCCGGGTTGGTGAACTTCAGCGAGTAGCAGAGCTCCGTCACCCGGTGCTCAACCTGGATGCGGGTGTTCATTTCCATGAAGAAGTGCTTGTCGCGATCGACAATACACTCGAAGGTGGACACAGAATCCAGGCCTACCGCCGCACCAAAGCGCGCCGCTTCGTCTTCCATTTCTTCCAGGGTCAGGAGGTCCTGGCGCAACACCTCCGCTTCCGTGCTGTTTCCCGACGCCTCCGCCTGCGCCAGTGCAGTCTGCAATGACTCGATCGTCACTGATACCTCAAGCAGCTTCTGCTCGTGCATCTGCAAGGAACAGTCGCGACCACCCAGGGTGATGCACCAGTCGCCATTGCCGATCACCTGGATTTCCTGGTGACGGGTGGTTTCGATGTTCAGTTCAACGAGAACGTTTTTGTTGTCGCCGACCCCCGTTGTTTTCACCTCGTTGAGAATTTCCCGCACCAGCTCCGGCGTGCGCTCTGCCTCGCCAATACCGAGAATACGCTGGCCCTTGCCGCCACCGCCGCTGATCGCCTTCAGGCGCACGCGGTTCTGCGGGTAATCCTCGGCCATCCTTTTCACAGCCTCGGTGAGCGTTGCACACAGTTCGTCCACTGTGTAGAGGTCCACACCCTTCTCGTAGGAAGCCGCCAGTACGGTGTCCGCTTTGTCTTCCAGGGTGATATCCGGGTTATCCAGCTGTTCGTTGTCGACCGCAAGGTCGTTGGCGGCACACAGGGCTTTCAGTGCGGCAACGTCAGGGTGCTTCTTGAGCAGCGTGAGCGCAGTGCCGTTGTCGATACCGGGGGTGACCGAAACACCCGCCTTCAACGCCGTACGCTTGGCTTCGTCCTTGAGGCCCGCATCGTGCACCGTGCGCGAGCAGGGGCCGATAAAGTTAAGGCCGGCACGCTCCATGGCCGCCACCATGGCCTGGTCTTCCGCCATGAAGCCATAGCCGGCGAAAATGGCGTTGTAGCCGTTGTCGTGGGCGATACTGATGATTTGCGCAATGCGCTGGTCGCGTTCTTCCTTGTTCGCCCCGGTGTAATCCGGCACGCGGTGGACACGATCAGGGTCCGTCAACGAGCGCAGTTCAGGCGCCTGGGCGTTGCGGTAGACAATCGAGTCTTTCTCCGAAAGCAGGATACCGAAATGCTCGATACCCATCTCGGTGAAGACATCCATCGCTTCTTTGCGAATGGGGCCGCGACAGATAATCAGCGGCCGCAAGCCCGAACAATCGAAGCGACGCACCCAGGCGGAGGGGTGCTCCGCCAGGCGACGCTCGCGGTGAATCAGGGGATTGCGCAAGTAAAATTCGTTGGACACGCGGTATTTCCTCAATCAGGCGATGGCCGTGGCCGTGGTCAGTGAAATTCGCGCTGCACGGAGGCAAGCGGTTCAGGCGTGTAATGCCGCAGGCAGAAATCCATGTGCTCGGCCAGTACCGTGCGCAGGTCTGAAGGCATGACGATCTGCGAGATAGAGCCGAGGCTCAGCGCCTCATTCGGGTTCATCAACTCCTGCTCGTAACGCTGGGCAAGTGCCTGCTCTTCCGACTTTACCCAACCCTGCACGAGTTGCTCCGCTGCTGAGCGGGCATCCTCATCCGACAGACCGGCCGCTTTTTGCGCGTCGGTCTCGGCGGCGACTTTGCCCGCCACGCTGCCGCGGATACGCCGCAGCTCGTCCTTGTAGACGTACTCCACGCCGGCCGGCCCCATCACCGCTACGCGAGTGGTCGGTAGCGCTACCACGAAGTCTGCCCCGGTGGGGTAATTGTTGTAGGACGCGTAGGCACCGCCGAAGGCGTTGCGCACCAGCACCAGGAAGCGCGGCGTGCGCAGGTCGACGATCGCATCCAGCATCGCGCGACCGGCCTGCACAATACCGCCGGCCTCCTGCTCGCGCCCGGGCAGGAAGCCTGTGGTGTCCTCAAGGAAAATAATCGGGATGTTGTACAGATTGCAGAAGCGGATAAAGCGCGCGTTCTTGTAGGCTGCGGCGATATCGATCTGGCCCGACGCCACCGCAGAATTGTTCGCCACAAAGCCGACAACGTTGCCGCCCATACGCCCCAGCGCGGTGATAGTATTGCGTGCACGTTCCGCCTGGATCTCCAGGAAGTCACCATGGTCGCACAGTTGCTGAATCAGGATGCTGATATCCACCGGAGTGTTGTAGCCCGTGGGTGAGTTGAACGCTTTCTTCAGCAGGATATCGATGTCCCAGGTCTTGCGCGTAACCGGGTCAGAGGACGCCTGGTAAGGTGCCAGGGCACTGTTATTATCCGGCAGGTACTTGAGCAGTTCGCGCACCTTGCGCAACGCGGCGACTTCATCGGGCACCACGAAATCGGTCACACCACTCTGGCTATGTACACCGGGACCACCCAGTTCATCCGGCGTCACATCCTCGCCCAGCACCGACTTCACCACCCCGGGACCCGTGAGGCCGAAGAAGGTGTCGTTGGGCTGAATCAGAAAACTGCCCTGCCGCGGCAGATACGAACCACCGCCGGCGTTGAAACCGAACATGCACATGATGCTCGGCACAACACCCGAAATCTTGCGCAGTGCAGTAAAGGCATCTGCGTAACCGTCGAGCCCGCCTACACCGGCAGGGATGTAGGCACCGGCCGAATCGTTGAGGCCCACCAGCGGAATCTTGCGTTTCGCCGCCAGCTCAAACAAACGCGCCAACTTCTTGCCGTTGGTGGCATCCATGGAGCCTGCGCGCACGGTGAAATCGTGGCCATAAATGGCGACATCGCGCCCGTTGACCTTGACCAGCGCCGTGACCAATGAAGCACCATCCAGATTCGGGCCCCAGTTCTGGTAAAGCACCGTGGGCGCTTCATCCGCGAGACACTCGATACGCTCCCAGATGGTCATGCGCTTCTTCTGGTGCTGACGCTGTGTATTGCGCACGCCAGCGGCACGCAGCGGACGCTGCTGCAGCTCCCAGCCCGCCTTCAACGCCTTTTCATACAGGCCGGGTTGCGAAGCCACCTGGCCCGGCACGCCAAACTCCCGCTCGGGCGCGCTGGCGAAGGGGTTCTGCAGAGACGCAATCAGTTCTGAATCAGTGCTTTTCTTCATTCTGTTTCCCATGCTGGTACGTTACCGCTCCGTGGAAGCCGGCAACAGCTTCTACCTTCTGTCGAGGTTCCCGGGTTTACATGCGACGGCGGCCGGGCTTACGATGACTGCCCGCCCGAATTCGGCGCACCACATTAATTCCATGCCCCTTGAATGTCAATTTAACGACACTCAAATACGAGTGTCGAAGACCTCGCAAATGCTCAGGTTTTCCCGGCCAGATACCGAAGATTGCGTAGTTTTTGCGTTGGTTTCCTACGAATATATGAGGTGTAAACATTTGACCTCCCCCGTCTGGCGAGCCGGGGTGGCGTCGTGAAACTGCATATCGACGAGCTGCCCTGGCAAGCGGATAGTGCGCCATTGTACGCGGCGTTGCGCGACCTCCCCGGCGCCGCCTGGCTGGACAGCGCACAACCCTGGGCCAGCGGCGGTCGCTATGACATCCTGGTGGCGGACCCGATTGCAGAAACGCCACAGGCCCCCGCTACCAGCGCGACAAACAGCTGCTGGCAGCGCTACCTGCAGGCGCTGGCCGACCTGCACCGGGAGCGGTATGCGACTATCGCACCCGCCAGTCAGCGCCTGCCCTTCTGTGGCGGACTGCTGGGCTACCTGGGCTACGAGCCCGGCAACACCCTGCATGGGGTAACGCACCCCGGCGCATCCCAGCCCACCTCGCCCGCTGCCGCCATAGGCTGCTACGACTGGTGTATTGTGCAGGACCATCTATTACAGCGCTCAGCACTGGTGGCCATGCCGTGGGTTGCGGGCAGCGCGCGGGCCGACATTCGCGCCAGGCTGGCAACGGCCAATCACGCCTTGCGGCCTTTCACCCTCGGCGGCAGCTTCCAGCCCGCCATGAGTCGCAGCGATTACCACAGCGCCTTTACCCACATTCAGGACTACATTGCAGCGGGCGACTGCTACCAGGTCAACCTTGCACAACGCTTTGACGCCACCTACGACGGCGACCCTTTCACCGCCTACTGCGCCCTGCGTGAAGTGGCTGCGGCACCCTTTTCCGGCTATCTCGAGCCCGCAGCGCAACAGGCGCTGCTGTGCCTGTCACCCGAGCGCTTCATCTCCCTGCAGGGGCAACAGGTAGAAACCCGCCCCATAAAAGGTACCCGCCCTCGCTTTGCCGATCCGGCGCGCGACCTGCAAAGCGCCACCGCATTGCGGGAAAGCCCCAAGGACCGTGCGGAAAACCTGATGATTGTGGACCTGCTGCGCAACGACCTCGGGCGCAGCTGTGTGCCGGGCAGCATCCATGTCGAACAGCTGTTCGCACTGGAGAGCTATCCCACCGTACACCATCTGGTGAGCACTATCCGTGGCGAGCTGGCGGCCGGGCGCGGACCAATCGACCTGTTGCGCGACAGCTTTCCAGGGGGCTCCATCACCGGCGCGCCAAAACGCCGCGCCATGCAGATCATCGCCGAACTGGAACCCTGCAGCCGTGAGGCCTACTGCGGCTCACTGCTGTATGTCAGCGCCGATGGCCACATGGACAGCAACATCGCCATCCGCAGTCTGGTCGCCAATCACGGCAGCCTGCGCTGCTGGGGCGGCGGCGGCATTGTGGCCGACTCCGAGGTCGACCAGGAATACCAGGAAACCTACGACAAGGTCGGACGCTTCCTCAGCACACTGGAACAACGATTTCGTTAACGGTGTTGGCAGCATGCACGCTGCCATCAAGCCCCGTGGATGGGTTCTCGACGATTCAAACAGGCCTCGCGGGGGCGCGTGTGCCCGTGTGGGGTATGCAGGACCGTTGGCAGCATGGATGCTGCCATCGAGCCCCCATGGATGGGTTCACGGCGAGTCCAGCATACCCCACACGGGCATGCGCGCCCTACCCACCCAAGCCACCAGCATCAAACACTCAACGCCCGCGCACTAGCCTCAACAAACGCCTGCTTCAATGACGGAAAGTCATGCAGCGCCTTGAACTGCGGAAATTCGTCAATCACATTCTGCGGCGCGTGGAACAGCAGACCGACATCCGCCTCTGCCAACATGGTGGTGTCATTGTAGGAATCCCCCGCCGCGATAATGCGGTAATGCAGACTGTGCAGGGCCTGCACCGAAGCCCGCTTGGGATCCTTCTGCCGCAGCTTGTAGTCCACCACCCTGCCCGACTCATCCACTTCAAGACGGTGACAGAGCAACGTGGGCCAGCCCAACTGGCGCATCAGCGGCGCCGAGAATTCATAGAACGTGTCCGACAGGATGATCACCTGAAACCGCTCGCGCAGCCAGTTGAGGAACTCGGCGGCACCCGGCAGCGGTTCCAGCGTGGCAATCACCGCCTGGATATCGTCGATCTTCAGGCCGTGCTCATCCAGCAGGCGCAGGCGCTGTTTCATCAGCACATCGTAGTCGGGGATGTCGCGGGTGGTGGCGCGCAGGGCGTCAATGCCGGTTTTTTCCGCAAACGCAATCCAGATTTCGGGGATGAGCACCCCTTCCAGGTCAAGGCAGGCCAGTTCCACGCGGTATACTCCAAGAGGCTTTCAGGAAGCGGCCCAATCTACCCAAGCACCGCACGGGCCACAAGCGCAACGGGCACAAAAAATCAGTACACAGGCAACTCAATGTCCGCGAACAGCGCCTCCAGCTCGGCTTTGCTGTGGTGTGCAAACGCTTCCTTGACGATATCCCGGGTCAGATGCGGCGCAAAGTCCTCAATGAAGTCGTACATATAGCCGCGCAGGAAGGTGCCGCGACGGCAACCGATGCGGGTCACGCTGCTGGCAAACAGGCGCGTGGCATCCAGCGCCACGAGGTCCGAGTCCGCGCGCTCATCGTAGGCCATGGCGGCAACGATGCCGATGCCGAGCCCCAGGCGCACGTAGGTTTTGATGACATCGGCATCGGCAGCGGTGAACACGACTTTGGGCACCAGACCGCGTGCCACAAAAGCCTCATCGAGCTTCGAGCGCCCGGTGAAACCGAACACGTAGGTCACAATGGGGTGCGCGGCTACGTCTTCCAGCGTCAGCTCGGAAAGCTGGGTCAGGGGATGATCGCGAGGCACCAGCACACAGCGGTTCCAGCGGTAACACGGCAGCATGATCAGGTCACTGAACAGCTCCAGCGCCTCGGTGGCGATGGCGAAATCCACCGTGCCATCCGCCGCCATTTCGGAAATCTGCATCGGTGTGCCCTGGTGCATGTGCAGCGACACGTCCGGGTAGCGTTCAATGAAAGAGCGGATGGTCGCGGGCAAGGCGTAGCGCGCCTGGGTGTGCGTGGTCGCAATCGAGAGGCTGCCCTTACGCTCGTTAGAGTACTCCTGGGCCACCTGTTTGATGCTCTCCACCTTGCGCAGCACTTCCCCTGCCGTTTGCAAAATGGCCTCCCCCGCCGGCGTGACGTGGGTCAGATGTTTACCGCTGCGGGCGAAGATCTCCACGCCCAATTCGTCTTCGAGTAAACGGATCTGCTTACTGATACCCGGCTGCGAGGTGTACAGGCTCTGTGCCGTTGCCGACACATTCAGGTCGTGGTGGGCGACTTCCCAGATGTAGCGCAGTTGCTGCAGTTTCATACCCAAACCTCTCACCGCACGCGCTCACCACAGGGCCGCGGTGAGCGGGAGCTTATACAGAATAGTAGTTAAAGCTGGCTGTTGCCAAGAGCAATGGAATAACAGACCCGTGGAATAAGACACCGCAGGCTAGCGGTTGGCAACACCGTGTGGCACATGGCCGGTGGCAATGTGCGGACTGGCGAGCTGGCAGTGCGTCTCCTGATCGTCAAAAAACACATCCGCCTGGTAGGCGCGCAGGAACTCGGTCTTGTTCAGGCCACCGAGAAAGATGGACTCATCAATACGAATATTCCAGGCGCGTAGCGTGCGTATGACGCGTTCATGCGCCGGCGCCGAGCGCGCAGTCACCAGCGCCGTGCGTATGGGTGCCTCACTGGCGGGAAACGCCTGCTGCAAACGATGCAGGGCCGCGAGAAAGGGTTGAAACGGCCCGCCACTCAACGGTGTGCGCGCGGCTGCGCGTTCGCTGGCAGTGAAGGCTTCCAGCCCCTGCGACTTGTAGACCTGTTCGGCCTCATCGGAAAACACCACGGCATCGCCGTCAAAGGCGAAGCGCAGCTGGTCGGTGCCTGAATTGCCGCTCTTGTTGGACACCAGCGTGGCCGCGGCCACCCCACAGGCGAGCGCATAGCGCACATCCTCGGCTTCGTTGGAAAGAAACAGCTGGCACCCGAAGGCATTGATATAGCGCCAGGGGCTTTCACCGCCACAAAAGGCCGCCCGGGTGATCGGTAGCTCGTAGTGCTGGATGGAGTTGAACACGCGCAGGCCGGTGTCGGCACTGTTGCGCGACAGCAACACCACTTCCACGCCCACACTGTCGCCCAGCAGCGAATTCAACCGCAGCATTTTCTGCACCAGCGGGAAGGCCTCGCCGGGTGCCAGCGGCTCTTCTTCGTGAGCGATCTGGTATTCGGAATAGGCCTTCAGGCCGTCCTGTTCGAACACCTGATGGCTGGCATCCAGGTCGAACAGCGCGCGCGAAGAAATCGCGATAACCAGCTTGTTGGGGGTTTCATCTGCCATGGATGGCAGTGTAACCGCAACCCTCCTGCGCGCCTAGCGGCCATAACACGGGATGCCGGGGCGCGCCGAGAGGCCGCTGCAGCTCAGGCCTCCGGTGCAGGCTGACCGTCGAAATAGGCCCGGCTGATGCGAAACACCAGCGGCGCCAGCAGGATCAGCGCAATCAGGTTGGGGATGGCCATGAAGGCGTTGAGGGTGTCGGCAATCAACCAGACCAGCTCGAGATCGATCAGCGTACCCACCGGAATGGCCAGCACCCACAGCAGCCGAAAAGGCAGGCTGGCACGAATGCCAAACAGGAATACCGCGCAACGCTCGCCATAGAATGACCAGCCAATCATGGTGGTGAAGGCGAACAGGCAGAGCCCCAGGGTCACCACGTATTCACCCCCGGGCATGCCTTGGGCAAACGCCATGGAGGTCAGGCTGGCGCCACTGACACCGGTGGGCAGTACATCCATGATAACGATGACCAGCCCGGTCATGGTGCAGACGATAAGCGTGTCGATGAACGTACCCAGCATGGCGATCATGCCCTGCTGCACCGGCTGACTGGTCTGCGCCGCCGCGTGCGCGATGGGCGCGCTGCCGAGGCCTGCCTCGTTGGAAAAAATGCCGCGCGCAACACCAAAGCGAATCGCGGCCCACACCGTCGCCCCGGCAAAGCCCCCCGCTGCGGCCGAGCCACTGAAGGCTGCGTTGACGATGGTGACTACTGCCGCTGGAATCGCCGTAACGTGGGTGACCAGTACCAGCACCCCCATGAGGATGTAACCCAGTGCCATCATCGGTACCAGCCAGCTCGCGACGCGCGCAATCCGCTTCACACCGCCAAGAATCACCGCGGCGACCAGGCCCATCAGCACCAGTCCGGTTGCCAGTGGTGGCACCGCGAGAAAGTCCTCAAGAACCTGCGCCACCGAGTTGGACTGCACGGTGTTGGCAATACCAAAGCCCGCCAGGGTACCGAAAATCGCAAAGGCCCAGGCCAGCCAGTGCCAGCGCTGGTGCAGCCCATTGCGAATATAGTACATGGGCCCACCACTGTAGTTCCCCGCTGCGTCCTGCTCCCGGAACCGCACAGCGCAGACTGCCTCGGCGTATTTGGTTGCCATACCCACCAGCGCCGTAATCCACATCCAGAACAGGGCACCCGGGCCACCGAGCACCAGTGCAGTGGCGACCCCGGCGATATTGCCGGTACCGATGGTTGCCGAGAGTGAGGTCATGAGTGCGCTGAAGGGAGAAATATCACCCTGCCCCTGCCCTCCCCGGCCGCTGAGAAGAAGGCGGAATGCGCGGGGGATATTGCGCAGGGTGAGAAAGCGCAAGCCTATGCTCAGATAGAGGCCAGTGCCCAGCAGGAGAACCAGCATCACGGGGCCCCAGGCCCAGCCATTGATTGTGGTGACGAATTCGCCGAATGCCTGCATGATTACTATGACCCTGAATTAACCGCTGGCGGCGGTGTGTAAGAAACCGAACTGGTCCGCCTGCGGGAACACACCGAATACGCCCCCGGAGTGCAGAAATACAATATCGCGCTGATCGTCGAAACGGCCCGTCGGCAGCTCTTGAGCGAGCCCATGGAAGGCCTTGCCGGTGTACACCGGATCGAGCAATACGCCTTCCAGTGCCGCCAGGTCTGCGATAACCCGCAATACCTCAGGGCTCGCCACACCGTAGCCCGCACCGACGTACCCATCGATCACACGCGGTGTCACCGTTGCTGCGGGTTGGCCGGGGAAACGGCTGCGCCAGTCCGCTACATCCGTCGCGACCTTATTGAGGAAATACGCCTCATCGTCACAGACGTTGACGCCCCAGACCGTAAGCGGCAGAGCGTGCAGGGCCGTGCCCAGGGTGAGGCC
The DNA here is from genome assembly GCF_003719295.1 of Haliea alexandrii. Classification (GTDB taxonomy): domain Bacteria; phylum Pseudomonadota; class Gammaproteobacteria; order Pseudomonadales; family Halieaceae; genus Haliea; species Haliea alexandrii. Next base: position 701,822 of record NZ_RFLW01000002.1, read on the forward strand.
CGCCTGGGTGCCGCCGGAACCCGTGGCGGTCACCAGGTGAGCCGACTCGATATCGGCTTGGGCAAGGTCCTCGCGCAGTTCCTCACAGGCGGCAATGTAGCCCCAGATACCGAGGCCATCGCTGCCGCCGGTGGGAATAATCAGCGCCTTTCTACCCAACCCTGCGTAGTGCGCTCGCCAGCTTTCAAGCAAGGCGGGCAGTTCAGCAACATAGTGGCTCTTGGGGTAGCAATTGATGGTGGCACCGGCCAACTGACCGAGCAGGTAGTTGCCCTGACCCGTGAACGGCGTGTCTCCACGCAGCACGAGGTGTGCCGAGAGGCCGGCCTGTGCCGCGGCAAAAGCCGTTGCGCGACAATGGTTGCTTTGCAGACCACCGCAGGTGATCAGCGTGTCGTAGCCTTCGGCGAGCGCATGCGCAATGATAAATTCGAGTTTGCGCACCTTGTTGCCGCTCAACAGACAACCCGTCAGGTCATCGCGCTTGATCCAGAGGCGCTTGCCACAGCCCCAGCGCTCAGTGGCCCGGGGCAAGTACTGCAGGGGCGTGGGGCGCTGGGCCAGCGCAATCCTTGGCGGCAGCGCAAGCCCTTTCATTAGCCGATGGACTTGAGTGTTCCTTTCGGCAACACCGCGTGGATATGGATGCGCTGGAACTTCATGTCGACATTATTCGCCACGTTCAAGACCACATAGTTGTCGTCGAGCCCGGTGATGCGGCCGAGGATTCCAGAGCTGGTCACCACTTCGTCGCCCTTGCCGAGCGCGGCCACCATCTGCGCATGCTCTTTCTGCCGCTTGCGCTGTGGGCGGATGGCGATGAAGTAGAACAGCGCGAACAGCCCCACCAGAAATACAATCTGGAAGATCTCGCCGCCACCCTGGGCGCCACCCTGGGCTTGGGCGTGAGCACTGGCAATGAACAAACTCATGACAACTCCTTGCAGCCTGCGCCGACTGGCGCGAGCGGTAACGGGGGGAAAATAACAGGCGCCAAATGTACAGCGAAACCCTCGTTGCTGCAATCTGGCGGGCAGTCAGGACTGCAGGTCGAGGTCGTACACCATGATTTGTGGCGCGTGATCGGAAAAACGCTCGGCCATATGGGCGTCCTGCTGCGCCAACCAGTCGTGAAATCCCTTGCGCGCGGCGCCGCGGATGCCGTTGGTATTGCCGGTTAAAGTGGTCGCCACTGCGTGTCCCCGCTGTCAGGTCCATGAGCATTGGCGCGAGGTACCTGCACCGGGCAAAGCGCGCCAGTGTAGCGGAATGCACCGGCGCCGTTCAATTCGCCACAGGCCGCCGGCAATACTGCCCCTGCCATCGCCGCTTGTGTATCATGCCCCGACTTCAACCCGTATCCCTGACGACGACTGGAGACTACTGACCGCCATGAATGATGTCGCCGCCCTCAGCGCGAACCTGCGCGCCGCCGCCGAACAACTGACTGCTCCCGGAGCGCCCTTCGAACTCAAAGACTGCACCATCAATGGTGTCGCCATGCGCTGCTACGCCAATGCACCCGCCACCCTGCGCGACGCGCTGGATGCCGGTCGTGCCCATGGTGACAAGACCGCAATCACCTACGAGGATGAACGCTACACGTTCACGGAATTCTTTGCCGCGGCCGACCGCTTTGCACACTATCTGGTGCACCAGGCGGGCATACGCAAGGGGGACCGGGTTGCCATCGCCATGCGCAACTACCCGGAGTGGATGTTCGCATTTGTCGGCATTCAGGCAACGGGCGCGATCGTTGTCCCGCTCAACAGCTGGGGGCGCGCGGAAGAGCTGGGCTATGCATTGAACGACGCCGGGGCGCGGCTGGTCGTCTGCGACCTTGAGCGCCACACGCTGGTGCGTGCGCAGCTCGCCGAGCTGGACTGCCAGGCGGTGGTGGTGCGCAGCGGTTCCGCAGACATCGCGCCGGCAACGCGCTGGGAGGCGACCCAGGAAAGCCCGGCACAGGCGCCAGAGGTGGCGCTGGATAGCGAAGACCTGGCAATGATCATGTACACCTCGGGCACCACCGGCAAACCGAAGGGTGCGGCTTCAACCCACGCCGCCATCTGCCAGGCACTGCAGAACTTCGAGCTGATGGCCTACGTATCAGCCATGACCAACCCCGAAGTCATCGGCAAGATGATGGGGTCGGGCTTTGAGCCCTGCACCCTGCTTGCGGTGCCGCTGTTTCATGTGTCCGGCTGCTACGCCATTTTCCTGCTCAACCTGCGCGGCGGTCGTAAAACCAGCATTCTCTACAAATGGGATCCAGAAGAGGCGCTCAAGGTCATTGAGCGCGAGCGCATTACCGTTTTCACCGGTGTGCCGGCCATGACGATTGCCATGCTCGAATCACCAGCCTTTGAGCGTGCCGACACGCGCAGCCTGTTCTCACTCGGTGCGGGTGGCGCGGCCTGCCCGCCACACTTGAAAGATCTCATTTACCGCAAGGTTCCCGATGCCTACCCGGGTACGGGTTACGGCATGACCGAAACCAATGCGACTGGCAGCAGCTGTACCGGCGAAGCGTACCGCCTGCAACCGACGGCGGCGGGCACCATTTCCCCCATCGTCGATATGCAGAGTGTAGACCCGGAGGGCAATGTACTGCCGGCCGGGCAGCCCGGCGAGCTGATGGTGCGCAGCCCGACCAATGCGCGGGAATACTGGAACCTGCCCAAACCCACCGCGGAAACGTTTGTCGATGGCTGGGTGAAAACCGGCGATATCGGTTTTGTGGACGAATACGGTTTTGTTCACGTGGTTGATCGCATCAAGGACATGGTCATCCGCAATGGCGAAAACATTTACCCGGTCGAAGTGGAAGGCGTGTTGACCGCCCATCCACAGGTGATTGAAGCGTCAGTCTATGGGCTGCCCCACCCGGACCTTGGCGAGGAGCTGGCGGCCACGGTAAATGGCGCAACCGATCTTGAGGTTGACCACTTGGTGAGCTACCTGCGTGAGCACATGGCGGGCTACAAGATACCCACCCAGTGGCGCTTTACGCAGCAAGCGCTGGTGCGCAACGCCACTGGCAAACTGCTGAAACCCGATATTCGTGCCGCGCACCTGGCACAGTGGCCACACCGCTAGCACGGCACAGTCAGCGGGTGCCTCAAGGCACCCGCAACCGCGTTTTTACCGGGGCTTATCCCCAGCGCCGGTTCAGAGTTCCATGAAATCAGGTGTGTTGAACACCCAGCTCTTTTCCTCCGCACGGCGACGTATACGCCAGCCCTGCCCTGTGCGCACATACTCATCAACGTACCAGAGGCCCAACAGGAAAACGTGACGCCCCCCATCCGGCAATGCCATTTCCATCGGGTTGAAGCACATGACACGGCCGGTCGCCGTGTCGCCATTCACCACGAACTGCAGGTTGGCGTTCAGGTGCTGGCTGTTGGGGAAGATGCCATCGGAAACCGCATCCTTGAGGTAGGCAATGGTCTCCTCGAGGTTGCCGACTGAACCACCGAAGGCCGAGTAATCAACGTGTGCGTCCTCGGTGAATACACCGCGCAGGTCATCGAAGGACTTGCTGTCGATCAGGTGCGAGTAGTGGAATACGAGATCCTGCAGTTCCAGACGGTCTGACAGTTCCTGTTGTGATAGCATGAAAATTCTCCCTTTTTGTTAGAAATCCAGCGGCAGACGGATGTGTTCGCGATACATGCGGTCGCGATGGGCCAGCAGCCGTGGCGTGAGCCAGCGGGTAGTCTTCTCAGCACCGGAAGCATACATGCCACGCAGGTAATCCGGCATGGGATTGACCTCCGGGGGCAGCGGCAACACCATGCCGACAAAGTTGGCCCAGTAGAAATCCACGGCGGTGACGCCCTCCCCAACCAGCCAGGGGTTGCCGGCGGCTTCCTGCGCGGCGAGGCGCTCATCCAGCAGCCCCGCGATGGCAGCCATGCGCTGGTCAGCCTGTGCGGCTGCCTGCTCACTCCAGCCGTACTTGCCGGCCATGCGCACAATCGACTCTGGCGGCTCGGCCAGCGCCATGCCCGGCACAAACAGCTGCAGGCGGCGCTGCCAGCCAAACCCGTCAACACCCGCAATCAGCGCCGACAGGCCGAGCACTTCGGCACGCTGTGCCGGGTCGGCGGGCAACAGCGCCGGCGTTGGCGCCAGCCGTTCAGCCAGGTGCAACAGGTCCAACCAGTGGCACACGGGCGGCAGATCGTCGAACACGGCAACCGGCGCAGAGCTCTGCCCGGTCCAGGACACCAGCTCGGCGTTTTCGCCGCCCCCCTCCTGACGCACCGGCAGGTACTTGAGCCCCTTGTAGTCGAAGAGTGACTTCGCGGTTTCACCCCAGGGCCCCGGCACACCGGCGCTGAGCACCAACCGCAATCCGGGGGCATTTACCGCCTGTTCGACTTCGACGTATTCCATCAACCGCTCCTATTTATCCAGTTTGAATACACGCAGCGCGTTCTCGCGCAGGAACTTGGGCCACACTTCGTCCCGGAAAGGCACATCCGGCATTTCGCGGAAAATACGGTCCAGCGACAGGCCCATGGGGAAATAGCCGGCATACATCACTTGATCGGCACCGCGCGTGTTGGCGAAGTGCACGATGTCCTTTGGATAATGCTTGGGCGCAAACGCGCTGGTCATGTAATGCAGGTTTGGGTATTTCAACATCATTTTCCAGGCCACGTCGGTCCAGGGCTCGCAGCCATGACGCGTGACCACGTTGAGCTCGGGAAAGAACCACAGCACCTCGTCGAGCAATTCAACTTTCTGCGGCCCAAAGGGCAAGCGGGGGCCGGGAATACCCATGCAGGGGCAAAATGGTATATCCAGTTCAACAAGTTTCGCGTAGATGGGGTACCACTTCTTGTCGTTTACGGGCACCGGCGGACAGATCATGGCGGGCGATGCGGTAACCGCCTTGATATCGAACTCTTCCTTCAGTGCGACAATGGTACGCACCTCGTCCATGCCGTTGTTGGGATTGGCTTCGTAGCAGGCAAAGAATCGATCGGGGAACCTGCGCAGGGCTTCCTTGTGCTGCTCCGCGTACGGGCCAACCCCGATCATGGCGCGCTCGATATTGTGCTTGTCCATCTGCGCCACGGTGTAGGCCACGTAATCGTCCTGCCCGTCGATCTGCGGAATGTCCTTGAACATGTACTGCGCGGGCATCTTGAACATCTCATGGCTCTGCTTGTCCATGAGCATGGGCTTGATCCACTCGTAGAAATTGCTGTTGTCGTCGCCGGGTACGGCCAGCATGAGGTCGATAACACCGATATCGGTAGGCATGGGCATGGTCAGTTGCTCCTTCAATGACAGACCCGCCATTGTGCTGTGACCGGGCCCCCACACCAAGGTCAGGGCTCTCGCCGCGGCCAGAATTCAACGTGGGGCACAATAGCATGAACCGTGGGGCAAGCCCCTGCGGCCCGCACCCGGCGACCGGGCGCGAGTGGGGCCTCCTCAGGCCACGTCGAACACGATGGGCATGTGCTTGATGCCGTGAATGAAGCTTGAACGCAGCCACTGAATTTCACCGTCGAGGCGCGGATTACGCATGCGGCGCACAATTTCCTCAAAAATCACGGTCAGCTCCAGACGGGCCAGGTGAGAGCCGAGACAGAAATGCTGCCCCACACCGAACGCACGGTGGCCATTGCGCACATCCTCGCGCTGATTGCGCAGGATATCAAAGCGCTCGGGATCGTCGAATACGGTCTCGTCAGCACTGGCTGCACCGTAAAACAACTGCACCAACTCGCCCTTGCGGATGTTGCGGCCACCCAGCGTGGTGTCCTCTGTCGCCGTGCGCCGGAACGCAATCACAGCCGGGTTGTAACGCAGGAATTCCTCGATGGCATCGGGCACCAGCGCCGGATTATCGACCAGCGCCTGAAACTGCGCAGGATTCTCCAGCAGCATGCGCATGCCCTGACTGGTGACTGTGCGCGTCGTTTCATTGCCGGCGACAATCAGCAACATGAAGAAATTACAGAACTCTTCATCCGTGAGAGGTTCGTCTTCCACAGTGCCGTCCAGCAATGTGGCAACAATCCCCTCGGAACCGTTCTCCCTGTGGGCTGTGGCCAGCTCCATACCCATCATGAACATCTCGACCATGGCGTTCATGCCATCCTCCGCCGAGGTGGTGAGGTCAGGGTCGTCCATGCCGAGCATGATATTGGTCAGCTCAAACAGGCGCTGGCGCTTCTCCAGCGGCACCCCCATCAGCTCGCAAATCGCAATCAGCGGCAACTCCATGGCGATGTCTTCGACAAAGTCACAGCGCCCCGCAGGGAGGGCGCGGTCGAGAATTTCCCGGGCGATTTCGCGAAACCGCGGTTCATAGCTGTCGACTTTGCGCGGAGTGAACGCGGAACGCACCAGGCGCCGGTATTTCAAATGCTTGGGGGGGTCCATGTTGATCATCAGCGCCTGCATCATCTCCACCTCGTCCGGCGTGGGATTGTTCAACATGCAGGTCCGTTCGGCGGAGGAAAATAACTGCGGGTTTTTCGACACTTCGTCGATTTCCGCTTGCCGTGTGACCGCCCAGTAACCCGGGCTGCCATGACTGGGCTCATGCCAGTACACCGGCTCTTCGCGTCGCAGGTAGGCGAATGTGTCACGCGGCAACCCGCCCCGGTAGCTTTCCGGGTCGTTCAGGTCAAAGTGTGGGCAACGGCTCATGGGTCTCTCCTCGGGCAGATACCGCCATTATACTAATGCGCGTTAGTCTGTACCCGAAGCGAGACCCCGTCAAGGACTTGCCGTCAGCCCATGCGCAGTGGCAGGCGCCGCTGACGCTCCCCTGTGGCCGCGAACAGGGCATTGGCGAGCGCAGGAGCCGCGGGGGGCGTGCCCGGCTCACCCACCCCGGTAGGCGGCGCCGCACTGTCGATCAGGACAACCGTCATGGGGGGCGTATCGGTCTGCCGCAGCAGCTGATAATCGTGGTAGTTGCTCTGCTCCACCGCGCCGTTTTTCAGCGTGATTTCGCCGTGCAGCGCAGCGCTCAACGCGAACACGATACCGCCGATCATCTGGTCACGCACTATGTCCGGGTTGATCACCTGGCCGCAATCGATCGCGCAATACACGTGCTCCAGTTTGGGCTTGCCATCCACCAGCGATATTTCCACCACCTCCGCAACGCAGGACTGGAAGGAATCGTGCACGGCAATACCCTGGTAATGGCCCGCAGGGGCATTGCCCCAGCTTGCCGCGGCGGCCACAGCGTCCAGTACCCGGCGCTCGCGGGAGTCTGCGGCAAGATGTTTGCGACGAAATTCCAGCGGGTCAACACCGGCCGCATGCGCGAGTTCGTCGACGAAACTCTCTACCACAAACGCATTGTGACTGTGCCCGACTGACCGCCAGTATCCCAGCGGCACCGGCACCGGCACGTTGTGGTAGCTGACACTAACACCGTCGAACTGATAGGGCAGCTCTTTGGAGCCCTCCACCGACGCGAAATCCTTTTTGCCGACAAAGTCGCCCACCAGTTGCCGCGGTCCGCCCGGAATCCACTGGGGCAACATGGCGCCCATCAACACCGGCAACACCTGCTGGTTAATGCTGGGCCCCGCAATACGGTGCTGCCAATGGCTGATGCTGCCATCGGCATGCACGCGGGCTTCAATGGCACCCGCCATGGGCGGCCGGTACCAGTCGTGGCGCATGTCGTCTTCGCGGCTCCACACGAGTTTCACCGGACGTTTCAGTTCCCGCGCGATAGCGACGACCTCGGCAACGTTATCCGCCGCGGCGCGACGGCCAAAACCACCGCCGAGAAACTGGTTGTGGATAACCACTGCCTCTCGCGGCACGTCGAGCACGCGGGACGCCGCATCCTGCGCCAGGTCCGGTGCCTGCGAGCCCACCCAGACCTCGCAGCCGCCCTCAGTGAGACGACAGGTGGCGTTGAGCGGCTCCATCGCGGCATGCGCCAGAAACGGTACGGCGTAACGCCCCGACACCAGCGTGCCCTGCCCCGCCTTGGCGCTTGCCGGATCGTCCCGGACACTGGCGAAATCATCGCCGTCCAGTGCCGCGGTGAGCGCCTCGGTAATTGCCGCACTATCGCGCAGGCCACCGCCGGGCGGGGTAAAGGTCACCTCGACCTTGCCCGCCGCTTGCCGGGCCGGCCAATAGCCTTCGGCGACCACGGCAACCCCGTGTTCGGTGGCAAACACCGCGACCACCCCGGGGTGCTCCAGCGCGTGTTCCGCATTAAAGGACTCGACGGCACCATCAAACCACGGGCAGCGCAGCAATACCGCAGTCAGGCAGCCTTCGGGACTTGCGTCCATGCCGAAGCGCGCGCTGCCGTCCGTCTTTGCCTGTGCGTCCACGCGTTGGTCGTAGTGGCCGATCCACTGCCACTGATCCGCCGGTTTCAGCGCCACATCGCTGACCACCGGTAACGCGCGGGCGATCGCCACCAGATCCGCATAGGCGAGGTCCACCGCCCCATCGGTACTGCGCACGCGCCCGTCCCGCGCTGCAAGGCTGGCCCGGTCGAGTCCACTTTGCTGCATGGCGGCGGCAATCAGGGTCTCTCTGGCACTGGCACCCACCTGACGCAGGATTTCGTGGTAGACGCGGATGGAGGCACTGCCGCCGGTAATCTGCAGGCGCATCTCAGGGTCGGCGAAGGCGCTATGTACGGGGGCCATGGCATAGCCGATACGCTCCGGGTGTACCTCCAGCTCCTCGGCGACCAGAGTCACCATGCCCGTAACCACGCCCTGCCCCATTTCCGCCTTGGGAATCTGCAGGATGATGGCACCATCAGGCTCGATGCGCAGGAAAGCATCCGGCTGGAAGTCCGCCTCACTCCCGAGTTGCAGGGGTTTCCCCGAACACGCGGTAAGCTGGAAGCCCAGCGTCAGAGCACCACCGGTCACGGAGACATTGCGAATGAACTGGCGTCGGGTCAGGCTCATGATGCATCCTCCGCGGCGGGCTGCCAGTGCTCTACCGCCGCCACACTCAAGATCGCCCGCTGCACTTTGTGATAGGTGCCACAGCGGCACAGGTTGCCGGACATGGCCTGGCGAATGTTCTCTTCGTCAGGCTGCGGGTTGGATGCCAGCAATGCCGCGGCCGACATGATCTGCCCGGACTGGCAATATCCGCACTGGGGTACGTTGTGCTCGACCCAGGCCCGTTGTAGCGGGTGATCGCCACCGAGGCCTTCAATCGTCGTCACACTGCGCCCGGCAGCCTGCGACACCGGTGTCGAGCAGCTGCGAATGGCCGCGCCGTCGAGATGCACGGTGCAGGCTCCGCAGAGCCCCATACCGCAGCCGAAGCGCGTGCCGGTCAGACCCAGGTGATCCCGCAACACCCACAGCAACGGCGTAGCAGGATCTACTTTGAGTTCAACGTTGCGCCCGTTGAGGCTGAAGGCAACCACGTTACAACCCGAGCTCTTTGATCAGGGCGAGCACATCATCGTGGTGGCTTTTCGTCTTCACTGTATCCATCACGTGTTTGAGGCGTCCGTCCTTGCCGATGATAAAGCTGGTACGCAGGATCCCCATGAATTCGCGGCCCATGAATTTCTTCAGCCCCCAGGCACCATATTTCTCGGCAACCGCGTGATCCTCATCGGACAGCAGCGTGAAGTTGAGGTCCTGTTTTTCGATGAATTTTCCGAGGCGCGCCACCGGGTCAGGGCTGACGCCAAGTACCACGGTATCGGCCTTCTCCAATGCCTTCTTGCTGTCCCGGATACCGCAGGCCTGCACCGTGCAGCCCGGCGTCATGGCCTTGGGGTAGAAGTAGAGGACAACGTTTTTCTTGTCCCGGAACTGCTTCAGGGTGACGCTGTTACCGTCCTGATCGAGCAGGGAGAAAGCCGGAGCCAGGTTACCAACTTTGGGGAATGCCATAGGTTGTCCTCCTCATGTGTGCAAGTATTTTCCAGCGCGATGACGGCGAATATCAGCCCGGCGGTCGACGCCGCTCTATGGCCGACACCCGCACGGGAAAATGCCCGGATGCGCTGTCGGCAAAAAACTCCTGAAGCGTTTCCTGAACCACTGGAAAGGCGATTTCGCCCCAGGGAATATCTTCCTGGCGGTAAAAACCACTGTCGGTGCTTTCCGGCCCAACGCCAAATTCCCCGTCAACCACGTTGCAGCGGTAAAACATGTACACCTGATTGATGTGTGGCACATCAAAGACGCGGTAGAGTTCCAGCTCTGTGACCCGGGCACGCGCTTCCTCCCAGGTTTCACGCGCCGCCCCCTGCACTGTGGTTTCACCGTTTTCCATGAACCCTGCGGGCAGTGTCCAGTAGCCCAGACGCGGTTCAATCGCGCGCTTGCACAGTAGAATCCGCCCCTCGTACACAGGAACGCAGCCCACGATCACGCGCGGATTCACGTAGTGCACCACGTCGCAGGCGCTACAGACAAAGCGCTCGCGATCGTCGCCCTCGGGGATCCGCAGGGCTACGGTTGCGCCACAGAGCGTACAATAATTCATGCGCTCAACGCCCCGTGCAGCCTCATGCCAGCGCGCGATAGGCGCCGCTGTAGAACACCAGCGGCTCGCCTTCCACTTGCGCATGCATAGCGTGCACCCGGCCCACGATAATCAGGTGATCGCCGCCGGGATGTGTCGCATCCAGACTGCATTCGAACTGCACCAGCGCATCGTTGATCAGCGGTGCACCACCGTGCTCGCCTGGCGTAAAGTGCTCGGCATCCAGCACATGGTCGCCCTTGCGAGCATAACGCGAAGAAAGCTCCTGCTGGTTTCCCGCCAGCACATTGATCGCGTAGTGCCGGGCCTTGGAATAGGTGGTGAAGACCTCCGAGTTGTTCTGCAGGCTCCACAGCACCAGCGGTGGGTCCAGCGACACCGAGCTGAAAGAATTGGCGGTCAGTGCCAGTGCCTCCCCTTCCTCATTCACTGCGGTGATCAAGCACACGCCCGTGGCAAACCGTCCCAGAGCGCTGCGCAGCTCTCGTCCATCCAATTCCATAACCTTCTCCTGTGCATTGTTGTAATAATACTGTTTTCAGACGCTACAGGTTCACCCGCCGGGGGACCCATTGGCATCCCCTGTTCGGGTTAACTGCCAGCGCTGTGCGCGCGCAACGTCGCTGGCGCGGGCATCCACCCAGCGTGCGCCCTGCGGACCGTGTTCCTTTTTCCAGAAAGGTGCGCGGGTCTTGAGTGCGTCCATGATGAATTCACAGGCCGCAAAGGCCTCGGCCCGGTGCGCGGCGCATACCCCCACCCAGACGATAGCCTCTCCTGCATCAAGACGCCCAACCCGGTGCACCACATGCGCGGCCGTGAGTACCCAGCGCGCTGCCGCCTCCTCGGCAATCGCCTGCAGGCTGTGTTCGGTCATGCCGGCATAATGCTCCAATTGCAGCGCGTCGACCGCGCCTCCCGCTCCCACATCCCGCACGTTGCCGGTAAACGTCACCACTGCCCCCGCTGCGGGCAGCGACCGCTGCAGCTGGTCGGGGCTGAAAGCCGCCTCCTGCACTCGCACGCGACAGTCACTCTGTGTCACGTCAACCCCCGGTAACCGGCGGGAAAAAGGCGACTTCGTCACCCGACACAAGCGGGGTTCCCGGCTCGGCGAGCGACTGGTTTACAGCGGCCAGCAGGTTTGCGTCTGCCAGCGCTTCTTTCCACACCGGTCCGCGCTCGGACAGAGCCGCGCGCAACGCTGCGAGACTGTCGATACCGGGTTCACTGGCCAGCTCAAGCGACTCGCAGCCGAGCTGTTCACGCAGCCTGGCAAAAAACAGGACCCTCAGCATGAGGCGTCATCCGGCGACCGCTGCCAGCTTCCCGAGTTGCCGCCGTGTTTCTCCTGCAGCCCCAGGTTCTGGATCAGCATGCCACGGTCCACGGCCTTGCACATGTCGTAGATTGTGAGGGCTGCCACCGAGGCGGCGGTCAGGGCTTCCATCTCGACTCCCGTCTTGCCGGACACACGACAGCGCGCAGCAATGTGCACGCAGCTGGCGTCGTCATCAAGCGTGAAATCGAGATCGATACTATTGAGCATCAAGGGGTGGCAGAGCGGAATAAGCTCTGCGCATTTCTTCGCGCCCTGAATGCCGGCAATCCGCGCCACCGTAAGCACATCGCCTTTGGCATGCGCACCCTCGCGCAGCAGGCGCAGGGTTTCGGGCTGCATGCTGACGCTGGCCGTGGCAACTGCCTCGCGCCGCGTTTCCGGCTTGGCCCCCACGTCCACCATGCGCGCTGTGCCCGACGCATCAAGATGCGTCAGCTGAGACATGACATCATATCCTTTCCCGGTTCCAACTGCCGCGGAAGTGTATCCAATGGCCGCGCAGAATAACACGCCTGCACACTTGCGACAGGCCCCATGGCCGTTTTCGCGCATCACCTTGGGCCGCGATTGGGGTAGAGTAGCTCTTACAATAATGCACACCCAAGGTGAGGACAGGCAACATGGGCAAATTGACGCTGGGACTGCAACTCGGCTACTGGGGCGCGCAACCGCAGCCAAACATGGTCGAGCTGGCACAGGAGGCGGAGCGGCTGAACTTTGATTCGGTGTGGGTCGCCGAGTCCTGGGGCAATGATTGCTTCACTCCCCTGGCGTGGATTGGCAGCCAGACGTCTCGCATTCGGCTCGGCACGGCCGTCGCACAGCTTTCCGCGCGCACACCTACCGCCTGCGCCATGGCCGCCATGGCCCTTGACCACCTTTCAGGCGGACGCATGATACTTGGCCTCGGCGTTTCCGGCCCCCAAGTGGTGGAGGGCTGGTATGGCCAGCCTTACAGCAAACCGGTGACACGCACACGGGATTATGTCGATATCATTCGCCAGGTATTGGCGCGACAGGCACCCGTCACCAGCGACAGTGAGTTCTACCCCCTGCCCTACCACGGCCCGGGCGCCTGGGGCATGGGTAAACCGCTCAAGCCCATCGTCCACCCGCTACGGGCTGACTTGCCCATCTTTATTGGCGCCGAAGGCCCGAAAAATGTCGAGCAGACCGCGGAAATTGCCGATGGCTGGCTGCCGCTCTACTACTCCCCCTACCGCCAGGAGGTCTACGCCAGCCAGTTGCGCAACGCCAGACCCGGCTTCGAAATTCCGGCGCTGGTACTGTGCAACATCAACGACAACCTTGATGAAGCGCTGTACCCGGTCAAGGCGATGCTGGGCTTCTACATTGGCGGCATGGGGTCCAAAGCACGCAACTTCCACAAGGAACTGATGGCGCGCATGGGTTTCGCGGATGAAGCCGAACAGATTCAGGCGCTGTTTTTCGCCGGCAAACGGGACGAGGCAATTGCGCTGGTGCCCGACGCCTTCGCCGACGAGATTTCGCTCTCGGGCCCCCGAGACCGCATCAAGGAAAAGCTGCGCGACTGGGAAGACTCCCCGGTCACCAGCCTGCTGATCAATGGCGACACAGCGCTGCTGCGCGAAATGGCGGAGCTGGTAAATTGACCTGAATACCGCTTCCGTTATATTGGGCACACTATAAAAAAGACAAGGATGCCACAGCCGTGACTACAGGCCAGCCGGACTATTCTCCCGCGTACAAGCGTTTTGTACTGGTCATGCTGACCATGGTCTACGCCTTCAATTTTATCGACCGGCAGATTCTGGTGATTCTGCAGGAGCCGATCAAGGCCGACATGGGCCTGTCCGACACCCAGCTCGGCCTGCTCAGCGGTTTCAGCTTCGCCCTGATCTACGTCACCGCCGGGATCCCCATTGCCTACTGGGCTGACCGCGGCAACCGGCGCAATATCGTATCGCTGTCACTCGCCGTGTGGAGCGGCATGACCGCGTTGTCCGGGTTTGTGCAGAACTACGCCCAGCTGCTGGCAGCACGTATCGGTGTGGGGCTGGGTGAGGCCGGTGGCAGCCCACCGTCGCATTCGATGATCAGCGACTATTTTCCGCCGGAACAGCGGGGGCGCGCGCTATCGTTCTATTCCATGGGTATTTACGTCGGCATACTGCTGGGCTTCATGTTTGGTGGCATGATCGCGGAAGCCTTCGGCTGGCGCGCGGCTTTCCTGATCGTCGGTATTCCTGGCGTGCTGTTCGCCATCGTATTGCGTCTCACGGTACAGGAACCCTTGCGCGGACGGTGGGAGACCGCCGCCGACAATGCCGCCGCCCGCCCCTCCTTGCAGGACACCCTGACACTGCTGCGGCAGCTGCCTTCCTTCTGGCTTATCGCCGTGGGCTGCGCCCTCACTGCCTTTGTCAGCTACGGCGTGGGCAACTTTTTCCCCTCGTTCCTGATTCGCAGCCACGGCCTGAGTGTGGCGCAGGTCGGTATCGTGCTCGCTCTGGTGTCCGGGATTGGTGGTGCCCTGGGTACCTATCTCGGTGGGTATCTCGGTGACCGCTTCGGCGCTCGCGACCCACGCTGGTATCTGTGGGTACCCATGCTTGGCGGGCTGATCGCCTTTGGGCCCTATCTCTATGTGCTGCTGACCGACAACACCACCCACCTGCTGGTTATCCTGGTGTTCACCAATATCCTGACAGCGATGTACCTGGGGCCCTGCATTGCCCTGTCACATGCCCTGGTGCCGCCCAATATGCGGGCGCTGACCTCGGCCATCCTGTTTTTCGTCCTGAACATGATCGGCCTCGGCCTGGGCCCCTTCCTGACGGGGCTTGCCAGCGACCTGCTCGCGCCGCGCTTTGGCACCGACAGCCTCCGCTACGCCATGGTCCTCGCCTCACTGTTTGGTCTCGTTGCCATCGGCCTGTTCTACTTCGCGGCCCGACGACTGCCTGAGGACCTGGCCAAACGCCGGCGCGCCGCAGAGGCATACAGCGTGGTCTGAGCACATCAACACACCCAGCAGGGAAACTCCCATAATGAATAATATTTTGCTCACCAAGGCCCTCTTCAGTTCTGCGCTCCTGCTCGCTGGCACCACCCTGGCCCGCGCCGATGCGTACTCGCCCTGGGCGGACCACGACTACCCACAACAGGTCTACTGGGGTGACACCCACCTGCACACCGCAACCTCCCTCGACGCCAACCTGTTCGGCGTGCACAACCTGACCGCCGCCGATGCCTACCGTTTCGCCCGTGGCGAAACGGTCACCAGCAGCACAGGCCTGCGCGCGCGCATGAGCCAGCCGCTGGACTTCCTGGTGGTAGCCGACCACGCAGAGTACCTGGGTGTCATGCCGCGGGTTCGTGCCGGTGACCCCACGCTCATGCAAAACGACACGGCGCGCCGCTGGCGCGACGTTCTCGCCAGCGGCGACCCGGTGGGCTTTGGCCGCATGATGCTGGATATCGGCGCCTCCTACGCTTCGGGAACGCCCCTGGTGACATTGCCAGCCTCCTTGCCCTCCCCCTGGGAAGCCAATACGCGCATGGCGGATGAGGCCAACGAGCCGGGCGTGTTCAGCGCCCTCATCGGCTTCGAATGGTCGGCCATGCCCAATGGCAACAACCTGCACCGGGTTGTGGTGTTGCGGGATAACGCTTCGCGCGCCAATCAGGTCACGCCATTTTCCGCGTTCGACAGCGAGGACCCCGAGGCACTCTGGCGCTATCTCGCCGACTACGAGCAAAACACCGGCGGGCAAGCGCTGGCTATTCCGCACAACGGGAACCTGAGTGGCGGTCTGATGTTTGCCGACAAACGCGCCAATGGCGATGCCATCACGGTCGCTTACGCTCGTGAGCGCCTGCGCTGGGAGCCACTGGTGGAGGTGACGCAGATGAAAGGTGATGGCGAGGCACATCCGCTGCTGTCCCCCACTGACGAATTTGCGGATTACGGCACCTGGGACCAGTACAACATTGATATGAGTACCGCGCAGGAAGACTGGATGCAGCGCTTCCAGTACGTGCGCCCGGCATTGCAGACCGGTTTGCGGGTAGAGCAGCAGACGGGCGTCAATCCCTTCCAGTTCGGCATGATTGGCAGCACCGATTCGCACACCGCCCTGGCCGCCGTGGAGGAGGACAACTTCTGGGGCAAAATGTCCAGCCACGAGCCTTCAGCCGAGCGCGCCAGCCGCCTGTGGGGGATACCCGAGGCAGAAATGAGCAGCGCGGGGTTGCTCGCCGCCGGCTATGCCGCGGTGTGGGCAACCGAGAACACCCGCGAGGCGCTGTTTGACGCGATGCGCCGACGCGAAGTCTATGCCACAACGGGCCCGCGTATGCGTGTGCGCTTCTTTGGTGGCTGGGATTTCAGCGAGCAGGATCTCACGGCAACGGATTCCGCACTGCGGGGCTACAGGAAAGGTGTGCCGATGGGGGCCGTTTTGCCGACGCGCAAGGGGGCACAGCCAGCCCCCGTTTTCATGGCGCAGGCGCTCAAGGAGCCAGAGGGTGCGCACCTCGACCGGCTACAGGTCGTCAAGGGCTGGGTGGACAGCTGGGGCGAAACACATGAAACGGTCTACGACGTGGCGTGGTCCGGTGCTCGCGAACCGAATGCCGAGGGCAAACTGCCGCCTGTCGGCAACACGGTGGACACCGACACCGGGCACTATGCAAACACCATTGGCAGCGCTGAACTGAGCGCCGTATGGACCGACCCGGACTTCGACCCCGAACAGGCCGCCGTCTACTACCTGCGTGTTCTGGAAATACCCACGCCGCGCTGGCCCGTGCACGACCGGGTACGCCTGCAGGCAGACCTCCCGGCGGGCACAACCCTCACCCACCAGGAACGCGCCTACACCTCGCCCATCTGGTACCAACCCGAGGGCAGCGACACACCATGACCGAGCCCACTCACGATTTGCCAGAAGGCCTGCTGCCCTGGGTCGCCAGTCTGGGCCCGGGACACATATCACGCCTTGAGCGCCATGTTGCGCGACGCGAGGCCTGGGTCGTCGATATCACCCGTGGCGATGGCAGTGTGCTCGAAGGTTTTCTGCGCCTCGACCGCGAGCCGGCCGCCGCCCGCAATGTTTCCCTGCAACGCGAAGCGGCCATCTGTCGCGCGCTGACGGCTACCGATGTGCCCGTGCCCGAGCTGCTGGGCTGGAGCGATACCTACCACGCCGCACTGTTCAGCCGGGTGCCCGGCAGCGCCGACCTCCCGGGTGTCGACGACCCACAGCGCCAACGGCGCATCATGGAGGACTTTATTGGCGCCATCGCCCGCCTCCACTGCCTCGACCTGGACAGTCTGGAGCTGGATGAGATACTCGGTGCACGCCCCAGCACACCCGCGGAAGCTGCGCTGGGCGACCTCGATGCCCAGCTGCAGGCTTTCGCGGCTTTTCTCAAGCACTATCAGGACCCACTGCTCGGCTATGGCGCAGGCTGGCTGCGCCGATTTGCGCCCCGCCAGATTGCCCGGGTTTCGCTGGTGCAGGGCGATACCGGGCCGGTCAATTTTCTGTTTGAGGGCGACCGGGTAAGCGCCGTAGTCGATTGGGAATGGGGGCACTGGGGTGACCCCATGGAGGACCTGGGCAACATTTGCGTCCGCGAGTTCTGGAATCCCAGCGGCGGCCTGAGCGGGTTGTTCGAACGCTATGAGCAGCTCTCGGGAATCCCCTACACCCGGGCCGCGGCACAGTACTACCGAATCCAGCAGAATGTGCGCGGCATGATCCCGATTCACGCCGCCTGCAGCCAACCGGGCCTGCGCGAGTCCATGGCCTGGTACCTGAGCTACCGCTACGTGGGGGACCGGTCTACCTGCGAGGCGCTGGGGGATGCCATGAACGTTGCCGTGGAGGCGCCGCCCATGCCGGACACATCAAGTGATCATTCAGTGCTACTGGCGGCGGCATCCGCCACCCTGCAGCGCGATGTGCTGCCCGCGCTGGACAGTCCCTTCGCCCGCTCGCGGCTCAATGACGCGCGTGTGCTTGTGGCCTGCGCGGAGCGCGAGCAGCGCTACGGCGAGGCTGTGCGTGCCGCCTGCTGTGAGGACATCGGACGCCTGCTAAGGAGGCAAACACGGGGCTACGAGCGAGCTACAGGCCAACTTATGGAGGCCATCGCCGAGGGGCGCGTTGCCGACGAGCCTCTTATCCAGCTTCTGGCGCGCAAGGCCTATCGGGAGGAGTGGCTGTATCAACCCGCGGCCGCCCTGTACCCGGAGCGGCGCTGGGCCGCGCTGGACTAGGGGCTGCCGCGGGCAAGGCGGTCAGGCGTTGGCGGCAACTTCCAGTTTGGCGAGCATATCGGCATAAATGCCTTCGAGCATCGCCTGCCCTTCCGTTTCAGAAATGCCCTCGGGCTTGGCCGAGCAATTCCAGCGCGCCAGGGTACGGGCGCCGTTGTCCAGGGATTCCAGCGATACCTCGGCGCGGTATTCGCTCACCGGCATCGGCATCTTCGGAATCGTGTAGCTGAACGAGCGACTGGCGGCATCCATGGCTTCCAGTATTTCGTCGATGGGCTCCATGCCTTCCATATGAATGCGACGAATCATGCCCGGGCCGTCGCCGATGGCCTCCAGATCAGTCCATCCGGGGTACCAGTTCAGATTGCCGAAATCCTCCAGCAGCGCCCACACCTTGTCGACAGGCGCATTCAATTCACGTTCTACTTTGACTCTGATCATCAGGCTGCTTCCTCTTTGTTGTGGGGTTGGGGGGTGTTTGGTAAATGGGTATCGCCCTGCTTGCCCGCGCGTACGAGTCGCCCTGGGAGTGCCCCTGTCGGCGCTCCATCCTGCATGATGACCTCGCCGGACACCAGAGTGTAGCGGTACCCTGTGGCGCCTTGAAAAACGCGACGTCCGCCCGCGGGCAAGTCGTAAATCACCTGCGGCGATGCGATCGCCAGCTGATCGAGGTCGATAATGTTGATGTCGGCTTTCATACCCGCTTCCAGCGTGCCGCGGTCAGCGAGGCCCATGCAGCGGGCAGTTTCCAGCGTGTGCATACGCACGGCCTGTTCCAGGCTGAAACGGGCCCCGCGCTGACGGTCACGCACCAGATAACTGAGCAGCCAGGTGGGAATACTTGCATCGGAGAGTACACCGCAGTGGGCGCCTGTATCGGCAAGGCTGATGACTGAGCTTTCATCGGAGAGCATTTCCAGCTGACGATCGAGGCTGCGCATGTCGTAGCCAAACAGCGGGCAGTAGAGCATGCGCTTGCCATCGTTCTCGAGCAGCGCATCGTAGGCATACTCCGCAGGTGTTACACCGGCGCGCTCAGCCAGGTGTTGAATGCTGTCCTCCCCTGCGGGCTCATAATCGGGGTTTTCTGCCAGTACATAAATATTGTCGAAGCCGTCGACAATCTTGTCCATGATGTCGTGGCCCATATGCGGCGGCGTTTCATCGACGATTGCCCTGCGCACAGCGGGATCGCGCAGGCGCGCAAGGCGTTCCTCTGGCGCCAGCCCTGCCAGCGGTGCGAAGCTCTGATGGAACATGAAGGGGTTCACGGTGCCTTCCCAGCCCATCAGGATATTCACCGGTCGGGCACCCACATGGGGGATCAAACGCGCTCCATCGGCACGGGCGTCCTTCACGTATTGCAGCTGTTGCTGCACACGGGGCCAGTCGGCCTCGGAGCGGTAGAAAAGCACAAAGTTCACCTGGCAATCGTTTTCGATGGAAAGGCGTTTCATCCACGCCATTTCCTCTTCCCAGTTGCTGAAGTCGGACACCAGGCCGTAGATCCCCTGTCCGGCTTCACCGATCACCTGGCCTATACCCAGAAGCTCATCGGCATCCGCGTAGGTGCCGGGCATGACCTCGCCGTTGCGGGTGGTGTGCAACTGAGTTCGTGAGGTGGTAAACCCCACTGCGCCCGCCGCCAGACCCTCGCGCACGATACTTGCCATACGCGCCACATCGTCTGCCGTGGCCGGTTCATTGCGCACACCGCGCTCGCCCATGACATAAGTGCGCACGGCACAATGCGGTACCTGTGCGCCGATGTCGATGGCGCGCGGCATGCGATCCAGGGCATCAAGGTATTCCGGGAAGGTCTCCCACTCCCAGGTAATGCCCTCGGCCAGCGCTGCTCCCGGGATATCTTCCACGTCTTCCATCACTTCAATCATGCGCTGACGCTCCGCGTCATCAGGCTTGCAGGGCGCAAAGCCGACACCGCAGTTCCCCATAACCAGGGTGGTAATGCCGTGGTTGGAGGCCGGGCTGCAATACGGGTCCCAGGTGGCCTGGCCATCCATGTGCGAGTGTGTATCCACCCACCCCGGCGCCACAACCAGCCCACGGGCATCGATCACCTTGCGTGCCTCACCCTGCACATCGCCCACCGCAACAATGCGCCCGTCAAGCACTGCGATATTGCCGACAAAGCCCGGCTGACCCGTGCCGTCAACAATCTTGCCATCACAAATGAGTAGGTCGTACAAAGGACTATCCTCCGGCAATTGCTTATCATTTTAGTGTTCGACAGACTACTGGATTGCCCCCGGAGGTTAAAGCAGGTGCGTCACGCGGCCTGCGGAACCCTGTGCTGGTGCAGAGATTTAGCCTGTTTACGGTCACGGCAAGCGCCCGGAATTCACCGGCCTGCACAAGGAGAGTCTGCATCCCATGTTTTTTCGCTTCCCCAGATCGGCCCTTATCCTGGCAACAGCGGGCTTTGTATTGACGGCCTGTAACGCCAGCGATTCCGAGCCGACACAGCACCAGCCCCTGCCACCGCAGCTGGCAGAAAAGCACGCACACTGGGGCCACTACGGTGGCGATGAGGGCGGTGCGCGGTTTGTCAGCCACACCCAAATCACGCCGGCGAACGTGGACGCGCTGGAGCCCGCCTGGACCTACCGCACGGGCGATCTGGCCCCCGAGAGCTTCCCCGACCCCTTCAACAGTCCGGCACTGCAAACCACGCCGATATTGGCCCGCGACACACTGTACCTGTGCTCGCCACGCAATCGGGTGATCGCACTCGACCCAGTCACCGGCGAGGAGCGCTGGCACCACGATGCCGATCCCGCACTGACGGGCCTCTACAGCGTGACGTGTCGCGGCGTGGCCTTTCATGACAGCGGCGATGCAGGCACAAACGGGGCGTGTGCGGCACGCATCCTCGCCGGCACATTGGACGGCCGCCTGCTTGCCCTTGATGCCGACAGTGGCAAGCCCTGCGAAGACTTTGGCGACTCCGGTGAAATCGACCTGATCGCCGATCTCGGAGATGTGCGTCCCGCCGAATATGCCCTGACCTCGGCGCCGACGGTCGTTGGCGACCGCGTGGTCGTGGGTGCCCATGTCGCTGATTTGCGCCGCGGTGGAGTGCCCAGTGGTGTCATACGCGCTTTCGATGTGCGCACCGGTGAGCAGGTGTGGGACTGGGAGGCACTGCCTCCGGAGCAGCGTGTGGAGGGCAGCTACACGCCCGGCACCCCCAACGCCTGGGCACCGTTTTCCGCCGACAGTGCACGGGGCCTGGTCTTCATTCCCACAGGAAATCCGGCCGGTGACTACTACGGCGGCGAGCGCAACGGGCGCGACACCTTCGGCAGCTCCGTGGTGGCGCTGGACGCACTCACCGGGGAGCGCCGCTGGTCCTACCAGACGGTGCATCGGGACATCTGGGACTACGATGTGCCCTCCCAGCCGCTGTTGATTGACTACCCGGGGCCAGACGGCCCGGTACCCGCGCTGGTACAGGCCACCAAAATGGGGTTCCTGTTTGTGCTCAACCGGGAGACAGGCGAACCACTGTTACCGATTGAAGAGCGGCCCGCACCGGGCGGCGGGCCAGCGCCAGATGCGCTCTCTCCCACGCAACCCTGGCCGCTGCTGCCGGAGCCCCTGCACCCCACGGAGCTGACTGAGGACGACATGTTCGGTTTCCTGTGGTTTGACCGGCAGGCCTGTATCAAGCAGTTTCGCAGCCTCAATTACGCCGGGCTTTTTACCCCGATCAGCACCCAGCCAACGCTGGTCTATCCCGGCTTCATGGGTGGCAGCAACTGGGGCAGTGTCAGCTGGGACCCGGTGCGCAAGCTGCTGCTGGCCAACACCTCCCGAATACCGGCCGTCATCGAACTGATTCCGCGCGCGGTGGTAGAAGCACCGGGGTTCAGCGAACCGGTTGAACTGCAGCTGGACACCCCCTACGCGGTCAAGCGCCGCCCCATGCTGTCGCCGCTCGGCGCCCCCTGCAACAGGCCGCCATGGGGTGTACTCACCGCCATCGACATGACGACCGGCAAGAAAGCCTGGGAAGTCCCGCTGGGCAGCACCCGTGATCTCGCCCCCTTTCCGCTGTGGCTCAACCTGGGGGTACCGAACAGCGGCGGCTCCATGGTGACCGCGAGCGGCCTCACCTTCATCGCCGCAGCCACCGACAGTTACCTGCGCGCGTTTGCCACTGAGACCGGGGAGGAGTTGTGGAAAGCGCGCCTGCCGGCGGGCGGGCACGCCACGCCGATGAGCTACACCGGGACAGACGGCGCGCAGTACGTGGTGATCGCAGCCGGTGGCAACCGCATGCTGGGTTCCACCATGGGTGATGCCATTGTGGCGTTCAGGCTGCGCTAGCCTGCATGGGCTAACTGAACATGGGCTAAACGAACCTGATGCCATCCAGCTCCACCAGCAACTCGAGGAGAATAATAATGAGGAAGCGCTGGAAATACACGACGGCCCTTGCGGCAGTGTTGTCGCACGCGGCCGTCGCAGACACCATCAACGATTATTTTGGCAGCGCCGCTGCACCGCCTTTCGAAGTCGCCGAGCAGCAGCCCTGTCGCCAGAACAATCCGCACCGCAACGTGCATTTCGGCGCGACCCACATCCACACCACACTCTCTGGTGATGCCAATGCATTCGGCGTGACCAACCGCCCCGATGATGCCTACGCTTTCGCACGTGGTGAGCCCATCACCCTGCCCGCGCCCTTCAACCAAACCCATGGCAGCCGCGTGCAACAGCTCGCGCGCCCATTGGACTTTGCGGTCGTCACCGACCACGCTGAATACCTGGGCGAGGTTGTACGTTGCTCAACGCCCGGCAGCTCCAGTTTCAACAGCGCCACGTGCAAAATGTTTCGCGGTGAAGAGTTGGGCGGCTGGCCTGAAGAGATGGCCCATCTCGCCAGGATGTTCGCGCTGGTCCTCAAAGGTGATGCGGCCCCCCGTAATCCGGATGTCTGTGGTGAAGACGGTACGGCGTGTATCGAGGCAATGTCCGGCCCCTGGCTGGAAATACAGCGCGCGGCCGAAACGTGGAATGACGCCAGCGAGGATTGCGCTTTCACCACTTTCGTGGGCTATGAGTATTCACTGGCTGTCGACTCCAACAACATGCATCGCAACGTCATATTCCGCAATGCGACGGTTCCAACCTTGCCCGTTAGCGCGCAGGAGGCAGGAACGCCGCAGGCCCTGTGGCGTAACCTGGAAAGGAACTGCCTCGACAGCGACACGGAGTGCGATGTGCTGGCGATTCCGCACAACTCCAACTGGAGTGCAGGGCGCATGTTTTATTCCGAATATCCCGGCGCCAATACCCCCGCCGATGAGATCCGCATGGCCGAATTGCGCCAGCGCCTCGAACCGCTGGTGGAGATCATGCAAGTGAAGGGTGACTCTGAGTGCCGCAATGGGCTGCACCAGGTACTCGGCAGCGCCGACGAGCTGTGTGATTTTGAAAAACTGCGTGAGCCGGCTGAACCCGCAGTGGACTGCGAATTGAGTACGGGTGTCGGGGGCATGCAACTCAGCAGTTGCATCTCACGACTCAGCTTTGTCCGTTATGGCCTCATTGAGGGCCTGAAAGAACAGCAACGCATCGGCGTAAACCCGCTCAGGCTCGGTATCATTGCCGCGAGTGATAACCACAACGCCACGGGTGGAGCCGTCGCTGAAGCCGGCTTTGAGGGGTCCTCGGGCCAGGACACCTTACCGGCGGACCGCCTTCAAGGTGAAATCAAGGTGGGAAACGTTGCCACCAATTCCCCGGTACGAAGCAATCCGGGAGGGCTTGCAGGTATCTGGGCTGAAGAAAACAGTCGCGAATCCCTGTTTACCGCGATGAAACGGCGGGAAACTTTTGGCACCAGTGGACCGCGTATTGTGCCGCGGTTCTTTGGCGGTTGGGAGTTCCCGCAGGACATGTGTAAAGGTGGAGACTTTGCCGCGCAGGGCTACGAGCACGGTGTGCCAATGGGCGGTGAGCTGCCTTCCACACACGGGCCAGAAAGTGCGCCCGTCTTCGCGCTCAATGCCCTGCGTGATGCCAGCGATGAGGGCGCGCCACTGCAGCGCATTCAGGTTGTGAAAGGCTGGGTGGATGATCTGGGCCGTATGCACCAGACTATTTACGATGTGGCAGGCAACGCCAACAACGGCGCCAGCGTGGATATTGAAACATGCGAACGCAAGGGCGAAGGTCACGCACAATTGTGCAGCGTCTGGCAGGACCCCGACTTCGACGCCAAGCGTGATGCCGTCTATTACGCCCGCGTTGTAGAGAATCCCAGTTGTCGCTGGTCCACCTACCAGTGCAACCAGCTCAACCCGGCAGACAGGCCGCCCAGCTGCAGCGACCCCAACGTGCCCAAGACAATTCAGGAGCGCGCGTGGACATCGCCTATCTGGTACACGGCGCCACGCCAGCGCAATTGATGCCGCCCGCGCCTATTGTGCAGCAACCTGCCGACCCGCAAGGCGGCCAAAAAAGCTGCCGTCACCCAGGGAAATACCGGAACAGTAGGCCTCGCCCCAGCGCGGCAGGCCACAGCTGGTGCGGCCGGCGGCATACAGCCCGGGTACCGCCACGCCGTCGCCGTTGAGCACTTCGCCAGACGCCGCCGTGAGTAGACCGCCGAGGGTAAAGCCGGTCGCCGGGTAATCTTCACCGGTGAAGCTGAGCGCCGCGAAAGGCGGCTCGATCAGTGGCCGCATCCAGTCCGCATGCTTGTGCAGCACCGGGTCCTCGCCTGCGGCGGCATAGCGGTTGTAGCTTTCCACCGTGTGCACCAGTTCGCCGGCCGGTATACCCAGCTCCGTCTCCACCTCAGCCCAGGTTTCACCGACGGCGGCAATCTGGATATCCGGGTTGAAATCGGGACGCGCAAAAATGCCGTTGTCCATCAGCAACCAGGCGCGGCCATTGGGCTGACGCAGGATGTAATGCGTCGCGCGACCGTGGTACGCGTCTTCATTGATGAAGCGTTGCCCGCGCTCGTTGACAAAAATACCGAACACCATATTGTCCGGCGGGAACGACGGCTTGGTGGCGAAAAACTCGTTCATGTGGCTCACCGCGCCACCAACGGACATGCCCATGCGAATACCGGAGCCGTCATCGTTGCCGCCGCTGGTAGGCATTTCGGCCGCAGCCAGCGCCCCGGGCGCAAAGCGCTGCACCATATCCTTGTTGCAGATAAAACCGCCGGCGCACAGCACCACGCCCTTGCGCGCACGCACAAAGCTGATTTTGCCGTCGATGCGAGCCACTACCCCGTGCACCGTATCGGTCGCGTCAGCCACCAGGCACAGGGTACGCGCGTTGAAGTGCGCCTGCGCACCGCAGGCCAGCGCACGTTCGGCCAGTTTATCCATGACCAGACGCCCGGCACCCATACCCTCCATTTGCGCGGCGTGGGCGCGCGGTGCCGGGTCCGACACCTCGGAAAACGGCCAGGCCCGCTCGCTCCCAGACCAGATCAGTGTGTCATCAGTTACCGGCTCCAGCCATTTTCCGGGCAAGTAGGTGCCCTTGAACGGAATGCCCTGCTCCGCCAGCCATTCGTAGTGTGCGACCGCTCCATCGGCATACAGGCGTACTTTTGCCTCATCTACACCGGGACCACCGCTTTGCAACAGGTACTTGAACAGCGCTTCGCTGCTATCTTCAAAACCTGCTGCCTGCTGCACAGGTGTGCCACCGCCAAGATAAAACTCACCACCCGAGAGCGCCGCACTGCCGCCGTGTGTACCGGCGACTTCAAGTACGGTGACGGATGCGCCTGCGCCGGCGGCTTCAATCGCCACGCAGGCGCCGGCAATGCCAAAGCCCACGACCACCACATCGGTTTCGATATCCCAGGCCGGCACCTGGTCGAGCCGGCAGGGTGTTGCTGCAGAATAATTCGCCGTCACAAACGCTTCTCCTCTACACTCTCAATAGCATGGCGACCCCAACGGGCCACATTTTTACGGCACTGATACTACCCGTTCGTTCCCCGCTGTGCCGCTCTCGCCCGGATAAAGCGCGATCCGGTTAAACTCTGCAGACCCGCGGGGAGCCCCGCCCCCGGGACCACCGCACCGCCACAGCCACGAGCCGAGGGGATTGATGGACGATCAGGGAGCAGAGGCCGCATTGGCCGGGCTGGCGTTACAAGAGCGTACGGTACGGGACCTCGCCTGGGCCTGTTTCACCCCTGCACTACTGCATTTACCGCAGGCAGATCTCGGCACGGCAGCGTTCCCACTCACCGGCGCCCGCAGTGCCTGGCTGCAGGCGCTGGATCGGGACCCGGGGCCACTGCAGGATTGGTTGCAGCAGCGCCCGGCGACACGGCTGGGTGTCTATTTCGAGCGCCTGTGGCAGTTCTTCCTGCACAGCGACCGCGATACCGAGCTGATCGCCAGCAACCTGCCGGTGCGCGCGGGTGGCCAGACACTGGGGGAATTCGATTGCCTCTACTGGTGCCACCAGCGGCAACGGGCGGTACATCTGGAACTTGCGGTAAAATTTTACCTGGGCCTGACAACTGCCACGCCAAGCGCTGGCTACAGCAACAGCGGCGACTGGATCGGCCCCAACACGGTCGACCGCCTTGATCGCAAACTGCAACGACTGCTACAACACCAGACACAGCTCAGCCAGCAGCCGGCAGCACAGCCTGTTCTCGCAGCCCTGCACGCGGAAAAACCGCTGCGGGAAGCGAGGGTAGCGGGCTGTCTTTTCTCACCGTCGGCGGCTCCACTGCCGCCGCCCCGAGGCTACAACACGGCACTGCCGCTGGGCCGCTGGCTGCCACTTGAAGCATGGCGCGCTGAGTGCGCGGGCGACTGGCAGATCATTCCGCGTCTCCACTGGCTGGCGCCCCTGCGTGCCTCGCGCCATGGGCAAGCAGGTGCAACGCTCGCCGCCACGTTGGAGACGCATTTTCGACAGGGGGGCAAACCGCAATTGGTCGCCGCGCTGGACGCTCACGGCAACGAACGCAGCCGCTGTTTCGTGGCGCCAGATACATGGCCAGATTCACGCAAATAATTCAGGCGGCCCCCCTTGGCAACTGATAGAGTCGCGGCATTAGAAGCGCCTCCTTTCGGGACACATTGATGCCTAAACAAACCTGCAAAGCTCTGATGCTGGTGGCATTATGGCTATTGCTGCCATGTGCAGGCGTCAGCGCTGAAGAGGACGACGTCGAAGACGAGACACCCTGGCTCGACCAGGGGCACCGTTACGTGTCCACCCGCGCAGATGACCTCGCAGGCTGGATGGACAGTTTCTTCGGCGTAAGGCGGGTGGATGCAGAAGCAGCCTATTCCACGCTGCGCCTGCGGCCTTCACTGGAGTGGAGCGAACAGTACGGCTGGGACACTGGCCTGAGCTTGCGCGGCAAGGTCAATCTGCCCAACCTCGATGAGCGTGTCAGCCTGCTGTTCTCTGACGAGGATAGCGGCAGCCTCGGCGATGAATTGTTGCGCGATCAGCAGAATCAATCCGATGATATTGCCCTGCAGGTCGTGGGCCGCGAGGGCACTCACGACCGCATAGACTTCAGGCTGGGATTCAGCTCCGGCATCAACCCCGAGTTGGCAGCGCGCTACCGCTACCAGACACCGCTCTCCGAGCAGGTGTCGGCGCGTTTTCGCCAGGAGCTGTTGTATCGCACGGACGACCGCTTTGGCACGGACACCCGCTTTGACATCGACGTCGCGGTGAGCGCCGACCGCCTCCTGCAGTGGTATAACCGGGCGCGCTGGGACGAAAAGCGCGACGGCTTCGGCTGGAACACGGGGGTGACGGTAAATCAACGCCTGAGCAACAACCGCGTTATTGGCGTTTACGGCACGCTCAACGGCAGAACCCAGCCGCGCCATCTTACCCAGGCTTACGGCATGGGCATGCGCTACCGGCAAAACCTCAACCGCAAGTGGCTGTTTCTCGAGGTACAGCCCGGCTACTTCTGGCGCCGCGATGTGCTGGAAGATGAGCGCCGCGGCAGCGCGGAGATTGTCCTGCGCCTGGAAGCAGTCTTCACCGGCGATATCGAAGAAGCGTTCTCGCGTTAACTAGCGCAGCAGCGCCACCGATTTGATCTGCAACCAGAAGCGTTCGCCCGGCTGCACGCCAAGGCGCGCCTGTGACTGGCATGTGATGCGTGCCAGCAGCGATGTGCCGTTGGCGTCGAGTCTCACCAGTACATGCGCCGGTGAATCAGTGGGAGCCAGCTCGACAACGTCCGCCTGCAGCAAATTGACGATACTGCTCTGTTCGTTGCGCTCGCGCGCAAGGCTGACGTCTCGCGCCAGTACCCGGCAGCGCAAGCGTGACCCTACGGGCTCGGCACAGCGCGCTACCCAGAGGCTGCCGCCGGAAAATATCAACCGCGACAAATGCCATTGCGTGTCGTGTTCGGCCACCTCGGCCTCGATGACAACACCGGCATCCTCTGCCGCGGCCAACGGCAGATCCAGACGGCTCAGCACGCTTTGCAGGGGGCCTTGCGCAACCACCCTGCCCGCCTCGAGCAAAACCAGATAGTCGGCCAACCGTGCGACCTCGCGCAGGCTGTGGGTCACGTAGAGCATGGGCACCGCGAAACGCGCGCGCAGCTGCTCGAGAAAGGGCAGTATCTCTGCCTTGCGCGCATCATCCAGCGCGGCCAGCGGCTCATCCAGCAGCAGCAGTTGCGGGCTGGCCAGCAGCGCGCGCGCCAGGGCAATGCGCTGTCTTTCGCCGCCGGAATAGGTCTGTGGGTAGCGCGCCAGCAACGGCTCTATATCCAGCAGCTGCACCACCTCGTCCCAGGCGATACGACGCTCATGTGCAGGTGTTCGCTGTAAACCATAGCGCAGGTTGCCAGCCCCGCTCAGGTGCGGAAACAGGCTGGCTTCCTGAAAAACCACACCCAGTGGACGACGGTGCACCGGTAGAAACAGCCCCTCGCGCTGCCATTCGGCACCGTTGACCGAGAGCGCCCCCTGCGCCGCTCGCTCCAGCCCCGCCACGCAGCGCAGCAGCGTGCTCTTGCCCGCGCCAGAGGTGCCGTAGATAACCGTGACGCCCTCACCCGGCAGAGTCAGGTCCACATCAAGCCGGAATTCACCCTGTTGCAGGGCAAAGCGTGCCTCGATAGTCACCCGGGCACCCCCACCGCCCGCGCCCGCCGGTTGACTGCGTAAACCAGCGTCAACAACGACAGGGACAACACAACCAGGGTGAGGGCAAGCGCGTGCGCAGCGCCGTAATCCAGCGATTCCACATGGTTGTAAATGGCGATTGACGCCACGCGCGTTTCGCCGGGAATGTTGCCGCCCAGCATGATGATGACGCCAAATTCCCCGAGTGTATGCGCGAACGCCAGCACGGCGGCAGTAAGATAGCCGCGCCGCGCCAGGGGCAGCGCGATCGTTAAAAAACGGTCCAGCGGCGATGCACGCAGGGTAGCCGCCACGTCGAACAGGCGCGCGCCCGTGGCCGCAAAGGCGTTCTGCAATGGCTGCACCACGAACGGCAGGGAGTACACCATCGAGCCGACGACCAGACCGCTGAAACTGAACGCCAGGTGTCCTACGCCGATACGCTCCAGCGTGCCGCCCACGGCACCCTCCGGGCCCAGCAGGAGCAGCAGGTAAAACCCGAGCACAGTCGGCGGCAACACCAATGGCAAGGTGACCAGTGCTTCGACCAGTACGCGCCCCCGTGCTGCGGTCTGCGAGAGCCACCAGGCCAGTGGTGTCGCCAACAGCAGCAACAGTACGGTACTGACCGCCGCCAGTTGCAGGGTTACCCACAGGGCGGTGAGGTCTTCCGCTGACAACATCACAGGGACACCCGCTCAGCCACGGCGATAGCCAGCGGCTTCAATGATGGCAGCCGCCTCGGCATCGTCCTGCAGCCAGCGCAGAAAATGCCGCGCGGCTGCCGTGGCGCGGGCACCGCTGAGCAACACCGCGCCCTGCGTCAGAGGTGCGTACAGGTCCGCAGGCGGAATCCAGTATGACCCTGGTACACCCTGCGCTGTTTGCACCTGCGCCAGCGCCACGAACCCCAGCTCAATGGCACCGCTGGCGATCTGGCTGTGGGTTTGGGCAACGGAACTGCCGCGCACCAGCTGTCGACGTCGCTCCAGTGAATCCCACAGGCCCAGCGCCTCCAGCACACTGCGCGCCGCAGCGCCATACGGCGCGGTGCGCGGCTCGGCGATCGCCAGATAGCGGAACTGCCCCTGACGCAGCACGCCGGCCTCGGCGTCGATCAGCGTGGCGTCCGGGCTCCACAGAACGGGTATGCCCTGCGCGTAGACAAACGCGGTGCCCGCCACCGCCATACCGTGTTCAACCAACTTGCGCGGACGCAGCTCATCGGCCGCCAGGAACACATCAAACGGCGCCGCGTTGGCGATCTGGCTATACAAGGCGCCGGTGGCACCGGGGCTGATGACCAACCGGTTGCCGGAAGCTTGCTCATACGGACCAGCAAGCGCCTCCAATGTGGCCGTGAAATTCGCGGCGACGGCCACCCGGATGTCCACGCCGGCCAGCGCCGGTTGGCCCCATAGCGCCAGCCAGCCCAGCAACAGCCACACCCTGCGGAGCGCACTTTGTTTCATCGCCAGATTCATCGCGTGAGCATACTTGCTGGAGGCGGCTGTGGGAATCAGGAGCAACCAATGGCGCATCGATAGCCGTGTATGACAGGCTGGACTGCACCTCCTACTCAGGGCATGATCCGTCGCTAACAACCATAACAGACAGGAGTAACACCATGACGACATTGCTGCAGCTGGCGCTCTATATGACGGTACTCACGTTTGTCGCTATTCTGCTGGGCGCTATTCTGCGCAACCGCGAGTGGACCGCCGAGGGCCTCAAGGCAGGCCTCAGCAACCGCGACCAGCTACCGGCTGCGACTGCACTCGGCGGGCGCGCGGAACGCGCGGCAAACAATACCAAGGAAGGTTTCCTGCTCTTCGTACCGCTGGTGCTGGTTGCGCACGTGAGCGGCCATGGCGCAGAGGCTCTGCTCGGTGCACAGGTATTCTTCTGGTCCCGGGTGGTGTACCTGCCGGTCTATCTGGTCGGCATCACGTACCTGCGCAGCGCCATCTGGGGTGTCAGTGTTGCCGGCCTCGCCATGATGCTGTTCGCTATGCTTTAACCGACTTGCGTCGTCGGGCGGCACGGGCAGGGGCGGCCGGCCTGGTCGCCCCCTGCAGGCTGCACAACATTTCCGCGTGGCGCATCAGGCGCTCCACGTATTCCGGTGATACGGCCTGCAATCGCGCGACTGCCCGAATCACCAGCGTTTCCGGATTCAGTGGCCCCGGCGCCTCCGGCAATGCGGCGCGGAACTCCAGCAACAACTGGTCGATCACCTGCGAGGCATGCTGTTCGCGGTAACGGCGTGCCGCCACCAAACCATCCGCTTGCGGCTCAGCGACACTAACGCCATCTGCACCACCGAACGCAGCGAACTCCTGCCCCTGCAGCCTGGCTTCCAGCGCCAGCCGCGGCGAGGGAGGCGACAGCGCCTGCACGCCGCGTTCAAGCAAACCGGGCAGCGCGCGCAGGGCTTCTCTCCCGGGCCGCGCTGGCAGTCCACCCGTGATCTTTTCGCTGCTCATCCAGCGGGCTCCTGCTCCACGCGCGGCGTGCGGGGCACCGGGGCAATCTCCACCCGCCGGTTGCGCGCCCGGTTGTCGGCATCCGTGTTGGGCGCAATGGGCTGCTGCTCGGCAAACGCCGAGGCAAACACCAGTTCACGTGACAGCCCGGCGTCCACCAACGCCCGGGTCACGGTCAACGCGCGCTGCGCCGAGAGCTCCCAGTTGTCGGTGAACACCCGGTTATCCGCGTGAATGGGCAGGTCATCGGTAAAACCACTGACCATCAGCAGGTGGTCGCTCTGGCTCAGGTAGTGTGCCAGCGGTGCAGCGAGGCTGGCGATCAACGCCCGACCCTCAGGCTGCAACTCTGCGGAATTGAGGCCGAACAACAGTTGGCCACTGATGCCGATGCGGCCGTCGCGCAAGGTAATGCGGTTACTTGTCAGCGGGTCTGCCAGCGCCTGCTCCAGCTCCATGCGGCGCTGCTGCTCGGCCTCCCGCAGGGCCACTTCATCCTGCAGGGAGCGCGTCAGTTCAACCTGCAAGCCCAGCGTCCACACCAACAACAGCACGAAAATGCCCACCAGTGCCGCCATGAGGTCGCCGAACACCGCCCATACCGGGGTGTCCTGACCATCGCCTTCGTACTCGTATTCAGACATTGCCCAAGCCTGCTGCGCTACACACTGCGGCTGATCTCTCGCAGCTGGTCCAGCAACTTCTGCTGTGCCAACGCGCTGTGATCAATCACCTCACGCGCCTGAGCCACATAGTAGGCGAGCTGTTCGTCACTGCGACCCGCCGCCTCCTCCATACCCTGCGCCAGTTGCTGCAGCGTGGTGGACAAGCCCTGGGCTACTGCGTCGAACTGCGCCACGGCGCTGCCCAGGGCATCGCCCAGTGCAGTCAATCCCTGCGCCCCCGCGGCGAACTGGCCGCCCACCTCGGCGAGCCGGTCGGCTTCCTGCCCTACAGTGGACGCAAACTGGAGGGCTGTGGCATCCAGCGCGGTGGCCGTCTGCTGCGCGAACGCCTCCAGGGTGCTGCGATACGCCGCTGAATCCTGCGCCAGCGCCCCTGCCGTCGCCTGCAGCCCGGCCACCAGCTCGCGCTGGGACTGGAGTAAGCTCTCATCCCGCTGCAATGCTTCGCTCGCCTCCTTACGCACCGTCGCAACCGCGCTAGCCAGCCCGGCCATGGTCGACTCCACTATCGGACGCAGCGTATCGACCGTCAGCTGTGCGTTGGTCGTCATGGCGGCGGTGAGTGCGTTCTGCACGCTGTCAGCCTGGGCCTCAAGAAGCGCCTGCTGCTGCTCGTTAAAGCGCGTGCGTTCCGCCAACCACTGCTGTTCCAGCCGCTCGCGGTGAGCGCTCAACTGCTCACCCACCTGTTGCAGCATCGCGGTGGCATTCGCAGCCTGCGTGTCGAGACTGCTACCGGCATCGCGCACCGTGGCTTCCAGCGCCAGCCGCAGACTGTCCTGCGCGGCTACCGCGGAGGCCTGTGACGCCACCAGGGCACGGGTATCTCGCACGGACTGCGCAGCCTGCACGCGCACCTCGGCCAGCGCGGCGAGCTGATTGTCGACACCAGTGCGAACGGTCGTCTGCGTCGCCTCAGTTTGTGCCGCAATCGCCTGCAGGGTGTCGCGCAGTATTGGCGCCATGCTCTCACCGGCTTCACGCCCGCTGGCGGCAAAACTCTCACGCAATGACTGGCCCACATGTTCGAACAAGCCCGTGTGCAACTCCACGAGCTTGTTCTGCAAACCTTCCTGCCCCTCGAGCATGCGCGCATGCAGGCTGTCGGTGGCGCTATCAACGCGGGTCAGCAGTGCCTCGACCTGTGCCAACAGCAGCGGCAACTGCCCGGTTTGCGTGCGGGCCTCGTGCAGCATCTGTCGACGGTAATGCAGCGGCCCCTGGCCGGGGAACAGCCGCGCGCCCTGCACATCGAGTTCGCGCACGACCGCAAGCCTCTGGCGCCTGGCCATGGCTGACAGCAAACCCAGCACGGCGGACGCCGCCACACCGCCCACCGAGGTACCGAACGCCATGCTCAGGCCCTTGATGGGCGCGGTCAGCCCGGCGCGGATGGCGGCGAGTTCAGTGCTGCCCTCCAATGCACCCACAGCCCCCTGCAGGGCGATCATCATGCCAATAAACGTACCCAGCAGGCCCAGCATCACCAGCAGCCCCGTGAGGTACGGCGTCAGTAACGGCCCCGGAAGCGCAATCGGTTCACCCTGGATGCGCCGGGCAACGGCGCTGCGCAAGGCCGCCGGCAAGGTCGCCAGCCAGTGTTCAAATTCCGTGGCCTCGCTATCACTGGCTTGCAGCGCCTGCTGCAAACGCTGCGTGTCGCGCTGGAACACCCAGAGTTCCAGCGCGCCCACCGTGTAGGCCAGCGCAATCACCAGCGTGACGACCAGCGCCAACAGACTGCTGGCGGCAAAGCCCAACGCGAGCCAGGCGAGCAGCCCCGCACCGAGCAAAAACAGGCATCCTGCGAAAAAACGTATCATCAATTTCCTTCCCCATGCGCTGTACACGCCTCCACCAGGCCCAGCGCTGGCTGCAGACGCTGCTCCAATTCGGCCAGCAATAGTTCCCTGAGTTCGCTGATCAGCAGATCCTGACTGCCCGCATCAGCGTCATTCGCCAATAGCGCCTCCCAGCGCGGCACCAGCAGCGGCGGCACGATGGCCAGCGCCGCCTCCCCCGCACGCATCACATGGCGTTCAAGGGCTTCGTCCAGTGCGGCGAGGCCCGCCAGTGCAGGGCTTACCCGCCGCAGATACGCCCGCAGGTCGCGCCGCAGCGCCTGTATACGCAGCTCCATTTCACGCTGCCAGGCGGCGTGGAAACGCCGTAAACGCTCCGCGGCACTCAGGCCGTCCAGACTACTGGGCGCGTCAAACCTGGGCAGGGGAAGCAGCGCGCCCTCAGCGGCAGTGAAACTCCGGACTAACTCGCCCAACACACCACGCTGCACCGCCAGCAGTGTTTCCTCGCAACTGCCCAACGTTTCCGCTGCACCACCCTGCCCCGGCACAGGCTTGACCGGCTCCTCGCGGGCTCCCCGCGCTCCCTGCGTCGACAGCACGTCAGCGAGCTCACTGGCGCTGTGCAAGTCCAGCGGCTGCCCGAGCCACGCCAGCAATTCCCCGCTGGGCACGACCGCCGCGTCAATCGGTACAATCGACAGGGCTCGCTGCAGGCGTGAGGTGACCGCAGGGCGTTGGGGGCGGTGGACGGGGGCGCGGGACATGAGTACCGAGGTCGCAAAGGGCGGGCATTCTAGCGGAGATCAACGCCAGAGTCCTCCCCGCGTTTTGCGTATGTCAGGCAAGCATGGCGGGCTATGATGGGCCGCAGGACCCCACGGAGTAAAAACCATGACAGCTGTGCACTATGAAGACATGCAGAACAAGGTGGCCCTGGTTACCGGCGCTGCCTCTGGGATCGGCGAAGCCTGCGCCCGGCAATTTGCGGCACAGGGCTGCCGCTTGCTGCTGATGGACCGTGACGAGGAACGCTTGCACGGCCTCAGCCAGGCGCTGGACGCCATTGCCGCTCCCGGCAGCGTGACGGACGAGGCAACCGTGAGCGCCGCGGTGGACAGCTGCCGGCGGCACTTTGGCGGGTTGGACTACGCCGTCAACAGTGCAGGGGTGGCGGGCGCACCGGCTGCCATTGCCGACACCACGCTGGACGCGTGGCAGGAGGTCATCAATATCAACCTGACCGGGGTATTCCTGTGCCTGAAGCATCAACTGCGGGTAATGCAGGCAGTGGGTTCCGGGGCCATCGTCAACATCGCCTCGGGCGCCGGCGTAATCGCGACACCGCATCTATCGCCTTACTGTGCGAGCAAGCACGGCGTGCTCGGGCTCACGCGCACCGCAGCCATGGAATTGGCCACGAGCGGCGTGAGGATCAATGCCGTGCTACCGGGCTCGACCCAGACCCCGATGCTGGAGGCATCGCTGCAACAGGGGCCCCAACTGGAGAAGATGATTCTGGCCAGTATTCCCTGCGGTCGCATGGGCAGTGCCGACGAAATTGCCGCTGCCGCTTTGTGGCTGTGCAGCTCGCAGGCAAGCTACGTGAACGGGCATTCACTGGTAGTGGATGGGGGGACATTGTGCCGCTGAAGCGCGGCCGGCGTAATCTATAGTGGGCGATAGAGCGGTTCGGTGTGATGGTGATGGTGCAGCAGCTATGCAGCCGGGTATGAAAACCGCACTTATTGTTGTCTGCGGTTGATCAGTAGAGGAAAACCTTCTCTATTTCAATTGGTTGCCAGCATTTCTTCACGCTTGCGGAAATCCTCAAGCGCACCGTTGTAGCGTGCGGCAACGGTCTCGGCGCGGTCTACCAGCCGGTTGTGCAGCAAGGGGTGAATCAGCGTTCGGCAATCAAGGTAGGCTTCGACGCCGGCAACATAGTCGGCAACCGCCTCCTGCGCTATCTGCATCTCAGCATGGCTGGCAATGGCGCCATCCGGAATAGCAGGATGCTCTACTGGCAGGCTGGCGGGGCAACTGGCCCAGGTGTTGGCGGCAAGGAACAGGGCGGGGATTGTGAGCAGGGATTTCATGGCATACACCTCGTGTGATGAAAATCGAATACATCGATTTGTTACCCGATGTGTTACCTATATTCACACAAAAGACAGAGAATGCAACTGTTAATCGGCATAAGATAACGATTTTATCTCACTGTTTTGTATGACGATTGCTGATCATATTTCTACCTCCGCACCGCTCGGCTACATAAAGTAACACCTGACATACCGACCTGCCCGGCAGTGGTGCAGATAGCCAGGATATTGACGTGCACATGCGCCGCATTGCGCCCTCGTGGTGCAGGGAAGCGCCCATGTGCCATGGCTTGGGGCGCGAACGGGGTGCCGGTGAAACCGAGCCCGCAGAGGGTTGCAAATGATAATGGTTATCATTATATTGAGCGCAAGCCCTCTCAGGAGACTCCACCATGCATCTGCGCTTCCTGTGCCACGCGCACCGCACTCTGGTTGAGCAGTCGCGCTCGCGGGCACTCAGCGTCTGGGACTTGAGCCAGCAAAAAGCGCTGCTCTTCCAGCAACGAGGGGAGCTGGAGCGAGCCGTTGCTGCCGCGGGCGGCGCTCTGGAAGCGGCCGAAGTGCTGCTGACCATGCACCGCAAGGCTACCGCCATCGACCTGCACCGCTTCGCCGACGCAGCCTGCCTGACCCTGCGCCTGATCCGCGATTTGCGCCAGCCCGAGCTTACCCGGCGCTTGCTGTGTAGCTGTATCGCGAAACTGCAGCCGCACATTGTGAGTGGTGCCCACCAGCAGACAGCACTCGCATGTTGCCAGCGTCTAATGGAGGTGCGCACTCCGAGTGAACGAACACACACACATGAACCGGTGCCCAACTCCGCAGGAGCCGACAATCGACGCCTGCATTGAACCGCGCGAGCATTCTGAACCCATGACAGTGGAGACTTCAGCCAACCGTCTCGACCACACTGAAACAGTGCAGCTCGAAATCCCCTGCCATATCCTGCAGCGTCTGCTCAGCGAGCGCGGATTATGCGTGTGTGAACTGCGCTGCCTGTCGGCAGAGTCGCGTCAACGGTTGCGGGATATTGTAAAGACCTGCGCCATACGCAAGGCGAGCGGGGGTGATGGGCACCAAAATCTCGACAAGTGCGGGACTACTAACCACCGCCCTACCAAGCAAAGACTACACTTAACTGAGTCTCCGCGTGTCGAGGCAAAACCAAAGTGATGGATACAAGCATCGCCTCATTCACCTCACTTCGACATGAAAATACTCGGGATCGCGGTCACGGCTCAGCTTGACCTGACTAAAGTAGGAGCGTGACTCCCCTGCGTTCAAATCATCGCTCCCCGCATCTGATGAAGTCTCGTCTTTTGCAAGCTGCGCCATTCCAACCTGAACGCCCAGGGCATCGAACAGGATTATGGTGACGTCAGGGTCGACACTCCGTTGGCCATCGTTCTGCAACACGGCAAGGTAACCAAAACGTTTTTTCTGCTCTGTACCTGTCCGTGTGAACCTAATGTTCTTCAGGTAGCGTTCGCCGATGGGAACGATGGCGTCAAACACCAGCGGATTGAGATCGGGAATCCGATTCTGCACCAGACTCGCCTTCTCTTCCTGCAATTTCGCGACTTGCTGCTCCAGGGCGGCGACCTTGTCCCTCAGGGTGTCTGCACTTGCATCCTCTCCCCTGACTGCCACCTCGCGGCCAAGAAATAGCTCATTCATCGAAGAGAGCTTATATGCCGTCACGATCCAGCCGACACCAGTAACTATCAACAGCGCTCCAAGCACCATGGAAACAAGCATGTACTGGACCGCTTTTCTATAATTGCGGCTGTATCTTCTAGGTACGTGATTTTCCACCAAGAGTTCCCGGTTCAGTTGGAGCCGATGTGTCGAAGGTCTTTTTGGCGCTGCCACACCCGAGGCCGCACAATTATGGTACTAGACGTCTATGCTTATCACTTCAGCATATCTGACTGTCAGTTGTTGGCGCAAACTGAATAACCAGTATTTGAGACTGGTAGAAGTCAGGCAACAATAGCACCAATCGGTCGCCGAAAGATGATGTCGAAGCGAGCGTATGGTTTCAGGAACTTTGGAAATTACAGGCTAAGAGTGCTGACCCATTATGGATGGGTGGTGCGGCGTTCCGATGGCATCATCAACAGGGTTTAGTGAATATCGGCCCATCCCCCGTTAACTGGGTAGAGCCAGCAGTGGGAATAAATGGCGGTGAGGGAGAGATTCGAACTCTCGAACGGTTGCCCGTTACACACTTTCCAGGCGTGCGCCTTCGACCACTCGGCCACCTCACCGTGAGGGCGCGGATCATAACATAACCGCCAGCGCTTGCCAGCGTTTTAGCGGCAGTTTGTTCTACCGCGTTGACGCCCTCGCTAGCGCCAGCCGCCCAACACCGCACCCATCGCGGTGAGCGCCACCACCCAATAGCCCCCGTTTACCAGCAGGTACGACCAGGGGCGTTGCTCGAACAGGGTGATAACCCCCGTGGCAAAAAACAGCCAGCCAAACCCTGTAAGAAAGCCGTAGAGCGTGCCGGTGACCAGAGTCACGCCGGGTGCGGCCAGAAACCGCTCCAGGCAGAGCGCCATCACCAACAGGAAAACGAAGGCGAGGCCAAAAATTCTGGCTTTGTTTCCGCTGTTTACCTGCGCCTCGCTCAGGCCGGCAGCCCGCATCCACGCGGCACCAAACAGCAGGGGGGAATACCACAGGCCGCCGATCACGAACGCGGTGAACGTAGCGGCCAGAACGGCAAGAAAGTGAACAGGAACTTCAGCCATGACGAACTCCAATAAACGTTATTGTTGTTGTCGCATAACTGTTGCCGAGGGCCGCGCGGGAGTCAAGGCCCGCTTGGCAGGCCATATCGGCGACCCCCAAGCCGGGTTCTGGCCACCAAGCGCGGGGCTGGCGCTACTGCCGCGCCAAACGCAGCCAGGGCGGCTCACCGCCACCGCTGCTGCGAAATGGATTGATGTCCAGCCCACCGCGGCGGGTGTAAAAGGCCTGCAGGTGCAGGAATTCGGGCTCGCAGGCCTGTTGGAGATCGCAGAAGATACGCTCGACGCACTGCTCATGAAAATCCTGATGTTCGCGATAGGCCAGGATGTAGCTGAGCAAAGCCGCGTGATCCAGCGCGGGCCCACGGTAGTGCAACCACAGCGTTGCCCAGTCGGGCTGACCGGTCACCGGGCACAGAGAACGCAGGAGGTGACTGTACAGCCGCTCCTCGACCACACTCCCGGGCGCACACTGCAACATGCTGGCCTCGGGCTCCTGCCGGGGCCAGCGCCCGGCAGCGCTGTCAATGCATAGCCCATCGGGCTGCGCACCCGCCAGGGCCGGATCATCGGGGGCGAATACCGCCAGCGCAACCTCACCGCCCGCTGCGGCACTGATATCCCGCACAATACAGGCCAGCGCCGCCGCCTCGTCGTCGAACACCGTGTTGTTGAGGGAGTTCAGATACAGCTTGAAAGACTTGGACTCCACCAGGTTCGGCGTGCTGGCGGGAATGGTAAAGCGCCCTACCCTGGCCTGTGCCTTGTCTTGGCCATCAAGCCAGGACAGCTCGTAGGCGTGCCAGACGTCAATGCCCTCAAAAGGAAGCTGCCCGGCCAAACCCAGCGCAGTGCGCCCCTCCTCGCGGGGGATGGGATACAGCAGGTCCGGCGCATACTGGGTGGCTGCGGGTACCTGCTTGCCCAGCAGCAGCGCTTCCGAGTCCAGCGCCATGGCTTACTGCCGCAACCGCTTGCCGGTGTTCAACAGGTGCATGCTGTAGCACCAGGCCACCACGGTGAACACGGTGATCATGCCAAAGGCCACGCTTAGGCTGACATCCGACACACCGAGCACACCATAGCGAAATGCGTTGACCACATAGACCAGCGGATTGAGCTTCGATACCGCGGCCCAGAAATCCGGCAGCAGGTCCATCGAATAAAACACGCCGCCCAGGTAAATCAGCGGCGTGAGCACAAACGTTGGAATAATAGAGATGTCATCGAAATTGTTGGCATACACCGCGTTAATAAAGCCCGCGAGCGCAAACAGGATAGAGGTCATCAGCACAATGATCACCACGACCGCAAAGCTGTGCATGTGCAGGTCGGTGAAGAACAACGACACCAGCGTAACAATAACGGCAACCAGCAACCCCCGGCTCACGCCGCCAATCACGTAACCGAGCAGAATGATGTAATTCGGCGTGGGCGATACCAGCAGCTCTTCAACACTGTGGTTGAATTTGGAGCCGAAAAAAGACGACACCACATTGGAGTAGGAGTTGGTCACAATGGCCATCATGATCAGCCCCGGCACCACGAACTGCATGTAGGTGAAGCCCCCCATGTCACCGATGCGCGACCCGATCAGCGAACCGAAAATCACGAAATACAGGGACATGGTGATTGCGGACGGCAGCAGTGTCTGGGTCCAGATACGCAGGTAGCGCTTGATCTCCTTGCGCAGGATCGTGACCAGGGCGACCCATTGTTCCTGAAAATTCATTGCGCGCCCTCCACCAGCCGTACAAACATCTCTTCCAGCCGGTTTGCGCGATTGCGCATGCTGCTGATGCGGATACTGGCCTGACTGAGCCCCGCAAACACCTCGTTGATGTGCTGGCCCTTCTCGACTTCTATCTCCAGCGTGCGCTCATCCACACGTCGCACACCAAACCCTTCGATCTCCACCACGTCGGGCAGCTCGTCCACCGCATCAAAGATGAACACCTCGCGATGCAGCCGGCGCAGCAGATCACGCATGGAGCTGTTCTCCACAATCTCGCCGTGGTTGATGATGGCGATATTGCGGCACAAGGCCTCGGCCTCTTCAAGGTAGTGCGTGGTCAGAATGATCGTTGTGCCCTCCTGGTTGAGCTTTTGCAGGAAGTCCCACATGGAACGGCGCATCTCGATATCAACGCCGGCCGTGGGCTCATCGAGGATCAGCAAGCGCGGGTTGTGCACCAGGGCACGGGCAATCATCAGACGCCGCTTCATGCCACCGGAGAGCATGCGTGAGGGCACGTGTCGCTTGTCCCACAGGCCCAACTCACGCAGGTATTGCTCGGCGCGCTCGCTGGCCAGCGCCTTCGGCATCCCGTAGTAGCCTGCCTGATTGACCACAATGTCGAACGGCTGCTCGAACATGTTGAAGTTGAATTCCTGCGGCACAATGCCGATGTTCTTCTTGGCGCCGGCAAAGTCCTCGTCGATATCAGTACCGTATACCGCCACCTTGCCCGCCGTTTTTGCCACCAGCGAGCAGATCACGCCGATGGTGGTCGATTTTCCGGCCCCGTTGGGGCCGAGCAGCGCAAAGAAATCGCCGTGCTGCACTTCAAGGCTGATGCCCTTCAGGGCCTGGAAGCCACCGGCGTATTGCTTGGTGAGATTTTCAATGGTCAGTGCTGGTATCATGCCGCCTCGGTAAATCACGGGAGAATTCAAGCGCTGCATTGTACCTGCAATCGCCGCACTGAACGAGACGATGGACGATACGCAATATTTACAGCACTGCCGTGGACTCTGGCGAGAGTTCGCCACCACCCTCAATCAACGCACAGCAGGCCTGGATTCGGAGAACCCGCTGCGTGAGCTCGCCGATGCCTGCTATCGCCTGCCCGATGAGGCGCTGTATACCCAGGGCCCTCCGCTGGTGCTGCGGCTGTTCACCCACCAACCCGAGTTTGCCCCCACATTTCCGCGCACACTGCTGTGGTTTCTGGGCGGCGATTGCCTGCACGTGCTGACCGATGAGGAAATCGCGACCTTCCAGGCGCTGGATGAAGCACGCCTCGAGGCGGCCGCTCGCGGCGAGCTGTTTGACTATCAGGGTAACGCCGCCGCACGCCTGCAACTCACCTGACCCGCCCGCTGCCGCCGCGAGATGGCAAAAAGTGCACCTTCAGGTATTGACGTCTTCTGGCTCTCTACCTACAATGCGCGCCTCTTGATTGAGAGCCTTTGCGTCCCCTTCGTCTAGTGGCCTAGGACACTGCCCTTTCACGGCGGTAACAGGGGTTCGAACCCCCTAGGGGACGCCACTCTCTCACACTCAAGAGCTGCGGGAATAGCTCAGTTGGTAGAGCGCAACCTTGCCAAGGTTGAGGTCGCCGGTTCGAACCCGGTTTCCCGCTCCATTCCGCAACGCCAATAATCTCCTCAACCCGCTGACGCTGCCTTCTGTTTGGTAGAGCACAACCTTGTCCGCTCACACCACGACTGCGCCCAAAGCCTTGACCCACTCGACCTGGTCAGGGTTGGCTGCCACGACGTCACTACCCGCCAGTTCACGCCGCACGGGATAGGTTTTGCGCAGATGATCGAAAGCCTGACGCGCCCGCTCCACAGGTGCACCAAACACCACCTCGCGCAGGCGACTGTCGTCTGCGTGGATGTCATAGCGCGCCGCGCACAGCCAGCGCAACACGTCCACACCCCGTAAATGCGGCGGTAACTTCAGGGTTTCAGGCACGGTGGTCAGGGGCGATGCCTGCTCTTCCGCACCCCATTCCTGCTGCAGCGCCTGCGCCAGTTGCCGCGTCGCCGTCAGCTTCGCATCCAGACTGTAGCCGGCGATATGCGGTGTACCGATAGCCACCCGCTCCAGCAGTGCCGGCGACACCTCCGGCTCGAATTCCCAGACATCCAGCACGCAGCGCGGGGCAGCCGGCGCCTCCAGCCGCGCCTGCAGTGCGGCGCTGTCGATCACCTCCCCCCGGCTGGCGTTAATAAGCAGGGAGCCGGCATCCAGCTGTGCGAGCTGTGTGTGGCCCAGCAGATGGTAGCTCGGCCAGGGCGCGGCGCGGGTAAGTGAGGTGTGCAGCGAAATCACATCGCACGCCAGCACGCGGGCCAAAGGCGCCGGCTCGGGCACCGCGCCCGCTGGCAGCCAGGGGTCATACTGCAGGCTGGCAATTCCCAGCGCGGCCAGGCGCGCCCGCAGTAACCGGCCGACGTGGCCATAGCCGATAATACCAATACGGCCTCGGGCGAGGAGCCGCTCCAGCGTCCCGGGTTGCGCCGCAATGGCTGCCAGCACGTATTCCACCACTGCATTGGCGTTGGCACCGGGGGCTGCCGCAAACGCAATACCGGCCGCTCGCAGCCAGTCGATATCCACATGGTCCAGCCCCGCCGTGGCACTGCCGACGAATCGCACCGGGCTATTGCGCAATAACGCCGCATCGACGCGCGTCACCGAGCGCACCAGCAGCACATCCACGGCGCACAGGTCCGCGGGGGTAATCTGGCGCCCCTCCACCGCCCGCAATTCGCCCATGTGGCCGAAACAGTCGTGCAACCCGGGAATGTTCTGGTCGGCGAGAATGCGCATCAACGATCAGCTGAGGGCGCTGCCGTTGCCCTCACCAGCGCGGGCGTCAGGGCACCACACTTGTCGAACTCGGCCTGCAGCGCGCGGAAAAATACTGCGGCGCGGCGCGGCAAGGTGGCTCCGGCGAGGCGCAGGGCCTCACGACGCACGGCCGACTCGAAGGCGCTGTGATCGCCAGTCTCCCCCCCCCCTGCTGCAAGGTTGTCGGTACTGATCCGAAAGGGATAGCCACAGGCAATGGAAAAACACCATTCCAGGGCCTGCGGACGTACCTCTACAGACTCGAAGGCGGCTTGTGCCGCAGGATCACGGCCCTCCGGCGCATACCAATACCCGAAATCCAGCTGTTGCCTGCGCGCAGCGCCCGCAATGCACCAGTGCGCGGTTTCATGCAGCGCGCTGGCAAAGTAGTCCTCGCGAAACCAGAGCCGGTGCGGCTCACCCGGTTGGGTCGACGGTGCATACAGCGGCTCGTCCGCACCGCCGCACAGCAGGGTGTTTTCAGCCTGCAGGAAACACTGCGCGAACACACGCTCCACTCGACTGACACAGAACACGGGCGTGTGGGCGCGGGACCGTTGGATGGTGGGCGACATCAGCCGCCTTTGCGCAACAGGAACAGAAAGTTGCCGGCCTCCTCCGTCTCGGAGAGCAGTTCATGGCCGAGAAAGGAGCAAAACTTCGGAATGTCGCGCTGCGTGGTGGGGTCAGTCGCGACCACGCGAACCGTTTCGCCCACCTGCATGTCGCGAATACAGTTGTGCAACAGCATGACCGGCTCGGGGCAGTACAGCCCGCTCACATCCAGGGTGTGGTCCGCTGCAGCGGTCACGACAGCACCCCGCCGGATAACAAAACCCGGGCGCTGTCACGCGGCAGCAGATCCCAGGTTTCACTGTCGCCGTCATACAGCAAGACGAGTTCGCCAGCATTCAGCTGGTCGCGCAACTGCTGCACTTTGCTACCCAGGCTCAGCTCCCGGTCGCCGTAATCGGTACCATCGCGACTGGCAAACTCCTCCAGCAGCGCACCCAGAACCTCTGGCGACAGGCGGGAAGGCGGTATCTCGAGCAGGTCAGCCAAAGTTCACGCCGGTTTGATGAAGCGCAGGGTCATGCGGTCGCTCTCGCCGATTGCCTCGTACCTGGCGCGGTCTTCTTCGGCGCCGCGTAGCGCTGGCGGCAGTGCCCAGACGCCAGCGGCGTGATCAGCAGTATCCCGCGGGTTGGCATTGATCTCGCTGCGCGCATCCAGCTTGAAGCCGGCTTTCTCTGCGGCGGCGATGACATGCGCTTCGGTGACATAGCCG
Source organism: Haliea alexandrii (assembly GCF_003719295.1). Classification (GTDB taxonomy): domain Bacteria; phylum Pseudomonadota; class Gammaproteobacteria; order Pseudomonadales; family Halieaceae; genus Haliea; species Haliea alexandrii. The sequence continues at coordinate 746,775 of NZ_RFLW01000002.1, forward strand.
CTCTTCGCCATTGCGGAGAGGTCATCACCGGAAGGGGCGCGATGCTGCACAACGCCCAGCACCCCGCCGGGCTTGAGTGCTGTGAACGCGGCCGCGAGCGTTGCATCGAGGCTATCCATGCGCATCCAGCTGTGAATGTTGCGGAAAGCAACCACAAGGTCTGCCGAGCCCGCGGGGGCTACCATGGTCTCCTCAGGCGGCGCCAGCTGTGTCACCGTGACTGGACCGTACAGATCATTATTGCTGGCGAGCTTTTGCAGAAACCCGCCCAACGCGTTGCGAAAATAGGCATTGGATGACAGATTCATGCCGAAGTGTGCGGCGTAAAGCTGCCCGTCTTTAGCCACCAGCGGCGCCAATACCTCGGTATACCAGCCACCACCGGGCGACAGCTCGACCACGGTCATGCCTTCCTTGAGACCAAAAAACTCCAGCGTTTCGCGCGGGTGGCGGGAGCTGTCCCGCGCCTTGTTCTCTGCGGAACGCTGTTCGCCGTTGAGGGCGCTCTCCCAATCGAGAGCCGCATGCGCCGGAGCCAGGGCCAGGGCCAATAACAGTGCCAGTACATATTTCATGGTCGTTTCCTTCTGCCACATGGGGTTGCAGGTTAATATACGGACTGTGGCAGTGAATGTGGAGTCTGATCGTGCAATCTTCTTTTATCGTAACCTTCATTGGCGACGATCGCCCCGGCCTCGTCGAACAATTGTCCAGCGCGATTGAGCGTTGCGGCGGCAACTGGCAAGAAAGCCGGCTCTCACAGCTGGGCGGCAAATTTGCAGGCCTGGTGCTGGTTACCCTGGCCGAGGACGCCGGGGATACCCTGGAGCAAGCGCTCAAAGGCCTGGCCAGCAGCGGCATCAGCGTGCGCGTTACACCCGCCAGTGTCGCCGCGGCACCCACGGCGGGTCAGCGTATCACCCTGGCAGTGCTCGGGCCGGATCGGCCCGGCATTGTGCGGGAGATTTCCCGGGCGCTGGCGGCAGAACACGTCAATGTCATCGACATGGAAAGTGAGGTCAGCAGCGCGCCGATGAGCGGTGAGCCCCTGTTCCGCGCGGACATACTCGCGGAGATACCCCAGGGCGCATCGCAGGAGGCCCTCACCGACGCGCTCGATGGCATTGCAGAACAAATGACTCTGGAGATAGACCTGGGGGCCAATTCAGTCGCGCGTTGACAGGCGACGCAAGCCAATCCACAGCGCGGCCGCGAGGGCCGCGGCGAGCACCAGCAAGCCAACCACCGACAGCGTCATCAGGAACATGGCCCAGATGCGCTCGGGGGGAATGTCAAAGCTGTCCACCGCACCCCATACCAGAGCCGCCATGGCCAGCAGGCCGAGAATAAGCGTGCGCAGATAACGGCGTCTGGAGCGGGCCATGGCAGCGCCTAACGCGACGGCGCCGGTACAGGTGCCGACGCGGGTAAAACGGGCGTGGCACAGCTCACATCCATGTTCTGGCCTCGGTGACGCAACACGTGGTCCATCAGCACAATCGCCAGCATCGCCTCGGCGATAGGGGTGGCGCGAATGCCGACACAGGGGTCGTGACGACCGTGGGTCACCATCTCCATCGCGGTACCTGCGGTGTCGATGGTCGCACCGGGCTGGCGGATGCTGGAGGTGGGTTTCAGCGCCAGGCTCACGGTAATATCCTGTCCGCTGGAGATGCCGCCCAGCACGCCGCCAGCATTGTTCCCGACGAAGCCCTCCGGCGTCAGCAGGTCGCGGTGCTCACTGCCCTGCTGCTCCACAACCGCGAAGCCGGCTCCGATTTCCACGCCTTTCACCGCGTTAATACCCATCATGGCGTGGGCGATATCGGCGTCGAGGCGATCGAACACCGGCTCTCCCAACCCCGGCATCACGCCGCTGGCCACCACGTTGATGCGTGCACCAATGGAGTCCCCGCGTTTGTTCAGCGCCGCCATGTAAGTTTCCATTTCACTGACTTTTGACGGGTCGGGGCAGAAAAACGGATTGCTCTCCACGCTGTCCCACTGCACGGTTTCAGCGCGAATGGGGCCCAGCTGGGCCAGGTAGCCGCGGATAACAATGCCATAGCGTTCGTGCAGAAATTTACGGGCGATCGCACCGGCGGCCACGCGCATGGCGGTTTCACGGGCCGATGAGCGCCCGCCGCCGCGGTAGTCGCGAAAACCGTACTTCTGCTGGTAGGTATAGTCCGCGTGTGCCGGACGGAAGGTGTTGGCGATGTCGGAGTAGTCCTTGGAGCGCTGATCAGTATTGGCGATCAGCAGGCCAATGGAGGTCCCGGTAGTGCGCCCTTCAAACACCCCGGACAGAATCTGCACTTCATCCGCCTCCCGCCGCTGGGTGGTAAAGCGAGAGGTGCCCGGTTTGCGCCGGTCCAGGTCGCGCTGCATGTCTGCCGTGGTCAGGCTCAGCCCCGGGGGGCAGCCATCCACAATGCAGCCCAGCGCCGGACCGTGACTTTCACCGAAGCTGGTCACCGTGAACAGCTTGCCAAGAGTATTGCCAGACATGGTTAACCAATCTCCCCCAAAAACGCGCCAGTATACGCTATCAGGCCGCGCTTGGCCGACTTTCAGGCAGTTCCGCTGCGCTCAACACGCACACACCGTGGCCACCGTGCTCGAATTCGATCCAGGTGAAAGGCAGCTGGGGAAATGCGGCTTCCAGGGCCTCCCAACTGTTGCCGACTTCGAGCACAAGCAGACCGTGGGGCTGCAGGTGAGCTTTTGCCTGCATCAGAATCCGCCGTGTTACATCCAGCCCGTCTTCACCCGAGCCCAATGCCAGTGCAGGCTCGTGGGCATACTCGGCGGGCATTTCCGACAGGTCGCTGGCATCCACGTACGGCGGGTTGGTCACAATGATGTCATAGCGCTCACCCGCCACGGCATGAAACAGATCGGACTGCAGAATGCGCACCCGCTGTTCCAGCCCCAGGGCACGCGCATTGACCGCGACCAATGCCAGGGCGTCGGCGTCCAGATCCAGCAGGTCAACCTGCGCGTCCTGCAAATACCATGCGCTGGCAAGCCCGATGCAGCCGCCACCGCAGCAGAGATCCAGAATACGGACAGGAGCGGGGCCCCGGTACCAAGGCTGATAACCGGCGCGCAGCAATTCCGCAATCGGGGAGCGCGGGATAATAGCGCGGGGGTCGCAGTGCCACCGCAGCCCGGCAAACCAGGCTTCGCCGGTCAGGTAAGGCAGCGGCACCCGTTCTGTCACTCGGCGGTGCAGGAGGTCAGCTGCTGCTCTCGCCTGAGCGCTGGAAAGCGGTAGCGACAACACCCGGTCGTCACTGTCTGCCGGCAACTGCGCGCACCACAGCACCAGTTGCACGGCCTCATCCCAGGCGTTGTCGGTGCCGTGGCCATAGTACGCCGGGGAAGCTTCCAGTGCGGCGGCTACCGCCTCAAGCGCTTCACCCACGGTCGCCGCAGCGGCCACAGCCTGTGTCGGTATATTTTGCATGCCGCGAGTGTAAATCATCCGCTGCAGCCGCAATAGTCTCGCGCGCCCGAACCCGGTCACAGGCGCCCCCGAGGGACCAGATCGAGCGCTTGCAGGTTTGCCTTCGCTGGGGACGGTTGCTAATATCGCCGGCCGGCCGCTGGGCGGGTCATCAAGGGGACACAACGCATGGAACAAGAGTGGGCCAGAATCATCGAGGCGATAGGCGAAGACCTGTCACGCCCCGGCCTTGCCGATACACCGAAGCGGGCGGCGAAGGCATTCGAGTTTCTCACGCGCGGCTACCATCAGTCTGTTGAAGACGTAGTCAATAACGCCCTGTTCCCCTCCGACTCCAGTGAAATGGTTCTGGTGCAGAACGTTGAGCTGTACTCGCTCTGTGAACACCACGTACTGCCCTTTATCGGCAAATGCCACGTGGCCTACATACCCACCGGCAAGGTGCTTGGCCTCTCCAAGGTAGCGCGCATCGTGGATGTGTTCGCGCGACGCCTGCAGATTCAGGAATCCCTGACCACACAAATTGCGCAGACCATCATGGACGTGACGGAAGCGGAAGGTGTGGGTGTGATTATCGAAGCACAGCACATGTGCATGATGATGCGCGGTGTAGAAAAGCAAAACTCGGTGATGAAGACCTCGGCAATGCTCGGCAGCTTCCGCACCGAGCAAAAAACACGCGACGAGTTCCTCTCGCTGCTGCAACTCGGGGGCTAGAGCAGCCCCTCGCCGGTTTCCGGCGCCAGGGTCAGAATGTCGACATGCAAATACTGGCGGTCCGCGGTACGCGCACCGCTGTAGAGCAGCACACGGTAAGCGCCCTCGGCACCCTCCACCGCATACGCGCGATAACTCTGGTCGTCGGCGCGGCCGTACAGCAGACGCTGGCCAAATACCCGGTTAGCCCACTGTGAGCCCGAACCGCAGGCACGGCCGTCACAAGCAAACAATCGCGTGGCAGTGGCCTGCCCGGCCAGATTGCGCTCCAGCCGCTTGAGCACCTCGCGCGAGGTGAAACCATCGACAATCTGCCAGGTGGCGCGCTGCAACTCACCGTTCATACGCACGCTGTCGCGAAACACCCAGGCTCCCATGGATTTCTGGATGGGGCCAAGGCCTATCTCGTGGTCTCTCACCACATCGGTGGTACGTGCAATGGACAGGGCGTGAGGAAATGATTCCAATTCATCCAGCAAGGCCTGAGGGCTGTAATCAGCGGCCCGTGTCGCAGTTGCGCCGACAGCCACAACACCGGCCAGTAGCCAGAACGCCGCTCTGCAATATTGCACGAAAGACTTCAATCCTCTCTCCTTGCCCTGTGCGCCGCGCGCAAATCGCCCACCGCGAACTCGACATCACGCGCCTGCTCACTGGACATCATATCACTGAAGATCTCCGATACCGGGCGCTGCTCATACAGAATACCGAACAAACCATTGACCAAGGGCATGTGCACAGCGCGCCGGTCTGCTTCGGCCTTTAACAGTGCAAGGGTATTGATGCCCTCCGCAACCTGGTCCATGTCCGCCAGCACGGCCTCCAGCGACTGCCCCTTGCCCACCGCATAGCCAATCCGGTAGTTGCGCGACAGCGGCGATGAGCAGGTGACAAAAAGATCGCCCACTCCGGCAAGACCCAGAAAGGTCAGCGGGTTGGCCCCCAGCTGCACCGCGAACTGCGACATTTCGGCCAGCGCTCGCGTCAGCAGCATGCCCACCGTATTTTCACCAAACGACAGGGCGGCTCCCAAGCCGGCGAGAATGGCGTACACGTTCTTTAATGCACCACCCAGTTCTACGCCAAACATGTCCTGCGAGGCGTAGACGAGAAAGCGCTCGCTGTGCAGCAGGTCATGTAATGCCGTGTTCAATGCATCACTGTCGCTGGCGACAACCGAACCGGTCACGTGCCCGGCCGCGATTTCACTGGCCAGGTTGGGGCCGCTGAGTACCGCACGCGGATTGCCCGGCGCCTCAGCACGCAGAATTTCGCTCATCAGGCTGAAACCACCGGGCTCAATGCCCTTGGTCAGGCTGACCAGGCAGGTATGGGACGCAACAAGTGGCGCAACGTCCCGCACGATCTGGCGAAAGGAGGCACTCGGTACAGCGACGAACACCGTGTCGGTGTCTGTCACCGCGTCCGCCAGCGAGGTGGTGGCGCGCAAGCGGCCGTCCAGCCGGTAACCGGGCAGATAATCGGTGTTCTCGTGGCGGGCATTGATCTGGGCAACGCGCTCCGCGTTGCGCCCCCAGAGGGCGACCCGGTGGCCGTTGACAGCAACCAGGTTGGCAATCACGGTTCCGAAACTGCCCCCGCCGAGAACAGCAACCCGGTGTGAACGAGGCATGACGTACTCCCTATTCTTATGCGCACCAGCTTGGCAGCGTAGCGCGGGCCTGGCAAGCGCCGGGCCCGCGACGGGAGATCAGCCCTTGCTCAGTTGCAGCAACAGGCTGTTGAGGCGGCTAACGAAGCTCGCGGGGTCTTCCAGCTGACCGCCCTCCGCCAGCGTCGCCTGATCCAGCACCACGTGTGCAAGATCACCGAAGCGGGCCTCGTCCTGCTCCGCGTCCAGCATTTGTAGCAGCGGGTGCGAGGGGTTGATCTCCAGAATGGGCTTGCTGTCTGGCACCGGCTGACCGGCGGCTTCCATAATACGCTTCATCTGTGCGCCCATGTCGAAGTCGCCCACCACCAGGCAAGCCGGTGATTCCGTGAGTCGTGTCGAGGCACGCACTTCCGCTACCGCATCGCCCAGCACGCTGCCCAGCCGTTCGACCAGAGCCTCGCTGGTCTCTTTCAATTTCTCCTGTTCGGCTTTCGCTTCCTCGGAATCGTCCTCCAGGTCCAGCGCGCCGCGCGCCACATCCTGCAGTTTCTTGCCGTCAAATTCCTGCAGCTGATTCATCAGCCAATCGTCAACGCGATCGCTGAGCAGCAGCACTTCAATACCCTTCTTGCGGAACACTTCGAGGTGCGGGCTCTTGCGTGCGGTGTTGAAGTTTTCCGCCACCACGTAGTAGATTTTCTCCTGCCCTTCCTGCATGCGCCCAACGTAATCGGCGAGCGATTGATTCTGCTCGGGCTGATCGGTGTGCGTGGTACTGAAGCGCAGCAAGCCGGCAATCTTTTCCCGGTTGTTGAAATCTTCCGCGGGGCCTTCCTTGAGTACCTGGCCAAACTCTTTCCAGAAATTGGCGTAGTCATCGCCCTCTTTTTTCGCCAACTTGGCCAGCATGTCGAGCACGCGCTTGGTCAGGGCGCTACGCATCGCGTCAACCGCACTGTCCTGCTGCAGAATCTCGCGGGACACATTCAGCGGCAGGTCGTTGGAGTCGACCACCCCTTTCACAAAGCGCAGGTACAGCGGCAGGAACTGCTCGGCGTCATCCATAATGAAGGTGCGCTGCACATACAACTTGAGCCCGCGGTTCATGTCGCGGTTCCACAAGTCGAAGGGCGCACGACGCGGGATATACAGCAGGCTGGTGTATTCCTGCTTGCCCTCGACCTTGTTGTGGCTCCAGGTCAGAGGTTCGTCAAAGTCGTGGGAGACATGGCGATAGAACGCCGCATAATCCTCATCGCTGATTTCCGTACGCGCCCGTGTCCACAGCGCGGTGGCTTCGTTGACCGGCTTGTATTCCGGCTCGGCAGCCTCCTCCGCAGATTCCTCGTCGGCCTCATTGCCAGCCGCGCTCTCCAGCATCATCACCGGCACCGAAATATGGTCGGAGTATTTCTTGATGACGCTGCGCACGCGCCAGTCATCTGCAAACTCGCTGCAGGCGGGTTTCAGGAACAGGGTGATGGTGGTGCCTCGGCTGTCCTTGCTGCGCGCCTCGATGGTGAACTCGGCCTCACCGTGGGACTCCCACAGCACGCCGCTGTCATTCTCGGCGCCCGCCTTGCGGGTATGCACTTCCACCCGGTCGGCGACAATAAACGCGGAGTAAAAGCCCACGCCGAACTGACCGATGAGCTGCGAGTCCTTTTTCTGGTCACCGCTCAGGTTTTCGAGGAAGGCCGCCGTACCCGATTTGGCGATAGTGCCGAGGTTCTCAATCACCTCGTCCCGACTCATGCCGATACCGTTATCGCTGATGGTAATGGTGTTGGCGTCCTTATCGACATCCACACGCACTGCAAACTCGCCCTGTCCCTCCAGCAACGCGTCATCCGCAAGGGCTGCAAAGCGCAGCTTGTCGATGGCATCCGAGGCGTTGGAGATCAATTCACGCAGGAAAATCTCCTTGTTGCTATACAGGGAATGAATCATCAGGTGCAGCAGTTGGCGCGCTTCGGTTTGAAAACCAAGAGTTTCTTTCTTCACATCCGCAGTCATGGGTCCCTCGCGAGCAGTGGCAGGTAAGTGGGTGTATTGCCTTGGGCAACTGCAGAGGTGGGGGCTAGGCGCTGGCATTTCAAGTCAGGCTAATGCATATTAGCCTCATAACAATCAGGAGCGACGGTATGAACCCGATCACCCACCGCTGGCCGCTTGCCCTCGGGCTGTCTTTCTCACTTCTCGTCGGTTGCAGCGATGGCAGCGATGGCGTGCCTGCGCCGCCGGAGCCACCACCGCCGGTAGAGCCGGACTACCTGCCTATTGCTCAACCCGGGGTGGCCGACCCGCCGGATGAAGGCGACCTGTTCCTGCTCTCCACCACATTTGATTTGGCTGAAGTCGGCTACCAGCAGCGCGAGTATTTCCTCTCGGGCACGGCGACAGCGTTTGGCAACCTGAACGAATTGAGCAGTGACGGCGCCTGGGAGGCCGAACCCGCGGGCACTGCCGACTACCGCACCCGGGTGGTGGTCTATCGCCCCAGTGATGCGGCGGATTTTAGCGGCACCGTACTGGTGGAATGGCTGAACGTCACGGCGGGGTTTGACACCGGTCCTTCCTATGGCTCAGGACACGTGGAAATGCTGCGCCAGGGGCATGTGTGGGTCGGTGTGTCGGCACAGCGTGTCGGCATAGAAGGCTCCGGCACGCCGGTGGCACCGCTGAATCTCAAGGCCGTCAATCCCGCGCGCTACGGCACACTGGAACACCCGGGCGACAGCTTCTCCTACGACATGTTTTCCCAGGCGGCACAGGCTCTGCGCGAACCGGCAGAAGTGGATTTGCTGGATGGCCTCGATGTGCAGCAGATGATCGCGTTGGGGGAGTCCCAGTCCGCCGGGCGACTGATGACCTACATCAATGCCATCCACCCGCTGTACAACACCTTCGACGGCTACATGGTGCACAGCCGCGGGGACGGCAGCTCTCCCCTTTCCCAGGAGCCTGAAGCCGAGATCCCGACGCCAGAGAGTGTACGCGTGCGGGAAGACCTGAACGTGCCGGTATTCAACTTCCAGACCGAGACGGATGTCCTGCTGTTGGGCGCCATCAATGACCGCCAGCCCGACAGCGACAATTTCCGGCTGTGGGAGGTCGCCGGTACCGCGCACGGTGACTACTACTCTTTCATCATTGGCCGCGAAGACACGGGCGCCGATCCGCGTTTCCTGCTGGTTGAAGAGGCCAATGGCATTCCCGGCTTCCTGAACTGCGCGCGGCCCGTGAACGCCGGCCCCATGGCCTGGGTTTTCGGTGCGGCATTGCGCGCACTGGACACTTGGGTGCGCGACGGCACCCCGCCACCCACGGAAGAATTACTGCGCGTGGACGACAGCAACAGCGCCTTCGTCAAGGATGAGCGCGGCAACGTACTTGGCGGGGTGCGCACACCCTGGGTGGATGCACCGGTCGCCGTGCTCTCGGGGGAAGGTCAAGAAGGGGACCGGCTGTGCTTCCTGTTCGGCACCACCGTGCTGTTTGATGCCGCACAAATGGCCGCTCTCTATGTGGATCAGGCGGGCTATGAAGCGGCTGTCACGGAATCACTGGACCGCGCACTGGAAGGCGGCTTCCTGCTTCCCGAGGACGCGGAGCGCATTCGTGCGGTGGCGCCGCTGCAGTGGCAATCTCAGGTGCCCGGCGACTGATCACGCAGCATACAAGCAAAAAAAAGCCCGCACTAAGCGGGCTTTTCTTGCCGGGGAAGGCCGCTACCAAGCTACCGCCCCCTGCTGCAACGGCTTATTTCCAGCCCGTGACCTCGGCGAGGGCCTTGCCGATATCGGCCAGGCTACGCACGGTCTTCACGCCGGCATCTTCAAGCGCAGCAAACTTCTCGTCTGCTGTACCTTTACCGCCAGAGATAATCGCGCCCGCGTGGCCCATACGCTTGCCTTTCGGCGCGGTAACGCCGGCGATGTAGGACACAACCGGCTTGGTCACGTTCGCCTTGATAAAGGCCGCTGCCTCTTCTTCGGCGGTGCCGCCAATTTCACCGATCATCACAATGGCTTCGGTCGCCGGGTCCTTCTCGAACATCGCCAGGATATCGATGAAGTTGGAACCGGGAATAGGGTCGCCACCGATGCCAACGCAGGTGGACTGGCCAAAGCCTGAGTCCGTGGTCTGCTTGACGGCTTCATAAGTGAGCGTGCCTGAACGCGACACAATGCCCACTTTTCCAGGCAGGTGAATATGACCCGGCATGATGCCGATCTTGCACTCGCCGGGGGTGATGACACCTGGGCAGTTGGGGCCGATCAGGCGCACGCCCAGCTCATCGCACTTCACTTTGCAATCGAGCATGTCGAGGGTAGGAATACCTTCGGTAATGCAAACGATGAGCTTCACGCCACCATTGGCCGCTTCCAGGATGGAATCCTTGCAAAAGGGCGCCGGCACGTAGATCACTGAGGCATCGGCGCCGGTGGCCGCTACGGCTTCCGCCACGGTGTTGAACACGGGCAGACCGAGGTGGGTCTGCCCACCTTTGCCAGGCGTTACGCCACCGACCATCTGAGTGCCGTAGGCAATCGCCTGCTCGGAGTGAAAGGTGCCCTGGGAGCCGGTGAAGCCCTGGCAGATCACCTTGGTGTTCTTGTCAATCAGAATACTCATTTCAGGCGGCTCCTTCAGCTGCTTTGACTGCCTGCTGGGCAGCATCGGTGAGGCTCGTAGCGGCGATGATGTTCAGGCCGCTGTCGGCGAGAACCTGGCGACCGAGCTCGGCGTTGTTGCCTTCCAGGCGCACAACAACCGGCACCTGCACGCCGATTTCCTGCACGGCCCCGATCACACCCTCTGCAATCAGGTCGCAACGCACGATACCGCCGAAGATGTTGATCAAGACGGCCTTGACCTTGTCGTCGGAGAGAATGATCTTGAACGCTTCGGAGACGCGCTCCTTGGTCGCGCCGCCGCCCACATCGAGGAAGTTCGCCGGTGCACCACCGTGCAGCTTGACGATATCCATGGTGCCCATGGCCAGGCCAGCACCGTTGACCATGCAGCCGATGTTGCCGTCCAGAGCGACGTAGTTCAGTTCCCACTTGGCGGCGTGCGCCTCACGGGCATCTTCTTGCGAAGGATCGTGCATCTCGCGCAGCGCCGGTTGGCGGTACATCGCGTTGCCGTCCACGCCCAGCTTGGCGTCCAGACAGTGCAGGTTGCCCTGGTCCGTGATCACCAGCGGGTTGACCTCGATCAGTGCCAGGTCCTTGTCCTTGAACAGCTGTGCAAGGCCCATGAATATCTTGACGAACTGCTTGATCTGGTCGCCCTCGAGGCCCAGCTGGAACGCCAGTTCGCGGCCCTGGTAAGGCTGGGCACCGACCAGCGGGTCGATAATGGCACGCAGGATTTTTTCCGGCGTTTCTTCCGCAACTTTCTCGATTTCCACGCCACCTTCAGTAGAGGCCATGAAAACGATGCGACGGGTCGCACGATCAACCACCGCGCCGAGATAGAGTTCCTCGGCAATATCGGTGCAGGTTTCGACGAGGATTTTGCTAACCGGTTGGCCGCCTTCGTCCGTCTGGTACGTGACCAGATTCTGGCCCAGCCACTTGGCCGCGAAATCGCGCACTTCGTCAGTAGTTTTCACCAGCTTGACGCCGCCCGCCTTGCCGCGGCCGCCCGCGTGCACCTGAGCCTTGACGACCCACATGTCACCGCCGATGGTCTCCGCTGCCTTGACCGCCTCTTCCGGCGAATCGACAGCATACCCCTTGGATACGGGCAAGCCGTACTCGGCAAACAGCTGTTTGCCCTGATACTCGTGAAGGTTCATGCTTTGTCCTGTGTGTTGCTTAGTGTCCTGGAATGCGCCCTAACGGCCCATACCCCCCAGTGCCTCGTCTGCGCCAGAATAGGTTTTATGCGCGCGCGACCGGGCAAAGTTCATTTCCGAGGCTTGCGATTGGCGATGTGAATGGCATGACCATGCACCGCCAGGGCGGCCTCGTGTACTGCTTCCGACAAGGTCGGGTGTCCAAAAACGGTCAGCGCCAGGTCTTCCGAACTGGAGCCGAATTCCATGGCAATCACCACCTGCTGAACCAGATCGGCGGCGGACGGGCCAACAATGTGGCAGCCCAGCACCCGATCAGTCTCGGCATCGGCGATGATCTTGACCATGCCATCGGTGTCATTTGCCGCGAGTGCACGTCCGCTGGCAGCAAACGGGAAAACGCCCACTTTATAGTCCACGCCGTCTGATTTCAGTTCCTGCTCGGTGCGCCCCACGGCAGCCACCTCAGGATGCGTGTAGATAACAGACGGGATGCAATCGTAATTCAGTTGCGCCTTCTTGCCGGCGATACGCTCCGCCACCATAACGCCCTCTTCCGACCCCTTGTGCGCAAGCATCGGACCGCGCACCACGTCACCGACCGCGAACACGTGCGGCGCCTCAGTGGCACAGTGGTCGTTGACATAGATAAAACCGCGCTCGTCGAGGTTGACGCCACAATCCGTCGCCAACAGGTCTTCCGTACGCGGGCGGCGACCGACAGACACAATCAGCTTGTCGAACACCTCGCGGTGTTCGCCATCGGCATTGGTAAAGGTAACCTCCACTTTGCCGTCCTTCACTTCCGCACCCGTCACCCGGGTGCTGAGGCGGATATCCAGCCCCTGTTTCCGAAAGATCTTGCCGGCTTCCTTGGCAATCTGTGCGTCCATCATCGGCAGCAGATCGTCCAGTGCCTCCAGCATCACCACATCGGAGCCCAGACGGGCCCAGACGCTGCCCAACTCCAGGCCAATGACGCCCGCGCCAATGACGCCAAGCCGCTGCGGCACTTCACTGAATTCCAGTGCGCCGGTGGAGTCGACAATGTACTCGTTGTCCACCGGTGCCGGCGGTATGGCGATGGGGCTGGACCCTGCCGCGATAATGATGTTTTCCGCCTCAACAACGCTGACCTTGCCATCCTTGTCCGTCACTTCCACCTTGCAGCCAGCGAGCACCTTGCCGCGGCCCTGGATGCTGGTGACACCGTTGTGCTTGAACAGGCCGGTAATGCCCCCGGTGAGCTGGTCAACGATTTTGGTCTTGCGCGCCATCATCGCCGCAATGTCCATGCGCGGCTCGTCGATAGCGATACCGTGCAGGCTGAAATGATCCCTCGCTTCGACAAACTTCTGGCTACTATCGAGCAACGCCTTGGAGGGAATGCACCCCACGTTCAGGCAGGTCCCGCCCAGGCGGGTCTTGCCTTCCGTATCCACCCATTGTTCAACACAGGCCGTGGTCAAGCCGAGCTGGGCCGCCTTGATTGCTGCCACATAGCCGCCGGGGCCTGCGCCGATTACCACTACGTCGTATTTGTCAGCCATTGTCTTTCCTATTCCCGTCGAGTGCTTACAGCTGCAGCAGGATGCGGGCCGGATCTTCGATCAGGTCCTTGACTGCCACCAGGAACTGTACCGCCGTCTTGCCGTCAATCAGGCGGTGATCGTAGGACAGCGCGAGGTACATCATGGGCAGTATCACCACTTCACCATCGACGGCCATGGGCCGCTCCTGGATCTTGTGCATGCCCAGAATCCCCGTCTGGGGGGGGTTCAGAATCGGTGTCGACATCAGCGACCCGAACACGCCGCCGTTGGTGACGGTGAACGTGCCACCGGTCATGTCATCAATCGTCAGCTTGCTGTCGCGGGCGCGCAGGCTGAGGTCGCGAATGGCCGCCTCCACATCTGCCAGGCTCATGAAGTCAGCATCGCGCAATACCGGCACCACCAGTCCGCCGGGCGCGGAGACCGCGACACCGATGTCCTGATAGCCATGGTATACCACGTCGGTACCATCGATGGATGCATTGACCTCGGGGAATCGCTTCAGCGCCTCGCAGCAGGCTTTGACGAAGAAACCCATAAAGCCCAGGCGCGTGCCGTTGTGCACTTTCTCGAACTGCTCTTTGTATTTCTCGCGCAGGGCCATGACGGGGGCCATGTTGACCTCGTTGAACGTGGTCAACATCGCGGTGCCGTGCGTGGCTTCCAGCAGGCGCTCGGCAATGCGGGCACGCATGCGCGTCATCGGCACGCGCTTCTCTACGCGTTCACCGGTCGGGCCGGCGGGCACCTGCGGCATGCTGTCTTTGCTGGCGCTGGCCTTGGCCGGGCTGGCGGGCGCTGCAGAGGCAGGTGCCGGCTTGTCTTTCAGGTGCGCCAACACGTCTTCCTTGGTGATACGACCGCCCTTGCCCGTGCCGGCAATGCTGGCGGGATCGAGTTTGTGCTCGGCAACCAGCTGCCGCGCGGCCGGACCCATCAGGGCATCTGCCTCGTCGCTGTCCTGTTCATCGGCGCTGTCGGCGGCTTTGTCAGACGCCTTGTCTGCCTTTTCCGCCTTGGGTGAAGCGCTCGCCGATGCGCCCGCTTCCAGCGTCGCAAGCAGCTGCTCGCTCTGGATGGTCTCACCTTCGGCCGCGTGGATCTTGCTGATCACCCCGTCCTCCGGAGCCACCACTTCCATCACCACCTTGTCGGTCTCTATCTCCACGATCAGTTCGTCGCGAGAGACCGCCTCCCCTTCCTGCTTGTGCCAGGTGGCAATTTCCCCGTCGGCAACGGACTCGGGGAATGCTGGGGCCTTGATTTCGATAGCCATTTCGGTTCCTTTGGAAAGTGCTAGTTCTGGTTCTTTTCGAGCCAGGTCGGTGCCAGGGCATCGTTGATAAACGCTTCCTGCTGCGCCAGATGCAGGGCCATATAGCCCGCCGCCGGTGCCGCAGAGGGTTCCCGACCCGCGTAGCGCAGATACACATCGGGGTTGTGGGCATACATCACACGCCGCATGTGATGCTGGCTGGAATACCAGGCCCCCTGATTTTGGGGTTCCTCCTGGCACCAGGCGGCGTCGGTGACGTTGGGGTAGTTTCCGAGCACCTGCAGCAGCTCTGCCTCGGGGAACGGATAAAGCTGCTCGAGCCGAACAAGTGCCACATTCTCAAGGCCGCGCTCGCGGCGAGCGGCAAGCAGGTCGTAGTAAACCTTGCCGCTGCAGAGAATAAGGCGGGTGACCGCGGCCTTGTCGAGGTCGTCGGAGTCATCCAACACGTTGTGGAAGTGCCCGTTCGCGAGATCCTCCAATGAGGAAACCGCTTCCTTGTGCCGCAACAAGCTCTTTGGCGACATCACCACCAGCGGTTTACGCAGCGGCCGGATGGCCTGACGCCGCAGCATGTGGAACACCTGCGCCGGGGTGGTGGGCACACACACCTGGATATTGTGCTCTGCACAGAGCTGCAGAAAACGCTCTAGACGCGCTGAGGAGTGCTCCGGGCCCTGCCCCTCGTAACCGTGCGGCAGGAGCATGGTGAGGCCGCAAAGACGCGACCACTTGTGCTCACCACTGGTAATGAACTGGTCGATCACAACCTGCGCGCCATTGGCGAAGTCGCCGAACTGCGCTTCCCATATCACCAGCCCGGTGGGCGACGTGGTGGCGTAGCCGTACTCGAAGGCGAGCACCGCCTCCTCCGACAGCAGGGAGTCGTAGATATCGAAAGGGGCCTGTTCATCGCTGATATGCTGCAGGGGCACGTAACGAGAAGCATCCTTTTGGTTGTGCAGCACTGCGTGACGGTGCGAGAAAGTGCCACGGCCTACATCCTGACCTGTGAGGCGCACCGGGTAACCGGCCTGAAGCAGGCTGGCGTAGGCCAGGGTTTCTGCGGCGCCCCAGTTCAGTGACATGGCGCCCGCCGCCATCTTGCGGCGGTCCTCAAGAATCTTGCTCACCTGGCGCTGCAGGGGAAAGCTGGGCGGCGGCGTGTTGGTCAGTTGCGCCAGCTGCTGCAATGCATGCATGTCCATGCGGGTGTCGCAGTGCAGCGTCCACTCATGGCCCAGATAGGGATTCCAGTCAACAAACAGGCTGACGTTGGGCTCGGACACCAGGCCGCTGACCAGTGGCTCACCCCGATCCAGCGACTCGCGGTATTCATTGACGAGGTACTCGTCTTCCTCGGCACTGAGGACACCGTTTTCAACCAGCTTTGCCGCGTACAGGTCGCGTGTTGTCGGCTGCTTGCGGATGCGCTCGTACATGCGCGGCTGGGTCACCGAGGGTTCATCGGCCTCATTGTGACCGCGCCGGCGATAGCACACGAGATCGACCACCACGTCGCGCTTGAACGTATTGCGGAAATCCACCGCCAGCTGGGTAACGAAGTGTACCGCCTCAGGGTCGTCCGCATTGACGTGGAAAATCGGCGCCTGCACCATTTTGGCAACGTCGGTGCAGTATTCCGTGGAGCGCGCATCCTCGCGATCACTGGTGGTAAAGCCCACCTGATTGTTGAGGACGATGTGCAGTGTGCCCCCCGTTTTGTAGGCACGCGTCTGGGACATCTGGAATGTCTCCATCACCACGCCCTGCCCGGCAAATGCCGCATCGCCGTGGAGAACCACCGGCACAACGGTATCCCCGGCCGAGTCCTCGCGGCGGTCCTGGCGCGCGCGCACGGAACCCTCTACCACCGGGGATACGATCTCCAGGTGTGAGGGGTTGAATGCCAGCGCCAAATGCACCTCGCCACCGGAGGTCATCAGGTTCGAGGAAAAGCCCTGGTGATACTTTACGTCACCAGACTTGTCGTAGACGACGCGTCCCTCGAACTCGGCAAACAGGTCCGAGGGCTTCTTGCCGAAAATGTTGATCAGCACGTTGAGGCGGCCGCGGTGGGCCATGCCGATGACGATTTCCTTGGCACCATAGGATCCAATGCGCTGAACCATCTCCGAGAGCATGGGGATGAGCGACTCACCGCCCTCGAGGCCAAAACGTTTGGTCCCCGGGTATTTTGAGCCGAGGGACTTCTCCAGCCCCTCTGCCTTGATCAGCCGGCGCAGGATCTGCTTGCGTATATCATCGGAAAAAGCCGGTGCGGAACGCACGGACTCCATGCGCTTCATGATCCAGTGACGCTGCTCGGTATCCACGATGTGCATGAACTCGGCACCGATCGTGTTGCAATAGGTCGCCTCCAGCGAGTCGACGATCTCGCCCAGGGTGGCATCGGCCTTGCCGATGTACATGCTGCCGGTCTGGAACACCGTGTCCAGATCCGCCGCAGACAGCTGGTGGAACGACAGATCGAGGTCCGGTACCGGATCCCGCACGTGCAGGCTGAGCGGGTCCAGACTTGCCTTCTGATGACCACGCTGGCGATAAGCGGACACGAGCTGTACCACCTTGACCTGCTTGCGCTCGTACTCGGTGGCCTGCGAATCGTGGGCCACGGTCGCTTCCGTGCGCACCCGCATCTTGCTGATCTGCGCAAACCGGTCGCGGATGGTGGAGTGCGGCACGTCCTGCATTTGCGCCACAGAGGAGCTGACGCGAGGCAATTTGTCGAAGTAATCCCGCCATTGTTCCGGAACGCCGTTGGGATCCCGGAGGTAGGATTCGTACAAATCCTCTACATAGGTGGCGTTGCCGCCGGCAATATGGGAGCTCCTTTTCAGGAGCTCCATCGGACTCTCTTGCATCATACCCTTCCGGGATTGGATTAGGCCGGTGGTGTTCCGGCTGATAGCACCGCGTTCGTAATCAGGTTGCCCGAGTCAACAGCATAGTACGAATGTGACCAATAGCCCGCGTCGGGTTCAAACCCTTGGGGCACACATTGACACAGTTCTGGATGCCATGACAACGGAAAACGCTGAACGGGTCGTCCAGACGCGACAGGCGCTCATCGGTTGCCGTATCGCGGCTGTCAGCCAGGAAGCGATAGGCCTGAAGCAGGCCGGCCGGGCCGATAAAGCGGTCCGGGTTCCACCAGAACGAGGGGCAGCTGGTGGAGCAGCAAGCGCACAGGATGCACTCATAGAGACCGTCCAGCTTGGCGCGGTCCTCCGGGGACTGCAGGCGTTCAATGGCCGGCGCCGGCGTGTTGTTCTGCAGGTACGGCTGGATCTTTTCGTACTGCGCGTAGAACATGCTCATGTCGACCACCAGATCACGAATCACTGGCAGGCCGGGCAGTGGGCGCACTACCAGCTTGTTGTTCTTCACCGTGGCGGACAGCGGCGTAATGCAGGCCAGACCGTTCTTGCCGTTGATGTTGAGCCCGTCAGAACCGCACACACCCTCGCGGCATGAGCGACGATAGGTAACCGAGCTGTCCTGCGCCTTGAGCTGTTCCAACACGTCCAGCACCATCAGGTCCTTGCCTTCGGTGTCGAACTGGAAATCCTGCATGTAGGGCTGCTGGTCAGTTTCCGGGTTGTAACGATAAATGCTTACTTGCAGCATGTTAGTGACCTCTGGGTAGCTACACAGTCTTAATACGTACGGGCTTTCGGCTCAAATGTGGGCACGGTGCGTGGCTTGAAGTTTACATCGCGCTTGCCCACTCGCTTGTCTTCCGGGTAATACATGGAATGGCAGAGCCAGTTTTCATCGTCGCGCTCCTGGAAGTCGTCGCGGGCGTGCGCGCCGCGGCTCTCCTTGCGCTCCTCTGCGGTAATCGCGGTTGCCTCGGCCACTTCCAGCAGGTTCTGCAGTTCCAGTGCCTCAATACGCGCCGTGTTGAAGGTGCTGCTGCGGTCGGTCAAGGCTGCACCTTCAATGCGGCCGCGCAGGTCAGCCAGCTTGCGAATGCCATCCTGCATGAACTCGCCCTTGCGGAATACGCCGAAGTGGTTCTGCATGACGTTCTGCAGCTCCTTGCGCAGGTCGGGGAACTTCTCGCTGCCGGTGGCCTCGTCAAGGCGGCGCAAGCGGGCCATGCCCTGCTCGATATCGCCCTGGGAGGCATCGCGCATCTCGATACCTTCGCGCAGCGCATTCTCAATAAACAGGCCAGAGGCGCGACCGAATACCACGAGGTCAAGCAACGAGTTGCCACCCAGGCGGTTGGCACCGTGCACAGACACACAGGCAACCTCGCCACAGGCGTAGAGGCCCGGGATGATCTGGTCGTTACCCTGCGCATCCACGGTCAGGGCCTGGCCGTGCACGTTGGTGGGGATACCCCCCATCATGTAGTGGCAGGTCGGCACGACAGGAATCGGCGCCTTCACCGGATCCACGTGTGCAAACGTACGCGACAACTCACAGATACCGGGCAGACGCGACTCAAGCACTTCCTCACCGAGGTGGTCGAGCTTCAGGAACACGTGATCCGCCTCAGGACCGCAGCCGCGGCCTTCGATAATCTCGAGGATCATGGAGCGCGCAACCACGTCCCGGCCGGCGAGGTCCTTGGCGTTCGGCGCGTAACGCTCCATGAAACGCTCGCCATCCTTGTTGATCAGGTAGCCACCCTCACCGCGGCAACCTTCGGTGACCAGCGTACCGGCACCGTAAATGCCGGTCGGGTGGAACTGCCACATTTCGATGTCCTGCACCGGGAAGCCGGCGCGCAGCGCCATGCCGATGCCGTCACCGGTATTGATGTGGGCGTTGGTGGTGGAAGCGTAGATGCGCCCTGCGCCACCAGTGGCGAAGACAGTAGCCTTGGACTTCACGTATACCGTTTCACCGGTTTCCATGCAGATGGCGATAACCCCTACCACGGCGCCGTCCTGGTTCTTCACCAGATCGGTGGCGTACCACTCATTGAAGAAAACGGTGTTGTTTTTCACGTTACCCTGATAGAGGGTATGCAGCAGTGCGTGACCGGTGCGGTCCGCTGCCGCGCAGGTGCGCGCCGCCTGGGTGGGGTCGTCCGGCCCCTTGGACTGGCCGCCGAAAGGACGCTGGTAGATGCGGCCCTCTTCCGTACGGGAAAAGGGCAGCCCCATGTGCTCGAGCTCGAACACGGCCTCCGGGCCCACGCTACACATATACTCGATCGCGTCCTGGTCGCCGATGTAATCGGAACCCTTGACCGTGTCATACATGTGCCAACGCCAGTCGTCGTTCGGATCGGCGCTGGCAATAGCGCAGGTGATGCCACCCTGCGCAGACACCGTGTGGGAGCGCGTGGGGAACACCTTGGAAATTACCGCGGTCTTGTAGCCGGACTGCGCCAGTTGCAGCGCGGCCCGCATGCCGGCTCCGCCGCCGCCAACAATCACGCCATCAAAAGAAATCGTTCGCAATGCTGTCATAACTCAATATCCCCAGAGGATCTGCACGCCCCAAACCACATACACAAAAAGCACCAGTGCTATCGCCAACTGTGACGATATACGCAACACATTGCCCGTTGTCCCCATCATGCGCTCAGTCAGGTAGTCGGTCACGACTGCCCACAAGCCGATCCAGGCATGCGCCGCCAGCGACAACAGCGCCATCAGGCTGAAAACGCGCACCCAGGTTTGTCCAAACAGGCTCTTCCAGCTGGCGTAATCCACACCGCTGACAACCACCCAACCGATGAACAGGAAGTAGGCCAGCAAAATGACACCACTGACACGCTGCACCAGCCAGTCGGCTGTGCCTGAACGACCGAAACTCGTGACTGCAGTTACCATATCAAAACCCCCGCCAGCAGCGTCAATACAACCGACAGACCAATCACCAGGCGAGCGCCAAGGGCGCCCCCCTCAAAGCTCTCGCCGATGCCGAAATCCATGATGATGTGCTTGATGCCCGCCAGAGCGTGGTAGATCAGCCCTGCCACTATGGCCCACAGAATCAGCTTGGCCAGCGGACCGGTCAGCGTATCCTGCAGCACGGCAAAGTCCTCAGGGCTGCGCAGGCTCATGTCGAGGGCCCACACCAGGAAGACCATGGCGAAAAAGAGAAAAACACCGGAGGCGCGATGGGTGATCGATGCCCATGCGGTTATGGGGAGCCGCATGCTGCCGATGTCCAAGTTCACGGGACGTTTGTCTTTCACAGTTCAGTTTCCACCGTTACGGACGCCACAAAGGGCGATTAAATGGGGCCAGCCGGGGCGGCCTGGCGCTGCTGCTTTTCGCAAAATTCGTGCGGAGAAAGCGCGCAGAATTATAGAGGGATGCGTTTCTAATTACAAACCTGTACCCGCAGCGGGGAGAGCCGGTGAGCGCGCCGCGAACGTCGCCGATCTTCGGGCTTCGTGATCCGGGACTTTAGCGACCAAAACGCTCAGGATACTGGCAAATAGACCCAGATCAATTGACAAAAGCTGTCGAGACTTTATAGTTGGGCACCCCACAGAACCACATCGCAGGACCTTTCATGAGCGACAAAAAAGCAACCCTGAAAGTAGACGGGCTGGACGAAACCATTGAACTCCCCGTGTACTCCGGCACCCTCGGTCCAGACGTGATCGACGTGGGCGCACTCACTTCCAGGGACATGTTCACCTACGATCCGGGGTTTGTCTCCACCGCGGCCTGTGAATCGCAAATCACCTATATCGATGGCGGCCAGGGCGTACTCCTGCACCGCGGCTACCCCATCGATCAGCTGGCTGAACACAGCGACTACCTCGAGACGTGCTACCTGCTGCTGTACGGGGAGCTCCCGACCGCTGAGCAGAAAGATACGTTTGTCAGCACGGTCAAGCGCCACACCATGGTGCATGAGCAGATCCGCACCTTTTTCAACGGCTTCCGCCGCGACGCGCACCCGATGGCCGTCATGTGCGGCGTTGTCGGCGCTTTGTCCGCCTTTTATCACGACTCGCTGGACATCTCCGACGAGCACCACCGTCAGGTTGCCGCATTTCGCCTGATTGCGAAAATGCCCACGCTCGCCGCCATGAGCTACAAATTCTCCATCGGCCAGCCCTTCATGTATCCCGACAACAACATGGGCTACGCGGAAAACTTCCTGCATATGATGTTCGGCAACCCCTGCGAGCCCAGCAATGTGAGCCCGGTTCTGGCGCGCGCCATGGACCGCATCTTCCTCCTGCACGCCGATCACGAACAGAATGCCTCCACCTCGACCGTGCGCCTGGCAGGTTCCTCCGGCGCCAACCCGTTTGCCTGTATCGCCGCGGGTATCGCTGCGCTCTGGGGTCCCTCCCACGGTGGCGCCAACGAAGCGGTACTGGAAATGCTGGAGGAAATCGGCGATGTATCGCGCATCGACGAATTTGTTTCGCGCGCCAAGGACAAGGACGACCCCTTCCGCCTCATGGGCTTCGGCCACCGTGTCTACAAGAACTTCGATCCGCGTGCCAAGGTAATGAAGGAAGCGGCGGACGATGTACTGGCGGAGCTTGGCATCGACAACGATCCACTGCTGGCCATTGCCAAGCGCCTGGAACAGATCGCGCTGGAAGACCCCTATTTCATCGAGCGCAAGCTCTACCCCAACGTGGACTTCTATTCCGGTATCATTCTCAAGGCCATCGGCATCCCGACCAGCATGTTCACGGTGATCTTTGCCGTCGGCCGTACCGTGGGCTGGATTGCACACTGGCACGAGATGATCAGCGGCAGCTACCGTATCGGTCGCCCGCGCCAGCTCTACACAGGGCACCCGCAGCGGGACTTCGTCGCGCTGGACAAACGCGGCTAGAGCCCGTTGTTACCGCGAAAAAGGCCGCCCTCCTGCGGCCTTTTTTGGTTACACTCATCCATTAACGTCACGCAACAGGAAATCCGTACGTCATGAGCGAGGTTGTCATCAGCGGCACCGGGCTGTTCACGCCCACGCAGTCCATCAGCAACGCGGAGCTGGTCGAATCATTCAACACCTGGGTCGCACAGTTCAACGCAGAAAATGCCACTGCCATTGCTGCGGGTGAGATTGCGCCCATGCAGCCCTCCTCCGCGGAATTTGTGGAAAAGGCCTCCGGCATCAAGTCGCGCTACGTGATCGACAAGGCGGGCATTCTGGACCCCCAGCGTATGGTGCCGAGAATTCCCGAGCGGCCCGACAGCAGCCCCTCCGTGCAGTGCGACATCGCCGTCGCCGCCGCGCGTGAGGCGATGGCCCAGTCCGGCAAGCAGGCAGCCGACATTGATGCCGTTATCGTTGCCTGCTCCAACCTCCAGCGCGCCTACCCCGCCATTGCCGTGGAGGTGCAGGACGCGCTGGGTATCGAGGGCTTCGGCTTTGACATGAACGTGGCCTGCTCATCGGCCACCTTCGGGATCCAGCAGGCGCGCGACAGCATCAACGCCGGCAGCGCGCGTTGCGTGCTGATTCTGAACCCGGAAATATGCAGTGGTCACCTCAACTTTCGCGACCGCGACTCGCATTTCATTTTCGGCGACGTGTGCACTGCGATTATTCTGGAGCGGGCTGACTGCGCCTCCGCCAGCGAGACCTACCGTATTTTGGACAGCCGGCTGCAAACGCTGTTTTCCAACAACATCCGCAACAATTTTGGCTTCCTCAACCGCGCCGCTGAAGAGGGCGTTGGCAAGCCCGACAAATTGTTCGTGCAGGAAGGACGAAAGGTGTTCAAAGAGGTATGCCCGGCCGTAGCGCGGCAGATCAGCGAGCAGTTGCAACGTCTGGACATCGCGCCCGAACAACTCAAGCGTTTGTGGCTGCACCAGGCCAACCTGAGCATGAACCAGTTGATTTCGCGCAAGGTGCTGGGGCGCGACGCAACGGCGGAAGAGGCCCCCACCATTCTGGACGAATATGCCAATACCAGTTCAGCCGGGTCCGTCATTGCCTTCCACAAGCATCGCGCGGACTTCTCCCCCGGCGACCTCGGCGTGCTGTGCTCCTTTGGTGCGGGATACAGCATCGGCAGCGTCATCCTGCAGCGCCGCTGAGCCGTTCACCCACGCTCAACCTGGGCTTGCGAAGCGGCGGGCGTCGCGGCAGCTGCAACCCGTCTAGGCGCAATCGTCGGCGAGCAACTCCGACAGCGCCTCAAGCAGAGCCTCGCACTGCGCATCGGTACCAACACTGATACGCAGGAAGTTCGAGATCCGCGGCTTGTTGAAATGCCGCACGATGATCCCACGCTCCCGCAGGGCCAGAAACAACGCCTGCGCATCATGTTGCGGTGCTGGCGCAGCAAATACGAAATTTGCACTCGAGGGCAACACTTGAAAGCCGAGCTGTTCCAGCCCGGCGGTAAGGCGGGCGCGGCTGGCAATCACCTTGTCGCAGGAGGTTCGGAACCAGTCTTCATCCGCTAGCGACGCCAGCACAGCGCGCTGCGCCACGGCATCGACCGGGTAGGAATTGAAGGAATTCTTGACCCGTTGCAGGCCGTCAATCAAGTCCGCGTGACCAAACGCCACACCCACACGCAAGCCGGCGAGTGCCCGCGACTTGGACAGGGTTTGCACCACGAGCAGGTTGTCATGCTCATTCACCAGGGCCACCGCCGACTCGCCGCCGAAGTCAATATAGGCTTCATCGACGACCACAACGCTGTGGGAATTGGCCTTCAGCAGTCGACGTATGTCGCCAAGCCCCAGCAGCACACCCGTGGGGGCGTTGGGATTGGGCAGGATAATGCCACCGTTGGGCCGCGCGTAATCTTCAACTGCAATACTGAAATCATCACGCAGCGGCACACCCTCGCCAGCGATGCCGTAAAGATCACACCACACGGGATAGAAACTGTAGCTGATATCGGGAAACAACAAGGGCGCATCGTGTTGCAGCAAACCCATGAACACGTGCGCCAGCACCTCGTCAGACCCATTGCCCAGGAATACCTGTTCCGGCTGTAAACCTGTTGCGCTGGCAAATGCCGCGCGCAGCGCCACAGACTCCGGATCAGGATAACGCCGCAAGGCATCGCCATCCACTTCGTGAATGGCTTCCAGCACGCGTGGCGACGGCGGGTAAGGGCTCTCGTTGGTATTGAGCTTGATCAGACGGGGGTGCCGCGGCTGCTCGCCGGGCACGTAAGGCGTGAGACGCCGAACCACGTCACTCCAGTAACGACTCATGAGCAGTTCCGATAAATGGCGTCCCCTAGGGGGTTCGAACCCCTGTTCCCGCCGTGAAAGGGCGGTGTCCTGGACCACTAGACGAAGGGGACGCAGACGCATCGGCCGAAATGCCGAGACCCGTATTGTACTCAAGCCACGCCGGGCAACGCAACGCGGTTGCACTGGCGTGGCACCACAAGCGCATCGCCCCCGTGTCGCGCCAGGCGCTGTCTGCGGGGATCAGTACTTGAAGGACGTGTCGAAGATCACCCGGTCGTAATCAATCGGGTCATCGAAACGACTGCTCAGGGTTTCGTTGTCGACGAACACCGTCAGGCCGACGTGCCACTGCTTGTCCACTGCAAACACGGCACCGAGCTTATGACCGCGCACATCCGTGCCACCGCCACCGATGTTCGAGTCACTGAGCAGCGCCAGCAGGGAGTCCGCCTCGATCGACGCGAACTCGTAGGCGACTTGCCAGCTGCCCGCAGCGCTGGCCTTGCCCAGACGCGCGCCCGCCGACCAGGCGGTATCCTCGTCGTCTGCATCCAGGTTCTGCGCGTAATGGCCGTATACGGCGGCAGGCATACCCAGGCCATCGATATCCAGCGTTGCAAAGAGTTCGAGCTCTTCGTAGTTGTTGTCATAGGTACAGAAGGTGAGCAGGATCGAGTCACAGCTGAAACTGTTGCCAAAGAACACGTCGAAGCTACCGTAGTAGGTGTTCTTGCCCTTGACCGGCATATCGATATAGCCACCGCCCGCCGTCAGGCCGAGGGTGTCGCCGAGTGCCAGCGTGAAGCCGGACTGCACGCCGTAGTAGAACGCGCTGTTGGTGCGCGCGCTGTCACTGTCGAGCGCATGTGCAACCGCATTCACGAACACCACGTCATTTGCCCAGCCCAGGGCAATACCCTCTGGCGTGTAATCCGAGTCCCAGAGCAGGCCCGAGCCCTCGGGACGATACATGGGGTTTTTCATTTTACCCACCGTCGCGTAAGCGCCCGTAAAAGGTCGCCATGTCGCCCAGGCCTGATCCAGATACAGGTCCTTGCTCTGGCCGCCACCACCCAGGGTGGCGTTGCCGGACACCGGCGAATCATTCCCCGCCGCCACTCTCAGCCCAACCTGCACATCCTGTGGTAACTGCGCAACAAACCCCGCCCGCGCTCGCACACGATGACGCGAGCGCACAACGCGCTGGCCGATATCAATTTCTTCGTAGCGGTAGCGGAAGTCACCGGAAAACTGCAGGGTATCCTCGGCACCCGGGGGCGCTGCGCGCTGCGGCACCGCAGCCACCTGCTCACGGGTGAGGCGGATCTCGGACACGGCATTCGCGGTATTCTCGCGCAGCTCCGCGTTCTCTTCTTCCAGCGCCGCCACGCGGGCCATCAGGCCCGCCATCTGCGCCTGCAGCCGGGCGAAGTCGGCCTCGCTGACCGCCGCGATAGCCGTTTCGGGGGAAACCACAGAAGCAAGAGATGCGGCGGCGACTGCCAACCCCAAGGAGAGTCTGTTCATGATTGTTCCTCGTCTGCCTGTGCCTGCGCCGCCGCGCATGACACTTAAATGTCAATATTATGCGATATTTATGACATTTTCATGACAGCGGCGACGTCTTGCGCGCTGAGGAAGCGGACTACTGGTGCTCTTCAACCTGCGCCACAAGGTCATCCGGCTCTACATGTCGTACGTCGAGGCCGCGGACCAGATAGATGACATGCTCTGCGATGTTGCTCGCGTGGTCACCCACTCGCTCGAGGCTGCGCAGAGACCACATCTGGCCCAACACCGGACCAATGGTCCGCGGATCCTCCATCATGAAGGTCACGAGGCTGCGCATGGCACTCGCGTACTCGGAGTCGACTTCCCTGTCCGCGATGACCGTCTGCACCGCCATATCGACATCCAGGCGGGCGAACGCATCCAGTGCTCGTCGCAACATATCGCTCACGTGATTGCCGATGTGGCGAATCTCGACGAAGCTGCTGGTGTTTGCAGAGCCCTCTTCCGTTGCTTTCACTGCCTGGCGCGCAATTTTGCTCGCCTCATCACCGATGCGCTCAAGGTCGGTGGTGACCTTGGAAATCGCCAACACCAGACGCAGGTCGCTGGCGGCCGGCTGGCGCCTGGCGAGAATGCGTGAGCACTCTTCATCGATGTTGATTTCCAGTTCGTTGACCTGTTCGTCACCGGCGATGACCTCTTCCGCAAGGCCGCTGTCGCGATTCAACAGGGATTCAACCGCCTTGCCAATCTGCTGCTCTACCAGCCCGCCCATTTCCAGCAGGTGGTTTTTGACTGACTCCAATTCGGCGTTGAACTGGGCGGAGATGTGTTGCTTGTAGCTGTCCTGATGGAGCATGGCGTTGTCCTCAGCCGTAGCGGCCGGTGATGTAATCCTCGGTCTGCTTCTGTTCCGGGTTGGTGAACAGAGTATCGGTATCGTCGTACTCAATCAATTTGCCCATGTACATAAACGCAGTCATATCCGACACGCGAGCAGCCTGTTGCATATTGTGGGTAACGATCACGATGGTGTAGCGCGACTTCAGCTCATAGATCAGTTCTTCGATCTTGAGCGTGGAGATGGGGTCCAGTGCCGATGCCGGCTCGTCCAGCAAGAGCACTTCCGGCTCCACGGCAATGGTGCGGGCAATCACCAGGCGCTGCTGCTGACCGCCGGACATGCCCAGCGCGCTCTCGTGCAGACGGTCCTTGACTTCATCCCAGAGGGCCGCTGCGCGCAGGGATTTTTCAACCACCTCATCCAGCACACGCTTCTTGTTGATGCCCTGAATACGCAAACCGTACGCCACGTTTTCGTAAATGCTCTTCGGGAACGGATTGGGTTTCTGGAATACCATGCCAACACGACGGCGTAACGCGGCCACGTCAACGCGGCGATCGTAGACATCCTCATTGTCCAGCAGCAGGCGGCCCTGCACCCGGCAACCATCCACCAGGTCATTCATGCGATTGATACAACGCAGCAGGCTGGACTTGCCACAGCCACTGGGGCCGATAAACGCCGTTACCCGCTGACGAGGTATCTCCAGGTTGATATCAAACAGCGCCTGCGAGTTCTGGTTATAGAACAGATTGAGGTTTTCCATGCGCAGGCTGGTTTCCGCCGGCCCTGCCGGGCCCGCAGACGGTGCCTGATCACGTTTCAGTGCCTGGATATCCAAAGCGTGGGTTTGCATAACAGGTTCCTGTTTAGTGTTCGAGTGACTTGTAGCGTTCGCGCAGCCTGTTGCGCAAACTGACGGCGGCCAGATTGAGCAGGGCGATGATCAACACCAACAACAATGCTGTTGCATACACCAGCGGGCGCGCTGCCTCCACGTTCGGACTCTGGAAGCCGACGTCATAAATATGAAAGCCCAGGTGCATGAACTTCTGGTCGAGATGGAGATAAGGGTAGTTGCCGTCCAGCGGCAGCGTGGGTGCGAGCTTCACCACGCCGACCAGCATCAAAGGCGCGACCTCCCCTGCCGCGCGGGCAACGGCGAGAATAAGGCCGGTCATCATGGCCGGGCTGGCCATGGGCAATACCACCCGCCACAGTGTTTCCGCGCGGGTCGCACCCAGCGCGAGAGACCCCTCGCGCACGGTGGAGGGAATACGCGCCAGCCCCTCCTCAGTCGCCACGATAACCACCGGCAGGGTGAGCAACGCCAGCGTCAACGACGCCCACATGAGTCCTGGCGTGCCAAAGGTTGGACGCGGCAGCGAAGCCGGAAAAAACAGCTGGTCCAGCTCGCCACCCACAAAGTAGACAAAAAAGCCCAGGCCAAAAACACCGTAAACAATGGAGGGCACCCCGGCCAGGTTGTTCACTGCCACGCGTATTGTACGCGTGACAAAACCCTGACTGGCGTACTCACGCAGATACACCGCCGCCACAACACCGAAAGGCGTGACGATGATGGACATCAGAATCACCATCAACACCGTGCCAAACATGGCCGGGAACACGCCACCCTCGGTGTTGGCTTCGCGCGGCGGCTCGGAGAGAAATTCCCAGAGGTGCTCGACATACATTGCTATCTTGGCGAACACGTTCATGGCATTGGGCTGGTAGGCACGCACCACCTTGGCGATAGGCAAGGTCACCACGCGACCATCAGCCAGCTCGGCGCTATAGCTGTGGTCTTTTATGCTGTCGTACAGTGTGTAGAGTTGCTCCTGCAAGGCGCGGAAACTGGCTTCCTGCTCTGCCCGCTTGCTCGCCAGGTCGGCCTGGGCCGCCGCATCCAGTCGCCCCTCCAGCTCGAGCCCGCGCTCGCGCAGACGCAGGCGCTCCAACTCGTAGTTGATGGCACCAATCTCGCCCTGCTCGATATCGTGGATTTCCTCGCGCACCGCAACGGTGTCGACAATCAAGGCCTGCAATGCCTCCAGGGTCGCCGCCTCGCCGTGCTCAACAACGGTCACCGGGTCTTCGCCGAACCGGCTAACGGCGCGCAGGTAGCCGTAGAAGTTGCCCCACTCAAGGCGTTCCACGACCATCACGTCGAGAGGATAACGTCGGGGGCCGAACTGCTCATCGATAAGCCAGGTGAAGTCCGTGCCGAGAAAATCACGGTTGCCCTGCTTCATCAGTGTACGCTGAAAGAACGGCCCCGGGCCCTGCAGTTCAAAACCGGCCTCGCGCAACTGGGCACCCGGGACTTCAACCTGTTCGACGACCTCACCCAACAGTTCACGGGTCTGCCCCTGGTAGCTGACGGACACCGCCAGCACATCCGCCGGCCAGAAATGGCTCAGTCCGCGCACAGCCAGCAGCAGCAGCAGACCCACCACCGCAATGACACTCACACTCACCGCGGCGCCGTTGAGCCATATCAGCGGATCGCCGCCGCGCAACCATTTGCCAACACCGGGAGCGCGGTCGCTGTGAAGTTCCTGCTCGTTGATCATCCTGTTCATCAAAGTGACCCGTACTTGATGCGCAACCGCTGCCGAACCAGCTCGGCCACGGTGTTAACCATGAAGGTGAACATGAAGAGCACAAAGGCAGCCAGAAACAGCACACGATAGTGCGTGCTATCCACTTCGGCTTCCGGTACCTCTACCGCAATATTCGCCGACAGCGTACGCATGCCTTCAAAAATATTGGCATCCATGATCGGCGTGTTGCCCGTCGCCATCAGCACGATCATCGTCTCACCCACCGCGCGGCCCAGGCCGATCATGAGGCCGGAGAAAATACCCGGGCTGGCCGTGGGAATAACCACACCCACCAAGGTCTGCCAGGGGGTCGCCCCCAGCGCCAGGCTGCCATAGCTCAAATGCTTGGGCACCGAGAAAATGGCATCCTCCGCAATCGAGAAAATCGTGGGGATAACGGCCATACCCATGGCGATACCGACCACCAGCGCGTTGCGCTGATCAAAGGAGATGCCCAGTTCCGTGGTGATCCAGCCGCGCATGTCACCGGCAAAGAACCACAGCTCCAGCATGTCGTTACTGGCGAAACTGGCGTAACCGATGAACAAAACCACCGGAACCAGCACTGCGGCATGCCAGCCGTCGGGTAACCGGGCGCGAATCGCCAGTGGCAGGCGTGACCAGAGAAAGGCGAACAGAATCACGCCAACAGGCAGCGCCAGCATCAGGGTGACCACGGCGGTCAGCTTGTCTTCTATCAGGGGCGCCAGCCAGAGGCCGGCGAGGAAACCGAGAATCACGGTGGGCAACGCTTCCATGAGCTCGATCACCGGCTTGACCTTGCGCCGCAGGGCCGGCGCCATGAAATAGGCCGTGTAAATGGCACCGCAAATCGCCAACGGCGCGGCAATCATCATGGTGTAGAACGCGGCTTTCAGCGTGCCGAAGGCGAGCGGCGCAAAACTGTACTTGGGCTCGAAGTCATTATCCGAGGCGGAGGACTGCCACACGTGAGCCGGCTCATCGTAGCTTTCGTACCACACCTCGCTCCACAGCGCCGACCAGGAGACATCCGGATGTTCGTTATCGATGTGCCAGCTGCGCAAGCTACCATCGGCGTCCACCAGCAGCAGCGCGTCAGCACGCGGGGAAATAGCGGCTGCGCCCGCGCCCAGGGGCAATGCGCTTTCACTCAACAGGCGCCGATGCGATGTGGTGTGATAGATCTGCACTTCGCCCTGCCGGCCCAGCGCCACAAACCCCTTGCGGCGATGTTCAGGCAACAGCGTGGCGATGCTGACACCGTCCGTCTCAAATTCGCGGATGCGCTGCAGGCGGTGCCCACCCTCTCCGTCGCGGACCATGAAATACTGCACCAGCTCGGCGCGGTCGGAGGCGGCAAGCAGGGAAATGCCCCCCAGCAGCATGGCGCTGCCGCTCAGTTGGCCGCCGCCGGAAAACAGTTCACCACGGCTCGCCACCTCGAGCTTGCCGGTCCCGTCACGTTGCCGCAGGTTGATAACGGCGAAGCCACCCTTGCTGTCGATGTGGTAGAGCCAGTGCAGATTTTCGTCGATATGAAAATCCGTCGTCTCGCCCGCGAGCGTTGGCAAGGGCAGTATTTCCAGATCGAAACTCACCTCGCCGGTCAGGAAATTCTCGGCACGGTTGTAGCGCTGAGCGTGCAAGACGCCCGTGGCATCCTGGGCTACGATCACCAGAGCGTCGTCATTGTCGCCCACCGCCAACTTCTGCGTGGGGCCCTCGCCGATGTGAATGGCAAGCTCGGGATAGAGACGCTCAACCCGCGGCGTAATCAGGCGCTCGCCACCCGGGTAACTGAGGCGGTATTCATGCGTGTGCAGCGACACCGCGCCAGAGGTGTGGGCGACCGCCAGCAAACGCTTGCCAGCGCTCTCTTCTGCCACCGCAGATACCGGCCCCAGGTCAGCGGCCAGGTCCGCTTCGAGAACAACGCGCCCGCTGTCCAACTGGAAAAAACTGCCGCGCGCGTCGGCAAACACCGCAAAGCCCATTTCCGTCTGCTCTTCCACGGCCAGATACAACGGCGCGGATGCAAAGGGTGAGGCCACCTCGGTACGCTTCTCTATCGAGGCATTGCCGAACAGGGGCAGCACTTCGTAGAGCAGATAGAAGAAAATCAGCAGGATAGCGATCAGTACGCTAGCGCCGCCCGCCGTGACGGACACGGTGGCGGCGCGATCCTTAAAATGTCTCCAGCGGGGTGTAAAGGGAGACACGTGTTCGCTCAATTTAGTCAAGACAGAATCACTCGATCGGCGATTGTCGGCACCAGGCAGGCTGCAAGCAGCCCGCCCGGCGATTTTCATGCCTTACAGGCCCAATTGCTGACTGTAACGGTCCACGACTGCCGCGGGCAGCGGAATGTAACCGTCTTTCAACACAACATCCTGACCCTGGCGCGAGAACACCAGCTTGAAGAACTCGCGCTCCAGCGGCGACAGCGGCTTGTTCGGGTCCTTGTTCACATAAACGTAGAGAAACCGCGCCAATGGGTAGCGGCCGGAGATTGAGTTTTCTACATCTGCTTCGAAGTAGGGCCCGCCCTGAGTCTTGCTGATCGGCACCGTACGCACGCTGGAGGTGCGGTAACCGATACCCGAATAGCCGATGCCATTGATAGACGTGGATACCGACTGCACCACCGAGGCCGATCCGGGTTGCTCATTGACGCTATTCTTGAAGTCGCCTTTGCACAGTCCTACGGTCTTGAAATAGCCGTAGGTACCAGAAACGGAGTTGCGACCGAACAACTGCATATCACGGCCCTCCCAGGCACCGCCAAGGCCCAGTTGCCCCCATTGGCCAATATCCTGCGCTGCGCCGCATTTACGCGTAGAGGAAAATACGGCGTCCACCTCGGCAATCGACATGCCCTCGATCGGGTTGTCCTTGTGCACGTATACCGTGAGGGCATCGATAGCGACCGGGACTGCAGTCGGCTTGTAGCCATACCGGGTTTCGAAGGCCTCGATCTCCTTGTCGCGCATGTCACGGCTCATCGGGCCGATATTGGCGGTGCCCTCAGTCAGCGCCGGCGGCGCCGTGGACGAGCCTGCGGCCTGAATCTGGATGTTGACGTTGGGGTAGGCGCGTTTGAAATCCTCAGCCCACAGTGTCATCAGGTTGGCGAGCGTATCGGAGCCGATGCTGGAGAGGTTACCGGACACGCCACTGGCAATTTCGTAGTCCTTGAGACCGGGATCCAGCTCGGCCAATGCAACCGGCGCCATGCCCACAACGAAAGCGCTGGCTCCCGCCACTGCTACCGACTTTCTCAGCCACTGTTTGATCGACATAAAGCACTCCTGTGTATAGCGGAATTGGACGAGGCACACAGTACCGCCAAGATGTGACACTATTATGACAATCGCATGTCGGGCGCACGTCAGCGCCGAAAAGCCAGGGTAAAGGTGCTGCCTTTGCCCAGTATACTGGCAATGCGCAGCTCCGCACGGTGCCCGGCAGCGATGTGTTTGACGATCGCCAGGCCCAGCCCTGTACCCCCGGTAGCCGACGAGCGGCTGTCGTCAACGCGGTAAAAACGCTCTGTGAGCCGCGGAATGTGCAGAGCATCAATGCCAATGCCCTGGTCCTCCACCGCCAGCAACAGCTCATCGTCACGCTGCCGCCACGAAACTGTCACCGAACTGTCATGTTTACTGTACTTGAAGGCGTTGAGAATGAGATTGGAGACCGCGCTGTGCAACTCGCGGTAGTCACCGGGAATCTTTTCCCGGGTGTCCAGCTGCAGCGACAGCGTGCGCTCGGGGTACAAGGTTCTCAGCTCATCCGCAAGATCCTGTAGCAGGCCCGCGATATCGACCTGCTCGCGCCGAGCCTGCGTGCGCACGCTCTCCAGGCGCGACAGCCAGAGCAGGTCCTTGAGCAAATTCTCCATGCGCTCGGTCTGCTGTGACATCTGTTCCAGCGGGCGCCGAAAGCGTGCCTCAAGTTGCTGCGCATTCGCCAGGATCATCTCGAGGTAGCCCTTGATGACCGTCAGCGGCGTGCGCAGCTCATGCGAAACGTTGCCCACGAAATCGCGCCGCATCTGCTCCAAATGCGCCTCCTTGGTCACATCGCGCACGAAAACGAGGCGGTCACCGTTGCCGAAAAGCGTGATGGCAAACTGCAGCGTCTGCTCGCGCTCTCCCTGCATGCGCAGTTGCAGCGGGTCATCGAAGGCGCCCGCAATATAGTAGCGGTGAAAGGCGGGCAAGCGCACCAGGTTCAGCAGCGCCTGGCCGCGGTCTGTCGGATAGCGCAGTCCCAACAGGCGCTGGGCGGCATGATTGCTCCACTCGATCGAACCGGCGGCTGTGATCATGATGGCGCCATCATGCATCGATGACAGTGAATCCTGCAGGTAATCCAGGCGTGAACGCAGATCACTCTCGCGCTCCCTCGCTTTGCGCTGTAGCTGGTACAGACGGTCGTACATCTCCCCCCAGAACCCCAGCGCCTCCGGGGGTTCAATCGCGGGGTCCGCAAGCCAGTGCAGCAAGCGACGCATCTGCCACAGCCAGCGCGTGGCAAGCACAAGCAGAACTACGGAAAGTAACTCCCAGGACAGGCCCAGCGGCCAGCCCACGGCCAGTGCCGCAGCAACCAGTACAACCAGCCGGCGCAACTCTGCCAGCCAGGCAGCCTGTGGACTCACCGCGCGGGAACGCCGCGGGCAGAGAAGCGATAGCCGGTACCACGAACCGTTTGCACAAGGTCACTGTAATCGGCCTGGGGGGTTTGCAGCGCCTTGCGCAAGCGGCGGATATGCACGTCCACCGTGCGTTCCTCAACGTAAACGTTGGCGCCCCAGACCTGATCGAGCAATTGACTGCGGGTATAGGCGCGCTCGGGGTGTGACATGAAAAACTGCAGTAGATTGAACTCCGTGGGCCCCATATCGACCGGCTCATCCAGCAGGAAGATACGTCGGCTTTCGCCGTCGAGTACCAGTTCCGCCACCTGGATGCGATCCTGCTCATCCCCACCCGCGGAGCGACGCATCAGCGCCTTGATGCGGGCGATCAGCTCACGCGGCGCGAACGGCTTGGTAATATAGTCATCAGCGCCCACATCGAGGCCCTGGATGACGTTGTCTTCAGCAGTCTTCGCAGTCAGCATGATCACCGGCACGTCGCGGGTGGTATCGGTGCGTTTCAGGCGCCGCAGCAGCTCCAGGCCGCTGCCGCCGGGCAGCATCCAGTCCAGCAGCACCATATCGGGTCGCTCGTCGACGATCAAGGTGAAGGCATCCTGGATATTCTCCGCTTCCAGACAGCGGAATCCCGCAATTTCCAACGCCATGCGCAACATGTCGCGAATGGCAAACTCATCATCAACAATTAATACCTGACGTTCATTCATTGGTCACATTGTCCCCTCATTCGCACTGGATAGTGCGTATTAGATGAGGAAATTGTGACAATAAAATGACAAAAGCCCCTCTGTCACGGCTTTTCCGCCGTCCCAAAGGGGCTTCGGGGGCAATTCCTGCCTAACGCAGGCTTGCGTTGATGTTCGCCAGCACCTTGTCTCCGGGGCAGAGATCTTCCTCGGTCAGGCTATTCAGCGGACGGCGCGAGGTTTCCATGACGTCGTGCAGGTCCCGAGAGTCCTTGTCCATGTAAATGAGGCCGGTGAGTATCTGGCCCTCGGCGCTGTGTTTCTGCAGCGCCACCATGGCGGACACACGATCGAACGGGTCAAGGTCGGGGGCGAGCTTCTCCAGGTGCAACACGGAGCCATCGTGCAGCGTGACGTCCTGGGTACGGCCTGCCGGATAGCTGGCGGTGATTTCCTCGCGCATTGGCACGAAATCCACCGTACCGGTAGCTTCAGCATGTTCACGCACGAAATCATAGCTCTTGGTAGAGCCCGGGTTGTTGTTGAAGGTTACGCAAGGCGAGATGACATCAATCAGCGCAAAACCGCGATGTGAAATAGCGGCCTTGATCAGCGGCACCAGCTGGCCCTTGTCGCCGGAAAAGCTGCGCGCCACAAAGGTGGCCCCAAGCTGCAGGGCCAGGCCCGGCAGGTCGATGGCGGAAAAGGGGTTCGGGTCGCCCTTCTTGCTCGCCGACCCAGCATCGGCGGTAGCTGAGTCCTGCCCCTTGGTCAACCCGTAGCAACCGTTGTTCATGACGATGTAGACCATGTTCAGGTTGCGCCGCACCGCGTGGGCAAACTGTCCCATGCCGATGGAGGCCGTGTCGCCGTCGCCGGAGACACCCAGATAGAGCAGATCCCGATTGGCCATATTGGCACCGCTCACCACCGAAGGCATGCGCCCGTGCACAGAGTTGAAACCGTGAGACTTGCCCAGGAAATAGGTGGGTGCCTTGGACGAACAGCCGATGCCGGACAACTTGGCAATCCTGTGTGGCTCCAGCGCCAACTCGTGGCAGGCGCGCACGATGGCACCGGATATGGAATCGTGGCCACATCCCGCACACAAGGTGGAGATGGCGCCTTCATAGTCAGCGCGAGTGTAGCCGAGCGTGTTGACCGGCAGATCCGGGTGACGGAATTTGGGAAGCTGATAGCTCATGAGCTCATCTCCGCGCCGGCGACCACGCGCTCGCGACGCAAGGGGGTAACGTTGTAGCCGGGCATCTGCTGTAATATCTGCTTGCGAATATTCCGGGCACTGATGGGATTGCCGTCAAAACAGAGTACGGACTTCAGTTTGTCCGGACCCAATTCGAACTCGGCCATGAGCAGCGTACGCAATTGCGCATCGCGATTCTGCTCAATGACAAAAACACGTTCGTGACGCGCGATAAAAGCCGCAACTTCATGGTTGAAGGGGAAGGCTCGCACACGCATGGCATTCAGCGGTACGCCGTCTTCGGCCAGGTAATCGCGGGCCTCCATCGAGGATTCCTCGCTGGTACCATAAAACAGGATGGCGGTATCGGTGCCCTGCTCGCTTTGTGTTTCCACCGGCCGCGGCACCCATTCCTTGATGGTTTCCCACTTTGCCATGAGGCGATGCATGTTCTTCTCGTATTCCTCACCCTTCTCGGTATACACCGCATATTCATCGCGCGAGGTACCACGAGTGAAAAACGCGCCTTTGTCCGGGTGGGTACCGGGAATGGTGCGATAACAGATGCCGTCGCCATCGACGTCCAGATAGCGTCCGTAACGTTCCATTTCTTCCAGTTGCTCTGCATCCAGAACCTTGCCGCGGTCGTAGCGACGTGCATCGTCCCAGGTCAGTGGCGGCGACATGTTGTCGTTCATGCCCAGGTCGAGGTCGGTCATGAGAATGATGGGGGTTTGCAAACGCTCCGCCAGATCAAAGGACAGTGCGCCGAAATCGAAGCACTCCCTGGGCGTGGACGGGAACAGCAACACCTGCTTGGTGTCGCCGTGAGAAGCATAAGCGGCGGACAATACGTCGGACTGCTGGGTGCGGGTCGGCATACCGGTGGACGGCCCTGCTCTCTGCACGTCAAACAGCACCGTGGGAATTTCAGCAAAGTAGGCCAGGCCGAGGAACTCGCTCATCAGGGAGAGGCCCGGGCCACTGGTGGCGGTGAATGCCCGCGCGCCATTCCAGCTTGCACCCACCACCATGCCAATGGCGGCCAGCTCATCTTCCGCCTGCAGGATCGCGTAGTTCTTGCGCCCCGTGCCCGGATCAATGCGCAGCCGTTTGGCGTAGCGATCAAAGGCATCAACCACGGATGTGGACGGTGTGATCGGATACCAGGCCGCCACCGTGGCGCCGCCATAAATGGCGCCCAGCCCAAGGGCTGTGTTGCCGTCGAGGAGGATATTGTCGCCCACCTTGTCGGAGGCGCGCACACGAATGCCAAGCGGGCAGTCGAAGTGTTCCTGGGCGTACTGGTAGCCGAGCTCCAGCGCGTGGATATTGGGTAGAATGAGCTTGTCCTTGCCCTTGAACTGGTCTTCCACCAGACCGGTGAGGACGGCGAAATCCATATCCAGCAGCGCCGCCAGCGCTCCCACGTAAATCACGTTACGAAACAGCTGGCGCTGCCGCGGATCCTCGTATTCCTCGTTGCACATACGCGTGAGGGGGATGCCGATGATATTGACATCATTGCGCATCAGGCGCAGGTCGAGGGGCTTGGTGTTGTCGTAGATGAAATAACCACCCGGCTCCACTTCCCTGATGTCCTGCGGCATGCTCTGCGGGTTCACCGACAGCATGATATCCACGCCACCGCGGCGGCCGAGGTAACCGCGCTCACTGACGCGCACTTCGTACCAGGTCGGCAGGCCCTGGATGTTGGAGGGAAAAATGTTCTTGGGGCACACCGGCAGCCCCATCCGGAAAATAGCCTTGGCAAACAGGTTGTTGGCACTGGCGCTACCGGTGCCGTTTACGTTGGCAAACTTGATGACGAACTCATTGACTGATTGCAGCGCTTGCATGGTTTATTGCCCCGCTTTGGTGACGCTGTAGAGGAATTTCTGCATGTCCCAGGCAGAAGTGGGGCAACGCTCGGCGCACAGGCCGCAGTGCAGGCAGACGTTTTCATCCTTGACCATGACCCGGCGTGTTGGCAGCTCTGTGGAGACGTAAAGGTCCTGGGCAAGGTTGCCGGCCGTTGCGCTCAGACGTGTGCGCAACTCGGTTTCTTCGGCATTTTCGACAAAGGAAATGCAATCGGTCGGGCAGATATCGACACAGGCGTCGCATTCAATGCAGCGCGGCGTATCGAAAACGGTTTGCACATCGCAATTGAGGCAGCGTTCCGCTTCCTTGAAACCGGTACCGACATCGAAGCCCAGCTCCACCTCCAGCTTGCGGTTGCGCAGCGTTTCCTCCAGCGGCGCCATGGGTACGACAAAGCGCTTGTCATTCTCGATCTGGTTGTCATAGCTCCACTCGTGAATGCCCATTTTCTGGCTGAGCAGGTTGGTCATGGGCGCTGGGCGGTTACTCACCGGCTCCGCCTTGCAGAACAGGTCGATACTGATGGCCGCCTGATGGCCGTGCGCCACGGCGGTGATGACATTTTCCGGACCAAACGCCGCGTCACCGCCGAAGAATACCCGGGGGTTGGTGGACTGGAAGGTTGCCTTGTCGACGACGGGCATATCCCAGTTGTCGAATTCGATACCGAGATCGCGCTCTACCCAGGGGAAGGCATTGTCCTGTCCGATGGCCATGAGTACGTCATCGGCCTCCATGAACACGAGGTCCTCGCCCGTGGGCACCAGGCTCCGCTTGCCGTTTTCATCGTAGTGCGCTTCGACCTTCTCGAAGTGCATGCCCTTCAGCTTGCCATCCTCGACTACAAATTCCTTGGGTACGTGGTTGTCGTAGATGGGGATGCCCTCGTGCATGGCATCCTCCTTCTCCCAGGGTGATGCCTTCATGTCAGCAAAGGGGCTGCGCACCACGACGCGCACATCCTCGCCACCGAGCCGGCGTGAGGTACGGCAGCAATCCATTGCCGTATTGCCGCCACCCAGCACCAGTACCCGCCTGCCGATTGCAGTGGTGTGCTCAAAGGCGACGCTGGCCAGCCAGT
This sequence comes from Haliea alexandrii, assembly GCF_003719295.1. Classification (GTDB taxonomy): domain Bacteria; phylum Pseudomonadota; class Gammaproteobacteria; order Pseudomonadales; family Halieaceae; genus Haliea; species Haliea alexandrii. The sequence continues at coordinate 785,815 of NZ_RFLW01000002.1, forward strand.
CGATACCGATATGGACCTGTTTCCCGGCCTCCTCCAGCCCCGGCAGGTTCAGCCCTTTGCCGCGGGGAGCTCCCGTGCCAACAAAAACCGCGTCATAGTCCTTGTCGAGCACACTCTTCAGGCTGGTGACTTCCGTGTTGAACTGCGTCACTACGCCCATGTCGAGAATGTACCCCACCTCCTCGTCCAAGACCGAGGCCGGCAGACGGAAAGAGGGAATCTGGCTGCGCATCATGCCGCCGCCGGCAAACTGGTTGTCGTAGATGTCGATGTCGTAGCCCAGTGGCATGAGGTCCCGCGCCACCGTCAGGGATGCCGGGCCGGCACCAATCAGGGCAATGCGTTTGCCGTTCTTCTGGGCCGGGATCTGCGGCAGGCGCGCGCTGATATCGGCTTTGTTATCTGCCGCAACACGCTTCAGGCGACAAATCGCTACCGGCTCCTCACCTTTGGCGATGCGACCGCGGCGACAGGCCGGCTCACAGGGCCGGTCGCAGGTGCGCCCCAGAATGCCGGGGAACACGTTGGACTCCCAGTTCACCATGTAGGCGTCGTCGTAGCGGCCCGCGGCGATCAGACGGATGTACTCCGGAACCGGCGTATGCGCGGGACAGGCATACTGGCAATCGACAACTTTGTGGAAGTATTCGGGATTCTTGATATCAGTAGGGTTCACAGCGAAGACCTGTTTTGAACGTTATGTAGCGGGCTCGCGACCATGACGGCACACGCTTGAAGTGTGTCATAAAGCGCATTCCTTTGCATCACCAAGCGCCCCCATTTGCGCCCCGGAGGCTGTGTTATGCAGCGTTTAACGCTGCGCTGACAGCATTATTGAACCACCAGCGTCCCGGCTCAGAACCAGCCAAAGAGACCGCGTCCACGTGGCAGGGAGTCAGCGCAACCGTTCAGCTGCACCGTATACTGCGCAGCGCGATCGCGCACCTTGGTGGCGACACGCAATAGCCAGGCCTTGTCGCGATAGCTGCCGCGGTTATAGCCTCCATGTCCTTCGTGGTACGCCAGGTACAGACGGTAGGCATCGTTCTTCGCGATGCCACTGCGATGCAGCGACTCATTGTTGTACCAGCCGATAAAGTCCATGGAGTCACCGAAATCATCGCGGTCCGCGCCATAGTGACCGGTGCTGCGCTCATAAGCTTTCCAGGTTGATTTGATGGCCTGGCTGTAACCGTAGGAGTTGGATGGGCGAAAACCGGGAATGATACCCAGAATACGTGTGCGCGGTGGTTTTGCCTGCGCAACGAAGCGCGACTCCTGGTGCATGATCGCCAGCATCACCGGCACCGGGCTGCCCCATGCCTTCTGTGCCGCCAGTGCATCGTCATACCAGCCATCTTTTTCGCGGAAAATACTGCAGGCGTTTTCCACGTTGCCGGGCGGCGTTGTGGCACAGGCGGGCAGCAAGAGCAGCAGCAGATACGGCAGAAGGCGTTTCATAGCATCACACCGTGGGAACGTAACAGGACCAACAGGGCCGCCTCATCGATCACTGGAATATTGAGCTCTGTGGCCTTGCCCAGCTTGGAACCGGCACCGGGTCCTGCGACCACGGTTGTCGTTTTTGCCGAAACACTGCCCGCAACCCGCGCACCAAGTGCTTCCAGAGACGCCTTCGCATCGCTGCGCCCCAGAGACTCCAGCTTGCCGGTCACCACCCAGGTTTCGCCCGCCAATGGCAAGGCTCTCGCCGGCCGCACCTCGAGGTCGGGCCAGTGCACGCCGGCATCGCGCAGCGCCTGCACCACGGCGAGGCTGTTCGCGGAGTCGAGAAACTGTCGCAGGTGATCGGCGACCACGGGGCCCACATCAGGCACCGCCAGCAAGGCATCCTCACTCGCCGCGGCGAGCGCTTCCCAGCGGCCAAAATGGCGCGCGAGATTGCCCGCCGTGGATTCCCCCACTTCGCGAATACCCAGCGCATAGATAAACCGCTGCAGTGTGGTCAGTTTGCTTTCTTCCAGCGCCGCGAGGAGATTGTCCACGGATTTCTCCCCCATACGCTCAAGCCGCAGCCAGGCCTCTCGCGGCAGCGTGTAAAGGTCCGCCACGGTATGCACCAGCCCCTGGTCGACCAACTGCTCGACCAGCTTGTCGCCCAGGCCTTCCACATCAAGCGCGCGACGGGACACGAAATGGCGGATTGCGGCTTTCTGCTGGGCCGGACAAACAAGGCCGCCCATGCAGCGCAACACCGCCTCGTCGGCGGCACGCTCAACCACCGAGCCACACACCGGACAGCGCTCGGGAAAGACCACGGGGCGCGCGTTGGCCGGGCGCTGCTCGCTCACAACAGCTACCACCTGGGGGATCACATCACCAGCGCGACGCACGATGACGCTATCGCCGATGCGCACGTCCAGCCGCTCCACTTCATCGGCGTTGTGCAGTGTGGCATTGCTGACGGTCACACCACCGACGAAAACCGGTTCCAGACGCGCGACTGGCGTGATGGCGCCGGTGCGCCCCACCTGAAACTCCACGGCGAGCAGCCGGGTCATTTCTTCCTGCGCCGGGAATTTGCGCGCGATGGCCCAGCGCGGTGCGCGCGACACGAAGCCGAGCCGCTGTTGCAGGCCGAGATCATTGACTTTATAGACGATGCCATCGATGTCGTAGGGCAGTTCTGCGCGTCGCGCCGCAAGCCCCTCGTAATAGGCTTCACAGGCTGCAATCCCGGTTACCACTGTCGATTCGGCATTGATGCGCAGGCCCCAGTCATGCAGGCGCGCCAGCACCTCGGAGTGACGGCCGGGCAGCGCGCCGCCCTGATACAGGCCAACACTGTAGCAACACATCTGTAACGGGCGCCGGGCGGTGATTCGGGCATCGAGTTGACGCAGGCTGCCCGCCGCTGCGTTGCGCGGATTGACGAAGGTCTTCTCGCCGCGTTCGCGCGCTTCCCTGTTCAACTGCTCGAACCCGGCGCGCGGCAGGTAGATTTCGCCACGCACCTCGAGCAATTCGGGAAAACCACTGCCGCGCAAGCGCAGCGGCACCGAGGCTACAGTACGCACGTTGTGCGTAATATCCTCACCGGTGGTGCCGTCACCCCGGGTGGCGCCACGCTGTAAGCGCCCCGCACGATAGAGCAGGCTGACGGCGATGCCATCGAGTTTCGGCTCACAGGCGAACTCCAGAGCATCGTCCGCCTCGCGCCCCAGACGATCCAGCAGGCGCCGATTGAAATCCGCAAGCTCCCCGGCGTCGAATGCGTTTTCCAGCGACAACATGGGGACCTCATGCTGCACCTGCCTGAACTGGGCGAGAGGGGTGGCACCCACCCGCTGTGTAGGCGAGTCGGGCACGCAGAGGTCGGGGAATTGCGTCTCGAGTTCCCGCAGACGCTGCATGCAGCGATCGTATTGCGCATCTGGCACGCTGGGGTCGTCCAGCACATGGTACTGGTAGTTCCAGTTGTCCAGCTGCTCACGCAGGCGGGCCGCTTCTTCGCCCGCTGCAACCGCGTCTGCCATGTACCCGAGCCCTAGCGCGCGTGGGCGAGCATACGGCGTTCGAGATCCCGGATCTGCTGCCGAGAATGCTCCAGCGTCTGCCGGGTCAACGCACTGCGGGTTTCATCCAGCACGTCACCCTTCAGGTTGTGGGCCACGGTCTGTGCTGTCTCCAGCATGTAATCAAAGGCCTGCATCATGTCCGCAGGGCCCGGCAGTGTGACGAAAAAGACCAGACCCGGCGTGCTGAAATCGGACATATTGTCGATGTCGAAAACACCCGGCTGCATCATGTTGGCAACGCTGAACTGTATCGGCCCGCGCCCCGCCTCCTGCTCGTGACGATGAAAGAAACTCATATCGCCAAAGCGCAAGTCGCAGGCCAGCAGGATGTGCAGTATTTCGTCGCCACGGAAGCCTTCGGGTTCACGCGCCACGACGTTCAACATGAAGACTTCCGGCTGCACGTCACGCGGCAGCCGCCCCGGCTCTTCGCTGGCGGACAGCTCCCGCTCTTCGGCGTCCAGAGCATCCAGCCAGTCGAGGTTCTCGGGTTCATCGCGGCTACTCAAGCCACTTACCAGGCCATCGTCCGGAGGCTCTGCTTTTGCCGTGCGTTTGCGCGCAGCGCGGCCCCGGGTCGAGCGCGGCTCCCCGGGTGTTCCGTCAGCCGACGGGCGACCAGGGGCTGCGTTCGCCGGCTGCTCATCGGTAACATCGGAAGCCCGGGATGATACAGCCCGGGCATCGCTGGCCTTGTGCTGCGCCTGTGCATCCAGCAGGTCTGAGCGGTGCACCACGCGGGCGCCGCCGTTGGGCAGCTCGCGGAACACGGCAATATCAGGCTCGCCGGTACTCTCCCCCTCTTCGCCGACCAACTTGATGCGCACTGCCGCACGTCGCTCATTGCGCACCCGCCGCCAGGCATCCAGCAGCACCGCCAGAATCAGCAGCACACCGGCAATCACCATCCAATCGCGTATCGTCAAGTCCATCACAGCTGCGCCCGCTTCCTCCGCTTGTCCTAACTCGCCGCCAGTTCCGCTGCCTCTTCGACATCCACGGTAACCAGGCGTGATACGCCCGGCTCGTGCATGGTGACACCCATTAACTGATCCGCCAACTCCATGGAGATCTTGTTGTGGGTAATATAAATGAACTGCACTTTCTCGGACATTTCCTTGACCATGCGTGCGTAACGCCCGACGTTGGCATCGTCCAGCGGCGCGTCCACTTCGTCAAGCATACAGAACGGCGCGGGATTCAGTTGGAAAATCGAAAACACAAGGGCAATGGCGGTCAGCGCCTTTTCCCCGCCTGAAAGCAGGTGAATGGTGCTGTTCTTTTTCCCCGGTGGGCGCGCCATGATGGTAATGCCGGTATCGAGCAGGTCGTCCCCGGTCATTTCCAGGTAGGCATTGCCGCCACCGAATACGCGGGGAAACAGGTCCTGCAGGCCGGCATTCACTTTGTCGAACGTGTCGCGGAAGCGGCTGCGCGTTTCCTTGTCGATTTTGCGAATGGCGGAAGCGAGTGTCTCCAGCGCCGTTTCCAGGTCCTCGTTCTGCGCATCGAGGTAATGCTTGCGCTCGGACTGCAGGGCATATTCATCGATGGCCGCGAGGTTGATCGGCCCCAGCCGCGCCACCCTGGCTCCCACACGTTCAAGGGCAAGCTGCCACTCCGTCTCCTCGGCGCCCTCTGGCATGTTCGCCAGCACCGTATCGACGTCCTGCTCCAGCTCCCGCAGCTGGCGCAGCACGTTCTCCCGCTGCACCTGCAAACCCTGCTGCTGCAGCCGCTGCTGCTCCAGCTCGGCGCGCACGCTCTGCGCGCGCTGCTCAATGGCGGCACGCTGCTGCTCGGCCTGGCGCAGGGCGTGTTCCACCTCGGCAACCGCCTGGCGCGCCTGGGTCAGCTCGGTCTCGGACGCCAGACGCAACGCCAGCTGCGCTTCCAGCTCGTCCTGCAACGCCACGACCGGATCATCGCTCGCCATGAGGCTGCCCTGCAGCGCCTCGCGCCGCTCCTGCAACTGCGTGACCTGAGAGCGCGCCCGCTCCATGGTTTCCGCCACGCCCCGCAATTGCGTCTGCAGCGACTGGTGACGCATCGCTGACTGGTGGGCGGCATCCTTGTCGTGACGGGCCCTCTGGCGCACGCTGTCGAGCTGATTGCGCGCCGCATCCCGCCGCGCGAGCAACTCCTCGCGCTGGCGCGAGTCTGTTTCCATACGCTCGATCGCCTCTGCCAGCAGCAGGCGCGCCTCCGATACGGCTTCCTGCTCCTGACCGAACTGCCCGCGGGTGTCGCTGATATCCGCGGCCAGGCGCTCCCGGCGTGCGCTGATCTGTTCCAGCCTGGCCTGCTGTGCCGACAGGGCAGCGCGCAGCTCCGCGTGTTGCCGCGACAGCTGCTGCTGCTCGCGCTGGCTATCCTGGCGCTGGGCTTCCAAGCCCTGCTGTTGCTCGCGCAGGCCATCCAGCGCGCCTTCGAATTCGGCGACCTGCTGCGCCGTGGCTTCGACTTCCAGCAACAGCCGCTCGAGCTCCTGCTGGCGCTGAATCACGCCGCCTTCCTGCTTGCCCGGGCGCGTCACTCGCAACCAGTCGCGGCCCAGCCAGATCCCGTCCGCGGTAATCACAGACTCACCCGCACCCAAGCTGGCGCGCAGCTGCAATGCAGCGGGCAGGTCTGCTGCCACACGCACACCCGCCAGAAGGCTTGCAGCAGCGGCGCTGCCATGCACATGTGAGGCGAGGAACTGCGGCCCCGGGTTGCCCTGTGCAGCCCCACTTTCCACCAGGCTGACCTGGCCCTGCTCCAGCGCCTGCAGGCAATCGGCGAGGTCACCCAGCTGCTCAACACAAACAGCCTGCAGGTAATCCCCCAGCGCGGTTTCCACCGCCTGCTGCCAACCTTCATCCACCTGCAGGTTGTCCAGCAACCGCGGACGCGACTGCAAGCCCTGAGCGGCAAGCCACTGGCTGACGCCCTGGTCGCGGTCCTCTGTAGCCGCCTGCTGCAGCGCCTCCAGAGACGCCTGCCGACCGCGCAACTGCTGCAAGCGGGAGCGGCTTTCGTTGAGTTGCCCTGACAGTCGGGTCTCTTCCTCGCGCGCCGCCGCAAGTTCCTCCACGCGCTCATCGCTGCGCAGTTCGGCTACCGTCATCTGCTCTTCCAGCACTGCGATGTCCTCGGCAGCGGCCTCGAGGTTGGCATCGTCTTCGCCGACAACCAGCCCTGCGCGCTCCTCTTCGAGCTGCTGGACACGTCGCTGCAGACGCTGTTGCGCCTGCTCCAGGTGCTGGATACGCGACTGCTGTACTTCGGCCTGCTGCCGTGGCGCCGCCGCCTGGTGGTTGAACTCATCCCACTGCTGCTGCCAGTGCAACATGGCGTCTTCGGCTTCCTGCAGCGCGCTGGCGGACTCCTCTTCAGCCGCCTGCAGCAACTCCAGTTCCGGCGCCAGCTCTTCCAATTCCAGCTCCCAGGTTGCAAGCTTGTCCTGGTCCTGCTGCAAATGCGCCTCTGCCTGCTCCAGGCTATCCAGCGCCTGGCGCAGGTCGGCATGCAGCTGCTGCGCGCGCTCCTTCTGGAACTTGATAGCCTGTTCCAGACGGGCCACTTCAGCGCCCAGCGCGTAATAGGTGGCCTGCACGGTATTGAAGCTGTCGGTGCGATCGGTGTAATCCTGCCGGTGCTGCTCAATGCCGGTGTCCACCTGCTGGTGTTCCGCATTTACGGCCTCCAGCCGCACCTCGAGCTCAGCAATCGCCTGGCCGCAGCGGCCGGCCTGGCTATCCAGCTGCTGCCACTGCAGTGCGTGCAGCTGCGCTTTCAGTGTGCGCTCTTCGGCCTTGAGTTCACTGTACTTTTCCGCCGCCTGCGCCTGACGCTGCAAGTGCTGGAGTTGACGCTGCAGCTCGTCGCGCAGATCGGTGAGGCGCTCGAGATTCTCCATGGTGCGGCGCATGCGGGTTTCGGTTTCCCGGCGCCGTTCCTTGTACTTGGAAATACCCGCCGCTTCCTCGATAAACACCCGCAAGTCTTCCGGGCGGGACTCGATCAGGCGGGATATCATGCCCTGCTCGATGATGGCGTAGCTGCGCGGCCCCAGGCCCGTGCCCAGAAAGATATCCGTGATGTCGCGCCGCCGACAGCGGCTGCCGTTGAGGAAATACTCCGATTGCGCCTCGCGGGTCACCAAGCGTTTGATGGAAATCTCGGCGTAGCTGGCGTACTCACCACCCACACCGCCATCGCTGTTGTCGAACACCAGCTCGATAGAGGCCTGACCCACCGGTTGGCGATTGATTGAGCCATTGAAGATGACGTCGGTCATAGATTCGCCGCGCAGGTTCTTGGCAGAGCTCTCGCCCATCACCCAGCGCACGGCGTCGATGACGTTCGACTTGCCACAGCCGTTGGGCCCAACCACGGCGCACATGTTGCTGGGGAAGTTGACGGTAGTGGGATCGACAAACGACTTGAAGCCGGCGAGCTTGATGGATTTTAGTCGCATATCACTTTATGTTTGTGTTGTATCTTAATGTTTTATATAGCATTTATGCCCAAAAACCCGGCTTGACTGCCACCCCGATAACACTAGATGTAGTGTACCCAACTTCCCCCGGCAACACTATGCCTGAGGCACTTAATGTGGCGTCACCCCTGGCGGGGCTGCAGGGTGATGAGCTGCGGCTCTTCGGAGAGGGAGGGCTGCAACGGCCCCAGGCGACCGAGCCAGGTGGCATTCTCCTCGCCGGGCGTACCCGCCGGGGAGACCTGCACCAGCACCAGGATCTCGCCTGCGGTGGACAGCTTCTGGCCCGCCATGGAGCTGCTGTCGTCCAGGCGTAGCGTGGCCGGCAGCTGACTGGCCGCCAGGCGCTGCGCCGCAATCGGCATGCGGCTTTCGCTGCCTGCCGCGCGCACGAGCACGAAGACGGTGTCGGAATCAGCCAGCGACGCGCCCTCAGGCAGGGCTACGGTGACCGTCACGCCAGTGCTCGGGACCGCCACCTCATCGGTGGGGGATACCGCCTCACCCAGTCGCTGACGCGCCTCATTGATGACGCCGGCAATAAGTTGCTGTCCCTCACTACCGGGTGCCTCCATGACAATCAGGCGTTCCCAGTACTGAATAGCGGCGCGGAATTGCCCGCGCTCAAACGCCGACATGCCCAGCAGGCCCAGAGCCGTGCGCTGCTGCGGATCAATAGCCAGCGCCTGCTCCGCACGCGCCTGCGCGCTCGGGCTCAGCGTACGCCCGTCCGCCAGGAACCCGGCCTGGGCCGAATAGGCCAGGGCCTGCGGGTCCTCCGGGGCGGCCTGCACCAAACGATCGTAGGTTTCCGCAGCCAGCGCATAATCGCCCTGCCCCATCTGGTAACGACCCAACAGCGCCAGGTAATGGAGATTGCCCGGGCGCTGCACGGCCCGCTCCTCGATCGCCACCATCAGCTCGCTGAGCTGCGCCTCGGTCGGTGTCTCACCCAGATCGCCGAGCTGCTGTGCAATCCTGACATCGGTCACCGAGCCCAGCTCGTAGTAGAGGACTGCGGCCATTACTGCGACAACCGGCACGAGCACCCACAGCGGAAACGCTCGACGCGGAGGCTCCTCGGTTGCAGGGGCTGCCAACTGGCCCTGCTGGTCTTCCAGCAAACGCAGCTGGGTATCGGTTTCCAGATCGGCTTCCCCGGCATCCGCCAACTCCGCGCGCCGCAAGCGGTACCAGTCGAGATTGGCCTGCGCGCCATCATCAACCGGGCGCCTGGTCGCCCAGCCAGGGAACAGCAGAAACAGGCCACTGAGCACAACGAGGCCGGCACAGGCGAGCAGGAATGTCGTCAAGCGTCTTTCTCCGGTGATTTGAGGATTGCCGCCAGGCGCGCTTCTTCCTCCGCCGTAAGAGAACCTCCGCTCTGGCGGCGACCGCGCAGAAGCAGCAGCAATCCGCCTACCCCGGCAAGCAGAAGCAATACAGGCGCCAGCCAGAGCACAGCGGTAACGGCGTTGAATGCGGGGCGGTAGCGCACGAACTCGCCATAGCGCGCGACCATGAATTCGAGAATTTCTTCATTGCTGGCGCCGGCCTCCAGTTGCTGGTGCAGCAGGCGCCGCAGATCCTGCGAAATCGGCGCGTTGGAATCGGCAATATTCTGGTTCTGGCACTTGGGACAGCGCAACTCTTCACTGAGCAGCTGATAGCGTGCCTCCAGAGCCGGCGTGCTGAACTCGTAGGTTTCTATCACCGCTGCGGCGTACGCACTCAGCAACAGCATCACTCCAAACACGCAGGCGCGCATGATCATGGCTCCTGTGCCAAGGCCAGGACCTCGCGCCACAGCGGCTCGAGGGTATCGCGCCACACACGGTCATCGACCACGCCCACATGCCGATAGCGAATCACGCCGTCGCCATCCACAAGGTAGGTTTCCGGTGCGCCATAGACCCCCAGGTCTACCCCCAGGGAACCCTCGCGGTCAACGATATTGGCGCGGTAGGGATCTCCGAGCTCTTGCAGCCAGCGCCGCGCAGCTTCGTCTTCATCCTTATAGTTGATGCCGTAGATCGGTATGCCACTGTCGGCCAGCTGCTGCAGGTACGGGTGTTCCGCGCGGCAGGAAATACACCAGGTCGCCCACACATTGAACAGCGCAGGCTGGCCGATGACATCGTCGCGCGTAAGCGCGCGCCCATCGGCGAGCGCAGTCAGGGAAAATGCCGGCAGAGGCTTGTCGATGAGCGCTGAGGGCAGCTCCATCGGGTCCAGCGACAAACCGCGGAACAGAAACCCCGCCAGCACCACGAAGATCGCCAGCGGCAGAAAAAGCTTAAGCCTTGGCGCCACGCACACCCCCTTCACGCAGACTCTCGCGTGCGACAGAGCGCTGCCGACGATAACGCTTGTCCGCCACCGTCATAAACCCGCCAATCGACATCAACAGCGCACCGGCCCACATCCAGCGCACAAAGGGTTTGTAATGCAAGCGGATAGCCCAGGCACCCGCGGTGCCAACCGGCTCACCCATGGCCACGAACAGGTCACGAAACAGCCCGGCGTCGATGGAAGCTTCCGTCATCACACTGCCGCTGGCCAGATAGCGGCGTTTCTGCGGGGCCAGGCGTACCACCTCGTGCCCGTTACGGTACACCACAAAGCGCGCTTCATCTGCCACATAATTCGGGCCTTGTACCGTGCCAACATCAATAAACCTGAACTCGTAGCCCGCGAGGGTATCGCTGTCACCCGGGCTCATTTTCAGGTCATGCTCGATGTTGTACTGACTGGTGAGTACCACACCGATAATGGTGGCGGCGAAGCCCACATGGGCTGTCAGCATGCCCCAGTAGCTGGGCGTCAGGCGACGCAGGCCAGCGCCCAGCGAGGTACTGTTGCGAACCCGGTTGGCCACATCGCGCAGCAGACCAACCACCAGCCAGCCGGCGAACAGCACTGCAAGCGCCACCCAGAGGTTGTAGTCGCCGGCGTGCAAGAGGGGCAGCGTCAGCGCGCAGGCGAGCGTGACCAATCCCGGCACCAGCAGTTCCGCCTGCCAGCGGCGGGCACTGTCACGCTTCCAGCGCGACAGCGGACCAATGCCCATGAAGGGCACCAGTAATGCCATGAGCGGAATGAAGACCGCGTTGAAATAGGGAGGGCCGACCGAGTACTTGCCTTGCCCCAGTGCGTCCATCAGCAGCGGGAACAGCGTGCCAAACAGCACCGTCAGCGTGGCGACCAGAAACACCACATTGTTCACCAGCAGCAGCGATTCGCGGGAAATCCAGGTAAAACTCACCCGGCTGGCCACGGCGGGTGCGCGCAGCGCATACAGCACCAGGGAGCCCCCCGTGACTATACCCAGGAACACCAGAATGAACATGCCGCGGGCGGGGTCTGTGGCAAAGGCGTGTACCGAGGTCAGCACCCCGGAGCGCACCAGGAAGGTCCCCAGAAGGCTCAGGGAGAAGGCAAAAATGGCCAGTAATACAGTCCAGCTCTTAAACAGGCCGCGCTTTTCCGTCGCCGCCAATGAGTGCACCAACGCGGTGCCCGCCAGCCAGGGCATGAAGGATGCATTCTCGACCGGGTCCCAGAACCACCAGCCACCCCAGCCGAGTTCGTAGTAAGCCCACCAGCTGCCCAGCATGATGCCCAGGGTCAGAAAGGCCCAGGCGACATTGGTCCAGGGCCGCGACCAGCGCGCCCAGGCGGCATCCAGGCGACCGCCGAGCAAGGCGGCGATAGCAAAAGCAAAAGCCACCGAAAAACCGACATACCCCATGTACAACAGCGGCGGATGGATGATCAGGCCGAAGTCCTGCAGCAGCGGATTCAGGTCCTGACCATCTGCGGGTATACCCGGCAGCAGGCGCGCGAACGGATTGGACGTGAACAACGAGAAGGCGAGAAAGCCAACGCCGACGAAACCCATGACGGCCAACACACGCGACAACATCACCAACGGCAACTGCGGGCTGAACACGGCCACAGCACAGGTCCAGAGGGCGAGAATCAGCACCCACAGCAACAGCGAGCCCTCGTGATTACCCCACACCGCGGAGAACTTGTAGTACCAGGGCAACAGGCTGTTGCTGTTGTTGGCCACCACCTCGACCGAAAAATCGTCCTGCAGGAAGGCCCACGTGAGACAGGCAAAACTGAGTGCAGAAAACACCAGCACGCCAATCGCGAGGTTGGGGGCCAGCGCCATGGCCGTGACGTTGCGTCGCCAGCTACCCCACAGTGGAATCGTGGACAACAGCACGGACAGGCAGAGCGCCAGAATGAGCGCGAAATGACCCAGCTCGGGGATCATTGGCCGTACCCCTGTTCACCGTTCTGCTCCGCCATACGCGCTTTCGAGGCCTCCAGTGCCTCGGCAACCTCCGGCGGCATGTAGTTCTCATCGTGCTTGGCCAGCACCTCCGACGCCTGCAACACCCCGTTTTCGTCGAGTTTGCCCGCCGCTACGGCGCCCTGCCCTTCATCGAACAGGTCCGGCAAAATGCCGGTGTAGACAACTGACACAACGGCCTCGTAGTCGGTGACATCAAAGCGCACTTCCAGGCTGCTGTCGCTGCGCTGCACACTGCCCTCAACCACCATCCCGCCCACACGAATGCTCTGCCCGACCGGCGCGAGCCCGGCGGCCACTTCAACAGGGGGGTAGAAGAGATTGATGTTGCCGCGCAGGGCGTAGGCCATGAGGCCGATCGCGGAACTGGAGAAAACAACAAGAAACAACACCAACCACAAACGCTGCTTGCGAACCGGGTGCATCACACCTCCTTGCTGGCGCCGGGCGGGTTACCGCCCTCGCTGCGCCGAATTTGCCCCTCGAGCTGGCGCAGGAACCGTTGCTCCCGCCGCCGGGGTGCGTAAACCATCATGGCCACCACACCAATTGTAATGAAGTAGGCAGACCAGACAAACGCGCCGTGGCCATCCATCTGTAACGCTGCTGCCAATGAGTTGAAGTACATCAGCCTGCCGCCCCCTTGTTGGCCAGCGCCCTGACCCACGCGGTACGTTGCTCGCGCTGCAGGATTTCCACCCGCATGTTGAGCAACAGGGCACAGGTGAACAGGCAATAGAACGCCGTGATCATAAACAGCAGCGGGTAAAGCATGCTGGGGTCAATCGTGCTCCCGCCAGTGAACTTGATGGAGGCCGGTTGATGCAGGCTGTACCACCAGTCCACCGACTTGTAGATGATCGGAATGTTCACCGTGCCCACCAGGCTGAGTATCGCGCAGGCCTTGGCGGCAAGGGCTTTGTTCTCATAGGCTTCGTACAGCGCCACAACCCCGAGGTAGAGAAACAGGAGAATCAGCATCGACGTGATGCGTGCATCCCACACCCACCAGGTACCCCAGGTGGGCTTGCCCCAGATGCTGCCCGTCACCAGCGCAACGAAGGTCAGGGCCGCACCGATCGGCGCACAGGCGCGCATGGCAATGTCGGCCATTTTCATACGCCAGATCAGGCTCACCGCGCCGGCTATCGCCATCACGTAATAGCCAGCCAGCGCCACCACAGCAGCAGGCACATGAATGTAAATGATGCGGTAGCTGTTGCCCTGACGGAAATCCGGCGCGGTGAACAACACGCCCCAGACTGCGCCGCCGACCAATGCCAGCAGGGTAATCGGCAGAAGCCAGCGCAGAATGGACCCGGAGAGGCGATACAGCCAGGGAGGAGAACCGAATTTATGGAAGAGCGTCCACATGGCGCGGGATTATACAGCGACCGCGGCCCCGAACAATCCAAATTGCACGAAATCGCTCAGGTATCGACACTGATACGCAAACCCGCGGCGATCGCCATGGGGGCGAGCGCGATCGACATACACAGCAGAGCCCCGAGAATCGCCAGAAAAGGCCCTGCCGGATTGCCATTCAACGCCGCTTGCACGGCGCCACTGCCGAAGATTAGCACCGGCATGTAAAATGGCAGAATCAGCAGGGAAATGAGCATGCCGCCACGCTTCAATCCCACGGTCAGCGCGGCGCCAATGCCCCCGATGAGGCTGAGCACGGCGGTGCCCAGCAGAAGGCTCGCCGCGAGCGCGGGAATAGCGCCCGGCGCAAGGCCCAGCATCAGCGCAAACAGGGGCGAAGCCAGCCCCAGCAGCAGGCCCGTGAGCAACCAGTGCGCCAGCACATAGGCCAGCGCCGAGAAATACAGTGGCTGAGGTGCCAGCAGCAACTGTTCCAGGCTACCGTCCTCGAGGTCACTGCGGAACACCGCATCGGAGGTGAGCAGATTTGAGAGCAGGGCCACAATCCACAGGATACCCGGAGCAAACGCCGCCAGGGTATCGGGTGCGGGACCCAGGCCGAGGGGGAACAGCGCCACCACCATGGCAAAGAATAGCAGCGGATTACCGAGCTCTACCGGCCGGCGCAGCCCCAACACCAGTTGTCTGCGCAGCAGGCGCAGGCAGAACGTGACAGTGGCTGCAGGGGTCATTGCAGGGTACCCGTGGCGAGGTCCAGCCGCAGCAACGGGTAGGCCAGGGTAACCGGCTGGTGTGAGGTCAGGAGCACACCACCGCCCTGCTCGAGGTGCTGCAGCAGACGCACTTCCAGTGCCCCGACGCCCGCCCGGTCAATAGCCGTGAAGGGCTCGTCCAGCAGCCACAACGGCGCCCGGGACAGGTACAGCCGAGCCAGATTGACGCGGCGATGCTGGCCGGCGGAAAGGGCGTGGCTGGGCACATCCTCGTAGCCATAGAGGTTGACGGCCGCCAGCGCGGCGTCGATCTCCGCCGCGCTGAAATCCGCCTCCCCCGCCACGTGCCAGGCCAGGTTTTCCCGCGGCGTAAGCAACCCCTTCACGGCACTTTGATGGCCGAGGAACAGCTGGGCGGCCCTGTGCTCGACATGCCCGGCGAAACCGTAGCGGGAAAGCCCGGCAAGAATGCGCAGCAGACTGGTTTTGCCGGCGCCGTTGGCGCCCTCGATCTGTACCAGCTGACCGCGTCGCAGCTGCAGGCTTATGCCGCTGAACAGCTCCCTGCCACCGCGCTCCAGGCTCAACCCAGACGCACTGAGCAATACACCATCTGCCGCGCCGCCGTCTGTCACCTAGAGGTTGACGACGCGGATGGCGGGCAGGTGAAGGTCGCGATCGACCTCGGCGCGCAGGTTGCTGAAATCAAACAGGGCGGTATCCGCCAACTGCGAGGGGGCCACGTTGCAAATTCCGCGGAAAATGGTTTCTGTGCGACCCGGGTACTGGCGCTCCCAGTCCGCAAGCATCTGCTTGATCTGCACCCGCTGCAGGTTCTCCTGGGAACCGCAGAGATTGCAGGGAATGATCGGGAACGCCTTGTAGTCCGCATAGGCTACCAGGTCTTTTTCCTTGCAGTACGCCATCGGCCGAATGACCACGTTGCGCTTGTCATCGCTGAGCAGCTTCGGCGGCATCGCTTTCAGGCTGCCACCGAAAAACAGGTTCAGGAACAGGGTTTCGACGATGTCGTCACGGTGATGCCCGAGGGCGATTTTGGTGGCGCCGATATCGGCGGCGAAACCGTACAGGCTGCCCCGCCGCAGGCGCGAACAAAGGCCGCAGGTTGTCTTGCCCTCGGGGATCACCGAGCGCACCACGCTGTAGGTATCTTTCTCCAGGATGTAATAGGGAACATCCAGCGCTTCCAGGTAGGCCGGCAGCACGTGCTCCGGAAAGCCGGGTTGCTTCTGGTCGAGGTTGACCGCTATCAGTTCAAAGTCCACCGGTGCGCTGCTGCGCAGGGCCATCAGCACGTCCAGCATGGCGTAGGAATCCTTGCCCCCGGACAGACACACCATAACCCGGTCACCGGCTTCAATCATGCTGTAATCGGCGATGGCATTGCCCACATTACGCCGCAAGCGCTTTTGCAACTTGTTGAATTCGGTTCTTTCTTTTCTGGAAAGCTCGCGCACTAGCCGCCTGCCACTGATCACCCGGAAGCGGCGCATTTTACAGGCAGCGGCTTGTTTTTTCACCCGTTTCACTCGACAATATCGCCCCCTTGTTTGCCATCAACCCGACCCTTGAGGACTCCCTGCCCATGAAAGCACCTGTTCGAGTGACCGTTACCGGCGCCGCCGGCCAAATTGGCTACGCGCTGCTGTTCCGTATCGCCTCCGGCGCCATGCTGGGCGACGATCAGCCCGTGATCCTGCAGTTGCTGGACATCACGCCGGCCATGGAAGCCCTCAACGGCGTGCGCATGGAGCTGGACGACTGCGCGTTCCCGCTGCTGACCAACATCATCTGCACCGACGACCCCGCTGTCGCCTTCAAGGACACCGACTACGCCCTGCTCGTGGGTGCACGCCCCCGCGGCCCCGGCATGGAGCGCAAGGATCTGCTGGAAGCCAACGCCGCCATCTTCTCGGTGCAGGGCAAGGCCATCGACGCGCACGCCAGCCGCAACATCAAGGTACTGGTGGTGGGTAACCCGGCGAATACCAACGCCCTCATCACCCAGCGCAATGCGCCGGACATCAACCCGCGCAACTTCACCGCCATGACCCGCCTGGATCACAACCGCGCGATGACGCAGATTGCGCAGAAGACTGGCAAAACCGTCAACGACGTGAAAAAGATGACCATATGGGGCAACCACTCCGCCACCCAGTACCCCGATCTGTTCAATGCTGAAGTCGATGGCAGCAAAGCCATCACCCTGATCGATCAGGCATGGTACGAAGGCGACTTCATTCCCACGGTGCAACAGCGTGGCGCGGCAATCATCAAGGCCCGTGGTGCGTCCTCGGCCGCCTCTGCTGCCAACGCCGCCATCGACCACATGCGCAGCTGGGCGTTGGGTACGGAAGGTGACGACTGGGTCTCCATGGGCGTTTATTCCGACGGGTCCTATGGCATTGCCGAGGGCCTCATCTACTCCTTCCCCTGCCGCTGCAACAACGGCGACTGGGAAATCGTCCAGGGCGTCGACGTTGGCGACTTCAGCCGCGGCAAAATGCAGGCCACCGAGCAGGAACTGGCCGAGGAACGCGATGCCGTTGCGCATTTGCTGCCCTGAATGACGGCTTCTGAACCGCAAGCCGCCCGGCAACGCAACTACCATCACGGCAACTTGCGGGCGGAACTGCTGGATTCGGCACTGGAGCAGCTCGAGACTGCCGGTGCCGACGCGTTGAGCCTGCGGGCGCTCGCCCGCGGTGTCGGCGTCTCGCAGACAGCACCCTACCGGCACTTCAACGACAAAGGCGACCTGCTCGCCGCGCTGGCGGCGGTCGGCTACCGACGCCTGCTAAACGACTTGCGTCAAGCGGCGGAGGAAACCGGCGATTGCCCTGAGGAACAACTGCACGCACTGGCGAACAGCTACGTGGCCTACGCCGGACGCTACCCGCAAATGTTCAAGCTGATGTTCGGGCCCGCCGTACAACCCGCTGAGACCTACCCGGAACTGCGCGAGGCAAGCCGCGACACCTTCCAGCAGGTGCAGTCCATCCTCCAGCACGGTATCGAGCGCGGCACCTTCCGTGAACTCGACCTCGCCTACCTGACCAACGCGGCCTGGGCTGGCATTCACGGCCTCGCCACCCTGCTGGTTGACGCCCCCCAGCTGTTCCGGCGCCACATTGACCTGCAGCGACAAATTCAGCTGAGCGTGCAAACCTTTATCGACGGCATCAGCACGCACTGATCCTTGAGCGCAGCGCCTAGAGCTCGCGCAGCACGGCCAATGGCGGGCTGGAAACCACTTTCCGACAACTGAACACACCCAGGCCAGCAATTAGCAGCGCGCCGCCCCCGATACCCACGGGCCACACCCAGGGCGAAGGGGCATAAGCCATGCCCATGACCTGGGCCTGCAAGATATACACAGACAACTCTGCCCCCACGGTGGCGAGCACGCCGGCGAACACCCCCAGCGCGGCAAACTCGATCCACAGGCCACCCAGCACCAGGCGCCGGCGGGCGCCCAGGGCACGCAGAATCGAGCTTTCGTGCATGCGGGCATCCACGCTGGCCTGCACACCCGCCACCAGAACCAGAGCGCCCGCGGCCATGATGACCGCGAGCACCAGCTCCACCGCCGAGGACACCTGGCTGACGATGCCGCGTACCTGCGCAACCACCACATCCATCTCAACCACCGTGACCGTGGGGAACTGTCGAATAAACCCGTTCAGAAACGGTTTCTGCGCCGGCTGCAGATAGAAACTGGTCATGAAGGTCGCAGGGTACGGGGCCAGCAGGCGCGGCGGAAATACCAGCCAGAAGTTGGGATTGAAGGATTGCCAGTCCAACTCACGAATGCTGGTGACCGTGGCCTCGAAGGGCTCTGACCCCACCTGAAAGCCGATTCTATCACCCAACCCCACGCCGAAGCGCTCGGCAAACTCGACTTCGAGCGACACCTCGGCGGCATCGCTGCGCGGTGCCCACCAGCGGCCTTCCAGCAGGCGGTTATCTCCGGGTAACGTGTCTGCCCAGGTGAAATTGGCTTCGCGCTGACGGCGCCCCTCTTCGGGGTCGTCCGTCTGCGGCAGGGCCACACCGTTCACCGACAGGATGCGCCCGCGTATCATCGGGTACAGCGGCGCCCCGGGAATATCGCCGCTGCGCAGCAGTTGCTCCACGCCCTGCACGTCTTCAGGGGCAATATTCAAGGCGAAATGATTAGGGGTATTTTCCGGCAGCTGGGTTTGCCAGGCATCTATCAGCGATGTGCGCACCAGCAGCAACACCAGTAGCAACATGATAGCCATGGCAAATATCACCACCTGCAGCGCATTGGCGGTGCCACGCCGCTGCAGGCCCGCCAGCGCCAGACGCCAGATACTGCCGGCACTCATACCCACAAGGCGGCCGCCGCGCAGCAGTGTAAGCGCCAGGCCGAGCCCGAGGAACACAGTGGCGGCCAACCCGCTCAACACCGCGAGGGTGATTTTCCAGTCACCGCTGTACCACCACATGAGGCCGGATACGGCGGCCAGGCCCACCGCGTAATCGGTGAGGGTGCGCCGCTGTTCCTGTGGCATGTCGCGACGCAGCACACGCAATGGACTGGCCTGACTCAAGCGGCGCAGCGGCGGCCAGGCGAAACACAGCAGGCAGACCAGCGCGGTGGCGGCGCCAATACCGTAAGGACGAATGCCCGCGGGCCCGGGCGCCACCGGCAACTGGTCGCCGAAAAGGTTGAAGAAGGCTGACTGCAACGCCCAGCCCAGCGAGCAACCCAACAGAGTGGCCAACAAACCGAGCAGGAACAGGCTGCGACCGTAGAGACGTGTGATGCTGCCGGACGTCGCACCCAGGCTTTTCATGATGGCGACATAATCGTTGTGACGCTCACTGAAGCGACGAGCGGCCAGCGCGATGGCCACGCCGGCGAGCACCACGCCAAGGCTGCCCGCCAACAACAGAAAGCTCTCGGCTCGCTGCAGCGCCTCGCCGAGGCCCGGCTGCCCCTCATTCACATCCAGCAGCCGCTGCCCTTCCCCGAGTTGCGCTTGCAGCCAGCGCTCAAAGCTCTCGACGGCAGCGGGCTCCCCGGCATACAGCTGGCGGTATTCTACCCGGCTGCCGGGCTGTACCACGGCGGTCGCGGCGATATCGGCGTAATGCATCAATACGCGCGGCCCCAGGCCGAGGAAAGAGCCGCCCTGGTCAGGCTCGGTGCGCGCCGCCGCCACCACCCGAAACGCCGCCTCACCCACCGCCACGGTGTCGCCTATCGCAACATCGAGCAGCGGAAACAGCCGCGAGTCCAGCCACACGGTGCCGGGTTCGGGCCCACGGCCACCGGTGATCAAATCACCGAAGGGCTGCTCGCTGTAGCGCAGCGCTCCGCGCAGCGGGTAAGCATCGCTCACCGCCTTGACGGAGGCCAGCACCATGCCCTCGTCACCCGCGTAGACCATGGAGGGAAACGTGAGTACCTGTGCGGTACCGAGGCCCCGACGCGACGCCTCCTGCAACCAGTCCGCCGGCGCCTCGCGCCCACTGCGCACCACCCGGTCTGCGGCGAGGAAACGGTGGCTCTCCTGCGCCAGTGCCGTTTGCAGGCGCGTGGTGAAGGCGCTGATGCCGGAAACCACGGCAACCGCCAGTACCAGCGCTGCCACCAAAACACCCAGTTCGCCGCCACGCCAGTCACGCGCCAGCATGCGCGTTGCAGTCATCGACATGGCTCAGTCTCCGTCAATCAGGGCGCCGGCTTCCAGACGAAACCGGTGCTGGCAGCGCTCCGCAAGGCTCAGGTCATGGGTCACCAGGACCAGGGTGGTATTTTGCTCGCGGTTGAGTTCGAACAGCAGGTCGATGATGTGACTTCCGGTTGCGGTATCCAGGTTACCTGTGGGCTCGTCCGCGAACAGGATCGATGGCGTGTTGGCGAAGGCGCGGGCAATCGCCACCCGCTGCTGCTCACCGCCGGACATCTGCCGCGGATAGTGCTGGATACGCTCACCCAGGCCCACCCGCTCGAGAAAGGTCTGCGCCAGCGTCAATGCCTTGCCCTGCCCCTGTAACTCCAGCGGCAGCATGACGTTCTCCAGCGCGGTCAGGGCCGGCAACAACTGGAATGACTGGAACACGAAGCCGACATGCTGCCCGCGAAACAGCGCGCGCTCATCCTCGTCCAACGCGCTGATGTCGGTGCCGTCGATGACCACCCTGCCGGCACTCGCCTCGTCCAGCCCGGCCAGCAAGCCCAGCAATGTGGATTTGCCGGATCCGGAGGCACCGATGATGGCCACCGACTCCCCCGACTTGATTTCCAGAGTGATCCCTTTCAGTATCTCCAGCTCGCTGCCCGCCATGGGCACCCGTTTCTGGAGATTTTCAGCCTTGATCATGTCGCGATTCCTTTTCGCACTGATACGCACTTCACGCGCCGCCGGATTGTGTCTGCTGCTGGCAATGCCGCAGTCGGCCCTGGCCGAGAAAGCCCTGCTTGTGTTGGGTGATAGTATCAGCGCGGCCTACGGCATGTCTCTGGAACAGGGTTGGGTGAGCCTGCTTGCCGCACAACTGCGCAGCAGCCACCCTGACTACACGGTGGTCAACGCCAGCATCAGCGGCGAAACCACGGGTGGTGGCCTGCGCCGACTGCCAGACCTGCTGGCGCAACACCGCCCGCGGGTGGTGGTGCTGGAGCTGGGTGGCAACGATGGCCTGCGCGGCCACCCACCCGCCCGGATTCGCAGCAACCTGCTGCGCATGGCGGAACTGGCCGAAGACAGTGGCGCCACAGTGTTGCTGCTGCCCATGGAGATCCCCCCGAACTACGGCAAGCGCTACACCGCTGCCTTTCGGGAGAGTTTCGCCGCCGTGGCGCAACAAACCGACGCACGCCTGGGGCCCTTCATTCTCGACGGTATCGCCACAGATGCCGCGCTGATGCAGGATGATGGCATTCACCCTACCGCCGCAGCACAACCCTTGATGCTCGACAATATTATCGCAAGCCTGCTGGAGATTCTGTGACCGCAACAGCACCCGACTGGATGCAGCTGCAAACTGCCGACGCCGCCCATATCTGGCACCCCTACGCATCCGCCATTGATCCGCCTGAGGTTTATCCTGTGCGCAGCGCGCGCGGGGTGCGCCTCACCCTCACCGACGGTCGCGAGCTGATCGACGGTATGGCGTCCTGGTGGTGCGCTATCCACGGTTACAACCACCCGGTGCTGAACCGGGCCGCACAGGCCCAGCTCGAGTCCATGTCGCATGTCATGTTTGGCGGCCTGACCCACGCCCCGGCCGTGCGCCTCGCACAGCTGCTGGCGGACATCACGCCCCCTGCGCTGGAACGGGTGTTCTTCAGTGACTCCGGCTCCGTGGCCGTGGAAGTCGCGCTGAAAATGGCCATCCAGTACTGGTACTCGACCGGCCACCCGGAAAAGCAGAAATTCGTCGCCCTGCGCAACGGCTATCACGGCGACACGTTTGGCGCGATGTCCGTATGCGACCCGGTCACCGGCATGCACCACCTGTTCGGCGATGTGTTGCCGCAACACCATTTCGCCCCGGCACCGACCACCCCCTTCGGAGAAACCTGCGACGACAGCGCGATGGCGGCCATGGAGGAACTACTGGCGACCCACCATCGGCAACTGGCAGCGGTGATTGTCGAGCCGGTCGTGCAGGGTGCCGGCGGCATGCGCTTCTACTCGGCGGACTATCTGGTGCGCCTGCGGGCGCTCTGTGACGCCTTCGACGTGCTACTGGTATACGACGAAATCGCTACCGGCTTCGGCCGCACCGGCAAGCTTTTTGCCCTCGAGCACGCCGGTGTGGAGCCGGACATACTCTGCCTGGGGAAAGCGCTGACGGGCGGCTACATGACGCTCGCGGCCACCCTGTGTACCCGCCGCATCAGCGACGGTATCAGTGGCGGCGAAGCCGGAGCCTTCATGCACGGACCGACCTTCATGGGCAATCCGCTGGCCTGTGCGACCGCCGTGGCCAGCGTGGAATTGCTGCTGTCACAGCCCTGGCAACGCTGTGTGCAGCGCATTCAGCGCGGCCTCGAGAGCGGGCTCGCGCCGGCGCGGGACCTGCCCGGCGTCACCGATGTGCGCACCCTGGGTGCGATCGGTGTTATCGAGCTTGCAGAGCCCGTGGACATGCGGGAGGTGCAGCCGCTGTTCGTACAGCGGGGCGTCTGGGTGCGACCCTTCGGCCGGCTGGTTTACTGCATGCCGCCCTACATCATGCAGGACGACGACCTGGCCACACTCACCTCGGCCATGGTGGCTACGGTAGCCGAGGTGTGCGCGGCCAGGTAATCCTCAGGGCATAAACTCGCCAGCCTGTTGCAGACGCTCAAGCACGGCGGCACTGGCGTCGCGCACGGCGGCCCAGTGCTCCAGGGCATCCGCGAAGCCACAGGCATACTGGCGGAAGACCTGCAGCAGCTCTGCCTCGCTACTGCCCGCTGGCACACCCCGCATCATAACCGGGGACTGCTGTTCCGCCAGCAGCGCCTGTATTTCCCCCAGGGCGCGCTGCAGATAGGCCTGCCAGGCCTCTGAGCCCACCTGCACCGCTTTCTGCTGCTGGTTGCCGATCATCCCCAGTTGACTGGCGTGGCTGTGCGCCACCTCGGTGCGAAAGTCCAGTAACAGGTCGCGGTCCGAACGCGCTGCAATCCGTCGTGCATCCTCCGCCACATGGCGCAGGCGCAACAATGGGCCGGAGGCGTCCTTGTAGTCGATGTGGTCGGTGAGGTAGCGCGCGAACAATGGAATACCGCCAGTGGCTGCGATCGGTTCACGGATACTGAAGTGGCGCTCTTCCAACGGCATGTGTGGCACGCACCAGGGGTACTCCAGCGAGCAGGCGCGGGGATGGATCGCTTCCACCATGGCCCCGAACAGCCGATCCTCACCGCGAAAAGCCGGAAAATACGGCGGTAGCAGCGCCGTATTATCCAACCCCGTCATCTGCGACATCGACGCCACTTTGATCAGCGACAGACGGGGGCTTCCCAGCCAGTTGCAGCGGTTCTCGATGATGTCCACCAGTGATGCCTCCTGCCCCAGCAGCCGGGTCAGGGAGGCGTCCTGCAGGGAGAGCACCCAGTGCGCGGATGACGTACCCGGGTCACCCCAGGAGCCACTCTGGGTCACCAGAATCGGCGCGTCTGCCTCCAGCACGCTCGCCAGCGAGGCGTTAACGCCCCGCAGCTGCTCCTCCGCCAAGCTGCCCTGCCCCGCCGCTTCCACCACGGCGCCGACGGTGCGCCCCAGCAAACTGGCGTGGCCGCTGAGAGGGTCGAAGTCCGCCGGCACCGCCGCTCGGGCGAGTTCGTCCCGGTCCGCAAAAAAAGCGGCCTGGCGCGAGGCCATACCGCCAATGGCAAGGCCGGGCTCGGTCACCGGCGGCAACACCGCCTGGCAGAGCACATCATCATCCATGATGATGGCGCGGTAGCCCACGGACAGCAAAAGGCACAGCGTGCGCGCACGGCCATAGGTCTTGTGGCCGGACCACTGGGCCGGATCGAGGAGAAAACGCAGGCCGTTCTCGGCGGCGGGCTGCGCGGCAATGAGCCCGTCGAGAAGGGCGCGCTGCGCCTCCTCCCCGACGTAGTACATGTCGGTGGGGCTGCGTGTATTGAAAGCGGCCACCAGCTCCCGGTTGGCAGCGCGGCACTCGGCCTGGCGCGAGTCGTCGACGAGGTAGAGCGACTCGTGGCGCGATAACTTGCCGTTGCGCAACAGCGACTCCAGCAGCCGCTCCACCGCAGCAGGGCGATCACAGGTAATCACAAAGACGCGCGTGGCTGCGGGTGCCCTGCCAGCGCCCCCCGACAGACGTGCGGCAGCATCCCCGGCCCGCAACAGCATGCCGTTGGCCAATAGCCCCTCCAGAGCCTGCACAGCCAGCTCAGGACGCCCCTGCAGTTCCGGGCGTGTTGCCGCGAGCACGCTGGCATGCTCTTCAATGGTGCGAAACGTGGTGCAGGTGGTGAGGCCCTGCACCACCTGCGGTGACATCATCAACTGGCGATTGTTGTCCCGATTGATCACCAGCACCGCCGTGTCGCTTATGCGTACGAGTTCACAGTTGGCAAAGGCGACCAAGGGCGCGTGGTCGGAAGAGACTGTTGGCGTAACATCAGTGGTCATGGGGAACTATCTGACTCCGGAAATGAGCGCGGAATTCTACCAGAGTCGATCCCGACATGGCCCGGATGCGCAATAATACCGCCAGGCACGCCGGGTCACGCGGCAGGAGGCGCTGCAATCGCGTATACTACCTCGTCATTCTGCTACCGTTCACCAGCCACAGTCATGTCCAACAGCCACAGCACACAACCCCTGTTTTCCTACCGCAAGTACTGGGCGGAATGCTATGGGGCAGCCCCGGAGCTGCCGATGTCCCGCGCGGAGATGGATGCGCTGGGCTGGGACAGCTGCGACATCATCATTGTCACCGGCGATGCCTACGTGGATCACCCCAGTTTCGGCATGGCGGTTGTGGGGCGCACACTGGAGGCGCAGGGTTTCCGGGTGGGCATCATCGCCCAGCCGGACTGGACCAGCGCGGAGGCGTTCACAGCACTGGGGCGACCCAACCTGTTTTTCGGCGTGTCTGCGGGCAACATGGATTCCATGATCAACCGTTACACGGCCGACCGCAAACGGCGCAACGACGACGCCTATACACCGGGCAACGTGGGGGGCAAACGCCCTGACCGAGCGGTGATCGTGTATAGCCAGCGAGTGCGTGAGGCCTACCGGGATGTGCCCCTGATCATCGGCAGCATTGAGGCCAGCCTGCGACGCATTGCGCACTACGATTACTGGAGCGACAAGGTGCGCCGCTCCATTCTCCTCGACGCCCAGGCCGATCTGCTGCTCTACGGCAACGCGGAGCGTGCCCTGGTCGATGTTGCGCACCGCCTCGCCGCCGGCGAGCCAGTAAAACAGATTCGCGATGTGCGCGGCACAGCCTATGTCTGCAAGCGCCTGCCTGAGGCCTACCGGGTCATAGACTCCACCAGTATCGACCTGGTCGGCCCCATCGACCCGCCGGTGAACCCGTATATCGACACCAGCAGCCCCGCCTGTGCAGACGCCTCCGAAGCCGGCCAGAGCGAGGCACTGGAAGTGGTACCGGTGCGTCTGCTGGACCGGCCCGAGGCGGACGAGCAGGCGGTCATTCGCCTGCCCGCCTACGAACAGGTGCGCGACGACCCGGCGCTGTATGCCCACGCCTCGCGCATCCTGCACAAGGAAACCAACCCCTACAACGCCCGCCCCTTGGTGCAGGCCCACGGCGACCGGGATGTGTGGCTGAATCCGCCGCCCATCCCGCTGGAAACCGATGAGCTCGACCTCGTATTCGAGCAACCCTACACACGGCTGCCCCATTCCAGTTATGGTGATGCGCGCATCCCGGCTTACGAGATGATCCGCCACTCGGTGAACATCATGCGTGGCTGTTTCGGCGGCTGCACCTTTTGCTCCATTACGGAACATGAAGGACGCATCATCCAGAACCGCTCCGAGGACTCGATCATCCGCGAAGTCGAGCGTATTCGCGATACCTCCAAAGCGTTCACCGGGGTTATTTCCGACCTCGGCGGCCCCACCGCAAACATGTGGCGCGTGGCCTGCAAGAGCAAGACCATCGAGGCGGCCTGCCGCAAGCCGAGCTGCGTGTACCCCGGCATCTGCAAGAACCTGAACACCGACCAGACACCGCTGATCAGCCTTTACCGCCGTGCCCGTGCCGTGAGTGGCGTGAAAAAAGTGCTGATTGCCTCGGGGCTGCGCTACGACCTCGCGGTGGAAACGCCCGAGTACGTGGAGGAGCTGGTCAAGCACCACGTGGGCGGCTACCTGAAGATTGCCCCGGAACACACGGAAGACGGGCCGCTGTCGAAGATGATGAAGCCCGGCATGGGCACCTACGATCGCTTCAAGGCCATGTTCGAGCAGTACTCCCGGGAAGCCGGCAAGCAACAGTACCTCATCCCGTATTTCATCGCCGCACACCCGGGAACCCGGGACGAGGACATGATGAACCTTGCCCTGTGGCTGAAGCGCAACAAATTCCGCGCCGACCAGGTGCAAACGTTCTACCCCTCGCCCATGGCCACCGCCACCGCGATGTACCACAGTGGCAAGAACCCGTTGAAACGCGTCAGCCGGCAGAGCGACTCCATGCCCACCGTGCGCAAACTGTCGCAGCGCCAACTGCACAAGGCCTTCCTGCGTTATCACGACCCGGAAAACTGGCCCGAACTGCGCACTGCGCTGAAGAAGATGGGCCGGGCTGACCTGATCGGCAATGGCAAGCTGCACCTGGTACCGCCCCGGCAACCGGCCAAGCGCCACGCCACCGTCCCCGCCGGCACGCGCGCTTTCGCCACCCAGCACAATGGACTGCCCCGCAACCCGGCGCGACGCAAGCGGCGCTGAGTCAGCCCCGGGGCTGCAGCACAGCACCCTGTATACCGCCGCCAGGCCGGCATTACACCGAAACAGGACCCTCCCGTGAGCACTGAATCCTTTAGCGCACTGCCGCTGCACCCCGACCTGCTGGCCAATCTTGACTCGCTGGACTACCACCGGATGACGCCGATACAGGCAAAAAGCCTGCCGCCGATTCTTGCCGGGCGGGATGTCATCGCCCAGGGTAAAACCGGCTCCGGCAAGACCGCAGCTTTCGGACTGGGGCTGCTGCAACAACTGGAGGTCAAGCAGTTTGCGGTGCAGGCGCTGGTGCTCTGCCCCACACGAGAACTTGCCGACCAGGTCGCCAACGAATTGCGGCGCCTGGCACGCGGCATCCACAACATCAAGATCCTCACCCTCTGTGGCGGCGTGGCCTTTGGCCCGCAGATTGGCTCGCTGGCACACGGAGCGCACATCATTGTCGGCACGCCGGGACGTATTGAAGAGCACTTGCGCAAAGGTACCTTGAAACTTGCGGCGCTGCGCACCCTGGTACTTGACGAAGCCGACCGCATGCTCGACATGGGGTTTCAGCCGTCGCTGGATGCCATTCTAGAGTACGTTCCCGCACCGCGGCAGACCCTCCTGTTCAGCGCCACGTTTCCAGCGGGGATTGCCGACATCGCACAGCGCGTGATGCAGGAACCACTGCAGGTGCAGGTCGAGTCAACCCATGACAGTGGCACCATCGCCCAGGCTTTTCACCGGGTCGCAGACGACGAGCGCATGACCGCACTGCGCCAACTCTTGCTGCAGCAGCGACCCGATTCCGCCGTGGTGTTCTGCAACACCCGACAGGAGTGTGCCGCCGTCGCCGGCGACCTGCGCCGCAGTGGCTTCAGTGTGCTTGCCCTGCACGGCGATCTGGAACAGCGCGACCGGGATCGCACCCTGGTCCAGTTCGCCAACAAGAGCCTGTCCGTGCTCGTCGCAACCGACGTCGCCGCGCGCGGCCTGGACATCGACGCACTGGACGCGGTGATCAACTACCACATCCCGCGTGACCTCGACGTGTACATTCACCGCATCGGTCGCACCGGCCGTGCCGGCAGGCGCGGTTTGGCCTGCACTCTGTTCAGCGACAAGGAGCAGCACAAACTGGCGAAGCTCGAGGCACTGCTGGGGCAGCCTGTCACCCCGGCGGCGCTACCGCCGGCGAGCGTGCTGGAACAGCCGGGCTACAAACCGCCCATGGTGACCCTGGAGATCGGTGCGGGCAAGAAGCAGAAGTTGCGCCCGGGGGACATTCTGGGCGCTTTGACGGGAGAAAACGGTGTTGACGGCAGTGCCGTGGGCAAGATTACCCTGCAAGACAACTGTGCGTTTGTTGCGGTAGCGCGCGCTGCCGCCGGCGATGCCCTGTACAAACTTCAGCAAGGCAAGCTGAAGGGGCGCAGCGTGCGTGCCCGTGCGCTGGACACACGCGAC
The DNA here is from genome assembly GCF_003719295.1 of Haliea alexandrii. Taxonomy (GTDB): domain Bacteria; phylum Pseudomonadota; class Gammaproteobacteria; order Pseudomonadales; family Halieaceae; genus Haliea; species Haliea alexandrii. Next base: position 814,182 of record NZ_RFLW01000002.1, read on the forward strand.
TAGATCGCGGCGACCTTGCCGCACGCACACACGTTGCCGTGGCGGCGCTTCAAGGGCCCGCGTGACAGCGGCTGACAAAGTCACCCAATAAGCGGAACTCGGCCCGGCGCGGTGTTTTCCGCCGCCACATCAAGCCGATGCTGCGCGCGACATTGGGCTCGCTGAACTCGCTGATACACACGTTGGTACCTGAGAGTATATGGGCATCCAGGGCCATGCGCGGCAACAGGGTAATGCCGATGCCGTTTGCTACCATTTGCACAATCGTATTGAGGCTGGTGGCCTGGTAGGGCACCGACACATCGGAATCGCGCAGTTTACAGGCCTCCAGTGCGTGCTCACGCAAGCAGTGACCATCCTCGAGCAGCAACAGCCCCTCGCCTTTCAACTGCGCCGTGCGCACCACAGGCTGCCCCGCCAGTTCATGGCCGGGCGGGCTGGCCAGCAGGAAATCATCGCTGAACAGAGGCATGGTTTCCACACCCTCCGCCGGAAACGGCAGCGCCAGAAGCAGTACATCCAGCTCCCCGTGATGCAGCGCCGTGACCAGATGCTGGCTGAGATCCTCGCGGATAAACAGCTGAAATGCGGGGTACTGTTCACGCAGACGGTTCAGCAGCCGCGGCAGGATGAACGGCGCCACGGTCGGAATAACACCCAGGCGCATTTTGCCCGAGAAAGGCTCGGCTGCCGCATCGCACAGGGTCACAAGGTCTTCCACCTCCCGCAGCAGATCCTGGCTGCGGCGCACCACATCCTCGCCCAGTGTGGTCAGCAACACTTGCCGGTTGTTGCGCTCCACCAGTGACACGCCGAGCGTGTCCTCGAGCTCCAGAACACCGGCACTCAACGTGGACTGGCTGACATGGCAGGCCTTCGCCGCCTGGCCGAAATGGGCGTACTCAGCCACCGCGCAGAGGTAGCGCAACTGCTTCAATGTCGGTTGTCTGCTCATGCTCATTCAATCGCTTTTCTCACGCAGATTTAACCACTTTTCAAGCTGGACGAATAGCAAGCGATAGCCTAGTTTATTAACACCGCACGTCAGTGTCGGCACTCTATCGCCAACAGGAGAAACGCCATGTCCTTGAAAGGCAGTCAAACCGAACAAAATCTCAAAGATGCGTTTGCAGGTGAATCCCAGGCCAACCGTCGCTACCTGTATTTTGCGGCCAAAGCTGATGTCGAAGGCTACAACGATGTGGCGGCGGTATTTCGCTCAACGGCGGAAGGCGAAACGGGCCACGCACACGGCCACCTCGAGTATCTGGAGGAAACCGGTGATCCCGCCACAGGCCTGCCCATCGGTGCCACCGCTGACAACCTCAAGGCGGCCATTGCCGGTGAAACCCATGAGTACACCGACATGTACCCGGGCATGGCAAAGACAGCGCGCGACGAAGGCTTTGATGAAATAGCCGACTGGATGGAGACGCTGGCCAAGGCAGAGCGCAGCCACGCCAACCGCTTCCAGAAAGCACTGGATACGCTGGACGCCTGAACCGGCTGCCGGCACCTGCCGACGCCACTCTGGCTGTACCTGAGAACGGGTTCGTGGCGCCCCCGCGAACCCGTTTTTCGTGATCAACCGCAGACGAGGAATGCGCCGTGAGAGAAGGAAGCCTGGAAGCCCCCATACGACACCCGGTTGCATGGCGCTCGGATGACTTCTGGGATCAGGCCAAACTCGACGCGGAACTGGAGCGCGTCTACGACATCTGCCATGGCTGCCGGCGCTGCGTGAGCCTGTGCGACAGTTTCCCCACCCTGTTCGACCTTGTCGATGAATCCGAAACCCTGGAGGTAGACGGCGTCGCAAAATCCGACTACCACAAGGTGGTCGAGCAATGTTACCTCTGCGACCTCTGTTACATGACCAAGTGCCCCTACGTGCCCCCGCACGAGTGGGCGGTGGACTTTCCTCACCTGATGCTGCGCGCCAAAGCCAACCATTTTCGCAAGGAAGGCGCGCGACTGCGCGACCGGGTCCTCACCAGTACCGATCGTACCTTCGGCCTCGCGACCATTCCGCTGGTGGATATCACGGTGAATGCGCTGAACAACAACAGCACGTTCCGCCGGGCGCTGGAGTCGGGCTTTGGCATTCACCACGCAGCGCCGCTGCCCGCCTTCAGCAGCAACACCCTGCGCAAGCGGGTCAAGCCCCTGGTGCGCAACCTGGCCCCCGAGGCAGTGGGTGAAACCACCGGCAAGGTCGCGCTTTATGCCACCTGCTATGGCAACTACAACAGCCCGCACATCGGCGAGGATTTCATCAGGGTATTCCAGCACAACGGCATCCACATCGATATCGTGCCCAAAGAGAAATGCTGTGGCATGCCCAAGCTGGAACTGGGCGACCTGGATGCGGTGGAAAAGCTGCAGAAAGCCAACATCCCTGTGCTCGCGAAACTGGTAGACGAGGGCTACGATCTTATTGCCCCCATTCCCTCCTGCGTGCTCATGTACAAGCAGGAACTGCCCCTGCTGTTTCCCGAAGATCCCGACGTACAGAAAGTGAAACAGGCCTTCTACGACCCGTTCGAATATCTCTGGCTGCGCCACAAGGGTGGCGCCCTGCAGACGGAATTCCCCAACGCGATGGGCAATATCGCCTATCAGGTAGCCTGCCACCAGCGGGTGCAGAACATCGGTCTGAAAACCCGCGACGTATTGCAACTCGTGCCGGGGACGGCCGTCACCGCTCAGGAACGCTGCTCCGGCCACGATGGCACCTATGCGATCAAACAGGAAACCCGCGACAAGTCAGTCAAGATTGCCCGACCTGTGGTACGCAAGATCGATCAGCAGGCAGCGGACCACTTCATGAGCGACTGCCCGATGGCGGCTACGCACATCGCCAACCTGTCAGAGAAGGTAGACCGGGCAGAACATCCCATGACCTTGTTGCGTAAGGCCTACGGCCTGTAATTGGAAGGAGACATTTATGCGCCCGTTAACACGCGCAGACCTCTGGTCACTGGAAGAGTACGCTGAGGAACGCCCCCGGTTTCGCAGCCAGGTACTCGAGCACAAGAAAACACGACAACTCTCGCTCGGCGAGCATGCCCGCCTCTACTTCGAGGATGCGCTGACCATCAAGTACCAGATCCAGGAAATGTTGCGCATTGAAAAAGTGTTCGAAGCCAGCGGCATCAATGAGGAGCTGGAGGCCTACAACCCACTGATTCCAACTGGACACAACTGGAAGGCCACCTTCATGCTCGAGTACGCCGATCCTGTCGAGCGCGCCCGGCGGCTGGCAGAAATGATCGACATAGAAGACAGGGTCTGGCTGCAGGTGGGCGATGGCGAACGTATCTATGCCATAGCCGATGAGGATATCGAGCGCAGCAACGCGGTAAAAACCTCGTCGGTGCACTTCATGCGCTTCGAGCTGTCCCCCGATATGATCACCGCCGCCAAACGCGGCGAGCCGATTCAGGCGGGCATCGACCACCCCGCATACCCCATAGAGGGGTTCACCCTCGAGCCCGGCATACGCGAGGCGCTGACCGCCGACCTGGCAGACAACGCCGTTCGCTGAAGCACGGCAGGGCTGCTCCCGATCTCAACCGCTCTCTGCGCGCTTGCGGGTCAGGTGCGTGGCAACGGCGGTCAGCGGGTTGTCTGGCCAGGGGTGCTTGGGATAACGCCCCTTCATTTCCCTTTTCACCTCGGGGTACACATTGCGCCAGAAGGTGGCCAGGTCCTGTGTCACCTGCAGAGGCCGGCGCGCAGGCGACAACAGCTGCAGTTGCAGGGGTTGCAAGCCGCCGGCGATACGCGGGGTGTCCTCGCAGCCGAACATCTCCTGTAGCTTCACCGCCAGCACGGGGGTGTCACCGGTGTAATCAATACTGATGTTGTTGCCGGAGGGCACTTCGATACGCTCCGGTGCCAGGCGCTCCAGTTCCCGCGGCAGGGGCCAGGGCAGCAGACCGGCGAGTATGCTGCGCAGATCAACGCGGCCGAAGTCGGCCAGACGTGTGACGCCACCCAGATGGGGCAACAACCAATCGTCGATCGTAGCCAACAGGGTTGCATCGTCCAACGCGGGCCATGGCGCATCCGGGCGCGCTGGTTGCAGGTGCCGCAACAGCCTCACCCGCGCTCGCCATTGCTCCAGCCACGGTGTCCACGGCAGCACCTGCAAACCGCGCCTGTGCAGCAGTGCACGCAGTGCCTCGTCTCGGGCCCCGGCTGGCACCACTGCGAGGGTTTCGCGCCGCAGCAGCAACTGGCCTACCTGCTGCCGGCGTTCAGCAACAAACCGCTCTTGGCGATCATCCCATTCCACCCGTTCCACAACCCGTTCCAGCGGCGCCAGCACGTCTTCAAAGCGCGCACTGTCCAGCGCGGCAGCGGCATAAACACGGTCGCTGGACTGCCCCTGCACACCGCCCAGATCCGCTACCGCCAACCAGCGTGTAGCGGCCAGCGCGTCCTCCGGCGGCAGACTGGCGCTGCGGCCATTGGCCAGCTGAAAAGCGCCCGGCGCAGCGCCCGACCGGGCGCAGGCCACCCATTCCGGCCAGGCCAGCGCGATCAGCACGGCCAATTGCTCATCCGTCGAAAGGGATAGCGACCCCATCTCAACTTCATGCGCACCCGGCGCTGATCTTTGCTTGTGCGCCAGGCTGGTATAACGCCGTGCCTGCTGCCAGGTGCGCTGAAACCAGGCGCGCAGCGGCGCTTGCCGGGGCAACTCTCCCCGCAGGCACGCCAGCGCAGGGCTCAGGTCCACCCCCTCGGAAGAGAACGGGTTGCGCTCGGCGAGCAGCGCCGCGAGTAACGCTGCGGTTTCAGCCGAACCCATGTCGGCCCCGCACAGCAACATGTGGCCCAGCCGCGGGTGCAGGGGCAAGCCGGCCAACTGCACACCGTGCCGGGTCAACTGCCACTGCCCTGAGTCACGCGCAAACGCCGCCGCGCAACGCTGCAATACCTCCAGGGCCTGCTGCCAGTGTGCCGCCGGCGGGGTGTCCAGCCAAGCCAGTTCCGCGGGCGAGCTCACCCCCCAGGCCAGCAATTGCAGGGCCAGCGGCGCGAGGTCGGATTGCAGTACCTCGGGAACCCGCTGTTCCGACAGCGCGGCATACTGATCCGCACTGTACAGCCGCAGACAATAGCCGGGGGCCAGGCGGCCGGCGCGGCCAGCCCGCTGAGCCGCAGACGCCTGGGAAATTCGCCGTGTGGCAAGGCGGGTGGTACCCGTGGCAGCGGCAAACAGCGCCTGTCGCTCCAGCCCGCTGTCGATCACCGTGGTAACCCCTTCGATGGTCAGGCTGGTTTCGGCGATATTGGTCGCCAACACCACCTTGCGCTGCCCGGCATCACAGGGGTCAATCGCCGCCTGCTGCTGTGCCAGGGAAAGGCCCCCGTATAGCGGCAGTATGCGCACGTCTGCTGTCACACGGCCGGCAAGCCGCCTTTGCACACGGCGAATCTCCGCCTGCCCGGGCAGGAAAACCAGTACACTCCCGGCGCATTCTGCGAGTACGCGCTGTACGGCCCGCACTACCGGCCCCTCAACAGGCTCCGTGCTCGACAGGCCCGCGCCATATTCGATGTGCACCGGAAATTGCCGCCCCGGGGACACCAGCACGCACGGCGACTGCAACAGGCCCGCCACCGGAACCCCCTGCAGGGTCGCCGACATGACCATGATGCGCAGCGGCACGTCATCGCGAAAAAGTGCTCGACTCTGCAGTGTCAGGGCCAGGCCCAGTTCGGCATCGAGATTGCGCTCGTGGAACTCATCGAAAACAACAAGCCCCACACCAGACAGGCCCGGGTCTGCCTGCAGACGGCGCGCGAGCACACCTTCAGTGATGACCTCCACGCGTGTGGCTGCGCCGACCCGGCTTTCGAGCCGCATGCGATAGCCCACCCGCTGACCCGTCGTCTCGCCGAGGAGCTGTGCCATGCGGGCCGCCGCAGCGCGCGTGGCAACGCGTCGTGGTTGCACCAGTAGGATCGTTTGCTCTGCCAGCCACGTCTCAGAGAGCAGGGCCAGTGGCACCAGGGTGGTTTTGCCCGCCCCGGGGGGTGCCTCCAGCACGACATCACGACACGCCGCCAGTGCCTCACGCAATGGTGGCAGTATGTCGGTAACGGGCAGTGCTGGCAGGTTCGGGGCTGGCATCGCGTCATGGTAGCTGAGCACGCCGGGCTGGCCAATGCTGGTGCGCCGCGGCGACCACTTGCACCGCCCTGGTGCACACAGCCTGGTTCTTGCGTGGCTGTACACGCGCCTGCATTGCACTGTCACGCCAGCTTCAAGCCTCCGTCATGTCTTTGTCACTGTTCGAAGGCACCCTGCACCGCAGGTGGCAGGTTTATTGCAGCAACTAGCGCAGGACACACCGTACCCCCGTTGGCACCCGACTGACGACGACTACGGTTCCCGCAGAGGAGTAGCAGCCCTATGAACACCCTGGTGATGCGCAATGAAAAGAACACGCCGGCGCTGCAGCGCAGTCTGCCGGACCTCGAGTCGGTACTGCGCACGGCGCTGACCGGCCAGGCCGTGGCAGCCACATCGCTGCTGGGCACACTCGCCGCCCGCTTCGGCGGGTCATCACGGAGCAATGCCAATCGCATTACCCAGCTATTGGGTGACCTGGGTTGCGGCTTTGCCGGTCTGGAGCTGGATATCGATGGCCCGGAATTTCTGCGCCAGCGCGGGCCGGTGATCTACGTCTTCAACCACCAGAGTCTCCTCGACGCGATGATCCTGGCACGGCTACTGCGGCGCGATGTCGTACCGTTCTGCAAGCAGGAAATGGCCGGCAAGCCGCTGCTGGGCGCCCTGCTGGCCAACGCCGGTACTATTTTTGTTGATCGCGACGCAGCGGATCAGTCCGCGGTATTGCAGGCGGCGCAGGCTGTGCTTGCCGACGGTCGCTCGCTGGTGATTGCGCCGGAAGGCACCCGCAGTGCCAGCGGCGCCCTGCAGCCGTTTCGCCACGGCGCCTTCTTTTTGGCGAAAAAGGCCCGCGTGCCCATTGTGCCCATCGTTCTGCACAATGTTCACGACGCCCTGCCCAAGGGGGGATTGCTCCTGCGACCGGCTACCGTGCGGGTTTCTGTTCTGCCCCCGGTTGCGCACGATGCCGAGCGCAACGTACGCGGTTTGTGCACACAGGTGGAGGGGGCCTACCGCAGCCGGCTCGGCCAGCCACAGCGGCCACAGCTGACCTCGGCTGGATGATTCAGCTGCGCTGATTGGCAATCCATGCGTCCATACGGCGCTCCAGGGCATCCAGCGGAATCGCACCCGCGCCCAGCAAATGGTCGTGAAAAGCGCGAATATCAAACGCGTCACCCAACGCCTCTTCGGCGCGTTCACGCAGCGCCAGAATCTTCAGCTGGCCAATCTTGTAGGCGAGTGCCTGCCCCGGCCAACCAATGTAGCGGTCAATTTCGTTGACGATATCGGCTTCGCTCTTGCCCGCATGCGCCGTGAAGTAATCGATGGCTTCCTGACGGCTCCAGCCAAAGTAATGAATGCCGGTATCGACCACCAACCGCACCGCACGCCACATATCGTAAGTCAGCTGTCCGTAGCGTGAGTAGGGGTCGGTATAGAGTCCCATCTGATAACCGAGCCGCTCAGAGTAGAGGCCCCAACCCTCGATAAACGCCGTCTCCCCTCCCGTAGTGCGGAACAGGGGCAAGCCCTCGAGCTCCTGGGCCAATGCGATCTGCAGATGGTGGCCTGGCACCGCCTCATGCACCGACAGGACTTCCATTTCGTACTTCGGCCGCACCTCCGGGCGATACAGGTTCACGTAGTAATAGCCCGGCTGGGCACCGTTGGCTGCTGGCCGGCTGTAGTAGGCGGTTGTTGTGTCGGGGGCGATAGTATCGGGGATCGGACGCACACCGTAGGGCATGCGCGGCAACTTGCCAAACAGTTTGACCAGCTGCGGATCGAGGCGCTTGGCAATGGCCAGGTAACCCTCGAAAAGTGCCTCCGGACTGTTGTAGTAGAACTGCGGATCCGAACGCAGGAACGCATTGAAGGCCTGCAGGTCTCCCGCAAAACCGACACTGCGTTTTACGGCTTCCATCTCCTCCAGCAGGCGGGCCACTTCGGCCTTGCCGACTTCGTGGATAGCCTCCGGCGTCATGTCGGTGGTGGTGAAATAGCCGGCGAGGAAGCGGTACAGCACCTTGCCTTCGGGCAGGCTGCCGATGCCCGGCTGTTCGCGGCAGGCAGGCAGATAGGTGGCGAGGAGAAATTCGCGGAATTCAGCCAGTGCCGGATTCAATTCCCGCTCAATCACCACACTGGCCTCGTGCCGCAACTCAGCCATCTGGGCTTCGTCAAGGCCCGCGGTGGTGCTGTTAAACGGTTTGTAGAATGGGCTATCCTCAGGTTCACCCGCCAGCAAGCGGTCGATTTGGGCGGGAACACGTTTCATGACGACGCGCGCCTGGGTGCGCTCCTGGCGAATACCCTCCTGCAATAGCGCGCGGTACTCAGCCAACAGCTGCGGCAGCTGCTGCAGGCGTTGCAGCCAGTCGCGGTAATCGCGCTCGCTATTGAAGGTCACGCGCTCCTGCAAGGTGTGCAGGTGTTGCGGTCCTGAACGCATATTGATCGGCATCAGGTAGAGACCAAGGGCGTATTCACTGCGCTCGCTGCGCAGGCGCCGCAGGAGCATGGCATGGCTAAGCTGCTGCTGCTCGTTCAGGGCGTCTACATCCACCGCTTCAAGCTGCATGAGAAAATCAGCGCGCTGTGCGTCGCGCTGTGCGTGCGCAGCCAGGCTCATATCGCCCCAGCGGTCATTGGCACCGGTGTCCCCGAGGTAGGTGCGCAACTGCGGTGATTGCTCCAGTGTCCAGGACCAGTGGGCATCCACTATTGCGTTGAATCTATCGGCCGGAGCAGCAACCGCGCAGGTGGCACCCAGCACGAGCAAGGCAAAGAGTAGAGATTTCATACAGGCCTCCTGTCCAAAAGGGGAATCATACCTGCACCAGACGCCGTGTGTCGTGGGTGCTCATGGCAGGCCTGCCACCCTCCGCATCACCATAGGCGCCATCGCTGCGGACGTCCTCCGGCACTCGTGCTAATCTCTTGAGTGGTCTTGCCAGCGTTTGCTGCGCCTGTGACGTTCGGGGTATTGATGATCTGGTTGAGCTGTATTGTGACCGCTGCAGCGCTGCTTGTTGCGATGCTTGTTTGCTGGCGGGTGTGTGAACAGAAAGCGGAAAACAACGCCTGGCAGGAACTCGCCGGCACGCTGTCCGGCGCCAGTGAAACGTTCAACCCCGCGATGGTCGCCGATCTTCCCGAACCGGCTCGGCGCTACTTCAACTTCACCATCCAGCCCGGTACCAAGCTGGTGCACGCAGTCGAAATCGACATGACCGGGGAGCTGAGCCTGGGCACAGCTGAGGCGCCCGCCTACCGCCCCATGAGCGCCCGCGAGATTCTCTGTCCACCCGGCGGGTTTGTCTGGTCGCTGCGGTGCGGCGCTATCAGCGGCACAGAGGGTATTCTCTACGGCAGGTCCTGGACCCGTTTCTGGTTGTTAAGACTGCTGCCCGTAGCGCGCAGCGGCGGGCCGGATCACCTGCGCTCGGCGTTTGGGCGTCTGGTCGCCGAGAGTGCCTTCTGGGCACCCGCCAACCTGCTGCCCGGTGCGGGCGTAACCTGGGAGGCACTCGGTGTCGACAGCGCTCGTGTGACCCTGCTGGCAGGCCCGCTGCAACAGTCCGTGGAGATTCACGTGGATGCAGAGGGTGCGCCCGAGTGCGTCATCTTCCAGCGCTGGAGCAATGCCAACTGCGATCAGGCTTATCGACTACAGCCCTTCGGTGGTGAGCTTTCCGGATTTCAACAATTCGATGGCTACCGGCTACCCACGCGCGTGATCGCAGGCAACCACTATGGCACGCCGGACTACTTTCCGTTCTTTAAAGTGACCGTCACGGACGTGCGTTTCCCCTGAACGGAGCAACATGCTCACACCACGCGCTACCCTCACCGGGCCGGCCGGTGCGGGGGGTAGCGCGATCACGAGCAGCGCCGCGTCAGTCCTGCGGCAGTACGAGGTATTTCTCACCCGTTGCGCGGCGATTGTAGGCTTCTATCGCGTCGAGACTGAGCGCCTCGGCGAGCGTGACCCGACGCGTATAGTGGCTGGCAAAGGTCGTCTTGATTTCCGCCGCCACCCGCGCACGCATCTCGCCCACCTTCTGGTGACCGGCTTTCTGCAAAAACAGGGGCAACAACCAGCCGCCAATGTTCCACGCAAACCCGAAATTCCGCGTCAGCACCGTTGGGCCCAGGTCGAGGGCGCCATAAATATACAGCTGCTTGAACGTGTTGGACCCGTAGCGGTTATACTCGGTCATCTTGCGCGCCGCGACCGCCTCCATGCTGTTGAGAATGGTGCCGCCCAACTTGCCGCCACCGATGGCATCAAAGGCAATCGTCGCATCCGTGGCATCCAGCGCTGCCAGCAAATCCTGCTGGAACGACTCGGACCCGGAATTCACGACGTATTCTGCTCCCTGCGACGTCAACAGCTCACTCTGTTCGGTTTTGCGCACAATATTCACCAGCGGAATGGCGTCAGCCTGGCACAGCCGGTTCAGCATCTGCCCCAGGTTCGACGCGGCCGCCGTGTGCACCAGCGCCTTGTGACCCTCCATGTGCAACGTTTCCACCATGCCCAGTGCCGTCATCGGGTTGACGAAGCAGGACGCACCCTCAGCGGCTGATGTCCCTTCATTCAGCACCAGGCAGGCATGCGCGCTGACACAGCGATACTGGGCAAACATCTCACCGCCAAATGCGCCGACGGTTTTGCCCAGCAGGGCCTGAGCGGCATCGGAGCTGCCCGCGGCGACCACGGTACCGGCGCCCTCGTTGCCCGCCGGCAGCGCCTGCCCCAGGCGCGCCTGCACGAGGCGCATGGCCGAGGCCGGAATATCTGCGGTGATGACCGGACGCTCAGCACTGCCGCTATTGCGTGCGGTGCTCATGTCGGCCGGCCCGAACAGCAGGGCGAGGTCAGACGGGTTGATCGGCGCCGCCTCCACGCGCACCAGAACCTCGTCAGGGCCGGGCTGTGGCAGAGCGACGTCCTCCAGCCAAAGCGTCAGGGTGTTGTCATCGTTCACGCGCGTACGCAACTGCAATCCAGTATCTGCCATGCGGGTTTCCTCTCTTTGTAGGCTGGCAACAAGCAGGCACTATAGCGGATACTAGTGGCAAGTGCTTCACTCCCCGCCACCAGGGCACCGGAACACCAATCGATGAATACGCTGCAGGAACTGACCCGCATTGTGCAAGCCGCCGCCCAGGCGGACCAGACCGAAGACCAGGTAAAGCTGATCGTCGAAGCGATCCACCGCGCAATCGCGGTCGATGTCTGTAGCCTGTACATTGCGGCAACTGATGGCGCCATGGTGCTGGTAGCCAGCCACGGCCTGGACCAGCAGGCCGTGGGCTACAGCCGCTTGCCCGCGGGCCGCGGCCTGGTGGGTCGCGTGGCGCAAACGCGACACCCCATCAATGTGGCCGAGGCCGCGTTGCATCCTGATTTCTGCTACCTGGCGGAAACCCGCGAAGACGAATTCATCAGCTTCTGCGGGGTTCCCGTGGTACGAGCCGGTGCCGTTATCGGTGTGCTGGTGGTGCAGTCTCGCGAAGGCCGCCTGATGTCCGCGGATGAACAGGCGTTTCTGGTAACGCTCTCGACCCAGTTGGCCCTGGTGCTGCCACCCGAACCCCTGGCGGTGCATGCGCCGGCCAACGCGGTGCGGCGGGTGCGGGGTGTGAAGGGTGCACCCGGCACCGGCATCGGCAACGCGTGGCTGTGCGAGAACATCGACCTCTACGCTGTTCCCGACCGCCCCTGCGAAGACCCCGCCGCCGCGATCAGCGAGTGGCACCAATTGCTGGCTAAAGTGAGCGATGACGTCGAGAACGAACGCAGGCAACTGGGTGAGCAGCTCTCGGAAGGGGTCAGCGCGGTATTCAAGGCCTACCAGATGCTGCTCAACGACCCGGGGCTGCGCCTGGGTGTGGAACAGGCCATCGCAGGTGGGCAATGGTTACCCGGTGCGCTGCGGCAAGTCGTGCATCACTACGCCGAGGTGTTCCTGGCCATGGAGGACCCCTATTTACGCGCGCGCAATGAAGACCTCCATCACCTCGGCAACAAACTCTACCAGTCCTGGGCCGGTGCCAGTGGCAATGCGCCCGCCGACGATCACGGCCCCCTGGTGCTGGTTGGCGCCAAAGTGAGCGTGTCAGATATTGCCGCCTGTGATCCGCTGCGCCTCGCGGCCATCGTCTGCTACGAGGGGTCGAGCCTGTCACACACGGCGGTGCTGGCCAACGCGCTGGGGGTACCCGCCGTCATGGGAACCGGCAAGTTGAAGAGCATTGATGACGGCAGCCCCCTCATTGTGGATGGCAATACAGGGCAGGTCATACTCTACCCCAGCCCCTCCATCCGGCTGGAATTCGAGCGGCTGCAGCGCGCCGAACAGGCACTGAAGGGGGAGCTCGCGAGCCTGCGGGACGAGCCAGCCACCACGACGGATGGTGAGCGGGTGCGGCTCATGGCCAACACCGGCCTGCTGGCGGATATTTCGCCGGGACTCGCCAACGGTGCCGAGGGCATCGGACTGTACCGCACTGAAATGCCGTTCATGATCAGCGAGACCTTCCCCTCGGAAGAAGAACAGCTGAATATCTACCGCCAGGTACTCGAGGCCTACCGCGGGCGCCCGGTATATATGCGCGTCCTCGATATCGGCGGCGACAAACCCCTGCCCTACTTTCCGATACACGAGGAAAACCCCGCCCTCGGCTGGCGAGGCATCCGTTTCTGCCTGGACAACAGTTCGCTGCTCATGACCCAGGTGCGCGCCATGCTGCGCGCTGCTGAGGGCGGTGCAGACCTGCATATTCTCCTGCCCATGATCAGCAACAGCGGGGAAATCGCCGCTTTTCAGGGCGTGCTCGACGATGCCCTGCAACAGTTGCAGGGTGAGGGCGTTGACGTGCGGCGGCCCCGGGTGGGCATTATGGTCGAGGTGCCAGCCGCCATATCGCTGCTACCGGCCTGGGCAGGCCGCCTGGATTTCATCTCCATCGGCTCCAATGACCTCAGCCAGTACCTGTTGGCGCTGGACCGCAATAACCCCCGCGTGGCGGGGGCCTACGACCATATTCACCCGGCGGTATTGCAGGAGATCGCACGCATCACCGCCCATGCCCGTGCCGGTGGGCTGCCGCTCAGCCTCTGCGGCGAGATGGCAGCAGACCCCGCAGCGGTTGTATTCCTGCTCGGCATCGGCATTCGCACCCTGAGCATGAGCGCGTCGAAGCTGCCGCGAATAAAGTGGTTACTGCGCTCCATGTCAGCCCGGGACGCCGCCGACCTCGCCCGGCAGGCGCTCACACTGGATAACAGTGCTGACATTCGCGCGCTGCTGGAGGGTGCGCTGCATCAACGCGGCCTTGGGCGCCTGCTGGGCAGTGAGTGATACACTCCTGCGTTCACGCTATCGGGAAAAGACATGACGGCTCTGGACAAGGACAATCAGCCCCTGGCGGGCGAACGCCTGCAACGACATATCGAGCGCGCGCTGGCACTGACTGAGGTACCACAGAGCCGTGATCTGCAAATTGCCTACCAGCTCATCAAACGCCTTTTCCGGCCGGTGGTCAGCGGCGTAGAGCATATTCCCGATAAACCGTGCCTGTTCGTGGGCAACCACAGCCTGTTCGCACTGGACGGCATGATTGTTGTTTCGATGCTCCAGCAACAGTACGGACGTTTCCTGCGCCCGCTGGGCGACAAGTTCCTGTTCACGCATCCATCGCTGGAAAATGCCTTGCTGGCACGCGGTGCGGCCATGGGCCACCCCGACGTCTGCCGCGCGCTGATGGTCCACGGACAGGACCTGCTGGTGTTTCCAGGCGGCGCGCACGAGGCCGTGAAGCCCAACCGGCTGCGCTACCAGCTGCAGTGGAAGGAGCGCTTCGGCTTCATTCGCATGGCCGCGGAACACGGTTACACCATCATGCCCTTCGGCATCGTTGGCCCGGACGAGTTCTACGATCACCTGATCGAGAGCGAAGCCCTCCCCGACTCACTCCCGGGCAGGTTCCTGCAGCGCGTGGGCCTGCTCACTGACGATACCCGAGGCGACGCCCTGCCCCCGATTGCGATGGGTGCACTCGGCAGCCTGCTGCCAAAACCCCAGCGCTGCTATCTGGGCTTCGGCCAACCTGTCAGCCTCGCGGCCTACGCCCGGCGCAAACCGGGCAAGGTGCAACAGCGCAAAATTCGCGACCAGATTGCCGGTGAGATCGAACAGCAGCTGCGCGAACTCCTTCTGCTGCGAGAGCAGCAACGCGGCGAGAACAGCCTGCTGCGACGTATCCTGACGCTGTGACAGGCAGGCTGCGCTAGTCCGCCATCACCCGCGCCAGCCGCGAGGGCTTGCGCCAGGTTGAACCGCGCAGGCGCAGCAAGTAGACAACCGCGAGCGCCAGCAACATGGCCACAAAGCCCCACCAGCTTACCAGTGGCCCTACCTCCAGATGCTTGATCATCACGTACTGGGCGACCAGCATCAGCACGTGCAGGCTCATTGACGTGTTCATCAGCCAGCGGGTGTCTCCAGCGCCACGCAATACACCGCTGCAGACCAGTATCACCGCATCGGCCACGACATAAGTGGCCATACCCAGCATCATGCTCGCGCCCAGGCTGGCAATTTCGCTGAAGTCCTCTCCGGGCGTGGCGAACACCATCATCAATTCGTAGCGGAACAGCACAAAGAACAGCGCCAGTACCACCGAGAAACCCAGCGCAATGGTAAAACCCGCAGCGATAAGCTGGCCCGCTCGCGTCATATCCCGCGCACCGACGTAGCGGCCAATCATGCTGGTAACCGCAATATTCAGGCCGATCAACGGCACGTAGTTGAGCATGTCCCAGTTGAAAACAATCGCCATGGCCGCGCCCTCGGCGATGCCGTAGGACTGGAACAGCAGCAGAAAGAAATTGAACGTTGCCGCACCGACAAAGGTCTCGAAGCCGGAGGGCAGGCCCAGCCGCACGTAGCGACGTAAAATGCCCCGGTCGAAGCGGAACGAGTCAGCCACGTGAAATCGCTCACGGTGAATGCGGTTGAAGTAGAACGCCGCGTAGATGAACAGGCTGCAGGCCGTGGCAATCACCGTGCCCAGCGCCGCCCCACGGATGCCCAGCTCCGGAAGCCCCAGTTTGCCGAAGATCAATGCCCAGGTCAGCGGGATATTAATAAGCACACCCAGCACATCGGTAATCATGACAACGCGGGTTTTGCCAATGCCACAGAAGTACCCCGCGACACAGGCCTTCAACAACGCAAAAAACGCGCCGCTCATCATCACGAAGTAGTACTGGCGCTCCAGAACAACCTGTTCGGGTGGATGGCCCATGGCGGAAAACAGCCCACCCATGCCCCAGGCGATCACCAGCAGCAAAGGCTGACACGCCAACGCCATGATCGCGCCCTGAGTGAGTACGCGCGGGCATTTTTCCAGTTGCCCGGAACCGTAGTACTGCGCCACCAGTGCCGTGGCGTAGGACATGATGCCGATAAATAGCGACACGCTGACGAAAAAAGTGACACCGCCGCCCAGCGCCGAAGCGATATGCAGGGCGTCAATGCGGGATAGAAAAAAGCGGTCGGTGAATACCATCAGCGCGAACGCACTCTGCGACACCACCATCGGTAGCGCCATGCGGAGCAATTCGCGTGTTTGACCCGTGCTGAGCATTACCCTCTCCAGCGGTGCATGCGAGATGCCCGCCGCTGACTATGGCACGCCACCTGTTACCTCAGACATCGCACCGTAGTCAGCTTTGCTTGCAGAAAAAGGGCGACATTATAGGCTCGGGCGGTTGAAGTGCCAGTGCAGGGATGGGTAAAAAGACCAGCGGCAGTTCGGCGCGACGAACGCCAATCTGCCCAGTGCCGACAGCGCCCTAGCGTTTGGGGATGCCCAGGGCGGCGAGGTTTGCCGCCATATCCTGCGCCGCGGTGGCGGGGCTAATGGAACGGTCGATCTTGAGAATGGTGCCGTCAGCGCCAATGTAGAACGTATGGCGTTTGGCGAACCCCATCATGGCCAACACGCCATAGGCCTCCGCAACCTGTTTGTCGGGGTCACTCAGCAGCGGGAAATCCGCCTCCGTCTCCTCGGCGAAGCGCCGATTCTCTTCCACCTCATCCACGCTGGCCATGAAATACGTTACGTCGTATTCCCGGATGAGATGGCCATTTTCGGCCAGTGACTTGCACTCCACGGTGCAGCCCGAGGTGAAGGCGCGCGGATACCAGGCCAGCACCACAGCCTGCTTGCCCTTGAAATCGGCCAATGCATGGCGCTTGCCATCACTGCCCAGCAAGCTGAAATCAGGGGCGGGATCGCCCACCGCCAACGCCTCGGCCATGGCAGGCGCCACACAGGCGAGGGCCAGCAGCAGCGTGATTGATCGAATGATGTTCATGTGTACTCCAGTGTCAAGGTTGGGCGCATTTCCCTGTGGACAAACTCCGTAGTAAGGTACGCGCCTGTTAGCGGCTGGATCACCGCAGCACAGTATCCGCCGCCCTGTTGACGCTGACAAACCCGGATACTGCCATGCCCAGCCTAACCCGAACACTCTGTTTTCTGCTACTCGCCAATGCACTGGCAGCCGCCACGGCCCAGGCCGGGGACGAGGGCAGCTGGCGTGTAAACGACCCCGATTTCTCCGTCCCCGCCACCCGCGCCACGATTGATGTGAGCGAGGGTACGTGGATGAGTATTGACGTCTCGCCGGACGGCAAACACATTGCGTTCGACCTGCTTGGCGACCTCTACGAAATCCCCCTGCAAGGCGGCCCCGCAAAACCACTGACCAGCGGCTTCGCCTGGGACATGCAGCCCCAGTACAGCCCCGATGGTCGCCACATCGCATTTACCTCCGACCGCGACGGCGGTGACAACCTGTGGGTGCTGGAACGGGCCAGCGGCGAATTGCGCCAGGTGACCTTCGAAGAGTTCCGCCTGCTCAACAGCCCGAGCTGGAGCCCGGACGGCAACTACCTGGCGGCGCGCAAGCACTTCACGACCTCCCGCTCCCTCGGCACCGGGGAAATCTGGCTGTATCACCTGGGCGGCAGTGAGCAGACCAGTGGGCAGATGCTGGTTCCCCGCCCCAGCCCGACCTTCCAGAAAGAGCAAGGTGAGCCGGCCTTCAGCCCCGACGGCAAGAGCCTGTATTTTTCCCTGAACACCACCCCCGGCGACACCTTTATCTACCACCAGGACAGCAACACCGAGCTGTTCCAGATCCGTCGGCTAGACCTGGCCACGGGCGATGTCAGCACAGTTGCCGGCGGGCCTGGCGGTGCGGTCCGCGCCACACCGTCGCCGGATGGCAAGCGTCTGGCCTACGTCAAGCGCGTGCGCGCGCAGTCGCGACTCTTCGTGCAAGACCTCGCAAGCGGCACGGAACGCATGCTGTTTGATGGCCTGGACCTGGACATGCAGGAAACCTGGGCGGTGCACGGCCTCTATCCCACCATGGAATGGACGCCAGACAGCCGCGACATCGTGTTCTGGGCGCAGGGCAAGCTCTGGCGCCTGAATACTGCCGATGAGTCGCTGGCCGAAATCCCCTTCGAGGTCAGCGGCAGCCGCGACGTCTATCCTGCTGTACGCTTTCCGGTAAAGGTCGCACCGGAAGAATTCGATACCCGCATGGTCCGCTTTGCCACGCCTTCGCCGGACGGCAAAGCCGTTGTGTTCGAGTCTCTGGGGCGCCTGTATGTGAAACGTGGCGACAATGCCCCACAACGCCTGACGAACGGTGACACAGACGGCTTCGACTACGCACCCGTGTGGAGCCCCGATAGCCGCGAAATCCTTTTCCTGCGCTGGAGTGACAGCGAGCTCAGCCGCATTCATCGCGTAGCCGCGCGCGGTGGCAAGGCGCGTGCACTGGACCACCCGAAAGGCCAGTATACCGAGCTTGCCATTGACCGCAGCGGTGCAACCCTCGCCGTGCGCAAACTCGCCGGCAGCGCTCTGCTCAACCCCGAGTGGTCGGTGCAGCCGGGCATTTATCTGGTCGAGCGCAAGTCCGGGGACATGCAGTTTGTCAGTGCGCGCGGTGAACACCCGCACTTCGGCCCCAACGGCCGCCTGTATGCCCAGGAACGCGCCGAAAGCGCCAGCGGTCGTGGCAGCAGCACCGCCAGCACGGTGCTGATTTCCATGTCCCGCAGCGGCCACGACGTGCAGCCGGTGGCCAGCGCGGAGCTGGCCACGCGCATCCAGCTCGCGCCCGACGGAGAGCATATTGCCTTCATCAACGGGCATCAGGTGCACCTCGCGGCAACCGCGCCCAGCGCGGGTGAAACTCTCATCCTGGACGCGGCCAAACCGGCCTTCCCTACAGTGCGCCTGAGCCGCGTGGGCGGTGAATACCTGGCATGGAATGCCGATGGCAGCGCCGTGAGCTGGAGCACCGGGGCTGAATTGAAGACCGTGCCCATCGCCGACGCCATGCGCCCCGGCTTCAGCCCTCCGCAGAGCGGCACCAAACTGAGCATGCGCGTCGCTGCGGCGCGCCCCGACACGCGCCTGGCACTGACCAACGCGCGGGTCGTCACGCTGAATGCACAGCGCGACGTGATCGACAGCGGCACGGTACTGCTGGAAGGCAACCGCATCCGCGCTGTGGGGGACAGCAGCCTGACTATCCCCGATGGCTTCCGCCAGGTTGATCTCGACGGCAAAACCGTCGTGCCCGGCTTTGTCGACATACACGCGCACGGCCCCTACGGCCGCGCCGACATCATTCCGCAGCAGAACTGGGATCTGCTGGCTCACCTGGCACTGGGCGTTACCACTGTGCACAACCCGTCCAGCCAGGCCTCGCTGGTATTTGCTGCCGCCGAATACGCCCGCGCCGGACGCATCCTCGGGCCGCGTATTTTTTCCACGGCAGAGATCATCTACGGCGCAAAATCCACCTACTATGCCCCGGTGGAAACACTCGACGATGCCCTGGCACACGTGCGCCGGCTCAAGGCCCAGGGCGCGGTCACCGTCAAGAACTACAACCAGCCGCGCCGCGACCAGCGCCAGATGGTGATCGAAGCGTCACGCCGCGAGGGTGTGATGCCCGTGGCTGAAGGCGGCGCGCTCTACCATATGGACATGAACCTGATTGGAGACGGCATTACGGGTGTCGAACACAACGTCCCCACCTTGCGTCTCTATGACGACGTGCTGCAATACTGGCGCCAGAGCGAGGCCGGCTATACACCCACCCTCGTGGTGACGTTCGGTGGCCTGACCTCGGAGGACTACTACTACCAGGACACCGAGGTGTGGAAGCACCCGCTGCTCGCCAATTTCGTGCCGCCGGCGGTGTTGCAACCGCGGTCAGTGCGCCGGCCAATGGCACCGGAAGCCGACTACCGCGACGATGATGCAGCGGCGGCAGCCAAAGCACTGCTGGACGCCGGCGTACTGGTCAACACCGGGGGTCATGGCCAGCGCGAGGGGCTGGCCACGCACTGGGAGATGTGGAGTTTTGTGCGCGGCGGCTTCACGCCCATGGAAGCGCTGGCTGCGGCCACCATCAACCCGGCACGCTACCTGGGTATGGATGCCGACCTCGGCTCTCTGGAGCCCGGCAAACTGGCTGACCTGGTGATTATCGATGGCAACCCGCTGGAAGATATCCGCCATACCGACCACATCAGCCACGTGGTGCTGAATGGACGCGTGTACGCGGCGGACTCGCTGTCAGAGGTCTTTACCGGCGACAGCACCCTGCAGCCCTTCTACTGGCAGGGCAAGCCGGAATCGGCGATTCGCTGAGACGCGCTGCGCTCAGGCAGAGCCGGATGGCGCGCCAGTGCGTGCCAACATCCACTCTGCCAGCGCCTGGCGTGCTGCGGCGGCACTGCGCGGCTGGCGCAGGGAAGCGAACCAGCGCGCCAACTGCCGGCGCTCCGCATCGCTGACATCCGCCAATAGCGCCGTATCCAGTTGCAAGGCACTGCGGTCAGCGTGGGTACGGCTGCAGAGACGCTGTTGATGCAGTAACGCCCTGCCCAGCAGAACAAACGGAAAGTTGGGGTTGCGCGATGGCCCGTAGCTGACCAGTTTACCGCCACTGGGAATGCCCTTGACCCGCAGCTGCGCGATTTCATCGGCGTACCGCAAGGCCGCTACGCCACCGGAAGTGGCGCCCAGGGTGCCGCTGATTAGCGTTCCCAGGCCCCCGGTAAGCCCCGCCGTCATGCCATCCAGCGCCAGGCCGGTGCCGCCGCCGAGCAGCGCACCCGCCGACGCGGCCACCAGCGTCAGCGCGCGGCGGTCCAGCCCCCAGAGGTACCACTGCTCCACGTTGAACAGCTCAGAAGCCTCCAGGTCGATATCCAGCTCACTGCGCTGCAGGCGATGATAGTGATACACCTCCTCCACCTGGCGCCGACAGCGGCGCTCGCGCGCCTGCAGCTCGTGTTGGTAACGGGTGAACAGCAGATCCTCGACCGGCTTTACCGGAAATCCCTCCGGCACCCGCTGCGACAACTGAAATGTCAGCGCATCGGCAATCCACTCGGTAATCAGGGACGCCGCCTCACGGTGCTCGCGGCCCCGCTCGCTGCGCAAGACTGCCACGGCGCGGTCCAGTGCCTGTCGCCACTGCTCGTCCAGATGCCCGAACAGCACCAGCAGCTCCAGCTGCTTTTCCGCTTCGGCGCGCTGCGCATTGAACAGCCGCACGGTCTGGAAATACTGCCCCAGCCCGGCCTGCCACTGGGCCACATAGTCTTCATTATCGATGGGGTTGATCAGCGCCAGACTGGGGCGTCCGGTCCAGCGCAGAATGTCCATTTCCGCTTCGTAGTCCGCTCCGAAGGGCACCGAGCCATCGACGACATAAATGATACCGGCGCCATCAACAATGGGCTGCAGCAACGCGCACTCATCGTGAAAACGGGCATCGCCGCGATGTTCGGAGACAAAATCGCGCACCGCCCGTGGCCGGCTGGCAGCGTCCTCGGCGTGTGCGCGCAGCCATTCGAGTACGGCGCGCGCACGCTGGATGCCGGGCGTATCCACCAGCGTGTAAAGCGTTTCGCCATCCACGCGCATGGGGAACTCACGCGCTTCCCGGGTCGAGCCCGCGCGGGCTTCGATGCCCACTGAGTCGTCTCGCGCCAGTGTGGCGACAATGCTGGACTTGCCTTTATTGGGGCGCCCAACCACCGCAAAAACCGGCGCCTTCACGCGGCCACCACCGGGTTCAGCAACTGCACATCTACGCCCTCAAAAGGCAAGCCGCGAGCAAACAGGCGCCAGTCCTCCACCTTGCGATGCGGCAGCGGACGGCCAGGCAACGGCACCAGCAGAATGCTACACCGGGAAACGGCGGACAGAGGCTCCAACAGATCTGACAATTCCGCGACGGGCGGCTCCCAACCTTTCACGGCCAGATAGAGCCGGTCGATATCCTGCAGCGGCAGCGCCGCAAGGGTGCGCTGATCAGCGGCAAGGTCGCCACTGGCCAGGCTCGCGTTCTGCGCCGGTTGTCCATCCGCCAATTCTTCGTAGCTTGCAGGGGCACGCTCACCGAAGGCCCCCGCCACCTCCAGCAGCAGTGCCCTTGGCCAGGTGGCGCGCGGAATGTCGTCACGCAAGCCGTCGCCCCCGGTGCTGACAACGGCTGGTGACGCGGCATCCGCCAAGCCGCCAGTGGCGACCAGAGGCGCCTGCATGCGCGCCAGTACGCGCTCGACGCCCGGATAACCCAGCAGGCTGGCAATCAGCTGGCGTCGATACAGCCAGCGCGACACTACATAGAGACACAAGCGTGGCAGCAGGCTGTAAACCAGCAGGCACAGCAACAGAAAACCCCACCAGCCGCGCATACGCTCCAGGTGCTGCGTATCCAGCATCTGGAGCGCCGCGTGATAGCGGCTAGCGCGCAACAGTTCCGTATCGATGGTTGCCCCCGGCAACAGTTCCCGCCAGGGGCGCGCCAGGGAATCGACCAACCACTGCATGAAATGATCACTGAGGGGATAGGTAGAGCCCCACACGAAACCGTAGTTATCCACAGCAGGCAAGACAATAAATGCCACCGCCGCGCCCGTGGCGAACAGGGCGCCCACGGTCTGACCGTGGCGTAAAAAAAGCAGGCGCAAAAGCGGCTGTGCTTCACGCAGCGCCCGGCTATCGGGCCAGCGCCGGCGCAACACCCAGCGCATGGGCTGTACCGGTAACGCCGGCGGCACGCGGCCGCGCAGTAACTGAAGCAGCGCAAGCAGGGAACCGGCCATCAACAGCCATTGCAGCCCAACAAACAGCAGCAACCAGAACAACACATTGACCAGCGCCTGGGTGCTGCCGAGCAACAAACCCGCCATGGCACCGAAACCGGCGATCAGCGCGAGCACATTCAACAGTATCGCCGGATTGGCACCGCCGGCCCAGACGGGCTGGTGATGCGCCTCGGGATCGACAGCGTGCAGCCAGTAGCGCAGCCGTTGCCAGTCACCTTTACCGCCGCAGCCCTGGCCAATCTCCCGGTCGCGCTGGCGCAGCTGGTCTAGCGGAAGGTCCCGGTCGTGCTGGAGCTGACCGGCAAGGTGGTAGAGATCACTGATGTCGGGAGACGCGATGGCCATGTCCTCGGTGTTCGCTGGCTGCACTGACGTGTACGATACAGGCAATTCACCCTGAACGGGAACCGGCATGACTGCAACACACTCCCACCCCTGGCCTATCCGTTGGGACCTGTTGGTGCGCTACCGCTACATCGAAACCATTGCGCTGTGGGAAGGTCGGCTGACCACCCGCCACCTCTGCGAGACGTTCGGCATCGGCCGCCAGCAGGCGAGCAAGGATATCAATCGCTACATCCGCGATATCGGCCCCGGCAACCTCGTCTACGATACATCCCTCAAAGGCTATATGCCGGCAGCGGAGTTCCGGCCGCGGGTAACCGAAGGTGTTGCCGACGAATACCTGCACCTGATGGCGCGCAACAATGAATTGTCCAATGTGTTTGAGTCGCTGGCGCTGAACGTGGCGAACATCGAGGTGCTGCGGGTGCCGGTACGCGATGTGCGCCCCGAGGTGCTGCGCCCCATTATGCAGGCTGCGCGCCAGCGCAAGCGTCTGGAGGTGGACTACGTTTCCCTGCACAACCCCGACCGGGAGGGGCGCATCATTGTACCGCATACGCTCGTGTTTACCGGCTTGCGCTGGCATGTGCGCGCCTGGTGCGAGAAGAACCAGGCCTATCGCGACTTTGTGCTCAGCCGCTTTCGGGACATTCCTGAAATACTGGATGATTCCCGCCAAGGCGTGGAACAGGATGACGACTGGAACACCCACGTGACCTTGCGTGTTGTGCCCGACCCGCGTCTGCACCCTGCCCAGCAACAGGTTGTGGCAACCGACTACGGCATGCAGGATGGCGCTCTGGACATTACGGTGCGTGGGCGGCTGGTTCCCTACGCCCTGAAACTCCTGCACATCGACCCCGAACCGACACTGGCGGACCCCATGGCGCAGCAGATCGTGGTGGAGAACCGGGCGCAACTGGCGCCCTGGCTGTTCAGCGCAGGGTGAGGATGATCTTCCCGATGTGGGCACCGCTCTCCATGAGCTCGTGCGCAGCCGCCGCATCCTGCAGCGGGAATGTTGCCGCAATCACGGGGCTGATATCACCGCTCTCCAGCCGCGGCCAGATATGCTCAAGCAGCTGAGAAGCGATGGCTGCTTTTGCCTCAGCGGACTGTGGGCGCAAGGTCGAGGCAGTGAGCGTCAACCGCTTCAGCAATACCGGCACGAAGTTGACCGGGGCCTCAAATCCGCCCTGGAACGCGATATTCACGATGCGGCCGTCGGTAGCGGCCAGACGGATATTGCGGTTGATGTAATCGCCACCCACCATATCCAGAATGACATCCACGCCGGCACCACCGGTGCGCTCCTGCAGCACGGTTTCGAAATCGTCGTTGCGATAGTTCACCGCAAGGTCCGCTCCGAGTTCTACGCAGGCGGCGCATTTTTCGGCGCTGCCTGCGGTGGCGTACACCGTCGCGCCCAGGGCACGCGCCATCTGAATGGCACTGGTGCCAATACCCGAACTGCCACCGTGCACCAGCAGGCTCTCGCCGGCCTGCAATCCCCCGCGCATGAACACATTGGTCCACACCGTGAAGAAGGTTTCCGGCAGGCCGGCGGCGGCAACAACGTCCATGCCAGCGGGCACAGGTAAACACTGCCCCGCCGGCGCCACGGCCTGCTCCGCGTAGCCGCCGCCATTGGTCAACGCACACACACGGTCGCCCACCTGCCACCCGGTCACGCCCGCACCGACAGCTGCCACCTCACCGGCAACCTCCAGCCCCGGCAGGTCCGAGGCGCCAGGGGGCGCCGGATACAGCCCCAGGCGCTGCATCACATCGGGCCGGTTTACCCCGGCCGCCAAAACGTTGATCAGCAATTCACCGGCCCCGGCGACCGGCGCCTTCCGTTGCGCCGATTTCAATACAGCCGGTGCCCCGGGCTCGCTGATTTCAATGCACTGCATAGACTCCGCTCCGACGACTTATGAGGTGAATTTCTTCATGATATCCACCGGCAGTGGGAAGACAATGGTCGAACTCTTGTCGCCGGCAATTTCGACCAGGGTCTGCAGGTAACGCAGTTGGATGGCTGATTCTTCCGTGGCCAGCATCTTGGCGGCCTCGGCCAGTTTTTCGGCTGCCTCTGCCTCACCCATGGCGTGAATCACCTTGGCGCGCCGTTCGCGCTCCGCCTCCGCCTGCTTCGCAATGGCACGCACCATGGACTCGTTGAGATCGACATGCTTGATCTCCACATTGGCCACTTTGACGCCCCAGGCCTCGGTCTGTTTGTCAAGAATCGACTGGATGTCGTCGTTCAGGCGGTCCCGCTCGGCGAGCATGTCGTCCAGGTCATGCTGGCCCAACACCGAACGCAGGGTGGTCTGGGAAAGCTGGCTGGTCGCCTCCAGGTAATTTTCCACCTGAATGATGGCTCGCTCCGGGTCCACCACACGGAAGTAGATCACGGCGTTGACCTGCACAGACACGTTATCGCGGGAAATTACGTCCTGGGTGGGCACGTCCATTACCAGCGTACGCAAATCCACCCGCACCATCTGCTGCAGTACCGGAATGATCACGATCAAACCGGGCCCCTTGACTTTGTAGAAGCGGCCCAACATGAAAATCACGCCACGCTCATACTCGCGCAGCACCCGGAACATCGACAGCAACAGCACTATCGCCAGCACGATGAAAACGGCACTGAACATCTCGATCTCGAACATCAGGCTTGTCCTTCTGAGTTGATTTCTGTCGACTGTCGGCGAACCACCGCCGTCAGTCCCTCAATTGCCAGCACAACCACTGGCACATCCGCTTGCAGGGGCTCATCACTGCGCGCATGCCAGAGCTCCCCATCCAGCCATACCCAGGGCTCGCCGTCGTGCATGCGTGCCACGCGAGTGCTGTACCCTACCAGCCGCTGCACACCGGTCACCACCGCCCGCTTGCGCGCGCGCAGAACCATTCCCAGGGCAAAGACCAACAAGCCCACACTGAAGACGGTTACCGCCAGCACTATGGGCATCGCCAGTTGATAGGCAGGGAGCGTGGTATCCATCAGCATGATGGAGCCGGTAACGAAGGCCGCTGCGCCTCCCAGGCCCAGTACGCCAAAACTGGGCGCAAACGCTTCCGCCACCATCAGCGCCACACCAAGCAGGAGCAGCCCCATACCGGCATAGCTGATGGGCAGCATCTGCATGGCATACAGCGCAACCAGCAGGCTCATGGCTCCGACGATACCGGGCAGTCCAATCCCGGGGTTGTAGAACTCGATTACCAGGCCATAAATACCCACCAGCAGCAGGATATAGGCCATATTGGGATTGGTGATCACGGCGAGAAACTCACTGCGCCAGTCCGGCGCCTGCTGCACAATTTCCGCTCCCGCCGTGTTCAGCACCCGCGCCTCGCCGTCGACCTGCACGATGGTGCCATCGATGTTCTGCAATAACAGCGGGAGCGAATCGGCCAGCTGCTCGATAACGCCCGCGGCCAACGCATCCTCCGCCGACAGGCTCACCCCATCGCGTACAGCGCGCTCCGCCCAGTCGCCGTTGCGGCCGCGCAGCTGCGCCAGGCTGCGAATGTAGGCAACCGCATCATTCACCACTTTGCGTTCCATGGCCGTGCTACCTGCGCCATCGGGTGGGGTGGCTTCGCCATCCTGCGCCTCGCCCTCGCCCGGCAATGTGGGCAAGCCACCCCCGCCCAGCTGAACAGGCGTTGCCGCACCCAGGTTGGTGCCCGGTGCCATCGCTGCAATGTGTGTGGCATACAAAAGATAGGTGCCAGCGCTTGCCGCACGAGCGCCGCTGGGGCCCACATAGCCGAGCACCGGCAGCGGCGCGGCCAGCACCGCCTTGATCATGTCGCGCATGGCGCTGTCGAGCCCCCCGGGGGTATCAATGCGCAGTACGGCGGCTTCCGCGTCAGCGGCAACCGCCCGCTCCAGGGAGCGAATCGTGTGATCCGCAGTCGCTGGGCCGATGGCACCCTCAATATGAATGACCCAGACCTGCGCTGACGCAGCCGGCGCCAGCAGCGCGCAGACCAGTGCCAGAAAGCACAGGAGATTGGAGGAATAACGCTGAGTAAGCCTGCTCATGAACACCAGTATAGTGCAACGTGGACCACTACGCCGAACTGTGCCCGTGCGCACGCTCTAGGGATTCAGCAGCCGCAGCTCACCGTTCAGGTGGACATCACGCTGGGGAAAGGCGATGACCAGGCCCTCCTCACGGAACAGGGCCTCAATCTGGAACCGCAGATCGCTGCGGATCATGCGCAGCCCACGCTCCGCGGTGGAGTGCACCCAGAAATTCAACTCAAACTCCAGCGAACTGTCGCCGAAGTTGTCAAAGATCACCAGAGGCTCCGGTGTTTTCAAGACATCGGGGTGCTCTTGCGCCACGCGATACATCAAGGTTTCGGTAAGCCGTACATTGCTCTCGTAGGCAACACCCACGCGCACGGCGGTGCGCACCAGATCATCCACCAGTGTCCAGTTGGTCACCGTATTTTCCAGCAGCTGGCTATTGGGTATGAGCAAGTGCACGCCGTCAACGCGGCGTATGCGGGTCGAGCGCGTGCCGATGGACTCCACGGTGCCGCGCACCTCACCCAGCTCAAGAAAGTCGCCGATCTTGATGGGGCGCTCCCACATCAATATCCAGCCGCTGATGAAGTTGTTGATGATGTTCTGTGCACCGAAACCAAAGCCAATTGCCACGGCACCCGAGACAAAAGCAAAGGCCGCCAGCGGCACACTCAACAGGTCCAGCGTGGACATGCCCACAATCGCCATGCCGAGGATGAGATAGGCGCGAAAGGTGAGCTGCACAACATTGGGGTCGATGTTGCGCTTGAGCATGCGTGAACGCAGGAAGCGGCCACTCCACAGCACAAAGAAAATCCCGCCGACCAGCAACGCCAGTACCGTCAGCACCTGCGCCATGGTGATACTGACATCGCCAAAAACGATTAGAGGCACCTGAAGGATTCGGTTAAGCTGTTCCATGCAGAGTTTCCTTGAAGGGTTGCGGATACATGATCAGGGCAAAATTACTCTCTTCGCAAGGGCAGTACCAGACCGGCGACGAAGCGTTGATCGCGCTGTGGCGCGAACAGGAGAGCAGTACCCTCTGGCTGGACCTGGAAGGCGAACTCACCGCGGACAGGCAGGAGCTGCTCGCCGCACTCAACTGTGACCGGCTGGCAGTGGCCGACTGTGTGCGCACCCGTCATCCGCCGAAAGTCGAAGAATTCGACCACGATACGTTTATCCTCTTTCGCGGCATGACCAGCCTGGACGACGACCTTGAGCTGCAACCCATGCCGGTGGGGATGTGGGTGAGCAAGCGGCTGCTGATCACCACTCACCCAGGCACGGCCATCAGTGTAAACCACTTCTGGGACCACGAAGAACAGGAGTTGCTACTGAAGACGCCCAATGTACTGGCGTTGCGCATCCTGCACTACGTAGGAGGGCGCTATCTGGAAAAACTCATGGATTTTGAGGATACTCTCGCCGGGCTGGAAGACGCCCTGCTCACCGACCAGACCGATACCGTAATGAAGGAGCTGGTGGTCTACCGCTCCCGGCTGCGCAAGCTGTTGCGCATTTTCAATTACCACGAAGCACTGGCCGAGCACATTCTCCACAGCGGCACCTCACACCTGGGGTCAGGCAAGGACAAGAGCCATCACGTGCGCCGCGACCTGTTCGACCGCTGTGAACGTCTGCAAACCCTGTGCTCCATGTATTACGAGATTTGTGGTGATCTGGTGGAAAGCCATATTTCCATCAGTTCGCACCAGCTCAACCAGACCATGAAAATCCTCACCATCATCACCGCCATTTTCGTCCCGCTGGGATTTATCGCTGGCCTGTACGGCATGAACTTCCAGTACATGCCCGAATTGCAATTCCGCTACGGCTACTTTGTGATCCTGGGGCTAATGGCCGTACTGGCGGTGGGTATGCTCACCCTGTTCCGGCGGGTGCGCTGGCTGTGAGCCTGCAATTCCCCCTTCACGGGCAAGGGCTTTAACGCTATTGTTCAGGCAAGAAAATACTATAACAACAGGTAAGTCCTATGCGCCCAGTGAACCTCGCCGATGCCGGCTTCCTGATGATGGAGAAACGCCAGACCCCGATGCACGTTGGCGGTCTGCACCTGTTCAATTACCCCAAGGGCGTCGACCAGCGTAAATTCCTGCAGGAAATTCTCACCGCCCTGCGCACAGAGGAAGAGTATCGACGCCCGTTCGGCGAGTACGTCACGACCGGCCGCGCAGGGCCGCTACGGCTCTACTGGGAAACCGACGACCATTTCGACATCGACTACCATGTACGGCATTCCGCCCTGCCCCAGCCCGGTCGCTACCGCGAGCTCTTCATGCTCGTTTCGCGCTTGCACAGCACGCTACTGGACCGTACCCGCCCCCTGTGGGAAACCCACCTGATCGAAGGGCTGCAGAACAATCAGTTCGCGCTCTATAGCAAGGTGCACCACGCCGCCACCGATGGCGCCTCGGCGATGCACATGATGAATGCCATGTACTCAAAGAGTACGCGCACCCGGGCACGCCACTCCGCGCTCTCGCACGAAGCCTATGAGCGCTACAAATCCCAGCGACTGCCGCCGGCGACCGGCCGTATCGAGCCCCGGGGGCGGGAGTTGAAAAACGTGTTGGACGCGTTGCGCCAACAGTATGACACGACCACCAGTCTGATGAGTGCCTTCCGTCAGTTCGGGGGCGCCTTTTTCGGCCGCAGCGGCAGCCTTGCAGTGCCTTGGCATCAGGTGCCACGTACGTCTATCAATACCAACGTCACGGGTTCCAGGCGGTTTGTGGCGCAATCCTTCGACTTCGAACGCGTACGCGGTGTCTGCAAGGCAACCGATGCCACTGTAAACGACGTGGTGCTGGCCATGTGCGCCGGTGCCCTGCGTCGCTACCTCGCAAGCCAGCATGAGCGCCCACCGAACTCTCTGAAGGCCATGGCGCCCGTATCGCTGCGCGATGCCAGCGACCTCGATTCATCCAACGCCGTCGGTTTCATTACGGCCGACCTGGCCACCGACATTGCCGATCCGGAGCAGCGCCTGCGCAAGATCCAGGCCTCCATGGCGGCCGGCAAAGACCTGCTGCGCAGCATGTCGCAACGTGAGGCGACGCTGTTCATGCAGATCACCCAGGTACCCGCGCTGCTCTCATCCGTACTTGGACTCGCCGGCCATTTCCCCGCTTTCAGCACCGTCATATCCAATGTGCCGGGGCCGCGCGAGCAGCTTTACTGGAATGGCGCCAGTCTGGAGGGCGTTTATCCAGCTTCCATCGTCTTCGACGGCTTCGCCATGAACATCACTCTGGTCAGCTACCGCAAACAGCTGGACTTCGGCATCGTGGCCTGCCGCCGCTCCATACCGCAAGTACAGCGCATCATCGACTACCTGGAAGAGGCGCTGGTGGAGCTGGAAGAGCTCGCCGGTCTGCGTACTGCACCCCGGCGCAAGCCCCACACCAAAGCGAAATCGTCAGCCGCCACCAAGCCCAAAAAAAAGCCCACAGCCAAAGCCAAAGCTGGCAAGGCGACCACGAGGAAGCCGGCTGCACGCACCAAACGGTCGCGTGTCAGCAAACCCAAACTGGCGGGCACCGCCACCGTAAAAGGATGACCGGGTAACAATGAGTGAACAGATCCTGATCGGCGGTAACGCCGAGACACAATGCGGGCTGTTGCCACGCTACGCCAACCGCCATGGCCTCATCGCCGGCGCCACCGGAACCGGCAAAACGGTGACCCTGCAATGCCTGGCGGAGAGTTTCTCCGACCGCGGCGTGCCGGTGTTCATGGCGGATGTGAAAGGTGACCTGTCAGGCATCAGCCAGACCGGTACACCCCACCCCAAGGTGGATGAGCGCAACCAGCGCATCGGCATCACCGGCTACCAGCAGCGCGGCTTCCCCGTGGCGTTCTGGGATGTCTTCGGCGAACTGGGTACGCCGGTACGTACGACTGTGACTGAAATGGGGCCCGCACTGCTCACCCGCCTGCTCGACCTGAACGAAACCCAGGAAGGCGTGATGAACGTGGTGTTCGAATTCGCCGACAGCGAAGGGCTGCTGCTGGTGGACCTCGCGGACCTGCGCACCACGCTGGAATACCTCGCCGAGCACGGCTCGGATCTCGGCGCGGGATTTGGGGTGGCCAAGGCCTCGGTGAACGCCATTCTGCGCCGGCTGCTGGTGCTGGAGCGCGAGGGTGGCCGCGCGTTCTTCGGCGAGCCCTCACTGGCGCTCAGCGATTTCATGCAAACCACCCGCGACGGGCGTGGCGTTATCAACCTGCTCGCCGCCAACACGCTGATCCAGAGCCCGCGCGTTTACTCTACCTTCCTGCTCTGGCTTCTTTCGGAGCTGTTCGAAACGCTTCCTGAACTGGGCGACCCGGAGCAACCGGTGCTGGTGTTCTTTTTCGATGAAGCACACCTGTTGTTTCGCGACGTGCCGCGCGCACTGCTGGAAAAAATCGAGCAGGTTGTGCGCCTTATCCGCTCCAAAGGCGTCGGTGTCTACTTCATCAGCCAGAGCCCCAGCGATATCCCGGATGCGGTGCTGGGGCAGCTGGGCAATCGCATTCAACACGCCTTGCGAGCCTACACGCCGCGGGAACAGAAGGCGGTGCGTGTGGCGGCGCAGTCATTCCGCACCAATCCGGCGCTGGACACGGTCACTGCCATTACCGAGTTGGGCGTGGGCGAAGCGCTGGTGTCCATGCTGCAGGACAAGGGTATTCCCGCCCCGGTACAGCGTGTGCTGATCCGCCCCCCCTGCTCCCGCATGGGGCCCGCGACTGCGCAGGAGCGCGCCGCCGTACTGGCACACGACCCCAACCAGCGCATCTACGGCAACGCGGTGGACCCGCGTTCCGCTCATGAGGTGTTGCGCGAAAGAATCGAAGCCGCCAGCGCGCAACAAGCAGCAGATGCAGCGAAGAAGCACGACAAATCCACGACCCGCAGTTCGAGTGGACGCCAGAGCACCAGTGAAGCCTTTATCAAGAGCATGGCACGCAGCCTCGGCTCTGCCGCCGGCAGCAGCCTGGGTCGTAAACTGTTTCGCGGGCTGCTCGGCTCCCTGCTCAAGTGAGCCGCCCGCTGCGCGCCCGATGGAACTCGCCTGTGGTTCCCGCGGTCTACTGCTGACAATCGCCCTGTCATCGCCTGCGCGCTGTCGCGCGTAACAACCGCGACCCATCACAGGAGAGCTCTCATGCGCAATACCGCCAGGCTGGCAGCCATGCTGCTGGTTTCACTCATCACCGCCACCGCGGGCCATGCTCGTTCGGCCTACGCGCCCGATAACGAGAATCTGGCCGTCGCGACCTTTGCCGGCGGCTGTTTCTGGTGTGTCGAGGAAGGATTCGAGAAGATACCCGGCGTGGTGGAAGCCGTTTCCGGCTACAGCGGCGGCAAGGAAACCAACCCCAGCTACGAACAGGTCTCCGCGGGCCAGACCGGTCACACGGAGGCGGTGCAGGTGTACTACGATCCCGCGGTAATCACCTACGAAGGCCTGGTAGAAGGCTTCTGGCGTTTCATGGACCCGACCGACAGCGCCGGACAATTCGTCGACCGTGGTCGCCAGTACCGCCCGGCCATTTTCTACCATTCACCGGAACAGCAACGCACAGCGCAGGCATCGCGCGATGCGTTGCAGGCATCCGGACGCTACGACGAACCGGTTGTGATTGAAATCACGCCATTCACAACGTTCTACGATGCCGAAGCCTATCATCAGGACTACGCCAGCAAGAATCCGCTGCGCTACAAGTTCTACACCTTCAACTCCGGCCGCTATCAATTCATTGACCGGGTGTGGGGCAACGACCAGACGCTGGATTTCTCGCGTTTCCAGCCCACCACAAACAGTGAAGGCAAACAGGCCGGCTTCGATCCCGCAACGTTCACGCGCCCGTCGGACGCCGCCTTGCGACAGCAGCTGAGCGCAGAACAGTTTCGCGTGGCGCGCGAGGACGGTACCGAGCGCGCCTTCAACAACCCCTACTGGGATGAGAAACGTGCCGGGATCTATGTCGACATCGTTTCCGGCGAACCGCTGTTCTCCTCTCGGGACAAGTACGTTTCGGGAACCGGTTGGCCGAGCTTTACCCAACCCATCACGCGCGACAGCGTTGTTGAGAGAGATGACAGCCGTTTTTTCATCGCGCGCACCGAGATACGCAGCCGCCATGCCGACTCACACCTCGGTCATGTATTTGACGATGGCCCCGCACCGAGTGGCCTGCGTTACTGTATGAACTCGGCGGCCATGCGCTTTATTCCGCTTGAGGACATGGCCGCGCAAGGCTACGGCGACTATATTGCCGCCGTTACCGGCGAGGGCTGACCCAAGCAATGGCGCAGCGCCAACCCCAGCCGCCCCTGGGCAGCACGTCGCCCACGAGCTACCACCGGCTGCCCTGGGCGCTCTGCACCGCCATCATCCTGCTGCAGTGCGGTTTCTGGGCGGCCGGTGTCAGCGGAGGGCTGTGGAAAGCTGTGCTGGCCGCGCTGGAAATGGCACTGCTCGGTGGCTTACTGTGGAACGGCTGGCGCATTCGCAGGTGGGTATACCGCACCAGCAGCGCGCAAGCGCGCTCGCGTTCGGTCGCCGACCTGGCGGTTCTCGGGGTGGGGGTCTGCTTGCTCGGCGATGCCGTAAACCGCAATGTACCCGCGCGTTTCTACAGCTATGACACCGTTGTGCAGCACAGCTACCTGGCGGATTCCGTCTGGTTCTTTTTCCCCGGCTATGCCTTGCTGATCGCCGCCGTGTGGCTCGCCACTGCAGGCCGCGTTAGCCCCGTGTGGCGGGCGCTGTCATTGGCCGTGGCCGCTGCCGGTGGCGGCTTCGCGTTCAGTCAGGTGCTGCTGCCCGGCACTGCGGCCTATATCGCCTGGGTGACTGGCGCCTATTCGGTCCTGATTGCACTCATGTTGCCCTGTGCGCTCTGGATCTGGCTGGCGTTTGGCCGCAGCGGCCGCTGGGTGGCGCTTGGTGCGGCATTGGCCACAGCAGCCGATGGCCTGATCGGCCAGTTCTGGCTCTACGGCAATGGTTACTACCCGGGTATCGCCTACGCCAACTTCATGCTCTACTTTGTTTCCCAGGCCCTGCTGCAGCAGTTGCCGCTGCTGGCTCAGAACTCGTATTCCAGTACCCCGCGGAGGGTGTAGTCTGCCGTGGTGGCATCCAGCCCCCACACCACACCCGCTTCCCAACGCAGCGCCTGACGGCTGCCCAAACGGGCCACGCCCTGCAGCATCGGGCCGAGTGCCCGGGTATCCTCGCCCAGGTACAACTCAAGCGCTGGCTCGATTAAGGGGGAATGTCGGTAGCGTGCCTGCAAAGCGGCGGCGGTTTCGAACTCGTCTTCGATATCGTCACCCCATTCGTAGATCACACCGAGATTGGCGGTTGCGCTGAAGCGACCCAGCTCGCGCTCAAGCAACAGTGTGGTCGCGTACTCCCAGATTTCTTCGTGCCGGTATTTTTCCAGTTCGAACAGCACGCCGTAATCGAGCAGGAATTCACCCTGCTCCGAGAGTTGCCACAGCGCCTCCAACTCCCAGGCGTCAACGCTGAAGGCACTATCACTGCCTTCGCGCCCTATGAGGTAAGCCTCGGCAAACAGAAACTCCGACACCGCCCGTCCCAGACCCACGCGATGTGTCGCCTGACGCGATTCGACGCTGGAAGGCGCGTTGTACGCCTGCACGGTACGCCACTCCAGCTCCCACTCAAGCTGCTCTACATAGGGGTGATAAACCTTGTCCACAACGCTGCCATCCGCCAGCACACCGGCAGACAATGACATG
The DNA here is from genome assembly GCF_003719295.1 of Haliea alexandrii. Lineage (GTDB taxonomy): Bacteria > Pseudomonadota > Gammaproteobacteria > Pseudomonadales > Halieaceae > Haliea > Haliea alexandrii. Next base: position 848,771 of record NZ_RFLW01000002.1, read on the forward strand.
CCCATCACCAGAGATATTCCCCAGCGCTTAATCCTGAACTGCATGCTTCACCCTCCCCATACGGCCCCACCAAAGCGCAATACCCGCCAGCAGCAGACAGCCCAGGTAAAGGCTCACCTGCAGCGGACCGGGGGTCGCTTCGTACCCCAGTACCGCATACAGCAATTCGCCCACAAACGACTGTTCACTGAGCAGTGCAGAGCTGTCCCACAGCGGGGACTGGTCCGGCAGCCAATCGACTTGTTCCAGCAGCATCGTGGCCTGCATGATCATTCCTGCGCCGATCAGTGCCAACGTGGCGCAACAGCCCGGTAGCGCCCAGCGCTGGGGCATGGCACGCAAGGCGCCATAGACCAGTACGCCAGCGCTGATACCGATCCCCATGCCCAGTGCACTACCCGCCCACACGGCAGCGGCGTGTTCGCCGAGTGCAGCAAAGGCGCGCACATAGATATGAATCTCGGCGCATTCGCGCACAATGGCGCAGGTGATTGCCAGGGTCATCAACACGGTCAGCCATTGCCGTCGCCCCTCAGCGCTGCAAGCGAGCACAAGAATAGGCAGCAACAGCAGGTACACGCCGGCTTGCAGACTGGCGTTGAGCACTTCCTGGCCAGCACCGTCCAGAGCATCGGTAATCACTGCCAGAAACGAGGCGTACAGCGCCACACCAACGGCTGCCAGCGGCAGCGCCAACCAGAGCCAGCGCTGTCCCAAATGTATCCTGCGCGCCAGCGCCAACAGTGCACTGACCAGTACCGCTGCCTCGAGCACCTCGCGCAAAACGATCACCACCGAATTAAGAAACACGATGACGCCTCATTCAACCACCACCCTGCCCTGCGCTGTGCGCGGGTTGAACTCGCCAAAAAACGGGTAGACACCCGGAGTGAGGGGTCCGATGAAAATATTGGCCTTGTTGCCGCCGAGAATGACTTTTTCGCGATTGAGCTCGTAACTCTCGAACTCCTCAGGGGTTGCGTCGCGGTTGTACACCACGAGCTTCACCTTGGTATTGGCAGGAATGCTGATTTCCTCTGGAATGAAAAGATGATCGCGTATCTCCAACTCAATGACCGGTGTTGCTGCCTGCGCCGCATTGAGCATCAGCAGACACAAGGTCACAGAGAGGTATCGGCAGAAGGCACTCACACGGACACCGCAGTGTTGGGAAAGCGCACGACAACCGCCAAACCGCTATCCAGCGGGCTGTCCGCAAGCTGCACCTGCGCACCGTGCAACTGCACAATATGCTGGGTGATGGCCAGCCCAAGCCCGGCGCCTGATACGTCTTCACCTGCCCGTGCACCCACCCGGTAAAAACGCTCAAACACACGCTGCCGCTCGCCGGATGGGATCCCGGGGCCGCTATCGGCCACTTCAAGTGTTGGCGTGCCATCACGGTCGCCAGCAAATACCGTAATTTCACCACCCGCCGGGGTATATTTACGTGCGTTATCGAGCAGGTTGCGGAGAAGAATGGCGAGCATTGTTTCATCACCCTGCATCGTCGCAGGCTCGCCCTGCAGGGAGAGCGACTGCTGACGCGCCTCGAATGCCGGCCACAATTCTGCCGTTACCCGCTGTGCCAATGTGTGCAGGTCAATGGTGTGAAAGTTTGCCGTGATCAATTCCGGCTGTGTGCGCGCAAGGTCCAGCAGCTGTTCGACCAGGTGATGCATGCGTTCGATGCCCTCGTTGGCGTGCTGCAGGGCACTGCTTCCCGCGGGAACCTCGCTTTCCAGATTGTGTAGATGAATCTTCAGCGCGCTGATGGGCGTGCGCAACTCATGCGCCGCATGGGAAGCGAAATGTTTTTCCCGCTGCAGTGCAGCTGCCAGGCGCAGCAGAAGCCCATTGGTAGAGCTGATCACCTGATGCAGCTCGGCCGGCGGATCCGCGTAGTCCAGGGGCGCCAGGTCATCACTCGCCTTGCGATTGATCTGCGCACTGAGTTCGCGCAGAGGCGCAAGGCCCCAACCCACCAGCACCCAGATCAGCAGCGCCGCTACCGGTAGCCAGAGCAGCAGGGGGATGACCGACTCGAGCACAACGCTCTCCGCCAGGGTGTGGCGAACATCCGCGCGCTCGGCCACCATTCCCCAGCGCTGCCCGCCCATCGAAACGGTCAGGGTGCGCCAGCGAAAGCCGCCGAAATTGGCATAGCGATAGCCCTCCTCGAACGCGGTAATAGGCAACTCCGGTGCCGCAGCCGAGCGCAATACGGGGTGTTCAGCGTCCCATATCTGGAAAACGAACCCCTCCACGCCGCCGCCCAACGTCTGCCCCCTGCTTTCACTGCCACCCAGGCCAACGAGAATTTCCGCTGAATATTGCAGCTGCGCATCCAGCAGCGCTTCCGCCTTGTCCATACTCGCGCGATAGCCGTTCAGCGCCGCAACAAAGGACACCAGCGTGAATGCGGCAACCAGCATGGTAACCAGCGAGCGACGAATGGACTTCATTGCCGTGGCACGGTGTAACCAATACCCCGTACGGTCTTGATAAAGTCGTCCGGGAGCTTCTTGCGCAAGTGGTGGATATGCACCTCCAATGCGTTGCTGCTGACTTCTTCGCCCCAACTGTACAGCCGCCCCTCCAGCGCTTCACGAGTCAGCACTTTACCCACACTTTCCATCAGCGCTTTCAGCAGCATATACTCGCGACGCGGCAGGTCGACCGGTTGTGCGCCGATCAATACCGTATGTGCAGCCGTATCGAGCGCAACAGCGCCAACCGTGAGGCAGCTGTTAGCAGCAGCGCTGGACAGACGTCGCTCAATCACCCGCAAGCGGGCGGCAAGCTCCTTTACGTCAAACGGCTTGGCCATGTAGTCATCGGCGCCGCGATCCAGTCCGCGCACTTTATCCTCGGCACCGTCGCGCGCGGTCAACAACAACACCGGCAGGCTTCGATTCGTTTCACGCAGCGCACTCAGTACCTGCAAGCCGTCCATGTCGGGGAGGCCGAGATCAAGCACTACCATGTCGGGCGGCTCGGCCCGTACTGCAGCCAGGGCATGAGCCCCGCAAGCGACATGATTTACGGCAAAGCCTTCACGGCTTAACGCCGCCTGCAGGCCTGCCGCGAGTGATCTGTCGTCTTCAACCAGAAGGATACGCATGGGCTTAGTCTACTCGCCGCTTCCCTTGCCAGCCAGCGTATGACGCCTGATCACCGGCAACTGTTTCACCAGTGATTTCTCTACCAGAGAAGGGAACAGACCATTGAGTTTAATGAAAAAGCGCTCAGGCCAACCGATGAAGCGCAGGCCACGGCCCGAGTGCAAGAGCGCCAACAATTCCCTGGCTACGCGCTCCGGTTCATCCACCGCAGTACCCAGCTCCGCGTTCATCGCGGCCGTGGGCCCGGCATTCATCTCCGTTGCCGTGGCCCTGGGTGCCAGGTAATGCAGGGTGACCCCAGAGCCGGACAGCTCCCGACGCAATGCCTCGGTGAGCCCGCGCAAGCCGAACTTGCTGGCGCTATAGGCGGCGTACCCTGGAAAACCGATGCTGCCAAATGCCGAACCGACATTGACGACCCAGCCACCGCGCGCCTGCAGAATGGGCAATAATCCCTGCACCAGAAGCATCGGTACCATCAGGTTGAGTTCCAGCGTCTGACGCCACTGGGCTTCAGTCTGCTCGGCAAACAAACCGAAGTGATTCACCCCGGCATTATTGATCAGCCCGTCCGCTTCCTGCCCTGCCGCGATCACGGCTGCGCGGCCCTCATCGCTGGCAAGGTCCGCCACCACGATGCGATGTCCTTCACCGGGAAGCGTCTTGCTCAAGGTGTCCAGCACCTCGCCATTGCGTGACACCAGAACCAGCGCCGCGCCCGCTTGTGCCAGCGCCCATGCCGATGCCTGGCCGATACCACCCGCCGCGCCCGTCAGTACAATGCGTTTGCCTGCAACACCCATAGCGCCCCCTACGCCGCCAGACGCTGTGCCTGATCGGCGCTGACGCTGCGGAACACATCCGCGTATAGATGATAGAAAATTCTGGCGCAGTGCATGATCTGGCGCTGATCTTCAGGCGGCTCAATACGATTCATCAGGTTTTCAAAGAACTGCACGTGCTCAATATCCAGCGCACCATGGGAGCGCAGATAGCTGAACGCCTTGCGCGGCAGGCCGGTCGACGCCGCGATGGCATCTGCAGCGCTGTCGGCGACACGAATGGATGTACCCTCAAGCACGTGGACCATGCCGAAGAACCCCACCGGATTGACTCTATCAATCACATGGTAGGCGTAGGCCACCATCAACTCTGTGGCACGGTTGGGCGTGCTCAGGCGGGCGCGGTCGCGGTCGTAGCCACAGGCCTCGATGTCATTCAGAATCCATTCCTGGTGGCCGATCTCTTCTTCGACGTACTCGGCAAGCGCCGTGCGCAACCACTCCTTTTCCGACGGCATGCGCGAGCCGGCAGCCATCAGCAGGGGCACCGTGTGGCGTACGTGATGGTAGGCCTGTACCAGAAATGCGACATAGCGCTCAGTGGTCAATTGCCCCCCCAGTGCATCCTGCACGAGCGGGGTGGCAACAAGCGCCTCCCGCTCGTCGCTGGTGCTGTGCTGCAGGGTTTGGAAAAAACCATTGCCTGATGTGTTCATGGTGCCAAGCACTCCTTTTCGGGTAAATAACACTGGGCAAGACGCGCCGCAAAGTGCTCCGCAATGCGTGTCCGGCGGGGACGCCCATTTTCCGTCAGCAATCCGTTATCCGCAGACAACGGGGCCGCCAGGCGGATCCAATCCTGCACGCGGGCGTAGTCCGGTAGGGCTGCATTCGCCGCCTCGATACTTGCGTTGATCTGGGCGTTACTGATGTCCTGGCGCGCAGGGTAAACGAGCGCCACGCAAAATGGACGAGCGTCACCCAGTACCACAGCCTGCAACAGACAACCGTCGGCAAGCAGCTCGCTTTCCACCCATTCCGGGGAAATATTGCGTCCATAGCTGCTGATCAGCAGATGTTTGCGCCGACCGGATACCGTCAGGAAGCCCTCGGCATCCAGCTGGCCGAGGTCACCCGTTGCCACCGGCCCTGACGCCCAGCTCGCAGGGTCGCCCAGATAACCCAGAAAGCGATTACCGTCGACCATGAGTTCACCGTCTCGCACGCTGACCTTGACATGCGGCAGGACGCGACCACTGCTGCCCGCGCGATCCGCAGCCGGTGTGTTGAGGCTGACCACTGAGGCACATTCAGACAATCCATAGCCCTCGTACACCGGCAGCCCCCCCTCGCGCACGCGCTGCAGCAGTTCGGGTGCGACCCGCGCACCGCCCACGGCGACAAACGCCAGTGCAGGAGGAGGCTGCCAACCGGCGCGCAAGCCCTGGTCAAACAGCGTAAGCAATTGTGGAATCACAATGAGCGTGTGCGGGTTCCATCGCGATATGGCTGACAACAGTCGCTCTGCATCGGCACCCGAGCTGCCCAGCAGCCCCAACTCACTGGGCGCAGGCAGGATGATGCTGCCACCTGCGAGCAAGGGCATATAGACGCCGGCAATATTCTCCAACAGCGTGCTCAGCGGCAGGATCGACAAGTGACGGGGCGCTGACAGCCCGACGGCAGCCTGCAGCGACTGCGCCACGCGCAAGCACTGTTGCGTCGAGAGGCAAACGCCCTTGGGGTTACCAGTGGAACCGGAAGTAAAGGTAATTTTCGACGTATCTGACGGAATCGCGCCACCGGCGCTCGCGGCAAGGGGCACCAAACTCAAGCCGGGGAACAGTTCTTCGTGACGGCCTGCTATAGCTACCCCCGACAGTGGGTCACGTAGCCCGGCACTGACCACAATCGCCTCAGCGCCGGACGCCTCCAGCACATGCGCACGCTGGCTGGCACTGAAAAATGTGGGCACCGGCACCAGGCAAACACCCGCCACTTGTGCAGCGAGATCAATGCGAACCCAGTTGGGCGCATTGTCTGCCAGCAGGGCGAGCCGCCGGACACCCTGCGCACGTAACGCGCCTGCCAATTGCTCCACGTCATGCCAGAGAGCCGCCGCGCTCACCGTCTCACACCCGTCATGCAGCACGGTGGACTGGGGCTGCTGCGCCGCGCGGTGGGCCAGTGCTGCGGTGAGCACGTTCACCCGGCGTGGTTCCGGATAGTGGAGGCAAGGGACGATATCATGGCCGCATGGCGCTCAAGCTCAGCGGCCATCGCCGGACGCGCGCACGCCTGCTGGTGGGTGAGCAGCATATCGCCGATCATGACCTGCGGGTCACCCTCGTAATAGCGACCCCAGTCTTGCGCCGCGCCACCCAGACGTTCCGGTCGGGCCGGAGCCACGGCCTGCGGCGTAAAACCGCTGCGGCGGATAGACAGCCGCACCGCTCGATTGGCGGCGAAAACCAGATAGCGGATACCGGCCTCATGAATTGCAGCAGTGACCAATAAATACAGTAAAGCGCCCTGCCCCGGCGCGGAGGCGGCCAGATTACCCAGCTCCAGAATATCGCCGCGACAACTGGCACCGCCGTGCAGCGTATCCACAGCAGCGGTGACTGGCACATCCAGGTACTGCTCGCAAAACAGGGCGCCGTGGTTGCCGCTGCGCAGACCGAGTGCGGCAAGCAGGGTCCCTTCCCGCTCCAGGCTGCAAAGCAGGGGCAGAAACGACAGCACACGTGCATCCCAGGCTGCCTGGAACACACTGGAGATATAACGCTCGATACGCTCACGCCGGCGATCAAGCCCCTCACAGGCATGCAGCGCGAACGGTTCTGTCACCGGCGCGGTGGCCTGCAGTACCGTCAGTGTGCCGCCGCCCAGGGCGTTATGCAGAGAAGCTGTCACGGGCCTACCTCACAATGCTTTCGATGAAAGGCAGTGTGGGGTACGAAACTTAGAGAAAACTTAACACATGGAAGATTTCTCTACTCCAGGACAGCCCTAGTGTCGCTTGCGCCGTCGCTGCGGCTTGGTTACCGCCGCCGGGGTTTTAGGATAGCGCGGCAACTTGCCACCCGAGAGGTAGCGATGTATCGACTCCTGTGAGCGAATCATGGCGGCTTTTGCGCGCCGCGGCACATAATCGTTCACCTGATGCTGGTCGATGATGCGCGCCTTGACGTTGTCGTACCACTGCTGATCGAGAATATCCTGCAATACCCGCTGTGCCGCCGGATCACGGATGGGGCACAGCACCTCAACCCGGTAGTCGAGATTGCGCGTCATGAGGTCGGCGGAGCCCAGCAGGTAGCGAGGATTGCCGCGGTTGTAGAACACGTAGGCACGAGGATGCTCCAGGAAACGGTCGACAATGCTGATCGCTTCGATATTCTCGGAAATCCCGCGCACACCCGGCAGCAGTGAGCACATGCCGCGAATAATCAGCTTGATCTCTACGCCCGCATCGGACGCCTCATACAGTTTCATCACCAACTGGTTGTCGACCAGGTTATTGCACTTGAGGGTCATCTCTGCGCGGTAACCGGCACGCGCGTTGGCAATTTCCTGCTCTATAAGATGCATGAGGCCAGGCCGCGTACTGTGGGGCGACACCAGCAGGGTTCGGTAGCGCGGGCGCTTGTAGGTGAACTGCAGGAAGTCAAACACATCGTAGATATCGCGGCCGATATTCTGGTCGTAGGTCAGCAGGGTGAAGTCGGTGTACAGGCGGGCCGTCTTCTCGTTGAAATTGCCCGTGCCGATATGACTGTAATAGCGCACCTGACCCTCTTCACGGCGCTCAATGAGTAGCAGCTTGCTGTGCACCTTGAGGCCGGGGATACCAAAAATCACATCGATACCGTTCTCAGTCAAACGCTGTGCCCAGCTGATGTTCGCAGCTTCGTCAAAGCGTGCCGCCAGTTCCACCACGGCGAGTACGCGCTTGCCGTTCTGCACGGCATTGACCAGTGCATCAATTACGCGGGAGACCTTGGCAACCCGGTACAAACAGATCTTGATGGTCGACACGGTGGGATCCAGTGCGGCCGTCTTGAGCAAATCGATAATGTAATCGAATGGGTGGTAAGGGTAGTAAAGGAACACGTCCCGTTCGCGAATATTGTCGAACAGGCTGCCCGGCTCATCCAGGCGCGGCAGGCGAATGGGCGGCAGGGGGCGGAATTCGAGGTACTTCGGTCCGACGTTGGGAAAGGACATGAAGTCCTTGGAATTGTGATAACGCCCGCCTGGAATCAGGCTGTCGTATTTACCAAATCCGAAGCGCGAGCAGAGGTAGTCCAGCAACCGCTGTGGCATAGCGGCGTCGTAGACAAAGCGCACCGCCTCCGCCTTGCGCCGTTGTTTGAGGCTGGTCTCCATTTTGTCGATCAGGCTCTCGGTGATACCCGGGTCGATTTCCAGCTCGGCATCGCGCGAAAATTTAAAGCAGTAGGCCGCCGTTTCGTCGATATGGAACACGCCACGAAACATCTGCGGCAGGCAGAAGCGGATGACATTGTCGAGCGCGATAAACACCTTGCCCGCACGGCCCTTGCGCTTGGGTATCTGCACGAACCGGTCCAGCCGGTCCGTGGGGACTTCCACCACCGCGTAGTTGTAGTCCTCACCCGAGCGGATATCCAGCGCCAGATAGATGGACTCATCGTTCAGTGCCGGAATCGCCTGCCCATCACGCAACAAAATGGGCTCCAGTTCCGGCAACACCGTGCGGGTGAAATAAGCCTGCACGAACGCTGCCTGCCCCGCGTCCAGCTGGCGTTCGTTGACCATGTAGATCTGGCGTGCCCGCAAATCGCGCAGCACTGTGTTGTAGGTCTTCTCGAAGTGCTTCTGCAGTTCCACTACCCGCTTGACGATGGCGGCGAGCAGGTCCTTGGCGCGCTGTTTGGAGGCGGCATCGGAAACGGTTATCAGCCGGCGCACCTCCGCCACACGCACGCGGAAAAATTCATCCATGTTGTTGGAAAAAATACCCAGGTAACGCAGCCGCTCGATGACCGGCACCGTTTCATCAGCCGCTTCCTGCAACACCCGCGCATTAAAGGACAGCCAGCTGATTTCCCGCGGAATGAACAGGTTCTCGTCGAGATCCGCCAGCCGTCTCTGCAGGGAATTGTGGGGGTCCGCCATGTCGTCACCTGCCCGCAGGCAGCCTCAATAAAAGGTGCCAGTCTAGCGCGCCCGCAAGCGCAGTAAAGCCGCTTTGTAGGCACTGTTGATGAAACTTTTATGACAGCTGTTCAGGCGTAGAACCAGTAGGCCACAACGATTGCAGCCACAATGCCCGCAGCGTCCGCGGCAAGCCCACAGCCCAGGGCGTGACGCGCGCGACGGATGCCCACCGCACCAAAGTAGACAGCCAGGGTATAAAACGTGGTTTCAGTGGAGCCCTGCAGCGTGGCGGCCAGGCGCCCCTGGAAGGAATCGACGCCGAAGGTGTTCATGGTATCGATCATCATGGCGCGCGCCCCGGAGCCGGACAGTGGCTTCATCAAGGCCGTCGGCATCGCATCTACCCACAGCGTATCCATGCCCAGTGCGTCCACCCCACTCCGCAGCAGCGTCAGCACCTGGTCGAGGGCACCGCTGGCGCGGAACACGCCAATCGCCACCAGCATGGCCAGCAGGTAGGGGATGATGCCGATCGCCGTCTCGAAGCCCTGCTTGGCGCCCTCGATAAACGTGTCGTACACATTCACCGCGCGCCTGTGCGCCACGAGCAGAAACAGCATGATCAGGCTCACAATCAGCAGGTTGCTGATGAGACTGGACTGACGTTGCAATTCCTCCGCACCGAGCGTGGAAAACCAGCCCACCAGTGCCAGCAGCACGGCAAAGGCACCGCCGAGAAAGCCCAGTACGATGGTGTCACGCAGGCGAATACGCTGCACCCACGCGGTGACCAGCAACCCGGCCAGGGTCGAACAGCTGGTCGCGATCAGAATGGGAATGAAGACAGCCGCCGGATCTGTCGCGCCCATCTGCGCGCGGTAGAGCAGAATGGTCACCGGAAACAGGGTTACCGACGACGTATTCAGGACCAGGAAAAGAATCTGCGCGTTGGTCGCCACATCCGGCTGCGGGTTCAGGGTTTGCAGGTCTTTCATGGCCTTGATACCCAGCGGCGTGGCGGCGTTGTCCAGCCCCAGAATATTCGCCGAGAGGTTGAGTGTCATGGAAGAAATGGCCGGGTGACCGCGCGGCACCTCCGGCATCAGCCGCGTGAACAGCGGCGAGAGCAAACGCGCCAGACGATCGACCAGGCCGGATGCCTCACCCACGGCGACCACGCCCAGCCAGAACGCCATCAGGCCGATCAGGCCGATAGCCAGTTCCACCGCCAGCCCCGCCATGTCGAACAGGCTGGAAACCATGCGCTGGAACACAGCCGCATCGCCAGCCACCAGCCATTGCACCAGCGCCGCCAGGAAAGCGAGCAGGAAAAACCCGAGCCAGATACGGTGCAGCATCAGGTGGGATACCGCGCGAGAAAATCCAGCACCCGCTGCGCGGTGGGCTCAGGATGCTCCAGCGGAAACAGGTGCCCCCCGGGCACGCTGTGCAGCTCTGCCTGCGGTTGCAGGCATGCCCAGCGCTGCAGCCCGGCCGCCGACAGAATGTCCGAGTGTTCGCCGCGCAAGCCCAGTGTGGGCAGGCGCAAGCCCAACAGCCGCGGCCACACCAGCGGCAGCGAGGAATAAACGGCGGCCTCCCAGGCCGGGGAGTAAGCAAGCTCCCAATCACCCTCTGGCGCTTTGCGTACCCCGGCGCGCATGTAGTCCCACAGCACCTCGTCGGACAAGCCACTGTAGGCGCGTTTTCCGCGGTGGAACGCGTAGGCCTCCTCCACACTGGGGAAACGGCCGGGACGGCCCAGCGCGCGGCGCACCATGGGAATTTTCCGCAGGCGGCGCGGAGGCGTCAGGTTCAGCCCCAAAGCGAGGCGTGTGGGCATGAATACGGGGTCCAGCAGCACCAGGCCACGGAACAACTGCGGGCGCTTGCGCGCCGCCAACATGGCCACCACGGCACCCAGGGAGTGCCCCATCATCCACACCGGCTCCGTGAAACCGCGCTCCAGCGTGTGAATGAGGTCATCGGCAAACAGCCGCCAGTTGGCGCGCGCGGGAGCCGGTTCACGCGACCACAGCGGCCGGTGACGGTAGCCACTCACGGCATAGTGTTCGGCGAGCGGTGCCAGCAGGCGCCGGTAACTGCCCGGGGGATAACCGTTGGCGTGCGCAAAAACCAGTGCGTCGCCGCGGCCGCCGAACGATTCCAACCTTTCCTGCATGCTGTATTTCGCCTCCCAACCATCGCCTCAAAGCGGCTTCGCCGTGGTGGCGCCAGCCTAATGTAAAACCGCGCGCTTGTCCTGCTCTGCACTGCGACTTACCATGGCGGCCTGCATATACACAGGGAGTTGCCAATGAAAACCCGCGCCGCCGTTGCCTTTGCCGCTGGCAAGCCACTGGAAGTGATTGACGTCGACCTGGAGGGCCCGCAAGCGGGCGAAGTACTGGTGGAAATGATGGCCACCGGTATCTGCCACACCGATGCTTTCACGCTGTCCGGTGATGACCCCGAAGGCGCATTCCCTGCCATTCTTGGCCACGAGGGCGCCGGTATCGTGCGCGAGGTGGGTGCCGGTGTGAAATCGGTAAAGCCAGGGGACCACGTTATCCCGCTTTACACCCCCGAGTGCCGGGAATGCAATTTCTGCCTGCATCCGAAAACCAACCTCTGCCAGGCGATTCGGGAAACCCAGGGCCGCGGAGTAATGCCCGATGGCAACAGCCGTTTTTCGCTCGACGGCCAGCCCCTGCTGCACTACATGGGTTGCTCCACCTTTTCCAACTTCAGCGTCATGCCCGAAATCGCTGTTGCCAAGGTGCGCGAGGATGCCCCCTTCGACAAGATCTGCTACATCGGCTGCGGTGTCACCACCGGCGTTGGCGCCGTGGTCTATCGCGCCAAAGTCGAGCCCGGCAGCAATGTGGTGGTGTTCGGTCTGGGTGGGATCGGCCTGAACGTTCTGCAGGGGGCACGCATGGTGGGTGCCAATCGCATCATTGGCGTGGACCTCAACCCCGAGCGGGAAGCGCTGGGGCGCAAGTTTGGTATGACCGACTTCATCAACCCGAAACAGGTCGCCAATGTGGTGGAGGCCATTGTCGAGCTCACCGGCGGCGGCGCCGACTACAGCTTCGAGTGCATCGGCAACGTCGACGTCATGCGTCAGGCGCTGGAGTGCTGTCACAAGGGATGGGGCGAGTCCTACATTATCGGTGTTGCCGGCGCGGGCAAGGAGATCGCCACGCGGCCCTTCCAGCTGGTGACCGGCCGCTCCTGGCACGGCGTTGCCTTTGGTGGCGCGCGCGGCCGTACGGATGTGCCGCAAATCGTTGACTGGTACATGGACGGCAAAATCAACATCGACGACCTGATCACCCACACCATGCCGCTGGACGACATCAACCGCGGCTTCGACCTGATGCACGGCGGTGAGAGCATCCGCTCGGTCGTGGTGTACTGAGGTACGGAGAGACAACAGTGGAGATTATTGCCGAACACCGCACTTTTGAGGGTCGCCAGTTGCGCTTTGAGCATCAGTCGACAACCCTTGCCTGCAGCATGCAGGGTGCCATTTACCTGCCGCCTCAGGCCGAGCACGGTCCGGTGCCGGTGCTCTACTGGTTATCCGGTCTCACCTGCACGGATGAGAACTTCATCCACAAAGCCGGTGCCCAGCGCTACGCGGCTGAGCATGGGCTGGCCATCGTCTGCCCCGATACCAGCCCGCGCGGCGACGACGTGCCGGATGACCCGGAGGGTGCCTGGGATTTCGGCCTCGGCGCCGGCTTCTACGTCAATGCCACACAGGCGCCATGGCAACAGCACTACCGGATGTACGACTATGTCGACCGGGAACTGCCGGCGCTGGTGGCGGCGAATTTCCCCGTGCAGGCCGAACGCTGCGCGGTTGCCGGCCATTCCATGGGCGGCCACGGCGCGCTGGTGCTGGCGCTGCGTAACCCTGGGCGCTTTGCCTCGGTGTCAGCGTTTGCCCCTATTGTGGCGCCCACACAGTGCCCCTGGGGAGAAAAAGCCTTCAGTCACTACCTCGGGCCGGACCGCGACAGCTGGGCACAGTACGACAGCTGCGCGCTGATTCGCGCCGGCGCGGCACAACTGCCGATGCTGGTCGACCAGGGTGAGGCAGACAACTTCCTCGAACAGCAGCTGAAAACCTCACTGCTGGAGGCGGCCTGCGCTGACCGCGGCTTCAAGGCTACGATACGTCGCCAGCCGGACTACGACCACAGCTACTACTTCATCGCTTCATTTATCGGTGAACATATCGCCTTCCACGCCGCGGCACTCGCCGCGTCGTAATTGCCGCTTCAATGCGCGGCGGCAGGATACAGCAGGCTGGTCCAGCTGCGACGTTCGAACGGCTTCCAGCCGTCCACTGGCTGTGACAGGCGGTCGGCCACCAGGTACCAGATAGCCGGATTAAAGGTCATACCACAGTGGCTGCCGCGCACCTCGATGTTCTGCGTCAGTGCATGCCCGGCACGCTGCAACGTCGTCTGCCAGTTCACCACCCCGTCTCCGCGACTGTATATTGCCGTGGTGGGCACAGGGGGAGCGACATGCAGGATACCCTGGTCAATCGGCAGGTCCTCCGGCGGATTGAGGGCACTGAACAGGCGCGCAGGATAGGAGGCAATCATGCGCCCCTCTCCGAACGGGCTACCCAGGGAAATCACCTGCCGCACCCGCTCGGGAAAGGCGCGCGCCAGTTCACGTGCAAAAATGCCGCCGAGACTGTGGCCAATGAGGGAAATGGGGCCGTCATACCGCTCGGCGAGAAAGGTTATGCGCTCCTCGAGGCTTTCCAGCACCCCTTCACGCGGACCCAGATTGCGGCCGAGCCCCCAGCCGTGTACGGCGTAACCCAGCTTGGTGAGGTAGCGGCGAAAACCCGCGTTGTACCCATCGGCCCCGAGAAACCCGGGCAGGACCATCACCGGATGACCATCGCCGCGCGGCGCTTTATCCAGCAACCGGCGGCTGAGCCCCAGGGTCACTGCTTCCATTGCGGCGCGGTGTGCCTCGGTCAGCGCCAGCAGGGCGTGAGGTGGCGGCACCACCGGCTCAAGCACCAGCGGAGCGCCGCCGTCAAAGGTTTCCATCGCCGTCATGCCATCCACCTCTCGCCAGCGCCCGTGAGCGGGACTACTTGCGTAAAAAGAATTACCGGAGGCAGGATAGCGTATCCCTCCGGGGCGGGGGAAGCCCCGGCAAGGACGACCTAGAGGCGCGATATTTCCCGGTCGAGCTCGTACTGCCGGGAGGTCACATAGCTTTCCATCGCCTCCACACGGCGCAGGGCGGCGTCGAGGCGTTCGCGGGCACGGCGCAAGCGCACGGGGCCTGGTTCGCTGTAGCGGAAGACCTTGCGCGGGCGGTAGTCGTGATGCCGCTCGTCGTACTCCATATCCACCGCCGGTTCAGGGTCGTCACCGGGGCCGCCGGCGCCACCTGCCGCCCGGCCTCGCTGCTGCGGCCGGGGGGCGAGCAGCAACCATGCTCCCAGGTAGGCCCAGAGCGCCAGGGTGCCGGTAAACAATACCGCCGCGACCCACAGTAAACGCACCACCCAGTGCGCCACATCAAAATACTCCGCCAGGCCAGCACAGACGCCGGCGATACGCCGGCTGCGATTACTGCGATACAGGTTCATCCCCCAGCCAGCTTCGCGCCGCTGTCGGAATCCCCGCTCTGCCGAGCGCCAGTCGGGCCCGTGACGATTGCGATTGCGCTGATAGTTGTCACTCATTGTTGTTCTCCTCCTTACGCGGCTGGCGGCCAGACTGCTCGCGCCAGGTGCTGTGGTCTGCATCCAGAATCGTTTCCAGGGCGCCAATACGCTCGGTGAGCCGGTCGACCGTGGCCAGCAGATCTTCCAGGTCCTGCCGGTCCGCCGCATTCAGGCTCTGTGAAGAGCGGTTAACACTGCGATAGTGCATGGTGATCCAGATGGGGGCCACGATGACCAAAAATAGAATGGTTGGCACAAACATGAACTGCCAGAACTGCATGGGCGGTATCCTCGAACTGTGTGGGGAACCCGGCGAAGCCGACAAGGGCGATCATAGCAGGCATCACGCCCTGGGCTCTGTGGCGCCGGACATTTCCGCTTTCAGGCGCTGCAATTCATCGCTGATGCGTTCGTCCTCTTCCAGCGCTGCGATTTCAGCCGCGAGGTCGGGGGCAACGTCCCGGCCCACATCGAGCAGTTCCAGCTGGCTCTCGAGGTTATCGATACGCCGCTCGAAATGCTCGAAACGCTGGAACGCGGTGTCCAGGGCTTCGCGGTGCATCTGGCGCTTGACCTTGATACGTGACTCGACGGTCTGGCTGCGCATGAGGAGCGCCTGCTGACGCGCTCTGGCGTCGGAGAGCTTCTGCTGCAACTGGCCGATCTCGGTGCTGAGCTGGGCGATGTGCTCATCGGTGGCACGCAACTCAGCTTCCACCACCGCGACTTCGTCTTCAATGGCATGCTTTTCCTGCAGCGCGGCACGCGCGAGATCTTCGCGGCCCTTGTTCACCGCCAGCTTGGCCTTGCGCTCCCAGGCCTCCGCTTCTGCCTGCACCTGCTGCAAACGCCGCGCCGCCGCCTTGCGGTCCGCCAGCACCCGAGCCGAGGAACTGCGCACCTCCACCAATGTGTCCTCCATTTCCTGAATAATCAGGCGAATCATCTTCTGCGGGTCCTCCGCCTGATCCAGCAGGGCGTTGAGGTTGGAGTTAATGATGTCGCTCATCCGCGAAAAAATGCCCATGTGTCTTCTCCCCGGGCCGTGCCCGTTTGCCGTATGCCGTGACTGGCGTTTTCAGAGTTATCAATACAGGAAGCATGCCACATCACCTAACTAACTGTTTTAAATGGTAATTGTTCTGTATCGCGGAAAAAACCGACTACCAGCCATTGATTTATGCACGCAATTAACCTTTTATAGGTTTAATTAACCTTATTTGAAGGTCTTTTATACCTATGGCATCCGGCGAAGGGATAATTGGCAGTTCAAGTGCGCTGGCCCATGCGCTTGATCACATTTCGCAACTGGCGGGCATCAACCGGCCAGTGCTGGTACGCGGCGACCGCGGCACCGGCAAAGAGCTGGCCGCTGAACGGCTGCACTTCCTCTCACCGCGCTGGGCGGCGCCCTTCGTCAAGGTGAATTGCGCCGCCCTGTCCGACACCCTGCTCGACTCCGAGCTGTTTGGTCACGAAGCCGGCGCTTTTACCGGTGCAACACGGTTGCGCCAGGGCCGTTTTGAGCGGGCAGACGGGGGCACACTGTTTCTGGACGAACTGGGCACCATGCCCCTGCCCGTGCAGGAAAAACTGCTGCGGCTGGTGGAGTACGGCGAATTTGAACGCCTCGGGGGTCAGCAGACCCTGCAGGTGGATGTAAGAGTGGTGGCAGCCAGCCATGCGGACCTGCGAGCGCTGGTGGCCGAAGGGCGTTTCCGGGCCGACCTGCTGGATCGCTTGAGTTTTGACGTGGTGCACTTGCCAGCACTGTGTCAGCGCACGGAAGACATTCCTGAACTCGCCCGGCATTTTGCCTTGCTCATGTGCAAGGAGCTGGGCTGGACACTGTTTCCAGGCTTTACCGCGGCGGCGCTGGCCAGCCTGCAGGCACATGACTGGCCGGGGAATGTGCGGGAGCTGAAAAACACCGTGGAACGCTCACTGCATCGCTGGGGCAACGAAGCGAGACCCGTTGCAGAGATCGTGCTCGACCCGTTTCTGTCACCGTTTGCGCCACTGCCCGCAGCCGCTGCACCGGGCGCTCCTGCTCCCGCGAGTAGGACAAACAGCGACATCGCAACGCCCGGCATCACGGATTTCGGTGCCCGGATGCAGGCTATCGAGCGACGCTTGCTGCACCAGGCGCTCGCGGATCACGGCCATCATCAACGGCGCACGGCGGAATCACTGGGCCTCAGTTACGACCAGTTGCGCGGACTGGTGCGCAAACACAAGCTCAGCGGCCGCCGGCGGCGTTCGCGCTGAGCGCCCCAACGCCGCAGCAAACCAGTCCCATAATCGCTATAGTGTTTGCACCGTCGTGCCCGCCAAAGGCCGCTGTACATTCTGCGCTACACTACCGTACAGAATGGCACGCAACACATTGCACACCCTGTATGCACAAGGAATACACTATGAGCCTTTCACTATCGGACCCCACTTTACTGCAAACTCAGGCCTACATTGGCGGCGTCTGGGTGGATGCCGACGACGGCGCCACCTTCCCCGTCAGCAATCCCGCCAACGGCGAATTACTGGTGCGGGTGGCGAAGATGGGCGCGACGGAAACCCGGCGCGCCATAGAAGCCGCCAGCCTCGCCATGGAGGGGTGGAAAGCACAGCCTGCCAAACACCGCGCGGGCGTGCTGCGTAAATGGTTCGACCTGATGCTGGAGAACCAAGAGGACCTGGCCACCATCATGACCGCGGAACAGGGCAAAATACTCGCGGAATCGCGTGGCGAAGTCGCCTACGGCGCCTCGTTTATCGAATGGTTTGGCGAGGAAGCCAAGCGCATCGAGGGCGATGTGATACCGGGCCCGAGCGCGGACCGTCGCATCGTCTGCATCAAGCAACCCGTAGGTGTTGTCGCCGCCATCACGCCATGGAATTTCCCCAACGCCATGATTGCCCGCAAGGCTGCGCCGGCCTTGGCAGCAGGCTGCAGCATCGTCATCAAGCCCGCCAGCGAAACGCCGCTCTCGGCGTTCGCCATGGCGGTACTGGCGGAGCGCGCAGGCGTGCCGGCCGGTGTGCTGAACATTGTTGCGGGCAGCTCCTCCGCCATTGGCGGCGAGTTGACCAGTAACCCCATCGTGCGCAAGCTCACCTTCACCGGCTCCACCCCCGTGGGCAAGATGCTGGAGGCCCAGTGCGCAGAAACCATGAAAAAAACCTCCATGGAGCTTGGCGGCAACGCGCCGTTCATTGTTTTCGACGACGCCGACATTGATGCCGCGGTCGAGGGGGCCATTGCCTCCAAATACCGCAATTCAGGTCAGACCTGCGTCTGCTCCAATCGCATGTTGGTACAACACAGTGTCTACGACGAGTTCGTGCGCAAGCTGGTGGCCGCGACCGCTGAATTAGCCGTAGGCGATGGCTTCGCCGAGAACGTCAAAATCGGCCCGCTGGTCAATGCCGCGGCCGTCGACGACGTCGATGCACTGGTGCAGGCCTCGGTCGAAGCCGGCGCGCAAGTCGCCCTCGGTGGCGGCAAGCACGCGCTGGGAGGCTGTTTTTACCAGCCCACCATCCTCACAGACGTCACCCGCGACATGCCGGTGTTTCGCAATGAGATCTTTGGCCCGGTTGCACCTGTCGTGCGTTTCCACACCGAGGCAGAGGCAATAGCGATGGCCAACGACACGGAGTTTGGCCTCGCGTCTTATTTCTACACGCGCGATATCGGCCGTGTGTGGCGGGTTGCTGAGGCACTGGAATACGGCATCGTGGGCATCAACGAAGGGTTGATCTCCAACGAAATGGCCCCCTTCGGCGGCGTCAAGGAGTCCGGCTCCGGGCGCGAGGGCTCCAAGTACGGCATGGATGACTATGTGGAGATCAAGTACATGCTGATGGGTGGTCTGGATCGATAGGCTGCTGCGCGATGCACCCCATTGATACCCGGCAACTCCGCCACGTCATGATGCTGGCAAAACACCGTAGTTTTCGCAAAGCGGCAGACGCCCTGTTCATCACCCAGCCCGCGCTCACCAAAAGCATCAAGAACCTGGAGCAGCAGCTGGAAGTCTCGCTCTTTGACCGGAAGTCGCAAAGCGTGGACCCAACCCCGCACTGCGAAGTGCTGATGGAGCACGCGCAACGTATCATGCGCGAACTGGATGACATTCACCACAGCCTGGATGCCCTGTCGGACAACCTGCGCGGCGAACTCCGCGTCGGCAGCGGGCCGATAGTCGCACGCGGGCCAATCGGTGACGCCGTGGCACGTCTGGTGTCAGAGCACCCCGGGCTCAGCATTCGGGTCGCGATCGACAGCTGGGCGGGGCTGGTGCAGCAACTCCACGCCGGGACACTGCACCTGATGGTTGCGGACATCGGCGAATTTGAGGGACAAGATGATCTGGAGATCGTGCCCCTGACACCTATCCGCTCAATTGCAGCCTGCCGTCCGGGGCACCCCTTACTCCACGCCGGCTCTGTGCGCGCAGAAGACCTCACCAGCTATCCTCTCGCCCTGCCCTCGCTACCGCGGCGCTGGGTAGAGTGGCTGCGCAACAACGCACCGGGCGGGGCAGACCCGGATCTATTTATCGCCCGGGCCTGCCGGATCTACTGCGAGGATTTCAGCCTGCTGAGCAAAGTCGTGCTGCATTCCGACTTCATCACCTGTGCCCCGGAGCGGATACTGCGTGACAGCGTCGTGGGCGCCAAGCTTGTGGAAATCGAATTCCCGGGCTTCACCGACATCATGGTGCGCCCGGGCATCGTCTATCTGCGCAAAGCCACCCTGCCGCCGGCGGGCAGGGCGCTGATTGACCAACTGCTTCACGGGGAAGCGGCAACCACAGCGCGAACCTGAATCAGCCCTCGCCTGCTGCGTCCACCCTCACGCTGAGCAGGTAGGCGAGCAGATCCTCGGCGTTCGTCGGGTCCAGGCGCTCTGCAAAGCCGGGCATACCGCCCTGGTGTCGCAGGCCGCCGAGCACAATGGCAGCAAACTGCGCCACGGTTTCATCGGACATGTGCCGCAGGTCGGGGATATTGCTGCCGGATACTGCGCGGTCACCGTGGCACATATGGCAGTTGCGCATGAACAGCACTCGCCCACGCTCGATAGCGTCGGGTTCTGACGCGGCGTCCACTGCAAGTGCCCCGTGCGCCGCAGCGGATGTTGATGATGCCGCTGTAACCTCACTGTTCTCACTGCTGCCGACAACCGCAGGCAGGGCCGCGGTGCCGCCTTGGCGGAACACCAGTATCCGGCTATTGGTGACGGAGCCCGCACTGCGGCTGGCCAGCTCGCCACCGGTCAGCGCGAATGCACCACCCCAGCCCGCAGCCACCGCAATCAGCTGTTCACCACCCGCCTGGTAGCTGATAGGCGCGGCGACGATGCCGGTTTGCGCGGGAAAGCGCCACAAGCGCTCCCCATTGCTTGCGCGATAGGCGACCAGTTCGCCATCAGCATTGCCCTGAAACAGCAAATTGCCCGCCGTAGAGAGCAAACCCCCGTTCCAGACGTTGTCATGCTGAATACGCCAGACTTCACGCCCTGCAACGGGGTCCCAGGCACTGACATGGCCCTTGGTCAGCTTGCCGAACTCGGCGCGCACCGCCTCATCGTCTGGCATGCCAGCGAGTTCGAGAGCCACGCCTGTATTCCAGCCCCCAGGGCTGTAGCTGAACTGCTCGTCAGGCGCGTAGTTCATGCCAATTTCCTGCGCCGGGATATAGACCAGACCTGTGTCGGGGCTATAGCTCATCGGGTGCCAGTTGTGTCCGCCGAGAGGATGCGGCCAGATTAATGCCGCCTCACCCTGCTCGTAACGCGCCGCCGGATTTTCCACCGGCCGTCCGGTTTCCAGGTCAACGCGCTCCGCCCAGGTCACCTGCGTGTAGGGCTCCGCCGACAGCAACTCGCCTGTCAATCGGTCCAACACATAGAAGAAACCGTTTTTCGGGGCCTGCATAATCACTTTGCGCGGTTCACCCTGCCAATCGATTTCAGCAAGGATCATGTGCTGCGTAGCGGTGTAATCCCAGCTTTCACCGGGTGTGGTCTGGTAGTGCCAGACGTATTCCCCGGTTTCAGGGCGCAGCGCGACCATCGAGGACAGAAAGAGATTATCGCCGCCGCCGGGGCTGCGAATACTGCGATTCCAGGGCGAGCCATTGCCGGTCCCGACGTACAGCAGATCGGCCTCCGGGTCATAAGCCATGGAGTCCCACACGGTGCCACCGCCACCGATTTTCCACCACTCACCGCCCTTCCAGGTGTCCAGCGTCATCTCGAGTGCCGGGTGCTCCAATGGCAGGGAGGGGTCTCCCGGCACCGTATAAAAACGCCATTGCAGCTCGCCAGTACGGTAATCATAGGCTGATACAAAGCCGCGCACACCCAGCTCTGCCCCACCGTTGCCGATGATCACCCGGTCCTTCACGACACGCGGTGCGCCGGTTATCGAGTAGGGGCGATCCAGCGGCGTGGTGCGCGTCTCCCAGAGCAGTTCCCCGTTGCGCGCATCGATGCCCAGCAGGCGGCCGTCCAGGGTGCCGGACAGCACAACCCCTTTCCAGACCGCTACACCGCGGTTAACCACGTCGCAGCACAGGTTCCCTGCCCATTCCCGTGGCACTTGCGGATCGTATTGCCAGAGCAGGTCGCCGCTGGCGGCGTCCAGCGCAAACACCTTGCTCCAGGCACCGGTGACGTACATGACGCCATCAACCACGATGGGCGTGGCTTCGATACCACGATCGTCGGGCAGATCGAAAAACCAGGCGAGGCCAAGGCCGTCAACGTTGGATTCGTCCAGTTCCTCGAGCGGGCTGAAACGCTGTTCACTGTAGGTGCGCCCATGGCTCAGCCAATTCCCCGGTTGTTGATCGGCCTTTTCTATGCGCTGGCCATCAACTGCAGCCATCGCCGGGGCCACTGACGCCTCCGCAGGCTCGGTAGCCTGTTGACCACACCCAACCGCTGCAACGCACAGAACCCCCACTACAGCGGCCCTGAAACAGGCCAACTTGCTACCGGATACTGCCATACCGCCCTCGCTTATTATCAGAAATTATAGGTTGCCTGCACGGCTACCGTTCGTGGACGCTCCACGAAGGCAAAGTAGCTTGTCACTGGCCCGGTGAGCGGCACATCATTGGCGAACGTGATGATTTCTTCATCCGTCAGGTTTTTGCCGACAAGCGCGACTTCCCACGTACCATCCGCGCGGCCCAATGCCAAACGTGCATTCAGCTTGACGTAGCTGTCCTGCAGCGCGTTGGGATCGAGATCAGGCGCGGCATAGTACTCGTCCGAGTATATGACATCCAGCGTTGACCTCAACTCCAGATTACCGAACACAGGCTGTACAAAGTCCACACCCAGGGTGCCACTGAATTCGGGCGTGAACTGGTTGGTGTTGCCGGACCAGTCACAGAACGGTACCCCATCGACTACCTGGTTCGCTTGCTGCCCCTTATAGCAAGCGCCATCTTCGTAATCTTCGAATTCGAAGTCCGTATAGGCAAACGCACCGGTCAGCCGCAGCTTCTCGGTAAGCTGCCAACGGCCATCCATCTCCAGGCCCTGAGTAGTCGCAGAGGCCGCATTCTGCACGTCAAAGCCCAGAACACCGTCGAACACGCTGACCTGAAGGTCGTCGTACTCCGTGCGAAACAGGGCAATGTTCAATTCGGCTGCGCCATCCAGCAGTCCGAGCTTGGCACCCAACTCCATGGACAGTGCCTCCTCTTCCTCGAATTCAAGCGCGGGACGTCCATCGGGCAACGTGGCCCGATTGCTGCGCGCGTCAAATCCACCCGCCTTGTAGCCCGTCGACAAACTTGCGTAGAGCATGGTATCGGTCGCAACGTCCCATTGCACATTCAACATGGGGGTCACCACTTCTTCGCTACGATCACCGCTCAGGTCATGTGGAGTGACCCCGAGCGGCGGCAGCGGCATGCCCAGTTCGGCAAATTCCGGCAGGCCCAGCGGGTTGAATACGCTGCCATCCAGATTGCGCTCTATCAGCTTGCGACCGCCGTCCTTGTCTTCAACGGTATAGCGCAACCCCAGCGTTGCGCGGAAGTTATTGGAGACATTCCAGGTGGACTGGCCAAACACCGCCCAGAGGTCACTGTCCGAGAAAAAATTCCGATCCAACTCCACCGCTACGGTCGGCAGGGTGATCCGGGCAGGTTCGGCATAGTCTGTCTCAGATGTCTGGTAGAACACGCCGAGTATGTGCTCGAATGTCTGCCCCAGTGGCGATACCAGGCGCACTTCCTGGCTCAGCTGCTCGAAGTCCTCAGCCGCCGGGGACTGCACCGTGCTGCCCACACCAAAATCGGTGTCGACCTCTTCCGTGTAATCGTAAGCAGACCACCCGGTAATCGAAACCAGTTCAAACTCACCCAGCTGATAGTTCAGGGTCAGGGTCGCGTTGTCGTAATTGTTATCGCTGAATTCCGGGTCCAACGCGGCCTTGCGTGTGAAGTCATTGATAACCGGCGTCGCGCCACCCGGCGCAGGGCTGCCGATGATGATGGAATTGCGCCCCACAGAATTGAACTCACCCGTCTCGAGTTTCAAGTCAACCTGCAGGTTCTCGGAGGCATCCCAGCGCAGCGCACCGCGCACCACCGTTTCCTCCGTTTCCATTTCATCAAGGTCTTTGGCCACATTGTCGATGAAACCATCGATTTCCCGGTACCGAACCGCCAAGCGTCCGGCGAGGGTGTCGGTAATGGGTCCGGAAAGTACCAGGCTGGTCTCAAGCTCACCATGGTCAGGCTCAAGCAGCGCCGAGACGCTGCCTTCAAATTCATCGGTCGGTTTTGCGGTGACCAGGTTCAACGCACCCGCAATCGAATTCTTACCGAACAGGATACTCTGCGGGCCCCGTAGCACTTCAACCCGTTCCAGGTCGAAGAATGGCGCGCGTAACTGCCGCGGGCGTCCGAAATAAATTCCATCGACGTAGGTTCCCACCGACTGCTCGAAGCCCTGGTTAACCTGCGAGCCTACCCCGCGGATATAGATATTGGAGCCTATCGCCGCCTCGCTCATGGTGAGGTTTGGTACGTATACCTGCAAATCCGCTATGCGGGTAATTCCCGCTTCCTTGAGTTTCTCACCGGAGACCGCGTTTATGGATATCGGCACATCCTGCAGGCTCTGGCTGCGCTTCTGTGCGGTCACCACGACCTCTTCCAGCATTTGTGCCGATGCGGCGTTGGCCACACAGGCACAGGTAACCGCCAGCGGTAGTATTTTCAGGGTTTTGTCGATTCGGGCAAACATGCGCATCTCCGTTATTGTATGGTTTGGCGGAGACCATACCGGGCCACCCTGCCGCGCGGAAATGACTAATTGTTATCGGACACATAACCCGCAACCGCCACCTGCCAGAGTCCGCATACCCCGTGCCGATGGCAGCCCGGGGCCATGGCAGATACCTCGCCTACAGCGGTTATGGCCGATCGTCGAAGGCAGCCTCAAGCACCTGATCGACAGTAAAAGAGGCGGGACGCTGACGCGGGGGGAATGCTTCCAACGTGGCGAGAAAGCGTGACAAATGCATTCTCGAAAGTGAAATGAAGGGCCCGGCAATGCGTCCCCACCACTCGTTGTAAGCGTTGGAATCGGTGTCGGCCCGCTCAAAAGGGTCACGACGCAGGTTGAACAGCTTGGGAATGCGCAGGGGTACAAACGGATCGCGCCAGACGTCGAAGCGGGCGGCTCGCTGCTCGGCGAACACCACTTTCCAGTCGCCAATACGCATGCCGGTCAGCTGTCCATCGTCACTCCAGTAGATAAAGCTCTCCCGCGGACCCGCTGACGCCTCACCCGTCAGATAGGGCAAAAAGTTGAAGCCATCAAGGTGCACACGGTAGTCCTGACCATTCACTCGCATGCCGCCCTGCAATCCTTCAACCACATCGGGGGCCCCCGCTGCGGCCGCCAAAGTGGGTAGCCAGTCCATGTGGGACATGATCTCGTTGGACACTTTTCCGGAGGGAATACGGCCCGGCCAACGCACCATGGCGGGCACGCGGTAACCGCCTTCCCAGTTGGTATTCTTCTCGCCGCGGAAAGGCGTAATCGCCCCGTCTGGCCACGTATTGTAGTGGGGTCCATTATCCGTGGAGTACACGACGATGGTATCGTCGCTGACGCCGAGTTCATCCAACTGATCAAGCAAGCGACCAATCAGGGCATCGTGTGCCACCATCGCATCATTGTAGAAGCCTTGCCCGGAGAGGCCCCGCTCGGCATCGGTAATGTGGGTGTAAAAGTGCATACGCGTTGTATTGAACCAGACAAAAAACGGCTTCTCCTGCCGTGTGGAACGCCCGATGAAATCCGTTGCAGCCGCGAGAAATTCTTCATCCACGGTTTCCATGCGCTTGCGCGTCAGCGGGCCGCTATCTTCTATGCGACCATCCGCATGGCTGTGAATGACTCCACGCGGTGTAAACCGCTCGCGGAATTCGGGGTCCGTCGGGTAATCGGGGTGCTCGGGTTCTTCCTCCGCGTTCAGGTGATACAGGTTCCCCATAAACTCATCGAAGCCGTGGTTTGTCGGCAGAAACGCATCTTTGTCACCCAGGTGATTCTTGCCAAACTGGCCGGTTGCATAGCCACGATCCTTGAGCAGTGCAGCAAGCGTGACATCCTCTGGCTGCAATCCGATATCGGCACCAGGCATGCCGACTTTCGTGAGGCCTGTTCGGATAGGGCTCTGGCCGGTAATAAAAGCCGAACGCCCAGCGGTACAGCTCTGTTCGCCGTAGTAATCGGTAAAACGAATTCCGTCGCGCGCAATGCGATCAATATTCGGCGTTGTATAGCCCATCAAACCGTCACTGTAGGCGCTCAAATTGGTGATGCCGATATCGTCGCCCCAGATCACCAGTATGTTCGGCGGCTTGGCAACTACCAGTGTCGGAAGCATACAGATCAAAAACGCGAGCAACGGCCCCGCTCTACGTTGGGTTCTTATTGTTCTCATGCTGCACATCCTTTTCGTCTCTCGGTTTCAAGCCAGATTATAGAGACAGAAATAAAGACGCACAGACACTTGGAGTCATGCAGCCAATAGCCTTGGGTTATCGAGTGTTCACCCGCCGCGCGACCTGATTGACGGGGCCCGTTCGGCCCCGGGCTCAATCCTGCGCAAGGAGCTTCTCATCACTGGCGTACCGCAGCGTATCGTCCAGCGCCTTGGCCAGCTTGGCCACCAGTTCATCCACCTGCTGCCGAGTAATGACCAGTGGCGGGCACAGGGCGATACTGTTGCCCCCCATGGCACGCACAATCAGCCCGTGCTCCTGGGCACGCAGGGCGCAGTGGCCGCCTACGGCATTGCCGTGGAAAGCTTGCCGTGTAGACTTGTTGGCTACCAGCTCCAGCGCGGCAATCATGCCCACGCCGCGCACCTCACCCACCAGCGGGTGGTCGACGAAGCCCTGCAGCTGCTGCTGGAAATAGGAACCTGTCTCCGCGGCACGGGCGAACAGCTGGTCGCGCTCGTATATTTCCAGCACTTTGGAGGCAACGGCACAGGCAACCGGGTGGCCGCCGTAGGTGTAGCCGTGGCCGAATATACCGACAGCCGCACTGGGCTCCACCAGGGACTCATAGATGTCACCCGTGACAATGGCGGCGCTGACCGGTAAATAGGCTGATGACAGCGCCTTCGCCAAGGACATCAGCTGCGGCTGAATACCGTAGGTAGTGGCGCCAAAGTCGGCGCCCGTGCGGCCGAACCCGCATATCACCTCGTCGTCCCAGAACAGGATGTCGTACTTGCGCAGCACCGCCTGCACTTTCTCGAAATAACCGGGTGGAGGCACAATCACGCCACCCGCGCCATTCACCGGCTCCGCGATAAAGGCTGCGATGGTTTCCGGCCCTTCGGCCTGAATCAGGGTTTCCAGCTCCTGCGCACGGCGTGTGGCGAACTGTTCCTCGGTTTCGCCGGGCAATCCATCGCGGTAGAAATGTGGCGCACCTGTGCGCAGCACACCCAGCGCATCAAATGGCAGGCTGAAATGCGTGTGATTCGGCACCAGACCGGTAAGGGAAGCCGCTGCGACCGTTACCCCGTGATAGGCCCGTTCGCGGGCAATGATCTTGAATTTTTCCGGCCGGCCGATGGCATTGAAGTGATAGCGCAGCAGTTTGACCAGGGTATCGTTGGCATCCGAGCCCGAATTGCCGAGGAATACGCGCGCGTTGTTCACCGGCACCATGGACGCCAGCGTGTCTGCGAGCTGCATGGCCGCCGGGTGTGTCTTGCCACCGAACAGGTGTGAGTAGGACAAGGTGCGCATCTGCTGCGCTGCCGCCTCGACCACTTCTTCGTTGCCGTAGCCCAGTGAAGTGCACCAGAGGCCGCTCATACCCTCCAGATACTGCTGACCGCGGTTGTCGTAGACGTATACGCCTTCGCCACGCTCAATCACCAGTTGCTCGGTGGCTTTGAGGTTGGTGGTGGGGTAGATCATCTGGGTCATGGCGCTTACCTGAAGTTGCTACAGTGCCTTCACTTTACGCTCACCGCAGCGGGTACAGCAATACACCGTCACCAGCCGGCCCTGTTTGACATCAAACTGCTTCGCTTTGTCCACCGACCATTTGTGGTGACCGTGACGGCACAATGTGTTGCCCTTGTGCTTTTCCTTCAATGACGGTTTGCGGAAGGTGAGAATATCAGCCACGGCCTGCCCCTAGAGCAGCGCGCGGGCGAGCGCCGCCTGCCACGAGGCATGCCGCCGTCGGCGGGCTGAGGCAGACAGGCCCACCGTGAATTCCTGCTGCACCGACCAGATCTTGCGCAGGTCCGCAGGCCCTGCCCACAGGCCGACCCCCAGCCCTGCCAGATAGCAGGCGCCCGCCACGGTGGTTTCGATCATCCGCGGCCGAATCAGCTTGCGCCCCAACACGTCCGCCTGAATCTGCATCAGCAGGTTGTTGGCGGCCGCACCACCATCCACCCGCAGGGGCCGCATGCGTTTGCCCAGGTCACGTTCCATGGCCAGCAGGATGTCGGCGTTCTGCAGGGCCATGGCATCCAGGGTGGCGCGCGCGATGTGGCCGCGACCGCTACCGCGGGTGAGGCCCGTGAGGAGACCGCGTGCATCCGGCGCCCAATGGGGTGCACCCAACCCGGTCAGTGCGGGCACGAACTCCACACCGCCGCTGTCTGCAACGGATGCCGCCAGCGCTTCCACCTCGGCAGAGCGCCGAATGAGACCAAGGCCGTCACGCAGCCACTGCACCGCGGCGCCGCACACAAACGCACCGCCTTCCAAGGCATACACCGGATCAGCGTTGCCCAGCTGCCAGGCGGCCGTCGTCAGCAGGCCGGAGCGCGACTGCAGCAGTTCAGAGCCGGTATTCATCAGAATGAAAGAGCCGGTGCCAAAGGTGCACTTGGCATCGCCGGCACTGAAACAGGCCTGACCGAACAGCGCCGCCTGTTGATCACCCGCCACGCCCGCTATGGGAATACCGTCTGGCAGTCCGGGAACCCCCCGGGTATGGGCCAGCACGCCACTGGAGGGCTGGATGTCCGGCAGGATGCCTTCGGGCACTTCAAACAGCCCCATCAGCTCCTTGTCCCAGCTCAGACGCTGCAGGTTCATCAGCGACGTGCGCGAGGCATTGGAGACATCGGTGGCGTGCACCGCACCGCCGCTGAGCTGCCAGATCAAATAACTGTCGATGTTGCCTGCCGCTACGCGCCCTGCGCGCAGCTTGCGGGCGATACCGGAGGTATTGCGCAGCAGCCAGCGGAACTTGCTGGCCGAGAAGTACGGGTCGAGCACCAGGCCCGACTTGCGTTTTACCTGTGCCTCGTGCCCGCCGGCCTTCAGCGTTTCACAGAAATCGGTGGTGCGCCGGCACTGCCAGACGATGGCGCGGTTAAGCGCCTCGCCGTTGTCACGGTCCCACAACAGCGAGGTTTCGCGCTGGTTGGTAATGCCGATGCCGACGATATCCGCCGGCTTGCACACCTTTTTGCGCAGCACACTGCGAATACCGCGCTGCACCGAGGACCAGATGTCCGCCGCATCGTGTTCCACCCAACCCGGTTGCGGATAGTGCTGGGGGAACTCGATATTGACGCTGGCCCGCAGTTGCCCCGCCGCATCCATCAACGCAACGGTGGTGCCGGTCGTCCCCTGATCAATGGCGAGAACGAACGCGGCCATCTCAGCTGCCGAAGCCCTCAACCGCCTTGATTTCGAGGAAATCAGTGAAGCCGTGAGCGCCCCACTCGCGGCCATTGCCGGACTGCTTGTAACCGCCGAAGGGCACGTTATAGCCACCGCTGGCACCGTTGATGTGCACGTTACCGGCACGGATGCGCGACGCAACGCGCCGGGCGTGACCGATATCGTCGCTCTGCACATAGCCCGCCAGACCGTAGGGTGTGTCATTGGCGATGGCGATGGCTTCGTCTTCGGAGTCGTAGGGGATCATCACCAGCACGGGACCAAAGATCTCCTCGCGCGCGATGGTCATGTCGTTGTTGGCTTCTGAAAACACCGTGGGGCGCACGAAATAGCCCTTGTCGATACCCTCGGGTCGCCCGGGGCCGCCGCAGACCAGCTTGGCGCCTTCGGCGATGCCCTTCTCGATCAGGCCCTGGATCTTGTTGAACTGCAGCTCGGAAACCACGGGGCCCATGGTGGTGGCC
This sequence comes from Haliea alexandrii, assembly GCF_003719295.1. Taxonomy (GTDB): domain Bacteria; phylum Pseudomonadota; class Gammaproteobacteria; order Pseudomonadales; family Halieaceae; genus Haliea; species Haliea alexandrii. The sequence continues at coordinate 878,220 of NZ_RFLW01000002.1, forward strand.
TCATTGGCGGGGTCGCCCACAACCACGCTGGCGCTGACTTCAGCCGCAATGGCCTCGGCTTCGGCCAGGCGTGCGCGCGGCACCAGCATACGCGAAGGGGCGTTGCAGGATTGTCCGGTGTTGGTGTACATGTGCAGCACCCCGCGCGTGACCGCGGTTTTCATATCCACGTCGTCCAGCAGGATGTTCGGCGACTTGCCACCCAGCTCCTGGGTTACACGTTTCACCGTGGGCGCGGCATTCTGCGCCACCTGCGAGCCGGCACGGGTGGAACCGGTGAAGGACATCATGTCGACACCCGGGTGACGTGAGAGCGCTGCACCGACCGTGGGGCCATCGCCATTCACCAGGTTGAACACGCCCGCAGGCACACCCGCCTCGTGCATGATCTTTGCGAACAAGTAGCCGGAAAGCGGCGCCACCTCTGAAGGCTTGAGGATCATGGTGCAGCCCACGGCCAGTGCCGGCGCCACTTTGCAACCAATCTGATTGACCGGCCAGTTCCAGGGCGTAATCAGACCGCAGACACCAATCGGCTCCTTGAACAGACGGTGCTCGCCAAGGTCTTCCTCGAACTCGAATTCACGCAGCACGCGCAGAGCTTCCTGCAGGTGGCCGAGCCCGGCATGGGCCTGTGCGGAGACCGCCAGCGATTTGGGTGCACCCATCTCTTCGCGGATCGCATCGGCCATGTCGTTGTAGTACTTCTCATAGGTTGCCACGCAGGACTCGAGCACGGCGATGCGTTCCTCCCGGGTGCTGTAGCCCCAGGTGTCAAACGCCTTGCGGGCTGCAGCAACGGCGCGATCCACGTCCGCTTCACTGCCCAGGGATATGTGCGCACAGACGGACTCATCGGCCGGGTTGATCACGTCGTGGACCTTCGGCGTTACCGGGTCGACCCACTCACCGTTGATGTAAAACTGCAGATATTCGCGCATGGTACTCTCCCTTGCTGATTATGGTTGCGCCGTAGTGTAGCACCCGATGAGTGGTCGGCCACTACCCCATGGGGTTATCATTGCGCCAACCCCGAATTGGAGTACCAACAATGCAAAGTGATGAACTGACCCTGTTTCGCGACATGGCGCGTCGCGCCTTTGAACAGGAAATTTCACCCCATTATGAGCAATGGGAAGCGGAGCACATGGTCCCGCGCGAACTCTGGCGCACCCTGGGCGCTGCCGGCCTGCTCTGTGCCGACATGGATGAGGCCTACGGGGGCGCGGGCACCACCCCCCACGTGACCCTGATGCTGATTGAAGAGCTTTCGCGTATGGGCTTTGGCGGCTTTGCCTCTGGTTTCGGTATTCACTCGAATATCGTGGCGCCCTATCTGGCACGACACGGCACGGAAGAACAGAAGCAACAGTGGCTGCCGAAAATGGTCAGCGGCGATGCCGTGGGCGCGCTGGCGATGACCGAGCCGGGCGCCGGCTCCGATGTACAGGGCATCCGCACCAATGCAGTGCGTGACGGCGACGAGTGGATTCTCAACGGCTCCAAGATCTTCATCACCAACGGTATGCACGCCGACCTGGTGATTGTCGCGGCGATCACCGACCCCGGCAAAGGCGCCAAGGGGACCTCGCTGTTCCTGGTGGACACCGCCCTGCCCGGCTTTGAGCGCGGCAAGAAAATAGAAAAAATCGGCCAGCACGCATCGGACACCGCCCTGCTCTTCTTCCAGGATATGCGCCTGCCGGCCAGCGCGCTGCTGGGGCAGGAAAACAAGGGTTTCGCCATCATGATGGAGGAGCTGCCACGAGAGCGCCTGGGGATCGCCGCGCAGGCCGTCGCCGCCGCCGAAGGGGCACTGGCGCTGACCGTGGACTATGTGCTGGAGCGCAAGGCCTTTGGCCAGGCCATCGGCAGTTTCCAGAATACCCGCTTCAAACTGGCGGATGTGCGCACCCAGATCGCCCTCAACCGCGCCCTGTATGAACAGTGCGCAGACGAATACAGCCGCGGTGAACTCACCGCCGACAAGGCCGCAATGCTGAAACTGGCGTCCTGTGAAATGCAGTGCGACACCATCGACGAATGTCTGCAGCTGTTCGGCGGTTACGGCTACACCGTGGAGTACCCCATCTCGCGCTTCTACACTGATGCGCGCATCCAGCGCATTTACGGTGGCTCCTCGGAGATCATGCGCGAGCTGGTCGCCCGCTCCGTCCTCGGCCGCGCCTGAGTGTCAGCCAGTGCAGAAGCCGGCATCCGGGACGCGGACGTCATCATCGTCGGTGCCGGGTTATCCGGCATTGGCGCTGCCGTGCACCTGCAAACCCTCTGCCCCGGCAAGCGCGTTATTCTGCTGGAGAGCCGGCCGCGCATAGGCGGCACCTGGGACCTGTTTCGCTACCCCGGCATCCGCTCCGACAGCGACATGCATACGCTGGGCTACGACTTCAAACCCTGGGTTCATGAGCGCGCGATTGCCGATGGGGCATCAATCCTCGAATACATCAACAGCGCGGCGGACGAGTACGGCGTACGTGAGCGCATACAGTTCCAGCACACCGTGTTGCGCGCCCGTTTCAGCAGTGAAACGACGCGCTGGACGCTGGACGTGGCCGTGACCGACAACAACGGCGCGGTGCGCGAAGAGCACTTCAGCTGTGAGTTCCTGCTGTTGTGCTCCGGCTACTTTGACTACGCCCAGGGCCACGCGCCCGAGCTCCCCGGGCAGAGCCGCTTCCGCGGCCAACAGGTGCACCCCCAGCACTGGCCGCAAGACCTCGACTACCGCAACAAGCGCGTGGTGATCATCGGCTCCGGCGCCACCGCCATGACGCTGGTACCGGCGCTGGCACAGGACGCCGGCCATGTCACCATGCTGCAGCGCTCCCCGACCTATGTGGTGTCACGCCCCAACCGCGACAGGCTGGCCAACCTCCTGCGCCGCTGCCTGCCCGATCGCTGGGCCTACGCCATCACCCGGTGGAAAAATACACGCCTGCAACAATGGGTGTACAACAAGAGCCGCACCCGGCCGGAACAGGTGAAGGCGCACCTGCTGGGTATGCTGCGCAAAGCGCTGGGGCCGGAATTCGATATCGAAAAGCATTTCACCCCGGCCTACAACCCCTGGGATCAGCGCCTGTGCCTGGTGCCGGATGGCGACCTCTACGCGGCCCTGCGCAGCGGCAAGGCAGACGTGGTGACAGATCACATCGACAGCTTCACGGAAACCGGCATCAGCCTGAAGTCCGGCGAGGAATTGCAGGCAGACATCATCGTTACCGCCACCGGCCTGGAACTGGTGGTGATGGGCGGCATTGCATTCGAGGTCGATGGCGAGGCGGTGGACTTTGGCGCCACCTGGAGCTGGCGCGGCATGCTATTTTCCGGTGTGCCCAACATGGCCAATACCTTCGGCTACATCAATGCTTCCTGGACGCTGCGCGCCGACCTCACCGCCCGCTTCGTCTGCCGTCTGCTGAACGACATGGCGCGCCGCAGCGCCAGCCAGGTTACACCCGTGCTCAGGGCCATCGACCAGGGCATGCCGGCGCGCCCCTGGATCGATGACTTCAATGCGGGCTACATCCAGCGGGTGCTGCACCTGTTGCCCAGGCAAGGTGACCACGACCCCTGGCAGAATTCGCAGGACTACCATCGCGACCGCAAGACACTGCCCGTGGCACCACTCGACGATGGCAGCCTGGTGTTCAGTAACCCGCCGCACAGGGCGCTGCGCAAGGCGAGCTAAGCTCGCGTGCTCAGCCGGAGCTAATCACGCCCTCTGCGGCGAGCTGCGCCAACTCCTCGTCTCCCAGGCCCAACAACCCCTGCAACACATCGCGGTTGTGGCTGCCGAGATCCCCCCCGGGCCATTCGGTGCGCCCGGGCGTGGAATCCAGCCGCGGCATGATCGCCGGAATCTTCAAGGGCTTGCCGTCAATCTCTACCTGCTCGAACAGCCCGCGCGCCTGATACTGCGGATCGGCAAGCATATCCGCGACCGAGTAGATCGGGCCCACCGGCACGCGGGCCTCCTCCAGCACATTGATCACATGCGTCGACGAGTGCTGGCCACACCACAACCCCAGCGCCTTGTCGATTTCCGCCTCGTGGCGCACGCGGCCGCTGTTGTCGGCAAGCTCGGGGTCAGCCGCCATGTCGGAGCGCCCGGCCACCGTCATCAAACGCTTGAAAATGGAGTCGCCGTTGCCACCGATAACGACATACTTGCCATCGTCACAATGGTAGGTATTGGTCGGCACAATGCCCGTGACCGTGGTACCCGAGGGTTCGCGCACCACACCGGCACCATCGTACTCGGGCACCATCCCCTCCAGCAGGTTGAAAATCGATTCGTACAGGGCAACATCAATTACCTGCCCCTCGCCACCCGGCTTTGCCCGCTGCAACAACGCCAGCGTGATCCCCAGCGCGGCGTGCAGTCCCGCCACTGTATCGCCCAAGCTGATATTGGGCCGCACCGGCGCCTTGCCGGGCTCGCCATTGATATAGCGAAAGCCGCCGAAGCCCTCGGTGACCGAGGCATACCCGGGCTTGCTGGCGTAGGGGCCGGTCTGCCCGTAGCCGGAAATCCGCGTATATACCAGGCGTGGGTTGCGGGCCTTGACGACCTCGGGGCCCAGGCCCCACTCCTCCATCGCACCGGGGCGAAAGTTTTCCACCAGCACATCGGCGCTATCGAGCAGTTGCAGTACCAGCTCCCGGCCACGTTCGCTCTTCAAGTCCAGCGTGACGCTTTTCTTGTTACGACCGAGGCTGCGATACCAGAGTGAGGTGCCATCCTGGACCACGCGCCACCCGCGAATGGGGTCACCACCCGGTGGCTCCACCTTGATCACCTCGGCGCCAAAATAGGCGAGGACTGTGCAGGCAAAGGGCCCCGCCAGCAGCTGCCCCAGTTCTATTACACGCAGTCCTTCCAGCGGCCTGGATGCTGTTGTCACAGTCTATCTCCCCACAAAAAATACGAATTATACCCCCGTCGCCGGCATGGGTCAGACCGGCGCGGCCGCAAGCCCTAACACCACCAACAGGGCAAAACCGGCAGTGACGGAAACCATCGACAACAGGGTGGTTAGCACAATCATGTTCGACGCCAGCGTGCCGTTGCCCCGCGCCGCAACCACCATCACAAAACTCGCCGCGGCTACTGGCGAGCTCAGCAACAGGAAGAGCACACCCAATTGTATCGGCGGCACATTGAGCAGTACGGCCAACACGACGCCAATCGCCGGGCCCACCAGCAACCGCCAGCCCGCCGCTTCCCAGGTCACTGAGCCCGCGCTGCGCAGCAATGCCAGGCGCATGGCGGCACCGATGCTCACCAGCACCAGCGGCAGAAAGCCCTGCGACAACACCTGGCTGACAATCGGCGTAAAGCCCGGCAGCGGTATACCGGATGCGGCATACAACATGCCCGCGCCAATCCCCAGCAGCAACGGGTTACGCACCAGTCCGTAGAGCAGGCCGAGCAGGGAACGGCTACCGCCGTGCGTCACCTGCAACACCCACACCGCCAATACATTGTAGAGCGCCGTCATTACCGCCACCGGCAATGCCGCCAGACTCAAGCCCTGCTCACCGTAGGCCGCATGGCACAGAGCAAAGCCGAGAATCGCCAGGTTGGAACGGAAACCCGCCTGCACGAACACGCCCAGGGTTGGACGCGCAAAGCCTCGCCAGCGGGCATACACCCAACTCAGGCCGAGCGTGAGCAGCGTGGCCAGCACCCCCGCAAGCAGGTAGGTGGCGCCACCCATCGCTGCGAAATCCACCCCTGCCGCGCTGATAAACAGGAGCAGCGGCAGTGCAACGTTAAAGGCGAACCTGGAGATGGCCTGTACATGGTGGGGTTGCAGCCAACCCAGCAAGCGCAGCACCAGGCCCAGCATCACCCAGCCAAAGGTAGGCAGGCTCACCGCCGCGGCGGTGAGGGTGAGTTGCCACAGGTTCAGGTCGGGCACAGCAGGCAACACTCCGTGCGGGCTACGCCAGCTCGCGCAGAGTATCGCCCAGCGCTTCCAACAGGCTGTCGATTTGCGCCTCTTCGATCACAAAGGGCAAACCCAGTTGCAGCGTGTCGGCACCGTAGCGCACGTAAAAGCCCTTCTCCCACATGCGCATGGCAACCTCAAAGGGCCGCCGCGCAGGCTCTCCGGGGTAATGCGCAAGCTGCAGCGCGCCGGCAAAACCGTAGTTGCGGATATCGACCACATGGGGCGCCCCCTGCAGCTGGTGCAATGCCGCCTCAAAATGCGGCGCCATGCGCGCCACCCGCTGGGGCAGCTGCTCCCGCTCGAGAATGTTCAGGGCAGCGAGCCCGGCGGCACAGGCGACCGGGTGCCCCGAGTAGGTGTAGCCGTGGGGGAACTCCAGCATATAGTCCGGCCCGCCCTGGGCCATGAAGGTGTCGTAGATTTCACCCTGCGCAATAACGGCCCCCATGGGTATGGCACCATTGGTGAGTTGCTTGGCCACGTTCATGATGTCGGGCACCACACCGAAGGCATCGGCACCGGTCATGGCACCACAGCGGCCGAAGCCGGTAATCACCTCATCAAAAATCAGCAGGATGTCATGCGCGCTGCACAGCTCTCGCAGCCGCTGCAGGTAGCCCACGGGTGGCGGAATCACCCCGGCAGAGCCGGCCATGGGCTCCACGATCACGGCGGCAATGTTGCTCGCATCGTGCAGGGCAATCAGTTCCAGCAACTCATCGGCCAATTCCGCGCCCTGCGCCGGCATGCCGCGGCTGAAGCGGGTGGCCGGCGATAGCGTGTGCGCCAGGTGGTCCGCTTCCACGGCGGCACCGAAGAGCTTGCGGTTGGGCCCGATGCCGCCCACGGAAATGCCGCCGAAGTTGACGCCGTGGTAGCCCTTGGCCCGGCCGATCAGGCGCGTTTTGGCAGGCTGGCCCTTCAAGCGCCAGTAGGCGCGGGCCATCTTCAACGCGGTGTCCGCGGCTTCCGAGCCCGAGTTGGTGAAGAACACGTAATCCAGCCCGTCCGGCGTGAGCGCCTTAATCCGGTTGGCGAGCTCAAAGGCTGCGGGGTGCCCGTACTGAAACGCGGGGGCATAGTCCAGCGTCAGCAACTGGCGCTGCACCGCTTCGGCGATTTCCGGGCGATTGTGCCCTGCCCCACTGCACCAGAGCCCCGAGAGGCCATCAAGTACGCGGCGGCCGTTGTCGTCGATGAAGTGCACACCTTCGGCCGCCACAATCATGCGCGGGTCACGCTTGAACTGACGGTTGCCCGTGTAGGGCATCCAGTGTGCTTCCAACTGCTCGCGGGTGAATTTGTGTTGGGTGGGTGCGCCGGTCATGGAGGTTTCCTCGCGTCTGCTGACGCTATTCTAGGCGCTGTTGAAGCCTGTCTGCATCTTTATCTACCGCCGGGCCGCCGCGTGAAAGCCGAAGCTGCATGAACCGGCTGTGTGGATCCTCTGCGTATTCTGCGAAAGGACCGGTATACGTGAAACCATGACTCTCGTACAACGTTCTAGCCGGCTCAAAACCCGGCTGGCTGCCGGTTTCAAGGCTGAGTAGCCGATAGCCTCTCTGTTGCGCAACCGCAATGATGTGCTGCAAGAGCAAGCGTCCCACCCCATGTCGACGTCTGTTCGAGGGGGTTCTCATCGACTTGATCTCCCCGTGCCAGGGATCGAGTTCCTTCAGCGCGCCGAAGCCCATCAAAACCCCGTTGTCCCACGCCGTCCAGAACGTGATGTCCTGTCGCTTCAACTGCTCAAGGTCTAACGCATGCACACTCTCTGGAGGGGACAGTTCGTGCATATTGCACAGGTGCTCATACAACAGTTCCAAAATGTCAGAACCGGTAAGGTCGTCCTCCTTGATCTGCATGCCTGTCCCTGAAGACCTCTAGTCAAGATTCTTTTCGAAGCAGATGAAGGGGCAGCTCCTGCGCGGAAACATGACTTCACCCGCCTCGCGGTAGCCGCGCGAACGATATAGCGAAAGCGCAGCCGGGTTTCCGGCATAGGCATCCAGGCGAATCGCATTGACATGCATCGTGGCGGCGTGTTGCTCTGCAAATTCCATGTAGCGCGATGCATAGCCCATGCGCCAATACTCGGGATGCACAAACAAATGGTGCACCACCAACGCAGAAGCGCCGTACCGCCAATCGCACAGCTGGTACTCCAGCGGCTGCACAGTATCCAGCCCCGCGCCCACAACGACGGTTCCGTCACGCACGAACAAGAACAGCGACCGGTTTTCAACCGCAGTGGCGATGACGCCTCCGCTGGGGTACTCGTCATCCCATTGGGCTATATCCAGACGGTACATCATCGCGGTGCAGGCCCGTATTGCCCGCAGGGTCGGCTCAACGTGAGCATGCGACGCCTCGACCACAGCCAGAGGGCCTGTGTACGGCACCACATTATGCACCTATGGTTTCTCGCGACACGTTCTGCCGTGCGCCTGCGAGCGAATGGAAAACAGCTGTTGTATCACCCGTTTAGAAACCCTGCTCTTGATATTGGCTCAACGCCTGCATGGCCTCGATTCCATAGACAAGCGAGGGTCCGCCACCCATGAGGATCGCCACCGAGACCGTCTCAGCAATTTCATCCGCGCTTGCGCCGGCCTGCAGCGCATCGTGTACATGATACGAAATGCAGCCGTCACAGCGCACGGTGATTGCTATGCCCAACGCGATCAACTCTTTCGTCTTGCGCTCCAGGGCTCCGCTGGCAACGCTTGCCTCATGAAGCGCGCCAAAGCCCTCCATGACCTTGGGTGACACTTGTCCCAATTTCGCCATCCATTCGTTCAGCTCCTGAAAATGCTGCGGAAAGTCTTTCATGAGCGCCTCCGTTACTCCGGTTGAAACACCCAGCACTTATAGTACGCGACAGGTGGAGATACAACTCCGGCCTGACTCGCCCTGCGGTGCGCCGGCTTCTCGCAGTGCCTGTCACTCACACTGTGACGAATGTGAGAAAGCGCCGGGCCGTTCGTTGGATTGCAGCTCCCGCTTGCGCCCACGGAATCCGTCGAATAACCGCCGGTGCGCCGGGTAGGAAAATTCGTCTACGCGATGCTCGTATTCCCTGATCCAGGCGATAAGCATGTCCAGATTGCCATCCTGCGCCTCGGGCGAACTGTATTTGTGCGGCTCCCAGGGTCGTTGCCGCGCATTCTCGATACAGGTTTCCGTGCCGGGGTTAAGAAACACCACCTCCGTAGCATGGGGTGTCGCCAATGCCAGCAGATCGGCGTAGCAACCTTCAACAATCCAGGATTGTGATGCGCTGATGAAATTCTGGATATTCGCGGCGCTCGCTTCCAGCAGGCGCCTTGTGGGCGTTTCTACTTCAGGTTCCCACGCGACCGTGTCGAGGTCCAGTACGGGGCAGTCCAGGATCGCTGATTGCTGCCGCGCGAAGGTTGATTTGCCCGAGCCAGAGTTACCAAAGACGACTATGCGCTGCATATCCCGCGCCTCATCCTACTGAAGGCGGAAGCTCGTCATACTTTGGCAAATCATCCTGCCAATGGTGCCACGGCGCCTTGGACCCCACATACACATGAAAATCGGGCTCCTTTGCCGTGGCGTCGTCAAGCAGCCCCAAACGGATGTTCGTGGTCTCCCAATCGACTTTCTCGTTCAACAGACAGGAGCCACAACGGCTGCAAAAGGCGACGTGAGAACCGGGGTATTTGGTGTAGTAGCTCATCAACTCCCTACCCTGCACGACGGTCAGTTGCTCCTTCTTCAACCCGCCGAATACCGAGTTGGCCGAACCGGAGAATTTCTGGCATTCACTGCAATGGCAGTAGCCTGCGTACACGAAATCCCCCTCTATCTCGAACTTGACACCACCACACAAACAGCTTGCCCTCATGGCCGGATCCCTCGTTTGACGGGTTCGCAGGATGACCCAGATACCGCAACTACTTCAAGCCGCGCGACACCCCAAACCACAAAGCGCCGTAGGACACAGCAAAACACGGCTTGCCTGATTGTGGCTCAGCCCGGTAGCCCATCGAACTCGGGCACGCCGCCGAGTTCTCCATCCCAGGGAGCTTTCCCGGCGGTAAAGATTCGCGCTGTTGGCGACAGGGTGATCTCTGTGTCCAGACATCCCGCGGGCACGACGAGTAAACCTGCAGGCTGAGGGCATGGCATTGCGGACCCACACACGCTGCAAAAGCTTCTGTGATGGCGAGTGCCCGCAAGCGTAAAGGAGGTGACTGACTCTGCACCCGCCAGCCAGGTCAACTTCGCGGATTGCGAAAACAGGTTTGCCGCGTGGCCAGATCCCGTGTCCTTTCTACAGTACGCACAGTGACACAGGTAAAAGCTGTCGAAGTCGCCTTGCACCGCAAACTTCACAGTGCCACACAAGCAAGAACCCAGATGATCAGTCATGGAGCTACCTGTTTCTAGTCAGTCATCTCGCCGCTCATGATTGCTTGCTCAGTGGGCAAGCCGCTCAAGCCGACGCTACGCAGCGTATTCAAGGGCAGCCGATACAGCGCTACCCGTGGTGGCCCACCTTCGGCCTTGATAAGGCGCAGACTCATGCCTCCGTGGTCGTGACCGTAAGCATCCAGCCATACGCCGCCGACCTGGGGGTCGGCATCGGCGATTACCACAAACACGGAGCCGTCGCGTTCGTAGCGGGCCCGGGATTTGGTGGTATAACCCTGCCCCTCCTCGTAGCAATCGAGGTTTTCCTGCCAGACATTACACAGTTGGAATATCCAGTATTCACAGGGGCCCGGGGTAAAGTGCAATACCAGAGCTTCGTCGGCATTCTTTTCCCATGCACCAAAGCCGTGATGCCGGTCCGGTACGCCGCCATTGCTCAGATAAAGAGCGCGGCTGAAGCGGAGGCTATTGGACCGCTTGCTGAGGTTTTCCTGCCACCAGCTGCGCACCAGTTCCACATAGGCTAACACCAGTTGGCCCGCCTTGGCCAAGCCGGCGCTAACCTCTTCGGCGGCTATGGGCCGGGGCGGCACGTCATCCAGACGCACGATACGCATGCTTGGCGCGACCGTATTTGCCCGGTCGTGATACAGGGTGCGCACCAGAATTCCCACGCAGTCGCTGGTAATGGGTAACCAGTTGTTCGTGCCCGTCGGTTGCGTCTGGCTGACGATGATCTCGAAATTGCCGTCGGCGTCGAACTCGATTGCTTCGCTGGGCAGAAATCCGGTGGTCGTCAAGGTGGCGGGGTCGAACTCCTGCAGGCCGCTGACCCCGCGTTTGGCCCAGTCTCGTGCGGCCAGGTCGTCGGGCTGTTTGGCGCTCCAGGCGGCAATCACAAAATAAGGTAGCGTGCCGCGGTTCCCTTGTATGCGGTAGGCGTACGAGCCATCGACAAACTCGGCCAACAGGTGATCCTGGTCTGGAGATTGAAAATTGATGCTCTGGCGCCACGGCGCATCGCGCAGGCGCGGCCGATCGGGTTCACAGTTTTCCATGTAGCGCTCGAAGCCGTTGCGCAGCAGACGCGTTAAAAAACGGTACCATTCGCTGCGGTCCAGCTCGGTGATGTTGCCTTCGAACTCGTCAACAATGTGCCCGGCCGAGCGCACCGTTTCACAAAAATCATCCCAGGCTGCGCCGCTCTTGAGCCGCTCGGCCGCTGTACTCTTTCCGTTGGAGGGCGTCATAGAGCCTCCTTCTCCACCGGAAACCGCGAGTAGTAGAACGCGAAGCGTTCCCGCAAGGCCGCTACGTCGATACCGAAATCTCCCGCCAGATCGTAGCGGACCTTGCCGTGCTTGCCCCTCGGGTTGGCCCGTAAGTAACGCTGCATGCTGCGCGCCGCGCCACTGTCCAGTTCCAATCCGGCCATGGCGTATATTTTTTCAACCGTGCTGCTCTGATCTGCCATGTACTCGTGAAACAGTACGTCGATGGTTTGTGCTTCCGGCAGGCGCTCCCGGTCGCGCACGCAGGCAAGCAGTAGACGCTCTATTCGCGCTATCCAGTAGTCGGCGAGTTCCTTCAAGTCGATGTGCGTGCGCCGCAGGCGGTCGCCGTAGGCGATCATGGTCATCGCCGATTGCAGCACGGCCAGTGGGTCGCGATGCGTAATCACATAGGTGGCATCGGGGTAAGTGGTCTGCAGGGGTACCAGGTTTTCCATGTGCGGTGGCGATTTCATCACCCAGCGGCTGGGGCCGCGCTGCCAGGTCAACGCCTGCAGCACTTTCTTGCCGTAGGCGTAGTGCGGCGTTTGGTCATGGGCATAATAGTACTCACGCCAGCGATAGGGGCGCGACAACCATTCGGGCAGGTAGGTCGAAAAATCCAGTGCCTGCAGTTCGATGTCTTCGTGCACATGGTCTGGCGCCATTTCATGCATGGCGGGCATCAGCGGCAGGAGGGATTCAAACGCGCTCCACACCGCTTTGGTCGTGGTAAACCGGGGGTCCTCCCCTGCGCCCGCAGCCGCCTGCCCGGGTGCGGGAATTGGCTGCATGGCTTCCCACAGTGGCATGGAGCGCAGGCGCTGGTCGGCGGCGAGAATATTGACAAGATTGGTGGTACCCGAACGCGGCAGGCCGGCAATGATGATGGGGCGGTCGATCACGACCTCGGCAATATCCGGGTTGCACTTGAGCAGGTCTTCCAGCAACAGGCGATTGCTGGCGTAGCGAACCGCATCATTGAACAAGCCCGCCCGCCCCAGCGGCCCCAGGCCCCGATCTTCGTCAAAGCTCAGCAGCCAGATACACAGGCGCTCGCGAAAATCACCGGCACCAAAGTCGCTCAAGCCAGTCGCCTGCCGCGCGGCGGCCAATACAGACTCCTCCTGCATGTGCACCGGGGGAGCGGCGGCAATTGCCTGGCGCTGTATTGGTGTCAGCTGTGGCGCGCCCAGATCGTCAATACGGATCGTGTTTTCAGTCATCAGCGTGCTTCCTGCTGTTGGGGACCTTGGGGGGCCGTCAGCCAGATACGGTGTAACCACCGTCCACCGCGAGTGTTTGCCCGGTAATCCAGGACGCACCCGCACTGCTCAGAAACAGCACCGGCACCGCGATATCCTCCGCCACGCCCAGCCGCCCTACCGGGGTGCGCACCAGCGTGGGCTGCGACCATTCCGGATTGGCAATGGTGGCGCTGGTCATGCGGCTGGCGGTGAGGCCCGCCGCTACCGCGTTGACGCGGATGTTGCACTTGCCCCACGCCACCGCCAGGGCGCGCGTCAGACCGACCAGCCCGGTCTTGGCTGAACCATAACCCGGCACTATCTCAATGCCAAAGAAAGAGGCCATGGAAGCGATGCCGATGACAGACGCCCCACCGGGTAGCGAACTTTTGGCCAGTTTGTCTTTGCAGCGCTGAGCCAAACGGTGCGCGCTGACCAGGTGCACCTGCACGGCGCGCTGGAAAATTTCCGGGTCGGATTCGTCAAGGCCCTGGCTGGGAAATGCCAATCCCCCGTTGTTGACCAGAATATCCAGTCGCGGCAGTGCATTGGCAACCCCATCGATGCTCTGTGACTCTTCCAGATCGAGCTGCAGGTACTGGTAGGCTGACAAATCCGCGTCGTATTCCCGAGCACCGCTACGGGTCCCGGTGATCGTCACGTCAGCTCCAGCTGTGTGATACGCCTTCGCAATCGCGGCGCCGATGCCGCTGGTGCCACCGGTAACCAGTACGGTAGCGCCGCTGTAGTCATAGTGAATATTGGAAACGGGGGTATTGGTTGTCATCGGGTCCTCAGCTTTTTATTCGGCCTGGGCTTGTATTCGTCTGTCGGGGCAGAAGTGGCGGCAGCAGTGCGTTACTCACGCCACACCACAGGGCAATCCGGGCCATCCAATGAATCGCCCGCTGCCACAAACTCATGGTGCGGTTTGCGTGGTGCTCCCGGACGAAAGTAATACACCGCGTCATCGCCACAGTAACGCAGACTGATTGCACGGCGGCGGCGCGTCTGACTCATATTGCCCCCCGCAGCGTGCAGAGTGCGCGCATGATGCACCGTCAGATCACCCGGCCCGAGATCGAACTGCAGGAGCTCCACCTCATTTTTGCTCGCCATGCTGTCTATATCCGGCACCACGGCGCCGACGGTGCCTTCCATCGGGCTATTGGACACGAACCAGTTCGGGCGATACTGCGCATCCCAGCGGTGTGATCCGCGCACAAAGCTCATCACGCCGGTTTCCGCGTCTGCGAAATCCAGTGGTATCCATGTTGTACACACTTGGTCGCCGGCGACGTGAAAATACGAGATGTCCTGATGCCAGGCCGTGCGTTCCGCGGTGTCCGGCTCCTTCACCAACACGCTGTCCTCCCACATATTCACCTTCTTTGAGCGCAGCAAATGAGCCACGATGGCGCCGATTTCAGGTGAGAGTGCGAATTCCCTGCAATCGCTGTCTACGCGCCAGTGATCGGTTCCCGAGATGAACCGCCCGCGCCCCTTGCGGCCCCCGTCCAGTATCGCTTCACCACCCGCCGCAATTTCCGCCCCCATCGCGGACATGTTGTACATGGTGCCGCCCGTAGGCTCGTTGACCAGACGTTCTACAGCGGGCTCCATGGCCAGCACGAATACCGGATTCAGGACTTGGCGCAGACACACCACACCGTCCTGCCAGAACGCGGCAATTTCGGCCTCAGTTGGCAAGCGCAAAAGTATCTCGTTATTCATAGATCTATCTCCAAACAAAATGCCCACGGTGTTTGCTTCCGAGGCCGATGAACAGGCCCTGCCTGGGCATTTGCCTGTTGATTCATGACACATCAGTCGTTGAAATCGACCAGCACTTTCGCGGAGGCATCTTTATCCTGCGCAAGCGCAAAGGCCGCGAAAAAATCCTTGCTGGGTAGCCGGTGGCTGATCATGGCGGACACGTCCAGCTTTCCACTTGCCAACAGCGCCAGCACCTCGGGGAACTCCTCTGGGTAGGCGAGCGACATGCTGAAATCCAGCTCTTTGGCCAGGGCCATCTGGAAATCGACTGGCACCGGCGTGTGATGTACCGCGACCACAAGCATGCGCGCTCGTGAGGGAGCCATGGCGACAATGGACTGTAACACCTCAGCTGAGCCGGTCACCTCGAACCAGAGCCTGGCATTGATCGTCGGCCAACCAAACACACTACCGCTACCCAGTGCGGCAGCCAGTAAATCGAACGTGTCACCCTCTGCCGGGTTGACGGTTTGTGTGGCGCCCAGCCGGCAAGCGCGCTGCAGCCGTGAGTTCGACATATCCGCCACGGTAATCTCACGCACACCCCGCTGATGGAGCAGCGCTACAATGCCCAAGCCTATTGGCCCTGCCCCGAACACCACCACACTGTCATCCTGCTGTACGTCAGAGCGGCGCACGGCGTGTAACGCAACGGATAGCGGCTCTATCAGGGCCGCATGCTCGAAGCTAACCGAGTCGGGTAGCCGGTAGATGGAGCCACCAAGCGTGGCATTCTGCACAAGGAGCAGTGGGGCGAAGGCACCCTCGGGGACGCCGTTACCGATGGCATTCCCATCACCCATCGGGTTGACCGTCACACGGTCGCCCGGGGCAATACCCACAACATCCACTCCCACCGAGGCAACAGTACCTGCCAGCTCGTGCCCCAGCCCGAAGGGCTCCTTCTGGGGCGCCGCCACACCGCCTATGCGGGTGAATGTGATGTCGCTGCCACAGATGCCCGCCACGGCAGTGCGTACCACCACATCACGCGGGCCGGGTACCGGCGGCTCTATGTCGTCGATACGTAAATCCGAGGGGCCATGTACTCGCACTGCTTTCATTTGGGAAACCTCCTGGTAGCGTGCTGCTGTGGATTATGCTGAGCGCTGGAGAGACAAGCTCTCCCTGGCTTGCGCGTAGCACTCGCGCGCCATGTCACAATGAAGAAGCGTCTGCTCCCACCGGTCGCCCTGTTCTTTCCAGTGCCCGTTGGAGCCTCGCTGCAACTGCGCGTAGGCAATGGGGTAGTCGATGCCGTTATGCGAAAGTACGGCAGGCAGCAACTGTGGCGCAAAAACCACCTGCTGGCCTCTCTCCAGGCAGGCACGAAAACAGGCGGTCCAGAAGCGGCGATGATCCTCTACGAAATGACGATCATCGCGCGCTGACTCCAGCGTTATCTGTGCGCAATTGGTGCTACCGATACGCCCCTCAACGATATCAGTGCGTTCGAGCAAGGGCTGCATGAACGCCAGCTTTTCGTCAAAGCCCGCGAGAGACAGCTCGTGCCCCATGTACCAGTGCGTGAAGTCCGCACAGAAACGCAACTCGGGAAAGTGTTGAATGGTATTCAGGGTGCGCCGTATATCCTGCGTGATACTACCGCGGTGCGTCTCCAGCAATAGACGGTGCCGGTGGCGCGCGGATGCGTGCAGCAGAGCATCGCAGTAGCGCTTGACCGCTTCGTCCCCTTCAAGCCCGTTGCCTGCGACGAGAATCGTTGCATCGAAACCCTCCGCCGCATGGCGCTCGGCAATCGAATCCAGTGCCCCGGGGTCGCAGCTCAGCACCTGGGCCGTGGCCACCATGCCGGCATCTCGCGCTGCGCTGGCCGCATCCGTTTGTACACCCCCAAAGCCGGCCTGTTGCAACGCCGCGTAAAACCCCTCACCAACTGCCGGCGCGTTGGATTGAGGGGGTAGCCCGAGAAGTGTGGTCAAGCAAAAGTCGATACGCATAGGCTGAGGTTTCCATTCAAGGAGAAAACGCTTGCGCCCCTGCTGCAGCGGGCGCCCGCGCCATTCAGAGTGCCTAGTAGCGATATTGCAGTTCGATCCCGTAGCTGCGCGGCTCACCGTAGGCCGCCGGAATGGTAAGGACCGGGTTGCCCACCGGGAATGCATAGACCCGGTATTCCTCGTCCGCCAGGTTCTTGCCCCACAGGGCAAGCTGCAGGCTGTGGTGATCACCACCCCCCAACATGATTTCGGACAATGTCACCCGCCCATTGAGAATCGTATAGCTGTCCTGAAAGTCGAAGTTCTTCGGCGCGTAGGCATATTTTGAGGTGGACGTAAGATCCAGCTGGAGCCCGAGTGTTCCGAATGAAAAGGGCTCAAACTCGTAGGCTACCGCCAATGCTCCGGCATGACGTGGCGACTGGGCAAGTTCGAAACGTTCTGGGATATTGTTGTTCAGCGGGTTCGGTTGATCGGGTTGCTCCGGATCCAGATAGGTATAGCTCAGGTCGATCGTGAGCCCGGCCAGCGGCACTAGCGTCATGTCCATCTCGGCCCCACTGATTTTGGTCGTCTTCGCCGCGTTGATGGTCTCGGCGAAGGTCGGGTTCAGCGGGTCGGAGAAACCAATCTGGAAGTCGTCGTACTCGGTGTTGAACACGGCGAGGTTGAAACGCAGGCGGCTGGCGAAAAGTTCGCTCTTCAGACCGAACTCCCAGGTTTCCACGTTTTCTTCGTCAAAAGGTATAAACGTGAAAGAGCGCTGGCTGACACCACCCGCCTTATAGCCGGTCGCCCAGCGCAGGTAGGTATTGACCTCATCGTTCCACTGGAAGCTGAAGGTCAGTGTTGGATCCAGGCTATCCGTTTTCAGGTTGTAGTTCTGATAGCGGAGACCGGCCTCGACCAACGCGGGTAGCGCGTAGTCCCGATCGCCGCTTTTCTTGTCTTCGGTGTACCGTGCGCCCAGCGTGATTTCGAGGCGATCCTCAAGTACTGCGGGTGTCCAGGAAGCCTGGCCGAATGCCGCCCAGCTCTCGGTTTGGGTACTGACTAGCCTCCTCGCATCCGAGGGCTGGGGGATCGGTGGATAAATGGGTCCCAGAAAAACACCGGTAAGTGCGCCAAAGCTGTCGCGCGATGCCAGGTTCAACAAGTCGTCGTTGGCGTTCTCCTCAAAATAGTAAATGCCTGTCATCCATTTCAGCCGATCACTCGCACCCGACAGCTGTAATTCCTGGCTGAACTGGTCCTGCTCGACAGCAGCGGCCGCGATCAAGCCGTTGAACAAGAGTGCGCCGGCGTAGTTGTTGCGGGTGTCCTCTTCCATATCACGGTACGAGGTGATGGACTTGAGGGTGAGGGATTCAGCCAGATCCCAGGTCAGGGTAAGGTTGTGCCCGGTTTGACGCGTTTTGCTTGGATCCAGTGGCCGGACGGGAAAGCGGGTTGTGTCGGTGGCGGGCGGCTCGACGCCGATAACACCCAGCGTATCCAGCATCACCTGAAAATAGATTTGGGTGGCCTCGATGTCAGACCAGTCATAGGCGTAGTAAACATTGAAGTTATCCGCGGGGCTCCAGTCCAGAGCGACGCGAAATGCGTCTTGCTCGATGTCGCCGTAATCGTTCTCGCCGGGCGCCGTATTGTCGACCCAGCCATCCTTCTGCGAATGCAGGTAGTCAATCTTGGTACGTATGCCTCCGACTTCTGGAAGGTCGATATGGGTGGCCGATTTCAATGCATCAAAGTTCCCCACATTGAACGTTTGTTGCAAGCCGAACTCGCCCGAGGGCTTTTTCGTCACCAGGCGGACTGCTCCACCGGTCGCATTCCGGCCGAACAGCGCGCCTTGCGGGCCACGCAGCACCTCAATACGTTCCAGGTCAGCCACTTCCATCGCCAGCCCCTGACCGCGGCTCACGTAGGCATCGTCCAGGTATATGGCTACGGAGGGCTCAAAGGTAATCTGGCCCGGGTCACTGAATCCTGCGCCCCGTACGCTGATAGTCAGCGTGCTCGGGGTATTCACGAAAGGCTGGATGCGCAACGACGGAATGCTGCCCGTTCCCAGGTCGGCGAGGCTGGTAATCCCTCTGGCTTCAAGCTGGCTCTGGTTCATAGTCGCTATGGAGATGGGGGCCTCCTGCAGGCTCTCCTCACGCTTTTGCGCAGTAACGATAATCTCTTCCAGAACGGCCGTTCGACGACTGTCCTGTGCGTTTACCAACTGGCTCGTGGTAGCAGCCAGCGCGGCGACTACAAACATCGGTGGGATATAAGCGGTTGACCTGACCATCATTGCGTTCCTTCTTATTATTAATGACTGGCATAGGACATCTGCTAACCACGTCACTGCAAGCAGCAGCAAACCTGTGCCTCAATGGCTTTAAAACTAGCATTGGAACCGACAGCAGCACCATATTTTTTAATGTCATCTCATTAATTAGGGACCGCAATCCAACTCGAAGACTGAATATTTAAACCGCAAACGCGCGGCTTTTGAGCGCAAGACCCTTTCGTAAGCTTCCCCGTCAAGTGGACAGTTCAAAACTAGAGTTTCTGACGAGGGTGTTGCCGCTGCAAACACCTGGGCAGGCTGAATTGACTCGCTATATTCTGTGTTTCTGGTCAGCCGCTGCCAGGGGTGACATCGGCGCTGACAACAGGGCGAGTAAGCCGTCTTCCAGTGTGTGAATGAATACGTCTGTTTCCATATCCATGCCAGAGGATTTCGTGCAGCGTTTGATTTTTATATGTTCCGACAGGCCATGAAAAAGCAACACTGCTGCAAGCATTGAGCGTTGTTTTATAACCGGCTCGGGCACATCGTGTGCCGCCATAGCATCGTGCAGCGCACTGGTAAGCCTGTCCTGGTTGGGGAGGTGCAGGTTTGTAGACCCCAGATGCTGCGCGAACATGGTGTGGGTAGCAACGAGTTGGGCATTGATGCGAATGAATTCCTCTCCGCCGTCCAGATCCGACAATTTTTCCGCGACAGGGTAAATGAAAGCTCGTACCACTGCTTTCAGGCTTTGCCTTCCCGATTGCTCCAGTTCATCGAGCAGCGCGTGTCGGCGGCGAACAATGCGCGGTATATGCTTGTCAAGAATGGACTGTAAGAGCCCCTCCTTATCGCCAAAATGGTACTGACATACCGCCGCATTGCTTTGTCCGGCAGCTTTACCTATCTGTTGGAGGGTCACGCCCTCCACTCCGTTCTCGGCAAATAGCCGTTCGGCCACGGAAACCAACTTGGCACGGGTGGCAGCACTGCGCGACGTGACACGCCTTGCGGTCGATGACTTGAATGGCACAGAAGTATCCATAAACCTGAAGAGTCCGGGAATAATGAGCGAGATATGAGTTCGCGGAGATCATCCGAGGTACTGGCTGAAATGTAAAGGCATGGCACGCCATTGTGGTTGCCGAGTGAGCTCAACCACCCCCTCGCTCGCTGTATTCGGAGCAGCTCGCGTTAAGAGAGCTCATCAGAGAAATGATGATTAACGTCCCGATGGCGCGCTTCATCATCTCGTACAGCCACAACCACGTCCCGCAAGCGAGCATCAGGCGGCAGTTTCCAGTACTCAATCGCGATTTCCGGCGCTGCAACGTTTTCGCACAAACCCTCGTCGATATCAGCGAGGTACTCCGTATAGCTGAATACTGCCTCTTCCTCGAAGTATCCTACGATACGGTGTGCGGTTCGCGGCGAGCAAAGATAGACGAAAAAGTAGAAATTGTAGAAGACTCCTTGGGCCATCAGGATGAGGATTCGTTCGAACCTTGACGGCTGCGCTATCTCAACGAATGTCATCAGGTGCATTCTTTCATTTTCCGCCTCATTCAGAAGCGTCTGTATCCAGCCGTTATCGCTCTCCATCCTGCGAAGGGCGCGCAAATGCCTGAGTGTTCCCGCCACCATGCCTGGAACCCCCGCAATGGTTTCCAATACCACAGCGCGATGCCCGTACCGCTTCGCAAAAAACATGTCCGCGAAGAAGCGCAGAACCTTGGTGAAACCGAGGGCAATTCGATCCGAGATACCGCTCGGAGCATGATGTTTTCTGGGTGGAATTACCGCTTTCATATCAGCCCGGAAACCGCCTAGTCTTCGCGCTGAGTACGCATCAAACAGAACGCCAGAAGCAAGGTGGCGAGCACGCCCGAGCCTCCAGCAGCAGCGGAGGGTAAAAACGCGTCGCGACCAAACACAATCAGGATCGCATTGGCGACCATGGAGACAATACCCACCAGTGCAGTCAGCCCTCCCAAGGTTTTAGCACCCCCCGTCATCTTTGCAACTCCAAAAATGAGTGCAGCAAAGCCCAGCAAAAGCTTTGCTGCGTAATAAATCACGAAGGACAAGGCAATAATTCCACCTGCCAACGGACCTAGTTCCTCCAGCTGACCCGCAGCCTCACGAAAGGGTCCGAACAGAGTGAGACCAATGCTCACTTGCACTACGTTGAGCACTGCGCTGAAGGCAATGGCAGACCAGCCCACGTGATAATTCTTTGCCTGCACCATCGCGGCTCCGGCAAAGGATGCGAGAAGGGTGAACAGGAAACACTCCATCCCCCATAAGAGTTGTCGTGGAACGCTAACCTCTAACACGTGGAGAAGAGTGTAAAGTACCTGTGTAGCCACCAGCGCCAACAGTAAGCCGGATGTGATTTGAACGGTTCGCCTAGCGGTAAAATTCATAACCGTATCCCCTGTGTGTCTGTTTTCGCAATTGTGGTGGTGGCGCCAAATTTCAATGCGGACCCTTGCCTCAAGCATCCGCAACGATGTGCATGACACGTTATTGCAAGGATCATACGACGAAACCAAGGTTAGCCGTTAACTATAGGAGTCAGGCAGGTACTTGCGCATACTCGCGCCGATCTCTCCAGATCGCGCACCCGACACATCGTACCAGGTTCGAATTTGCAGAGAACCGTCCGGTTCGAAGTGATATGTTTCAAGACTCTTTGCCGTTCTCGTTTTTCCTGAAGAGGTAATGATGTTGTGCATCTTCCACGCCACCGTGCTTCCCAATACGAACAGCGTCTCTTCAGGGATCTCAAATTTCACGTGGTCTTGGAACAGGTCGTATGAGTCCGTGCAGCAGTGCTTGAATCCAAACTTCTCAGGAGTGCCGACTGGGTCAAACATCCTCACAGCATCACCCTGAAACACGGTGCGATAGTTGGCTATCCAGCCCTCTCGATCACCTTCATTCCACAATCTGGCGTAGTTGTGCGCCCAATTTCGCAGCTCTTCTATGGTTGGTTGTGGTACCGGCATCTACTGTGTCTCCTCGGTTATCGTGAGCAAAATCTTTCGCAAACAAGTGAATCAAAAGCCTTAGCGAAGGCGCGTTCGACAACTGCCGCTTGTTAACACCTTAGCTCAAGATCATCTCGCATTACCCCTGGATGGCAGAAAGCTATTTCGATGAGTGCTTTTGCCGGTCCGGAGGATTTTGCGGTCATAAACTTCCTTTCACTGCTGAACGCTCACATTTCTCGCCCTGTAGTGCAGAAGACGCTGGCCTCGGTCACGACACGCTGAGCCAAAATAAGCCTTTTTTCCGACTTATCCAAAGGCACCCAATTTTCCTCTGGCAGCGACAGCGATTGAGGATTGAGCGTCTCGGGATCGCCAGCAATCTTTGCGCGACGTTCAGCCTGTGTCTTGATGCAGTTCTCCACCTTTTCACTGATGTTCGTCGCTTCTTTCATCCCCGCCAGAAAGTACTCCAGCTCGGCGCTGGTAAGCTCGTCGTCTGCGTCAAAGGGTGGATCTGTGAACAGTTGATCACATGCACTAATGAATAGTGCGATAGAGGCAAGCAAGAAAACACGTCCAAATCTCAAGTCTTCTTTCATTTATTCGGGTTCCATGTAACGGTGTTGACACTATAAATTAACTGCTAAGCCACTCGAATGACTGCATCTGCAGCTGAGCAGATTCACGCCTGGGCTCAGGTGCGTTTGCGGCGACATGTGCTTTTGCGGAAGCAAAAGTGCGCGGCGTGGCAAACGTCACCTGCAGCGATTTGTTATGTTTTGATTGCAGCAAACTCACGACTGCCCCTTCTCCCATAGTAGACAGCAATAACCATCATGACGCTTGGCACTACAAGACCAAATTCGTCCAGAAACCATGCTGAGTTAGCATTGCCCTCAGTCATTGGACCAAAAAACTTCTGTAGAAAGGCGTTGTGGCTCATATGAAAAATGACCGCCGGCCAAACGCTATCGGTTTTCAGTCTGAAGTACGTCACAACGACCGACATGGACATTATGCACAGCGTGAAAAAGGCTAACTGGTAGAGAAATGGCGTGGCTTCTCCCATCCCGTAGAGTCCCCTAAACATTAACGGCCAGTGCCATACAGCCCACAGCAAACCCGACAGGAGCGCAACACCAGTGAACGGCATTAGTTTGAACAATTCAGGCACAAGCAACCCTCGCCATCCCAGCTCTTCCCCCAACACCGACGGCAATAGCAAAACGAAACTAACCGTAGCAGTGAGCAGAAAATGCAACACGATGACAGCGTTGTTTGACCACGGTACTAAGTTGTAACTTTCCTTTTGCCCTTGGACGAAATCAACGTTGTACCAGTCACCAAGCCCAAGTGCCCAGATGAGCCCGTATGCGAGTGCCGCATAGAACAGGGGCAGAATGTAATTGAGCCACTGAATCTTCCCGCCACCCCAACGCCATCCCAAGGTTCGCAGTTCTTTCCGTGTAAGCAAGCAGGTAACGACCGCAGCCAAACCAACGGATAACATCAATGGCGTTGCACTACTCAGTCTGAAAATCAGCCAAGCCCCAGCAAAATAGAAAAGCATTGTCAGGGCAAGAAAGATGCTAATTACCAACGCGGGGCTATTTTCTGTTTTAGCGTCACCGGTCACGGATGATTTTTCCGGAAATCATAACGCTGACATAAAGGGCGCGCGCTGTTTGCGCGTCCCAGGCCACGCTTTTCAGTGGCCGATTTCATGGCCTTGTTAGGGTGCACTGCTCCTAGCCCTTCTGTTCAGATTGGCGCGGAAATCTTGTGGTTCTATCATCGCAAAGGAGTATTAGCCCGAACAGAAATAACCAAGCAAGGGGAAGACTATACGCTAAGCGTTGATATAATCCGATGTTCCTCCCAGTCGTCATAGCATCTACCATGGGAATCATGATTAATAACTGCCCCAAAACTGCGATCGCTGAAAGCCAACTAAACCAGACTACTTGCAGCTCACGCTTTGAAATCAGCACCCATATTGCTGGAGCAATTAGAAGGGTTAGTAATATTATAAGCCCTGATACACCGTGTAGAACTTGACTGAATGATGTTGATTCTGGGTCGCAGCCCACATCACAAGGGAAGTAACCCGCCGAAAACGTAGCGACCCCATGAAGGAGAATAAGTAAGCCCGAAATTTTAGCCGTACGACTGGTGAAATATGACATCACAAAAAAGCCAAAACCACCAAACAAAATCGATAACGGATAATGATTGATAAATGGGGCGATTTTTTCAATCGGACTTCCCAGCGCATGAAGCTCACTCATTGCTTGGTCAATATGGCTGTACCCGGGATAGATCATTCCGGAGTAATTTACGCTGACCATCATCCATATTGGAGCAAGCAGCCCGAAGTAACATAAAATTCGCTGAGACGATCGCAATCAATACTCTCCGCTGCGGACGACTAATACATATGGCTCGAATGCGATCATTGGCGAGCGCCATAACGCTTCAAGCAGGGGCGGCCGGTAGGCCGTCCACTCTGCCTTGACTTGTTATGTTTCGATCTTTGTACTCCTCCAAAGGTAGCAATCGGGAATCCTCCAGGGATGCACTACGATGTCCAATACCAGCGATATATGATTCATTCGTGGCGAATGCTATGAAACTGTTTAAGGAATCTTGCCGAATTAGCATCACCAAGTCCCACCGCTCGTCTTGCGGGCCAACAAAATATTTCCCACCTTCACCCAGGAACTCAATTTCACCACCAGAGTCATGTAAAAACGGCAGCGTATGATCTATATACCTCTGGAAAGCCTCGCGGCCAGATATTGGTTGCCTTGGTGCCAACTCCGGAAAGGCAGAGTAATCCGCCACCTCCCGAAACTTGAGCAGGTTAAGCATTGTTACCGGACCTGTGATGTTCCTAGAAAACAGCTGGACAGCTGATTCATCAGTCGCATCTATATAGCTATCGCTCATAGTAGTTTATCCCTTGTAGAAACATAACGCCTACCGCAATGGCGGCGAAACCGCGCAGCGGTTTTGGCGTCCGACCCCGCCAGGGGCGTATTGCCGGTTTTTGTTATGTGCATTGCATCAAGGCTCGATGGCAATTTTGACAAGCTGCAGCAGCTCCTTAAGCTTGGCTGAGCCCAAATAGCTACCAACTATATTTTTGTCATCGCCTTGAACGGAAGCGAGAGCATCTATTATGGAACCAAATTCCTTCAGGCTCAGATTCATGGTGTAGTTGTAATGTGCTTTCGTGACAAAATCACTTACGTCATGGTCTCGAAGGACAATTTCACCATTTGAGATTGAAATTTTCAGACTTTTTAGTTCAATGCTAGAAGGGCCATTGTCAGCTCGAGCACCACGGCGAGTTATTTTCATCTGTAGTTCTCCTGAATCAGACCGGATTGCCGTCTGAGTCGTAGCAGGTAATATGCTTCTTACTTTGTTCGTAAGATGGGCGACCTCCATCTTCATACTGTTTGTAAAAGCCAGCGCTTTCTTCGCATTCAATACCGTCGCCACAACCTATGAGCGCTGGCACCACTGAAGCTAATAAAATTATGATCTTCAACATTACTCAATACTCCTTAAGGCACATAACGCTTCAAGCAGGGGCCAGCGAAAGCTGGTCCCGGCGCGAAGCGCCCTTGCTGCCTTGGCTTGTTATGGTGACGCATGCGCTGAGCTATTTCGATAGGCCCATGGGCCGCATAAATAGAGCACTAGCGACGCCATCAACCCGTACCAGGCCAACATCCCATACTGGATATAAAGATGCCCCGGAGCCGTGATCATTGGAACCAGCATGTAGAGCTCGAATAAACCGGCGGCCCATGCAACGTATATTGGCATGGCGCGACCTATCAGATAGAAAATCACTACTACCACCGGCAGCAAACTTAAGCCAAGGCCCAGTGTAAAGTCCCAGCCATACTTTGGAACCAAGATATTTCCAACCATACCTAGAACTAGCATCGAAGCATAAAGAACAATGTAAATCCAAATTGTTACTCTGATGAGAGGATTCTTCATACTCCTAAAAGTCACTATAACGCTTTAAGCAACGGCGACCGGCCTGACGCGAAGCGGCAGGTTGGGCGTCCGATTGCCTTAACTTGTTATGCGGGTCAACCAACAGTACACCCCAGCTGTAAAAGCACCTAGCAACGCGCCTAAGCAAATAGTTTTGATACTTAACGCAGAGAACCCACCTGACACGAATGGCAGCCCCTGCAGAACCAACGCGCCACATACCGCACCGACACCAACGATAAAGCTCTGATTATAAAGCCCTAAGACTCTGAGAAATGCCAATGCGATACCACCAACAATTAGCGCAGAAAGGTACCCAATAACCAAAACAAACAGCGCAAATATGAAGTATTCGTGCGTTGACCAATCTGTTGATACAACTGTCCAAACTATCCACAAAGTAGGAACCGCCAGCGGCGCTAAGAATAAACCTCTACGGCTAGCGGGTTCGCTCATGACGCATAACGCCAAGGTAATGGGCAACTTTGCTGCGAAGCAGCGCTTAAAGTTGTCCAGCCGCAGGCGCCATTGACCGTTTTGTTAAATGTTTTTACTGAAATGCACATTATATGCTTGCACCAGATGGTGAGAACAATGGAATAATAATCATAAAATAGCACACGCAAGCCAATAGCTTTTGCGATGTTATTTCTTCTGGGCCAGCGCTCCACAATCCAACCCCCATACTTTTATGTGCATAGAATCTATATATATTGCCAAGGCCCCATCCCGGCAACAAAATCCAAATTATCAGTATTTCGTCCCATTCAGCAGGACTCACATCACGCCACCAGTACGAGCTAGAGGAAATGGCAAAAAGAATGATCGCGACAATTAGAAGTTTAAGTCTCAAGTTACTCATACATTTAACGCCGCCATAAAGGGCGCGCGCGG
>NZ_RFLW01000003.1 GCF_003719295.1 Haliea alexandrii
GCTGGCGGGCTATGCAGAGCGCGGGGAGCTGGAACCTTGCATTGATTGGCGGTTTACGCTGGCGGAAGTGCCGAATGCTGTTTGGTACCCGAAGCGGTGGCGGACGCGGGGGAAGGCGCTGGTCAACATACTGCCTTGATGCAATGGTCAGCCTTGATGCGAAAAGTACGGGGCCTCGAAGACGATGTCGTCAGTGAAGTTCGTTGATGGCGTGGTCGATTTGTTGCTTGGTGGGCATAAGTTGGCTCCCTGGAATGTGTTTTTATAATTACGTAGTGCTCTGGCTTACTTTACCATCGAGGCGCTTGTGGGGTGCTGCTGCCCATCCACTACCGCGCAAACCTCCACTCCGCCAACTGCTGATCCGCCTTCAACCGCGCCCGCTGGTGCAGCATGGCCTGGTAGATATCCGCCGGCGCCGGCTGCCCGACCAGAGTCGGCAGGGACACAGCGGCCTCCAGCAGAAAGCGCTCCCGGTGCGGCGACCCCAGCCAGGCCTGCTCCCACCAGTGCAGAATGCGACCGTGGGCCGAGGACAGCGTTTCCGCGGAAGGCAGCTTGTCCCCCTTGGCGAGATTGATGTCGCTGCGGGCGGGCAGGAGGTTCCACAGGTCATTGTTGAACCAGCGCGACCAGGGGAAGCAGTGGTCGATATGCAGCCTGCTGGCATCGCGGACAGGGCGCGCACTCCAGACACAGGGTATGTCCACGCCCTGCTGCCGCAGGTCCAGCATCCGCCCCGCCGCGAGGCTGGTATCGCGCCGCCCCTCCTCCCAGGCGAAGACCTGCTGGTCGCCGGCGCGCGGGTCGTTCACATTCCACTGACTGTGCAGGGCGGCCCATTCCCGCAGGATCGCGGGCTCCAGCCAGCAGGCGTACTGCCCCAGGGTCTGCCAGATGGCAGCGGGGATACGGAACACGCCAAACCGCGCCAGATACTCCGGGGAGATCACCATCGGCTGTGGCCGGAAGCGAAACGTGCGCCGCTCGAACTCGAACACCGGCTCGGCGCGGCCGGGCCAGGTGATGTAGCGCGTGGGCATGGTGGTGATATTGGCGCAGGCATCGCGAATGGCCTGGGTGACAATGGCGGCGTGATCGGCAGCCAGATGGCCACCCACGCGCAAGTCATAGGGGGAGATCTGCGCCAGCTTCCAGAAGGCCTCTTTCGCGAAGCCGTAACCCTGCCCGGACTCCGGCCGCTCCCGCAGCTGATGGTTGATCAGCAGCGGCTTGTACTGCTTCAGCCAGTACAGCCCGACAATGCCCAGCGGAATGTCCACCCAGTCATCCGAGCGGCGCATGACCACGCCCGGCGCGCTCTCCGCAATCCGGGTGAGCACCCGCAGCAGCCCCAGCTTGTAGGACGCCGACTTGTTGTCGTTGACGATGATGTGGCGCAGCAGCGGCAGACTGCCCGTCCCATCATCCGGGATGGTGAACACCACGGTTTCCCACTGAACATGGGCGCGGGTCTGGTCCGGCTGGGTGACGGGATCACGCATCACCACCGCGCAGCGCTGAGCAAACACCGCCAGCTCCGCGGCGGACACGGGATGGAAGCCGCGCTCCCGGTTCTCCTGCTCGTTACTGCCGTGGCGCAGCGTGATCACCAGGGTGCCGCCGGGCTTCAGTAGCTCCGTGAGGATGCGGAAGGCGCGCTCGCGCTGGCCGGGCGGCACGTGCTGCCAGACCGCGCTCAGCAGCACCAGGTCGAAGCGGTGACCGAGGGCCCGCAGGCGCGAGAGTTCCGGCAGGGAGTCGTCCAGCCAGGTGACGTTGGGGTGGGACTTGGGTATGGCCAGTTCGCGCATGCCGTGGCTGGGCTCGACGGCGATGACGCCCCAGCCCTTGGCGGCCAGCCAGTTGGCGTCGCGGCCGGAGCCGGCGCCTATGTCACAGGCGAAGCCGGGAACGTCCACTATATCGTGTGACAACCAGGAACTGTGTATCGCCTCAGCAGCTTCATCATAGATCGCAGATAATTTTCCAGCATCAATATTATATTGCTTCAAGCTGGCCATCAAAACGAAGCACGGAAATTGGTAGGAGTCAGGTTCACCAGACTAGATACATCGCCATCAAGCCGGTAGATACGCGGAGTATCGGAAAACTGAAAGACACGATACAGGCTGTATTGTGAAGACGATATTTTCGAGAATGACACCTCGTTCTTTGAAATCATAAACGGCTGGTACTTACCTGCATTTGTAGTCTTCACCTCGATGAATTTTTCCTGATCGCCACTATCATCGAAAGACCTGATGTCATAGCCTAGACCGTCGCCGACATCCTTGCTACTCCATTGAACTTCAGCCGCAAGGTCTTGCTTCCCGATGTTCAAGAATCGCTGCCGTTCTAGCTCAAGAACAAAGGCCTCGCCCAGCTCACCGAGCCTTCGATTTCGACGCTCCAACTGGGAGAAATCAAGCTTATGGGCGGTAAAACTTGGCGCATTTTCAGCCTGCCTCTGAAATTTTAGAAGATCCCTCTCAGGGGCGTCATCCCAAACGTTTGCTGTCGGTGTGATCGGAGAGACTGGCAGCCTTGATATGAGGAAATCCTCTGTTGACTGAACCAGTGACTCGTTTGCATTCACATACTCCTCAACTACATCAAAGAGCAGCTTCTGATAGTTCCAGGCCGGCCGATAACCCTTTATCGTTAGCCGACCAAGTTGCGACAGTACCGCAGAAATATTTTGGTGTTTGAACTCAATAGCACCATGATTGCGACCTTGCAACTGGCTGATGAGCATTCGGCGATGTTCCGACTTCGAATATTTTTCGCCGAGGACGTCCTTGTGAAGCATGGAAAAGTAGTCGGCGACTATGGCTTTACATTCTCGCCTGCTCCAAGCCATCTGTATGTTCCTCCGAAATCAAATTTTAAAATTCGACCTTTGCTCTAGACTTTGATCGCTCCACCTTCCTCCCCTTTTAACTCCCACGCTCAAGCGCATTTGATGCGATGGCGTTCTTTGCGAAAGCAAAAATGGGCAGCGGGTCACACCTCGCCTGCAGCGCCTTGTTACAATTCAGCTGTAGATGCGTCATTTTCCATCGAGTCCCAGAATTCGCTGTCCAACCTCTTGATTTGTATGGTTTGCTCGACCTGCAGACCAACACCATATTCGTAGAGGTAAGCTGCCAGTTGCTGCCCGTCTATCAGGATTAGGGTTGTCGCACCATTCAGACTTTCGGCATACGAAACCGCACCTTTCGAAAAGCTTGATGTCGTTATGAACACACCCTTGTTCGACTGTGCGACTGCAAGTGCACCAACAAATTTTTGTATCTCTTCTCGACCTACACTATTGATTTGAGCATATCGTTTTGCTTGGATATGAATGCGCCCGAGTCCGAGCACGTCTTCCTTGATGATTCCGTCAATGCCACCATCGTTGGTATACGAGGTAACCAAGCCTGATTGCTTTATTTCCCCGCCGTATCCCATGCCCTGCAGAAGCAAAACCACAAGCTTCTCAAATTCACGCGGGGTTTTACTCAAAATGGTATCTAGCAGCTCCTGATACCGCGATTCGCGAATCTTCTCAGCTGACGAATAAAGTTCTTCTTGCGGCGTCAAACCTTCAGTTTCTGTAGATTCCGAGACTGGCTTAGTTGGTTTGTTCTGCTGTTTTTTTGCAAACTCCACAGCAATAAAGCCATTGATCTCATGGGGAACAGTCAGTTTGGCTGAACCAAGGGAACTAATCTCATAGATTCCGCGTTTAGGCTTTTTGAGCAATCCTGCCATGTTCATGTAGCTCAACGCCCAACTGATGCGATCATAAAAAATCTTGCCGTTACCCGATTCGTACTCCGTGTGAACTTCTTCATCAGTGAGTCCGAAGTGCTCCGCCAAAGGTGACTCAAACTCTGAAAGTTTGAGCTGACCACGCTTTGCGAGGAGCTGGAGCGCTGGCACCCTGATTTCGTCGTGCTTGGGGATAGTCATGGTTTTTCCTCTAACGCCGTGCTCACCGGTAAATTGCGAGCACAGCGAGTAATTTATCCGCGTGCAGCACTTTGTTATATGCCTTTTCATCAGTGGCTCAAAGGTACTGTTTGGAATTAGTCAGGCACTTTCTTTTTGTCAGTGGTGCGGTGACGTAGTCTTCGTCCAGAAAGCGGATAAGTTCTTTCAGTTGCTTTTTGTCTTCCGGGATAACCAGCTTGCCGTCTTCGTTCACTGCGATGTTGATATGGTGCTCTTCGGGTAATTCGGCGTTGAAGTTGTTGGCGACGATTTGAATGTCGGTGACGGCGATGTCTTTCAGCACCTCATTTTTCTGAAGTAGCGCAATTTTCTTGCGAATAATGGAATCCGCTTGATCCTTGAATCCGGCTTCATCTTCAAAGGCAAACAGGTCGCTGGCGGCGAAGGCGTCGAGGTCGGTATCGGTGGCTTCGCGGTAGTAGTCGGCCAGATCCAGAAAGCGCTTGGTGTTGTGATAGGAGCTGAAATGCAGGGTGCCGTTTTGGTAATGGGCGGTAAGTTTGTCTTGCAGCATCAGCCCCGGCTCTTCCAGTTTCTTGTAGGTATCGCCGCTGCCTATCAGGGTATAACCGCGCTTGAGCAACTTACCGGCATCGAAAACCTGAAAATTGACTGCTTTATTCGCGGCTGACCAGATGCCGCTAAACAATGCCTTGATGCGCTGCGTTTCGGTATTGAGGTCCAGCACCTGACAGGTGAGCGGGTTACTGATGGCATGGCCGATAACGGGCGGCAGCGGGTACTCGGCAATGGTAAAGATTTCACCTTCATCGACGTTGTAGCTGCCGGTGAATGACATGGCTTGTTTGTCGCCCAGTAACGCGGTTTGCTGTTCGGTAAACAGTTGTGCCAGTTCGGTGTTGAGCGCGGCGGTTAATGGTATGCGGCGGATGGACGCGTCGTCGTTATCGACCAGGGCAAACAGATTGGCTGGGGTGTTGTTATTGGGCATGGTTGGCATCCAAAATCATGTATTCGGTTAGTTGTACCACCTGCGAGACGGCTTGGCAGTCGGTGATGTTCTGGCGGGTGATGAGCACATAGGTGATGTCGCCCTCGATGGTCACTTCAAAAAAGTGATAGCCGAAAAAACCCAGCAAGGGGTTGAAGTGATAGGCGTGGGAGTTGTAAACGATAAAGAAGAAAATGACCGCCACAAAAACCAGTACCGGCAGACTGATGGTGCTCTGGCTCTGGTTGATCAGTGGCAGCAGGTAAACCAGCAGAAAGCCGACGATCTCCTTGTCCACGGTTTTCACGGCCTTGATTTTGACTGGCAAGGGCTCCAATCCGTGGCGCGAGGCCGACAGCCGCACCAGCCCAAAACAAAGCCCGCTTAATAGCAGCGCCGCCAACAGATAACCACTGCCTGCCTGCCAGTGGGCGGCGAGATTGTCCACGAATGGCCGGCTGCTTTGCCAAACGCTGCTGATCTCGACAAACCACAGGGTCAGGCAGATGGGTGCCAGTGCAGTGGAGACCAGCGCCAATTTGGCGAGTTTGTTAAGCATGGGCGGTAGCCTTGGGCGCGGTGGCTGCGGGTTCGGCGGCGCTGTTGTGGCTGAAGGCTTCTTTTAACACCGCCTGCATCAGTTGCTCGGCGTGGCTCTGGTTTTCGGTGATTTGGGTTTCCAGTTGGTCGCAGAGGTCGAGCAGGTTTTCAACCTTGGTCACGATGGCTTCTTGCTCAAGCAATGGGGGTAGAGCTAAAACCAGATTATTTAGTGTTGGTAGCTTAATGTTCGGCTGTCCAGCCATTTGATAGGACAAGCTCAGAACGTATGGCCGGAAATATTTTAGAAGAAGAAGAATGTAATCCTGTGAT
Organism: Haliea alexandrii; assembly: GCF_003719295.1. Lineage (GTDB taxonomy): Bacteria > Pseudomonadota > Gammaproteobacteria > Pseudomonadales > Halieaceae > Haliea > Haliea alexandrii. Next base: position 5,828 of record NZ_RFLW01000003.1, read on the forward strand.
GTTGTTTTGTTGGGCTGGACGCCGACCATGCTATCGGGGAAACACATATCTTTACCAAGAACGCCAAGATTGCCAATTGTTCCTCCAACAATTGCGACCATGATTGTGCCCATTAAGAATAGCTTCGATGCTTTAAAACCTTTCTCGTTAAGCGTTTGTTTATAGTCGGTGACAATAGTCCCAATGCTATCCAGACTGCCGATCTGAATAAACGGATACTCTCCACCAAAACAGGTAGGATCATTACGGGGCCTGATCGAAAAACGCCCTCGTTCGAAGCGCGCATATTCACCAAGACGACACCACTCCCACCCCAGCGGCAATTGAAACGGTTTTTCCTCGGCCGTAATGGACGGCAGGTTTTTTTGAGCTTTGATTTTCTTGTCTTTGACCAGTTGCGCTTTTTCGGCGGCGATGCGATTGAGCAGTTCGCTGGCCGGTTCCAAATCGGGTTTTTTTGCTCGCCAATCGGCGGTGAGTTTGCCTTCGATGGCTTCCTGCAAGATCTGCTGGCGCAGTTTTTTCAGCAGGGTTTTTTGGTGGGTGAGTTCGGATAAAAGCTGTTTTTGCGAAACCTTATAAAACTCAACCTGATCCAGTATTTTTCTTTGCTTTTTAATAGAAGGAAGTGGCATTTCAAGGCTCAGAAATTTGGTTGGGCTGATTCTTTGCGAGCCAACACCCGATGCTAACTTTGAAAGCTCCAAATAATAACCACCTTGTTTTAAGAACAGGTCTATCCATTCGGGCAAACAGTTTTCATCAACATCAAAAGAAGGAATATCCGAACTGGATTGATAACCATCCAGCTCTGGCGGGATCACACCAAACGCGCCTTTATGTAAATTTTGTCGGCCATACACAAACTGGCCAGCTCGACGAACATAATATTTCGTCGCTCCTGCCTTGTCGTTCATCTCAGGACGTTTCTCGACACCTTTGGCATGCAAACGCACACGAATTCGCGTTGAGGTATCAGCGGTTGATGCCTCAACCTTACTTTCAGAGAGCACCTGATTGAGTTTTACGATAGGGAACACCACTACACCAACTCCTTCCGCAATTGCTCCAGTAGCTGATCGCCCTTGGCAAAGCTCTGGTGCAGCAGGTCGAGCAGTTCGGTGCTGCTGTGCTGTTTTTCTTCTTCGGCGCGGTGCGGGTTTTTGATATCGAGGTTATAACCATTGGCCTTGATGATGTCGAACTCCACCTGCCAGGCTTGGTCGCTTTCCTCTCTGTTTGCACACCAGCTTTTCAGGGGCTCGAATTCGGCCAGTTGAATGGTCTTGGTTTTGGAGTAGGCCTTGTAGCCTTCCGGCAGTTTGTGTTCGTAGTACCAGATATTTTTGGTCGGCTCGCCTTTGGTGAAGAACAGCAGGTTGGTGGCCACCGAGGCATAGGGCTGAAACACGGAGTTGGGCAGGCGCACGATGGTGTGCAGGTTGCAGTCTTCCAGCAGTTTCTGGCGGATGCGTTGTTTGACGCCGTCGCCGGTGAGCGAGCCATCGGGTAGTACAATCGCCGCTCGGCCGCCGTCCTTGAGCAAGTGGATCATCAGGATCAGGAACAGATCGGCCGATTCCTTGGTGCGGTAGGTTTGTGGAAAGTTGTTTTCGTTGTTGTTGGACACCACGCCACCAAAAGGCGGGTTGGCGATAATGACATCCACCCGGTCTTTGCGGGTATATTCGCTCAAGGGGCGTTGCAGCGAGTCGCCGAACTGAATGTCGGGGGTGGTGATGTCGTGCAGCACCAGATTGGTGTTGGCCAACATATAGGGCAGCGGTTTGTATTCCCAGCCGCGCACATTTTTGGCAATAGCCTCGCGTTGTTGCACGCTGCTGGCGCTGGCTTTGAGGTGTTCGATAACGGAGGTTAAGAAGCCGCCGGTGCCGCAAGCCGGGTCGAGCACAGTTTCGCCGTGCTCGGGGTTGACCATTTCGGTCATGAATTGGGTGATGGCGCGTGGGGTGTAGAACTCGCCCAGGGTGCCGGCGCTTTGCAGTTCGCTCAGAAAGGTTTCATAAATCTGGCCGAACAGGTGCAGGTCTTTGCTGTTGTTGAAGTCGATCTCGTTGAGCTTGTTGATCACCTGGCGCAGGTGAATGCCGGACTTCATGTAGTTGTAGTTATTGGCAAACACCTCATGCACCAGCACGGCACGGCGCTTGGCAGTGGACAGATCAATCTCGGAGAGAGTCGGGAACAGTTTGCGATCGACAAACTGCAACAGCTCGTCGCCAGTCATGCCTTCGTCATCACCGGCCCATTCGTCCCAATGCAGTTCAGCGGGGATAGGCGAGGTGTAGTTATCGTCCATCAGCTCCAGCTCTTTGTCCTTGTCGCTGAAGATTTTTAGAAACAACATCCAGCCCAGTTGCAGAATGCGCAGCTCGTCGCTGCCGGTGCCGGTGTCCTGGCGCATGATGTTGCGGGCGGATTTTACGATGCCTGATATGTTTGCCATATTTGCTTACTGCTCTCTTATGTTTGTTATTACGCCGCTTGGTAAAGCGCTTGTTCCAGTTGGGTTAGGGCCTGCAAGTATTGGGGCTTGCCGCCAAAGAGTTTGATAATTTCTGTCGGGGTGCCGAACTGGTCAAAGGGGTTGACCTTGAGCACCTTGATATCTTCGATGTTCTCAATGCCTTCATCGGCGTATTTGTCTAATAACGCCTCCAGCACCTTGCGCGCCTGCTCGCCGTACTGGGTGAATACATCGCGCTTTCTGACTTGTTTGGCACGTTCGACGCGGGTAAGCGGAGGCTGATCGAAGGCGGTATGGCAGATCATGTCGAAGATACCCATCTCCTTGCCGATCGCTTCTTTCAGGTTTTCCAGCACGATACCTTGTTCAGACAGCTCGTCGATGATGGCCTGCTTTTTGTCGGCGCTGTTCCATTTTTTGAGAAAGTCATTCAGCGACCGGTATTGCTCGCGGACTTTCTGGCGGGTGTAGTCTTTGAGGCTGCCGGTGATCAGTTTGCCGTTGCCGTCCATGTACTGAATGCGTTCATTCAGAATCGCGACGTTTACCCCGTTGACGTAGTACTTGGGGCGCGGTTCGCTGATGATGTCGCCGCCGGTGATAATGTCCGGTGGCTCGGGTGACGGTTCAAAGATGATTTCATCGCCCTCGTCATCGGTGATAGTGTCGCCTTCAGCCAGTTCGTCTTCCGGGGTTTCAAACTCGTCTTCTTCACCCAGCTCTTTGACGCGCACTGGGTCGCCGTCGAAATCTGGGTCGGCAAACAGGTCGGTGACATTGCGGAAATCAAGAATGGTGAAAAAAGTTTTGCCGAACTCTTCGTTGATGCGGGTACCGCGACCGATGATCTGCTTGAACTCGGTCATGGAGGCGATGTTGCTGTCGAGCACAATCAATTTGCAGGTTTGCGCATCCACCCCGGTGGTCATAAGTTTGGAGGTGGTGGCAATGACTGGGTAGCGTTCTTCCGGGTTGATGAAGTTGTCCAGCTCGCGCTTGCCTTCGTCATTGTCGCCAGTGATCTGCATGATGTACTTGGGGTTCTGCGCCATCAAGTCACTGTTGGCGCTTGCAAGAGCGGCACGCATACGCTGGGCGTGATCGATATCGACGCAAAACACGATGGCTTTATCGAAGCGGTTGGTCTTGGTCAGGTATTCGGTGATCTTGTTGGCCACGGATTCTGTGCGCTCGTCGATGATCAGGCTCTTGTCGTAATCCTTGCGGTTGTAGATGCGATCATCCACCAACTGGCCATCTTTATCGGTCTTGCCTGCTTCGGGCCGCCAGCCTTCCAGATCAACATTCAGGCCAACCCGTAGCACCTTGTAGGGGGCGAGAAAGCCGTCCTGTATGCCCTGCTTGAGTGAGTAGGTGTAGATCGGGTCGCCGAAGTATTCTGTGCTGGATATGGCTTCGGTTTCCTTGGGGGTGGCGGTCAGACCGATATGAGTGGCGGTTTTGAAGTAATCCAGAATCTCACGCCATGCGCTGTCTTCCGAAGCGCTGCCCCGGTGGCATTCGTCGATGACGATCAGATCAAAAAAGTCCTGACTGAATTCGCGATAGGCGTCTTTATCTTCGTCGTAGTTGGTCAATCCTTGATAGAGCGCCAAATAAATTTCATAGGATTTATCGATCTTCTTGTGCTTGATGACCGTCATCTTGTCTTTGAAATGACGGAAGTCACCACGCCGGGTCTGGTCGATCAGTGCGTTGCGGTCAGCCAGGAACAGGATGCGTTTTTTGGCCCCGGCTTTCCACAGGCGGTGAATAATCTGAAAGGCGGTATAGGTTTTACCGGTGCCGGTCGCCATGGTGAGCAGAATGCGTTGCTGGCCGTTGGCAATCGCCTCTACCGTGCGGTTAATAGCGATCTGCTGGTAGTAACGTGGGCTGCGGTTGGTGCCGTCGAAGAAATAGTCCTGGGCGCTGATCTGCTCGGCTTCGGGCGTGATGATGCCCTTGTAGCACTTATAGCGCTGCCACAGTTGTTCCGGTGTTGGGAATTTATGCAGAGGAAGTTCACGCTCTACGTTTCCACTGCTGGCTGTGCGGTCATGTTCGTAGAAGGCATCGCCGTTGCTGCTAAACACCGTGGGGATATCCAAAATGGTTGCGTAATCCAGCCCCTGCTGGATGCCTGCCATCACAGAATGCTTGTTGTCTTTGGCCTCGATGATGGCAATAGGGATATTCGGTTTGTAATAAAGAATGTAATCAGCCCGCTTGCGCTTGCCACGGGTGGTGAGATTGCCCTTTACATAGATGCGGCCGTCTGTGAAGCCGACTTCTTCACGGACTTGTTTCAGCATATCCCAGCCCGCTTTTTCTAAAGCAGGTGTGATGAACTTGGTGCAGATGTCGCGTTCTGATAGATCTTTTTTATTCGTCATTCGGTGGTCGGGTCCCCTTGGTTGGCTCGGGATTGGTTGGGCATATAACGCTGAAGGCAGAGGCGGCGGTCTCGCCGTCCTCTGCCCTGCCTGGTTATTGCAGCGCCGGGAAAGGCAATCCGACTACCACGTTGCCGGAGCGAATGCGAAGGCCTCGGCCCGACAGAGGCACCGTGAACGAAACTACCCAGCCCTCGTGAGCTGCTGCCTTCACAGGCTGCACTGCAGAAGACGAAGTAACGTCTCCGCGGAGACGCTTTTCGGTTATAAATCGCACCAGGAACGGAAGCGCAGCGATATAAAGCACACCAAGCTCTTGAGATCGGATCCGCCGGTCGAAGCGCCTGTGTGGTCGTGAACTCCATTTCTCGGTTCCTTGGTGGACCGCGCTCAATAACAGCGTATTAGAAAGCCAGTGCCGTATAACACCGGTCCGGCTAACTCCCTAAAACCTCGCTCAGAACTCGCCGGTTTTCCCCTACAGTCATATATATACAACACTCACCCCACCCACAATCCAACGGGATTAACCGGCCGTCGAATTGCGCTGCATACACTCACAACCTCCTCACCCCCACCTCACCCAAATACATAAACCGCCCCGGCGTACACGTTAGCACCACCACCTGGGCATCCCTGCCCGCCGCAGCAATCGCCGCGCCCATGCTTTGCAGGCGGCTGGGGTCGGAGAAGCCCAGGGCATCGTCGATAATCACCGGCACGCCGCCCTCGTCGGCGACGATGCGGGCGGCGGCCAGGCGGGTGAGGATGCCGAGCTGTTCCTTGGCGCCGACGCTGAGGGCATCGAAGTCTATCGGCAGGCCTCCGCGAATGACTTTCAAGATGGTCCAGTCCTCGGCCAGGGTGATATCGAAGTCGCTGCCGAAGACGATCTTACCCAGGTTCTGGATGCCCTCCCGCAGGGGGCGCACGTAGGCCTGGCGGGAGGCGTCGCGGTGCTCGTTGAGCGTGTCCCACAGCAGTTTGGCTGCGGCGGCGCGGCGCTCGGTGGCGGCCAGGGTGTCCTCGGCTTCCGCCAGGGCCTGCTCGGCGGCCTCCAGTTCCTCGAACAGGCCATTGGCCTGGGCGCGGTCCAGACGGCTTTTCAGCACGGCCTGTTCCTGCTGCTGCTCGATGATGTCGCGCTCGGCCCGGCGCAGGGCGTGGCTGGCGTTGTCCAGTTGCAGCTTCACGGTGTCCGGGTCTTCCGCGGCCAGCTGTGCGCGCAGCTGTTCCAGTTCCGCGGTGATGGCCGCCAGTTGCTGTTCCCGTTCGGTGACCGCCTGTTCCAGCGCGGCATCCGGTTCGGCCTCCACGGCAGTGGCCAGGCTGCTGCGCTTGTCGTCCAGTACGCTGGCCAGTGCGTTTACCTCCACGCTGGCCTGTTGCTGGTTGGCCTGGGCGCGGGCGAGTTCGGCGCGCTGTTCCTGCAGCCGGCCGTTCTCCTGGTCCAGTTCGGATTCGCAGGCGTCCAGGGCCTCGATGGCGGTTTCCAGCTGCTGCTTGGCCTCGTGGGTGCTGGCGGGCAGGGGCTGGCCCGGGTCGCGCTGTTGCAGGGCATCGTCGCAGGCCTGCTGCAGCCGCGTGCAATCCGCCTGCAGGGATTCTTCGTCCGCGCCCTGCAGGGTGTCGTCGATGCGGTCACGCAGGGTGCGCACGGTCTGTTCCGCATCCGCACGCTGTTCGTCCCGGGTGATGGCCTGTTCCACGCTGTGCACCTGGAAGCCGGCCAGCAGGGCGTCCAGTGCCTGCTGCCGGGCGTCCACTTCCGCCGCCAGCTCGCCGGCGGAAGCCGCGGGGGCGATGCTGATGCGCGCCAGTTCGGGAATCTCCAACTGCAGGGTGGCGGCTACTTGCCGCTCCAGTGTTTCGCCGGGGCGCAGGCTGAGGGTTTCGCCGTTCAGGCGCCAGTCCACTGCCTGCAGGGCTTCGATGCGCACGCGGGTGGCGGCGTTGTCGCGGGTGCGGCGGGCAACGTCCAGGGCGCTGGCGGCGTCCTGGATCTCCCGGCGTCCGGCGCTGGTGATGTGGATGCCCTCTAGCAGCTTGCGCGCCGCAGCCAGTTCCCCGCGCTGGGCCTGCACCCGTGCCAGCAGCTGCTGCAGGCGCGCCAGTTCGGCGGCGTCCTGCAGGTAGGCGGCATCGCGGCGGGCCTGCTGCAGCGCCTGTTGCAGGGCGCGGCGCCGGGTCTGCAGTTCTTTCTGGGTGGCGTCGCCGACCTGTACGTTGCGCTCAAGTTCCGCCACCTGCTCGGCCAGGGGCTGCAGGGCGGCCTGCTTCTGTTCCAGTTCCTGTGCCCGGCGGGCGATGTCTGCCGCCGCCTGCTGGCGCTGCTGCCACTGGTTGCGGGCGTGGTTCAGCAAATCCTGCAGTGGCTTGCCTTCTTCCTCTTTGGCGGTCAGGCGGGACTGCAGGCCATCGATCGCCGCCCAGCGCTGGCTGTACTGTTTCTGGGCCGCTTCCAGTTCGGGCACGGCGCGCTGCAGGCGGGAAATTTCCGCGGAAACGTGTTCGAAGCGGCGCAGGTCGTCGTCCAGTTCGCGCAGGGTGGCCTGCAGTTGCTGCACGCGCTCTTGATGTTCCTCCACCCGCTGTTGCGCGTCGGCGTAGCGCGGCTTGCCGGTCTTGAGGGTGAAGTAGCGTTCGTATTCGGCCTGCACCGCGTCGAACAGGGCGCTTTCCTCACCGCTGACCCCGGCGCCGCCGGCGGCGTTGTCCAGGGCCCGGGCCAGGCCGTCGGAGTCCGCCAGCTTGACGCCGCCAATCTCCTTGCCCTGTTCCACCAGCAGGGCGTCCCACAGGGCCATGTCCATGTGGCCGCTGAGGATGTCCCAGGCGCGGTTGTGGGCGTCGTCGCCGGTGAGCTGTTCCGCCCGCGGTGCGAGAATACGCAGTTCGGTGCCGTGCTTGCGGTTGTAGGTTTTGCTGTAGGTGAAGTGATACTCGCCGCAGCGCACTTCGGCGGCGACGCTGCTGCCCACGTCGTCGCCCACGGGCTGCACCGCCTGCACTTCTTTTCTCTTGGAACCGGACTTGTCCCGGAACAGCATGCGCAGGGCCTCGACCAGGGAAGACTTGCCCACCTCGTTGGGGCCTTCAATCAGGGTGACGCCGCCATCGAATTCAATGTGGCTTGCGCTCACACCGCGCCAGTTTTCCAGGATGAGGGTGAGCAGCTTCATGCGCCACGCCCTCCCTTGTCGGCGGCGCCTTTTGCACCGCTGCCGGCGCCACCCGCCAGCCGGTACATCAGGCGCAGGGCGTCGGTGGCAGTGTCGTCCGTGGCAGCCCGGGCCAGCAGGGCTTTCCAGGTGGCGTCGGCGTAGCCGCTGAGCGCGATGGCGTTGTCGTCCAGGGCATCGGGGATCACCGCCAGGTCCGTGGTGCGCTCCCTGCGTTTGAGGCTGGCGAAGACATGGGATTGCGCTTCCAGCAGCGCGTCCAGCTCCGCCGCCAGCGCCAGGTTGACGCTGCCGGTGAAGCCCACCTTGAGCACCGTGCATTCCTTGCCGCGGATGGCATCCAGCCACTGTTTGAAGGCGGCCAGGTCTTCGGGGTCGTTCATATCCCGCTGTACGGCCTGGAAGTCCCAGATTCCGGTGCTGAGTGGGGTGAGGCTGCAGCTGTCGTTGTCCAGCTCTACCAGCAGCGCTTTGTTCGGCTCCACTTCGTCGAAGTCCGTCACCAGCGGCGTGCCGGAATAGCACAGGCGCCCGCTGTTGCCGACGTTGGTGAGGGAGTGGCGGTCACCCAAGGCCACATACTGCACACGGCCTTCCGCCAGCGCCTGCTCCAGCAGCGCCTGGCTGATAACGCCGGGCTGGCTGTGGTCCGGCGACAGGGAATCCACCTGGCCGTGGCCGAGCAGGATGCGAGTGACGCCCGGGGCGGGCTGCAGGGCTTTCAGCGTCTGGGCGCAGAGGTCCGTTCCCGGGCGCTTGCTGAACCAGGGTGCGCCCACCACTTCCACGTTGAGAAGCCCCGGCACGGGAATGGGTTCGCTGTTCTCGACCACGATAATGTGACTGCGCGCCTGCTCTCGAAAGGCTTTGCTGCGAAACAGGGTGGAGGCATCCAGCGGGTCGTGGTTGCCGGGCAGCAGGAACACCGGCACTGGCACGCTGTTCAGCGCATCCAGGGCACGGCTCAAGGTCTGGGCGGACAGCTGATTGGACTCGAACACGTCCCCCGCCACCACCATGAACTTGGCGTGGTGCTTCTCGGCCAGTTCTCCCAGCGCACGAATAGCATCAATACGCGCCTGACTGTAGCGCGCCGCGGCTTCCTGGCTGAGAAAGGCACGGGTCATTCCAATCTGCCAGTCGGATGTATGGATGAATTTCACGTGTTGTTATTTCCCCCAATTGTCAGAAGTATGGGGGAAACCGCACCCCCTGCCTACGCACGCTGTGATTGACTTTGAGTCCCTCACAGTACTGGCGCTTGGGCGTACTGGCCATGGTGGACGGCTGTACAGGTCGCGTTTTCAGGCAGGTGTGGGTTTTGGGGCGGATTGGGGATGGTTTTGGACGGATCTGATGTACGGCTTTGTGCCCTGATTTGGCATGATGGCACACGCTTGGCAGGTGCAGATCGGGAGGCTAAACTGCGGGAACACTGGCATTTGATTCGCTGCAGTATGCCCGGCGGCTTAAAACCGCGGGGGTACCTGAGCAGCAGGCGGAGGTGCAGGCGGAACTGATGGCGGAAGCATTCGGGTTCTATGCGGACAACATCGTCACCAAGGACTACTTGGACGCCACTCTGCGCGCGGCGTTTGCGGAGCAGGATGCCAAATTCGAGAAACGCTTTGCTGCCATTGATCAGCGGTTTATCGATATTGATCAGCGGTTTGTCGGTATCGAGCGCCAGATCAATGATGTGAGAACGGGCCTGAAAGCGGAACTGGAGACATTCATCACCACCCGTCTCAACCAGCAGGACGTCAAGCTCGCCTCCCTCGAAGCCACCATGAACGGCAACTTCCGGGTGCTGTCGGCGCTCATGGGTGTGACCTTGCTGGCGGTAGCAGTACCGGCAATACAGAGCTTACTGTAAACGTCTCCCGATCAGCTCTGTTCCGCGCGGCGTTGCCGCGCGGCACGAACGGAGTGACTACATCGTTTCCGGCGCTTCCACCACCAGGCTAACGGCGCGGTCCAGCTCAAACACCACCAGGTCACCCACGCTGGCTTTCTTCAGGTTCTCGGGGTTGCGGGCTTCAAACTCCATCACGTTGCCTTCAGGGCCCTTCAGCGAGAAGGTACCGGCTTCCAGGTCGATGGCCTCTACGGTGGCGGTAACAACTTCCACGTCAGCCATTACCACGCCGGGCTTGTCGCCCTCGGCGGCCGAGGCTACCGCTTCCATGCCGCCCTCCACAGCTGCCATCGGCTCGTCGGGGTGCACCAGCGACAGGCTGATTTCTTCCAGCACAGTCATGGTGACCACGTCACCCACCGCCACCTGATCGAGATTGCGCACGTTGTCACCGGCGGTGAATGACACCGACTCGCCGGCTTCGGTGGAGAGGGTGACTTCCCGGGTTTCATGGTTGATTGCCGCAACGGATGCGGAGGCCTCTACCATACGGCTGGCGGAGACGGAGGGCAGTGCGTCATCGGCGGCGGTAGCCAGCGTGGTAACAGCGAGCAGCGCGGCGGACAGTAGCAAGCGGATTGTTGTCATTCGAGTAGTCCTGCTTTGGGTTGATGTTATGAGTGGCACCCGCAGGTGCCTCAAAGAATCTAGCACAAAAACACGACGGTAGATGGCCCGCTAACTACCCGCCCCGCGTGAGCTCCTGCCGCATTAACTTGTGAATGCGCCGGTATTCGTCCAGCCAGGATTCGGGGTGCACAAAGCCGTGTGGGTCCAGCGGGTAAATCGCCATCTCGAAGTTTTCTTTTTTCAGTTCAATCAGGCGCTGCACCACCAGCACGGCATCCTGGAAAAACACGTTGTCGTCCTGCATGCCCGCCGCAATCAGCAAGGGCTTTTGCAGGTGTTGCACGTAGTTGATGGGGGAGCTGCGCTGGTAGGCTTCGGGGTCGATATCCGGCGTGTTCAGTATGTTCGCGGTGTACTCGTGTTCGTAGTGCATCCAGTCCGCCACCGGGCGCAGGGCGGCCCCCGCCGCGAACAGCTCGGGCTCCAGGAACAGCGCCATGAAGGTCATGAAGCCGCCGTAGGAGCCGCCGTAAATACCCACGCGACTGCGCTCCACGCCGTAGTTCGCCACCAGATAGTCGATGCCGTCCTTGAAGTCTTCCAGTTCCGGGCGCCCCATGTTGCGGTAGATGGCGGTGCGCCAGTCTCGGCCATAGCCTTTGGAGGCCCGGTAGTCCATGTCGATAACCACAAAGCCCTCATTCGCCAGCAGGCTGTGGAACATGTACTCCCGAAAGTAGTAAGACCAGCCGCGGTGGGCGTTTTGCGTATAGCCCGCGCCGTGTACGAACATGACCGCCGGGTAACGCTCTCCCGCCGTATGGCCCGGCGGCAGGTAGATATTGCTGTAGATGGGCCTGTCATGGTGCGAGGACGGCACGGGCACAATCTGCGGTACCACCCAATCCACCGCCTTGAATGCGGCGCTGACGGTGTCGGTCAGCTGACGTGCGGTAGCGCCCGGCGCAGTGGACTGCAGGTAGAGGTCCGGGTGCCGGTTGACGAAGGAGCGACTGAGTAACAGCTGCTCGCCGGAGGGCGCCAGCTGAAACGCGACCACGCCGTCGAGAAAGGTGAGCTGCTGCAACTCGCCACCGGCTGCGGGCACGCGGTACACGGCGTAGTTGCCGGGATGGCTGCGGTTGGCAACCAGGTAGAACCAGCGTGCATCGGGGCTCAGAACCGGCTCGCGCACCACGAAATCGCCTGAGGTAATAGCGCGGTGACGCCGGCTATCCAGCGATTTACGGTACAGCTGGGAGTAACCGGACTCTTCCGACAGGAACCACAGGGTGTTGCCATCGGGCATCCAGCCGAAGGCGTTGTGGTCGTAATTGATCCAGGCGGAGTCGGTGAGCCGATGCTGGTTGTGCAGCTTGCCGGTCTCCGGGGTGAGCGTGGCCAGCCAGCGGTCCTTGTTGTCGCGGCTGTGCAGTTGCAATGCCGCCAGCGTGCCCTGCGCGTTCCACACAATCGCTTTCACTTCCAGCGGGCGCTGTTCGGGCGCCTGCAGTGCGGCCTCCACCGCGCTGCGCTCGGCACCTTGCTCAACGTGCCAGGCCAGGGCCGAGCGGCGCAGCGCTGCCAGCGGGTCCGTGTTGAAGCCGGGCAGGGCTGCGTAATCCAGCGTTTGCACGCTGCCCTGCGCAAGGTCGACCAGTAGCAGCGTGTGCGGCGCCGGCATGTTGCGCCCTACCCGTGTGCGCACGTCGCGCACGCCGGTGTAGCCCTCGGCGGTGACATAGTTCGGCATACGGCCCGCCTCGCCAGTCTCCCAGCTTGCACGGTGCACCACGAGCAGCAGGTGGCGGCCCGTGGGCGACAGTGAGCGGCGCACCTCCACCCAGTCATCACCCAGGTAGATCGGCGAGGGCGCGGCCTGAGGATTCTCTCGCGCCTGTGCGGCGCGCAGATCGGCTTTCTCCCGCGCCTGATCGGCCTCACGCCGCAAGGTAGACAGGTTGCGCAGCTGCTGCTCGCGCAGGGCATCAAAGGCCTCGCTTGCTGCGGGGTCTGCGCTGAAGCGCAGATCTGCCGGCTGGGCGGTGAGCCCGGTTTCCAGGTTGTGTATGAGGTAGTGACCGTCCTGCTGGTACGCCAGGCGGCTGCCCTCTGCCATCCACTGCAGCGCAGTTTCCGCCGCGGTGGTACGGGTGAGCTGGCGGATGGCCCCCGCCGGCAGCGCGCGCACATACACATCGCCGTTGGCCAGCCAGGCCACGCGCGTGCGAGCCGCGTTGTAAACCCGTGTACGGTTGCTGCTGGTGACGGCATCGCCAAGCGTCAGGCGTTCTGGCTCGTCCCCTGCAAGCGGCAGCCGCCAGGTGTCTTGCAGCGTCGAATCGAGCCGCTTCTGGCGGTAATACACCGCCCGCTCGTCATCGCCCCAATAGGCCTCGGTGGGCGGGTTACCGATCCAGTCGGGGTCGGCCATGATCTGTTCCAGGTCAGGCACGCCTGCCAGCGCAGCGGAAGTGCCCAGTGCCGCCAGCAGTGCGGTCAATCGCGTTTTCACAACTATGCTCCTTGAGTCAGAACGCGGGATAGCGCTGCAGCACGGCTGCATCCGGCTGCCAATCCACGCAGTCAAGCAGGTCGTCGGCCACCTGGGTGATGACATCGCGCAGCTCCAGCGGGTCCAGCAGGCTGGCGGGAATGGCCTCCTCCCCCCAGTGGGCGCCGAGCAGGTTGCCGGCGATGGCGCCAGTGGAGTCGGAATCGCCATCGTGATTCACGGCAATCACCAGCGCCTCGTGTAGGTCCGTCGCCACCAGCGCGCAGTACACCGCTATGGCCAGTGCTTCCTCGGCCACCCAGCCCTCGCCGAGTTGGGCAACAGCTTCGGCATAGGGTACGTCAGTTGACGCGAGGTCTGCCGCACGCTCCAGGGCCGCTATGGTTTCGTCCGCATCCAGCTGGCCGGCCAGATTGTCCAAGGCTACCGCCAGCGCATCATCCATGTCACCGCCGTCGCGGAGGGTGCTGATCATGGCGGCCATGGCGCCGCCAGCGAACCAGCCGCTGGGGTGGCCGTGGGTGAGTGCCGAGAGCTCACAGCCCAGCGTAAAGGCTTCTTCTGCAGAATCGGCAAACAGGCCAACGGGGGCCATGCGCATGACGCCACCACAACCTTTACTGTTGTTGCGGGCCGGGTCACCCGGCGTTTCCGTATCACGCAGGGCGCTCAGGCAGGTCATCCCCGGGCCGCGTCGGCTGTGCAGCGCTGGCACCTCATACAGCCAGCCGCTGTCCGGGTGCAGGGGGTCGAGGTGAAACCGGTTGCCTTGCGCCTGCGTTAGCAGCCAACGCTGGTAGGCCCAGGCGGTGACCTGCGAATACTCGATCAGCCCGGTTTGCCGGTAACGCATGAGGCCGCGAATCAGGCCCTCGGCAGTGAACAGCGTCATCTGCGTGTCGTCGGTGATGGCGCAGGGCAAGCCGTAAGCCGGCGCATAGTGACGAATACCGCCCTCGCCGAAGCAGGAAATCATGGTCGCCCGACTGTCGAACTCCACAGCAGCACCCAGCGCATCGCCGGCGGCGCCCGCCAGCAGGCAACCGCGAAAACGGCTGCGCAGCGTCGGCGTGGAATGTGTATAAAAGTCTGTAGACATAGCATTTCTCGCGATTTTCCGGTGGCCCAGCATAGTCAAAACCGGCGGTGGGAAAAAGCCTGCCGTGCGCCCCCAAATGTGAAGCGCGGTCAAATACTGTAGACTGGTCGGTTCTTCATCGGGTTTGCCCTCAACACTCCGCGGCAAACCTTTCACTTCGCCGACCATGGGAGGCGCATCATGGACAAAGATCCGCAAAAAGGGTACATCGCCCTGCTGGGCTGGAGCCTGAACGCAGTAGAAGCCGCAGAAAATTTTGACCGACGCTATGTTGTCGTCGCACCGGAATGGGCTGAAGAGTACTGCCAACAACACAATATCCCCTATGTTTCCTGGAACTTCGAGCGCCTCAACGACCGCTCCCTGGAAATCGCCGAAACACTGAAGTCCATGGGCGTAGACGTTGCTGTCCCGCTGTACGAAGAAACCGTGGAATGGGCCGGAGCCATCAATTCGGTGCTGCTGGACAACCCGCGCCTGTACGGCCAGTCGCTGTTGCTGCGCGACAAGGCACTGATGAAGCGCCGCGCGCAACTGGGCGGCATTCGCGTGGGTATCTTTGAGGAGGCCCACGACAAGGCCGATGTCATCCGTTTTCTGAAACGCGTCAACCAGACGCTGCTGAAACTCGACGGTGACCCCAACGACCCCATTCACCTCAAGGCTTTCGACAAGGCAGGCTGCCTGGGCCACCGGGTGATTCGCACGCCCGATGAAGTGGATTCGATTCCGGACGAGGAATTCCCGGTGCTGATGGAGTCCCACCTGGATGGCTGGGAATTTGCGGTGGAAGCCTGGATTCACAACGGGAAAATCGCCTTCCTCAACATTTCCGAATACGTCACCCTGGGGTACTCGGTGTTTGTACCGGCATCGCCAGACCTCGAAGCCTACCGTGCGCAGATCACCGCCCAGATCGAAAAGCTCATCAAAGCCTTCGATATCGAGTTTGGCCTGATTCACCCGGAATATTTCGTAACCAGTGATGGCGAAATGTACTTCGGCGAAGTCGCCTATCGTCCGCCCGGCTTCAAGGTGTTCGAACTGCTGGAGCGGGTCTACGGTTTCAACGCCTACCAGGCCAGCATGCTGGTGTTTGACCCCAACGCGACTACCGAGGAAGTCGCGGCATTCTTTCCCCGGGAAATTGAGGACGCCAACGGCTACGCGGGCTGTTTCGGGGTGTACCCGCGCCGCCGCGTGGTCAGCACACTGGAAATTCCGCAGGAAGTGGAAGATCATCCCTACTTTGAGTCGCACGAGCTGACGCCGCCGCTGGAAGAGACCGTCACCAAGCGCACCGCTTTCGGTACGCACTGGGGCCTGGTGTACTTCAAGGGGCCGGACGCACACCAGTTACGCGACCTGCTCAAACATCAGGAAGACCTCGACTACTATGTCTAGCACTAAGCAACGCTGGCGGTGACGGCAGAAAGCGACAAACTGAACGGCCTGCTGGCCATGCTGGACGAGGCCACCGCCCTGCTGGCGGCGGCGCGGGACTTCGCCAAGCCCGGCAAACTGCCGCGCGTGCTGGATACGGCGCGGCGGGTGATGGTGCTGCCGGGTGGCTGCGCCGCCGTAGCTGCGCGCGCGCAAGCGATTGAACAAGCCGGGGTGTTTGCCGGCTCCGACTGGGCCACGCCGCAAATTCTGGTGCCCGCCCTCACGCCGCATTCGTTGGGCAGTGCCGATGCCCACACGGTGGTCATCGAGGCGCTATCGGAATTGCGCTTGTTGAGTGTGGCCCTGGGCGAGTACCGTCACCCACAGTTGCCCGCAGAGCAGGCACACCACTACCTCACCCAGGTGATCGCCATCAACCTGCACCTGCTCTTCGGCGCGCCCACCGAGGCGGAACGGGCCACCCAGGGCAAGCTGGCGCAGCTGCCGCGCAATCTCTTCAACTACCTTACCGAGCGCATCGGCTACGAACATGTGATCGACCAGCTGATCGACGAGATCTGGCGCATGCTGCAGCAGCGGCCCATCCAGGTGGACAGCGTCAAACACATGATCACCCAGATCGCCAGCTGCCAGGCGAACCCGGATATCGACCTGGGTAGCAGTGGCCAGGGTGCCAACCGCCTGGTGAGTGCCCTGTTCAGCCCCACCCGCGGCTGTGCCGAGGACCCCGGTGTGACGGTGTACCTTGAGCGCCTGCAGAGCATGGACCCGAGCGGCTTGCAGAGTGAGGCGATCGGTTGCGCGCGCGCCATGCACGACACTGGCCTGGTGTCGCCCTACCACGCCGTTCTGCTGCGCTTCCTGCTGGAACAGAACGACCACCTGCTGGCAGAAGCGCTGGGGCTTTCCGCCACTGGCCGCGATTGCCTGCTCTGTTACCGCGACCTGGTGCATGCGCTGATTCACGGCTGTGTGCAGCCGGATACGGCGCAGGCGGTGTACGGTCTGGCCCTGATGCTGGAACGCGGTATTCTCTATCAGCCCGCCGCCGCGCCCGCCCTGCTGCGCCAGCTGGGGTTGCAGCTGTCGGCGGCATCCCGGGAACGCCTGGCACTGGCTTACGGCGCCAACGTATCGCCCCGCGCCCGGCTGCTGGAAGGCGTACTGTGCATGCTCGGGCAGCCACTGGGCGTAGGCCAGGGCAACAACCCGACCTGCCAGTCGGCCCGCGCCCTGTCCATGTGGGCGTACAGCGACCCGGACTACCTGTTGCAGATGGTCGCCTGGGCAGCGCGGGACAACGAGATCATCATGCATTTTGAAGGGCAGCCGATATCTTCCAACGACAGCGAGGGCGGACTTGCCGCCACCCTGCCACTGGACCTGGATCCGGTATCACTGCTGGTGGTGCCACACCTGGACCGCATCTACGCGGAAATGGGGCGCCGCTGCCTCGGCCGCGAAGGTGACCCGCACCGCTGGGTCAACCCCGAGTTTCACGGCTGGTGGTCCGGCCGCGGCTTTCGTATCAACGTGGATGTCGCCAGCGGACAACTGGCCGACCTGGACGCCTTTCTGCGCCACTTCTATGCGAGCTACCATCCCTACTATAATGGTGGCCTGCCAGTGATCCACCCGCAGCCTGCTGGCATCGCCGTCACCGACAGCGCCGCGCGTTTTGTTGGCTGGCATGCCATCACACTGCTGCGTGTGAACATCGACCCAGGCAACACCATGCGTGTGTATTTCTACAACCCGAACAACGACAGCGGCCAGGACTGGGGCGATGGCGTGAAAGTGAGCACAGCCGGCAACGGCGAACGCTTTGGCGAATCATCCCTGCCCTTTGAGGAGTTCCTCTCCCGCCTGTACATCTTTCATTACGACCCGCTGGAGCCCGGCGCGCTGGCGGACGTGGCGCAGGAAGAGCTGGACCGCGTGACCGGCCTGGTGCACCGCAGCTGGGGCGCAGATCGCATCCCGCCCACGGCGCTGCAGGCGAGCGTAAGCCCGCATGCTTGAGGAGATTCTGCAGGACGACCTGAGCCTGTTCGCCCTGCCCCTGTACCTGGCAGCCGTGTTACTGGAGGCCTGGCACGCCCAGCGCCACCAATTGGGCCGCTACCGGCTGGGCGACACGCTGGCGTCTTTTTCCATGCTCGCGGCGTCCGCGATCGTCGAACTCCTGCCCCGCCTGCTGGCGCTCACGGCATTTGTTTACCTGCACGAGATTAGCCCGCTGCGCGATGTGATCGCTCGCCAGTGGTGGGCGTGGCTGTTGCTGTTTGTGCTCGATGATTTCACCTACTACTGGTTCCACCGTGCGAACCACGAGGTGCGCCTGCTGTGGGCGGGCCACGTCAACCACCACTCATCGCAGTACCTGAATTTCGGTACTGCGCTGCGCCAGGGTGTGGGTGAGCGCGTGCACAAGTTCCTGTTCTGGATGTGGCTGCCGCTGCTGGGCTTCGATCCGGCGATGATCATCACCGTCATCAGCCTGAACCTGTTTTACCAGTTCTGGATACACACCCGCGCCGTGGGCAAACTGCACCCGTGGATCGAGGCCGTGTTCAACACCCCCTCCCACCACCGGGTACACCACGGTTCCAACGTGCGCTATCTGGACCGCAACCACGGCGGTGTGCTGATTATCTGGGACCGGCTGTTCGGCACTTTCGCCGACGAGCGCGACGACGAGCCTGTGGTCTACGGGCTAACCAGCAACATCGAGTCAGACAACCCGTGGACCGTGCTCAGCCATGAATATCGCGCCATCTGGCGTGACCTCAAGCGCTCGCACCGTTGGGGCGACCGCCTGCGCATACTCTTTCTGGCGCCGGGCTGGTCGGCGGATGGTCCCGACAAGCGCGCCTCCACGCTGCGCGCGCAGGCGGGTATCCACTAGCGGGGGCGATTCGGGGCCGGGATGTCCTCGTCATCTTCGCGCGCGGTACTGCCGAGCAGTTCCGCTTCGGATTCCACGGTGAGGTTTTGCAGGCGCTTTTTCCAGCGCCGTTTCGCGTGACGGCGCAGGTTGGGAATGTCATCGCTTTCGTCCATGATCGGCTGGCCTATCAGCGCCTCGATCACATCCTCCATGGTCACCACACCCAGCCAGCTGCCGTACTCGTCGTACACCAGAAACATGTGCTGGCGCTCGCGAATGAACCGCGTCATCACCGATTCCACGTTGGCGCGGTCCGTGACGATGGTGGCGGGCTTCATCAGGTTGGCCACCCGTTGCCCTTCGTCCGCGCGAATCACGTCGTGGCGAAACAGAATACCCAGCGGTGCCTCGTCCGCATCCAGTACCGGATAGCGCGAGAACTGGTGCTCCTGAATTTGCTCGATGAACTCGGCCACGGTCTGGTCCGGCGCCAGAGTCTGGCACACCACGCGCGGGGTCATGATCTGGCGCACGTTGATCTCGTGCAGGTCGAGCACGTTGGAGATGACCCGCTGCTCATCCTCGTCGATCTTGTCCAGCTCACGGCCGAGTAGCGAGAGCGCCTTGATTTCCAGGCGTATGTCGTGCTCCGGCGGTTTGCCGCCAAACAGTTTCATGATCTGGTCGGACATCCAGATGGCCGGCTTCAGAATGAAAATCAGACCGTTGAGTATGGACGGCAGCGCCGGCGCCATGAGCACCCAATACCGGGCACCGATCGTTTTCGGCATGATCTCGGAAAACACCAGAATAAGCAGCGTCATAATGGCGGATGCAATACCGAGGAACCCATCGCCGTAGATTTTCACCACTTGCGCACCGACACCGGTGGCCCCCACTGTGTGTGCCACCGTGTTCAGGGTGAGAATGGCTGCCAGGGGCTGGTCAATGTGATCCTTCAGCACCTTCAGCTTTTCCCAGCGCTTGGGGTGTTCCTGTTTCTGCTGGGCGATGTAACTGGGGGTGATGGACAACAACGCCGCTTCCAGTATGGAGCACACAAAGGACACAGCGATGGACAGGATGGCAAAGGCGAGAAGCAGGCTCATGAATAACCGGTGGATTCCAGCAGCGGTTGGATCGGGGATAGGCTGGACTGTACGCACTTAACCCCATCGCGTCCAGCGCGATACACCGGGCACCTTGGCCTCCATTAGTCGACAGCTGCACGCGCCTCATCGACCGCCTGTGCCACCAACGGAATGATGTCCTCGAGCACCAGGTTCACGGGGGCA
This sequence comes from Haliea alexandrii, assembly GCF_003719295.1. Taxonomy (GTDB): domain Bacteria; phylum Pseudomonadota; class Gammaproteobacteria; order Pseudomonadales; family Halieaceae; genus Haliea; species Haliea alexandrii. The sequence continues at coordinate 25,588 of NZ_RFLW01000003.1, forward strand.
CCGGAATCGCGACGGGTGTAATCGTCGATGGCGACGTAGCCGCCAATCATCCGCTCGGTATCAATCCACGACACGGCGCCGAAGGCGCCCGGGTCGTAGAATACTGTGGGCGCATCCCCTGCCGCTTCGGGCGTCACAATCCACCAGCCCATGCCATAGGGCACACCAAACTCGCCGCCACGGTCGACCTGCATGAACGCGACCGAGTCTGCCGACATCACGCGGTTGTCACCGCAGCGGCCACCGTTGAGGTGCATGAGCAACAGCTTGGCGTAATCCTGCAGGCTGGAAATGGCGCCGCCTTCGATGTTGGGGTTATCAAGGCCCTGCAGGCTGTCGGGGCTTCCGCTCCAGCCCTCAAGGTTGGACCACATATTGCCGAACTGAAACACCTCAAGCTCACACGGTTCTGCGATGTAGGCATCAAAGGCCTGACGCCAGGTACTGTTGCTGACCTGTTCTGCAACCGCGCCCGCCAGCTGCCATTGGGAGCCGCCGTAGTCGAATTTGCTGGCAGGCGGCACAGTGCCTTCCAACTCGGTGCTGTAAATGGTGCGCGCGCAGGCCTCCAGCGTGCCGCCGGGGGCATATTGGCACAGGTGAGCGCCGTAAACGCCCAGGCTACCCAGCCCGGGAATACCCGAGGTATTGCTCACCAGCTGCGTGACGGTGCGGTCTCCGTACACACCCTCCCAGGGCAGGTAGCCGCCGATGGGTTCTTCCACCGAGAAACCGGCATCGGGATCATCGTTCAGCGCCATCAGCAGCATCACCACCGGTACTTTGCTGGTGGATGCCAGCATGACAATCGTCTCCACACTGTGGTCACCAAAGGCGGCCTCATGCACAGTGCCCTGCCGTTGGTCTACCAGCGTGACGGAGATGCCGTCGAATATGGTGCTTTCATCGAGGAACTGCTGGAAGCGCTGATCCACGGCCGTAAAGTCATAGGCCGGCAGTATCTCGGGGGGCGATGGCGGCGTATCGGTACCATCACTGCAGCCGACCAGGGCGAGTGCAAGGACCGGCAAGGATACCCAAGGTGCATTGGATTGATACATGATACGCATACTCCGCAGTTATTATTCGTCGTGATGAGCGCGCAGCGTGCTGGAGCCAATCGACCCTCCTGCCCACTCGCGCGCAGACCCAGGCTACTCGCATTGAGCACCAGAGGCAGCGCCCTGTAAACCCTGCCCCTGCAGCGTATCAGCGGCGGAAGTCGGCAGTACTGTCAGCCGCCAGCCACGCAAACACCACGTAGGCCGCCACATTCTGGTCCAGTGCCACCGGGTCGATTTTATCCAGCGTATCGTCGTGCGTGTGATGCAGGTCGAAATAATCCATGCCGTTCTGCACCAGGCGCAGCGATGGCAGGCCGGCCGCTACCATGGGCACAAGGTCTGGCCCCGAGCCCGAGGTGTTCATGTCGCCGGGCGCTATGCCCAGCGGAGCCAGCAGCTCTGCCATGACATTCACCACCGTCTGGCCGGCCGGGGACACCTGTGCGGTCATCTTCCAGATGCGCTCTGCGCCAAAATCACTTTCGGTGCCGATCACGTGCTGGCCGAGCTGCTCACGGTGCGCGTTGAGGTATTCGTAGCCGCCCAGCAAGCCCACTTCCTCGGCACCCCAGAGCACCAGCCGGATAGTACGCCGCGGCCGCTTGCCTGAATCCAGAATCATCTTGGCCGCCGCGGTGGTGATCGCCACGCCAGCGCCATCATCAATCGCACCGGTACCGAGGTCCCAGCTGTCCAGGTGACCGCCGATAATCACGATCTCCTCTGGCCGCTCACGCCCCACAATTTCAGCGATGACGTTGCCACTTGGGGCACTGGCCGCGCTTTGCGGGCGCAGCAGCAGGTGCAATTGCAGCGGCAAGCCCCGACGCAGTATGCGCTCAATCTGGTCTGCGTCCGGATTGGACAGTGCCGCTGCGGGGATTTTCGGCACGCCGTCTGCGTAGCGCATCTGGCCGGTGTGGGGAAAGCGGTGATCATCCGTGCCGATGGAACGAATGACAATCGCCAGCGCACCCTTCTCAGCCGCGACACTGGCCCCTACCCGGCGCAACTCGCCGTAGAACCCGTAGGAGGAGCCGTCCTGGCTGCGCTGCATGGCGTGGCTGACGTAGGCAATCTTGCCGCTCAGGCTGCCGCTGTCCGCCGCGCGCAACGCCTGCAAGCTCTCGAAGGCGACCAGTTCTGCCTCAATGCCCGCCTCCGGTGTGGCCACCGAACCGCCGAGTGAGGTTATTGAGAGCGGCTGGGGGAACGGTGCCAGCAGCTCGGCGCGCTCTACACCGCGGGTCCAGCCAGGAATGGTAAAAGGCTCAATGCGCACATTGGCAAATCCCATGCGCTGCAGGCGCTGTACTGCCCATTCTCGTGCGCGGGCCTCGCTGTCGCTACCGGCCAGGCGCGGGCCTATTTCCGTGGTGAGCGCCTCCACCATATCCCAGGCCATGGTGCCATCAAGCGCTCGGTCACGCAGGGTGCGCGCGTGCGCCACGCTCGCCGGGCCGAGCCCGACCGCTTCCGCCGTGGGCCCCTCACTCTGCGCCGCGGGCACAGTGAACGTCAGTAACAACATGGCGAAGGCGCAAACACGCCGCAGTACGGGGGAAAAATCCATCAAATCAGCCCTGAATATGCGAAAAAAACGCACCCATTATCGCCGAATTCACCATACATCGCATCCTCAGAGGGGAGTTGTACGCCATCACCCCCGGGTGGCCCGCTGCAGCCAGCGCGCAGCCCAGGCGAATTAACCGCTCCAATAATGTAGGGTATGCTACGCTTTAATGAAGACAAACGCGCTCATGCCCCCGCACACGGGGCAGAAAATGGGCCATATTCTGGTGCCGCAATGACACGCAAACTGTCACCCCTGCGGTGGTTCCTGTTCTGGTTGATGGCTGTCACCGGCTGTCAAGGCGCGTTCGGCAGCCAGGCCATCACGCTAGACGCGCACGCAGAAACAGCCATAGGCCTGCGGCCCGAGAATCTGGAACTGCTCCTCGACCAAAGCGTGAATCAGACGCCTGAGGCTATTGCCGCTCGCTGGGCTGCCGGGGAATTCAGCCCGGCGACCGATCTCAACCTGGGCCTGCAAAGGCAGGGAGTCTGGGCGCGGCTTGAGCTCAAGAACACCATGGATCAACCCACCGCGGTGGTGCTTAGCCACCACTACGCGCCCACCGATCTGGTTGTGATTCGGCAGCCCCGCCCCGACGGCAGCTGGCATGAAAGACGCAGCGGTGATCTGCAAACAACCACGAGCAACGAGCGGCCCCGCACCCCCTCCTTTCTGTTACAACTGCCCGCCCAGTCCGCCACGCCCGTTTTTCTGTTCGTGGAAACGCAGTCAAACCTGAATTTCGACATGTCCGTCTATGCGCCCAACTCCTACAATCGCGTTGAGCAATCCCTCGCACTGATCTACGGTGCCCTGTTTGGTGCGGTCCTGATCTCGGCATTCTACCTGGTTCTGAGTGCCATCATGGTGCGCAGCCGGTTGGCCATTATCCTCGGCACCTACCTTGCGCTGTACGCAAGCTACGTGGGCTTTCTCATGGGTTATGTGCACTACGCACTGCCCGATGCGTTCACGCCGTACACCAATCAGCTGCACATGCTGAGCCTGGCGCTGTTGATGCACCAGGGCAGCCGCTTCTACCGCGCCTTTCTTGACCTCGCGCACAAGGCCCCCATTGCGGACAAGCTGGTCGCGGGCCTGCAGTGGCTCGCCCTGGGCCTCGCCTTCCTGCACGACTTGCCGCCGCTACTGGCCACGCTGCTCAGTCTGGTGGTGATCTTTATCGGCCCACTGCTGACCACAGGGTTGGCCCTGTATCTCTGGCATCGCAAAGTCAAGCAGGCGGGCGTTTTCACCCTCGGCTGGGTGCTGGCGCCTACCGCCGCTATATTGAACACCCTGCGCGTCAATGGCCTGCTGCCCAATATGGACTGGTTGCTACATCTGCCCGCCATCGGCCTGCTCATGACCCTGGCCTTTTTCAGCTACGCCGTGCTGCGCCGCTTTTCGCTGGAGAGAGATCTCGTATTCGTCGACCCACTCACAGGTCTGCTGAATCGACGTGGCCTGGATGCGCGTGCCGCGGACGAGTTCGAACGCCGCGAGCGATTCAGCGTTCCTCTCACGCTGCTGGTGCTGGATATTGATCATTTCAAGGTGGTTAACGACACCCATGGCCACGGTGTGGGGGACCAGATACTCCAGGCACTGGGGGATTGCCTCACGCGGGTGTCCCGCGAACTGGACCTGGTGGCACGCCTGGGTGGCGAGGAGTTCGCCATCCTCTGCGTGCAAACGGATCTGCGCTCCGCCACGGTATTGGCCGAACGCCTGCGGCAGGCCGTCGGTGCGCTGCACGTCGCCGGTCAGCGGTTCACTATCAGCATTGGTGTGGCCCCGGTGCACGACAGCGACCGCAGCATTTGGGATACGCTGGTGCGCGCCGACAGCCTGATGTATCAGGCAAAACACGAAGGGCGTAACCGCGTGGTTGCAGCCGGGCACATCGCCTGACGCGCCGCTGGAGCCGGAATTCCGCTAGCGTGTGCGCTGCGAGGCGATAGTGCCGCCGTCTACTACCAGCTCGGCTGCGGTAATGTAGCTGGCATCGTCAGACAACAGAAAGCGCACTGCCGCCGCTACTTCACGTGGTGCCCCCATTCTGCCGAGCATCACCGGGCGTTCGAAATGCCCGGGCTCAAGATGCTCCACCACGGGCTGCATCATGGGTGTGAGGATATAGCCCGGCGTGACGGAATTGATGCGAATACCATCGCGCGCCAGGTCATCCGCGAGTGAGCGCACCAGCGACAACATGCCGCCTTTAGAGGCGGTATAAGCCGGGTTCATCTGGTTACCCAGCGTGGCATTAATGGAGGCAATGGCAACAACGGCCGAACCCGGTTGCGCCGCGAGCAGGCTGCGCAACTGCTGCACCATGAACGGCAGCGCCTTCAGGTTGACGTTGAGCACCGCATCCCACTGCGCTTCCGTCATGTCCTCAACCGGCACCGCAAGCGAAATGCCGGCCGCGTGCACCAGGCCACCAATGCTGGGCAACGCTGCCCGCGTTTTCTGCAAGGCCGGCGCGATATTGGCCATCGCGCTGAGGTCGACGCCCACACCCACGGTGACAACGCCATACCGCTCACCCAGGTCCGCCGCCACCGCCACGCTGCGCTCGGCGTTGATATCCCAGACCGCGACTGGCCTGCCCACCTCTGCCAGGGCTTCTGCGCTCGCCAGGCCAATGCCGGACGCGCCACCGGTGATAATCACTCCACTGCCAGGGTTTGCTGACTTGCTCATTTACGCAGCCTCTTTTTCATAGTCACGGACAATCTAGAGCACTGGGCCACGCTAACCTAGTCGACTCGGGCAGAAAGCGTCCGCCAGTTCAAATGTATGAGCCTGCCTGATGATACTGCCTCCCCCTGCTTCTCGCAGGTAAACCCCGAACCCTGTACTGTGTGCGCTTCAATCTGATTGAGGACATCACCGTGGCTGATGCACCCGCCTACATCGTGGCCAACTTTATCGTTCACGACGCCGCTGAATACCGCCAATACGAAAAAGGCTTCTTCCCGATTCTCAAGCGCCACGGCGGCAGCTTCTTCACCTACGATGACAATCCGGACACCCTGGAGGGCCCTGAACCACGCGAGGGGCGCGTGGTGCTGTTTCAGTTCCCCAGCGAAGCGGCGGCACGGGCCTGGTACGCAGACCCGGACTACCAGGCACTGTCTGAATTTCGCCGCGCAGGCACCGAACTCAAATTCCTCACCCTACTGCACGGGCTGCCGCCGCGAGCGTAGGCAGACATGAGCATTCCAGACCTGCCCATCACCAACCCACACTACGGCACGGGCGTGTACCGGCGCCGTATCCGGCTGATGCCCGGTGAAGGCCACGTATTTGCCGAGTTGGAAGACAATAACCACGGCTTTCGCCTTGGTATTGAGCACGATGACCTGTTTATCACAGGCATCACCGGCGATGCCTTGCGCACGCCGCTGTCCACCTGCCCCGGCGCCCTCGTCCGCCTGCAACGGCTGGTGGGCGCTGATGTTCACAGCGATGCCAAGGAACTGAGCCGGCGCGCCGACCCGGCTAGCAATTGCACGCACTGGCTGGACCTTTGCATACTTGCGATCAATCATATTCCGCGTGGCGCCGTTGACCGGCAATACGATGTCGCTGTGACCGATGAACACTACGGTGTTTCGGAGCTTAGTGTGCACTGTAACGACAAAGCCGTGCACCGGTGGTATGCCAGCGGCCTCGCGCTGACAGGGCCGGAACCGCTTGCCGGGCGCACCCTGTTCCGCGGCTTTTCCAGCTGGGCTCGAGACTGTTTCAGCGGCGACGCCTTGGAAGCGGCACTGGTACTGCAGCGCGGTAATTTCGTGGCACAAGCGCGGCGCTTTGCCGATGCACTCGGAGAGGCAAATGAGCCGGTTAGAAAACACCAGAATGGCAATGTTTGCTACAGCTACTCAGCGGAGATAGTCGAGCAAGCGCTACACCGGCCACACAGCGTGCGAGACTTCACAGAAACGCCGGAGCTGCTGCTGAAGTTTGTGTGAAAACCGGATGGTCACGGCCGCTGGCTAGCCTGCGGTGCGCTTGCCTCTCACACCGCCTCAAGCGCTTCGCGCTGACGCGCTCGCGCCCTCACTTCTTCCATTTCCTCGAAGTACGCACCCTCGCTGATCACGTTGGACTGCTCCGGATAATCCCTCGCCAGTACATTGCGCATACCGATTGCCTCCCGCGCTGCCTCCGGGGTCAGGTGCAGGATGTCCTCGTATTTCAGCATGAAATAGGGCTCGGACGTGCGGCCGATCAGCAGCCCGCGCTCCATGCGCTCAATGATTGCTGTCATGCATTCGGGGTAATGCAGCGTGGCGCGCATCAGCTGACCCGACAGTAGCGTGCTGTTGATGATGGTCAACTTGCCCGCGAGCCCGGGGCTGAGAACGCTGTGGACGCTGGTGATTTTCATCGCGGTTGGCACCATTTCATTGATGATGTCGAACGGTGCAGCCGCGAGGATGTGCTCGAACACATCGTGAATCTGGGAGCTGCGCATCTGCCAGTAATCCAGGTCGCTCTCCGGCTCATGCAACTCGATGATGTTGGGTTCGAACTGGCGGTCGTGCAAGTAGCGATAGTAGATACCGCCCACACTCTCCGGCGGGTAGTGCCTGAAGTCATCCCGCTCCATGGTGGAGAGATAGCGTTCCGACAGCCAGTCCGCGAAACGTGGATTCACCTTTTTTTCCGCATCGAAGAGTCGCTGAACCTCTGCGTAATCCTCCACTGCACCTAGTGCCTCGTAGAGCGCTGGCAAGCTGTAGGTCGGGGGCAGATCACGCCCGTTGCGTCCCAGCATGCGCAGGGCTATGCCTTCCCGCACCCGCGCGTCATTCAGATACCGTGACGAGCTGATTAATATTGAGCTTGCGGAGGTGGGTGCCGTCGCCCCTTTCATCAGGTAAGGTATTTTTTTGTCTGTCATCGGTGCCTCCGTCACATTGGCAGGTGAACGCGGCGCCTCAGGCGCCGGCCGGGCTGAGCATCTCGCCGGGAGCGGCCCCCGTGGACTTGCCGTCGGCGAAGGTGACCTCGCCGTTGACCATGGTCAGGCGCATGGGCGCCGGATCACGGGTAAAGCGCCAGGTAGTGCCGCCGTTTTCGTCGGGCACATCGAAGGCCTTCTTCATAGGACGGCGGTCCACCTCCTCGAGGTTAAACACCGTGATGTCTGCGCGTCGACCCACCTCGATCCGGCCCAGCTCCTGCAGGCCAAAGAAGTCTGCGACTTTTCCGGTCTGGGCGTGCACCGCCTCCTCCACGCTGATCCAGCCCCTCTCCCGGCAGTAATAGCTGAGCAAGCGAATGTTTTCACCGCCCCCACAAAGCATCTGCCCGTGGGCGCCGGCGTCAGAGATGTTGGGAACCGTCCACGGATCCTTGATCAGTCGCACCACCATCTGCTCGTTCTGCGGGAAGGGTGCCATGTGCACTGTGGAGTGAACGGAGTTCTTTACCAGCCATTCGGCCATGGCATCGGAGGGATGCACACCCAGCTCCTGCGCATAGTCGGCGAGGGAGATATCCACGGGGCCCACGCCGTTTTCTGAGTTGATAAGCAGCAAGCTCTGCGGGTTGGCAAAAGGCGAGTGTTTCCAGACTTTCTCGTCCCAGCTGGCCCGCGCGCGTTCGCGCCAATCCGCGTCCTGCAGCAGCTTCAGTTTTTCTTCCTCGCTCTCCGCCAGCACCACTTCGTGCCACACATAGTCATTGGACTGAGCGAAAATCAGAGACTTTTTAATGCTGATAACACTGGTCGGGGGCACGTGGGCAAAGCCTGCCCGGATATCCCGTCCCTCGCGCTTGAAGCGCTCGCGAAGGGGACCAACCTTGTCCTCGATGTCTTTCTGGAACGCCAGGGTCGGCGCCATGCCCGCCACCTGAGCGCGAATCGGTCGGTCGCCGATCAAGCGGTCGATGCGTGCAATGGAATCCGGTGCCGTCTTGCGCATGAAGGTATCGACGATCACCTGCAGCGTGGCACCTGGATATTTCGCCAGCACATCCAGCAGGGCCCGCCACTCGGCATCATCCGCCTTCAGGGTTGGCACTGGACGGTCCTGGCCGTCGTGGTCCAGCAGGTTAGACGACATACCCAGGGCACCTGCGGCCAGAGCCTCATCCAACATCGCACACATGCGCTGCACCTCCTCGGCCGTTGCGCCGCGCTCCCAGGCCTCCATGCCCATCACCGCCAGGCGGATCGCCAGGTGACCAACAAAAGCGCCATAGTTGGCGGGCACCTTGACCTTACTGGTCATGGACGCCTTGTACTCCGGCCAGCTGCGCCAGTCCCAGGGCAAGTGCTCCAGAAAGGGCGCCACCGGAATATCCTCAAAGAAGGAAAAGATGTTGATCATCTCCCTGCGCACTGCAGGGTCATCGGAAACCGGCGCTGCGGTAAAGCCACAGTTTCCGAGAATAGTGGTGGTTACACCATAGCCGGGCAACGGATCAAGATCCGGCTGCCACCACATGTTGGCATCGAAGTGGGTGTGAGTCTCGATAAAACCCGGCGACACATAGCAGCCGCTGGCATCCACCACCTGTTCCTGCACCTCCGGCTGCAGGCCGCTGGCCACCTCGGCAATGCGGCCGTCGCGCACGCGAACGTCCGCTGTAAACGCTGGGGCGCCTGTGCCATCGACGACCATTCCGCCAGAAATCAGGGTTTTATTATTCATATAATCACTCCTCAAAAGATGAACTGACGCATTCATCGGGCACCCGCGCGCACAGGAACTGTCGGTTTCCGGAGGTGCGCCGTGAACGCCAGGTTCGGGACGGCAATAAGCATATCGAATGTTTTTAGCAAAGCTTATTAATTCTCGTTGAGAATAAAAGGCCTGAGCGATGCGGGTCAAGCGTTGGTAGCGCGCGAGGGCCGCACGCTCCTCGCGCAGCAGACAGCATCACGTCTTCTGTCGGGGCGACGACTTAGGGGGGTTACGGAAGGTCGAGTTTAACCAGACTGCCCAGAGCATCGGAAAATTGTCCCTGCGATCTTCCGGCTGGGTAAGATCGCGTAATAAATCGGGCGCAATATCTCTGGTCAGGGAGGCCTTCACAAATTGAGGTACATCCTCTGTCAAAATCCATCCGCAGTATGTCGCTCCAAGTTGAACGTATCCTGTGAACCAACGAAAACCAAACGCTCCGAACGCGAAGTAGACCTGATTGATCTAGCGATGTGGCGTAAGCCCTGTTTTTTTTGCACAAAAAAAAGGCCGGTTAAAAACGGCCTAATAAGCTCCATTCGCGACCTGGAGTGATTCTAGCAACAATTACTCGTACACGTAGCTGACTGTAACCCCGTAAGTTCTCGGGTCGCCAAATGGCGAGATTCCGGACGCTCCGAAGTCGGCAAAGGCACCGATATCACTGACAGCGTACTCTTCATCCGTAAGGTTGCGCCCCCAGATGGAGACCTTTAAGTCACCATTGGTGAAGCGAAATTGTGACAGAGACACGCTTGCGTCAAGCAAACCGTATTTGTCGTTACGATTGGATGTACCCAGTACGATTCCGGACTCCGATTCATCCTCGTAGTAGTAGTTGATATTGGCTTGAAGCAGCAGGCCATTGAATACGGTTCGCGCGTAATCCAGGCTGGCACTGTAGCTAAGCTCCGGCGCGTAGGGCAATTCGTCCACCAGCGGTGTCGGTGGTGCACCCGTATTGGGGTCAATACTGTCTTTGTCGAGGCTGGTATCCAGGTAGCCGCCGGCCAATGTCAGGGTGAAGGACTCTGACAAGAGCGCCGTCAGGTCAAACTCGGCCCCTCTGATGCTGGCATCGCCGAGATTAAGGTTGTCACGATCTGCCGGTGTGGGGCCCGTTTGTATGCTGCCTTGGTAATCCTGGTATTCCATATCGAACACGGCAGCGTTCAAACGAACCCTGTGATTCCAGTACTCACCCTTGATACCCAACTCGTAGGAAACTATGGTCTCCTCATCAGCACCCTCCTGGAAGAGAAATTCTTCATAAGAGAGGGTTGACGTACCTCCTGAGCGATAACCGGTAACGACCGACCCGTAAATGTTGACTGAGTCAGAGACGTCATAGGCGATCGTCAAAGACGGATTGAAATTATCGAATTCCTTCTTATATTTGGTATCGATAAAGGGGTTACTGGAGTTGGTATTATTGCGAACCGCCTCGCGCTGGTCTTCCGAATAGCGTGCCCCAACGGTCACATGAAACGCGCTCCCCACGGGCGTATAAGTCGCCTGACCATAGACGGCAATACTTTTGTTCTCAGTCTCAGTCTCGTCAGTGCCTGGCAGTTTCGGTCCGCCAATGCTAGCACTGAGATCCCGGTTCTTGCTGTTGTCGTCGTAGTAGTAGATCCCCGAGACGTACTCGATATCCCCGCCCATTAAACCGGTATCACCAATGAGCTGGAACTCCTGTGTGGTCTGCGTGAACTCCTGGCGGTACTCACCGCCAGTCCCCAGAGGAGAGGGACCAATCGGAAAGGGTACACCGGGAATCTCCAAATAGGTCTGCACTGTGCCTGTGACCTGAGTGAACTGCGTGGCATCGACATCGCGGTATCCCGTGATTGACTTCAGCTGCATATTTTCAGAGAGCTCCCAGGAGACTGTGAGCGAGCTACCCCAGACGGTGTTTTCATCCGGTTGCACGTCGAAAATCGAATAGCCCTTATCCAGGCGGTTATCCGTGATCGGATCCGGATAGAAGATACTGGCGATTGGAGCCCCAGGTGGACCCAGCGGCACCAAAACCGGAGTATCTGTGCCCGCTACCGATTCGGCGTAGCCACCCAGCACTTGTGAATAACGCGCGGTGTCCTCTATTTGCGTCGCCTCGGCAACAAAGTCGATGAGCAGTGTGTCTGTAGGCTCCACCCTGAACGCGACGCGAGCTGCGACTCTATCCTCTTTGCCCCAGTTTTCGCCAATGCCCGTATTCTCCACCAGGCCATCGCGCTGCGATACCAGCAGACTCATCCGAGCGGCCGCACTCTCACCCAACGGAATGTTGATCCCTGTATTCGACTTGACCCTGTCATAGTTGCCCGCAGTGAAAGACTGTCTCAGCGTGAACTCACCGATCTCCGGTTTTCTGCTGATCAGGTTGATCGCGCCACCTGTGGCGTTACGACCGTACAGCGTACCCTGTGGCCCGCGAAGAATCTCAATCCGCTCCAGATCCGATGCTTCGAAGGAACCACCAAAGGATGAGCCGACATAGATACCATCGGTATAAAGAGCGACGGCAGGATCCTGGGTGACTTCCACCGTGACAGCACCGACACCGCGAATGAACGAACGGAAGGTCGTGGCGATACCAAAGTATTCATTGGTGATGACATTTGGGACTTTGGCACCGATATCCTCGATTTCATCAATGCCGAACTTCTCCAGAGACTCGACCCCCATGGCGACAAGCGAGATCGGCACATCCTGCAGTGACTGCTCCCGCTTCTCTGCGGTAACCACGATTTCTTCCAACGCAGGACCGACACCCTGTTGCGCTGTCGCGTGCTGCACCGCCAAGGTCAATGCGCAAGTTGCCATCGCCATGCCCCTGCTTACGGGTGTGCACGCGCCTTTGCAACGCACTGCACCTCGCCCTTTGACACCGTGATTCTTATGTGTAGTCATGCCATTAAATTCCATATTTTGCGTTGAATGTTATTTATGTGTGAACGCAGAAAATTCTAGTGCATCGAATTGCTTATTAAGTACTCGTGTTTTGCTTGCTTGGGTTCCACTACTATCGAAGACCGATGAGGAATGTAACTTTTATTCGGCTCACATTTGAGCTACCAGCCCGCCGTTACTCCCGGTCAGCCCGCTGCAAAGCCACTCTTGACCGTAAATTGCAACAGCGCGTTCGGAAACAAGACAGACCTTTAATCAGGCAAGGGGCTTGCGTTCCGTCACAAGGAAAATCGCGCCGCCCTGCGCCAAAAGGCGATGCTGGGCGTCAAAGAGCTTTCCCTCTGCGACTACAGTCTTTCTGCTCCTGTTGATCACTCGCCCCTCCGCATAGATTCGACCCCTAGCCAGTGGCCGGAAAAAATTACCTGACAGTTGCATTGTCGGCGCTAGGGAAACCCTGGGGCTGTCGGATTGCACTGACCGCGACATTACGGTATCCAAGAGTGCCAGAAATACGCCACCGTGCACGCTGCCCGCCCCATGAAGGTGTTGTTGTCCTACCGCCAGCTCCAGCCGGTATACGCCATTTTCATAGCCGCAGAGTTGTATGCCTAGCAGTTCGTTAAAGCCCGCCACAGTCGCCCCCGTCGTCACGGCATTGCGGGACATCTCTGTTTGGCATGCCAACTGCGCCCTACCTGGGCAACTTCAACCGATTGCAGATATTGTTCTTCTGTATGGCAGAAGAACCACCGAGTATAGGCATCACAAGGATGTCACGCACGTAGCGCTCCATATCAAAATCTCCCACATATCCATACGCACCCATAATCTGCTGACAGCTAAGAACGATCTCACGCGCAGTCTCACAGACAAACAGCTTGGCCATGGCGGTTTCGACGGCGGCAGGCCTGCCTTGATCGACCATTTGCGCCGCGTTGTAAGTCATTAGACGGCAGGCCTCCAGTCGTGTCCTGGCATCCGCGAGCATGTGACGGATCGATTGTAATGAGCAGATGGGCTTGCCAAACTGAATGCGCTCCTGCGCATAATTCCAGGCGTCCTCGACGGCGGCTCTGGCAATGCCCAGCGCCATCGCCGCCACCTCAACCTTCTCAATGTCCAGTCCAGGTCCGGCCAACTTCTCCCAACCCCTGTTCCAGCCCTCCTCACCACCGATAACATTGCCCATCGGCACCTCGACATCAACGAAGCTCACGTCAAAGGTACCACCACCTTTCAGCCCCAGCGTGTCCTGTGGCTCCAGCAACACCCCCGGTGTCGTCGGAGGAATCAGTACCAAGGACAGGTTTTTGTAGCGTTGGTCAGCCGGCCCGGTCCTGACAAGGGTATAGATGTAATCGGAGATAGCCGCCCCAGAGCAGAACCGCTTGCTGCCATTGATCACAACGGTATCGGCATTGCGAATAGCGGAGGTTCTCACACTGGCGACATCTGAACCCACATCCGGCTCTGACAGGCCATACGCGAACATCAAACCTTCCTGCGCGACTCGTGGCAATAGTGCTTCTTTTTGTTCGTGGCTGGAGACCTCCTCCAGGTTCAGGCCAGCGTAACAACTGGACTGTATATAGGCGCAGCCCACGGACATACTGCGTGAGCACAGCTCTTCAATCACAACGACGGTGGCGACGATATCCTTGCCACTGCCCCCGTACTGCTCGGAAACTGTCAAGCCCATACACCCCATTTCCACCAGCTTGTCGTGAACATCACGGGGAAAGTAATTCTCCTTGTCCCAACGCTTTACCAGGTCACGGGGCATCTCCTTTTCAACAAAACTCTTGAGACTGCTGCGAATCATCGCAGTTTGTTCGGACTCCTCGAACTGATTCACGCCTGCTTACCCCCTACGGCTTTTCCATCGACCGGGGATGGTAATGTGATACTTCGCTTACATTGAACTCGCGTTCTCGACGCCGTGTACTTCAGCAACACTGACACCGTCACTTCCCTACAGTGCCACTGCGTACCATACGAGTTTAATGTGAGTTTTCTCTCAGATTAGGATTGCTCTCCCGAGCGAATACAACCATCGAGCATGCCCGAGCAGGGTTTGTCAGGGACTAATCTATGCAGCCTATGGACACCACATCCACTAGTGGAGCCGGCATTACCTCAATCGGCTCCTATATCCCGAGAACCCGGCTGTCCCGCAAGGCAATTGCCGCAGCAAACAGCTGGGCCAATCCTGGCCTGGTCGGCAGGGGCAAGGGACATCGCGCGGTGTGCTCGCACGACGAAGACGCAATCACCATGGCTGTGGCCGCGGCCCGCGCTGCGCAGGCGGCCGGATGTCGCGACGTCGTGCAAGTATTGCAGTTTGCGTCTACAACATTGCCGTTTGCTGATCGCCAGAATGCCGGCATCATCCGTGAGGCGCTCTCCTTGCCCTCGGCGTTGCGCACCCTTGATGTCACGGGCTCACTACGCTGCGCCACCTCAGCGCTGATCGCAGCACTGGAATCAAGAGAGACACAGCTGCTCATCGCAGCCGACAAGCGCAGGACGCTACCGGCAAGCACACTGGAGATGTCAGTGGGCGATGCCGGCGCCGCTGTGATCACGGGGCAGCACAACGTGCTCGCTCACTATCTCGGGAGCTACTCGAGCGCCATCGATATGACGGACCACTACCGGGCTCAGCATGCCGAGTTCGACTACCAGCTGGAGGAGCGCTGGGTCCGCGATGAAGGGCTTCTAAAAATCATTCCCGAGGCGATCTCACAGCTGCTGGAGACGCTGGCTGTGGCTGGCAGTGAGATTTCGCATCTGGTTCTGCCCGGGGTCGATAGCAAGACAGGCAGTGCAATCGCGACGCATTGCGGGATTGCAGGCACAGCGATCAGCAACAATCTAGAGCTCGAGTGCGGTACCAGTGGCTGCGCACATCCTCTGTTAATGCTCAACCATGTCCTTGAGAATGCGCAACCTGGCGACAAAATACTGCTGATAGGATTTGGCCAGGGTTGCGATGCACTGCTTTTCCGGGCGACTGAACTGGTCACACGACTTCACACCGAGCAACCGCTTCAGAAACTATTGAATAGCGGTGTAGAGGACGACAATTATCAGCGCTATCTGTCGATCAACCAGCTGGTGGAGCTCGACTGGGGTATGCGGGCGGAACGCGACAATAGAACGTCACAATCTGCGTTCTTCCGGCATCGGAGCACGGTAACAGGATTCATCGGCGGCCGCTGTACACACTGCGATACGCCTCAGTTCCCGCGAAGACCCATCTGCGCCAACCCCGAATGTCGTCGCTCCGGCGAGCAACACGACGAGCCTTTCAAGGACAAACGCGCAACCGTCAAATCCTACACCGAGGACTGGCTGGCGCTCTGTTACAACCCGCCCCTGAAATACGGCAACGTTCGCTTCGAGGGCGGCGGTGTGGTGATGATGGAGTTTGCCGATTTCGCGGTGGGTGAAGTACAGGTGGGCACGCCCTTGCGCATGGTATTTCGAATCAAAGACGAAGACAGCAAGCGCGGTTTCAGGCGCTACTTCTGGAAGGCGGCGCCTTGTCTCGGCGCAAGCTGATCTGTGCCTACCGCAACGGCACGGCACCGGGTTGCTATTGGCAGCCAGCATATAAAGGAATGAATCATGGCCCAGGGTATTAAAGACAAGGTGGTTATCATTGGCATGGGCTGTACCCGCTTTGGCGAACATTGGGGTAGCAGCGCGGAAGACCTTATCGTCGAGTCGTTCAGCGAAGCACTGTCAGACGCCGGCATCGAGCGAGACCTGCTTGAAGCTGCCTGGTTTGGACTCTCCGTCGACGAACAGAATCTGGGTAAGTCTGCACTGTCCCTGTCCGAGACGCTGCGCCTGCCAAATATCCCGGCGACACGCGTGGAAAATATGTGTGCCACCGGTACCGAAGCCCTGCGCGGTGCGGTCTATGGTGTCGCCTCCGGAGCCTGTGATATCGCTTTGGCGCTGGGCGTGGACAAGCTCAAGGATACCGGCTATGGCGGGCTGCCAGAGCGCACAAAGGGCACCTTCGATGACCTATGGAGCCCCAGCGCCACAGCGCCGGGTTCTTTTGCCCAGCTCGCCAGTGCCTACAGCGCCCGCCACAACATCAGCATGCAAAAACTGAAGCAAGCTATGGCGCATGTCTCCTGGAAAAGCCATGAGAATGGGTTCCTTAACCAAAAGGCTCATCTGCGCAGTCGCACGACGATAGAGAAAATTCTCGCGGCACCGACCATCGCCTACCCGCTCGGCCTGTTCGACTGTTGTGGCGTCAGCGACGGTTCCGCCTGCGCCATTGTTTGCACACCTGAGAAAGCCGCCGAACTGGGCAAGACCGGCACCCTGGTCAGCATCAAATCCATGCAATTGGCACTAAGCAACGGCTCTGAATTGTCCCACGACTCCTGGGACGGCAGCTATGCGCTCACCACCCGGGTCGCAGCAGCCCGCGCTTACCGGGAAGCCGGTATCGAAGACCCGGTAAGTAATCTCGATCTCGTTGAGGTCCACGACTGCTTCTCAATCACGGAACTCGTGACTATGGAAGACCTTGGACTTTCAGACACCGGAAACGCCTGCGACGACATCTTGGCCGGCAAGTTTGACGCCACCGGGAAAGTCCCCTGTAACATCGACGGCGGCCTCAAATGTTTTGGCCATCCAATCGGAGCCACCGGCCTGCGTATGGCCTATGAGCTGTACCTCCAACTCCAAGGCCGTGCTGGTCAACGCCAGCTTGACCGTCCACGTACCGGGCTGACCCACAACCTCGGCGGATTCCCTAACAAGAATGTCTGCAGCGTATCCATCCTCGGACTCTACGAGAACGATGGCTATCGCTAGCATGATCAACAAAGGACGTACGTAATGCAAAACCCAATGATGATGACTGACCGTGTAATCATGGTCACCGGCGGCGGCCAGGGAATTGGCCGCCAACTAGCCGAGCAGCTGCTGTCCCTGGAAGCGAAGGTCGCGCTTGTCGATATCGATGCCGGCATGTTGGCCGAAGCCCGCGACGCTCTGGGCGCTTCCCGCGTGAGCACCTATTGCGGCGATGTCAGCGACCCCGAGTTTGTCAATGCGACGGTCGACAGCATAGTGGCTGAGCAGGGTGACATCCATGGACTGATCAACAACGCCGGGATTGTAAGGGCTGCAATGGCCAGCGAAATGGCTATTGAGCAATGGCACCAGGTGATAGGCGTCAACCTTACGGGGGCCTTCATCTGCCTGCAGGCTGTGGGACGGCATTTGATCAGCAAGGCAAAAGAGGGCGACCCGAATCCAGGCAGCGTCGTCAACATTTCATCTGACGCCGGACGTCGCGGCACCATCGGACAGATCAACTACGGCGCGGCAAAGTCCGGCGTACTTGGCCTCACCATGTGCTCCGCACGCGAATGGGGACGTTACAACATCAATGTCAACAGCGTGTGCTACGGCATGGTGGAGACCGCAATGACCGCGACGATCCGTCAGGAGAAATTTCGCGACAAGTATCTGTCACAGATTCCGCTGGGCCGTTTCTCGACGACCGGGGACGTGGCACCGGCGACATGTTTCCTGCTCAGCGATGCCGCTTCCTACATCACAGGCCAGCATCTCAGCATCGATGGTGGCTTCTACATCAGTTCCTGACTTCCAAGTCAGGACACGGGGTGCCCACCATGACAACGGAATCGGAATACATATCGACGACGCTGATCGACAGCATACTGGTGCTCACACTCAACAGGCCACAGAAGAAAAATGCTCTCACCCCGTGTATGTACTGGGCGCTTGTGCACGCCTTGAAGAGTGCACAAACCGACGACCACATCAATGTCGTAATGATCACCAACAGCGGCGACTACTTCTGCGCCGGGAATGATGTCGGTGGCTTTGAAACCCTGGCTGACACTCCCTATCGGGAACGGCCAGGGTTCAATTTCATGATGACGTTGGCCGAGTTCAGCAAGCCACTGGTGGCGGCAGTCAATGGCAGCGCCGTCGGCTTGGGCGTAACGTTGCTACTGCACTGCGATATAGTATGCGCGAGCACAACGACCCAGCTCAGCTTTCCGTTTGTGAGCATTGGACTGGTACCCGAGTTCGGCTCCACAGCCCTGCTACCACAGCGCCTTGGCTATCAGAAGGCGGCCGAGATTCTGATGCTGGGGAAAAAGCTAAAGGCCGCAGAGGCACTGGAGCTCGGCCTGCTCAACACCATCGTGGCCGGCGATACCCTCTACCACCAGGCGCTGGAATACTGCAAAGCGTTCGCAAACCAACCCCGAGGTGCCGTACTGGCGACCAAGCAGTTGATGAAAGGCAACGAGGTGCAAGCGATTCAACAGCGAATCGACGCTGAAACCCAGGCCATCAACCGCCTACTGCCAAATCTAAAGCTACCAGAGAAATCCTGAATTCCCATTCAGAGGATCGTGTTTGACACGCGATGACGAGAGTCTATGCCGAGTACTGTTGAAATAGATACCGTTCGTCAACTGATAAAACCGGGCTACCGCGTATTCGTGCAGGCTGGCATTGGTGAGCCGCGTGACCTGATTACCGCTCTGTCGGGAGGACCCGACCATCCGGGGCAAACCGACGATGCCGCCGTCGAGTACCTGACTGTATCTATTCCCGGTATTAACGCTGCACTGGCACCGCTCACAATGCACCGGGGCGCCCACCTGTGCTCAACATTCATGCACGCCGGCCTCGATGCCGGCGCTACACACCGGCCTATTCGCTTCCTGCCGCTGCACTACCGCGATACCAGTCGGTTTTTGGAAGCCGGCGAACGCTTTGATGTGGCGGTTATCCAAGTCGCCCCGCCCGATACAGAGGGCTTCTGCAGCCTCGGAATCTCAGTAGATTTTGTCCCCGCGATACTGGATAAGTGCGACTGTATCATTGCCGAAGTCAACTCGCAGATGCCGGCTCCCGTGTCGTCGCCAAGGATACCGCTGTCGGCAATTCACTATCGAGTGGACGTTGATCATCCGCTGCCCTGCAGCGAACCCGCTGTACCGGGCGCGACGGAACTGGCAATCGCACGAAATGTCGCTGACCTGATCGACGATGGAAGCTGCATACAGATCGGCATCGGCAAGCTGCCCGGATGCATCCTGAAACATCTGGCCGGCCACCGGCGACTCGGTCTCCACAGCGGGCTACTTAGCGATGGGGTACGTGAGCTGATCGAAGCAGACGTTGTCACCGGGGAGTGCAAATCGGTCGACCGCGGCCGCCACGTCACTGGCATGGCCTGGGGAAGCTCTGCATTCTATGACTGGATACAGCGTCACCCGGATATCGTATTCCAGCCCGTCGACTACACCCACGACCTGCGAATCCTGGCCTCCATCGACCAATTCATCTCCATCAATTCTGTTCTGGAGGTCGACCTCTATGGGCAAGCCAATGCAGAGACCATCAACGGACGGCAAGTAAGTGCCAGCGGAGGCCTGGTGGACTTCGCACGCGGTGCACGCGCCTCGCGCGGCGGCAAATCAATTATCGCACTTCCGGCAACCGCTATGCGCGGCAGGAAATCGAGGATAGTTGCGGGATTATCCAGCCCTATCACCACACTGTGCCGCGCTGACGTCGACTACGTGGTCACGGAATACGGCCATGCCGCGCTATTTGGTCAGTGCACCGAAGCGCGAGCGCAATTACTGGTAGACATAGCCGCGCCTGACTACCGGGATGAACTCTGGCATGCATGGGAGAACCGCTGAGCGAAGCGAGTACAAGCTGAGCGGATGCTCGTATTAATATTTACGCAAGCACCGCCAGCACCGTGATTCGGTGACAGTCACCCTGAGAAAAAGGCCGTTCCCATTGTCTCTATTCCATTTTGATCCAGTTGAACATGCAGCTGACTCCCAGTCATTGAGAGACACAGTGCGAGCACTGGTCGACGAAAAAATACGGCACATGCCCGCCGCACAACGCGCACAAAGCTGGACCGGGTTTGATGCCAACTTCAGTGAACACCTGGGTGCGGCCGGCTTTATCGGCATGCACTGGCCTGAGCACTACGGCGGTCGAAGCTGCCCTGCCATCGAGCGATATATCGTTATAGAGGAACTACTCGCCGCCGGCGCTCCGGTGGGCGCACACTGGATCGCAGACCGTCAGAGCGGCACCCACCTCATTAACTACGCCAATCCCAGCGCACGCAATGCGTGCCTACCGGGTATCGCCAGCGGCAAGCTGTTTTTCTGTATCGGTATGAGCGAACCAAATTCCGGCTCAGACCTGGCCTCCATCTCAACGCGGGCCGTGCGCGTCGACGGTGGCTGGCGCATCCGGGGAGCCAAATTGTGGACTACACACGTCACCAGAGCTCACATGATGATCGCGCTGGTTCGTACCAGCGATGCCGACCATGCACGCCATCAAGGACTGAGCCAGTTCCTGATCGACTTGTCGTTACCCGGGATCACCGTGAACGGAATCACCGACCAGACCGGCGAGAAGCATTTTGGTGAAGTGTTCCTCGATGATGTATTCGTCACTGATGACTGTCTAATCGGAACTGAGGGCGAGGGCTGGCAACAGGTGAATGATGAACTGTCGCTGGAACGCAGTGGCCCCGAACGCTATCTCAGCAGTTACCGACTGATCCCGGAGTTCCTGGATACGCTTCAGGTGGACGCAGATGATATCGGCGCCTGTACGCTCGGTGAGATCGTTGCGGAGCTATGGACATTGCGGCAGATGTCGATGTCCGTCGCCGGGCAGATCTGCAATGGCGCTGACCCCTCACTAGAAGCGGCGATGGTGAAAGACCTTGGCGCTACATTTGAGCAGGAACTGCCGCACCGTATCCAAGCCTGCCTCGACGGCGGCGAAGACAATATCCGCTACGCACAGCTTCTACCGGTACTGGACTACCTGCTCAATGCCGCGCCTTCTTTCTCTCTGCGCGGCGGCACACGGGAAATACTGCGCGGGATCATTGCACGAGGGCTGGGGCTGAGATGAATTCCGATAACGCACTGCTGATCGACATGGTCCGTAAGCTCTGCAAGGAGCTGAGCCAGACGCAAATGGACGCGACAGACGGCGGCAGCATGTCACGGGAACATCTGTGGCAGAAAGTCGAGGATTTCGGCCTGCCGTACTTCATGCTGCCGGCGGATGCAGGAGGCTTCGACGGTGGTTGGGCAACGGCTGCAAAGCTGTTCCAGCTGTTCGGCGAGTATGCACTGCCACTCCCCGTTGGCGAGACCATGATAGCCCGCCATTATATGCACCGTGCACAGTCACTTTCACCGCAGGAGCTGCCAAAGCTGGAGGAGGTCCCGATCTCCCTCGCACACTGCAGTGATGCGATCATCACCCTGAACGGGGACGTGCCGCTATTATCAGGCGCCTTGCGTAATGCGGCCTGGACACCGCAGTCGAACCTTCTTGTCAGTGCCACGATAGGGGATCGATCCGTACTGGCGCTTCTGGCACGCGACCAGCTGGTGACCCGCAGTGTCTGTGAGGTTGACACTTTCAGGAATACCGCCGCAGAGCCGCGCGCCCACCTGCG
Source organism: Haliea alexandrii (assembly GCF_003719295.1). Taxonomy (GTDB): domain Bacteria; phylum Pseudomonadota; class Gammaproteobacteria; order Pseudomonadales; family Halieaceae; genus Haliea; species Haliea alexandrii. The sequence goes on from NZ_RFLW01000003.1 coordinate 47,404, forward strand.
CTGGCGTCGCCTGCCGCTAACGGCACTATGGCATATGCCCACCTTCACTAACCTGATGACGGCGGGGGCACTGCTGCGCAGCGCCCAGATGTCCGGCGCAATGCAATCGATACTCAGCCGCTCCATCAACTATGCGCTGGAGCGGAAGCAGTTCGGGCGCGCCATCGGGAAGTTTCAGGTGATACAGCACGACCTTGCCAGGTTGGCGGAACAGGTAGCTGCAGCGCAATGTGCTGCACTGAGCGCCGCGCGCGCGGCGGATACGGAGGGCGGAACTGAAGCTGCTGAGTTTGAAATCGCCGCGGCGAAGTTGCGAACCAATATAGCGGTAGCACCAGCGACGACCATCGCACACCAGGTGCACGGTGCCATCGGCTTCACCCTCGAGCACCCACTGCACCAGTTCACCCAGCGACTCTTTGCGTGGCGCTCGGATTTCGGCAATGACCGCTACTGGGCGCTAACACTAGGCAACAGCCTGCGGCAGCTGAGCGGTGTAGACCTCTGGCCATTCCTGACCGCCCGCAGCGACCGGCAGGTGGTGGCACGCCAGGCTGGGGATGGGGATGAAGACGGCACGGCCGGAAATTCGGTGAACGGCTCCGAATCACGGGCACACCCAAGCGTTGGATAGCGAGCATATTATGGAATCTTCCCCGGATCGATTACCTCTCACCCGAGATGCGAGACTGTCACTTGAGAACGGTGTCGCGGTACTCCTGCTGGATCGCGATGACGTGCGCAATGCCCTTACGGGCACTCACTTGCTGGATGACATCGTTGCCGTCTGCGACTGGATCAACCGCACCGCCAAAGTCGGCGCACTAGTGATTTCAGGGAGGGGAAAAGCCTTTTCGGCGGGCGGAAACATCAAGGATATGCACCAGAAGAAGGGCATGTTCGCCGGCGATGGCCTGCAGATACAGGACAACTATCGCCGTGGCATACAGACCATGACGACCCGAATTTATCAACTGGAAGTCCCTGTCATTGCCGCCGTGAACGGTGCCGCTATCGGTGCCGGCATGGACTTAAGCTGCATGTGCGACATCCGCATCGGGTCACAGCATGCGCGCTTCGGCGAGACATTTGTCAACCTCGGCATCATACCGGGTGACGGCGGCGCCTGGTTCCTGCCAAAACTGGTAGGCCCGCAACGCGCTGCAGAACTAACGTTCTCCGGACGGCTAATTGATGCCGAGCAAGCACTGGACTATGGCCTGATACTGCAGATATCTCCAAGTGAGGAATTACTCGATTCGGCAGTCGCGCTGGCACACACATTCGCGAGCAAACCCAGGCATGCGTTGCGGATCAGCAAGCGCTTGCTGCAAGCAGGTCAGAGACTACCACTACAGGATTTTCTCGACTACTGCGCCAGCCAGCAGAGCCTGTGCCATGCCAGCGACCAGCACCTCGAAGCACTTGCCAGCGTGCTCAACGCACAATGAATCAATCACGCGTTCACAACAAGGTGATCACATGTCAATAGCTTACAGTCCTTTCAATGAATCACTGTGGAAAGATCCATGGCCCACCTACAAGCAAATGCGGGCGTCTGACCCTGTCTACTATATCGAGGAGTTTGACGCCTGGGCATTGTCCCGGTTCGAGGACATCTGGCAGGTAAGTATGGAGAAGACGCGATTCACCGCAACGCAGGGGACATCGCCCGAAGCACTCCTGCTGGATCCCACCACGCCACCGAAGACGTTTTTGTTCATGGATCCGCCACAGCACCGCAAGCATCGCAACCTAATCGGCGATCGCTACACGCCCGCGGCAGTGGCCACACTGGAGGATGAGATCAGAGAAACCACCCGCCAGGCGTTGCAACCCCACCTGAGGCAGGGCTCACTGAATGTCAATGCACTGGTGAGCAGCGTAGCACTGCAGACCATTGCCAACTACATCGGTCTGGAATTCGATGAGATCACCTACATACGGCAAATGATCGATGAGTATTACACCCGCGAACCGGGCCACAAAGGCACTACAGACAGTGGTGTACGCGCCTTCGAGCATGCCTCGGCATTCATCCACCAGATTATCGCGAAATACCGCGCCCGCCCCGCAGCACAAGGCAGCCATATACACGCCTGGATGCAAAGCGCAATCGACGATGCGCAGATGACAGACGATGAAATATTCTTCAGCATCTTTGCACTGGTCATAACTGGCTCAGACACGCTGCCACTGACCGTGGCAGCCACTTTGTATTACCTGTCACTTGAAGATTCAAATATGCGTGCCGTGCGCGCGGATAACACACTGATTCCAAATGCCTTCGCGGAGGCCGCCAGGATAGATCAGCCCACCAATATCCTGGGGCGTGTACTCAGTGAAGATGTTGAGATGCACGGCAAGAAAATGAAGCAAGGGCAGCCGGTGCTGTTTCTGTACGCATCCGCAAACCGGGATGAGCGGGAATTTGAAGATCCGGAGCAGTTCCAATTGTACCGCAAGTCCCGTCGCAGCCTTTCGTTTGGAGCCGGGCAGCACTTCTGCCTGGGGCAGCACCTGGCGAGACTGGAGGGCCGCGTTATTCTCGAGGAGTTGTTTACGCAGCTCGGCGACTTTGAAGTACAGCGAGACCAGAGCGAACGCATTTTTGGTGAGTTTTTGCAGGGATTCTGCTATCTCCCTGTCACGTTCAATCCGCTCCCCTAGCAGCGACTCAGAACGGGGGACCCTGCTCTTCGCTGAAGTGCAGGCACAGCTCTAAAACGGGATCAGCGTTGACCAAAGCTGACGGTGAGCCACCCTCCCGGACAAACGGCAGGGAGTTATGTGCTGCGTCACCAAAATGGCCTGCCACCGACTGGCCCGCAGGACACCAATAGCTATTAGGGCTTTGATTAAAACGCCGCTGGAGTACTCAGTATTCCAGCGGAAGTTCCAGCCTCTTTCTGGCGATGATGTTTTTCTGTATCTCCGAAGTACCAGCACCGATGGTGTCCAGCGCGGTGGCACGATACGACCACTCCCACTTCCCGCCGGCAGGCGCATCATCACAGGACTTGTGCAGCAAGCCCTCCTCTCCCAGAAAATCCAACGCTGCACGCGACAAACGCTGGTGCAACTCAGTACTGAACAGCTTGCACATGGCTGCCTCAATCGAGGGCACGTCGCCCTGAGAGGCCGCGTAGATAACCCGACGCTGCAGCATCTTCGCCGTCTCCACATCGGTCGCCAATCGTGCCATGCGACTCTGCACCGTAGCCTCCTCTGAAATCATTTTTCCGTTGCGACGGATGGACTTGACCAGCGACAACAGTGCGTTGAACTTCTCCTCCAAAGGACTGAATGTGTAGAACGTAAAGCGCTCGTAATCGAGCGCCTCGCAGATATAGGTCCAACCCTTGTTGACCTCGCCCACCAGGTAGTCTTCGTGCACCCATACATTGTCGATGAAGACCTGGTTGGTGACGTGTTCGCCGAGCGTCTCGATCGGATGGATGGTGATTCCGGGATCGTCCATCGGCACCAGGAACAAGCTGATCCCCTTATGCTTTTTCGCGCTCGGGTCTGTGCGCGCAGCCAGCCAGTACCAGTCCGCAAAGTGGGCCGATGTGGTGAACATCTTCTGTCCGTTCAGCAGCCAGCCTTCACCCTGCCGTTCGGCTTTCAGTTTCAGCGATGCAAGATCGGAGCCGGCGCCGGGTTCGGTATAGCCCAGTGCGAACTCCACTTCGGCACGCAGTATCTTTGGCAGGAATTCTGCCTTGAGTTTGTCAGAGCCGTGCCGGATCAACGTCTGGCCGACGCAACCCACCCCCTTTCCGATCAGTGGCGCACCCACGCGTGAAAGTTCCTCATTCAACAGGTACTCGTAAATACCGGGCCGCGCCTGACCACCGTACTCCTTCGGCCAGGACATGCCGATATAACCGCGCTCAGCCATTTTCCGGTTGAAGCGCTTCCTGGCCGGGGTGTCCGACAGAATGGAATCGGACTCCCGATTCGGGTTCATTACATCAGCAGCATCATCGGATTCAGCCTCGCCCTCAATAAACTGCCGCACTTCCGCCACAAACGCCTGCTCTGCAGCAGAAAAATCAAAGTTCATCGTCAGTTCACCTCTAGGTCCCGCAGGGAAAATCATGGTTAATGAGCTGGCGCAACCAGGGCTTTTCAGCATCGGCGCGCCAGGCAGTTGAGGCTTCTATGAAGGTCCCCGGCGTCAGGAACTTAGGTAACTCAGCACTGCCAGTGACAGATGCTCCACCAGAGTCTCTTCATCAATTTTGGGCGACTCATTGTCGAGATAGGCGTCAATACAGCCGATCACCATGTGTTCGGTAACAAAGATCGCTGTTTCCAGATCATCAAGGCGAATGCTGTCCCGATGCTGCATGTAGTAGGAATGAATAGTAGTGTGCAGATATTTTTCAGTGGTCAATTGTCGCGACACTGAGCGGAAGCCCGGCATTTCACGCGGCAGACGCAAGAATACGAACGCGTTTTCGCGACGCGTTTCCAGCAACACACGAACCAGTCGCGGTGTACTCTCCTCCAATGGCAGCCCCATGCAGGCGAGAAGTTCCTCGCGGATGGTTTCAGCGGCGGCGACCACTGTCTTCTCGACGAGGGAAGCCACAATGGCTTCCTTGCTCGGAAAATACTGGTAGAGCGATCCGATGCTCACCCCCGCAACGTCCGAAATATAATTCGTCGAGGCGCGTTCATAGCCCTCGTCGGTCAGGATCTTCTGGGTCGCCTGGATGATGCTGTCCACCGTGTGCATCGCACGTCCCTGTTTGGGCGTTTTACGGGGTTCAATCTGCTGTTCTACCGCTCTCATAGGATTCACCTCAGGTTATCGGAGAGACCGTGGTGATATACTCTCCCGCCTTTTTTAAAACCTGCAGAGGCATGATCGCGAGCATTGCCAAACAGGTCATTCTTATATGTAAGGTGTTGTAATATATATATTTATTTCGACACAGTACGGCTCTTATCGCCGCAACTGTATTAAATGTGATAGAAAGCTCACATGCTACTCGCATTTTACCACCCCCGCACACGCACGTTGCTGCCTAGCCCTCAACGAAGCCCAGATCGGCTTTTACCAGAGAACCGTTCACCACCGGGTTCTCCGCACAGAACTGAATACTTGCCGCCACTTCCTGCGGCTGTAGAAGGCGTGCCTGCGTCGAGCGGCTGGCGAGGTGTTCCAGTGCGTCGCCGCCAAAGCCCCGCAACATTTCCGTGTCCGTGAAACCGGGGCAAACACAGGCCGTATGGATATTCTTGCCGGCGAGGTCCTGGCAGGTGCTGCGCATCAGGCCCAGTACAGCATGCTTGCTGGCCACGTATGCCGCTATGCCGGAGGTGGCTTTGAAGCTCATGGTTGAGCCGACATAGATAATCGCGGAGCCGCGGCCCATGCGCTGCAGTAGCAAACGGTTCAGCACTGTGGGTGCAACCACGTTCAGCTCCATCACCTGACGTAACACTTCCGGCTCCACGTCCTGCACAGCACCGGACGGTTGCAGCGCGGCATTGTGAACAACAACCAGCGTCTGCGCGCCCTCTACCGCAGCCAACAGGTCCACCGCTATAGCGTCCTGCCAGCCGGGGGCGCAGAGGTCCGCAGTCAATTGCACCATGCCGTCCACCGCCGCCGGCGTGCGGGAAATATTGACCACTTTGTAGTCCGCATCAAGAAATCGCCTTGCCGTAGCAAGGCCTATGCCTCGACTGGCTCCGGTAATCACCAGGCAGCGCAAGTGTACATCGTCGTTAATGGTCATGACCCTACCTCAGTGTCGGTGTCTATGTGTGGGCAACCTGCCAGCAAGCGGTGGAGCTCTACACGTCAAACTGCATGAATTCCAAGGTATTCCCATCGGGATCCTCAACCGCGGCCGCTTTCACACCCGGCCTGATCTCAGCCGGGTCGACAATGATCTGGCAACCAGCCGCTCGGCACTGCACCGCCAATTCCTCAATTTGCGTGACCTGAAAACTGCAGTAACGAAAACCCGTAGCGGCAGCAAAGCCCCCGCCGGGATTGGCTGCCGGCGGTTCCTTATCCAGCACCAGTAACTTGATATGGCAACGGCCATGGGCGAGCTTGTGAACTGTCCCCATACCGGGAAAGCTGACCGTACCGCTGCGCGTAAACCCGAGTGTATCTGAGTAAAAAGCCAGCATACGCTCACCGTTGCTGGTCACTATGCCCATCGCAAAATCATCGTCGATCAGCTTCACAATCGCTACCTCCAATCACAGTTATAAGAGCACCGAAGCCGTCGACTATGCGCCGCGCAACACCAATGCGCCGTTGGGTGTACTGTCACAGGTCGTCACCAGACAGGAGCGCGCGCCCGGCACCTGATTGACAGCGCTCCCGCGCAGCTGCCGCACGGCCTCACTGAGCAGGTTCATCCCATGCAGATAGACCTCGGACAGGCTTCCACCTGAGGTATTGACCGGTAGCGCACCGCTCAGCGACATACCGCCATCGGCGACAAAGGAAGCCGCTTCGCCGCGCCCGCAGAAGCCGTACGCTTCCAGGCAATACAGCACCATCGGGGAGAACGCGTCATAAAACTGAGCCACATCGATGTCCTGCGCCTGAATGTCGGACTGCCGCCACAAGTTCGCTGCGGTACTGTAGGACGAACTGCGCAATGGGTCGTCGCCGTGAAAATCTGTCATCAGCTGGTGCTGCGGCGAGAGTCCCTGTGAAAACGCATGAATGTAGACTGGCCGCTGCGTCGCCGCACATACGTCGTCAGAGCGTACGATCACCATCGCAATTGCACCGTCACTTTCGAGACAGTTATCAAACAGGCACAGCGGGTCCGAAATCATGCGGGCAGTCATGTAGTCATCCAGCGCCATGGGCTTGTCGCGCATGATGGCCCTTGGATTCCTGGCTGCGTACAAGCGCTGGGTTAGCGCCACCTCGGCTAGCTGCTCTCGTGTCACCTGAAAATCGTGCATATAGCGGCGCGCAGTGATCGCGATTTCATCGACCGGTCGCAACAGGCCCTGGCAGCGGGACCACTTCCAGTGGTCGGTGACTCGCTCCTGCACCCCCGCCCACTGTCGCTTGCCGGGATCTCCGCGTTTTCGCGAACGCCACACCACACCGACATTCGCAACCCCGCTGGCCACGGCCAGTGCTACCTGCCCTACAACACCACAAGCGGCGCCGCCACCGTGCGCCGTCTGGCTGAAAAAATGTACATCGCCGAAGCCCAGACTGCGCGCGATCTCAAATTCAGGTGTAGCTTCCTGAGTGAAGCATCCCATGGCATCCACCTCCGATGGCGCAATGCCGGCATCATCAAGTGCGGCCTTGATCGCGGTGCAGGCCAGCCCCCATTCGGTATCATCCAGTCGTTTCGCGAAATCTGTTTCACCGATCCCGACTATGGCTGTCCTGTCTTTTAACAATGGCATTCTCCCAAGTCATACAGAATTGGAGTACTCACTATGGCTGTGCTCACTGGTCAGCGGCTCCCACACCGTGATGAAACGGATAAGGTTTACCCAGCATGCCCAGCGCACCGAACTCTCCCTGCAACTGAGCAATCATCGAGCGGTCGATGGACTCGAGATCCCAACCGCCCGCCTTGATCAGCGTCTTGCCATAATGCGGTTGCACCATGTGCGCCACCCGCTCGCCGCCGCTGCCGAATACCTGCCCGCTTACCGTCGCGGCCCGGTCACTGCACAGGAACACCACCAGCGGCCCATTAAGGGCGGGATCAATATACGGCAGCTGTACTTCGTTGCCTGCGGCGTCGCGATAGGTTTCAGACATCCGCGTCGTACCCAGTGGCCCGATGGCGTTGACGCGAATGCCGTAGCGGCTCAACTCCAACGCCCAGGTGTAGGTCATAGAGGCGATGGCGCCTTTAGCCGCCGCGTAATTGGTCTGTCCGAAGCTGCCGAAGTGTGCGCCGGACGTAGTGTTGACAATGGCGCCGCCGCGACCCTGTTCCCGCATGGCAAGTGCAGCCGTCTGGCTGCACCAGAAGGTGCCCTTGACATGCACCTGCCACACTGCGTCAAACTCGTCATCGGTCATTTTCAGAAAGCTTCTGTCGCGCAGGTTGCCGGCGTTATTCACCAGCACATCAACACTGCCGAAAGTACGCAGGCAGGCATCGACCAACGACTCTGTCCCGTCCCTTGAGGCAACATTGGCGTCACAGGCGATCGCGCGCCCACCGGCATCCTCTATCGCCCGCACCACTTCGTGCGCCTGTTGTCCATCGATGTCATTAACAACGACGGCTGCACCCGCGCGGGCCAGGTGCTCGCAGTGCCCGCGGCCGATGCCGCGACCAGCGCCTGTTACGATTGCCGCCTTACCTTCGAGTAACTTCATTCTCGCCTCCCGCGCAGTCCGCATATGCCATTCACCCGACGTCAACGGCCATGATTTTTTCCCGATCGGGCCGGCCGCCACTGCGCGCGACTGCAGCGAACTCCGACAGCAGCTGTTCCCGACGTCTCTGTGCCCGCACCAGGTGTAGCTCTTTCACCGAGCCATAGCCCCGTATCTGCTCCGGGACCGATGCGATTTCCACCGCCAGAGCATAATTGTCTGCTGTCAGGTCCGTGAGGAGACTCTCGATGGTCGCCTGGTACTCCCCGATCAGCGCGCGCTCCAGCTTGCGATGCGCCGAGTAACCGAAGGGATCGAGCGCGGTACCGCGCAGCACCTTGAGCTTCGCGAGCACGCGAAATACCGGCAGCATCCAGCTTCCGAAAGCCTTCTTAGGGTAGCGCCCAGTGGCCGGATCAACGCCGCCCAAGGCCGGAGGTGCCAAGTGAAAGGTCAGTTTGAACTCACCCTCGAAGGTCTCGCGCAGCGCCTCCGCCAGTGCTGGCGAACTGTGCAGGCGCGCCACTTCGTACTCATCCTTGTAGGCCATCAGCTTGAACAGGTAGTTAGCCACTGCCGTCGAGAGCTGACCATCGCCCGGGTTCACTGACGCGTCGTGCGCCATCACCCTGTTCACAAAGCCGCGATAAACCTCGGCATAGTTGGTGTTCTGGTATTCACGCAGCTCGATGCAGCGCTGTTCGATTAAGGTCGCCAGTGTCGGCTGTTCCATCGTGTCGACCTCTGCCCCCGCGGGCGCAGCTGCGGCCAGAACGGCCGCCAGATCCACAGCGGCCAGACGCCCCCAGTACAAACTGCGTTTGTTCATCTCAATCGATACACCGTTGAGTTCTATCGCGCGACTGACTGCCTGCAGACCGACCGGGAGCCAGCCCTTCTGCATCGCGTAGCCCACCAAGAACATATTGCCCGCCACCTCATTTCCCATCAGCCGGGTCGCGATATCGGCAGAGGGCACAAACTCAGCGGCGCCGTCGGCGAGCAGTGCCTCGATTCCGGCGATCATGGTTTCGGCGGATAGGTTGAGATCCGGGTTGGTGGCAAAATCAGAAGTTGGCGTAACACAACTGTTGATCACCGCGCGCGTATCACCCGCGTGCATTTTTTCTGCGACATCATCGCTGGCGGCAACGACAATGTCACAACCCAGCAATAGGTCGGCTTTCACGATCCTGGTGGCGAAAATATCTTCCTGCCGATCCGCGACCCGGATATGGCTGGTCACCGGTCCATTGCGCTGTGCGAGGCCGGCAACATCGAGCACGGAACAGCCCTTGCCCTCCAGGAAGGCCGCCATGCCGATCAGCGCTCCCAGGGTGACCACCCCCGAACCACCGATGCCGGTGATCAGCAGGCTAAAAGGCGTCTCAGACGAAGCACTTACTGGTGCCGGCAGGGCCGCAATTGCCGCCTCCAGGTCAAACCCCTGGGTTGCCGTCACACTGCGCTTGCGCGGCGTGCCCCCTGTAACAGTGATAAAGCTGGGACAGTATCCCTTCGTGCAGGAAAAATCCTTGTTACAGGCTGACTGGTTGATGCGTCGTTTTCGACCGTACCTGGTGTCGACAGGTTCCACCGCGATACAGTTGGATTGGATACTGCAGTCACCACAACCTTCACAGACCCGGGGGTTTATGAAGATCCTGCGATTGGGATCCTCGGCCTTTCCGCGCTTGCGCCGACGCCGCAACTCAGTGGCACAGAACTGATCATAAACCAGCACTGACACACCCTTGACATCGCGCAACTCGCGCTGCACCTGATCCAGCTCATCGCGGTGATGCAGTGTGACACCACTGGCAAAACTGTGGCGGAAGGGACGGTAGCTATCTGGATCGTTCCCCATGACGGCAATGCGACGTACCCCCTCCGCTTCCAGTTGGCGGCTCAAGGTATCAACACGCATCTTGCCCTCAATCTCCTGGCCACCGGTCATCGCAATAGCGTCATTGACCAGTATTTTATAGGTGATATTGACACCGGCGGCAACCGCTGCGCGAATGGCCAGCAGCCCCGAGTGGTAGTAGGTGCCATCGCCCAGATTCTGGAAAAGATGCTCCTGCGTGGTGAAGGGCGCGATGCCGATCCACGGCGCACCCTCCGCACCCATGTGAAACAGTGTCGGTGTGCGTCGCTCCGGCAGAAAAGTGGCCATGCCGTGACAGCCGATGCCGCCGAAGGCCATGCTGCCGTCGGGCAGGTTAGTGGAGGTATTGTGGGGGCAGCCGGCACAGAAACTCGGTTTACGACTGAGGCCCGCGCCGCTGGCCGCATGACCCTGCGCGGACTCTATCGCAGGGAGTTGCCGCAGTACTGTATCTGCATCGGGTAGCAGGCCCGCAAGCCGCCGCCGTAGAATACTCGCCAAACCGCGCGGCTCCAGTTCGCCGACCTCGCTGACCAGCGGGTTGCCCTGTTCATCACGTTTGCCAATCAACACGGGCCGCTTGTCCAGGTTGACAAATAGACTCGCCAACTGCTCTTCGATAACCGGGCGTTTCTCCTCGATCACCAGCAGTTCACGGTAAGTACGCGCGAACCGCATAATATTCTGCGGCTCCAGTGGCCACGGCATGGCGACCTTGTATATACCGATACCGGTTTCGCTGCAGATGGCTGGGTCAAGACCCAGTTGTGCGAGTGCCTGCATGACATCCAGATAGGCTTTACCGGTGGTGACAATACCCAGCAGCGGTTCGCGGGGCGTCACTATCGCCTTGTCGAGCCCATTGGCTCGTACAAACGCACGTACCGCCGGCAAGCGCTGCTCGTAGTGCCGCACTTCAGCCGCCTTCGCGGGTATGGCCCCAGCGGCATTAAGACCGCCCTCGGGCAGCGTATAGTCCTGCGGTGTCACAGTGCTGAAGTCGCTGATGTCGACGCTGACCGACGCCGAGCTCTCTATCGTGTCGGTTACACATTTCATGCCCACCCAGCAGCCCGAGTAACGCGACAGTGCAAAGCCATACAGCCCGAAATCGAGGTAGTCCTGCACACTCGATGGGTTCAGGTAGGGCATGCCGAAGTGAATGAATGCGTGATCACTCTGGTGCGCAAGTGTCGATGATTTGGCACCGTGATCATCACCCGCGAGTACCAACACACCACCGTTTCTAGCACTGCCTGAGTAGCTGCCGTGCTTGAGCGCATCCCCGGATCTATCGACACCCGGACCCTTGCCATACCAGAGCGCAAAGACACCGTCGTGCTTCTGTTGCCCGACAGTCGCCACCTGCTGCGAACCCCATACGGCTGCGGCACCGAGATCCTCGTTGACGCCGGGTTGAAAATGGATCTGGTGCTGTTCCAGCTGGAGATGCGCCTGTTTCAGCGCCGTATCGTAGCCACCCAGCGGCGACCCGGTATAGCCTGAAATAAAGCCCGCGGTATCAAGACCACTCGCGGCGTCCAGCTGGTGTTGCATCATCGGCAGGCGCACCAGCGCCTGTGATCCGCTCAGGTAGACGCGCCCCCGCTGTCGCAGGTATCGGTCGTTCAGCTCATAGTCCTGCAGGACGGTGTTTACGCCTGGCTGGTTCGAGGTGTCTGTACTCATGCTGTGGCTCCCTTGCAAAACCTGAACTACTCGTCGACTGTGCGCAGGGACTCACACGATGCCATCACCGCATCCACCAGGCCGTGATGCCCCCACACGTCGCCCTCACAGAACTCGTTAACCGTCCAGCTGTCATCGATCAGCAGGCACCCGCAGCCGATCTCCACATCGAAGCCAGATGGACTGCGCATATAGAACGACAACATTCCGTCATTCCGATGACGACCCAGGCTGCTGGTGATGGTGATACCGGCGGCCAGTGCGCGATCCAGTGCCTTCCCCACATCGTCGATTGTCTGCATCTCGAACATGGCGTGTTGCAGGCCGTTGACATCGCCCATGCCGATAATGGCGATACTGTGATGCCGCTCGTTACAGCGCATGAATTTCAACGCGCTGTCTGGTCCCATGCGAATATAATCCGACAGCTGGAAGCCGAGCACTCGGGTATAGAAGTTGTAGTTCGCCTCAAGGTCTTCGACGAAGATATTCATATGACCGATACCGAGATGCCCGGCGACGAACTCCTGGCCGCCGACTGGCGAGTGGAATTTATAGTCCTGCACTGGGCCGTAGTAGAGCTCCAGCGCGTTTCCAGCCGGGTCACGTAGGTACGCGATACCAGAGACCGAGCGCGCAAACGCCTGTGCCTCTGTGCCAACGCTAACCTCGATACCGGCGCCGGCGAGCTCCTGTACTGATCGCTCAAGCGCGTACTTGTCCTCCACCTCAAGACCCAGATACAGCAGGCCCTCCCGTCCCAGCGTGGGGTGGATTGCCAGGCGCCACTGACGCTCATCCATCTTCAGGTACACCGAACCATCCGGCCCAACACCGTCCGTGGCTTTAAGATCGGAGTGTTGTGGCACGCCCCAGCCCTGCCCGGGTATCGCGCGCGCCGGCATCATACCGATTACGTCGACACCGTATGCCAGCCACTTCACTGGATCAGAGGCGCCTATCCCCATATAGCCAACCGATTTGATATTCACAGAACCAGACCTCTCAGTTATCTACTCTTCGCCGACAGCACCGGGAGATGGCGGTATCGGCAGCATTTCGTCGCTATTCACGCGCGTACGACCACATGCGTACCTTCATGCCAGTACCCAGCACGGCATGACGACATCGTCGGTGTACTGCCTGAAATCAACATTCACCGCAGCACCGATGTGTACATCCGCTGCAGAGACACCGCTGACCTCTCCGCCGGCGGTGAGCAGAACGGCTCCGATCATGCGCAGCGACGGCAATTCCTCCAGCTCGACTAGAGCCACCACATAGGGCGTCATTTTTTCGAAGGCCGGCAACAGCGGCGAGCTGGGCGCGGCAAATGACCAGACCCTGCCGCGGCCGGATACGCGCTGCCAGTGACTGGCCCCCGACTGGCAAGAAGGGCACATCGGGCGCGGTGGAAAGCGCATCCGACCGCACTGCAGGCAGGTCTGGATACACAGCTCACCTCGTCGCGTGCCCTCCCAGAAAGGTGCATCGACCGGGTCGTCCGTCTCCGGTAGTGGAATATTCTCTATCATTGGTGACTCCGCGGTGTGCTCTGCCAGGTGATCGTCACAGTGCCTGCTGGATCGAAGCTCAGCTCACTGCCGGTACAACAGTTTCCAGTCGAAACAGACAGCGGGCCTTTCCTTGCCGACGACATGAATCGCCACGCCTACAGTCAGCATCACGCCTCCCTTCTCCTCGACCACCGCAACAATGCGGGTATGGCCGTGTAGTTGAGCGCCGGCAGGCACCGGGCTTACAAATCGTACTTTCTCCAGCCCGTAATTCAGAGCCGAGCCGTGTCCAACGATGATGTAGTCACCCGTATTTTTGATCAGGGTTGACATGCCCAGCACCAGAAACCCGTGCGCTATCGCTTCGCCGAAAGGTCCCTCACGGCGTGCCCGATCGACGTCGACATGAATCCACTGCCGATCGCCGGTCATCTCGGCAAACACATTGATCATGTCCTGGCTCACCGCTACTGGTCTGCTCCAATGACCCCACTCCTGTGAGACCATCGCCGAAAGGGTCGACAGATCGTCAAACCGGATTTCCTGCATAGTCATTTCTCCTGTTATCCGCGGCCGCACACCGCTCACGGCGCTAGTGCTTCTGGCTTTGGAAGTTGCTGATCATTTCGCGGGCAGCGAACTGTTCACGCTGAATGGCATTTGTCAGCGAACCATCACAGCCGCTGCTAAGTAGCTGCTTACAGCACGCCACAATACCGGGTGGCGAGGCACCAATGTATCTGGCCATTGCCAATGCCGCACTGAGCAACTGATCGGGGGCGATGATCTGTTGCAACAGCCCGAGAGCCTTCGCGGTCTGCGCACTCAACTTGCGACTGTTCAACAGGATGTCATTGGCCGAGCCCACCCCGACCAGACGCGGCAGAAAATAGCTGGAACCAAACCCGGGGGAGACACCAAGCCTGGCGAACGGAAAATCGAGCGCCGCGTTGTCCGACGCCAGTCGGATATCGAACGGCAGCAGCATGGTGGCACCGATACCTGAGGCGACGCCGTTCACTGCGACAATCAACGGCTTCTCACAGGCGGCCAGTTCAGTCACAAAGCCATTGAGAAAGTGCTCCTCTCCTAGCCGCAATCCACATCGTCCTTGCTCACCGCTGTAGAAACCCCGGTCGGCACCGGCGCAAAATGCGCGCCCGGCACCCGTCAGCACAATCGCGGTCACCGCCTCATCGCCGATCGCCCGACGCAGGGCATGCACGAGTTCCTCACCCATGTCGGGTGTGTAGGCATTCAGTTTCTCCAGGCGCTGTAGTGTGACCAGGGCGGCACCGCGATCCACGTCATAGCTTATCTCCTGATACGACATAGCATCCTCTGCTGCTCTAACGAACGTCCGGCGGGTAGGGCTGCCAGCAAGGCGGTCGCTTCTCAGTGAACGCTCGTAGCCCCTCTTCATAGTCCGCGCCAGAATTGTTCTCGATGACAAGTTCCCATGCGTATTGCAGCGCCTCATCCAGGCTGCCTTGCTTGGCAGCCCAGATTGCGCGCTTGGTTCTCGCCATTGCAGCAGGCGAGTTTTCCAGCATCAGCCGCGCTATCGCGAAGGCCCTGTCCAACAGCTGGTCAGCGGGAACCACCTCTCCCACCAATCCGCACTGCTGCGCCCGCGACGCAGACATGCGCTCCCTGGAGCCTAGCAGCGCCATGCGCAGTACTGCCTCGAGTGGCATACGACGTGCCAGTGCCACCGATTCAAGGGCAGACACCAGACCGACGTTGACGTGGCTATCAAAAAACGTCGCTGTATCAGCGGCGACGACGATATCGCTGTCTGCCAGGAAGTGCAGTCCGGCCCCGTTTACCAGTCCATTGACTGCACAGATCACAGGCTTCCACACATCGTTGTGTCGCGAGGTCCACTTCATACTGTCGCTGGCGGCAGCACTACTGGACAGGTCCAGCGCCGGTATGTCCCCGATATCAGCGCCGCTACAGAAAGAGCGATTTCCCGCCCCGGTCACAATCGCCACAACGGCATTCGGATCGGTATTGAACGCCGTCCAGGCCTGCGGCAGCTCACGGTCCATCGCGGCATCTATCGCATTGTGCCGGTGCTCCCTGTCCAGAGTGATCAGGGCGACACCACCAGACACTTCATACCGAAGGGATTCAAATATCACTGCATGCTGCCCTTGTGTGATGGCTGAGGACGTGGAACCAGGTAGGAATGGGTGCCCATTCAGGCGCACTCACGCTCGGCGAAAAGGTGATCCGCGATCTGCTTCTCCAGCCAGTCCGGTCCACAGTGCGTCAGCTCCAATTGCTTGGCACGCCGGTAGAAAAGTTGCGGATCGGCCTCGGTGGTATAGCCCAGGCCACCGTGAACCTGAATGGCCACGGCAGCTACACGACAGAGCACATCACAGGCCTGTAACTTTGCCATCGCCGCAAGGTGCCGATAAGGCCTGTTCTCGTCCCTGTACCAGGCACCCTGGTATACAAGGGTACGAGCACCTTCGATGGCGACTTCCATGTCTGCGAGATAATGTGCGATGGACTGAAAACCGCCGATAGCCCGACCGAACGCGTGCCGATATTTGGCGTACTCCACACTGATCCCTTGCACGCGCTCCGCCGCGCCGATCGCGTAGGAGCCCAGGGCTAGCATGTGCTGCGCCATGGCCGCCTCCCAGCTCGACCAAACGCAGCGACCCTCCCCCAGCAGCTGCCCGCCCGGCAAATGGAAGTTGTGAAACGTTATGCCGTATAGCGGGTCCTTCGCGTGATTTGCCTGATAGGCCATTTCTACTGTCCCATCCGCCATGCCGTTGTCCAGCGATGCGCGCTCCACCACAACTGCAACAACCTGGCCGGCTGCACCTTCGAGTCTGGCAAGCACAAGCAGTGTGTCCGCGGTGGCGGCGAACGGTACGAGTTGCTTTGCGCCAGTCAGAACGACAGAGCCCTCAATACGCTGTATCGAGGCGGTTATGCCCTCCTTGTCAGCCCTATTCCCTGGCTCTGATACGGCAATCGAGAACACGCGGACACCGCGCGCAATTGCTGCCAGCCACGCGGCCTTTTGTGGCTCACTTCCCGCGTGCTCGATCAGGCTGGCCGCCAGCAAAGAGCTACCCAAATAAGGTGAGACTGCCAGTGCGCGACCAAACTCTTCAGCAACTATCGCGGATTCAACCGCCCCCAACCCCATCCCGTCGTATCTCTCATCAATCGCGATGCCGGTAAGGCCTAGCTCTCCGAGTTGTCGCCAGAACGCTGTTGAGTATCCAGGCTCGGCTCCCTCGTGTTCGCGCAGCACCGTCAGCGGCATCATCTCTTCACAGATTTTGCGAGTCATATCGCGCAACATCACTTGTTCTTCGCTGAAACCAAGGTCCATTCCACACGCTCTTTGTTCTAGTGGCCAGGGCGCATAGCGTCCATTGGACATACGCTGCCCCGGCAACGGTTAGTGATCGAAGCGTCCGCACGCGATCTTGGTGATCAGAGCGCGGTTACTGCGCCGGCATGAAAAAATACTAATATGAGCGCTCACTCAGTTGACACTCGCTTTACAGCCGACCGCTGAATCAGGGTCGCCAAGCGGCTCCACTGAGTTGCCAGGGCGAGCTTTGCTGCCCGCAGGGAAGCGCGATTTTGGCGGAGGCCGTAGTAGCAACGCGCTCGCCGACCTGTATAGCAAGACTGAGTTCCACCCAGAGGACAGCTTCTGCATCAATGACGCTAGCAACCTCGCCACGGAGCACTGCATAATCACCGGGGCACAGAGGGCTGCGCATGGAAAACTTGATGCGAGCGATGCGCGCCCGCGGTCCGCTCCAGCTCGTCAGATACTGGCTGAGCCAGCCGGCCTGTGTGTAGTTGTTCATAATTATGTCGGGTAGGCCGGCCCGTTCCCGCGCCCACTCGCCATCGTGATGAATCGGCTGCCAGTCCCTGGAACTTGTGGCACCCATAATGATCATCTTCCGAGTGATGTGTATCGGTCGCTCAGGTAGCTTGTCGCCTGCGGCGGGGCAGGGACTATCGACCGACCTGGCACCGGCCCGCGGTTCCAGCTGCTCATTACTCATGGCGCACCGTCCTTTCGATAGCTGACAAAGTGCAGGGTCTGCACACCCGCCAGCGCTTCGTTCTGATGATAGTAGTGAACCGCAATCGACCAGCGTCGTCCCGGACCCATGCGTGTCTGATATTCGTCGCTGACATCGAGCAGCACCTGCTCGGCACGCAGTCGATCCCCTGCCCGCACGGGCTCGTGAAACTCCAGCTCCACCGCCGTCACCACGCCAAAAGGCAGGCCGAGTTCATCCTTGAGCTTGAAGTGCAGTTCCAACGTGCGCAGCGGTTGGTGTTCCGGATCAGGTGACCACTCGTGATCAATCATCCATGACGGCAGCATCGCGGGCGGTGCGATCGGCGCCATACCATCGACCTCTCCTGCAGGCTTCCAGTACAGCGGGTTGCCATCCTCCACGGCAACGCAGTAGTTGAGCCAAAGCCCCTGCTCCACCGTCATGACGGACGCGAGTGATATCACCGGCTTGCCAATCCAGTGCTGTATCTTTTCGGGAATAGAGGTCATGGCTGTCAACTCTTCAGGG
Organism: Haliea alexandrii; assembly: GCF_003719295.1. Taxonomy (GTDB): domain Bacteria; phylum Pseudomonadota; class Gammaproteobacteria; order Pseudomonadales; family Halieaceae; genus Haliea; species Haliea alexandrii. Next base: position 65,440 of record NZ_RFLW01000003.1, read on the forward strand.
AGCGTGGCGCGGTCATGCGACACCGCCTGAACGCCGTCTCGGATCGATGGCGGTGAGTCCTAACGTAATCGAACTACGGTTCAGCTTTTACTCGCTTTACGCACTCACCCGGCGCCTCACCATCAGCTCGGCACACTCCCTAAAGCGAGTTCACTGTGAGTTCTTACTCATTTTAGTATCGGCGCACACACCATCAGAATGCCGTTCAGCAGGCGTACTTGGAAACAGCGTTATGCCCGGAAGTACATCAGAATCACTGTGGTTGGCGAACCCGGATGAGGCGCGCCCAGTGGACCTCTCCATCGGAGGCTTGTTACGCGTACTCGCTATCGAGCACCCCCACCGCGAGGCGGTGGTTTATGCCTGCCACAGTGAGGTCGAAAATATCCGTGTCAGCTATATCCAGCTCGAAGAGCGGGCCACGGCACTCGCCAAGGCTTTACTCGCCTCAGGCTATGCACCGGGCGACCACATTGCGATATGGGCACCGAACAATCCGGAGTGGATCTTTCTGGAATACGGAATTGCCAAGGCCGGCATGGTTATCGTGGCGCTGAATCCGTTGTACAAAGAGTCGGAACTCGCCTTCGCGCTACACACGGCTGGAGTGCGCGCGATCTTTCACGCGGACCGGGTCGCAGACGTCGAACTGCGCAGCATTGTCGACAAGGTAGCTATAAACCTGCCAAAACTCACGGGCATCTACTCCCTGAGCCGAGGCATTCCCCGGCTGATGGCACAACCGGACCTGGATCTGCAGGCGCTGCCGTCAGTACACCCAGATTCACCGTTCATGATCCAGTATACCTCCGGCACAACTGGACAGCCAAAGGCCGCGGTGCTGACCCACCGGGGAATTGCCACAACCGCGCGTAATTCCTATAAGGCCTGGGGTTTCGGCAGCGGAGACAAAGTGTGTCACGGATTCCCGCTGTACCACGTAGGCGGCTCGGGGAACTCGACACCAGGCGCGGCGCTGGTAGGTGCCACCACACTGCCACTGTATATTTTCAAGGCAAGTCGCACGCTGGACATACTGGAAAGCGAACGCTGTACCGGATTCATCGGCGTACCATCAATGCTCACCGCGATGATGGAGGACCCCAGCTTTCACGACAGGGACCTGTCCTCACTTAGATACATTGTCGCCGGCGGCATGTCTGTACCGGCACGCCTGATCAGGCAGTGCGAAGAGGCCTTCGGTGTCGACATCATCAACGGGTACGGACAGACCGAAACCAGCGGCGTCAGCTGCAGCACTGTGGCTTCCGATAACGCCGCTATCAAATCCAGAACCAGCGGCAGGCCACTGCCCGGCGTCAGCTTCAATATTGTCGACGGCCAGGGCGACACCCTGCCCTGTGGCCAGGCCGGTGAGCTCTGCTATCGGGGTCCCGGCCAGATGCTGGGATACCTCAACCACACGGGCCCACAGGACAAACTCGCCGACGCCGGCTGGTTACGGTCCGGCGACCTGGCAACAATGGACGCCAACGGCTATATCAGCATTGTCGGCCGCGCCAGTGAAATGATCATCCGGGGCGGAGAAAACCTGTCACCCTCAGAGATTGAGACGTTCCTTCTACAGCACAAGGACGTCGCCGAGGCCGCCGTAATCGGACTGCCTGATCCGAAGTACGGCGAAGAAGTCTGTGCCGTGATCATCCCGAGCCACCCGGACCACGTCGATTCAGAGGTGCTACGCAGCTGGTGTGCAAAGGGGCTTTCGCGCTGGAAGGTACCCAAATATATCCGGTTCGTCGACGCCTACCCGAAGACCCTGTCAGGAAAAATACAGAAGTTCCTGTTGCGCGAGGCCACGATCGCGGCGCTGAGTCTACCCCCGCATGACGATCTGCAGATGGGGGAAGAGTCGGCTACCAGCGACGACGCGGTGTCAACTGACATTCACATGAGCAAGCCACTCGGACCTTGACGCCTCACGCCAACTCACACCCTGACCGAAACAGATGGAGACGCAACAATGAACTACCAGGACAACTACAAGGCTCTGAAAATCACCCAGAAAAACCGGATACTGACCGTGACACTGGACAGGCCGGAGGCGAAAAACGCAGTTAATCCCGCCGTGCACGAGGAGCTGTCGCGGATTTTCTCCGACATTGATCGCGATACCGACACCGATGTGGTTATTCTCACCGGTGCCAACAATGCATTCTGCGCCGGCGGTGATCTTGAGTGGCTGATGGATATCAACGGTGACCCAGTAGCCACCGCCAACAGCATCCTCAATGACCGGAAAATACAGAACTCCCTGCTGGACCTGGAGAAACCCATCATCGCCAAGGTGACCGGACCCGCTGTCGGGGTTGGCTGCACGCTGGCGCTGTTCTGCGACTTTATCTACGCCACCCCGGATGCAAAATTCGCCGACCCACATGTGTCGGTAGGTCTGGTCGCCGGTGATGGCGGCGCCGTCATCTGGCCGCAGCTGATAGGCTACGCCCGCGCCAAACGCTACCTGTTGACCGGCGACTTCATCGACGGCGCGACCGCTGCAGAGTACGGCCTGATCACCGAGGCGGTGCCCAAAGAGGAGCTGGATGCCACCGTTGACGCAATGGCAAAACGCATGGCCGATGGTGCGCCGTACGCTATTCGCTGGACCAAGAGCTCCATCAATGCCGGTCTGAAATTACTGGCGAATGCGATCATCGACCGATCGGGCGCCTATGAGAACCTGACGATGCTGACAGAGGATCATAAAACCGCACTACTAGCCTTCAAGAACCGGGAAAAGCCCGTGTTCAAAGGCCGTTGAACACTTTTTCTACCGGAGCCTGAACGGTGAAACTGAAAGCAGGACAAGTTGCCGTGATAACCGGTGCTGGCAGCGGAATCGGCGAAGCACTGGCGCACGCCTGCGCCAGCCGCGGCATGCATGTGGTCGCCGCCGACATTGAGCGCAACGCCGCCGAGCGCACGGCGACTGCACTCCGCGTCCACGGCGGCAAGACGCTTGCAGTGGCGGTTAACGTCGCTCACCGCGATGAAGTACAGCACCTCGCTGAGCGCACGCGACAGGCGTTCGGCGAATGCCATCTGCTGTGCAACAACGCCGGTGTCTCCATCAATCGCCCGGTGGCGGAGTGCAGTGCGGCCGACTGGGAGTGGGTGTGGTCTGTCAATGTCACCGGAATAACACACGCAATTGAGGCTTTTATGCCGATGCTCAAGCGGCAGAATGCTGCCTCGCATATCATCAACACAGCCTCTATGGCAGGCCTTGTCCCCCTGCCAGGATTTGGCGCCTATGTGGCAAGCAAGTATGCGGTCGTGGGGCTATCCGAAGTCTTGCACCAGGAACTGGCCGGCTCGTCCATCGGCGTATCCATACTGTGCCCCGGCGTAGTGGATACCCGAATTTTCGCGAGCGAACGCAACCGCTTCGACCGCAGTGAAGGCCTGGCACACACGCAAGCAGACACCGATGCACACCACAGCGGCTCGATGGAGACGGATTTTGACGACACCTACTCCAGAATGTTGTCACCGCAGAAAGTGGCTGAGATCACCCTTGCAGCAGTAGAGAAAGAGCACCTTTATGTCGCCACGCACCCAGAGTGGCTAGCGTTGTTCAAACAGCGCTCGGACACCATCGAGAGCGTTTTTGGCGGCTCCATTGCGCATTGAACAGCAGCGTGGCGCCCGCCGCCAACCGATCGCTATTGATGTGAGCGAAACGTCCCGCAGCATCGTCCGGGCCTGATACCCGGCGAAGCTTTCCTGACAGACTCTGTCCTTGTCATCCGGTTGGAGAATCAGCATTCAGGACTAGACCACGGCAAATCACTTGTCGGCCCCCACGCCGTGACGTATGGTTCCTTGCGATGTATTTAGTAGGCTAGATAGCAGGCATACCACCCATGGCAGTTGAACCGGATGCCGGGTCACGTCCGCTCGGGTGACTGCGAAAAGGCATGGGGGATTCCACGCATGACTGATGAAGAAACACCTTCAAGCGAAGTTGACTCAGCCGACACCGCCTCCCTGTTACGCGCCGAGCAACACATAATACGCCTGACCTTCTGGCAGACTATCCTCTCGGTGGTGGGTATCGTAGTCGCTGTCATCGCCCTTTATGCGGCGCTTACAGAATCTGCCGCGGTTCGCCAGCACACCGCAGCGGCCGTCTGGCCTTTTGTGCAGCTGATGGTTGAGGACTACGATAGGGGCGACACGGCGGGATTCTCTTTAGCCTTTACCAACTCCGGCGTTGGTCCCGCGAAGATGCGCGATGTTCGCGTGAGCGTTGATGGCAATGTAGCACGCAACTGGTCAGAGTTGGTTGCCAGCGTGGAAGGGGACCCTGAAGCCGCGATCAGCCGGAACTTTATCAGCAATCGTGTCCTTCGACCCGACGAAACGGTCATCATTTTCGGCACAACGGATGCAGACCTTGCGCGGAAGCTGGTTGACGCCATCAGCAAGCCGAGAGGCGCACTAAGCTATTGCTACTGCTCGATATTCGACGAATGCTGGCTGGCAGATACCCGCATGGAACTGCAGACGCGGGAAATCGTTGACGCCTGCCCTGACTTTGGCAGCGATGCGTATGTCAACTAGCTGGACCATCCAGCCCTGAAGGGGGAAAGCGGCGAGAGCGAGAAATTCGAACCCTGAAGCATGCTATTTTACCCCTCGCCATTGAGCTGCTTGCTTTCTTCGGACCATTTCATCAAGGATATGTGCGTGGACTTCGCTTGCGAAGGGCGCTGGAGGAGCGCGAGTTTAAGTGACGAGGTTTGCCCGGGGTCATCCTCACGTTCACCGATCGTGAGAGTGAGCCTCCAGCGCAGACACGTATAAACACGCTCCTTGATTCCCGACGGCCGTAGACACGTGATTCATACCACCTCTCGCCCTGCCTTGGACAGGGCTTACAACCATCTCTGATACGTCATGGAGACCGCGCGATGCGCAAGACCGACAGGAAGACCGAGAATCTGGTCATAAAGGCCTTGACCGATGCCTGTGAAATAGCCCTGGCGCGATTTGAGGGCTTCAGCTGGCTGACCCACCTCGTGAACTATCAGCGGTTTCCTGCATCGCTGACGATAGTCTGTGTTTACGAGACCAATGCGCAGCTGGCGACATCCGACAGGGAGGCGATGTGCACCTTGATACAGGCTGAGCTTGCATCCGTGGGGATACCCATCAAGGACATCCGTCGGCAGGTTCGCTTCGATACCGAAGAAAATTGTAACGACGAGAACGATGGCAAGTGGCGAGAACGTTTCTGCGAATTTTTGAGTCCCGCCCGCGGGCGTGCTATATAGAGCGCCTTTTCCGGAACTGGATCGAACCCATGCGAATTGCCTCCTGGAACGTCAACGGCATCCGCGCCGCGATAAAAAAGGATTTTGCCCAGTCACTGCATACCCTGGACGCGGACATCCTCTGCCTGCAGGAAACCAAGGCCCAGGACGATCAGGTGGTGGCTGCGCTGGAAGGCGTGGAGGGCTACCACGTGCACAGCAACGCCGCGGAGCGCAAGGGCTACTCCGGGGTGGCGATCCTCACGCGCCGGGCGCCAAAGCGGGTGTTTGCCGATATTGGCCTGCCCGAGCACGATGCGGAGGGGCGGGTGCTCACCGCTGAGTTCGAGAGCTTCTACCTGGTCACTGTCTACACCCCCAATTCCGGCAGCGAGTTGCTGCGCCTGCCCTACCGGGAAACCTGGGACCGGGCCTTCCTCGATTTCGTGCAGGCGCTGCAGCAGGAAAAGCCGGTACTGATGTGCGGGGATTTCAACGTGGCCCACCGCGATATCGATATCGCACGTCCCAAACCCAACTACAACAAAAGTGCCGGCTACACCCAGAAGGAAATCGACGGCATGGACAGCATCGTCGCCGCCGGTTTCGTGGATACCTACCGTCACCTCCACCCGGACACCGTCAAGTACAGCTGGTGGAGCTACCGCGCCGGTGCTCGGGCCAAAAATGTCGGCTGGCGGATCGACTACTTCCTCGGCAGCGCGGCGCTGGTCGAGGAGCGGGTACAGGCGGCGGAGATCTGGAACGAGATCCACGGCTCCGACCACTGCCCGGTCAGTGTCGACCTGGCCGAGCCTGCGGCATGAGAATCTGGGTGGACGCGGACGCCTGTCCGGTGGCGATCAAGGAGATCCTCTACCGTGCGGCCGATCGCACGGCGACTCCGCTGGTGCTGGTGGCCAACCAGTTCCTGCAGACGCCGCCCTCGCGGCATATCTCCTGCGTGCAGGTCCCCCAGGGCTTCGATGTCGCCGACAACGAGATTGTCCGGCGCTGTGAAGCGGGGGATCTGGTGATAACCAGCGATATTCCGCTGGCGGATGAAGTGGTGAGCAAGGACGCGCTGGCCCTGAGTCCGCGGGGAGAGCTCTTTACCCGGGAAAACATCAAGGCGCGCCTGAACATGCGTGATTTTCTCGACACGCTGCGCAGCAGCGGCATCCAGAGCGGCGGGCCCTCGGCCCTGTCCGCCAGCGAGAAGCAGGCCTTCGCCAATCGTCTGGACCGCTGGTTGAGCCAACGGGCCCGGCAATGTTCGACGCCCTGACTGTCAGCGTCGTCGCCTTCTGTACCGCGGCCCTGGTCATTACGCTGGCCGGCAGTCGCCTGGCCCGGGTTGCCGATGAGCTGGCGGACCGCACTGGCCTGGGGGAGGCGATGTTCGGTATTCTGCTGCTGGCTGGCGCCACTTCCCTGCCGGACTTTGCCGCCACACTGAGCGCGGCGCGGGACGCGCGCGCGGACCTCGCCATGAGCAATATCATGGGCAGCATGGCGGTCAACCTGGTGTTCCTGGGCATCGCCGACATGCTCTACCGCCAGGCCAATCTCGAACACGCCGCGGCCTCCCCGGCCATTCTCATGCTCGCCGCCCTGCTGATCGTGCTGCTGAGCCTGCCCCTGCTGGCGATGGTCATGCCCCCGGTCAGCGTCTTTGGCATACACCCGGTGACGCCGCTGATCGCCCTGGCGTACCTTTACGGCCTGCACCTGGTGCGCGGCACGCAGGAAAAGCCGATGTGGTTCCCCCGCCCCACGCGCCAGACCGTGCGCGACCGCCCGGCGCCCTACGCGCGGGAGGGGCTGGCAGCGGCCTGGGGCCGCTTTGTCGCCCTGGCGGCACTCACCGCCCTGGCCGGCTGGATACTGATGGAGGCGGCCAAAGGCATCAGCGACCAGGCCGGCCTCTCGGATACCCTGGTGGGCGGCCTGCTGACGGCCCTGGCCACCTCGTCTCCTGAGCTGGTGACCACCATCGCCGCCATCCGCCACGGTTCCCTGACTCTGGGGGTCAGCAACATCTTCGGCACCAACTGCTTCAACATGCTGGTGGTGGCGAGCGCCGACATCGGCTATCCCGGCGGCTCCATCTATCACGGCATGGCTCCCCTGCAGACGACCTGGGCCCTGGTCTGCATCCTGATGACCGCTATCCTCTTGATGGGTATGCTCAAGCGAGAGGTGTTCGGCATCGGTCGCATCGGTTTCGAGAGTGCGCTGATGCTGGCGGTCTACGCGGTGGCTGTCGCCGTGGTGGTGGCGGCCGCGTAATGACTTGCTACCGGGTGGGCAAGACTCGCGTGACCTGGGCTGCTGAGCACGAGGGCTGAGGTACATGTGCGGATTGCTGATGCACATACTCGGAGCCACCCTTTGGACCGGCGCTCATATTGCGCTGTTCGTGGTGGCCGGCGTTTATAAGCAACCAGGAACCGATCGCCGGCGACCATCGACGCGACCGAGCGCGGAGACCAGGGGATACACAACGCAAGGACGGAGGTGACATGGTGGAGAGCCGATATTTTCGCGTAACCGGGCGAGCCCGCAGCGGGTTTTGAAGTGCAGCGAGACTGACAACAAGGGAGCAGCAGCATGTCGAATACAGCGGGGCCGGTGATCATCGAGGCAGCCATCAACGGGGTCACCAACCGGGAGCAGAATCCGCGGGTGCCCATCACCCCCGAGGAGGTCGGGACCGAGGCCCTGGCCTGTATCGAGGCGGGGGCGGCGGTAATCCACAATCACACCACGGTCTTCGGCCAGGGGCCGGAGGCCTCGGCGGACGCCTACCAGGCCGGCTGGGAATCCGTGCTGGCGGCGCGTCCTGATGCACTGCTCTATCCCACCGTGGACTACGATGACAAGGGTGTCAGCTACGAGCACCTGGCGGTGCTGGCGAAGCGCGGATGCCTGCGCATCGGCATCTGCGATCCGGGCTCGATCAATCTCGGTGGCATGGGGGAGCGCGGCCCCGAAGGTATTGTCTACGCCAACAGCTACGAGGTGATCGGCCGCTGCCTGGATATCCAGGCGGAGCACGGCCTGGGCCCCAGTTTTGCCATCTACGAGCCAGGCTTCCTGCGGACGGTACTGGCCTTTCAGCGCAAGGGGCGGGTGCCGCCGGGGGCGATGCTCAAGTTCTACTTCTCCACCGAGCACGGCCTGTTCGGCGCGCCCTTCGGTCTGCCGCCTACCCTGCAGGCACTCGACATGTACCTGGATATCCTGGGCGACTGCCCCATGCCCTGGGCGGTCTCGGTGGTGGGTGGCGACGCCGGGCGTTCCGAGGTGGCTGCAGCGGCCCTGGAGCGGGGTGGGCACCTGCATGTGGGCTTGGAGTTCTTCCACGGTGAGCGCCAGCCTTCCAATGTCGAGCTGGTGCTCGAGGCAGTGGCCCTGTGCGAAAAGCACGGCCGCCCGGTGGCCACGCCGGCGCAGGCAGCCAGCATCCTCGGCCTGCCCGCCTGATCTCGAGAGGGAGAGGCTGTCCCCCCGTCGTTAGATGGCTAGCGCCATTGGGCAGGGACGGCTAATTCACGTTGGTTTTTGGGGAAGTGGCGGAGAGAGAGGGATTCGAACCCTCGATAGGTTTTACCCTATACGCCCTTAGCAGGGGCGCGCCTTCAGCCACTCGGCCACCTCTCCGTACAGACCGCTCCCGCGGTGATTGCTGCGCGTTGGCAGCCCCTCAGGAACGGCGCGCATCATACCACACTGATTGTAAATTCAAAGGCCTGCTGACCTATCGCGGCCACTATCTGGGTGCCGTCAGCGTGATTCGCGACTGCACGTCGGCCTCTACATCTTCGCGTTGAAAGCGCACCGCTCGAAACTGCTTGTCACGGTAGAGCTCGGTCTGGTCCGTGAAGTGCGGTGAAGCGGGGTCACCCGACTGGCTATAGGTCAGCAGGGCCTCGGCGACGGGGCCGTCATCTTCATAGCCAACGGTCAGTACGAAACTGCTGCCGTGAACAACGGGGTAGCCGGCGTCGGTGAGCAATTCGCTGCCGTCAATCCGCGTGGGGCTCAGCATGGCAATGGGATGATCGGGTATATCCGACACCATCAGGTTTGCCACCCCTTCGTAGCGGTTGCCGCCGTGGATGGGAATGCCGCGCTCGCCGCGGTAGGCAAACTGGGCCTCACGCAGCGGTGCGTCCAGGGCGTAACCCGCAGAGGTCAGCACCGCCGCGGCATGTGCAAGTTTTTGCAATGCCAGTTGGCTGTCAGCCAATGTATGCGGTGTGGTGAGCGGAGCAGCGGCATCGAAGGGCACCGCGAACAGATCTCCCTGGCGCATGCCATCCTCGTAGGCGTAGGCCGCCAGCCATTCCCGGAACAGCACCGCACCCTTGCTATCCAGGTCGAACTTACCGCTGAAGCCGCGCAGGGCGGCGCAGGCATCGGCGAGGTCGACAGCGTTCTCGCAGGCCTGCAACAGCGGCGGCACCAGTAACAGCGCCGCCAGGCTCTCGTTCTCGAAGAGCAGGCTTTGCATGCGCTCGATCGTGAAGTCGCCCTCTTCGATCAATTGCACGTTCATGCGGGTGCGCAGGCTGCGCGCGGTGGCCTCAGGCCCGTACAACGGCGAATAACCGGTGAGGGGCGCACTGGCATTGCTCAGCCAGTAGCTGTCGTTGGCGTTGAACACGTAATCTGCGCGATCCAGCAGCGGCCGGCGTTCGAAAGGCTCGGTGCCGGCGAGCGGTGCGGCACCATCCTGTACCCATTCAAAACGGCTGTCACTGCCGTTGAGCAAGACAAACCCCTTGCTCTGGTAAACGTTTGCCGTGCGGGGGTCCTCAAGCAATTGCTGACGCCACAGAGCAATCGCCTCATCGCTCAGTCGTCCCACGGTGGAGTTATCCAGATACACAGCGCGGCCGTCTGCACTGGCGGCGATGGTGTTCACCCACGGCATGGCGTTCCAGCGCCGGTGCGCGTCAATGAAGCTGTCCATACTGGTCGCCAGATTCATGTCGCGCCACTGCGCGAGCAGGTGGCTGTTGTCGGCGTTGGCGTCGCGTACGGTGAAGGCCGTGCTGGTAGTCCAGGGCATACCGGGCAGGGTCAGCACCGGGCCGTAGTGGCTCAAATACAGGGTATGGTCTTGCGCCTGCAGGCTGCCGTCCGCCTGCACTACCGGAACCGACACCGCCACCTCGCGCATGGCGCGCTCCTCGCCGTCATAGCGATAGACGGTGGGCTTGCCGGGCACCAGCTCCAGTTTGTAGAACACCAGCCGCTGGCTGGCGGAGACCGTATGGCTCCAGGCCACCGCGCGGTTGAAGCCAATGGCAACCCCGGGGGTACCCAGTAAATGCCCGCCATAAACGTCCAACTTGCCAGGAATGGTCAGGTGTTTTTCCCAGAAGCGGTTATCGCCATACCAGGGATAGTGCGGGTTTCCCAGCAGCAGGCCTCGACCATTTGCCGTACGCTCCTTGCCGAACGCCCAGGCATTGGACCCCATGCCCTGCAAGCTCGCGGCATCCGCGGCCCGAGCCAGGCGCCGATCGCTGACCGGATGCGCCGCCTTGGGGGCATTCCCCGGTGGCTGCGCGGCCATCAGCGCATCCGCCATTCTTGGCACCGTTTGCGCCACCAGCACCATACGCGCCATGAGGTCGGTATCGGCAATGGGCTGCAACCAGACAGCACCGTCACACCAGGACCCTACGCGCTGTTCCGGGTGTTCGGCCAGATAGCGATTGTAGCCATCGGCATAGCCGCGCAACCAGGCACGATTGTCACTGTCCTGGCGGGAGAGCGCGGTCACGGCCTGGGACTGTATACCCAGCGCCGCGACGACGGCGTCGCTGGCCACGTTGGCATTGTCGGCCCCGGCGCCCAGGTAGCGGGCCAGTTCACCGCGCGCGGTAAGCAACGAGTGGCCGATATTACAGATGTGGTCTTCGGCGGCGGCGTAACCTTCACCGTAACCCAGGCTGGCGAAATCGCCGGCGGTGATATGCGGCACACCGAAACTGCTGCGGATGATTTCCACATCGTAGTGTGACGCTGAGCGTGGCGGGGAACTGTCATCCCCTGCAGGATGAGGGGTCGGACTCTGGCAGCCGGCAACAATACACAAAGCCAGCGCGGCAAACGGAAGGGAATAAGGCGTCATGGGGGCAGCACTCCTGTGCACGAGAACACGGGGTGCGGGTTAGTCCCGGGAATCGTCCTCCGAGGCGGCCTCCTCATCACCCTCCTGAATGCGATTGTAGATTTCTTCGCGATGAACTGCGACATCTTTCGGGGCGCTGACCCCGATGCGCACCTGATTGCCCTTGACGCCCAGCACCGTGATCGTGATGTCGTCGCCAACCATCAGTGATTCACCCACCCTGCGGGTCAGTATGAGCATAACTCCTTGCCTCCTTGCGCCCACCGAGACACGGCAGGCGGCGCCAACCATGCGCTGCTGATTCTTCAGTGTTAGCCGAGAATGCAGAAAACGCAACTGCCGGTTTGTATCAGTTTGCAATATTCGCGGCGGGTGCCTGTTCGAGCTCAAACGCGGAATGCAGCGCGCGTACCGCCAATTCCATGAATTTTTCCTCGATGATGACCGATATCTTGATTTCGGATGTCGTGATCATCTGGATGTTGATGCCCATTTCCGAAAGTGCACGGAACATGGTGCTGGCAACCCCGGCGTGCGAGCGCATACCCACACCGACAACCGATACCTTGGCGATGCGGCTGTCCACGCGCACCTCACGAGCATTGAGTTCTGAGGCCACCTGCTCCAGAACAGCCTGCGCCCGTGGCAGGTCCGCCCGGCCTACGGTGAACGTGAGGTCGGTGCTGTTATCCTCCGCCACGTTCTGCAGAATGACATCCACTTCGATATTGGCATCGCCAATCGGCCCCAATATACGGTAAGCCACACCGGGCATATCCGGCACGCCGAGAATGGTGAGCTTGGCCTCATCGCGGTTGAAGGCGATGCCGGCAATTGTCGGCGTTTCCATCACGGACGCGTCCTCCAGGGTTATGAGGGTGCCGGGGCCTTCTTTCATGCTGTGCAGCACCCGCAGTGGCACTTTGTATTTGCCGGCGAATTCCACCGCCCGGATTTGCAGCACCTTGGAGCCCATGCTGGCCATTTCCAGCATTTCCTCAAAGGTGATGCGGTCGAGCCGGCGCGCATCATCAACCACGCGGGGATCGGTGGTGTACACGCCATCCACATCGGTATAGATCTGGCATTCGTCGGCCTTCAGGGCCGCCGCCAGGGCAACGGCCGTGGTGTCCGAACCGCCGCGGCCCAGGGTGGTGATATTGCCCTGCTCGTCTACCCCCTGAAAGCCGGCCACCACGAGCACGAAGCCCGCCGCGAGGTCGGCCTGCAGACGGCTGTCATCGATATCACGGATACGCGCCTTGGTATGCGCGTCGTCGGTGAGAATGCGCACCTGGCTGCCGGTATAGGATTTGGCCGCCACGCCACGCTGGTTCAGCGCCATGCTCAACAGCGCGGTGGTCACCTGTTCGCCAGTGGCCAGCAGTACATCGAGCTCCCGCGCCAGGGGCTGCTCCTGCAGCTCGTGCGCCAGGCCCAGCAGCCGGTTGGTTTCGCCGCTCATGGCCGATACCACAACCACCACCTGATGGCCGTCGTGGCGAAAGCGCGCGACTTTATCCGCTACCTGCGCAATACGCTCGATGCTGCCGACGGACGTACCGCCGAACTTCTGGACAATCACACCCATATCAGGCGTTCTGGGCCAGCGCGTCTGCCACCCAGTCTGCCACCGCACCCAGTGCCGCCGGCAGGCCGGCCACATCGCTGCCGCCACCCTGGGCCATATCCGGGCGACCGCCGCCCTTGCCACCCAAACGCCCGGCAAATTCGCGCATCAGGTTGCCGGCGCTGACACGGTCGGTCAGGTCCTTGCTCACACCGGCGGCCAGGGCCACTTTGTCGCCATCCACCGCGGCGAGCAGCACCACGGCGCTGCCCAGCTTGTTCTTGACCTGGTCCAGCGTGTCGCGCAGTGACTTGGCATCGGCGCCTTCCACGTTCGCCGCCAGCACCTTGATACCGCCCACATCGACCGCCTGCGCCGTCAGGTCACCGCCGGCGGAGGTGGCGAGCTTCTGTTTCAGCCGTGCCAGTTCCTTTTCCAGCTCGCGGTTCTCGTTGCGCAGGGCTCCCACGCGGGCTGCCACGGCATCGCGCCCGGCTTTGACCACTTCGCACACGGCATCCAGCTGTGCCTCAGTGTGGGCGATGGCCTCCAGCGCACCGGCGCCGGTAACGGCCTCGATACGGCGCACACCGGAGGCAATACCGGATTCCGACAGAATGCGAAACACACCGATATCGCCAGTACGGTCAACGTGGGTGCCGCCGCAGAGTTCCACCGAGTAATCCGCCTCACCCATGCTCAACACGCGCACTTCATCGCCGTATTTCTCGCCGAATAGCGCCATAGCGCCGGCCTCGATGGCCGCATCCATAGACATGAGTCGCGTGGAGACCGGGGTGTTGGCGCGGATCTGCGCGTTCACCTGCGTGGCGATTTCGGCCAGCTCAGCAGGCGTGAGCGCCTCGAAGTGGGAGAAGTCGAAGCGCAGGCGCTCGGAATCCACCAGCGAGCCTTTCTGTGTGACGTGCTCGCCCAGCACGCGGCGCAGCGCCGCGTGCATGAGGTGCGTTGCAGAATGGTTGAGGCGTGTGCGCTGGCGCACACTGGCGTCGACGCTGGCTTGCAGGCGGTCACCCACCTTGACACTGCCTTGCAGCACCGTCACATGATGCAGGTGCTGGCTTTGTGCCTTGGTGGTATCGGTGACTTCAAGCCGCACACCCTCGGCCTGCAAATAGCCGGTGTCGCCGGCCTGACCGCCAGACTCGCCGTAGAACGGCGTGCAATCGAGCACCACGACGCCCTGCTGATCGGCGTGCAGGGCGTCGACGGCGGCACCGTCACACAGTAGCGCGGTCACCCTGCCCTCGCCTTCCACGCTGTCATAGCCGGTGAACTCGGTGCTGCCTTCCAGCGTGAGCACCGCGTTGTAATCCACTTTGAAACTGCCACCTTCCTGGGACCGGCTGCGCTGCGCCGCCATCGCTTGCTCATAGCCGGCCATATCCAACTCCAGGCCGCGCTCGCGGGCGATGTCGTTGGTCAGGTCAACCGGAAAGCCGTATGTGTCATACAGCTTGAACACGACGTCGCCGGGGATCGCGCCACTGCTGATGCCCGCCAACGCGTCCTGCAGAATCTGCAAGCCGTTGTCCAGCGTCTTGGCGAACTGCTCCTCTTCGGCCAGCAGCGCCTTTTCCACCTGCGGCTGCAGTTTGACCAGCTCTGGATAGGCATCGCCCATCTCCGTGGCCAGTGTGGCCACAAGCTGATGGAAAAACGGCGCGGTGGCGCCCAGCTTGTTGCCGTGGCGGATGGCGCGGCGAATGATGCGGCGCAACACGTAGCCGCGACCCTCGTTGCCCGGCAGCACGCCATCGACAATAAGGAATGCGCAGGAGCGAATGTGGTCGGCAATAACGCGCAGCGAATTGTGCTCAAGATCCGACACGTCCAGCAGCGTCGCCGCCGCGCGGATCAGCGCCTGGAACAGGTCGATTTCATAGTTGCTGTGTACGCCCTGCTTGACCGCCGCGATGCGCTCCAGGCCCATACCGGTATCCACCGAGGGCTTGGGCAACGGGTGCAGTTCACCGCTGGCATCGCGGTTGAACTGCATGAACACCAGGTTCCAGATCTCGATATAGCGATCCAGATCGTCGCCTTCGCTGCCGGGGGGGCCGCCGGGCACGTGCGGGCCGTGGTCGTAGAAGATTTCCGAACAGGGGCCGCAGGGGCCGGTATCGCCCATCTGCCAGAAGTTGTCTTCATCCAGGCGCGAGAAGCGCTCGGCGCTGACGCCCATCTCCTTCAGCCAGATATCGGCGGCTTCGTCGTCAGAGACGTGCACCGTCACCCACAACCGCTCGGCGGGCAGGCCCAGAGTCTCGGTAAGAAAGTGCCAGGCGAACTGAATGGCCTCGCGCTTGAAGTAGTCACCAAAACTGAAGTTGCCGAGCATCTCGAAAAAGGTGTGGTGGCGCGCGGTGTAGCCCACGTTCTCGAGGTCGTTGTGCTTGCCGCCGGCCCGCACGCAGCGCTGGCTGCTGGTGGCGCGCACGTAGGAGCGCGGCTCCGTGCCCAGGAACGTGTCCTTGAACTGGTTCATGCCCGCATTGGTGAACAGCAGCGTGGGGTCGTTGCCCGGCACCAGTGAACTGCTGGGCACCCTCGTGTGGCCCTGCGCCTCGAAATAGGCCAGGAATGCTTCGCGTATGTCGCCTGTTTTCATTGGAACCCTGCCATCTGTCCTTCAGCAAACCCGCGGCCCGCCAGAATATGCAGGTGCAGGTGGAATACGGTCTGGCCCGCGCCGGCGCCGTTATTGACGATGAGGCGGAAAGCCTCAGCCACACCCAGCTGTTCCGCCACTTTACCGGCGGCGAGCATAAGGTGTCCGAGCAGCGCCTGGTCGTCAGCCGCGGCATCAACCAGACGGGGAATACCCTTTTTCGGAATCACCAGCACATGTACCGGCGCCTGCGGGTTGATGTCGTTGATGGCGATGCAGTGTTCGTCTTCATAGAGCAACTCCGCGGGAATCTCGCCACTGACAATCTTGCCGAATATCGTCTCAGACATGCCTTACCCCAGTTTCTCGTCAGCGCTGAGCTGGCGTGCCTCGCTTTCCAGCATGACCGGAATGCCATCGCGTACGGGGTACGCCAGGCCACTGGCCTTGCAGATCAGCTCGTCTTTTTCCTTGTCGTACGCCAGTGGGGCCTTGGTGACCGGACACACCAGAATACTCAGCAGTTTCTCGTCAATCATGACAGGTCCTGAGGAATGCAAAGGGCCTGCATTATACGGATTTTTCCCAGCCATAACACGCTGTTGGCCGGCGCCCGGCCAGGGGCGCCCGGCTAAGGCAGGCGCATAGGCGGCACCAGCAGCTGCGGGTCGATACGCGCGCTGCGCCAGGACATGCGCCAGTCCAGGTGTGGCCCGGTGGCACGGCCGGTGGCACCGACCTCGCCGATGATGTCACCGGGGGCTATGGCGTCACCCACCGCAACCCGCACTTTGCTCAGGTGCAGGAAGGATGAGGAGAGCCGGTAGCCGTGGTCGAGAATGATGGTGCCGCCGGAGTAAAACAGGTCTGGCTCGGCCAACGTCACCACCCCGGCCGCCGGGGCGCGCACAATGGTGCCGGTGGGCACGGCCACGTCCACACCGTAGTGCGGGCTGCCGGGCTTGCCGTTATACACCCGCTGGCTGCCGTAGACACCCGAAATACGCCCCTCCACCGGCCAGCGAAAGCCCGTCAGCACACCGGCCAGCAGGTCCGGGCGGCGCAGCTGCCGGGCCTTGGCGGCATTCACCAATTCGCGTTCCCGGGCGATGCGCGCCAGCTGCTCCGGCGGCGGCGTTACCGTGCGCTGGGGCACACCCTCTACCCGCTGGATGTTGTATTCCCGCGTGGCGATGGCCAGTTCCTGCCGGCAATCACCCACCTGCAGCATCGCGCTGGGCGCGGCGTCACGGCTGAAGCCGGCGATGAACGTGCCATCATCCAGCACATCCAGCGCGGCGCCGTCGAGCAGCACTGGCGTACCCGGCGCCGCCTGACCCCAAACAAGGCCACCCTGCTGCAGGTTTCCCTGCACGTCCAGGCACGCGGCATACGCGGAGTGGGCACCGACGGCCAGGAGGGCGGCAAGCAAACAGGCTTTCATCGTTCGATTCTCCTTCGCAGACAGGGACTGCCTGCTAGTGTAGTGAAACTCGCGCCGTTAGAATACGCACGATGAGCCGCTATCGCCCACCCCGCCGACGGGGATCGCCTTATATCACCCCGCAAGGGGAGGCAGTACTGCGCGCCGAGCTACATCAGCTGTGGAAGGTGGAACGACCGCAGGTCACTGACGTGGTACACGAGGCGGCGAAAAACGGCGACCGCTCGGAAAACGGGGATTACATCTACGGCAAACGCCGGCTGCGCGAAATCGACTCACGGGTGCGCTTTCTCAGCAAGCGGCTGGAGGAGCTCAACGTGGTCGACCGCATACCGGCAGACACCGAAAAGGTGTTCTTCGGCGCCTGGGTCACTCTCGAAGACGAGGCCGGCACGGAACGTTGCTACCGCATCGTGGGGCCCGATGAATTCGACCTGGCCGCGGGCAAACTGAGCATGGATTCTCCGCTGGCCCGCAGCCTGCTGGGGAAACGCCTGGATGACGAGGTCAGCCTGCACAGCCCCGGCGGCGAGCAACACTACGTGATTGCCGCGGTCGACTACAGCGACCCTGCAGCCCGCGCGACCTGACCCTCACTGGTCGCGCGCGCCGCGTGCTCACCTCAACCCCCGGGGTTGTAGCCGTTGGTGAAACAGGCGTGTTCCGGCGCACAGGTGTCGACGAACCGGCCCTCGCCGTCCGGCCTCAGGAAGGCGGATTTCTGTGCCTGCGCCGCGGGCTCGCGCCGCGGCAAGCTGTGGGGGTCATTGCCAAAATCAGGCTCCACCGGCGGGGTGTTGGTGATGGGTGGCGGTGCGGTGCCGCCCTCAAGCGCGCCAGCGCCTACCGGGCCGTCGTCCCACAGGGTCAACACCGAGCCGGTAAAATCACCGGCAGGCACGGGCTCCAGCCCCACATAGGGATTGCTGTCCGGGTGGCGCCCGGTTTCCAGCGCGGGAATGCGCAGGTGCGCACCGATACTGCGCGCCATGAACTCCGCCGACCACATGCTCACCTGGTGGTCGCCGTAGGCCACCTGCAGCAACACCGCATGCACCGGCGTATTGGGCAACGGGTCGCGTTCGATGTGCACAACATAGCCGCTGGTCTCGGCGCGATCCCACAGCAGCTGCGCCATGGACAGCAGGAAGCTCTGATCCTTGACGCTCGGATAGCCACCGCCCTCTTCGCCGGTACCGCTACCGCTGAAGAACGGCGTGAACGCGTTGAAGTCCACGCTGCGCCGCAGCAGGAAACTGTAGGACATGCCCGGCACACCCAGCACGCCGCGCGTCACGTCCTGAATAACCGCCATCAGCGCGCCGCCGAGAATCCCGCCCTGGCTGTTGCCATCGTAATACACCGTGCTGTTGTCAAATACCGGCTGGCCCGCTGCCTGGAAGGCCGGGTCGGCCGCGAAGCCGGCGTCGCTCTTCAGTAGCCGGGCGAGGAACATGAAGTTCAGCAAGCCCTGCTGTTGCCGGTCGAAGAAAGCCTGCATCAGGCTGAAGTCCTGCAGCACCTGAATCGCAAACGGCACATCGGCGCTGGCAAAGCCCGCCCAATCGGTGGCGCAGAACATCATCTGGTGGTCCAGCGCCATGATGTCAACGTTCTGCCGCGTGCCACCGCGCGCCTCATTGGCGCTCCCCAGCAAGCCGTGCCCGTACAGCGATGGGCGCGCCTGTGCCTTGGGTGGTGCCTCAAAGTCTTCGGCCACCGAGCGTGGGATACGGCAAACGAAGTTGGCTGCAAACAGGTTGTCGCCATTCAGGCGGTCCGGCAGTCCGTCATCGGGCGTGGCGTAGTAGAACGCCGAGCCCGGCGCGCCTTCGTCGGAGTCGAGGAAGTTGGGAACGAAGAATGTGCCGGCGATTTCACGCGCGATCTGTTCATCCTGGCCATCGCTGCAGCCGTCCGGGTCGCAGGGTGCGAAATCCGTGAGGGTGCTGATGACGTAATCCGGTGCGGCGGCGCCAAGGTCCGCAAAGGCTTCGTCGCGAATGTGCAGCAGGCGCTCGGTGATATTGCGGGCACTGGCCACGGTGAAGTCCCAGGCCAGATACAACTCGCTGCGCTCTACTCCGGCGTCTTCGAGCGTACTGAACAGTGCTTCCATTGCCGGACGACGCGCCTCGATGTCGGCGTTGTCGGTCAGGGTGTTATCGCGAAACGCGCGGAACACCTCCGGCGCCTCCAGCAACTCACCGGCGCTGTCGCGCAGGTTACGCAGCGCCACAATGTAGCGTTCCCCCCGCTCGAACTGCACCATGGGCCGGATAATCAAGGCCTGCTCGGCAGCGTCATCGGTATTGGCGTCCAGTTCCGCAAACACGAGATGCTGCTCACCCGTGCTGGCGCGAATCACCACGACCGGGGAGTCAGCCTCCAGCGACAGCGAAAGATCGGTGATCGGCGGCGCGCCGGTCTGCGCCAGATCCACGCCCGGCACCTGGGCGAGGATCATCTGCGAGGGGGAGAAACCGTCGTTGCGGTTCCATTCCGCAGGGTCCACGCGGTCACCGCGCCGATTGGCCGGCAGCGATTCCTGATTGAGGTTTACCCGGCGCCCGGTCTCCAGGCTCTCATCAGCCACCGTGAACACATCGCTGGGCCAGGGGAACATGCAGTTCTCCGCATCCAGCATCTCGCAGCGGTCAGCATTGGGGGTGTCGATACTGATCGGCGGGGGCGGCTCGGGGGGCGGGGTAACCGGAACGGTGTCCGTGCCATCGGAACAGGCGGCCAGGCCCACCAATAATGACAGGTAAATCATGGGGCGCTGCAGTGTCATGCAAACCTCCAGGGTCGAATTATTGTTATGCCGACCCGGAGACTAGCGCAGCCCGCGCCGCTCAGTCCAGCGCAGCGTAGACCATGGATTCCAGCTGTCCGCGCAGGTTGAAGGTACTCGACGGCATGAGCTGAGTCATGAAGATCACCACCAGTTCCTCTTCCGGGTCGACCCAGAACAGGGTGCTGGCCAAGCCGCCCCAGAAGAAGCTGCCCAGCGAGGCCAGGTTGCCGTTTTTCACCGGGTCAATCTTGTTGGCGAAACCCAACCCGAAGCCCACGCCCTCGTACTCGGTTTCACTGAAGCTACCCATGGCGTATTGCTCCAGGTCCACGTCCCCGGGCAAGTGATTGGCCGTCATGTACTCCAGCGTGCGCGAGCCGAGAATGCGCACGCCATCCAATGTGCCGCCCTGCAGCAACATCTGGCAAAAGCGGAAGTAGTCGCCAACGGTGGACAGCAGGCCCCCACCGCCGGAGTAGAAAACCCGGTCGCGGAACCGGCTATCCTGGCCGTCGTCGTTGCAAACCAGGTTTTTCGCGGCATCACGCTCGTAACAGGAGGCGAGCCGGTGCACCTTGTCCGGCGCTATATTAAAGGCGGTATCGACCATACCCAGCGGGCCGAACAGGTGTTCCTGCAAATAGTCCGGCAATGACTGGCCGCTGATCACCTCGATCAGGTAACCCAGCACGTCGGTCGCCAGGGAGTAGTTCCAGCGGGTACCGGGGGAGAATTCCAGCGGCAGCTGCGCCAGCTGCTCGATCATGTGCTTGAGCGTATAACCCGGCGCCGGGTTGCCGATCTGAAGCTTGCGGTAGGCGTAATCCAGATTGCTCTCACGCAGGAAGTCGTAGGTGAGGCCCGAGGTATGTCGCAACAGGTCGCGGATGGTCATGGGGCGAGCGCAAGGCGCCGTCGCAAACTGCGGAAAGGCGCCTGCAGTTCGCACCTCAAGGTTGCGCCACTCGGGGATAAAGCGGTGTACCGGATCATCCAGCGAAAACAGACCGCGCTCGTACAGCATCATCAACGCCACCGAGGTAATCGGCTTGCTCATGGAGTAGATGCGGAAAATGGTATCCACGCTCATCGGCGTATCGCGTTCGAGGTCGCTCAGCCCCGCGACGTCGAGCAGGCCCACGCGGCCGTAACGCGCCACCAGGGTGACGCTGCCCGGGAGTTTGCCGGGTTCCAGGTAGCGGCCACGTAAATGCTCGCCAATGCGCGCGAGCTGTGCCGCATTGAGGCCCAGAGTCTCGGGGTTTACCTGTTCCATGCGGTCTCCTGATCGCGAGGCGTACGAAGTTGCCGGGCAGTGTGCCAGACTGGTCACAAGGGGTACAGAATATTGCCGCTCGGGGGCCCTGCTGCTACCATTCGCGCCTTTCCCGACACCCGCTGCCACGCCCGCCCCGGAGCTGCCATGACTCGCCTTTCGCTGTCCGAACTGGAACACTCTCAGGAATTCGTTGGGCGCCATATCGGGCCCACGCCGGCGCAGCAGGCAGAGATGGCGCGCCTGCTCGGCTTCGACAGCCTCGACGCCCTCATTGACGCCACCGTGCCCGCGCGCATCCGCAATCAGGCGCCCATGGACCTGGCCGCGCCGCAAACCGAACAGGCCGTGCTGGCGCGGCTGCGTGCCATTGCCGGCAAGAACCGCGTGCTGAAATCCTACATCGGCACTGGCTACCACGACACCTATACGCCCGCCGTTATTCAGCGCAATGTGCTGGAAAACCCGGGTTGGTACACCGCTTATACCCCCTACCAGCCGGAGATATCCCAGGGCCGCCTTGAAGCCCTGCTCACCTTCCAGCAGGCCATCATGGACCTGACCGGCATGGAACTGGCCAATGCCTCCATGCTGGACGAGGGCACCGCTGCGGCAGAGGCCATGACCCTTCTGCAACGGGTGAACAAGAAGAATCGCAGCAGCACGTTTATCGTCGCAGAGGACTGCCATCCACAAACCATCGCCGTCGTCCGCACCCGCGCCGAGGCACTGGATATCGAGGTGGTGGTGGGTGATCCCGCCCAGCTTGCGGGCAGCACCGAGGCTTTCGGCCTGCTGCTGCAGTACCCCGGCACCTACGGCCATGTGCATGACCTGGAACCGCTGATTGCGAAAGCGCAGAAGGCCGGCACTCTGGTCACCGTGGCCGCCGACCTGATGTCGCTGTTGGTGCTGAAGTCCCCCGGTGCCCAGGGCGCCGATGTGGTTGTGGGCAATTCACAGCGCTTTGGCGTACCCATGGGTTTTGGCGGCCCGCATGCAGCCTTCTTTGCGACACGCGATGCCTACAAGCGCTCGACCCCCGGGCGCATTATCGGTGTGTCCATCGACCGCCACGGCAACGAAGCCCTGCGCATGGCCATGCAGACCCGCGAACAGCATATTCGCCGGGAGAAGGCCACCAGCAATATCTGCACGGCTCAGGCGCTGCTCTCCATCATGGCGGCCTTCTATGCCATGTATCACGGGCCGGTGGGGCTGCGGCGCATCGCCGAGCGTGTGCACTACCTCACCGGGCTGCTGGCGACGGGCCTGCAGGCGGCCGGCATGACGGCGGAAAACACGGCCTACTTCGACACACTCACACTGAACGTGGGCGACCAGCAGCAGGCCATTGTCGAGCGCGCCCTGGCGGCGGGCATGAACCTGCGCATTATCGGCACCCACAAACTGGGCATTGCCCTGGACGAGACCACCACGGCGGAAGATGTCGACCAGCTGCTGGCAGCCATCACGGGCAAAGCGGCGGGAACACCCTGTCGGGATCAGGCCGCGCCGGCCACGGCGATACCCGCATCGCTACAGCGCAGCGTGGACTACCTGCA
This sequence comes from Haliea alexandrii, assembly GCF_003719295.1. Lineage (GTDB taxonomy): Bacteria > Pseudomonadota > Gammaproteobacteria > Pseudomonadales > Halieaceae > Haliea > Haliea alexandrii. Next base: position 88,154 of record NZ_RFLW01000003.1, read on the forward strand.
GCACCCGTTGTTCAACGACTACCACTCGGAAACGGAGATGCTGCGCTACATGCGCCGGCTGGAAACCCGCGACATCGCCCTCAACCAGGCCATGATTCCGCTGGGCAGCTGCACCATGAAGCTCAACGCCACCACCGAAATGCTGCCCGTCACCTGGGCCGAATTCGCCGGCATCCACCCGTTCGCCCCGGCCAACCAGACCGAGGGCTACCGCGAGATGCTGGCGGAGCTGGAGCATATGCTCAAGGAATGCACCGGCTACGACGCCATTTCGCTGCAACCCAACGCGGGCTCCCAGGGCGAGTATGCCGGCCTGCTGGCCATTCGCCGCTATCACGAGAGCCGCGGTGACGACCAGCGCGACGTGTGCCTGATCCCCTCCTCCGCACACGGCACCAACCCCGCCAGCGCGGCGCTGGCCGGCATGCGTGTGGTCATTGTCGATTGTGATGCCGACGGCAACGTCGACCTCACCGATCTCACAGCCCGCGCCGAACAGTACAGCAACGAACTCGCGGCGATCATGATCACCTACCCCTCCACCCACGGCGTGTTTGAAGAGACCGTGGTCGATGTGTGCGATATCGTGCACCGTCATGGCGGCCAGGTGTACGTGGACGGCGCCAACCTGAACGCGCTGGTGGGGCTCGCTTCCCCCGGCAAGTTCGGCGCGGACGTGTCGCACCTGAACCTGCACAAAACCTTCTGTATTCCGCACGGTGGTGGCGGCCCCGGTATGGGCCCCATCGGCGTAGGCGCACACCTGCAGCCCTTCCTGCCCTCGCACCCGGTGGTGCCGGTGCCAGGCCTGCCAGAGAGCAACGACGTGGTGTCCGCCGCCCCCTGGGGCAGCGCCTCCATTCTGCCTATCAGCTGGGCCTACATTGCGCTCATGGGCGCTGAAGGCCTCACCCAGGCCACGCGCGTGGCGATTCTCAGCGCCAACTACATCGCCCACCGTCTGCAAGACCACTATCCGGTGCTCTACACCGGGCGCAACGGCACGGTGGCGCACGAGTGCATTGTCGACATCCGCCCGCTGAAAGAAGCCAGCGGTATCTCCGAAGAGGATATCGCCAAGCGCCTGGTCGACTTCGGCTTCCACGCCCCCACCATGTCCTTCCCGGTGGCGGGCACACTGATGATCGAGCCGACTGAATCGGAATCACTCGCCGAGCTGGACCGCTTCTGCGACGCCATGATCGCCATCCGCGAAGAAATCCGCGCGGTGGAAGAAGGCCGCCTGGATGCCACCGACAACCCCCTGCGCAACGCCCCACATACCCTGCAGGACGTGACGGCCGAGCATTGGGAGCACGCCTACACGCGGGAACAGGCCGCCTACCCGCTGCCCTCCCTGCGGCAGCGCAAGTACTGGCCGCCGGTGAACCGTGTGGACAACGTGTACGGTGACCGCAACCTGGTATGTTCCTGCCCGAGCATTGATGCGTATCGGGAGCCGGTGGGCGTGTAGACAAGCGCGGCGGAAAAGGGGGGGCTCGCAACGCATAGTGCTCAGCTTGACTTGGGCACCGTACTCAAACCAGCAGGAAAACCCCAAACACCAGCGCCAAAACGGCCACAGAAGCCCAGCGAGTGTGCCGGCGAAATAAGGCCTCCGCCTGATCACCCGCCCAGTAAACCAGCAGGGCGAGCCCGAAATAGCGCAGTCCCCGCGCCAGCGCCGAGGCCAGCATAAACAGCGCGAAGGAGTAGCCGGTCACGCCCGCGACCAGCATTGCGGTCTGGAAAGGTACCGGCGTTATGCCCACGCTCAATACAAACCAGAAACCGTGGTCCGCCATGGCCGCGCGTGCGCGTTCAAACTGTTCCGGGCTTGCAAGCCATTCAAGCAGCTGGTTACCGAAAGCATCGAAGAGCCACAAACCGGCACCATACCCCACGCTGGCGCCCAGCAAACAACCGAGCAAGGCCAGCGCGGCCAACAGGAAAAGCTGCCGGCGCCTGGCCTGCATAAGCGGGATCAGCAGCGCTTCGAGGGGGATGGGCACTACGGTGGATTCCAGAAATGACGCCAGCGTGAGCCCCCACAGGGCATGGCGCGAATGCACCAGGCGGTAACCAAAACGCTGCAACCACGAGCCTTCAGTTGGGCCAGATATTTCGCTCATGGCTCCGGCCGCCACCACAACCACGTCAACACGATGACGAACACCGTGCTGATACCCGCGGCCAGAAGGGTCGGCGCACTGGAGAGCCACAATATGCTGGTGCTGCCGCCGAGCATGACCGTGGCCAACCATTTGGCACGGCGGGACACCGCGCCATTCTCCTGCCAGGCACTGATATGCGGCCCGTATTCAGGGTGATTGAGCAGCCAGTCATTGAGTTCCGGCCAGCCGCGGGAGGCGGCCCAGGTGGCGACCAGCAGGAAGGGCACGGTGGGCATGATGGGCAGTAGTATCCCCACCGCCGCCAGTAACAGGGCCGTGATTGCAATAAAGCGCCAGAGAAGGCTGTGCATTAAGGCATCCCTGCCGGCAGGGAAGACTAGCCGACCGCCGCTGCCGCCAGCTCAAACGAGCGCAGCCGCTTTTGATGATCGTGGATGGAGGACATCAACATCAGCTCGTCGGCCCCGGTAGAGGCGACAAACGCGCGCATGGCGGTCGCCACGGTATCCCGGTCACCTACCGCCGAGCAGCGCAGCATGGCGCCCAACATCTGCTGCTCCTGCGGGCCCAGGGTGTCCCAATAGCCCGCTTGCGGCGGCGGCATCTTGCCCGGTGTACCCCGCCACAGACGCACAAAGGTTTGCATCATCGACGTTTGCAGTAGCTGTGCTTCCTCGTCGGTATCCGCGGCAAACACGTTGTAGCCGAGCATGACGTAAGGGTTATCCAACTGCGCGGAGGGCTTGAATTGTTCCCGGTAGATGTCTATCGCCTGCTCCATGTGCGCAGGCGCAAAGTGGGAAGCAAACGCAAACGGCAGGCCCAGCATCGCCGCCAGCCCTGCACCATACAGACTGGAGCCGAGAATCCACAGCGGCACCTCGGTACCAGCACCGGGCGTGGCGACCACAGCCTGGCCCGGCTGCGCCGGCTTTAAATAGTGTTGCAGCTCCAGCACATCATTGGGGAAGTCGTCCACACTGCCACTTAAATTGCGCCGCAAAGCACGGGCCGTTACCTGGTCGGTGCCGGGTGCACGCCCCAACCCCAGATCGATACGACCGGGAAACAGGGTTGCCAGCGTGCCGAACTGCTCCGCAATAACCAGCGGGGCATGGTTGGGCAACATGATGCCGCCCGACCCCAGGCGGATCGAGGTGGTGGCGTTGGCCAGGTGTGCAATGACAATTGAGGTGGCTGCGCTGGCGATGCTCTGCATGTTGTGATGCTCGGCTACCCACAGGCGGTGGTACCCCAGGCGCTCCGCATGCTGCGCCAGGTCCCGGGCGTTCTCTAACGCCTGCGCGGTGGTGCTGCCCTCGGGAACAGCGGTAACATCAAGTATGGACAATGGAATCATCGCGCGAGTATACCGGTATCCGCGATCTCGCGTCATTCTTGCGGGGCGCCGTGCGTCGATTCATTACGCACTGCAACGCCGGTAACAGAGAGAAGACGCCATGCCTGCCAGCAAGGAATTACGCGCTATTATCGACGCCATTCCCCCCGACTTTGCCGACCCTGCCGCCGACTACCAGGCCGTGCGCGCGATGTTCGCTCCCTTCCACAGCCGGCCCGTCAGCGAGCAGCTGCACGTCCGGCTGCTGGAATACGGCGGGTTGCGCTGCGGGGACTACGTGCTGCAAGGCAACAGCAGTCACCGGGTGGCCTTTCACTGCCACGGCGGCGCCTTCGTTTCCACCCCGCTGGACGAATACCATTTCTACGCGGAAATAATCGCCCGCCACACCGATTGCCGGGTTGTCATGCCCGACTACCGTCTGGCGCCGGAACACCCCTACCCCGCGGCGCACGACGATTGCTTTCACGCCTATTGCGGGTTGGTGGAATCCGGCGTCGAGCCGCAGAACATTGTTCTGATCGGTGAGTCCTGTGGCGGCAGCCTCGCCGTGGGCCTGCTGCTGCGCCTGCGCGACGCCGGGCTGCCCATGCCAGCGTGCTTTGTGTCACTGACCGGCTGGTTCGATTTGTCGGTGTCGGAAGAAACCGGCGAGCGGGGAGACCCGTTCCTGACACCCGAATGGGTCCGCAACCGGGGCCGGGACTACGTGGCGGGAAAAATCGCTCTGGATGACCCGCGCGTGTCACCGGCCTTTGCCGACCTTACCGGCCTGCCGCCGCTGTACCTGCAAATCGGCCAGTTCGATACCGTGAGCAATGGTGCAGCGCGACTCGCGGTCAACGCGCTGCGCTGTGGCGTGGAGGCCACGATGGAAAGCTGGCCGGGCATGATTCAGGGCTGGCACGGACTGGTAAATGAGCAGGTCCCCGAGGCCGTTGCCGCCTGGTCCCGCATACGTGCCTACATTGTGCACAATGCCGGATAACAGCCAGCGCCCTCGACACTCAAGGTCCAAGCCCGTATAGTGCCGCCCCGCTCACGCCACCACTGTGGCCACACCACCACGACGACCACACCGGCACATCCACGCCCCATTCGCTCGCTCGCAGGAATACGCTCTTGATTACCACCGCGAACATCACCATGCAGTTCGGTGCCAAGCCGCTGTTTGAAAACATCTCCGCCAAGTTCGGCAACGGCAACCGCTATGGCCTGATCGGCGCCAACGGCTGCGGCAAATCCACGTTCATGAAAATCCTCAGCGGCGCGCTTGTCCCCACCGCGGGCAACGTATCGATCGAGCCTGGCTGCTCTGTGGGTATCCTGAACCAGGACCAGTTCGCCTTCGAGAACTACAGCGTGGTCGACGCCGTCATCATGGGCGATGCGGCACTGTGGAAGGTGAAACAGGAGCGCGAACGCATTTACGCCCTGCCGGAAATGAGCGAAGAGGACGGCATGCGAGTGGCCGAATTGGAAGTCCAGTTCGCCGAGATGGACGGTTATACCGCGGAAAGCCGCGCCGGCGAACTGCTGCTGGAGGCGGGCATCGAGGAATCCCTGCACTTCGGTTTGATGAAGCAGGTGGCGCCGGGCTGGAAGCTGCGGGTATTGCTCGCCCAGGCACTCTTTGCCGACCCGGACATCCTGTTGCTGGACGAGCCGACCAACAACCTGGACATCCACAGCATCAACTGGCTGGCCGGCGTGTTGAACCAGCGCAAGAGCACCATGATCATCATTTCCCACGATCGCCACTTCCTGAACGCGGTGTGCACCCACATGGCGGATATCGATTACGGTGAGTTGCGTATCTACCCCGGCAACTACGAAGCCTTCGTGGCCGCCTCCACGCTGATACAGGACCAGTTGCAGGCCGGCAATGCGAAAAAGACCGCAGAGCTGGAAGAATTGCAGAGCTTTGTGAATCGCTTTTCCGCCAACGCCTCCAAGGCGAAACAGGCCAGCTCCCGCGCCAAGAAAATGGAGAAGATCAAGCTGGACGAGATCAAACCGTCCAGCAGGGTCTCCCCCTACATCACCTTCAAGCAACACAAAAAACTGCACCGCCAGGCGCTGGTGCTCGAAAATCTCGCCCACGGGTTCGACGATGTTCCACTGTTCAGCGGTGGCCAGATGATTCTGGAGGCCGGCGCCCGGCTCGCGGTCATCGGCGAAAATGGCGCGGGCAAAACCACATTGTTGCGCTGCCTGATTGAAGACATCAGCGCCAACTGCGGTGTGGTGAAATGGTCGGAGAATGCGGCCGTCGGCTACTGCCCGCAGGACACCAGCGCAGACTTCGAAGGCGACCTCAGCATCTTCGAGTGGATGACTCAGTGGCGCATGCCCCGGCACGACGATCTCGCCGTGCGCGGTATGCTCGGCCGCCTGCTGTTCACGGCAGACGACGCCAACAAGAAAGCCAGCGTATGCTCGGGCGGCGAGAAAAACCGCCTGATGTTCGGCAAGCTGATGATGATGGATACCAATGTGCTCATCATGGACGAGCCCACCAACCACATGGACATGGAGTCCATTGAAGCGCTCAACAAGGCCTTGGCCAATTACGATGGCACGCTGATTTTCGTCAGCCACGACCGACAGTTCGTATCATCCCTGGCAACCCGTATTGTCGAAATCCAGGACAACCGCCTGATCGACTTCCAGGGCACCTACGACGAATACCTCGTCGACCGTGCGCGAGCGCAAGCGAAGGCAGCCTGACAGCAGCAGCAAACCTCGGTCCACCACCGCTAGCAAACGCAGGCAGAGCCAATGAGAACCATCGATATCACGCGTGAACCGGTAGAGCTGTACAAAATCCTCAAATTCGAGGGGCTGGTGACGACGGGTGGCGAGGCCAAGTTACTCATCGGTGACGGCCAGGTTCGCGTCAACGGCGAGGTGGAAACACGCAAACGCCGGCAGATGCGCGACGGCGATACCATTGAGTTCCGGGGGGAGCACATCAAGTTGCGTTTGCTGTAACGGTCGCCAACCGCTCTACACCGTGAAATCCCGCCCGAACCACCATCGTATTATCTCTTTTCGCTTGCCACGAAGAATCAGGTGAACTACATTCTTGCTCGCAACAAGCAAGTTAAGTGATCACCGCGGTAGTGCCTTGAGCGTCAACGGAGCAGAGGTTTAGTGCTCGAGACAGACATCCTGTAGGCATTGTGCGCAGCAGGAGGCGGCAAATGCCCATTGATACTCAGCATCTACACCAGTTGATGGATTACGAGGCATCGCGGGAGGAGCCCCCGGCGAACTTTCCAACCCTGCCGCCAATACCCTCTGCACGATATACCGACCTGGACTTCTACAACCTCGAGCGACAGATCGTGTTCCGCAAGACCTGGCTGCTGGCCGGTCACCTGGACGAGATTCCTGAACCCGGCGACTTCCAGCGCTGGGACATGGCGGGACTGCCGGTCGTGCTGGTGCATACAGAAGATGGCAGCGTGAATGCCCTGCTCAACCGCTGTAGCCATCGGGGTGCACCGGTTGCCATGGCGAACAAGGGCAGGAAGAAGCGTTTTACCTGCCCCTATCACGGCTGGAGTTATGCCCATGACGGGCAGCTGCTGGCAGTGCGCGATGCCCGCGATTTTCGCGATCTCGATATGAAGGCCCGCGGTTTGCAGCGTTTGCGCTGTGAGCGCCTGGGCAAACTCATTTTCGTGAACTTCGACCTGCACGCCCCAAGCCTGCGGGAGTGCCTCGGTGCACTCGTGGACGAATGGGCTGAGTTTGACCTGGAAAACTGCCGCTTGTCCCGAAGAGACCGCTTCACCGTGCGCTGCAACTGGAAAATTGCCATGGAGGCCAATCTGGAGGTCTACCATGTACCCAGCATTCACGGCCGGACGGTTGCACCAGTGCTCGATTCCAGGCGCAACGTGAATACTTTCTACCCGGGAGGGCACAGCAGGATGGTCGCGCCGATTCCGGCGGGACACGCAAACCCCGCATGGCAATCCAGATGGCCGGAGATTAACAGTGCAGGAGAGATCGCCAGGACGTGTACACAATCCTATAGCGTGTTTCCCAACCTCGTGATGCCACTGAATCAGTTTGTGATTCCACCCATCCAGTTTTGGCCGGACGGACCTGACCGGTGCATTGTCGAAACCTGGACCATGGCACCGGATTGGGGCTCAAGCTCTGAGAGCGGGCCTGACATGTGGACAGAAGAATCGGGTGCGCAACCCAGCCTCGTGCTGCGTGAGGACATCGAGATGTCGGAGGCAATACAGGAGGCCCTGGACCCCACCCGGCCGACCGGTATTCCGCTGAGCTATCAGGAGGCGCGAATCTACCACGCACACCAGTCGGCCGATGCGGTCATCGGACGCGAGCACATTCCGCCAGAGCTGCAAGTCGAAGCTGTTCTGAATGAAGCCTGGTGGCACCCCAATGAACCTCGCCTGGCGTAAGGCCGCTCCCAACGTAACCTAGCGAGCGCGCCAGCTGTGCTCCGCCTGCGGGTCAGCCATAACTTCCTTGCTCCGCGCGCAGACTGCGGCCACCCGCTCCGCAGATAACTGCGTGTGGGCGGCAATCGCGGCCGCGTGATGATGCGCGGGCGCACCCTCGTCACGTGCATCGCGCAGAAACTGCAGAATAACCCCCTCCTGAATCTTGAACTTCACCCAGCGGTACAACACCACATGCGCAGCGACGGCAATAACCACGACCAGCGCTACTATGAACTTTGCGTCCATGGCTTACCCCGTATAAAACTGGGCAGCTGGTGTATTGCATTGGCGCACCGGCCGGCTCACCCCTTCGGATCGCGAATATACATCGCCGTCCCGTTCCGCATTTCTATCTGAAACAACTCCGTGGTGCGGATCAGGTCGCTGATCTTCTTATAGCCGTAGTTGATGGAGGAAAACGAGCTGTTGTTGTTCGAGATATAGCTGGCCACCATGCCCATATTGGCCCATCCATCATCGTCAGAGGCTTGCTCCACCGCGGTTCTGAGTAGCTTCACCAATGCGGTGTCCTGCCGCAGTTGCGCCCTGCCCTTGCGCGCGGGAACCTTGTCGCTTTCGGTCTTGTCGTCGCCAGCGGCGAGCAGGTTCTCGATATAGATAAAAGGCGAACAGGAGTCCACAAAAGGCATCGGTGTCTTCCTCTCACCGAAACCATACACGGGGAAACCATTTTCGAGAATTCTCAGGACGAGGGGCGTAAAGTCACTGTCGCTGGTCATCAGGGCGAAGGCATTCACATTGCCACTGTAGAGCAGGTCCATGGCATCGATAATCATCGCAGAGTCGGTCGCGTTTTTGCCTTTGGTATAGGCAAATTGCTGCATGGGGCGAATGGCGTGTGGGTGCAGTTTCTCTGCCCAACCCGACAACGACGGACTGTTCCAGTTGCCGTGCGCATGGCGCACATTCACCGTACCGTGTTTTGCCAGCTCCTGCAGTACACCCTCAATCGCGGTATGACTGACATTGTCGCAGTCGATCAACAGAGCGATTCTCTTGGTTTCCTGCATGACTGCTCCCTGTATGCGCTGCCCAGGCGTGGCTTTTACCGCCTGGGGGTTTACCTGTATTGTGAAGCCACGTTGGACAGTCTCTTTCAGGAGTGTTGCACATGCAAGAATATATCCCGCCAAAACTCGACTGGGTGCGCGAACACGTGGAGCTGTACGAAGGCAGTGGTGGCACAGAGGGCACCACACTGCTCGACACCGGGATGCCCTGCATCATCGTCACCCACACCGGGCAAAAGAGCGGCGGTATTCGCAAGATTCCGCTGATGCGCGTAGCCGTGAATGGCAACTATGTGCTCATCGGTTCTATGGGCGGTCAACCGCAGAACCCGGCCTGGGTGGCCAATTTGAGAGCCAACCCCAACGTGCAGATACGCGATAAAACCGAGGTGTTCGACATGCGTGTGCGGGAGGTAACCGACGAGGATGAGCGCGCCCGGTTGTGGGCGGCCAGCGTTGCCGCCTATCCGCCCTATGACGACTATCAGGCCAAGACCGATCGCAGGATTCCTGTGTTCATTGCCGAACCCCGATAATTGCAGCACTGGTCCGCGGGAGCGGTGAACTACGTCACCCCGCAGCGCTAGCGGGAGCGCATGGCGGCGTGGTTTGGGCCATCAGGCGCTCACGGCTTCCTGGCAACGCGCACGCCCTCTTTGCCCTTGGCTTCATACATGGCTTCATCGGCGCGCGCCAAGGCGATTTCCAGCGTGTCACCTTCCTTGATCGCGGTGATACCCAGTGAAATCGACACATCCAGTGGTTTGCCGTTGTCATTGAAGCCGGCATCGAGCACCTCATTGAATGCGCTGACAGCGTAGGTCTCGGCGCCATCAATACCCGTATCCGGCAGAAGAATCACGAACTCGTCACCGCCAAATCGGCACACCACATCGGTCACACGAGCACGGGACTGCAATATGTCCGCGACCTTGACCAACACGAGGTCACCCGCGGCGTGGCCGTAAGTATCGTTGATGTGTTTGAACTTGTTGCAGTCGACGAACACGATGGAGAGCTTCGCCGCATTGCGCTCCCAGCGCGCGAACAATTCGGCCGCGCGCTCGTCAAAGCCGTTGCGATTGTATACACCCGTGAGTTGATCCTTTATCGCCAGATCGGTTTTGTTGCGGATCTCCGTGCGCAGCACTTCGGCCTCGGTTTCCAGCCGTGTCAGCTGCTCGGACAGCGCATCGACTTTTTCCTGCGCATCCCTGTGCTGCTGGCGCTCCGCTTCCACGTGCTCCGCCATGTGCTGCGAAATATTCTGCAGCGTCTCCTCGAAGGCCTTGCGCATGGTTTCCAGGTCGCCACTGCGGCTGGCTGTGCCCAGCACATCGACGTCGGCCGCAACTTGCGTTTGCAGCGATTCGGACCGCTCCACGGAGCGCTCACCACCGCGGGTGACGTCAACCACCAGCTCTTCGAAGCCACCGAGACGCTCGCGCAACGTGTCAAGAAAGTCGCTGGTTTGCAGGCGCTCCTGGCGAATGCGGCTGTCGATACTGTCCATTTCGCGAGTGACTTCGCGCATCAGCGCCTGTGCCTGATCCACCACCGTGATATCCGGCAGCGCATCGCGCAGGGCCTTGCTGCGCACCTGGGAGCCGTTGATGACGTCGATGTGATCCACCAGCCGGTGCACAAGATTGGTGAACAACTCGAGGAAATGATCGTAATCGGCACTGTCACTGGCGCGGCGTTTGAACAGGCCGCGCACACCGCCCTGGGAACGTGATTGCCGTGCCGCCACTTCTTTCAATGCTTCGGTGGCGGAGGCCAGCAGTTCGCCCAGTGCATGCTGACGCGCGCCCTGCGATGTCTCGCCGGAGATCCTGCGCACCAGATCGGTCATCCGTTGATGATCCTCTGTGCGCAGCGGCATGGCCTTGATAATAGAGGACAGACCGGAGAGATCGTGTGAGGCCGGCAAGGTGCCACCGTTATCAGGCGAGTCGCCGGTAACCGCCATTACCACCTTGGCCAGCTGGTCAGACGCAGCAGCCAGCTCGCGCCCGTCGGCATTGTCGTGAATCAGGCGTCTGATCCGCGCCAGAGCTTCGTCAATCGTGTCGCTGTTGCCCTCGGCCATGCGAGCCAGGCGAAGTGTAAGACGTGTGAGAGCTTCTGTGCGCTGCATATTTGTATCCGTTCGGGCGTTTCTCGTTATGCGCTTTCGTCGAGCGATACGTCCAGATAATAAACAAAAGCGAGAATTTCAGCGACTGCAATATAAAGGCTTTCTGGTATTTCGTCACCTAGTGGTATCTGACAGAGCAACTCAACCAGCTTCTGATTTTCGTAAAACGGAATATCGTGCTCCGTGGCCAGGGCGCGAATGCGCTCCGCGACCACGCCCTCGCCGCTCGCGACAACGGTCGGCGCGCCGATGCCGGTGTAGCGCAAGGCGGCGGCGCGCTCCGGTGGCAGCTTGTCGCGTGTATTGCTCATGCGCGGACGTCCAGAGCAGAGGACGGCGCATCGGATACATCGGATACTGTGCTCGGTGCGCGGCTGACCAACCCGGCGAGCGTCAGCCCCCGGTTCGCCAACGCTTTCTCGAGCAGTCCACCGCTCGCCTGCACCAGGCTACGCACCGCTGGCTGCTCACTGATTACCTCCACCGCCAACTGCCCCTGTGCCAGCCGCGCCTCCACCGCCAGCGCACCAAGCCGCGGTAAATCGAGACTCAACTGCAGCCGCCAGCGCTCCTGCCCCTCTGCCTCTTCGCCCTGCTGCGGCTCCCGCTCCAGCCGCAATTGCAGCTGCCTGGGTTCATCCTGCCACAGGAAAGGCAGGCTAAACACCCAGCTGCGTGCGCTGCCTGTGTCGGCTGGCAACGACGCCAGTTGATTCGTGGTGATGGCGGTGAGTGCGGTTTCAAGCTCCTGGCGCAGCCCGAGCAGCGCGGCGGCATCCGCGGCGCGCGTGGGAATGGCGTTGACCTGTTCGAGACGTGCATCCACCTGCGCCAGCACGCGGGCAAGGCTGGTTTTCATATCGGCGGGGGGCGGTGCGGCGCCGGGAGGTTTGCTCGCGGTGTGCATCAGCTGCACCTCGCTGAAGGTGCCAGAGGTGGCAACGGCAGCGCGCACACCGGCAGGGCTCACCAACTGGCTTGCACTGCTCACCCCTCGCAACACCTGTCGCACCAGTGCCAGGCTCTCCGCAGGCAGGGTACGCACGGCGCCTTCGGCAGGCTGTAGCAGGCTGATCACCCGCGCCAGAGCGTTCACCGTCTCTACCCCCGGCGCTGCCGCACCCAGCAGGCGCACATTGCCACCGGGCTCCGCCGCCGCAGCGCTGCCGGGGTTGCCGATAATACGCAACACGGCCTGCGGCTGCAGCTGGCGCACCTCAAGCAGCAGGCGCGCACCCTGTTGCACTGGAATATCCGCTGTTGCGGTGATTTGCAGTCCACCGACCCGCAGCACCAACTCTCCCGTGGGACGCTGCCCGGAAACCAGCGCCGAGAGAGTTTGTCCCACCTGCCAGTTCTTCAGCCACAGGCCAAAATTTTTCTGGTCGGTGCGCGCGGCGGTCAGGGCCAGCTGGATTTCTTCCACGACATCGCCTTACCGTAAAGAATTCGCCGAATGTAGCATGAAAGCCGACCCGCCCGCATCGCAGGGTGCTGACGTACGACGAAGGTTGTCTGTATACTCCTGTCACATTGCAAGCTTGACGTTACAAACAGCATTGAGGCGGTTAGCCTCCTGAAGACCTCGGAGATACGGCTTTATGGATCTGGCAACACTGCTTGGACTGGTGGGCGCCATGGGTGTGGTGATGGCGGCCATCATCACCGGCGGCTCTCCGATCATCTTCATGAACATTCCCTCCATCCTCATCGTCCTCGGTGGCACCGCACTCGTGGTGATGATGAAGTTCACTCTCGGTCAGTTCTTCGGCGCCTTCAAGGTGGCAGCGCGCGCCTTCATGTTCAAGCTGGACGAACCCGAAGACCTCATCACACAAGTGGTTGAGCTGGCCACGATCGCCCGCAAGGAGGGCATGCTGGCGCTGGAGAATGCAGAGATCAACAACGAATTCCTGCGCGACGGCGTGCGCATGTTGATAGATGGCAATAACCGTGATGTGGTGAGTGCTGTGATGAGCAAAGATCTACAGCAAACCATCGATCGCCATAAATGGGGCTCCAAGGTGTTCTCCGCCACCGGCGATGTCGCCCCGGCGATGGGTATGATCGGCACACTCATCGGCCTGGTGCAAATGCTCTCCGCCATGGATGACCCCAAGGCCATCGGCCCCGCCATGGCCGTAGCCCTGCTCACCACCCTCTACGGCGCGGTGCTCGCCAACATGGTTGCCATTCCCATTGCCGACAAACTGGATCTGCGCAAGGCCCAGGAAGGACGCATCAAGGCCATGTGCATTGATGGCGTGCTCGCCATTCAGGAAGGCCAGAACCCGCGCATCATCGAATCCATGCTGAAAGCCTACCTCGAGCCCAAGGAGCGCAACAAGGAAGCCGAGGCGGCATGATCGACTTCGAGGAAGAAGAAGAGTCCAAGCCGGGCGCACCCATGTGGATGGCAACCTTCGCCGACCTCATGTCCCTGTTGATGTGCTTCTTTGTCCTGCTGCTGTCGTTCTCCGAGATGGACGTACAGAAGTACAAACAGATTGCCGGCTCGATGAAAAACGCCTTCGGTGTGCAACAACAGGTGAAGGTGGAGGACATCCCGAAAGGCACCAGCATCATCGCCCAGGAGTTCAGCCCCGGCAAACCGGACCCGAGCCCTGTGGATACCATCCAGCAGGTCACGGCAGACACCACCAGGCCTTCCCTGGAAGTGGGCAACCCCGACGCTCCGCCGCGTGAACTCAGCGACGAGGAGGCGCGGGAGATCGTGCAGCAGGAAATCGAATCCCTGCTGCTGGAGACGCAACAGGACGCAGACGAGTTGCGCGAGATACTGCAGGAAGAGCTCAATACCGGCAAGGTGGATATCGAAACCAACCAGCGCTCTATTGTGGTACGCATTCGGGAAAACGGTTCCTTCCCCTCCGGCTCAGCCGTACTGAACCAGGATTTCCTGCCGGTCATGGTGCGGCTGCGGGATGCGCTGGCGACCATTCCCGGCAAGATTTCCGTGGAGGGGCACACCGATGACGTGCCCATCAGCGGCGGTCAGTTCCGCTCCAACTGGGAGCTGTCAGCTACCCGCGCGCTGTCGGTCACCCATGAATTGCTGGAAGGTGGCGTGCTCTCGGACGAGCGTATTGTGGTGGTCGGCTACGCAGATACGCGGCCCTTTACCTTCAATGACAACCCCGCCGGGCGCGCACTCAACCGCCGCGTGGAACTGGTTATCCGCCAGGGGGCTGAAAGCGCGTCGGAGACCGGCCTGGACAGCATCCTCGAAGGCAACCCGGAAATTCTCGATATTCTCGGCGCTGGCACCGGGCGCTGAGCCGGATCACTATTGCATGCGGACCCACACACCATGACCACACCCAGCGTTGAGCGCAGAAAGTACTACCGGATAAACGATGAAATCCTGCTGCACTACCGCGTAGACGCCGGCAGCGAGGACGAAGATTCGCGGGGGGTTGGAGTGGAGCTCGCCGCAGGCGCCATACTCGCCGAGATCGACCGCGAGCTGAACCAGACTATCAATCGCGTGTGGTCGACCGACCCGGACGTTGCCCGGGCGCTGGGCCTGCTCAATCGCAAGATGTCTGTTCTGGGCTCACTGGCCGGGGAGGCAGAAAGCGGCACGGGGCCGGTGTCCTACCAGCATATGCGTGTCAACTTGAGCGGCACGGGTATTGCCTTTGAAGCGCGCGAGCTGCTGCCGGAGAATACGGCAGTGACGATCGATATCCGCCTGCTGCCATCACACGCCCCCCTGCATCTGTTGGGAAAGGTTGTGGCGACGCCGCAGCCAGTTGCCAATGGCCAGGGCTATTGGACGCGGGTAGAATTTCGCGAGGACACCGACCAGCAGGAAGAACTCATCCGCCACGTGGTGCAGAAGCAGGGCATGTTACTGGCCGATAATCACTGACTAGGCGCGCTCATCGATATTCCCGCCGAGACGCTTCTCGCGTGAGGCGGTTTTTGGTGCGGCTGGCGCCTCATCCTCTTCAGCGGGTTGCGCGGGTTGCTTGCGTGGCTTGTCGTCACGCTTGACCGGGCGTATCCGCGTGAGGGGGGTAAGCCCCCGGTCGTCCACCGGCTCTACCATGGGACCTCGCTCGGGCGGCAGTCCCGGGCTAGCGGGCCTGCGTTCGCTCGTCGTTAACGCCTGTGTTCAACGCCAGCACCACCAATACCACGCGCCGGTTTTCGGCTCTTCCGGCTTCTGTTTCATTGCTGGCCGACGGGTTTTGCTCCCCAAAGGCTACCGCAGAGAGGCGCGCGGGATCAATGCCGCTGCTTTCGAACAGGCGCACCACCGAGGACGCCCGCGCCGCAGACAACTCCCAGTTCGAGGGAAACAAGTCATTGCGGATGGGCACGTTGTCGGTATAGCCCTCCACGCGCACGCGGTTGGGAATGGGAGCCAGTACGCCGGCAATGCGGCTCAGCACAGGCACTGCACGCGCCAACAGTACGCCACTACCGCTGGGAAACAGCAACGTTGAATCGATTTCCAGCTCCACCCAGGCATCGTCGACGGCCACACGCACTTGCTGGGAGGCAACTTCGCTTTCCACCTCGCCGCTCAGGGTGCCCGCCAGGGCATTCAGGTCGGCGCCGCCCTGCTCTGCCTCATCCGTGCCGGAAGGCACGCGCAGCGGTACGGAAATGGAGTTCTGCGCCAGGTTCGCCGCTACCTGTTCCGCCGGCACCGAGCTGCGCACCAGCTCGCCGACCTGGATCGGGTCCAATGAGCGCTGGGGGGCACCAAACGCCGTGACAATCGAGTCGGACAATACCCGGTAGCTGCCCTCATTGGCGGTGGACAGGGAGTACATCACCACGAAAAACGCGAACAGCAAGGTGATGAAGTCCGCATACGACACCAGCCAGCGGTCCTGGCTATCGGATATCTCGGGCGGACGACGGCGGCGCATAAGCTATTGCAAATACCCTTCAAGCTTGCTGCTGATCGCGCGCGGGTTGTCGCCATCGGCAATCATGACGATACCGTCGATCACCATCTCCTGGTACTGCAGCTGCTCCGCTGCAATCGATTTCAGTTTGTTGGCAATCGGCAGGAAAAACAGGTTGGCAAAACCCACCCCGTAGATAGTGGCGACAAAAGCGACCGCAATGCCCGCACCCAGCTCTTCCGGGTCTGACAGGTTCTGCATGACGTGGATAAGACCGAGCACGGCGCCGAGAATACCGATTGTTGGCGAGTAGCCGCCCATGGCTTCGTATACACGCGCCGCACGGGCCTCGCGCACGTGGGCGTTGTCCACCTGTACCTCAAGCACCCCGCGAATCACGTCCGGATCAAAGCCGTCCACCAACAGACCCAGGCCCTTGTTGACGAAAGCGTCGGTACCACCGGCAGTGAGCTTTTCCAGCGCCAGCAGGCCGTCGCGGCGCGCGGTACGGCTCCAGCCCAGCACCTCCTCCATCAGCGCCTCGCGCGGGAACTTCGGCGGAAATACAATCCAGCGCAGGCGCTGCAAGGCCAGCGCGAAGTCGGCCAGGGGTGTTTGCACCATAACCGCACCCAAGGTGCCCCCCGCGACAATCATAAACGCCGTCAGCTGCATGAGGGCGCCAACCTCGCCGCCCTCCAGCATGTTGCCGACCACGATCACGCCCACCGCCAGGGTAACACCCAGCAGGGTAAGCATGTCGAAGGACACGCGCGAACCGGGCTTCCCAGCCACTAGCTTCTCCTCACTCTTTCCACGCTTCCAGCGTTACACGCAGGCGGGCTACCGCCTGACCGTGCAACTGTGATACCCGCGACTCGGAAACACCGAGCACGAGGCCGATTTCCTTCAGGTTCAAGCCATCGCCATAATACAGCGACATCATCAGTTGTTCTTTTTCCGGAAGTTGCGCCACCGCCTGCTGCAAGGCCTCATGAAAACCCGCCTCGCCCACCTGGCGCAGGGGGTCGACCTGTTCATCGCCGGCGCACAGGGCGACATCGTCGTCCAGCTGGCACATGCGGGCACAGGCCAGCTCCCCCGCCAGGCTCTGGTACTCGGCCAGCGACAGGGACAATTCCGCGGCGATTTCCGCCTCCCGGGCCGGCCTGCCTTCACGCAGGCTCGCGCTGTTGATGGCCTGCGCCACCCGGCTCAGGTTGCTCTGCACACTGCGTGGCAGCCAGTCGCTGCCGCGTAACTCATCGAGCATGGCACCCTTGATGCGTATGCCGGCGTAAGTGGCAAAACTCGCCCCCTGTTCCGGGTCGTGCTGTTCACGCGCCTGCAGCAGGCCGATCAACCCCGCCTGCATCAGGTCGTCCAGCTCAATACTGGCAGGGAGTTTTGCCGCCAGGCGCAGGGCAATCTGCTTGACCAGCGGCAGGTACTCGCGCACAAGCGCATCGACACCGGTCTGCGCTACGTGTTGATAGGCGGCTGTGCGATCCATGAGCCGGCGTCAGCCTGTTTTTCCCCTGGCGGCAAGCATACGCTCAATGAAGAATGCCATCCCGCCACCCATGGGCTGCGGCGGCTCCGCGCTGATGCGCGCGGCAATCTCCAGCAGGGCACGCGCCGAAGACGAGCGCGGGTACTCCAGCACCACCGCGCGCTGCGCCTGTACCGCCTTGCGCAGAAAATCATCGCGCGGCACGCTGCCCAGCCAGCGCACATTCACGTCAAGGTAGGTATCGGTGGCATTGCACAGCTTGGCCAGCAACTGCCGGCCCTGCCATTCGGAGTCCATCATGTTGGCCAGGATGTCGAAGCGCTTGACGCCGCAATCGCGGTTGAGCACCTTGATCAGGGCGTAGGCGTCGGTCAGCGAGGTGGGTTCGTCGCACACCACCACAATCACGCGCTGACAGGCGCTGGTGAAGGTCAGCACGGTGGGGTCGATGCCGGCGCCGGTGTCCACGATCAGTGTATCCACCGGTTGTTCCAGCTCACTGAAGGCCTGCACCAGCCCCGCCTGCTCGGCTGGGGCCAGGTTGGCCATGCGCGCCACGCCGGAGCTCGCGGGCACCACGGTAATGCCGCCGGGCCCGGGGAGAAGAATTTCCTGCAGCGTTTTCTCGCCGGACAGCACATGGCTGATGTCCCACTTGGGGCGCAGGCCCAGCGCAACATCGACATTGGCCAGGCTCAGGTCGGCGTCGAATAACAGGACTGACTGTCCCTGCCGGGCGAGCGCTGCAGCAAGGTTCACGGAGACGTTGGTCTTGCCCACCCCCCCTTTACCACTGGTTACTGCAATAACGTTCGTGGGGGCCTGTTCGCCCATGTCAGGTTTTCCTGTTGTTCATTCAACTTGCCATGGCTGTCATGCCAGCCCGTGAGGACGGCACCGCATCCGCTCGCCGCCGCTGTCGCAGCCAATCTGCTGCCAGCGCGATCAGCTCTCCAGCCCTGGCTGGCTGCAGGTCATCCGGCACGCGTTGCCCGCTGCTGGTATACGCTACCGGCAACTGCGCGCGAATCAGGGTATCCAGAGTACCACCCACACCCGCTGCCTCGTCCAGCTTGGTGATGATAGCACCGCTCAAGCCCTGCCTTCCAAGTGAATGCACCAGCTCGCGTGTGGGCGCCACACCGACAGAGGCTGACAGCACGCCCAGCACCGTCACCGGGACGGGGCTGTCACGCAGCAGCTCAATCTGCTTCAGCAGGCGGGGGTCGCGCTGGCCCATGCCGGCGGTGTCGACAAAAATGTGGCGACGATTGCGGAAGTCGCGCAGCGCGGCATACAGCTCGGGGCCGTCGCTAACGCTCTGCAGCGGCACATCCAGCAGTGTCGCGAAGGTTGCCAGCTGCTCTTGGCCGCCTATCCGATACTGGTCCATGGTAATCAGGCCCACCTGCTCGCGGCCGTGACTGAGCGCAGCGCGGCCCGCCAGCTTGGCGATGGTGGAGGTTTTCCCCACGCCGGTGGTGCCCACGCAGGCTACCACCCGGGTGCCGCCGGGCAAGCCATCCGGCAGGGTGAGCAGGCGCGCCTCGAGTGCGGCCAGAGTGCGCTGCCAGAGCGCCTCCAGCCCACCGCTGGCCGGCAGGGCATCGGTAATGCCCTCGCTGAGCGCGCGGGAGAAACCCATGCGCGCCAGCCGCTGATTGAGCGTGGCGCGAATCGGTGCCTTGGCGGCGCTGTCGCGCCAGTTGCGCTGCTGCAGCTCGGTTTCCAGCAGGGAGCGCAGGTTGGCCAGCTCGTTCTGCAGCTGCAGCATGCCGAGTTCGTTCTCTACCGGTGGCGCCACCACCGCGGCGGGCTGTTCGCTCACGGCCGCGGCCTGTTCCACCGCTTCCAGGTTGCAGGCCGCGACCACTTCAACACCATCGGCAACGCGACGGTTGCTCAGGATAACGGCCTCCGCGCCGAGCGCTTCGCGCACCAGCGCCAACGCGCTGCGGCTGTCCCGGGCATTGAATCGTCGTATGTTCATCACTTCGCTCCCTGTAGGGCACCGGCACTACCGCCGATGGTGGCAACCACCTTGATCGTCTTGGTCGACGGTATCTCGTCGTAGGCCAGTATGTAGAAATTCGCCATGCGTCCGCGCAGCAGTCGCGACAGAAACAGGCGGATATTGCCCGCCACCAGCAGCACGGGATTCTTGCCCTCGGCCTCCAGCTTCGCAGAGGCCTCCAGCACCTGGCGAATCACACTGTCCAGCAGTGACGGTTCAAGCCCGCCCGCCCCTTGATGGATTGAACCCAGCAAGATCTGTTCCAGTTTCGAGTCCAACGCCATCACCGACATCTCATCCGCGGTGCCATTGATGTTCTGGAAGATGGAGGCCCCCAGGGCAATGCGGACTTTGGCGGTCAAAGCGTCAGAATCCTGACCCTTGCCCGACTGATCCGCCAAAGCTTCGGCGATTGTGCGCATATCGCGCACCGGAATCCCCTCCTCCAGCAGGTTCTGCAATACCCGCGTCACATCGCCCAGCGACATGGCACTGGGTACCAGGTTTTCCACCAGCTTGGGCGAGGAGCGCGCGAGTTTGTCCAGCAGCTGCTGCACGCCGTCCTGGCCGATCAGTTCACGTGCGTGGTTCTTCAGCAGCTGGCTCAGGTGGGTGGCGATAACGGTGCTGCTGTCCACCACGGTATAGCCCTTGGTCTGGGCGTCGCCGCGCTGGCCCGGATCGATCCACACGGCATCCAGGCCGAATGTCGGGTCACGCGTCGCCACACCCTCGAGGTCGCCAAAGGTCTGCCCCGGGTTGATCGCCAGTTCACGGCCGGGAAACACTTCGCCCTCGCCGACCACCACATCGTGCAGGCTGATGCGGTAGGCATTGGGGGAGAGGTCGAGGTTGTCGCGTATGTGGACGGAATGCACCAGGAAACCCAGCTCCTGAGACAGCTTCTTGCGCACGCCCTTGATGCGACTGAGCAAATCACCACCCTGGTTGCGATCAACCAGGGAAATCAGCCGGTAGCCCACCTCCAGGCCGATTTCATCCACCTCGGCCACGTCATCCCAGCTCAGTTCGGTATTTTCCGGGCTGCGCTCGGGCCGCACCGGCTCCGGCTCCACCGCGCCCACCTGCTGTGACTGCCAGCGCAGGTAGCCCATGACCCCCAGCAACGCGGCGATCGGCACGAAAACCACGCCGGGCATGCCCGGCACGAAACCGATGAGGCCGATAATACCCGCGGCCACAAACAGAATGCGCGGGTTGGAGGTGAGCTGCAGTGTCACCTCGGCCCCCATGTCCTGGGCGCTGGACACGCGGGTGACGATGATCGCCGCCGCCGTGGAGAGCAGCATGGAGGGAATTTGTGCCACCAAGCCATCGCCAATAGTCAGCAGGGTATAGTTCTGCGCCGCATCCGTGGCGCTCAGGTTGTGCTGCAGCATGCCGATGGTGATGCCGCCAAGCACGTTGATCAGCAGAATGAGAATGCCGGCGATGGCATCGCCGCGCACGAACTTGCTGGCACCGTCCATGGCCCCGTAGAAATCAGCCTCCTGCGACACTTCCTCGCGACGGCGCAGGGCCTCGTCCTGACTGATCAGGCCGGCATTCAGGTCAGCATCAATCGCCATCTGCTTGCCGGGCATGGCGTCCAGGGTAAAGCGCGCGGTGACTTCTGAAATGCGCCCTGCACCCTTGGTCACCACCACGAAGTTGATGACCACGAGAATGGTAAACAGCACCAGACCCACCGCGTAACTGCCGCCCACCACGAATTCACCAAAGGCTTCGATCACCCGTCCCGCAGCGGCGGTACCGGTGTGTCCCTCGAGCAGGACCACCCGGGTGGATGCCACGTTCAGGCCCAACCGCAACAGGGTTGCAATCAACAGCACCGTGGGGAAAGAGGCGAAATCCAGCGGTCGCGAGGAATACACCGCGGCCATCAGCACAATAATTGCCAGAGCGATATTGAAGGTGAACAACAGGTCGAGTACCAGCGGTGCCAGCGGCAATACAATCATCACCAGCATCAGCATCAGCACGATCGGCGTGCCGGCACCGGTCAGCACAGTCTGCCAGGACAATCCCGGAGCGCCCGGCGCTACTGCGGCGGCGTTCTCATTCGCCATCGGTGGCATCCTCGTTCATCAGGTCTTCATATTCCGGCGGAATTTCCAGTGCCGTGGGGCGTGGTACGTAATCGGTGGGGCCCGCGCGACGCAACTGGAACAGGTAGGCCAGCACGCGCGCCACCGCCAGATAAAGCCCGCGGGGGATTTCCGCCCCGATGTCCGTGGAGGCATACAGTGCCCGCGCCAGCAGGGGTGCTTCGTACATGGGCACCTGGTGCGCACCGGCCACGCTGCGAATGTGCAGCGCGATCAGGTCGCGCCCCTTGGCCACCACCCGCGGCGCGCCGCTGCCCTCGGCACTGTAGGCAATGGCGACGGCGTAATGGGTGGGGTTGGTGATGACCACATCGGCCGTGGGCACATCCGACATCATGCGCCGTTGGGCGACCTCCCGCTGCAACGTGCGGATGCGCTGCTTGATCTCGGGGCGGCCATCGGTCTCTTTCATTTCGTCGCGTACTTCCTGCCGCGTCATGCGCAATTTGCGGTGGAAGTCCCAAAGCTCGAAGGGCACGTCAAACAGCGCAATCAGCGCCATGGAAGCGCTGAGCAACAACAGGCTCCAGGCCAGCAGGGCAGCCGTCGACTGGCTGGCAGCACCGGGCGCCAGGCTGCTGAGCTGCAGGATGTCCCGCTGCAGCAGGCCGAACAGGGCGAAGGTCACCGCCAGGATGAGCAGGAACTTGAGCAGCGCCTTGGCCAGTTCCAGCAGGCCCTTGAGCGAGAACACCCGCGCCAGCCCTTTCACCGGGTTGATCTTGTCGAAGCTGAAACTCATCGACTCAGCGGAGAATGCCCAGCCCCCCATCAGCAGGGGCCCGGCAAAGGCAGCCACCAGCGACACCAGCAGGAAAGGTGCCAGCAACACCAGCGCCGAGGACATCATGTGCATGAAGTGCACCGGCAGATGCACCGCATTGAACACCAGCTCCCGGTCCGCCGAGAACGCCTCCGACGCCAACTGGAACATGCCGTCCACCATGGCCGGGCCGAGGGTCAGCAGGCTCGCAGCAGCCGCGAGCAGCGTAACAGTAGTGTTGAGCTCCTTGGAACGCGGCACCTGGCCCTTGCGCCGCGCTTCCTGTTTGCGGCGCTCGGTGGGTTCTTCTGTACGTTCCTGCCCGGACTGCTGCTCGTCTGCCATCAGAACACCATCAGTGTCTGTTCAATGCCGGCTTCCAGAAAACGGCGCATGGCCGCAATGAACGCGGGCATACCGAGCAACAGGAACACGAAACCGACCAGAATGGTCACCGGGAAGCCCACCGCGAAAATATTCAGCTGCGGCGCAGCGCGCGTGATCACGCCCAGCGCGATGTTGGTCATCAGCACGGCGGTCAGCGCCGGCAGCGCGAGCACCAGGGCACTGGCGAAAATACCGCCACCCAGCCCCGCCAGGTTGGCAAAGGTGCCCGGGTCAAACCCGGGCTGCCCCGGCGGCAGCAGCACCAGACTGTCACCGAAGGCCGAGAGCAACAGCAGGTGACCGTCGATCGCCAGGAACAGCAGAATGGAGAGGATGGTATTGAACTGGCTGACCACCGGCACCTGCACACCGTTCTGCGGATCCACCGACATGGCAAAGCCCAGGCCCATGCTCATGGCCAGGGTCTCCCCCGCTACCACCACCGACGCAAATACCATTTGCATCACGAAACCCATGGCGGCACCGATCGCCACCTCCCGCGCGGCGAGCAGAATACCCTCGCCGCTGAGCGGGTCGGCCACGGGCGCCACCGGCATCAGCGGTGCCACCAGCGCGGCGATCAAAACCGCCAGCAGTACGCGCACGCGCACGGTGACATTGGCCGCGCTGAATATGGGGGCCACCAGCATCAGTGCTGACACGCGCAGGAACGGCCAGTAGTAGAGCTGCATGGCGGCCAGTACCTGATCGATATCGAGCGGCAGGCCACTCATCCCAGCATCCCCGGAATCTCGGTGTAGAGACGCTGGGTAAAGGTGATCGCCACCTGCAGCATCCAGGGGCCGGCGACAAACAGCGCCACCACCAGCGCGATCAGTTTGGGAATGAAGCTCAGGGTCATTTCCTGAATTTGCGTCGCCGCCTGGAAAATACCAATCAACAGGCCCACCGCGAGGGCAGACAACAGCAGCGGCGCCGCCAACAACACCGCCAGCCACAACGCATCCATGCCGACATCCAGGACTGTTTCCGGGGACACAGCGCCTCCTACACCACGAAGCTGTTGACCAGGGTGGACGCCACCAGCGTCCAGCCGTCGATCAGCACAAACAGCATGAGTTTAAAAGGCAGCGATACCAGCATCGGCGACAGCATCATCATACCCATCGACATCAGCACGGAGGCCACCACCAGGTCGATGATCAAAAACGGCACAAACAGCAGAAACCCGATCTGGAAGGCGGTTTTCAGTTCGCTGGTGAGAAACGAGGGCAACAACACCACCATCGGCACTTCCTCCGGCGTCTGGAAGGGCCCATAGCCCCCCAACTCGGCAAACAGCATCAGATCGTTTTCACGCGTCTGGCCGAACATGAACTCGCGAAACGGGCCCCGCGCCGCCGCCAGCGCCTGATCGAAGTCGATGGTCTCGTTCATGTAGGGCAACAGGGCATTCTGGTAGGCCACATCGAATACCGGCGCCATGATGAACAGGCTGAGAAACAGGGCGAGGCCGAGAATGATCTGGTTGGACGGTGTTTGTGCCGTGCCCAGCGCCTGACGCAGAATGGCCAGCACGATGAGAATCCGGGTGAAAGACGTCATGGTGATCAGCGCCGCCGGCAACAGCGTGAGCACCGTCATCAGCAGCAGGATCTGGATGTTCATGGAGTAGTTGCTGCCACCCCCCGGCGTGGGGTTGACCGACACCAGCGGAATGCTCGCCTGGGCCTGCGCCAGGCCTGGCAGCAACAGCACGCCCAGCAACACGGCCAGCGCCGCGCAAGCGGCACGCAGCGGCGCGCTCATTTGCGTGGCCCGAGCGGGTTGACGCTATTGAGGATGGTGGCGAAGTCGGGGCGCTGGGGGGTGCTGGCGGCTTCGACGATCACCGGCTCTGCAAATACATGCAGTGTTCTCACACTGCCGGGGGCGACCCCGAGCAGAATCTGTTCCTCGCCGGCGCGCAACAGCACCACACGCTCGCGGCTGCCCACACTGGCGCTGGCCAGCACCGCCAGCCGCGCGTTGTTACCGCTGCCGCCGCGGCTGAAGCGGCGCATCAGGTAAAGCATGCCGAGGATGCAGCAAAACACCAACAGCAGTGAGCCGAGCACCTGCACCAGATAACCTGCGCTGAACAGTTCCGGACTTTTCACCGGACTTTCTTCAATCGTTCAGAGGGGCTGACCACGTCAATCAGGCGCAGGCCGAAGCGTCCTTCGAGTTCTACCACCTCGCCACGCGCGATCAGTGTGCCGTTTACCATCAGGTCCAGTGGTGCATTGACCTCGCGGTCCAGTTCCACCAGCGCCCCCTGGTTCAACGCCAGCAGGTCCTTGATGGACATCCGCGTGCGCCCTATTTCCACCGACAGCGTCACCGGTACGTCGAGCAGCAGATCAAAGTTGATCTCGCCGCCCGTGCCTCCGGCTCCGCCCGGCGAGAGCTGTTGCAGTGCCTCACCTGACGGTTCGCCCGCGCCCTGTTCGTCCTGTTCGCTCATGGTTCTATCCTGTGCTTTTGCCCGTCGACCCTTCCGGGCCGACAAAACCTGTGATCTTTATGGCCTTCTGGCCCTCGTAGGCGCCATAGCGCCCACTGGCCAGGCGCACGCCTTCCACGCAGAGGTCAACTTCATCCGGCACGGCCAGGTCGATCACCGAGCCCACCTTCAACCCCAGCACTTCACCCAGGGTCAGCTCGCGGCTGGCAAGCATCACGGCCACATCCACCTTGACCGCGGGCAGTTCGCGCCGCAGGTGCGGCCCCCAACCCTGCCCGGCTTCCTCGGTAGCGGACTTGCGCGGCGCACTGAAGCGCTGCTTCCAGGGCTCCAGCGCCGCAAATGGCAACAGCAGGGCCACCTCGGATGTCAGCTCGTTCAAGCTCACTGCAAACACCATCTGCACCAGCTTGTCCGCGCGGGGCAGCGAAGCAATGGCGTCGACATGCGGGGCGGTTAGCATCGGGCCAGGTTCCAGCGGCAGCTTGTCACCCCAGGCGGCTACCAGCGCCGCAACCACCTGCTCGGCCACACGTTCCGCCAGGCGCAGTTCACTGGGCGTGAGCGTGGCACGCTGCACATTGGCGACGCTGTCGCCACGGACACCGCCGAAATAATCATTGACCAGCTGTGACAATAACGGTGCGGGGCACACCACGTGGCAATGCCCCGCCAGTGGCGGCAAATCGAGCGTGGTGACCGCCACGCTTTCCGCCAGGGATACCAGCACTTCTTCACAGGCGAGCACGCGCAATCCCGCAGCGCTTACCTCGAACTCGCTGTTGAACACGTCCTCAAGGCCGTGAGCCAGTTGTTCGGCGTGTCGCTCCTGCAGCGGTGGCAGCAGCGTGAGCTGGTTGAGCAGCGATTGCTCGCGGGCGGTGAAGTCGAACGCACGATAACCACCGCTCGCCGCGGTGCTGTCGCCCGTCAATGCATCCAGTTCGCCTTCGGAAAGCAGATCGCTGCCAGCCATACGCTACCTACTGCAGCACAAAGGAGGTGAAATAAACGTCCTGCACTGAATCCGGCCCGGACATCTTGAGCACCTCGTTCACGGCCTTCAACACGTCCTGACGCAGTGCCTCCTTGCCTTCTACCGTGCGCAACGCGTCGAAATCCTGATCGCTGAGCAACATGATGAGGCGGTTGCGCACGGCGGGCGTGTTGCGCTGGGCTTTCTCCAGCACTTCCGCTTCATAGGCCATCAACTGAATGTCGGTCTGGATATAGCGCATGCCGCCCTTGTGGTCGAAGTTGACGAGGAATTTCTCCAGCGGCATGTAGACCGCTTCGCGCTCCTCTTCCTTGGGTGCCGCGGGCTCGGCACCGGCCACATCGGCGGCTACCTCGTCGTTATTACCCAGCAGCATGAAGGCTGCCCCGGCACCACCGCCGAGCAACACCACAACCACCGCGATGATGGCGACCAGTTTGCCCTTGCCACCACCGGATGCCTTGCCGGCATCGTCCGCGCCATTGCCCTTGCCGAGATTGAGATCGTCTTTTGCAGCCATGCTTGCTCCTCGCAACTGACCGGCAGCCCTGCCGAATGCCGCCAACTGTCAGCAACATCCTTGAAAGCAAAAGCTATACCAGAATGAAAAAATCTATTAGATACAGAGTGTTAAGGCGCAGAGTGTGCGGCGAGTGCCAGTATTTTGACACCCCGCGCCCGCGTGGCTGCCGAGGCAGCCTGCAGGCATACTAGACTGAAAATCGGGGGAAGTTAAATGTAGTAATCGACCAGGCGAACGCCCGCGGACGCGTGCGCAGCGCCGGGTTCGGCGGTGCCGGAGACGGGTCCGTCAGCCAGGCCCTCCGCCCCTGCCGTGCGCGGCAGGCCGGGGGCATCACGCTGGCTGTCGGCACCGCCCTGGAACTGGCCGGAAACATCGCTATGGGAGAGTTGCAGGCCGCTCTGGGCCAGCATTTCACGCAGCCGCGGCATGGACTGCTCGATGGCATCCCGAGCGGCGGCGGAATCCGCCACAAACAGCACGCGGGCCTGGTCGCCATCGGTGGTGATGGAGACCTGTAAACGCCCCAGATCAGCCGGGTGCAGCTGCAGCGTTGCTTCGTGGCCACCGTTGCGGGCAAATACCTGCAGGCGGTTGGCCAGTTCGCCGGCGAATTCAGCGTCCTGTGGCGCATGGGTCATGGCCAGGTGCGTGGGCGTACGCGGCGCCGTGGGGGCGGACGTGTCCGCCGTGGCGTTGGCGCCCTGGCTAGCGCTCACCGCTGTTGTGGGGGTCGTGGACTCGCCACCGCCCGCAGCCAATGCCGCACGCAGCGGTTCAAGGCCACCCTCCGGGGCGCGCTGGCGGGCCGCCTGCAACGCCGTGGCCTCCTCGCCGCGCAGGCGCTCGGCGGACGCCAGCGTAACGGCTTCCTCCGTGCTGGCCGCGGTTGGTTCTGCGGCGATCAGTGCCTCCGCCCGTGCGGTGGTCGCTTGCGCAGTGGACTGCACTGCGGGTTGCCCCGCTGACTGCGCGCCCAATGTGACTGGCACGGCACCGGGCGTCGCAGCGGCCAATTCCGGGGTCAACAACACGCTGCCGCTGGCGGCTGTCCCCCTAGTGAGCACCTTCGCATCAGGGGGCAGAAGCGCGTTGGTGGTCGCGCCGGCCGTTGTCTCCGCAAGCGTTAGCGGTGTAACCGGGGCGGCACTCACTGCGCTTTCATCTGCCGTCGCATCTGTGGCTGCATCCGTCGAGCCGCTCAGCAGGTTGGGCAGAGCGGTATTCTCGGTAGCGGCGGCACCGTCAGGCGTGGCTTCAGCAAGCCCCTCCTGCAGGGTCAGGGTAAAGGGCTGCCACAGGCCCGAACCGGCCTCCAGGTCACCAGCGCCCTGAGCATTGCCAGCCACAGGCGGCAAACCACTGCCGCCGGACGACGCCGCATTGCCGCCGTTGCCATCGCGCGAGGTATTGCCGCCCCCGGCTGGCCGGTCGGAAGCGCCCGCTCTCGTGGCGGCAAACAACTGCGAAAATCCATTTTGAGCCCCGTCCTGCACCGTATTCCCGGGCGCACTGTTGGCGTCCGAGCTGGCGACAGGCAGGGTTTGCAGTACCGTAATCATCTAGGGTCTCCCGTATCAGGGGAGAAAAAGCAATTTACGTGCCAGAGCCCGAGGGCTCTTGTCCCGCTGGCACAAAACCGGCATTGAAGCGCTCGTCGACAGCGCGCTGTTCCAGGCGTTCGGCGTGGTCCTGGGCGACGATGCGTCGACGCGCGACGAAGTCTTCCAGGGTGGAGGTCTGCAGCGACTTCTGCATCCAGTCGTCGCGCTGTTGCTGGAGCTTTTCGGTGCTCTCGGCGACCGTGCTCAATTGCACGCGGATGGCATCATTCAGATTGGAGAGGAACTGGCGATAGTCCTGCAGCTGTGCGGCCGCCATTCCGGAGGCCGACATGTCGCGCAATTGCTGCTCATACTCCTCGGCAAAGCGCTGCAACTGGTTGAGCTGGTCGTTATTGCGGCTGTGGTGAGCCTGCTGCTCCTGCAGGCTGCGCGCTGCGCCGGCCTGGTCAGCGCGGGCGACGGTAACGACCTTGTCGAGCTTGTCTACGGCGCTCACAACTGGCCTCCAAGACCGGCAGCACGGGCCGCTTCAAGCATGGCGTTGAGGCTGTGTTGCATATCCCGTTTCTCGTTCCAGGGCTGGCTTATCAGCGCTCGCAGTGGGCCAATCGCACTCAGCGCCCGGTCGATGGCCGGGTCAGTGCCTCGCTCATAGGCACCAATGGTGATCAGGTCGCGATTCTCCCGCCACACAGCATACAACTCCTTGAGCTGGCGTGCCAGCTGCAGCTGGGCAGGGTCCACCACATTGACCATGGAGCGGCTGATGGAGGCTTCGATATCAAAGGCCGGAAACAGTCCCGAGTCTGCCAGCTGGCGCGAGAGCACGATGTGGCCATCGAGAATGGCGCGCGCGGAATCGGCAATGGGATCGGCCAGGTCGTCGCCCTCCACCAGCACGGTGTAGATCGCCGTAATGGAACCTTCCTGCGTGTTGCCCGCGCGCTCAACCAGTGCCGGCAGCAAGGAGAACACCGACGGCGGATAGCCCTTGGCCACCGGCGGCTCACCGGCCGCGAGGCCGATCTCACGCTGGGCCTGGGCAAAGCGGGTCAGGGAGTCCAGCAAGAGCAGGACGTTCTTGCCCTGGCGGCGGAAATGTTCGGCAATGGCCGTGGCACGCCAGGCACCGTGCACCCGCATCAGCGGTGGATCGTCGGCAGGGGTCGCCACTACCACGGCACGGCCCAAGCCTTCCGGCCCCAGAATTTCATCCACAAACTCGCGCACTTCACGCCCGCGCTCACCGACCAGACCGACCACAATGACGTCCGCGGCGGTGTGCCGGGTCATCATACCCAGCAGTGTGCTCTTGCCCACGCCGCTACCCGCGAACAGGCCGAGACGCTGCCCACGGCCGATGGTCGCCAGGGCATTGATCGCCTGCACACCCACGTCCAGTGGTTCGCGCACCGACCCGCGCGCCAGGGGGTTGATGGAGGGACCGCGCAGGGGCGCGTAGTCGCGAAACATCACGGTGGGGCCGCCATCCAGCAGGTGCCCGGCACCATTGATGACGCGCCCCAGCAAATGCTCGTCCACCCCCACACGGTGGCTGAACCCCAGCGGGCGCACCCGCGCCCCCAGCATCACGCCATGCAGGTTGCCCTCGGGCATGAGAATCAGGCGCCCTTCGGAGAACCCCACGACCTCGGCCTCCACACTGCGCTCTTCCTCCGCCTGGATACTGCAGCGGCTGCCCACCGCGCCGGTACACCCGGCCACCTCCAGCCGTGTACCGACCATGCGCACCAACCGACCTTCGCGGATGGGTGCGTTGGCATGCACCCGCGCTCCCAGGCTGCTGATCTGCTGCCGCAGGCGAACCGCCCGCTCAACACCCAGCTGTTCCGCCGCGCTCAAGACTCCGCTCCGCCGACGGCACCGCGACTCTCGCGCAGCGCGCGCACCACCTCGTCGAGGCGACGCTCAGTGGAGGCGTCGACGTAGCTTTCCGCAGTGGCCACGCGACAACCGCCGCGCAGCAAGGCGGCATCCGTATGCACCGTGACCGCCAGCTTGGGCAGGTTATCCGCCAGCCACTCCCGCACCAGCGCGGCATCGGCGGGATGCAAGTGCACATCAACCGGTCCCTCCACCGCTTCGAGCAGTTCCAGTGCCTCGGCCAGCACGGCCTCGATGGCGCCGGACGACGTTTCCAGCTCACGCTGGACCACTGCCGTGGCCACCTGCACCACCAGCTCCGACAGCTCCCGCAGCAAGCCGGACTCCTGCTGTCGAAACGGCGTTGCCATATTCTCCAGCAGGGCCGCGAGCTCCCTGGCCGTGCCTTCGGCTTTGGCGCGACCGGCGGCGAGCCCTTCGGCGTGGCCCGCAGCATAGCCCTCGGCGCGCGCACGCTCGGCGATTGCCGCGGTATCCGGCGGCGCCGCCGCTGCGGGCGCTGCCTCCCGCAGCGGCGGGGGTTGCCAGCTGCGCGGGCGACCGGCGTCAGACAAAGTCGTCGCCCCCTTTGCCCAGCGTGATCTCGCCCTCGTCTGACAGACGGCTCGCGACCGCGAGAATTTCCTTCTGGGCCGCCTCAACTTCGGCCAGTTTCACCGGGCCCTTGGCCTCGAGATCCTCGCGCAGCATATCCGCAGCGCGAGACGACATGTTGTTGAAAAACTTGTCCTGCAGCTGGTCATCGACGCCTTTCAGGGCAATCACCAGGCTATCAACAGCAATTTCCCGAATCAGGCGCTGCATACCGCGATCATCCAGCTCTGTGAGGTTGTCAAACACGAACATCAGCTCACTCACTTTCTCCCCGAGGTCGGCATCGGCCTCCTTGAGAGAGCCGAGCAACTCGGACTCGATATCCGCCTTGACGTTGTTGAGAATGGCCGCCGCACTGGTCATGCCGTTGACCGAACGTGGCGGCGTTTTGCGCACCTTGCCCAGCTGTTTTTCCAGCACTTTGTCCAGCTCTTCCATCGCCGCCGGATCAATCACCTGCAAACGCGCCACGCGCAACAGCGCCTCGCTGCGCACGGGTTCGGGGATATTGACCAGCACCTGGGCTGACTGTTCCTCGTCCAGCGAGGCCAGCACAATGGCAATGATCTGCGGGTGCTCGTCCTCCAGCAGTTCCGCCACCGCACCCGGGTCCATCCACTTCAGCGCTTCTATGCCGGAGGTCTGCTGCTTGCCCGGCATGACTTTAGCCAACATGGAGCGCGCCTTGCTTTCACCCAGCGCGTTGGTCAGCACACGACGGGTAAATTCCGAGGCACCCAGACCCAGCGGGTTGAGCGCACTGGCGTCTTCGTGGAACGCCGCCAGCACCGTCTCTACCTGCTCGTTGGAGATAGACGACAGCGACGCCATGGCCTCGCCGATGCGCTGTACTTCACGCGGCTCCATGTGGCGCATGATGGCGGTGGCCGAATCCTCGCCTACCCCCAGCAGGAATACCGCTGCGCGCTGCGCGCCGCTCAAACCTGCTCCCGCAGCATCAGCCATCGCCCGCCACCCACTGTTTCATCACATGTGCAGCGCGCTGCGGCTCGCCCTCAGCCACATTGCGCGCCATTTGTAATTGCTGCTGGTAACCGGTGTTGCCGGGCAGGCCGCGCCGGTCGCCGGCCAGGGTCACCTGGTCGTCGCTCATCAATTCACCACCACCCTGGGCATATCCCGCCTCACCGTAACCGTCGTTGCCCAGGGCCCGCTGCCCCGATGGGCCGATTGCCGCTGGCACGGGCGCCACTGAAAACTGCATCAGGGGACGCAGCACGAAGAACAGCAGCGCCGCCAACCCGGCCGCCACGCCCAGGCCTTTCAGCACGCGCCACAGCCAGTCTTCCTCGAGCAGCGAAGGCTCCGGTGGCGCTTCCAGTGCGGGCGGTTCGACAAAGGAGGCATTGATCACGCTCACGGTATCACCGCGTGCTTCGCTGAAACCAACGGCCTCCCGCGCCAGGCGGGTGATTTCTTCCACCCGTTCCGGTGCCAGCGGCGCCCGTTCCACCGAGCCGTCCTCGGCAGTGATTTCCACGTGGTCCAGCACCAGCGCAATCGACAACTTTTGCAGCGTACCCGGCGTTTCGCGAATGTGGCTGATGGTCTTGTCCATTTCATAGTTGCGCGTTTCGCGGCGAGTAGACCGCGTTGGCGCCGTGTTCTCTACCAGCCCGGCCTCTGGCGGTTGGGCCAGCACGTCCGGGTCTTCCGGTGGCTGGTTGGCCAGCGTACCCGGCACACCGCCCTCCAGCATCCGGGTGGTCATCTCCTCCGAGGTTTGCTCGCTGCGCAATACCGTGTCCGGCGCGTACACCTCGCTGGTGCGCTCGATGCGGGTGAAGTCGATATCCGCCGACACCTGCGCGTGCACGCGCCCGGGCCCCAGAATGGGCTCCAGAATATCGACGATCCGCTGGCTGTAGCGCTGCTCCAGCTGCTGTGCCATCTGGAACTGTTCCTTGCTGTAGCCGAAATCATCCGGGTTGCCCTGCGTCGACAACAGGCGGCCCTGCTGGTCGACCACGGAGACGGACTCCGGTTGCAGGTTGGGCACACTGGCGGACACCAGGTGCACGATGCCCGCCAACTGCCGGTCAGACAGCACCTGGCCACCGTACAGGTGCAACACGACCGATGCGGCCGGCTGTTCTCGCTGGCGCAGGAAGGCGCTCTGTTTGGCCATGGCCAGGTGCACGCGGGCACCGCGCACACCATCCAGTGCGCTGATAGTGCGGGAAAGCTCCTGTTCCAGCGAACGGTGATAGCGCGCCTGCTCCATAAAGCTGCTGACGCCGATCTCCTGCTCCTGATAAATCTTGTCGAAGCCGATGTCGCCGGAGCGCGGGAAGCCCTCGGTCGCCAGCAGCAGCCGCGCCCGGTGCACCTGGTCGGAGGCCACGGTAACCATGCCGGTGCGATCATCGAGCCGGTAGTCGATGCCGTTGGCGTCCAGTGTAGACATGGCCGCAGTGGTGTCCTCGGCCGCCATACTGCCGAACAGGGGCTTGTACTCGGGCACAAAAACCCATTGCACCAGGCCAATGCCCAGCGCAATGCTTGCCGCCAGGCCCACCAGCAGCGCGAGCTGGCGGGAAATGGGCTGCCGGCTGTATCCGTTGAAGCGCGCGACAAGCCCGCCGCTATTCTCTGCCATGGATCAACTCACTCCTCAGGGCACATCGTAAACCAGCAGGGCTCAGACCTGCATACTCATGACTTCACGATAGGCGGTGAGCAGTTTGTTGCGCACCTCGCTCAGCGCCTGGAATTCCAGGCTGGCTTTCTGCGCCGTCACCATCAACTCCGCCAGCGACACCCCCGGCTCACCCGCCTCGAAGGCCGTGGCCATTTCGCGCGAATTCTGCATCGCCTGATTGACGTCGTCGATGGACTGTTTCATAAAGCTGGAAAAGTCGGCACCGCCGGCCGCCGCGGCAGATTCGCTGCCCGCCTCCGCCGCCATGCTGCGCATCTGTGCCAGCACCTGGTTGATTGCCATTTCGCTCATAACCTGTCCTCTCTCAATGTGCGCGGGGTACGGCCAACCCCAGTTCACGGAAGCGCGCCAGTTTGTAGCGCAGCGTGCGCGGGCTGATACCCAGGCGCTCCGCGGCCTCCTTGCGGTTGCCATCCACCGCCGACAACGCGGCCACGATCAGCTCGCGCTCGCGCTCCTTCAGGTCGCCCTCCAGCTGCGGTTCGGCCGGGGCGGTGGCTTCCACCATAGTGGGTGCAGCCGCGACTGCTGCGGCGGGCGCCATGGCGGCAACGAAGTCGATATCGTCGGGGCCGATCTCTGGCCCCAGTGCCAGCAGGCTGGCACGCTGCACGCAGTTCTCCAGTTCCCGCACGTTACCGCGCCAATTATGCGCGGCGAGGCGCTGCAGGGCGGCCTTACTGAAAGCGAGCCCACTGCGCGGTGGCGCGTAACGCTGCAGGAAGCGCTGTGCCAGCGGCAGGATATCCGCCGGGCGATCGCGCAAAGCGGGCACCTCCAGCGGCACGACACTCAGGCGATAATAGAGGTCTTCCCGGAAGCGGCCAGCGGCAACGGCTTCCGCGAGGTTGCGGTTGCTGGTGGCAATCACCCGCACATCCAGCGCAATCACCTTGTTGCCGCCCAGGCGTTCCACCTCACGCTCCTGCAGCACGCGCAACAGCTTGGCCTGCAGGCCCAGGTCCATCTCGGAGATTTCATCCAGCAGCAGGGTGCCGCCGTTGGCCTGCTCGAATTTGCCCGGGCGCGACTGGTGGGCGCCGGTGTAGGCACCTTTTTCATAGCCAAACAGCATCGACTCCAGCATGTTTTCGGGAATGGCGGCGCAGTTGATGGCGACCATGGGCCGCTCGGCACGGCTGGAACAGGCGTGCAGGTAACGCGCAATCACTTCCTTGCCGGTGCCGGATTCACCGGTGACCAACACTGTGGCATCGCTGTGCGCCAGGCGCTCTGCCAGACGACACACCCGTTGCATGGCGGGGTCTTCTGCCACCATGGCCACACCCGGCTCCGGCACCGGTTCAAACCGGGCCAGCATTTCCAGCAACACTTCTGCGGCGAAGGGTTTCAACAAATAGTCGGTTGCGCCATCGCGCATGGCCGCCACCGCATGCTGCACCGAGCCGTGCGCAGTAATCATCACAAACGGCAGCTCCGGGCTGCGGGCGCGCACCTCACGCAACAAGCGCTCGCCGTCCATCCCGGCCATTTGTACATCGCTGATGATGAGGTCGACCGGCTGGCGCTCCAGCTGCTGCAATGCCGCCGCGCCGTCGCAGGCGCTCCACACGCGGTAACCCCCGTACTCGATGGTGTCACACAGCGCTTCCCGCAGCGTGCTGTCGTCTTCGACCACCAGAACTTTCAACGCGGCTCCCACAGTCAACCCTCTCCTTCTGCGACCGGAAATTCCAGAATGAACTCGGCACCACCCTGCGGGCTGTCGCCCAGGCGGATTTCACCCCCCAACTCGTTCACCGTGCGTGCCACCACCGCCAGGCCGAGGCCGGTGCCGGTGGACCGGGTGGTAAAGAAGGGGTCGAAAATACGCTCGCGCAGCTCCTCTGCCACGCCGGGACCGTTGTCCCGCACCCTCAGCAGCATGCGCTCGCGGTTCAGGGCGCCCGCCCATACATCCACATGCACCGCCGCACCGCCGGCTTCGATGGCATTCACTACGAGGTTGGCCAGTGCGCCGGCCAGCGCGTCGCGGTCACCGCGCAGGGCCAGCGTGCGATCCACCGGCGTCACCGACAGCGTGGCGCCGGCGGCCTGCAGCCGCGCCTGCACATGCGCCTGGAAATCACCGAGTACGTCCTGCAGGCAAATCAGCTCCGTGCGCGGGGGAGCGCCGCGCACAAAACCCAGCATACTTTCTATCAAGCCTTCCATATGCACCAGGCGCTCGGCGAGCCGATCGCAAATACGCTCACGCTGCGCGACCGCAAGGTCCGGCCGGCGCAGTTGCGCCAGATACAGCGTGGTGGACGACAAGGGCGTACGGATCTGGTGCGCCAGCCGCGCCGCCATTTCACCCAGCGCGCTCAGGCGCTGTTCGCGGCCCACCTGTGCCTGCAGGTCGTGCAGTTCGGTGGTGTCGGTCACCAGCACCAGCGTCTCGCCCTGCTGCGCCAGATGGCGGCTGTGCAGCGATAGATGCCGCTCCGGCTCGCGCTCGCGTATGCGCGCCTGCACGGCGGGCCAGTCTTCACCCAGCAGCGGCTCCCCAAACAGCGCCACCGCCTCCGGGTTGGCGTCGCGCACCTGTTGGCGCTCATCAACCAGCAACACACCGCCCGGCAGCATGGCCATCAGGGAAGCCAGCCGCTCGAGCAGGCGCTCCTTCTCCGCCAACTCATCCAGCCGCGCCGAACGCGAGGCTGCGAGCTCCTCGTTGAGGCGCGCTACCCGCGACTCAAGGTCGCGGTAGGAGGCATCCAGTTGATGTGAGACCTCGGCAAGGCTGCGAAAAGCCGCTTCCAGGTCGTGTTTTTCGAGGGGTACTGCCTGCTGCATGATCGAGTTCCACCGAGCGCTATCACGCCATTGCGGCAGTCAAAGCAAAAGCCATGCCCAAAGTAGAATTCATCGATTTTTCAGCAGCTTAGAAATAAAACGGGAAGGCCGGCCAGCCGTCGGCGTCAGGAATCTGACGGCACCGCATCGCGCTGCAATGCAAACTTGCGCATCTTCTCCACCAGGGTGGTGCGCTGCAAACCGAGCAACTGCGCCGCGCGCGCCACCACCCAGCCACTGCGCTCCAGCGCCTGCAGCAGCAAGCTGCGCTCGGTGTCAGCGAGGTGCTGTTTGAGATCCAGGCCGTCCGGGCCCAGTTGCAGGGTTTCAGCCTGTGAGGCGGCTACCGGCACTTCGTGGGACACACCCGGGGCCACCGCGCGAGGCGCACCGTCGTCCGGCGCTTCACCCTCGACACCATGCGCGGACGCCGGGGGCGGTTGAGCGGGGTCGAAGCCTTCGCAGAATTTCGGCGGCAGGTCGGCAAAACCCACCTCGGAACCGGGAAACAGAATGGCCAAACGCTCGACGAGATTGTTCAGTTCACGCACGTTGCCCGGCCAGGCGTACTGCTGCAGGGCCGCCATGGCATCCGCCGCAAGCGCCACGCTGTCGCGCTGTTCGCGCGCCAACTGGGCCAGAAAGTGCTGCACCAGCACCGGCACATCCTCTGGTCGAGCCCGCAAGGCCGGCACCTCAATCGGAAACACATTGAGGCGGTAGTAGAGGTCTGCGCGGAAACGGCCATCCTCAACGCGCTGCTCAAGATCCTGGTGAGTAGCGGCAATCACCCGCACGTCGGTGGGCTGCGAGCTGGCGCTGCCCACCCGTTCAAAACAGCGTTCCTGCAATACCCGCAGCAACTTCACCTGCATGGGCAGGGGCATGTCGCCGATCTCATCCAGAAACAGTGTGCCGCCCGCCGCCAACTCGAAGCGGCCACGCCGGGTGCTGATGGCGCCGGTAAATGCGCCCTTCTCGTGCCCGAACAGCTCGGACTCCAGCAGCTCTGCCGGAATGGCCCCACAGTTCACCGGCACAAACGGCCCCCGGGCGCGCGGCGAAGCGCTGTGAATACCGCGGGCAACCACTTCCTTGCCGGTGCCGGACTCACCCAGAATGAGGACCGTGGCATCACTGCCCGCCACCTGCTGCACCAACCGGCGAATTGCACGCATGGCAGCACTGGGGCCCACAATCGGAGAAGAAATGTCAGAATACTGGGGCAACCGTATCAATCCATGTACACAGCCAGAAAGGAAGAACAACCACGGCGCAGAGTCTGCGCAGCTGAGCGTGAACTGTCAACTTATTGACGGAGAAAAGCGCGATTAATCTCCGCTGTGGGCGCGACGATAAGCAACCTCCCGGCGGTGATGGCGGAAAATGAGCTTTTCCAGCCACACCCGGGCGGCGCCCGCCAGGCCAACGAAGCGCACCGTGTTGCCACCGTCCGCCAATTCTTCCGGGCTACTGATGACTTCACCATAGCAACACAGTGGTTTGGGCAAGCCCCGCTGAATGTACAGCTCGAGGAAAATACGGGCGCCCGCCGGTGGGCCCTCGCCCTTCCAGCTCACCTGCTCGGCAGACACCTGCACCGCGCTCACCGGCGGGATATCCAGCTCGTGGTACACCAGCGCGCTGACCAGATCGAGCACCAGATTCAGCTTCAGGTCGAGCCGGGCAATGTCCTGCTGCACGCCGGGCGGCGAGTCCGTATCGTCCTTGGTGTTGAGCCCATCGCCCACCGCCGACACGGCACGCAGGAAGCTCTCGTTGGACGCGTTGACCATGGCCAGGTGAGTCTGCTCGGGCTCGTAGTCAACCGGCTTCCAGGACAGCGCAATGTTATCGCTATAGACAAGGCCGTTGCCGGCGCTCTTGCTGCTCATGCCCGATGCTCCGCAAAACCATTACGATACCACAGGGTGCAGGGGACGGAACTCCCCTGGGGGTGGCTTACATCTGGGCTGGGGCTCTCTCAGGAGCTAAAGCTTTAATCAGGGGCTGAGGGCCGTTATCGGGGGTTTAGGGGCTGCGGCGCCGGTCAGGGTTGCGACTTCACCCGCTCATAGTGGCCGATCGCCGAACGCGTACGCACCTGTGCGACACCTTGCTGTAATACCGCATCGCGCGCCTTGCTGAGGTGGGCCATCATTTCTTCGTTGAGGTGGAGGATGGCGGCCAATGCCTCGGCGACCAGCTCCGCATGCTCGGTGGAAACGGCCTCCTTGAAGCAGCGCGCCAGGTCGTCGCGACGGTCCTGCTCGCGCGCGGCTACGGCGTCCCAGTCGCCCGCTTCGGCGAGGGCGACCATTTCGCGGGTAACCGTCAACACGCGGGCCAACCGGCGGCATTGACTGAGTGCGGCTTCAGAGCCTTCAGCGGCTGCGAGAGAGCCTTCAGCGGCAGAAACAGAGCCCTCAGCTGCCACCACACCGGGGAAAGGCAAAATCATCCTGCGGGCCGCCGCTGTTCTGCGGGAATGCTCTCCCAACCGTCGCGAATAGTGCCCAATAAATCACGCACCTCCACCAGTGCGGCCGTATCGGCCGCTGCGCTCGCTTCAACCAGCCGCCCCTGCATATACTCGTACAAGTCGCTCAGGCGACCGGCCAGTTCCGGGCTCTGGTCATGGTCCAGGCTCACACGGAGATTGTCGATGATGGTAATGGCCTTACCGATCAACTCACCCTGGCGACCCGTATCGCGCCGCTCCATAGCTCCCTGAGCCGAGGCGATGCGATCCATCGCACCGTCGAGCAACATGCTGATGAGCTGGTGTGGCGATGCGTCAGTGACACCGCTCTGCACGCCCACTTGCTTGTAGGCGCTGAGCGCCTGCCTGGTATTCATAACGGGAATCCTGCCTGTCACTAATTGGAGAAGCGATCACTGGGCAGCGGGATATTCGCCAGCTGCTCACTCACAAAACTGCCTGTGCTGTTGATCTGCGCGAGCAGACCGTCGAGCGCGTTGAATTGGGCGCGGTAGCGGGCTTCGACAGCTTCCATACGACGGTTGAGCGCTTCGCGGTCGTCAGCAATGGCATCAACGCTGCCCTGAAGCCCATCCGTACGGGTATCCAGCAAACCACCAGTGCTCAAAAAGCCATTGAGTACGCTGTCCAGACGTTGCGCAATACCCGTACTTTCACGACTGAACAAGGAGGCGAGATTCGCATTGCCATCCGCGAGCGCCGCATCAAGCCGCTCAGTGTTTATAGTCAATGTGCCGTTGGATGATGTTGTTATTCCCAGTTCCGCAAGGGAACCAAAAGGGCCATCCGGGTTTTCCACCGAGGCCGTCACCGCATTGCGCACCTGGCTGATTATCGTGCGGGCAGAAAAGTCACCCTGCAGCGCGCCAGCGCGACCACTGTCCGGATCAAAACGGGTCAAATTGGCCGATGTTGAAACAAAGGTATTGTAGGCAGTAACAAACTGCTGCATGGCGTTACGCGTGGCGGCACGGTTCTCCGCCACCACGAGGCTTGCGGGCGTGCCGCTGGTCACATCCTTGAGCGTAAGGTTCACGCCGTCGAGTGCACCCGTAACGGTGTTGCTCGCACTGGTCAAAGCGAGCCCGTTAAGCGTGAAACTGGCGTCACCCGCGGCCGCGGTCTGTGTCAGATTGGCAGCATCGGTATTGAAGGCCAGGCGAGACAGTCCTGCAGCGTCGAGGTTATCGCCATCACCGGCATCCGCGACTGACACCTGAATGGCGTTAGCGGCGCCCGTTTCGGTTGAGCTGAATAGCAAGCGCGCGCCGCTGCCGTCGTTCACAATGGCCGCCGACACGCCTATGTCAGCCGCATTGATTGCATCACGTATACCGGCGAGCGTGTTGTTACTGCTGCCTATGGTAATGCTTGCGCTGTCTCGCTCCGGGTTCACGGTGAAGCTGTTTAGCACCTGCGGTCCTGGCACCGCTGGCGTTGCGTCCACCGTACCGAAACTGAACGTGAGCGTACCCTCGCCCACGACCTCGGCCGCCGTTGCAAAGCTGCCGGACGCCAGCGACTGGGTGCGAGCCAGGGCATCAACGGTAATGCTGTAGTTTGCGGCTGCCGCATCAGCCGAGGCTGTGGCAGTAAAAACAGAGGTATTTGAGC
This sequence comes from Haliea alexandrii, assembly GCF_003719295.1. Taxonomy (GTDB): domain Bacteria; phylum Pseudomonadota; class Gammaproteobacteria; order Pseudomonadales; family Halieaceae; genus Haliea; species Haliea alexandrii. The sequence goes on from NZ_RFLW01000003.1 coordinate 128,649, forward strand.
TAGTCGCTGTACGCTGTGTGAAAGTGCTTTCCTGACGCAGCGCCGCCGAGCGAGCCTGCAAATCTGCCAGTACGCCTTTCAATGTGCCAAAACCGGACAAGTCACTGGTGAGTGATGCCTCGCGACGCAGCAGTCTGTTCTCGACCGGTGCCCGCTCAGCAGCGACCAGCTGAGTCACCAAACCTTCTATATCCAGCCCCGAGCCAACCCCGGTTACCGAAACCATTTACAACCCCACAATCGCTTACGCGGCATCATTACCCTGTGCGTTACAGCTTAGCAAATAAAGTGCCAGCTACCGTAGCTGAGCGCGCTTATCCCTCCTGATCCATGAACACACCCCTGGACGGTAATTCCGAACCACCCAACTCGGCCTGCTGGCGGGCTAGAAAACGCGCCAGGGACACGGCTTCTTCTGAGGGAATCTGCCGCACGACCTCATCGGTGGCCTTGTCCTTCACGGTGATGATGGTAGAGCCCAAATCCTGATCGACAGAGATCTGCAGGGAGCGATTTACCGTCTGTACGTAATCAGCGATATCCCGCGAGGCCTGCGCCAGCTCTTGCGTCATGTCGCGCTGCTTTGCCTCTGGCTGCTGCGTTTCACGCGCCTGCGGCGCCGCCTTGCCGCTCGCGGCGATATCTTGCCGGGTTGCTGCATTTTGCGCGGGCGCAGATGCCGTGCTCGCGGGCAGAGTCGGTGCTGCGTTTACATTGGAAGGCGTGATTGAACTCGCCATGATCGTATCCTCGTATCTGCGCTACTCAAGACCAAGCCAGAAACACAAAAGGGTGAGGTGGAAACCACCTCACCCCAGTGCAACTAGCGCATGGTCTCAGCCACTTACTGCAGCAGAGCCAGCACGTTCTGGGGCTGGGCATTCGCCTGCGCCAACACTGAAATACCGGCCTGCTGCAGGATCTGGGCACGCGCCAGGTTAGCCGTTTCTGCCGCAAAATCCGCATCGCGAATCCGTGAACGTGAGGCATCCAGGTTTTCGGAGGTGGTCTGCAGGCTGGTTACCACTGACTCGAAACGGTTCTGGATGGCGCCGAGGTCAGCACGCGTGGAGTTGATGGCGGTCAGTGCCGAATCTACCGCAGTGATTGCTGCGGTGGAGTTGCCCACGTTGAGAAGGTTGATGTTACTGGTAGCTGCAAATACGCCTGCGGTGAACCCCGCCGTACTGGGGCTTGCACCTCCAATCGTGAGCGTCTCGGTAGACGTCAGGTCAAACGAACCCTCTACCGCGGTGCCACCCTCGAGAGTGGTGGCCGTGTCACCTGTGCCGCCTGTTGTAACCGCAAAACTAGTGACAGAAATTGTCCCGCCGGTCGCATCAGTCAGCACAAGATTATCACCATCTGCAGCTGCCGTAATTCCCGTATTACCATTCTGCAAGTTCACGGCATCAACGATCTCCGTGAGTGTCACTTCATCATCTGCACCAGTGCCAGTAATTGTAACGGTATCAGTGAGGCCGCCAGTGGAGATATCGAACGACAGCGTATCTGTGCCGGCTGCCAGTACGCGCTCACCAGAACCTACATAGTCAACAGTATAGGTACCAGAGGTCGCAGTCGCTGATACGCCGCTAATCCCTGCCCCGGTAACAGCAGCAGCCAAGGCAGTAACGCCAGCGCCGACAGTCCCTATGTCCGTGCCATTGATCGTTAGATCGCCGGCGGTCAAAGCGCCTGTCGCTCCAGCCACAGAAATGTCAGCTGTTGCAGCACCGCCAGTATCCAGCCCCAAACCCAAAGCCGTAGAATCAACCACCGCGCTAACGGTGATCGTGTCACCAACGTTGGCACCTACCTGGAAAATCTGCGCACTGAAAGAGCCGTCCAACAGCTTGACGCCGTTGAAGTTGGTCTGTCCTGCAACGCGGTCAATTTCAGCGATGAGCTGCTGTACTTCAGCGTCGAGCGCCGCACGGTCAGAGCTGCTGTTGGTGGCGTTGGCAGACTGTACCGCCAGTTCGCGAATACGCTGCAGGTTGTTGGTCACTTCACTCAAGGCACCCTCGGCGGTCTGCGCCAGGGAAATACCGTCATTGGCGTTACGCGCCGCCTGGTTCAGGCCGCGGATCTGTGCGGTGAAACGCTCGGAGATGGCCAGGCCAGCCGCATCATCCTTGGCACTGTTGATACGCAGGCCGGAGGACAAACGCTGCAGCGAGGTCGCCACATCATTCTGGGAGCTGTTTAGGTTACGCTGAGCAGTCAGCGAGGGAATATTGGTGTTGATAATCTGAGGCATGGTTTCATTCCTTCTCGTTTCGCGCCGGCTTCCCCTGTGGAGTCGTCGCTGGTCACCGTCCATCGGCCCGGGGAGAGAGCTCCCCGCTCAAAAGAGTTAGCGGACGGTGTTGAAGGAACTTTAGGCCAAGTGTCAGGTTTTTTTACTAGAGGAAATTGAACAGGGACAGGCCCTGAATGCGCACATAGCTCTGCTGGGCGGCCTGCAGGGCAACCAGCTGCAGATTGAGGCGGCTGATGGCCTCGGTAACGTCCAGATCGCGCACTTCCGAGAGGGTTTCCTGCAGCTGCAGGGTGAAGGCATCATTGCTTTCCCGCAGGCTGTCTATGCGGTTCAAGCGCACGCCGAGGTCCGCCTGCTGCTCCAACATGCGGCCCAGCGCCTGGTCGAGGTTACCCAGGCCGCTGGCCACCGCATTATTCACCGCCGCAGACGCCGCGGGGCCGGTGGTGGAGGACTTCAGGCTGTCGATAATGCTCTGCACGCTGCTGAACACGTCCTGGCGCGGTGCGGCGGGCACTGTGAAGCTGTCGCCGTCCGCCGGGGTACCCTCAAAGGTCACGCTGGCGCCGTTGAAGGCGATGCTCGCGCCAGGCTCGTAGGGGCCACTGGCGACCACCACGGCGCTGCTGTCGGTAACCTCGAAGGTGACCGGGTCGGCGGGCGTTGGCTGGCTGAAGGTGATAGTGTAGGTATCGCGCTGATAGTTCGCCGCCGCGCTGCTGGCATCCACCACCGCGGTACCCGCGTTGCCGGCGGTCGCACGGATATCAAAACTGCCGTTGCCGGCGGGGATATCCATGAACACGGCGCGGCCGGAATCACGTACCGCCAGCTGTGTGTTGGGTGCCACCTGCAGGAAGCGCTGCCCGTCATCGCCGCTGTACACCACGTCCCCACCGCTGCGACTGAAGGGCTGGGTCTGGGCCTGAAAACCGGCGAACACGAACTCGCCGTTGGCATCGCGGGTGTTGGCCAGGCTGACCAGCTCATCCAGCCGCCCTTCCATTTCGGTGGCGATGGCACGGCGGGTTTCGGGGGTCTGGGTGGCGTTGTTGGCCTGCACGGTGAGTTCGCGCACGCGCTGCAGCACGTCTGTCACGTCCTGCAGCACGGTATCCGCCAGGGCAATCTGCCCCTCGGCGAGGTTGCCGTTGCGCTGAAACTGGTCGAGCTGGGACAGGTCTTCCGTGAGGTCCAGAATCTGCACGGCGGCAATGGGGTCGTCAGCCGGGGTGGTGACCCGCAGGCCACTGGCCAGCTGCTGCTGGGTTTTCTGCAGCTGAGCCTGCTGGTTCAGGATGTTGCTGATTCCCTGCTGGAAAATCTGGGCGGTTGACAGTCGCATGGGGAGCTCCGGTGTTAGCGACGCGTGGCGTCGAGCAGGGTCTGGAACACGGTGTCCGCCACGGAAATCACCTGCGCTGCGGCCTGGTAGGCCTGCTGGAAGCGCAACAGGTCGGCGGCTTCTTCATCCAGGTTGACCCCCTGCACGCTATCGCGGGCGGAAATCGCCTGCTGCAGCAAGGTGGATTCCGCATCGGCGGCGGCGCTGGCCTGACGGCTGCTCACGGCGACATCCGCCACCAGGCCGGCATAGCTGTCCTGATAGCTGGCGGTACCGCCATCCAGGGTTTGCGCGGTTTGCAGGGCACCCAGGGCCAGCGCATTGCGGTTATCGCCGCTGCCATCGGTGTTGTTGGCAATACTCAGCGTGTCGCCAGCGGTGGGCGTGCCGCCCAGCTCAAAACTCAGGCCGCCCAGGGTCACGGCGATGCCGCCGCTGTCAGTGGCCGGGTTGTAGGCAATGGGCCCACCGGCGCTACCCGCCACATCGTAGCCGGGCACGCCCACGCCCAGCGCGTCCGGGTTGAAGGTCAGCGTGATGGCGCCGCCCAATGGCAGGCCGGCGGCATCATCTACGGACAGCGCCGACAGACCGGCGTCGCCGAGGTTCGCGCTGCCGACACTGCTGCGCACGGGGCTGGCGGCGGCGAAGTCCGCCGCGTTGGTAATTTCCAGCGCGAACAGGTTGGCGCCCTGCCCCACAGGCTGGATAAGGAAGCTGTCACCCGCTGCCGCTGTGCCGCTGATGGCAATGTCGACACCGTCCACGGTAAATGTGGGGCCGGCGCCGGTCTGGCTGGCGCCCGTCTGTTCGTTGCGCAAGGTCCACTGGGTGCCATCGAAACTGATACGGTAGTCGGCGCCGGTAAGCGCGCTCACATCACCCAGGCTGGCGCTGACGGTGGCGGCACCGGTGTTGCCAGAGGAGGCGGCCACGGCGGGCTCCAGCGGGCGGAAAAAGTTGCCGCCGAGCTGGCCATTGAGATCCATGCCCCGGCTGTGCTGTTCGTTGAACGTGGCGGCAATGCCGGCCGCCAGCAGGCCGAGCTCATTGCGGGTGCTGTCCAGCACACCGCCGCGGAACGACAGCGCCGCCCCCAGCTCGCCGCCCGTCAGGAAGCGGCCAATGTCGGTGCTGGAGGCAAGGCCGGCGATGCCCACATTCAACCGCGTGGCGTCGAAGGGGTCGCGAAAGGTCTGCAGCTCACTGGCGGTAAAGCCCACCACCAGCGCCTGACCATTGCCCACCAGCACGTTGATGGCGCCGTCTTCCTGCGTGACGGTGGTCACCCCCACTTTTTCCGCCAGGCGGTTGATGGCCTGGTCGCGCGCGTCCAGCAGGTCGTTCGGTGGCTGGCCGCCGGTTGCCGTGGTGGCGCGCACCACCTGCTCGTTGAGGGAGGCGATATTGCTGGCCAGGGCATTGATGTCTTTCACCGTGGTGGTGATGCGCTGGCTGACTTCACTGTTGAGGCTGCGCAGCTGGGTGTCCAGCGCCTGAAAGCGCCCCGCCAGCTCACTGGCCTCGCCCAACAGCACCTTGCGCTCGGGAATGGAGCCCGGGTTATTGGCTACATCCTGCAGGGCGCCAAAAAAGCCCTCAATGCCCGGGGCGATACCCACAGACGGGTCCGCCAGCAGGTTGTCGATGCGGGAAGTCAGGCCGCTCAGGGTGCTGAAACCGGCACTGGAGGAGCTGCGGCTGCGTACGTCCTGGGCAAGAAACTGGTCGTAACTGCGGGTGATGGAGTCCACCTTGACCCCGGTGCCCAGGAATCCCGCACCGGTCGCCTCGGGCGGCAGGGTGGCAAAGTCCACCCGCTGCCGGCTGTAACCCGCGGTATTCACGTTGGCGATATTCTGGCCGGTCGTCGACAGTGCCCGCTGCAGTGACAGCAGCGCGGACGTCCCAATGTTCAGCAGATCTGCCACGGTGAGCCTCGCTCGGGGTTCAAGCGGCCTCAGGCCGCATGTCTGATTGTGATGGCGGCAGCTGCGCGGAATTCTTTAGCTCCGCCACGGTGTCTGCCACGGTGCCGCGCTGCAGGATTGCCAGGATCTTGTCGGCATAGGCCGGGTCGGTGGCATAGCCGGCGGCCTGCAATTCACGCAGGTAGGCCTCGGGCTCGGCCGCACTGGCCAGCGCATCCTGGTAGCGGGGCGCACTGCGAATCAGGTCGACATAATCGGCAAAGGAATCCGCCGGGGAGTCGTACACGCGAAAGGCCGCGCGCTCAAGGCGAGCCGCCGCGCCGTCGTACTCCACGGTCTGCACACGGGTGACGGGGCCCTGCCAGCCGCTTCCGGCCTTGATATTGAACAGGTTGTGGCTGCTACCGGCGGCAGCGGGCAGTGCGCGCTGGCCCCAACCCGTCTCCAGCGCTGCCTGCGCAATCAGCACCGCCGGGTCCACGCCCAGCTCCGCCGCCGCCGGTTCGGCCAGAGGCCACAGCTCACGTACAAACGCTTCGGGGGGCGTGGGTGCGGCCGGCGGTCCACCGGCGGCGGCCAGTGGCGGCTGCGCCGGGGATGGCTGCTGCCCTGAAGACTGAGTAGAAGCAGGTTCAGCCGCAAGCGCCGCGCCGGTAGCGACCGGTGTGCTGCCGTAACGCGCCGACGGCATCGCCAGGCCCTGCTGACCACCCTGCGGCGGCACCACCGCCTGCGCACCCCCGGATTCCGCAGCGCCCCCTACCGCGCCCGCCGCCTGCAGCTGCTCCACCAGCACCTGGGCCAAACCCAGGCCGCCGTGATCCGCAAGGTCCACCGACAGCTGCTGGTCGAACATCTGCTGCCAGCTCTTCAGCTGGCTGCTGTTGAACAGGCCGCCTTCGGGCGTGGCATCGCGCATGGATTTCAGCATCTGCTGCACGAAAATCGCTTCGAACTGCCGCGCCACCGGCTCCACCGCGGATGCCGCATCGTTGCGCGCATCGCGGCGCAGGGCGGCGAGGCCGCTGAAGTCGTGGTAAAGAGAAGCCTGTGCCGCCTGCATCAGAAGCGCCTAGATCACAATCAACTGGGCACGCAGGGCACCCGCCTGCTGCAGTGCTTCCAGGATCGCGATGAGGTCACCCGGGGCAGCGCCCACACGGTTCACCGCGGTCACCAGTTCCTGCAGCGTGATGCCGGCATCCAGCAGGAACATGCGCGCATCCTCCTGCTCCGCAGCCACTTCGGAGTCCGGTGCGACCACGGTTTCACCCACGCGCGAAAACGGTCCAGGCTGGCTCACGCCGATATCTTCCGACACCGTGACCACCAGATTGCCGTGCGCCACTGCGGCGGTCTCTACCCGCACCTCGCTGCCAATCACGATGGTGCCGCTGCGCGAGTTGACCACCACCCGGGCAGGCGCCGCGGCCGGATCAACCTGCAGGTTCTCGACAATCGACAGAAACGCCACGCGGTCCGCCAGCTCGGCGGGCGCTTGTACTTCGATGGACACGGCGTCCAGCGGCTGTGCGGTGCCCACGCCCAGGGCCGCATTGATCGACCCGGCCACGCGTTGGGCGGTGGTGAAGTCCGCGGAGTTCAGGTTCATGATCAGTGTCGGCGCCGTGGCAAAGGGGCTGTCGACCGTGCGCTCGACGGTGGCGCCGTTGGGTATGCGGCCGGAGCTGGTGGCGTTCACCGTCACCCGCGAACCGTCCGCGCCTTCCGCACCGAAGCCGCTGACCAACAGGGAGCCCTGCGCGAGGGCGTAGGTTTCCCCATTCACCGCTTTCAATGGCGTCATCAGCAAGGTGCCGCCGCGCAGGCTTTTGGCGTTGCCGAGTGACGACACCGTCACGTCAATGGTCTGCCCTGGCTTGGCAAAGGCCGGCAGATCCGCATGCACCATCACCGCGGCCACGTTGGTCAGCTGCGGGTTTACATTCGCAGGAATATTCACTCCCAGTTCCGCCAGCATGCTTTTCAGGCTCTGGATGGTAAACGGGGCCTGGATGGTCTGGTCACCACTGCCGTCCAGGCCCACCACCAGACCGTAACCGATCAGTTGGTTGCTGCGCACACCGTTGACGCTGGCAATGTCCTTGATGCGCTCGGCGCTGGCGGAGGTGGAGAGCAGCAGCGCAAGCAACAGCGGGGAAAGACGAGTCCAGAGTAGCGTTAACATCAGCGTGCCTCAGAAAGGAACCAGCGGGCTCATAAAGAACCGGGTGAGCCACCCGGGCGTGTTGGTTTCCTGACTGACGCCGGTGCCGCTGTAGGAGATGCGCGCGTCGGCAATCAGGGTAGAGGAAATGGTGTTGGTAGGGCTCAGGTCCTCGGGGCGGATAATGCCGCGCAGGCGAATGTACTCGTCGCCCTGGTTGATATTGATCCACTTCTCGCCCTGGATATACAGGTTCCCGTTCGGCAACACCTGCGCCACCTGCACCGCGATGGCGCCGCGCAGGCTATTGCTCTGACCCAGCGCCGCTTCACCGGAGAAAGCGCTGGCGCCGTTGATATCCACGCCCAAGTTATAGCGCCCATTCACGGTAACCGGCTGACCGAACACGGTGGGGCTGGTGAGGTTGATCTCACTGCTTTTATCCAGCTCGGTGTCGCTGCTCTTGCTGCCGGTCGTGGCTTCCACCAGCACCACGCTGACGATGTCCCCTACCTGCACTGCGCGGGTATCGGTGAACAGCGCCAGGCCACTGGAGGGCAGGAATACACCGCCGTTGCCGGGTGGTTGCGGCAGTTGCGAGTAGTCTATCGGGTCCACCGGGCCATACAGCTCGTGGCTCTTCTCGGGCACCCCGCCACAGCCGGCCAGGGCCAACAGGGCAGTTGCCAGCAGCACACACTTGAAGGAAGCGTACACAGTCACCTCTTACAGATTGTTGGAGACGAACTGGAGCATCTGGTCAGCGGTGGAGATGGCCTTGGAGTTCATCTCGTAGGCGCGCTGGGTTTCAATCATGTTCACCAGCTCTTCCACCACGTTGACGTTGGAGCTTTCGACATAACCCTGCACCACCGTGCCCAGGCCGTTGATACCCGGGTTGCCCGGCTGCGGCGCACCGCTGGCACCGGATTCCACCAGCAGGTTCTCGCCGCGGGCCTGCAGCCCCGCCGGGTTGATGAAGTCAGTCAGCTGGATGTTGCCCACCTGGCTCACCGCCGCACTGCCCGGCACCGTCACCGAGACTGTGCCGTCGCCACCGATGCTGATGGAGGTGGCGTTCTGGGGAATGGTGATCGGCGGTTGCAGCTGGTAGCCGGCGGACGTCACCACAATGCCCTGATCATTGATTTGCAGAGAGCCGTCGCGGGTGTAGCCCTGGGTCCCGTCCGGCAGCAGGATCTCGAAAAAGCCGCGGCCCTGAATGGCCAGGTCCAGCGAGTTGTCGGTTTTGGTCAGGTTGCCCTGGGTGAACAGCTTCTCGGTCGCCACCACCCGGGTGCCGGTGCCGATCTGCAGGCCCGAGGGCAGCAGCGTGTCCTGCGAGGACTGCGCGCCGACCTGACGCACGTTCTGGTACACCAGGTCCTCGAAGATGGCGCGGCTGCGCTTGAAACCGGTGGTGCCGACGTTCGCCAGGTTGTTAGCAATGGTCGACATGCGCGTCTGCTGCGCGTCGAGGCCGGTCTTGGAAATCCACAGTGACTGTGACATGGCCTGAATTCCTTATTCGAGTCGCATTAATTGGGTTGACGCCGTGTCCAGCTCCTGAGCGGTGGACATCATGCGCACATGCATTTCGTATTGCCGGGACAGCTCGATCATCTGCACCATCGCGGACACCGGGTTGACGTTGCTGGACTCCAGCATGCCGGAAGCCAGGCGCACGTCCGCGGCGGGTTCGGAGGCCAGCCCATCATCCAGGCGCAGCAGTCCGTCAGCGCCCTTGTCGATTTGCTCCGCCGGCGGGTTCACCAGCTTGATGCGGTCGAGCACGGCCACCGCATTGATCTGCTCGCCCAGCGGCACAATGGACACCGTGCCATCGGCACCGACGGTCAGCGAGCTGAAGGGGGGCAGCGCTATGGGCCCGCGCTCGCCGAGTACCGGCTGCCCCGCGCCGTTGAGCAGTTGACCGAAGGCATCCACCCGCAGGTCACCGCGTCGGGTGAGCGCCTCGGTGCCATCCGGTGCCTGCACCGCCATCCAGCCTTCGCCGACAATGGCCACGTCCAGGTCGCGCCCGGTTTGCTCGAGGCTGCCCGGTGCCAGGTCCGTGCCCTTGCGCTTCTCGATGGTGTACACGCGGCTGTCGACGCCCACACCGTCGAGGTAGCGGCTTTCCGCACTCACCATGTCGGCCTTGAAGCCGGGCGTTGAAGCGTTGGCCAGGTTGTGGCTGTTGGCGGCCTGCGCCAGCATCATTTCCTGGGCACCAGAGGCGGCGATGTAGACGAAATGGTCCATCAGTCAGGCTCGGCGTAACTTAGCGCAGGTTGATCACGGTCTGGGTGACCGCGTCTTCCGCCTGAATCACCTGCGCATTGGCCTGGAAGTTGCGCTGGGCAATGATCAGGTCCACCAGCTGGGCGGTAATTTCCACGTTGGATTCCTCCAGCGCCGCCGACTGGATTACCCCCAGGCCAGAGGTGCCCGGTGCACCCACGTTCGAAGGCCCCGAGGCGAAGGTTTCCACCCAGTTGGTGTCGCCAATGGGCTGCAGGCCGTTGGGGTTGTTGAAGTTGGCCAGGGCAATTTGCGCGAGTGCGCGCGACTCGCCGTTGGTAAAGCGGGCAAAGGCGATGCCCGTGGAGTCAATCTCCAGCCCGCGCAGCTGGCCCGCGGAGAAGCCATCCTGCACCACGCTGCTCACCGCGAAGGGCGTACCGAACTGCGTAGTGTCAGAGAGCGACACCGTGATGTCCTGCGGGTCGGCACCCGTGCCAGCACCGGCTGCGTTGAGGGGCTGCCAGCCGGTGATGCTCACTTCGACCGGCAGGGTCAGTGGGTCGAACTGACCATTCGACTGGAAGGTCAGTGTATCCGGGCCGGAGGTCGTCACCCCGTCGACCAGTGAGTGCACTTCCCACTCGTTGGGCGTTGCAGTCTTGACGAAGTAGAGGCTTAGCACGTGCGGATTACCCAGGCCATCGTACACCGTGGTTGACGTGGTGGCGTTGAAAGAGCTGGGGTCCGGCGCCGTGGGTGGCGCGGCAAACGCATCAAACGGGCCGCCAAAGGGCACTGTCGGTGGCACTTCGCGCGAATCCAGGTTGGAGGTGAGATCCACCAGCCCGGTCGGATTCGGATCCAGCAGGGAGGTGTCGATCTGGATGTCACCCAGCTGACCGGTCACGTCGCCCGCGGCGTTCACCTGAAAGCCCTGCAGGCGCGAGCCCGCATTGCTCACCACAAAGCCCTCGCGATCCACCTTGAAGTTGCCCGCACGGGTGTACTGCAGCGCGCCGTCCACACTCAGCTGGTAGAAGCCGCCGCCGCTGATGGCCAGGTCCAGAGCGTTATCGGTGAAACTGATATTGCCCTGGCCGAACTCCTGCGTCACCGCAGACAGGCTCACGCCCTTGCCGATGGCATTGCCCCCGGCGCCGAGCAGGCTGGTGGCAAACACGTCCGCAAATTCGGCGCGGGATGTTTTATAGCCCACCGTCGAGGCATTGGCGATGTTGTTACTGATGACATTCAGGTCTGCAGTCGCAGCGTTAATGCCCGAAATTGCTGTATCAAAGGCCATTGTCTCTCTCCTGGCTCAACACACTGACTGGCGTGCACCCCACCGGGTGCACACCGTTATAAAATGCTCTTGACCGCGCTCATGCCCACGGTCTGGCCATTGCCCAGGTTGAGGGCAACATCGCCGGAACCGGCGGCGATCGCCACGGACTCCACGCGCTGGTGGGCGTACACCGGCACGGTGGTAGACACCCCACCTATCAGCGCCTCCACGGACACGCGATACTGGCCCGCTTCCAACTGCTCGCCGCTGCCATCGCGGCCATCCCACTGCACCCGGAAGTCGGCATCCACACCGGGCGGCAACGCGGCGCTGTACACCAGCCGGCCACTCATATCCTGCACAAACAGGGTTGCCGCCGTGGCACTGCCGTCAAAGGCGACCGTGGCATCGAGAGCCAGCGCGGGTTCAGCGCCTTCACCTTCAGCGCTCCCTGCAACCGGCCGCAACAACCCCACATTGCCTTCCGTGACCACATCGCGGCCGACCAGATTCGCCGCCTGCAGGGCCTGGCTACCGGTCATTGCCGATGCCAGGCCACCGAAGCCGCTGTTCAGGTCCTGAATGCCGGATACGGTGCCGAACTGTGCCAGCTGGCCCATGAAATCCATGTTGTCCAGCGGCTTGGTCGGGTCCTGGTTCTTCAGTTGCGCCACCATCAGCGTCAGGAACTCTTCGGAGCCCATATCCTCGACCGAGCTGCTCTGGCGCTGGGTCGCTTCTGGCTGCGGAAACAGTTCGTTAATGCCGGCAAGCGTGCTCATCTGTGCAATCCTCTGTGGTTATCGGCCCAGCGTGATGGTGCGCTGGATCAGTTGCTTGGCCGTGTTCATCGCCTCGATGCTGCTCTGGTAGGAGCGTGAGGCGGAGATCATGTTGGCCATCTCATCCACCGGGTTGATGTTCGAGCGGTAGATGTAGCCCTCTTCATTGGCCAACGGGTGGGAGGGCGAGAACTCCTGCCGCGGTGGCAACTTCGACTGATAGATCTCGGCGACACGCACCCCCTCAGCCGCGCCATCCCCACCGCCAAAACTGTCCTGCAGCATGGTCTGGAAAACCGGGTAGCGCGCCTGATAGGCCCCTTCCGGTGTGCTGCTGACCACCTGGGAGTTGGCCAGGTTGCTGGAGATGGTGTTGAGCCGCACGCTTTGCGCTTCAAGTGCCGAGGCGGATACCGCCATGATGTTGAACAGGCTCATGCTTATTCGCCCCGGATCGCGCGCTGGGTGGACTTGATGCGGCTGTCCAGAATGGTCAGGCTGGCCTGGTAGCGGATGGCGTTATCCATGAACTCGGCGTGCTCGCGCTGGGCATCCACGGTGTTGCCGTCCAGTGAGGGCTGGTTCGGCACCCGATACAGCAGGGGCTGGTCCGCGCCGTTCATGCCGCCGTTGGCATCGAGGTGGCGGGCATGAGTGCGCCGCAGCCCACCAGCGGTCGCCGTTTGCATGGCTGCGGCGAAATCGATGTCACGCGCCTTGTAGCCGGGCGTATCCTGGTTCGCCAGATTCGCCGCAATCAGCTCCAGCCGCTGCGAGCGCAGGGCCATCGCCTGCCCACTCATGCCAAATACCCGGTCGGTAAAACTCATGCTCAATTGCTCCTCTGTGCCCTGTGCATACAACATCTGCGGGAGATACCTATCAGGAACCGTGCCAACAGAAAAATAGCTAACAAATACAATAGGTTATAATATTTCCCGAGCGCCATTGGAGCCGCTTCGACAGCCCCCTTGCCGCCTGAGCGGCAAGAATTGCCGCCCTCCCCTGCGCCGGACGTCGCCGCCAGCACGTGGCATGGTTCCTGCTTTACATCTCACCGACCGTACTTTTGGGAGGCATCATGTCAATTTTCCGGCGCGCCACTGCGTTTCTTCTGCTTGCCGCCATGGCCATGCCCGGCCTGATCGGCGGCGATGTGCGTGCCGAAACCCTGCACGCATTGGAAGACGTGGTGGCGGCTGCCACCCGCGCGGCCACCGATGCCGCCCAGGCACAGGGCTACAGCGATCTGGAAATCAGCGCGCGGCCGCTGGACTCACGCCTGCGACTGCAGGCCTGCGCCGAGCCACTGGAAACGTTCAGTAGCCCCAATGCCAGCGTGCTGGGCCCGGTGAGCGTGGGCGTGCGCTGCGCCCAGCCCAGCGCCTGGACCCTGTATGTGCGCCTGGACGTCAGCACCCGCGCCACACTGCCGGTACTCACCGACAACCTGCCCCGCGGCACAGTGATTAGCGAACGCGACCTCATCCTGGTGGAGCGCACCATCACCAACGCCACCGACGCCGTGATCCTGGACCCGCAACAGGCGATCGGCCTCGAATTGGTTCGCCCGGCGCGCGCCGGCTCCACCCTGCGCCACAGCCAGTTGCGACCGCCCCAACTGATCGCCAGGGGCCAGACGGTCACACTCATCGCCGGCAGTGAGGGCCTGCAAGTGACGATGCAGGGACGCGCCATGGCCAACGCCGCCGCCGGGGACCGCCTGCTGGTGACCAATCTGGCGTCCGGCCGGCGAGTGGAGGGCATCGTCAGCGCCGATGGCAGTGTGCACATCCCGTGAGCGCGAGGAGATCACGCGTGTGCTAAACTTTTCCGCGCTGCTGCCGCTATACCTATCAAGGCACCCGCACGTGCCCGCCATTCACTGACTGTGTGACACTGCCATGGACCCAATCGACAACAATGCCAACATCAAACCGTCGCGCGCCGGCGGTGATGCGCGCACGGGCGGCGTGGAACAGGCTGGACGCAGCGAAGCTGCCAGCAGCAAGCCAGTTGTTGAAGCCGACGCGGTGACCATCACACGCATGGCAACAGACATGCTGCAGCTGGAAAACCAGTTGGCCGACGTGCCCGATGCCAACATGGAACGCGTGGAACAACTGCGCGCCGCCATCAGCGACGGCAGCTACAAGGTCGACCTGGAGCGCATTGTGAACAACCTGCTGCAGGCCGAGCAGGACCTCTCCTGACCGTGACCAGCGGTGAATACCTTGCGCAGGCGCTGCGCGCCGAAATCACCGCGCTGGAAAACGTACTCACCCACCTTGAAGCTGAGCAACGGGCGCTGCGCGGCGCCGATGCGCAACAGATAGAAAGCGCCGCCCGGGCGAAGGATGCGGCAGTCCGCGCGCTTTCCAGTCTGCAACAGCAACGGCCCACTGTGGCAGCCGAGTCGGCTGAGGGCGCTTCACCCAACCACGCGGATGGCGCGCTCTCGCGCCAGATTGCCGGGCTCGACAACAGTGCGGAAAACCGCGGCTTGCAGGCGCGCCTGATTGCACTTGGCGAGCAGTGCAGTGAGCTGAACGCAGCCAACGGCCTGCTGATAGACCGGCTGGCAGAGCACACCCGCAGTGCCCTGCGTGTATTGCGCCAGCAAGACGGCGATCCGCGGTTGTACTCGGGTACCGGCGGGGCCGACAGCACCAGAGACAGCCAAAGCCTCGGTAAAGCCTGAGCCGACCAGCCGAATAACGTCAATTATTTGACTGCCTGACCGGCATCTTCTTGCCGGTCGCCACGTAAACGGCGCTCTGTGGCATGTCACCGCCTGCACTTTATTCGTCGAAAACACGCCAAATTAGCTTGAAAATCGGCAAATCCCTGAAAAAATTCGACAAATAATTATTGGCACGGCAATTGCTTGTACCTGCTCGATGGACCTACACTCGAGCATTGACGCCATGACCGACAGATCGCCGTTCACCCTTGTCAGCGACCGCGCCGCCAACCTGGCGACGTCTCCCGCCACGCCTCTGGCCGCGCCCATGGCGGACATCGAGGCCGCCGACCAGATACTGGGACTGTTCGATACCTTGATCGGTGAAGCAGACCAGACCGTCTTGCTGGAGCGCTTCCACCGCTGGGCCAGCCGCTGCGGGCTCGCCGACAGCCTGGGTTTTACCACCGCGGGCGATCAGCAGGAGCACATTTTCGGCGAGCAGCGCCACCACCGCGCACTCTATCAACTGGATATAGACGGAAAAACACTCGGCGCCGTGACCCTGTCACGTCGCCAGCGCTTCAGCGAAGCCGAATTAACGCTGCTGGAACGCGCCCTCGGCGGCCTGGCGCGCGCAGTACGCCTTGCGCAGCAGCTGGCCCACGCCCAGGTTACCGCCCTGCACGATGGGCTCACCGGGCTGTTGAACCGCCGGGCAATGGACGAGCGCCTGAGCCACGAGCTCCTGCTGGCCAAGCGCCATGGCAGTGCGCTGTCGTTGATGATTATCGACATCGACCACTTCAAGGACATCAACGACCAGCTTGGTCACCTCGTAGGTGACGAAGTGCTGTGTCGCCTGGCTGAGTCGTTTCGTGGCTGTGTGCGCGAATCAGACCTCCTGTTTCGCCTCGGCGGGGACGAGTTCGCCATTCTGCTGCCACGCACAGGGCTCAGTGGCGCAGCAGACGTGGCACGCAAAATACGCGAGACGGTAGAGCACCTCGCCGTGGGGCTCCCCACCCGCGCCGGTGAGGTGCTGCCGCGCCTGAGTATCGGCGTGGCCGACCTGCTCCCCGGTGATGACGACAAAGCGTTGATGCAGCGCGCCGACACACACCTGTACCACGCGAAGGCTCAGGGCCGGGGGCGGGTATGCATCAGCGTCTAGCGCGGCGCCGCAATGCCCCCGCGGTCCCGTCCACAAACGGCAACCTCTGGTTACGCAGTGACCTGCGCCGCCCGGCCCCCGCAAGTCAACCCGCACGTTCACTGCGGCGCCCCGCAACCGGCAGCGTTGCACGACCCGCCGTGCGCAGCTGGATGACCTGGACGCTATTTGGTGCGCTGCTGGTGACAACCGCGGCGGCAGGCCACGGTTTTCTCGCTACGGAACCCAAAGCGCCACCGGGGGCTGAGCCATCCCACCTTATAGCGGCGGCGACTGAGCCACCCATACACACCGAGGTGCCGGCGCAGCGCGCCGAGCCCGCGAGCACCCTGCCCGCTCTGTATGCGCTGGAAGACACGCAACAGCAGCTAATAACCCAGGTAGAGGCGATTCAGGCCTCCAACCGGGCATTACTCAGCCGCCTGGACCACCTGCAAGCCGCCATGGCCCCTGACGCCAATATGGCGCTGGCCGACTAGCCCGGCTCGCTGCGCCCAACCCACAGCCGTGCCAGGCCGTAGCGGGCCTCCAGCGTTGCGGCAATACCACGCGCCTGCTGCTGGGATTCCAGCCCGAAAACCCGTACTCGAAACAGATCCTGTCCGGACACGGTGGCCGCCTGAACCACCACGCGGCCCGCCACCGCATTGCCGCCATCACGCTCAAGTCGCTGTGCCCAACGCTCGGCGATAGCGCGCTGCACATAAGAACCGAAATTGACAAACCAGGCGCCGCCTGACGCCGCAGCCGGGGTGGTCTCATCGAGCGCCTGCGGCGGCGCGGGCACCTCGGGTTCAGGGCTGACCGGTTCGCGTGTCACGCCAGCATCTGCAGCATGTGCAGCCTCGGCAGTATTCGCACTGGGCGTGCTTCCCGCCACGGACCCGCGCTGCGTCAAACCCGCCTCAAGCTGTTCGATCATGGCGGATAACTCGCGGTTTTCATCGCGCAGCTGCTCGAGGTCGCGCTCCAATCTGGCGTTGCCATCCGCCACCACGCGGGCAAGGCGCTCCTGCAACAGCAGGTCCTCTCGGGAGACCACATCTGCCCGGCGCTGCTCCAGGACGACAAACTCGGCACGCAAGGCCTCGCGCTGCTGCACCAGATAGCCGTAGACCAGGCCACCGATCACCAGCGTGGCCGCAAACAGGGCCCAGGACAGCTTTTGGCCCGCAGTCACACGAGGCTCTGAGGGCGTCACCGCAACAGGCTCAGGCCTGGGCGTTCGCTCCAGCTTTAATTCGGGCTCTGGCTCTGGCTCTGGTTCCGGCTCTGGTTCCGGCTCTGGTTCCGGCTCTGGTTCCGGCTCTGGTTCCGGTTCTGGCTCGGGTTCTGGCTCTGGCTCTGGCTCTGGCTCTGGCTCTGGCTCTGGCTCTGGCTCTGGCTCTGGCTCTGGCTCTGGTTCGGGCTCTGGTTCGGGCTCTGTATTTATCACCCAGGTGTCGGGGTCGTAGCCGCGCTCGGCCAGCTCCGCGGCAGAGGCCGGCATATTACGGGGCCGTGGCTCCCAGTCCCGGTCGACCAGAGAGGCAGGCACGAGGTCGTCATCCCGGTCGACATAGCTGCCGCCGACTGCGAACTGTGACCACTTGTTGCCTCTCTGCGCCACCCACCTTCCTTAAACACGGAATCCTGCGGATAAGGAGACACTATCCCGCCAGCCGGCGCAATGCTCCGTCCGGGGTATCGAGGTGGCGGTGCCCCGTTACCGAGGCACCGTTGTCGGCCTTAGAAGAATTTGCGCAGCGTGATACCCACGGTGCGAGGCTGGTTATTGCGGAAAGCAAGACGTGCACGACCACCACGCTCGCGATCGAAGGAGAGCTGGGCATTTTCATCGGTGACGTTATTCACATACACCACTGCTTCAAATGTGCTCCAGATGATACCCGCACTCAGGTTCAGCTGCTCGTAAGCATCCAGCTCAAGGTCCACCGCGGTAACCTCGTTGCCCGTCGCGCCGCCAAAAGGCAGGCCGGAAACGAAGTTGCCCGCCCCTTCAACCTGGTCGCTGGGCTGGGTGAAGCGATCACCGACATGCTGCAGCACGGCGGATACGTACATCTCAT
The DNA here is from genome assembly GCF_003719295.1 of Haliea alexandrii. Taxonomy (GTDB): domain Bacteria; phylum Pseudomonadota; class Gammaproteobacteria; order Pseudomonadales; family Halieaceae; genus Haliea; species Haliea alexandrii. Next base: position 146,598 of record NZ_RFLW01000003.1, read on the forward strand.
CGGAACCAAAGGCATCAACCGGGAAGGTATAGGTTGCAGAGGCGGAAACCTGGAATTCAGGCACCGAAGCCAACCTGTTGCCGTCCTCCACACCGCCCAGCACGGTGCCTTCGCTGTCGACCACGGTGGAATCGAATTCGGCTTCAAGCATGCTACCGGACAGCGTCAGCATCAGCAGCTCTGACGGGTATGCCACCAACTCCCACTCGACACCCAGGGTGTGCGCCTCGGGCACATTGAAGCTGATCCGCGATGAACAGGAGCCGGCGTCCAGGGTGACTTGCAAGTCCTCGATGTCGGTGTAGAAAATGGCCGCATTGAAGCGCACCCGCTCGAACTCGCTCTTGAAGCCCAACTCGTAGTTCCAGAGGGTTTCATCTTCATAGGACTGAAAGTTGCCGAAGGTTTGCAGGTCACCCGCATCGCACAGCGGTACGTTGAGCGGGTCGTTTACGCCGCCCAAGCGAAAACCCTGCGAGGCCTGCACGTTAACGGTCATGTCGTCGCTGACATCGTAGCTGACGAGCAGGCGGGGATTGAAGCCATCCGATGATGTGGAGTCCACCTGATCGTCACCGTTGGAGAACAGCCCGCCCGTGGTGAAACGACGCTCCTCCTCAAAATCGTAATAGCGCCCGCCCAATGTGACGTTCAAGCGATCGGTGACATCGTAGCTGACCTCACCAAACAGCGCGGTTTGCTCGATATCATAGGGCAAATCGGAATTGTAGGGTGAGTCCGGCCCATAGCCGTTGCTGACAGCCTCCGCTGTGCCCGCGCCCAACACTTGGTCGGTCACCACATCGTACCCCGGCGTCGGCAGGCGCTGCGCATAGGTACGCTCGACGTCGGAATAGAAACCGCCGAACACCCAATTGAAGGCGCCATCGCTGTTGGACGCGAAGCGCAATTCGTGCGTCATTTGCTGTAAATCGGTGGTATCACGCAGATTCGAAGGCAGCAGCACCGCCGACTCGGGAAACCCGAGATCAACCGATACTGAGCCAGAGAGCGCACTGGCATCGCGGCTGGCGAGAATCTCGCGATCGACGTAGCTACCGGCATAGGTCACATCAACCGCGTCCAGGCTCCAATTGATGACCAGATCAGCGATCATCGTTTCGTCTTCGAACGCCTCATCCAAACGGAGGTACTGCTGACGCTCAGCGAGTTGCACGGGTGGACGAGTGGTGGTGTAGGGGTTGGCAAACAGGTTGTACACCTCTTCGCGGTTGAAACCGTCGGTTTCAATTTTCTGGAAAACCACGCGTGGTGTGATGGTGAGGTTGTCTGTAGGCTGCACAGCAAGCGCTATGCGGCCGCCATATCGCCCACCGCTGTTAACGTCTTCGCTGATGCCTCCGCCTTCACGCAGGGCATCTACCCAGCCGCCATACTCCGTACCATAGCCAACGACGCGCAAAGCGGCGCGATCGTTCATGGGGATGTTGATCATGCCTTTGAAGTGGCCACCCATATCACCGTCTTCAATGGTGTTGAGGTTGGCTTCGACAGACCCTTCAAGTGTTTCGAAATCAGGCTGGTTGGTAATGAAACGAATGGTCCCGCCCACAGAGCCCGAACCGAACAGGGTGCCCTGCGGGCCCCGCAGTGTCTCGACACGGTTCAAGTCATACAGATCGAGGTCGGGCGTGAACAGCGACAGCGAGATCACCGTCTCGTCGAGGTAAACCCCCACTTGCTCCTTGACCCCCGGCTGGTCGCGAACCACCTGGCCTGCCGATACGCCGCGAATGGACACCTGGCTCTGGCCCGGGCCGAGGTTCTGGATTGCCAAACCCGCCACATTGCGCGACAGGTCCTCCAGCGTGGTCGCACCCAGTCGGCGGATATCGGCCTCAGACTGGGCGTTGATGGAAAACGGGAGGTCCTGTGCCGAAACCGCGCGTTTGGTTGCTGTCACCACCACTTCCTCCAGCTGAGCGAACGCGGTTACGGGCAGCACAGCGATGATAGCGGCGGCGAGCAGTGTTTTGCGGAAAGGGGTCATGGCAAGCGTCCTTCTGTTTTTATGGGTATGCCAAGAGTCTAGTTGCTTACCCCAAAAGTTGAAGGAAACAGAAGTGTTACAATTTCACCGAATTCGCGCGGACTGTTTCACTCCTGCGGCCGCGAATGACCGATCAACTCGGGAATCGGCACATCGCGGCGTCCCTGCTCTGCAAGGTCATCGGCAATCGCCTGCAACGAGGGGCCGGGCTGCGGCATCACGCCCTCGGGGCGCAGCGGTTCACCACACTCGCTGCAGGCCAACAACGGCCGAGTGACCTTACCGCAACTGCGGTGCACGTACTGCAGGGGAACGCCCTCCTCCCCTGTCATCCAGTCGTCGCCCCAGCGGGCAAGGCTCATGAGAACCGGATACAGGCCCAGTCCCTTGCGCGTAAGACGGTACTCATGACGCAGGGGCCGTTCGTTATAGGGCACCTTCACCAGCACCCCCTGTTCCACCAGTTTGCTGAGGCGTTCGGAGAGCCGATGCCGCGTGATGCCGAGATTGTGTTGAAACTGTTCGAAGCGCCGCGTACCCAGAAAGGCATCGCGCAGGATCAGCAGTGTCCAGCGCTCACCCACCACCGACAGCGCGCGCGCCACGGAACACAACTGCTGATCAATCTCGGTCCAACGCATCGCCCTTTCCCCCTGCATGCCCTGCAGTTATGATTCCACCTAACGGCGGTGAGCATAAACGACCGCCTCGCGAACGCCAATGAGGAGATTCCATGACTCGAGGTATCGGCGGCTCTGACGCCGCCACTGAACTCGCCCGACTGCAGGATATGAGCGTCGGCGCAGAACCCATCGGCGACGCTGAGTTTGCGGCGCGGCTGCAGCGCGCCCAGCAGCTGATGCAGGCTGCGGGGCTGGATGCCCTGTACCTGAATGCCGGCACCAACCTGCTGTATTTCACCGGGACGCGCTGGTCGCCCAGCGAGCGCATGGTGGGGGCCTTGATTCCGGCGCAGGGCGCGCCACGCTATATCGCACCGGCGTTCGAACTGGGCACGCTGCAGGGCTTTCTGCGAGTGGCAGGCGACGTGCACTGCTGGGAAGAGCATGAAAGCCCCTACCGGCTCTGTGCACAGCTGCTGGAAGACATGCAGGTCACGACGCTGGGCGTGGATGAATCCGCGCAGTTCTTCATCGTCGATGGCCTGCAACAGGCTGCAGCCCAGTGCCGCGTGCAAAGTGCCACGCCGATTACCGCCGGCTGTCGCATGCAGAAGTCAGCGGCGGAGCTGGCCCTGATGCAGCGCGCCAAGGATATGACACTGGAGGTGCACCGCGCGGTGGCACGTATCCTGCGCCCGGGCATTACCACCGGCGAGGTGACCGCCTTCATCCACGAGGCGCACAAGCGTGTCGGGGCACCCGCAGGTTCGTATTTCTGCATTGTGCTCTTCGGTCCGGATAGCGCGTTCCCGCACGGTGTTGCACAGCCCAAGGCGCTGGACGAGGGCGATATGGTGTTGATCGACACCGGCTGCCAGTTGCACGGCTACATTTCCGACATTACACGCAGCTACGTGTTGGGTGAACCCAGCGCGCAACAGCGTGAGATCTGGAACCTGGAAAAAGCCGCGCAGCAGGCGGCATTCGAGGCGGCGCAGATAGGTGCCAGTTGCGGCAGCGTGGATGACGCCGCACGCGCCGTACTGGCCGCCGGTGGACTGAGCCCCGACTACCAGTTACCCGGACTGCCCCACCGCACCGGCCACGGCATCGGCCTGGACATTCACGAGTGGCCCTACCTGGTGCGCGACAACAGCACACCGCTGGCGCCCGGCATGTGTTTCAGCAATGAGCCGATGATCTGTGTGCCGGGTGCGTTTGGCGTGCGCCTTGAAGACCATTTCTACATGACGGAAAACGGGCCGCGCTGGTTTACCCAGCCGGCCCGTTCCGTGGACGACCCTTTCGGGTCGTGAGGGTGTTCGGCCTGACGCTCAGCCGAACTGGTTCATGGTGTTGTCCTTGCCGCCTGCCTTGAGCGCAGCTTCACCGGCAAAATACTCCTTGTGGTCGTCGCCCATGTTGGAGCCGGCCATGTCCTGGTGCTTGACGCAGGCAATACCCTGACGGATTTCCTTGCGCTGCACACCCTGCACGTAGGCCAGCATGCCCTCTTCGCCGAAGTATCCCTTGGCCAGGTTGTCGGTAGACAGCGCCGCCGTGTGATAGGTGGGCAGCGTGATGAGATGGTGGAAGATGCCCGCTTCGCGCGCCGCGTCCGCCTGGAAAGTCTGGATACGGCGATCCGCTTCCTGGCCCAGGTCGGTGGCGTCGTATTCCGCGCTCATCAGTTTGTCGCGCTCGTAAGCCGACACGTCCTTGCCCTCGGCACTCCAGGCATCGAACACCTGCTGGCGGAAGTTCAGCGTCCAGTTGAAGGACGGTGAGTTGTTGTACACCAGCTTGGCGTTGGGGATGACCTGGCGGATCTGGTCCACCATGGCACCGATCTGGCCCACGTGCGGCTTTTCGGTCTCGATCCAGAGCAGGTCGGCACCACTCTGCAGGCTGGTGATGCAGTCGAGCACGCAGCGTGCTTCGCCGGTGCCGTCCTTGAAACGGTACAGGCCATTGGGCAGGCGTACCGGACGTACCAGCTTGCCATCCTGCTTGATGATGACGTCGCCTTCACGCACGTCTTCGGCACTTTCTACAACGTCCGTTTGCAGGAAGGCGTTGTACTTGTGTGCGAGGTCGCCCGGGTCGCGAGACACAGGGATTTTCTGCGTGAGGCCAGCACCCAGTGAGTCGGTGCGAGCCACGATGACACCGTCGTCGACACCCAGTTCGAGGAAGGCATAACGCACGGCGTTGATCTTGGCCAGAAAGTCCTCGTGCGGCACCGTCACCTTGCCGTCCTGGTGTCCACACTGCTTGGCATCGGACACCTGGTTTTCGATCTGGATGGCACAGGCACCCGCCTCAATCATCCGCTTGGCCAGCAGGTAGGTGGCCTCTTCGTTACCGAAGCCCGCGTCGATGTCGGCAATGATCGGCACCACGTGTGTTTCGTAGTTGTCGATGGCCTGGACCAGCGCCTTTTCCCGCACCTCGTCACCGGCGGCACGCGCCGCGTCGAGGTCGTGGTAGAGGTGACCGAGTTCACGCGCATCTGCCTGGCGCAGGAAGGTGTAGAGCTCTTCAATCAGCGCCGGCACAGACGTTTTCTCGTGCATCGACTGGTCGGGCAGCGGGCCGAACTCACTGCGCAGCGCGGCAATCATCCAGCCGGACAGGTACAGGTAGCGCTTGTTAGTGGTGCCGTGGTGCTTCTTGATGGCAATCAGCTTCTGCTGACCGATAAACCCATGCCAGCACCCCAGCGACTGCGTGTACTGGCTGCTGTCAGCATCGTATTCGGCCATGTCGCGGCGCATGATGCCCGCGGTGTAGCGCGCAATGTCCAGACCGGTGCGGAAGCGGTTCTGGTGCTTCATGCGCGCGGCGTATTCGGGGTGGATATTGTCCCAGGTGCCGCCCTGCGCAGCGCGCAGTGCAGCGAAGGATTCGACGTCTTTCAGGTAGTCTGACATGGCTGGCCTCTGTCTTGCGAAGTGGGTATGCAGCGCATCTTAGCCATCAGTGGTCCATAATTGAAATAAATAGAAAGTATTTTTACTATTCATTCTATGAATCAGGTGCGCGCCGTGATCACAGCTCCCAGCGGTTGCGACGCAGCCAGACACAGCCCCACAGCAGCAAGCCGGCAACCAGCAGGCCCGCGACCACGGCGAGGAACCCGCTGCCCTGCCAGGGCAGACCTTGCAGGAAAAAGCCGCCACTGGCACCCTGCGGCGCCAACGCGGGGATACGCGCCCAGAGCGCATCAACCAAGAACTGCGACCCCAGCAGGACTGCTTCCAGCAGGGCCAGCACCACCAGAGGCGTTGCGGCGAGCAGCGCGGGCGAACGGCGCGCCCCGGCGGAGGCGAGCATGATCCAGGCATAGAGCGGCAGCGCCCAGAGCGCGCTGGCCAGCCAGCCGAGCACCTGATCCAGCAACACGCGACCTATCTGCACATTCGCCAGCACCACGCCCAGTGCATCCACCTGTATCCGGGAGGACAGCACCAGCGCCACCAGCAACATGGCCCACTGCGTCAGCACGGACGCCGCAATGAAGAAGGCCGGCGCCACCAGCAATGCCACCGCAAGCTTGGCCAGCACCTCCTCCCAGGCCGATACCGGCATCGATTTCCAGAACAGGATACTGCGGTCCTTGCGATCGATATACAGGCAACCCTGCAGGTAGTTCACGCTCACCAGCAGCAACACCAGCAACATGATCGCGTGCACGCCGTAGAGCAGCGGGTGCAGGCTGGTTATCGGGTCGGCGGGTGAATCCGTTGCATCATCTGGCCCATCAGCGGGGACGGTCGGGTTGAAGTGCCAGTCAGAGGAAAACTGCCAGAAGTGCTCGTCCGCCAGCTCCGGTGCCGGCGTGACTTGAAAGTCCTGGCGCAGCGGTTCAGCGCCGGCCGGATTGACATCTGTGCTGCGCGTGATGATTTCCGTGACGCGATTGCCGTCTTCATCGATAGATACCTGCACATTCAGGTTCAACCCGTCTTCATCCGGCGCCTGGGTGATGGCATCGAGCACCACCTCGCCGAGATAACTGAACTGGTTGGCGACAAACAGGCCCGCCAACATCAGCAACGAGAGCAGTACCGCGGTCGCCAGCGGCGTCCAGACCAGTGAGACACGGTACTCGCGCAGTTCGCGCTGCACCAGTGAGAACCAGCGTTGGCTTTTGCTATCAGTCATGCGCATTGTCCTCAGCCACCTTCGCCACAAACAGATCCGCCAGCGCCGGCGTGCGCAAGTCACCCAGCGGCGCGAGCAACTCCTTGTTCACATCCTCGTAAATAAGCGCCTTGCCCCCGAGCAAAGGCCGCTGGCCCAGGTGCGGGATACCGGCCGCGCGGGTGGCAGCCTCGCCGACAGCACGCAGTTCGACGTAACGTTCTTCCACCGCCAGCATGGAGTCACAGAGCAGCGTGCGCCCACGGTTCATGAACATGACGTGGGTAAGAATATTCTCCACCTCTTCCACCTGATGGGTAGAGATGATGATGGTGCGCTCCTCGTCGAAGTAATCATTCAGTAGCTGTTCGAAAAACTGCTTGCGGAACAGGATATCGAGGCCCAGCGTGGGTTCGTCGAGAATCAGCAACCGCGCATCGATTGCCATGACCAGCGCGAGATGCAGCTGCACAGTCATGCCCTTCGAAAGCTCACCGATGCGCCGCCGCAGACCCACCTCGGTAGCGGCCAACAGGTGTACCGCGTGCGCCCGGTTGAAGCGGGGGTGAACACCGGCCGTATAATCCAGCAATTCATCCACCCGCATCCAGCGCGGCAGGACGGCGGTATCGGCAATAAAACAGGCTTCCTGCATCAGCCGCGCATGGTCTCGCCGCGGGTCAACACCCAGTATCGTCAGCTCGCCCTTGCAGTGGGTGAGCCCGAGCAGCGAGCGCAGCAGCGTCGTTTTCCCCGCGCCGTTCGGCCCGATCAGGCCGAGCACAGAACCCGCTTCCAACTGCAGGTCAACCCCGGCGACCGCCTGCTGGTGACCAAACCGGCGCTGCAGCCCCCGCGCCTCTACAACACTTGTCATTTCCCCTCTCCCTCTTGCAGCAGGCGCGTGGCCACCTGCTGGATATCCAGGCCCAGGTTGCGCACCCGCTCGGCAAACGCCGGCAACTCCCTGGCAAAAAAGCGTGCCTGCTCATCGGCAGTCAGTGCCGAGCGGGCACCGACGGTAACGTACATCCCCAACCCGCGGCGCTTCTCCAGCAGGCCCGTTTCCACCAGTTCCTGGTAGGCCTTGGCCACCGTGAGGTGGTTAATGCGGTAGTCGCTTGCCACCTGGCGCACCGAAGGCACCGCGTCACCCTCCGCAAAAGAGCCGTCCATGATCCGCTCCACAACGAGGTCGCGCAGTTGTCGATAGATGGGCTGCTCGTCGTGCCACTGCACCGGCTTATTCCTGCTGTAGCTGGCCGGAGCCAATCACGTTCTGGTCAATGTCTGGCTCACCGGCATAGGTGATGTCGCCGCTGCCCATGATGGTGGCCTGGAGCCGCGAGCTGGGCCCCAGCCGCACGCCGCCGGAGCCGATCACAGTGACATACGCCTCACCAATGTCCAGCCCGGAGAAATCGACATCGCCGGAGCCCACCACGGTGACAGATACCTCCGCGGTTCGGCCTTCACCGGCTGCGGCAATATCGCCCGCCCCGTTGACCACGGCTTCGAGTGATTCGGTTTGCAGGGGCCCGAGTTGAATGTCGCCTGCACCGGATAGCCGCAACTGCAGTTGCGGCACTGAGAGCTCAGCCACCTGCACATCGCCGGCCCCGCGCATGTCTATGCGCGCTTTGTCAGCGCGCAGGGCAAAGAGATGAGCGTCCCCCGTGCCATCCATGCGCAATGTAAAGGTAGCAACCTCCAGCGGACGTACAAAGACATCACCAGACCCGGCAATCAGCACTGATTCCAGCGTCGGCAGGGTCAGTTTGAAGGCGACTCCACCGGCGGCCTGCGTACTGCCCGCCGGTGTGCCCAGCACCAGCGTTTGACCGCGCACATGAAAGGGCTCGGGGCTCAAGCTGGCAGGGCTACCCCGCAACAACAACTCGGCGCTGGCACCCTGGCTGATCTCCACGTCGACCGCACCCTGTACTTCCACGTTGCGGACATCGAACCCGGTGACCCGCAGCACGTCCGGACTCTCCCCGGCACTGACCACCGCCGATACGAGCAGCAGACAGAGGCCAAATGCCGTGCTACGCCCAAACAAAGCGGTGAACGTGGGCAGCCGGGGATGGCGAACAGGGTTCAGAGTGAGCATGGCTTTCGCCTCATTGCTATAGTGTTATACATAACTATAACACTTAAATTGGAATGCGCAAGCACTGCAATGCGAGGAGCGCACCCCCAAACGGGGCTCAGCCGGGCTCAAGCCCCTGCTGCATATTGCCGGCGATTGCCGTTGCCACGCGCTTGGCGCGCTGCGCACGGGGCCCTGCGTAACCGGCATCCACAGTGGCAATAAACAACGCCAGCCAGCGCTGGAAGTCATTGGCCTGTAGCGGTTGCCTGGCGTGCAGGCGGCGGTGAATGGCCATGGTGTGGCGGCGATAGCGCTGCTCGCCGAGCAGCAGCTTGCACCAGTAGTCCTTGATGTGCGGCAAGTGCACGTCGAGGTCAATCTGCGCCACGTCGAGGAAAATGGGGGCAAGCCGGGGATCGGCAAGTACCCGGGCATAGAACTGGTCGACAAACCCTTCTATGGTCGCGCGATTGTCCAGATCCGGTTTACCCATGGTATCCGCGTCAGCGTTTTTTCTTCTTCTCGTTCTTTTTCACGTGGGCCATCAGGCGACGCTTGCGCTGCACCTGACGCTGCGTGAGCTGGTTGCGCTTGTCCGCGAACGGGTTGTCACCGGTACGGAATTCTATGCGCACGGGCGTGCCGCTCAGCTTGAGCTCGCGACGAAACACCTTTTCCAGGTAGCGCTGGTAGCTGTTGGGCACACTACCGGTCTGGTTGCCGTGTATGACGATCAGGGGAGGATTCTGCCCACCCGGGTGCGCGTAACGCAGCTTGATGCGACGGCCGTTCACCATGGGTGGCGCATGATCAAACACGGCCCCTTCGAGAATGCGTGTCAGCTGGTTGGTGTTCAGCTTGCGCGTGGCCGAGCTGTGCGCACCGAGGATAGACTTGTACAGGTGCCCCACCCCCGTGCCGTGCAGCGCGGAAATGAAATGGGTATCGGCGTAGTCGGCAAATATCAGCCGCCGGCTGAGCTCATTGCGAATCCAGTCCCGTTGGTGGGTTTCGATACCGTCCCACTTGTTCACGGTCAAGACCAGGCCGCGGCCCGCCTCGATACAGTGACCGAGCAGGTGCAGGTCCTGATCGACAATGCCCTCGTGCGCGTCCATCACCAGCAACACCACGTGCGCGTCATCAATGGCCTTGAGGGTTTTGACGATGGAGAACTTTTCTACCGTCTCACGCACATTCTTGCGCCGCCGCACGCCGGCCGTGTCAATCAGCGTGTAGCGCTGACCATCGCGTTCGTAATCGATATACACACTGTCGCGCGTGGTACCCGGCTGGTCGTAAACGACCACGCGCTCTTCCCCCAGTAAGCGATTGACCAGTGTCGACTTGCCCACATTGGGCCGCCCGACAATGGCGACACGAATGCTGTCGCGACGATCCACCTCGGCCGCGTCTTCTTCAGTATCCTCCGGGAACGTGGCGAGCACGTCATCGATCATCTGGCGCACACCGCGGCCATGGGACGCCGCAATGCCATGCAGTTGCTCTACACCCAGGGCGTAGAAGTCACCCAGCACCACATCTTCATTGAGACCGTCGATCTTGTTGACGATAACGTGGAAGGCCTTGTTGCGTTGGCGCAGGTGGCGGGCCAGCGCCTGGTCCGCCGGGTTCAGGCCCTCCCGGGCATCAACCAGGAACAACACCGCGTCGGCTTCCTCAATGGCCAGCAGTGACTGCCCGGCCATTTGCGCCTCGATGCCCATTTCGTCACCGCTGATACCCCCGGTGTCGATGACCATGAAGGGCCGCGAGCCAATGCGTGCCTCACCGTATTTACGATCCCGTGTGAGCCCGGCAAGGTCGGCGACCAGCGCATCGCGGCTGCGGGTGAGCTGGTTGAACAGGGTCGACTTGCCCACATTGGGGCGGCCGACCAGGGCGATTACGGGAATCATCATTGTTACCTGGAGGTGGAGCTGAGTTCGTAGGCTTGCAGATCGCCGCTGTTACCGAACACGTAGAGCACGTTGCCGTCACTCAGCATGTCGGCGCGCACGCCATCGCTGTCGGGCCGGAAGCGGCCGACAAAACTGCCATCCACCTGGGACAGTAGGTGCACGTAGCCTTCGAAGTCCGCCACGGCCAGGTAACTGCTCACCGGCACTGGCCGGCCGAGCCCGCGCCAGCCCAGCGCTTCCTGGGTCCAGCGCTGGCCCTGGCCGGTGCGCAGGAAGGCTATGACCGTGCCGTCTTCATCCGAGGCGTAGACGTTGCCGAAGCCCTGTGAAACACCGGACACCGAAGACACCGGACGCTCCCAGAGCTTGCGCCCCGTGTTGATGTCGATGGACACCACGAAGCCCTGGTAACTGGAGGCAAACAGCTCGTTGCCGACCAGCGCCATGCTGCCGTCCACATCGACAATACGCTCAATCTCCGAACGACCCTGAGGAATGGCCACCCGGGCCTCCCACTCCACCGCACCAGTGGCCGCCTCGAAGCCGACTACGCGGCCATTGGAGAAACCGGCGATAACGCGGTTACCCTGCAGAATGGGCGTGCTGGTGCCGCGGATGGTCAGCACCGGCATGTTGCTGTCATAGGTCCACAGCCGCTCGCCGGTGGCGAAGTCCAGGCCGTGCAGCTTGCCGTCGTAGGTCTGGGCGACGACCACTTTGCCGTTGCCCTGCGGCGGAGCCAACACTTCGCCGGTTACCGCTGCGCGCCAGACCAGGTCACCGCTGCTGGCGTCGAGACGAATGACAAAGCCATCGCTGGCCCCGAGGAACAGACTGTTTTCGTACAGACCCACACCACCGGAAATCGGCAGCTCCAAATCCGCGTCCCACAGGCGCCGACCGTTGGCAACGTCCAGCGCCTTGACTTCACCGTCGGCGGATGCGGCATAGATGCGCCCGTCACCGATCACCGGCTCAATCCGGTACAAGCCGTCGCCCTGTCCATCACCCACCCCGGTAGACCAGAGCCGCTTGGCTTTCACCGTTTGCTCGAACTTTTCCAGCTCCACGGGCTGGCGTGGATCCTCGTCATCATCGATTTCGAACCAGCCCTTGATGGTGCTGCAGCCGCCCAGCGCCAGTAAACAGAGCAGCAGGACACTGCAGCGTGTTGCGGCAACCCTCATGCGTCATCCCCTGCGGTTGCGGCGGCCAGGCTTTGCAGCTTGGCGGCCAGGGTTTCCAGGTTGAGCTGCGCGGGATAGGTCTGTACCAGTGCCTGCGCTTCGCGGTAGGCGGCGAGCGCTTCTTCCGCACGCCCGGCCCCGGCAAGCACATCACCCCGCGCCATAGCGGCAGCGGCCTGGTACTTGCCCATTGCTTCCGGCGCCAGCAGTGCCAGCGCCTGCTCCACATTGCCCTGCGCGGCAACCACCCGGGCCAGACGCAGCTGCGCGACCAGCGCGGTTTCACTGCCACCGTCAGCCTTGCCCAACACCCAGCGCAAATCCGCTTCGGCAGTCTCAAGATCCTCGGCGATCACCGCGACACGCGCCTGGTGCAGCGCCGCAAACTGGGCATAGCTGGTGCCGGCGAAGTCCCTGCGCAGCTGCGTGGCCAGCTGCGACACCGGTGCGGCCGTTGCCGCACCCTCCTGTGCCCGCGCGGCAGCCTCCAGCATTTGCTGATACAGGTCCGATGCACTCGCCGTACGCTGCGCATCGTAACGCTGCCAGCCCTGCCAGGCGAAGGTCCCCGCCAACACCAGCACAATGGCGACCAGGGTGGAGCGGCCGTTCTCGTCCCACCAGCGCCGCAGTGCTTCTACCTGTTCTTCTTCTGTACGATATTGTTCCACGATCTAGCTTCCTTCGGTTGTGGTGTCGGGGGTACGACTGCGCAAGAGGAACGCGGCCACATCTGCCAGGGGCAGCGTCGCCTGCGCTTCGCCCTGCTCGCGCAGCGGCTTGACGGTGACCGTGGCAGCAGCCACTTCATCGTCGCCCCAGATCAGCGCCCAGCGGGCACCGCTCTTGTCGGCTTTTTTCAGTTGGCTGCGGAAACTGCCGCCACCGGTATGCTGCACGATGCGCAGCCCGGGCAACGCGCTGCGCAGGCTCTCGAGTGCAGCAAACGCCGCAATCTCTGCGCGTCCCCCGGAGTTGACAACGTACACGTCGGCCGCAGGCAGGGCTGCCGGCAACGCCTCCAGGGCTTCCAGCAGCAGCACCAGACGCTCTTTGCCCATGGCAAAGCCGATGCCCGGCACGGGCTTGCCACCCAGTTGCTGCACCAGTCCATCGTAGCGACCGCCGGCACACACGGTGCCCTGCGCACCCAGCCTGTCGGTCACCCATTCGAACACTGTCTTGTTGTAGTAGTCCAGCCCGCGCACCAGCGAAGGATTGACGACATAGGAGACAGACGCCGCATCCAGAAGTTCGCACACGCGGGCGAAATCTGCCTTCGATTCACCGTCCAGGTAGTCCGTAAGTACCGGAGCCTGCTGCAGCAGGGCGCGGGTACCCGGGTGCTTGCTATCCAGAATACGCAGCGGGTTGGTCAACAGCCTGCGCTGGCTGTCCTCATCCAGGTCCGCCTGATGCTCGGACAGATAACTCACCAGCGCCGCGCGAAACGCCTGGCGATCGGCACTGCTGCCGATGGAGTTCAGCTGCAACTCCACGTGCTCATCAATGCCCAGGGCACGCCAGAGGCGCGCGGTCATAAGAATCAGCTCGGCGTCGATGTCCGGTGTGGGCACACCAAACACCTCCGCGCCAATCTGGTGGAACTGCCGCTGGCGCCCCTTTTGCGGCCGCTCGTACCGAAACATGGGGCCGCTGTACCAGAGCCGCTGGACCGTGCCCAAGAGGCTGTTCTGGATGGCCGCGCGCACACAGCCCGCAGTGCCCTCTGGCCGCAGAGTGAGGCTTTCACCATTGCGGTCGTCGAAGCTGTACATTTCCTTCTCGACGATGTCCGTCACTTCGCCGATAGAGCGGCGAAACAGCGCCGTCTGCTCGACGATGGGCATACGGATTTCTCCGTAACCATAGCTCGCCAGCACCTCTGCCACGGTGCGCTCAAGATACTGCCAGCGGTCAGTTTCATCCGGGAGAATGTCGTTCATCCCCCGGATGGCTCGAATCGTTGTCACCTGTGCTCCTGCAAATTCATTATTTGGATCGCGCGATCAACTGCGCCTCGGCGGCGGCGCGCTGGGTCTCCAGAGAGGCGGCCCGCTGGCGAATCACCTGCTCCAGATGGTCCACGAAGTCCAGGTTGCTGACCTTGTGATCCGGCTTGCCGTCGACATAAATCAGGTTGCTGGGGCTGGCGCCGGTGAGGCCCACATCCGCCTCGCGCGCCTCACCCGGCCCATTGACGATACAGCCGATCACGGCCACATCCATAGGCGTGCGAATGTCTTCCAGGCGCTGCTCCAGCGTATTCATGGTGGCGATAACATCAAAGTTCTGCCGCGAGCAGCTGGGGCAGGCAATGAAGTTGATGCCATTGGCGCGCAGCTTGAGGCTTTTCAGTATCTCGAAACCGACCTTGACCTCTTCCACCGGGTCTGCGGCCAGCGACACCCGGATAGTATCGCCAATACCATCCATCAACAGCATGCCCAGGCCCACCGCCGATTTCACGGTGCCACCACGCAAGCCACCGGCCTCGGTGATACCCAGGTGTAGCGGCTGATCGATCTGCTTTGCCAGCAGCCGATAGGCGGCCACCGCCATGAACACCTCAGAGGCCTTCACGCTGACCTTGAAGTCCGGGTAGTTGAAGCGGTCGAGTATGTCCACGTGATGCAGGGCGGACTCCACCAGCGCCTCGGCCGTGGGCTCGCCGTACTTGCGCTGCAGTTCCTTGCCCAGCGACCCGGCGTTAACCCCGATACGAATCGGTATGCCCTTGTCCCGGGCGCAGTCGATCACCGCGCGCACTTTCTTGTCGCTGCCGATGTTACCCGGGTTGATGCGCAGGCAATCGACGCCATACTCGGCGACTTTAAGCGCGATCTTGTGATCAAAGTGAATATCCGCCACCAGCGGCACGTCGACCCGGGCGCGAATGGCGCGAAACGCTTCCGCGGCATCCATGCTCGGCACCGACACGCGCACGATGTCTGCACCGGCATCCTGAATAGCCACAATCTGCGCCACCGTTGCGTCGACGTCGCAGGTTTCCGTGTTGGTCATGCTCTGCACACTGATCGGTGCATCACCGCCCACCGGCACGGAGCCGACCATGATCTGGCGGCTGACGCGCCGGGTGATGGGAGAAGGCTTGTGCATGGGCTTATCCTCCAGACAGGTGATGGGTGGCGGCGTGGCCGACCTGCGTCCACCACAAACCCAGAATCAGCAGCGCCAGCACCGCCAGGCCAATAACAATGCCCACCCCGGTGCGCTGCAGGGGGCGCAGCCGACGCGGACACTGGCCTGCGGAGCGCGCCACTGTATCGGGGCTGTGCAGATCAAAGCCGGCGAGTACGTCCGTTTCGTTCAGGCCCAACAGGCGCGCGTAAGCGCCGATATAGCCGCGGGCAAAGGCAGGACGGCGCAGGCGATCGTAGGCATCCCGCTCCAGCAGGCCTACAACCTCCGGTAGCCAGTGCAGGCGATCTGCGACCTCGGCGGGCGTCCAGCCGCGCGCCTGACGTGCCGCCTGCAACAGTGCGCCGGGCGCCAGTACTACGGGGGCTGGCTCGAGCGTTTCCTTACTGCCCACTGTTCAGCGTCCGCTGGTATTCCTGGAATTCGGGCGACTGCGGGTACAGGCTGCTCAGGGCGAGGGCGTAGCTGCTTTCGCCGTCCTTGTCACCGGTCGCACGGGCGAGGCGTACGCCCAGCCACAGGCCTCGCGGACTCTGCGGCCGAACCGCCGTACGATAGGTACCGTAGTAACGTTCCGCAATGCGATAGTCGCCGTCCTCGTACTTCAGAATGGCGAGCTCCAGCAAGGCAATCGTGTTCACGCGGTCCATTGACAGTGCGCGACCGAAGGACTCCTCCGCCTCCAGACGCTTGCCCAGCTGCAGCTGGCACAGGCCGAGGTTTACAAACGCCAGCGGCCGGGCGCTGTACAGTGTGTCTTTCACCACGTAATCCAGCTGCTTCTCGGCATCCGCATAGCGCTGTTCGGAAAACAGGAAGGCGGCATAATTGTTGCGCGCACGGGAAAAGTCGCGCTGCAGACGAATGGCCTTTTCAAAGCTCTCCTCCGCCAGCTCCTTCTCCCCGGTGCTCTGATAGACCAGCGCAAAGGCCTCGTGGACCTCCGCATTGCGGTCATCGATTTTCACCGCCTGGGACAGGTTGCGCTTGGCATTCTCCCAGTCCCGCTCGCCGATATACTGACGCGCAAGCGATACCCGGCGTTCCAGCGCGTCTTCCGGGGAAGGCGGATTGGTGTACACGCTGTCTGTGGTGGTGACGCAGCCGGTGAGCAGCAATGCAGCCAGCAGCCAGGTGAAGCGCAGCGGACGGGTGGTCCGCCGGGGTAACGTTGTCATCGTGCTTCAACCTCCGCGGCCTGTCCGGCCGCCCGGTAGCGCTCGCTGCGCCGGGTGCGATCCACAACCTGGCCGACCAACTGGCCGCAGGCCGCTGCAATATCATCGCCACGGGTGGTGCGTATCGTGACAATGTACCCCGCATCCACCAGCACCTGCCAGAAGCGCGACACCGCGTTACCGCTGGGGCGCTGATAATCCGACTGGGGGAAGCTGTTGAAGGGAATCAGATTGACCTTGCAGGGGAAGTCCGCCAGCAACAGGGCCAATTCGCGTGCATGCTCCAGCTGGTCGTTGACCCCGGCAATCAGGGTGTACTCGACAGTCACCACGCGTTTGCTGTCGGCCTGTGCGTCGATATAAGCGCGCGCGCTGCGCAGCAGCTCTGCTATCGGGTACTTGCGATTGATGGGCACCAGCTGGTTGCGCAGCGCATCATTGGGGGCATGCAAAGAAATCGCCAGGGACGCCTCGCTGACCTTGGCCAGACGGTCCAGCGCCGGCACCACACCAGAGGTGCTCAGGGTGACGCGACGCTTGGAGATACCGTAACCAAGGTCCGACATCATCAGGTCCATGGACGCGACCACGTTGTCGAAGTTCAGCAGGGGCTCGCCCATCCCCATCATCACCACGTTGGTGACCACGCGGCGGTTGCCGGCCTGAAATGCATCGTAGGACTTTATGGCCAGCCACACCTGGCCGATGATTTCTGCCGCGGTGAGGTCGCGCTCGAAGCCCTGTTTGCCGGTCGAGCAGAAACTGCAGTCGAGGCTGCAACCCACCTGGGATGAAACACAGAGCGTGGCGCGGCCCCCTTCGGGAATCAGCACGGCTTCTACCAGGCCACCACCGCCCACCCGAATCGCCCATTTACGGGTGCCGTCGGCCGAATCCAGCTGGCTGACAATCTCCGGCGGGCGCACCTCGGCCACCCGCTGCAACTTTTCGCGCAGCGCCTTGCCCAGATTGGACATCGCCTCGATGTCGATAACACCCGCATGATGCATCCATTTCATCACCTGCTGCGCGCGGAACTTCTTCTCCCCGAGATCGAGGAAAAATTGCTCCAGCTGCAACTGTGTCATGCCCAGCAGGTTGACCTTGCCGGGGGCGTCAGACGAGGCGATAACGGTGGCGTTCATGATGAGCCGGCCTGCAGCCTGTTATCAGCCGCGACCGCAGAGGTCGCTGGCGGCGAAGAAATAGGCAATTTCCCGTTCGGCTGATGCCGGGGAGTCAGAGCCATGCACGGCGTTGGCATCAATGGACTCGGCAAAGTCGGCACGAATGGTGCCCGCGTCCGCATCTTTCGGGTTGGTGGCGCCCATCAACTCCCGGTTGCGGGCAATGGCGTTCTCACCTTCCAGCACCTGCACCATAACCGGACCGGAGGTCATGAACTCGATCAGCGCGGGGAAGAAAGGACGCTCGCTGTGCTCGGCGTAGAAACCACCGGCAACGGCATCGCTCAGGCGCAGCATTTTTGCCGCAACCACGCGCAGGCCCGCGGACTCGAACCGTGAATAAATCTGCCCAATTACGTTTTTTGCCACAGCATCGGGCTTCACGATAGACAAGGTACGCTCAACAGCCATCTGACTTTCTCCAAAAATTCCAGAAAATGAATCGGGGCAGCGGGCCCCAGGGTGAAAACCGCGCAATTATACGGGCTTTACGGCCCGGTTTCACGCGCTAAACGCGCTGACGCAGGCGACTGATAACGTCCTGCAGGTGAGCGATGGCGTGGTCGACATCCTCTCTGGTGGTAAACCGGCCACAGCACAGGCGCAGGGTGCTGTGCGCCAGGGAATCCGGCACACCGATAGCACGCAGTACGTAGGAGGGCTCCACGCTCTCGGAATTGCAGGCGGAGCCGCTGGACAACGCCAGCTCGCGCAGGGCCATCAACAGGGTTTCCCCGTCCACGCCCTCCACACTCACGCTGAGGGCACCCGGCAGGCGCCGCTCGGGGTGACCGTTCAGCTGCACGCCGCCAATGGCGGCTACACCGCGCCACAGGCGCTCGCGCAGCGCAAGCAGGCGCTCGCTCTCCGCCGCCAGCTCGGCGGTGGCCAGGCGAGCGGCTTCGCCCATGCCAACGATCTGATGTGTCGCCAGGGTACCTGAGCGCATGCCCCGCTCGTGCCCGCCGCCGTGGATCTGGGCCTGCAGTTGCACCCTTGGCTGGCGCCGGACATAGAGCGCACCGATGCCCTTGGGGCCGTAGAATTTATGCGCTGATATGGACAGCAGATCAACCGGCAGCTGCTCCATATCGAGGGGAATCTTGCCCACACTCTGCGCCGCATCGACATGAAACAACGCGCCATTCTGGCGTACGCACGCGCCGATAGCGGCGATGTCGTTGACGGTGCCGAGCTCATTGTTGGCGTGCATGATGCTTACCATGAGCGTATCGGGGCGCAGGGCAGCGGCCACGCTCTCCGGGCTGGTCAGGCCATCCGGCCCCGGCGTCAGCCAGGTCACCTCCCAGCCCTGTTGCTCCAGCCAGGCACAGGTGTCAATCACCGCCTTGTGCTCAATGCGAGAGGTCACCAGGTGACGGCGGTCAGTGGCCAGTGCGGCAGCCCCCTTGATGGCCAGGTTGTCCGACTCGGTGGCACCCGACGTCCATACCAGCTCGCGCGGGTCGGCGTGAATCAGGTCCGCGAGGTCGCGCCGTGCCTGCTCCACCGCCTGTTCGGCACGCCAACCGTAAACATGGGAGCGCGAAGCGGGGTTACCGAAGTTGCCCTCCAGGGTCAGGCAGCCGCCCATAGCCTCGGCAACCCGCGGGTCTACCGGGGTCGAGGCGAGATAATCGAAATAAACGGGTGCTTGCATGGTTATCCAGGGGCCAACGCCGGGATTACAGTTCCCTCAGGGCGACCAGGCTCTCCGGGTTCACGCGCGCGCGGGCATCCTGCCGGGAGGAAATGTGGCGCACTTCGCGGCGCTCCACCAGGGTCGCCAGACTGATCTGGCTGAGGAAGCCGTGAATCTGGTCGCTCAGGTCCTGCCAGAGGTGATGCGTGAGGCAGACCTCGCCCTGCTGGCAGTCGGCCTTGCCGCCACAGCCAGTGGCGTCAACGGCCTCATCGACCGCATCGATAATCTGCGCGACATAAATCGCTTCACTGTCACGGCCCAGCCGATAGCCGCCGCCCGGGCCGCGCACACTGCTCACCAGGTCGCGCCGACGCAGGCGCGCGAACAGCTGTTCAAGATACGACAGTGAGATCGCCTGGCGGCCGGAAATTTCCGCGAGGCTTACCGGCCCCTGCTGTCCGTGGAGAGCCAGATCCAGCATTGCCGTCACTGCATAGCGTCCCTTGGTTGTCAGCCGCATGACCATACCCGATAGCGTAAAGCCCCGAGTATGCAATAACCCACCAAATTGATCAACTTTTGTCCGCGGCGCCGTCCGTGCCACTGCGCCCGGGATCGCTGCCGGCATCGGGCAGGTATTTCTGGGTCTCGGTGAGGATGCCGCGGAGGATGTTCAGCTCCATTTCGTCCAGCCGCACGCGCCCGTACAGCCGCCGCAGACGCACCATCAATTGCCGGGGGGCGGCCGGATCGAGGAAACCGATACCCACCAGCGTTTCTTCCAGGTGCTCGTAGAAGCGCTCCATGTTTTGCGCGGTACTGAACGGGGCGTCCCACTGGTCCTCAGCGACCGCGGGCAGGCTGCCTGCCAGGTGCAGCATGCGCAGTTCATAGCAGACAATCTGCACCGCCATCGCCAGGTTCAGCGAGCTGTAGGCCGGATCAGACGGAATGTGCAGGTGCAGGTTGCAGCGCTGCAGCTCGTCGTTGGTCAGCCCACGGTCCTCACGCCCGAACAGCAACGCGACCTGCTCGTCGCCCGCGCGAGCGGCAACCTGCTCGGCACAACGCCGGGGGTCCAGCAGAGGCCAGGGTATGCGGCGTTCACGGGCGCTGGTGCCCACCACGAACTGGCAGTCGGCAATCGCTTCATCCAGTGTTGGGCACACCACCGCCGCTTCCAGCACGTCCAGTGCACCGGCTGCCCGCCAGGTGGCCTGCTCATCCGGGTACTGGCGCGGCTCCACCAGCACCAGCCGCGAAAGCCCCATGTTTTTCATCGCCCGGGCCACACCGCCAATGTTGCCCGGATGCGAAGTGTTCACCAGCACGATACGAATATTGTCGAGATTCATGGCCCAATCATGCGCACACGCGCTGCCTGTAAAAGTGCGCAAGTGTAGCAGATTGCCGGTAGGATCAGGCCCTGATGTGCTGTTATAATCGCGCGCCCCAAAACACGCACTCCCAGGAAACCGCTATGCAACCGATGGTCACAATCGCGCTGCGCGCCGCGCGCAAAGCCGGCGAACAGATCGTCCGTGCCTCCGACGAACTTGAGCGGATCGATGTGCAGGAAAAAAACGTCAATGACTTCGTGTCGGACGTGGACCGCAACGCCGAGCGCGAAATCATCTATCACCTGCGCAAGGCCTATCCCGAGCACGCCATTCTGGGTGAAGAGAGCGGCCTCAGCGGCGACGAAAACGCAGAATACCGCTGGGTGATCGACCCGCTGGACGGCACCACCAACTTCCTGCGCGGCATACCACACTACGCGGTATCGATCGCCTGCTTGTACCGTGGCAAGCTGGAACACGCGGTCATTGTGGACCCGGTACGCCGCGAGGAGTTCACCGCCTCCCGCGGTCGCGGCGCACAGCTCAATGGCCGCCGCATCCGTGTCAGCAGCCGCGCCTCACTGGACGGCGCATTGCTGGGTACCGGCATCCCGTTCAAGGACCATTGCGACCAGCACCTGGGCGCCTACAGCAAAAGTCTGGAAGTGCTCGCCGGCCAGTGTGCGGGTATCCGTCGGGCGGGCGCTGCATCACTCGACCTGGCCTATGTGGCCGCCGGCCGCCTGGATGCGTTCTGGGAAATTGGCCTGGCGCAATGGGATATGGCGGCGGGCGCGTTGCTGGTGCGGGAAGCCGGTGGCCTGGTCGCCGACATCAACGGCTCTGATAACTACCTGGACTCCGGCAACATCGTCTGCGGCAATCCGAAGTGCTTCAAGGCCGTGCTGCAAACAACCAGGCCCCTGCTGGGCAAATAAAAAAACGCTGTCGTTTCCCTCGTGGGCGCACCGCGCATAGGTCGTCGCTGGCCTGACCGGGGCGTTTCATACGCCCCGGCACGCGGGCACCGCTAGGGCATCAGGTCGTCCTGTTCCGCCCCTTCCTTCACAGGCAGCATCAGGTCTTCCTTGCTCACCCCCATCAGCACCAGCACACTCGCGGCAACGTATACCGAAGAATAGGTACCGATTACCACGCCCACCAACAGGGCGATGGCGAAACCCTTGATCATCTCGCCACCGAGCAGCGCCAGGCAAACCAGCACCAGCAAGGTGGTCAATGAGGTGACCAGCGTGCGCCCCAGGGTTTCCGACAGTGAAATATTGATGACCTCCAGCGGGTCCGACTTGCGCAGCTTGCGGAAGTTCTCGCGAATCCGGTCCGACACCACGATGGTGTCATTCAGCGAATAGCCGATCACCGCCAGCAGCGCCGCCAGCACCGTGAGGTCAAACTCCAAACCGATGATGGAAAAGAAGCCGAGCGTGATGATGACGTCGTGCGCCAGTGCCGCCACCGCGCCCACAGCAAATTTGAACTGGAAGCGAAAGCCGATATACAGCATGACCATACCCAGTGCCATGAGCATGGCGAGGCCACCCTGCTCACGCAGCTCGTCGCCAACCTGCGGGCCGACAAACTCAATGCGCCGCAATTCGACGGTCCCCTCAAAAGTATCCTCCAGCAGCCGCACCAGTGCGGTGCCGTCGGTGTCGGCATGCCCCTGGGGCAAACGAATCAGCACATCGCGGTCGGTACCGAAACTGACCACAATGGAACCGGCATAGCCGCCGCCATCAAGGGTGGAGCGGATCGCTTTCAGATCGGCAGATTCACTGTAGTGCACCTCAACCAGGGTGCCGCCGGTAAAGTCCAGGCCCCAGCTCAGCTGCCGCGTGGAGAGACTGAAAATGGCGGTCAGCAGCAGCACCGCGGAGACGGCCATGGCGAGCTTGCGCTGGCCCATGAAGTTGATCACTTTCATACTCAAACTCCCCCGATGGACAGGGTTCTCACCTTGCGTCCACCGTAGTACAGGTTCACCAGCGCCCGCGTACCGACGATGGCCGTGAACATCGAGGTGACAATGCCCACCGACAGCGTGACCGCAAAGCCCTTGACCGGACCGGTGCCCACGGCATAGAGAATAACCGCTACGATCAGTGTGGTGATGTTGGCGTCGAGAATGGTCGACAGCGCAGCATCATAGCCCGAGTGAATGGCCATCTGCGGCGAGCGGCCATCGCGCAGTTCCTCACGTATTCGCGAGAAAATAAGCACGTTGGCGTCCACCGCCATCCCCACCGTGAGCACGATACCCGCAATGCCGGGCAAGGTGAGTGTGGCACCGATCAGCGACATGAATGCCACCAGCAATACCAGGTTGGCGGATAACGCGACCACGGCAATAACACCGAACACGCGGTAATAAAGAATCATGAACAACACCACCAGTGCCAGGCCGAACTGCACCGACTTCACACCGAGACGGATGTTCTCGGCACCCAGAGAGGGACCCACCGTACGTTCTTCGACAAAGGAGATCGGTGCCGCCAGCGCACCTGCGCGCAGCATCAGCGCCAGCTCGGAGGCCTCCAGCGGGCTATCCAGCCCGGTAATCTGGAACTGGGCGCCGAGCGCAGACTGAATCACCGGTGCGGTGAGCAACTTGCGTTCGTCGTAGGGGATTTGTACGGCTTTCTCGCTGCCATCCTCCTGCAGCTCGTAGCGGGTGCGGAACTTGCGTTCGATAAACAGCACACCCATGCGCCGCTTGACGTTGTTGCGCGTGGCACGGGACATCAGCGTGCCACCTTCGCCATCGAGGCTGATCTGTACGTTGGGGCGGCCGTTCTCGTCGAAACTGGCCTGGGCGTTTGCCACGCGCTCACCGGTAATGATGATGTCGCGCTCCAGCCACTCAAAGGAGCCGGCGCGGTCTTCGCTGCGGTACTCGAAGCGCTGCTTTTCCGACTCCGGCGCATCCAGATTCGCCACCAGGCGGAATTCAAGGTTCGCCACCGTGCCCAGGATCCGCTTCGCTTCCGCGGTGTCCTGGATACCGGGCAGTTCCACCACGATTCGGCTTTGGCCCTGGCGCTGTACCAGCGGCTCCGACACCCCCAGTTCGTTGACCCGGTTGCGCAGCGTGGTCAGGTTCTGCGACACCGCGTAATTGGCGATTTCCGTGCGCATCTGCTCTGTCATGGAGGCGGTAATGGTCCAGTTCTCGCCTTCCCCACCACGCTCCAGCAGCAGTTCAGGGTGATTATCAGCGATAAGTGTACGAGCGCTCTCGCGGTCTTCTTCACTGCGCAGGCGCGCTGTGACCGACAGGTCTCCCTCACGCCCGACGATGCCCCGGATCCGCTCGTCACGCAGTGCGCGGCGAATGGCGGTTTCGTAGAATTCCTGCCGGCGCTCCATCGCGGCATCCACATCCACCTCCAGCTTGAAGTGCACGCCGCCGCTCAAATCCAGACCCAGCTTCATGGGCTGACCGCCCAGGTCGCTGAGCCATTCAGGCGTGGTCGGCGCCAGGTTCAGTGCCACAATGAAGCCATCGCCCAGGGCGCGCTGCACCCTCGCCTGCGCGATAAGTTGCTGCTCGGCATCGCCGAGGCGCACCAGCGCGTTGCGGCCACCCGGATCAATCACTTCGCCGAAATGCTCAATGCCGGCCTCTTCCAGCGCGCCGGTGACGCGGCTGAGAGTGCGCTCATCGATAACCTGGGCGCTGCTCTCCCCCGTGATCTGCAGGGCCGGGTCCGGCGCGTACAGGTTGGGTGCGGCATAGAGCAAGCCGATCGCCAGCACCGCCAGCACCAGGAGATATTTCCACAATGGATACTTATTCAACATAATCAGGCTCTAAAAGGAGACCGGGCCTCGGCCGCTGCGCTCGAAGCGCACCCGTGCCGGGAATGGAAAGACGGTCATTATAAGGAATCAAAGGGGGGTCACAAGGGGCCGCGTCAGCCGACCCAGTGGCGGGCGTTGCGGAACAACCGCAGCCAGGGCGCGTCTTCCCCCCAGCCTGCGGGTGCCCACGAGTGCTGCACACTCCGGTACACCCGCTCCGGGTGCGGCATCATGATGGTTGCGCGCCCGTCGAGGCTGGCCAGGCCGGCAATACCCAACGGCGAACCATTGGGGTTGGCGGGGTAGCGCTGCGCCACGGACAGGTCGTTCTCCAGGTAGCGCAGGGCAATACCACCACCGGCATCACACTGCGCCGCGTCCTCGGCCCGGGCGAATTCGGCACGCCCCTCGCCATGGGCCACAGCGATGGGCAGGTGCGAGCCCGCCATGCCAGCGAGCAACACCGAGGGGCTCTCTTCCACCCGCACCAGCGCCAGGCGCGCCTCGAACTGCTCGGAGCGATTGCGCACAAAACGCGGCCAATGGCCTGCGCCGGGAATCAGTTCCGCAAGCGCCGAAACCATCTGGCAGCCGTTGCACACACCCAGGGTAAAACTGTCTTCCCGCGCGAAGAACGCGGCGAACTGGTCGCGCAACGCGCTGTTGAAGAGAATGCTCTTGGCCCAGCCAGCGCCGGCGCCCAGGACATCGCCATAAGAGAAGCCGCCACAGGCTGCCAGACCCTTGAATGCAGCGAGCTCACGCCTGCCCGCCAGAAGATCGCTCATGTGAACATCAACCGGCGTAAAACCCGCCCGGTGAAAGGCAGCCGCCATCTCGACGTGGCCGTTGACGCCCTGCTCGCGCAGAATCGCCACGCGCGGCCGCAGCCCGCGATGGATGTAGGGCGCCGCGATGTCGTCGGCGGGATCGAAGGTGGCACGGGCAGACAGGCCCGGGTCTTCCTCCAACACGCGCTGGTATTCTTCTTCCGCGCACGCGGGATTGTCGCGCAAGCGGGCAATCTCGAAGCTGGTGCGCGCCCACAGTGCCTGCAGGCGGCTGCGCGGCTCATCCAGCACCACATCCCCCGCAGAGCGTATGACCACGCGCTCGCCCGGCACCGCGCGCCCCAGCGGGAACAGGCAATCCGCGAGGCCCAGCGCCGCCGCCTGCTCGCGCAGCGCCGGCACGTGCTGCGCCGCAACCTGCAGCACCGCGCCTGCCTCTTCGGCAAACAACTGCTGCAGCGGCGTACCGACGAGGAACGCCAGGTCCAGCTCCAGGCCGCAGCGGCCCGCAAAGGCCATTTCCAGCACCGTGGTGAGGAGACCACCGTCAGAGCGATCGTGATAGGCGAGCAGTTTGCCGGCTTGCAGCAACCCCTGCACCAGCGCAAAAAACGCTGCCAGGTCCGCGGGCCGGTCGAGGTCCGGGACATCCTCACCCACCTGGCCGTAGACCTGTGCCAGCGCAGAAGCCCCGAGACGGCCAGCGCCGCGGCCCAGGTCCAGCAGCCACAGTTCGGCATCGGGGTCGGTGGATAATTCCGGGGTCAGGGCAAGACGCACGTCGGAGACCGGCGCAAAAGCGGACACCACCAGTGATACCGGCGCCGTGACCGCGCGCTGCTCGCCGTCCGCCTGCCAGGTGGTGCGCATGGACATCGAGTCCTTGCCCACCGGGATAGTGATACCCAGTGCGGGGCATAGCTCCATACCCACGGCGCGCACCGTATCAAACAGCACTTCGTCTTCACGACCGTAACCGGCGGCACACATCCAGTTGGCGGAGAGACGGATATCCGCCAGTGCCGCCACGGGCGCCGCACACAGGTTGGTGATGGCTTCCGCGATCGCCATGCGCCCTGACGCCGGCCCGTCCACCAGTGCCAGCGGGCTGCGTTCGCCCATGGCCATGGCTTCGCCCAACACACTGTCATAGGACACCGTTGTCACAGCGCAGTCCGCCACGGGCACCTGCCAGGGGCCCACCATCTGATCGCGCGCCACCATACCGGTTACGGTGCGGTCGCCAATGGTAATGAGAAACTGTTTACTCGCCACTGCCGGCAGTTGCAGTACGCGCTCCACCGCTTCGCGCACGGGCATATCCAGGGTCAGGGGCGGCAGCGAAACCGGGTGCCGGGTAACCTCGCGCTGCATCTTCGGCGGTTTGCCGAAGAGCACTGACATGGGCAGATCCACCGGCGCATTGCCGAAATGGCTGTCTTCCAGCGTCAGGTGTTGCTCCGCCGTGGCTTCACCAACCACCGCATAGGGACAGCGCTCGCGCCGGCAGATATCCTCAAAGCGCTGCAGCTGTGCCGGCTCAACCGCCAGCACATAGCGTTCCTGTGACTCGTTACTCCAGATCTCGAGTGGCGCCATGCCGGGCTCATCGTTGGGCACATTGCGTAGCGCAAAGCGGCCACCGCGGCCACCATCCTTAACCAGTTCGGGCAGCGCGTTGGACAAGCCACCTGCTCCCACATCGTGGATAAAGGCGATCGGGTTTTCCGCGCCCAGCTGCCAGCAACGGTCGATCACTTCCTGACAGCGGCGCTCCATTTCCGGGTTCTGACGCTGTACCGAAGCAAAGTCGAGGTCCTCTGCACTGGCACCGCTGGCCATGGAGGAAGCGGCGCCGCCACCCAGGCCAATCAGCATGGCCGGGCCGCCGAGCACAATCAGTTGCGCTCCGGGGGCGAAGTCACCCTTCTGAACATGCTCTTCCCGGATATTGCCGTAGCCACCCGCGATCATGATGGGCTTGTGGTAACCGCGCCGCTCGATGCCGGACACCCCGGGCACATCCAGTTCGAAGCTGCGAAAGTAGCCGCAGAGATTGGGGCGGCCGAATTCATTGTTGAAGGCGGCGCCACCGATGGGGCCCTCCAGCATGATGTCCAGCGCTGACACGATACGCGTGGGTTTGCCGTAATCCGACTCCCAGGGCTGGATATACCCGGGGATTTGCAGGTTGGACACGGAAAAGCCGGTCAGCCCCACCTTTGGCTTGGATCCGCGCCCCACCGCGCCCTCGTCGCGAATTTCGCCACCGGCACCGGTGCCGGCGCCCGGGAAGGGGGCAATCGCTGTGGGGTGATTGTGCGTTTCCACCTTCATCAGAAGGTGCACGGGTTCCTGGGAAAAACCGTATTCCGCCGTTTGCGGGTCCGGGTAGAAGCGCCCCGCGTGATGGCCGGCCACGACCGCGGCGTTGTCTGAATAGGCGGAAAGTACACCCTCACCGCCGCAGGCATAGGTATTGCGAATCATGCCGAACAGCGAGTGATCCTGTTCTACCCCGTCAATCGTCCAGCTGGCATTGAAGATCTTGTGGCGGCAGTGCTCGGAATTGGCCTGCGCAAACATCATCAGCTCGACATCACTGGGGTTGCGGCCGAGGCCGGTAAACGCCTGTACCAGGTAGTCGATTTCGTCATCCGCGAGGGCGAGCCCGAGGTTGGCATCGGCCGTCTCCAGCGCTGCGCGGCCACCCTGCAGGATATCCACCGTAGACAACGCGGCCGGCGACTGTTCGCGGAACAGGGCGCTGGCCGCCTCCAGGCTGGGCAGCACGCTTTCTGTCATGCGGTCGTGCAGCACTGCCTGCACCGCCGTGTAGCTGGCCGCCGGCAACCCCGCCGGCAGGGTCAGGTACCAGGCAACACCGCGCTCCAGCCGGCGCAGCTCGGCTAAGCCGCAATTGTGGGCAATGTCCGTGGCCTTGCTCGACCAGGGTGAAATGGTCCCCGGACGTGGCACCACCAGCAGCAACTCTCCCTGTTGCGGCGCTGAGGACGCTTCCGGCACCTCACCGAGCAGCTGTTTCAGCAGTGCTTCACGTTCAGGGGAAAGCTCATCGCCAAGCTGCGCGAAGTGAACAAAGTCACCGCCATGCAGGCGAATGGCAGGGTCGATGGCGGCAAGTTTCTGCGTCAGCTTGTCCCGGCGGAAAGGGGACAGGGCCGAGGTTCCACGCAATATCAGCATGCTGGGGCGGGCTCCGGGAGAGGCTTTCTGAAAGCCCGCCATTGTACGGGATTAGCCTGCAGGGAGTCACCGCCAATCGGCGGGCAAATTCACTCCCTGCGCCCGTGACGACGCCCGTTAGACGAAGAAGTCCGCGCTGTCGGCGCCCAGCAGTACGGCACCGAGATTGCGGCCGAACGACGTGGGGTTGTTGGCCACATGGGCCCGTGCGGTGTGGATGTCGAGGAAGCGTTGCTGGATTTCACTGCCGAGGAACACCGAGCTGCCGCCAGCCGAGGAAAACAGGCTGTCGATCACGGCCATGCAACGCTCGATAACCAGCGATGCCTGATACCGGTACTTGATGCGTTCCAACACCGGCACTTCCTCCCCGGCTGTCACCTGGGCCATCATGCGATCGAAGTTGCGGAACAGGATCGCCTCCATTTCGTCGATGCTGGTAATTGCGGCGGCAATCCGTTCCTGCGTGCCGGTGTCGGCGGCGAGTTTGGTCACATCACCGCTGGCCTTGCCCACCACCATCTGGCGGTACAGGTCGAGCGCGTCGCGGGCTGCGCCGATCGCCGGTGTGGAGACCACACGCACAAACAGCTGGGCCCAGGGCAGGCGATACAATGGCGCACTGTCGGCGGTAACACCGGGGTTGGTGCCCAGGAAACCATCTACCGCCTTGTGTGTGCGGTACTCGGGCACGAACACATCCTCTACCACAATATCCTTGGACCCTGTGCCCTGCAGGCCCATCACGTGCCAGGTGTCTTCGATGCGATAATCGGTACGCGGCACCAGGAAGGTACGGAAACCCCCTTCCGGATCGATGCCACCCAGCAGCGCCCAGGTGCAGTGGTCGCTGCCACTGCTCCAGCCCCAGCGACCGCTGAAGCGGAAGCCCCCTTCCACGGCGGTGACCTTGCCCATGGGAGCGTAGGATGACGACGCGCGCACATGTACGTCCTCGCCCCAGACATCGGTCTGGGCACGCTCATCCATCAGGGCGATCTGGAACGCGTGCACTGCAACAATGCCGGACGCCCAGGCCGTCGACATGCAATTCTCGGCAATCGCCAGGTGCATGCGAAAAAAGTCCTGCGGGTCCACTTCGTGGCCGCCCCATTTGCGCGGCTGCAGGGCGAGGAAGAAGCCCGCGTCGCGCAGGGCGTCGATATTCTCTTGCGGCACCATCCGTTGCTCGCGCGCCTGCGGCGCGTTCTTGCGCAGCATATCTCCCAGCGCCAGGACACGGTCGTAGATATCCTGGGCACGCAGTGGCGGGCGGTGGGTCAGTGGGGTAGCGGGCAGGGTCATGGCGTTTCTCCGACTTCTTCGAATTTCTCCTAGATTACCCTGAAGCCGCAGGCTTCAAATACCCTGAATGAGTGATAAAGCCCTGTCGTGACCCCCGATCCGACCACTGTCTATGCTTTGTAGAGCTTCCCGGCGCTATTCGCCCGGTCCACATGGCGCTAGAATCCCGTCATGACCCCGCACCGACTCCTGTTGCTCATCGGCCTAGTCGCCCTCGCCCTGCTCGCCGGCTGTTCGCGCAGCGATGCGCTGCAACAAGTGCTTACCGATGGCGAGCTGGTCGTGGTCAGCCGCAACAGCCCCACCACGTTCTATCTTGACAAGGGAGGTGCGGCCGGATTCGAACATGATCTGGCACAGTTGTTCGCCGAAGCACTCGGGGTCAACCTGCAGATGGAGACTGCGTACAGCCTGAACGGCATATTCCGTCGCCTGCAGCGCCGCGAAGCGCATATCGCCGCCGCGGGCCTCAGCCTCACCGGAGCGCGCAGCGCCGAGTTCAACCACTCCACGCCCTATGCCAACCTGGTGCCCCGTGTGGTCTACCGCACAGGCAAGCGCAAGCCCTCCGGTCTGGACGATATCGAGGGGCTACACCTGGTGGTGCTCGCCGGCAGCAGCCACGAACAGACCCTGCGTGACCTGCAGTCGGCGGCCTGGCCCGAACTGAGCTGGGAAGCCGTGCGCGGTGCCGACACCATGGAACTGCTGGAACGGGTCGACAGCGGCTCGGCAGACATTGCGGTCATCGACTCCAACGAGTTTCGCATGCAGCAAAGCCTGTACTCGCGCCTGGATGTCGCCTTCAACCTTGGCAGCGAACAGGACATGGTGTGGTACTTCCCACCGGGTGATGACTACGACGCCCTGATTGACCGCGCCGATGCCTTTCTGGCCGAGCTACAAGAGGATGGACGCCTGGCGCAACTGCGCGAGCAGCATTTCGGGCACAACACCGTGCTGTCTCGTGTGGGGTCACACGTGTTCGCACGCAATATCCGCAGCAAGCTGCCCGCCTATGCCGACCTGATTCGACAAGTGGCCGAAGAGTACAAGCTCGACTGGCACCTGCTGGCGGCGATCGCCTACCAGGAGTCCCACTGGGACCCGGAGGCCACATCACCGACAGGTGTGCGCGGCATGATGATGCTCACCCGCCCGACCGCACGGGAAATGGGCGTGAAGGACCGGCTGGACCCGCTACAGAGCCTGCGGGGCGGAGCGCGCTACCTGAAAAATATCCGCCGACGCCTGCCAGCAGACATCAGCGAACCCGACCGCACCTGGCTCGCCCTGGCCGCCTACAATATCGGCCTCGCGCACCTGGAGGACGCGAGAGTGCTCACCGATCAACGCGGCGGCGATCCCCACCTGTGGAGTGATGTGCTCGAGACCCTGCCCCTGCTGCAGAAGCGCGAACATTATCGCACCACGCGCTACGGCTATGCCCGGGGCGGCGAAGCGGCGAGCTTCGTGCAGAATATCCGTCACTACTACAGCATCCTGCAGTGGAAAGACATGTCGGCCAACCAGCCTGGTCAGCCGCTGGACCCGATGCACTTCCTGCCGGCGGCGTTGCGCGGGGAGCGTTTTCTGGCGCTATGAGCGCCGGGCGCGGAAAAACGCCTGTAGACGACGGCTGGACTCCTCGGCGAGCACACCCTCCTCCCAGCGCACCCGATGGTTGTACCAGGGTGACTCCAGCAGCGCACACTGGCTACAGATAACACCAGCTCGTGGCTCGCGGGCGGCAAACACCAGCAACGCAATGCGCGCATGCACCAGAGCACCGGCACACATGCTGCAGGGTTCCAGCGTGACGTAAAGCGTCGCGCCCGGCAGACGGTAATTGCCCTCGGTGCTTGCCGCATCGCGCAGGGCAATAATTTCCGCGTGGGCGGTGGGATCAGCATCGCCAATCACCCGGTTCCAGCCACGCCCGAGGACTTGCCCATCGCGCACAACCAGCGCACCCACAGGCACCTCGCCCTGTTCCGCGGCGCGATCCGCCAGTACCAGTGCCTGCTCCATCCATTGCAGGTGTTCATGCATCGACATCAGCGCCCCCGGCTACGGGCTCACAGTGCCCCTGGGTGTCTACCGCCAGAGGCGTTGGCGCAAGCCCGGCGCGGTGGCGTTCATACATCGCGCCATAGGCTGCCTCCAGATTGCGTGCCATGGCGCGCCCGTCAAACAGCGCGCTGTGGCGCTTCTGATCGGCCAGTCGCTCGCGCAACCGGGCGAGGCCGGCGGGATTGCCGGCCATGGCAATAGCGCACTGTTCGTAACTCTCTACGGACGCGGCGATCAATTCCGGCAGTTGCAGCGCGCGCAGCAAGCTGGCTGCAACGCGCCCGGCGAATGACTCACCCTGCAAGGTCAGCAGGGGCAGTCCGGCCCAGAGCGCATCGCTGGCCGTGGTGTGTGCGTTGCAGGGCCAGGTATCGAGAAACAGGTCCGCAGCGCCGTGGCGCGCCAGATGTGCAGCGGGATCTGTTCGCGGCGCGAACACCAGCCGCTCCGGGTTCACGCCATGCCCCCGCGCGGCCTCGCGCAGCTGTGCAGAGGCCGCGCTGTTGTCCTCGAGCAACCACAACACGCTGCCCTCCACCGCCCGCAAGATGCGCATCCAGCAGGCGAACGTGGTCGGCAGTATCTTGTAGTTGTTGTTAAAACAGCAGAATACAAACGCGTGCTGCGGCAGCCCCTGCGCCATGCGGTCAACCGTATCAGCCACCAGCGCACGGCGGGAGTCGTTGGCCTGGTAGCAGCCTGGGAGGTAGACAACCTGTTCGGTATACCAGGCACGGTGAGCCGGGGGAATAACCGTTGTATCAGCGAGGATGTAGTCGTGGTAACCCGACGCCATGGTACCGGGGTAACCGAGGTAGTTGACCTGCACGGGCGCGCATCCCGCTGCGAAGAGCCCGGGACGGGAGTCGCGGGTATAGCCCTTGAGGTCCACGGCGATATCAATGCCCCACTCTCGCGAAAGCGCCGCCACCTGCAGGTCGGTCATGTCGTTGACATCAATGAAACGGTGGAACGCCCCGGTAATTCGCTCGCTCATGGCGTCCGTGGCGACGGGGCCAAACCCGAAGCCATAGCACTCGAAACGCGCCGCATCGTGAGACTCCAGCGTCTCCAGCAACAGGTGCGTGGTGGCGTGTTCACGAAAATCCGCGGAATAGTAGCCCACGCGTATGCGCCCATCAGGAGCAGGCGCCGGAAACTCACCCAATGCGGCAGAGTGTGGGTAGCGCGCCTGCGCGTAACACGCCGCCGCCTGCTGTTGCAGCGCGGGTGAGTCGAGCACGGCCAGGACGGGAAAGGGGGGTGACACTGCGTCACCCGCCACAATGCCCTGCTGCAGACGCGCGGCGCTCTCGGCATACGCGGACCAGTCGCACACTTTCATACAGGTGTGCAACCAGGTGCCAAACAGGAAAGGATAGCCGGGCCGCAGGGCCAGCGCACGGGCATAACTTTCCGCCGCGGCGCTCAACGCCTGCCGGTCAGCGAGCGCCTTGCCACGATTGCACCAGGCCTGGCTGTGGCCCGCATCCAGAGCCAGCGCACGGTCATAGCTCGCCAGCGCATCTGCCGGGCGACCGAGATCGAGCAGTGCGTTGCCGCGGTTGTACCAGGCATCGACATAATCCGCTTTGCAGGCCAGCGCGCGGTCGTAGCTCTCCAGCGCCTGCGGCAATCGGCGCAGGTCGAGTAATGCGTTGCCGCGGTTGATCCAGGCCTGCGCGTAATCCGGCTTCAGCGCCAGGGCCCGGTCAAAGCAGTCGATGGCGGCCTCCAGCTGGCCCGCACCGAGGCGCGCATTGCCCAGATTGAAGTGCGCCGGCGCCACACGTCCGTCGACGTTAATAGCCGCTTCCAGCCAGCCGATGCCGCGCTCGGTATCGCCCAGCTGCAGTGCGGCTACGCCACGCAGGTGCAGGCTGTCGAAATGACGCGGCCTGACCTTGAGCACCTCGGCGTAGAGCGCACTGGCGCGCGCAGCCTGGCCGGCCTGGTGCAACGACACTGCCTCGCGGTAGCGGGCCTGCAGTGCCGGTGGCAGGGCTGTCTTTGCTTTCTTACGACTCAAGGTGCATGTCCTCTGGCGGGGCGCCGCGGCGCCGCAGGTCCACCATGCGCGTGTAAGCCTGTTCAAGATGTCGCGCGCAGGTCGCCGCGTCGAACAAGGCGGCATTGTGGCGCGCGTCAGCCAGTGTTGTGCGCAGCCGATCGCGGCGCGGGGCATCGCCTGCCAGCGCTATGGCCAGGGCCGTGTACTCGTCCATACCAGTGGTGATCAGCTCGGGCAGGCCCACGGCCTGCAGGAGGCTGGCGGCCACGCGGCTGGCAAAACTGTGCCCGCTGCACGTCACCAGCGGGAGCCCCATCCACAGGGCATCGCTGGCAGTGGTGTGGGCGTTGCAGGGAAATGTATCGAGAAACAGATCGGCAGCGCGGTGCCGGGCCAGATGTTCCGCCAGCGGCACCCGTGGTGCAAACACCAGCCGTGACGGGTCGAGCCCGGCGCGCTGCGCCTCACGCTGCAGGTTGACCCTGGCCTCGGCGGGGCCTTCGAGCAACCAGAGCACACTCCCGGGAACGGCCTCGAGAATCCTTACCCAGGCGTGAAACACTTGAGGGGTCAGCTTGAAGAGATTATTGAAGGCGGCAAACACCAGGGCATCCGCTGGCAAGCCCAAATCCTCGCGCGCCGGTGTTATCTCAGCCACAGGACGCTGGCTGTCATTGCACTGGTAACTGTCGGGCATGAAGACAATATGTTCGCTGTAATGCGCGCGCAGGGCGGGGGGTATCAACACGGGATCCGCCACAAGATAGTCGATATGAGGGCAACCCAGCGTGCCCGGATAGCCAAGGTAACTCACTTGCACCGGCGCCGCCCGCCAGGCAAAAATATCCACGCGCTGGTCGCGGGTGTAGCCCTTGAGGTCGATGGCCACATCAACGCCCAGCTCGCGGGCGCGGCGGGCAATCCCTTCGTCCCCCAGTTCTCGCACATCCAGGAACTGATCAAACGCCGCCTCCAGGCGGTTGCGCATGGCGTCCTGCGCGGGCGGCCCGTAGGAAAACGCGATCAGTTCAAAACGCTGGCGATCGTGCGCCTCAAACAGCTCGGCAATCAAGTAGGCCGTGGCATGGGCGAGAAAATCCGCTGAGAAATAGCCGAGACGTATGCGTTCGCCCGGGCCAGGTGGCGGCAGGAACTCCGCAGCGGGCCGTGCGCGTATGCGCTGCGCGCACCACGCGCTGGCGAGACGGCATTGCAGGCCGGGCTCATCGGTGAGCGTGAGCAGTGGAAACGGCGCACTCGCCAGCTGACCGTCTGCCACATCCTGCAGCACTTCCCGGATGTCCTCCTCAATGCCATCCCAGTCACAGAGGCTGAGGCGCGCCTGCAACACGGCGCCGCGCAGATACTCGAATTCGGACCCCGCAGCGCCTGCGGCCAGCGCGCGTTGGTAGTCGTCGATGGCCGCGGAAAAATCGCCCGTTTCCTGATGCAAGTGACCTCGATTGGCATGCGCCACGGCCAAATCGGGCTGAAACGCCAGCGCCCGCCCGAAACTCGACTCGGCGGCCTCAGGCTCGCCCAGAATATGCAATATATTGCCGCGATGACACCAGGCGCTGGCTGACCCCGGATTCAGCAACAGAGCACGCTCCACGGCGGCCAGTGCCTCCGCGTGGCGACCGAGAGCCTGAAGTACAGCCGCCTGACCGATGGCGATATCGGCATCGCGGGGGGCCATGCCGGCGGCACGCTCGAACCCGGCAAGTGCTGCGCTGTATTGACCCAGTTTCTGCAACGCGCTGGCGCGATTGAACACGGCTTCGGCATAGTCAGGCTTGAGTTTGAGCGCCGCGTCGTAGCCGGACACCGCTGCCTCCCACTCACCGAGCTGCTGCAGGGCATTGGCCCGGTTGGAATGAAACGCCGGGTTGGCTGCATTCAGGGCTATGGCCCGGTCAATCTGCCGCACCGCCTCTCCGGCTCGGCCGCACTGGAGCTCAATCACACCCAACAGATGAACCGCGTGCGCGTGCCTGGGGTTTTTACGCAAAATCTGCCGGTAGCGCTTCTGCGCCTCCGGCAAATCACCCGCCTGATGTAGCGCGAGCGCCTGCTCGAACCGGGCATCCAGTTTGCCGCCGACTCCCATATATTCACTCGTTGCAACGCTGCCAGCCGCGCATTATGAACGCCCTGTGAGCGGGTCTCCAGCCCCAAAGGCAAGCACGCTCAGGATTCACCGCCCTCCTGGGGCTCCTTGACCGGCGCCGGCAAGACCAGCACGGCACAGGGTGCGCTGACCGCGACGCACTCCACCGTAGCCCGCCGCAACGGCCAG
The DNA here is from genome assembly GCF_003719295.1 of Haliea alexandrii. GTDB lineage: Bacteria > Pseudomonadota > Gammaproteobacteria > Pseudomonadales > Halieaceae > Haliea > Haliea alexandrii. Next base: position 182,602 of record NZ_RFLW01000003.1, read on the forward strand.
TGGGCACCCGCTCCCCGCGACACCAGCAGTATCAAATCGGCTTCGATACTGGCGCCCAGGGCTACCAGCTTTTCTCCGGGGCTACCCGCCAACACGTGCAACGTGGCACCCGAGTTGAAGGCCAGGTGCTTTTCTGCCAGGGCACTCAAGCTGTCGCGGGCGCGCTGCTCAATATCTTCGGAGGCATCCGCCGCCACGTGGGGGAAAAAGCTGGCGCCACCGGGATCGAACACCGTGGCCAGATGCAGGCTGCCACCCTCACTCAGCAACCGGCACCCCTCGCGCAGCGCGCGCTCTGCCTCTTCCTCATCCTCCACATCAATAGCCAATAGAATATTACGGTACATCGTCCTTCTCCTGCTGCGATGACGGCGCTGCGTCGACCTGCGGATAGGCCCTTCCGTAGACCAGTTCACCCACGCTGTAGCCGCGGTAATCCGCATGCAGCGCGCGCAGTAGTGAAAGCGCCATGAAAATCAACAACACACAGAACGGCAGGCCCAGTGCGGTAATCACGTTCTGCAAAGCTTCCAGCCCTCCCGCAAGCAGCAGCGTGACGGCAATGCCACCCTGTGCCAGGGCCCAGAATACCCGCTGGCGGACCAGCGACGGTTGATCGTCGCGACGCGTCAGCAGATCAATGACCAGCGACGCCGAATCCGACGAAGTGGTGAAGAAAATAATGATAATGATCACACTCAGGGCCGAGGCAAACTCTGCAAGCGGAAACACGGAGAGAAAAGCAAAGATCGCTACCGAAGGATCATCCTGCACCTGTGCTGCCAGCTCCACCTTGCCGCTCATGGCCACATCGATTGCCGCCAGGCCAAATACCCCAAACCACACCAGCGTGAACAGCGTGGGCGCCAGCAACACGCCCGCAACAAATTCGCGGATGGTACGGCCACGGGAAATACGCGCGATGAAGATACCCACGTAAGGCGCCCAGGAGATGGTCCAGGCCCAATAAAAGAGTGTCCACTGCCGTTGCCAATCCGACTCCGAAAACGCCTGGGTCCAGAATGCCAGCCAGGGCAAGGCATCCAGGTAATCACCCAGCGTTTGCACCATACCCTCGGCAATAAAAACGGTCGGCCCGGCAACGGCAACAAAGACGATCAGCGCAATTGACAGCACTATATTCGCCTGCGAAAGCCGCCGTATGCCCTTGTCCAGGCCCAGCGCCACCGAAGTGGCTGCAACACCGGTAATACAGGCAACGATCGCGACCTGCACCCACCCCGTCTTGGGCACCTCAAACAGATAGGCGAGACCACTGTTCAACTGCAGTGTGCCCAGGCCCAGCGAGGTCGCCACACCAAACAGCGTACCCAGCACCGCGACAACGTCCACGGCGGCACCCAGGGGGCCATAGATGCGCTCTCCCAGCAGCGGGTAGAACAGGCTGCTGACGCGCATCGGCAGATCATGCCGGTAGGCGAAGTAGCCAATCGCCAACCCCGGCAGGGCGAAGATGGTCCAGGTATGCAGGCCGAAGTGGTACATCGCCACGGTCATTGCATCCCGCGCTGCACGCTCGCTTTCGGGCTCCACACCGGAAAACGGCGGCTGGGAAAAATGCGATACCGGCTCCGCTACGCCCCAGAACATGAGAATGGTGCCAATACCCGCGGCAAAGAGCATGGTGAACCAGGTGAGATTGGAATAGTCCGGGCAGGCGTCATCACTGCCCAGTCGAATAGTGCCGTAGCGGCTGACCGCGAGGAAAATGAGGAACGCCAGCAGCATGCTCACAGACAGAATGTAGAACCAGCCCAAATGGCGTGCCACCCAGGCGGTAACGGCGCCAAAACCCTGACCCACCTCTGCATCAAAGGGAATCGCCAACGCCACAAACAGGGCGGCCACAGCGGCGGAGGTGAAGAACACCGCCGGGATGGTCTGCAGACCCAGCGCGCGTTGCAGCCTGTTGAGCAAAACCTGACCTCGCTTTTCGTCGGCAACGGACCCAACCCTAGCACAGGAACGCCACGCAAGCGCAAACAGGGCCGGTTCGCCCAATACACTGAACCGCCAGCCTGCGCCGGCCAATTTCTTTTCCGAAACCAATTCGATAATATTCCCTGTGTGAACGCCTCACCCAGAAATGCCAGCACACCGCGCCGCGGAAGGCCGCGCAGCTTGACGCTGGAGACTATCGTCGACACGGCCTGCGCCATACCGCCCGGCAACCTCGACATGGCGACGGTTGCCCGTCACCTGAAGGTTGGCGTGGCAACACTCTATGGCTACGTGGAGGGACGGGAACACCTGTTGCGCCTGGTAACGGAGCGCAAGGGGCAACTGCAACCCATTATCGACCGCGGCCAATCCTGGCAGGACATTCTGCGCGAACATGCCCTCAGCACCTGCCAGACCGCCCTCGACTGGCCAGAGCTGATCAGCCAGATCATGCAGGGTGGCGTGTTCGGTGACATAGAAGCGCGCTACCTGGAACAGCTGATAACCGTGCTTGGCCGGCGCGGGTTTTCCCCCGGCAGGGCACTCGAGCTCTACTACAGCGTGAACCAGCTGGCGCTGGGCGCCGCGGTCAGCGGCAATTACCTGAGGGCCGCAGCCCGCGCAGGGGGGCACCAGGCACTGCTCAATCAGTTCCTGGCAAGCCAACCGGCGGACACCTTGCCCCAGCTACAGCAGGCACTGGCAGAAAACCCACTGCCGCAGGTGCTGGGCAACTTCAAACCGGCGCTGGAGCATCTGCTCGACAGCAGTCAACCCGACAATACGGCCGGCCCCACGCGGTCGCCAACCCTACGGAGAAAGTAGCATGAGCAACGGTTTTCGCCCCACCGATAACAGCGGCCCATTGTGCTGTGTGATTGGCGCCGGCCCCAGCGGAATCACCACCATCAAGCGCCTCAAGGAAGGGGGAATAGCCTACGACTGCTTCGAGGCATCCGACAATATCGGGGGCAACTGGTACTACCGCAATCCCAACGGTATGTCGGCCTGCTACCAGAGCCTGCATATCGATACTTCCAAGTTTCGCATGGGCATGCAGGAATACCCGGTGCCGGAAAACTGGCCGGACTACCCGCACCACAGCGAGATTTTCGATTACCTCAACGACTACACCGATCATTTCGGCCTGCGTGACACCATCACCTTCAACACGCGCGTCGAGCGGGCACACCGCGAAGCCGACGGCCACTGGTCGGTAACCACCAGCGACGGTGAAACCCGCCGCTACGATGTGCTGCTGGTGGCCAACGGCCATCACTGGGACCCGCGCTGGCCAGAACCCGCCTACCCCGGCCACTTCGCCGGCGAGCAAATCCATGCCCACAGCTACAACACGCCCTTCGACCCCATCGATATGCGCGATAAACGCGTACTGGTGGTGGGCTCCGGGAACTCGGCGATGGATATCGCCTCGGAGTTGTCGATGCGCTACATGGCCAGCACCCTGCACATTTCCATGCGCCGCGGCGTATGGGTGTTTCCCAAGTACATCAACGGCAAGCCCGGTGACAAGAACATGCTCCCGGCCTGGGTGCCGCGCAAGATCCAGCACTGGCTGATGAGCCGCGTGGTGAAGCAGCAGATTGGCAATCCCCGCGACTACGGCCTGCCACAGCCCACCTACCAGCCCTGGGAAGCCCATGGCACGGTCTCGGGCGAATTCCTGCAGCGTGCCGGCTCGGGTGACATCAATGCGCGCCCGGGCATTGAGCGCCTGGAAGGGAACACCGTGCACTTTACTGACGGCAGCAGCGATGAATTCGACGTGATCGTCTGGTGCACCGGCTACAAGATCAGCTTTCCCTTCTTTGACCAGCCTCAGTTCACGGCCAGCGAGGACAACCAGCCACCGCGCCTGTTCAAGCGGATGCTGATACCCGGGGTACCCAACCTGATCTATATGGGCCTGGCGCAGTCGCTACCCACCCTGGTCAATTTTGCGGAGCAACAGGCGCGCTGGGTTGTGCCCTATTTGAAAGGTGACTACGCCCCGCCCTCCGAAAATGAGATGGAGGCCATGATTGCTGCGGATGAAGCCTTCTATCTGCGGGACTACTACCCCAGCCCACGGCACACTATTCAGCTGCACTTTGATCATTACGTGGGACGGCTGGACAAGGAAATAGAGGCCGGCATGAAACGGCGTCAGAGTGGCCAGCCGCCGGCGACGCTGGTGGGCGCCGCTGCGGAAAAGGCGCGCGCGGCATGAGCACCTTCACGCGCAGCGACCTGACATTCAACAGCGGGGACGACAGCTGCGCTGCCTGGTTCTATCGCCCCGACACGACCGGCCCGGTGCCCGGGGTGGTGATGGCGCACGGTTTTACCGCCGTGCGCGACCAGCGCCTGGACGCCTACGCCGAGGCCTTCGCTGCGGCGGGTATGGCGGTATTGCTGTTTGACTACCGCCATTTCGGTGCCAGCGCCGGCGAGCCGCGGCAGCTGCTCAGTGTCAAACACCAGTTACAGGATTGGGATATGGCGGTGGCCACGCTGCGCCAGCAACCGGGCATAGATCCGGAGAGAATCGGGCTGTGGGGCACCTCGTTCGGCGGCGCCCACGTACAGGCAGTGGCCGCCCGCGACCACCGCATCGCTGCCGTGGTCGCACAGATACCCTTCTGCTGGGCCGAAAAGCCACAGCAGAAAGTGCCCCTGCAGAAAACCCTCGGGCTACTCTACGCGGCGCTGAAGGACAGTCTGCGCGGCGCCTTCGGGCTCTCGCCGCACTACATTCAGGCCATCGGCGACCCCGACGACGATGCCGCCATGACCTCGCCCGGCGCCGCCGCCGGCATCGCCAGCATCACGCCAGCGGACTCAGGCTGGCGCAACCGTGTGGCGGCGCGGTTTGTGTTTCAACTGGCAAGCTACAAGCCGGGGAAGCAGGCGGGGAACATTCGCTGCCCAATACATTACACCATCGCGGCACGCGACGCGTTCATCTCACCTGCGACCATTCGCGAGGCCGCGGCGCTGGCCCCCAATGCGGAGATTGCCAGTTACGACTGCGGGCACTTCGGCGTGTATGTGGAACCCCTGTTCAGCGAGGTTGCCCGCGACGAAACGGCCTTCCTCTTGCAACACCTCGCCCTGCAGAGGACCTGATGCTTGCGCCAGCCCGACTGCGACAAGCACCGCAGTCGGGCTGGAGCTCAGCTACAGATCGTAGCCGCGTTCGTCATGCAACACCAGATCGAGGCCCACGGTCTCCTGCTCCGCGTCAACCCGCAGGCCAATAACCCGGTCCACGAGCTTGAACAGGATATAACTCACAATCGCCGTGTAGGCGAACGTTGCCACAACGCCGGTGGCCTGCACCGCCAACTGGCCGCCAATGGAGCTGATGCCCTCGGAGAAACCGTTGCCGCTGAATATACCGAGGTTGGGCGAACAGAAAACACCCGCCAGCAACGTACCCAGAATGCCACCCACCCCGTGTACGGGGAATACGTCGAGGCTGTCGTCAATTTTCAGCCGGTTCTTCAGGGTGAGAGTTGCGTAATAACAAATGACACCGGCACTGAGGCCGATGACCACCGCAGCGGCCGGGCCGACCGAACCCGAAGCCGGCGTGATAGTACCGAGGCCCGCCACCATACCGGTGACGATGCCCAGCACCGAAGGCTTGCCGTGGCGGATCCACTCCATGGTCATCCACGCCAGTGAGCCACAGGCGGCCGACAAATGGGTCACCAGCATCGCCATGGCGGCGCTGCCGTCGGCGGCCACCGCGGAACCGGCATTGAAGCCGAACCAGCCTACCCAGAGCATGCCTGCACCGGTCACGGTCATGGTCAGGTTGTGCGGCGGCATGGCAACACTGCCAAAACCACGACGCGGCCCCAACATCAGCGCGGCAACCAGCGCTGCCACCGCCGCCGTGATATGCACCACGGTACCACCGGCGAAATCCTGCAATCCCATGGCACCGAGCCAGCCGCCGCCCCACACCCAGTGGCAAACCGGCGCGTAAACCAGCAGCATCCACGCGGCGCTGAACACCAGCATGGCAGAAAACCGTATGCGTTCCGCAAAGGCGCCGACGATCAACGCGGGGGTAATCACCGCAAAGGTCATCTGGAACATGACAAAAAGCGACTCGGGGATATCACCCGAGGTCCCGCCGATGGATACGCCGGCCAGGAAAAGGTTCCCCAGGTCGCCAAGCCATGGACCCTGCTCCACGCCGGATGAGCCAAACGCCAGTGAATAACCGGCGACGAACCAGAGCAGCGACATCAAGGCCGTGAGCGCAAAGCACTGCATCAAAACAGACAGCACGTTGCGCACCCGCACCAGGCCACCGTAGAACAGCGACAGCCCGGGGAGCGTCATGAACAGAACCAGCGCCGTGGCCGTCAACATCCACGCGGTGTTGGCAGCGCTGATGTCCGCCGCCCAGGCGGACTGGGTCGGCAGCAGGAACGGAAAAACCACAAGCGGAAACCGCAGAAGAGATCGCATCATCGTTATTATCGCAGCAGGGAGGGCGCGGGATTATTGCACAACGGCGGCGCGCAACAAACTGCACACGGTGGTTCACCGCGCGCAGCGCCGCCGCGGTGCTCTACGCGGCGTCGAAGTACTCCCCCAGCGACCACATGGTATCTTCGAACTCGGGACCGTGTACCACGCCGAAGTGCTCGCGTACGTCTTCGAGCGGCCACTCGAACATGTCCTCATAGCGGGGCATGAACAGGGGTGTGTTCAATGCCTCCCCGATACGATTGCCCTCCCCCAGCGCCTTGTACAATGACGGCAGCAGGTGCGGATAATGGCAGCCGAAACGCGACATGCCGGTTGCCACCAACAGGGTGGAGACCACCGACAGGTGCTCGCCCAGCTCCTGCCCCAGTGCCTTGAGCAGGTTGGTTGTGCGCGCGGCGATCAGGGCAAATTCTCCCAGCGGGTCGTAACGGTAGCCTATCACCAGATGCTCTATATCGTGGGTCTGGCTGTGACGGCGGTGGAAGTAGTCGTAATCCGTGGCCGTGCTTTCGAAGGGCAGGAAGTCAGCCTGCAGACCCTGCTCGGCCAGCATTTTCTGATACTCGCGGCCCAGCGTGCCTTCGGGCAGCTCTGCGAGTGCCTGCAAATCATGAGGGATGAGGAAGCGCGCTTCAAACCAGGCATCGAGCACACTGTCACGTGCCCGGGCCTCTTTGAACAGGCGATTGATCTCGTCGACATCGTCCAGCTCGCGGAAAATATCAATGATCTCCAGCGGCCCACCGTAATGATCCATATCCGGACCGTTACGGCGCAGCGACTCCACCGCCACCCAGTGCCGCAGACGCGGGTGGTTGAGGTATTTGGAGGTGCTGCTGAGCATGGTTGTGGTGCCGAGCCGGCGCGGGTCCAGCAGGCGTTGATTGGCGGTGTAACTCGGTACGTCGGTCATGCGAATTCCCTGAAGGTGCTGCTGTTGTCGTTATTGCCCCCATTGAAGAACAGCGTGCGGCGATGTGGAATGGAGGATAAGCTGGAGAGGCTGCACTATTTCCTGCACTACGGCACAGATTCAGCGGTTGTTGCCCCCGCGCAGCTGAGATGGCGACCATCCCGTCAATTGCTTGAAACGGCGCGAAAAGAACATCGGGTCGTCATACCCCACTTCCGCGGCGATGACCTTGATCGGCCATTCAGTACCCTGCAACAGTTCGCGCGCGCGTCCCATCCGCAGCTGGTCCCGCCAGCGCATGATGTTCTCACCCATCTGGCTTTTGAACAGGGCCGTGAGTGTAGAGGGCGCGGCACCCGCTGCCCTGGCAACCTGCTCCACGGTGGTCTTTTCCTGATAGTGGGCCAACAGGAAATCCCGCGCCGCCAGGACACGACGGTCAAGGCGGGTGGTATCATCGCGGGGCACCAGTTCCTCGCGCAGCAGGAGCATGTGCTCGAGCAGATTAAGGTGCAAGGCCCTGCCCTGCCGGCCGCCCGCGTGCGCAATATCGATAATGCGGCGAAACGATTCCGCAAAATAACCCGCGATACGCGGCTCGGAAACCTGCAGCGGTTGCGGCGGCGAGACACTGTCGGCCTCCAGCAACCACGGCATCCAGCGCTGCGGCGGAAAGAACGCGCTGCTGAACACACTGCAACTGCCCGCGCCGGAAATGCGCTGTAGCACGACGTCGGACTCCGGCGGCAACAGCAACAGGGCCGGGCCACTACTCCCGAGAACAATATCCCCACCGGCGTGCAGCAGACGACACGCGCCGCGCTCGGCGAAGAGCAGTAGCCAGGAGTCTGGTGGGCTGAACAGCGGGCGAGGGTATTCCTGGGCGGGCGTAGCCGGCAGCTCAATGTGACTGCTCACAACCTGGTGTGCGGTGAGAAAACGCTGGTAGAGATGCGACCAGATACGATGCTGGAAATCACGGGCAAGCACCGGCTCGGCCTGCCAGTCCAGAGTATCAAGGGTCAGGCCCAGCTCGGCCAGGGTGGCGTCCAGCAACTCACGGCGCGCCGACTGATCCAGCTGGTCTATGCTGATCATTTCCGTTACCGGCAGGGTGAGTGTATCACCCAGCTGATCAACAAACTGACGCGTTTCCTCGACGAAAGCGAGCTCGGCATCCTCCGACAGCAGGGCAGCCACCAGGGCACGGGCGAGTGACACCAGTGCGTCGGGCGCGATACCAGCATCATCCGTCACGGGGGTTTGATCCTCCTGCCATTGTCAACACTCATCCTAACCCGCGCCCACGCCGCAGGCGAGGGGAACCCGCATCGGCCCGGATCGTGCAATCACCGAGATCAGGGCAATCGTCCATGTAGTCTGGGCTATTTGATATGGTCGCCGCGATGCGCGCAGCCTACAGTTTTCAGTCCCCAAGGAGGCGCTTGTATGTACCAGCTGAAAATAACCAACGCCCTCGTCTGCGACGGCAGCGGCAGCCCCGCATATCACGGCGATGTTGCCGTGCAAGACGGCAAGATCATGGCCGTGGGCACACGACTGGACGGCGACGCCGCCACAGTCATTGATGCGCAGGGCCGCGCCCTCGCCCCCGGCTTCATCGATTCTCACACCCATTTTGATGCACAGATCACCTGGGACGGGTTGGCCACGCCGTCCCTGGAACATGGCGTGACTACCGTGATCAACGGCAACTGCTCGCTGACCATGGCGCCGGTGCGCGCCGAGCATCGCGCATTCGTGGGCGCCGTGTTCCGCCAGATCGAGGAAATGCCCGCAGCCGCGTTTGACGCCGGCATGCAATGGAACTGGGAGACCTTCGCAGAGTACCTCGCCACCTTTCGGGATAACCTGGGTATCAATGTGGCCACACTGGCCGGCCACAGCATGCTGCGCCTGTGGGTGATGGGTGATGCGGCGCGTGAACGCTGCGCCAGCACCGAGGAAATCGAAGGCATGCAGCAGCTGTTGCGCCAATGCCTGGACGCAGGTGCCATCGGCCTCAGCACAAGCTGGGTGGACATCGACCACGAACATCGACCGGTACCCTGCCGCCTGGCCGCACCGGAAGAACTGGATGCACTGTGCGCGGTGCTCGGTGAATATGGCGCCGTCATGCAAGTTGTGCCGGAATTCTGGGACCCGGACTTGTTATGTACCCGAATTGACATTCTGGGCGATTTATCGCGGCGCCACAGCATCACCGTAACGTTCTCGCCGCTGTTCGACTCCAACGCCACCCCCGACCTGGTACCCCGGGCGCTGGACCGGGTGCGCTTGCAGGTGGCAAACGGCGCGCGGGTGGTACCACAAATGCAAACCCGGCCGATTGACGTCAGTTTCGAGTTTGATGTGCCCACTTCGGTTTTCAGCTCGCGCCCCACGTGGTGGGCGACCATCCTGAAACCCGCCGGGGAAACGCTGCGCGACTTCCAGGACCCCGATGTACGGCGACAACTGGTAGATGAGGCCTACAATGGCATGCACCCGATCGCCATGGAGGTGCATTTCCCGGACTTTCTGGTCAGCCGCTGCCACCTGCCTGCCAACAAGGCACTGGAGGGCAGGCGCCTCAAGGATATCGCCGAGGAGCGCGGTTGCGACCCGGTGGAGCTGATGCTCGACCTCGCCGTAGAGGAACAGCTGCGAACACGCTTTACCGCGGTCTCCGTGGGCCATGACAATATTGCGCGCATCTCGGGGCCGATCAGTGACCCGCTGGTACAGATCGGCTCGGGCGATGGCGGCGCCCACGTCACCCGCTTTGCCACCTACGGCGACACCGGGTATCTGTTCAGCCGTTTCGTGCGCGAAGCCGGCGCGCTGACCCTGGCACAGGCCGTGTACAAGCTGACCGGCCAGATCGCGGACAATTGGGGGCTCAGTGATCGTGGACGCATACGCCCCGGGCTGGCTGCCGACCTGGTGCTCTTTGATCCCGAACGCATTGACCGCGGTCCGGAAATCGCCGTTGAGGACCTGCCGGGAGAAGGCTACCGCTACCTGCGACACGCGATTGGTGTAGAGCAGGTCTTTGTCAACGGCGTCACGACCTACGCGGCTGCGGGCGGTTACACCCAGGCCCGTCCCGGCCAGCTGGTCGCCGGACGCCGCCGGGTTGCGGCTTGAAACGCCCCAGGAGCGCAAACATGCATACAACCATCACACCCGTAAGACCGTGGACCTACCCCCGTGAAGGCGAGGACCTGCAGAGCATTGCGCGCCGCGAATTTCCCGAGCGCCCGCTGGAAGAGGCTGTCGCCGATTTGCAAAGCTGGAACCTCTATCTGGTGTTTCGACCCGCGCCTGCCATGCTGACCTGTTCCGATATCGTCTTTACCGGCCCGCCCGCTGCGTGAGTGATACGCTCGCCCGCGTGCGCGCCGTGCAACTCACGCCCACCCACGACGGCGAGGCCGCTTGTGCAGTACAGCTGGAGTTTCCCGGCGGCGGCCGTTCCGTGGTGCAGCTGGACAGCGCCGGACTGGCGCGCGTCATGGCAGAGGCAGGCTTGACTGACCTGTCTGGCCTGGTGGGGCGCCCGTGGACCGTGCTGCTTGCCGCACAGGAACCGGCCCAGCACTGAGCAGGGCTACAGCGCAACCCTTCCAGGGCGCAGCGACGCTTCTCGCAGTCGACGCCCCCTCTCACAGTATCTCCGTGTTCACGGCGACCGTGTTCACGGCAGCCAATAACATGTCGCGGGCAACTTGATTGTTTGCATCTAGCAAGTATACTAATCCGGCGCGCGCCAGGGCAGACTGACGCCCGCGGCGCGCCCGTCAGGCCAACCACTGTTAACCGTGACGGGGCACTGGCGGCAGCGCGGAATAACCGGCTACATTGAGCGCTATTATTTTTATAAAATGAGGAACACAGCTATGAGCACCCAGCAGCAACCTGATTTCGACGCCATTGCGGTTGGTGCCGGCTTTGCCGGTCTCGCACTGATTCACTATCTGCGGGAGGCAGGCCTCTCCATTCGCGTCTTTGATCGCGCCTCCGACATTGGCGGCACCTGGACCTGGAACCGCTATCCCGGCGCCATGACCGACAGCGAAAGCTATTACTACTGTCTCACGTTTTCCAAGGAGCTACTGCAGGAGTGGTCGTGGACGCGCCGCTACCCCGACTGGAAGGAAACACACGATTACATGCGCTTCGTGGCGGACAAGTGTGACATGTGGCCAAACATCCAGCTCAACACCGAAATCGTCGAAGCCGCCTACCAGAAAGACAGCGGCCTCTGGCAAGTGACCACCGGCAGCGGAGACACTTTCACCTGCAAGTACTTCATCAGCGGGATGGGCATGATTTCCGAACCCGTGATTCCAAAAATCAAGGGTATGGACAGCTTCAAGGGCCCGCTTTTCCACTCTTCACGCTGGCCTGAAGGGCTCGATTATGCCGGTAAGCGCGTGGGCATCATCGGCGCCGGTGCTACCACGGTGCAGATGCTCCCGGTCATGGCGCAAACCGCGAAGAGCGTAACCGTGTTCCACCGCACACCCAACTTCATTCTTCCGGCCATGCAACGCCCGATGACCCCGGAGTGGGAGAAGGAGATCAAGGACAACTACGATGAAATAGTGGCCAAGTGCCGCAACCACATTTTCGGTATGGCTTTCGACACCGCAGAGGGTCGCCTGGCCGTGGAAACCTCCGCAGAAGAGCGTGAGCGGATATTCGAGGAAAAGTGGACCGGCAGCTTCCGCTGGGTATTCGAAACCTTCGAGGACCTGCTGGGCAGTGCAGACGCCAACCTGTGGGCCTCCGAATTCATCATCAAGAAGATGCGGGAACGCATAGAAGACCCGGAAGTTGCCGATATCCTGGTGCCGAAACCTGGCGAATACCCGCTGTTTGCCAAGCGCCCTCCGCTGGACCATGGCTACCTCGAAGCTTACAGCCGCGACAACGTGCACCTGGTCGATATTGCCGAGCGCGAACCTATCGTCGAAATCACGGAAACCGGTATCACGACAAGTCAGGGTCACCACGAGTTCGACATCATTGTGCTGGCCACGGGCTTCAAGGCCTATACCGGTGCGCTGGAAGCCTTCCCCATCCGCGGCGAGAGCGGCCAGACCCTGCGTGAGAAGTGGCAGAAGGTATCAAAATCGATCATGGGCGTGTGCGTCGCTGACTTCCCCAACATGTTTGTGGTCACCGGGCCCCAGGCGCCGTTTGCCAACCTGCCCACCTCTATCGAGCAGAACGCCATCTGGATCAAGGACTGCATCGAGAAAATGGAGAAGGACGGCTACGACGTCTTTGAGCCCCGTGCCGACGCCGAGGATGCCTGGACCGCGCACACCGCGGAAGTCCACGAGCAGACCCTGATGGCCCAGGGCGACAAGGTCAACTCCTGGATGATGGGCGCCAACCTGGAGGACAAGGCTCCGCGGGTGCTGATCTACTTCGGTGGTGCCAACGTCTACTACGACAAGATGCGTGAGTCCGTCGACGCCGGCTTCCCGGAACTGGAGTTCCGCAAGCGCGTTGCCTGATACCTGAACCGGCGGGCCGCGTGCCCGCCCTCGCCTTCTGCGCATCCTTCGCGCCGCCTCGACCCCCGCCTGCCGCGGGGGTTTTTCGTTGACCCTGAGCCGCTTCGGGGCCGATCCGGCCTTGGCCAGCCGCATTTTTCTCACCACCTTTAGCGATGTGCTCGGCATGGCCTGATGCTGTTTCTCGCAACACTGCTGTTGATGTAGCAAGTCATCAAAATAAAATTCGCCGATGGAATTCGACTTGCAGCGAGCGCGCCCACGCGCCATGATCGGTCCGGTAAATGAGCCACTGCACCACCATGGAGGGATGGCAGGCTAAACCAGGGGGAGCCTCCGGCATCGTGCACGTAGCAACGTAGACGGCGCCGTACTGGGATAAAAATCAACCCGATTAATCTGCGAACGTAATGATAGAAGTCGTTAAAGTAATGGTTGCCGACCTGAAGCCGGGCATGTACGTCTCGGGCCTTGATCGGCCATGGCTGGAAACCCCGTTTATCCTGCAGGGCTTTCGCATCACCTCGGAAGAGGACATTCGAGGGCTGCGACGCCACTGTCAGTACGTCTTCGTCGACATCGAAAAAAGCCGACACATCGACTACGCCCTGCAGCGCAAACGGCGCGTGCAGCGGCCGCGCCTCTCGCGGGAGGCCATGTTTCCCACGCGGCGCCTGGTCAACTACACGGATAGCGCCGAGTGGGCAGAGGAATACCCGCGCGCGGAGGATGCCGTACAGCAGCTTTCACAAGGGCTGGAGGAGGTGTTCCAGAACGCGCGTGATGGTGCCGCAGTCGATGTGGTGCGCGTAAAGCGCTCCGTTGAGCCGATGATCGACAGTATCTCGCGCAATCCGGACGCCTGCATCTGGCTGGCCCGTCTCAAAGAACAGGACAAGTACACCTACCAGCACTCTCTCGGCGCGTCCATCTGGGGCGTAGCGCTGGGTCGCCAGTTGGGCCTGCCGCGCTCCGACCTGCGCTCGCTGGCTATAGGGGGCCTGCTGTTCGACGTTGGCAAACTGCGTGTGGACCCGGCGCTGTTACACAGCGACCACGTACTCAATAATGAGGAGCTCAACGCGCTGCGCGAGCACGTGCGCCATGGCGTGGATATGATGGCCGAAACCGGCCTCATGAATACGGACGTGTTGGCCATGGTGGCGCATCATCATGAACGCCACAATGGTTCCGGCTACCCGCAAGGCCTTGCCGGCGACGACATTCCGATATTCGCCCGCATCGCAGGCATCGTGGATTGCTACGATGCGATCACCAGTCATCGCAGCTACGCCCGCGCAACGTCCCCTTCCGCCGCTATCAAGATGCTGTACGACGTGAAGGACATCGATTTCCAGGCGGAATTGGTAGAAGAGTTTATCCAGGCGGTTGGCATCTATCCCGCCGGCACACTCATCGAGCTAAGCTCCGGTGAAGTGGCTGTCGTGGTTGCTGAGTACCGCACCCGCCGCTTGCGCCCGCGCATCATGGTGGTGCTGGATGCCGACAAGCAACCCCTGAACAGCATACGCATGGTGGACCTGCTGCATGAAACCGAAGATAGCCGCGGGCAACCCCTGGATATTGTCAACAGCCTGGAGCCTGGCGCGTATGGCATCGACATGAACAGCATTCACCTCTAGCGGGCCTGTTGTGACATCTACGCCACCTGTCGTTGAGAGACACGTGTTCGTCGCCGCATTGGACGCGGCGATTGCGCTGTCCGGTGAGCACGGGGAAAACGCCGGGCTGCTGCTCGTGGACCTTAGCAACCTGCGCGTTATCAACCACCGCCACGGCTATGTCATTGGCGACCATCTCCTGCTGGAGGCCTACACACAGTTGCAGGGCCTCAGCAAACTGCCCGACAACGTCTACCGGATATCCAACAAGACCTACGCCTTCCTGCTGCCCCGACTTGCAAACCCGGCCTTTATCGCCCTGGCGGTGAACCGTGTGCAGCGCACGCTTGAGGAGTCGCTCAATATCGACGATGACATCCTGCCGGTAGAATTGCGCCTGGGCCTCGCAGTTACCCGAGCGACAGCACAAGGTGCGCTCGCGATGCTGGCGCGTGCCGAGAACAGCCTGGCACAGACACGTCAGGGCAAGTTGCTGCAAATTGACGAAGCGATTCAGGAGCCCATCGCAAACCAGACAAGCATGCCCCTGGAGCAACGCTTTGCAGAGGCGCTTTACGACAACGCCTTTGAGTTGTATTTCCAGCCCAAGATAGACCTGCGCAGCGGCAAGGTCTTCGGCGCCGAGGCACTGATCCGCTGGCAGCTTCCCGACCACGGTTTCGTACCACCGGAGGAGCTGGTCGCGCTGGCCTATGCGTCCGGGCGCAGCTACGAACTGACCCGCTGGGTGGTGAACCGCGCCCTGCGCTACCAACGTGAGTGGCGGAATGATTTTTCGCTTCCACTGGCCATCAACCTGTCCGCGGACCTCGTCAGCAACCCCGACCTGCCCAACATGATGCAGAGTGCACTCGCCATCTGGGGGGCGGACCCTGCCACGATCACGGTGGAAATCACCGAGGGCGCCGTGATCGAAGACAAGGAAGCAGGGTTCGACAACCTGGCACAGCTGCGAGAGCTCGGCCTCGGGCTGTCGATTGACGACTTCGGCACCGGCTTTTCATCGCTATCGTATTTCAAGGAAATTCCGGCGACCGAAATCAAAATTGACCGCTCCTTTGTCATACGCCTGTTGGAAGATACCCAGGATCAGAACCTGGTACGGATCATTATTGATATTGGTCATCTCTTCGGCCTCGATGTGGTTGCAGAAGGCGTGGAAGACGAAGCGACACTGGAGATGCTGCGTGCGCTCGGCTGCGATATTGTGCAAGGGTATTTATATGCACGCCCGATGCCAGAGGCAGAGCTCAGGGTCTGGCTCAAAGGGCGTGAAATCCTCTCCGGGAATCCCTAGGCCGGCCACTTTCACAGCACTGGTACATTTCTGCCGGTAGCGATTTCCGCTAGACTGGACACCTGTTCTTATCGTTGGGCCGTGGAGGCCGTGCACCATGGCCGGAAGCAGCCTGCTCGCGCTGATCGATGACATCGCCACGATCCTGGACGATGTTTCCCTGATGACCAAAACGGCGACCAAAAAGACCGCCGGGGTGCTGGGAGACGACCTCGCGCTGAATGCGCAACAGGTGGCCGGTGTTCGCCCCGCACGTGAATTGCCCGTGGTGTGGGCCGTGGCCAAGGGATCACTGCTCAACAAGACCATTCTCGTGCCTGCCGCAGTGGCAATCAGCTATTTCGCGCCGTGGCTGATTACGCCGCTACTGATGCTCGGCGGTGCATTCCTCTGTTTAGAGGGCTTTGAAAAAATTGCGCACCGCTTTCTGCACCGCAATGAGCAAGAGGCGCACGCGCAAGCCCTGCGCGCCGCCCTGAAAGATCCGCAGGTTGACTTGCGCGCGGTTGAACAAAAGAAGATCAAAGGCGCGATTCGCACCGACTTCATTCTGTCCGCAGAAATCATTGCGATTACCCTGGGAACGGTCGCTGCCGAGGCCATCGGCATGCAATTCCTGGTGCTCTCTGTCGTCGCCATCATGATAACGGTTGGTGTATACGGGCTTGTAGCCGGCATCGTCAAACTGGATGACGGCGGCCTGTATTTAAGTGGACGCGAGAGCGCGCTGGCGCAAAAAGCCGGCCTCGGCATTCTCTGGCTCGCACCTCACCTGATGCGCACACTCTCGGTACTCGGCACCATCGCCATGTTCCTGGTTGGCGGCGGCATTCTCACGCACGGGCTGCCGCCGGTGCACGCCGCCATCATGGCGTACACAGAGGGCTTTACCGGTGCTGCTCAGGTGCTTGCAGGCACCCTGGCTGACGGTTGCTTCGGCCTGCTTGCCGGCGCCGTGCTGGTAGCGACGATCACCCCCTTGCAGGCTCTGTGGACGAAATTGTTCCGTTGAACGCTCAGACCTGCTTCTTTCCCATGACTTGGGTAACGATCTCTGCATGAATACGCGATTTGCCGCACTGGTACTTTTCTTCAGCTCAGCTGGGTGGGGCCTGACCTGGCTGCCAATCAAGGCACTCAGCGACCAGGGCCTGGACGGCTTGCACCTGGTGTTCATCGCATTCGGTGCAGGTGCCCTGCTGTTGCTGCCATGGCTCTATCGGCAACGCCGTCAATGGCAACACAAGTTGCAACTGATGGCACTGGTTGCACTGGCCGGCGGCTTTGCCAATGCCTCTTTCCAGACGGCCATCTATCACGGCGACGTTATCCGCGTGATGATTCTCTTCTATTTGTTACCGGTGTGGAGTGTTCTGGGCGGACGTCTGTTCCTCGGTGAGCGAGTGGATGCCGTGCGCCTGCTCGCCGTTGTGCTGTGTTTGTCCGGCGCATTCATCATACTGGATGTCGCGCATACCTCATGGAGCGGCGTCACCTGGATCGACCTGCTCGCGCTGGGCTCCGGCATGGGGCTTGCCGCCACCAACATCCTGTTTCGCTTCACCCAGGACATACCGGTGATGAGCAAGGTCGCCGCCATGTTCATCGGCTGTACCGCCATGATCGGCATTTCTTCCCTGTTTGTTGTGTCCGCGGCCAGCCTGCCATTACCTCAGGCAGCGCTCTGGGCGGTAGTCTATGGCGGCCTCTGGCTGACGCTGATTACCATCGGGACGCAGTGGGGCGTCACTCAAATGGATGCCGGGCGATCTTCCATTATCATCGTTGCCGAGCTCGTGGTCGCGGTGGCATCCACTGCAATCATCATGCAAACACAACTACAGTTGTTTGAAATCGTTGGTGGCGTCATGGTGCTGGTAGCCGCCATGCTGGAGGGATCGCGCAGCGAGGAACCAGTGCCGACCGTCTAGCCGGCACTGGTGCGTACGACTCTACAGCGTATCCTCCGCCGCCATGCGTACAAACTGGTGGTCAAAACGCATCTTCACATTAGCCTCGTTGCCCCAGATAGAACCGTCCGGCAATTCAATGCCAATTACATCGGGGGACGCCGCGCCCGCACCCAGCAAACCGTGCTTGAAGGTGAACTGCGTCACGAAGTCCATGGTCTCACGCACGCGCGTCGTGGTCAGGTAGTCCAGCTTGTCCTGCGGTGTCTTGAACATGTGGGTGGCGGCCAACTGCATCTCATACCCTTCAAGGTCCGTGCCCGAATTCTCGCCCATATAGGTTTTCGCGGCGATTGCTTGGGGTGTATCACCCAGCATGATCGCCACGGTCTCGAACCAGGCGCCGGTGACGGCCTTACCGAGTTCAGGGTATTTCTTCAGTGTTTCCGAATTGACACCCATGACGTCAAGGATCTCACCGGGAATCTGGCTGGAATCAAACACCTTTACCGCATTGGGTTCCTGCATGGCCATGTGTAGCTGCGGGTTCCAGAGAGTAACAGCCTGCACCTCGCTGTTCTTGAACGTGGTGGCGATATCGGCGTCCGATGTGTTGATCAGCGTGACGTCGCGCTCGCTGAGACCAGCCATCTCCAGAGCGCGAGCAAGGGCGTAGTGGGATACGGAGAGTTCCAGTAAATAAACCTCCATACCCTTGATGTCCTGCATGCTGTCGCGCCCCTTAAGCACAACCGCATCATTGCCGTTGGAAAAATCGCCCGTAATCAACGCCGTGGTATCAATGCCGGAAGCAGAAGGGATTGTCAGCATGTCCATGTTGGTCATGGTTGCGCCGTCGAACTCACCTACCGTGTACATGTTGATGGCCTCGATATAGTCATTGATCTGCACGAGATCCACTTCAATACCGTACTTCTTTGCCCACTTGTCCATGATGCCGGCCTCGTCCATATAGGCCCAGGGCATGAACCCTACGTAGATCGACCACGCGAGGGAAAACTGTGTGCGTCGCTCCTCGGCTTGTGCCCATCCTGCCGTGAGGCAGAGCGTGGCCGTTAACAGCGGTACAGCGATTGAGCGATAGATTCGTTTCATGGTCGATCTCCTGGAGGGGATGTGTACAACAAAAATCAAGCGCCGCTGGCAGACGGAAATGCCACCATGCGGGTGCTCGCGTAGTAATTGGGTATGCCGGCCTCTGCCCAGGCATCAAACGCGATAAACCTCCCGGGCCACGCCACCGCACGGAACGGCCAGTCCCGGGCTACCCAGGCAACCACCTCATCCTCAATCCGGGAGGCCTCATCTGCAGGCAGGGTTGCGTGTGTCCAGAGGTAGGCTTCTGCATCGTGATCCTGGCTCGCCGTCGGATACAGATACAGGCAGCCCAGGCAGTCGCTGTAATCGTGGGTGAGGAGGTGATAAGCAAACGAACGTTGCGCCAAAAATTCTTGCTCATGCCAGATAAGGTCGGCACGATCCTCTTCCAGGCGCATGGTTTCTGCCGGCCAGCTGTCTGCGGGGCCAAAAAGATGCTGTATGTGACGTCGGCTGGCCATAACCGCGGCATAGTCCAGCGTCACCCACTCCGGTCCTGCCGGCACCAGCATCGCCTGGGTGCCTCTCCAGCACTCAGGGGGCCTGTAGGCTGCCAACGCCAATGGCAAAAAACCCCCGGCGCGTGTGCTGTAGCCGGTCATACGAGAACCTCCGCATAGCGCCGGAGGGTGGCTGACTCGCGCGCAAACCAATTCTCGGATGCCTGATTTGCAGGGGTTTTGATGGAAAAGCTGCGCTGTGATTCAATCACATCAACCGCGTAACGTCGCAGGCACCGCCGTCCATTGTGGTAAAACTCATGCTCAAGCTCGTCACTGCCCTGCACCCAGGAAAACTCTCCGGGTTCCAGAAGTGGCTGCCCTCTGCGCTCGGGGATTGTGCTGTGAACCACCGTGTAGCCATCGGCGACAGAACCGGCAGCAACCGAGGTCTCGAAATCGAGTAGTGCGCGCAGCGTCTTCGTATCACCCACCGCATTTGCCGCCAGCTCCTGCAACGTTGCCGCGCCTGCGGTAACACCGGCTGACCGACCCAACACCTGTGCCGCATGGTCGCCGCAAATGATCAATCCGCCGCCACGCGGTGACCACTGGCCACTATTCTCGTCGTATTCCTGCAACAGCTGCAAACCCAAAAGTGGCCCGGGTGCCGACGGCTGCAGCCGCCAGTCTTCAACATAGGCGCCGCTGGGAGCAAACTCGATCATGCAGTTGCCGATTCTTTTCAACTGAGCGGGTTCGGGCCAACGATCAGTCACCTGCAATGAGTCTCCAGGGTGCCACACCATCGCTTCACCGCTCCATGCACAGGATGCCAGCCAGCCCTCGTAGCCTGCTCGGCCAACGATTTCGAGCTCGTTGTACTCATTTAAAGGTGCGGCACGCACTTGATCTTCCAACCGCGGCAGACGCAAGTCGATGGTGAAGTTCCGACTCTGAAACCAGTACACAATGGTTTGCTCGTCCGACTGTCCGTTGGCAAAGCTGATGCAGCGTCGGCGGAAGCAGCCCAACATCCAGTCCGGTACGCCGCCGGCGGGTTCCCGCGGGTATTTTTCAAGCAACTCTGCCAGCGTCATGATTGCGCTGGCACTTTGGGACCAAAGCTGGACAGGCCGAGGCTACCCTTGGGTAACACAAGCTCACCGGTCTCAAGACGCCGCTTCAGGTAGTCAAAGGTCTGTGCGGTTTGTGCAAACAGGTGTTCACCGCAAATTTGCGGCGCGTAACGCGGGGGGCTCCCTGCATGCACCAGCTCCGGCAGGGGCTTGATCTCCACATCATAATCGACGTTGCAGAACATGGGGAACGCATAGCGCTCTTCAGCCACTTTACGCACCCGGTGTGCTGTGGCGACAAACGCGCCGTTGCTGAGTATCTCCAGCATGTCTCCGATATTGATGACAAATGCATTCTCAAGCAGCGGCACGTCGATCCATTGCCCCGCCCCGTTCATGACTTCCAGACCCGGCGCCGTGGGCAGTAGAATAGTGAAACACTCATAGTCTGTATGAGCACCGATACCAGCCGCTGCAGAGTCGGGGCGTGGATCATGGGGATAGTGAATGAGGCGCAGTTGCGTCGGGGGCCGCGTCACCAGGCGGGTGAAGCGGTCTTCCGGCAGTCCAAGTGCCAGAGCAAATCCGCGGAAAAGGCGATTGCCCAGCTCGAAAGCAACGTTGTAATACGCCTGCACGTCGGACTTGAACCCGGGCATGTCTGGCCACTGGTTTGGTCCCAACATCGGGCGTTCGTAACGGGGTTCGAGCATGTCGAAGTTGAGGTCGTAGGCTTCCTTGCGATCGGGCACCGCCGTGCCGTAAAGCTGTTCCTCTCCTTCCGGTACATAACCACTGTGATTGCGGGACTGTCCGATATAACTCGCCATCTTGACGGCCCGGCTCTGGGCGAAGAACTCGGCCGCTCGCTGGCGGAAACGCTGAATTATTTCAGGGGCGATTCCGTGGCCCGTTATGTACAGAAAGCCGGCAGCGCGCGCGGCCATGCCGAGTTCCTGTGCTGCTTGCATGCGGCTGTTTGCGCTGGCAGAACTCAAGCCCGCGATGTTCACAACCGGTAGCGACTGAAATGCTTGATGGGTGTTCGGTGTCACCGACATAGAGACAACCTCGCCTGTCCACAAAAGTCATCTGGTCGTCCAGACACGGTCAGCGGCGGGTGGGCCGTCCGGGTCGTCCCGGAACTCGCGGTAGTCGGACAACAGCCTGCGAAGCCCGATCCGTGGAAAATACATTGCGAGTTTTATGCCAATCTACTGAAATTGCGCCAGAAGCACTGAAAATGCAGAGGTTTACCCCGCTCTACCTAGTTTTCACCCGCAGCCTGCTCTCGATCGGCACTGATTCAGCGCATCAAATTCGTGCGGCGCGCAATGACAGGTGCACAAGCATGGTGCGTGACCCAACGCGTGTGTTTCCTCGTGTGGCCAGCAATGGCGTGAAGCAGAAATAAAACAAACTCTGGAACGCCGGAAACACTTGATCAAATTGCAAAGACCGGTAGATACTCGAACAACCCCACCTTCCGGAGCATCAAACATGAAAGGCAAGACACTGGGCGCCGCCTGCCTGTTCGCCCTTGCGACAGCAGTCACAGCAGCTGACGAGGTTCGTGTTTACAACTGGTCCGACTACATTGACGAGGAGCTCCTGGCCAAGTTCGAGGAAGAGACCGGGCTGAAACTCATTTACGATGTCTTCGACTCGAACGAAGTACTGGAAACCAAAATGTTGGCCGGCGGATCGGGGTACGACGTGGTCGTTCCGTCGGGTACATTTCTGCAACGCCAGATTGCCGTGGGCGCCTTCCAGAAACTGGACCCGACAAAACTGACCAACAGAGCGAACCTGTGGGACGTTATCGAAAAGCGCACGGCACGCTACGACCCCGGTAACGAATACTCTGTGAATTACATGTGGGGAACCACAGGCTTGGGCGTGAATGTCAAAAGAGTTGCAGAGGTACTCGGTGAGGACACCCCCATCAACTCGCTGGATCTCATTTTCAAGCCGGAAAACATGGCGCGACTCGCCTCCTGTGGCGTGCACTTTCTGGATGCGCCCGCCGAGGTGATTCCCGCTGCGCTCGCCTATATTGGCGAAGACCCGGACAGCCATGACCCGGAAGTGATCGCCAAGGTCGAACCACTGCTGATGGCGGTTCGGCCCCATGTGCAGAAGTTCCACAGTTCCGAATATATCAATGCACTCGCCAATGGCGACATATGCGTTGCCTTTGGCTGGTCTGGCGACATTCTCCAGGCTCGCGACCGTGCCGCAGAAGCTGATGCCGGCGTAGAGATCGTCTATCACGCCCCCAGCGAAGGCGCCCTGATGTGGTTCGACCAGATGGCGATTCCCGTGGACGCCCCCAACCCGGAGGGCGCGCACACATTCCTCAACTTCATCATGGACGCAGAGAACATGGCGCAGGCCTCCAACTACGTGTTCTATGCCAATGGCAATCTTGCCAGCCAGGCGTTCCTCGTGCCCGACGTGATAGACGATACCGCTATATACCCCGATGCCGAGACGCTGGAGAACCTCTACATCACGACGCCCTACCCTGCCAAGGTACAGCGGACGGTCACGCGCCTGTGGACCCGGGTCAAGTCGGGCACTTGATCAGGCCATGCACGCCGGCACGTAGCAACGCGCCGGCTTCTGCCATTCGCTGACGAGGGCACCGTGCCACAAACCGTTTTTGCACCCTGGGACGATCCAACCGCGAAACCTCTGATCCGGTTCAGCAACGTTACCAAGCAATTCGGCGATTTCACGGCCGTACGCAACCTGACGCTCGACATTTACGAGCACGAGTTTTTTGCGCTGCTGGGCCCTTCCGGCTGCGGCAAGACCACCATGATGCGCATGCTCGCGGGGTTTGAGGATCCCAGCTCTGGGCAGATAGAACTGGCGGGGCAGGATATTGTGCCCGTCCCTCCCAACAAGCGCGCCGTGAATATGATGTTCCAGTCCTACGCTCTGTTTCCGCACCTCAACGTGTGGGACAACATTGCCTTCGGCCTGCGCCGCGCGGCAATGCCGAAGGACGCACTTCGCGCGCGTGTCGAAGAAATGCTCAAGCTCACCCGGCTGGAGCGCTTCGCACGGCGCAAACCGCACCAGATTTCGGGTGGCCAGCGCCAGCGTGTGGCGCTGGCAAGAAGTTTGGCGAAAGCGCCCAGACTGCTACTGCTTGATGAACCCATGGGCGCGCTGGACAAAAAGCTGCGCCAGGACACCCAGTTCGAGCTGATGGATATCCAGGAAAAAACCGGCACAACCTTCGTCATCGTCACTCATGACCAGGAGGAAGCCATGACGGTGGCGAGCCGCGTTGCGGTGATGGACGAAGGCGAGCTGATTCAAGTGGCGACCCCTTCGGCGATTTACGAGGCACCCAATTGCGTTTACGTCGCTGACTTCATCGGTGATGTGAACATCATCGAAGGTGCCGTGCACCCCTGCGGCCCCACCTGTTACAAGCTGCACTGGGCCGAGAGTTTTGCACCGCTTGTGGCGTCGTCGGAACAGCCCTTCGCTACCGCCCAGAAGGCCTTTTTGGCCATCCGGCCCGAGAAGATGCATATTTCAGCTGAGCCACCTGCGGGGGCGGAGAACACCATTCAGGGCAGGGTTCATGATATCGCCTACCTGGGTAATATCAGCACCTACCATGTTGAGGTGGCCGGGGGGCGTATGCTGAAAGCGCAAGCCGCCAATACACGACGTATCGAGAACCGGGGATTTACCTGGGATGACCAGGTCTGGCTGTCCTGGGCGTCAAATGCCGGCGTTTTACTGGAAGCGTGATGAAGAGAGTCGTTGTCGCCCTCATCCCTTACCTGTGGCTCCTCGGCCTGTTCCTCGTGCCTTTTGCCATTGTGCTCAAGATATCACTCTCCGACGTGGCCATGGCCCGCCCACCCTACCTGCCCCAGTTCAGCTGGAGCGAAGGGATAAGTACCTTCCTGTCGCAACTGGACTTTGAGAATTTCACGTTTCTCACTACGGATGACCTGTACTGGAAGGCCTATCTCTCCAGCCTGCAGATTGCCGCTACTTCCACTCTACTCACGCTGCTGATTGGCTATCCCATTGCCTACGCCATGGCGCGCGCGCCAGAGCAATGGCGCGCCATCCTCATGATGTTGGTGATTCTGCCCTTCTGGACCAGTTTCCTGATCAGAGTGTATTCCTGGATGGGCATTCTCAGCCAGGAAGGCTATCTCAACCAATTGCTGTTGGGCCTGGGCGTGATCAGCGAACCGTTGATTATCCTCAATACGAAAATTGCCGTGTATATCGGTATTGTCTACACCTATATCCCGTTCATGATTCTGCCCATTTACGCCGCCCTGCACCGACTCGACAATTCACTGATAGAGGCCGCCGAGGACCTTGGCTGTTCCCGCGCCAAAGCGTTCTGGCTGGTCACCGTGCCCTTGTCACGCAATGGCATCATCGCCGGCTGCTTTCTGGTATTCATTCCCACGCTGGGAGAATTCGTGATCCCCTCACTGTTGGGCGGCTCGGGCACCTTGATGATCGGCAAAGTGCTGTGGGAGGAATTCTTCAATAACCGTGACTGGCCAGTGGCTTCCGCCGTTGCTGTGGTGCTTGTGCTGATCCTGATCATTCCGATTGTGCTGTTTCAGCAAAACCAGCAGAAACAGCAGGAAGCAGAGAACTGATGCGCCTGAGCGGATTCAACATCACCTCACTGACTCTGGGCTTCGCCTTTCTGTACTTACCCATGGTCATACTGGTGGTGTACAGCTTCAATGAGAGCCGCCTGGTCACCGTGTGGACCGGCTTCTCCACCCGGTGGTATGGAGAGCTGCTGAACAACCAGGCGTTTCTGGATGCCGCGTGGGTAACCTTCAAAGTCGCCGCCTTATCTTCCACCCTTGCCACTGTACTCGGAACCCTCGCGGCATACGCACTGGTACGGGGCGGACGCTTTGCGGGTAGAACCCTGTTCTCCGGCATGATTTACGCGCCTTTGGTGATGCCGGAGGTGATCACAGGTTTGTCGCTGTTGTTACTGTTTATCGGTATCGGGCTGGAACGCGGCGTATTGACGATTGTGCTCGCCCACACCACGTTTTCCATGTGCTACGTGTCGGTAGTCGTCTCCTCCCGCCTGGTGACTTTTGATCGTTCACTGGAAGAGGCCGCGCTGGACCTGGGCTGCTCACCCTGGAGCGCCTTCCGTCTCGTGACCTTACCGATTATCGCACCTGCGGTGATCTCGGGGTGGCTACTCGCCTTCACTCTGTCGCTGGACGACCTGGTGATCGCATCCTTCACTACCGGTCCATCCGCGACCACACTCCCCATCAAGATTTTTTCCGCGGTGCGCCTCGGCGTCAGCCCGGAGATCAATGCGCTCTCCACGCTCATGATTGCCATCGTCACGCTGGGCGTCATTGTCGCGTCGCTGATATCCAAACAGAAGTTTGTACAACAGCAGCAACGGGAAAGGCAGATTGACAATCGCACGCGCTGACCCGGCGACTCACGTACCACTGTCAGTTAATTATTTGCACGGCATTAGTGCGTTCACATTTTTCGGGCTAACATGGTGCTCGACGCCCTCTGATGGGCCAGCAAACAAACCACCGTGCTTTCCCAAACCCCAGAACCGAACGCCATGTGCCAAACAGGGAACAAAGAGCCGCTAAAGGCTTTCACTACCCGAGGGCTGACAAAAGTCTATGGGGAGGGAGCGGCGCAAGTGCACGCCCTGCGCGGCGTTGATGTAGAAATTCCGGCCGGCGAACTGGTCGTATTGCTGGGACCCTCCGGCAGCGGCAAGTCTACGCTACTGAATATTCTCGGTGGACTTGATCGGGCCAGCCAGGGAAGCGTTCTGTTTCAGGAACAGAACCTCGCGGGAATGACAGACGTGGAGCTAACCCGTTACCGTCGGGATCACGTGGGTTTTGTGTTTCAGTTTTATAACCTGATGCCGAGCCTGACGGCCTACGAGAATATCGAGCTGGTCACCGAAATTGCTGCCGACCCGATGAGCCCCGCCAGGGCCCTGGAACTGGTGGGCCTGGGCGAGCGCGGCGACAGTTTCCCGAGCCAGCTCTCCGGCGGTGAGCAACAGCGCGTGGCAATCGCGCGCGCAGTGGCAAAGCAACCCACTGTGCTGTTTTGCGATGAGCCCACCGGTGCCCTGGACAGTACCACTGGGCGCGCCGTGCTCCAGGTTCTGAAAAGCGTCAATGAGACACTGGGGGCGACCGTATTGATTGTCACACATGCCGCGGCCACAGCTGACATGGCCGACCGGGTTATCCATTTTGCGGACGGCCGGATCCGGGAGGTTCGCGTCAACAGAAACAAACGTGACCCGCAGGACATAGAATGGTAGCGCCCGCATGAGCCCGCTGGATCGCAAGCTGCTCAGGGATCTCTGGAGGATCAAGGGACAGGCAACGGCGATAGGCGCGGTAATCGCTGTGGGCGTGCTGTTGCTGGTGATGATGTCGGGGTTGATAACGTCACTGGACGAGACTCGCCGTGCTTACTACGAACGCTACCGGCTGGCCGACATCTTCGCTCCGGTCAAACGTGCGCCCCAGCACCTGCTGGCGGAATTGGCGGCCATCCCAGGTGTCAATACCGTAGAGGGGCGCATTACGGGTCACGCGCTTATCAACCTCCCCGGACTGGATATCCCGTTGCGGGCCCAGGCGGTCTCCACCCCGGATTTTCACACACCACGCCTCAACGACTTCTACCTGAGCGCCGGGCGCGCGCCCAGCCGGGAGCGGCTTGATGAAGTGATGTTGCTTAAAGGTTTCGCCGAAGCGCACGGGTTGCAGCCGGGGGCTGTACTTGACGTGACGATGAATGGGGCAAGACACACACTGCGTATCGTGGGCCTGGCACAAGCGCCGGAGTTTTTGTACACCACCGCGCCCGGCGAGCTGATGTCGGATGATGCCCGCTATGCTGTGATCTGGATGAACACGCAATCCCTCGCTGCAGCCTACGATCTGGACGGGGCTTTTAACGAGGCACTGCTGTCCATTGGGCGCGACAGTCAACCCCAGGAAATCCTGAATGCTGTGGATCGTCTGCTTGATCCCTATGGCGGATTCGGCGCCTATGGCCTGGAGGACCATACATCCAATCGTTTTATTAGCGAAGAAATCGCTGGGCTGCGTGCGACAGGCTCCGCAGTGCCCCCGATTTTCCTCGCGGTCGCTGCATTCCTGCTCTATATCGTTGTGTCGCGCATGGTAGAGGCCGAGCGAGGGCAAATCGGCCTGATAAAGGCGTTTGGCTACACCAACCTCGAAACAGGACTGCACTATTTCAAACTGATACTGGCCATCGCTGCGGGCGGCGCGATTGTGGGTTGTCTGCTGGGCATTTTGGCCGGCCGGGCACTGGTTGACGTCTACCTGCTGTATTTCAAGTTTCCCTTTCTGATTTTTCAGCTTGAGCCCGGATCATTCATCACTGGCTTCACCGTGAGCGTGGGCGCGGCCTCTGCCGGCGGTTTACTGGTGCTACGCCGCGTTTTCCGGCTGACACCCGCCTCGGCCATGCAGCCCCCCGCCCCGCCTCACTACAAACAGCTCGGCAAAATGGCACGCTCCATACAATCCGCGCTTGACCAGCCAAGCAGGATGGTGGTGCGGCGCCTGACCCGCCAGCCTGGCCGCATGGCGGGCGCCATCGCCGGTATCGCCGCGGGTATGGGGCTCTCGGTCGCCATGGTAGGCATCATGAGCGGCTTCAACGAAGCCATTGATCTGACGTTCAATGTGGTAGACCAGAGCGATCTGAGCGTCACATTCAATGAGCCACTGTCCACCACTAGCCTGGGCAACCTGCGCAACATACCGGGCGTGATGGATGCACAGTCCATTCGCACTGTGTCTGCGGTATTGCGCTACGGTCGCAACAGGCACCTCGGCGCCATCAGTGGTTTGCCGCCCAACTCGAGGCTCTATCGAGCCGTAGACCGCTCGATGGGCACGATTCACCTACCGACTGGCGGTATAATCCTGGCAGAGCCTCTGGCCCGAATCCTCAACGCCCGAGTGGGTGACGTGCTGACCATTGCGGTACGCGAAAGCAGACGACCAACACTGGAGGTGCCCGTTGCCGGCATTGCACAAACGCTACTCGGGGCGCCGGCTTATATGGATCTTGATTCACTCAACCGTGCCCTCGGAGAACCTAACCGCATGTCCGGTGCCTATTTGCGTATCGACAGCGCGCAGCAGAGTACGGTGTACCGCACACTCAAGGATATGCCCACCGTCGCGGGTGTCAGCCTCAAGCGGGATGCAAGAAACGCGCTACAGGAGCAGATGGATATGGGGGCAGGTGCAATGCGCTATATCATGCTGGCCGTTGCAGGCATCATCACTTTTGGTATCGTCTACAACGCCGCGCGCATCGCCTACGCAGAGCGTGCGCGAGATCTGGCCAGCCTGAGTGTGATCGGATTCACCCGCAGCGAAGTCGCCTTCGTGCTCTTGGGCGAACTTGCGGTGGTCACTTTGGTTGCCCTGCCCGCAGGGTCTGTGCTCGGCTACTACCTCTCATTTGCCGTCGCAGCCGGGTTCAGTACCGACCTCTACCAGATCCCTGCACAGGTTCCCGCAGCCGGCTATGGCGCAGCGGCGCTTGCCGTTCTAGCAGCAGCAAGCCTCTCGGGCTGGCTGGTAAAACGGGACATTGATGGCAGCGATATCGTATCCGCGCTCAAAGCACGAGAGTAGCCCCATGACCAGAAAACACGCCAGAACCGTGATCAGCCTGTCAACAGCCACCGTGGTAATTCTGGCGCTGGGATTTGCCTTCTGGCCACGCCCCACCATGGTGGATATGGGTGAAGTCACGCGAGGCACCATGCGGGTGACGATCAATGAGGAAGGCCGCACCCGAGTGCACGATGCCTACATACTCTCAACGCCGCTGGCCGGCCGCCTGCAACGTGTGGAAGTACTGCCGGGGGATGCGGTCGTTCACAACCAGACCGTCGTCGCGCAAATGCTACCGAGTAACCCCGACTCACTCAATATCCGCACGCGAGAACAGGCACGGACCGAAGTCACCGCAGCGGAGGCAGCATTGCGGCTTGCGCGCGCCGAATTGAACAAGGCTGTTGCCGACAGCGACCTCGCCAAGACCGATCTGCAGCGCATTCGGCGTTTACGCGGCGAGGCCATGGTGAGCGAAGCCGACCTGGATCGCGCCGTGCGCGAGGCGCGCACCGCCGAGGCGCAGCTGGGCACAGCTGAAGCCACCATCGCAATGCGCGAGGCGCAACTTGCCAACGCGCGCGCAAGCCTCATCAGCTTCCACGACAAAGACGCTCCGCAGAACGCCGTGGTCACAGCACGAGAGACAATTCCGCTGTATGCGCCGGCAACCGGCCGTGTCTTGCGCGTGTTGCAGGAAAGCGAAACCACCCTGCCGGCAGGCACTGCCATTCTGGAAATAGGCAATATTGAGAACGATCTTGAGGTGGTTGTTGAATTGCTGTCTACAGATGCCGTGAAAGTATCACCCGGAGACCGCGTCATCCTTGAGGACTGGGGTGGGCCAACAACGCTGAACGGGGTGGTCGACCGTGTCGATCCTCTGGGTTTCACCAAGTTCTCCGCACTCGGCGTGGAAGAGCAACGTGTCAACACCATCATTCGCTTCACGGACCCGACTGAAGCGCGACAAGCCCTCGGGCACGGCTACCGTGTGGAGGCACGCATCATTATCTGGGAAAACAACGCCGCGCTGATCGTACCGGCGAGTGCGCTGTTCCGCAACGGTTCGGACTGGGCCGTATTCAAGGTCAGCAATGGCAAAACGCGACTGACGCCAGTCACTATCGGCCGTAATAATGGCATCATCGCTGAGGTGTTGGGTGGGCTTGAAGCCGGTGACGGGATTGTGCTCTACCCTGCATCAGGGCTCACGAACAACACCAGGGTCGTGCAGAGGCATGCGGGCTAAACGGCGAGCAATGCCCGAGAACACCGCACTCTGCAGGCCCAAACGCCGCTACAGCTTACGCGCCTGCCTGGCGTCCTTTGCGCCTGCCGCGGGATCGGAGTGTGGTAACGTTACCGGATGAGAACACGATTCCCCGTCATTTCAAGCACTGTCCTGTTGCTCACTCTGTGCATTGTTAGCAGCGCACCATCTGCATTTGCACAGGACACTGAAGCCCTGCGCATGGAGGTCGAACGCCTGAGCGAAGCGAGCCGCGCCGGTGAGCCAGGCCCACTGCGACACATGACGGAAATTGGCACGCTCTACGGCACGCACCACTATCAATTCCTCTGGTTCGCCGACGGACCGCTCGCCGCCCTCCGCAACGATCTGGCGAAAGAAATTGCACGCTCCAGCGAGCATGGTCTCCCCCTCAATCGCTATCACTACGCGGATATCACCTCAGGCACGGTACCAGAGCCGATGCTGGAGCTGCTCCTTACCGATGCCTTCCTGTCACAGGTACAGGACCGCTATCGCGGTGCCGTCGA
Organism: Haliea alexandrii; assembly: GCF_003719295.1. Taxonomy (GTDB): domain Bacteria; phylum Pseudomonadota; class Gammaproteobacteria; order Pseudomonadales; family Halieaceae; genus Haliea; species Haliea alexandrii. The sequence goes on from NZ_RFLW01000003.1 coordinate 213,492, forward strand.
GGAAATGGATGACGAGTGGTACCTTGAACGAGAGTCCATTGATCCCGTTACCGTGCTACACGCCCTGCTTGAAAAAGGTGGCAACCTCGAGAGCATGCTGCACGCACTGTGGCCGCAAACCCCTGAATACTGGGCGCTGGTGGAAAAGCGGGCCACACTCGCAGCGGCAGAAGACACCAACAGCCAACCCGTAGAGCCGGGCCCTGCCCTCAAGCACGGCGCGACCGGGGCGCGCGTGGAGCAGCTACAGGCACGGCTATTGGGGCCAGGCGCACACTCCGGTAGGTTTGACGAGTCCTTGCAACAGTCGGTTGCCACTTTCCAGCGCGCGGCGGGGCTGGAGGCCGATGGCATCGTCGGCGCCGCCACGCTGCAAGTTCTTAATGCAACGCGTTTCTCCTGGATTGAGCGCCTGGATGCCAATCTCGAACGCTGGCGATGGCTTCCAAAACACACGCCATCCACGTACATCCGAGTAAATATCGCGGCATTTCAGATGCGCGTCATTGAGAACAATATCGAAGCACTGGCCATGGACATCATTGTTGGCCGGCCGTATCGCGAAACCCCCATCTTCACGGAGGAAATGCAGTATCTGGTGTTTTTTCCTTACTGGAATGTGCCTTACAGCATTGCCGTGAAAGACAAGCTGCCGCTGTTACGCCAGGATCCGGCACCACTGGCAGCCGCAGGATACCAGGCGCGACTGGCAGGCAGCGAAGCATTTGTCCCGGTGAGTGACGTCGACTGGCAAAACGTGCGACCCGGACAGTTCAGCTTACGCCAGCTCCCCGGCGACAAGAATGCACTGGGGAAAGTGAAATTCATGTTGCCCAATCAGCACAGTGTGTATTTACACGACACGCCAGACAAAGCCCTGTTTAAAAAGACGGAGCGCACATTCTCCTCCGGCTGCATCCGCTTAGCCGAGCCACGCAAGCTGATCGAATGGGTGCTGAAACACGACGAGAGCCGTTACCTACCCGAGATGGACCGGTTGTTCGAATCCGGCGAGACCGTCACCGCTTACCTGAAAGAACCCGTACCGGTGTACCTCGTTTACTTCACCGCATTCGCGGTAGGAAATGACGTGGTATTCCGCCGCGATGTGTATGCGAGAGACCAGCGCATTATCGATCAGCTGAAGGCGAGCGACCGCACACAGCGCAACACACAGGCGACTACTGCGGGCTTGCCAGCAACGCACTGACCGCGCCGTCTACCGGCAACACCACGCCGTTAATGTAACTGGCGAGGTCGGAGGCGAGAAAAACCGCCGCGTCGGCAATTTCGTCAGCCCTGCCCATGCGCCCCTGTGGCTGGGCGTCGTTGTAGCCCGCCACCCCACCGGGTTTGGTATCCAGCCAGCTGCGCATCCCCGGTGTATCCATCGCACCAGGCGAAATCGTATTTGCGCGAATACCCTGCTTACCGTACTCCGCCGCGACACTGCGCATAAGGCTGATTACACCCGCTTTCGCTGCGCCATACACGGCGAGGCCTGAAACCGCGCCCAAACCGGCCCCGGAGGTTGTGGAAACAATGGCTCCACAGCCCTGTGGGAGCATGACCCGCAGGGCCGCCATGGTTCCAAAGTAAACGGAGTCGAGGTTCAGCGCCATTAGGCGCCGGTATTCTGCAGTATCGATCTCAAGCATTGGCATGGGGAACGATCCGCCGCAGTTATTGAACATGACATCCAGCCGACCGTAGCGATCACAAGCCAGAGCGACCACGCCGTCGACCTGCACGGGATCGGTGACGTCTGCCACACACTCGATACCTATTCCCTGTGCGGCCTGAATTGTCTCGACCGTCGACCGCGCTGCGCTCGAATCAATATCGCAGACGACGACGGACGCGCCCAGTTCGCCAAACCGCAGCGCGCTTGCACGCCCGATACCGCTGCCCGCTCCCGTGACGATCACGCTCTTGCCTTTGTAGTCCAATGTTTGCATTGCCTTATCCCTCGGGGAGCTGATGGTTCAGGCGTTCAATCAGCCGATCAATCTCTGCCAGAAGAAACGCCTTGTTGTAATAAGAAGGGTTATAGAGCGCCAGCGAGGCGATACCGATAGTGGCCGTAAATACTTCATAACCGCGTTGCCTTGCGTCAAGCGTTGCGCTGACTTCGCCGGTCTGCATGGCGTACGCGATATCCGCCGCAAAATACTCAATCGCGCGTTCGAAACGCTGTGCCTGGCGTTCGCGCAACGTACCCTGCACCGCAGCCATACTCCAGAACACCAGGCGTACCTTCCACTCATTGCGAATGACGGGTGTCACGGGTAGCGTGGCGGCAATGCGCTGACGTAATGCGACCATACCACTGTGTCCACGAATTGCCCTGTCAACACGTTGCTCGTAGCGTCTGTTAATGCAATCCAGCGCGCCACTGATCAGTTCATCCTTGTTCTCGAAATAGTGCTCAACCACGCCCTTTGAATAACCACTACGATGTGCGATTTCTCGAATGGTTGCGGCTTCCATTCCACCTTCGGCAATGAGAGCGGCAGCGATAGAACTCAACTCATACCGTCTGGCGCCATGATCAACGTGCTTAGGCATGCTGCGCGTACTCGCGCGCCACAGCGTGATGGAGCTGTTCACTCATTTCCATTCACACCGGGCTCCTGAGCCTGTTTGGATACCATATGAAATCTTCTCCGGGCGAAATCTCGAGGCAATCCGCATTGATTTTTATAGGACACTTGTCCTACTATAAACGCAAAACCGAAGCGCAATCCAGTAGCAGGTAGCAATCAATGTTTGGAGATCACCCGAAAGATGCAGAACTGAAGGCAACGTGGGATGCCTTTTGCGACAAACTCAAGGAATCATCCGACCTGGTCTTCAGGGACACAACGCCTGCCAGTGAAATTGATCGCGCCAAGGGTTTGCGCCTTCTGGCGCGCAATATCTCCCTTGGCCTGCAGTTCAATCTGGACAACTGTGATGCAGACTTTCCGGAAATCATGCACTACTTCGACCCCATTCGTAAGCAGGGTGGTGACAATACCGACGCCTATTACTCGGGGGCGCCTATCAACGGCAAAAATACCTACCGCGTGACGGGTAAGCGAGGCACCGCCAGGTTCTTCGCCATCACTGTATTGGAAAATGGCAACACTCCTTGGGGCGGCGGTGTTACCGGCAATCTTATCGATAGTGATGTCCTCGTCGACAAAGAAGGTAACTTCGAAGTGACCGTGAGCCCGGAGCCCGACCCCGGTAACCGCGGCAACTGGATACAAACCACACCGAATGCCTGGCGCATCACCTTCCGCCAATTCTTCGCCGATTGGGAGAATGAGGAGCCGATGAAGGCACGCATCGATCGCATCAACGAACTGGAGCATGACCCCATGCTTTCAGCCGCGGATGTCGCCAGGGGCCTGGGCGGTGCCGCGGATTGGGTGCGCAGTTCTACCGCGTATTGGGCGGGAATGCTTGACAAATGGAAGACGCAACCGAATACGTTCCTGTCCTACGGGCAGCTGGAGGACAACAAGATCGATTTCACGCCGGGCGGCGCACCGCTGATTAGCTATTGGTTCCTGCCCAGAGATGAGGCAATCGTCGTACGCGTCCGCCCACCCGAGGCAGACTATTGGGCCGTAGAGTTTGGCAATTACTGGTGGGAGACCATGGACTACCGGAACCGGTTAAGTAACACGAACTGCCACTATGCCCATATGGAGGACGACGGTGAGTTGATACTGGTGATTGCGCACGAAGATACAGGGCACCCCAACTGGCTTGACCCTTCCGGTCACGAGGAAGGTTACGTCACCGTACGCTGGATTGGCGCTGATCACTACCCGGTACCAGCAGCAACGCAAATGAAACTGCAGGATCTGGACACCTATCTTCCCAAAGGGGGAAAACGCCTGACGAGGGCCGAGCGGAAAGAACAGATCGCCGAGCGTCGACGCGGTGTGCTGAACCGCTTTGGTTTCTGAACTTGCGCGCGCTGACGCACACGCACATCCGCAACTGAACAGGGAATGAAGACATGGATCTGGGACTCAAGGGTAAAACAGCAATCATTACCGGCGGCAGCGGCGGTATCGGCCAGGGCATGGTACTGGCGTTTGCGCGCTCGGGAATCAATGTCGTCAGTGCATCCCGCGACGTAAAGAGTGGTGAGAAACTGGCTGCAAAAGCACAAGAGCTCGGCTACGAGGGCCGGGTATTGGCGGTTGGCACCGACGTCACAGACCGCGCCTCGGTAGATGCCATGGTGAACCTTTGCCACGAGGTGTTCGGGCCGGTGGATATTCTGGTCAATAACGCCGGCGGTGCCTCGCGCCCCACCGAGTTCGTCAACCTCAGCGATGAGAGCAGAAGTTTCGAGATCAGGCTCAACATCGATGGCGTGGTGAACTGCACGCTGGCGGTCGCGGACGACATGTTGAGCCGCAAGTCAGGCTCCATCGTCAATATCTCGTCGAACTCCTCACTGCTCGGTGAAGCAGCCGCGCAATTAGTGCATTACGGCAGCGTAAAGGGCTTCGTCAACTCCTTCACCAAAACGCTGGCCTGGGAGTGGGCATCCAAGGGTGTTCGCGTGAACAATATCTGCCCGGGCTGGATCGTCCCGGAGACAGAAGATGACATTGGTGAAGGCAGTTTTTGGCGCAAGTTCGGTTTTGACATCATGGGCAAGCCCGACGAAATGCAGAAGGCGCTGAAGGATGGCACACTGTTCAACATGAGCGGCTTGCCGACACCGCGTCTGGGTCGGCCCGAAGACATCGCCAACTGCGCCATGTTCCTGTCCTCCGAATGCGCCGGCTACATCACGGGACAGATGCTCAGTGTAAGCGGCGGCGCATACATGCCCTGATCACCTCAATCAACAGAACGGATCAACGGAGAGTAAGATATTGGGCGAAGACGTGCACTGGACACCACCTGCAAGGCCGGCGTGGTTGCAGCAATTTAATGCCGAAGCCGCGGGCATGGATATTCAGCACCTGGTGCCGCTTGATGCCGACGAACTCGTCGCCACCGCACAGCGTGTCACCGGCTTTACTGACTTTGGCGGTAATGAATGGCGCGAGCCATTCGAGGTGCTCCTGCAGTCACTCAACACCGAGGCGGAGTTACACCCCTTTGGGCGCCTGATGACTCGCTCGGACATACTCATCTGGCTGCAAGCACTGCTGGGCATTCAGGCAGCGTTCAACGAACACCCTGAAATTGCTGACGAAGTCATAGATCGACCGGTGATTATCGCGGGGTCTCCGCGCTCTGGCACCTCCATCCTTTTCGAGCTCATGGCCCAAGACGCGCAGTTCGGCTCGCCCCGGCACTGGGAAATGATGTTCCCCTATCCCCCCCCCGAGGCGGCAACCTACGAGACTGACCCGAGGATAGAGCGCTGTCAGCACCTGGTGACTCAGTACAACCGCGTAACGCCAACCTATGCCACCATGCACGAAATGGACGCACGACTGCCCAATGAGTGCGTGATCGCGCAAGCCTGCAGCTTTGTCAGTGAATACATTCCCTTTCTCTTTCAGATCCCCAGCTATATCAATTACCTGTACGGCCAGGGGAACTGGGAATATTCCTATCGCACCTACAAGAGGCTGTTGCAACTGCTGCAGTGGCGCAATCCGCGCAAACACTGGTTACTCAAGGCTCCTTCGCATCTGAATTTCCTGCCCGTGCTGTTCCAGGTGTTTCCCGATGCGCATGTCATCCTCACGCATCGGGACCCGCTGAAGGCGCAGGCCTCGGTGACCAACCTGGCTGGCACGTTCTTCTGGATGCGCAGCGACAAACCGCTGGACGTGGTCGCCTTCGAAGGGCTCCTGAACCCCAGGGCCATGGCTGCGAACCTGGACCGGATCATCGACTGGCTGGAATCCGACACTATCCCAAAATCCCAGTGCCATAATTCACTGTACGCCACCCTGGTTGAGCAGCCCCTCAACGCACTTGCAGAGGTGTATGCTCAACTGGGGTTTGAATTGACCACGGAAACCGGCGATGCCATGCAGGATTACCTGCAAGCCAAGCCCAAGGCGAAATTTGGGCGGCACGAGTATAGCGTTGGCGATAGTGAGGACATTGCGCGCAAACGCCGCTATTTTGCACGCTACCAGCGCTATTTTAACGTCCCCGATGAGCCCATCTAGGCCACAGTGATAAAGCGCTTAGTGATGATCCGCCTGTATCTCGACCAGCCGCAGCAAGTCACCGATCGCAAAAGTATAGTCTGCCAGGTGCAGGGTGCTGGACCCCAAAACTGCCTGTATCAGCTGGGGCGTAAACGGGGTTGATCGCCCGGGTGCGGTGTCGACACCCAGAAATCCGTCGGCCTCGCAGGACATGCTGTATAGCCCTGGATAGCCAATCCAGTTCGTTTCCACACCTTCCGGGAACGGAATGCCCTCTTCGTCATTATAGATGGCATTTGCCGCAATACCCGGCTCGCCCGCCAGAACCGATGGATTCACACAAGGCCGGGGAGACGATGGCAGCGGCCGCTCTCCTCCTGCCGCAACGCTATCGAAGGCGACGATGCAGGCTGTGTCTGTGGCGTGGTTGCACAGGGGAAGGTTCTGGAACGTGCCGCCAACAAGTTCGCCTGCGGGCACGTCAAGCGCACCGGTCGGCCCCACCACGAGAGCGGAGATAAGCCGCGAGCGCAGCGCCGCATCGTTTTCGAATCGATTTTCCAGTAGGCGCAGCAGAACATGGGAGCCCTGCGAATGCCCCATGAGCACAAAGTTGCGCGCCGGGTTCTCCAGCAGGTACTGGTCAAACGCCTCCTCGATATCGGCATACCCCAACGCAAAATACTCACTGTCAAACGCCTTCTCTACACCATAGCTTCCAATGGTCATTTGCCGGTATTTCGGTGCATACACATTACAGAGTTCGGTGAAGCGTGCCGCCTGGTTGTAGAGCGGGCGCAGCATGAGCGTGTCATCGGAGAGATCCAGCGTATTGCCCGGTTCTTCCCTCAAGTCGACCGTAGGATACACGTAGAAGCAATCAAACGGGGTATCGACCACGGGTTCGTGTTGAAACACGGCCCTGTTGCCATCCTCGTAAACATACGTGATTGTCTGGTCGAGTTCCAGACAACGGTCTTGTGCAATACCCGGCTTGCAGAGCCACAGCGCCTCATCTGCATAGGGCCCCGGCTCGAAGACTGCGTCGTTGCCATCCGTGCACGCAGCGAGCAGCAGAAGTGCCGACACCGTTAACACGCGGTGATGGAATGAATACACGTGGGGCAATTGCTGCAAGCTGTCAGACATGGTGAGGCGCCCAGTATTTTTTCGGAGGGAAGACGGTCATTCGATGGCTCATCCACACCATGAATCATCAAGTGACCAACGGCGTATGCTAGCAGAATTACGTAAGAGGCGTGAACGAGTCGCGTGCAAAGCGTATGCCAGTAGCTGTGCCGCGTATGCTATCAGTTCGATAGAGCGTTTATCGCAGTCAGTTCTGGCCCTTACGCTGTGTCGTGCTACTTTAGAAGCAAGCATTACGCGCGATAGGTAGCCCGAATACCAGGTGGATTCAGCTGCGCAGCGTAAACCCCTCTCACTTGCGGTCTGACAACAGATCCGGGAGTAGTCAAATGGAATTGCTACAACGCGTGCTTGACGGCAGCCTGATGCCCCACGGCCATTGTCTGCTCTGGCGGTGGGATCTGCTGTTTCTTCACGTGGGGGGCGACACACTCACCACGCTTGCCTACTTCGCCATTCCGGCAATACTGATCAAATTGGTGAGAAAACGCGAGGATCTGGCCTTCGACCGCGTATTCCTCATGTTTGCCGCCTTCATTTTCCTCTGTGGCTTAACGCACCTGATCTCACTCATCAATATCTGGCATGGTTACTACTTTATTGAAGGTCTGGCCAAAATATCGACTGGCGTAGTATCGGCTCTCACCGCTATCGTCGCCTGGCGTTTGCTGCCCATTGCAATCACCATTCCCAGCCGCGCACGCCTCGTCGCGGCCAATGAAGAACTACGGGTAGCGCGAGAGGACATACTTGAGGCAAATATCAGACTGGAAGAAAAGGTAAAAGAACGTACCGCTCAGCTGGAAGCACTCGCGGTTGCTGACCCTTTGACCGGTACGTATCGCCGCAGCTACGCACTGGATACACTTCGGGAGGAGTTGAAACGCGCTCAGCGGTATGACATGCCCTTGACCGTGGCAATGATTGATATCGATGACTTCAAGACAGTCAATGATACCCACGGCCATTTGGCAGGTGACGATGTATTGCGCGGAGTGGGCGCACTGTTGAATGCTTTGAGTCGCGATTCCGACACCATTGGGCGCTTCGGTGGCGAAGAGTTCATCATCGTCATGCCTGAGTGTGATGAGACCCAGGGGCTTCTCGCCGTTGAACGTTTCATCACCACCCTTGGCGAACATGATTTTACGTTGGCGTCCGGGGAGGTACTGCACGTAACCTGCAGCGCAGGTACGGCGCAAGCTGATAGAGGCGTTACTGAAGCAGAGCTTGTGGGTCTCGCAGACAAGGCGCTGTATAAGGCAAAAAAAGATGGCAAGAATCGTGTAGCCAGCTCAGACGGCCGCCTATCAGGCGCGGCTGATTCTTCTGGACGCTCAGATTAATGCACGACGATATGATAGCCACCGTCGAGTTTTAAACCATTCAACCTCACACGTCTCTTTACCGCGCTACGTCAAAACAGCTGCATCAAAAACGTCCGGTATCGACAGGGCCGGAATGACCGCGCCAACATTGTCTCTACGCACGGGGTAGAGCTTTGCACTTGAATTTGTTATCCAATTGGATATATTGGTGTCCTGTCAATCACATAACACCGCCTGTGCCGCTCGCACAGCCGCGAAAACGACAGTAAGGAGCTCTCAGGCACTCATGCTACACATCTGTCGAAGACTCACAGCACTCTGTGTGCTGGGCATTGCAGCGCAGGTTGCGGCTAATGAGGCGCCGCCCAATATCATTGTTATTCTTGCGGACGATATGGGCGCTGCGGACTGGAGCCGAGGTGGCTCACAGTTCATTGCCACCCCCCAGTTGGACGCGCTGGCCAATGACGGCGTTATGCTGACGGACTTCCACGCCAGCGCCAGTGTCTGCACGCCTTCGAGGGCAGGCCTGTTAACCGGCCGATACCCGGCGCGGGTGGGGCTTGCCCAGGGGGTCATTCAACCCTGGTCCGAGTATGGTATTCCCAAGGCCGAGATCACCATTGCCGAAATCTTGCGTGACGCGGGGTACGCGACGGCGATGATCGGTAAATGGCACCTCGGTACCGTACCGGAAGCACACCCCCTCGAGCATGGCTTTGACCATTATCTGGGTGTGCCCTACTCGAACGATATGCAGCCCTTCCCGCTGCTCCGGGATAGGACCGTGATACAGGCCGACGCTGATCAAACACAGCTCACCCGGGTCTACACAGAAGCCGTCACCGATTTCATAGCCCGGCAGACCGCGCAAGAAAAACCGTTCTTTGTATATTTGGCCCACACGTTCCCGCATATACCACTTTTTGCGAGCGAATCGTTCAAGGGGCAGTCAAAGGCGGGACGTTACGGCGACACCATAGAGGAAATCGACTGGAGCCTGGGACAAATTCGCGCGGCTGTTGCCGCAGCTGGTGTCACCGACAACACGCTTATCGTATTCACCAGTGACAACGGCCCCTGGTTCCAGGGTGACAGTGGCCGCCGCGGACGCAAAGGCGACGGTTATGACGGCGCCTTTCGTGTCCCGTTCATCGCTGCACTACCCGGCACACTGCCGGCCAATGTCGTAAGTTCAGCCATGACTATGAACATTGATCTCCTTCCCACACTGGCCGCTTTGGCGGGTGCAGAACTGCCGGATAGCCGGACAATCGACGGGAAAAATATTGTCCCGGTGCTGCAGGGTGGCAACATCTCGCCACACCAGTCACTGGCGTTTTTCATCAACAACGAAATAGCGGCCATACGCACAGAACGCTGGCGCTACGTTGTACGCGGCTACTACATGTCGTTCCTCGTGCCCTTCGAGCAATTTGGTGCGGCTATGCTATTTGACCTCGACACACACGGACAGGAGCTTTATGACGTGGCCGAAGATCAGCCTGATACCGTTGCCATGATGCACAGGGAACTTGCCGCGCTGCGTAGGGAGCTCGAGGGGCTGCCACAACAGGTAACGCCCTACCCCAGGCCAGCTGAAAAGCAGGACGCACCGTGAGCTCCCAGCATCAATCACAGAACAATAGCCTTGCGGCACGGGTAGAGGCGCAGATCGAGGCCGCGCTCAGCGATGCCAGCCTCGAAGAAAAGGTCGCCATGATGAGCGGGCATGGTTTTTTTGCCGCCTTTGTTGAGGACGACCGGGTGTGGGGCGCAAGACCGTATCGCGCCGGTGGCGGCTGCGAGCGCCTGGAGCTGCCCTTTTTCGGTTTTTCTGACGGCCCACGCGGTGTCGCCCGGGGTGAATCAACCTGCTTCCCGGTAGCGATGGCCCGGGGTGCAAGCTTCGATACCGATCTGGAGTACCGCATCGGTGAAGCGATGTCGCTGGAGCTCAGAGCACAGGACTGTAATCTCTCCGGGGCGGTCTGTGTCAACCTCTTGCGTCATCCTGCCTGGGGCCGCGCACAGGAAACCTACGGAGAAGACAGCCATCACCTGGGCGAGATGGGTGCCGCGCTGGCGGCCGGCTTGCAGGTGCACAACGTCGCCGCGACCGTAAAGCATTTTGCGCTCAACTCCATTGAAAATTCGCGCTTCTATGTTGATGTGCGCGTCTCACAGCGCGTGCTGCACGAACTCTATCTGCCGCATTTCAAACGTATTATTGATGCCGGCTGCCAAACGGTCATGAGCGCCTACAACAAGCTCAATGGCGAATACTGCGGCCAAAACCGTGAGTTACTGACCGATATCCTGCGCAAGGATTGGGGCTTCAAGGGTGTCGTACACTCGGACTGGATCATGGGTGTCTACCAACCCTACGGTGCGGAGGCCGGGCTGGATATAGAGAATCCCGAGCCGGTGCATTTCGGACAAAAACTGGTTGACGCGGTCAACGATGGTCATATCTCGCCGCGGGTGATCGATCAGGCCTGCGCTCGCATCATGCGTGTGTTGTGGACAAACCAGCAAGCAGAAGACCCCCGGGATCACTATCCACTATCACTGGTGGCCTGTGAGGCGCACCGACAATTGGCGTTGGAGGCTGCACAAAAGTCGGCGGTGCTGTTGAAGAACACGCACACACTCCTGCCGCTACAAGCCATCCGTAAAATTGCCGTGTTGGGGCAACTCGCTGTAGTCAAAAATACGGGCGACAAGGGTTCCTCGCGCGTGCGCGCACCCTACGTTGTTACTCCGCTTGCAGGCTTGCAGGAGCGTTTTGGTGAATCCAACGTACACTTTGCGGGTAGCGAGTCCAACCTCGATACGGCGGTACACAACATCGGCGATGTCGATCTGGTGTTGATCGTTGCCGGCTATACGGCCGATGAAGAAGGTGAATATATTCCGGGTGACATCAACCTGGGGCAAGAGGCACCGAGTGCTGATGAACTGGATGCGCGAGCAGAGGCAGCCGGCGATGCCGATACCCAGGAAGATACAAAGCCCCAGCATACACAGAGTGCGCGAGGTGGAGACCGCATTGATCTCGGTCTTCCCGCCGCGCAAATCGCACTGATCAAAGCTTGCACCGCTCGACACAACAATGTGCTCGTGGTGATACAGGCAGGTTCCGCAGTACTGGTCGACGATTGGATAGATGACGCAGCAGGACTCTTGCACGTATTTTACGCCGGTATGGAGGGTGGCAAGGCACTTGCGCAGATCATTGCGGGTGATGTAAACCCCTCCGGTCACCTGCCGTTTACCGTCGCCCGAAAGGCCGAGGATTACCCGTTCTTTGATCGAGAGGCCGCAGTGATGGAATATGACCTCTGGCACGGCTACGGCAAATTTCAAGCGCAGAACCTGCAGCCACGCTTCCCCTTCGGCTTTGGTTTGTCTTACACGCAGTTCGAGTATCGAGCGCTCAAGGCGCGGACGGACTCACGCGGCGATATTACGGTGCAGGTGTCGGTTCGCAATACGGGGCAGGTGGCCGGGGCATCGGTTGTGCAGGTCTACATAAGCCCACCCAACGCTGTTGTCAAACGCTGGCCGCGCCTACTCAAAGCCTTCCAGCGTGTGGAGCTCGCAGCCAACGAGCAACAGACCGTGCACCTGAGTATCCGCCGCGAATCGCTCGACTACTGGGACGAAAAGCCTGGCAGCTGGCGCTTCGAGGCAGGTCGCTACGCTATCGAAGTTGGTCAATCGAGTGACCCGGATACCTTGATCAGCTGTGAGCTTGAGCTTTGACGTACCGTAGCGACAACGAAAACACGCCCTTTTTTTCGGGCAATACTATCCATACGGATATCGATCGCTGGACAAGCGCCAGCATACCCAGTGCTGTAAATCACAGCCTAAACCAGTGAGGTCAAAATAATGCATATACTCAGGCCACCCCTGTCCTTTACTCCGGCGCTACTCGTCGTTGCGGTCCAGGCCGTACTTGGGCCCATGGCGTTCGCACAAACCGGTACATCTTCTGGCGTACTCGAAGTGGTTACCGTGACCGCGCAGCGTGTAGAGCAGGACTTGCAAGACGTGCCCATTTCAATCACCGCTGTGAGCGGCGATGACATGCAGATTCGGCAGATCGACAGTTTTGATCAGCTGCAGTACGTATTGCCCGGCATCACCTTTAACGCGGGGCTTAATGCCAGGCAATCGGCGACATCCATTCGTGGCATCGGCACCGGGCTGTTTAACATCGGCATCGAAGCCAGCACCGCCGTGGCCATTGACGGTGTCATTCTGGGGCGTGAAGGTGCGGGCATTTTCGACTTTGCGGACATAGAACGCGTGGAGGTTTTGCGCGGCCCGCAGGGAACACTGTTCGGTAAAAACGCATCGGCAGGCGTCATTTCCTTGGTGACCAAGGGACCCACGGATGAGTTTGAAGGCACCGTGCGCGCTTCCTACGGTTCCTTCGATGAGATCAACCTGTACGCTGCTGTGTCGGGACCACTCTCCGACAGCGTCTCCGGCCGCATCTCTACCTACTCGAACAAACGCGATGGTTACGTCGATAACGTGTTCGTTGATGCGCCGCAAAGCGAATTGAACGAGCGCGATGAAATGGGCGTGCGCGGTAAACTGCGTTTTGACTGGGGCGATGCGGGCGAGCTGTTACTCAGCGCTGACTTTCAGCGCCGCGACGAGGCATCGGGCGCGCTCACCTACCGCGCCACCTCGCAGGGTGGCCCCGGCACCGGCCTGTTGGGCGTTGGCGTACCCGTTTCGGGCCCTGTCAGTGAGTCTCTGGGCATCGTACCCGGGCCCAACAATCTGGATATCGGTTCTGAAGGGGTTTTCAGCAGCGAAATGGAATCCTGGGGGGCGAGCGCCGAGTACACTCGCGCCTTGGGCGAGTTCGACCTGGTATCGCTCACTGCCTATCGCGAGTGGGATTCCGATGACAGCAACGACGCTGACCTTATTCCCCAACCATTTCTAGAAATCAACTCCGGGTCACTCCAGCAAGAGCAGTTCAGCCAGGAGTTTCGGCTTGTTTCACCCAGGAATAGCCCGCTGACCTACACGCTCGGTGCGTATTTCTTCTCCCAGGAGATGTCCCAGACAAACACGCAATTTGGCACCGCTGGCCTGGATCTCCTGGGCGCCCTGCCCGCGGGTTTACGCTTGGGCACCGACTTTGCATCGTCCTTCGACGAGACCAACATGGCGATCTTCGGCCAGGGTGAATACGCGCTGACTGACAAGCTCTCACTGATCGCCGGGACAAGGGTCCTCTATTCAGAGGTAGAAGGTGATCAGCTGAAGACCGTTACCCCGGGTGCCGTGGGACCTTTTGCCGGTCAGAACGTGTCTGCAGGCCTTGAGTCTGCAAGTGAAGACGACACGGCCGTGGTGTGGCGACTCGGGCTTCAGTATCTTGTGGACAACGAGACCAACCTCTTTGCAACACTCACCCGAGGCTACAAATCTGCGGGGATTGTACAGGGGCTGACGATCAACCCCATCGCAGGTAATCAGCTGCCGACAGTCGATGCAGAGATTCCCGCACAGTTTGAATTGGGACTGCGACACCGCTCACCCGATGGCCGCCTCACAACCAACGTTACCGCGTTCTACACGCAAATTGACGACTTCCAGGCCCAGACACTGATTCCGGATGAATCGGGTCTGTCGGTATTTACCGTTGCCAACGCGGGCGAGGCGGAAAGCTATGGCTTCGAAGCTGAACTGACCTGGGTGCCATTCAATGCACTCACCTTGTCGTCAGCCGTTGCCTATACCAAGGCGGAGTTTGATGATTTCCCGCTGGCGCCCTGCTACACCTTGCAGACGGCGGCAGAGGGTTGCGTCACAGTCGACGGACGTTCAGTACAGGACCTGGCAGGACAGCCACTGGCCAACGCACCTGAATGGGTGGTGAACGCCCTGGCGCGGTACGACTTCACGGTGGCATCGCACGCGAGCTTTATACAGCTGGGTGCGCAGTATCGGGACGAAGTACAGTCAAGTATCACCAACGACCCCAACACGATTATTGATGATCGTATTCTGGTGGATGCACAACTGGGCACGAGTCTGATGGAGGGTGACTTGTCCCTGAGTCTTTTCGTCAGAAACCTATTGGAGGAGGAATTCCCGGAGGCGATTACCGGCATGCCCTTTGATACCGGCGGCTATGCACAGTTTCGCACATTGGAGTCTGAACGCACCGTAGGGGCGACCGTGCAGTATAGCTTCTAGAAAGAGGGGAACAGGGCGGCCTGCTCGCGCAGGTCGTCCTAACGCGACAACAGAATATCCAACACCGTCTCGCAGTAGGCTTCCACGGTCTCATCATCGATGGTGATACCGTAAATTTCACGCGCCTCAGGCGCCAGCGTGAACAGGGCCTGGCACGCTGCTGAAACAATATAGAGCAGGAAAACAGGGTTGTGCTTGGGTAGCACGCCGTTTTTCACGAGCGCCTGGGTCATCACGTCCACAGACTCGTGCTGCTTTTTGATGAAATGCTCCGTCGCCCAGCACAGCTGCTCTCCATCCTGGATAGAGGTTTGCACCATGATCCGGGCGTGGTCCGGGTGCTCTGCGCAATAGCGGATGTAGCGCCGCAGCCAGGCAATGTACATTTCCCTGTCGCCCGCCATCAGCTTTTCACGCGATGCATCGTCGAAAGCCATCTTCCGTGCCATACGGTCGAAGAGAAAGCGGACGGCTTCTTTCCAGAGGTTGTCCTTGGATTCAAAGTGATAACGAATGACCGCGTGGTTACAGCCAGCCAGTTCGGCTATGTCACGCACGTTGGCTCCCTTGAAACCCTCGCGCGAAAACACCTCAAGAGCAGCCGCGAGAAGGCGGTCTTTCTGAGAACCTGTTTGAGAGTCCAAAACGGCGGGCATAAACGTTTCCGATTGAGTCAGTAGATATCAGCGATTGCCGCTGCAGATGTTCGCGGCGGCGCCGGGGTTGCGGCTGTCATGATACGCTGAATCAGTGCACTCGCTCTAGCGTTGCGGGAGTTGGTCGCGTACACGCAGCTGGTCTTTGATTCTTGTGTGCTCGGCAGCATCCAGAGGGTAACGAAAGAGTACCACCAGGGTTAAGAGCGCCCCCAGAGCGGGAATAAGCGACATAATACTCTTCAGGCCCAGTAAAGTGCCCTCACTTTGCGCCACATTGGGTACGAAGCCCACGCCATCCAGTAATACGCCCAGAATGAACGCGTTCAGACCCAGCGCTGATTTTTGCGCAAAGCTGGCAAAACCGAATACCTTTGCTTCGTGATTCTCGCCGCTTATCCAGCGGTCATATTCCACTGTGTCGGGCAGCATTGACCAGAACATCACCGCAAACGAGGAGGTACCGAGCCCGATAAATGCAAGAGAAGCGTAAACGGCAAGCGTGTTCTGCATGGGCAAGGCAAAGAACAGCAGGCAACCGAACAAGGTAATACCCGCCCCCAGCATCCACGCCTGACGTTTTGACCGGCGCACCGAGTACCAGGCCCAAAGTGGCGCGCACAGGATAAGAATAGAGGGACCGATTATCAGCGCAAGCCCCGCAGCGGCTTCATTACCCACCGCGTACTTGAACCAGTAAATAATCGTCTTGCTCAGCATGGCCAAACAGAGGCTGGCGAGCGTAATGCACAGAAACACGCGTACCAGCGGCCCGTTACGGCGCAGCATGGCGATTGCGGTACGAAAATCGTCGGCGATACCTCCCTGAACAGGCGATGCCTCAGCGATAGCTTGCTCGCGAGTGCCCGCAAAACACACCCACATTGCCGTTGTCGCCGCCACCGCCATCAAAACAGCTGCCAACAGCCAGCCCTGCCCGGGATCGCCAGACCACTCTGTAAAACGGGCGACGATACTCGGCGTTGCCATAGCCGTTGTGAGCCCACCAATGGCGGCTGCCTGCATGCGTGTACCTGCCAGCCGGGACCGCGATGCACTGTCCAGCGCAACCCGCACCGACAGTGACGAATACGGTATCGCGTAGAGCGTATAGAGCGTTCGGAAAATCAGATGCGTAGCCAGTGCATAGGCAATCAAGGGTCCCGCGGAGAGCGTCGAAGGCACGTAGAACATCGCGCAGAAAGCCAGGGCAAGGAAAGGCGGCGTTAGCAGCAAGTAAGGGCGGTAACGACCCATGGAGGTCTGGGTTCGGTCGGCGAGTCCCGCGATGAGTACGTCGGTGATCGCGTCCCAGAGCGACGCGATCAATATGGTAACGCCTGCCCACCACGCCGGTATGCCCAGGATATCGGTGTAGAAAAAGAACAGGAATAGACCCACGCCCTGCCAATAGACGTTCAGGCCGAGGTCGCCGACGGCGTAGCTCACGCGTGTGCCGAAAGACAGTGTGGACGATGCAGGAGACATTAGCGCGCTCGGTTGCGTTAGCTTATTGTGTTTATCCAAGCGGATAGACTAGAACAGAACCTTCATCCGAGGCAACACTTCGTCACCTGTGTGGCGTCAAGAAACCTGCGCGAACCACCAGAAAAGATTGCTAGAACAACACCGCATTCAACCACATATGCGTGACAATCGAGGCCACGTAGCCACAGGCAATGACGGGCGTCCAGCGCAAGTGCGACATAAGCGTGTAGTATCCTCGGGCCTGACCCATCAGCGCGACACCCGCAGCAGAGCCAACCGACAGCATCGAGCCGCCGACCCCTGCCGTGAGCGTCACCAGCAGCCACTGCCCGTGAGACATGTCAGGCTCCATGGAGAGTACCGCAAACATGACTGGAATATTATCGACAACGGCCGAAATAACACCGACCGCAACGTTGGCGCCGGTGGTGCTCCAATCTGTGTAGAGAACCTGAGAGACTTCGGACAAATAGCCGATATAGCCGAGGCCGCCAACGCAAAGTACTACACCGTAGAAAAACAAGAGCGTGTCCCACTCGGTTCGCGCCATCGGGTTGAACACGTCAAACGGCACTGCGTTGTCGAGCCTGTCCAGCAAACGGGTGTTCTGCTGGGCTTCAGCCCACCGCCGCTCTTTGGCAACACCGCGCTTGAAGCTGAGACGCAGGTAGTATCCCAGCAGCTGTAAATAGGCGAGCCCCATCATCATGCCGACCACTGCCGGCAGGTGCAGAAAATTGTGGCCCAGCACTGCGGTTGTGATGGTCAGTAGAAACAAGGCTACGGTACGCCGGGCGCCGCGCTTCATGATCACAGGTTCCATGGCGTCTTGCGGCGGTTCACGGGGAATGGCGAAGCTCATAATCACGGCCGGCACCAGGAAATTGACGGCGGACGGAATGAACAGCCTGAAGAACTCGGTGAACTCAATCATGCCCTTTTGCCACACCATGAGTGTGGTAATGTCGCCAAAAGGCGAAAAGGCGCCACCCGCGTTGGCCGCAATGACAATGTTAATACACCCCAGGCTGATGAACCGCGGGCTTTTTTCCCCCACCTTCAGCAGAACGGCACACATCAACAAGGCCGTGGTGAGATTGTCTGCAACGGGCGATATGAAGAACGCCAACACGCCCGTAATCCAGAAAAGACTCAGGTAACTGAAGCCCTTGCTGACCAGAAAGCTTCGCAGGGCATCGAACAGTTGGCGCTCCTCCATCGCGTTGATGTAGGTCATTGCCACCAGCAGGAACAGCAGTAGTTCGGAGTATTCCAGCAGGTTGTGCTCCAGAGCGGCATTGGCGCTTTCCGTATCGCCCTGAAGCGCCGCAAAACCGGCTACGAGGAACCAGATGAGACCCGCAGCGAGCAGCACCGGCTTACACTTGCGCAAGTGGAGCTTCTCTTCGAACAACACAAAAAGGTAGGCCACCGTGAAAATCGCCAGAGCCAGGTAGCCTACGGGGTGCCGTGTAAACACCACGCTATCGGCCTGGGCCACACTGGCAAAGGTGCTACTCGGGGACAGGACGAGGGCCAACAGGCTGATCGCCAACACTCGGCTCCCGCAGTTGCATGCCATAGCCCACCGGGCACGCGCCCCGGCAAGTCGACTGCGTAAATGACTCAGTTCCATCATGGTTCCAGACTCGAATACCGTGTACGAAAGGGCCAGGCCCGAGGTGCGCGCATCTGAACACAGTCAATGCCTGTTTCAATTGACCTATGTCGCCAAAACGACATTTTTTTGGGGTATATTGATGACAGGTGTCTCTGCCTGTGCGACAACAGGGAGGCTTTGCGAGTGCACACTATGTCGGCCCACAAACGCTCCAACCGAGGTGGGAGAAAAAGCACCGTAAAATGGTCACAAAGCATGGATGAAAGCCCCGAGCGTGGGGATCATGGCCCGAACACACCCTATCGGAGAAAGCGAGGTTTTGGATGAGCACCACTCACTATCTTGTCGTATACGACCCCACCCAGGAACAACAGCCTGCCCTGTCGCGCATGGTCGCGATCGCTGAGAATACGGACACGGAGCTGCGAGTTTACTGTTGCATTCACGGCGATCTGCCGCGCGGTGACGGTCAGGACGCCGAAATCGAAAAGCGCATCGCCGGACAGCAGCAGGTGTTGACGGCAGCCGTTGCCCCCCTGCGTGAGAAGGGAATACCCGTTGCCATTGAGGTGGAGTGGGACAAGGACTGGTATCGCGCCGTCGTCAATGCCGCCGAGCGGCACAAGGTGGATGGCGTGGTGAAGTCCTCCCACCGGCACTCTACCGCTCAGCGCCGCCTGAAGCGGACCTCGGACTGGACGCTCATACGTGAGTGCAGTTGCCCGGTTCTGCTGGTCAAGGGCGATGGCAGCAATCAAGCCGATATCATCCTCGCCGCCCTGGATACTCGCGGCGATCAGGACGCCTATCGCACGCTGAACCAGAAAATACTGGACATGTGCCGCGAGTTCTTCGAGCAGACTGACACCGAAGTTCATTACATCAGCGCCTACAAAGACCTCGCGAACCGGCCGGACCGGGGCTCATTGATCCGCGCTTGCGACGTGCCAGCTGAGCGAGTGCATATCGTGATGGATGAGCCACACGATGCCATTATCAAAACCGCCCGCGAAATCAATGCGGGAATGGTGGTAATGGGCACGTCGGCGCGCTCGGGCCTGTCGGCGATGTTAAACAACAACGCAGCCGAGAAAGTTCTTGACGAGCTGGAGTGTGACTTGCTGGTCATGCCGTAGCTTGATCGGCAGGCGAGGCCAGTAAACGTTGTATCACGGCTGGTCTCGCCTCCTTGTTTCAGGCGCTTTTCATAAACCAGGTTGCGTGTCTGGCCAACTCAGTGGGCGGTCGGTGCCGCAGGTTTGAAAAGTGTGTTCTCGCGCCAGGGTAAAGTGGAATGCGAAATGCTCCAGCCCACAGCCTGGATGCAACCTAATGACAGCTCGAAATCGACAAAGCGTTCCAAATCGTCCCGGTTAGCCACCCCCGCGCAGAGACGTCGGTGAATAGCCAACAGTCGGATTGGCGCTGTCTGACGTTCACGCAAATACATGAAATAACTGCCCTGAACCAACAACACGGTCGCGATGCCGCGCACGGCGTCAACGCCTTGCAGGACGAAACTGCTCCCCTGCTCGCTTCCGGGCAGTCGTTCCCAACATTCGTAGAGCGGGTCCAGCACGCCCCTTTCATGCACGATATCACCCTCGAATCGCATTCTTCCAATGTCAGGCGTGTTTCGAAGTGAGGAATCATGTTGTCGATCCCATTGACACAGATCCTCATTCAGCCGGGTAATACCACAGAAACCCTGCTGATGAAGGCCCAGCCACTTTAACTGGCTCACGCTGCAGGCCGTGACACTGTCGATCCCTGTAAAATCCGGTCGCCCTTGCCCAATGCTCAAGTCCGCGTGCCAGTCGCCGGTCTGCAACCAGTATCGATTCGTCACCTCGTCCCTGTTGCCTTCGCTGTCTATCCAGACCTTGCGCTTCCACACACCGAGGTAGCTTTTCGTGACACCGGGGTCGTTGAAGCGGGGAACCCGCCCCTCTTCTGATTGCGGCATCCTCATCACGGGCGCTCCATCTCTGACTGTAATGCCGCGCTGATCTTCTCCACATACTCATCGAACAACAGCTTACCCTTCTCGGCACTCGCGCCTTTGGCTTGCGAGAGAACCCCGGAGGGAGGAATCTGGGTCAGGTTGTAGGGGAATACGTCAAACGCCGGGAAATCCGCTGGTGGATCATTCGGGATCTTGTCGAGTCTTACCAGGTGGGGGTGAAGGTGCAGGCTCATGGAGGTCTCCATAACAGCCGCATGTTCAAGCGCGTAACCAGGAAACCCACCCGGAAACACTTTCTTCAGTGTTTCCTCGGAGGTGAAGTCCCAATATTCCAGACGTACAACCCTGACATCGGTAATGCCGTCGCGGCGAGCCTCCGTCAATGCGAGGTCTATCCCCTCAGTAAGAAACATCATGTTCTCATAGTGACCATCAATCACTGCAATACGCTTGACACCATGGCGAACAAACTCCAGCAATACATCGCGTAATAACAATGACAACGTGTGGCCTTCGAGACTGGTTGTGCCACAGAAATGGTTACCTCCGCCCATTCGTGGCTGCGACTTGTAGCCGTAGTTGAAAGGCGGAGCGACGATAGCACGAATTCGGTCAGCAATGGCTTTGGAGATTGCGAGGGGTACCAGGTGGTCTGTCCCCATGGGCAAGTGTGGACCGTGTTGCTCCAGGGCGCCCACCGGCAGTAAAACGAACGGATTTTCGCGCTGAATACTGGCCTGGTACTCGACCCAGGTGAGCTCTGCCATCAGATTGGTTTCTATTGTCATGCAGGGATTCTCTCTTGTGGCATACGTTGCGTCATCAGCGCATTGCGGCGCCGCCATCAACGCCATAACACTGCCCGGTTACGAAGCTGGCACCGGAGCTGGCCAGAAAGCAGGCAACGCCTGCAACTTCCGCTGCTTGCCCTATTCGGCCCAACGGGTTTTCGCATTCGAGCGCCTGTTGGGCCGCCGTCATTGCGGAAAAGTTGATCAGTGGCGTGTCAATCGGCCCCGGGGCAACAGCATTCACCCGCGCGCGGCTGCCGAGCTCTCGTGCCAACGAACGCGTAATAGCAATGACCGCGCCCTTGGTGCCACTGTACGCAGCGGCGCCGGCGCGCCCGAGGAAGCCCAGCTCTGAGGCGACATTGATGACTCTCAGGGCATCGTCACCAGCATCATCTGTCAATGATTTCACAACCTCCCGGCTCATCAGCAGAAGTCCGCGCACATTAACCTGATACATACGGTCCAGGCTGTCGGCTTTCAACTCGCTGAGCGCTTCATCGATCTCAATACCCGCCGAATTCACCAGCAGATTAATTCCGCCAAGCTGACTTTTCGCTTGCTCGATTGCAGACACTATGGCCGCCTCATCCGCCAGGTCTGCCTGCACCATCGGAAAGCCAGCGTTCGTTGCGCCCTGCAGATCAATGCCGACGACACTGATGCCTGCGGCCACGAACTCGGTTGCAATGGCCTTGCCTATGCCACTCGCCGCGCCTGTAACCACAGCACATCTGTGCGCATAGGTCAGCATTGAGCAGACTCTTGTTGACTCCGCTCCACTCCCTTCAAGGCCGCGCGTGTGGGATACACACCCTGAACCCGTGCCGCCAGGTAGCGCTGAATCAGCCACACCGGTTCTTCTAAAACACAAAGCCTCCCACGTACTGACTTGCTGGACGCCAGGCCACGCTGGACCGCCGTATTTACCTGCATATCCTGCGAGTGGAAATCCGAGAGCATTCTGGTTTCGCTGGAGAGAAGCTCGTCGATGTTATCGTGCGCGAAGTTTTCTTTAGTGATGAGCGTCATGGTTTCCACACGACAGCGGTTGGCACTGATGGGGAAGAGACGGTACCAGAGCACGCGGTCCCGCATAGTCAGAAACAGGAAGCACGGAAACCCCAGAAAGAGCCCCCACTCCAGTTGCTGGTCAACGCTCAGGTTGGGAATCAGTTTAAAGCCCCTGGGTTCTGCGCCAGACGCCAATTCATCCTGCACTTCCTGCACGGCCTTCGGGTTAAACGGCAAGTGGCAGTGGATAAACCCGGGTTTCTCCGCCTCGGTCCAGGTTGTGCGAGCGGGCATCGTTCGCTGCAATGTGTCGTGGTGAGCCCCCATGTGGTGATAGGACTCCATCCAGTTCTCGATCATGACTTTCCAGTTGAACTCGCACTCCCAGTCCAGTTTGATAGCCACTTCAAGCTCGGCTACGTTCCAGGGGCCTATCACCTCCTGCAATTCGGCATACTGTTCGGCTAGCGCAGGGGCGCTGCCATTGAGGTTCACGAAGACAAACCCCTCCCAAACCTCTGAGCGGAAAGGCGACAACCCCCAGTCACTGATGCTGAAATTGTCTGAGGCCTGCATCTCCGGCGCCGCCCGCAACTTGCCATCAAGTTCAAATGACCACGCGTGGTAGGGGCAACTGAACCGCTTTGTTGTGCCTTCGCGTGGGTTTTCGAAGCACTCGTGCATGATGTCAGCCGCCCGGTGAGGGCAGATCCGGGACAGAACACGAATGCTCATATCGGATTGGCGCACGACCATCAATGGCTCTGACAACAGATCGAGCGCCACATAGCTGCCGGGCGCTTTGATTTGCGAGACATGCGCGACGCACATCCACCCAGTGGCCAGTGTATTTGCGCGCTCGAACTGGAAATACTCTTCGCTCGTGTAGGCCGCTTGAGGCAGCGTTTTCGCCCGGGTCAGCGGTAGCTGCGCACACGCCATAAGGTCACTGTTGATCTCATCAATCCCGGTGGTAGCCGCCTCGTGTGCTGTGCCAATGCTGTCCGCCGCACGAGTAGTAATACCTGTACTCATATTTGCCTGCCTAAAAGTCAACGATCAAGGTAGGATTCCTGTATTTACAGGGGAAGGATCAATTGAACACTGAGTAGATGGGGAGATGAATAACGAATAATGAAGTGTTACATTCGTTTTTTTCAATGTAATGGTGAGTAGCGATGCGACGAATGGATAACATGGATTTGCGGTTGCTTCGGATCTTCGCCACTCTGGTGGAAGCGGGCAGCTTCACCGAGGCACAGGCTGAACTGAATATTTCACAGCCAACGCTCAGCACGCATCTATCAACACTGGAGCAACGACTGGGCAACCGCCTGTGCGATCGTGGCCGCAAGGGCTTCCGATTGACCCCTTTCGGTAGCAAAACCTACAGCGCCGCCAAAAAACTGTTCGCAGATATTGAGGCGTTCAACGAAACCATGGGGCAACAATCGCTTCCGCAAAAACGTTTGAGGCTGGGCATCATCGATGGGGTGGTAACCAATGCGTGTCTTGGACTGCAACGGGCGCTAGAGGCATTCCCCGCTACGCACGGTGATATTTTCATCAGCCTGGAGCTGGGTACCCCTGAAGAGCTGGCCGCCGCCATAGCAGACGACCGCATGGACCTGGCAGTCGGCCCGTTCACGTCAAAACTGGACCAGATCCTCTACACGCCCATACACCAGGAACTGCATGCCCTGTACTGTGGAAAGGGAAATGAGCTGTTTGGCGTTGAGCAGGACAAAATCACGCGCAAGATGCTGGATGCAGCGCGTTTCAGCGTGAGGGGATATCGCAAGCTTGACGATATTTATCGGGTGGGCCACCCAAGGGCAAGTGCACAGGTATCTCGCACCGAAGCACAACTCATGATGATCCTGTCAGGCAGGTATATAGGTTTTCTGCCGTGTCACGCGGCAGAGCCCTGGGTGGAACGACATTTGTTGAGACCATTGAAGATGGGGGCCCACAGTTTTTCGTCACAACATTACATCGCTTACAAAGAACAGAATTTCGACCATCCGCAAATTCAGGATATGGCAAAGATCATCAAAGGGGAGGCCCTGTGTGCGGCGAACGGCTGAACGCTGCCACCTGCACAACAGCCATAAGACTGGGCAGCGCCAGCGCAATAGGTGGGTCGTGCACGCAACTGTTGTTCCGAACAGGCTTCGAACGCGCTAGGAGCCCGCGCTCATGCTCAAGTCACGCTCAACCGAAAAACGCCGGTGCATAGTGGCAGACGGTCGGTGTGCGGCGTAGAAAAAACGCCAAGACTCGAGCGTTCAACCCGGGACTACCCACAGACGGTCACGCCGCCCGCTGGCGCACCCAATGTCGAGGTCATTCTCCTCGACGATCTTGGCTTTGGCCAACCCGGCACCTACGGCGGGCCGATCCCGACGCCCACGCGCGCGGCGCTACTGGCGGTGCGCAACCACTACCAGAGCGGCTTCGGCACTATCAGCGAACTGTCCACCGGATATCCCGGCTACAACAGCGTCTGGCCCTGCTCGTCGGGAACCATCGCGCAATTTATGAAAGATCACGGGTATTCCACTGCTGCGTTTGGTCAGTGACACAACACGCCAGACGGGGAAACCTTGGCCTTCCGCCCGAAAACACCGGCCTGACACCGCGACCGAAGGCGATCGAGGCCTGGGACACGGTCAGCACAGATGCCAGACGGCTCTAAGCCCGGCGACAGAACGTTTTCGTGGGCTTGCTTGCCCAGTCCGGGCATGAGATCGGCAGGCCCGTCCACGAAAATCACTATCCTGTGCGTGGGGCCTGGGAGGGGCTTTGCCCTTCCAGTGAATGAAGCGTGCACCCTCTCACTTTGGTGGCACAGGCAACGGCATGATCGTCAGCTGGCACGCGCGAAGTCCGCACACAAGCGGTACCCGCCCGCAATTCCGCCATGTGGTTGATATCGCACCGACGCTTCTGGAGGCAACAAACCCCAATCGAGGCACCGGGCACACGCCAGACTCAATACTTTGGAACCAGGGGCCACCGCGCGCTCTACCACGATGGCTGAGTCGCGGCCTCATTCCATGGCGCGACCTCGGTACTCACCGCTTCTGTCGACTTCGACAACAGGGAGTGGGGACGCTGTACCATCGAGGAAGATTTTCCCCACGCCCACCATCTTGCGGCGGAGAAGACGGAGAAGCTCGCAGAATCACAAATGTCACTGTACAGCGCACCCCCGCAATGCAGTAGTGGGTGCTTAAACGACTGAAAATCAGTAGACGAACATGTCGGCCTGAAGCATGGAGTTTCATTGACAACCAAACCACACCAGGTCAAAAGTCGACCGTGACTTCACGGCATCGAACCTCTACACTGATAATCACACAAGTAACCCATTACGTATATCCACACGGAGAAACGTTATGGCGAGAGTGACGCCCGATGCTCTGTTCGAATTGTCGGGAGATATACCTTGTGTCCGTGACTGGCTTCCCGCTCAAATCGAACAACATAAAATTCGCTGGCATTTTGTTGCAGTAACCGCGGCCTGTTACGCTATCGCTGCGCTAGTTGTGCTCGGATTGTACGCATCACGAAACGACCTCCCCTTCATGTACCTCGCGGCGGGGATTTACTGGGCCGGTCTCTTGCTTACCTCCAGGCGTGAATGGTTGGCGATCGTACCTTCGATCTTTTTCATTCAGCTACTAATGGATCTGATGGTATACGGCGCACCAATCGCAGCAGCGCTCGTCTTCGCCCTGTCAAAAACACTTGAGGGTCTTTGTGGTGCCGTGTTGCTTCGATATCTTTGCTCACACACGCAAACAGCTCTAACACGCACCACCTACTTTGTACTTATAGCGGGGGCATTGTTACCGTCGATTTTTGCAATTCCACCGGCTCTTGTGAGTCTTTCCAGCACGATTGACCCACTAACGTCAGGCTGGGCGGAGTCGGCTCTTGTACAGGCCTCCGGTACAATCATCGTGACGCCTGCCGCTGTTTCAGCGTGGCTTTTCTTGTCGGGACGAGTCTCGCTTACGAGGAAAAAAGCGGAAGCCATTACCTTGGCGTTAATCATCGTAGGCGTTTCCTCTGCTGTATTTCTCTTCGAACTCTCAACACATCCGGCCAGCATCTATCTGGTAACGCCTGGATTGTTCTGGTCGGCAGCTAGATTTGGGTCTATCGGTGCAGCAACGTGCAACATTGTAGTGGCGGCGTTTGCCAGCGCAGGGGTTGTAAATGAAACTGCGCAAATTTTCGCCGCCTCATCGCATGAGTTTTCAGTTGGCCTTTGCCTGTACCTTTTGATCAACACCGCCACAAGCATCATTATCGGTGCGACTGCCGATGACAGAAATTCCCGCATTAACGAAATCGAGCGGGGGCGGAGGCAGATCAGAGAGCTTGCGGTACGCCAGAATCGGAAAGAGGACGAGTTCCGCGCCGCTACCGCCAGGCTGGTTCACGATAGCCTCGGGCAAACGCTTGCACTCGCACGAATCAAACTTGACCTTCTGGGGGCGCGTATGGAGGTTGAGCAATCAGACGATCGCATGCTCATTGAACTGAAGGAAATTCTGGATGAAGCCATAAGGATTTCCCGGTCGATAACTGCAAACGTCGCGTCATCCGTGCACGAGGGTGGTGACTTTCAGGCGGCGCTGCAACAACTACTCTCTGACTTGATGTCGGACCATCAGATCGACACCACATTCGAGTGTGATCAATCGCCGGAACTTGACAAGTCTCGCGCCTCCAGCCTGTTTCGTTGCACAAGGGAATTACTCGTCAATGTCGTCAAGCACGCAGAGGCATCGAGGGTAAAACTATCCATCGCGCACGGAATGAACGCTTTGCGGATAAAAATCCGGGACGACGGACGTGGGATCAAAGTCGACCCGTTCCATCATCGCGGAAAAGCTCCGGGATACGGGCTGTATAGTTGCGGATACACCCTTGAAGACCTTGGAGGCTCGCTGGAGGTACGTACCCCGAACGAAGGCGGCACGGAGGTCATAATGGAAATTCCAATAGTAAAAGAGGCCCTCACATGAAAGATATCACCATTGTGGTTGCCGAGGACCACGAGATGCTACGTAGCGCAATTGTGGCCTATCTTAGCTCAATCAACGGTTTCAACGTGGTTGCCGAGGCCGCAGACGGGGATGCCGCTATTGCCGAAACACGACGTACCAAGCCGGATGTACTGGTACTTGACCTTCAACTACCCAAGAAACACGGTTTAATCGCGATCAAGGAAACACAACGTATGACACCCAAACCGGCGGTCGTTGTCGTGTCCATGCACTCGCAGACCCACTTCGTAAGGCAAGCTTTCGAAGCGGGCGCGCTTGGCTATCTACTCAAGGAAGCGGCCGTGGATGAACTCGGAGACGCTATTCAGACTGTTCTCTCGGGTAAGGCATTCACTTGCAGACGACTCAAAGCCAAGCTCTCACCTCAAGATGCACGAGCCGCACTCAGCATCCGCGAAGAGCAGGTTCTGCGGCTCATTGGCCTGGGACGCTCCACACGGGAAATCGCAACGCAACTACACCTGAGCGTCAAGACAATCGAATCACACAGAAAGCACATTATGGATAAACTCGAACTTTACTCTGTTGCGGAACTGACCCGGTACTGCCTCCAGACGGAACTGATCGATAGCTGACAAGCAGTTGCTAATCTTCAACACCATTGAGTAGTCTATTTCAGGGAATCCCTGATAGCGAGCAAAGACAACCCGGCCTACTCTAGGGAAGTTAGGTCCGCGCCCTCTATGGAATCATGACCGCTCAAAGCTAGACATGGCGTCAACAGGAGCAAACTTCGTGAACTTTTTCGTACATATAACGGACACTCCACTGCGCCACGGTGGTCGCGTTTAGGTCTGGAAGCGATATTTCCCAGGAACAGCGTTCTCACCAGCCTCTCTTTGCGAGACAAATCAAAGCCGGCAGCGCTACATCTTTTCCGAATCATAGCTCACTCGCGGCGACACATCAGAAGCGCGATTGTCTGACACCCGCAGTAATCTCGCGGCCGCCAGCCAGATTGATCGACGGTTAACAAAGACACAGGGCGTCAAACTCTCCCCGTTTTCAGCAAGCAAACGAGCCTGCCGAATCGACCGTTCCTCAGTGGGCCCATATAACTACCAAAGGTGACTAGGTTGTCTAACCCGAGTAGTACGAAGCAAGATTCACGGAACAATGGATTAAAGGACAACAGCACGGGACATGTACCTGAATCGTTCTATGTGCTCGACGATGACCAACTCGTTGGACAAACTCTCGCTCGCCTGGTCGAATCTAACGGAATGGTGGCACGCGTCTTTACGGACACGACGAGGTTTTTTCACACCCTGGAATCGGAATCGCCAGACTACATCGCGATAGACTTGTTCATGCCTGACATGGATGGCCTGGAGGTCATCCGCAAGCTCGCAAATCTGCACTGCAAAGCCAGAATAATTATCGCAAGCGGCGCCAACGACCGGGTCGTACACGCTGCTTCGCTGGCAGCTGAGGAGCAGGGCTTGCAGCTTGCCGGCGAGCTCGCAAAACCCTATGACATCACAAGCCTTCGTTATCTACTTGAGGTATCGGATCACCAATATCAGACTCGAACTACGAAACAAACACATCAAGCAGATACAGTGAGTCTTCGAGATATCGAAACAGCCATCCACAGTGGACAGCTGGTTCTTCATTACCAGCCAAAAATCGATTGTAGGTCAAGAGATATCAGAGGCTTCGAGACGCTTGTCCGCTGGAATCATCCGAGCCTGGGACTTTTAGGGCCCGATCGCTTCCTACCCTTTGTGGAAGACTCCGAACTCATGGAGCCCCTGACGCATTATGTCTTCTCCACCGCTCTCTCGTGGTACGCGGATAACGCTGCCGTATGGGATCAGTGTGGCGACGACGTCCACATCTCCGTAAATATATCCGCGAGGAGCCTGCGCAACGCTAACTTTTCTGAGACCCTCTTCCACTATTGCGCCAAAGCAAAGGTTCCTACCTCTCGTGTGGTTCTGGAACTCACGGAAACAAGTGCCATGGATGAGCCGACAATTTCCCTTGAGCTGTTGACACGATTGCGCATGAGGGGCTTCCTGCTGTCGATCGATGATTTCGGTACGGGGTACTCTTCGTTGGCACAGCTTGTCAGATTACCCTTCTCGGAGATCAAGATCGACCGCTCCTTCGTGAATAATTCGATGCGTTCCCGGGAATCAAGGACTGCCGTACGCTCCATCGTTGAGCTAGGAAAAAGTCTGGGCATGCAGACAACAGCGGAGGGAATCGAAGACGCGGCGACACTGGCGTTCGTGACTGCCATCGGCTGCGACGTCGCACAAGGGTTCCACATTGCCAAGCCCATGGCCGAAAACGAGATATTAGCATGGATAGCTGAACGAGCTAGTCGTGACATGCATGAACCCCGCAAGGACGTCGAGGACCATAGTAATGCGCGTGCCACGCGAAGTTTGTCAACATTCGGGAACCCGAACTTCTTTGACATCGCGCCTTTGAGTCGGCTCGAGAGTCACTCACCAGCCACCGATTTTTTGCCACAGTCGAAATACGACAGGGTAAGTAGCTGTACGAGATTTGAAGACGAGGACGATGTGAGCTGGCTGGACGGCCGACTGAAAAGCATTGTCGACAGCATGAACACGTCCTTCCTCATAACCAACCCCAGCCTGCAAGTCACATTTGTAAACCAGGATTTCATTCGGCTCATCGGAAATACAGAGTCGCCCTTCGCTGGCAAACAACTGGCGGAGGTCATCCCGTTAAACCCGGTTTGTCGGCTCCTGAACAACCTAAAAGCCTGCAGAGAAGACGGCTCCTCCATTGAATTTGAGGAATACCTCGAGCCGCTTTCAATTTGGGTCAGCGGAGAGGCTCATAAGATTCTGGGTGGGTTCGCCATATACTTCCGCGACACGACGCAAGCGCATGCGAGCACGCAAAACCTGCGGCTGCTCGAGGCCGCAGCATCACGCATAAATGACGTGTTGCTTATTACTGACTGTAATACAATTGAAGCGCCAGCGGGACCAAGAATTGTCTATGTAAACGAGGCCTTCGTCCGCATCACCGGCTACAAGCGAGAAGAGGTACTGGGCAAGACTCCCAGAATTTTACAGGGCGCACTATCAGACCGGAAAGAACTCGATCGAATCAGACGAGCCCTGGAAACATTCACGCCGATACGCAGCGAGATCATCAACTATACGAAATCCGGCGATCCACTCTGGTTTGAGCTGGACATAGTACCTCTCACCGGCGAGAGCGGAAGATACTCGCATTTCGTATCGGTGCAGCGTGACATAACGCAACGCAAGGAGGCAGAGGAACGGCTTCGCAAAAGCGAAGAGCGCTTTCAATTTCTCGCCTCGGCAACGCAGGACATGGTGCGTGACTGGGACATCGCATCGGACACTATCCGGTGGAACGCGAAAGGAGAGCGCCTGATGTCCCTCGATAGCGGCGGCACAAGCCGCCTCAATGACTGGACAAACATCATTCACCCCGTAGACCGACAGAGAGTTCAATCCAGCCTGAAGGCATTTCTAGCCGGTAATGAATCGATTTGGGAATGCGAGTACCGATTGGTAGAAGCAGAAGGCGTTTGCGTATCTATCGTTGATCGGGGCTACGCTGTCCGTGGGCACGATGCGGAACCGATACGTGTGTTGAATAGCATGATGGACGTCACCGATCGCAACGAACTCGCGGCTCACCTACACCGCTCACAAAAACTGGAGGCCGTTGGTCAGCTTACCGGTGGAGTCGCCCACGACTTCAACAATCTCCTGACAGTAATTCTGGGGAACGCTGAGCTTCTGGTAGAAAAATTGCAAGAACAGGATAGCAATGGGCTGCACTCACTGGCGAACATGATCGTCACTGCCGCACACAGTGGTAACGAGATGATTAAGCGGCTGCTGGCCTTTTCTCGCAAACAGCCTCTAGAGCCACAGCCTGTTGACGTGAACGCTTTGATCGCTGACTTTGCCATGCTCCTGCGTCGTTCAATTCAGGAAAATATCGAATTCAAGGTCGTTGAGGGCGGCGATCTTCAACTAGCCTACGCGGATACAGCACAGTTGGAAGCGTCGCTACTAAATCTTGTCATCAACGCGAGAGATGCTATCTGCGGTGACGGCACCATAACCGTAGAGACATCAAATATCGTTATCAAAGCAACTAAACGACACACTCAAAACGACGTTGCCCCATACACCTTCGTCAAAATTTCGATTAAGGACACTGGAAGTGGTATGTCTGAATACGTGCGCAACCGAGCCTTAGAACCATTCTTCACAACCAAAGGTGCCAAGCGGGGCAGCGGGCTCGGCCTGAGCATGGTGTATGGATTCATCAAGCAGTCAGGTGGTCACATTCGTATCCTCTCGCAAAAAGGAAGAGGCACAACAGTAAACCTGTATCTGCCCATCGCGCCGAAAACCTATACCGCGCAGAAGTCAATTCAGGAAACCACGCTACCCGTTTCCGCCTCTCATGAACATATTCTGGTTGTCGAGGATGACGATCTCGTCAGGACGCACGCCGTAAGCGTTATCTCCTCGATGGGATACAGCGTGCATACCGCGAAATCAGTGAACGAGGCTCTTGAGGCGCTTGCCATGCGATCTGATATTGACCTGCTATTCACGGATCTGATACTCCCCGGCGGGATTCAGGGCGACCGACTTGCTGAAATTGCGCTGCGCCAGAAACCGACGATCAAGGTGCTTTTGACGTCTGGATATCTTGGCGCCGGACACAACTCCCCCGGTCCTTCTACATCGGCGTTTCACGTACTGGCAAAGCCGTACGGTCGTCGTGAGCTGGAGCGAAAATTGCGCCATGTTCTTCACCCCGCTGAAGCCGCCTGTCACACGTAGGCAAGAAAAGACCCACCGCCAAACATGATTTGGAAATAAAATATTCAGGATGCGGATACCATGAAAGGAAAGCTACTCTTTGTAGACGACGAGGAAAGCATACTCGCGTTCCATCGGAATGTGTTTGCATCTGAGCACGAGGTCTTCACGTCGTCCAGCGCGGCGGCAGCACTGGAGTTACTCAGTCGCGACAATACTTTTTCTGTCGTTATCACTGACCTGAGAATGCCCGGACTGGACGGAATCTCCTTCCTGAAACAGGTGAAGCAGCTTGCGCCGAATTCGGTCCGCATCTTGCTAACAGGCTTTGCAAGCAAAGACACCACAATCGCAGCGGTCAATGAAGGAGATGTGTTCAGGATTCTCACCAAACCTATCACGCTCGTGGAATTGAAGCGTGTAATGCAGCAGGCAATCCAGAAGTTTCAAATCAAGAAAGCTGAAGAGCTTCTTCTGGAACAGACTATGCGTGGGAGCGTTGGAATGCTGGTGGACATTCTGGGGATGGCCAATCCGGTGGTCTTTGGTCGGGCGGCGGAGCGACATAGAATGGCAGCCCAGATCTGCGAAGAGCTCGGCGTGAGCGATAGATGGCCCACCGAAACCGCGGCCCTACTTGGGAATATTGGCATGTTATCCATGCCTCAGGAAGTGATTAACCGGGTCACGCAGGGCATTGCCCTTTCTGAAAGTGATATGGGGCATGTACGAAGCCAGGTAAACGTTGGGGCGAGGCTTGTGAACCAAATACCCCGGCTCGAGCCCGTAGCCGAGGCGATAGCGCTTCAATACAAGAATTATGATGGTTCCGGAGATCCTGACGAACATCGCATAGCTGGCGATGCTATTCCCTTCGGCGCGAGAGTGCTTCGAGTTATCAATGAGTATGAGAATCTTGTTACATTAGGTTATGCGACGGATAGAGTTTGGGAGACACTCCGAGAAAGAATACGCTTTTTTGATAAAGGCGTACTTGCAGCACTTGAAAAGTTTGCAGGTCCGGATGGAATTGACAAGACCATAGTGAAAGTCAGTCTCCGTTCGCTGGAGGAAGGCTATACACTCGCGCAGGACATATATAATACCGATAGCGTGCTGGTCGTCCGGGAAGGCGTGGTCATTTCGGAGTATCTGCTAAAGCGGCTCCGCAATTTTGCGGACGAAGGGCTGATTTCGAGCGACGTCGTTGTGCGACTTGAAGCCTGATCTGGCCCGCCTCAAATCCTCCAGACCACAGTAGCGTCGCGGTCAGCGAGCATGTAAGCCGGTTTTCAGGCCTCAACTTCGCCACACTCTTGACTGTAGCAAAAACCCGTCAGCTCAATGACTCGTGTTGGCAACATGAGGGGCAAATGCTGTGGGTGACTGGTGCTGCATCCGCCACAAAATCGTGAAGCGGCACCCAGCTTTCAGGTTGCGTCGATTCAGATGCTCCTACCCTCACCTTTCGACACCAGGCACAAATGGGTAATAGAGACTGCACTGATTCCATCTCCAATCGAAAACGACGAACTTCCAGTTGTGCCACCACAGCATCACGCAACACCGCGAGAGCACAACGCTGCGCATCGGTCAGCGTGCGTGGGACACGATCAATGACGCACAGCGTACCAAGCGTGGAGCCCGTTGACATCTCCAGTGGCGCTCCAGCATAAAAGCGAATACCCGGGTTGTTGACTACAAGCGGGTTATCCTGAAAACGTTCATCTTTGGTCGCATCCTCAACGATCAGTAAATCGCTCCTATCGAAGGCATGAGCGCAAAAAGCCTGCTCACGCGGCGTTTCAGTTGCCGTGAGCCCGACTCGAGACTTGAACCATTGACGAGAGTCATCCACCAAACTAATCAGACTGATAGGCGCCTCGCAGATCGTTGCGGCTACCTCCGTTAAGCTATCAAACGCTTTTTCCGAAGCAGTGTCCATAATCCGATACAAGAGCAAATCGCCAAGACGTTTTTTTTCTTTCTCTGAGTTCACTCGCATATCCCTCCTGTTTTTGATTTTACAGGCTCTGACTGTCTTCGTGGCTAAAAAGCAGGATCATTTATTTGACGCTATAAACCCAGCTCGTCACACAGCGCGTTTGTGTCTGGCCCTGACAACACAAATATTGACAAGCGTTGTAGACCTACCTGGCGTCTTTTTAGTCAACTCACCCGTTCAAGGCTATTCTTGGTAATCCTGCCTATTGAAGCATCGCGCCCCGTGCCTATGATGAAGTCAAAGTCACTTGCTAATGCAGCCTGAACCAGCAGTAAAGACTAAACCAGTATTTCCGAACGTTTCACCCAGAGGATAACGCATAAAGCGCACTTTTATCACTTTCGCAGGGAATGGTTGCATGCCTTGCCTCTCCCATAGCCTACGCCGCTGATTCGTCTGGCACTCTGTGTTTGGGGGCCCCGAAAGGAAGACGGTCGACAATGTCTTCAGCCACCAGTCCGGTTACTCACCTTACGTTGGCCGCAATTTCCAAACATTCCCTTTTTTTGAGGATCCACATCTACACACCTCGCTCTCCATGACTGCGCGCGCTTTAAGCGCCAGGCTGACACCAGCAGATGCCTACCGCTTCGCCCGTGGCGAAGAGGTCATTGCCTCCATGGGGCAAGGCACCAAACTGCCACGCCCACGCTTACGTCAGCGTAGTAGGGGACAAACTGTTGATTGCTATAATTCAGCCTTGAATCTGGCAACTTGTAATTCGCTTGCATCGCACTGAGTGATAAACCTCATAAACCACAACGTACGCATCAATGTCCTATAGCTCAAAGCCGGTAAACGGGTGCTGCCGATGTTGCACTGCGCTAGACTGAAGTCACCGTTTGAGCATAAGTAGGTAGGCCACCATGTGGAACGAGCGATACAACACCCAAGACTATATTTACGGTGAGGAGCCTAACACCTTCCTGGCGGCAAATTTTCAGATAATCCCCAAAGGCAAAGTATTATGCCTCGCTGAGGGCGAGGGCCGGAATGCAGTGTTCCTCGCCCGGCAGGGCTACGAGGTCACCGCTGTGGACCAGTCCGATGTTGGCCTTGAAAAGGCGAAAAGATTGGCTACTAAACACGGCGTGCACATTCACTGCATCCACGCCGACCTGGAACATTTTGATCTTGGCACTAACCAATGGGATGGAATAGTTTCCTTTTTCTGCCATGTACCACGCCAGCTTCGCGAAAGCCTGCACCGCAATGTAACTAAAGCACTGAAGCGCGGTGGCATTTTTCTGCTCGAGGCTTACACAGCAAAGCAACTGGACTACGGCACTGGAGGCCCGCCCGTTGCGGAACTGATGATGAGTAAGGCAGCCCTGGAACAAGAACTAGCAGGGCTGCAGTTCGATTATCTTGAAGAACTTGAACGGGACGTCATCGAAGGAAGCCACCACACGGGACGCGGCGCCGTGGTTCAGGCGATCGCGGTGAATCCCCTGCGACGCTATCAGGTATCAAGCAACCGCGGTTCGGCCACGCACAAGCTGCGTTATGTGGAATCGGGTGGCGGAGAACGTGACGCCAACTGCACCCTTTGCAAACCCGCCATCGCACCACGAGAAGACTAACAGGTGGATGCGGATGCCCATTCCCTTTGGGAAGACGGCTCGCCCTCAGGAGAACGAGTGATGGAAATATAACGATTCTGCGAGGAAAGAACGGCCGCTAACAACATCTCCCGGCAGAGTTATGTGCAGCGAAATCTGCATGTTTATCCGGGTTCTCCGTCAGTGCATCTAATCTATAGAGGGCATACTCTCTGCCATTTGTCGAAGCTCGGTTTTCGTGACCTTGTCCATTGTTCCTCTCGGTAAAGCATCGATAAGGTAGACCGCGCGCGGTGCCTTGAAATCTGCCAACTTCTCTTTACAGTGCTCAAGAATCCTGGATTTCAATTCTTCTTGTTGTGCTTCCGAATCCACACTTGCCTCTATGAATGCGACGGATACCATATCCAGCATCGAATGATGCTTGGCAACCACAGCCACATCTGACACACCCGGCACCTCTCGAACGCAATTTTCCACCTCCAAAGCAGAAACATTTTCTCCGCCGACTTTCAGGACGTCTTTGTCACGATCGCAAAAGAAAAAGTTGCCTTCGGGCCCCAAACGCACCCAGTCGCCTGTTTTGAACCAGCCGTTTTTCGTGAAGGCTTTCTCGTTAGCTTCTTCGTTGTCGAAGTATTCCAGAAAGATCGTCACGCCTCGTGTGCCGTGGACCCATAGCTCTCCTGTTTCTCCCTCTCCACAAAGCTCGCCCGTCTCAGGGTTGACTATCGCCAGATTGTAGCCTGGCACAGGTTTGCCGATAGAGTTTCTGGGATATTCTTGAAATTCACAGGATCGGGTTGCGTTGCTTACCATTTCGGTCATACCCCAACATGCATAGGGCCTGACTTTCAGCCATTCGCCAATTTCCGGCACAATTACGCCCATGGCCAGTACGCGCAGACTGTGTTGCTCTGGCACCGGATACGCCGCAATGGCCTTGAACACAAAAGAGACGACAGAACAATGGGTGACCTGGTGTTTCTGAATAACCTCCCAGAAACGACTCGACGAGAATTTCGGCTGCAGCACCAACGCGGCGCCAACCCCCAGAGAGCCCCAAACGCCCCAGCCCATCGCGTTAACGTGGAACAATG
The DNA here is from genome assembly GCF_003719295.1 of Haliea alexandrii. Taxonomy (GTDB): domain Bacteria; phylum Pseudomonadota; class Gammaproteobacteria; order Pseudomonadales; family Halieaceae; genus Haliea; species Haliea alexandrii. The sequence goes on from NZ_RFLW01000003.1 coordinate 250,426, forward strand.
GAAGAAACGCCAGGAACTTGTCGCTACTGCGATAGTCCATCGAAGCGGTGCTCATCCTGCCTGCCCAAAGTGCATTGGCATGCGTGTGCACAACAGCCTTGGGCCTGCTGGTCGTTCCTGATGTGTACATAATTCCGACCGGCAACATCGGCTCGGGATCTCGCGCTGGCGCCATGGAAGCGTCGCCATAAAGCGCCTCGAACGATTCACAGGCATCAGGAATGCGATCGAGTTCGGGTGTCACACCAGAATCTGTGCTGGTAACAAAGACTGACCGGCATGTTTGCGCGTTGGATAGCACCAGTGGAGCGTATTTTGGCTGCGTAATGGCGAGCACCGCGTTGGTATGCTCAGCGAAATACCGAATATCAGCAGCAACGCAACGTGTATTTGTTACTACACTAACCGCGCCTATTTTTGCGCAGGCATAGAAAACGAGTATCGTTTCAGGACAATTGTCAGCGTGAATCAGAACCCTATCGCCCTTCTGCACACCCCTGGCGCACAAGCCCGCCGCAATTTCGTCGGACTCTTCATCCAGCTGCCGATAAGTCCAGACCGCTTCAATGCCGCTCTTGGGCTCCCATATCAGTGCCGGACGTTCCGCTTGATTTGCAGCACGCTGCCTAAGTAACGAAGGCACATCCTGCCCCGCGAATTCATAGGTTTGCGCCGCATGAATCGGATCTATGTCTATCATTTTCGAGGCAGCCTGATGGTTGCTTTGCCGGGTGTGGTCGGCCCATACTCGCTGTTTACAAGATTGATCTCGAGATCGACAAGCGCCCTGCCGTCTTCGAATCTCTTTTCAACCACCTTTCCGCTGGCCGTCACCTCAGAACCCTGAGGGTTCATGCCGCGCATCTGAAACCCCATGTTCTCGACCCAGCCGGAAGGCCCAATCCAGTCAGTCATCAACCTCCCGAGTAAGGCTGTCGTCCACCCCGTGTTATAGAAAATATTGGGAATGCCACTGTCCTTGGCGTAGTCAATATCGTGGTGTATCCGGCTCCAGTCCTGGGAACCGCTCACCTGAAGGACCATCGCAGTGCTATCGAGAGCGAGAGTAATTTCAGGCAGACAATCTCCGACCTGCACGTCATCCCAGTATCTTTCCGCTACAAAGTCTGTGTCGCTCATTGCTTCTCTCCCCCTTTCTCAGCTCGCTTTCCGCTCATCGTCTTCCGCTATTTGCGCCGGCGAACGATGAATCAACAACGTATTTCGCCACCTCGCAACCACTGCATCATCTTGATTGAAAAACGACGTTTCCGTAGTAATCCAGACCGCATAGGGATCGTATTTTATGGGCTTCACAATGACATCCGCTATTCGTAACTCAAGGCGCAGAGTATCGCCAACGCGAACAGGTTCCAGGAAGTCCCACTGCACCTCCATGTTCATGCCGCGATCACCGGGCACCGGAACCCCGAATGTTACCCCCCCCTCAGTCATCTCGACATCACCCTGCTCGGGAGGCCAGGGGCCGTTGGAAGCAAAGTAGGTCAGCAGCATTGAAGGCGGCACAATCACCGCGCCGTAGGGGCCTCTCTTTGCAATAGCGGGATCCAGAAAAGCGGGATTGCGATCTCCAACCATATGGCAATGTCTGCGTATGGGGTCGAGTTCTACGGGGTAGCGACCCTGGCTGGTGCTGATCAGGCGATTGATCCAGTTGTCGCGTACTTCGTCAATGTCATAATCCAAAGGGTGCACTCTGCTCACATAAAACTCCTCAAACCACGTCGTGTACACAGCACCGATCCCGCTGCAGAGACACCACACGGATGCGCTCGACCAGTGAAACGGCCTTGTCTGCACAAATAATACACGCGGACCTCTTTTTTACAATCTATTTGTATTTTTATTATCTATTGGCATTATATTTGTTAGCGCGTAGAATTTTACGCTCTCAGAGGGTAGACAATGAACTTGCACGAAAGAGGCAAAACAAGACGCAAGCAACGTATCCTCGATGCAGTTGTCGAGATCGTGGACGATGAGGGCATAGCTGGCCTGACAGTATCTCGGGTTAGCGAGAGAGCGGAAGTTAGCGTCAAGACACTCTATAACCTGGTGGGATCACTGCCTGAGATTCTCGATGAAATGTCAGGCGCACTGTTCAGCAGTTTGAAAGACCAGCTTCAAGCCATCGATAACGCCGAGGATCCAAAACGGTATTTCGACGAATTCGTCGAGAAGAGTAAGCTGTTCCTGCAGAGCGATGAAAAAAGGTACCGCGCGGCACTCACGGCCATCCTGTATAGCAATATCGCGAGCGGTCGATCATACCGCCATACGCCCTCTGCTAGCGGTCAGTTCAAGTTCATTGCGAAAGGAATCCGTCTTTTTCGAGATCAAGGCTACCTCCGATCAACGGTCAACATAGAACTGTTGGCGGAGCAAATGCTATATGCCGAAGCAATGCTGCTCGAATTATGGGCAACAAAGCTGATTGATTTGGAGAGGTACGATCTAACCTACAGATACCATCTTTGGACGCTCATCAGAGCCTGGGCGGCTGAATCTTTTACCGGCTATGCCGACAGCGCCATTCTTGATGTGCAAAAAAGGCTGGTTTCTCTTGAAAGTGATCGTCACTCACCAACAACACTGCAAGGAATTTAGGATGAAAGACCTGCCAAAATCTACACCTGTTATTGTTGGTATCGGTATTAGAAACCAAAAAGAATCAGATCCCACATTAGCGGCCAATGCCATTGAACTCATGATTGCCTCTGTCAATGCGGCTGCGGAAGATGCAGGGACCAACAAGCTACTCGAGGAATGCGACACCATCATGGTTCCCCACGGGTTGTGGAGCTACAGTGATCCCGCGCGACTGATTGCTCGCGCAGTGGGCGCACACAAGAGCACAACACTGCTGGCAGAGGTTGGCGTATTACAGACAACACTCTTGGGTGAAGCGGCAAAGCGCATCGCCAACAAGGAAGCGGAGGTGGTGGTTGTCACGGGTGGGGAGGCTCGGTACCGCGGCTTGATGGGTGAAATCAATGGCTTGGAGCTGGACGATACTGTGCAGGAAAACGAGGCGCCAGATGAGCTATTGAAACCAAAGGCAGACATGTGGCTAAAGGCTGAAAGCAATGCCGGTCTGGGAATGCCCGTTGGCTACTACGCGATACTGGAGATTGCACGGAGACACGCTTTACATCAGAACGTTGAAGAACACAGGGATTACCTCGGCAAGCTGTATAGTCATTTCGCCGATATTGCGATGAAGAATCCACATGCATGGAAGCAAGAGGCGGTGACCGCAGATGAGATTCGCAACCCGTCGGGGAAAAATAGCATGCTTGCCTTTCCGTACACCAAGAAGCACAACACGTCCTGGAACGTTGACCAATCGTCAGCCCTTATTTTTTGCTCAGTTGAAAAAGCCGAAGCCCTGAACATACCGCGCTCACAGTGGATATTCCCCAGAGCCATTGTCGAATCCAACCACATGAATTGTGTCTCCCAAAACGCTGACCTATCACGATCGATTGGCGCTGATATCGCAGCGCAACGCACACTTGAAGTGGCAAGCATGAACGCCGCGGATTTGGACTATATCGACCTGTATAGTTGTTTCCCGATTGCGGTCCAGTCTTACGCTACCGCTTTGCAAGTTGCGTCTACACAGGAATACACCTTCACGGGCGGCATGCCATTCGCCGGCGGCCCACTGAACAACTACGTTTTGCAAACTACGTGTCGGCTCGTGGAGCTGCTACGCACGAAAACCAAGTCTCACGGCTTGATCAGTGCCGTATCAGGAATGCTGACAAAACAGGGGTTTGGAATATTTTCCACTCTTCCACCGGAGTCAGGATTCATCTTTGACGATGTGACCAAACAGGTCGCTCAAGAGAATCCGCCTTTGGAGGTACTGGAGAGTTATGTAGGCAATGCAAAAATAGCGAGTTACACCGTTCTTTATGAACAGGGAACGCCATCGCGGTTGGTAGCGATTTGCGATACCCCAACTCGACAACGCGTGGTAGCCGTCAATGAAGAGCAAGATGTCATGGATCGAGCGATGCGTGATGATTTATGCGAAAAGGCGGTATCGATCAATGGCAACCAGCTGGCCTTGAGTCGATAAAGAAAAGGCTCAAAGCACGCACGCAAGTCAATGCTTTATCCTTTCAAAGCCACCTCGACGCTGCTTTAATCCAGCTTCAACCATTTCCTGAGGCTACGCCCAATTTCCTCAATTTCCTCCATGCACACTTCGTGTTGCATGGGGTACGTGCGGTACTTTGGCGCAAAGCCCATGCTTTGTAGTATCTGGCTCGCAGTATGGCCCATTGTTTCCGGAACCATGGGATCTTGAGTGCCATGAAAAATATCGATAGGCAGCGCCTTGTTTGCGTCCGACAGGCTCACTTCCCTGGCGGTAGCGAAATAGGTAGAAAGCGCCAACAAGCCTGCCAGGGGCTTTGGGTAGGACAACGCCGTATGGTAGGCAACCGCACCTCCCTGACTGAACCCGGCAATCACGATCCGCTCACTCGCTATACCGGCTTCCAATTCACGCAGGATCAGTTCCCGAACGGAGGCTGAGGACGATTCTATTTGCTCCAGGTCAATCTCTCGCTCAATCGACATGGCAAGTATGTCGTACCACGCCGGCATCACCCTACCGCTATTAATAGTGATGGGGATCTCAGGGGCATGGGGAAAAATGAAACGCACACAATGACCCTTGGGCAATCCCAGATGTGGAACGACCGGCACAAAATCGTGGCCGCTCGCCCCTAAACCATGCAGCCAAATTACCGAGGCGTCCGCCGGCCCATTGGGTTCCAATATTTCACAATCAAGCAAGATCCAACTCCCCAGTATGCAGAATGTCTTCAGGATATCATGGCTTTCTCTGGCAAAAAATTTAGCCGTGACTTACCCCCGCGCTGGGAACAGCAGTTCATGGTTGCAATCGCTTATTCCATAAGCTGATTGGTATAACCATGCGAATTACCAAGCGCAAACGATACTCAACAAGCTCTCTCGAACTCGTCTACCGAACCTCCTGGCGACGAAATTTACGACTCAACGCCCGAATTTCATGCGAACGCCGGCGTTGGCAATAAACCCTTCAAGTGGCGCCCAAGCGTCCACAGTCCAGCGGCCATCCGGAGCTCGGTTGGGCAAAACCAGCGAGTCCTCCCGAGTCTGACGAACATCCAGCAGATTCTCGAGATTTAGAAAGAGACTGAAGCGACCCAGTACGATCTCGCCGAGGAGGCCGATGTGAAGATAAGAATCACTGGTGTTCCGATACGGATTATTCTCCAGTGCCTGCTCACCTGTGTAGTACAGCTCAAGGCCGATGCGACCACGGTCGTGGTCCTCCCACATCGCTACCACCCCCCATGAATGGCGAGGCGTCAGTGGAACACTCCGCCGACCGGACGCATCGTCCGTCGCTTCGCTGGCATCGAGATAAAGATAGCTGGCTGTAACGACATACGGTGTCTGACGCCAACGCAGCAACGCTTCGACGCCGCGCGTGCGGGTGACACCCTCCTGATTAATGAGCCGCACTCGGTCCGAGGCCGCAGTTTGCAAGCGCACCGCTTCGTCAATGTCTGAAGCGAACAAAGTCAGCCCGCTCTCAAACGCGCCCACTGTATGACCAAAGTCGAGTGACAGGGTCTCTGCGCTCTCGACATCCATACCTTTCAAGGGCTCGAGCCGTGAAAGCCCGGCAGCCTCGGTCTCCTCGACGAAGGGCGTCGGCGCATAGAAACCGCGGCCCCAGGACGCGCGGACTGTCCAGGGCCCGGGCCGATAGAGCATTGAAAGCCGTGGACTGAACTGGCCTCCGTACTCGCTGTGTTCATCCCAGCGGGCACTCGCGGCAAAGCTGATATCCTCCGCCAGATCGTGGTCCAGCTGCGCGAAGAGCGCCGGCGCCTCATAGTGGTAGTTGAACACAGGGAACGTAGCGGACTCGTAATCGTCTGCCTGATAGGCGAGGCCACCAACCCAGGAGGTGGTCGTTGCCTCGCCCGCTATAGAGGCCTCGATCAACATCGTTTCGTGCTGGTCTTCCTCGAGCAAATCGCCGAAGCGGTGGTCGTGGGATTGTCGCGTCGCAGATGAGCGCAGCTGAGCTACCCCCCAATTCGAAACGGGACGTTCGAGCACAATGCCCACATCAAAGCGCCGCGTGTCCTGGTTCTGCGGGAAGGGTTGCCCGTCGGGCACCACCCCTCCGCCTTCCGTGCCGCCCCGCCGATCCTCTGCCATGGCACCGAGGGTTAGATAGGCGCTCGAGCCATCTGGCCCGTCATAGAATAGTCGGGGACGAATAGCGATGCGCTCGTAGCCCGGCATATCGATCCAGTCGTCGTCATCAAGATCCTGTGTCGATTGGCGGTTATAGTTCGACAGCAGCGATGCGCTCCAGTTGGATGAGAGCGGTGTGGCCCCGTAGGCGGAAAGGTCCTGTGCGTCACGTGTGGTGGCGTTCAGGATCATCTCACCCTCCGCGTCCGGTCCCGGTCGCTTCGACACCAGGTTGATCACGCCGCCCAACGCCTGGCCGCCATACAAGGCCGACGAAGCCCCCTTGATGATCTCGACCTGACCGAGGTCGCTGGGCGGTACCTGGAGCAAACCCAGGGAGGACGCCTGACCTCCATACAGCGGCAAACCGTCAGCCAGCAACTGGGTGTAGCGTCCGCGCATGCCGTGAATCCGGACGTTGGCAGACCCGAGGGCTGGCGAAGTCACCTGCACTCGCAGGCCTCCCGTTTCGTTTAGCATCATCGAGATGTTGCCCGGCCGCATGAGCAGCTTTTCCTCGATTTCTTCCTGCGATAGCACCTCGACGCGGATCGGTTCGTCCTGCACACGGCGCCTTGAACGCGTCGCCTGAACGATGACTTCCTCCAACTCTCCAGTATGGTGCTCATGCGCGTGTTCATTCGCCTGGCTGCGGGCTGCAGAAGGTAACGCCATCATGCCGAGCAAGAGCGTTACAAGAATCCGTAGGCTGCCTTGCCCGGCTCGTGAGGACCCCGGATTGACGACTTTATAGTTGCGGTATTGATTCATACCTCGGCACCCTACACCTTATACTTACTATAAGGTCAAGGCTGTTCAGGAGATAAACCCGTAGTGAGTAACCTGGCATACACCGTTGGTAAATTGGCTCAGGCATCAGACACCAAAACAGTGACGATCCGCTACTACGAGCGCGAGGGCCTGATGCCCAGCCCGCCTCGCACGCGCGGGGGATATCGGCTGTACAGTGACGCTCACCTGGATCGGTTACTGTTCATTCGTCGCAGCAGGTGTTTGGGCTTCAGTCTGGACAGCGTGAAAAAGTTGCTCGAGATCGCGGATCGCCAAGATGCGCCGTGCGCCAATGTGGATATCCAGGTCGCGCAGCATCTCAGCGAAGTGCGAGAGCGACTGGCGCAGTTAGGCGCTCTGGAAGCAGAACTGCAGCGCCTGAGCGCCTGCTGCAAAGGAGAGGGCGTCATCCGCAATTGCCGTATTATCGAGGCGCTATCAGGAAATGGCAGTGCGCCACAACACACTCAGGAAGAACAATACGAACGGTAGCACAAGCTCTGATGTCCAGCAGGGATGTTGGCGGCCTGACACTTCTTGGTATCACCGGCGAGCAATAGCATCAACCGTTCGCCAACCTTGCCAAATAAGTCCGACAACCGAAGCCGATACCAGCATTCAACTCCTGGAGGCTGGCTCTCACGGTTTTCAGTCCACGCCATATGCACGCAGTGGACAACTGATGCAACCGCTAGCGGCGCCGAATGCGCTCGGCCTCGACAGTACCGTCGCTCAATACCCGACCGCGCACTTCAACGTAGTCGCCGGAAACCGGGGACTTGTCGACCCGCAGGCGCGCAGCCGGCTGCAGCTGGAGACCGTCCACCGCCCAACGACCGCTGAGCCGGCCGTGCACGCGCAACGTCGCACCCACTGGCAACGGCGATGGATTGCCCTGTGCGTCGCGAGCGCCCTCATCAACCCAGCGCACGATCAGATCAATCTCATCGTCGCTCAGGTAAGGCGGCCCGTCGAAAGGCATGCGTGGCCTCGCATCCCCGCGGATCCGTCGCACCAGCTCGCTGGCCGCGGCATTACCCGGTACCACCCGCGCACGATCGACCGACGACAGCGTGTGCTCCAGGGAAGTGAGCCGATACCCCTCCGGTGGCGCGCCCATCAGTCCCTTGTCGCTGTGACATTTCGCGCAATGGCGGGCGAGGATCGGAGCGACATGCGTGTAGATCACCGGGCCGTCGGCGCGGGGCAGCGCAGTTGGCGCAGGCTCCGCTGCGGCTACCGAGACACCGCCCTCCGGCATCCCGGCCTGGATCCATGCATCGAACTTCGCTATCTCCTCATCACTGAGGAAAGGCGGCCCCGTCATCGGCATGCGCGGCTGGCTGCTCCCTTTCAGGCGACGGATCAGCTCACTTACCGCCGGATCTCCCCGGCGCACTACAGGGCCTTTCGTGCTGCCCTTGATAACATTGGCATAGCTATCCAAAGCAAGGCCCAGTGGCGCACTGGGGCCCGCATGGCAAAGGGTGCAGCGGGTGTTGAAAATTGGCGCCAGGTCGGCATAGGTGACAGACTCGGCAGGGACGGTCGCAGACCAGCCCACGAGCGCGAGCAGGACGCATACGGAAGTGATTGGCAACCGGTCGATCATGACTTCTCTCTCCACGTCACGCCACTGGCTGCCGGTCCATGGGTAAGGATTCGGGGCAGAAAGCACTTGATGGCTTCAGCGACATGGCACAGCGGCAAACGGATACGGGCGATTATTACACGGTTCGCTGGGTCAGTGACCCATCGCAACGAGTCCGAAGACGAAAAAGAGCAGTGCTGCTGCCCTGTGAACCCATTGCGCTGGAATCCATAATAACGCCTCTTCGAATGTATTCAGCCTATGCGCCAAATTCCGGTTACTGCCAGGCGTTGTGAGGACAAGCGGCTATCTGGCCTGATCACGCAGTTCTGTATCGAGTCTGTGCTGTGTGTATGGCTATCGGAAGATTCATCGTGATGTGACGCCTAATGTACTGCAGAGGCTATTTTATCCGGCTGCGCCGAAAGCTTCTGAAATGGGCGCAGGGCCTGTTATTCCCGCCCCGGGCTGTACCAAATGGGTGAGCTATAGGCCCGCTCCTGCAGAGTCATTGGCACGTCTTCGTCCATTTTCTGAGCAAAGCGTTTGGCATCATAGGCTGTCCACCTCGGAGTCGGTATCTCCAGTATACGCACATAGTAGAAGGCGCTCTGGTCAGGATCAAAATCAGGGTCGTGCCAGAGTGCACTTAATTGCGACTCACCAATACTGTTAACCCAGGTAGCTTCGGCAACGTTAACCGTGTTGCCAACGGACGGTAATTTGCCACGCTTATCGGGCACCCGTGCACCACTCCAGACAACATCGTAGACCCTTTCATGGGTTTGATTATCTGTGTCCAGCCAACCCTTTATGACCTGTACCCGATCGAGATTCCCGCCCAGCGGGTCCTTCTGCGCCATCACCATTAAGGCCGGGGCTTTACCCTTGGGTGCCGCCGACAGATCGCCCCCCATGGGTACACCCCCGGCATAACCGCGCTGGACACTATCAAAGGCCTCAAGATCGTGGCTGGTGAAATCCCAGCCTGCAAATACCCTGAGCACAATACGCGACCCTGTAGTGGCATAGGCCTCGCGCCGATTCATCGCGTCAAATAACGACGCCCTGGTGTTTTCGCTGGCCCAAACCGCAGTTAATCCAGCGGCGGCGTATTCCCAGCCGTCCTGCAGTGTCGCCTTGCGATGCTTCTTCCAGCGCCCTTCGCGCGGCTCAGTATTCACGAATTTACCCCAGAAGTTCGACTCCTCCGACGCCGTTACCGAGGTGTGCGAATCGGTGGCACCCACCATCCCGAATTTGTATGGATTAACGCCCGTTAACTGTTCAATACCCAGTCCACTTTTCAACGCTTCCCGAGCATATTCACCTGCCAGCATCGACGCTGTCTTGGCTTGTGAGCCGTCGAGATTGCCGTTATCCCATGTGTCGAAATCCGCAAACTCGTCATTGCGCGACAAAAGCGGATGAGCCTCGCTATCTCCCTTAATCTGTGAGACTTCCAGCAGTGGCTCCCAGCGCGATCGCGCTGCGGCATGTGCCGCAGTCAGCGGCGCGCCGTCCCAGTCAAGCAGTGGAAACATCATTCCATTTGAGAGGTTGGGATTATGGGGGATAGCGAGAACCCTCCCCCCGGTTTTATTCTCATAATCACCCATCCAGGCCCAGAGCTTCTCGGGGTTCATACCACTGACATTACTGTCAAGAGGAACAATATTCTCCACTGTTTTACTGTCGTCGCGAAATATGACCACCCGGTGAAGATTATTGCCACGAACCAGGGATGACCATTCGAAACCCAGCATCGCCGAGAATGTTCCCGGTTCGTTATAGGCTTCAGCGGTACGCAACGCGTCGAGCCAGGTACTGCGAGCGATGGCGGGGCCTTGTTCAAACACGACATCAGGCACTCTACCGTTTGCCTGGGCCGCGATCATCTCTCTCCCCGCGCGCACATTCTCGCCCTCAGCGATCAACCTTGCCCATCGTTGCACGGTAGTGTCGGCAAGCAGGGCCATGTTGCCCGCCATAATCGCCGTGACCATGCCATAACCCTCCGCGTGGTCAGCAATTACCAGAAAATCCAGCGGCCGCATTAGTTTTATGGTTTTGCCGTTACCTGCAGCAATCTCCTTACCCAGTGCCAGATCGTAAGCATCAGCGGGGGTACGCAACAGGCCAAAAGCGATCGCATCACCGGAAAGACTCGTGTGCAGATGAGTATCCCCCCAGAACACCTGCTGTGGCTGCGCGCTGTCCACAGCAAACAAAGGGCTAGCATGCAGCACGGCGCATACAACCGGAATGAGCACATTATATAGCCTGGATCGTCTCTTCATTACCGCTTCTGGTCCCATATCATTGAACTAACATAGCCACCCAACTCGTGCCGCCGGTAACGGCATCCGGGTAGTTTGCTGGCTGACCCGCATGCATATGCTGGGTCATTGCGGATAGCCGGTTATTTCCTGAATTGCCCTGTAGCGTGGCCGCAAGCTGGGGTAAATCTTCTGATATACCTCCCGAAAGAGCTGGTCATACAGCTTCTGGTGAGCAGGTATGGGCATGAAGCGCTTGCCAGGGTGAACCATTGCAGCGGTCGCTGACCTGAAATCCGGATAAACTCCCGCCCCTAATGCTGCGGCCATCGCCGCGCCGAGACCAGACGTTTCAAAAGTATGGGACCGCTCGACAGGCAATCCAAAGATATCAGCGGTCATTTGCATAATCTGGTCACTTTGGGAACCACCGCCGGATACACGCAGGGTCGTCAACTGTGCACCGGCTCGTTTTACAACGGTTTCCATTCCTTCACGCAACGCATAGGTAAGCCCCTCTATCAACGCTCGATAAATATGCGCCCGGGTGTGTATGTCACCGAAGCCGACGATAGCCCCCTTGGCTTCCGGGCCAGTCGCACCGGGTCCACCGGACCAATAAGGCTGCAGTGTCAACCCCATTGACCCTGGGGGCACCAAGGATAACAAGTCATCAAACAATACCTCGGGCGCCAGACCCTGAACTGCTGCAAGCTGCTCCTCCAGCAAGCCGAACTCTCTTCTGAACCAACTCACCATCCAATAGCCACGTGGAACTGCGACCTCAATATTGTAGGTTCCCGGAATCACACCGGGATAAGGAGGATAAGGCGGCAGACCCTCAACATAGCGTTCGCTAAAAAGATTGAACGTGGCTGTTGTACCATAGCTCAAGCTACCAATAGTGGTGTTCACGCAGCCTGAACCGAGTAACTCACACGCCTTGTCAGAACCGGACGCCACCAGCGGCAGCCCCTGGGGGATGCCGGTCTCCTCTGAAGCCACACCCGAGATGTGGCCCAGTATACCGCCCGCGGGAACCAGCTCAGGCAGCATACCGAGCGTTACAGGCAGGGCGCGCCACTGCCAGTTATTTGCAGCCGCCCATTGCAATTGCTTGAAGTCGAAGGGTACATACCCGACCTGGCTGGCAATGGCATCCTTGAATTTACCGGTCAATCGATAGATATGATAACCGGACAGCAGCAGGAGCTTATCTGTTTTACTCCATAGGTCAGGTTCGTTCTGTGCGATCCAGTTGGCTTGTGCCCGCGCATGAAATTCGTCAATGGTATCCCTGTCTCCCGTAACCCGAACTGCCAGTGACTCCCACCACCTCAGGCTGGGACGGGTATCCACCCGGCGCTGGTCAAGCCAGGTAATGGCCGGACGGACAGGCTGACCGTGCTGGTCTAGCGGCACCACCGTCGCTCTTTGCGTGGTAACCGATACCGCCTTGATAGCGGCCCGGGGTATATCCGTTTCGCACCAGAGTCGTTCACAGGCGCGGCAAAGCACCTGCCAATAGTAACTGGCCTGCTGCTCAGCCCAACCCACCTTTGGGGACTGGTAGGGCTCAATATCAATCTGGGACTTGGCGTGTAATTCACCGAATTGATCAAACAACATTGCCCGGACACTTTGGGTCCCGTTATCAATCGCGAGAAAATACTGAAGCTCCGGATCAGCCATAAGACTAACGCTCGACGGCAGCGATCAACTGCGCCGGGAGACTGTAATATAACTGCCAAATATGTTTATAGCGATCCAGCTCAACCTGCCACTGCAGATCATTCCACCCACGCTCTTCTGCAAAGAGTAACCTGAGCTGCTCAAACAGCGCTTCGCCGCCCGCCGGTAACAGTTGACCCAGACGGGTGCGTCGAAGCAATAAATCGTCTAGATGAAGAACAGACTCACGTTGTAAGGCCCAGCGACATTCCGCCATGCAAAAATCGGTACCGACTATTCGCCTGTGCTCGGCGGCCGGAGCTATCGCGAGTAGTATCGTCGCAAGAGAGCCGTAACGACCGAGCAACCGCTGACCCCATTCAGGATCTGAAGGCATAAGCTCGCAGGCCAATCTATCAGGTGGGGTAAAAATCTGCTCTTGCAAGCACTCTTCTACCACCGGCAATCGCGCGGCGGCGGCTTTGAGAGCATCGAGAGCTATAAGCCGGAATGTCGTAAGTTTACCTCCACTCACACTCACCAGCCCACTATCACACCAGACTGCGTGATCCCGTCGTTCCTTCGAGGGATCCGTTGCATGCTCGGCACCAATCACCGGGCGAACCCCTGACCATGTCGAAATAATATCGGCCAGACCAATCTGTGCATCGGGAAATTGATGGTCTACCATCGACAACAGATAGTGTACTTCCTGTTCTGTAATACTTGCCTCTGTGTTCGGGTCGCCCGTGTGATCGAGGTCGGTAGTACCGATAACAGTGGTTCCCTCCCAGGGAAAGATAAACACAGCACGCTTGTCCTGTGGATGTAGTAGAGCAAGTGCTTGCGACACGTGTAAACGGGATTGCGGAATAACCAGATGGCTTCCACGTAGCGGCCGTATTCGTTTCTCCGGATTCACCTCATTACGCAGATTGTCAGCCCAGGCGCCCGTTGCATTAATAACAACGGAGGCCCTGATGGGAAGTATTGCGCCACTAGCCGGGTCTTCAACCAGCACGCCTCTAACGTCGCCGCCTTCCTTCAGCAGCTGCTTCACCGGCAAGTAATTCAGTGCCTTCCCACCCGCCAGAAATGCTTCCTGCAGCACGCGTAAAACAAGGCGTGAATCATCTGTAACTGCATCGGTGTAATAACAGGCACCTTTGAGATCACTGCAGGACAAACCCGGATAGTTTTCCACCAGTTCATCGTTATTACACGCACGGTGATCACGCACACCCGCGATCCAATCATAAACCGCCAGAACGAGTGACATCACCAAACGATTGGGGAAGGTTTTTTTGCGCACAGTAAAGTAGTAACCCATGCGGTCAACCAGTCCGGGGGCCTCACGCAAGAGCCTCTCCCGCTCCCTCAGGGAGTCTCTGGTCAGCTTGTAGTCTCCCGATGCCAGATAGCGTAAGCCCCCGTGTACCATCTTTGAGGAGCGGCTCGAAGTGCCCCAGCTATAATCCTGCTGTTCAAGCAGCAGGGCACGGTATCCACGTCGCGCCGCTTCTCGCAAAACTCCGGCCCCGGTAATACCACCCCCCACAACAATCAGGTCCCATGGCGGAGCATCACCGTCGCGGAGCTGCCCGAGCACGGTCTGACGATCGGGAAATGAAAAATCACCAAGCGCCATAGGTCAGCACCTGCTCTCTGGAAGCAGCTTACCCGGATTCATATGCTCATCTGGATCGAACAGGTCACACAGGCTTCGAATTGCGGCGATGCCCAGCACACCCTTCTCAGCCGCTAAATAATTGCGGTGATCAGCCCCCACGCCATGTTGATGACTTATGGTGCCACCGCAGGCAACAATCTGCTCTGCCCCGGCCGCTTTCAGCTTGCGCCAACGTGCCATGGTTTCCACATAGCTGGGGCCATAGGGAAATATATAGGTGGTGTAAACACTGGAGCCCTGACCATACACATGGGACAAGTGAGAATACACATGAACAGCAACACCCTCGCTCTCGAGGGCTTCACGGATTGCCTTCTCAACACCGTACATCATCCGGGGCAAGCGCACCCAGTCCACCGCCGTTTCCATGGTATCTACGGCATAACCAGCCATTCCCAGCGGTTCACGCAGGTATGGCGCGCGAAACCGGCCATGCTGCCAGCGTTGCCCCAGTTCGGGCGCGGCATAGACACCGCCCAGTGCCGAGCAACAGTCATCAAGTTGATCCCGTGAGCTCTGGCACTGACGATGGGTACCGGTGATACCCACCGTCATCATCACTTTAAGGTCGCCAACGCCTTGAACAAGCAAGGATTCTTCGAGCGCCGCGACTGCCTCTGAGTCACTACCCATGTGCAATAAACTGATAGTCTCCAGTGCATTGCTCAGACGCACCATAGAAAGAGGCACCTTCTGCTGCACCAATTGTTTCGCTGCAGCCATGCCACTATCCCAGTCAGGAAAAAAGATCACGTGGAAGCTTTCATGCTCTGGTAGCGGAGTAACACGAACAACCACTTCTGTGATAACGCCCATGCGGCCCTCTGACCCCATCACCATCTCACGCAGGTCTGGGCCTGCTGAGGAGGCAGGAATGGTAGGAACATCAAGTGTGCCTGCCGGGGACTCCATTTTGCAGCCAGCGAACATTTGCTCAATACGCCCGTAGTGCAGTGATTGCTGACCACTGGAGCGGCTGGCAACCCAACCACCCACCGTTGACAGTTCCCAGGACTGTGGGTAGTGGCCAAGCGTGTAACCCCTGGCCTGCAACTGTGCTTCTATTTTGGGGCCCGGGGTACCGGCGCCGAAAGTCGCCAGTTGGCTATCCTCATCCAGCGCAATCAGTGTATCCAGGCGTGCAAGACTCAGCGTTAATACCGGGCGAACTCCTGATTCAGGGTTGATATGACCCGCAACAGACGTACCGCCTCCGTAGGGAATAACGGTTATGCCCTGCTCGATTGCGAACCGCAGCAACTGCGCCACCGCAGCAGAAGTTTCAGGGGTCGCAACACCATCTGGAAACTCGCCGATCTCTCCACTGCGCACGGCCAACCAGTCCGGCAGGCTTTGACCTCGGGCATGACGCAACCGGGATTCTGCGGATGTATCTATCAGGGAGTGCGCAGGCATGCGAGATGGGGGCACTCTTGCCAGTACATCTTCCAACGTCGATTCCGGCAGTGGGTTGCCGGGACCCACCAGGTTTTCCAGGACTTGCCTCAAATTATCTGTCAATTCCGAGGTGTATTCACTGCCCTCGTTTCCCCAGCTATTCCATCGTCGCGTTGTCATAATCGTTTCCGTAAAGGAGCTAATGCTCACTGGGTCAATTAGTCAGCATTAAGAGAAATCATGCCGTATCGGCTCATGCACCTGCTAGCGCCTGCGATGAGCCTCTATACGAATTCGCCAGACTTTCCACGACTGTTTTTTATCGCGCTAGAAATTGTATCTGGCCTGCAACAGGAAGCTCCGGGGTGCATCTATGTGCTGGAAGTAGGTTCCGGAAAATCCCTGCGCCGCTAACGGTACATCGTTACCCCAAACCGTCGTCTTCTCATCGGTGAGATTCTTACCTACCAGGGCAAGGCTCCAGGTATCGCCGATATTAGCGAGCTGGATACGCGCATTAAACTTCCAGTAGGCATCCTGGTTGAGTTTGTCATCCTGGTCGTTGGCGACAACATATTCATCTGAATACATGGCGTCCAAGCCAAACTTCATCTCCAGAGTATCAGTCACCCTTACGTAATATACCGCCGCCAGGTTGGCAGACCATTCCGGGGCGAATTGCAATGGCGCCCCGGACAAATCCTGGGTGCAGGTAGGCCGAGTGCCACCGTCGGCTATCCAGTCGACTACCTGTGCTTCGCTACAGGCGGCATCTTCAAACGACTTGTAATCGGCTTTCAGATAGGCAAGACCCCCACTCAACGTCAACGCGTCTGTGACCGCAATAGTACCGTCTATCTCTACGCCCCTGGTTTCTGCCTTGGCGGCATTACCCACAGTGAACCCTGAGTTACCATCAAATGTACTAACCTGAACATCTTCAAATTGACTGGAGAAGGCCGCCATATTCATCCGGGCACGACCATCCCAGAGATCCATCTTGGCACCGACTTCTACACCCTCGACACGCTCGTCTTCAAACGCAGCCTGATCGACTCGTCCGCGCACGTTATTCTCGTCAAAGCCGCCAGCCTTATAGCCATTGCCGATTTTCACATAACTCATGAGCTGATCTGTTATGTCCCATTGCACTGTAAAGTCACCGGTCCAATGGGTTTCATCACGTTTGTTCGTGAAGTCCGGAAACTCAGAACACACATAGGCAAGGGTTTTACAGACGACCGCGCCACTGGAATTAAATTCATGATCTGTCTGGAAATTGAGTATCTGGTCATAAATCCCCGCCAATTGCTGGTTTCTCTCTGACGTAAAGGGATCACTCGCATAAAGCGCTTTCTCAAATTCCTTCTGGTCATCACTGTAGCGCAGCCCACCAATAACCCGGATATTGTCACTCGCATTCCAGGTCAGCTGAACGAAGGTTGACCAGGTCTCTGCATCCTGCTGGAATGACCCCACACCAGTGGCATCCAGGTTCCCGTTGCCAATACCGGCCGCGGACAGTATCGCGTCAGTAAAACTGTCGTGTTGAAGATCTTCCTGCTGATAATACAAACCGGCCAGGTATTCCAATGCTCCGCCGGTTGGCGAAGAAAGTAAAAATTCCTGTGAGAACTGCTCGTGAGCCTCATCTCGTCCACGGCCCAGGAATGCAAGGGGCCCGTAATCTACATCAAGGTAGTTATCAAAACTGTAGTCGACATAGCCGGTAATCGAGTTCAGGGTGTGCTCGCCCAACATCCAATCAATGGTCAATGCCGCTATAGCCCACTCACTGTCATGAACATCGGTATCCGACCGAATGTCGCCGACATTTGCCATGGACTTGTTATATGAAAACGCGGGTGAGAAGTTTGGGTCTGCGGTCTGATACAGGGAAATGGCCGTATCAGAGGCGATAGAAATCATATTCTGCCGTCCGACGCGCTCGGACTCACCTATCTCGTATTTGAAGCGAACATCAAGGTCATCGGAAGGTGTCCAACGTAGTACAAGGCGCGCCACGGTATCCTTACCCTGGACTTCATCCTGGCCGAGCAGGGTATTATCCATATAGCCATCGGTTTCATCACGCTTGATGACGAAACGCGCGCCCAATGTGTCAGTGACCGGGCCAGACAACATCGTTGTTATATTCCAGTGGCCAAATTCCGGCTCTAGACCTGCCTCAATCAATCCTTCGAATTCGTCTCCCGGCGCCGCCGTCGTTATATTAATCGCTCCCGCTATCGTATTCTTGCCAAACAGGGCACTCTGCGGTCCTTTAAGAATCTCAACTCTGGCAACATCAAGAAAAGTGGAACGGGAAGCCTGCCCACGACCAAAGTAGACGCCATCAATAAAGGTGCCCACCGACTGCTCAAAGCCATAGTTTACGCCCGAACCGATGCCTCTGATGAAGAGCTGGTCACCACCTCCCGCTTCGGCGATGTGTACATTGGGCATAAAAATAGCCAGGTCTTCAAGCGAGTCTAAGCCCTGCTCGGTGATCTTTTCACCACTCATGACAGATAAAGCGACAGGGACATCCTGCAGGCCCGAGGGACGCTTTGTGGCAGTGACCAGCACCTCCTCAAGCATAGGTTGTGCGCTTGCGATTGGTGACGTTATAGCCACCGCGATAGCTAGAATCGTATGAGCTGAATTGGGCTTCTTGTCACTCTTCATTATGGGGTCCTCATGAGACTATTTATTGTATTTTTCAAGGCACCAGGTCGGAATAACGCTGGCGCTTGGCGATTCAGGGACATCCCACTTACAGTGCAACCGCACCCACCGTTATGTGACTCAACGTCGGCCTGGTTTATACTAAAGGCTGGAAATAAGGCTGCACTGTCCGAAAGCGACACCGGAGTCTCACTTTCTGCCAATGAGAACATGTTAGGGAAACACGCTACCGTGGAAGTACCGGGTCAGGCATCTGTGCCAGCTTTAAAACAATACCTGTATTGCGCGCAAGCGCAGGGTGTTGATTATTTACCCCTGCTTGAGATGGTCGGGGTTGACAGTGCGATACTTAAGGACAATAACCGCAGCATTTCCAGCAGCGCGATGCAACGGCTGGTAATTTTATTGGCACAAGCCAGCGGCGATGCCTGTCTGGGCCTGCATGCTGCACGCTATGTAGAGCCCGCCTCTTACAGTGTACTGGGCTATATCACGATGAGTTGCGCCAACCTGGCCGAGGTTATCGTCAAAATACCCATTTACGAAAAAATAGTGGGCGACATGGGTGTGTCTTCTACTCTCAACCTACCGGATCATGTTCTACTGAGTTGGACTTGCCAATTTACAGACAAAATGGCGCGTCGACACGAAGTCGAGACGGTTATAGCGTCTTGGTACCAGTACGCCCGCAATTTTTTACATGTGGAGGCTTCATTCGCCGATTGTATTTGGCTGGAACACGCACCGCCTGACGACCCCGCCCTGCTAGCAGAATACGCTGACATATTTAATTGCGAGGTTCTATTCAACCAACAAGCCAGCGGAATCCTGGTCCGTCGCGATATGCTGGATCGACCGCTACCACAGGCGAATGAAAAGCTCTTGAAGACGCTTCTGGACCATGCCGCACAAATGGTGGTGGACATGGACTGCAACAAAACGGTAACGGAGCAAGTCAAGGACATGCTTCGATTAATGTTGAAGGACAGTACACCTTCCAGCACTCTGATAGCTGATAAACTCGGCATGAGTGGCAGGACGCTGCAGCGAAAATTGCAGGACGAGGGTTCTCACTACAAGGTAATCCTTAACGAACTGCGCCTGGAATTGGCTCTGTATTATTTAAGAAATACCCTCCTTTCACTGGAGAACATCGCTGGAAAATTAGGGTATACCGAGCCGCGGTCGTTTTACCGCAGCTTTAAGCAGTGGACAGGTCGAACTGCCGGCTCCTATCGCGCCTCTGTCACTTCGCCCCCACAATACTGATGACCACCATGCCACTGCCATAATGCACCCGATGCAAAGGCACATCGCCTGTGCCCCCTCTGTCAGCATAATTGTCGTATAGGTACAGGCATCATTCATGTTCGCCCACTTCTGCAGCACGTGACGACGCTGCTCGGCATACGCCGTCTTGTTTTACACGGCACGCGAAGAACGTATCCTGGCGGGCCGGTAAGTCTCAGGCGTAAATATCAGCTCGATTTAATCGCGCGATCTGCCCAACCACCTTTTGTTCCGAATAAAATCTGTGCTTCGGTGGAATTTTGGGAAGCGGGGTTTCATAAATAAGTTTGCCACATGAAGTCTTGGTGGTGCCCTGAGGTATACAATATTCCAAAACGATAGTTGGGTTGTCGGGCTCTCTGATACAACACAGCAATAGCTAAGAATAATGCCAGAACTTCTGTACTGAGATCCGCCAACCCGATACCTTGCTCTGCCAGCATATGCGGAAAAATAAATACTTTGCTGGGAGACCAACGGTTTTTGCCTGTGGCAACTCCTATCACGAGCACGACCACGCCTTCGGCAACGCTGTGGGATCTGGCCATTCCGGAATTACAAGCAGCGATATGAGCAACCTTCCGCAGCAAACCCAGCCTGGCGGGACTTTGCTTAAACGTCTGCGCGGCGTTTCCCGCAATGCGCGCGGGAAAAGCGCGCTTTGACGCGTAGGGAAAGTGAAACAATCAGGTTGATACTAAGCGACTTCGTAACAGTGGACGCATGACAGAACTGAAATAGCATGAGACTTCAATGCACATCAGTGAAAGGGAGCCTACTCAGCGCTGTCGGCGGTATTGGGTGGCCCCGTATTATCCCGAAAAAACGAGTGCTGCTTTCAGGCCCTTTGAACAGAGGGCTCAGAGTGAATTCCTGGCTTCAGAGTCAGTCAGTGCCGAGCCTGGTTGAACTTGCCTGGCGCAGTACTCGTGGCGCTTAGAACGCACTTTGCCTACGGTGCGCCTGCGGACTAATTCCCCGAACACGTTTAAATGCCGCGCTGAATGCGTAGGCGGAAGAGTAGCCCACCTTCTCCGCAACAGTGCCAACAGATTCATTGGGCAAGCACAGTAAGTCCGCCGCCAACGCCATGCGCCAATTCTTCAGAAAGGTCATGGGCGGCTCCCCAACCAGATCGCTGAATTTTCGAGCCAGTGATGCGCGAGATGCACCTGTCTCTGCGGCGAGCGCTGCCATGGTCCATTGCCGAGCGGGATAATCGTGCATGAGACGCAAAGCACGCTCCACGACTCGGTCGCCCTGAAAACGCCACCATTCCGGCCGGTTAGCTTCATTTTTTGCGAACCATGCTTTAAGTACTGCCGTGACGAGCAGGTCGAGTAGCCGGTCCAGCACTGCGGCCTGTCCCGGCTCATCCTTCACTACCTCATCACACAACATAGGCACCAAAGGAGAATCCCAATCATCCACCGGCACGTAGATCACTGGCGGCAGCGCGCGCAACAATCGGTCGCTGATGTCACTGAGGTGCTCGTAAGCACCAACCAAAAATACCGTTTTTCCTTGCGCGCTGTTGCCCCAAGTGCGCGTGCCTTGGGTCATCGACTCGAGCATCGAGTTGCCATCCAGATCACAACAATTCTGGCCAGGATGGATCAGAATCGTTGGTGATGTCGTCGGTGAATCCGCTACGTTGTAATGGTCCGGCGAACGTGTAACCACGATGTCGCCGGGATGAACCTGAATCGGATCGCCTTCGTCCGGAATCACCCAACAGCGTCCGGAGATACCAGCGATCAGCGTTAGCGGCGATTCCGCGAGAATACGCATAGACCACGGTTCGCTCATAACCGTGCGTAGCGCGAAGGCACCCCGAGCGCGCGGTGCATCCAAGAGTCCACCAAGATTGTCCATTCAGCAATTCTAGACGATTTCGTATGACTTTGATCGTTTCTCGAATGGGCACGTGGCGCGCCCCCAGCTACAGTTTCTGCCGAGATCCAAACCCGCTATCGCGGCCACCAACAACCACCAGGAGATTCTCATGCACAAAGAAATCCTAGTTCTCGGAGGAACCGGGAAAACCGGACGGCGCGTCGCTGACCAACTACGCAATAAAGGTATACCTGTGCGTATCGGATCACGTGCTGCTTCGACTCCATTCGATTGGAGCGACACCAGTACGTGGAAAGCTGCACTCGACAATGTTGCCAGCGTCTACCTGAGTTACGCCCCCGATCTTGCCGTACCCGGGGCGACAGACACGATTCGCGAGTTTGTAAGCCAAGCCATAGCGACGGGCGTGAAACGCTTTGTATTGTTGTCCGGCCGTGGCGAAGAAGAAGCCCAGGCGTGTGAACGCATTGTTCAGGAAACCGATCTTGAGTGGACGATCGTGCGTGCAAGCTGGTTCATGCAGAACTTCTCAGAAGGAGAGTTCACTGGCATGGTCCTCGATGGCGCCATCACGCTTCCCGCAGCAGACATTCCGGAGCCGTTCATTGATATCAACGACATAGCCGATGTCGCAGTCGCCGCACTAACCGAAGAGGGCCATACGCATGAAATCTATGAGGTAACCGGACCACGGCTGATGACCTTTACGGACCTCGCGAGTGAAATTTCTTTCGCGGCGAAGCGTCCCGTAGCTTTTGTCCAGATACCCAGCGAGTCATTCGCCAACGCTATTGCCCAGTCGGCTGCACCCGGCGAAATCGCGTGGCTACTAAACTACTTGTTCGACACCGTACTTGATGGTCGCAATGCCTACCTCGCCGATGGTGTGCAACGTGCATTGGGACGCGAGCCGGCCGACTTCTCTGCCTTCGCAAATCGAATCGCCGAACGGGGCGTATGGGAAACTGATCCCGCGAGGAAGCTTGCATGAAGAAGACAATATTCCGAGTCTACTTTGTTATCGCAGGGCTACTATTGTTTGCGATTGGCACAGCGATCTTGTTCGCGCCAACTGCATTCCACGCGGCGAATGGAGTTGCGCTAGGTAGTCATCCGAATCTACTTTCGGAAATTCGGGCACCGGGCGCTCTGCTGGCAGGAAGTGGCATTCTTGTCCTGATGGGCGCGTTCCGACAAGCGAGACGTGCCCAGGCAGCACAACTCAGCTTGCTCGTCTTCGGCACATTTGGTGTCGCACGTCTGGTCAGCATCGTCTTGGACGGCATACCGTCCGCCTCGTTGCTCGGCGCCACGGTGCTTGAATTATCTATGGCGTCTGTGGGGCTTTTGATCTTGCTGCAACGACGATCCCAAGTGTCCCGGCCAATGCGCGTATCGGGAAGAGGGGTGATCGTATGACTCGCAAGCAATTTTGCGCTCTCTGTGCTGTCACAGCCACACTGTTGCTGACCGGATTAGCGGTCTGGAAAAGAAATCATGAACTATGAATGGACACTCTACTTCTGCCTTTTTCTGGCGCTTTGGAGCGCTGTGATTGGAGGTGTATTTTCAGCCTTCTCCGAATTCGTCATGTCCGGATTGCTGAGAACAGCACACGCAGGCGGCATTGAGGCGATGCAGAATATCAACAGAACAGCTCTCAAAAGCCAGTTCGTTGCCGGAATTCTGTTAATCCCGGCCCTATCCGTCCTGTTCGCCATTTACGCCATGACCGTTTTCAACGGCACAGCGCTCATCATGATTATCCTTGCGCCACTTGTTTACCTTCCAACCGTTTTTCTTATGACGATGTTCGGCAACGTACCAATGAATAACAAGCTCGAAGGCCTTGCTCACACTTCCGCTGAGGCGGCGGCCTACTGGGTGGAATACGGCCGCGTTTGGACCAGGCTCAACCACGTCCGATCGGTCGGGAGTATCCTGACAGCCGGCATTTACATCATTACAGCCGTCATGCTCATCAAAACTGGTCAGGTTTGATACCCATCGCCGTTCGCACATCGAAACTTCACACATTAGAAAAGGAAATGAAATGTCTACTTACTTGATTGCAAGCGGCTCCATCAAAGATGCTGAGAAATTTGCCGTCTACGGCGCTCAAGCCGCACCAACCTTCGCGCCCTATGGCGGCACACTGGTCCAGAAAGGCAAACTAAAAGCCACGCTCACGGGCACGCCCGGTAGCAGTATCACGGCCATATTCGCATTTACAGACCCGGATGCCGCAATAGCCTGGCATGCCAGTGCTGCCTATCAGGCACTGCTCCCTTTGCGCGACGCGCCCTGCGAGATGTCTCTATCTGTCTACGCGGCGCCTGACCAGAAGGATATTTCCAGTGGCTAAATTTCTCATTCTGTTTTTCACGACACTCATCACGCTCATCGTCTGGAACGCGTCGATATTTCTTGCCGCCAGCGAGGGTTGGTTCAAATCACCTATTGTAGGGAAGGCCTCAGCTACATCCTTTCTCGATGCCGTAGAACGTACGGTGGCGCAAACTCACATTGGTAATTTCGCAATGATCCTGATTGAGGAGAATGAGGTGGCTGCAAGCTACTTCATGTCTTCCGGCGCGCCCGTTGATAAGTCCTCAGTCTTTCAAGTCGCGTCCCTCGGAAAGTGGCTCACGAGCTGGGGCGTTATGGTGCTCGTAGAGGACGGGCAGATCAGCCTCGACTTACCTGTCTCAAACTACCTCAAACGCTGGCAGTTGCCGCCGAGCGAATTCGACAACTCTGCCATCACTGTACGCAACCTTCTGAGCCACACTGCCGGACTGGATGATGGTCTTGGCTACGATGGCTTTGACAAGCCTGAGGATGTTCAGACTCTGGAAGCATCCCTAACCCGGGCCCTTGACGCTTCGTCCGGAAACACTGGAATCGTGAAACTTGGAGGCGAACCAGGATCCGGATGGAGCTATTCCGGAGGGGGCTATACGCTTCTCCAACTATTAATTGAAGACGTTTCTGGCATGCCGTTTAACGACTTCATGACAACGCGCATCTTCGAGCCGCTCGGCATGG
The DNA here is from genome assembly GCF_003719295.1 of Haliea alexandrii. Lineage (GTDB taxonomy): Bacteria > Pseudomonadota > Gammaproteobacteria > Pseudomonadales > Halieaceae > Haliea > Haliea alexandrii. Next base: position 275,027 of record NZ_RFLW01000003.1, read on the forward strand.
AGCAAACGACCTTCGATCATAAAATGGCCATAGAGAATGGGCTCGCTGAAAATTATGACCTGGCAGGACAGACCGAACCTTTTCGGTGGTATACCGCGCTTGCGGCCACATCGCTGTTCACATCAGCAGAGGATCTTTCCACCTTCATTACCGCGCAGATGGAGGAGGATGGGCAATCTGTCTTGTCAGACGACGCACTTCAGCTGATGCGGACGCCTCATGCCTCACAGATGGGTGCCGATATCTGGGGATTGGGATTGATGCTCTATGCTCCCAACAATGAGGCGGGATACATCATAGGCCATGACGGCAATAACGGCCCTGCCATCAACACAGTCGCTCGTTTCGACCCAGCCAATGGCAACGGAATCGTTATCCTCTCGACTGGGAGCGACAGTCTGGCAACCCGAATGGCTGGGGAATGGGTCTTCTGGAAGACGGGCAATATCGACAGCCTTATGTTTATCATGGCCGTTGAGCGCATGCTTCTCTGGATGGCCATTGGCACGGGTCCAATCCTGATCGGCGGGCTGATCCTCGGATGGCGGTCGCGAAATGCTAGAGCAGGCTGTGCGCGCGCATGACTGAAGAATCCCCGACCCTCCACATACTCTGCCAGACTGCGCGCCGCGCCCCGACCAAATGTCGATGCGCAACAGTGCCCGTCACTCCCACTCGATTATAAATAAGACTTTTTTCTCTCTTACTATCAAAGGCTTATTTTCCTGTAAATCGACAATACCATGAAAAATACCATGCTCAGAAATTTCTTGAATATATTCCTCTGGATGTTCTGCTAAACCCTTTGGGTACGAGGGATTCGAACCCTGAGCTATGCCATTTTCCGCCTCGCAATGCCTCCTAATGCCCTTTAAATCAGAGAGTTAAAAAATGTGCCTGGCATTTGAGGGCATCTAAAGGCGTGAAGGTGGTCCCATGGTGGTCCCAAGAATGTCCAATCCGAATTCCAGGGAAGCGCTCAATCGTCATTCTATTAAATCATTCACGCCCCCTCTCGCTGACCACAATATTGGTAGTGTTGCGCTGACTCTGCTTTCCGACAGCAACCGATTAGGACTGCGAAGACGCAAGGAAGAGACGCACGCAGGAACACACCCAGCAGATCTGATCTCCAACAGCAGTTTTACTGCACGCCTTGGACGTGGCATTACTCAAGCTACTGCCCCAATCTGGTTCGTTCCGCACCATGGGGACCCAAGGCGGAACCACCATGTTGGCACAAGGCAGCGATGGCCTCAGCAAACACTGCCTACGAGCGCCATCAACCAGAGCAGGTCTCCCCGCATTGCTGAGCGACTAAAGTGATTAAACAGGGCCACGTAACCTTCACCTTGTGAAATGAATAGCTGTTCTATAGTGGTATTTGCTTTGTAAGGCAAAGCACCCTGGTTTTTACCGTCAAACAACACTCTTTGACTTTCAATAGTGCCGATTTATTGAACCTGCTTGCTTGTAAAAATCAGATTAAAGCAGGTGTTGGATAAACCAATTCATGGCTTCCTTGCGTGCGGAACTCAGGTTGTCACCTGTGTACATATCATAATGCCCGCCGGGAAAGGTGATATAACGCGAAGGCAGACGGTCTTTAATGGCATTGTACATCTGCTCTCCGTTATAGGCCGGGTCGTAGAGTGTCTCTCCCTCGGCTTCTATGATCAGGGTGGGTGCAGTGAGTCGATCAAGGCTGGCCAGCGGATTAAAGTGCTTTAGCGCAACCCAATCAGGGTAGCCTTTGAGTTTTGCATCGCTATTTCCTTCTGGCCGCGGGTAAGGCGGAATATCGCCTCGCGCGGCCCTGGTTTCGGCCAGCCTCATCAGCCCAGAGGGTAAGTCCCTCAGGTTATAGGCATAGTTGACCGGCCCCATTTGGTTGACATAGGCCTTGATACGATCGTCACTTGTGGCGGTGACCAATGCCAATGCCCCACCCATGGACGTCCCAAATAAACCCAGACTGTCGGGCACAACCTGTGGTTCACCACCAAGGTAATGCAGCGCTGCGCGCACGTCTGCCGACATTGAGAAAGGGTTCACTACCTTGCGTATGTGAACGGCTCTCACCTCGCCTTCAACCGCTTCTTCGGCAGGGGCCAACTTCGCGGAAGCCATCAAGGGCCCGTCACTTTCGCCCCAACTTTTGAAATCAAAGGCCAGCACAATAAACCCGGCTGCTGCGAAATGGACGGCATAATTCTTCCCCACATTCGCTTTACTGCCACCCCAGCCCGGAACCAGCAGGATGCCGGGCAGCTTCTGATCTGCTGCCATATTGCCAGGCTTGTAAATATCTCCAGCCAGGCGGACGCCCTGGCTCCAGATTACTACAGCCTCACGATCAACCCCTGCAGTCTCCCCGGCGAAAGTGATCAGCGAAAGCCCACTGCTTGCTAACACCAGCATGCTGAGCAGGTAGTATCCCGCGCGTGCTCTCATGGCAGTGCCCTGGTGTCTTCCACGCGTCTAGAAGTTGTAAGTCAACCTGAGCCCATAGGTACGCGGCGCTGTCAGGCTGTAAGCAGTGGTGTCATTGATGGTGCTAGGGCGCTCTTTAAAGAAGACTTCGCGGTCGTCGCCGATATTTTTGACATAGGCCGTGACTTCCCAGGTCAGGTCAGTTGAACCGGCAGTGAGTCGCGCGTCCCAGCGATCGTAACTGTCGAGCAGATCATAATCATCGTTGTTAAACACCGAGGTGTATTGCTCGTCGGTAAACATGTAGCTGGTGGTAGCCGTCCAGTCCAGTGACAGCATTTCCCAGTTATAAATCAGGTTGGCAGAGAAACTGGTTTCCGGTGCCAAAGGGAAGCTGTTGCCAGAAAGGTCCTGTGTGCCGGTGCACAGCGGGTCCAGACCGTTACCCTCCCTGAGTGGACCGAGGCTGCAGGCGTTGTTGTCTACCGACTCGAAATCCTTGTACTCAGTGTCGTTATAAGACGCTGCCATACTGAAGGTCAGGCCCTCAGTGAGAAGCGCAATCAGTTCCGCCTCTAGCCCCCATGCCTCGGCTTCTTCAGCGTTTTCATAAACAGTAAGAGGGACGCCTTCGATGATATCCGACTTGAGTACCTGCAGATCGCTGTAGTCGTAGAAGTAAGCAGCGGTTGTCAGGTTCAGGCGCTGATCCCAAAAGCTACCCTTGTAGCCAATTTCAAAGGACAGCAGATCCTCGGGGTCTACAGAACCGACCTCGTCACCACCAGTGGGAGTCATCAGGTTAAATCCACCTGAACGATACCCCGTTGCGGCAAATCCATAGACAAAGTGATCGTCATTGAAGAAGTGGTCCAGCCCAATGCGCCAAGTCACTTTGTTCCAGTCATCCTTGATATCCCGATAAACCGTTGGATCGTCCGGGTCTCCTACCCATTGCACGAAATAATTGTCACTGGCATCTTTTTCATCGTAGGTATAGCGCAGCCCCACGGTCAGCACCGTGTCCTGGGTGAGATCCCAGTTCACCTGGCCATAAGCCGCGTAGGAGGTGGTATCGACGGTGGCGGCACCGTTAAACAGGTAGCCATTCTCCACATCGACCGGCACCGGCCCGCCACCTACAAAGTTTGCCAGCACTGCATAGGTCTCCCGCAACTCCTGGTTATGCTCGATAAACGCAAGTGCCTGATCTTCTTCACTTTCGTAGTAATAGAGGCCACCAATAAAGTTTATAGCGCCACCAAGATCGCTAATGAACTGCAGTTCATGGGAGGTGAACCTCGCGTCCTGGGAAAACGGGCGAGTGGTATCGGCGGGTGTCAATGTGTAACCCGTGAGCGCAGATATGGGTAGGCCGGGCGTCAGAAACAACTGACTCCAGTCGAGACCGGAATCCTGGGCACGGATCAGGTCTGCGTCGTAATCAGACGCGTATTCGAATTTGGAATAACCGAAGGTGTACTTCAGCGCGAAACTGTCAGCATCGTAGTCGCTGATGAAAATAGCGGTATCACGCTCATTATCAACGAAGGGCTTACGATCGATTGAAACATCCTTATCATCTCGCAGGGCGGGGTTGTCCCGCGCCATCCCCTGCAGGGTGTTAACAAAACTTTCGCCCGGAAAAAAGCCGCCAAAGTTCAACTGGGCTCCGGTGTCCACATCGTTTACAGGCTGAATAAAGTCAGTCGAGAACGCATCAAGCACATAGGGGTTTTCTGGCGTGGTACTGCCATCGCGAGTAAAGACCTTTAAAGAGTTACTCCAGCCCTCAGTGGTGTCGTGGTTGAACGCGATAGTGCCGTAGGTACTCTCCGCCAGATCGTAATCCCGACCACTGTCTACATCCTCCTGAAACCCCTCTTTGCGTTCAATTTGCGACAGAGCGGCGAGCACGGATAACTTGTCGGTGACAGGCCCGCTAACAATACCCTGGAGAATATAGGAGTCGTAATTGCCGAGTTCCGCAACGACTTTACCTTCCCACGCTTGCGTCGGCTGTTTGCTGATAAAGTTGATTGCGCCGCCGATGGAGTTGCGCCCGTAGAGCGTGCCCTGTGGGCCGCGCAGCACTTCAATACGGTCGATATCGAGGAAGTTCGAGTAGCTGAACACATCACTTTCCGTGTTGTACACGCCATCCCAATAGAGCCCGACACCCGGGTCAGATCCCAATGCAACGGTTGCGCGCCCGACTCCACGGATGCTGATACGGCTGGGGGCGACGGTGAGAGAGGGTGTGCGCACCGCAATATCCTGGGCATTCTCGATGCCCAACTGATCGCGCATTTCGGCATCAAACGCGGTGACCGCTGTGGCGGTTTCCATGAGGTTGGATTCCACTCGGTTGGCCACGACGACTATTTCTTCCAGCACCATTTGCGCACTGGCGGTAGACGCGGTCAAACCCACCCCTGCGGCCGCCAATGCTCGTACCAATATTTTCTTGCGGTTAAAACTCATGAGAACCCCTCATACTGATTATTTATTAGCGCGGACATCCCTTGCGCGTATAGCCGTCAACAAGTGGAGGACCAAAGGCTTCCTGGATAGCTATCGCGGGTATGTACTTGCCGGTGTTTACGCATTTCATCGCCAATCACTTATTTATACTTAAGCGCAATCTGGCGATGTGGCACTTCGGATACAGTCAATGTAAACGCAAAAAGAAACAGCGCACTGTCACACAGGTGACAGGGGGTGGCAGATTCGTGAATCTCTTGATTTGCTCCCCAGGTGGAGCGATTGTAGAGCGTAATTGAGTCGGTCATCCTGTCCGGACGAGGTCGCCCTTTTACCGCAGGTCGGTGTCGCCGGAGAAAAACGCCCAGATGACCTCTGCGGTTGTGAACTCGTGGCTGGTTCTACCCAGTATTCGTGGCAACCGGTATTTTTCGTTCGGCACCGAGTGGCCTCCCCCTTTCACGGTGATTAGCCCGACCGACACACCAGTAGGTGAGGACCACTTGGCGCTGGTGATGGTGGTGCCGTCATCCGGCGCCCGGTCATCCCAGGCCTGCTGCTGTGCGGCCCCACTGTAGCCCGCTAATGCCGCCCAGTAGCGCGCGGTATCAAAACTCGACAGGACATGCCCGCGACTGGTCTCGCCGAACACATCAACCAGGCCTCCTGCATACGGATTGACGGGGTCCTCTGTGCCATTGATGATCAGTGTCGCGACCGCCTTGCCAGACGGCTCACAGTCCATGTTGTCCGGCACAGGCAGATTGGCCGCGATGGGCGCAATGCCAGCAATCAAATCAGGCGCCTCCAGCGCGAGACGGAAGGCCATATGCCCGCCGTTGGAGAGCCCTGTCGCGTAGACATGGCGCGGGTCGGCGTTGTAGCGCTCTTCGAGCACCGCGACCAGGGCGCGGAAGAAACCCACGTCATCAATATTTTCAAGGTTAGCGCTGTATGAGGCGCCGCCCCGGCAATCATTCCAGTGGTTCTCATAACCATCTGCATAGACAATCACCAGACCCTCACGGTCAGCCAGCAGTTCAAACGCGCGATAGCTGGCTTTGCGCATCTGGGTGGCACTGCCCATGGACCCATGCAAAACGAAAAGCACCGGCGGCTGACCCGCCAGGGAAGATGGCGCATACGTTTGCCACGTCCGCACCTTGCCCCGGTGCTCCAGCGACCCGTGTTCCAGACGCCCCTCAGGTTCAGGCCCTTGGTATGCAGGAGAAGAGAACAACCACCAGGCCCCGGCCGCGACAACCGCAGCAGCGAGCAAGACAAGCCCGGCCAATAGTTTTAACAGTTTTTTTCGCACAGCACTCAACCTGCCCTTTTCTTTATCTTGACGCCCGACGGGTGCGAACATATCGCTGAAGGTCTGCAACCGCGCCAAAATCGCCTGCACACAACAACCCATACAAAAAGTTGCAAGACAGCCTGGCTTAGCCGCTCTTACCCGCGGCAATGCCCGCCATAATCTCCTGATGACGCCGCCCGGTCATCGGGTAACGATTGGAAACCAGCACCGTGGCGACAAAGAGTATCAGCATCACCGGGCCAGAGAATACCGCAAGGCTGAGTACAGCCTCCTGTGACACCGTGTCTGGCGTGGCACTGCGAGGGAAGCGAATAATGTCCAGGCCCACGCCGGCAAAGAAACTGCCCAGCCCGTAGCTGGCCTTGGTGGCAAACGAGCGTGCGGCAAAAAACAGCCCTTCTTCGCGCTTGCCGCTGTCCAGCTCATGCTCGTCGATACTGTCTGAAAGCATGGAGTCCAGGAGAATGATATAAGCGATGAAAAACACCTGTGAGACGCCATTGACGACAAAAATCAACAGGAACTTGGTGGTCGTGCTCATCAGCGGAAGCAAGCCGCCAAAGTAGAGAATCTGTGGCGAGAAGGCGAAGACGCCCCCGGTAATCGCACAGATCGCCAACGCCTTTTTCTTGTCGAACCGGCGCGACAGCGACTGTGCCACCAGCGAGGCAAAGATAATACCTACCAGCACAGAACTCGCCAGGCCCGCCAGGTGTTCGGGCTGGAACTCGAAGACATAAGTCGCCACATACACCAACAGTGTCTGGGTGACGCCGGCGAGCGTGCTGAAAATCAGCACCGAGGCGAACAGGATGCGAAAGGAATGCTGTTTCAATGTGCTGAATACGTCCAGCAGCGCCAGCAGTGGCGTGCGGTCTGATGCCATTGTTACCGGCTTGCTCAGATAAGGAATCGATTTACGCGTCCCAAAGACTGACAAAAGCATCGCTACCGTACCCAGTACTCCGCAAAACAGGCCGAAGGCTGGATAGCTGGCAGGGTTGAGCATACCGTTTGCGAAGCTCTCAGAGGGGGGAAAAAAAACCGCAAAGCCAATAACGCTGGTTACCAGAATACCGGCGTAGGTAAAAAACACGCGGTAACCGATCAACGAAGTGCGCCCATGATAGTCCGTGGCCAGTTCAGCCCCCAGGGACAGGTGGGGAACGAAGAACAGCGTCAACATAAGCCTCACCGCGATGGCGCCGCCCAACATCCAGCTGAACAGCCCCATCTCTCCCAGCGCACCCGGCGGATTGAACAGCATCGCCATGGCCAGGCCAAAGGGTATCGCGCCGGCGAGCATGAAAGGGTGCCGCCTGCCCCAGCGCGAGCGGAAGCGGTCGGATACCTGCCCCACCATCGGATCTGTGATGGCGTCGACCATCAGCGCCAGCAATGCGGCCAGGCCGGCCAGGCTCCCCGGCAGACCCAGCACCTGGTTGTAGTAAAAGAAAAGAAATGTGCTGAAGGCGGATTGTTTAATCCCGTCCGAGAGCTGACCTACGCCATAGTAGAGGCGAACACGCAGAGGAATTTCCGCTGCCTTGCCGATGCGCGAGCGCAACGCATCGTTTTTACCCGGTTGAGAGCTCATTCACCTATTTCTTCAGCGTTCAAATAGGTCAGGACAAGCGCGGCCTTCCGGCGGTCTATGCGCGATGCGCCCACCTCTTGTTCCACCGCGGCCTGGAACGACTCGTGCCCCAGTTTGGCGAGTATCTCAAATGGGCCTGCATCAAGATAAGTACCTACCTTCCATGCCCGATCTATCTCCCCGGGCTGCGCTACCCCGGCCATCGCGATCAGGACAGCATTGCCAATCAGGGCCACATTTAAAGCGCCGGAAACCACTTCGGACGGGCTACCGGGATTAGCAGAGTGTAAAAAGTCCGGGTGCTGATAGGCCGGTTGCGGGTACTGGTAAAAGCCCTCACCCGCCTTCATACCCAGCTTCCCCTTCTCTGTATAGCTTCTCAGGAACTGAATGGCGCGTTCCCGAAGTGCGGGCAAATGGTGCTTCCTTCCCGCATCTTCCCAGCTGTCCAAAATGACGCCCAGCCCAAAGAGATCAATCATTCCGAAGGGACCCATGGCCGCATTCCGGTCAATCATCCAGGTACGGTCAACATCCTCAATACCAGCAGCACCGTCCAGCATCAGCGCCTGTGCGGTGCTCAAAGCGGGCCCCAACAGCGCATTCAGCACGTAACCGGGATATTCTTTTTGCAGTACCAGGGGAACCCCGTTGATACTGAGGACGTAACGCCGCAACAAGTCGATAACCGCTGCATCTGTCCTCGGCCCAGGTACAACATCCACCAAAGGCGACCCCAAATGGGAGTGCAGCGCGGCAAAGCGGTCACCCCGTGAAACCACGTCCTCAATCTGGGAAACCAGTAATACGGAGGAATTGGTGGTGAGAATGGTCCCGGGGGGGCAGACTTCATCCAGCCGCCGGTGGATGGCGCGCTTCACGTCCAGTCGCTCATAAACCGATTCGCTGACCAGGTCGGCAGCTGCAGTCGCGTCGCCCAGGTCCGCGCAAATACGCACGCGCGCCAACGCCGGGGCTATGTCCTCCTGGGCACAATATCCCCCGCCTACGAACATCGCTGCAAATTCACTTTGCCGCTGCGCTACCTGATCCAGCGTCGCCTCATCCACATCATACAAGGCGACCTCATAGCCGCAGATGGCCGCGGCCAAGGCGTTATAGCAACCCATGGTCCCGGCTCCAACGTAACAGACGCGTTTGATCTCATTGAGCGGCATTAGCGGATCACTCGCGGCAACCTGTCGGGGACAATCAGGTTTGTACTGCCGCGCACCACCAGTGCCGGACGCCAGGCGACTACCGGCAGGTCGGCCAGCGCGTTGACTATATGGTACTGGGTGGGGTTTTGCTCCCAGGACAGCTGTTGCCATTTCGCAGCACCTTCTCCCACCCAGGCTTCCTTGATCACGTTTTCAGACGGAAACGTGGTGAACTCGTTCGTGCCCTCGTTGAAGCCACCGACGCCGGGAAAAAAGCGCCAGGCCATGGGGTTATCCCTGCCCCGGGTTACCTCTTCATTGGCGGCAATCTCAGCTGCAGTAGGTTCGCGCAAGTGTGCAATATCGATATCAAGAAACTTGTGGCCAAAGTGACTGGCGTTGGTGTGCCACGCCCCGGCAATGACACTGTGATCCTGAATGTCGGCGAAGACTTTGGGTATTCCCTGTAACTCCCTGCCCGTGAGGATGGGATCAGCGAGGTTCTCCCACATGACCAGGGTATAGTCGCCCGACAGCGTGTCATCATCGCCCTCGAACTCAGCCGCTGCGCTTACCGCGACCAGGTTGTAGCCATGCCCTGCGAGCCAGTCTACCTCGCGGTTGCAGGCATACGTAATCGTGACCACGGCATCCTCTGCCACAGAAAAAGGCGCAGGGAGGTATTTGGCCAATTTGTCTCGATCGGTCACGAAAGATACCACCATACTGGTGACGTCTCTGTACCAGCCAGAAGCCCTGGGGGAAAACGGCCGCGCGCCGAAATGCGCGGGCATCATGTAACTCGCCGCTGGATCCAGTTCAAACATTGCCAGTCCTGTTTTTATCAAGACAGGTTCCAAAGGCATGCAGACTGGAACCCGTGTACGTTACAAAACGATCAGGCGCAGAGACTAGCAGGCGACCTTGAAAGTACCCTGTCACTTAGGTGACTGGTCACTCGAACAGGCTTAATTCCCGTTGCAGGTCTTCGATATTGGGAATCAGCAGACGGTCTTCATGACTAACCACGACACCGCGCTCGGTCCAATCACGAAATATCTTATTGACCCGCTGCCGGGAACCCAGGGATAGGCGGGCAAATTCATTCTGGCTGACCTTGATATCCAGCAGCACGCCATTGTCGACCTGTTTACCGTGGTCGCGCGCAAAGTCCAGCAGACGACCTGCCACCCGCGACTGCAATGGGTAAAACAGAATCCCCGCCATCAACACGTGCAGGTCGCGGATGGTCTGTTGATTGTGGCGAAACAGGTTGCGGTACATGATCGGGTACCGGTCTCCCACCGCCAGCACCACGTCGCGGGATATGACCAGTATGCGGCACGCTTCGATGACCCGGGCGTCGATGACCCTCTCCTGATCACCCAGCAACGACGGCAACCCCAGCCAGGTACCCGCCTCATGATCCACCAGGGCAAACTCCTGGTCATTGGGACTGGAAATGGATACCCGCACCCGGCCTGAAAGCAGGCAGCATATCTCACGCGTAGGCAGCCCCTGTTCATAGATATAACTTGACACAGAGAGCTCCCTCTCCGTGGCAGAAGCGGTCAGTTCATCGAGTGCGATGTCCGGCAGTCCTTGAAACCACGGACTGTCCTGCACAATTTCACGGGGACTGTTGCCTGCCATCCGCTTGATCCTGTTTCGGTTCTGTAAACGTGCCTCAAGTATAGCGCCCAGCAGCCCCCAATGTGTTGCCGATGCGGCAGTGAAGCCAGTAAACGTTAGTCAAAGGGGCGCGTTTCCTGCAAACTCTATTGCGCTATGCTGACACTACTACACTGCCTGACCCTGCTACTGTTGCTATTGACCCTGGCCCCGCTGTCGCGACGGCCCCAGTGGTGGATACGAGGCCTGGACTTTCCGCGTTTGCAACTGCTGGCGCTGGCGACTGCCCTGGCGGCCTTGTACATGGTCCCTCTGCTCAATAGTAAAGCACCCGCTCACGTACTAGTCATTGGACTGGCGATAAGCCTCGGTTGTGCAATCGAACACGGCAGAAGGCTCATTGCCTACAGCAGGTTTGCGCGCCCGGAACTAGAGTCTTGCCCCGCAACCGGTGAGCAATCGGTAGTGCGTATCATGATCGCCAACGTGTTAATGAGTAACCGTCAATATTCCAAACTGGTGGAGCTGGTCTCGGCACAGGAGCCAGACCTGGTGCTCTTCCTGGAAAGCGACAAGGCATGGGTACACTCCGCAGGGGAATAGCCCTCGCCTCGGCAGTTTTGTGGTACATGAATCCAACTTCCGCATCAAATTTTTGGCACGCTCCACAGTCTGGACTGAAAAAGTACAGCAATTCGGCGTCAGGGTCTGAGATATGCAGAGCCCTCTTCTAGGGGTTTCTGAAGGTTTGGTCCCAAAATGGTCCCAAACGGAGCAGGGAAGAGATCTTATTCCAATGAAATCAACCCGTTATATGGCGGAGAGCGAGGGATCCGAACCCTGAGCCATGCATTTTTACGCCTCGTCATGCCCTCTAATGCCTTATAAATCAGAGAGTTAAAAATTGGACCCGGCATGAGGGGGCGTCAGAAGGCGTGAGGATGGTCCCATGGTGGTCCCACAGAAACACTCCAACACAGAAAGAAATCAAGCTACGATGGGCTTGGCTTTCTCGATTCGCGCTCTGCGCTTTGGCGTGTTCAGCGCTTTCCCCAACTCGTTTCGCTGCTGCGAATTCAACCAAAAGTCAGCCGTATCGCTAGAGACCATGGCAAGCATCAATGCGGTGTCCGCCGTCACGGCGCGACGATTTCTACACGACTCGTTGACAGTTTTTCGACTACTTCCCATCGATTCGGCAAGTTGCCCCTGGGTCAATCCCATAGGCATGAGAAATTCCTCTGTGATCATTTCGCCCACACTGACGGGTTGTCGTTTCGTAATATTCATCGCCTGCCTCATCGATAATCGTGGTTATCCAGACAAATGTCTTTAGCCTCGCCTCGGCCTTGTTGCATGACTCAATGACGAGTCGATCTCTATGTTGAAGCGTTCTCATTACGTGATGCGATAGCCATCCGCTATCCGTAGCTGCGTCATTCTGTTCAAAATCGTGCACGCAAGTGCAGCCTCTGTCTTCTTTGACGCCACAGTGCGACTTCGCATGGAACCGCCGATGATCGCTTTGCATCGCCACATTGCAGTTTCCACCAAGCTACGTCGAGTATAGCCTTAGTCATGCGCCCTCCGTCTGTGGCCAGTGGCACCAATCGCTTGGATGGTCGCGTTGCGTTGACTAGATATGCTGGCCCCGCTCCGCGTCTGTGCATCCTGTCGGGGTGGTATCAGGATCTGCGGTGTTCCCGGACCGCGAGCCTTGATCGCGGTATAGACACTTGTAGATCTTGTCCTTGGGCTTCAAGTTGCGCAGCTTGGTATCTGTCAGCATCACAAGTCCTCCCGTAGAAAATAATACCATGATTCTATACGGTATATTTTTCTATATATCCTCTTCTATATCAGTAAGTTAGCTTATTTTAATACCATGAATGAACTGAAAAATGTAGCATGGTATTTCGTCATAGCCCTGACGTTCCAGAGAACAGCACCATGTTTTATACCATTGAAAAAGTTTGCTTGGAGGTGCCAGAGCGTGCCAGCCGCTGCCAGACAAAAAGGAGAATAACTCTATATTTATAGTACTTTAATGATATTTATTGCTTGCAGGTGCCCGCCAGTGCCAGACGCGAAATCATTCCCACTCAATAGTCGCCGGCGGCTTGCTGCTCACGTCATAGGTCACCCGTGAAACACCCGATATCTCATTGATAATCCGATTCGACACCGTTTCCAGCAGCTCATAGGGCAAATGCGCCCAGCGCGCTGTCATGAAATCCACGGTTTCCACTGCACGCAGGGCAATCACCCATTCATAGCGACGACCATCCCCCACCACGCCCACGGATTTCACCGGCAGAAACACGGCAAAGGCCTGGCTGGTTTTGTGGTACCAGTCGGCGCGATGCAACTCTTCTATGAAGATGGCATCGGCGCGCCGCAGCAGCTCGGCGTATTCCTTTTTCACTTCGCCAAGAATCCGTACGCCAAGGCCCGGGCCGGGGAAGGGGTGGCGGTACACCATGTCGTAGGGCAGCCCCAGTTCGAGGCCGATGCGCCGCACCTCGTCCTTGAACAGTTCGCGCAGCGGCTCAACCAGCTCCATCGCCATGTCATCCGGCAGGCCACCCACGTTGTGGTGTGACTTGATCACATGCGCCTTGCCGGTTTTCGCACCGGCAGATTCAATCACGTCCGGGTAGATAGTGCCCTGCGCCAGCCAGTTCACATCCTTCAGCGTGGTGGCTTCTTCGTCGAATACCTCAATGAAGGTGTTGCCGATGATCTTGCGCTTGGCTTCCGGGTCCGCCTCGCCGGCGAGCTTGCCGAGGAAAAGGTCCTCGGCATTCACACGAATGACCTTCACACCCATGTTGCGCGCAAACATTTCCATGACCTGGTCGCCCTCATTCAGGCGCAACAGTCCATTGTCGACAAACACGCAGGTCAACTGGTCGCCAATGGCTCGGTGCAATAGCGCCGCCACGACGGACGAATCCACACCGCCCGACAGGCCCAGCAGCACCTTGCCGCTGCCCACGGTATCGCGCACGCGCGCGATCGCATCCTCGACAATATTGGCCGGCGTCCACAATGCCTCGCAACCACACAGTTCCAGCACAAAATGCTCGAAGATGCGCTTGCCCTGCAGAGTGTGGGTCACTTCGGGGTGAAACTGGATGCCGTAAAAGGGCTTGCTGCGGTGTGCCATGCCGGCAATCGGGCAACTGTCGGTGGCCGCCACCAGCTCAAAGTCGGGTGGCAGCTTGACGACCTTGTCTCCGTGGCTCATCCACACATCCAGCAAGCTGTTGCCGGCGCTGTCGAAGTGATCCCGGATGTCGTGGAACAGCCCGGCCTGGGTCACCAGGCGAATTTGTGCGTAGCCGAATTCACTGGTCGGCGATGCGCTTACCTGCCCACCAAACTGCTCCGCCATGGTCTGCATGCCGTAGCAAATGCCCAGCACCGGCACGCCCAGCTCGAACACGCAGACCGGTGCCCGCGGTGAGCCGGGGGAAGGCACGGATTCGGGGCCGCCGGACAGGATAACGCCGCTGGGCGCAAACTCGCGAATCTCGCTTTCACTCATGTCGAAGGCGCGTATCTCGCTGTATACGCCCACCTCCCGCACACGACGCGCAATCAGCTGGGTGTACTGGGACCCGAAATCCAGTATGAGGATCCGGCTGGCGTGAATATCTGCTGTCATTGCGGTTGGGCCCTAGCGCACCGGGTAGTTCGGCGCTTCCTTGGTGATCGAGACGTCGTGCACGTGGCTTTCGGACATGCCCGCGGCGGTAACCCGCACAAACTCGGGGCGGGTGCGCATGTCATCGATGGTAGGGCTGCCGGTATAGCCCATGGCGGAACGCACACCGCCCATCAGCTGGTGAATAATCGCAGACACTGGGCCCTTGTAGGGCACGCGACCCTCGATACCTTCCGGCACGAGCTTCTCTGCGCCTTTTCCGGCATCCTGGAAGTAGCGGTCGGAGGACCCCTGGGTACGCGACATGGCGCCCAGTGAGCCCATGCCGCGGTAGGCCTTGTAAGTACGCCCCTGATAGAGCTCCACTTCGCCAGGTGCTTCTTCCGTGCCGGCGAACATGCTGCCCATCATCACCGCGTGGGCACCGGCCACCAGCGCCTTGGCGATGTCACCCGAGAAACGAATGCCACCGTCGGCAATCACGGGCACATCGTGCTCTGCCAGCGCCGCAATCACATTGGAAATGGCGCTGATCTGCGGCACCCCGGTGCCGGTCACAATGCGTGTGGTGCAAATCGACCCCGGACCGATACCGACTTTGACACCATCCGCACCGGCCTGGGCCAGCGCCAGCGCCGCGGCCGCGGTGGCGATATTGCCGCCGATTACCTGAACCGAGGGAAAGTCAGCCTTGATCTGCCGTACGCGGTCGATGACATTGCGGGAGTGGCCGTGTGCCGTGTCGACGACCAGCACATCCACTCCGGCGCGGATCAAGGCCGCCACACGGTCACCCGTGTCGGGGCTGGTACCCACCGAAGCGCCCACCCGCAATTGGCCGTACGAGTCCTTGCAGGCCATGGGAAAGCTCTCAGCCTTGTCGAAGTCCTTCACCGTAATCATGCCACGCAGTTCGAAATTCTCGCTGACCACGAGAATCTTCTCGATACGGTGGTGGTGCAGCAGGCGCTGGACCTGCTCGGAGCTGGCCCCCTCGCGAACCGTGACCAGTTTGTCCTTGGGCGTCATCAGCTCGGACACGGATTTGGTCGGGTCGGACTCGAAGCGGGTGTCGCGGCGCGTCACAATGCCCACCAGATCCTTGCCATTGAGCACCGGCACCCCGGAGAAGCCGTGGGCGTTGGTCAGTTCCCGCAGCTCTGCCAGCGAAGCGTTCTGTTGGATGGTGATGGGGTCCTTGACCACGCCGCTCTCGAACTTCTTCACGCGGCGCACCTGCTCGGCCTGCTCCGCAATGGTCATGCTCTTGTGGATGATGCCGATGCCGCCTTCCTGCGCAAGGGCAATGGCCAGGCGCGCTTCGGTCACTGTATCCATGGCCGCCGACACCAGCGGTATATTCAGCTCGATGCCGCGGGTGAGCCGGGTACGCAGCGATACATCACTGGGGATGACATCGGAGTACCCGGGCAGCAGCAATACGTCATCGAAAGTGAGGGCTTCCTGGGCGATACGCAACATGGGAATCTCCGGCTGGCGGGTAGCAGCTAAACGTGCAATTATAAATCTTCTGGCCACTACAGGTAAACCAAAGTCCGTGCTGCAACACCCTACTTCCGGCAATCTGCCCACGCTGACCGTCGGCCAACTGAACCGTGAAGCGCGGCGCCTGCTGGAAAGCCACTTCGACTACGTATGGGTTGAGGGTGAAATCAGCAACTTTGCCGCCCCCTCCTCCGGCCACTGGTATTTCTCCCTCAAAGACAGCGGTGCACAGGTGCGCTGTGCCATGTTCCGCAATCGCAACCAGCATATGCGCGTCAAACCCGCCAATGGCATGGCCATAAGGCTGCGCTGCCGGGTTTCGCTGTATGAAGGTCGCGGCGAATTCCAGCTCATTGTGGAGCACTTGGAGCACGCGGGGGCAGGTGCGCTACAAGCAGCATTCGAGCGCCTGCGCGACAAGCTCCAGGTGGAGGGATTGTTTGCCGCGGAGCGCAAACGCGCCCTGCCGGCGGAGGTGCGCACGCTGGGCGTGATTACCTCCGCCAGCGGCGCCGCCATTCACGACGTGCTCACCGTCCTGCGACGGCGCTGCCCCGGCATGCGGGTTCTGCTGTTGCCGGTGGCAGTGCAGGGGGAGGCCGCAGCCGGCGAGATCGCCGCCGCCCTGGCACAGGCCAATCGCTGGCAGGCGGCGGGCGAGGCGCACTTCGACGCCCTGCTCGTAACCCGCGGCGGCGGTTCGCTGGAGGATCTCTGGGCTTTCAATGAAGAGGTGGTTGCGCGGGCCATTGCCGCCAGCGCGCTGCCCGTGGTGAGCGCAGTGGGCCACGAGGTCGATATCAGCATCGCCGATATGGTGGCAGACCAGCGCGCGCCCACCCCCTCTGCCGCGGCGGAGCTACTGAGCCCCGACCAGCGCGAGCGCGCCGCCCTGCTGCACCGGCTTGAACAGGCCATGGTCGGGCGCATGCGCCTGCGGTTGGAACGGGCCGGTCGCGACCTGTATCACCTGCGGCAGCGCCTGCGCCACCCCGGCCAGCTGCTGCGTGAACAATCGCAAAGGCTGGACGAGCTGGAGCAGCGCCTGCTGCGAGCCCAGCGCGGTCATTTGCGTGAACAGCGTGGGCGGCTGGCAGTACTGGAGCATCGCATCCGGGCGCGCTCACCCGAAGCGCGCCTGCACACACTGACTAATCAGGTGATGCAGCTGGACCAGCGCCTGCAGCGCGGGGTGCAACAGCAGCTGCGCGGCGCGGCATCCCGCCTGAGCCACCTCTCCCAATTGCTGGATTCAGTCAGCCCGCTGGCCACCTTGACCCGCGGCTACAGTATTCTGCGTGACGAACACGGGGCTGTTGTGCGGGATGCCGACAGCGTGCGGGAGGGTTCGCAGCTGGACGCCCGGCTGGCCCGGGGCGAGCTACGGTTACAGGTACTGGCGAAGCGCTAGCCCCGCCCACTCAGTACTTGGCGGGCAGCCGGGTATTAATGATGATGTGGCGGCCCTCAAAACGAATGTACTCGCCGATGGTGAGGTCCTTCAAGATGCGCGCCACCATCTCCCGTGAAGCACCCACCCGGTCCGCAATGTCCTGCTGGGTGAGTTTTTCCGGGATGAACAGCGTGCCATCGCCGCGCTCTTCGGACAGGTCCATCAGCACATTGGCGACGCGACCATACACATCCTGCAGTGCCAGGCTCTTGACGTCCGCCGTGAGCTTGCGCACACGCTGGGCCAGGTTGCTGATGAGCTTGCGCGCAATACTCGGGTGCTCATCGAGCACGCGATTAAAGTCTTCCTTGAAGATGATACAGAAGGAGCACTTCTCTACCGTACGCACCGAGGCAGACCGCAAAGAGTCGTCGAGCAACGCCAGCTCACCGAAATAGTCGCCGGCGCCCTGGGTGTTCATGATGAATTCTTTGCCGTTCTTGTCACTGCAGTAGACCTTGACCTTGCCACTTTCGATCACGAACAGCGAATCGGCCGGATCATTTTCATGGATCACGACGGTGTTCTTCGGAAATGACCGGCTGGTACTGCTGCTGGCCAGTGCGTCCAGTTCCTCTCGCGAGAGCCCCTGAAATATTTCTACTTGCTGCAACATGCTTGTTATTCCTGCCTCATGCAAAGCCTGTCCCTGAAGCCATGTCCACATACTACCTCAAGTGTCACGGCAAACACACCTGTCAGGGCAATTACCACCCGGTACCGGCAAGCATCACCACCCTTCTTATATAACGAATGAAAGTCCGATTTCCACAGTAATCCGCGCATCGCTATACTGCAGGCCACTATGCGACCCGGAACCCGCGCCACGTGAGCAACCACAGCACAGACTCGCCCGACCTCTGGAGCCATATTGTGCGCGGCGCTGTTACCGACCTGCGCGCGCAGGCCAGCGCCAGTGGTGAAGCCATGCCGCCCTCCGCACTCGAGGATCTGCAGCGTATTTTCAGCCTCGCCAGCACGTTGGAAGAACAGCTGGCAGCGCTACACAGTCACCATGACCTGATGAACACGATCTCAGCCATGCGCGGCTATGCGGAAATGCTGCAGGAGGACATCGGTGCGCAACAGCCGGCGCTGAACGACAGCCTCACGCGGCTCCTGAAAGCTACCGCGAACGCCGCCGCGAGCGCCACCAACGGTGCGGACGCGCAACGCCCACCCGTTATGGCGGCGGAGCCCGGCTTTATACTGGCCGTGGACGACTTGGCGGAAAACCGCGAGTTGGTGGCCCGCTACCTGTCACGGTCCGGCCACCTGGTGGTGACCGCCGCCAGCGGTGCCGAGGCACTGCGCGCGCTGGCGGAATCGGATGTCGACGTCGTCCTCCTCGACCTGATGATGCCCGACATGGACGGCCGCGAGGTGTTGCGGCGTATCAAGGCGAATCCGGACTGGCGCGCCACACCGGTCATCGTCATTTCCGGCAGCCAGGACATGGACGGTATCATTGCCTGCATCGAAGCCGGCGCCGACGACTACCTGTTCAAGCCCTTCAACCCGGTGCTCCTGCAGGCGCGGATCAAGGCGGGTATTGAACGCAAACGCTGGCACGACCGTGAGGAGCAGTACCGGCAGCAGCTTGAACGCAATGAGAAATTCATCCGCGCCACCTTCGGGCGCTACCTGTCCGATGAGATCGTCACCGACATCCTTGAGCGCCCCGAAGGCCTGGAGCTGGGCGGCGATCTGCGCGAGGTGACTATCATGATGTCGGATATTCGCGGTTTTACCAGCCTCAGCGAGCACCTCGGCCCGGCAGAGGTGGTCGCCATGCTGAATCGCTACCTCGGCACCATGACGGACATCATCATGGCACACAGCGGCACGATCGACGAATTCATCGGCGATGCCATACTGGCGGTATTCGGCGCCCCGCAAAGGCGCGATGACGACGCCGACCGCGCCGTCCGCTGCGCGCTGGCCATGCAGGCCGCCATGCAGGGCATCAACACCGACAACGCCGCCGCCGGCCTGCCCGCTCTGACCACCGGTATCGCCCTCAACACCGGCGCTGTGATCGCCGGCAACATCGGTTCCGAACGGCGCAGCAAATATGGCTTCGTCGGCCACCCCATGAATGTCACCTCGCGCATTGAAGACCATTGCCGGGGCGGCGAAATACTCATATCGGACAGCACCGCGGTGAAGCTCAGCGGCCGCTACACGCTGAGCGACCGCCGCGAGCTGGAGGCCCGCGGGCTCGACCAGACGGTGGTGGTGCACCGCATCGAGGAGTACCGTGATGGCTGAACAGGCGCCGATCCTGCTGGTTGAAGACAACGAAATCAATTGCGAGATGCTGAGCCGACGTCTGACCCGCGCCGGGCTCAGCGTAATCACCGCCGCCGATGGCGAGCAGGCCCTGCAGCTCATGGCCAGCGCACAACCCGCACTGGTGCTGATGGATATGAACCTGCCGGTGATGGACGGCTGGAGTGCCTGCCGTGCGGCGCGCCAGAACGCGTCGCTGAGCGATATCCCCATCATCGCCCTCACCGCGCACGCCATGGAGACCGACCGGCAAAGTGCACTGGCCGCGGGCTGCGATGACTATGCCACCAAGCCGATCGATTTCCCCGACCTGCTGAGCAAAATTCGCCGGTTGCTGCCCGCATGAGCTTGCGTCGCCGCCTCACGCTCTCCCTCTGCACCATTCTGGTGCTGTTCTCGATCAACGTGGGAACACACTTCTGGGGGAGCTATGCGCGGCAGGAGAGCATGCTCGCCTACCGCAGTTCGGTCACCGCGGCACAGCTATCGACAGATGCGGCGCAGTTGCTCGAAAACCAGCGCCAGCAGATTCTGGTATTGGAAACCCTGCGCGAAACCACGGGCGACAAGCTGGACAGTGAAGAACTGGTGGACGCGGAAACGGACATCGCCACCATCGACAGTAAACTCAGCGAACTCGGCGCACTGACCAGCGAAGTCACACGGCCCCAGTATGAGCGCCTGCAACAGGCCAGCCGCTACCTGCTGGACAGCTGGCTGGCCTTCTACCGCAACTTCAACGATCCCGATTTCGATAGCGACATTGACGACCCCCTGCCCTTCGTGGAAACGCTCGAGCATTTGCGCCAGCTGGAGCAACGCCAGGCCTTCATCGCCGCGCAACGCTCTACCATCATCGATCGCACCATTGCCCTCACCGACCGCATTACGGTAATCGGTTTTGTCGCCACCATTTTTCTCACCGCGTTACTCGGCTTCTTCCTGCTGCGCTACACCAAGCGCTCCCTGAAACGGCTCAAGCGCGGCACCCAGCGCATCGGCATGGGTGATCTGGACTACCGCATCGACGACTTCGACGACCGCGGCGAACTGGGCGACCTGGCGAAGGCCTTCAACGACATGTCAGACAAGTTGCGCCGGGCCATCGAGGATGTACGTCAGGCCAAGGACGACGCCGATGATGCCAACGCGGCCAAGAGCCGCTTCCTCGCCAATGTCAGCCACGAGTTGCGCACACCACTCAACGCCATTATCGGCTATAGCGAAATGTTGCAGGACGAGCTGGGGGACCCCGGCGAAGTGGACCGCGAGCAGTTTCACAGCGACCTGGAAAAAATTGTGCGCTCGGGGCGCCAACTGCTGGCCCTGATCAACGACATCCTCGACCTGTCGAAAATCGAAACCGGGAAGATGACGCTGCATCTGGAGACTTTTGCAACAGGCGATATCCTGCAGCAAGTATGCGATGCCATGACCCCGCTGCTTCGCGACCGCAACAACCGCTTGCATGTGCCGGACTGGACCACCCTGCCACCCCTGCACAACGACGCTACGCGCTTCCGGCAAATCTTCCTCAATCTGCTGAGCAACGCCTGCAAGTTCACCCGCGATGGGGACGTGCACCTCACGGCGACGCCCTCCCACCGCAATGGGCAGGGCTGCTGGCAGTTTACGGTGCGCGATACCGGCATCGGCATGGACGCCGCGCAGCAGGCGCGTATATTCGATGCCTTCGTACAGGCCGAAAATACCACCAGTGCCAATTATGGCGGCACGGGCCTGGGGCTGGCGATTTGCCGGGAGTACTGCGAGCTGATGGGCGGCGATATCCGCGTGGAGAGCACGCCCGGTATGGGCTCTGCGTTTACGGTTGAACTGCCCGCGAAGGCCCCAACGTCAGCTCCCGCAAACGCTTGATCGCCTCCTCGCGTTTCTGCAGATCTTCACGCAGCGTCGCGTTGCTGCTTTCCAGATCGGAAATATGCCGATTGAGCAGTGCGAAAGCGGCCAGTGAGTCGCGCATGAGCAGCGCAGTCGGGTGCACCTGCATTTCCGCGGTGAACTGCGCCACCAGCCTGCGGAAGGTCGCCTCGGCCGCGTCGTGGTCGTAGAACGGGCTATCCGGCAGCATGCCCAGATAGGCAATGGCGATATCCGCCTCCCACTGCGCGGCGGGCTCCACCTCCAGGCGCTTGTAGCGCTGGAAGTGCTGCAGCGCGGCGACGGCCTCACCTTCACTCAAAGCACGATAGCCCCGCTCAAGAAAGGTGTAGTCGCGGCTGGCGGGCGTGGCACAGGCACACTCGGACTGCGAGGGCAGGTTCAGGGTGAGCTCCGGGGCAGGGGCGGCCGGCACGCCAGCCTCGGCGGCTTGTGCCTGCTGCGGAGGGTCAGCCGCTTCCGGCACGGTGGCGCAGGCCGATAAGCCAAGCAACATACTCGCCAACAGCAGCGGCGCCGACAGATTACTCACGGGAATACCCTCGCACTGAACCCCAGACCATCAGTGTAACACCGCGGCGTGAACACCGCTAAGGCGCGAGCAGGTAAGGCTGACCTCATTCCGGGCGCAGGTGCGGGAACAGCAGGACATCGCGAATCGACGGCGCATCGGTCAGCAGCATGACCAGCCGGTCGATGCCGATACCCTCACCCGCGGTGGGTGGCATGCCGTATTCCAGTGCGCGAATATAATCCGCATCGTAATGCATGGCCTCTTCATCACCGGCATCTTTCTCGGCGACCTGGGCGCGGAAACGCTCCGCCTGGTCCTCGGCATCATTCAACTCCGAAAAGCCATTGGCGATCTCTCGCCCGCCGACGAAAAACTCAAATCGGTCGGTCACGAAGGGATCAGCATCGCTGCGCCGGGCAAGCGGCGAGACCTCGGTGGGATAAGCAGTGATAAAGGTCGGCTGGTCTAACCGGTGCTCAACGGTTTTCTCGAAGATCTCGATTTGCACCTTGCCCAGCCCCCAGCTCGGCTTCAGCGGAATACCCAGCTCCTCGGCAATGGCGCGCGCGCCCTGCTCATCCGCCAGCGCTTCGGCGTCCATACCGGGGTTGTGGCTGAGAATGGCCTCGACCACCGTCATGCGCTGGAAGGGCCGCGAGAAGTCGTACTCCGAGCCCTGGTAGACCACCCGCGTATCACCCAGCACGCTGGCCGTGAGCTGCCGCAGCATGTCTTCGGTGAGGTCCATGGCGTCGCGGTAGTCCGCGTAGGCCCAGTAGAACTCGAGCATGGTGAACTCAGGGTTGTGCCGGGTCGAAAGCCCTTCATTGCGGAAGTTGCGATTGATTTCATACACCTGTTCGAAACCACCGACTACAAGGCGCTTGAGGTACAGCTCCGGCGCAATGCGCAGGTACATGTCCAGGTCCAGCGCATTGTGATGGGTAACGAAGGGTTTGGCCGCCGCACCGCCGGGAATGACCTGCATCATGGGGGTTTCCACCTCCATGAAGCCGCGCCCGTCCATGTAGTCACGGATGAAACGCACAATGCGCGAACGCAGGGTGAACACGGCGCGGGACTCGGCGTTTACAATCAGGTCTACATAGCGCTGGCGGTAGCGCAGCTCCTGGTCTGACAGACCATGGTATTTATCCGGCAGGGGGCGCAGCGCCTTGGTCAGCAGGCGCGCGCTGTTCATGTTGATGTACAGATCGCCCTTGCCTGACTTGTGCACAGGCCCTTCCGCACAAACGATATCACCCAGGTCCCAGCTCTTGATCTCGGCCAGGGTCGCCTCGTCGAGGCCCTTGCGGTTGAGGTACAGCTGGATCTGACCAGAGCCATCCTGAATCAGCAGGAACGCGCCGCGGTTGCGAATCAAACGCCCGGCGACAGCGAAGCGCTGGTCGTCCTCTTCGAGCTGTTCCTTGCTGCTCGCGCCGTATTCGCGCTGCAGGTCAGCTGCCCAGCCCGTGCGCCGGAAGTCGTTGGGGAAGGCGTTGCGCTGTGTGCGCAGCTGGCGCAGCTTGCCGCGCCGCTCGGCGACCAGCTTGTTCTCCTCGTCCGGGCCGCGCACGGCCTGATCCTGCTCTTTCATAATGGTGTCCTACAGCCCTTTCTTCAGTGAGGCTTCGATAAACAGATCGATATCCCCGTCCAGCACCGCCTGGGTATTGCTCGTCTCCACGCCGGTGCGCAAGTCTTTGATACGCGACTGATCCAGTACGTAGGAACGGATCTGGCTGCCCCAGCCGATATCGGCCTTGCTGTCCTCGGTGGCCTGCTTGGCCTCGCTGCGCTTGAGCATCTCCAGCTCGTACAGTTTGGCGCGCAGCATTTTCATCGCCCGGTCCCGGTTCTGGTGCTGCGAGCGCTCGGTCTGGCAGGACACTACAACGCCGCTCGGGTTGTGCGTGATCCGCACGGCGGAATCGGTCTTGTTCACGTGCTGACCGCCCGCGCCGCTGGAGCGGTAGGTATCCACGCGCAAGTCCGCGGGGTTGATGTCGATTTCGATATCGTCGTCAATCTCAGGCGCCACGAATACCGAAACGAATGACGTGTGGCGCCGGTTGCCGGAATCGAACGGTGATTTGCGCACCAGACGGTGCACACCGGTTTCCGTGCGCAACCAGCCGAAGGCGTACTCACCCTCGAAGTGAATCGTAGCGCTCTTGATACCGGCCACTTCCCCGGCCGACACTTCGATCAAATCGGTCTTGAAGCCGCTCGCTTCGCCCCAGCGCAAGTACATACGCAAGAGCATTTCCGCCCAGTCCTGGGCCTCCGTACCGCCAGAGCCGGACTGGACATCCAGGTAGGCGTTGTTGGGGTCCATTTCGCCGGAGAACATGCGCCGAAACTCCAGCTGCTCCAACTGTTTGACCAGCGCGTCGATATCGGCGCGCACTTCGGCGACTGTTCCCTCGTCATCCTCCACCGCTGCCAGTTCCAGCAGGTCGGCGGCATCACCCGTAGCACCGTCCAGGTGCTCAATAGTGGAGACGATTTTTTCCAGCGCCGCGCGCTCACGGCCCAACTCCTGCGCGCGCTCAGGCTTATCCCATACGCTGGGTTCGGCGAGCTCCAGCTCTACTTCGGCAAGACGTTCCTTACGGGTATCGAAGTCAAAGATACCCCCTCAGCACGGCGGTGCGTGCCTCGATATCCTTGAGGGTTTGTAACAACGGGTTGATCTCTAACATGGTGAGCGAGTCCTGCAGGAAAAGGCGCGCAGTGTACCGTAGCGAACAAAAACAGGCCACAGGCGACCGCGCGGCACAGGGTCGGAACAGGCTGCCTGGACGCTACAGCGCTTCGAGCTGCTCGACCATAAGCTGCAAGGTACGCCGCCCTCGGAAGGCGTTTACATCCAGCCGGAAAGCGGCGTGTACCCATTCCCTGCTCTCATCCGGCCACAGATCGAGGTCCACATTGAAGGCGATGGCGTCGAATACGTCGCTTGACCCCGGCCGGCCAAGCACCAGCTTGAGGTGTTTGCCCCCCACCAGCCGCTGCTGCACGATGCGGAACCGGCCGTCGAACAGCGGTTCCGGAAAGTGCTGCCCCCAGGGCCCGCCCAGGCGCAGGGTTTCAGCAAGCGAGAGATCAAAGTCCGCCGCCTCAAGCTCACCATCCGACGCCAGCACCGCCTCCAGGTCGAGGTCCCGCCCGTGTCGCTCAACTTCCGCCACGAAAGCCGCCGCAAATGCAGCGTAGTGAGCCCGTGGCAAGGTGAGGCCGGCGGCCATGGCGTGGCCGCCAAAGCGGGTGAGCAGCCCCGGGTGGCGCGTTGCCACGGCATCCAGCACATCGCGCACATGGATACCCTGGATGGATCGCGCAGACCCCTTCAGGTCGTCGCTATCGGCGCCTGCGTCGGCAAATACGATAGTCGGTCGGTGCAGCCGCTCCTTCACCCGCGAGGCGAGGATGCCGATCACGCCCTGATGCCAGCCGGGTTCATACAGCGTAATGCCCGCCGGCACACCGCCCTCACGGGACACGGGCCCCAGGCCCTCCAGCAGTGCCAGGGCTTCCTCCTGCATGCCCTGCTCTATGCGGCGGCGCTCTTCGTTCAGGCGCTGCAAACGGCCCGCATAGTCACTGGCGACGGCGCGATTGGGCGCCAGCAGGCATTCGATGCCGATGGACATGTCATCCAGCCGTCCGGCGGCATTGAGACGCGGCCCCACCGTGAAACCCAGGTCGGAGGCCACGGCATTGCCGGGGTCGCGGCCGGCTACCTCCAGCAGGGCGAGAACGCCCGGACGCGCCTGGCCGCGCCGAATACGCTGCAACCCCGCGGCCACCAGAATGCGGTTATTGCGATCCAGTGGCACCACATCGGCCACAGTCCCCAACGCCACCAGGTCCAGATACTCGGCCAGGTTCGGTTCGGGCAGCGCCTGTTGTTGAAACCAGCCGCGACGGCGCAGCTCGGCGCGCAGCGCCAGCATGACGTAGAAGATCACGCCTACGCCGGCCAGTGCCTTGCTGGCGAAGCCACAACCCGGCTGGTTCGGGTTGACGATGACCTCTGCGGCCGGCAGCTCGCTGCCTGCCAGGTGATGATCGGTGACCAGCGTGACAATACCCAGCGCGCGCGCCGCCAGCACGCCGTCAATGCTGGCAATGCCATTATCCACGGTGATGATCAGGTCCGGCTGCCGGTTCGCCGCGAGCGCTACGATTTCGGGGGTGAGGCCGTAACCGTACTCGAAACGGTTCGGCACCAGGTAGTCAACATGCGCGGCACCGAGCGCGCGCAGCGCGCCGAGCGCCACTGCCGTGCTGGTTGCGCCGTCGGCATCGAAATCACCGATGACCAGCAGTCGCTGTCCGGCAGCGAGCGCGTCGGCCAGCAGGCGCGCTGCCGCATCGGTTCCCGTCAGCGTATCCGGTGGCAGCAGCTCCTGCAGGGACATCTGCAACTCGGCGGATTGCCTGACGCCGCGGTTGGCGTAGACCCGTGCCAACAGCGGTGACAATTCACCCGAGGAGAGCAGCGGCACCGCTTCCGGCGCGCGCCGAACAACCCGTCGAATCATCCGATGGGCGCTCAGGCGCCGAGGTTGTTCGCCATGAAGGCCTGCACGGCGGCCAGGTCGCAGGGCTGCACTTCAAAGCGCTCTGTGCGGTCAAACAGGTCCGAGAGATGCAACGGCAAAGGGGGCTCACAACCCACCACCGCGCGCTGAATCGCCTGAGGGAACTTCGCCGGGTGCGCGGTCGCGAGGGTCACCACCGGAATGCCGTCACCGATGCCCGAGGCCAGCGCTGCCTTTACCCCGATCGCGCTGTGCGGATCGAGCAGGTACTCAGACTCCTGCCACACGGCGGCAATTTGCGCACAGGTTTCCTCGTCGGGCACACGATAGCTGGAAAACAGGGCGCGGGCGCGCTGCATCGCGGTATCCGTGAAGTGGACATCGCCGCCATCGAAATCGCGCATCATGGCAGCCACGGCATGGCCATCACGGTCGTACAAATCAAACAGCAGGCGTTCGAAGTTGCTGGACACGGTGATGTCCATACTCGGCGACAGCGTGTGCTCCAGCGACTGCCGGCCGTAGGTAGCCGTGGTCATCACCCGGTGCAGCACGTCGTTGCGGTTGGTGGCGATGATCAGCTGCGCAACAGGCAGGCCCATCTGGTGCGCCAGGTAGCCGGCGAAAATATCACCGAAGTTGCCCGTCGGCACCGAAAACGCCACGGGCCGTGCCGGACCGCCCAAGGCAACGGCGGCATAGAAGTAATACACGATCTGCGCCATGATGCGCGCCCAGTTGATCGAGTTGACGGCCACCAGGTGGCGGTCGTCCGGCAGGAAACTGCGATCACCGAAACTGGCCTTGACCATGGCCTGGCAGTCATCGAAGTTGCCCTGCACGGCGATGTTGTGAATGTTGTCACCCACCACCGTGGTCATCTGCCGCCGCTGCACCTCGGATACGCGGTCGTGCGGGTGCAGGATGAAAATGTCGATGTTCTTGCAGCGTTTGCAGCCTTCGATGGCCGCGGAACCGGTGTCTCCGGAGGTCGCCCCCATGATCACCACTTTCTGGTGGCGGCGTTCCAGCACATAGTCCAGCAGGCGCCCCAGCAACTGCAGCGCGAAGTCCTTGAAAGCCAGCGTGGGCCCGTGGAAAAGCTCCAGCACCCATTGATTGTGGCCAATCTGCACCAGCGGGGCGACCGCACCGTGGCGAAACACCGCGTACGTATCGGCGATGATCTCGCGCAGATCCTCGCGGGGAATACAGTCGCCGACAAAAGGTTCGATGATGCGCTGCGCCAGCTGCGCATAGTCCATACCCGCCATGGCGGCGATCTCGTCGCGGCTGAACTGCGGCAGTGTCTGCGGCACATACAGGCCGCCATCGGAGGCGAGGCCGGTCAGCAGGACCTCCTCGAAGTTCAGGGCGGGGGCCTGGCCCCGAGTGCTGATGTATTGCATGTTTGCTCCTGTTAGCCGTCCAGCGGCTCGACCCGGATCCTGACCACCTGGCCGGTGATCGTGTCCAGCGCCTCGATTTCCGCCACGGCCGCATCCACGCGGCCCTGTGCCGCGCGATTGGTCAGCACGATCAGCGGGACCGTCGCCTGCCCCGCCGCCGGCGCCTTCTGGATCAGCGCTTCAATGCTGATGCCGTGGTCGCTGAAGATGGTCGCGATGCGCGACAACACACCCGTGCGGTCCTCGGCTTCCATACGCAGGTACCAGGGTGTTTCGACCTCGGCCATCGGCACAATCGGCAGATCACGCAGTGCTTCATTGGAGAACGACAGGGACGGTACCCGGCTCACCTGGCCGGCGCTGAGGTCGCGCGCCAGATCTACCAGATCCGCCACGACTGCCGAAGCGGTCGGCTTGCCGCCCGCACCCGCGCCATAATAGAGCGTGGGGCCGACCGCACTGCCCTCAACCAAAACGGCGTTTTTGACACCGTTCACGTTGGCCAGCAGACGATCTTCAGGAATCAGCGTGGGGTGCACGCGTAACTCCACCCCGCTCGGCCCCTGTTTGGCAATACCCAGGTGCTTCACCCGATACCCCAGCTCTTCTGCATAATCCAGATCCTGGGGCGTGAGGCGCGTAATGCCCTCGGTGTACACGGATTCAAACTGCAGCGGGATGCCAAAAGCGATAGAGGCGAGTATCACCAGTTTATGCGCGGCATCGATGCCCTCCACATCAAAGGTGGGGTCTGCCTCGGCGTAACCCAGGGCCTGCGCCTCCGCCAGCACATCGGAAAACTCCCGGCGGTGCTCGCGCATCTCGCTGAGGATGAAGTTGCCCGTACCGTTGATGATGCCCGCCAGCCACTCGATATGGTTGCCCGCCAGGCCCTCGCGCAACGCCTTGATGATGGGGATACCACCGGCTACCGCGGCTTCATAGCGCACTGCAACGTTATGCTCCGCCGCCAGCGCAAACAGCGCATTGCCGTGTTCGGCAATGAGCGCCTTGTTGGCCGTCACCACGTGCTTGCCGGCGCGGATGGCGGCTTCCACCAGCTCACGGGCAACGGTGGTGCCGCCGATCAATTCCACCAGCACGTCAACGTCCGGGTCGGCCACGACATCGAAAATGTCCCGGCTGACTCGCACACTGCCGGTATCGCAGGCAGGATTGTCGCGCCGCGCGCCAATGTGCACGACGGCCAGAGGCGCCTGCGCGCGCGCGGCGATCGCCTCGGCGTTTTCCTGCAGCAAGTTGAAGGTGCCGCCGCCTACTGTACCCAGGCCGCAGATTCCGATTCTCACGGGTTGCACTGGAGATCCCCCTGTTGCTTCATCATGCATCGTCACACCGTTCCCACGTGGCCATCGGCGCGGAACATGCGCTTGATATTACGCAGGGCCTGACGCGTGCGGTGTTCATTTTCAATCAGGCCAAAACGCACATAGCCCTCACCGTATTCACCAAAACCGACGCCCGGCGACACCGCCACCTGTGCCTCCTGCAACAGCTTCTTGCTGAATTCCAGCGACCCCATTTCCTGATAGAAGTCAGGAATGCGTGCCCAGACAAACATGGTCGCCCGGGGTGGCGTGACCGGCCAACCCAGTGCATTGAGGCCACTGCACAGCACATCACGACGCGCTTTATACATGGCCGTGATTTCCTGCACACAGCTCTGGTCACCCTCCAGCGCGGCAATCGCGGCCACCTGAATAGGCGTGAACATGCCGTAGTCGAGATAGGACTTCATGCGCCCCAGCGCGCCGACCAGCTGCTTGTTGCCGCAGCAGAAGCCCACCCGCCAACCCGGCATATTGTAGCTCTTGGACATGCTGAAGAATTCCACCGCCACCTCACGTGCGCCCTCCACCTGCAGAATCGACGGCGCGACGTAGCCGTCGTAGCAGAGGTCAGCGTAGGCGAGATCCTGCACCACCCAGATCTGGTGCTCACGGGCAACGGCGATAACCCGCTCGAAAAACTCCAGCTCCACCACCTGCCCGGTAGGGTTGGAGGGAAAGCTCAGCACCAGCATCTTGGGCCGCGGCCAGCTGTTGCGGATGGCGTTCTCCAGCTCATCGAAGAAGCTGTTTTCATCGCCCATCGGCACGTGGCGGATATCCGCGCCCGAAATCACGAAACCGTAGGGGTGAATGGGATACGCCGGATTCGGCACCAGAATCGCATCACCCGGGCCGGTGGTGGCGAGCGCCAGGTGCGCCAGGCCTTCCTTGGAACCGAGCGTAACTATGGCCTCGGTGGCGGGGTCCAGCGTGACGTCGTAGCGGCGCTGGTACCAGTCGCAGATAGCCTTGCGCAGGCGCGGTATGCCCTTGGACTGCGAATAGCGGTGGGTGTCGCCCCGACGCGCTGTTTCTACCAGCTTGTCGACGATGTGCGAAGGCGTTGGCTGATCGGGATTGCCCATGCCGAAATCAATGATGTCTTCACCTGCCGCACGCGCCTGCTGCTTCAGTTCACCGATAATATTGAACACATAGGGGGGCAAGCGCTGTATGCGCTGAAACTGGTCTTCCACGGCACAGGGACTCGGTTGGGCAGCCCGCTACAGGCTGCAAACTAAAAAGGTGGCAAACAGTACTGAGTACACCCGTGGCTGTCAACGGAGGGAGCCGGCTAAACACGCCGGCCGGGGGCTATTGCAGGCCAAGCGTACCCATCAGCTCGTCCGCGGGCTGGTAACCGGGAATCATCTGGCCGCTGGCCGTGATAATGGCCGGCGTACCGCGCACGCCCATCGACTGGCCGAGCTGGTACTGGTCGGCCACGGGGGAACCCTGGCACACGTTCTCGGCCACGGACTCGCCGTTCTTCAGGCGCGTGAGGACGTCGGCGCGGTCATTGGCACACCACGCCGTTGCCAGCTTGCGATACCCCTCGGAGGCCAGGCCAGAACGCGGATAGGCGAGGTAGCGCACCTCGACGCCGCGCTTGTTCAGCTCCGGGACTTCGCGATGCAGCTTCTGACAGTAAAAACAGGTGACATCGGTGAATACCGTGATATGGGACCGTGTCTCCCCCTTGGCAGGGAATATGATCATGTCAGCCGGCGAGAGTGTCGCGAGCCGCTCGGCGCGCTCACCATCGCGGCGCTTCTCCGCGAGGTTCACATAACCCGCAGGCCCCACCGTGAACAGGTCGCCCACAATAAAGAACTGACCGGTGCGGCTGGCATAGACCAGCGGGCCGTCGACCAGCTGTACCGCGTACATGCCCTCAATTTCACTGGGTTCAATCGTCGCCACTTTGAGCCCATCGGCCGGGCTTTCGAGCATCTGACGCAGGGAGTCCGCCACGTCCGCAGGCACAGGGTCGGCAGCTCTGACGGAGACAACAGCACCCGCAAACAGGCAGGCCAGCAGAACAGTTAGGACTCGGTTGATCATGAACATTCCTCGGTTACGGACGGCCTCTGCCGCCGGAGTTCGTGGTGCCGCGGCAGTTTGGAACACACGGCTTGTGACAAGTTCCACGGCGCTTGTTCACCCGCGCGGGTGATGCCGGGCGTGCAGTTCCTGCATGCGCTGCCGGGCGACGTGGGTGTAAATCTGGGTTGTGGTCAGGTCGCTGTGCCCCAGCAACATCTGCACCACACGCAGGTCTGCGCCGTGGTTCAGCAAGTGCGTGGCAAACGCGTGACGCAATGTGTGCGGCGATAGTGGTTTACTGATCCCCGCACGCCGCGCATAGATTTTAATACGATACCAGAAGGCTTGGCGAGTCATCATGCTGCCGCGACGGCTGGGAAACACGGCCTCGCTGGGCACCCCCCTGAGCAGCTCCTGGCGCGGACCCACCAGAAAACGCTGCAACCAGCTCAACGCCTCCTCCCCCATGGGCACCAGTCGCTCCTTGCTGCCCTTGCCAAATACCCGCAGCACGCCCTGATTCAGGCTGACCTGCACCAGCTGTAACCCGGTCAGCTCCGACACCCGCAAACCGCAGGCGTAGAGCAGCTCCAGCATGGCGCGGTCACGAAACTCCAGGGCATCACCGGTATCCGGCGCCGCCAACAGGCGCTCCACATCCTGCTCCGACAACGACTTGGGCAACGGGCGCCCCAGCTGCGGACTGTCGATATCCAATGTCGGGTCCGCGTCGAGGCGCCCTTCGCGCAGCAGATAGCGATAGAAGCCGCGCGCGCAGGACATGAAGCGCGCTGTCGACCGCGGTGATTGTCCCTTGCCGAGGCGTGCGGCGAGGTAGGCCTGCAAGTCGACGCGATCGGCCTCGAGGAGCCTCGCCTTGCGGCCCGCAAGCCACTGCTGATAGTGGCCGAGATCGCGGCGGTAGGCGTCCAGCGTATTGCCACTCAGGCCTTTCTCCAACCACAGCGCATCGAGATATTGCTCAATGGCTGGGTCTAGTGAATCGGGCTGGGCACGCATGGGCCGCTAGCCTAGCACCGTTTGCCACGGCACAGAACTGCCGGATACGCAGGCACAAAAAAAGCGGCCAGGTGGGCCGCTTTCGATACTGCTTGCACGCCTTACCTGGCGGTCAGCTTTTCCTTGATACGAGCCGCTTTACCAGACAGTTCGCGCAGGTAGTACAGCTTGGCCTGACGCACGTCACCGCGACGTTTGACGGTCACACTGTCCACCAGGGGGCTGTACGCCTGAAAGGTACGCTCGACGCCCACACCGTGGGAGATCTTGCGCACGGTGAAGGCAGAGTTCAGGCCGCGGCTGCGCTTGGCAATGCACACGCCCTCAAACGCCTGCAGACGCTCGCGGTTGCCTTCCTTCACTTTTACCTGCACCACCACCGTGTCACCGGGGCTGAACTCGGGCAGATCTTTTTGCATCTGTTCAGCGTCAAGCTGAGAGATAATCTTGTTGGTGCTCATGGTGCGCTCCTGTCATTTACCGTGCGTAGCTTCACAGCTAGCGAATCAACTCAAATCCCGTTCCTGGCAGTACAAAGCCAGCAATTCCTGTTCCTCGGCCGTCAGGGCCCTGTCCTCCAGCAGATCCGGGCGCCGATCCAGCGTGCGACCCAGCGCCTGCTTGAGGCGCCAGCGACGAATCCGCTCGTGATCGCCGCTCAACAAAACCTCCGGTACCGCCTGCTCCCGATAATTCTCCGGGCGGGTGTAATGTGGGCAATCCAGCAATCCGTCGGCGAAGGAATCCTCCTGCGCCGACAGCGCGTGGCCCAACACACCCGGCAACTGCCGGATCACCGCGTCCATGACCACCATGGCCGCCAGCTCTCCACCTGAGAGCACGTAGTCGCCGATGGATAACTCCTCGTCGACCTCGCGCTCGATCAGGCGCTCATCAATGCCCTCGTAGCGCCCCGCAATCAACACCAGGGCAGACTCCCGCGCCAGGCTGACCGCCTTGCGGTGATCGAACCTGCGCCCCTGGGGGGACAGGTAGATTACCCGCGCTGGCTGCTTCGCCTGCTCCCTGGCAGCGCGAATCGCCTGCTCGAGAGGCGCCACTTTCATCACCATGCCGGGGCCGCCGCCAAACGGGCGATCGTCCACCGTGCGGTGGCGGTCTTCGGTGAAGTCCCTGGGGTTGCTGTGGCTCAGGCCCACCAGCCCCTGCTGCACCGCGCGCCCGGTTATACCGTGCTCGCTGACCGCGTCGAACATCTCCGGAAACAGGCTCACCAAAGCAATATGCATGTGTGCCACCCGCCTCCCGTGAACGGCTCCTAGTCTTCCGGAAACCAATCCACTTCGATCCTTCCCGACTCCTCGTCCACCTGCCGCACCGTGGTGCCGGGCAGCCAGGGAATGAGCCGTTCCCGCTGGTCGGTACTGCCCTCACAGGCCTTCACCACCAGCACATCGTTTGCTCCGGTCTCGATCAGGTAGTCGACTACGCCGAGCAACACCTGTCCGCTATCCGTATGGCACCACACCTGCAAACCCTGCAGCTGGTGCCAGTAGTAATCGCCTTCCTCCAGCTCGGGTAACGCGCTGCCGGCAACGCTCACCTCAAGACCCCGGAAGGACTCGGCAAGATCGCGGTCATCAACACCGCGAATGTGGGCCACCAGCCCCTTGCCCTGCCTGCGCCCGCCATCGAACTCGATGGCTTCATAAGCGCCGCGCCGCTGCACCTTGAACCCACTGAACTCGAGGAAATTTTCCATCGGTTCAGTGTATGAGTGAATCCGTACCCAGCCCTTGATGCCATAACAGCCGGTTATACGGCCGATGACCAGGCGCTCAGCGGCCTCACTCATGCCCGGCGACGCTGGCTCAGGCCGCTGCTGCGCCCGCTTCCTTGACCAGCTTGGCCACGCGATCGGACAGCTGTGCACCCTGGCTCTGCCAGAACGCCACGCGCTCGGCGTCGACATTCAGACGCACTTCCTGACCACGGGCGACCGGGTTGAAGAAGCCCACGCGCTCGATGAAACGACCGTCGCGTGACTTGCGGCTGTCAGTCACCGTCAGATGATAGAAAGGGCGCTTCTTGGCACCACCACGAGAAAGACGAATTGTTACCATATTCCGTAATTTCCTGAAAATGAGTCGGGATCTGCGGCTAACCTGCCGCCTCATCCACGACAAACACCGGCACTACGGCCGCAAAGGTGGCGTATCATACGGAACTTCGGCCGGTTTTGAAAGCCCCGCACAGCGGAATTTTTCAAGGATTCTGCGGGCTTACCGGAAGGGGAAACCACCCCCACCGCCGCCGCCCGGCGGCATCATGCCACCGAGGCCGCGCATCATGCGCTCCATGCCGCCACCCTTCATCTTTTTCATCATCTTCTGCATTTGCTTATGCTGCTTGAGCAGACGATTGAGGTCCTGCACCTGGGTGCCCGAACCCAGGCAGATGCGGCGCTTGCGCGAACCCGCGATGAGATCCGGGTTGCGCCGCTCCTTCACCGTCATGGAGTTGATCATGGCCTCCATGCGCGCAAACATCTTCATGTCGAGGTTCTGCTGCGCCATCTGCGCCATGTTGCCCATACCCGGCAGTTTGTCGAGCATGCCGGTAATACCGCCCATGTTGTTCATCTGCTGCAGCTGGTCGCGGAAATCTTCCAGGTCGAAACGACCGCCCTTCTTCACCTTGCGCGCGAGCCGCTCGGCTTTCTGTTTGTCGACCTTCTGCTCCGCTTCCTCGATCAGCGAGAGCACATCCCCCATGCCGAGGATACGCGATGCCAGGCGGTCCGGGTGGAAGGGGTCCAGCGCCTGGGTTTTCTCACCCACCCCGAGGAACTTGATCGGCTTGCCAGTGATGGTGCGCACCGACAGTGCGGCACCACCGCGGGTATCCGCATCCACCTTGGTCAGGATTACACCGGTGAGGGGCAGCGCTTCGCCAAAGGCCTTGGCCGTATTGGCGGCATCCTGGCCGGTCATGGCGTCGACCACGAACAGGGTTTCCACCGGCTGGGTAACCCGGTGCAGCTCGGCAATCTCGGCCATCATGGCCTCGTCGACCGCCAGCCGACCCGCAGTATCCACAATCAGCACATCGCTGAAACGGATACGGGCGTGCTCCATGGCCGCACGGGCAATATCCACCGGCGCCTGCTGGGCCTCGCTGGGGAAGAAGTCCACGCCCACCTCTGCCGCCAGGGTCTCCAGCTGCTTGATTGCCGCCGGGCGATACACGTCGGCACTCACTACCGTCACCGACTTCTTGTCGCGTTCCTTGAGCAGGCGCGCCAGCTTGGCGACCGAGGTGGTCTTGCCCGCGCCCTGCAGGCCGGCCATGAGAATGATCGCCGGCGGCTGCGTGGCGAGGTTCAGCCCCTCGTTGGCCGTGCCCATCACCGCTTCCAGTTCCGCCTGCACAATGCGCAGGAACGCCTGGCCCGGGCTCAGGCTCTTGCTGACCTCCTGCCCCAGGGCGCGTTGCTTCACCGCCTCGACAAAATCTTTCACCACCGGCAGCGCGACATCCGCTTCCAGCAGCGCCATGCGCACTTCGCGCAGCGTTTCCTGAATGTTGTCCTCGGTGAGCCGCGCCTTGCCGGTAATGGCGCGCAAACTCTGGGACAGGCGATCGGACAGACTCTCGAACATCAGCGGAACTCTCGGCAGCAGGCGGCCACTATTGCCAATGGCCGGACAAATCGGTACAAAGGTGCGCAGTATACGTCACCCGGGTCCAAGCCCCAACCATGCCACTGCCACTGCTCGCCATTGCTGCCGCGCTGCTCTACCTGGCCGCCGCAGGGCTCCACCTGATGCACATCCTGCAGCGCAAGCCGCGCCTCAGCACCTCGGTCATCGCGCTGGGCGCCATTGCCTTGGTGTGTCACGCCCTGGTGGCGTGGTCGAGCATTTTCGACGAGCACAGCGTGCACCTCGGCCTCTACCGCATCCTCGCGCTGATCTCGTTTGTCATCAACCTTGCCTGCATCTCCTGGCTGGTACGCTGGCCGCTGCAGAATCTGCTGATTGTGCTGCTGCCACTGTCCGCCTCGACGGTGCTGATTTCAGCCTTTGCACCGCAAACCGGCAGCACACCCGAGGCACTCGGCCACGGCCTGCTGCTGCATATTGCGTCCTCCATTCTGGCCTATGCGGTACTGACCCTCGCCGCGGTGCAAGCCGTATTGGTCGCGATACAGGACCGGCAACTGAAACAGCACCGCGCCACCGGCATCGTCAGTTTCCTGCCACCGCTGCAACTCATGGAAACCATGCTTTTCGAGCTGGTATGGATGGGCGTTGTGCTACTCACTGTGGCTATCGCTACCGGCTTCCTCTTCGTCGACGATTTCTTTGCCCAGCATCTGGTGCATAAAACCGTGCTGACGCTGGTTGCCTGGGTGATTTACTCCACCCTGCTCTGGGGTCGCTACCAACTCGGCTGGCGCAGCCAGACCGCGGCGCGCTTCACCATCGGGGGCTTTATTCTGCTGATGCTGGCTTTCCTCGGCTCGAAACTGGTCCTGGAACTGTTACTGCAGCGCGGATGACCCACAGGGGTTGCCCCCACCTGCCTTTTTCTTCAAGATAACCGGTCCGCTCACGCCAAAGGTTCGCCCCCGCTTTGAACGAAGCCCCGCTGGGTCTCCTGTCGTCCATCCTGGTTGTTCTCATTCTCCTGTCTG
This sequence comes from Haliea alexandrii, assembly GCF_003719295.1. Taxonomy (GTDB): domain Bacteria; phylum Pseudomonadota; class Gammaproteobacteria; order Pseudomonadales; family Halieaceae; genus Haliea; species Haliea alexandrii. The sequence continues at coordinate 312,031 of NZ_RFLW01000003.1, forward strand.
GTTTCTTCTCCAGCTCGGAAACCGGCATGATGTCACTCAACCGCTACCGGCTGAAGCACCTCAGGAAGCAGCAGCATCGCGGCGCACGGCGCGCCAGCAAGCTGCTGGACCGCCCGGACCGGCTGATTGGCTTGATCCTGATCGGCAACAACGCAGTCAATATTCTGGCCTCCGCCATTGCCACCGTCATCGCCATTCGCCTGTGGGGCGATGCGGGTATCGCCATCGCCACCATCTGCCTCACACTGGTGATCCTGGTGTTCGCCGAAATCACCCCGAAAACCATCGCCGCGTTGTACCCGGAGCGCATCGCCTTCCCGGCCAGTGTGATTCTGCTGCCTCTGATGAAGGCGATGTACCCGGTGGTGTGGCTGGTGAACGGGGTTACCAACGGACTCCTGCGCCTGCTTGGCGTCGATGCCGGCGCCGCCAAGGAAGAACATGTCTCTTCCGAGGAATTGCGCACCATCGTGACTGAGGCCGGCGCGCTGATTCCACCCCGACATCGCGGTATGTTGCTGAATATCCTCGACCTTGAGGAAGTCAGCGTGGACGATGTGATGGTACCGCGCAATGACGTCTACGGTATCGATCTGGACGAGAGCGATGATGAAATCCTGCGCTGTCTGCAGGCCTCCACTCACACCCGGTTGCCGGTCTGGCGCGACGACATCAATAACATCGTCGGCGTGCTGCATCTGCGCAACCTGAGCCGGGTCATCGACAAGCATGGCCTGGACCGCGGGGCACTGGAACGAGAGATGGACGAACCCTACTTCATCCCCGAAAGCACGCCACTGCACACGCAATTGCTGCACTTCCAAAAGAACAAGCTGCGCCTGGCGATCGTGGTGGACGAATACGGCGAGGTGATGGGTATAGTTGCCCTGGAAGACATTCTGGAAGAGATCGTCGGCGAATTCACCTCGCGCATGAGCGACACCGGGGACAGCATTTTCGCCCAACGCGACGGCAGCTACATCATTGCCGGCAATGCCAACCTGCGCGACGTCAACAAGGCCCTGGACTGGGACCTGCCCACCGACGGGCCCAAAACCCTGAGCGGCCTGATTCTGGAATACCTGGAGTCATTCCCGGCGGGCAATGCCTGCCTGGCGATCGCCGGCTACCGGCTGGAAATTCTGGAGCTGCAGGGCAATGTGGTGCAATCGGTCCTCGCCTCCGCCGTTGACGGCAAAGGCAGAGCCCGGCACTGACTGACTAGCGCAGCTGCGGTTTATCGTCCGCCAGACGCCGGTCTGCAGCGCGCAGCAACATGTCACGCTTCTGCTCCGGGCTGGCCATAAACCAGTCCGTAATTTCATCGGCGCTGCGATAGCAACCCAGGCAGATATCGTTCTCGTCCAGCAGGCAGACGGAGATGCAGGGCGACGCGGGTTCGGCTTGCGTCATCACGCCTGCTCCTGCAAGCCGCGCAGAAACCGCGCCGCATTCTGCACATAATGCTCGGCATTGAGGCCCACAGCCGCCTGCTCTTCGGCAGAAAACTGCCGCTTCACTTTCGCCGGCGCGCCCAGCACTAAACTGCCGTCCGGTATTTCCATGCCTTCCGTCACCAGCGCCCCCGCACCGATCAGGCAATTGCGACCCACTTTCGCCCCGTTCAGCACGATGGCGCCAATGCCCACCAGCGCACCATCGCCAATCGTGCAACCGTGGAGCATCGCCTTGTGGCCCACTGTGACGTTGGCACCGACGACCATCGGGAAACCCGGGTCTGCATGGAGTACGGCGCCATCCTGAATGTTGCTGCCGGCGCCCACTTCAATGCGTTCTGCATCACCGCGCAGTACACAGCTGAACCAGACACTGCTGTTCTCGTGCAGGGTGACATCACCAATCACTGCCGCATTGGGCGCAATAAAGTGCCCATCGCCTACCAGCGTTACCGACTGCCCATCGAGGCTGTACTTCATTCCAAATTCTCCTTGAATGTCGACACATCCAGCTCTGCCTGCAGGCCCAGGTTGACCAGCAGCAACAGTGCGCGGGCCGAAGTGCCCCATACCGTATCATGCGGCAGGCGAAAATGTGGCACCGGCAGTGCCTGACCGCTGGTGGGTTCGTTCATGTAGCGTACGTGCCAGCCTGCCGGGTTGGTGAAACAATCCAGCCGCGGCAATATCAGTTCGGCAACTTCACCGGGGTCCGCGCGCAGTGTCAGCGAGGCAGGAATACTCGCTACGCAGGGATGAATGGTATAACCGCTGCGCGTGAGCAGGGGCGGCAACTCGCCCAGAGGGCACACCGCTTCGGGCGGGCATGCCACCTCCTCGAAGGCCTCGCGCAGTGCGGTATCCCAGGGGCCGGCATCGTGCACCTCCCGCTTGCCACCGGGAAAAGCGATTTCACCCGGGTGCAGGGACAAATGCAGGGCGCGCCTGCCCAGCAGCACACGGGGATGCTCCTCGTCGGTCAGCGCCACCAGCACCCCCGCCTGACGTCCACTGCCGGCCCAGGGCGCGCGCAGCATGGGCAAGCCTGTCCGCAACCGCTCAAACAGCTGCGCGGACGTGCTCACGAACTAAACACCTTCGGCCTGCCCCGCGTAAAAGTCATCTGCAAACGCCGCCAGCCTGCCCTGCTCAATTGCGGCGCGAATGCCGGCCATGTGGTTCTGGTAGTAACGCAGATTGTGCAGGGTGTTGAGCTGCGAGCCGAGTATCTCATTGCACTTGTCGAGGTGGTGCAGGTAGGCGCGGGAAAAGTTCTGGCAGGTGTAGCAGTCGCAGTGCTCATCCAGCGGCAAGGTGCTGGTTTTGTGCCGGGCATTGCGCAGCTTGAGCACCCCCCGAGAGGTGAAAATGAAACCGTTGCGTGCGTTGCGGGTGGGCATCACGCAGTCAAACATGTCCACGCCACGCAGCACGCCCTGCAGCAAGTCGGAGGGTGTGCCCACGCCCATGAGGTACCGCGGCTTATGCGCCGGCAAGCTGTACTGCAGGGCCTCCAGCACCGCGATCATATCCTCCTTGGGTTCCCCGACGGAAAGCCCGCCGATGGCGTAACCGTCGAAACCGATGGCCTCCAGCCCGGCCAGGGATTCGGCCCGCATGCTCTCATACATCCCCCCCTGAACAATGCCGAACAGGGCGGCTGCGCTATCGCCATGTGCGGCGCGGCTGCGCTGCGCCCAGCGCAGAGACAACTCCATGGATGCACGCGCCTCCGCCTCGGTCGCCGGATACGGTGTGCACTCGTCAAAGATCATCACAATATCGGAACCGAGCTTGCGCTGGATCGCCATCGAAGTCTCCGGATCGAGAAACACTTTGGATCCGTCCACCGGCGACTGAAAACGCACCCCCTGCTCGGAGATCTTGCGCATGGCGCCCAGGCTGAAGACCTGGAAGCCCCCTGAATCCGTGAGGATGGGACCTTCCCAGCCCATGAAGTCGTGCAAGTCACCGTGCTGCTCGATGATGTCTGTTCCCGGGCGCAGCCAGAGGTGAAACGTGTTGCCAAGAATGATCTCCGCACCTACCGCGTGAATATCACGCGGCAGCATGCCCTTGACGGTACCGTAGGTGCCCACCGGCATGAACGCCGGTGTTTCCACGGTGCCGCGCGGAAAGGTGAGACGCCCGCGGCGCGCTGCGCCATCGGTACCCAACTGTTCAAACTGCATGTGGCACTCGCGGCTCATCGTGGCCCCACGGCATCGGGCTGAGGCGTCAGGAACATGGCATCCCCGTAACTGAAAAACCGGTAACGCTGTTCAATCGCCTCCCGGTAGGCGGCGAGAATCGACTCGCGGCCGGAAAAAGCGCTGACCAGCATCAACAGCGTCGACTCCGGCAAATGAAAGTTGGTGATCATGGCATCGACAACCTGAAAGCGGTAACCCGGGTAGATGAAGATATTCGTGTCGCCGGTCAGCGGCGCTACCCGGCCCTGACCGCAGGCGGCAGACTCCAGCGAACGCACCGCAGTCGTACCCACCGCAACCACGCGCCCACCGCGGGCACGGGTCGTCTCCACCGCAGCGCAAAGCGCGGCATCCACCTCCAGGTACTCGGCGTGCATGTGATGATCGCGGATATTATCGACTCTCACCGGCTGAAACGTGCCGGCCCCCACATGCAAAGTAACCGTTGCGCGCTCGATACCCGCGGCGGCAAGCTGTTCGAGCAGAGCCTGTGTAAAGTGCAGGCCCGCCGTGGGCGCGGCAACGGCACCGGCGCGCTCTGCGTACACTGTCTGATAGCGCTCCTGGTCGGCGGCCTCATCGCCCCTTTCTATATAGGGCGGCAAGGGCATGTGCCCGATATCTGCCAGTATGGCGTGCAGCGGAACGCCGGGCGGCGATAACAGCTTGAACAGTGCCCCGTCGCGTCCGGTTACTGTAACCTGCAAGGGGCCGGGAGCCTCACCCGGCTGGGCGGAAAGGCGAATCACCCCCCCCGGCCGGGGCGACTTGCTGCTGCGGATATGGGCCAGCGCCGTATGCTCACCGGTAACACGCTCGATGAGTATCTCTACCCGGCCACCGGTGGCTTTCTGCCCCCAGAGCCGCGCCGGAATCACCCGCGTGTTGTTGAATACCAGCAGGTCACCAGGCTGCAGGCAGCCCGGTAAATCCGTAAAAGCCAGGTGCCGCGTGGCCCCGGAGGCACCGTCAAGCGCCAGCAAGCGGCTGGCGCTGCGGTCCTGCAGCGGATACTGGGCGATCAGCTCCGGTGGCAGTGCGTAGTGGAATTCGTCAAGTTGCATCGAAAAAAAAGCCGGCCTCAAGCCGGCTCCCTGCTCCGAGTGGACGCTCAGGCTTCGGCATCGCCTTCCGCCGCGGGTGCGTCTGCCTCGGCAGTCGCTTCCTCAGTCGCTTCTTCGGTTGCTTCCTCTGCGGGTGCTTCCACCGGCTTCGGTGCCGGCGCTTTTACCAGGCCTTCAGCAGACAGAATCCGCACTTTTTCCTCGCCGTTGACCGGCTTGCGGTTGGCATCCTTCACTGCATAGCGCTCGTCACCACGCTGGAAAATGCTGTACTCGTCCGTCTTCTTGACCAATTTCATTGCCATGCTCTTTTCTCCTTCGATACTCAGAATGTCGGCCCCGGAGGCGCCACCCATGCCCGTGCGGCAATCCGCACAAGCCGGGCGAAGTCTACCCGCAAACCGCCTGAAGGTTAAGGAAAATCATTGCAGGAACAGCGCGGGTTGCTATAATCGCGCCCTCTCCACGGGCTGCCCTGCGGCACCCGCACTCTTTGCCGGAGTGGTGAAATTGGTAGACACAGGGGATTCAAAATCCCCCGCCGTAAAAAGCGTGCCGGTTCGAGTCCGGCCTCCGGTACCAAACATTGTCCTGCGGCACGCTAGCGCGTGCCGGCCGATATGTCGGACCATCGAGTCCGGCCTCCGGTACCAAACATTGTCCTGCGGCACGCTAGCCTAGGGCCAACAACATCTACCCTCAAACTCCGGTATCATCTTAACTGGCCGAGCAACGTGTGCACCTCACCCTGAAGATCGGCTGCGCTACTGGCAGGATCAGCAGAGGGCGTGATGATGAGCAGCTCAAACACAGGGAAAAGCGGCAGTAACCCCCGCCTCGCCCGCTTCGCATGGCTACTCGACAGCAGTATTCCCCTGCCCTTCGGCCGCAGTATTGGGCTGGACGGCATCATTGGCCTGATTCCGGGTCTCGGCGATGCAGTCGGTGCGGCCCTGTCCTCAATCATCATCTTTGCCGCCTGGCGCAGCGGTGCCCCCGGCGCCGTATTGCTGCGCATGACGGGCAATGTCGCCGTTGAATCGCTTGTCGGCACCATACCGCTCTTGGGCGACCTGTTCGACTTCGCCTTCAAGGCCAACCAGCGCAACGTCAAGCTTTTGCAGCGTTGCGAGCACGACGCCCGTGGCGCACAGCGACGCAGCCGCTGGGTCATTGCGGCTACGCTGGCTATCGGGTTGCTCCTACTGTTCGCGCTACTGGCTGCCGTCACCTTTATTGGCGTGAGCTTGTTCCAACTGCTCACGGGGAACTGAGCGCAGGCCTAACAGACAACGCAATGGAGTAAGCAACAATGATTACATTTCTGAAGCCCTACCTGACTGTCCTGATCGCTTTTCTTGCCATTGATGCTGTATGGATCGGGGCCGTTGTGAGCAAATACTATAGTCAGGAGTTGGGCGAACTGATGCGCGAAAGCCCGAATTTTGCCGCCGCCGGCATCTTCTATCTCTTTTATGCGGCCGGCATCGTGATGCTGGCGGTCACACCAGCGGTGAACGCGGGGCAGTTACGCATCGCACTCATCAACGGCGCGGTGTTGGGTGCGCTGGCCTACGGGACCTACACCGTCACCAATTACGCCATATTGCACCGCTGGAGCCTGGGCCTGGTTGGCTCAGACATCCTCTGGGGCGCCTTTCTCACTGCAGCATCCGCGGGCCTGGGTTACTGGGCAGCGGCGCGGCCATAGCCGTCCTAATCGCCTTCTTCCACCGGTAACCCCATTGTCAGCCAGGCGCTCATGCCGCCAATCAGGTTGCGCACATCCTGAAATCCGGCACGTTGCAGGATACTCACGCCCAGCCCGGCGCGATGACCTACGCCGCAGGTCACTATCACCGGCGCCTGTTTATCGAGGTCGAGGCTGGCAACACCATCCTCAAGATGACCAACATACAGCGACTTTGCGCCTTCGATGTGAGCGGCCGCAAATTCATCCGGCTCGCGCACATCAAGAACTTGGTAGGCGGCGCCCTCAGCGTTCAATTCAGTGGGGGTAATGGCGCCGGAACGTTGCACAGTCTGTCCCGACTTGCGCCAATTCCCGAAGCCATCAGCCAGCGCACCCACAACGTTATCCAGCCCGATCCGGGCAAGGTGCGCAGCAGCCTCGGCAATGTCTTCTCCACGGTCGGTCACCAGCATGACAGGGTCATTTTCGTCTGCCATCCAACCGCCAAACACCGGCAAGCCATCCAGCCAGATACTGTAGGCACCTTCCACATGCCCGCCGGCAAAGGCCTCCGGTTCCCGCGTATCGTAGACTGTAGCGCCGCCCATGCCACGCGCGAACTCTTCCGGGCCCATCATGCTGACCATACCCAGTGGCTTGTCCAGCGGTTTGCCGCCTTCGAGGTTGAGCCGTTCCATAATCCTGAAATAGGGGGGCCGCGGCAGTCGCTCACTGCCTTTATCGCGGGCGAAGGTATCGCGGTCTTTGGTAAACACCACGTTATAGCGCTTTTCCTCACCCAGTGTGGACATCGGTCGCTCCGCCATGCCGCTGCCGCAAACCGAGCCAGGACCATGCGCTGGCATGACCAATGCGGTATCACCGAGGTCGGCCAGCTTCTCGTGCACCGAGTCGTATAACAGCGCCGCATTCTCTACGGACTTTGCTGCATCTGGCAGGTCGGTGCGGCCCGTTTCGCCGAAAAACAGAGTATCTCCGGTAAAAACACACCATGCGGCGCTGGCATCGGCGCTGAATACGGCGTAGCACATGCTCTCCGGCGTGTGCCCCGGCGTGCTCAGCGCTTTCACGCGCAGTGAGCCGAAGTCGAACTCATCGCCATCCCCCAGGCGCACATCGCCTCGCCCAAAGCATTCATGTGTTCCGTTGACCACCTGGGCTCCGGTCACACGCGCCAAATGTGATGACCCCATTACAAAGTCTTCCTGACGATGGGTTTCCAGCACGTGGGTGATTTTCGCTCCAAGCTCCTGCGCTTTGTGCAGGTAGACATCGATGTCCCTCCGCGGGTCGACCACCAGCGCGCTGGCCCCGTCCGACAGCAGGTATGAAAAATGGGCAATGCCCGGCGTTTCGAGTCGTTCCAGCTTCATGGTCACGTTCCTCCTGAATCAAGGGGTTGAAATGGGGACCTGCTACAACTGCGGGCGAAGCAGGTCGGAAAAGAGTTCCTTGACGCGGGTGAGAACACCGCGCTTTCGCCATTTCTCGTAATCCAGCGCTTCACAACGCTCCAGATTCTCGCGAAAAATTGTCGAGTGAACGGCAGCAAACGCCTCACTGAAGACATTCACGAGGATTTCGTCATTGAGCGCGAAAGACCGGTTGTCGAAATTTGCCGAGCCAACAATGACCCACTCTGAGTCGACGATCGTCGCCTTCGCGTGCAGCATGGTGGGGGTAAACACGTGAATGCGCACCCCCGCTTGCAGCAACTCCCCCCAAGAGGACCGCGAGCTATAACGGACGACCTGGGAATCGATATGCGGACCCGGAACCATCACCTGTACGTTCACCCCTCGCCTGACAGCGGCAATGAGTGCGGCAATCGTTTCCCGGTCAGGCACGAAGTACGCCGTGATCACGAGAAATGAGTCGGTCGCGGACTCAATGGCGTATCGGAACAGTTGATAGACGCGCTCACTCCCGCTCCTGGGCGCACTGCTGAGCACTTGCGCGGCGTCGCCACCCGCATGCTTCAGGTTTGGCGAGAGGGGTGAGGCTGCCGGCAGGCGAGGCTGCTGCAACACCTCGCTCCAGACTTCAGCGAACGCTGCACGCATCTCTCCCACTTCGGGGCCCGTCATCCGATAATGGAGGTCATACCACTCATGCGGGCCTCTTGCGTTGCCGCACCACTCCTCCGCAATGCCGACCCCGCCGGTGAACGCGACTTCCTCGTCGACCACCAGTATTTTGCGATGCGTTCGGTAGTTCATGCGCTGTAGCTGCCACCAGCGCAGGGGGTTGAAGTGACGCACACGCACACCTGCACCCCGCATCTGCTCGATCAGCTGCTCATCCATCTCCTGAGCACCCCACCAATCCAGCAGGACATAAACCGCTACGCCACGCCGCGCAGCGTCGCTGAGCGCGCTGGCAAACCGTTGCGCTATATCGCCTGACCAGTAGATGAAGGTTTCAAAACAGATTTCCCGCCTGGCACCCACAATGGCCTGCAGCATGGCCGGAAAAATCTCATGACCATTGATCAGCACGTCTATCCGATGCCCGGATTGCACCGGAAGCCCCAACCGTTTGCTGACGTCACGGCCAACTGCCGGCAGCGGGTGCTGCTCAGGAACGGGGTTTACCACGGGAATTCCCTGCTAGGCGCCGTCCTGCAACCGGTTCTTCAACCACTCGACGTCGAGCTTCCACGGATCCTCAATATACTTCCTCGGGTTCTGATTGATATCACGCAGATAATCCATTGACACTTTCCAGTCGATATCCGGGGCATCCTTGCCGTGTGATGCCAATTGCAGCTTGCTGTTATGCATACGCACGGTGAAATAGTCGTGCGGGTTCTCGGCATCATTTTCGTACACCGCCACCCCGAACTTGCGACCTTCCGCCTGCTTGTCCATGAGTTCAGCGATGCTCTTGATGACCGGGGTATCGCGCAACTCGGTGAGCGCGTCGTTGGTCACCTCAAGGGCCCCCATGAATTGTTCATAGCTATCTTTTTCATTGCCTGTGCTTGTCATATCGCCTCCAGATGGTCATTACAGTAGCGGCAGGCGTCCTGCCCGTACCCCGGTGGTGCTGCAATTGCTATGCCAGTGCGCCTCAATGGCGCAGGCCGCGCCAAATCGACATCCGCCTGTGCATATCGCGTGTACTTTTTGCACCCACGCTGTAAAATTTACCGGGTAAAACGACATAACAGGCGACCAGCGTGCTTAAATGTCGAGCACGTACCGGACATGCCGGGAAATCAGAAACCACCCGCAAGGGATTCAGCGGACCATGAATCAAGATCCCACAACGGCACACGCCTCCGTTTGTGCCCTGTTACCTGCCTGGCAGGCAGCCGACTTCATCCAGGCAACCCTCGATTCCCTCTCCGCGCAAACCTATACACAGTTCAGCGTTATTGTGTCGGTAGACGACTGTGACGATGGCACGTTTGAACTCTGCTGCGCACATGCTGAAGCTGACCCGCGCTTTCGTGTGGTCCGGCAAGAACAACGCCGGGGTTATGTCGGCAATTGCAATGCACTGCTTGCACTGGCGGACGCCGACTATGCACTTTTCGCCTTTCACGATGATGTTATAGCGCCCACCTATGTCGAGCGGCTGGCCGCCGCACTGAATCACGATCCTGATGCCGTAGTCAGTTTTTCGGATGTTCATCTAACGCACACCGATGGCCGCGAGGAGCACTGGGTACTGAATGAACTCGACGGCATCACCAATCCTGCGGAGCGAGGACACCTGATGTTGGCCGGTGGGCTCAAATGGTGGGTTCCCAACCGCGGTGTTTTTCGCCTGGAGAAAGTACGCCAGATCGGTGGACTGAAGTTGCACGGCGCCGGGGAATTTTCTACGGACATGCCCTGGCTGTTCCACATGAGCCTGCTGGGCAACTTTGTGCGCGTGCCGGAAACCCTGTGCTTCAAGTACTATAAGCCCGGCAGCCTGTCACGCAGCTGGGCCTTCACACCCCACCAGCGCTTTGAAGTGCTCTGCGCCTGCCTGCGCGAGCTGTGGAACTCCGGCCTCAGCAGTACTGCCAAGTTGGATATTGGCGCGCCGCTGGTGCACTACCTGGACCAGAACCGACCGCAGAGCGCTTCACCCGCATGACACGTGCTGCCACCACACAGGCCTGTTGGTTTGATGGCAAAGCGCGCCTGTTGCACCTGCAGCGCCACCGCGATGCAAGGGGGTGCCTGCTACCACTGGAGTTCGACCAGCTGCCTTTCACACCACAACGGCTATTTACCGTATCGGAAGCAGATCCCGGCACACAACGCGGTGGACACGGCCATCGTCGCGGCCAGCAGTTACTGGTCTGCCTGGCGGGGCGAATCGATGTCACGCTGCAATGCGGAAGCGAGCGCGTGCAGGTCACGCTGGACAGCAACGGTCCGGCGCTACTGGTAAGCGCAGGGGTGTGGGGCGAGCAAACCTATGTCGAGCAGCACAGCGTGCTTCTGGTGCTCGCCAGCGACCGCTATGACGCCAGCTCCTATTTCCTGCAGGGCGAACCCGTCCCGTGAAGGCAACACGCCATATCGCCGTTCTGGGCGCCGGCATCATGGGCTGCTCGGTTGCCCTGTATCTGGCGCGCAAGGGGATTGCGGTCACGCTGTTCGATGAAGCCCCTGAACCTTTCACTGGTGCCAGCCGCTGGAATGAAGGCAAAATTCACCTCGGCTATATTTATTCAGCAGACAGCTCACTGCACTCCGCGCAACATGTACTGAGCGGGGGACTGCTGTTCAAGCCGCTGGCTGAAGACCTGCTGGCAACGTCTCTAGACCCCGTTATTACCGCACAGGATGACATCTACCTGTGCCATCGCGACTCGGTAGTCGCCGCCGATGATATGGCGCAGTACCTCGATCGGGTCAGCGAGCTGGTGCGTGCACATCCCGATGCGCACCACTATCTGACTGATGTCTCAGGCGCCACCAGCCACCGTCTCTCGGCGGCAGAGCTGGCGGCCAACAGCGATTCGAAAGAGATTGTGGCAGGGTTTCACGTACCTGAGCGCTCCGTCGAGACGACCTGGATTGCAAACCGTTTTCAGGCGGCGGTGGCGGCTGAACCATTGATTCACCTGCGCATGGGGGAGCGCGTGCTCGCCGCCCACCCCGCTGGGGAATCGGTACACGGGCCGTGGACGGTGGCAACGAACACCGGCGACACAGAGACCTACAGCCATGTCGTCAACGCGCTGTGGCATGGCCGCATGGTTATTGATCAGAGCGCTGGCATCACGCCTTGCGGGATCTGGTCGAATCGCTATCGCCAATCCATATTTCTGCGTACCAAGCGCGCTATACAGACTCCCTGCGCAATTATCGCAACGGGGCCATTTGGCGACATCAAGAATTACAACGGACGCGACTTCTACCTCTCGTGGTATCCCGCAGGCCTGCGAGTCGACAGCTCAGCGGTGGAACCACCGCCTGTGCACACACTCGACTTGCCGGATCCCGCCCTGTTGACCAGCACGGTGCTGGACACGCTGCAGTCGCTGTTGCCCTGGGTCGGCGATATTCGCGCTGAAATTGAAAGCAGCCGGGTTGAGGGTGGCTGGGTATTTGCAGCGGGCCGCGGTGAGCTATCCGATCCGGCGGCATCACTGCACAAGCGCTCTGACTATGGTGTCACACGCTCGGGCAACTACCTGAGCATTGACACCGGAAAATACGCTACAGCGCCCTGGACAGCGCGCAATCTTGTTCAGGCGTTGTGCGGTTAAACAACACGCCACGCCCGGTTTTTCAGGGCAATCGCAGAATGGGCGGCGGCTCGTAGTCTCCCGACAGTACACTCGCTTCCGGCTCGAAGAAACGCAGCGTTACAAAGAGGGGTCCATCGTTGACGGGTAACCAGTTCACGCCCCCATCAGCGGGTGGATCCTGTTGCAGACGCACAACAACGGAGCCATCTGCGCGGCGCTTCAAGTCCGGCATGACATCGGTGATCGCATAGCGCCCTCTGTCGTTGGGAATCAAATCTACCGTGCGCGCATCGTACACATTGAGCGCCCAGAAGGCGGCAACGGGCGGCAGGGCGCCGGGTTCAAATACGATTTCGTAGCGGTTATTTCCAATGAGTGGCGCACCTTCCGCATCCGTGAGTGCAGACAGGTAAACCGTTTCCTCCGGCGTATTGCCGAGGAAGCCGTGGTACTCCACCGTTGCCCGGCGCAGGTAGTCGAAACCATAAGTCCCGTATGTTTCGTTGGAAATTTTGCTCCAACCAGTATGCGTCGGCGCCGCGCGCGCTGAATCCGCCAGAATGCGGTAGCCGTCCTCTACCGCCCGCTGCAGTCCCCGACGCAACCCGTCCGGTATCGCCTCGGGGCTGAACCTTGCCGCCGGGCCCAAGCCGACCTGATTGAGCTGCGCCATCAACTGCGCTTCATGTGGTAGACGCGGATTGCTACGCAGGAAGTGGTTGAGATGGGTAAAAAATGCCAGTGATGTGAGGTCTTCCACGCTGGGCAAAGCGCCGATATCAACGTGCTGACTCCCCCCCTCCAACTCAATCGCTCCCATCAGACTGCTGGCCTCAGCCAGATCGGCGTCACTTTCCACCAGAATACGCCCCAGCAAATACCCCTGCTGCGTTCGCAAGCGCACCAGATGCACACCCGGCGGTACGTCCCCGCGCCACTCTGGCCCTACAACCAACAGCCGTTGCGCATCTGTGCCGGTGGTGCGGCGCCCCGTGTGCTGCACCTCGGAGTACATGTCAGCCCAGGTAAGCACGTAATAGCGCCCTTCCGTATCGGGCACCGACACCCGCAGGGGTGCAACGGATACGTCGAGCCAAGCGGTGAAATACAGGGTGCTGCTGTTGGGTCCACGCCCGGCATACAGGCCACCGGGCCTGGCCAGGCCCTTTTGCAACACAATCTCGTTCAGCGGCGCATACACGCCCTTGGCATCTCGCCCCGGCGTTGTCTGGTCGCGCATCACCCGGAAATAATCGACCACGGGGTAGCCGTAGAGATACGCCTGCAAGCCTGCCGCATACGCCAGCGACTCCTGACGATGGGCGATAATCTGGGCAGGATCGGTGGGTGGCGCCGCAACCACTGGCAAAGACAGGCAGGCGGCCAGCAGATACCACGTCCATCTTCTTCGCTGCTGTATCCTTGTCACTTGATTCACTGCCTACCTCTTTTTTTGAGCGCTATACGAACCAGCATTAACACGCCATGCGGTGAGAGGATACTCAGGCAATGGCGCTACATGAGCAAGCGCTGCCCGCATTAAAAAATGTACATCACCTGTCTGTGCATCTCTGACAACAGTGCATGTCTGATAAACTCTGGGAAAAACACGTTTTCAGGAAAAATCCCATGACACAACAAGCTGACCTTGTAATTCGCAACGGACAGGTCGTGGATGGTAGTGGCCAGGCCGCGTTCGAGGCTGACGTTGCCATCCGCGACGGCCGCATTATTGCTGTGGGTCCCGCGCTTGTGGTGCAGGCAGCAGAGGAAATCGATGCCGCAGGCCAGCTGGTCACGCCGGGCTTTGTCGACATCCACACACATTACGATGGGCAGGTTACCTGGAGCAACAGCGTCACGCCCTCCTCCCGGCACGGCGTCACGACTGTTTTGATGGGCAATTGTGGCGTCGGCTTCGCCCCCTGCAAAGCAGGCGATAGACAGCGCCTGGTGTCGCTCATGGAAGGGGTGGAGGATTTACCCGAGGTGGTACTGACCACCGGCCTGCCGTGGACCTGGGAGAGCTTTCCGGACTACCTCGACCAGCTGGAGCAACGTGAGTACGATGCCGACATCGCCACGCAGATACCGCACGCGGCCCTGCGCGTGTTCGCCATGGGCGAACGCGCTGTGACGCGGGAAGCGGCCAGCGCTGAAGACCGCGCCTGCATGGCGCAGCTGGCAGCGCAGGCCATTAATGCCGGTGCCCTGGGATTCGCCACGTCACGCACCATCAATCATCGCGCCAGCGACGGGACCCCGATCTTCACACTGGATGCGGCGGAAGAGGAGCTTATCGCCATCGGTCGAGCTTTGCGCGACAGCGGGCGCGGCGTGCTGCAGCTGGTATCGGATTTCACCGATATTGATACCGAGCTCGCCATGCTGCGCCGGATTGCGGAACAGACCGAACGCCCCCTCTCGCTGACGGTAATGCAGTGGCACAACGCACCGGACAAGTGGCGCACCGTGCTCGACTGGGTTGAGGACTGTCAGCGGGATGGGTTACCGGTCAAGGCGCAGGTCAGCGGCAGACCCGTTGGCATACTCATGGGCTTTGAAGCCAGCTTCAACCCGTTCAGCTACACACCCACGTTCAAGTCACTGCTCGCGCTGGCGCCCGAAGAACGCCGCGCCGCGCTGCGCGACCCCGCCGTGCGCGCACACATCATTGAGGAGACGCCGGAGCCATCCGACTTCCCGGGAGAAATGCTGCTACGCAGCTGGGATCTGATGTACCCACTGGGTGAACAGCCCGATTACGAGCCCGACGCCACACAGCGCGTGAGCGCAATTGCGGCGCGCCGCGGTATCAGCCCTGCCGCCTGCGCCTATGACCTGATGCTGGAACAGGACGGCCAGGCCGTACTGATGTTGCCCGTGGTCAACTTCGCCGATGGCACCCTGAACGCCGCGTTGGACATGCTTCGGCACCCACATAGCCTGTACGGGTTGGGAGACGGCGGTGCGCACCTGGGGTTTCTCTGCGACGCCAGCCTGCCCACCCATTTACTGACTTACTGGGCACGCGACCGGAACAAAGGAGAGCGGCTGGCACTGCCCGAAGTCATCAGGGGGCTCACCCACGACACCGCGGATGCCGTAGGCCTGAATGATCGCGGCCTGCTGCGGCCAGGGTATCGCGCCGATATCAACATCATCGACTTTGAAGCGCTGACCCTGTTGCCGCCGCGCATACAGTACGACTTGCCGGCAAACGGGCGCAGAGTGCACCAGGACGCCAACGGCTACACCGCCACGCTGGTCAACGGCCAGGTAGTGCAGCGCAATGGACAAGCAACGGGTTTGTTCCCAGGACGTCTGGTGCGTGGGCCACAGCAGATAGCCAAAAGCCCTGTCTAGCGGACGTCAACGCAGCAGCGACTCGCAAGTCACTTGATACCTCCGCAACTGGTCGACCTTGCCCCGGGAACGGGGCAGGCCGACCTGCCAGACTATCCTAGAAGGTGATATTGAAATCGATGCCGTAGGTGCGCGGCATGTTGTACTGTGCGGTCATGTTGATGACCTCGTTGCCGAAGACGTTGATCTCATCTTCGTCCAGCAGGTTCTTCACCCAGAACGATATGCTGCTGACTGCGGAGCCCATGGGAATCTCCATTACACCAGCGCGTGCATTCAACAACCAGTAGGCCTCGCGCTGGGACAGACGGTCAGCCTCGGGAAAACCACTGGCGAACGCCGTGTTCTCACCCTCTGCCAGATAGCGACTGTCCAGGCGCATGAACGGCGCACCGCCCGCGACTTTCTGGGCGAAGTCATACTGCAGCGAAATGCGCGTGTTGAAATCCGGCGCGCGTATCGGACGCACCTGGTCGGCGACATCGACGCCACCGCGAATGTATTCCTTGTACTCGTAATCATAGGCACCCAGTGTGGTGCTCAGGGTCAGACCTTCTCCGATAATGGCGTCCAGTTCCAGTTCGATACCGGTTACTTCCACCTGCCCGGCATTCTCGAAGCTCTGCACGCCATCCTCGAATAGCTGTACCTGAAGATCTTCGTAATCCATGAAGAACGCCGCGGCGTTCAAACGCAGGCGGTTGTCCATAAACTGCGACTTCAGGCCCAGTTCGTAGTTGGTGATAGACTCGGGTTCATAGGAAATACCGTTGAGAATACCGCCAGCAACAAAACCCGTGCTCACCTTGGCGTAGCTCATTACATCATCCGCCCAGTTGTAGCTGAGCACGACATTGTAGTTGGTCTCGCCGTATTCGAGCGTGTACAGCCCTTCGCCGAGGCTGCCGCCACCCGATGTGGCACTGATATCCACGAGGTCGATTTCACGCTCGTCTTCCGTACGCCGTATGCCCAGCGTGACGTCGAGTTTCTCTGTGGCGTGGAAGGTACCCTCGGCGAATACCGCCCAGGAACTGTTGTCGGTGTCCGTTGAGTTGACGCCGCTGCCAAAGATGGCGTCAAAGGGCGTGGGAATCACCACACCGTTGGCAACCGGCTGCAACACGCCGAGTACGTTGCGTGCTTCTGCTTCTTCCTGGAAGTAGAACACGCCGCCCACCAGCGTGTAGCTGTCCGTCGCCCAGGTTAACTGCAGCTCCTCACTGAACTGCTCCTGCTCGAGCGCCCGTGCGGTCAACAGGGTAAACAGCGAGTCGTTGGGGCCGGGCGGGTTGGCCAGAATGCCCCCGACATCACCCTGCAACAGCGCGCCGAGTTGTGCGGCGGAGAACTTCCAGCCACCGGTGGCGCCCAGGTCGTAGATTGCCGGGCGCTGGTCCATCTGCCGATACGCCGTGATGCTCTTCAGGCTGAGGTTGTCGTTGATCTCCCAGCTCAGGGTCACGTTATGCCCCTGAATCAGCAAAGGCTCCTCGCTGGTCGCGGCGGCGACGTCCTCGAGAGGTGTGGTGCTCAAGTTGGTAATGCCGCCATATAACGGTTGAAACTGATTGATAGCACCAACCAGCGGCGCTGTCGCACCAATAATACCCACCTGCTGCACGGGCGCACCCACGGTTACGCTATCCGTGTAGTCGAAGCGGTAGTCCACGGTCACCGTGTCGAAATCGAGGTTGGCGGCCAACATGAAAGCCTCGACATTCTTGCTGCCCAGGTTCTCGGCGTAGGTGAGCACGCCCATTTCGGGGTTGCGCAGGCGCAAGTCCAGTGTGCGCCCGGCGATCAAGTTGTCAGAATAGCCGTCATTCTTGTCATACAGGTAGCTCAGCTTGACACTCAAGGGCCCCATCGACGGCAGGTTCAAAATCGTGCGGAAACGCTGTGCGTTGAGGTTACCGACTGAAATGTCCTGTGACAGGCCAAACTCGCCGGTGGGCGCTGAAGTTGTAATGCTGATAGCGCCCCCCGTAGCGTTGCGACCGAACAGTGTGCCCTGCGGACCACGCAGGACTTCCACACGCTCGATGTCGGCCATATCGAAGATTGACCCAATGGTACGCCCGATGTACACGCCGTCGAGGTAGGTGGCGATCTTCGGGTCCACTTCAGCGGCCGACACGCCCGAGGACACACCGCGAATGTTGATCTGGGGTATCGTGCCCCGCCCCTGATTCTGGATATTCAGGTTAGGCGCCAGATTGCTGAGATCCTCGGTGTTGGTCACGCGGAACATGTTCAGCGTCTGTGCATTCAGCGCGGTTACAGCGATGGGAACGCTCTGCAGATTCTGCTCGCGCTTTTGCGCCGTGACGATGATTTCTTCCAGCGCAATATTGCGCTGGTTTTCCTGCGCAGCGACACCGCCGCTGATGGCAAGGGCAATCGACGATGCCAGCAGGGATACGGACGAGAGATGACGCATTGGGCAAACCTCCAGTAATAAAAATTATGCTTATTAATATTCCGACTGTACTCCGCAAATCAGCGCCAGCGCCACCAGAAACACCCACATTACAGACAGCACGCCAGCGCAGTACAAATAACTGGTATCCACTGGCTGTTACACCCCCTGCAGAGGCCTGAATCGGGGAGCCCGAGCGCGCTGTGGAGTATGCTGTCGGGCCGATCAGCACAAAGGTTCAGAGCAACATGCATGACGCGCAAGCACTGGTGGGCTGCTGGGAGTTGATGTCCTACACGCTGGCCACTGCGGAGGGCTCCACCCTCCACCCCATGGGGCTCACACCGCGTGGCCTGCTGTTCTATGGCAAAGGTGGTGAGCTGTCAGTGCACCTGATGCAACCCGGCGCGGAGCCTCCCTCCCCCGAAAGCTTGCCCGTCGGCGTGACGCCAGATCTGGCGCTGTCCTACGCCTGCTATTCCAGCTACTTCGGGCGCTTCGAGGTCAACGATGCCCGCCGCGAAGTCACGCATTTCGTACAGGGGGCTTCCGTATTGAGCTGGGCCGGCGCCGTTTTCCCGCGAACCTACCACCTCGACAACCATCAGTTGACGCTGACCGCCGCCGCCAACGCCCAGGGCTACGTGCCCACCTTGCTGTGGCGCCGCACCGGCTGAACATCAGCGTATGGAGACCCCCGCATGAGCACATCGCAGTACCCCACACTTCTGTCCCCCGCCCGAATCGGTGCGCTTGAACTGAAGAACCGCATGATCGTCACCGCCATGGGGGTCAACTTCGCCGAGAGCGATGGCAGCGCAGGTGACCGATTGATTGCCTATCACGAGGAACAGGCGCGCGGCGGTGTTGGCCTGGTAATTACCGGCGCCACCGGCGTGGCTCTGCCTGTGGGCCGGGTGCAGCGTTGGCAGGTCGGCATTTCCGAAGACCGCTTTCTACCGGGCCTGGAGAAGCTGGTCAAAGCCGTACACCGCCACGGGGCCAAAGCCGCTGTGCAGCTACACCACGGTGGGTTGGTGGCAGGGGACAGCGCACGGGATGGACATCCACTCTGGGCGCCGGCGATGCCCACCCCGGTCAAGGATGCGGATTTCCTGAGCTACTTCTTGCCCGAAGAACTGGCGAAAATGTCTGCCGGCATGAGCAGCCCACCACAGATCAAGGTGCTGGAACAGGCCGATATAGCGCTGGTCGTACAACAGTTTGCCGAGGGCGCACGGCGCGCCAAGCAAGCCGGCTTTGACGGCATCGAAATCCATGGCGGCCACGGCTACATACTGTCGTCCTTCATATCCCCGAAAACCAATACACGCACCGATGCCTATGGTGGCAGCGTGGAAAACCGTGCGCGCCTGCTGTTGGAGGTCATCCATGCGGTACGCGCGGAAGTGGGAGAAGACTTCGCGCTGTGGGTCAAACTCGACTCGCGTGAAGTTGGCAAAAAAGGCGGGATTACGCTCGAGGATGCCAAGCGCACAGCGCAACTCGTCGAGCAGGCGGGCGCTGATGCCATCACAGTCAGCGCCTACCACGAAACCGCCTATGGCAAACTGCACTCGGAATCCAATATCCCGCAAATTCCCGGGGCCAACCTGCCTGCCACCGCCGCCCTGCGGCAGGTCGTGAAGATTCCGCTGATCGCCTCCGGGCGCATTGAGCTGGATGTCGGCGAGGCAGAGCTGCAGAAAGGTACTTTCGATTTTCTCGGTCTCGGACGCAAGCTTCTGGCCGACCCGGCGCTGCCCAACAAGCTCGCGGCAGGCGACATCGCAGCGATCAGGCCCTGCGTCTACTGCATCACCTGCGCCAGCGCCATCTATACGGGGGATGCCACGCGCTGCGCGGTCAATGCAGAGGTTGGGGTGGAGCACCTGCGTATCGTGCGTCCCCGCTCCAGCACCCCGCTTCATATCGTTATTGTGGGTGGCGGCCCCGCCGGCATGGAAGCCGCGCGCCTGCTTGCGCGTGATCAGCACAAGGTCACGCTCCTGGAACGCGGCCCGCGACTCGGGGGCACCTTGCAGTTCGCGTCGCTGGCCTACGAACCCAACCAGCGCTTCCTCAACTGGCTGCGCCGGGAAGTGAGCCAGGCGGATGTAGACCTGCGCCTGAATACCGAGGCCACACCCGAGTTGCTGCGTTCACTGGGCGCAGACGCTGTCATCGTCGCCACCGGGGCCAAACGCGACCTGCCGGAGATACCCGGGAACGAGCAGCACCACGTCTTCAGTGGCGATGACATGCGCAAACTGATCCTGGGGGAGAGCTCAGCCAGACTCAAATCCCGCACGTCAGGCCTCACGCGGCTGGCTGCCCGCATCGGCGCGGCCACCGGCCTCAGCGCCAACCTGGACCTGGTACGCAAGCTGACCCACGCCTGGATGCCGCTGGGAAAGCATATTGTCATCATTGGCGGTGAGCTGGTCGGTGTGGAGCTGGCCGAGTTTCTCCTCGAGCGCGGGCGCGTGGTTACCGTGGTCGACGAAGTGCCGCGCTTTGGCGCCGGCCTGCCCATTGTGCGCCGCATGCGCCTGTTGGCGGAGCTGCGTGAGCACGGCGTCACCCTGCAGCCCTCCGCGACCAATATCCGCATTGAAGCGGATGCCGTGACTTTCGCAGACGCCGCGGGCAACGCGCAGCGGGTGAAAGCGCAACAGGTGATCGTGGCGAAAGGCGCCAGCGGCGACTCCAGCGTCGCGCAGCTATTGCGCAAGCATGGCTTTGCGGTGCATCAAGCGGGCGACTGTACCGGGGTGGGATATATCGAGGGGGCAATACGCAACGCGCAGTCGGTGGTCGACGCCATCAATGCGGGCCAAAGCCCGGCCGAGGCAGCCACATCGAGCGACGGCACCAGCGGCGCTCAGGCGACCGGCTGAAACCGGTCGCGGCTTACCCCCCGGCAGCTGAGGCCCGTCGCGACGTGGAACCACTGCGCTCGATCAACGGAATCATCGCGATGGCCAGCAGCAGGAGCAATACGAAACCCATGAACGCCAGGTCATAGGAACCACTGACATCGCGCACCCAGCCTGCCAGCGGCGGCGTCAGCAGGTTGAAGGGCAGCAATACCGGCGCCATCAGCCCCATGACCCGGCCGTAGTTCAGCACGCCGTAGACCTGCGCCAGCAGGGAGCTCCACACCGGTAACATGCCGCCACCCCCGAGGCCCAGAATCAGGCTGCCCGCGACCAACCTCGGCATATCCGGCCCCCCCCAGAACAGCGCCAGGCCAATCCCCATCAATACCATGATCGCCGCAAGAGCAAGGCGCACATCCAAGCGGTCGGCGCACCAGCCGAAAAGCAACGTACCCGGCACCGCGGCCAACGCCAGGTTGGCAATCAACATCGCCCCCTGTTCGCGCGTTGCCCCGGTATCAAGAATGAAAGGCATGAGGCTGCCCACCGTCGCCGTGAAGGCGGCGAACATGAAACCCACCGACACGGCGATCAGCCAGAAACCGCGGTGGCGCAGGATCGCATCGGTCGAATTGAAGCGTTCACCGCTGTGTGCCTCATGCTCGGCGGCGCCATCAGCGGGTGGGGTGTAACCTTTGCTCGCCGGGCGGTCCACCGCCAGCAGTGCCACGGGCACGGCAATCAGCGCGATCACCCCGGCGAAGACCTGCAGCGCAAGCCGCCAGCCCAGCAACTCGGTAAGCCAGGTAATCAGCGGTGGAAACAGGAAACCGCCGAACGAGGTGCCCGCCCCTGCAATACCCAATGCCAGCCCACGGTGACGGGTGAACCAGCGAGCCAGCAAAGTCGAGGCCGACAGCGGCCCCAACAGCACATAGCCAAAACAGAAGATCAGGCCGTAAATGGCCGGCACCTGCCACATTGCGGTGGTGAGGGATAGCGCCACGAACCCTGCTGCCGTCATCAATATCGCGAAGATGATGATCAGGCGCAGCGACAGGCGATCAATTGCGACCCCCGCCAGCGGCGACACCATGCCGGCTCCGAGTGTCATGCAGGTAAGCCCCAGCATCAGTGTCATGCGACTGGCATCGTAGGTCTCGGCCAGGGGTACCGCAATCACGCTGTAGGAATAGCTCAGGGCGCCTGTGCCGGTGGCCTGAATCAGAAAGGCGACGACAAGCTGCAACCAGGGCCAGTGCTGCGCACGGATCATGCGCCGAATACCTCAAACAGAATGAACACCGTGGCAACCTCAGCGTTAGATGATTTTTATACCGCGGTTAAGTTTAATGAGGTGTTCGCGCGCGGGTCAAGATAAACCGCTCAGGCAAAGCTGGCGCGGGCTTGCCAGTAGCGCTGCGGCTCAGGCATGCCCAGCTGCACTCTCACCTCCTGCAAGGGCTCGCCGAGCAGGTCCTCCAGGCGCAGGGCAGGCAGCCAGCGGCATGCGCGACCAAGCGCGGCGCCCTCCTCCACACAGGCATCGAGATCTATGCCGGGAAAACGCTTGCGCGCATTGCGCCGTGCCATAAACACAATAAATGCAATGCCCCGATTGTAGGTTTGCGTCGTCATAAAGGACAAAAGACAGAGTTCGCCGAGGGGATCGGGGCCATACCCGGTCAGCACGTGTTGCAGATCGTGTATGTCACGCAACCGGTCTGCGAGCCACTGTTCGTCCGCCGTGAGTGCCGCATGGCGGTTTTCGGAGACGCTGGCCGCCACCAGCCCCTGCGCGCTAATACCCTGGCGCTCCATGAGTTCAAGATAAGCGCGGCCCACGGTACCCTCAGGCAGAGCGCGCAGGCGCTCGCGCTCACAGAGCAGGGGTAGAATCTGTGTGCGGGAGGCCAGCAGGTTGCGCCCCTCTGGCACATCGCGCAACCGCGCTACCGCCCGGGTAATGCTGTCACCCTTGAGCGCCTCAATAACACGGAAAACCTCTTCGGTGGCATCCGGGTTGGCAATCAGGCGGCGCACGGACATGAACGCCTCCAGAGGCCTCACCCGGTTGACAAAATTCCTGGAAAGCGCCGTCAGCATCTCTGCCACTCCTGCCACACTGGCAAACGTTACCCCGCCCGATGGCGCAAGCATACCAGTTTGGCCCAGCTGCGCTATCGCGCTGCGCGTCACAGCGCGGTCGCATTCCGTCAAATACGCCCACGCCGCATTGCCGGCACGCAGCCGCATCTACACTGTGCAGAGCCAACCATCCCGGAGGAGAACCCCATGACAGAACCCTGCACACCCTATTTCTCTGCGGCCCTTCCGTACGCGCTCAGGCGTGGCTGCCGTGCCGCGCCGCTCCTCGCCCTGTTGCTGCTCCTGCTGCCGGCGCTGTCACAGGGGCAGGAGCCGGACGCCAGCCTGCAGCTCTGCCGCACATTGCAGCAACAGATAGAACGCCTGGACGATCGCCGACAGCACGGCGCCTCTGCTAGCCAGATGGACCGCTGGAAACGGCAGCGGCGCGCAATAAAGGATCGTTTCAATGCGCTGCGCTGCCGGCATTGGGGCAACCAGCTGCGCTAGGCAAGGGCCGGGGTTTTCCCACTTTTTTGTCATTTAACGTCTACAAGCGGCGTCTGCAGCGCTAATCTGGACCCTGGAGGATTTTCGCCAGTCACCGGGAGCGACATGTGTCCATATTGAGGACCGCCAGGCACACGCCACTTCGGCAGGAGACCCGCCGCAAGGAGCAGGGACGTAGCTGGCCGCGCGTGGTCTGGTGCATACACGACGCCACAAGCGGTCACAGGCGGCAACTGGAAGGCCTCGCGAAAGCACTGCAGGAGCAACAAAACGCAGCGGTATACTGGCTTCCCTACCGGTCTGGTGCCGCTGACCTGCCCCGGCCCGAGCTGATTCTGGTGTGTGGCAGGCGCACCCATTGGGCGGGACTGAAAGCACGCTGGTGGCATGGCGGCAAACTGGTTGCCCTGATGAACCCGGGTGTGCTGCGCCCGCTGTTCGATGCTTGCATCGTACCGGAACACGATGGGCTAGAGATGTCGCGCCGAAATATCGTCACCCGTGGGCCGCTCAACCCCCTTCGACCCGCCACCCGCATAGACCCCTCACGGGGACTGATACTCATCGGCGGGCCATCGCGCCACTTTCATTGGGACGCAGAGCAGGTCGTCGAGCAGATTCAGCGCCTGCGTCGCAACCTGCCCGACGTCAACTGGCAGATCGCGACATCGCGTCGCACGCCGAACGACTTCGTGCCGATGCTGAGCACGCTGCAAGATGACCGGTGCCAGGTACTCCCCGCAGCTGAAACGTCATCCGCACACCTGACGGCGCTGTACGATCAATGCGGTGTTATCTGGGTAACCGCCGATAGCGCCGCAATGCTCTACGAGGCACTGAGCAGCGGCGCCGCTGTCGGCGTGCTCGACCTGCAGGCGCGTAAACCGAACCGCCTGCAGGCTGGGCTGGACAAGCTCATCGCCGATGGCCACGTGACGGAGCTCACCACCCTGGAACACAGCAAGTCCATGCCGCCCCCCCGGACCCCGCTACGTGAGTCACAACGCGCTGCGGCCGCACTCCGCGCCCGCTTTATCGTGTGGAGCCATCAAGGCCATTGCTCCACACGGGGCAAATAACGTACCTTTAAACCTGCACAGAAAAAGGGCAGCGCATGGAAACCCTGAAACACTTTACCGCCGGTTTTCTGGACGCCTTCGCCTTCGTGTTTGCGCTCGGCTTGTTGGGGCTGGTGGTTGCCGTCTGCTGGATGTACATTGTCGACGTTCGACAGACCACCCACAGCATCCGCCGCAACTACCCCGTCCTCGGCCGCTTCCGTTACTTCTTCGAGTTCATTGGAGAGTTTTTCCGCCAGTATTTTTTCGCCCAGGACAGGGAAGAACTGCCTTTCAATCGCGCACAGCGCTCCTGGGTGTATCGAGCCGCCAAGAATCTGGATTCGACCGTGGCTTTCGGCTCCACCCTGCCGCTGAATCAACCCGGCGATTTCATTTTCCTCAATGCGCTGATCCCTCCCCTCGACGAGGAGGTGCCGGCCCGCACCGCAATCGTCTTCGGCGAGGGCTACGCCCGCACGCCCTACAGCACATTTTCCTTCTTCAACATTTCGGCCATGAGCTTCGGCGCCATTTCCGAGCCCGCGGTGCGCGCCTTGTCCCGCGGCGCCGCCAGAGCAGGACTCTGGCTGAATACCGGCGAAGGCGGCATTTCGCCCTTTCACTACGAAGGCGGCTGCGACATCGTTTTCCAGATAGGTACTGCCAAATACGGGGTGCGCAACGACGAAGGCCGACTGAGCGATGAGCGGCTGCGCGACGTCGCCAGCCACGAACAGGTGCGCATGTTTGAAATCAAGCTTTCCCAGGGTGCCAAGCCCGGCAAAGGTGGCATTCTTCCCGGGGCAAAGGTCACCAGCGTGATTGCCAGCACACGTGGCATTCCCGAAGGCCAGGATTCGATAAGCCCCAATCGGCATCCAGAGGTTCGCAACATAGACGACCTGCTGGACATGATTCATCACGTACGTGAGGTCACCGGCAAGCCGACCGGCATAAAGTTCGCACTCGGCGAAAGCAGCTGGCTGGATGAGTTCTGTCAGCACATCAATCAGCGGGGGCTGGAATACGCCCCGGATTTCGTCACTATCGACAGCGCCGATGGCGGCACGGGCGCGGCGCCTCAAAGTCTCATTGACCTGATGGGCCTGCCCCTGCGCAGCAGCCTGCCATTGGTGGTCGACAAGCTTCTGCAGTATGGCCTGCGCGACCGCGTGCGCGTGATCTGCTCCGGCAAGATGATCAATCCCTCCGGTGTGGCTGCCGCCCTCTGTATGGGCGCCGATTGCGTCAACTCCGCGCGCGGCTTCATGTTTGCACTGGGCTGCATTCAGGCACTGCAGTGCAACAAGAACACCTGTCCCACCGGGGTAACCACACACGACCCCGACCTGCAGCGCGGCCTGGACCCAAGTGACAAGGCCGTTCGCGTTGCCAGCTACGCCACCAACCTTATGCACGAAGTGGAAATCATCGCGCACTCCTGCGGTGTCCCCGAGCCACGCCTGCTCGATCGGCGTCACGCCCGGATCATCAATCCGCAGGGGCTGCCGGTGCCACTGTCCGAGGTTTACACCTCACCTCAGTCCGACACCGGCAACGGTAGCGGCAAGGGAGCAATCCATTGACTGTCGCCGGCCGCATCAACCTCATGGTCGTCAGCACTGCCAGTGTGATGGCACTGCTGATCCTTACCGCCACGGGTATACGGGAGTACTTCCTGCTGCGCGATAGCCTGATCAACACCCTGACGACGGAAATCACGCGGGAAACTGCACTGGCCGCCGACCTGCAGCTGCGGGAGCGCCGCACGCTGCACGACTTTCTCGAACGCCTGCAGACCCTGTCGCCCGCCATCAGCTATGTGCGTATTGATACCGTTGACGGCATCGAAGTGGCGGAACAATCCGCCATTGAGGATATTGAAGGCAAACTGCCAGCGCTGAACGTGCTGCGCGGGGGGGCCAGTCACGACAAGACAGGTTTAACAGAGCAAGAGGGGTTGCCACCTCCGGAGGCGGCGAGGCTGATGGCATCGGTCACCGGCGGCGAACAGGTGCTGAATGCTTCCATCCCTATTCTGTCGGGCCTGAATCCCCTGCGCGAGGACCTCACGCGGCGCGACTTTGGGGCGTCGCTCGCACAACCGACGGGCAGCCGGTTTGTGGCCGGCTTCGTGCACGTGGGTATCAGCCGCAGCATGCTGCTGGTGTCGCTACTGCCAACGCTTGGCACCATTGCCGGCATCACCCTGCTCCTGCTGCTGATCGGCAGTCTGATTGTCACACGCTATACGCGCAAACTGACCGGCCCCCTGGCCAAACTCGCGCGCATGGCGGATGACATCACCGCCGGCAACGTGGGCGAACCGTTGACCATAGACGGCGAAGGCGAAGTCAAGGAAATTGCCAATGTACTAAACGCCATCATCGGCGGCCTGCACAATTACAAGACGCAGATCGGCGTTGACCACCAGCTGCTGAGCATGAAGGTCGAAGAGCGCACCGCGCAGCTTTCGCAGCGCAACCAGGAACTGAACCAGGCCGTGCGGCAGGTCACCGAGACCAAAGACCGCCTGCGCCAGATGGCGTATTTCGACAGCCTCACCTCTCTGCCCAACCGGCGCTTGTTCACGGAGCAACTGGACCTGTTGCTGCGCCTGAGCAAACGCAACAATGAAAAGCTCGCCCTGCTTTTTCTCGACCTGGACAACTTCAAGCGCGTCAATGATTCACTGGGCCACAGTGCAGGCGATGCACTGTTGAAGGAAGTCGCGCGGCGCCTGGCCGCCTGTGTGCGGGAAAGCGACGTGGTCGCACACTTTGTCGACTCGGATTCGCGCATTGATGTGTCGCGCCTGGGTGGCGATGAGTTCACGGTGGTACTGAACCAGATTGAGGATGAACAGGCCGTGCGCACCGTCGCGCAGCGCCTGCTTGATACCCTGCTGCAGCCCGTGGTGATTGATGACCACGAACTGGTGATAACGCCTTCCATTGGTATCGCCATGGCGCCCGACCATTCCAGCGAACTCGAGGGGCTATTGAAAGCAGCCGACACGGCGATGTTCCACGCCAAGTCGCAGGGCAAGAACACCTATGTCGTGTACACGCCGGACATGGACGCCGCCGGCGTTGAGCGCCTGCGTCTGGAGACGGACCTGCGCAAGGCGCTGGAACGGAACGAGCTGCTATTCCACTATCAACCGCAAGTAGACACACTCACCGGCACGGTGATCGGCGCGGAGGCCCTGATTCGCTGGCAGCATCCGGAGCAGGGCATGATTCCGCCTTTCCGCTTTATTCCGGTCGCCGAGGAAATTGGCCTGATCGGAGAGCTGGGGAGCTGGGGTATCCGGCAGGCCTGCAGCGACCTGGTCGACTTGCGCCAACAGGGCTTCACACTGCCCAAGGTCGCCGTGAACGTATCGGCGCTGCAATTCACCCGCAACTTTTGTCCCACGGTACGCGAAATACTGCAAACCAGCGGGCTGCCGGCCTCCTCCCTTGAACTGGAGCTCACCGAGAGCATTCTGGTGGAGGACAGTGAATCCACGGTGCGCGCACTGCGTGAACTGAAAGCGATGGGCTTGCGGCTATCGATCGACGATTTCGGCACCGGCTATTCTTCGCTGAGCTACCTGAGCCGCTTCCCTCTCGACGAACTGAAAATCGACCGCAGCTTTGTGATCGACTTCGACAAGAGTGACAATGATGCCAGCCTCGTGCGCGCCATTATCGCCATGGGCCAGTCGATGAACCTGGACTTGGTCGCCGAAGGTGTGGAAACCAGCGAGCAGTTCAACTTCCTGACGGACCAGGGGGCGAATGTTATCCAGGGCTATTTGTTCAGCCGCCCGGTGACTGCCGAGGAATTGAAGACCATGCTGGCGCCGGGCCACTTCCTTGAGCAGATTCGCGAGATCCGCGCGGACCTATGAAGCGGTGCAAATCCAAGACACGGCGCCGTTCTCTTAACCGGCGGCGATCGCTTCACGCATCGCCCTGGCCCTCACCGGACTCAGCGCGCTTCAAACGCTGGATGTTCTCCAGGTTCTGCTTGTAGGCGGCGGCCACTTTTTCGACCCCCGACTCATGCAGGCCACCGGAGTTGCCGGCCACGGAGTAGGTGGCATACACCCCGGAGGCGGTCATCAAGGCGGCGGAAACCACTCGCGTGGATACGCCCTCATTCTTCATGGTATTTGCCAGTGCGATAAAACGTTCCATGCACTGTTGATGATTTTCCGCGTCAGCTGCACTCATGGGTCGGCATTCTCCTTAAAGTCATTTGCGCCAGTTTAGCACCAGACACGCCCTGCTTCACCGGCGCGAAGCCAGAATCACTCCTCAGCACAATTCCGGTAACAGGAAATCCGCGCTGGACAGGGCCCAGTCGCCAAACAGTCCGCTGCTGAAGCCCCCCAGATGTTTGCGATAAGCTTGCATGGCAGCTTCCAGTCGCGGCGGGTCGCAGGCCAGCGCCTCTACCTGCAGCCAATCGCGCCAGGGTCGCGCGAGCGACCAGCTGGGGTCATCAATCTCGCAGTTGGGCAGCCGATAATGCAGCGTAGGCCGCGAAGACACGCGGCCATCCGCAATGGCATCACGCACACGCGACGCGTCGAGGTGGGCAAACAGGGGCAACATGTCCAGGGCGCGATTGCGCGTGGGATTCGCCGCCAGATAGTCAGCAATCAACCGCGCCTGATCGGGCGCATAATCAGCCGCGAGGAGTTGGCTCACATAGTTTTTGTCGTAGGGATCGATATAGGGCGTGATGCGGCGGCTCAGATTGACCTTGCTGCGCACACGGAGCCAATCGGACAGACAGCAGAACGCGCGCAGGTAGTTCAGAATCGTGGCGGCATCAAGGCCCGGCAGCTCCGGGTTCAGGTGCAGGCCAAAAGCATAATGCGGCGCGTCAGCCGTACCGCGGGCACCGCTGCTCTGCAGTACCCGCAACAATGCGCCCAGGCGCCAAAGGTCCGCCATGGAAATGGGCGGGCTGACCACTTCAAACGGCACCAGCTGTTCAGCCGCGAGTTTGAGCACGCTCTCGCCGAGCATACTCAGTTCGTCAGGGGTATCGCTACCCCGCTCCCGGCCGCGGCGCTTGAGCCAGGCGGAATCAAGCTCGACCTTGAAGTCGCCGAGATCGGTGTTGCGCACCACACTTTCATAGGGCGAAACGGACTCCAGCTCCCCGCCGAGTTGCTCGCGTATCAATGCCGCTATTTTCTCCAGCCGAAGCCCCGAGAACTCGAGCTCCACACCCACCCTGCGCGCCTCGCCTTCTGCAGTGAGCGCCTCAGGCGGCATTGGCCACTGCGCAGACCGGTAGTGGTCATCCAGTGCGGACTTCATGTCATTCAACTCCTGCAGATCTCGCAAGCCGGCGCTGCTGCCACTGCAACACCATCACCGTCAGGGCGGGAAGCAGCGTCAGGGTAACAGCAGCAGAGCCCAGAATACCAAACATCACAATCACGCCTACCCCGCGATACAACTCGGTGCCGGCGCCCGGCAGCAGCACCAGGGGTGCGAGGCCGCTGAGCGTGGTAATGGTAGACATGGCAATAGGCCGCAGCCGCGCCTCTACAGCTTCCTGTACCGCCGCAACCACCTCCATGCCCGCGTCGGCTACATTGGCGACAGCACGATCAACGATAAGAATGGGATTGTTGACCACTGTGCCCATCAAGATCAGGAAGCCAAGCATGGAAATCATGTCAAATGGCTGCACAATTTGCGCGAGCCCGAACAGCGGCAGCCACCCGCCCACCACATTCAGCAGCCACAGGCCAACCATGCCTCCAGCAATGCCCAGTGGGATCGACGTCATGATCAACAGGGGATACCCCCAATGGCTGAATATCGCCACCAGCAGCAGGTAGACGATAAGCAGCGCCACCAGGTAATTGCTCAGCAGCGAAGCACGGGTTGCATCGAGCTGGTCCGCAGCGCCGGAAATTGCCAGGCTCACACCGGCGGGCACCTCACCCGCGGCTGTCAGGGCATCCACCACCTCTTCACGGACAATGGCGACCCCGGTTTCCAAGGGCACCGACCTCGGGGGGATGATATTCAGCGTCACCGTGCGCCGACCATTGACTCGCCGCACCTGTGCGGTGTCTACCGTCTCGGTGATGGTTGCCAGAGAACCCAGGGGCACCACCGTTCCCACCGGGGTGTAGACGGGCAGATGAGGCAGCGCGTCAAGTGAGCCCGACTGGCCAGCGTCGCTGTAAAGGTAAATATCCACCTTGTCGTCGGCGAGGAAGAACTCATCGATATAGCTGCCATCGGTCAATGCCGCAACGGTGAAACCTATCGCCTCTGCATCGAGTCCCAGTTCGGCGGCGCGCTCCCAGTCAGGGTGCACCTCAACCAGCGGCTGGGCCAGGGTCAGCGACGACGGCCGGCTCTGGATGCGCGGATTCTCGAAAGCCGCCTCGGCACGCCGGTACGCGGCCAGCGCCACCCTGTAGATATCGGTCAACTCGGCCCCGGAAACATCCAGGTTTACGCTGCGCGTGCCCCCGTCGTTGCTGGTGATAATGGAGCCTCGCGCCGCGAAGGCCCGCATGCCCGGGTAGCGCTCAAATGCGGTGCTGAGCGCGTCCATCAGAGCATCCACCTCGGCGGCGTTGAGTGGTTCAGCAATGATGCGTAACTGGTCCGGCGCCACGCGCATATTCATGTAGGCAAGTGCCGGCATGCTGGCGTCGCCGCGGGCGAACGCATCCGGGTCGGCATCCACATACGGCAACAAGGCAGTGCGTACTTCCGCGGCGATCTCCGCCATGGCATCAAGGTTGTAGCCCGGGGGCGCACTCATCAGGGCAAAAACTTTCGGCTCTTCACCCTCGGGAAGGTACTCGGCGGCAGGCGTGAGCGTGATCACTGCGAAAGAGCTGGCAGCGACCACCAACGCAACACAGCCCACCCGGCGGCCGCCGGTGGCAAGCAACCAGGCAACCCCCTGCAACGTCATGTCCCGCAAGCGCGGTCGCGATGTTTGCACCGTATCATCGCGCCCAAGGGTCAGGCGCGCCGCTGCGGCCGGCAACACGGTGATGGCCACCAGCATGGAGGCCAGAATGGCCGCGGATATCGCGATGGCCACATCCGAATACAACTGGCCGGCCTCCTCTTCCACAAACATGACCGGAATGAACACCAGGATCGTGGTTGCGGTGGAGGCAAACACAGCGGGCCACACCTGGCGCACCCCGTCGACCGCAGCGCGCAGGCGAGACGCACCGCGCCGACGTTCCAGGGCGATGCTCTCCAGCACGACAATACTGTTGTCCAGGGTCATGCCAATGGCAAAAGCGATACCTGCCAGGGAAATAACATTAACGGTGCGCCCCGCCAGTAGAAGGCCGAGAAAGGCCACAATGATGCACAGGGGCACGCCTATCACGCCCACCAGCGTGGCGCGGGCAGAACGCAAGAACAGGTACATGACCAGGGTGGCAAACAACGCGCCCAGGATGAGGTTCTGCCAGACGTTACGCACCGAATCCTGAACATAACGTACGTCGTCGGAGACTGGCACCATCTGCAGTCCCGCCGGCTCAAGTACCTCTTGATTGACGGCGTCGAGTTCATCCAGCATCGCGCGTTTGATGGCAATGACGTTGGAACCGGACTCGCGGCGCACAGACAGGAAGATGTTGGTCTGGTCGTTGAAAAACGAGAGGCTGCGGGATTCAAAGCTGCCCAGTGTCACGTCCGCCACATCGCTCAAGCGGGTAATCGCATCCCCGCGACGCAACAGAATCAGCTGTTCCAGAGCGGCCTGGTCCGCGAAGCGGCCCACGGTGCGCAACAGGTACTCTCGCTTGCCCGACTGCACATCGCCGGCGGAGCGGTCGCGGTTGCGGGAACGTACGGCGTTGCGCACGTCAGTCAGCGTCAGTCCACGCTGTGCCAGACGGGCCGGGTCGATCAAAATCTGGATCTGTCGCTCAGCGCCCCCGCCAAGACTCACTTCGGAAACGCCGGGCACCCGTGCCATGCGCGGCTTCACGGTATCCTCGATAAAATCCAGTGCCAGGTTCACATCCACCTGGCGTGGGTTACCCGGCAACGGCGTTATGCTGAAAAACATGAAAGCGTTGGCCGAGAACGAATTGGCAAAAATGCGCGGCTCGTCGACGTTCTCCGGGTAGTCCGGCACCTGGCTGAGCGCGTTGCTGACCCGAATCAGCATTTCCGTGATATCGGTGCCAAATGGAAATTCCAGTTCGATTTCCGCGCGGCCGGCGCGCGCGGTCGCCACAATCCGCGACAGGCTGGGGAGGTTGCGCAGGTACTCCTCCTGCTCGATGAGGATCTCTTTCTCCACATCCTGCGGCGTGGCACCAGGCCAGGTGGTGCGCACACTGATCACGCGCACGTCGAGATCCGGAATCATCTGTACGGGTATACGCAGCGCCGCAATAATACCCACGACCGTCACGATCAGGGCGACAACGGTCACCAGTGTGCCCCGGCCCACGATACGCTCGAAGACGCCGGCTGAACCCTGCGTCACGGCGTGTCTCCCGTGGGTGCAAGCGCCAGGCCGGGCTGCAGGGCTTCATTGCCCCGCACCACCACCTGCTCGTTTACCGTCAATCCCCGGGTGATTTCGATTTGGCCGCCGAACGCAAGGCCGGTGGTCACCGTATTCTCCCGTGCCACAAGCGCCCCGCCCTCGGGCTTGGCAGTCCACACCACAACCCGGCCATCCGGGTAGCGCACGAGCGCATCGCGTGGCACTGAAATACCCTTGCGTCCAGTGGCGAGGGCCAGACGCGCACTGACCGACATTCCGGGCAACAAGGCAGCGCGTGCACTGTCGGCCGGTGCGATGCGCAAGAGAAAGGTACGCGCCGCTGTATCGGATACCGGCACCAGGCTGGCCACCGTACCCGTGAATTCCTGCGCCGGCCTGGCCGCCGTGGTGAAGGTAATGGGGGCGCCCTCCTGCAAGGAGGCGAGATAGTCCTCCGGTACGGCAAAATCCAGGCGCAGGTCCTCGAGACCAACCAGATCGAAGACCGCCTGACCCGGCGTCAGCCATTCACCGCGCTCTGTGCGGCGCAGGCTGATCACGCCGGCAAAGGGAGCGCGCAGCGTATGCCGGGCCAACAGCGCCTGCGCCAGCGAAGCCTCGGCGGTGACCTGCTGCAGTGTCGCCCGCGCGGCATCGTGGTCGGCGACCAATTCCCGCACCGTGGTTTCGGCAATGCTCCGTTGCGGCAGCAGTGACTGCGCCTCCTGTAGCCGCCGCTGGGCATCCCGCGCGCGGACCTCTGCCTGCGCCACCTGGGCCTGGGCGGCCGTGTGACGCAATTGGGCAAGCTCGGCATCCATGCGCAACAGCACATCCCCCGCAGCGACCTGCGCCCCGGTATCTACCACAATCTCCGCCACCAGGCCTGCCGCAGCCACCGACAGGCTCGCATCATGCTGCGCCGTGACCGTCCCGGTCAGACGCAGCTCGCGCAGGATATCCGTGGTCTCGACAGTAGCCAGCCCCACACGAACCCCGGTATCCGCCGCGCACACCCCCGCCAGGAACCAAAGCACTAGCGCCCAGCTACCGGTGCGTCCCGCCATTGCCCGTCGCGTAAAATAATGCACTCGGTCTCCCCTGTCTCGTTGAAGGTCGGCACCGCCGCAGTGGCTGCCCCGCTGATGATACAAGCTTACGCAAAGCACGCCCGGTCGTCTCAATCTGCCAGACGCGCTGACCTGTGCTAGGGTAACTGAACGGGACGCAAGGTTCCCGCTTGTTCACTCGAATGAGAGGTATCAGCATGAGTACAAAATACCGCAGGGAGCAGTCCCTGGATGTGGACGGCACACGCTATACCATCTTCCCACTGGATGGCGCCGGCGGCGACACACAAACCCTGCCCTACTCCCTCAAGCTGCTGCTGGAAAACCTCCTGCGCCATGGCAACGAACCCTACGTCACCGACGCCGATATTGAGGCGCTGACGCAATGGGACCCCGATGCACCGCCGAGCCAGGAGATCGCATTTGTGCCCGCCAGGGTGCTGTTGCAGGATTTCACCGGTGTGCCGGCCATCGTGGACCTTGCCGTAATGCGCGATGCCATGGTGGACCTTGGCGGCGAACCGGGCAAGATCAACCCGCTATCACCCGTTGAATTGGTCATCGACCACTCGGTCATGGTCGATTATTTTGGTGGGGAGGACTCTCTGGAGCGCAATACGGCGGTTGAAATCGAGCGCAACCGGGAACGCTACCAGTTCCTGCGCTGGGGGCAGGAGGCCTTCGACAACTTCAAGGTGGTGCCGCCCGGCACGGGCATTGTGCATCAGGTCAACCTCGAATTCCTGGCGCGCGGCGTGTTCAGTGCGGAACAGGACGGCAAGACCCTGGCGTACCCGGATACACTGGTTGGCACCGATTCGCACACCACCATGATCAACGGCCTCGGTGTACTCGGCTGGGGTGTGGGGGGCATTGAAGCGGAGGCCGCCATGCTCGGTCAGCCCGTGACCATGCTGATCCCGGAGGTGGTTGGATTTCGCTTGCAGGGCCAGCTGCCTGAAGGGGCAACTGCTACCGACCTGGTGCTCACCGTCACCGAACAACTGCGCAAGCACGGCGTGGTCGGCAAGTTCGTCGAGTTCTTTGGCCCCGGTCTCGCCCATTTGAGCCTGGCAGACCGCGCCACCATCGCCAACATGGCACCGGAGTATGGCGCGACCTGCGGCATTTTCCCGGTCGATGAGGAAACCGTGAAGTATTTGCGCCTCACCGGTCGCAGTGAGGAACAGCTGGAGCTGGTGGAGCGCTACATGAAGGCCATGGGGCTCTGGCACGACGCGAATAGCGTGGACGCCCGCTATAGTGCCACACTCACGCTGGACCTCGGCAACGTTGAACCCTGCATTGCGGGCCCGAAAAGACCCCAGGACCGGGTGCCGGTGAACAAGGCCAAGCAGGCGTTTACGCAGGTGCTGCAGGAATTCCAGGACCTCACCGTGGTATCGGAGGATGAAGGCGGCTGGGAGCAGGAGGGTGGCACGGTCAATGACGAGGAGGCCACCGCCCTGAACGGCATAACCGTGCAACGCGGGGGGGAATCATTCCAGCTGCAGCACGGTGCCGTGGTCATTGCGGCCATCACCAGTTGCACCAACACCTCCAACCCCGCCGTGCTCGTTGCGGCCGGTCTGGTTGCACGCAAGGCCCGGGCGCTGGGCCTGCGCTCCCGCCCCTGGGTAAAGACCAGCCTCGCGCCCGGCTCCAAAGTCGTCACTGAGTATCTGGAGAAGACGGGGCTCATGGACGACCTGGAGGCCCTCGGCTTCTACCTCGTGGGGTACGGCTGCACCACCTGCATCGGCAATTCGGGGCCGCTGCCGGACGACATCAGCGCCGCCATCGCCAAGGGCAACCTGCTGGTGACTTCGGTGCTGTCCGGCAACCGCAATTTCGAGGGCCGCATACACCAGGATGTGCGTGCCAACTACCTGGCTTCGCCACCGCTGGTTGTCGCCTATGCACTGGCCGGCAACATGGATGTCGATCTGTTCAACGATGCGCTGGGTGAGGATGCGGACGGCAACCCGGTGACGCTTGCCGATCTGTGGCCGAGCAACGCAGAAATTCGCGACATTGTCGACGGTGCCGTAAACGCGGGGATGTTCAGAGAGAAATATGCCGACGTCTACAGCGGCAACACGATCTGGAATGACCTCCCCGTGGCCGACAGCGAACGCTACCCCTGGCCGGAATCCAGTTACGTGCGCAAGCCCACCTTTTTCGACGGCATGCCACCGCAGGCGGCTGACGTACAGGCCATCAATGCGGCCCGCTGCCTGGTGATGGTGGGCGACAGCGTCACCACCGATCACATCTCACCGGCGGGCGCCATCGCACCGGACAGCCCCGCCGGCCAGTACCTGCAGGGCCGCGATATTGCGGTGGATGATTTCAACTCCTACGGCTCTCGCCGCGGCAATCACGAGGTGATGATGCGCGGCACGTTCGCCAATATCCGGCTGCGCAACGTGCTGGCGCCGGGCACCGAGGGCAGCTGGACCACCTGCTTCCTCAACGGCGAGCAAATGTCCATTTTCGAGGCCGCGGAGCGCTACCGCGAAGAAGACGTCCCGCTGCTGGTTCTCGCCGGCAAGGAATACGGCACGGGATCGTCTCGGGACTGGGCGGCGAAAGGGCCATCGCTGCTGGGCGTGCGCGTTGTCATTGCCGAGAGCTTCGAACGTATTCACCGCTCCAACCTGGTAGGCATGGGCATACTGCCACTACAGTTCAGTGAAGGAGAGAATGCGGAAACACTGGGCCTGACGGGCGAGGAACAGTTCAGCATTGCCGCGGTCGAGCCTGGACAGAAACACGTTACCGTGCAGGTGCGCAGTAAAGACAGCAAGGAGAGCGAATTCCGGGCTCTCATCCGCATCGACACACCCAATGAATTCAGCTATTACCGCCACGGCGGCATCCTGCACTACGTCCTGCGCCGGCTAGCCGGCACAGCCGCAAAGGGGGAGTGAAGCGCAGCAAATAGCTTATCCACGCTGCTCGCGAAAGCGCCGCCGGGAGTGTTCCATCAACGCCCAAAGGATGTTTCGTGAGCTCACCTGTCCCACCAGCACGCCGTCCTCAACCACGGGGCGGCGGCGCTGACGGGTCTCCAGCATGGATTGCGCCACTTCCACGATGCTGTCCTGCGCACTGCAGGCATTGACCATCGATGTCATCACCTCGCTGACCAGCGCGTGCTCGGGATCTCCATCGTTGTAGATGGAGGTCAATATGCCGCGCAGGCAATCCAGCTCGGAGAGCACACCCTGCACCGCGCCCGTGGCATCGGTGACCGTGAGCCCCGTGAGGCCGTGCTCGGTGATAATATTCACCGCCTCTACCAGATTTGCATCCGGCCGTATGGTGAGCGGTTGGCGGTGCATGCAGTCTCTGACCGTAGTGGGTTGCGACATACAGGGTTCTCCACAAGTGAGTAATGACTGCCAGTATAGCCGAGGTGGGGCCCCGCTGAAGCGCACACACGCTCCCGAACACGGCATATTCACGCTGCAGCCGCGTTGTCGCCTCGGCGATAGCCTGTATACTATCGCCCCGTTGATCGCCCCACCCCCAAGGTACTCCCCATGACCGCCGAACTCCCTGACGCGACTCGCTTCGCGGACCTGAACCTGCCCGATTTCCTCCTGCGCGCACTGACCGCGGTTGGCTACGAAACGCCGTCGGCGATTCAGGCACGCACCATACCACCGCTGCTGGAGGGCTGTGACCTGGTAGGGCAAGCGCAGACCGGCACAGGCAAGACGGCGGCCTTCGCCCTGCCGCTGCTCGCCGGGCTGGACGTCAAGCAGAAAACGCCCCAGGTCATGGTGCTCACTCCCACGCGGGAACTGGCCATTCAGGTGGCTGAAGCCTTCCAGAAATACGCCGCCTACCTGCCCGGGTTTCATGTTCTGCCCATTTACGGGGGCTCCGACTACCGCGGCCAGTTGCGCCAGTTGCAGCGTGGTGTGCATGTGATCGTGGGTACACCGGGGCGTGTCATGGACCATATGCGTCGCGGCTCATTGGACTTGCGCGGACTGCGCTCGCTGGTCCTGGACGAGGCCGACGAAATGCTGCGCATGGGCTTCATTGATGATGTCGAATGGATTCTGGAGCAGACACCACCCACGCGCCAGGTGGCCCTGTTTTCCGCCACCATGCCCACGGCCATTCGCCGCATTGCACAGCAACACCTGAAATCACCCAAAGAAATCACCATTCAGGTGAAATCGATGGCCAACGAAGCCATCCGTCAACGCGTGTGGATGATGGCCGGCGTGCACAAGCTGGATGCCCTCACCCGCATTCTGGAAATGGAAGACTTCGACGCCATTATCATGTTCGTGCGCACCCGCATCGCCACTACGGAACTGGCTGAAAAGCTTGCCGCCCGCGGCTATTCAGCGGCGCCCCTGAACGGCGATATTCCGCAGCAACAGCGCGAAAAAACCGTGGAACGCCTGAAGAATGGCGGTCTGGATATTCTGGTGGCCACCGATGTTGCGGCGCGCGGACTGGATGTCGAGCGCATCAGCCACGTCATCAACTACGACATTCCGCAGGATGTAGAAGCCTACGTACACCGCATTGGCCGCACCGGCCGTGCCGGGCGCAAGGGTGAGGCCATCCTGTTCGCCGCCAACCGCGAGCGCCGCCTGCTCAAAGCCATTGAGCGTGCCACCTCCAATGTTATCGAACCCATGCAGTTACCCAGTGCGCAGGAGGTTCAGGACAAACGCAGTGACCGTTTCAAGCAACAGATCACAGAGACACTGGACACACGCGATCTGGACGCCGCGCGCAAGCTGGTCAGCGACTACCAGCATGAATACGGCGTGCCCATGCTGGATGTCGCCGCAGCGCTGGTGCTGTTGGCCGGCGGCAAAGCCGATAGCCCTGCACCCACCGCGCAGAACAGCCCCTCATCCCCGGTAGCGGTCGGACGTGAAAAGCCGTCACGTGGCGATACCCGGCCACCGCGGGAAGCCCGCGAACCACGCGACAAGCCGCGGCGGCAAGAGCGCGACAGCGAACTGGCAAAAGGTATGGAACGGTTCCGCATTGCCGTCGGCCACACGCACGGGGTCAAGCCGGGCAACATTGTTGGTGCCATCGCCAATGAAGCGGATATCGACAGCGAACACATCGGCCGCATTATCATCCACGACAGCCACAGCACCGTCGACCTGCCCGAGGGCATGCCCGAAGAGATCTTCGATCATCTGCGCAATGTCTGGGTGAGCGGACAGAAGCTGAACCTGCAGCGGGACCAGGGGGGAACGCCGGCTGGTAACGACAAGCCGGCGGCAGTGCGCAAGCGCACCGGCAAGCCCGACCACAAGCCAGGCAAACGCAAACCAAAAGTCTGACCCTGTAACCGCGGCGGGGATCAGTGCAGCAGCTGGCTTATCATCCGAGCCAGCCCAACCAGGCTGACCGCCAGCAGGCCAGCGCCGAGCACGCGGAAAAACACTGCGGTATCGGCGCGCAGGGTATAGGCATGAAAGCGCAGGCCCAACACATGGCCGATGGCAGCGCAGGGCAGCAGCCAGAGGTGCTGCCGCCACTGCAGGTCGACACCCGTCCAGGCAAAGGCGGCCAGCTTTATGGCGACGAGTACAAACCAGAGTACAAATAGCGTATCGCGCAGTTCGTGACGGGCCACCCGGCTCGCCGCTACGGGCACCACCAGCGGTGCAGCAATCAGGGATGTGCCACTGACGTAACCACCCAACATGAGCAGGCCGGCATCTACCCGCCGACTGTTGCTCTTGAAGGGTCGTTGCAGGATGTAACTGACGGCATAGACACCGACCACCACGAAAATGAAACTGCTGACCACCGATGCCGGCAGTGTCAGCACACCGGCTACACCGATGAGTTTAGGCACCAGCATCAGCGCCAGGGCGTAGCGCAGAAAAGGCCAGTTCACGGTGCCGGGGTCGCTGCGGGTGGCTCCGCGTCCCCGCACATGCGCCTGCACAATGGTCAGCCCGGAAAAGAACAGTAAATGCACAGAGATGATGGGCAGATAAACCAGCGGTGCGTTATACACCATCAGCAAAAAGGGCAAGGTGAGCACCGCTCCACCGAAGCCAAGACCCGAGCGCACAAAACCGCCCCAGATAAAGAGCAGCCCGATCAGGGTCATTTGCCACCAGGCGAGATCAGCCATGCGCACTCCGGTAGAACGCCAATTCCCTTTCTATGCGGTCAAATCCCTTATACACCGCTAGCTCAGTCGGGCAGGCATCAACCGCCTGCAATAAAGAGGGTATCGCATCGGGAACCGAAGCCAGGGCAGCGAGCGGAAACAGATACACGCGTATCGTGAAGAGAATCGCGGCTGTGTCGGGTAGGCGACGCAATGATTGGCGTTCGCAGCGGTAATGCAACGGCCCTAACGCTGTGCCACCCTCCCTGACGCAGAGGGCATCCCCGCACTGCAAGCCCCAGTTGAACCGCACCACGGGATGCTCGGGGCGCAGATGCTGCAGGAAGCGGTTCACGCGGGGCTGCAGTGCATGCGCAAACCCGGGAACATCACCGTGAATGGCGGTCAGCGGCTGCTCGAATTTGTCTTCCAGGCGCCAGTGGCTCGGGCTGCAGAGGCTGGCAGCGGTTAACAGATACTCATCATCGCGCTGCTGCAGCAGCAAGAGATCATCGGCAACGGCCAGGGAGATGGCCCAAAGCGGCTCAGCACTCTGCGCCTCGACACTGATAGCGCCTGCCGCAGAGTGCAGAAACGCCCCGTCCCTGCGATAAAACGCGGGATGATCACGTTCGAGGTGTGCCGCAAGCAGCTGACTGGCCTCACGCTGCGCCGGCAAGGACGCCGGGAGTGCGCGAAACACCCGGGAGCCGAGCCTGCTGCGTACGGCCTGCTTATGCCGGAAGAAACGTGGCAGCGCGTCATCCGGCTCAATCCAGGTGCGCGTATTCAGCGGCGCGAGCCCCATGCTCAGCACAGTCGGATTGCGCAGGTGGGGAAGGTAGGGAATCGGCAATGGCACGCAGCACAGCTCTCCTGAATGAGGGAATGCATTCTGCGCGGTTGTGGCCCTCGGGGCAAACCGCGCGTCGCTCCACTGCGCATTGATCAATGAGCACACGCGGCGGCGCGGCGCAAGGCCTTGTCGCACAGGCTGGCATTGGTTAGTCTCGCATTTCCGTCTCGACCGCCATCAGGACCCTTGGCATGCAACAGCCGAGCATTCACCTGTCCGGAGTCGTCACCCTGACTGCGTGCTTGATGTCTATGGGTGTCGCAGCCGAAGAGGAAGCACCTGCAATCCCGGCAACCCGTTATTTTGCCGAGCTCGGTATTGGTGCCGAGTACGATACCAACGTCACCATTGATGAACTGGACGCCAGTACTCGGGAAGGCGATGCGGCCGCCACCCTTGAAGGCAAGGTGGGCATGCGTACCTACTTCAGTCCGAAAACCGACCTGCGCCTGACCTACGACTTCAATCAGGATATGTATCAGGACTTTTCAGACCTGAACAGGCAAACGCATATTGTTGGTGCCAACCTCAAGACCCAGCCCGGTAGCTTCGACGCCGGATTCTCGACTTTCTACGTCAACTCCCTGCTCGACGGCAACGGCTTTCTGGAACTGTACCGGGCCTCGCCCTATGTCTCGGGCTTTCTCAGCCAGAAATGGTTCAGCCGCGTGGCCTACGTGTTTTCCGACAAGCAGATCAAGGAGAGAGCGGAGCGCGATGCCACAACGCACACCGGGGAAATCGACCTCTACTTTTTTGCCCGGGGACTGCGCAGCTACTACAACATGGGTTACCGGTTCCGCGATGAAGACGCCAATCTCGAGCGCCTGGACTTTACCTCCCACGCGGCCAAACTGCGTTACATTCGCCGCGTGGATGTTGGCCGCAAAGTACTCAAGGTGGAAATGGCGTACCGCTATGAAAACCGCGACTACAGCGGCGTAACGCCGGGCATTGGCAGCATAGAGGGTGAACCGCGCAAGGACGAACGCCACCGGGTGCAGATCGACCTGGAGTACCCAGTGACCAAACAGGGCGCCCTGCAGCTATACCTGGCTTACGGTGACTACCAATCCAATTTCCCCATCAGTGACTTCGACCAGGGAATCGTCGGCAGCCGCTACGTCTACCGCTGGTGATCAGCCGTTTACGCGCAGTACACCGTAGCCGTAAACGTCATCTCGCCCGGGCACACCCTCGTCCTGCACGCTACTGAGCAACGCCTCGCGCACATCCTCGTAGGGCGTGAGCAAACGCAACCTGGCGGCGGCGGTGGCTACGAAGGGTACCGCAAACGAAGTGCCCGACGAGGTGGCATAGCCACCGCCGGAGCGGGCATGCAACAGGCCAACACCGGGTGCGGCAAGATCCACATAATCGCCGCGGTTCGCCAGCCGGAACACACGCCCGTGTGAGTCAACCGCCGTCACCGCCATCACCGATGAATAGGCCGCCGGGTACATGGGCTTGGCCATGGGCCCACCGTTACCGGCTGCCGCAAGAATCAGCACCCCGCGACCTGCAGCGCGGCTGAGCGCCTTTTCCAGCAAGCGATTTGGCGGGCCGGCAAGGGAGATATTCACCACGTCGACACCGGACGAAATCAGCCAGTCTAGGGCGCGCACCAGGCTCACTGTGCTGGCGATTTCACCCCGCGCGGCATCCTGCTCGAACACGGCAGCCGCATACAATTCGGCGCTGGGGGCCAGCCCGACATAATCCGTATCACGGCCGGCAAAAATCGAGGCGATGGCCGTGCCGTGGAAAGCGGGCAATACTGCACCCTCGGAGGCGAACGCACGACTGTGGATATTCGCTTTCTGCAGCGCCGGGTGCGCCGTATCGACAAGGCTGTCGATCATGCCCAAACGCAGCGCCAGATCATCCATTCCGGCGGGGAAATGCAGCACGTTGCGCGGACTGGCGCCCTCGACGGTGTGATGCACCGGGGCTCCCGCAGTGTAGATATGATTCAGGTCAACCTCTGCGCGTCCGCGGCCGACCACGTCGATCACGCCTTCCCGCACGTCGTAGATCTCGAAACTCGATGGCGCCTCGACCTCTGCCAGCAAGAGGCCCATACCCGGCAAGTCGGTAACACGATCAAACAGATACCCCTTCACCGCCAGCTCATCGAATACCTCCGGCTCGGCCATCACCAGCCACTGCTGCGTCTTGATGCGGGCCTCGTCGATTTCCAGCTGGCTTTCAAGGTCTTCCAGTACGGTGGCGATTTCGCTCTCCAGGCGTTCCTCGATGGCCGCTGCAATGCCGACCTCGACCTCACTTTCTACTGAAGCGGTCACCGACTGCTCGACCGTCTCCTCAACGGATTTCTCGACGGCACTGGCGACATTCTGCTCGACCGTGGTCTCGACGGAGTCCTCTACCGCCCCCGCGACCGATTCCTCTACCGTGGTTTCGACTGCTTCCTCGACGGCACCCGCTACCGATTCTTCAACACTGGTTTCCACCGCATCTTCCACCGACTCCTCGACGCTGTCGGCGACGGTTTCCTCGACCGACTTCTCCACCGACTCGTCGATGGTCTCCTCGATTGAATCTTCAATGGAGTCCTCGATGGTCTCGCCAACGGCCTGGTCGACGGCAACCTCGAGCTCCTCTTCAAGGTTGTCGACCACCTCCTCTTCGACGTTCTCGGCGACTTCTTCTTCTATGGACTCGTCGATGTATTCCGCGAACTCATCTTCATCCAGGCAGCAGGGCACCTGGGCATTCACGGCAGCGGGCGCGAGCAGGGCAATGACGGCGGCGAACGTGCACGCCGTAATGAAGCGCGAGCCAACGCGAAGCAAGCAGCTCGCTTCGTGACTCACAACCTGCAAAACGGACATTCCGGTAGACTGTCGCACGGCTTTCACCCTCCACATGGCAAACGCCATCTATAGTAAAGACGAATCATAGCGCGATTAATTCCCCCAAATGGAATAGAATCCGGCGGCTAATCGTCATCTCCAGTAACAGGATCATTATGCCATCGCTGAGCCACTCACAGCGAGAAGTTCTGATGGCGGAGCTAGGCAGCTTGCGCCGGTTCTGCCTGTCCCTGAGCGGAACGCCGGCCGACGCCGACGATCTGCTGCAGGCCACTGTAGAACGTATCCTGGAAAAAGGCATGCCGGAGGATGCCGATGCAGCGAAATGGGCGTATCGCGTGTGCAGAAACGCCTGGATCGATGAGCTGCGCTCGCGTGAAGTGCGCCAGCGCTACCCATTGCAGATGGCATGGGACACGGACGAAGCACCCTCTGCCGAGGACGACGCGGATGTCGAGCGCGCCCTGGAAGCGGTCTCTGTGGCGCTCAGTGCACTGCCGCCGGAGCAGCGAATGGCGCTCTCACTGGTGGCGGTAGAAGGCAAGAGCTACGCCGAGGCCGCAGACATACTGGAGGTGCCGGTGGGCACCATCATGAGCAGGATCGCCCGAGCGAGGGCAACGCTGCTGAAGAACCGGGATACCCCGGATTGAGGACGATGTGAAAAGCACCACAACGAAACAGGACTGGGAATTACTGTCAGCGTACCTGGATGGCGAGTTGCCACAGGCGGCGCGCGAGGCCTGTGAGCAGCGCCTGGCACAGGAGCCCACTCTGGCAGCCAACCTGCAGGCAATGCAGGCGCTGCAACAGCAACTGCACGACACGCTGCACGCCGCCAATACCGCCCGCCCCCTGCCTGAACCTGTTCAATCCCTGCTGGATACAACGCCCGT
Source organism: Haliea alexandrii (assembly GCF_003719295.1). GTDB lineage: Bacteria > Pseudomonadota > Gammaproteobacteria > Pseudomonadales > Halieaceae > Haliea > Haliea alexandrii. The sequence goes on from NZ_RFLW01000003.1 coordinate 356,794, forward strand.
CACCATCAATTCCGAGCCACACCGCCTGCACCGCTTTACCCACGGCGGGGCCCGCGGTTTCGCCGTGGCGGCATCACTGGTTGCCGCGGCGGCTCTGTTGCTGGTTCCGCAGTGGCAGCAGGAACCGCAGAGCAACTCCGCAGCACTGCTTTCCGCCGCTCTGGAAAAGGTGCCCTCCAGCGCCGATGGCTGGGAAATCCTGCCCGATGGCAGCCGCTTGCGCCCCGTACTCAGCTTCCCCAGCCAGGACGGCAGCTGGTGTCGCGAATACCTGCTGCACAACCCGGAGAAAACCGTTCGCGGCGTTGCCTGTCGCAACGACGGCCAGTGGGAAACCCGTGTCGCCACGACGCAAACGATCATGCACGATGCCGAGGGTGACGCCTACCGTCCGGCGAGCGCGGCAGACAGCGACCCGATCGCCACCTTCGTGGAGACCAATGCGAGTGGTGATGCGGCAGGGGCAAAAAGAGAAGCAGGGCTTATTACCAGAAGCTGGCAATAAACCCTGTAGTTCCAGGGCTGGGGGGCTAGCGTTCCCCATCCTGTCCTGAGGCGTTGAACGTCTCATTCCCTTCACATTCAGCCGGTTGGTTAGCACCTTCTGCTTGCTGAGGTTCAGCGGACTTCCAACGAAAATGGAGGCTGGCGGGGAAGGCCGTGTGACTGGGCACCGAAGTGCACAAGCCACTACCCAATCGGCGCTTCGCCGCCCCCTCTAAGTAGTGTTTCACTCCACTTTCACATCTAAGACGTACGACCAACGCCGCTTATTCCCTGCAAGCCTGAATTTTTTTGCGGCCGCTCACTGCTCCAGGGCGAACGTGACATTTACCGTCACCCGGTAGCTGTTCTCACCGCCGGCAATGGGGACGGAGCCCGCATCCGCCATCATCTCTGTTCTCGCCATCATCATTGGGCGGGGCTGATAGGATTGCTCGGATATTTCGAGAATTCTGCCCAGGCCCACATCGGCTGCCGCGGTGAGGGTACGGGCCCTGGACAGGGCGTCCTGCATGGCGGCACTGCGTGCCGCGCTCAGCGCCGCGGCCGGATCTTCGTTCAGGAAACGGATTCCGCCACCCTGATTCACGCCGAGACGCACCGACATGTCTATGATGCCTCCCAGTCTGCCAAGATCGCGCACGCGCACACTGAGCGCGTTGCTCACGGTGTAACCGACGATACGCGGTGCGGAGGGCTCACCCTTCACCTGCGCCGGTTCATCACGGTAGCGTGGCTGAATGGCAAACTGCTCCGTTTGCAGGTCACGCTCCTCGATACCCGCCTTGCGCAGGGCCGCAAGCACCTCTCTCATAGCCGATGAGCTTGCGTCCAGAGCCTGCTGGGCCGTTGGGGCCTCGCGGGTGACGGCAAGCGACAGCACTGCAATGTCCGGCGCGAGGCTGGCCACCCCCTCACCGCTGACGCGGATCTGTGGATAGGGAGCGGTCTCCGCGGCGGCGGCCGGCAGTGCGAGCCCCAACGAGAAAAGTAGCAGCATATAACCGTGAATCAGCCAGTTTTTCATCATGTTTTCTTCCTCCAGCAAAAATGGCCCCAGGCCATCAATTAAAACGCAACCGGACGCGCGCCCCGCCCTGTCCGGCTGAATCAATCGTCAGGCCACCCTGATAGCTCGCGGCGATGTCCGCCGTTACTGACAGGCCAATACCCTGGCCCTCGCCACGGCTATCCGCACGAAAGCCGCGTTGCAGAATCGCCCGACACAGGGCCGGCGCGACACCCGGCCCGTCATCCTCCACGATAATGTCCAGCGGGTTCTCGTCTCCACCCGCAGCGCTGATGCGAATACGGCGCCGGGCGTACTTGCAGGCGTTGTCCATCAGGTTGCCGAGCATCTCCATGAGGTCTCGCTCGTCACCGCGAAACATGCACCCGGTTTCTACCAACAGCTGCATATCGAGCGCGCGCCCCGCGTACACTTTGAGCAGGCTGTCGCGCAGTCGTTCCAATACCGGTGCTACCGGTACCCGCTGCAGCAGGCGCGCACTGCCGCCGGTGGCGCGCTGCAATTGATAATTGACGATTTCCTCCATGCGGTCGGTCTGTTCCGCTACCACGGCTGGATAGTCCAGGGCATGCGGATCCGCTGTTCGAATCACCGCCAGGGGCGTCTTCAGGCTGTGCGCCAGGTCACCCAGGGTGCGCCGCACCCGCTCCCGCCGTTGCTGCTCACCCAGTAAAAGCGTGTTCAGATTGCGCGTGAGCACCTGCACCTCACGTGGATAGGGTCGCTGTAGCAACGCTGTTTCGCCCGCCTCCAGCTGCGCGATATCCGCTGCCAGCGCCCGCAGGGGACGCAGCCCCCAACCCAGTATGAGCAACTGGCAGGCCAGCAAGGCGAGCGCGGAGCCGCCCAGCCAGAGCAGCAGGCTGCGCCTGTATTGCGCCAGATCCGCCTCAATCGGTGCGGTTGTCTCCAGCACCGTGAAGCGCAGGGGCACATCCGCCCGGGAGGGCGTTTCCCAGAGTACCTGCAGCGAAACACGCAGCAACCCATTGATCCGGGCGCTGGCGCTCCCGCCAGGACGCAGGGGAGGCATTGCCAGTTGTATTGTGCCGAGATCCAGGCCGAGGGCAGAACGAGACGACCATAACAAGCTGCCGGATGCATCGCTTATCAGCGCGTAGAACCCCGAGCCGGGTTGCGCCAGACGCGGCTCAAGCAGATCGACCGGCATTTCCAGCACGGCGTCAAACTCTGCCTGCGCCAACAGGTTGAGGAGCTGTAGCTCCAGGCGCTCGGCCTGCGCCGCCTCCAGGCTCAAGCGATGACTGCGTTCGAGAAACCAGCCGGTAGCCCCCAGAAACAACGGCAACAGCAGCGCGCTGGCCAAAGCGAGACGCGCTGCGAGCGAGAGCCCACTTCTCACCGTGCCACCGGCACAAGTGCAAACCGGTAGCCGGCACCACGCACGGTTTCAATCGGCTGCAGCTGCCCACCGGGGTCCAGCTTGCGCCGCAGCCGTCCAACAAACACCTCAATCACATTGCTGTCACGATCATGGTCCTGTTGATAGAGGTGTTCCGTCAGCTCGGTTTTGGACACCACAGTACCCGCGCGATGAGCCAGATAGGCCAGCGTGTTGTACTCATACGCAGTGAGCTCCAGTGCCACGTTATTGAGGCTGACCGTTCGCGCGCTGAAATCGATAGCAACAGGCCCGTAATCCACCCGCTCGGTTGTGCGCCCGGACACGCGCCGCAACAGCGCGTTCACCCGCGCTTCAAGTTCTTCCAGATAAAAAGGCTTGGTGACGTAGTCGTCGGCACCGGCTTCGAGTCCCTGCACTTTTTCCTGCCAATCCGCGCGCGCGGTAAGCACGAGTACGGGAAACACCTGACCGGCGAGGCGCCAACGGGAAATCAGTTCGACACCGGGCACGTCGGGCAAGCCCAGGTCCACGATCGCCAGGTCACAGGGGAACTCACGCACGAGATAGTCCGCCTCCGCCCCCTTCTGCGCCTCATCCACCACCCAGCCCTGTGCGCTGAAGTGCGCCGCCAGCCGTACACGCAGCCGGGCGTCGTCCTCCACTACCAGCATGCGCAACTGTCAGCCCTTGACCGTAACAGTGATCACTCGGCCCGAGTCGAGCAAGAGCTTCACCCGATAGACGCCGCCCTGACGGGAAACATTGAGCACCTTGCCACCGTGCTGTGCCCGCGCCTTTGCCGCGGCTTCGCGCGGGGTCATGGTGGTTTTCTGGGCACTGGCGCCCGCCTGTTGCGCCGCTGCCGGCGCAGGCGCAAGCCAACCGCCAGCAACGACCAGCACACAAGCAAGCAGCAGGAACACGCCTATACGTTTACCCATCATGGCCCTCACGCGTTACTCCTTCCGGCAGACGCCAGACACACCGCACGACAGTGTGCCAGATGCGGCCCCCTCCGCGGTAGCGCTGGCTGGCGCCCCCGGAATTTCCAACGCGAGCAGGTTAGTCCCTACAAGCTGAACCGCAGCTGAATGCACCCGGCAAACAAGACGCCCTGCATTCAGGCCCGGTTCAGGCGGCAGGCGCCAGTATGGCCATCACAGGCACCGATAGAAGGAGTACAAGCATGCACAAACCCCTGGTTATTTCCGCGTTGCTCGCGTTGCTGGGTTCGGCCTCCGCGGTCGCGGGGCCGGATCCAGCTCACAGGACGTTCAAGCACTATCACTCCACAGGCCACAAGGTCGTCCTGCAGCACAACCATCGACACTACCCTGGGCACGCCTACAAGCATCGATACGAGAACGATCTGCGCCACTGGCGCAGGGAAGTGTATTCGCACAGCGATAGACGTCGGCACACCGTAGGCGCCTTTTTGCTGGGCTCAGCCCTGACCTATAGCCTGGCACACGATCATCATGACAGCAGCTGCCGCGAGCGGCACCGCAGCGCACGCGGGCACATCGGTCACCGCTGAGCAGCCATCAACGACAAGGAGACCTTGGGGGCGTATGCCCCCTTTTTTATGCGCGTTTCCTTCAACCCCGCGGACGGTCACGCTACACTCAACAGCGACGACACTGCGGGGACGCGCTCATGCACTTCAAATCACTGTTTTTCCCGGCCGCGATACTGTTCGCTGTCGGCACCGTACAGGCGGCAATCGATAACGCAACACTCGATGCGGCCTACGCCGCCGTGGAGCCACGCGTCATTGAGTGGCGCCGTGACCTGCACCAGAACCCCGAGCTCTCCAATCGTGAATTCCGCACCGCAGAGAAAGTGGCGGAGCACCTGCGCGCCCTGAAATTCGACACCGTTGAAACAGGTGTGGCACACACAGGCGTCGTGGGCACGCTGCACGGCGGCAAGCCCGGGCCGGTGATCGCGCTGCGCGCGGACATGGATGGATTGCCCGTGCAGGAGCAAACCGGGTTGCCCTTCGCTTCCAGTGCCCGCGGCGAATACATGGGCAAGGATGTACCGGTCATGCACGCCTGCGGCCACGATACCCACGTCGCCATGCTGATGGGCGCCGCACACATACTGGCGCAACACCGCGAGGCGCTGGCCGGCACCGTCAAATTCATCTTCCAACCCGCGGAGGAGGGCGCTCCGCCCGGTGAGGAAGGCGGCGCAGCGCTGATGGTAAAAGAGGGGGTTCTGGAAGGCCCCGATGCACCGGAGGCTATCATTGGCCTGCACGTCTGGCCCGATGATGCAGGCTCGCTGGTGTATCGCAGCGGCAGCTTTATGGCTGCGGCCGACAGTATTGAAATCACCATCACCGGACGCCAGACTCACGGCTCCTCGCCCTGGCTGGGCGTTGACCCCATCTACGTGGCAGGCCAGGTACTGAGCGCGCTGCAGGGCATACCCGGGCGCCACATCGATATCACCCGCGGCCCTGCCGTGCTGACCATTGGTAGCATTCAAGGCGGTGTGCGCGGCAATATCATTCCCGATGACGTGACGATGCTGGGCACTGTCAGAACCTTCGACCGCGGTGAGCGAGAGCGTTTGCTGGAGCGCCTGCGGGCAACGGTCACAGCCATTGCCGAAGCGAACGGTGCCAGTGCCACCGTCGATGTCACCTACTCCACGCCCGTCACCGGCAATGACCCGCAGTTACTGCGCCAGATGATGCCAACCCTGGTCAGGGCGGCGGGGGAAGACCGCGTTTTCGAAGGTAACCTGATTACCGGCGCGGAGGACTTCTCCTACTACCAAGAACACATCCCCGGCATGTTCATCATGCTGGGCGTGGGTGACCCGTCGGTACCGCGCAGCGAGCGTCCGTCCAACCACTCGCCCTTCTTCACCGCGCAGGAAGATGCGCTGATTGTGGGTGTGCGCACACTGGTGGGCTTTGCCATGGACTACGCAGAGCGCGGGGGGCTTTAACCCCCGCAAGCGCCTGCCGCAGCGTCGTCAGGCGTTGATCTGCGGGATCAATCCGGCGAACTTGTCGATCAGTGGCATGATTTTTTCAGGCTGATCCCACATGTCCACGGCAACACCGATTACCACCCGCTCTACGCCCATGTCACGGTAACGCTTTAGCGTATCCAGGTCGGGCGTGATCAGCGTTTGCAGGGTCACCGGCACAGCGTCCGGGTCGCGACCATTGGCCGACACCTGGGCGCGAAACGCACTGAGCCCTTCCGCCACATCACCCATGGCCACATCTACCGGCATCCAACCGTCTGCCCACTGAGCGGCATGCTTCACGCCGAGTGGTCCCATGGCGCCGAAAATCACCGGCGGCCCCCCCGCCTGGGCCGGTTTCGGGTTGCACCAGACCGGGTCGAAATCGATATAGTCGCCGTGGAACTCCGCCTCGTCGTCGCGCCATAGCGCGCGGGTCGCCATCACCGTCTCACGCATCACCCCGTAGCGCTTACCCCAGGGCTGCTGTGTGCAGTTGGCAAACTCTTCCTCGTTCCAGCCGACACCGGTGCCGATCATCAGCCGCCCGCCGCTGAGGCGATCGAGGCTGGCGATGGTCTTGGCCTGGGAGAACAGTTCGCGCTCCATCAACAGGGCGATACCGGTGCCCAGCTTCAGCGTGGTGGTGACCGAGGCCGCCGCCATTAACGTGATGTAGGGGTCACCCATGAGCTTGTAGGCTTCCGGCAATTCATCACCTGCCGGATACGGCGTTTTTCGCGAAACCGGGATGTGGCTGTGTTCACCGGTCCACAAGGATTCAAAGCCGCGTTCCTCCAGCGCTCGCGCCAGGTCGCGCGGGTCCGGATCGTGCGGGGTGTTCATGAAACTGAAGCCCAGATGCATGGGGACTCTCCTTCCCTCTCGTTTATTGTTGCGCCGTCAAACGGCGCCTGAACACGCAGTGCATTTTACACAGAATACTGGAGCTACCGGACGCTGCACAGCCACCGGGAGCCATTCACTGCAACAGGAAATCGTCGGGGTCTGCGTGGCGAGTCATCTTCCAGTAATCGATGATACGGAAGGGCAGATTGGCCGTCACTCGGCCCGAAGCGTTCTTGTACCAGTTATCGACCAGCGGTGACCCCCACGCCGTACCCGCATTCACGGCATCAACACGCTCATTGTAACGGTCGTGCACATCCTGGCGGCACTCCAGGCTCTGCAGGTCATCCTCCAATAACAGGCGGATGCACTCCAGAATATAGTGCACTTGGGACTCCGCATTGTGCGCGATACTGCCGGCCACCACGAGGTTGGTGTTGGGGCCGTAAATGCAGAACAGGTTGGGGAAGTTGGGTACCGTAATGCCCAGATAGGCACGACCATTGGTTTCCGCCCACTGCGTGTTCAGCTGCACACCGCCGCGACCGGTGAATTGCATGGGGAAAAGAAAACGGTCCGCATGAAAACCGGTAGCGCAGACAATGGCGTCTACCGCGTGATGCCGCCCGTCTTCGGTCAGCACACCCTGCGCGTCAACAGCGCGGATACCCGTGGTGACCACCTCCACATTGTCGCGTTGCAGCGCCTCCAGATAGCAACCGTTGTCCTGCAGAATACGTTTGCCAAACGGGGGATAGGTGGGCAGCACCTTCTCCAGCAGGTCCGGATCCTGTATCTGTGACTGTATCCAGGCGGTGAGAGCTTCGCGCATGGCGTCGTTGGAGGCACTCACTGAGCGGGTACTGCGCCATTCAGGGTCCACCAGAGTCTGGTTATAAACGCCCTCGACCGACGTGTAAAACAGCCAGAAACGGTACCACTTGGAATAGTACGGCAGTTTCTCCAGCGCCCAGCGCTGCCCTGCTCCCACCTCGATGTGGTAGCCGGGGTTCGGGAACATCCACACCGGTGAACGCTGCAACGCTACCAGTTGTAAAGCGGTCGCTGCCAGTTCAGGGATGATCTGGAACGCACTGGCGCCCGACCCGATGACCGCCACCCGCTTGCCGGCAAGGTCCAGCCCCTCGGGCCAGGCGCCGGAGTGCACAACCGGGCCGGCGAAATCAGCAAGGCCGGGAATCTCGGGCATTTTTGGTCGATTCAGCTGGCCTACTGCACTGATAACGGCGCGCGCCGAAAGCACAGATTCCTCGCCCTGCCCATCCCGCACCTGTACCTGCCAGCAGGCGGTGTCTTCATCGTAATGCGCCGCCACGACCTCTGTACTAAAACGAATATGGGGCGTTACCTCGAAACGCCGCGCGCAGCTGTCGAAGTACGCACGAATTTCATCCGCCAGTGGGAAGTGGCTGCTCCAGGCATGATTGGGGGCAAACGAGTAACTGTAGCTGTGCCCGGGTACATCGACCCGGCACCCCGGATAGCGGTTCTCGAACCAGGTTCCACCCACGCCGGGATTCTTCTCAATAATGGTGTAAGGAATACCGGCCTCCGCCAGCCGTATGCCCGCCAGCACTCCCCCCATGCCAGCGCCAATCACGACTACGGGGAACTGTGCCGCGCGCGCCTTGAGCTCCGGATCATCAAACTGCAGACCGCGCCGGTCAACACCGTCTAGCGCCACCTCTTCATCGATAAACTCGAGGTATTCGGGATCGACGTCCGCGCCACACATGAAGCGGTAGAGGGCCTGAATGGTGTCAGCGGTAAGCGGTTCGAGAGGACAACCACGCGCTTGCCAGTCGGCAATCGCAGACAGTGTCCAGTGGTGTACCTGCGCCACCTGAGCCGCTGTGTAGCCGCCCTCCAGCAAATCCTCACCGCCCTCGGCACCGGCCGCCACCACGTCCAGCGTGCGCGGTGTCGGCAATGCGTTCAGCAAGGCGGTGTCACCCGTCATATGCACCACTGACATGACCAGCGCTGCCGTATTCAGTTCCTTGAGATAGTCGGCGATTACCTCCGGACTTTCCGTAATCGGCTGCAGTTCGGGCGTGGAAGGCAAGGTCATGGGAGCAACTCCGGGGCAACGTACAACCCATGATAATGCATCGGCGAGGTTGTTTTGTCCTCCTTCAAATGGGTGAGAGGTGCGCCAATATGTCGCATTCCACCGGGCGCGAGGATTTCTATAATGTGCGCCCGAATACGCCAACGAGGACACCGACCCATGTCACTGGACCGCACACCCCACGCGCTGGCGACAGCCGTATTTCTCGCCAGTGCAGCCCTCGTTGCTCCTGTGCAGGGGCACGACCTGGCCATTGAGCTGGTCGAGGTGACTGCGCGCGCAGAACCTGCCGGTGGCAACACGCTGCTCAGCGAGACGCCCATTACGCGCCCCACTCACGACGCCGGCGAACTGCTGCGCTCGGTAACCGGCATGACGGCGCTGCGTCGCGGCGGCCGCGGGTTCGACCCGATTATCCGCGGGCAGAGCCAGAGTAACCTCAACGTCATCGCCAACGGGGCCTACAGCTACGGCGCCTGCCCCGGCCGTATGGACCCACCAAGCACCTATGTTGGCGTGGACAGCTTCGACTCCGTGTCCGTGATCAAGGGCCACCGCTCGGTCATCTACGGCGCGGGCGGCAGCGGCGGCACGCTGATCTTTGAACACCTGCGCCCGGAGCTTGGCGTCAATGGCATGACCGGTTCATTCACGACCGGTTACACCGGCAACTCGGACCTGAGCAGCGTGGGGGGGGACTTCGCCCTCGGCAACGAAAAAGGCTACGTACGCGTCTTCGGTGCCATTCGGGAATCCAACAACTACGAAGACGGCAATGGCGATCGCGTGGCATCAGCCTTTGACTCGACCAGCGCCGGGTTGGTTGCGGGCATTGATCTGCACCCCAACACCTACCTCGAAATCAGCCATGAGCAGGCCAGCGAAGATGATGTCTGGTATGCCGGCAACGGCATGGATGCCGTATTTGCCGACTCGGCCAGCACCAGTGCCAAATGGGTGCAGCAATCTGTGGGCGCCATCGACACGCTGGAGCTGACCGCCTACCTCAGCGATGTCGACCACCTGATGGACAACTACAGCGTACGCAACCGCTCCATGATGCCAAATGGCGCAGCAGCGCCGTCGACCTCGACCACCTGGGGCGGCCGGTTGCTGGCGACCGTCACAACGCAGCAGGCCGAGCTGCGCAGCGGCATTGACTACCGCGCGAATGACCGCAGCGCTGACTTGTACATGGACATGGGCAAGGATGGCAGTTACGACATGCTGGTCGCGCGTATGTGGCCTGCAGCCGAGCAGCGCCAGGCGGGACTGTTCGCGGAGATGGACTATCGCAGCAGCCCAGACGACACGCTGCGCCTTGGGCTGCGCCTGGACCGGTTCGATTCTCAGGTGCGTGAAGCCACGTTGAGTGCCGGCATGATGGGCAGTGCAACGCCCATTCGCCTCTACGAACAGTTCTACACCACCACCGAGACACGCACCGATGACTACGGCCTCAGCGCGGTGCTGGGCTGGGACCGGCGCCTGGATCCGGCACATACGGTGAGTGTGAACCTGAGCCGCTCGGTGCGCACACCGGACAGCTCGGAACAGTGGATAGCGCGCAGCGCCAATGGCGCGTTCTGGGTGGGCAACCCCACACTGGACGCCGAAATCCACCAGCAACTGGACCTGACGCTGATGCATGAGAGCGGCCGGTTGAGCTGGAACGCAAGCCTGTTCGTGGATGAGGTTGACGATTATATCGAACGCTACGCTGAGGGCAGCGCCGACCTCTACCGCAACATCGATGCCACACTGTTTGGCTCGGAACTCGACGCCGCCCTCCAAATCAGCGAGCGCTGGCGTGCCAGAATAGGCATCGCCTACACCCGCGGCCACGGCGACAACGGCGACCTGGCACAGATTGCCCCCCTGGAAACGCGCCTGAACCTGGATTATCAGATCGCAGACTGGGCACTGGGACTGGAGTGGGTCACTGCACAACGTCAGAACCATTTCGACCCTGCTGTGGACGTTGATGAGGCCACGCCGGGCTTTGGGGTACTGCATCTCTATGGCCACTGGAACCTGACCGGTCAGCTGCTACTGGAGGCGGGTGTTGAGAACGTCTTTGACAAGGCCTATGCCTACCATGTGAACGCCGGCAATCTGGACCCGTTCAACCCGGAAGCGGTACGCGTCAATGAGCCCGGAAGACAGGGCTGGGTGAAGCTGCGCTACGCCTTCTGACCGCGAGTGAACAGGTGAGGGTTGTTTACTGCACCGCGCAACCGGGATAATGTCTGGCGCTGCTCCCTTCATAGCCCTGAGGATTCTCTCGATGCGTAAACACCTGCGTACACTTGCCGCCAGCGCACTGTTGGCGGTCACCACCCTGTCAAGCTCGCACGCCGCAGAGGTTGAATTCCTCAACGCCAGTGGTGCGCTACCCGCGAACCTGCCCTTCTCTGATGCGGTTCGCGTCGGGAACCTGTATTTCCTCTCGGGACAGCTGGGGGTTAAACCCGGCACGATGGAGCTGGTAGAGGGAGGCATGGAGGCAGAAGCACGGCAAACCATGGAAAACATCGCTACCGTGCTCAAAGCCAATGGCCTCGCCATGAGTGATATCGTCAAGTGCACCGTGATGCTCGCAGACATGGCCGACTGGGGCGCTTTCAACGAGGTCTATCGGAGCTTCTTCACGCCACCCTACCCGGCGCGTAGTGCCTTTGGCGCTACGGGACTGGGCCTCGGCGCTCGCGCTGAAGTGGAGTGTATTGCCGCAGATCGCGACGCAACCGCACCATGAGCGCGCTGCGAGCCGTTTTCTGCGCCCTGCTCGGTGGCGCGCTCGCCAGTGCGCCGTTTCTCGCCGCAGCGGGGGATAGCGATCCTTGGCAGACCATTTACCCCGGAGGCGCCACACAATGCGCCACCGGCACCCCCTACAGCTTCCATGTGCGCCGGGCGGACCCGAAAAAAGTCATGATTTTCTTCAATGGCGGCGGCGCCTGCTGGAACGCGGGCAGTTGCGATATCAGCGGGAAACCCACCTACCGCCCCTTCGCCAACACAGAGGCAGGCAACGACCCACGCCACTATGACGGCGCCTTTGCTCTGAACAACCCTGAAAATCCGTTTCTGGACTGGTCTCAGATCTTTGTATCCTACTGCACCGGGGACGTGCACCTGGGCACGACAGATCGCGAATACACCCGGGAAGATGGCAGCACGTTCAGCATTGCACACCAGGGATGGGCGAACAGTAGCGCCGCGCTGGAGTACCTCTTCAGCAGCTTCCCTGCCGCCGAGCACCTGGTGGTGTCCGGCGGCAGTGCGGGTGCGCTGTCATCCCCACTCTTCGCCGCAATCGTCGCGAGACACTACAGCGGGGTGCGCGTCACCCATTTCGCCGGTGGTGCGGGCGGCTATCGTCTGCCGGCTCCCGCCGCATTATGGCAACAGTGGGATGTCTTCGCGGCGTTTCCCGAGTGGTATAACACCCGGGGCAAGACCCCAGAGACGCTCACCATGCCAGACCTCTACCGGCTGGCCGCCGACGCTGCACCCGGGGTACGCTTTCACCTGTTTGACCACGCCTATGATGCCGTACAGGAAGATTTCCTGCGCATGCTCGGCTACCCCGCCGACCTGCTGCCCGGCCTGGATGCCAACGTCGCCGAGTTACAGGCCGATATCCCCTCACTCCGCAGCTATGTCAGCGCCGGGGAGTTTCATACGCTGCTGCGCTACAGCGAGCTCTACAGCCGCAGCACCAATGGCGTGAGCGCCGTTGACTGGGTCCGGTCCATCATCAACAGCGAAACCGTAGACGATGTGCATTGCACTGCGCCTGCGGGCTGCCGGCAGTAGCGCCGCCGCATACACCCACAGGAACACCGCATGGTTATCAACCGCTGGCTGAACTCCGTTGCCTCCGCAGGCAAACACCTGCTGCGTCGATCCACACGGGAACGCAATTCGATGGCGTCCCTGTGCAGCGAACTGTACTCCAACAAGGGTGAGGCGCTGGGCATCGCCCTGGCCGACGAGGTGGTTAACGCCTACGCCGCGCTCGAGGGCGATGAGAAAAAAACATTCTTCAACGTGTTATTACGCGACTACAGCCCCGACCCGGAACTGATCAATCGCTGCGCCGAGGCCTACCGCAGCGCGCTCACACCTGAGACTTACCGCGCCCTGGCGCAGGCGGTTGAATCGCCGCGACAGACCCTGTTCCGACGCATCAACATGGCGCCGACCGGAACTCGCACCGTCATTGACATGCGCGAGGACCTGCTACAACACCTGTCCGGGCACCCGGAGTTGCGCCTGGTCGATGACGACCTGCAGCATCTACTGACCTCCTGGTTCAACCCGGGGTTCCTGCAACTGCGCACCATGGACTGGGACAGCCCCGCAGCAGTGCTGGAGAAGCTGATCGAATACGAAGCCGTGCATGAAATGCAGGGGTGGGACGACCTGCGGCGACGCCTGGATGCGAAAGACCGGCGCTGTTTCGGCTTTTTTCACCCCGCTTTGCCGGACGAGCCACTGATTTTCGTCGAAGTCGCACTTGTCCCGGCGGTATCCAGTTCAGTGCAAACCATCCTCGCACCTCACGAGGGGCTCGTTGCACAGGAGCGCATCAGTACCGCGATTTTCTATTCCATCAGCAACTGCCAACCCGGCCTGCGTGGCATCAGCTTCGGTAACTTCCTGATCAAACAGGTGGTAATGCGCCTCAAGGAAGACATGCCGCAACTCACCGAGTTCGCCACGCTTTCGCCCATACCCGGATTCCGCAAATGGCTGAACTCGGTACTGGCCAACGATCAACAACCGCTGCTTTCAGCCGAAGATGCCTCGCTCCTCACCGCCCTGGACACACCGCGCTGGCTGGAAGACACGGCCCTGCAGGCACGCCTGAAGCCCTTACTGATGCGACTCTGCGCACGCTACCTGCTGCGGGAAAAACGCGGCACTGCCCCACTCGACCCCGTGGCGCGCTTTCACCTGGGCAACGGCGCCAGTGTGGCCCGGCTCAACTGGCTGGGTGACACGTCCGCCAAGGGCCTGCAGCAGTCTGCCGGCCTGCTGGTGAACTACGACTACGATCTGGAGGAAGTTGAAGAGCACCACGAGGCCTTCCTCAACCGCGGCGAAATTGCCTGCGCGCCCGCCGTTAAGAGACTGCTGGCGAGCTGAGGGTGCTCGCCAGCGTCTAGTGGTCACGGCGTGAGCTCATCCTGATCAGCGCCATCGCGCACCGGAAGCATCAAGTCCTCCTTGGTGACACCCAGCATCAAGAGAATATTGGACGCCATGTAAATGGACGAGTAGGTTCCCACCGTCACGCCCACCAACAGCGCGAGGGCGAAACCGAAGATCATGTCGCCACCGAAAATTGCCAGCGACACCAGCACCAGCACGGTGGTCAGGGATGTCACCAGCGTGCGTCCCAGCGTTTCCGTAATCGATCGATTCACGACCTCCATTGGCGACAGGCCGCGCAGCTTACGGAAGTTCTCGCGGATGCGGTCATACACCACAATGGTATCGTTCAGAGAGTAGCCAATAACCGCGAGAATGGCCGCCAGGACGGTAAGATCAAACTCCAGCCCGGTGAGCGAAAAGAAGCCCAGGGTGATAACAATATCGTGCACCAGCGCAATCACCGCACTGACCGCGAACTTGAGCTGAAAGCGGAATGCAATGTAGAGGGTAATCAGGCCAAGCGCCAGCAGCATTGCCAGCCCCCCCTGCTCGCGCAGTTCGTCGCCAACCTGCGGGCCCACAAACTCCGTGCGCCGTAGTTCCACCCCACCAGTGGCATCCTGCCGCAGCAGTTTCAGCACAGCATCGCCCGCCATCTCGGTATGCCCTTGAGGCAGGCGAATCAACACGTCCCGGTCTGTACCGAATGCCACAACGGTGGCACCGGGAAAACCACCCTGCTCCAGACCGGCCCGCACACGGGCCAGTTCCGCCGTTTCCGCAAAATGTACTTCAACCAGGGTGCCGCCGGTAAAATCGAGGCCCCAAGCCAACTGCCGGGTAAAGAAAGACGCTACCGACAGCAATAAAAAACCGACCGAAATAGCCAGCGCAATCCTGCGCCAGCCCATAAAATCAATGACACGCATGAGCAATTACTCGCGAAGATGTACCCAAGATTCCAGCGCAAACAATACCGGTAGCCCGGGTATCGTGCGCTGCACAGCAAAAGGCCTTGCTCAGATAATTCCGGGAGGCCCCTGGGGTACACGCGAGGAACGTGTGATGTGCAGGCGCAGCGCGCCTGCCGCAAGCGGGAATGCCCTTATGCTCTCCGGGAGAAAAGCCGCAAAAGGCGTGAGGCGAGATGCTACCAGCTCGACATCATCTGGATTATCGAGGGACCGGCTTTCTGCGGGAAGTGCAACGCCCGTATCAAAAAACGGCTCCAGCTGTCCCTGACTCGCCGGCTGCTGCTCCGAGATCAGTAACCCCCCGATCAGGGCGAGCGTTAGCAGCAGGTGATTACCACAGAGTGCAACGGGTGCCAGCCAGCGGATAATAGACATTGTGACTTGATGGACTCGGTCAGCAGATTGGCGTTGTTATACTCGCCTCTCGGGAAGACCGCTAGACGGAATTTTACCGGTTTGCGCGGGAAGCAAGCAGAAGACCGGGGGCAACCCCGGCCTCCGCGATGTCGCCGGTTATTCGCGGAACTTGAGAACCTGTAGCAGTGAGGAACCCTGAACTTCACGGTATTCTGCACGATTACCGCTTTCATCCACCATCGCCTGCTCGCTCTTTTCACTCCACGCGGCGTATTCCTTCTGACGCTTTTCGCCCTCGGCACCACTGGGAACACTCTCAATGATGCGAATGATGTAAAGGTCTGGCTCTCCCTTGCGGGCGTGCACATTAGAGAGTATCACGTAGTCCTTGATCCATCCTTTGGACTTGGCGAACTCACTGTTCTTGCGCCATTCATCCGAGAGCCAATTCGTATATTTCCAACTACCGCCATCCTTTACATCAACTGCCGTAACGTCCCAATAATCGGCGCCGTACATGGGCCATTCTTCCTCCGCCATAGCCTGCGTAGACAGCAGCAGCGATACAGCGCCCAGAACGAGCCCGCCAAAGACATTCTTATTGGTTATTCTCATTGACTGTTTCCTCATGCGGCAAGCCGCATAGTGTGTTTTGCTGTATCGAACTCGGCCACAGCATGGCCGAATTCGAACCCTGGCTGCTTCGCAGCCATAACTGAGTGTAGTCGGGTACAGCAGTTCCCGCGAAGTTTGATGATAGAGGGTATAAGTGGAACCGCACCGCCTATCGCCAGCAGCGCCGGCAGTGCAACACAGGCCGCTTTTTTATTTTATACTCGAGTTAAATAGATGGGGCTCAGGACTACAACATGGGAAAAGTGATACGGGATATTTCCTCCAAGCATCTCAATCCATTTAAAGAGGAGCCGGAGGAGAAGGTGGCGCAGGAGCGGGTCATTGATCAGAACGCGCTGGAATTCGTCAAACAACTTGCCTCCGACCTACAGCAGGGGGAGTTCGACCTTCCGCCCTTCCCCGACACCGCACTGCGAGTACAGCAGTGCATCAGGGACCCTGCGGCGGACAACCGTTCACTCGCTGCCGTGATCGCGACGGAGCCCGCTCTCGCTGCACGACTGATGCGCATGGCAAACTCGGCGCTGATGCGGCGCGGCCCCATGGAAGTCACCGACATACCCACCGCAATCTCGCGCGTCGGCATGACCATGGTACAGAATGCGGCCATGTCTTTTGCCGCCCGGGAGGCCTTCAAGGCCCCGCCCGGCAGTGCCTGCGTCAGCGAGTTGAACAGCTTGCGGCAGACCAGCGTCAAGGTGGCAGCAATCGCCTATGTGCTGGCGAAGGAGGCACCTAGCCTGCGCAAACCCGACGAGGCCATGCTGGCTGGCTTGCTGAGCTCGGTGGGCAAGTTCTACATCTACACCAAGGCCGCCGATCACGTCGAATTGTTCGCCGACCGCCGCGCGCTGGATCGCCTGATCGCACAGTGGCACACCGGCGTCGCTCGCGCCATTGTCGAATCCTGGCAGTTTCCAGATACCGTTGCCCAGGCTGTCGACGAGCAGGAAGTTAAAGAAAAGAACCGCATCGACGGTGCAGACTTGAGCGACGTGTTGCTGATTGCGAACATCATCGCCCGCGCTGGCGTCAAGGCAGCGGAGCACCTTGGGGACCTGGATTCACTGGCGCGGCTGAGAATGGACGCAAATACACTGCGCGCTACGCTGGAAGCCGGCGAGGATGATATTCAGTCGATGATGTCTGCGATGTCGTGAGAAGTAGCGCAAACTGTCGTTGGTACCGCTCAAGTTTCACCGGAGTTCTTGAAAACGCGCGCCTCACATCCATACTAAAGCCGGTCACGACGATGTGGTGTTACTGCAAGAGACGTCCTGATTAAAGATGAGTCGGCGGGGTCGCCCGGTATCGATAATAAATCGATAGTTATTCTGTTTGACAGGTTACCCACAGCAACAAAAAACCGGAGCTGCAAGCCCAACCACCTTAGGGCGCACCGTAACAATAGCTCGGGCGCTCACGCCTACCTGTGTGTTGACTAAGCCCCGGCATCCAGCTAGCATCTTAACGAACGTTTAGTAAGGATTACACATGGAGCAAACTCAAGAGCGCCTACTCAATGTGTCAGCGCAATTATTCTCGAAGCAAGGTTTCACCGGTGTATCAATGCGGGATATCGCCCGGGACGTGGGCATTACGCAGGCTGCAATCTACCACCATTTCTCCAGTAAAGAAGCTCTGTACATCGCGACCGTCACTTACCTGTTTGAGCAACAGACACTAGGAATCAGCGAGAAAATGGCCGCAATAGATGACCCCGCCCAGCGGCTGAAGCTCCTTGTAAGCGCCATGATGGAGGCTACTGCTGAGGATCCAAGATTCAGGCGCATCTACATGCGAGAGCTGCTGGAAGGGGACGAAAAAAAATTAAAAGCTATCGCACAAAGTGCATTTACCGCGTTCTATGAACCCCTGTACGCGCTAATGGGAGAACTGGCCCCCAACACCAATCCACAGCTCCTGATTTTCTCGATGACCGGGATGATTTTCCATCATCTCGACGCGCGCAAGCTAGCCCCTCACTTGCCACATACTGCCGAAGGCGCTACCGCAATTCCTTCGTTGGCGGAACATATCACGAACCTGATTCTGCATGGCGTAACCTCCTCATGAAATGTCTCGTATTGGGCCTTTTCGCGCTGACGCTCTTGGGGTGCGAGGCATCCTCAGGACCTGATGTAGGCGTAACGTCTACGAAGACCGGCACTCGGGTAATGGTCACCAACCCAAAACGACGCTCAATCGAATACACGTTGACGGCACTGGGCTCTGTTGAAAGCATCCATAATCCGACGATATCTGCGGAAACTTCAGGCCGGATCGTCAGCATTGAGGTGAGTGAGGGTCAATCTATCGCGTCACAGCAGCTGCTCGCGACGATAGACGGCACCTTGCACAGCATAGAGGCAGACAAGGCGGCAGGCGAATTAAAGCGCCAACGTGTATTAGTTGAAAACCAGCAGCGCGAAGTCGAACATTTGCAACGATTGGCAAAGTCTCAATCGGTTTCCAAGGATCAATTGGATGATGAGCAATCTCAATTAGAGATGTTGTCAGCGATGCTGGAGGTCGCGAGGAAACAAAGCCAGCAGGCGCTTCACCTTGAATCCAAAACAAAGGTAACAGCGCCCAGGGAAGGGTTAATCGCCAAGCGACACATCTCCAGAGGCGACTACGTCACGCCGGGACAACCCCTATTCGATTTGGTTTCGGTCAGTAAATTACAAGCGAGACTGGCTTTTCCCGAACACCATGCCGCCCGTATTCATGTCGGAAAACACGTAAGACTGGAATCTCCGGCATCTCCAGCGACCGCTGCAGTTGGAATGGTAACCAGCGTAAATCCGCGTATCAATCCGATGAGCCGGGCCCTGAACGTTCTGGTCGAGTTTGACAACCCGGGCGGCTGGTATCCGGGCGCAAGCGTTGACGCCACGATGATATTAGAGCGGCGCCACGACGCCCTGACAATTCCTCTCATCAGTGTCGTTCGACGCGATCACGGCGATGCCGTTTTCGTCGTCGAGGGGGGCCACGCGAATCAGCAACCGGTGAAACTGGGTTGGCGAGAAGAGACTTGGGTGGAGGTACTAGAGGGTCTGGAGGAACGGGACCAGGTGGTCACTGAAGGCTCGGCACTCATTAGCGATGGCAGCCTGCTCAGCATCACGCCCAAGAATTCTGCGCGATGAATTTTGTGAATGTTTTTGTCCGTCGCCGCGTACTGGCATACATGCTCAGCGCCGCCATCATCCTGTTTGGCCTGATAGGATTGCGGGACATCGGACTCGACCGCATGCCCAACGTCAGCCCTCCTGTAGTCACCGTAACCACCGTCAACCCGGGCGCGAGCCCAGAGATAATGGACAGCAGCATCACCAGCGTAATCGAGGCGTCGGTCAATTCGATCTCTGCTATTGACTACGTGCGTTCACGCTCTGTGCCCAGTGTGTCACAAGTGCGGGTCTCGTTCGAACTCAGCAAAGACGCCAACGTTGCATTCAACGAAGTACAGGCAAAGGTTAACCAGGTGATCAACGATCTGCCGGAGGAAGCGGAAACGCCAATCGTGGCCAAGATCGACCCCAATGCTATTCCCGTGATGTGGTTGGTACTGACGGGCGATCGCCCGTTGAACGAACTCAACAGGATAGCGCGACACGAGGTAAAAAAGCTGCTGGAAAACATCGACGGCGTAGGCGAGGTGTTGGTCGGCGGCGGACGTGAGCGCAAGATACGCGTGGATCTCGATCTGGCAAGAATGTCGGCACTGGGATTAACGGCGCAAGATGTCATTGCAGCGTTCGCCCGCGAACATATCCAAATTCCGGGAGGCTACCTGGTGAGCGGCAATCTCGAAAAGCTGCTCCATCTGGACCTGGAGTATCACAGTGTGACGGAACTCGGAAACCTGGTTGTCATCTGGCGTGATCAAATCCCGGTGAAGTTGGGAGAGATTTCAGCTATTAGTGACGGTCTGTCAGACAAACGCAGCCTCGCCGGCTTCAATGGCAGCGAAGGTGTCGCAATCGGTATTCAAAAAGTGCAGAACGCGAATACAGTAGCGTTGGTGCGCGAGGTATCTGCACGGCTTGACGAGATTGTCAGGCCATCTTTAGCCGATGGCGTGGAGTTGATCGTCGCGACTGATGAATCCGACATAATTGAGGCTACAGTAACAGCTCTTAAAAATCACGTAATGGAGGGCACTCTTCTTGCAGCGCTCGTGGTGCTGTTCTATCTGTTAAATCTTCCGGCAACCCTGATCATTGCCACTGCTATCCCGGTCTCCCTCGCCGGCGCCGTGGTGGTCATGTACTTCGGTGATTACACTTTCAACATTATGACCCTGTCGGGTCTACTACTTCTCATAGGGGTGGTGGTCGATGATGCCATCGTTGTGCTGGAGAATATTCACCGACAACATGACCTAAATAATGTCAGTCCAGAACAGGCTGCGAGCGTGGGCACTCGCGAGGTGCTGTTTCCCGTTATCGCAGCATCCCTGACGCTGGTTTGCATGTTCACGGCTGTGATTTTCATGCCAGGTATGGTCGGTATCTTCATGCGTTCTTTTGCCGTAGTTGTAGTGGTCGGCGTGATAGCGTCTCTGTTTGTGTCCCTGACGCTTACACCGGCCTTGTGCGCGCGCTTCCTGGTCGCGCGCAGCAACGATGGAAACCGGCTAGTCAGTTCATTACAACGCTTTCATTCGTGGACAGACACAGTGTACGGCACTGCACTGAGCTGGTGTCTACAGTACCGCTGGGTAGTGGTAATGGCTACCGCATTGGTGGTGCTGAGCAGCGGGTTTTTTGCCCAGAAACTGGGCGCGGAGTTTTTTCCGGAAGACGATGAATCCAGATTCATGATCACCGTGAAAGCACCCATTGGTTCCTCCGTGGAATATATGCAATCGAAAATCGACCAGGTTGAAGCACTCGTCACACGCCACGAAGAAGTGAAACACATATTCACCACCATCGGTTCGGCAAATTCTGACGACGTAAATGAGGGCACAGTCAACGTTATGCTTCAACCGAAAGCATCGCGCGACACTTCCCAACGAGAGGTAATGAACCAGATACGTAAAGAGCTGCTATCCATACCCGGGCTGCAGTCCTACGTAGCAAATTTTCCATTTATTTCCGGCATGAGTGACGCGCCCCTTCAGGTCTATGTTAGCGGCCCCGACTTCTACGAACTCGCGCGGCTGTCACGGCTAGTATTCGAACAATTGGCGGAGATACCGGGAATGGGTGATATCCGTATGGATCTGCAGCTGGATCGGCCGATGCTGCGCTTTGAGATAGACCGCAATCGCGCCAAGGCGCTGGGCATCGACAGCAGTACACTCGGTGATTCCCTACGCGTTCTGGCCGGCGGTGCCGACATCGCGAAATACAGTGAAGTGCCGGGAGACGGAGAACGCTACGATATTCGTGTCGCAGCGCAGCGTGCGGAGATGCGGAATGCTGATGATCTAAAAAACATTTATCTGCGGGGCCCCACGGGAAACCTTGTTCGTCTCGATTCGGTGGTGGGTATTTTTGAGGACTACGGGCCCGCCGCAGTAAATCGCATGAATCTCAACTTTGCCGCCGAGTATCTCAGTACGCCGGACGTATCACTCGCTGAAGCGATGGTTATGCTGCGCCGCGTCACCGAAAAAACGCTGACACCTGGATACAGACTCGTGCTTGGGGGACAGGCAGATGAACTTGAGAAATCGAAGGGCTACTTGCTATTTTTATTCGGCACTGGCCTCTTGTTGATCTACATGGTTCTGGCTAGTCAATTCAACTCCTTTCTACAGCCAGTATTGGTCATGCTCGCGCAACCACTCGCGATCGTCGGCGGCGTATTCGCCCTTTGGGTGACGGACTACACCCTCAGCATTTATTCAATGATTGGTTTAATTCTATTAGTGGGCCTGGTATCGAAGAATTCGATTTTACTAGTGGACCTGATCAACCGTTATCGAGAGGAAGGTATGGATACCCGAACCGCAATTGGAACCGCATGCCCGAGACGAATGCGTCCGGTACTCATGACTTCCTTGACGGTTGTGCTGGCAATGTCTCCGGCTGCACTGGGCGTTGGTGCAGGCGCGGGACAATACGGTCCTCTTGCGGTGGCGGTGATTGGCGGCGTGATCAGTTCAACTCTGTTGACGCTGGTTGTGGTTCCAGTCGCCTACTCATTGTTGGCACCATGGTTAAAGATCGCTGACGTCCGCGAAACACGCGAAAAACCGCTATAGGAGATATTCGTGTCCACACTCTCTGCCAGTGCAAAAGCGAAGCTTATCACCGGGATATCCGGCTTTATTCCACATACCCACTTACAGGGTATTTGTCTGGAAGAGATAAATGGAGAAGAGTTAACCTTAAGATTGCCTTTTCGGAATGAGTTAGTCGGAAACCCCGAGACCGGCACCATCCATGGTGGTGCCCTCACAGTGCTGCTGGATCACACGCTCGGTGTAGCCAGCCTTTGCTGCGATCAGCTTGGCACCACTATTACGCCTACATTAGACCTACGAATCGACCATCTGGGAGTCGCTCCAGCAGGCAAAGACATTTTCGCCGTGGGCCGGGTTTACCACGTAACGCGCAGAATCGTATTCTCTGACGGATTTGCTTACTGTGAATCCCGGGACAAGCCCATAGCCAAAGCCACTGGCACGTGGGTATTCATGCCCGAGTTGGATATCTCCCAGATATTGACCTCAACTGATTTGGGCACGCAGCTATGACGCTATCACAAATCATACGTCAGCAGCCGAATGCCACTACGCTGCAGCGCTGGCTTAAAAAAGTGCCGTACGCCGCGTACCTAGGTATCAAAGCCGAGGTCAATGACAATGATATTCGGTTTATCCTGCCCGAAGACGGCAAACTGATCGGCAACCCTACTCTGCCTGCGATTCACGGCGGTGTGGTGGGTGCTTTTATGGAACAGGCGGCCGCGTTCCACCTGATAGCTAAAATGGATAAACCAGTATTACCCACGATTATTAACTTTTCCCTAGACTATCTACGTCCCGCTCGGCTATGTGACACCTACGCCCAATGCACCCTGACACGACAAGGGCGTTATATCGGCAATGTCAGCGTCATAGCTTGGCAAGAACAATACGAAGAGCCCACCGCTATCGCTCGCGCTCATTTTTTAATACGTGAAAGAGAAACTATCAGCTGCACGATCGAGTCGCCGGACGTTCCGCAGGGTCAATAAGCTCACGCACAACGACACAGACTCTCACGGGTTGCTTCAGATGCCCAACCCATCAATACAGAGGTATGTACTATGTATACTGAATTCCCATTTCTCTCAGCTGAGTATGCAGCACACCCTCAACCCTTCTGGGAAAAACTGAGAGACTCAGACCCTGTCCATTACGCGAAGGACTACGGCTTTTGGGTCATTTCCAGGCATAGGGACATTCTTGAAATGCTCAAGGACCCCCACACCTATTCATCAGCCGGTGGCCCGGGCGGTGGATTGACGGCAGGAAATGATGGCGCTCCGGAAAAAGACAATGGCGGTATAGGGTTCTTACCTATGATCCAGAATGATCCACCGGAACACACAAGAGTACGCTCAATATTTGCCAACGCTTTTACACCAAAGCGAATCGCCGAAATGGAACCGACGGTAGTCGCTATCGCCAACAACTTACTAGCAGAAATTCATGAAAAAATTCGCGACGGAAGAGACCTCGATCTAGTAGACGATTTTGCCAGCCCTCTACCGGTCTATGTCATCGCACAGATGATGGGAATTCCTTTGTCGGAGCGACACAAATTACGCATGTGGTCCGATTCACTAGCAATCGGCGCAGACGAAGCGTACACCCTTGAACAAAAACTTGGCTCCCGCAAGCAAATGACCGCGACCCTGAGCGCCATTATTTCGAAAGCCCGTGACAAGCCGCAGGGAGATACCCTTATCAGTGCCATGCTCAATGCTTCGGAGAAAGGAGAGAATCTACACCCAGGCGAAATATTAGGTCTGAGTAAGCTGTTGTGGCTCGCAGGAAATGAAACCACCACCAATCTGATCAGCAACGGTACTGTATTTCTACTGAATAACACCGAAGTATTGGAGGAATTGCGGCGTGACAAAAAGCTTATTCCTGAATTTGTTGAGGAAATGTTGCGCTTCAACGGCCCTGTAATGGGTCTGTTTCGTAACGCTACAAGGGACGTTGAGTTTAGAGGCAAAGCTATCAGGAAAGGAGACACGCTTTGGCTGCTCTTCTCGTCAGGGAATCTTGACTCACGCGCTTACGATGCACCCGAGAGATTTGACCTCCATCGCCGGAACAGAAATCATTTGGCGCTGGGAAAAGGAGTACATTTTTGTATGGGCTCAGCGCTAGCTCGACTTGAAGCGAGAGTTGCTTTTGAAACGATTGTCGATCTAATTCCCTATATGAAGTTGAGCTTTGAGAATGGCAAACGAATTCCCGTACCCGTACTCAGTGGTTGGATAAAGCTTCCCATGTCTATAAGTCGCAACGCCATAGAGGGTGCTCCATGAGAAACTCTGCAGAAGTGAGAAAATATCTGGAACCGAGTCTCACGGTTGACAGTTCCAACCCTGCCATAGGTAATTGCGCCGACAATTTACTCGACGCTAATACCGACACCGTGGAGAACGCGCAAAGACTCTATTACTGGGTGCGCGATAGCATACGTTACAACCCTTACGGAATTGACCTTGACCCCGCCATGTTGTCCGCCAGTCACACTCTAAAATCTGGAGAGGGATGGTGTGTCCCCAAAGCGATACTTCTAGCGGCGCTTTGTCGATATGCCGGTATACCCGCCCGCTTGGGGTTTTCGGATGTTCGCAACCACTTGTCAACTGAACGCTTGCGTTCGACCATGGGGACGGATATTTTCTATTTTCACGGTTACACGTCCTTGTATCTCGGCGGACGTTGGGTAAAAGCAACGCCGGCGTTCAACATTGAACTGTGCGACAAGTTCGGGCTCAAACCACTGGAATTCGACGGACGTATCGACAGCTTGTATCACGAGTATGACAATGCCGGGAATCGGCATATGCAGTATCTAAATGACCGCGGGGAATTCCTCGATATTCCACTTAAGGACATGACTGCTGTATTCAGAGAGAAATATGCGTCTGCCCTGTCAGGACATGTGGGTAAACTCTCAGCCAGACTTGACTCTGCACAATGGGATGCAGATGTTGCGCATGAGACCGACGAACGGTGACCCCACTTTACAATGGCGTTCTCAACGGATCTAGTGAATATCGACCCATCCCACGTTAACTGGGTAGAGCCGTATGATCTAGGATTCTTTGACGAGGATGTGGGGCGGGTAGAACCCGCTACCAATCCCTTCGTACCGGGACTGTAAACCATGTGCCCGGTATGATCTGTAAAGGATGTCTCCGGTACAGACCATGGAAAATTGGTCGGGACGGCAGGATTTGAACCTGCGACCACCACACCCCCAGTGTGGTGCGCTACCAGGCTGCGCTACGCCCCGAGAAGTCGCGAATGCGAGGCCGGCATTATACTGAATGGGCCTCTGATGACAAGCCTATTTACCCGGCGCGAGCACCTTGAGTACATCTTCCAGCTCTTCAATGGTCTCTTTGATAACCGCCTGCATATCCAGCTGCAGCGCATCGGGCTCTTCAGTGGTCATGCGCTGGCGCGCGCCACCGATGGTGTAGCCCTGATCGTAAAGCAGGCTGCGGATCTGGCGGATGGTAAGCACGTCTTCACGCTGGTAATAGCGGCGATTGCCGCGGCGCTTGACCGGCTTGAGCTGCGGAAACTCCTGCTCCCAGTAGCGCAGCACGTGCGGCTTCACCGCACACAGCTCGCTCACTTCGCCAATGGTGAAGTAGCGCTTGCCCGGGATGGCGGGTAATTCGTTATTGTGACTCGGTTCCAGCATATTCTTCTACTCGCGCCTTCAACTTTTGCCCTGGACGGAAAGTGACTACCCGCCGCGCTGAAATGGGAATTTCCTCCCCCGTTTTGGGGTTGCGACCGGGACGCTGGCTTTTGTCGCGCAGATCGAAATTACCAAAGCCCGAAAGCTTCACCTGCTCGTTGCCCTCCAGGCTGGCACGGATTTCCTCGAAAAACAGCTCCACAATCTCCTTGGCCTCACGTTTGTTGAGCCCCAGCTCTTCAAACAGGCGTTCGGCCATTTCGGATTTGGTGAGAGCGGTCATCGTCTTTACAGCGCCTGGTTCCTGAGCTCAGCGTTATAGTTTTTTTCCAATGAATCAATGACTTGTTTCATGGACTGGTTAACCACATCGTCGCTTAGAGTGCGCGATTGGTCCCTGAAAGTCAAACCAAATGCAAGGCTTTTTCGTTTAGGATCAATACCTTTGCCTTCATAGACATCAAACAACCTTAACTGACGCAGGTAAACGCCTGCCGACGCTCTCACATTCTGCATCAGCTCCGCCGCCGGTACGTGCTTGTCGACAATAATCGCGATGTCTCGCCTGACTTCCGGGAAGCGGGACAGCTCGCTGAAGGCGGGCAGCTGCGCCGCCAGCAGTGCATCCAGGTCCAGCTCACAGGCCAACACCGGCCCCGGGATATCGAGCGCGCCCAGCACGTCCGGGTGCAGCGCGCCTACCACGCCGACCTGCTCACCGTTGCGACTGATGGCCGCTGTCTGCCCCGGATGCAATGCCGGGTGCGTCGCCGCGGCAAACGTGAACTGCTCGGCACAGCGCCCGAGGCCCAGCAGGCTCTCGAGATCACCCTTGATGTCATAGAAATCCGCCGCCCCGGACGCCACCGACCACGACTCGTCGAAGCGGCGACCGCTGACCACCATCCCCAGTGATGGAGACTGGCGCAGCCCCTGCAATCCATTGCCCTCGCCACCGGGGATAAAGCGCAACCCGGTCTCGAACAGGCGCACGCGCGGCTGCTGCCGATGGACACTGCGCTGCACAGCGCTGACCAATCCCGGCAACAGGCTGCTGCGCATCACGCCCATTTCCGCGGAGATGGGGTTCTCGAGGGCGATAGGGGTCACATCAGGATCAAACAGCTGTTGCAGTTTGCGGTCGACAAAACTGTAGGTGATGGCCTCGCGATACCCGCGCGCGCTCAAGTGGCGGCGCACACCCCGCAGGGAGAGCTGTGTTTCCGGCTGGGCGGGAATCACCAGGTCCGCCTGTACGTGGCTCACGGGCAAGCGGTTGTAGCCATACACCCGCGCCAGCTCTTCCAGGAGATCCGCCTCGATGCTGATATCAAAACGCCAGCTGGGTACGCTGCAGCACCAGCCTTCTGCCACAGTCGTCACACCGAGCCCGAGGCCAGCCAGGATACGGTCCACCTCCCCATCCGCGAGCTCAAAGCCCAGCAGGCGGCGGATACGTGCGCGGCGCAGCACGACATCGGGGCGTGCGGGCAGATGCGCTTCGGACACAGCCTCGGTCACCGGGCCGGCCTCCCCGCCTACAACGTCCAGAATCAGTTGCGTGGCGCGCTCCAGCGCAGCGCGCTGCAGGTTGAAGTCGACACCGCGCTCGAAACGGTGTGAGGAATCGGTGTGCAAGCCGTAGCGGCGCGCCTCACCCGCCAGGTAGTCCGGTGAGAAAAACGCCGACTCCAGAAACAGGTGCTGGGTGCTGCTTCCCACCGAACTCGGTTCGCCGCCCATGATCCCCGCCAGGGCCAGCGGTGCACTGTTGTCTGCAATCACCAGCGTATCGGCGCGCAGCTCTGCAACCTGACCATCAAGCAGCTGCAGGGACTCCCCCTCCCGCGCCGTACGCACCACAATGCCCTGCTCCAGCTTGTCCAGGTCGAAAGCGTGCATCGGTTGGCCCAGCTCGAGGAGGATATAATTGGTGACATCCACCACCGCATCAATACTGCGCAATCCACAACGACGTAACTTTTCCTGCAGCCAGAGGGGTGATGGCCGCGACACATCCACATTGCGGATTACCCGCCCCGCATAGCGCGGGCAGCGCTCCGCTGCCTCCAGGCTTACCGTCAGGGAATCGGTAATCGTTGCCGGCACCGGCTCACAGAGCACAGCCGCAACCGGTAAATTGTTCAGCAGGCCGACTTCGCGGGCGATGCCGGCGATGCCCAGGCAATCTGCGCGATTGGGCGTGAGACCAATTTCGATGAGGTGATCATCCAGCTGCAGATACTCACGCAAATCGGCGCCTGGGGGCGCATCAGCCGGCAATTCCATCAGGCCTTCGCTGGCCTCCGACAGGCCCAGCTCGGCTTCGGCGCAGAGCATGCCCCGCGACTCAACGCCGCGCAGCTTGGCTTTCTTGATTTTGAAATCACCCGGCAGCAACGCGCCCACTTGCGCCAGTGGCACCTTGATGCCGGCGCGGGCATTGGGTGCCCCGCAGACAATCTGCACGGTCTCCGCCCCTGCATTGACGGTGCACACCCGCAGCTTGTCGGCATCGGGGTGTTGCACCGCCTCAAGGATTTCGGCCACCACCACGTTGCTGAACTGGCCCGCGACGGGCTCGATAGCATCCACTTCCAGCCCGGCCATGGTGATCTGGTGCGCCAGTTCCTCGGTCGATAGCGATGGATTTACCCACTCACGGAGCCATTGTTCGCTGATTTTCACTGATCGTTTCTCCGTGGTCTGCTAGAACTGCTCAAGGAAGCGCAGGTCGTTTTCAAAGAACAGGCGCAAGTCGTTCACGCCATAACGCAACATCGCCAGGCGCTCGACCCCCATGCCAAAGGCAAAGCCGGTGTAGCGTTCGGGGTCGATGCCTGAACCTTCAAGCACCCGGGGGTGCACCATGCCGCAGCCCATCACCTCAAGCCAGCCAGTCTGGCTGCACACCCGACAGCCGGCACCCGCACAATTCACGCACTGGATATCCACCTCTGCCGATGGCTCGGTGAACGGGAAATAGGAGGGACGAAAGCGCACGGACAGGTCTTCCTCGAAAAACACGCGCAGGAAGTCTTCAATCAGGCCCTTGAGGTCGGCGAAACTGGAACGTTCATCCACCAGCAGCCCTTCGACCTGATGAAACATGGGCGTGTGGGTCAGGTCCGAATCGCAGCGGTATACTCGCCCGGGGCAAATCACCCGCAGGGGAGGCTGGCTGTTCTCCATGACCCGCACCTGCACGGGCGAGGTGTGGGTACGCAGCACCGTGGTGGGGTCGACGTAGAAGGTGTCGTGCATGGCGCGGGCCGGGTGGTGAGCCGGAATATTCAGCGCTTCGAAGTTGTGGTAGTCGTCCTCGATCTCTGGCCCTTCGACCACCTCGAAGCCGACCGCCGCGAAAAAATCTTCCATGCGTTCGATGGTACGGGTGACGGGGTGAATGCCGCCGGTGCTCTGGCCCCGGCCGGGGAGCGTCACGTCGAGGGTTTCACGACCGAGTTGCTCGGCGAGGGCGGCGGCTTCCAGCGCCGCCTTGCGCTCGTTGATCAGCGCCTGCAGTTCCTGCTTGACCACATTGATCCTGGCGCCCGCTGCTGGCCGCTCTTCGGCGGAGAGCTGGCCAAGGCCTTTGAGCAGTTCGGTAACGCGCCCTTTTTTGCCGAGGAAGTCGACGCGCAGCTGCTCGAGTGCGGCACTGTCGCCGGCACCGGCAATGGCGCTTTTGGCCTCTTCAGCCAGGGGGGTCAGGTTGTCCATGTGTTCTCACATTCTGCTGTTGGTGTGTTCACGGTTGGTGGTTGAGACCAAGCTCGCGCCGGGGCTGCCCTACGCTAAGGTGAGGGAGCATTGGCGCCGTCCACGGGGGATAGCTGCGCTTTGCGGGACGCGCCGTGAATACGTCCATGTAGGCTCGGTGGCGACATCCTTGTCGCCAACGGTCCCGCAAAACGCAGCTATCCCCCGCGGACTCCCTCCGTGCTTGCGATGTAGGTCCGATAAACAAAAAAGGGAAAGAGCTTTGCCCTTTCCCTTTTCTGGTCTTACACGTATCACCAGCGAGCCGCGCAAGCGGCAGGGCGGGCTCAGGCCAATGCGGCCTTCGCTTGCTCCACAATCGCTGCAAAAGCCGGTTTGTCATGCACCGCCAGGTCCGACAGGACGCGACGATCCAGGCCGATATCGGCTTTCTTCAAACCGTTGATCAGGCGGCTGTAGCTCAGGCCGTTGGCACGGGACTGGGCGTTGATACGCGTGATCCACAGCGCGCGAAACTGACGCTTGCGCTGACGGCGGTCACGGTATGCATACTGGCCGGCCTTGGTAACAGCTTGTTTGGCAACACGAAACACTCGGCTGCGGGCACCATAGTAACCCTTGGCCTGTTTCAGGATCTTCTTGTGACGGCGATGAGCCGTTACACCACGTTTTACGCGAGGCATAGTCTACTCCTAAGGTCAGATGGTTGAGCGTCAGCAGGCCCGCATCATGCGGTCTACGTGCACCTTGTCGCTGGCGTGAACCATGGAGGTTCCGCGCAGCTGGCGCTTACGCTTGGTGGTCATCTTGGTCAGGATGTGGCTTTTGTAAGCGCTTTTGCGCTTATAGCCGCCAGCCGTTTTCTTGAAACGCTTGGCTGCCCCGCTGTGAATTTTTGCTTTTGGCATCGTCAGATACTCCGCATTGGCATCAATAAAAAGTGAAGAAAAAAGGCATTCACAGGCCCTAGTTCTTCTTCTTGGGTGCGATCACCATGGTCAACTGTCGGCCTTCCATTTTCGGGAATTGCTCGACAGAGCCCAATTCGGCCAGATCAGCTTCTACCCGTTTGAGTAGCTCCATGCCGATTTCCTGGTGAGCCATTTCACGACCGCGAAACCGCAGCGTGACCTTGGCCTTATCGCCTTGCTCGAGAAAACGCACCAGGTTGCGTAGTTTTACCTGGTAGTCTCCTTCCTCCGTCCCTGGACGAAACTTCATTTCCTTTACTTGTGTACGTTTCTGCTTCTTCTTCTGCAGGTTCTTCTGCTTCTTCGCTTCGAAGATGTGCTTCCCGTAGTCCATCACCTTGCAGACCGGGGGATCAGAATCCGCGATCAACACGAGGTCCTGACCCGCGCGCTCCGCGACAGCCAAGGCCTCTTGCAGGGGCACAATGCCTACCTGCTCACCCTCCGGGCCAACAAGGCGCACCGGACTGACAGTAATCTGGTCATTTATCAGGGCTTTTTTGGAGGCGCCCTTTCCCATGTCTTTCTTAATGCTGATTCTCCAATACAATACGGCCGCGACGCGCCACATCGTCGGTGATCAGCGCCTCTAGCGCTTCCAGGCTCAATGAACCCAGATCTTCACCACGACGGGACCTCACGGCCACAGTCTGTGTTTCCACCTCTTTGTCCCCGACCACTAACAGGAAGGGCACCTTGCGGAGAGTGTGCTCGCGGATTTTAAAGCCGATCTTCTCATTTCTCAAGTCCGATTGAACCCGAAAGCCCTTGTTTTTCAAGGAATCTTCCACAAACCGGGCATAATCAGCCTGTTTATCGGTAATATTCAGCACCACGGCCTGGGTTGGTGCCAGCCAGGTGGGGAACACACCTTCGTAGTGCTCGATGAGAATCCCGATGAACCGCTCGAAGGAACCGAGTATCGCGCGGTGCAGCATGACCGGCACCTGGCGCGAACCGTCCTCTGCCACGTACTGCGCACCGAGGCGACCGGGCATGGAGAAGTCCACCTGGATGGTGCCCAGCTGCCAGACCCGCCCGATACAGTCTTTCAATGAAAATTCAATTTTCGGGCCGTAAAACGCGCCCTCTCCCGGCAACTCCTGCCAGGGCAGCTCATGCGCGTCCAGCGCATCGGCCAGGGCCTTTTCCGCGCGGTCCCAGTCGGCATCCGAGCCGACGCGCTGTTCCGGACGGGTAGACAGCCGGTAGATCACCTCGCTGAACCCGAAGTCGGCATACACGGCGTGCAGGAAGTCGATGAACGATGCCACCTCGGGCTGGATCTGCTCTTCGGTGCAGAAAATGTGCGCGTCATCCTGAGTGAAACCGCGTACCCGCATTATGCCGTGCAAGGAGCCGGAGGGCTCATTGCGATGGCAGCTGCCGAACTCGGCCAGCCGCAGCGGCAGGTCGCGGTAAGACTTCAAACCCTGGTTGAATACCTGCACGTGGCAGGGGCAGTTCATCGGTTTGACCGCGAACTGGCGATCCTCTGACTGCAGGGTGAACATGTCGTCGCCAAACTTGTCGGCGTGCCCGGAGCGCTCCCACAACGACATATCAACCAGCTGCGGCGTGCGGATTTCCTGATAGCCGTGCGCACGCTGAGCCTGACGCATATATTGTTCGATAGCCTGATACAGGGTCCAGCCATCCGGGTGCCAGAACACCATGCCGGGAGCCTCTTCCTGGGTGTGAAACAGGTCCAGCTTCTTGCCGATCTTGCGGTGGTCGCGTTTTTCCGCCTCTTCGATACGGGTCAGGTATTCGTTGAGCTGCTTCTTGTTCGCCCACGCCGTACCATAAATGCGCTGCAGCATTTCGTTGTTGGAATCGCCGCGCCAGTAGGCACCCGCTACCTTGGTGAGCTTGAACGCCTTGAGTTTGCCAGTGCTGGGCACATGCGGGCCGCGGCAAAGATCCATCCAGGGACCCTGCTGGTAGATGGACAGCTCCTCCCCCTGCGGCAGCGCCTCGATGATTTGCACCTTGTAGTGCTCGCCCATGTTGCGAAACAACTCGATGGCCCGCTCGCGGCTCATGACCACACGCTGCACGGGCAGGTCGTCGGCGACGATCTGCTCCATGCGTTGCTCAATCTTCTGCAGATCTTCGGGGGTGAAGTGGTGTCCGCTGGCAAAGTCGTAGTAGAAGCCGTCTTCAATCACCGGCCCGATGGTCACCTGCGTACCGGGGAAGAGCTCTTGCACTGCCATGGCCAGCAAGTGCGCTGTGGAGTGACGAATAACCTCGAGGCCCGCCGCATCGCGCTCGGTGATAATCGCCAGGCTCGCATCACCGTCAATAACGTGGCTGGTATCGACCTCGCGCCCATCCACCACACCGGCGAGGGCCGCTTTAGCAAGGCCAGGGCCAATGGCACTGGCGACATCGTGAACGGAGACGGGGCTGTCAAACTGACGTTGGCTTCCGTCGGGGAGGGTAATAGAAGGCATGCGTTTTCCTTGGTGTCAGTGGTGGCCCCTACTAAAGGCCACGTGAGCCGGCTGCAATCAATAATCGAGGGCAGGAGTCCGTAAACCCCCATGCAGCTGAAATCGGGCGACATATGTTAACACAAGCAGTGAAAGAGGTCACAAAACAAACGGCGCCCGGGTCGAGCGCACCACCTTACAGCGCTCGACCCCAGCACAAGCACCCGCGCATGTAAAACGCACGACATGCGGGAAAAAGCGCCCAGCTGGGCTATAGTGTGGTGCACAGCTCACCCCTTTCGAGAGCGACGACATGCGCACACCCGGAAACCCCAGAACGCCAGGCAGCCCGTTGCAGTGACACTTCCACGCATTCCAGCCCAGTATCTGCAGGTCGATTTTCTCAACGCCCTGTTTGAAGCGATGCCAGATTTGTACTTCCTGTTGACGCTGGACGGCGTCATTGATGATTTCCGCGGCCGCCAACTGGACCAGCTGTTCGTGCCGCCAGAAGCGTTTCTCGGTCGTCATGTCGCCGAGGTGCTGCCAGAGGAGCTAGCCGCGCAGTTCGTGCAGGCACTGGCGGAGGCCGGGCACTCGAATGAAGTTATCTCCTTTGAGTACCAGCTGACCGTACGCGGTGCCAAGGCGTGGTTCGAGGCGCGCATCACTGCCCTGCATGACCACCAACAGGCGGTATGCGTGGTACGCAATTTCACCGAGCTGCACGAGGCCCGGCAGCAGTTGGAATCCATGGCGCACTACGATGCGCTGACCGGGCTCGCGAATCGCGCACTGCTTGACAAACTGCTGGAGCAAAGCGTGCGTTCCGCCCGACGCAACAACCAGCGCATGGGCGTGATGTTCATCGACCTGGACCGTTTCAAGGATGTTAACGACACCCTGGGGCACGCTGCAGGCGACCGGCTCCTGAAGCTGGCATCGGAGCGCTTGCAGGGCACACTGCGCGAGAGTGACACTCTGGCACGGGTCGGGGGCGATGAGTTTGTGGTGGTACTGGACGATCTGGAAAGCATCGACAGCGCCTCCGGCGTAGCGCGTAAACTGATGGATGACCTGTGTGCTCCATTCGATCTGGCGGGCACCGAGGTCGTTATCAGCTGCAGTATCGGCATCAGTATTTTCCCGGACGATGCAGAAAACGCGTCGCACCTGCTTAGCTATGCAGATACGGCCATGTACCGCGCCAAGCAACAGGGCCGCAACGACTGGCGCTTCTATACGGCGGACATGACCCGTGCCGCTGTGGAGCACCTCGCCCTGGTGGAAGCCCTGCGCACAGCCCTGGACGAAAACAGCCTGACCCAGCTCTACCAACCGCAATACGATTGCAACACTGGCCTGCCGGTGGGTGTGGAAGCGCTGGCCCGCTGGACGCGCCCAGAGGGTGACACCCTCGGACCCAGGCGCTTCATTACGCTGGCGGAGCAGGCGGGGCTGGCGCGGCGCCTTGATCGCTGGTCACTGGAGGCGGCCTGCAAGCAACTGCGCAGCTGGCTGCAGGAAGAGCATGATCCCGGCCGCGTCAGCGTCAACCTGAGCATTCACTCGCTCACCGACGACACACTGCCAGAAGCCATGGAAGCCGTTCTGCGTAACTACGCGATCCCGCCACACCACCTGCAGGTCGAAGTCAAGGAACTGGCCCTGTTGAGCGAGCGCCCCGCCGCAAGGGACTGCCTGCAGGCCCTGATCCGCCTGGGTATCGACATCGCAGTGGATGACTTCGGCTCAGGCTACGCTGCTCTGGAGTACCTGCGCGCACTGCCGGTCACCACGCTCAAGATTGATGCCGCCTTTATGCACGGTGTACCGGCAGACGAGGAGCAGACAATTATCGCCAATACGGTCATGGCCATGGGACGCGCACTGGGCATGAGCGTAGTTGCCAAAGGGATAGAAAGCGCGGAACAGGCTGACTTCATTCGCCATCAACACGGTGTACAGGGCCAAGGCTACTATTTCAGCCGTCCATTGAACCCCGAGCAAGTGGGTGCACTGCTGGACTAGGTATGGCCTCAACCACGTACCGCAACGGCCCGTTGGGCCGCCAGTCATCGAATGGGTAACACGTCACCAGAAGCAGCCCGGCAGGCCCCGCTGAGGGCGGCTGCAGCGTTTCTACGCGGCTATCTACCACGCGCACCGAAGCGACCTGAAACGTGCGAACCGACCCCGCCATATCTTCCAGCCAGAGCGCCATGCCAGGCTGCACCGACTGCAGGAACTGGAAGTGGGTATCGCGATGCCCCGCGATCACGGACCAACGCCCCGCAGCACCGTCAAACACCTCATGCAGACCCGGCCCGAAAGCCAGTGCCTGCCCCGATGTACCTGCCAGCACGCGATAGTCCGCTGCCAGCGCGGGCAGCTGCAAGCGCGCCACCGGCCATGTATCCGCCCAGGGCCAGGGTTTTTGCGCCTCGCCTTCCCGCTGGGCGGAATCCCAGGCACGTACCAAGAGATACTGTGCCAGCGCGGCTTTGGTGTGTATCCACGCCGCACCCCAGAGCTGCCAGCCGGCCAGCAGCAGGAGCAGTACGAGCGCCGGACGGCGCAGGGCATTAACGGCCGGCATCATCGGGCACGTGGTCCAGCTCGGGGCCGCGCATCACCCAGAACAGCAGCGCGACAAAGAGCAACAGGCAGGCGAAGAAGAGCTTGGAACTTGCGGTAGTGGCGGTTTGCGGGTAGGCGAAACCCTGCGAGGACTGGCCGCTGGGTCGGGTATTGCGCACCGCATCAGGCTTCAGGGGCACGTCCGTCGGCCGCGAAACCTGCTCCTCGACGGCGACGAAACTCGTATAGGGACTCAGTAACTGGTGCTGCAGCGCAACTGCCAGCACATTGGCTCGAATCACCGCTTCCCGCGCCCCTGTATAGCGTTCATCAAGCAGCGCCTGGATACGCGCGCGCGCCCAGAGGCTGCCAACTCCGCGCGCCGGCTGCTGGGCACTGCCGCCGAGCTCAAGCTCCTGCCGCCATGGCTGGCCGTTGAGCCTGCCCGACACCCGAATAAGGCCTGCCTGCGGCGGGGTATTGAAGTGCACTGAGCGTATCAGGGGTGCGCCTGCGTACAAGTCAGGCACGGGGCCACCGGCCTCCGCCACCGCCTGTGGCCAGTCCACACGTATATCGGTCAACAAGGGGGCTGCAAGGTAGTCAACCAGTGCATCCATCTGCGTGCTGACCTCACTCGACTCACCCACGTGAAGATGCCGACCGCGCCCGAGTGCGGCGGCCTCGCGCAGGAACCAGCTGTTGGGGGCGGAGCCAATACCCACCGTAAAGAGGCGGGAGGCCCCGACCCGCGCTGCAATCATATCGATGATGGCCTGCTCGTTGCCCACGGCGCCATCGGTCAGGAAAACGACCTGGCGCAACCGCTCGTGCGTGGCGGCAAGACCCTGCTGTAGCGCATGCTGCAGCGGCGGCAGCATTTCCGTTCCGCCACCGGCCTCCAGTTTGCTGACGAAGCGTCGCGCCTGTTGCAATGCATCGGGTAGCGCCTGACGCGAGTTCGCAAACAGTGACCGGTACTCGTGGTCGAAAGCGATGATATTGAAATGGTCTGCAGGGCGCAGGCTATCGAGCGCCGCGGCAAGGCTGTGGCGCGCCTGCTGCAATGGCACACCGCCCATCGAACCGGACGTGTCAATCACAAACACCAGTTCGCGAGGTATCGCCGTAGCCGCCTGGGTCAGGGCGGGTGGTACAACCATCAACATCCCGTAATGCTCATCGTCAACCGCTTCGGTAAACAACGCCGCGCGGGGCTCACTGCCGGTGGCCGGCGTCCAGCGCAGCACGAAGTCGCGATCCATTTCCGCCGGCCCGCGGGCCAGTTGCAAGGCATAGCGACTGCCTTCCCGGGACAGGCGCATGGCATGGCTGGGCGTATCCACCTGTGCCAGGGGCAAACCCGCGTCCAGTTCAACGGCAATTTCCACGGGGTTCAGCGGCAGGGCATCGGAGCCCGCCTGCGGGTGTTGCCACGCGGCTATCATAGGGGCATCGGGCACCTGGTCCGTCGCCGCATGCCAAGCCAGATAACCCGCCTGCGCTGCGCCATTTTCTGCGCGCGGCAGTGAAATACCGGGAATATAGCGAGGGGTCAACGTCATGGGCAGGCGCAGGCTGAAGCGGCCCCGGGCGAACTCGACCGGCTGCACAAACTCGAGCTCAACGCTGACCGTTTCCCCGGGCGCCACATTGGCAATGCGGTTCTGGAACAGGTTGGGGCGCTGCTGCGACACCAGAGAGGCCTTGCGCCCACTGCTGGCCGCCTGCTGGTAAATGGCCTGCGCCTCCTGCCGTTCGCGCACCTTGCCCACAATGCGCCGCCCTCCGGCGTGCATTTCCATGTGCCGCACCGCAGCGTCCCCCGGCAGAGGAAACGCGTAGACGCCCTCCACCCAGTCCCCACTGGTATTCTCGAAGGTCTGCTGCAACCGCACCACGGCGACCATGCCCGCTATTTGCACAGCAAAGCGACTGTGCTGCAGCAGGGCCGGCTCGGGAGGTAACCCGGGACGCTGTAGCAGAAGCTGACCGGACCCGGGCTCGATACCCACCTCCGCACGTGCAATGCTCGCATTGAGTAGCAAGCCACAAAGAAACAACGCCACCAACCGGGGCAAAAGCACAAAGCAAAGCCGCAGCAGCGCGCGCGCCGCCAAAAATTGGTGCACTGGCTGTATGGTCATCATCAACATCTCTCCCTGAGTTTGGACACCTCTATTGAAGCGCCGGGAGCTGTCCATCCCGTGGCAGACCTGTGGCGGACTGATGTGCAAATGTGACCAATTGTGGCAACGCTTGAGCAACCGCCCTGATTCTGGAACCATGGCAGCCTTTCCCGCCGGGTAAACCCGTATGCGACACCACATCGCTATTGTCGAAGACGAAGCTGCCCTGGCGGCCAACTATCGCGATGCACTACAGCGGCAGGGTTTCCGGGTGTCGCTGTTTGGCGATCGCCCGACCGCCAGCGCGGAGTTTCGTCGCCAACTACCGGACCTCGCCATCATTGATGTCGGCCTGGGTGACGACATCGAAGGCGGTTTTGAACTCTGCCGCGAGTTGCGCAGCCTGTGCCCGGTGGTACCTATCGTCTTCCTCACCGCCCGCGACAGTGAACTCGATGTGATTTCCGGGCTGCGCCTGGGGGCCGACGACTACCTGACCAAGAACATCAGCCAGGCGCATCTGCTGGCGCGCATTGTGGCCCTGTTTCGCCGCGTACAGGCCCTGCGGACACCCGAGCTACGGGAGCATGTCCTGGAGCAGGGCTTTTTGAGCCTGAATCTGGAGCGCATGACGGCGCAATGGCAAGGCGTGCCGGTGCCGCTCACCGTCACGGAATTCTGGATGGTACACACGCTGGCAAGACACCGCGGCCACGTGAAAAACCGCCAGCAGCTGATGGACAGCGCCAACGTCGTACTGGACGACAACACCATCACCTCTCACATCAAACGCATCCGGCGCAAGTTTACCGCCCTGGACCCCGCGTTCGACTGCATTGAAACGGCCTATGGCATGGGCTATCGCTGGCTGGGTCACTAGCGCGTGAGCCTGCGCCGCCAGCTTATTCTGGTCAGCCTGCTGCTGCTGACACTGCCCTGGGCCGGGTGCCAATTCCTGCGCGAAATGGAAACGGCACTGCGCCAGGGCCAGGCGCAGGCAGTCGCCGCCACCGCGGCCGCCGTCGCCGCCAGCCTTGCCGAACGCCCCGATGCGCTCTACCCCAATCGCGATCGCCTGCGCAGCCCCGACGACGCCAGCGGCTCGCTGTATGCGCCGCTGCTGGAAAGCCCGCCGTTACTGGACGGCTATGAAGACGGCTGGAGCGAACCTGTGCAGCAGACCTACAGCGGCCTGGAAACGCGCATCCCGAGCCTGGGCTACCGCGCCGGTGTGTACGCCGACACGCTCTACCTGATGCTGCAGATAACGGATCGTTCGGTCACCTACCATGACCCGGGGTTGAGCCCCGAACCAAACGGGGATCGGCTCATCCTGCGCACCTGGCTGGACGGCAAACGCCAGGACTATGTGATTGCGACGCCTGCTCCCGGCAGTGTGCGCGCCCAATACGCTAGCCCGCGCCACCCCGCAGTCGACGCCGGACAGATCCGCGGCTTCTGGCAGGATACCCGCGCAGGCTACGCCGTTGAGCTTGCGCTGCCGCTGGCGATAACCGGCCAGCGCCTCGGGGTGTACGCCGTGGATGTCGACGGGCACCGCAGCAGTGGCTGGCGCACGGCGGGCAATACCGGCCCTCTGCAGCCGGTGGCGCCGCCCTGGCTGATCTATCCACCGGGGGCGCTGCAGGCAGACCTGGCGCGGTTTGCACAGGCCGGCCAGCACCTGCGCGTGACAGACCGCCACGCCCGCCTGCTGGCGGAAGCCCGCGAACCGAAAGCGCCTGGCGTGGGCGGCAGCGATGACACCTTCTGGCTGGTGCAGGCGTTGTATCGACGCGCGCTCGCCGAGGAAGCACTGGAACCCAGAGAAGCACCGGCGAGTACAGGTTATCTGCGAGCACCGGAGGTCGCCGCAGCCCTCGAGGGCCGCGCCACCCAGCACTGGTACGGCACCGACAGTCCGGGGCGACGCCTGCTGGCAGGCGCCGCACCCATACGCAGTGGAGACCAGGTGATAGGTGCAGTCATCGTAGAGCAGAGTAGCGATCAATACCTGTCTCTCACAGACCGCGCTTTCAGCCGTTTGCTTGGCTACAGCGCGCTGGCTTTGGCGGTAGCCGCGCTGGGCTTGCTCCTGTTCGCCAGCATGCTCTCCTGGCGTATCCGCCGCCTGAGCCGGGCCGCCCGCAGCGTACTGGGGAGCCAGGGCATGGAGCTTGCGCACTTCCCCCGCAGCCGCGCGCGTGACGAAATAGGCGACCTGTCACGAAGTTACGCTCATCTGCTGGCAGAACTGCATGAATACAATGAGTACCTGCGCACGCTGAGCCGCAAGCTGTCACACGAACTGCGCACACCGATCGCGGTCATCCAGTCATCACTGGACAACCTGGGCACAGCGGATCAGGCGGACGCCCGCGCTACCTACGTCCAGCGGGCACACCAGGGACTGTCCCGACTCAGCGGTATTCTTGACGCGATGACCGAAGCAACGCGGCTGGAAGAGAGCATCCGCCAGCGCGAGCTCACCCGGCTGGACCTCGTTCCCCTGCTCGAATCACTCTGTGCCGCATACCGCGGCGCGTACCCGCAGCATGCGTTCATTCTGCAAGCGCCCGAAGACGACGCCTGGGTGCACGGCGCAGCCGATCTGCTGGTACAGGCGCTGGACAAGCTGGTGGACAACGCCGCCTCTTTTGCGCCGGCTGGCAGTGCGATCACCTTACGGCTGCTGCCACACGACGGTTATTGGGCAATCAGTGTCAGCAACCCCGGTCCCGCGCTGCCTGCAGACATGCGCGGCCGACTGTTTGAGGCCATGGTGTCACTGCGCGAACCGCGCAAGGCCGACACCGTGCACCTGGGGCTGGGACTTTATGTGGTTCGCCTGGTGGCTGAATACCATCACGGCAGCGCCCATGCCGCAACGCGGGACGAGGGCAACGGAGCTGTATTCACACTGCTGCTGCCCAGGGATCGCAGCGCCGTCAGCTGATAAAGGCCAGCTGGCGCGCCTCGGCCAACTGGTCGCGCAACGCTGCGGCCTGCTCGAACTCGAGGTTGCGCGCGTGCTCCTGCATCTGCACCTCCATCTGCTGCAGCTTGCGTGCGAGAGCCGCCGGGCTCAAGCGCGCAATATCGGCGCTGAAGGCCAGGGCCTGCTCGGCCACTTTGTTGCCCTTGGCACGGCCGCGGGTCGGCATGCGGCGAGCGCCCTCCATAATGTCCTTGACTGACTTGGTTACACCCACCGGCGTGATGCCGTGTTCTGCATTGTGGGCCAGCTGTTTCTCGCGGCGCCGTGCGGTTTCCGCCATCGCCCGCTCCATCGATCCCGTGACCTTGTCGGCATAGAGCACGGCACGGCCCTTCAGATTGCGCGCGGCACGCCCGATGGTCTGGATCAGGGAACGCTCGGAGCGCAGGAAGCCCTCCTTGTCTGCGTCGAGTATGGCCACCAGTGAGACCTCCGGCATATCCAGACCCTCGCGCAGCAGGTTGATACCCACCAATACATCGAACTCACCCAGACGCAAATCGCGGATGATTTCCACGCGCTCCACCGTATCGATGTCGGAGTGCAGGTAGCGCACCTTGACGCCGTGTTCGGAAAGATACTCGGTCAGATCCTCTGCCATGCGTTTGGTGAGTGTGGTTACCAGCACCCGGTCCCCCGCCGCTACCGTGGTGTGAATCTCCTGCAGCAAATCGTCGACCTGGGTGCTCGCCGGGCGTACCTCCAGCTCCGGGTCTATCAGGCCGGTGGGACGTACCACCTGCTCCACGGTGCGCCCCGCATGTTCCAGTTCATAGGGACCCGGCGTGGCAGAGACAAACACAGCCTGCGGCACCAGCCGCTCCCATTCCTCAAAGCGCAGGGGGCGGTTGTCCAGCGCGGAGGGCAAGCGGAACCCGTACTCGACCAGGGTTTCTTTCCGCGACCGGTCGCCGCGGTACATACCGCCGATTTGCGGGATGGTAGCGTGGGATTCGTCGATGATGACCAGCGCATTTTCCGGCAGATATTCAAACAAGGTTGGCGGCGGCTCACCCGGGCCGCGCCCCGACAGGTAGCGCGAGTAGTTTTCCACACCGTTGCAGTAACCCAGCTCGCGAATCATTTCGACATCGTAGCGCGTGCGTTGCTGCAGGCGCTGTGCCTCAACCAGCTTTTCATTGTCCTTAAGTTGTTTTACCCGCTGCTCCAGCTCGGCTTCGATATGTGTCACGGCATCGAGCATGACATCGCGCGATGTCACGTAGTGGCTCTTGGGAAAAATGGTGACCCGGGGTACTTTGCGTTCGACCACCCCGGTTAACGGATCAAAGAAATAGAGATTGTCGATCTCCTCATCGAACAGCTCCACGCGCACCGCTTCACGTTCGGAGTCCGCCGGGTAGATGTCGATAACATCACCGCGCACGCGATAGCAGCCGCGATGAAAATCGACGTCATTGCGCGTGTACTGCAACTCGGCAAGGTGACGCAGCACCTCGCGCTGGTTGATCATCTCGCCGCGCGAGAGGTGCAAAACCATCTTGAAGTAGGATTTCGGGTCACCCAGACCGTAAATCGCCGACACCGTCGCCACCACCAGGCAATCCGGGCGTTCCATCAGTGCTTTGGTGGCTGACAGGCGCATCTGTTCGATATGCTCGTTTACCGAGGCATCTTTTTCGATAAAGGTATCCGAGGAAGGCACATACGCCTCGGGCTGGTAATAATCGTAATAGGAAACGAAATATTCCACGGCGTTGTCCGGAAAGAATTCCTTGAACTCCCCGTAAAGCTGCGCCGCGAGCGTCTTGTTGTGTGCCATGACGATCGTCGGGCGCTGTAACTGCTCCACCACATGGGCCATGGTGAAGGTTTTGCCGGAGCCGGTTACACCGAGCAGCGTCTGCGAAGCCAGCCCCGCATTCACCCCCTCCACCAGCCCCCGGATGGCCGCAGGCTGGTCACCCG
Source organism: Haliea alexandrii (assembly GCF_003719295.1). Classification (GTDB taxonomy): domain Bacteria; phylum Pseudomonadota; class Gammaproteobacteria; order Pseudomonadales; family Halieaceae; genus Haliea; species Haliea alexandrii. The sequence goes on from NZ_RFLW01000003.1 coordinate 399,432, forward strand.
CAGGCGAGTAGCTGGAATGCACCTTGAACGGTTTGGACATAAGCAGTCGGCCCGGAGAGTTGGAAACCGACCATTATGGTCCACTAGGGGCAGAATTGCAGCCGGGTGGCGACTGCGTGGGATATGCGCCAAACGCATTGCGAAAAATCCCCGACAAGCTGTTGACCTGCCTGTGGCGCATCATTATTATACGCGGCCTCGGTTGACACCATTCCGCCTTAGCTCAGTTGGTAGAGCAATTGACTGTTAATCAATGGGTCGCTGGTTCGAGCCCAGCAGGCGGAGCCATATTCTGAGAAAAGAAAGGGGTTGCAGCAATGTGGCCCTTTTTTTTTGCCTGCCCCAAACCGCCCCGGAGCCCCTCATTGCACAAAGCCAAGGCCGTAACCTCAGCGCATTTTTTACTGGCACTCCTGCTGGCGCTTGGCGCCGTCAACGCCAATGCGATGCAGATCTTCGTCAGAACACTCACCGGCAAGAACATCACTCTCGACGTCGAACCCAGCGATACGATCGAGAACGTCAAACAAAAGATTCAGGATAAAGAAGGCATCCCGCCGGACCAGCAACGCCTGCTCTTCGCAGGCAAGCAACTCGAAGACGGTCGCACACTGTCTGACTACAACATTCAGAAGGAATCCACGCTGCATCTGCTGCTACCGCTGCGGCGCGAGTTCGTCGGCCAGCTGCCGGGCGGCGGCGCGGGCACGCTCCGCTTTACCACCACCGATGCGAACTGCACGTTCGCTACCGACCCCGTGTTCACCGCCGCTATCGATCCGCCCAAGGGGGTTGACTTTCCCTACGGCGTTGTCGCTTTCACCGTGAATGGATGCGACTCCGATGCCAAGATTGACGTCACGATAGATTTCGGCGAGCCACTGCCGGCAGACGCCACCGCGTGGAAGACCGACCCCTGGACGCCGATCGCGGGCGCCACCGTCAGCGGGAGCGTATTGAGCTACTCCGTGACCGACGGTGGACCGAATGATGCCGACGGCAGCAGCAATGGCGTCATTGTCGATCCCGTGGGGGCTGGCATAGCCGGTGAAACATCAGCGACCGCCATACCGGCACTGCCGGTTGCGGGGCTGTCACTATTGACCGGCCTGTTGGCACTCTTCGGCATGCGCCGGATACGGAACCGATAACCCAACCACGCCCCAAGATCATCCCATTACACGAGATTAAGGACACTATGCTTACAGCCAGCAAACTTGAAAAAATCATGGAACTCGAAGCCAGCCTCCGCGCCGAGTACCAGCAACAGCTCGACACCAAGGCCGCCGAGATCGACCGCCTCAGCGCCCGGGAGTCAGAACTCCAGGCCGCCGTCGACAAGCAGCTGGAAACCATCACCGAGCTGACCGGCAAGGCCACTGACAGCCAGAAGGCCGAGCAACGCGCCCGTGAACTGCACAATCGCAGCGAACGACTGGTAGCGGAAATCGCCGAACTGAAGCAACGGATCAAGATCCTGCAGAAGGATCTGGCGGCGGTGCGCGAAGAGAACAAGGCGCTGACCCAGTTCGACCCTGTACGCATGAAGAAGAATCTCGACGCCAGCAAGAAGAAGCTGGTAGAGAAAACCGCTGCGGCTGATACCTTGCAGAAGACGCTCGGCGAGACGAAGAAAGAGAACGCGGAATTGAAGCGCAAAGTGGCCGAACTGGAAGCGAAAATCGCCGATGCCGAAGCTGGAGCCACCGAAGCGCCTGCAAGCGAGGCGAAGGAAGAGTCAGCGGCGGCTTGATCAGTACGCCGGCTCAGGCCTGATCCGGCGTATAACTGTCAGAGCAGGTGGCGACTTTTAGAGCAAGCAGCCACCGACTTCGCCCATTCCCCCATAAGAGCGCAATATGAATAGATTAGAGAAGCTCAAAAACGACGTATACAGCTTCGAAGAGCTCGATACTCTGGAGAAGAACGCAATCAAATTGCGCGATCAGGAAACGTTGAGCCTGATTATTCGCAGCCGCGCTTCCAAGACGGCCAAGGGCGAGAAGCCGAAAAGTACCGTTGATGCCGATGGTATACCCCTGACCAAAAGGGCTCGCCGTGATGAAAAAAACAAGCGTTAGTTATTCGCTGGCGCGGATCTTCGACTGTTTTTCAGGCACCCGCCACACCCTGGAACCGCTCTCGGTTCAGACAACCATCTCTACGCCTGCCAGTAACCAACACTAATTGGTCCGTGCGGGTACCTCCAGCGGAATTCCAGCCCTAACGAGATTCTCGCGGCGCTCTGCACGCGTGTTCACATCCCTCCTGCGGCAGAGGACAGGTTACCGCTGCATCCGGTATGCTCCTTTCTGAAAAACGACGTGATTCAGGAGCAAACAGAATGCATTCCAAACGCGAATCCCTACGCAAACGCCTGCACAGCGCGACAATATCGCCAACCCGCTGTGCCCACAAATGGCAGGGCCAGTACTGGCAGCAGTCAAGTGGTGACGAGCGCAGCGTATCCTGCGCCACTTGCAGGAGCTTTGACTCGCACAAACAACGTTGCAGCATTGGCTTCGGCACGCCACTGCGCAAATGCGTTGTCTCAAGCCTTGAGGCGCATTTTCATGACTGTGCCGGCGAGGAGGCACTGGAAATTGGATTCGGGCGATTCAAACTGGCCCGCAACCTGATAAACCGCAGCGGTGGCCGCTGGACTGGAATAGACCCGAAACAACCCACCTCACGGCCAGCTCGACTCGGAACAGGAGGTCACGGCCTCGCCGATGCACTGCCATTCGAAAGCCAGACTTTTGATCGTGTGTTTGGGGTGCAATCCATAGAGCACTGGGGGCAGCGTGCGGGAGCACAGCGTGAACCTGCAAAGTATGAAGATTGCCTGCGCGAAATTGCGCGGGTAACCAAACCTGGAGGTCGCATTTATTTCGATGCGCCAATTCATTTACACGGCAATGAAATATTCATAATGGGTGACGTTGCAAAAATACGCGACATGTTTACAACTGCTTACTGGCGGGACGTCAATATCGAGCGCTGGCGAGAGAATCATACGCCGCTGGAACGTTACGAACCGTCGCACAAGGAATTCTGTGACTGGCCCATTGAGATCGTGAGCTACCCCGATAATGACATCAATGCCATAAGACAAAACGGCATCATCTGGCTACTGGTAATAACGGCCTCGCGCAGCGAGGTGCCCGTGGAGTAGCTAACGGGTGCGTATTTCACGCCGGAATGATTCGATAGATAAAACCAGGAAGACTCCAGGGCCAGTATTTCCGGATAAAAAATCTCAGGCAGAAAGGCGATAATTTGAATGCACAGGGTCTTTGCGTTAATTAATGTGATTCGAATATAATTACCGCATTATTAATCAGGAGACTTCAAATGAAAGTCAAACCATCGGCATTGGCGGTATTTGCAAAATCAAAAGTGAAAGCCAAGGCGGAAGCGCGTCGGCTCAGCCAGGAAGAGCTGGAAAAACTTATCGCCTCCTTGAATGAAGCACTCAAGGCGGAAAAGGAAAAGACGAAAAAGAAACAGGAAAAAGATCGCGTTGCCACAATCCGCAAAGTTAATGACTTGTTGGCGGAAAGCGGCCTCAAGCCTGAAGACTTGAAAAAGAACGCGTCCACAGCACGCAAACGCAAAGCAACTGGAAAAAGCCGCAAAATCGGCGCAGTGCCTGCGAAGTACCGCCTCGTCATTGACGGCAAGAAACATGAATGGACGGGCCGCGGTCGCACGCCGAAGGTGTTTCAAGCCTACTTTGATGCTGGAAACTCACGAGAGAGCTGCGCTATCAAAAGCTGATACACTGCGTCTGGCGCCCCGAGCGTGCTGGAACTACTTCACTGCGACGAGCACCTCGTCGCAGTGAACAAGCCTTCCGGGCTGCTGGTACACCGCAGTCCCATTGATCGACACGAAACCCGCTTCGCCCTGCAGCTGCTGCGCGATCAGCTGGGACACAGGGTTTACCCCGTACACCGCCTCGACAAGCCCACGTCGGGCGTGTTGCTGTTTGCGCAGACACCCGCCGCCGCGCGCGCAGTCGCGGAGCAGTTTGCCCAGCGTCGTGTGCACAAAACCTATATTGCCATTGTGCGCGGTTGGTGCGCGCCAGAGGGAGTGATTGAACACCCGCTGACGGAACGGCCGGCAGAACCCGGCTCCGACACGTTCCCCACACGCACGCAAGCGGCAACCACGCGGTTTTACCGCCTGGGCACAGCCGAGCTGCCCATTACCGTGGATCGCTATCCCTCCTCTCGCTATAGCCTGGTACAACTACAGCCGGTTACCGGGCGCAGGCACCAGTTGCGAAGGCATATGAAACATATCAGCCACCCGATTATCGGCGACGCCAACCACGGCAAGGGAATACACAACCGGTTTTTCCAGACACACTTCAACTGCCACAGGTTGCTATTGGCCTGCACGGCGCTGGAGTTACAGCACCCGGAACACGGGTCAACCTTGCGCCTGCGCGCCCGGCCAGGTGCCGATTTCGAGGCAACGGCCAATGCGCTGGGCTGGCAAGGTGAACTGGAAGATATCCTGCGGGAAGTCGCTACTGGACCAGGAAGCCGCCATCGGACACCAGCGTAGCACCTGTTGTGAAGGCTGACATGTCACTCACGAGATAGAGCAGAGGCCCGAGGATTTCCTCTGTCTCGGCAACCCGTTTTTGCAGGCACGCGTCTATAGCCCCCTGCAAGTACGCAGGATTCTGCGCGGCGCTGTCGAACAGGTCCGAGTGATAGTTTCCCGGAGCCAGGTTGTTGACACGAATCTTCAAGGGCGCCCACTCCGCCGCCATCACTTTTGTCATGGCTTGCAGAGCTGCCTTGGTCGCTGCGTAGAACCCCATATTGGCCGGCGGTTTTAGCGCTGCCACGGAAATGACATTAACGACCACGCCTCCACCCTGTTCGGCCATGTGCGGCGCCAACCGCGAAGCCAGGTACCATGGCCCCATCGTGTTGACGTCGAACATCTTCTGAAAAAGCTCGGGGCTAAGCTTGTCCAGACCACCCCAGGCTGGGCTGATGCCGGCGTTATTGATGAGTATATCCACCCGTCCGTAGTGCCCGAGGGTACCCTCGATTAACGCATCCAGCTCCTCTGTACGGCCGGTGTGAGCGGCAATGGGGAGGGCACTCCCCCCCGCCGCTTCTATCTCGGCGACCACGGATTCGCAGGCATCCAACTTGCGGCTCGCCACAACCACAGCGGCGCCCGCAGCGGCGAGGCCGATAGACATGGCGCGGCCAAGACCTCGGCTACCCCCCGTTACCAGGGCCACTTTGCCCGTTAAATCGATCTGCTGCATACGCGACTCCCCCACTGTTTTTTTCACAGTGTAGCCTGCCCGCTCCGCGAGGTCAGCGGGGAGTACGCATACTAAGGCTGCATACTGACCGGATTTTTTCCGTGGAACTCACCCAATTGCAGTGCAACGCCATCGCGATCCAGAAACCGGGGCCCGCGCTCATCCACCAGGCAGTGCACGATAAACCGTTCACCCTGACCAGGAATGACAACAAGGCGTAGCTGATCCGGACCGCGGCGACGTTTGATGCCCACCAGCTTGGTGCGACCTTCCGCACCCAGCGCCGCCTCAACCCCCGCCTTGCACACGGCGAGGTCGGCGCTCTTATCCGAGGCTAATGCGGCACCCGTCAGGCCCATCAATGTACAACTGAGCACCCATGCATTGAATGTTTTCATAACACGCTCTCCCTGTAGGTAACGAAACTCAGGATACCCCTAGCCGTATTTGATGGAAGTGGCCGATTATGATCGTATTCGCTGCATTTTTGGGCATGCCAACCACGCGGCGTGTACCGCCCGCAGTAACCGTGTACGCTATCTGCGTGTTCTCAGTCCAGTAGCAACCGAAGGATACCCATGAAACGTCTTGTCTCACTCACGCTGCAGGGCCTGGTGGCCGTACTCCCCGTCGCGCTGACTATTTACCTGGTGTATTGGCTACTGGTGACGCTGGAAACCATGACCGGCGCGGCACTGCGCGCGGTCCTGCCTGGGGACTGGTACTTTCAGGGCCTCGGGCTGATTTCTGGCCTGATTCTGCTGATGCTGATTGGCCTGCTGGTGAATGCCTACGTGGTTCGCCACTTGCTGCGCCTGGGGGACACGCTGCTGAGCAGGATTCCACTGGTCAAATCGGTTCACGGGGCCATTCAGGACGTATTGCGCGCATTCAGCATCGCCAACAAGCAGCAGGCGGACTCGGTCGTGATGGTAACCCTCGGCGACAACATGCGACTGCTGGGATTTGTGACCTCGCGGGAGCCGAGCACACGACTGCGCGGCGCTGTGGATGAATCAGTGGTCGGTGTTTATTTGCCCATGAGCTACCAGCTGGGGGGATATACCGTCTATCTGCCAGCGAGCCAGCTTGAGTCCGTTGATCTCAGCGTTGAGGAAGCAATGCGCATCGCGGTCACCGGGGGCATCCAGAACCCGAAGTCGATCTGACAGGGCGCGTCAGCGGGTATCCAGTTGCGATGCCACCTTGGCGAACTCTTCAGCAATAACTTCTCTCAGCACTCGAAACCGTGCGCTCAAACGCAGGTCGCGATGCGTTAACACCCACACGTTTGACTGGTGTACGACAGGCGCATTGGGAACCCGCACCAGCTCCGGATCACCAAAGGCCAGAAAACAGGGCATGAAGACCAGCCCCATGCGGCTGCGCGCAGCCATTTGCATGAGGTTGAGATCGCTTATGGCGTGTCGCACAGGCAAATGCTCGAGGCCACTGTAACGCAACCAGTCCTCGCGCTGACCCTGGGGGTAGCGCCCCACCCATGTGAGGTGCGACACGTCGTGCGGTGCATCCTCGCGCAGCAGCGCTCGGTGTACGTAAGTCGAGGCACTGAGCGGGCACAGGTTGCGACCAATCAGATTGTCAGGCGGCCGGGTGCCTGCAGGCAATACACGCACCGCGATGTCCGCCTCGCGTCGACTGAGATCAAGCGCGAGGTTACTGGGCATGAGCTCGAGCTCAATTCCCGGGTAATCCTCCGCAAAGCGAGCCAGGCGAGTGAGCAGAAATTCCACACGATCCGGCATGGTGAGGCGGATGCTGCCCTGCAGCTGTTGGTCGGTGCCCGTGATACGACGCTCGGCTGCCAGCATAAGCTCTTCAACGTGCTCCGCCGCTGGCATCAGCTCTTCCGCCGCTGCCGTCATCCGGTAGCCATCAGGGGTGCGATCGAAAAGGCGCGTGTGTAACGTGCTTTCCAGGTCGTCGAGGCGACGCGTTATCGTCGAGTTGCTTACCCCCAACAGCTGGGCTGCCCCGCGCGCAGAGCCCCGACGACCCAACGCCAGTAGCACCTTCATGTCATCCCAGTTCACTCTGTTTCTCCCTGCAAGACCGCTTCCGCGGCCTGCGTGACAGTCTACGGTGAGCCGCCGGGGAGCGGAGCGTCTACGCGTAGAACGCCGCGATACGCTCGACAAAAGCCTGCAGCTGATCCGCTGGCAAAGCGTTTATACCCGCCGCCGCAGCGCGGCCGCCACCCGTGGGAAATTCCCGGCACAGTGCATCCGCGCCGGTCTTGTTGTTAAGAGGCGCACGCACACTGACCAGATAATCTCCATCTTTTCGCGCTGTCACCACGGCGTGTGCTCGCGCCGGATCCTGGTTGGCCAGGTCGTTGCCAAAGACGCCGCTCACCCGCCGTGCCCAGGCCGCGTCGGGCAATTGGTACACCGCTGCACTCTCTCCACGGTGAATGGGCTCAAGCGCCGCAGCTGCCGCCATGTCTTCCCGGTACCCCGTTTCGAGGCGTTCGAAGTGGCCGCGCTCCGCGTCCATGAACTGGAACGGGTCATCGTGCCTTGCGAGCAGCTGGTAAAGCTCCGCGGGGGCGAAATGCAGATCTTCCAGGGCCGGGCCATAACCGTTGTAGTTGATATAGATACCCAGATCTTCCAGGGCCTGCACCTGCGCGGCAGACAAACCCAGTGTCTTCGCCAGCCGTTGCGCGGAATCGCGCAGGTTATCACCAAAGGCACCGGTCACGGCCCAAGCCGTATATGCCCCCTGTAGCCGGCCATTGATCAGCAGACTGGTGCACACGTCGGGTGCGGGATTGATCAAGGTCTCGAGCTGCGGGCTGGCGGGGATCTCTCCGGCAAAGTGGTGATCGCAATAGAATACATCGGCACCGGCCGCAAGCACGCGCTGTAGATCGGTGCGATTCTTGTCCAGTGAGATATCCAGCACGGTCACGCGGTCGCCGGGCCCGGCCTCAACCTGCTGCAGCAGGGCGATGTCGCGTTTGACACCGGTTACCAGTACCGCATCGAGAGGCTCCGCGCGACGCAGCTGCACCAGCGCACACAGGCCATCCGCATCGCCGTTAAAGACGTCATAGTTCATTCTGATTCCTTCCGGCTGAGATCAGGACTTGTCGGGGAACAGTTCCTGAACGTTAGACAAACCGACGGCGGCCGGTTTTTGCTTGGGCTTGGCAAGCGTGGGACGGCCGGCCATGCCCTGCTTGCGCCAGACATGGTCGTAGCGCACTTCGTGTAAATTAAACCCGCTCACAGCGGCGTTCAGGATTGAGGTAATACCGGCACAATCCATCGTATCGCAGTAATGCATGAGCTCGGTCAACAAGCGGTGAATCTGGTTATAGGAGAGACACTCTTCCTCGGCGCGCATGATCATGGGGTGCCCGGTCCCGGTCACGTTGCTGCCGAGCAAAAGCTCCTCACGCAACTTCTCCCCGGGGCGCAAACCGATAAACTCGATCTGGATATGGTCGTGTGCGTGGCTGTCGTGCTGCATTTCGTAGCCGCTGAGACGGATCATACGCCGCGCGAGATCCACAATCCGCACCGGCTCGCCCATATCCAGCACGAACACATCGCCGCCCGTGCCCATTGCACCGGCCTGTAACACAAGCTGCGCGGCTTCCTGAATGCTCATAAAATAGCGCGAGACTTCCGGGTGGGTGACGGTTACCGGGCCACCGCCCTCAATCTGCTCGCGAAATAGCGGGACCACAGAACCGGAGGAACCCAGCACATTGCCGAATCGCACCATGCAGAAGCGGGTACCGGAGTCGCGCTGAGCGAGTCCCTGCAACACCATTTCCGCAAAGCGCTTGGAAGCACCCATGATATTGGTGGGCCGCACGGCTTTGTCGGTGGAAACCAGAACGAATGTCTCCACCCCGGCCTTGCGCGCAGCTTCCGCCGCGTACCAGGTGCCGAACACGTTGTTGGCAACACCCTCGGCAACGTTGTATTCAACCATGGGTACATGTTTGTAGGCCGCGGCGTGATAGACCGTTTGAACAGCAAAGGTGCGGTACACCGTTTCCAGCCGCCGCTGGTCCTGCACGGACCCCAGCAATGCGATGACCTCGACCCCGGAACCGAGCGCCTGCCCCATCTCGCGCAGCTCGCGCTCAATGCGGTACAACGCGTACTCGGAGTTATCCAGCAGGACGAGCTCTCGAGGGCCTGAAGTCAGTATCTGACGGCACAGCTCCGAACCGATAGAACCACCCGCACCGGTAACCATCACTACCTTGTCGGTAATACAGCGGTCGATCAGCTCGGGGTGCGGCGGCACCGGGTCGCGCCCGAGCAGATCATCGAGATCGATATCCTGGATCTGATTGACGCTCGCGCGACCGGCGACAAGTTCATTGATCTTCGGCACGGTGCGCACATGCACCGGCAGCCCGACCAGCGAGTTAATGATTTCCCGGCGACGCTCCGGCGAAGCCGCTGGAATGGCGAGCAACACCTGGGTGATATTGTGCTCGCCTATAAGCCGCTTGATCTCTTCGGGGCGCGCCACCTGCAGGCCATTAATGACCGAGTGCTGCAGCCGCACATCATCATCCACGAACACCACCGCCCGGTACTGGTCGCCATGGTGCAAGGCGGTCAACAATTGCCGCCCTGACTCACCCGCACCATAAATGATGACGTTGCGCGACAGCGAGCGCAGCTTGGCCTGGTAATATGCCCGCACCGTGAGGCGCGTACCGCCAATCAGCAACAGGGCAATACCCCAGTAGAAAAACGGCATGGTGCGCGGCACTTCAGCCTGCGCAACAAACACAGAAGCGGCAAGTATCAGCGTGGAATAAGTGACAGCGGTAATCACTGCCCAGATCGCCTGCTGGCCCATGAAGCGGATAACCGCTCGATAGAGACCAAGACGCAAAAAGATAATGGCGCTGATAACCACGGTGATGGCAGCACACGCTATTTCCGTTGTGCCCAGCGTGAACTCAGTGCTGCCGTGGCGAAGCGCTACCGCGGACCACATGGCCGCGCTGACAAACACCATATCGAGAGCGAGAAGAAGTGCCTGCTTGATATTCCGCGGCAGCTCTATAAGTTTTTCGAGTGCATCCCGCACGCTTCCAAGCACCCCGGAAATCGCTTGCAGCACACCATTGCCAAGCCGATTCAGCAAAATCCCTCCCGCTCCGGATAATCGTGACAGGCTCGCTTGAAGTGATTAATTGTGGCGCGAACCCGGAGACCCCGATGTTACGTCAATCGCTGCAACTTCGCCATGCCGAGCAGGAGGGGAAGGTATGCCAAAATTACCAAGAAAAGCTGGAATTCAGGCCAGCGCCAGATCGTCCACGCCAGTGGGAAAAGCCATAATGCGTTCAGCGCCACAAGCAGGAAATCCACCGCGAGGTGAGAACCCCAGTGGCGACTGAGACGCTGATAAGCATGCTCTCGATGCGCCTCAAACACGCGTGCCCCTGCTCGCCAGCGCGTCAGCAGGGTCCAGGTGGCATCGGTGACAAAGGCAGCAAGTAAAACCAGCCAACACGCCAGTGGCAAGGTGCCGTGACCGGCTCCGATCACCGCGAGACCGCCGAGTAAAAAACCCAGGGGCACACTGCCCGCATCCCCCATGAACAGGCGAGCGGGTGGCCAGTTCCAGTAGAGAAAGCCCAGCTGACTCAACGCCAGCAGGACGCACATCAGGGCGAGTGTGAGATCCCCGGCCAGCAATGCCAGCAAGCTCCCTCCCATGCCCGCAAGAAACGCCTGCAGGGTGGCCAGGCCATCAATACCGTCCATGAAATTGTACAGGTTGACCAGCCACAGGAGCGCCAACACCAGTAGCGGCGCCTGCACCCAGAGGGGAAACGGCAACCCGAAAAGCACATCGCTACCCGGAGCAGCGGCAAAGACAGCAGTGACGAGCAGCGCACAGACTGCGCAGTAGACACCCAACCGCAACCGCGCCGGCAGGTTGTAGCGATCATCCAGCAAGCCCACCAACATCAGCAGCACCGCAAGTCCGAGCAACAGACCGTACACCGGTGGCCATACCACCCCGGCCTGCGCCGCCACCGCCATGGCGAGCACCAACGCCAGAATAATCCCCACACCGCCGCCACTTGCCGTAGGCAGGCTGTGCGAGCTGCGCTGACCCGGGCTATCCAGCCATTGGCCGCGCCGCGCCAGCTGCAGCCAGAGCGCACAGAGCAACGCGGCTGCGAGCGGTGCCGACAGCATGGCCGCAATCACGGAGGACACTCCCCCGCGCTCGCCATGGCGGGTGCGACGGTAGCCAGGGTATCGCGCGGCACCCAGCCGGTTGCCTGCAAAAGCGCGTGGTTGTCGTAACGCTCGGCACCGAACAACTTGTCGAAGCTGGCCCCCTGTGCCTGCCGCTGAACCAGATCGAGCAGGGAAGCGAGCACGCGCCATAGCCAGGCGGGGCTTGAGACACCCGGACCCTGTTTGCCCAGCGCGGCTCGCAACAGCTGATACGTCTCTCTGGTGCTGTAGGCCCGACCATCCGCGACATTGAAGGTGTTCACCCCGCTCAGGCCAGTACCGGGCAGCAGCAACAGGAGCTCGACCAGGTCGTCCAGACCAATCATGGAACGCGCGCCGCCCGCCGGCGGCGCTGGCAAACCGAATCGCGCAGCACGCAACAGCCACTTCAGGTTGCCTTTCGGCTCCGGGCCATACACCAGTGCCGGGCGCAGAATAATGACCGTCATGGCACTGTGGTGAAAGCGCTCGCGCAGCGCGCACTCGGCCTCCCACTTGGAGCGACCATAGGCGTCCGCGGGTGCAGACACCTCCATTTCCCGCCGTGGCATGGATGTTGCCGAAGGGCCCATCGCCTTGACGCTGCTGACAAAAATGAAGTGGTGTACGCCTGCGCGCTCGGCTGCAGCTGCGAGTGCCAGGGTCGCGCGGCAGTTCACAGCGGCATACTGCGCGGCCGGCGCCTGCGTGTGGGCGATACCCGCAAGGTGATAAACGGTGCTCACACCCTGCAGCAGGGATTCGTCCAGACTCTCCGTAGCGAAATCCACGGCGTGCCTCGCCAGGCCGCCGCGGGCAGCTCCACCCCGGCGGCTGACAAGTACGGGCGCCAGCTCCTGCTGCTGTAGTCGCGCCGTCAGTGCCTGCCCGATATAACCGCTGGCACCGGTCACCAGCACCGACATGTACACCCCGCCCGTTTCCTGTTGCCTTGCGCCGTGCCGACGTATTGTGCGGACATACATTTCCCTTCAGCAGCGTTTCCGCACCCGCAAAAAAAAGTGGGGGCCAAGGCCCCCATGATACGGATGCCCGGCGCCTAATCCAGTGTTATGACCGTGCGGTTCTTTTCCAGTGTGGCGGGACCAATGCCCTTGACGTCCGCCAGCTCCTCCACCGCTGTGAAGGGCCCATAGGCCTCCCGGTAGCGAATGATGTCCTGCGCCCGCGACAGCCCTACACCCTGCAGCATGGCGGCCAGAGTGGCGGCATCCGCAGTGTTGATATTAACGCGCTGTACCGCGACCTCGGCAGCAAGCGGCGGCACATCGGGCGCCGCCGATACCGGGGCGGACAGGCCGCCCAGACTGAGGCACACGGCCAAGGCGCCCAGCAAAGCCGGCCACCGCTGCCGGCGTTTCCCCCCGGGTGATTGTAACCCGCGCTGGACGAGTGAGTCGGGCTGAAACGCCCGATAAACATGCATGATGTGTTGTTTGAGTGACATGGCGTTATCTCCGTATGACGTTGTGGCATCCCTGCACATCCGTATCGAAGCAAAGTCTAGCAGGCACCCGGACAAGCGGGGTGCCTTTGGTCACATCTGACTGAATGCGCCGGGGCGCCGACGCTATCCGCCCGCCGTGCGCAATTCCTCATGCACCCGCTGCAGGGCCGCCAGCGGGTCGGCCGCCGCGGTAATTGAACGACCGACCACGAGATAATCCGCCCCTCGCCTGCGCGCGTCAGCGGGTGTGACGACTCGACGTTGGTCACCCGGCGAGTCACCCGCGAGACGGATGCCGGGTGTGACCAAGGCAAAGTCTTTGCCGCGCTGCTCCCGCAGTGTGGGGCACTCCTCGGCCGAGCACACCACGCCCTGCATCCCACAGTCCGCCGCCAGGCCGGCCAGTGATGCGACGCGTGCCAGCGCGCCCTCAAGGTAACCGAGCTCACGCAGGTCTTCATCGGTCATGCTGGTCAGGACCGTGACGGCAATAAGCAGCGGCGGCTGTTGCAGGCCGGCGAGTTCCGCGGCTGCCGCCTCCATCATGCGGCGGCCCCCGCTGGCGTGCACATTAACCATCCACACGCCGAGGTCGGCCGCGGCACGCACCGCCGAAGCCACCGTGTTGGGGATATCATGAAATTTGAGATCCAGGAACACATCGTAGCCCTGACCCTGCAGACGCCGTACCAGACCGGGCCCGGTGCGCGTGAACAGCTCCTTGCCCACCTTGAGCCGACAGAGCCGCGGCGACAGCTGCTCGACCAGGTCCAGCGCCGAGGCTTCATCGGGATAGTCCAGAGCCACCAGAATGGGAGAGTGCATCGAGAACACCTTCAATAACTGCGGCCGTGCTCAGTCGACACGGTTACCGCGAATGGATTTGACCGTGCCCCAGTGCTTGCAGCCGGGGCAGAACCAGTGGAGTTGGCGGCCAGCAAAGCCACAGTGGCCGCAGCGGTAACTCGGCCGCTCCGCCAGCAACCGGGCCACCAGTTTCTGCAGTGCCGCAAGATTCTCGCGCACGGAACCTTCCGTATTGGCTGCCTGCAGTTCAATCAGTCGCGACAATCCGCCCAGCGAGGGCGCTTTCGCCAACTGCCCCGAGAGAAACTCCATGGCGGCCTGATCGCCCTGTGTGGCACGCACATCATCGGCAACCGCCACCACAAGGCCAGTAGCCGGGCTGGATTGCAGGCACTCCTGCAGGTATTGCCGCAGCGGTGTCGTGTCGCCCAGCTGGCTATAGGCCTCGTGCAGAGCGGGCACGGTTTCGGGGATGTAATCGGGGTCCTGCTGCTGCACCTTGCGCAGGGCTTTGATCGCCGCCTTGTATTGCCCGGCCTGGCATTCAAGCTCGCCCAACATGAGTGAAGCACGCACACAGCGACGATCGTGGTGCAACGCCTGCTGCAACTGCTTGCGCGCCTCCTGCAGGTCGCCCTGCTCCAGCATTTCCGCCGCGAGCTCACAGTGGTAATGCGCCAGCGCAACTGCCACCGGCTGACGGCTCGCGCCACTGGGCGCCGGTGGGGTGGGGCCGAGCAGCGACTTGCGTGGCAACAGGGCCGTTGCCACATCAACGGCCTGAGCCCACTCCCGCTGGCTCTGGAAGATGTCCAGCAGGTGTCGGCGGCTCGCGCGCCGCTGTTCGGGAGAATCCTTCACCAGATCCAGCAGCAGGCGCTCGGCGCGATCAAACAGCCCCGCACTGATGTAGTCGCGGGCCAGCTCGAGATGCGCTTGGTGAATTTGCGGGCGGGGCAGGCTGGGGCGGGCCAGCAGATTCTGGTGTATGCGTATGGCCCGGTCAACCTCGCCGCGCTTGCGCAGCAGGTTGCCCAACGCAATGTGGGTTTCCAGCGTTTCGCTATTGACCTCGAGGGCGTCGATGAAAGCGTCCACCGCGCCGTCCGGGCGGCCATCCAGCAGGTAATTCAATCCCTTGTAGTATTGGCCTGGCACTTCAGACGCCTGCGCACTCGCGCTGCGCCGCCCCAGCCACCAACCGATACCGATGGCGGCAAACAGGAGCGCGAATACCAGCAGGTCATTCACCGTCTTTGAGCCCAGCGACCCTCAGACGATCCAGTTCCACTTTGCACTTCTCCAGCTTGCGCCGTGCCAGAACAAGCTTGCCGCGCAACCGGAGAATAATGATGCTCGAGGCCAACAGCCCCAGCAGACCGCCCAGCGCCAGCGTGGCGAGCAACCAGAGCGCGAGGCTACGCGGCGCCAGGTCCACCACCAGCAGGTCGAGAGCGACCGGTTCGGGATTTTGCACGGCGAACAACACGCCCGCCGCGAGCATCGCCAGTACAACCAGCACCAGAATCAGCCGGCGGAGAATCCTCGCCAGACGACCCGCGCCGTTGGAAGCGGTGGTGGCCATGCTCACAACCCCGCCTGCAATCCCAGGTTGACCCGCTCCCGCAGCTCTTTACCGGGCTTGAAATGGGGAACGTACTTGCCGGTCAGTTCTACCGTGTCACCGGTTTTCGGGTTGCGGCCACGGCGCGGTTCACGGTAGTGCAGTGAAAAGCTGCCAAAACCCCGAATTTCGATGCGCTCTCCACCGGAGAGTGCCTCGGACATGTGTTCGATAATCGTCTTGACGGCCAGCTCCACGTCTTTCAGCGACAGCTGTGCCTGCCGGGCGGCAATTGCCTCAATGAGTTCACTTTTCGTCATCGCGGGGCCCCTATCCACCTGCGCTCTCGCCAGACCGCTATCGGTCGTGCTCAGGGAAACTATTGTGACGCCGCCCGCGCAGTTACGCAACTCGTTATTTTATATAGAAAAAAGGCCCACCAACGTGGTGAGCCTTTGCGAGGAGTGAGGCGTCGGGGACATCCTTGCGCCCCCTTGCCTGACTGCGGAGCGCGCGCCCCGCAACAGTATCACTTCTCCATTTGCGCCTTGATCAGGTCGCCGATGGTGCCGGGGGAAGAGGACTCTTCCTGATCCTTCAGCGACTTCACGGCATCTTTCTCGTCGTCGTAGTCTTTCGCCTTCACCGACAGCACAACGCTGCGGTTCTTGCGGTCGACCGAGATGATCTTCGCTTCGACGCTGTCGCCCACCTTGTAGACACTGCGGGCATCTTCAACCTTTTCACGGCTGATGTCGGAGGCTTTGAGAATACCCTCAACCTCGTCTGCCAGCTGCACGGTTACGCTGCGCGCGTCCACGGCAATCACTTCACCGGTGACGATGGCACCGCGATCATTCTCACCGACGAAGCCGGAGAACGCGTCGTCCTCGAGCTGCTTGATGCCCAGCGAGATACGCTCACGCTCGGGGTCGATGGACAGAATGACGGTTTCAATCTCGTCGCCCTTCTTGTAATTGCGCACCGCTTCCTCGCCCACTTCGTTCCAGCTGATGTCGGAGAGGTGAACCAGGCCATCGATGTTGCCTTCCAGGCCGATGAAGATGCCGAAGTCGGTAATCGACTTGATGCTGCCGGCAATCTTGTCGCCCTTGGCGTACTGAGAAGCAAAGGCGTCCCAAGGATTCTGCATGCACTGCTTGATGCCCAGCGAGATGCGACGACGCTCCTCGTCGATATCCAGCACCATGACCTCGACCTCATCACCCAGCTGGACGATTTTGGACGGGTGCACGTTCTTGTTGGTCCAATCCATTTCGGAGACGTGAACCAGACCCTCAACACCCTCTTCGAGCTCGGCAAAACAGCCGTAATCGGTGAGGTTGGTCACACGCGCCTTGACGCGGCTGCCTTCGGGGTAACGGTTGGTGATTTCGACCCACGGATCTTCGCCCAGCTGCTTGAGGCCGAGGGAAACCCGGTTGCGCTCGCGATCGAACTTGAGGATCTTGACGTCGATTTCCTGACCCACTTCGACGATCTCGGAGGGGTGCTTGATGCGCTTCCACGCCATGTCGGTAATGTGCAGCAGACCGTCGACGCCACCCAGATCCACGAACGCGCCGTAGTCGGTGAGGTTCTTGACGATACCCTTGACGGACATGCCTTCCTGCAGTGACTCGAGCAGGGCTTCACGCTCAACGCTGTTGGCCGCTTCCATCACGGCGCGGCGGGATACCACCACGTTGTTGCGCTTCTGGTCCAGCTTGATGACCTTGAATTCGAGTTCCTTGTTCTCCAGGTGCGCGGTGTCACGAACCGGGCGTACGTCAACCAGCGAGCCGGGAAGGAACGCGCGGATGGTATTGATATCAACAGTAAAGCCACCTTTGACCTTGCCATTGATAATACCCTTGACCACTTCGTCCGCCTCGTGCGCGGCTTCGAGTTCTTTCCAGGACTCTGCACGCTTGGCTTTTTCGCGGGACAGCTTGGTCTCACCGAAACCGTCTTCCACGGTTTCCAGCGCAACCTGGACTTCATCGCCGATGCTGAGGGAGCAGTTACCCGCAGAGTCAACGAACTGGGCACGAGGAATCACGCCTTCGGACTTCAGCCCGGCATGGACGGTGACCCACTCGTTATCGATGTCGATGACCACGCCGGTGACAATGCTGCCCGGTACCATCTCGACGGTCTTCAAGCTTTCTTCAAAGAGTTCAGCGAACGATTCGCTCATTACACATTACCTGTTTGTGAGAGTACGGCGGTTAACCGCCTTGCCGCGCCTCCAGCTGGCACGGGTCATCCGTTAAAACCACCCCCGGCCACTTCTGGAACCGACCGTGAGGCAGCGAGACTAGCGCCATTGCCAGAGCCGGCTGCAATGCACCGGCCTGGTCACACCAAGCCGCGCTCACGCGCCGCCTCCATGACAGCAGAGAACACATCGCCGATAGGCAAACAACTGCTGTCAATGACAATGGCATCTTCAGCGGGAACCAACGGGGAAACGGAGCGGCTGCTATCGCGCGCATCGCGCTCCTCGATGTCCTCGAGAAGGCGCGGGAGACTAACATTTTCTCCCTTGTCGAGCAACTGCCGGTAACGCCGCCGCGCCCGCTCTTCGGCGCTGGCCGTAAGGAAGATCTTGAGCGATGCGCGGGGGAATACAACCGTGCCCATGTCGCGGCCGTCCGCCACCAGCCCGGGGGCCTGGCAAAACTCGCGCTGGCGCTCCAGCAGCGCTTCGCGGACCGCGGGAATCACCGCCACGGTGGAGGCGCCGCGCCCCCCCTCTTCCGTGCGAATGGCACGACTGACATCCTTGCCTTTATAAGCCACGCGCACTTCACCGGCTGCATCGAGGGAAAAGACCACATCCAGATGACGGGCGACAGCTGCCACGGCCGTGTGGTCGTCCCAGGCAACGCCCTCCAGCACACAGGCATGCCCGGTCACCCGGTAGAGGGCACCGCTGTCCAGAAAGTGCCAGCCCAGCGCCTCTGCGAGCAGGTGACTGAGCGTCCCCTTGCCGGCCCCGCTAGGACCGTCGACCGTGATCACTGGCACCGGCTGGCGCCCCATCAGTCGACCCGCGCGGATATTTGCAGGCCGAGGCCACGTGCCAGGGCGTCAAAGCCCGGAAAGGAAGTACTGACGTGGTCGCAGTCGAGAATGCGAATTTCCTCGTCAGCCCGCAGTGCCGCAATAGCAAACGACATGGCGATACGATGATCGTGAAAGGTGTTTATGACACCGCCGCCAATTGGGCCACCTTCAATGATGATGCCGTCGTCCAGCACCTCGTTGACCACCCCGAGGGTGGTAAGGCCCGCCGCCATCGCGGCAATGCGATCGCTTTCCTTCACTCGCAACTCCTCTGCACCGTGCAATACCGTGCGGCCACTGGCACAGGCAGCGGCAATAAACAGCGCCGGAAATTCGTCGATCGCCAGCGGCACCTGGTCCAGCGGGATTTCAATGCCCTGCAGGGGAGCGTAGCGCACACGAATATCTGCCACGGGTTCCCCGCCGATTTCCCGCTCGTGCTTGAGGGTGATGTCCGCACCCATGGCGCGCAGGATATTCAGCACACCGATGCGCGTGGGGTTGATGCCGACATGGGTAAGCAGCAGGTCCGAGCCCGGTGCGATGCTCGCCGCGACGAGAAAGAACGCCGCAGACGAAATATCCGCAGGCACGTCTATGTCGGTTGCCAACAGGCGACCGCCACCCGTGAGGCTGATAACACCCTGCTCACTGCGCACGGTGTAGCCAAACCCTCGCAGCATACGCTCGGTATGATCGCGCGTCGGGGCGGGTTCGGTCACCGAGGTGCTACCCTCGGCGTACAGTCCGGCAAGCAGCACACAGGACTTGACCTGCGCACTGGCCATAGGCAGATCGTAATGAATGCCCTGCAGCGCCTGGCCGCCAGTGATATGCAGCGGTGGCCTGCCACCTTCAACACCCTCGATATGGGCGCCCATCAACTTCAGGGGGTCCATCACCCGGCCCATGGGACGTTTGCACAGAGATACATCCCCCGTGAGTTCAGTATCGAAGGCCTGCCCGGCCAGCAGGCCACTCAGCAACCGGATACTGGTGCCTGAATTCCCCATATCCAGGGCGGCCGGGGGGATTTGCAAGCCGTGCAAACCCACACCGTGAATAGTGACCTCGCCGTCCTCGGGACCCTCAATCGCGACACCCATGGCGCGAAATGCTGCGACCGTTGCCAGGGCGTCCTCTCCCTCGAGAAAGCCGCTCACCCGGGTAGTGCCCTCGGCGAGGGCACCCAGCATGATCGAGCGGTGTGAGATGGACTTGTCCCCGGGGACGCGGACTTCACCGCTGATCACACCACCGGGCATTAATTGAAATTCCATGCAGGATTCTCTCTGGAGTTCTCGGGCTCAGGTCGCCGTCTGGCCACGCGCCGCCAACAGGGCGGCAAATTCATCGCGCGCCGCCTTGGCGCGGGAAAAGGTCTGCAGCAGGGTATCACCCTCGCCGGCCTCGATCGCTGCACGCAGTTCCTCAAGGTGGGCGGAAAACAGATCAATAGACTGCAGTAGGGCCGGTCGGTTGGCAATGGCGATATCCCGCCACATCACGGGGTCGCTGGACGCAATGCGGGTGAAGTCGCGAAAGCCACCCGCCGCAAAGCGGAAAACATCATCGCTGGCATCACTTCTCGCGAGTGCATCCACCAGCGCATAGGCGAGCACGTGAGGCAGATGGCTGGTCGCGGCCAGTACCCGATCGTGCTCCGCCACGGTCATCTCCACGACCTCTGCACCGGTGCTGGCCCACATGGCACTTACCAGCTCCACCGCGGTGGGTTCATTCCCCGCTACCGGCGTTAAAATCACCCGGTGCTTTGCAAACAACGCGGCGTTCGCAGCATCCACACCGCTGCGCTCGGAGCCGGCAATAGGGTGGCCCAGCACCAGCCGCGGTGGCATGGCGCCC
Source organism: Haliea alexandrii (assembly GCF_003719295.1). Taxonomy (GTDB): domain Bacteria; phylum Pseudomonadota; class Gammaproteobacteria; order Pseudomonadales; family Halieaceae; genus Haliea; species Haliea alexandrii. The sequence goes on from NZ_RFLW01000003.1 coordinate 419,750, forward strand.
CACACACGCTCAGCGGCGCGCTGCAGGCTGCCCTTGACGCTGGCGACATCGGTGATCACCGGCGGCTGGGCCCGCTCAAGCAGCCGCGGGAGGATACGCTCCAGCATCTCTTCGGCTATCAGGGTGGGTGTGGCAATCACCAGTATATCGGCCGCATCGACGGCCTCGTCCAGGTCCAGCGTATAGCGGTCGATCACGCCCAGCTCCACCCCGCGCCGCAGCGATGCCTCGCGATGCCCCCAGCCAATGCAGGAGGCGGCGAAACCATTGGCGCGCAACGCCGCAGCCAGCGAACCGCCGATCAGCCCCAGCCCCAGTACAACCACCGTCGGCTGCGCCACGATTACAGCACCGCCTGCGGGTAGGAGCCCAGTGGCTTGAGCAGAATGGACTGCTCTTCCAGGTCGGTGACAATGGCGCGAATAACCTCGTCCTGCATGTGTCCCTCGAATTCAATGAAGAACACATAGGCCCACTTTTCGGTCCGCGAGGGCCGGGTATCAATGCGGGTGAGGCTCACGCCGGCGCGGCGAAAGGGGTCCAACAGGGTAAACAGGGCGCCGGGCTTGTTGCGACTGGAAACGATGAGGGAGGTTTTATCCCGGCCACTGGGCGGCACTTCCTCGCGGCCCACCACAAGAAAGCGTGTGGTGTTGTCTGGGTAGTCTTCAATGTGCTCGGCAAGGCGGTCCAGATGATAGAGTTCCGCCGCCATATCGCCCGCCACCGCCGCAACCCCGGGTGTGGTCGCCGCCAGCCTGGCCGCCTCACCGTTACTGCTCACCGCCTCGCGCTTGGCCCGTGGCCAGTGCGTATCCAGCCAGTTCCGACACTGGGCGAGCGCCTGCTGATGTGCACAGATCCGCGTCACTTCGGCCTCGGCGGTACCCGGCGCGACCAGCAGATGATGCACGATCCGCATCTCGACTTCGCCGGATATCTTCAGCGGCGAATCCATGAAGTTGTCCAGCGTGTGGCTGACCATGCCCTCGGTCGAGTTTTCCACCGGGACCACCCCGTAGTTGCAGTCACCGGATTCCACTTGTGCGAACACGCCATCAATGGTGTTTTGCGGCACGCAGAGCGCGGCATGGCCAAAATGCTTGAGTGCGGCGGCCTGGGTAAAGGTGCCTTCCGGACCGAGGTAAGCGACCTGCAGAGGACGCTCCAGCGCAAGGCAGGCGGACATGATCTCACGGAAAATGTGCGCAACCGCGACGCCCTCCAGAGGCCCGCCGTTGCGGTCGATAATGCGCTGTAGCACCTGCGCCTCGCGCTCCGGGCGGTAATACACTACCTCGGGGGCCACTTCGCCCCGCTCGCGCAGCGCCAGCACTTCCTCCAACTTGATCTCAGCCACCCGCTGGGCGCACTGGGCACGGCGCTGGATCAAACTCTGGATTTCCCGGTCGATGGCGTCAATGTCCGCCCTGACCTGGTCGAGATCCCTGGTATCTGCCATCAGAATGCCGCCATATCAGCCGTTGCGTTGCGCGAAATCCTGCATGAAAGCGATCAGCGCATCAACTGCCGCCTCGGGCACCGCATTGTAAATGCTCGCGCGCATCCCGCCCACGGAGCGATGCCCGGACAGGTTCAGCAGGCCCGCTTCGAGAGACTGCTGCAGAAAAAGCGTGTCGAGGCTGGCATCCGCCAGGGTAAAAGGCACGTTCATCTGCGAGCGACTGGGCACTTCAACCGGGTTGGCATAGAAGTCGCTGCCGTCGATCGCTGCGTAGAGCTTCTCGGCCTTGCGGCGGTTGATCTCAGCCATCGCGTCAAGCCCGCCCAAACCCTGCAACCAGTCGAACACCAGGCCCGCCAGGTAGAGTGCAAACGTCGGCGGTGTGTTGTACATGGAATCGTTGTCAGCGGCGGTTTTCCAGTCGAGCATGACCGGGCAGGCCTCGCGGGAACGGCCCAGCAGATCGCGCCGCACAATAACCAGAGTGAGGCCAGCCGGGCCGATATTTTTCTGCGCGCCGGCATAAATGACCCCGAAGCGCGACACATCGATCGGCCGTGAAAGAATGGTCGATGACATGTCCGCCACCAGCGGTGCCTCTACGTCCGGCACCCAGTGAAACTCCACGCCGCCAATGGTCTCATTGGGCGTGTAGTGAAAATAGGCGGCGTCCGTCGACAGCTGCCAGCTGTCCCGGGGTGGAATGCTGCTGAAATGCGTGTTTTCCGCGCTGGCCGCCACGTTGACTGTGCCGAACCGTTTGCCTTCGGCGATGGCCTTCTTGGACCACTGCCCGGTGTTCAGGTAATCCGCAGCGCCACCCTCCGGCATCAGGTTCAGCGGCACGGCAGAAAACTGCAGGCTGGCACCGCCCTGAAGGAAGAGCACAGCGTAGTCGTCCGGAATCGACAGCAGGCTGCGCAGGGTGGACTCGGCCCGCTCAGCGATGCCAACAAACTCGCTGCTGCGATGGCTCATTTCCATCACCGACAGGCCGCGACCGTGCCAGTCCAGCATATCGTTGCGGGCGGTTTCCAGCACCGGCTCCGGCAAGGCCGCCGGGCCAGCACAAAAATTGTACAAGCGCGTCATTTCAGTCATTTCCTTGAAGTGAGGGGAAGGCGCGGTTTACTCGCCGTCTTCCCCGGAATCCTCTGCAGCATCCAGCTCTGGCTCGGCTACCCGCTCCACGCTGACCAGATGTTCGTCGGCGCGGGTGCGGATCACCCGCACGCCCTGCGTATTGCGTCCCAACAGTGACACTTCATCGGCGCGTGTGCGCACCAGAGTGCCCTGATTGGAAATCAACATCAGTTCATCGCCCTCGAACACCTGGGTGGCGCCCACCAGGGCACCGTTGCGGTCGCTGGTGGACATGGCAATCACGCCCTTGTTGCCGCGGCCCTTGGTGGGGAATTCGCCGGCCTCAGTGCGCTTGCCGTAGCCATTTTCGGTCACGGTGAGGATGCGCCCGCCCGCCTGCGGCACGATCAGCGAAATCAGGCGCTGACCTTCGCCCAGACGAATACCGCGCACACCGCGCGCCGTGCGGCCCATGGCTCGCACATCGTCCTCGCGGAAGCGTACGGTCTTGCCGCCGCTGCTGAACAGCATGACATCGCAGCTGCCATCGGTCAGCGCGGTGCCCACCAGCACATCACCCTCATCCAGTGCCAGGGCGCGCAAGCCCACGCTGCGCTGGCGCGAGAAATCCGTCAGCGCGGTTTTCTTTACCGTGCCGTTGGCCGTGGCCATGAAGATGAACCAGCCTTCGGTATATTCATTCACCTGCAGAATAGAGGTAACACGCTCCCCGGCTTCCAGTGGCAACAGGTTGACCATCGGGCGGCCGCGGGAGTTACGCGTGGCCAGCGGAATCTGGTACACCTTCAGCCAGTAGACCTTGCCCAGATCGGTAAAACAGAGAATCGTGGCGTGGGTGCTGGCAATCACCAGGTGTTCAACGAAGTCTTCGTCCTTCACCGAGGTGGCGGTACGCCCCGTACCACCGCGACGCTGGGCCTGATAATCCGACAGCGGCTGGGTTTTGGCGTACCCCAGGTGGGAAATTGTCACCACCCGGTCTTCCTCGGTGATGAGGTCCTCAACTGTCAGGTCGTGCTGCGAGGCGCTGATTTCAGTGACCCGCTCATCGCCGAATTCGGTGACGATTTCTTCCAGCTCTTCGCGAATAACCAGCTTCAGGCGGTCCGGGTCGGCGAGAATGTCCAGGTAGTCGGCGATTTCCCGCAGTTTTTCGTCGTATTCGTTGAGCAGTTTTTCATGCTCGAGCCCGGTCAGGCGATGCAGGCGGAGGTCAAGAATGGCCTGGGCCTGTACCGGCGACAGGTGGTACTGGCCGTCAACCAGGCCGTACTGCGGCTCCAGCTCGTCCGGGCGGCAGGCGTCCTCACCGGCGCGCTCCAGCATCGCCAGCACGTCGCCGGGCGCCCAGGCCTGGGCAATCAGTTTTTCGCGCGCCTCGGCGGAGCTCGGCGATGCCTTGATCAACTCGATGACCGCGTCGATGTTGGCCAGCGCCACCGCCAGGCCTTCCAGCGTGTGGCCGCGCTCACGGGCCTTGCGCAGCAGGTACACCGTGCGCCGGGTGACCACTTCACGCCGGTGGCGAATGAAGGCCTCGATGATCTGCTTCAGGTTCAGCACCCGTGGCTGGCCATCGACAAGCGCCACCATATTGATGCCAAACACCGATTGCAGCTGGGTTTGCGCGTACAGGTTGTTCAGCACCACATCACCGATTTCGCCGCGGCGCAGCTCGATAACCACGCGCAGGCCGTCTTTGTCGGACTCGTCGCGCAGCTCGGAAATGCCCTCAATCTTTTTCTCTTTTACCAGCTCCGCAATGCGCTCAATGAGGCGCGCCTTGTTCAACTGGTAGGGGATTTCGTGGATGATGATGACATCCCGGCCCTTTTTCTCCTCGTGAATCACCTCCGCTTTGGCACGCACGTAAATGCGTCCGCGCCCCGTGCGGTAGGCCTGAATAATGCCGGCACGGCCATTGATGATGCCGCCGGTGGGGAAATCCGGCCCGGGGATGAACTCCATCAATTCATCCACGGTAATATCCGGGTTGGCCATCAGCGCCAGACAGCCGCCCACCACTTCACGCAGGTTGTGCGGCGGAATATTGGTGGCCATGCCCACGGCAATACCCGAGGAGCCATTGATGAGCAGCGTGGGGACTTTGGTGGGCAACACGACCGGGATGCGTTCGGTGCCGTCGTAGTTGTCGACGAAATCGACGGTTTCCTTGTCCAGATCAGCCAGCATGGCATGGGAGATCTTGCGCATGCGGATTTCGGTGTAGCGCATGGCGGCGGCGGAGTCGCCATCCACCGAACCGAAGTTGCCCTGTCCATCGACCAGCATGTAACGCATGGAGAAAGGCTGGGCCATACGTACAATGGTGTCGTAGACCGCTGAGTCACCGTGGGGGTGGTACTTACCGATAACGTCACCGACCACACGGGCGGACTTCTTGTAGCCCTTGTTCCAGTCGTTGTTGAGCTCGTTCATGGCGAACAGCACCCGCCGGTGAACCGGTTTCAGGCCATCGCGCACATCGGGCAGGGCCCGCCCGACAATCACGCTCATCGCGTAATCGAGGTACGACTGCTTGAGCTCGTCCTCGATATTGACGGGAAGAATTTCCTTGGCTAATTCACCCATGTACTAAAGCTTCCTTGTATGACTGCGGGGAGCCATCACGGCACGGCACCGGGACGAACTCAGGCCGCGCTGACAGCCCTGGCAAGGGGCCTCGGCAAACGCGCGACACAAACCCCGAATTATACGGGAGAAGCCGGATTGCCGCCATGTTTTTGCGGATTATAGCGGCCGTTTGGGCGGCATTTGGCGATTTCCGGTTATACTGGCGGATGAATGCAAGCGACGGTGCAACCCCACGGGGCTGGAACCGCCAACCCCGGACCAGAAGTCCCCGATTGAGGCCTCATGAACACGCCCGCCGAGACAGTCGACACCCTGCTACATCCCGGCTGGATTATCCCCGTGGCACCCGCCGGGCAGATACTCCGCAACCACAGCCTGGCCATTCGCGGCGAACAGATCGTCGCTGTGATGCCTCGTGCCGAGAGCGCAAAGTTGCAGGCTGCCGAGGTGTTCGAGCTGCCCAATCACGTCCTGCTGCCGGGGTTGATCAACGCGCACGGGCACGCCGCCATGAGCCTGCTGCGCGGCTATGCCGACGACCTGTCACTCATGCCCTGGCTGGAGCAGCATATCTGGCCCGTCGAGGGCCGGCATGTGAGCGATGAGTTTGTCGCCGACGGGGTTGCTCTGGCCATTACCGAGATGCTGCGCGCCGGCACCACCACGTTTTCGGATATGTACTTCTACCCGGACGCCTGCGCGCGCGTTGCGCAGCGCATGGGCATGCGCTGCCAGATCAGCTTTCCCGTGCTGGACTTCCCCACGGCCTGGGCGCGCGATGCGGACGACTACATCAGCAAAGGGCTGGCCCTGCGTGATGCGGTCAAACACAGCCGTCTGATCAGTGTGGGTTTTGGACCGCATGCCCCCTATACCGTAAGTCACCCAAATCTCGCCAAAGTGGCCATGCTGGCAGCGGAGCTGGACGCCAGCATCCAGATCCACCTGCACGAAACACGCGGTGAGGTATTGCAGGCTGTGGAGGCACACGGCGAACGCCCGCTGGACAGCCTGCACCGGCTGGGACTGCTGGGGCCAAAAACCCAATGTGTACACATGACCGACCTCGGGGAGCAGGATATTGCGTTGCTCGCTGAGACCGGCGCACATGTGGTGCACTGCCCGCAATCCAACATGAAGCTGGCCTCCGGCGCCTGCCCGGTCGCGCGGTTGCTGGCCGCGGGTGTCAATGTGGCGCTGGGTACCGACAGCGCCGCCAGCAACAACGGCCTGAACCTCTTCGGAGAGATGCGCAGCGCCGCCCTGCTCGCCAAGTTGACCAGCAGTGATGCCAGCGCCCTGTCGGCAACCCAGGCGCTGTATATGGCCACCCTGGGCGGCGCCCGGGCCCTGGGCCTGGATGAGCAGATCGGCAGCCTGGAGACCGGCAAACTCGCCGACCTGATCGCCGTGGATTTGAGCGGCCCCGAAACCCAGCCAGTCTACAACCCGGTTTCACAACTCGTGTACGCCTGCAACGGCAGCCAGGTCACGCACAGCTGGATCGGCGGGCAACTGCGCCTGCGCGAGCGCGAGCTGCAGGGCGTTGACCTGGCCGCCATTACTGCGCATACCGAATACTGGCAACAACGCATCACGGGAACACAGCAATGACCGCACGTGCCAACGTAGACCCTCAGGAAATCGCCAAATTCGAGGCACTGGCCTCGCGCTGGTGGGACCGCAACAGCGAGTTCAAACCCCTGCACGACATCAACCCGTTGCGCGCCAATTATATCGACGAGCATTCGCCGGTTGCCGGGCAGCGCCTGGTTGATGTCGGCTGCGGCGGCGGCATACTGGCGGAATCCATGGCGCAACGCGGCGCCACCGTCACCGGCATCGATATGGGGGAAGCACCACTTGCCGTGGCGCGCATTCACCAGCTTGAGTCCGGGGTTGACGTCGATTACCGCCAGGCGACCGCCGAGGAACTGGCTGTCGAGCAGCCCGCCCATTACCACGTGGTTTGCTGCCTGGAGATGCTGGAACACGTGCCCGATCCGGCGGCCGTGGTCGCGGCCTGCGCCGAGCTCGCAGCACCCGGCGGCAGCCTCTATTTTTCCACCATCAACCGCAACCCGAAGGCATTTGCATTCGCCATTGTCGGCGCGGAATACCTGCTGAAACTGCTGCCGGCAGGCACGCATGAATACAGCAAATTCATCAAGCCCTCCGAGCTCGCGGCCTGGGTACGCGCCGCGGGCCTGCGTGTCGAAGGGATGACCGGGCTGCTCTACAATCCACTGACCCGCCAGTATCGGCTCCACGAGCGCGATGTCTCGGTCAACTACATGCTGCGGGCCAGCAAACCGGACACCCTGTGAGGCCACCACCACTGGAAGGGCTGCGTGCGGTGCTGTTTGATCTTGACGGCACCCTGGTCGACACAGCCAGTGAATTCGTGGTGGTCGTGCAGGCGCTGCGCGCTGAATACGGACTGCCGCCACTGGAAGCCGCGCTCATCGCCGCCAGTGTCTCCAACGGGGCGCGGGCGCTGGTCACCCTCGCCCTGGGTACACAGGAAACAGAGCCACATTTCGAAACCCAGCGACAGCGCCTGCTGACCCTGTATGGCGAGGTTCTCGGCAGCACCGCCCAGCCCTACCCCGGCATTCCCGCGCTGCTCGCTGCACTGGCGGAACGAGGCATCGCCTGGGGTGTATCCACCAACAAACCTCGCGCCTTCGCCGCACCGCTGATGGAGCGCCTGGCCATCCAACCGACTATCGGCAGCCTGGTGTGTCCGGATGATGTGCGCGAGCGCAAGCCTCACCCCGAAGCGCTGCTGCGCAACTGTGCAGAACTCGGCTGCCTGCCCGAGCAGGCCATATATATTGGCGACCACCTACGCGACATCGAGGCGGGCCGGCGCGCCGGCATGTACACCGTGGCAGCACTCTATGGCTATATTGAAGCGGGCGACAACCCCACCCTGTGGGGGGCCGACGCGAGTGTTCGCCACAGCGAGGATCTCGCCCCCCTGCTACTCGGCACCCCCTACCCGCTTGAGGAACGCACATGAACTGCCCCGGACTACCCGACGACTACACCCCTGCGCCCAACCTGCTGGCCGGCAAGACCCTGCTCGTGACCGGTGCCGGTGACGGCATCGGGCGTGCCGCGGCGGAATGCTTTGCCGACCACGGCGCGACCGTCATTTTGCTCGGGCGCACACAGGAGAAGCTGGAAGCGGTTTACGATGCCATTGAGCGCGCCGGCGGCCCACAACCGGCGCTGTTTCCACTGGACCTGTCCACTGCGGGGGAAGACGACTACGCGGGCCTGGCAAGCGCCATTGAAGGCACCTTCGGCCGCCTGGACGGCCTGCTGCACAACGCCAGCGTTCTGGGCGAACGGCGCCCGGTGGCGAACGCCTCCTGGGCTGCCTGGGCTGAGGTGATGCAAGTGAATGTTAACGCCCAGTTCCTGCTGACCCGGGCGCTGTTACCGCTGCTGGAGCAGGCCCCGCAGGCTGCCATCGTCATGACGTCATCCGGCGTGGGACGGCGCGGGCGCGCCTACTGGGGCGCCTATGCCGTATCCAAGTTTGCCACGGAAGGTTTTATGCAGGTGCTGGCGGACGAACTGGAGAACACGTCGCGAGTGAGGGTAAACAGCCTGAACCCGGGCGCCACCAATACCGCCATGCGCCGCACGGCCTACCCGGCGGAGGCGCCGACCACCAACCCCTCCCCGGAAGCCATCATGCCGTTGTATCTGTACCTGATGAGCGACGACAGTGCCGGGAGAACGGGCGAGGCCTTCAACGCGCAGGGATGAAGGCCGACTGGAAACGCTAGCGCTTCTTGTGCGGCCGCCGGGGTGGCTTGCGGCCGGCCGTTGCCGCGGGCGCCTTGCGTTTGCCGAACTGCCTCTCCATCACTTCCTTTTCTTTGATGGTGGAACGCTTCACCTGTTTTACCGGCAGGCGCGCCAGGTCGTACAGACCCTTGACTTCCTTGGTCTCCAGCTCGGTCCACTGGCCCTGTTTGACGCGTGACGGAATGAATACATTGCCGTAGCGCACCCGCTTCAAGCGCGACACGGTCAAGCCCTGGGACTCCCACAGGCGTCGCACCTCGCGGTTGCGGCCTTCCATCAACACCACGTAATACCAGTGGTTGATGCCATCGCCACCACCATCCTGAATGTCCGTGAAACGCGCCGCGCCGTCATCGAGCATGACGCCATCGAGCAGGCGCTGGAGAATATCTTCGTCCACGGCGCCCATCACGCGCACCATGTACTCCCGCTCAATGTTCGAGGACGGGTGCATCAACGCATTCGCCAGCTCACCATCGGTGGTGAAGAGCAACAGCCCGGAGGTGTTGAAATCAAGACGGCCAATGGAAATCCAGCGGCCGGACTTCAGCTTTGGCAGCCGCTCGAACACCGTGCGCCGGCCCTGCGGGTCCTTGCGGCTGCACACTTCACCGGTGGGCTTGTGGTAGATAATACAGCGCGTCTGCTCCGCGGGGGCCGCCTCGAGTGGCTTGCCATCGATGCTGATGCGGTCGCGCCCGGACACCCGGTCGCCCAGTGAGGCGCGGCGCCCTTCGACTTCCACGCGGCCCTCTTCGATCCAGCGCTCCATTTCACGCCGCGAACCGAGGCCCGTGCGAGCCAAGACTTTCTGCAGCTTTTCGCCACTCACGGTTTCCGCAGCCGCGGGCGCACTTGCGTCATCGGCGGGTGAAAGACGACGACGGCTCATTGTCCGCTCCCCTGCACACCGGGCCCTGCTGACGCTTCATCATCATCGTCGGCTGCATCGGCGGCATCGCCCGCATGACCGCCGTGGTCGGCCGCTGACGGCTCCCCGTCCAGCAGGGTCGCTGGCGATGTGGCCGCTGCATCGGGCTCGTCGCCGGTCTGTGCTGCGTCATTGGCGGCAGGCGCCAGCGGCTCATTGAAACCGAGTTCCGCGTTCAGCGTCTCAAGGTCGCGAATTTCCGCCAGTGCGGGTAACTGATCCAGGTTTTTCAGGTTGAAGTAATCCAGAAATTGCCGCGTCGTGGCGTACATGGCGGGACGACCGGGCACATCGCGATGACCGACGACTCGAATCCAGTCGCGCTCGTGCAGGGTCTTGATGATGTTTGAACTCACTGCCACGCCGCGAATCTCTTCGATTTCGCCGCGGGTAATGGGTTGTCGGTAGGCAATCAGCGCCAGTGTTTCCAGCAGCGCCCGCGAATATTTCTGGGGCCGTTCCTGCCACAGGCGAGCCACCCAGGGGCTCAACGACTGCCGCACCTGAAAGCGAAAACCGCTGGCGACCTCACAGAGCTCGAAACCGCGGTCTTCACAGCGCTCGCTGACCACGCCCAGCGCCTCGCGAATATCAGCCGCGGAGGGACGCTCACCGTCTTCAAACAGCTCACCGAGCTGCGCCACGGTCAGTGCGCGACCGGCAGCCAGTAGCGCCCCTTCGATGACCTGTACCAGCATGGATGCCGAATCGGACATTATTCGGACCTCGCCTTGACGTGAATGGGGCCGAAATTTTCGGTTTGCACAATCTCCACCAGCGCCTCCTTGATCAGCTCCATCACGGCGAGAAAGGTGACCACCACACCCAGCCGGCCCTCGCGGGCGGAAAACAGCGAGACAAAGGGTACGAACTGACGTCCCGAGAGCTTTTCCAGCACCTCGGACATGCGCTCGCGCGTGGATAGCGCCTCACGCTGGATATGGTGGCTTTCGAACATGTCGGCGCGCCGCAACACTTCGCTGAGTGCCAGCAGCAACTCCCGCATGTCCACTTCCGGGTCGGGGCGGGCGCGGTCGAGATCCGGTGGCTCGGCGCTGCCCACCCAGGTGTCACGCTCCAGCCGGGGCAGCTCCTCGATGTCCTCTGCGGCCTTCTTGAAGCGCTCGTACTCCTGCAAGCGGCGGATCAGCTGGGCGCGGGGGTCTTCCTCGTCGTCCTCGACGTCCACTGCTCGCGGCAACAACATGCGCGATTTGATTTCCGCCAGCAGGGCTGCCATCAGCAGATATTCGGCGGCGAGTTCGAACTGCATGGCGTCCATGAGTTCGACATAGCGCATGTACTGCTCGGTAATTTCGGAAACGTCGATTTCCAGGATATCGAGGTTCTGGCGCCGGATCAGGTAGAGCAGCAGATCCAGCGGCCCTTCGAAGGCCTCGAGGAATACCTCCAGCGCCTGCGGCGGGATGTACAGGTCCTTCGGCAGCTCGGTCATCGCCTTGCCAAGCACCACGGCGAAGGGCATTTCCCCCTGTTGCGGCCGGGCGCTGGAGGGGCTGTCAGTGGCGGCAGCGGCTGGCGTGGTCTCGTTCACGAAAAATCCTGTACCGGGTCAAAGCGGGAGTATACCCGATCAGACCTCGAAAGGCGTCACATCGCCTTTGCCGGCCCGCAGAATGATGGGCAGTTCGTCCGCCAGATCCACCACAGTGGTGGGCTCCAACCCGCAGTAGCCGCCGTCGATCACCAGGTCGACCTCGTGCTCGAGCACATCGCGAATCTCGTAGGGGTCGATCAGCGGCAATTCATCGCCCGGCATGATCAGTGTCACGCTCATCATGGGCTCGCCAAGATCGGCCAGCAGCGCCATGGCCACGATGTTGTCCGGGATGCGCAGGCCCACCGTTTTGCGCTTGGGGTGCATGAGGCGGCGCGGCACTTCCGAGGTGGCGCGCAGAATGAAGGTATAGGCACCCGGCGTGCAGGCCTTGAGCAGCCTGTAGACGGTGTTATCGACCCGGGCGTAATTGGCGATGTCGGAAAGATCGCGACAGACCAGGGTGAAGTTGTGCCGGTCGTCGAGGCGCCGGATACGCCGAATGCGATCCAGCGCGGCCTTGTCGCCAATCTGGCAACCGAGCGCGTAGGCGGAGTCGGTGGGGTAGACCACCACGCCGCCGCTCCGCACGATGTCCGCGGCCTGGCGAATCAATCGCGCCTGCGGGTTTTCCGGGTGGATCTGAAAAAACTGGCTCACATTGACTCCCCTGCCGCGCAGCCATCGGGCGGCAGCCAGCGCTGCCACACGCCGCGCAAACCACCGAGATGGCGCAATTCTACACCGACTTCGGCGCCCCAGGCGGCGTCCTGGTGGAAATCACTGCCCGCGGACACTTCGAGCCCGGTCTCCAGCGCCAGCTGGCGCAACTGCCGGCTCTGATCCGGGGTCTGGCGACCGTTGAGTATCTCCACAGCGTTGCCGCCAGCGCTCGTGAAATCAGCCACCAGCCGCCGCAGCTTGCTGCGCGTCAACTTGTATTTGAGCGGATGCGCCAACACTGCCACGCCCCCCGCCGCCACGATCCACGCAGTGACCTCCGCAAGCTCGGGCCAGAAGGCCTTGACGTCCCCGGGCTTGCCCTGCCCGAGGTAGCGGTCGAATGCCCTGGCAACACTGCTTACATGCCCGCAGGCGACCATCCAGGCCGCGAAATGCGGGCGTCCCAGCTGGCTTTCGCCCGCCTCTGCCAGAGCCCCTTCCAGGGCGCCGGGGAAACCGAGCTTCGCCAGGCGCTCGGCAATAACGCGAGCGCGTTCCGAGCGTGCCGCCGCAAGCCGCGCCAGGCCCGCGGCCAACACGGGGTGGTCGCAGTCCATGCCCAGTCCCACCACGTGCACGGTCACACCGGACCAGACACAGGACAACTCCACACCCGGTACCACGCGCATCTCGCCGGCAGTGGCGTTATACTCCTCCGCCACCGCGCGATAACCCGCCACCGTATCGTGATCGGTTATCGCCAGCAGGCGTATACCCCTGTCACGCGCCCGCTCCAGCAATGCGGCGGGAGACAGGGCGCCGTCAGAAGCGGTGGTGTGGGTATGGAAGTCGATCAACACAGACTCTACACTCCAAAATCGCGGAAACGGCTGGCGCGCAGCGCAGTGGCCCTGCCGCCTGAAGCGTCCATCCTAACATGCCAGGGCCAGGCTGATTTCATGAGACAACTGCTGGAATTTCTCCCCATCGCGCTGTTCTTCATCGTCTACCAGATGGACGGCGACACTGTCACCCTGTACGGGTGGAGCCACACCATCGACGGCATATTCACCGCCACCGCGGTGCTGATGGCCGCGACCGTACTGCAACTACTGCTCACCTGGGTGATCACCCGCCAGCTGGAAAAACGGCTGCTCTGGGTGGGGCTCGCGGTGTGCGGATTCGGGGCCGCCACCCTGTTCCTGCACAATGAACTGTTCATCATGTGGAAGCCGACCATTTTCAACTGGGCCCTGGCGCTGGCATTCGCCGCCTCGCAGTTCATCGGCAAGCGCAACCTCATGGAGCGCACCCTGGGCAGCCAGATCCAGCTACCGCACCCGGTGTGGACCCGGCTCAACCTGCTCTGGGTAGCACATTTCACGGTGGTCGGCGGCCTCAATCTTGTGGTTGCCTACGGCTACAGTGAGGCCACCTGGGTAAGCTACAAACTCTACTCCGCCATCCTCTTCACCGTACTGCTCACCGGGCTGACGGCCTGGCTGGTGGCGCCACACCTGAAAGACCAACCTGCTGAGAACCAGGAGTAATACGCTGCATGCTCTACGCCATCATGTGTGAAGACGTCGACAACAGCCTGCCGCTGCGCCAGGCCGCCCGCCCAGCCCATCTGCAACGTATCCAGCAGCTGGTCGATGACGGCCGGTTACTGGCGGCAGGGCCACACCCGGCGCTGGACACCGAGGACCCGGGTAGCGCCGGATTTACCGGTAGCCTGATCATCGCCGAGTTTGACAGCCTGGAAGCAGCCACGGACTGGGCGGACAGCGACCCGTACGTGGCCGCTGGCGTGTTCCGGCAGGTTGTCGTCAAACCCTACAAGCGCGTGCTGCCCTGAGCGGCATGCAGTGATAAACTGGCGAATTACTGATCGCCTGCAGAGAAGGACCCGCGTTTTGCCGCACATTCTGATAGTTTCCCTGTTCGCCATCCTCTGCAGCGCCGCGGCGCAGGCACAGGATATCCGCTACATCAGTGACACCCAGTACATTCCCGTGCGCAGTGGTGCGGGCAACGAGTTCCGTATCGTTCACCGCGGCATCCCCTCCGGCACTCAGCTCACCGTGAGCCGCGAGTCGGAAGACGGCACCTGGGCAGAGATCACCACCGAGGGCGGCACCACCGGCTGGGTGCGTTCGCAATACCTGATGACCAGTGTCCCGGCCAGAAACCAGGTGGACTCGGCGCGCTCGCGTGCAGAGCAACTGGCGGAGCAGAATGCAGGGCTTACAGAGGAATTGAACCAGCTGAAACAGGTGCGCGGCGAGCTTGAGACCAGCATCGACAGCGCCGATGGCACACTGCAGGCGGTGACCGAGGAGCTGGCGCAATTGAAGCAGATATCCGGGCGCTCACTGGAATTGGACGCCGAGAACCGGCGCCTGGTAGAAGATGTGGAGAACCTGCGCGCTCAGGCCGACATGCTCGGCGCGGAGAACCAGCGCCTGCAGGAAAATCTGCGCAGCAGCGCTTTTATCGACGGCGCCCTGGCCGTGCTGCTGGGGGTGGTGATCACCCTGGTGGTGCCGCGCCTGTGGCCAAAGCGCCGGCGCAATGATGGCTGGGCCTGAGTGACACAACGGAGAATTCCACTGATGAAATACACCCTCAGTCTGCTGGCTGTGTTGATGCTGGCTTTGAACCCGGCCTGGTCGCAACAGGCGGCGGGCAATGACCCCATCGTGACAATCAAGACCAGTGAAGGTGACATTACCCTGCGCCTGTTTCGGGAAAAGTCGCCGGTGACTGTTGCCAACTTTCTCAGCTACGTCGATAGCGGACACTACGCCGGCACGATCTTCCACCGGGTCATCCCCGATTTCATGGTGCAGGGTGGCGGGTTCCTGCCCGACATGACCGAAAAGGCAACCGGCGAGCCGATTGTCAATGAATCGCGCAACCGTCTGCACAACGTCCGCGGCACCGTGGCCATGGCGCGCACAGGCGACCCGGACTCGGCGACTGCGCAGTTCTTCATCAACCAGCGCAGCAACCTGCGACTGGACTGGTCGCCGGGCCAGGAGGGCTATACGGTATTCGGGGAAGTCATTGAGGGCATGTCGGTAGTGGACTACATCGCGTCCAGCCCCGTGCGCCAGTGGGCAGGCTACCAGGACGTTCCCGTGGAGCCCATCCTGATCGAGAGCATTCAGCGCGCGGGCAGCGAATGACAGCTCTCAGCGTCAACCTGAACAAGATTGCCCTGATTCGCAACTCGCGCGATACCCGCAACCCCGACATACCGCTGCACGCACAGCTCTGTATCGACGCCGGGGCCGATGGCATCACGGTGCACCCGCGTCCCGACCAGCGACATATCCGGGTGCAGGATTGTTACGACCTGGCTGCCACGCTCAGCGTGGAATTCAACATCGAGGGCAACCCGATGACCGGGCCGCGCAAGAGCGACCGCGCGGGTGTCAGCGATTACCCCGGCTTTATGGCGCTGGTGCGCGAGATCCGCCCCGCACAGGCAACTCTGGTGCCGGACGGGGACAACCAGCTCACTTCAGACCACGGTTTCGACCTGCGCAGGGACGGCGACAGGATTGCGCCGCTGGTGGCGGAGCTCAAGGCACTGGGGATCCGCACCAGCCTCTTCATGGACCCGGAGCCGGCACAAATGCGCCTCGCCGCGGAGCTGGGTGCCGATCGCGTTGAACTCTATACCGAAAGCTATGCCCGGGCGTATGCCAGCCGCACCGACGTCGATGCCGTACTGCAGCGCTACATCCGCGCTGCGGAAGCGGCGACCGAGGCCGGGCTGGGGGTGAACGCCGGGCATGACCTGGACCTGCACAACCTGCCGGCATTCAGCCGCGTGCCGGGCCTGCTCGAAGTCTCGATTGGGCATGCCCTGACCGTTGATGCCCTGCGCCTGGGCCTCGCCAACGCCATTGCCGCCTATCAGCGCGCACTGGGCAAAACGGTCGCCTGAGCGGCGTGAGCAGTGAAGATGAACTCCCGCCCTACCTGGTGCCGCACAGCCAGGAGCCGATTCACATTCTCTACGCCGATAACGACTTGCTGCTGGTGCGCAAGCCCCACCTCCTGCTCAGTGTGCCGGGGCGCCACCCCCTCAACCGCGACTGCCTGATCAGCCGACTGCAGCAGACTTACCCACAGGCCAGTATGGTGCATCGCCTTGACCTGGACACCTCAGGCATCATGGTGATTCCACTGAACCGCGCCTGCCACGCCAACCTGAGCCGCCAGTTCCAGGAGAGACTGGTATACAAGCGCTACGAGGCGGTGGTGTGGGGTGTGGTAGCACGCGACCGCGGCGAAATCAGCCTGCCCATCGTCAGCGACTGGGAACGCCGGCCGCTGCAGAAAATTTGCTTCGAGACGGGTCGCGAAGCCATTACCTGGTTTGAAGTGGTGACGCGCGAAGCCGACCGCACACGGCTGCAGCTCATGCCCCAGACAGGCCGCTCACACCAGTTGCGTATTCACTGCCGGGAGCTGGGTCACCCCATTCTCGGCTGTGACATGTATGCCCATGAGGCCGCCTTGGCCATGGCGCCCCGCCTGTTGCTGCATGCAAGCGAGCTCGGCTTCACACACCCCACCACCGGCGATTGGCTACAGGAAGCCTGCCCGCCCGATTTCTGAGGCGTTAATCGGCCGGCAGATAACTGCACCAATCCGACCAGCTGCCGGCATACAGCCGCGCGCGTTCGTCCCCTGAGCGCGCCAGTGCGAAGAGATTGACGCAAGCGGTGACACCGCTGCCGCAGTACACCACGCGTGGCGCGCCTTCGGGCAGCGCCGCAAAGTGTTGAGCCAGTTGCCTGTCATCCAGCAAAAACCCACGGGAATCCGACACCGCTTGCCAGGGCATATTCAGCGCGCCGGGTATATGTCCCGCCACCGGATCAAGTGGTTCTTCCAGGCCCGCATAACGGGCCGGATCACGCGAGTCCAGCAGCGGCGAGCCGGCGGCCTGCAGTACCCCCAGTTCGGCAATATCCACGACACCGGCATAGCCCTCCACAACGGGCACGGCGCAGGGTTGGGGCTGTGGCACGCACTGCTCGCTGGTGCCGCCGGCAGCCAGCCAGGCGGCATAGCCACCATCGAGCAACGCGGGCGGGCGATAACCCAGGGACCGCAGCAGCCACCAGAAACGCGCGGCAAAGGCGAAGCGAGAGGCATCGTAAGCGACGACCCGGGTGCCTGGCGCAATACCCAGTGACGCCAGCTTTACGACCAGCTGCTGCGCAGCGGGCAGTGGATGCCGCCCACCGTGCGGCCCCACGGGGCCGGAGAGATCCCTTTCCAGGTGCAGGTAATGCGCACCGGGAATGTGCCCGCGCAAATAATCCTCGTATCCCGCCGCGGGCTGACCCAGCACGAAACGGCAGTCGACAACCACGGCATCCGTCGTCGCGGCAAGTGCCTGGGCGTTGATCAGCTCGGCTGTCGATGAGGTACTCATGATTCAAGTGTAGCGCCAAGGGCCGGCCGCGCCCAGCGTACACGCGGCGTTTTGTCGCTGGTCAAAACAGGGACATGCATGCCAGCGCGCCGCGACTGTACTAGACTGGGACAAATTTTGCAGAGGCCGCCGCGTGGTCATTCGCAACTGCGAGGGTGAAACCGTCACCATCGTCGCCAAACCCAACCAGTCCGCAAGCTGGCGTACCAACAAGCTGGTGCTGCTGGCGCTCGCTATACCCTCGCTGGGGGCTGGCATCGGCTTTGCGCTGGCGGGCGCCTGGGTCATTCTGCCCTTCGCCGGACTGGAGCTGGCAGCGCTGGGTGGCTCACTCTATTACGTCAACTGGAAACTGCAGTATCGTCATGTCATCACCCTGGACGCGAGCACGGTGCGCATCGACAAAGGCTTTTACCTGCCCCGGCACAGTTGGACCTTTGCCCGCGCACAAACCGGCTTGAGTATCCAGCCAGAGCGCCACCCCTGGGACGCGCCAGGACTCAGCCTGCAAAGCGCCGGCGAATCCATCCGCGTGGGAGAGTTCCTCAACCGGGATGACGGGCTCCTGCTACAACAGCAGCTGCAGCGGGAACTGCGCGTGCGCAGTTTCGCCTCACAGGCCAGCCAGGCGTTTTAGGGGGCGCCCAGCCGGGGGCGCCCAGCCGGGGCGCCCAGCTGGGGCAGCATTACCGCGTTTTTCACTCTGCACGACGGCAGCCTATCGGGTATCATCGCGCCCACGAGCAACGCCTCCCGCCAGCGTACACACCGCCCCCTGACGGCGCGGTGATACCGCCGCAGGCGAGTCCTCCACAGGAAACAGCATGAGCAACACCGACAAGAAAACCATTGGCTTCGTCAGCCTGGGCTGCCCCAAAGCCCTGGTGGACTCCGAGCGCATCCTGACCCAGCTCAAACTGGATGGCTACGACATTGTACCGAGCTACGAGGATGCACAACTCGTGGTGGTCAATACCTGCGGTTTTATCGACAGCGCCAAACAGGAGTCGCTGGATGCCATTGGCGAAGCCTTGAGCGAGAACGGCCGGGTGATCGTGACCGGCTGCATGGGCAAGGGGGCCGATGCCGAGGCCATCCGCCAGCTGCACCCGAAGGTGCTCAGCGTGACCGGGCCTGCCGCCTATGAAGAGGTAGTCGGTGCGGTACACCAGTACGTGCCGCACACGCCGGTGCATGACCCCTACACTGACCTGGTGCCACCCCAGGGGGTGAAACTGACACCGCGTCACTACGCCTACCTGAAAATATCGGAGGGCTGTAACCACCGCTGCAGCTTCTGCATCATCCCGCACATGCGCGGCGACCTGGTGAGCCGCCCGATCGGTGAGGTCATGGAAGAAGCCGAACGGCTGGCGCGGGCGGGGGTGCGGGAACTGCTGGTCATTTCCCAGGACACCAGCGCCTACGGCGTAGACCTGAAATACCGCACAGGCTTCTGGAACGGCCGGCCAATGAAAACCAGCATGCAATCGCTGTGCGAAGGGCTTGCGGAGTTCGGCATTTGGGTGCGCCTGCACTACGTCTACCCCTACCCGCATGTCGACCACGTGTTGCCGCTGATGGCGGACGGCAAGATTCTTCCCTATCTCGATATTCCCTTTCAACACGGCAGCCCCAGTGTGCTCAAGCGCATGAAGCGGCCGGCGGCCGCGGAAAAATCCCTGGAGCGTATTCACCGCTGGCGCGAGATCTGCCCGGACATCACCCTGCGCAGCACCTTTATTGTCGGCTTCCCGGGGGAAACCGATGCGGATTTTGAGGTATTGCTGGACTTCCTGCGCGAGGCCCAGCTGGACCGCGTGGGCTGTTTCCAGTACTCGCCGGTCGCCGGGGCACCCGCCAACGATCTGCCGAATCAGGTGCCGGCAACGCTGAAGCAGGAACGCTGGGAGCGCTTCATGGCCCTGCAACAGGAGATCAGTGCCGCGAAATTGCAGGCCAAAATCGGCCGCAGGATTGAAATCCTCATCGACGAAGTGGACGACGAAGGCGCCATCGGCCGTTCCACGGCGGACGCCCCGGAAATTGACGGCAAGGTCTACCTCGACGGCGTCACCGATCTCCAGCCCGGCGACTTCGTGGAAGCCGAAGTCACTGCCGCCGACGATTACGACCTCTGGGCCGGCTAGCACTGCGGTGAACCTGCTGCTGTTCAGGCCCGATGAGTGCTCACCCGAGGGGGAGCTGCGCGTCACCGGCCGCCGCGCGCAACACCTGCGACAGGTGCTGCAGGCCAAACCCGGCGACGTGCTGCAGGTGGGGCAAATCGACGGGCTTATGGGCACGGCCGAGCTTGCAGCCATTGACTCGCACAGCGCCACGCTGCAGGTACAGCTGCAGCACGCCGCACCAACCAAACGCCCGGTGACACTGCTGTTGGCGCTACCGCGGCCGAAAATGCTGCGGCGTATCCTGCGCAGCGCGGCGGAATTCGGCGTACGCGAGATTCACCTGCTGAACAGCTACCGCGTGGAGAAAAGCTACTGGCAAACCCCGGTGCTGGCGCCGGAGGTGATCGAGGCGTATCTGCTGCAAGGGCTGGAGCAGGCGCGCGACACCGTATTGCCGGCTGTGCATTTGCAGCGGCGTTTCAAGCCCTTTGTCGAGGATGTACTTCCAGGACTTATTGCAGGGCAGTGCGCTTTGCTCGCGCATCCGGGCGCGGGACCGCTGGCACCTACAGCTTTGACGGAAAACACCGTGCTCGTTGTCGGGCCCGAGGGCGGCTTCATTCCCTATGAAGTGGAGAAGTTACTGATGGCGGGTTGTCGTCAGATAACACTGGGCGACCGCATTCTCCGGGTGGAGAATGCGGTCGCGGCACTGCTTGCGCGAGCGCTGTAGGCGCGCCTAGAACCGGTACTGAATTTCAGCACCGTACATGCGTGGCGGCGCCACCGCAAAACCACCGGTACCGGAAGACTCCACCAGGGCGATACCCCCGTTGATGTAGTCCTCGTCGGTGAGGTTGGTACCGTAGAGCGAAGCACTCCAGCGTTCATCGGTAGAGGTCCAGCCCAGACGGGCACTGAGTTCGAACTGTTCATCTTCAAACCAGAGGCCGGTGGTACAGCTCAGCGCATCGAAACAGAACTCCATATCGAACTTCCAGCTGGCCTGGATGCGCGGCAGGAAGGTGCCCCAGGCGGTATCCAGTGCATACTGCGCCGACAGCAGGTAGCTCTGCTCGGGCAGGCGTGGCAGGTTTTCACTGGAACGGTCGTTGGGGCAGGAATCGACCTGTATCAGGCTGAGGTCGGCGCGCACGCAGTTCGCGGCCGGTGGCTGTGCAGTGTCCGCAATGGTGATCTGCGTGTCCATGAACTCCTTGATTTCACCATCCGTGAAGGTCGCGTTAAAGCCGATAATCAGCCTGTCGGTCGCCAACCAGGTAGTCTCCAGTTCAAAGCCCTTGATCGTCGAATCCGCCGCGTTGATGGTGGCAGGTGACGGCGAGTTCACCTCCGGGTTGATGACCAGCGTGGTCAACTGGCGGTTGGTGTAGTCGCTGTAAAAAAGCGCGCCGTTGAGCCGCAACCGGCGATCGAGCAAGTCCAGCTTGAAACCCAGCTCGATATTCTGCACTTCCTCCGGCTCGAAGGGCTCGAGCTCGCCGGTGGGCGACTCGGACAGCCCCCCGGACAGGAAGCCTTCGCTGTAGGTGAGATACAGGCTGCCCTGATCCAGCCACTCACTCTCCCCGATCAGATACTGAACGCTGGCCATGGGGGTGACATCGCTGTTGGAGATCTTGCGCTGGCGCAGGTCACTCTCATCGAGAATAAAAGCCGGGTTGTACTCAAATCCCGGTCGCTGCACCACGAAAAGACCGCCCCCCACCGGGATTGCTGCGCCCCCGTTGGCATCCAGCGTACTAGTGTCGATCGCGTAGTCCTGTACCCGAAGGTCGCGGCTTTCATCGGTATAGCGCAGGCCGAGCGTGGTGCGCCACTGCGGCGTGAACTCCCACTCCACCTGCGCGTAAGCAGCGATGGCATCGTTCTTCGCGGTCAGGCTGCTGGGGGAAATATTGAGGAAGAACAGGTTGGCGATCGCCGGATCGAACGGACCCAGGAAACTGATGCTCTGCCGTCCGCCGCTCTCCTCCTGATACCAGAACAGACCGGTCACATACTGCATGCGATCATCGAAGGCACTGCCAATGAGCTGGAACTCCTGGCTGTACTGGTCGCTTTCTCCGGCACCACCCTGCGGGTGTACCGTATTGGTGCGGTGCAGAAACGGTATGCCCGTATGGTCGAGCTCATCATTCTGTGACGCTTCGGTGAAGCGATAGGCACTGATGCTCTTGAGAGAGAGGTCCGGATTGATGGCCCACTCCGCCACCAGGGACGCCCCGCGGTTCTCGGCCTTGTAGTCACCGCCGAGGTCGGAGATCACGGTGCGCGGATCGCCGCCACCGGCCTGTGCTGCGTCCTCACAGAAGTCAGCCAACGTGCGGCCCGTGGCGGGACCAATCGCAATCGTGTTAAACAGGGCCGCCTGCCAGCCGTTGGCACCCTCCACGTTGACGCACTTCTGCGGGCGCATTTTCTGGTCGGTGTCGGCCCAGTTCAGATTCAGGTCGAGCACCAGGTCTTCCGTGGCCGCCCAGCGGGTCTGCCAGATCAGGCTCTGACGATCCTCGTCCATGTAATCTTCGCCGTCGAAGAGATTTTCAATCTGGCCATCGCGCTTGCGGGTCACTCCGGACACGCGCGTCCAGACTGAATCGGTCAGCGGTACGTTGAGCACGAACTCCGTGTCCAGTCGGTCATAGTTCCCCACCCGCAGGCCCACCGAGCCTTCAAGCTCATCCACCGGCTTGTTGGTGGTAAACACCAGCGCGCCACCGGTGGTGTTCTTGCCAAACAGGGTGCCCTGGGGGCCGCGCAATACCTGTACCGACTGTATGTCATTCAGGTCCAGCAACGCGCCATCCGGTCGGCCGAGGTACACATCGTCGATATAAATGCCCACGCCAGAGTCAATGTTCTCCCCCGTGTTGCGCTGGCCGACACCGCGAATGTATACGCTCGCCAGCGGCGCCGAGCCGTTGGCCTCAACCACGTCGATATTGGGCGCCAGCGTATTGAGATCGGCGAGGTTGCGTACGCCCGCCTCACGCAGGGCCGTGGCATCCAGCGCGGTCACCGCCAGCGGCGTTTCCTGCAGGCTCTCGGCGCGCTTGCGTGCTGTCACGACAACCTCCTCAAGCACCATGCCCTGGGCGAGCACAGGCTTGGGCACAGCTGCCGCGCAGGCAGCGGCCACAGCCAGAGACAGAACGGACATCCGGGACGTTTTCTGCTTCACCATCAACATCTATTGCACCTCACTATTATGATTATCGTTACAGCGCGATCGCTTATACTAACAGCGATTAGTCTGGATTAAAGCAAGCTTTGCGTCGCGCCGACAAGGCGACAAAATACCGCGATCGGGGCAGTGTGGCAGGCTTTGGGTGCCGCCCCTCGCGCTTCAGGTTTCGCGCCTGGCATGCACGCCCGCCGGACAGCTTACCCCCGTCCCCCCCAGGCCACAGTAGCCACCCGGATTCTTCGCCAGGTACTGCTGGTGGTACTCTTCGGCGTAGTAAAACGGGGGGGCCGGCGCTATCTCGGTGGTGATCGCACCGTAGCCGGACTGCTCCAGCGCCCGCTGGAAATCATCCCTGCTCGCCAGCGCCTGTGCCTGTTGCTCATCGCCGTAGGTATACAGGGCGGAGCGATATTGTGTGCCCCGGTCATTACCCTGCCGCATGCCCTGAGTGGGGTCGTGGCCCTCCCAGAATCGCTGCAGGAGCTCAGCGTAGGCGATCTGCGCGGGATCAAACACCACCAGCACAACCTCGGTGTGCCCGGTACCACCGCTGCACACTTCCTGATAGGTGGGATTGGGCGTAGGGCCGCCAGCATAGCCCGCTGCAGTGATGTACACGCCGGGCAATTGCCAGAACAGGCGCTCTACACCCCAGAAGCAGCCCATGCCGAACACAGCCTGCTGCAACGGCGCAGGGAAAGGCCCTTGCAGCGGGTGGCCGTTGACGAAGTGCGCAGCGGGCACAGGCATGGCTTCACTGCGGCCCGGCAAGGCGGAGCCGGCATCGGGCAATGCGTGTTTCTTGCGAATATCAAACAGACTCATGCGGCTAACCTCTACCTGATAAATACGCCAGTGTACTGCCCTTCCCGTTTCTGGTGTAGCGGGTGTAAGCTGTCCTGACGGCATTCCCGCAGCGCTGCCACTGTACTGTCACACTTTTGCCCTAATGTGCAGGCAGAAGCACCCCCATGCAGTGAACCAAAGTGTCAGCGCCAGGTCTGACTGGGAAGAACAAGGACTTCAACATGAACACAAATAGCGAAACATTCAACCCGGGAGCGCTGTGTAGCCGCAAACTGTGGCGACTTGTCGCCGGGCAGGAACAACAGCCGCAACTGGACGAGGGCAGCCTGCGCAGCGCCGTTGCGGAGCTGGCCGAACGGCGCACGTATCTCACGGAGCTGGAACGCCTGGGCAAGCTCGACCCGCGGCACTGACGCAGCCTCCGCCATGGCGAAACCTCCTGCGCGAAACTCCAGTTCACAGGACATCCAGGCTTTTCTCGGCACCGCCAAGGCCGTTGCCGTTTTTGCGCAACGACAGCCACGGCTTGTCTTCGCCATCGACGCCACCGCCAGTCGCGAGCCCACCTGGGCCATGGCGCGCGACCGACAGGCCGCCATGTTCCACAGTGCCAGCCAATTGGCCGCGATCAGCATTCAGCTGTGCTATTACCGTGGTTTTCAGGAATTCAAGGCAAGCCCGTGGCTGACTGACAGCGACGCCCTGGCGCAGCAGATGGCGCGTGTGCGCTGCCAGGGCGGTCACACGCAAATCAGGCGCCTGCTGCGTCACGCCCTCACCGTACATCAGGAAAACCCCGTACGCGGCCTGGTATTTATTGGCGATGCGCTGGAAGAGCCGGCAGATGATGTCTGCCAGCTCGCGGGACAGTGCGGCCTGCGCAAACTGCCGCTGTTTCTGTTCCAGGAAGGTCGCGACCCCGCTGTGCAGAACACCTTTCAGTCCATGGCGCGCGTAAGCGGCGGGGCATGGGCGCGTTTCGATCAGCACAGCGCGAACACCCTGGCCGATCTGCTTGGCGCCGTGGCCTGCTATGCCTCGGGTGGCCGCGAAGCGCTGGAGAATCACCCCGGCCAAGGTGCTAGACTGCTGCTTCAACAGTTGAAACCCTGAGGGCCTACGTGCCGAGACTTCTGCTCCTGCTGGCCATTGCCGCAGTCCTGTACATCCTCTATGTCCGCGCGCGATCGTTGCCACCCCACAAGCGCAAGGCACAGTACATCAAGCTCGGGCTGGCGGCAGTCGCTATTGTTGTTTTATTTCTTACGCTAACCGGGCGCATGCATTGGGTTGGCGCTGCGCTCACCGGCCTGCTGGTGGCAGGCAGGCAGCTACTGCCCCTGCTGATACGGCTGTTTCCGATGCTCTCTTCACTGCGCAACTCATCGACAAGCGCGGGGCAAGGCCGACAATCCACTGTGGACAGCGCCGTGCTGCGTATGCATCTGGACCATGACAGCGGCAAGCTCAGTGGCGAGGTGCTGACCGGCCCGTTCAAGGATTGGCGACTCGATGAACTGGATCGTACGCAACTGGAATCCCTACTGCAGTATTGCCGGCAGGAGGACAGTGATTCTGTACAACTTCTGGACAGCTATCTGCAGCAGCGCTTCCCGGGCGAGACCGATTTTGGTCATCAGGGCTCCAGGCCGCCGCCGCACAGCCAGAGCGGGCTCAGCCGCAGCGAAGCACTGGCCATTCTCGGCCTCGGCGATGAGGCTACGGATGATGATATTGTTGCCGCGCACCGCAGCCTGATGCAAAAACTGCATCCAGACCGCGGCGGCAACCACTACCTTGCTGCCAAGGTGAACGAAGCCAAAGACTTCCTGCTGGGGTAGAGCAGGCGGCGCAATGCAGGCTGGTGTGCATCGTGACGACTCTTTACACTGCGCGCCGCACACTGCTAAGAGGAGCCCGAGAGTCATGAGTGAGGTATTTGTCGTCCGCAATCAGCTTGGCCACTACTGGGGCAAAAGCAAAAGCTGGGTAGACGGTCGCGACGCCCGTCAGGTGGCGCGCCTGAAGCATCACGATGAGGGCGTCAACCTGCTGTTCGAGCTCAGCAGCAAGGATGTGGCACTGCGCGGGGAAGTCGTGGCGGCGCCAACCGATGGGCGCGGCGAACCGGTTATCGAAGCCAGCCACCACCCGCTACCGAACGCGGAGCAGGATTTACTCACAGAGACGGAACAGAATCCATGAGCTACCGGTCAAACCGGGGCTAAAACAACCACCACGAGGTGAAACAACGACCATGAGAATCCTGCTCTTCCTTGCCACAAACATCGCCGTACTGGTACTGGTCAGCATTATTTTCAATCTGCTGGGCCTTGAGGGCATTCTTGCCGCGAACGGCGTTGACCTGAACCTGGGTCCGCTGCTGATCTTCTGCGCCCTGTTCGGCTTCGGCGGTTCACTCATTTCGCTGTTTCTCTCCAAGTGGCTGGCGAAGCGGGGCACCGGGACCTACATCATCAAACAGCCACGCAATCGAGACGAGCAGTGGCTGCTCGATACAGTGCGGGAACTCGCCGAGGAGGCCGGCATCGGCATGCCCGAGGTGGGGATTTTTCCCTCGGAGGCAGCCAACGCCTTCGCCACCGGCTGGAACCGCAACGCGGCACTGGTCGCGGTTTCCAGCGGCATGCTGGAGCGCTTCCAGCCCGCTGAGGTGCGCGCGGTCATGGCACACGAAATCGGCCACGTAGCCAACGGCGACATGGTGACACTCACCCTGATCCAGGGCGTGGTGAACACCTTCGTCATGTTTCTGGCGCGCATTATCGGACACACCGTGGACCGCGTCATTTTCAAAACGGAGCGCGGTTACGGTATCGGCTATTACGTGGTCACGATCGTTGCGGAACTGGTGTTGGGCTTACTCGCCAGCATGATCGTGTTCTGGTTCTCGCGCTGGCGCGAATACCGTGCGGATGCGGCCGGCGCAAGGCTGGCCGGTGGCGGCGCGATGGTAGCAGCCCTGCAGCGCCTGCGTGCCGAGCAGGGCCTGCCCCAGGATCTGCCGGGTGAGCTGACTGCCTTTGGCATCAGCGAGCAGATGAAGGAGGGCTTTTCCGCCCTCTTCCGTTCACATCCGCCGCTGGAGGATCGTATCAGGGCCCTGCAGCAGGGCTGAACCAGTACGCGCTCATCGGCACCACGTCGATCCGGTCGAAGTCGATGAAGCGCGCACAACTTTCCATCATGGCATTCTGGTTTGCCTCCAGCGTCGCGTCGTCCTGCGCGGCGTAGAAACTGTGTGCGGATGTCATAGCGTCGGCGGGAAAGTCCTCCTCGACGATCGCGTCGAGCGCCGGGCCACCCTCATCGAGGGCACAGACCACTAAATTCTGACGATAACCGAAGGTGGACTGGGTGTCGATGGCCACCTGCCAGTGGCTGCCTTTCCAGATATTGAGCCACTCCGGCACTGTCAACCGGGGAGGACGCTGCAGCAGAGCGACCTGGCAGAAGCCGGTCACGCGCGCGTCAACGCCCGGCGGCTGCGTGTCGTTGACGATCGGCTCGGCCTCGGCCACCAGCCACGCGTGGCTGCGGGCAACCAGCTCGGGCACCAGTGCCGCTGGTTGCGGCCTGCGCCAGGCATCGTCCAACCACACTGAAAGCAGCGCATCCGGCAAGGGGCCGCCACTGGCGAGGCGTTTGTCCGCTGCAGGCGCCACAGCGGAATCCACTACTGCCAGACGCAAACCGCGCACAGACTCCAGGCGCTGCAATGCCGGCACCAGATCCGCCAGCAGTCCCGCACGAAACGCATCTTCTCCCACTGCGGCCACACGCCACAGGCAATACTGCACCTTCTCCATGGAACCTCCTAGGACAAGCCGACCGGCGGCGTAATGGTAGAACAGTTGTCAATCAACATCTCGGCACCATTGACGAAACCGGACTCGTCCGCGACGAGATAGAGCACCATCTGGGCGATATCCTCGGGGTTGCACATGTCAGCATCCTTCAGCGACGCCAGCTCCTCCTCGGAGGCGGTATCCTTGCCGGTGGCCGCCTTGATCACCATGGGCGTGCGCACCCCATCGGGGTGAATCGAGTTGCAGCGAATACCGTTGCCCCGCTCCTTGCAGTACATGGCGATGGATTTGGTGATGGAGCGCACCGCACCCTTGCTGGCGCTGTAAGCTGCGGCAAAAGAAATGCCCTGAATGGCCGCCACCGACGACATGTTGACGATAGAACCGCCACCGCTTTGCTCCATGGCGGGAATGGCGTGTTTACAGCCGAGAAAAACACCCTCACTGTTGACCGCCTGCACCTTGCGGAACATCGCCAGATCGGTGTCCACAATCGAGGCGATGGTCAGCATACCGGCGTTGTTGACCAGAATATCCAGGCGCCCGAACACCTTCAGGGTATCGGCAATGACCTGACGCCAATTGTCCTCGTCTGACACATCCAGGCGCATGAAACGGGCGTGCTCGCCGATGCTGTCGGCAACGGCCTGACCGTCAGCTTCATTCAGGTCGGCGACAACCACCGACGCGCCTTCCGCGGCCAGCAAAACGGCATCCGCCTTGCCCATGCCACTGGCGGCACCCGTGACAATGGCGACTTTTCCGGCGACTCGTCCCATACTGCTGCTCCTTCGCCCGCTATGGGCCTGTTATTACTGTGAGCGCCGGAGTTAAGCAAATGCCCCTGCGAAGCTCAATGCGCGGCGTGAAAAACAGGGATGCATGGCTGCTCTGTTGAACCGCTTGCGGGCCTCGCACAACACCGCTCGTAATAGTATTCTCATCCCCCACCACGACTCGCCTGGAGTTCACCATGACTGCCTCTCAACGTCCTCCCCGCCTGCCCGTCTGGCTGCTCGCATTCACGGCACTGCTCCTGCTGGCATTGCCCCTGGCAGTGCTGGTCGTGCGCGCTGGCCTGTGGCAGCAGGGACTGCTGCTGTACGCGCTGGCCTGTCTGTTGGCAACCGTCTCGGCCCTGATACTGGCGCTACTGTGCGCACTGCCGCGCTACCGGTCGCAACGCAGGCAGCTGCTGCTCGGCATCGCCTGCGCCCTGCCCGGCACCCTGCTGTTCCTCTCGCTGGCGGCAGGGCGCGGCGACTACCCCGCCATTCACGACATCACCACGGACTTGAGTGACCCGCCGACCTTCTCTCACGCCGCCACACTGCGTGGGCCCCAGAGCAATTCGCTGGACATCAAACCTGACAGCCTCGGCGCACAACAGGAAGCCTACCCGGACCTGCAATCCCTGCGCAGCGAGCGCAGTGCGGACAACGCCTACCGTCACGCCCTTGCCATCGCCGAACAGCTGGGCTGGGAGGTCGTCTGGCAGGACCCTGATGCCTGGCGCTTCGAAGCGGTCGACACCACCGCCATCATGGGCTTCAAGGACGATGTCGCGGTACGCATTCGCTCTACTGCCGACGGCAGCGTTGTCGACCTGCGTTCCGTTTCACGCGTCGGGGTGGGTGATATCGGCGCCAATACCCAGCGCATTCGCGCCTTCCAGACAGCTTTCACCGAGGATAAAGGGGGACAGCTGTGAAGCAGTGGTGGGCCGCATTGGGGCTGATATTGCTATGGCCAGCAGCCCTCGCTGCCAACATGGACTACCTGAGTTTCGCCACCGAGGACGAAGCCAACAGCACGGAAATTTTCAGCAAGGCGAGTCCGGCGGTCGTCTTCGTGACCAACAAGGCGCTGCGACGCGACCTGTTTTCCCTCAACGTACACGAGATACCGCGTGGTTCGGGAACGGGTTTCGTCTGGGATCCCAGCGGCCTGATTGTGACCAATTTTCACGTCATCGCCGGGGCTCACCGCTTGACTGTCACCCTGCAGGACCGCAGTAAATTTGATGCCGAGGTCATTGGTGTGGCGCCGGAGAAAGATCTCGCGGTGCTGCGTATCCAGAACCCGCCGGCCGGCCTGACCACGCTGCCGCTGGGCGACTCCTCGGAACTCAGTGTCGGGCGCAAAGTGCTCGCGATCGGCAACCCCTTCGGTCTGGATACCACCCTCACCACCGGTGTTGTCAGTGCGCTG
The DNA here is from genome assembly GCF_003719295.1 of Haliea alexandrii. Lineage (GTDB taxonomy): Bacteria > Pseudomonadota > Gammaproteobacteria > Pseudomonadales > Halieaceae > Haliea > Haliea alexandrii. The sequence continues at coordinate 449,543 of NZ_RFLW01000003.1, forward strand.
GGGCGCGAGATCCGTGCCCCGGGGAACCGCACTATCCGCGGCGTGATTCAAACCGACGCCGCCATCAACCCGGGCAACTCGGGAGGCCCTCTCCTCAACTCCCTGGGTCAACTGGTCGGCGTGAATACGGCAATTTACAGCCCCAGCGGCGCCAGCGCCGGTATCGGCTTTGCCATTCCCGTGAATACGGTCAGGGAAGTGGTGCCACAGCTGATCAGCTACGGTCGCATCCAGCGGCCGAGCCTTGGCCTGGAGCTCGCGAGCGACCGCTGGATACGTCGCTACCGCATCGAAGGGCTACCCGTTGTGCGGGTATTCCCCGGCTTGCCGGCGGATCGTGCGGGCATACGCGGCGCCTACCGCAACGCCCGCGGTGAAATTCTCCTGGGGGACATCATCACCGCCGTCGATGGCAAAGCCGTGCGCAGCAACGACGACTACCTGAGCCTGATTGAGCAACACACGCCTGGCGACACAGTCAGCCTTTCGCTACGCCGTGGCGACGAGCAGCGCGATGTCAGCGTCGAGTTGAGTGATTCAGACTAGACGCAGCACCGCCCCGCAGGAAAAAGGGCGCGCTGCGCACAGTGACATATCAGGACAACATCCCGCCGTCGACCCGGATGTCTTCACCAGTGATGTGTACCGCGTCTTCAGAGGCGAGCATGGCAATCACACCGGCCATCACCTCCGCATCCTTGGCTCCGGACAGGGAAGTGATGCGTGCAATCAACTCGAAGTCCATGTTGGGTGGCCACTCGATCCCGGTAGTCATGCCGCTGTTGATATCCCCTGGACACACGCAGTTGGCACGTACACCGCGCTTGGCGAATTCCACCGCAATACTGCGCGTCATCGCCAGAACGCCACCCTTACTGGCAGAATAAGCCGCTCCACACGGCAGACCTGTGAGAGCAGCTGTAGACGCAGCGTTGACAATACTGCCCTTCGTTTCCATGAGATGTGGCAGCACTTCCCGGCACAATAGCAGCGTACCGGTAAGGTTTACCGCAATGACTCGCTGGAAGGCCTCAACAGCGATCGCGTCCGTGTCGTCGAAACGTAGAATGCCCGCCATGTTGACCAGCGCATACAGGCTGCCGTAGTGCGCCACACAGGCGGCGACCGTTTCCTTGACCTGGTTTTCATCCGCGACATCACAGCACCGAGCCGCAGCCTCACCGCCGGCCGCCGTAATGCTCGCCACGGTCTCATCCAGCCCTGGCTGGCTGATATCCACGCAGTACACGCTGCCCCCCTCAGCAGCGATACGCACTGCGGCGGCACGTCCAATTCCACTGCCGGCACCCGTGACCAGAACTACCCTGTTACTGAAACGCTGCATCGTCTGTCCTCGTTATCGATAATCAGGCGGCGAGCATGTACCAGACACAATAGAAGCGTCAATTCGCGCGGTACGCGGCACTGAACTCAGCTACCGAGATTGTTACTGTGTGGAGGGTTTGCTGCTCTATACCAGCTCCGCATCTAGGCCTGCGCTGCGCGGTCAATCGTTGCTTATGGCCGCCCGGTCATTACCCTTGGCACACTCGAAGCGCGAGCCCTGCGGGGAAGGTGCGCAGGGCCGTCATACAGGAGATACAGCGTGGAAGACCTGGACCAGTTTAGAGAAGAGACGCGGCAGTGGCTGGACGCCAATTGTCCGGCCTCACAGCGGCTGCCCAATACACCCGAAGAACAGTACTGGGGCGGCCGCCGCGGCCGCTTTGCCAGCGAAGATGCCAGGGTTTGGTTTGAGCGCATGCGCGACCGCGGCTGGACCGCGCCGGAATGGCCAGCGGCCTATGGCGGCGGCGGCCTGACCCCGCAGCAGGGCCGGGTGTTAAAAGAAGAGATGAAGCGCATCAAGGCGCGCACGCCCCTCTACAGCCTGGGGCTGTGGATGCTCGGCCCGGCACTGCTCGAATACGGTAGCGAAGAGCAAAAGCAGCAACACCTGCGCGCTATCGTCAACGGCGAATTCCGCTGGTGCCAGGGCTACTCTGAACCGGCAGCCGGCTCTGACCTCGCCAGCCTGCAAACCCGTGCCGAAGACCAGGGCGAGCACTTCCTGGTCAATGGCAGCAAGATCTGGACGACTGGCGCAGACCGCTCGGACTGGATTTTCTGCCTGGTGCGCACCAATCCCCATGTAAAAAAGCAGGAAGGCATCAGTTTCCTCCTGATCGACATGGCAAGCCCCGGCGTCAGCACGACGCCCATTGAACTGATCAGCGGCGAGTCGGAGTTCTGCCAGACGTTCTTCGACAATGTGCGCGTGCCCAAGAGCAACCTGGTCGGCGAGCTGAATCACGGCTGGTCGGTCGCCAAGGCGCTGCTGGTGCACGAGCGCAAACTGATGGCGGAAATTGGCGGCGACTCCCCACGTCAGGAAATCGCGCCCGTCGAGGCCGCGCGACGCTACCTCGAATTCAGCGCCGGGCGCATCGCCGACAACCAACTGCGCAGCGACCTCGCCGACTACGAGATGCGCATGCACGCCATCGGCCTGACCCACATGCGCAGCTTTGAAGAGCGCGCTGCGGGCATCAAGGGCAGTGTCGGCCTGGCAATGAAGTACCTCGGCACAGAAGCCGTGAAAGACAAAAACGAGCTACTGCTGGCAATCATGGGGACGCGCGCCCTGGGCTGGGAGGCGCCCGGGTTCACCACGGAAGAACTCGACACAACGCGGCTCTGGGCCATGTCCAAAGCCATGACCATCGCCGGCGGTACCAGCGAGGTGCAGTTGAATGTCATCGCCAACCACGTCCTGCAACTGCCGCAGGCGCCCAAAGCCGCCACCGAGTCCTGAGGAGTACAGCATGGCACTGGTATTGAATGAAGAGCAGCGCTTGCTGGCTGAGACCGCGCGGGAATTCCTGCAGAAACAGGCACCCGTGAGCGCACTGCGCGCACTGCGTGACAGCCGCGACCCGCTGGGATACGACGCCACACTCTGGCAGCAAATGGCCGAGCTGGGTTGGGCCAGCGTGATACTGCCGGAGGAGTTTGGCGGCCTTGACTTCGGCTTCAGTGGCCTCGGTGTTGTGCTACAGGAGAGCGGCCGCACATTGACAGCGAGCCCGCTGTTCGCCACCGCGGTCGTGGGCGCATCGGCCCTGTTGCTCGGCGGCAGCACGGCCCAGAAAACCGAGTATCTCCCCCAGGTCGCGGCGGGTGAACTCACTTTGGCCCTCGCGCTGGAGGAATCACCGCATCATCGACCCCAGCATATTGCCACGCGGCTGGAAACGGCGGGCGATGGCTTTGCGCTCAGCGGAGAAAAGGTATTTGTGCTCGACGGCCACTCGGCAGATACCCTGCTGGTGGTGGCCCGCAGCAGCGGCGACCCCGGCAGCCGCGACGGCCTCTCGGTGGTTATGGTGCCGCGCGACACAGCCGGTGTTGCCATCGAGCGCACCGTCATGGCCGACAGCCGGAATACGGCCAACATCCGCTTTACCGATGTCGCCATTTCCGGCGCACAGGTTATCGGTACCGCAGGTGAAGCCGGTACATGGCTGGAGGACGTGCTTGATCGTGGCAGAATCGCCTTGGCTGCGGAGATGCTGGGGAGCGTTGAGGAAGTCTTCGCACGCACCGTGGCATGGCTCAAAGAGAGAGTGCAGTTTGGCGTACCCATTGGCAGCTTCCAAGCCCTGCAGCACCGCGCGGCGCGCCTGCAGGCTGAGCTGGAGCTGGCGCAGTCTGTGGTGTTGCAGGCCCTGTCTACCGTGGATGAGCAGCCCCGGCAGCTGGCGCTGATGGCCAGTCTGGCCAAGGCCAATTTGAATGAACTGGCCAAGCTCGCCACTAATGAAGCCGTGCAAATGCACGGTGGCATCGGTGTGACCGATGAGCTGGAAATCGGTTTCTTTCTCAAGCGCGCACGCACGGCCATGCAGATATTCGGCGATACCGGTTTCCACAAAGACCGCTACGCAACACTGTGTGGCTACTGACATAACACTGTTTAGAGCCCGGAGGGCAATTATGGACAATGCAGACAAGATCGCGATGGTGGAGCGTTACGTTGAGGCGTTTGAAAAGGGCGACGTCGAGATCATTCGCAGCATGTACGCACAGGACGCGGTTGTGGAGGACCCTGTGGGCACTGACGCCCACCACGGGCTGGATGCTATCTGCGAATTCTATCAGGGTGCGCTGGGAGCCGGCGCCAAACTGCGCCTGTCAGGACAGGCGCGTTGCGCGGGTAACGCGGTTGCTTTCCCGTTTCATGTGGTGATGCCGGGCATGCAGATTGACGTCATCGATGTCTTCGAATTCAACGACGAGGGCAAGATCAGCAGCATGAAGGCCTACTGGGGCCCCGACAACCTGCGCAAGGACGGCTGACTAACGCTCACTGCTCTGCGCCAGCGGCAGCAGCTCGTCCCCGGCCTGCAGCCCGGCAACCACCTCGACGCGGCCATCGCCGTCGCGTTTCCCGACGCGCAGGAAGCGTCGCTCAGGCCCTTCGGGGCCGGCGACCGTGGCCACCCAAAGCTGGCCGACCTGCGCCAGCAATGCCTCGGGCACGCGCATGCGCCGCTCGCTGCCCGCCGGCACGTCAACCCGCGCATAGAGCCCCGGCAACAAGCGGTCGTCGTAGGGCAACCGGATCTTGACCAGAAAGCTGCGCGAGCCAGGCTCGGCTGCTGGCACAATTTCCTCGATACTACCCTGCACGGCGCTATCCAGCGCCGGCAAGCTCACAGACACAGCCTGGCCCACGGTAAGAGTGACCGCCAACTGCTCACGCACGCTGGCTTCGACCCGCAGCGACAGCGGATTATAAAGCGACAACAATGTGGTTCCCGGTGCGGCCATATCACCGGGCTCGGCAAAGCGATCAACGACCCGTCCGTCGAGTGGCGAGTGAATCGAGGCGTAAGCCAGCGCCGCGCGCGCCTCTTCCAGCCCCTGCTCCGTGCGTTGCAGGTCAGCTTGCAGGCTGTCCCGTGTTGCCTGCGCTGCCTCCCGGTCAGACGCTGACAACAGACCGCGCTGCTGCAACTCGATACTGCGCTGCAAGTTGCGCTCTGCTTCGGTGAAGCGCGCCCGCGCCGCCGTAATCTGGTTGCCGGCCTGGGCGACCCGCGCTTCCAGGTCGGTCTTCTCCAGTTCCAGCAGTAGCTGCCCTGCTCTGACCGTATCACCGGCCCGCACCAGAATACGCTCGATGCGGGCGATGATCCGCGATGCCACAAGCGTTGCCTGCTTCGCCTCCACGGACCCTGGCACCGGCTCGGTGACCGCAACCAGCTCCTCCACGACCCGAAAGGCGGGTTGTTGTGCCTGGTCGGAGCGGGGCTTGAGCCCGGGCGCAAGCCGGTTATCGAAGACGCCCGCCATCCACGCCACCAGCAGCACCAGCACCGCTGTTGCCGCCACGGCGGGCACCCACCGCAAAATACTACGCATCGCCTGAAACCTCCCCGCGCTCGCGGTCAAAGACCAGCAGATACACCACCGGTACCACCACCAATGTCAGCAGGGTCGACGCGATGATGCCAAAAATAATAGCCAGGGCCAGGCCACTGAAGACCGGGTCGAGAATAATCACGAGATTGCCCAACAGCGTTGTACCCGCCGTCAACAGCACCGGACGCATGCGCACATGCCCCGCCGCCAGCAGGGCATCGACAATAGAGGCGCCGCGACTGCGCGCCTGGGTGACAAACTCAACCAGGATCAGTGAATTGCGCACCACGATCCCCGCCAGCGCAATCATGCCAATCATGGCCGTTGCCGTGAACAGAACGGGATCGGGGGCGCCTGCCACGGTACGTTCACCCACCGTGTTCAACCACCAGAACCCAGGCATGATGCCGATCACTGTTAACGGGATGGCCGCCATGATGATCAGCGACAGCGCCGATGAAGCCGTTTGCACCCGCAGCAGAAAGAAAATCGCCAACAGGGCAAAGGCAAAAGCCAGCCCCATATCGCGAAACACATCTACCGTGATGCGCCATTCGCCCTCTCCCGTCCAGCGCACCTCGATGTCCGGCGGCAGTGCCCATCCATCGCCGCCGCCTGCGGTGAGAAACGTGCGTCCCTGCCAATCATTGGTGCTACCTTCACCAGCGCCCTCATCGGCGACAATGTCGGCAATTACGTCAGCCGGTGGGCGCCCTGACAGCTCGGCGCTGACATAGACCACCGGGCGCAGATCCTTGCGGTAAATGGCCTGATCAGCAGTCAGTTGCCGAAAGTGACCCAGCTCACCCAACGCCACCAGTGGCTGCGGCGCGGCGTCGAGACCGCTGGCCTTGCTGGCCTGGGTAATACCGGCACGCCCTTTCACCTGCAGGCGCGCAAAGTCGTGCGGGGAGATGCGCTCTTCCGGCGCCAGACGCAGCAACAGCGGCAGGGGTTTGGCCTCGCTGGCCTGTTGCAAGAAGCCCGCAATGACGCCTTCATTGGCCATCGCAATGGTGTCGTTGATATCGGCAGTCGACACACCGGACAGGGCCGCCCTGGGCTTGTCGACAACAAAACGCCAACGCGGTTGCGCTGCCTGCACCGAGGTATCCACCTCGACCACGTGTGCTTCGCGCGACAAGCGCGCCGCAAGCTCCCGGGCAGCGGCCTGTTGCCGGTCATACGGTGTGAGCGTCGCGCCGTAAACTTCCGCCACCAACGTGCTCATCACCGGCGGGCCTGGCGGCACCTCAACCACCTGCAGGTTAACGCCCTCCTTCTGCAGCGGTGCCAACAATTCGCGCAGACGCAGCACAACACCGTGGGACTGCTGCTCGCGCCGGTTCTTGTCTACCAGAACCACCCGGATATCCGCCAGGTGCGGCGCCACCCGCTGGTAGTGACGGCGCACCATGCCATTGAAGTCGATCGGCGAGGGCTCGCCAACAAACACCGCTGCCGCTTCCACCTCAGGCACCCGCAGCAGTGTTTGCACCACGCGCTGGCTCAGCGCCGCTGTCTGTTCCAGCGTGGCAGATTCAGGCAGATCCACCAGCACCTGCACTTCGTTCTTGTTGTCGTAGGGCAGCAGCTTCAAGGGCACCAGCCGCAACAGAGGCAAGCTCGCGGCGCCCATGAACATCACCAGCACCACCCAGACCACCAGCCGTGCCCTGCCGCGCCGCATCAACACAGGACGCATAAACCGGGCGTAGGCACCGCCCGCAGGGGCGGGGTCTCCCGCGATTGCCTCCAGAGCGGGGCTATCAACAGAGGGCAACAGGCGCTCGGCGAGCCAGGGCGTTACCAGAAAGGCGACCAATGTGCTGCTGATGACGGCCACAGGCACATTAAAGGCCATCGGCGCCATATACGGCCCCATCATGCCGGTGATAAAGGCCAGCGGCAGAAAAGCGACCACAATGGTCAACGTGGACATCAGCAGGGGGACCCGAATTTCCGCCATGGCGTCGACAATGCGCCGTGTCCGCGGTCCGCTGCCGCCGGCAAAGTTGCGCGCAATATTGTCAACCCCGGTAATCGGGTCATCCACCAGCAGGCCCAGAGCGAGAATCAGCGCAAACAACGTTACCCGGTTGATGGTATAACCAAACGCCATATCCAGTGCCAGGGTGAAGCCGTAGCAAATGGGCACGGCGAGGCCCACCACCAGACCCGCGCGCCACCCCAGGAATACGCTGATGAAAACCACCACTGTCACGATGGCAAAGCCGAGGCTGCTGGCCAGATTGTTGACCTTTTCGTTGGCGGTTTGCCCGTAGTCGCGCAGCACGCGCATCTGCATTTCGGCGGGCAGCAGCTCCCGTTGCAGGGTATTGAGCTCCGCGTGGACCCGCTGCGCCAGACCCACGGCATTGGTGCCGGGCTTCTTGGCAACGTTCAGCGTGACCATCGGGTAGCGGGCAGCGGCGTCGGTCCCGGCAGCCGTGCGCTCCCCGGCGAAGCTGATCCAGGTGTAATGGCTGGGCTCCTGCGGGCCGTCGACAATGCGCGCAACATCGCGCAGATACACCGGTACGCCGTCAATCACATTCACTACCAACTCGGGAAGTTCATGTGCACCGCGCAGTGCATCGCCGCTCTCGAGCAGGATCGACGTATTGTTGTAAGTCCAGCGTCCGGCGGGTTGCAGCAGGTTGGATACCGACAGGGCCGCATGCACCTCCGACGCGCTGGTGCGCCGTGCGGCCAGGCGCTCCGGGTCCAGCAGTATCTGCACCTGCCGCGCGCGTCCACCGGTCACCGTCACTTCACCCGAGTCCGGCAGGCGTTGCAGGTGGGTACTCAACTCATCGGCCACGCGGCGCAGATCGAAGTCACTGTAGCGCTCCGGGGTATCCGACCACAGCGCCAGTACCACGATCGCGACATCATCCACCTCGACCGGGCGCAGGTGCCACTGACTGACTACGGCAGGCAGCAAGTGTGGATTGGAGTAGAGCTTGTTATAGGTGTTGAGTAATGCCGCTTCACGCTCTTCGCCCACGTAGAAGGAAAGCGTGACGGTGGTACGGCCAGCCGTTGTGGTGGAGTAGACATGTTCAACGCCCGGAATCTGGGCCAGCAGCTTTTCCAGTGGCACCGCCACTTGCCGCTCGACTTGCGTGGCGGAGAGCCCTGGCGCCTCAACAAACACATCCACAACGGGTACGACAATCTGCGGCTCCTCCTCTCGCGGCGTCAGCCACAGTGACAGGATTCCAGCCAGCAAGCCCACTGCGAACAACAGCCTGGGCAAGCCACCACCGAGTGCGTACGCCACAACCCGATCCAGCGGGTGGCTCATGACTTGCCCTGTTCCTCGCCACAATACAGGGTATGCAGGACCTGCAGAATTGCGGCCACCTCACCCGCGGCAAGCGAGTAGTACACCTGCTGCCCCTCCCGCCGCGCCGTGACCAGACCGGCCTCGCGCAAGCGCGCAAGGTGCTGAGAAAGGGCCGACTGCGACAGTTCGATGTCGGCATTCAAGGCACCCACAGAACGCTCACCCTCCACCAGCGTACAGAGAATCAGCAAACGTTGCTCGTTGGCGAGTTCCTTGAGCAGGGCGACCGCCTGCTTGGCCTGTGCGGCCATTGCACCTGCATCCATTTCCGCCATGACTGCTTCACCCCGGCTGCTTGCGGTAACGATATATTAGATTTAATTAATATGTAAGGTCTTTGACGCCAACCTCAGGTCAAAAACGTCTACACTGCAGCAGTAATATACAGAGAAAAGGGCCAGGACATGAATACTGCAAATGCCATCATCATGAACCGGGACACCACCGGCATGGGGGGTGAATCCACCGAGAAATCCAGCAGCGAGCTGCGCACCGAACGCAAGCAGCGCCTCGCGGCAGCACTGCGCCTGTTCGGCAAGTTCGGCTTCGACGAGGGTGTGGCCGGCCACGTCACCGTGCGGGACCCCGAACACAGTGACCACTTCTGGGTGAACCCCATGGGCCGCTCATTCAAGCAGATGCGCGTATCCGACCTGTTGCTGGTCAGCCACACAGGCGAGGTGGTGGAAGGCGACGGCCTCCTCAATGGCGCTGCCTTTACCATCCATTCACGTATTCACATGGCCAATCCACGGGTAACGGCGGCAGCCCACTCACACTCCCTGTATGGCAAGGCCTGGGCATCCCTGGGGCGACCACTGGACCCGATTACGCAGGACGCCTGCGCATTCTTCGAAGACCATGTCGTGTTCGATGACTTCACCGGCGTGGTACTGGATAACGGTGAGGGCGAGCGCATCGCGACGGCACTGGGCGACAACAAGGCGGCCATCCTGCAGAACCACGGCTTGCTGACGGTGGGAGAAACCGTTGAAGAGGCTGCCTGGTGGTTTATCACCATGGAGCGTTCCTGCCAGGCACAACTGCTGGCCGAGGCCGCCGGTACACCGCGATTGATTGACGCCGATTGCGCCCGGCAAACGCGCGCCACGGTGGGTTCCCCCCTGGCCGGCTGGTTCAGTTTTCAGCCGCTATATGACGTTATCGTGGCGGAGCAACCCGAATTACTCGAGTAGGGTGCTCGAACACGTTACTCGAACAAGCGGCTACGATCGTCCGCGCGGGAATGCTATCCTGCGTGGGGCTTTCATCTACACGGATACCGCATGTCACGAGCGTTCTGGTACAAAATCCTGTTGGCTGCGTTTCTCATCACCCTCGCCGTCATCCAGTTCATTCCCCCTGCCCCCGTGCAACTGCCGGTGGAGCTGCCCGCCGCCGAGCGCAAAGACGCGCGCCTGTTGGCATTCGAGGGTATTCACAACTTCCGCGACCTGGGCGGTTACACCACCGGGGACGGACACAGCGTTGCCTGGGGCAGGCTTTACCGCTCCGGGCATCTGGCCAATGCTTCGCGCAGTGATCTACAGCAGCTGCAGCGCCTGCAACTCGACACCCTGATCGATTTTCGCTCCAGTGCCGAGCGCGAAGACGAACCCAGCCGGCTACCCGAAGACACCACGTTCACGCAGTTGAGCATCCCGATTCTCGATTCCGGCAACGATGCCCTGATACATGACCTGCATGCCAGGATCGACAGCGGCGATCTCGCTGGCTTCAACGCCGATGACTTCATGCTGCAGGCCAACCGCCAGTTTGCGGACGAATTCACGCCCCAGTACCGCCGCTTCATACAGACCGTACTCGCCGCCGAGGGCCGTCCGCTGGCCTGGCACTGCACGGCGGGGAAAGATCGCACCGGATTTGCCGCCGCAATACTGCTGAGGATTCTGGGCGTACCCGAAGAGCAGATCATGGCGGATTATCTGGCGAGTCGTGAACCGTCGCTGGAGGCCCGCAGCCAGGACCTGATGCTGCTGCGGGTATTCAAGGGCGAGGCGGCAGCATCCACCGTAGAAACCATGCTCGGTGTCGATGCGCGTTGGCTGCAGGCCGGGTTCGACGAGATAGACGCACGCTGGGGGAGTTTTGACGCGTACGTGCGCGACGGCCTGCAGTTGACTTCCAACGACATCCAGAATCTGCACCGCCATTTACTGGCGGGTGCCGGGTAGGCGGTTTGGGGCTGGAAATGTACACCGAGGTCATCGCCGTTGCGGTGGTCCTGTTCTATGCGCTGGGCATCGTGTCTGCCGTCGAGGCCATCATCAACGTACGCACGGCGCAGGGCGCCATCGCCTGGGCCATCTCCCTGCTCGCCGTGCCCTATCTTGCCGTGCCCTGCTATCTGGTATTCGGGCGCACCAAGTTCGACGGTTATCTGGAGCAGCGCAATGCCGTGGAGCAGGAAACCCGCGAGCTGTTGCAACAAACAAGAGCCGAGGTGTCCAAACATTTGGTCTTCAGCTCCCCCGCCGAACCCGTCTACAACGCCCTCTTCAACCTCACGGGTATTCCTGCAGCCGGGGGCAATGCTGTCGAGCTGCTGGTTGATGGCCAGCAGACCTTCGACAGTATTCTCCGCGGCCTGGAATCCGCCCAACACCACATCCTGCTCGAGTCTTACATTATTCGCGACGACAACCTGGGCCGACGCATCGGCCGGGTATTGTCGGACAAGGCGCGCTCAGGCGTCAGCGTACATGTGCTCTACGATGAAATAGGCAGCCGCAATTTTCACCGCACGGGGTTGTGTCGCCAGCTGCGCCAGACTGGCGTGCAGGTTGCCGCTTTCAATACCACGCAGGGGCGCCGCAATCGCTTCCAGCTCAACTTCCGGAATCACCGCAAGATCGTCGTTGTCGACGGCCATACGGCCTGGGTCGGTGGCCACAATATTGGCGACGAGTACCTGGGGCTGGATCCGGATATCGGGCACTGGCGTGACACGCACTTGCGCCTGCAGGGGCCCGCCGTGCTGGGCGTGGAACTGGCCTTTGCCACCGACTGGCGCTGGGCTACGCAAACCTCACTGAGCGTCGTACAGCCGGACGCGGAGGATGCCCACCACGGCACAGAGAATGTGCTCGTGTTTCCGTCCGACCCCTCCAGCATACTGGAGCAAGCCGGGCTCATGTTCCTGCAGCTCATTGTGGCCGCGAAAGAGAGAATCTGGATCGCGAGCCCCTACTTTGTTCCCGACAGAAGCATCGTGTCGGCCCTGCAGCTCGCCGCGCTACGCGGTGTCGATGTGCGCGTCATGATTCCCGACGAACCCGATGGACCTGTCGTAGGCATGGCCAACTGGTCGTTCACCCGTGAGCTGCTACCCGCGGGCGTGAAGGTGTACCGCTACCAGGGTGGCTTCCTGCACCAGAAAGTGCTGTTGATGGACCACCACCTCGCCGGTATCGGCACCGCCAATTTCGACAACCGCTCGTTCCGGCTCAACTTCGAGATTACGCTGCTGGTGGATGGCGAGCGTTTTGCCAGCGAGGTGCAGGCCATGCTCGAGGCTGATCTGCTGAAATGTCGCGAGGTAACGCCTGCTGAAATTGCGGCCAAGCCCGCCTGGTTTCCGCTTGCCACCGGCGCTGCTCGCCTGTTTTCACCTGTACTGTAAGCGCGGGGCATGCACCCGAAAACAGACGTTTAACCCGGCCAGGACTTCTCGTCGATATCCAGATCGCGCCAGTCATCCGGTCGCAGGCGAGGTTCCTCACCCTGGCGCAACTGGGTGTCGTAGTCGCGTAGCAGGCGCATGCCAATGCGGTACATCCACACCAGGCCAACCAGGTTCACCAGCGCCAGCAAGCCCATGGTCAGCTCGGCAAAACCGAACACCGTGCTCAGATCCTGCAGCGACCCCCAAAACACCAGCCCCAGCACCGCAACGCGGAAAATATTGGCAACTGTCGGGTTGTCGTCACTGAAAAAGCTCAGGCTGTTATCGCCGAGATAATAGTTATAAAGAATGGAACTGAATGCGAACAGCACCAGCGCAACGGACACAAAGGTGGCACCCCAGCCGCCCACGTGACTCCCCATGGCGAGCTGGGTCAGCAGCACACCATCCACATCCGGGGCACCCGGCTGGTAGACATCAGACAGCAGAATGATCACCGCGGTGCAGCTGCACATGATCATGGTGTCAATGAACACGCTGAACGCCTGCACCACACCCTGGTTGGCCGGGTGCGGCACAAGCGCCACAGCCGCCACGTTGGGGGCACTGCCCAGCCCCGCCTCGTTGCTGAACAGGCCGCGCTTTACCCCCTGCAGGATGACGGCGCCGAGCCCGCCGCCCACTGCCTGCTCAATGCCAAACGCACTTTGCACAATGGACCAGAGCGCTGCGGGCACCTCGGTAATGTGCAAGGCAATCACCACCAGGGCGGCAAGAAAATACATGAGTGCCATGACCGGCACGATAATCTCGGACACGAGGGCAATCCGACGAATACCACCGAATATCACGCTGCCAAGCACCAGCACCATGATCGCGCCGGTGGCCCAGGTGGCCACGCCGAACGATTCGGCCAGCGATGTGGCTACCACATAGGACTGCACGGCATTGAATCCCAGGCCGAAGGTCAGCAACAACAACACGGAGTAGACCGCCGCGAGACCGCGCTGGCGAACACCGTGGGTCAGGTAATAGGCGGGCCCGCCACGGAAGCTGCCATCGGGTTCAGTACGCTTGAACAACTGCGCCAGAGAGCACTCGAAAAAACTCGTTGCCATACCCATGAGGCCTATCAGCCACATCCAGAATACGGCACCTGGACCGCCAAGCGTAATGGCGACCGCCACTCCAGCGATATTGCCACTGCCCACGCGCCCGGCCACCGACACCACCAGAGCCTGAAACGAGCTTACCTGACCACGTTCGTGGTGCATGCCTCCGCGCAGCACACCGAACATACGACCAAAATAGCGGAACTGCACGCCACGTGAGGCTACCGTGAACAACAACCCGACGGCGACCAGAACCAGAATGAGTACCTGGCCCCAGAGGAAGTCATTGATAGCAGTGAACATAGGAACTCCGCGGGCTCAAGCCCGTGCTTGCACGGTCAACCAGGCGTAAAGTCAGCCAGCAACACCCCGCACGAAAATGACCACCAGCGCAGGTGGCACCACAAACCGGATCATGAAGCGCCATAGCCCATAGCTCATGCCACTCATGCTCCAGAGTTCGTCGCGACTGGCCCGCGCGGTCGTGACCCAGCCGGCAAACACGGCGATCATGAGGCCACCCAGGGGCAACAGGATCTGGTTGGAAAAGTAATCCATGGTGTCGTTGAAATTCCGGCCACCGAGGCTGAAGTCGACCCATACGTTGTAGGACAGAATGCTCAGCACGCTGAACACGGCAACCGAGCCAATCACCAACAGAGCGCTGCGGTGCCGTGGCATGCCATAGCGGTCTTCTATCCAGGCGTTCACACACTCCACCAGTCCGACCATGGAGGTGATACCAGCCACCGAAAGCATGGTGAAAAAGAGTACGCTGAAGACATGTCCGCCGGGCATCTGGGCAAAGGCCACCGGCAGGGTTTGGAAAATGAGACCGGCACCGGCCGCCGGATCAAGTCCGTAATTGAACACAGCCGGGAAAATCACCAGACCGGCCAGCAGGGCCACCACTGTGTCCGCCACCACAATGATCAATGCAGACTGGCCGATGGAAATCGACCTGGGCAGGTAGGACCCATAAATCATCATGCCACCCATGGCCACGCCGATGGAGAAAAAGGCCTGGCCAATCGCGGCCAGCACTGCGTCGGGACCGATCTTGCTGAAATCCGGCGTGAACAGCCAATCGATCGCGGCGTGAAAACCCCCGGCAAAATAATTGTAGGCTGCAAGGCCCACCAGGAGGAGGAACATCAGTGGCATCATCACGACCACCGCGCGCTCAATGCCATCCTTGACGCCGGCATATATAATCAACCCGGTGATGCCCAGACCGACCAGGGTCCAGAACAGCATGCCCAAGGTATCGCCCTGAACCGCGGTGAACTGTGCGGCAGCGTTCACGGCATCGACATCGGTAAAACCGGTCGTCACCGCTTTGAACAGGTACCAGAGCACCCAGCCCACAATGACTGCGTAGACAATCTCGATGGTGTAGGCCGCCAGCAGTCCCATACCACCGACCCACTGCCACTGGCGACTGCGCCCACTCTCTGTGGCCACCACGGCCATGGCTTCCGGCGGGCTGGCCTGGCCGCGCCGCCCCACCATAAGCTCGGCAATCAGGATAGGCATGCCGATACAGAAGGCGCAGAGCAAATAGACGATGACGAAGGCGGCGCCGCCATTTTCACCCGTGATGTAGGGAAACCGCCAGATGTTCCCCAAGCCCACCGCAAACCCGACGGCCGCCATGAGGAACGCAAACCGCGAAGACCAGTGATCCGCTGCCGCTATTGCCATGGTGCTCTATTCTCCGAGTTCTGATTATTCTGCGCAGTGTACACAAAACCCCTTAACGCATCAGCTGGCAATCAATGGCGCGCAGGCCTGCGCCAGCCATTGCCGGTCAGGCTCGTCCAGCAGGGGCCCTACCGTATCTTCCACGCGCCGGTGATAGGCATCAATCCAGGCCTGTTCAGCAGGCGACAGCAGGCCGACTTCAATCAGGCGCCGGTCAAAAGGCACGAGGGTCAACACGTCAAAGCCGTACATCGGCGTTTCCAGCTCGCCGTTCAATGCCTCCACCACCACCAGGTTTTCACAGCGAATACCGAACTCGCCGTCGCGATAGTAGCCCGGTTCGTTGCTGAGGATCATGCCCGGCTCAAGCGTTGCTGCGCTCCACGCCCGGCTGATCCGCTGCGGCCCTTCGTGCACGCTGAGAAAGGCCCCGACACCGTGGCCGGTGCCGTGGTCGTAATCGAAGCCCTCACGCCAGAGCGGCTGGCGCGCCAACACGTCGAGATGCGTGCCGGTGGTACCGCGGGGGAAGCGTGCCTGGTCAAGTGCAATGTGACCCCGCAATACCAGTGTGAAGAGCTTGCGCACCCCCGCCGCCGGCGTGCCAATGGCCACCGTGCGGGTGATGTCGGTTGTGCCGTCAGTATACTGACCCCCGGAGTCCACCAGATAAATGGAGTCAGGCGGCAACCGGGCCGGCGTGGCGTTGCGATGATTGTAGTGGCACATGGCGGCGTTGCCCCCGGCCGCCGAGATGGTGTCAAACGAGGGCCCCTGAAAGTGCTCGCCATCCTCACGGAAGGCAAGCAGCTGATCGGCCAGCCCCGCCTCGTCGTGATACCGGCCATGCTGCAGCTGCGCATCCAGCCAGGCGAGGAAACGGACCACGGCAACGGCGTCGCGCACGTGCGCCTGGCGCGTGCCCGCAATCTCCACGGCGTTCTTGCAGGCTTTGGGCAGCAGCACCGGGTCGGGCGCGGCGATCAGGGTTGCACCGCCCTCTTCCAGGCATTGTTGCGACCAGGCATTGGCCGTGTGGGGGTCCGCCACCACACGCTGGCCAGCCTGGCCGGTGAGCAGTGTCGCGGCCTCCTGTGGAGCGTGCAGGCGCACGTCTGCTCCGCAGTGCGCCTGCCAGCCCGGGGGCATACGCTGTGGGTCCACGATAAGGTCGACCGAGGCGTCACGCCAGATCAGCGCCATCGCCTGTAATACCGGCAGGCAGGGAACATCCAGACCGCGCACATTCAGCAACCAGGATACGGAGTCCGGCGCGAATACCAGTGCAGCATCGGCGCGGTGACCTTCCAGGCTTGCCGCGATGCGCGCGCGTTTGCTGGCGCTGGACTCACCGCTAAACGCGTCGTCCAGCAACAGCGCCGGACGCACGTCTGGCGCAGGACGATCGTGCCAGCAACGGTCGACCAGGTTGTCCGCATCCGCACACAACACGACACCCGAGGCCTGCAATGTGTCCTCGGCGTCGCGGTACCACTGCAGGCTGTGCAGCCGTGGGTCTACCGCGACCCGTGCTCCGCAGGGCAATGCCGCGGCCAGCCAGCTGGCCGGGGGCGTGTTGATCAGGTGTTGATAACTGAAATGGGCCACATCCACCTGTTGTCGGACCTGCACGGTGTAGCGCCCGTCGACAAAAATCGCCGCACTGTCGCGCAGCACCACAACCACGCCCGCCGAGCCGGTAAATCCGGACACCCAGAGAAGGCGTTCATTGTGCAGCGGAATATATTCGCCGAGGTGTTCATCGGCACGGGGGATGACCAGGGCATCGTAACCCCGCTCCTCCATCAGTTGGCGCAGGGCTTGCAGCCGGTGTGCAGTCGTCATCAGGGTTTTCCAGAAAGTGGGTAGGCTCAACCTTCCATGAGGTCAAAATCGGCCTTGGAGATACCGCAGTCCGGGCACTCCCAGTCCTCGGGCAGATCTTCCCAGAGGGTGCCGGGCGCAATGCCGTCCTCCGGAATACCCAGGGCTTCATCGTAAATAAAACCGCAAATGACACACTCGTACTTGCGCTGGCCGGGCTTGCTCATAACACGTGATCCTGTTGGTAGTTCGAAGTCAGTGACCCTACTGCGGGAGGGCGCCATCGAGGCGTAAATCGTAGCCCGCCGCCACTGGCCGCGCCAGCAGGGCGAGCGCTTCCTGTAACAGCGGATCCCAGGTTTCGTCATGGGTCAGTAAAATGGCGATGCTATAGTCGCGCTGTCGCAACTGCAACTCTCCCTCGGCACGCAGGGGGCCGGCGAGCGTGACTATGGTGCCGGCCAAAACCCCGGGGCCGGTATCCCGTATATCCGCGGCGTAACTGCCCAGCGGCAGCAGACCCTGCGGTGAATCCCAGGCCGCCTGCTGCCAGGTCAGCCGCGCGGTCGCCTCCAGCGGCAAACCGTCGCGCAGGTGCAGCGTCTCGGCCTGGGCTGTCATTCGCCCCGTGAGGGCTATCGGCGCCAGGTGTCGCAACAGCGCTGCATCAAATCGCGCCTCGACATCGGACAGGATGACCTCGCGTTCGCCACGCCAGGCGACAACAGCCGCCAGTTCCTGGTCACTCCAGCGGGCGTGTATACGCAGTGTGGGGGCCGCCACGAGCAGCGACAGCGGACGCAAGGACCAGGTCACCTCGCCCAGATGCAGAATGCCGGCATCAGTGGACACCCGCACACGGCTCGCGCGGCCACTCCACACCGTACCTGACAAGCCGTCAGCCGCGACCGGCGTACCCGCGAGAACACGATTCAGCACGTGCGCAGGCGCGCCCGCCAGCAGCAGGACAATCAACAACAGCAGGGCGGCGACCCCCGCGAGCAGCTGCGCGCGGCTCATGGCTGACCGATCCGCACCGTCGCATTGACCAGGCCCGCGCTGCCCGCCTGTGTGATCGCAACTTCTGCGAACACCAGGCCCTCACGCATTTCGAGCTGATGCAGCCAGGCCGCAAGATCGGCAAAACGGGCGTTTTCCAGGCGCACCTGCAGGTCGCCCCGCGCACCCGGTTGCAACCTGCTCACTGACAGGCCGTAACGGGCGGTACTCTGATTGACCACTGCGGCGAGATTGCTGCCCGAGCGCACCGGCGTATTACCCTCCCGCGCCTGCAATACCAGCGCTGACAGCGCATCCACGCGCACCAGCGTTTCCGCTGTCGCGCTGTTCTGCTCCGCCATGCGATCGCGTTTGGCAGCCATCGGCGACCACAGGGCTACCCACAGCAACCACACCGCCACAGCCACCGCCAACACCAGCACGCTGGACTGCTCCCGCACCGTGAGGCGCACCCACCAGGCTTTCATCACGCGCCCCTCACCCGGATGCGGGCTCGCACCCCGTCACCTTGCGCACTGCTGCTCTCCATTTCAGCCGCCAGACCCGCATCGGTGAGCCCCGCACGCAGCTGCTCAACCGCAGAAAAATCGCTGGCAACAATATTGAGGCGCATCTCGCCGCCACGCTGGTTGTAGTTCAGGCTGAGTACCCGCATGGCCGGACGCTCGGCAATCACGCGACCGGCGCGCTCCAGCAAGGGCACGAAACTGCCCGCGCCGGGTCCACCACGCAGGCTATCCAGCTGCCGTTGCAGCTGTCGCTCGGCGTCCACCAGCGCACCCTGGGGCATGGCCTGGCGGTAACTTGTCTCCAGCGCGCCACGCAACACCCGATTCTCGCTTGCCAGGGCGCGGTAGTCCGCCCATGTCGCCGCCAGCTGCAAGACGAACGCGCCGAGCAGTAAACTGGCGGCGACACGCCAGTAGTTCCACCATTGCACCAGCGGCAGGCGTGGCGCATAAGCGCCCTGGCGCAGGTTCAATGCCGCGTCATCAGCCGATAACAGTAATGCGCTGCAGAGGTTACCCTGCCGCCATTGCACACGCTCCCGCAGCGCCGCTGGCAGCAAATCGAGTGCGGCTGCCTGATCGGCCGCATAGAAAATGACGGTCTCCGGCATCTCTGCCTCAGCCGCAGCCGCGAGCACGGCGGGCAGCAGCTCGCGCTCCACCGCGTAGCCCTCGGCCTCACCGCTGCGCACCAGTACCTGCGTGCCATCCATGACCAGGCACCATTCACCCGCACGCCACGGAAGCAGCAGCGTTTCCGGCACCCACCGCGGCAAATCCGGCAGATGCGACAGGCGCTGCGCCCAGTACGCCATCGCCCGGTGGCTACACATCGCCACCGCATAGCGGGTTTTATCCAGTGCCCGCGAGGCGAAATGCAGAGCGTCTACGTCTTCGGCAACCTGCTCCTCGAACATGAACGGCAATGCCCGCGCCAGATGCTTCTTCTCTGCCGCTGTTACCTCCAGCGACAGTAAGCGCACATCGGCACCCGGGGCTGCGAAGCATGCCTGCCAGCGCGAACTGCGCAGACTGACGACGAAGTTTGCGACCTCTTCAGCACTGCCCAGCGGCCGCGGCTGCTCACCCGCACCGGGTGGATACCAGACAAGCGCATCATCCATCAGGCGTACGATGGCTAGGTTCTGCACAGAGTTCTCTCCGTTGTCATCAATCCGGGGGATGGCGAGCGGGTCACAGGCTGCCCATCGCTCGCACGATTGGCCGCACCGCGCGCTTGTCGCGCTGCAGGACACTGTACAAGCGCATCTTGCGCTCGGCAACTTCCACCTCCGCAGACAGCAGAAACCAGGAGGAGCTTTCCCCCAACAGGCTACCCGCGTCGGTCATGGTCTTCTCGCCGAAAACGGAATGGGCGAGGAACGTCTCAAGGTCGGCAAACCCGCCTTCCTCCTGCTGCGTCTGCCAGAGTGCGTCGCCCTGGGCCTCGCTGAGGGGGGTAAGCTCACCGTCACCATTGATCGCGCGCAGCAAGGGCAGCGATGCCGTGTGAATATTCAGCGGCGCCGGCGTGCGCGGCCAGACCGTGACCCAAGGCGCCAGTGCCACATACAGTTGCGGTGTCATGTTGGCGACCGCACGCAGCTCGCTAACGCTCGCCATGGGGTGGTTGGCCGCACGGTAGGCGGGCGTCTGCCCACTGTAAACATCATCCTCCGCGCCGAACGCACGGGGAATGCTGTCCTCATCCAGCCAGTCGCCGATAGCGCGTGTGACCGCCACCGCCTCGGCCTGCCCCAGCGCAGCATCCGGGAGTGCCTGCAGCAGACGGATGAAAAAGGCCTCGGCCGGGGTGAAGCGCTGGCCCGCCTCCCCGGGTTCAGTCGGCGCTGCCGCCAGTGTATTGAGGTTGAAGCGCCCCTGCAGATCCTGCAACGACCCGACCAGCCAACCGCCCTCGTCCAGTGGATACGGGGTCGCCTGCTGCGCCCAAATTTCGTTCTTGTCGTCACGCGGCTGCGCACGGGACTGGTCGGCGTCGTAATCCATCACCAGGGCCACCGCGGCAAGCTCTTCGGCCCCGCGCAGGTAGGCATAGCCCTGGTCCTGTAAAAACAGATTTGCGCCGCGTTGCGCAAACAGGGTGAACTCACGCTGCATGGCGACCATGAGGGCAGCACACAGGCCGAACACCAACAGGGCGACCACCAGTGCCACGCCGCGCTCTGCCAGGCGCATACCGGGGCTACAAGGGCGGCAGTGCATACAACATCCGCAGGTCGCCGAGATCATCCAGCTCCAGCGTCAGTTCCAGCGCCGCCGGGGGCGCCAGGGTGGCATTCGGTTGACTGGTATCCAGCACCCAATTATCGGGCCAATTGCGCGTATCCACCTCAGTGCCCCGGGCGCCCGGCTGCAAGGCCGCCACCGAGGCCAGAAACGTGATCTGAACCCCTGTCACCCCCTCCAGCAGGCGCACCCGCTGCGGCTCGGTCGAACCCGCACGGTCCAGCACGGCGTAGCTCTCGCGCCACAGGCTGTCTTCCTGCCACACATAGTTGACCCGCTGCAGCGTGCTGCGCGGCTGGCCCGTCGGGTTATGCCAGCCGGTGCGGGTAAAGCTGAGCAGAAAGCGCGCGGCAGGCCCCCCCATCAGGGCCGGCTCCTGCTCGCCGAATTCATCCCGGACTGGCCGGTCGACGAATTGTCGCAGGTCGCGCTGCAGTATCTGGAGGGCACGATTCACCTCCCAGGTGCGCTCAGCAACCCCGCGGGTACTCTCGACGCCGTTGATAACGGTGGACAGACCGGTGTACGCCACCGCCGCCACAAACGCCGTTATGGCCAACGCGATCAGCACTTCCACCAGGGTAAAGCCGCTAGCTCGCAAAACGGAAACCCTCTGCCCGCTGCCGCGCCACGCTATCCTGCCGCTCGCCACCCGGCGCGGCGAGGAAGGCGACCAGGGAATAGAGCAACGGCCCGCCATCCTCCTCACCGGCACGCACGGTAATTTCCACCCGGTAGAAACCTTGCACCTCGGTCGGCGTGCTTTCCAGCCGCCAGTACCAGGGGCGGCCGGCAAACGCCTCACTGCCGCTGTCGGAGCCGCGCAACAGCTCACCCCGTGCGGCGCTCAACAGGCGCAACTCCACCAGTTTGTTGTTGGCCACCAGCTGCGCCAGCGACTTGTCACGCAAATAGCCCGTGCCGTCCACCTGCTGATGCAGGGCGAACAACAACGCGGGCAGGGCGAGCGCCACGATCGCCAGTGCCACCATCACTTCCACCAGTGTGAAACCACGCACGCTGCGGGCACGGCGACTAGCGCGACGGATAGGCGTCATCGATCTCACCCCGGGGCAACATCGTCATACGCCCCAGCAAGTCCCACTCCAGCCGCCAAAGCACTTTCGCCGTGTCTCGATCACGCCATTCCAAAGCGCCCGGGGCCACTTCGCCACTGGCGTAGAACACCACCTGGGGCGCGGCGTCCTCGGCCAGCGGCGCAGCCAGCAAATCAGCGGTGGGTATATCATCCAGCAGCAACACCAGTTCGACCTCCGCGGGCAGCGTGCGCGGCGCCAGCACCTCGCGCGCCAGCGCCGGCGACCGCCAGCCCTCGGCACGCCGCTCGCGCCAGTCGTAGAGGTATTGGGTTTGCGCACCGCGCGCATCCACCGCCAGCACCAGACCCATGTCCCGCCCCGCCATCTGCGCCTCTTCCAGGGCGAACTCCGCGACATTGCGCAACTCACGCACCTGGGATTCAAGCACCTGTTGCCGTCCGCCATCACCCACGTTGAGGGTGGCGAGCGACGTCATCAACACAATCACGAACAGAACGACCAGCAGTTCAACCAGGCTGAAAGCGCGACACCGTGCGGCACACGGCCGCGATAACCCCGCGCCCACCTGCCGCCACATGGAATCAGTCCCGTTCCTTCCAGTTGCCAATATCGGCGTTCTGGCCTTCGCCACCCGACAGGCCATCGGCGCCAAGGCTGTAAATATCCACTTCACCATTTTCGCCCGGGCTCAGGAACAGGTAGGGGCGTCCCCAGGGATCCAGCGGCACTTCCGGCAGGTAACCGCCGTCTTTGAAATTACGTGGCTGCGGGTCGAGATTGCTCGCCTCGACCAGCGCATCAAGGCCCTGCTCGGTGGTGGGATAGACGTAGTTGTCGAGCCGATAGATTTTCAGCGCAGTCTCGATCGCCTTGAAATCGGCGTGAACTTTCTGGATGCGCGCTTCATCCGCCCGGTTGAGCACCGTGGGTGCCACGACACTGATCAGCAGCCCCATGATCACCAGCACCACCAGAATTTCCACCAGCGAGAAACCGCTGTGCGTCCGCCTTGCTGTAGTCGGCAATTTCATATCACTATCGCACCATCGTATTGAGATCAAAAATCGGCAACAGAATGGCCATGACAATGACCAACACCATGCCGCCCATAAACACCACGAGCAAGGGTTCGAGCAGGCTCATGAGTGTTCCCAGTGTCATTTCCAGTTCGCGCTCCTGATTGCTGGCCGAACGCGCCAGCATGGTCTCCAGTTCGCCACTGGCTTCGCCGCTGGCCACCATGTGCACCATCATCGGCGGGAACCGGCCATTCTCTCGCAGCGCCCGGTGCAGGCTGCTTCCCTCCTGCACCCGCTCGGCCACGCGGGCACTGTCCTCCCGCAGCACCAGATTGGTCAACACCTGCCCGGCAATGCGCAGCGACTCCAGCAGGGGCACCCCGCTGGCCATGAGAATACTCAGGGTCGAGGCAAAACGCGCCGTGTCCATCGCTATCACCAGCCGGGAAAAACCGGGCACGCGCAGCAACAGGGCATGCCAGCGCCGGCGACGCTGAGGCTGGCGCAGCCAGCGCCGCAGCCCGAACACCAACAACACCAAGGCCACCAGCACCCACAGCGCGTAATCGCGCGAAAAATCGCTGGCGACAATCAAGCCGCGGGTCAGCAGCGGCAACTCGCGATTGGTGTGTGCAAAAATGCCGATCAGCTCGGGTACGACAAAAATCATCAGTGCCACAACCACCGCCAGCGCCACGGCGATCAGGATAAACGGATAGATCATGGCCATTTTCAGCTTTTGCGCGGTGTACTGACGCTGTTCGTTGTAATCGGCCAACTGCGCCAGCACCGGGCCGAGAAAACCGGCGTGCTCCCCGGCGTTGACCATGGCCCGGTACATTTCGTTGAACACCAGCGGGAACTCACCCATGGCATAGGCCAGCGTATGACCCTCGGCGACCCTGGAGCGCACCTGCAACAGCAGCCCCTGCGTGCGGCCCTTGCGGCTCTGTTCGGCGGCTGCCTGCAAACATTCGTCCAGCGGCAAATTGGACTGCACCAGGGTGGCGAGCTGCCGGGTCACCAGCGCCAGTTCAGCGACACTGATACGCGGCTGCAGAAACGACCAGCCTGAACGCGGCTTGCTCTCCGCCTGGCGGTTTGCCACCGCAACGTCGACCGGGCGCAGCTTCTGCGTGCGCAGCTGGCCGCGCACCTGGCGCTCGGAATCACCTTCCAGTACGCCCTTGACCAGCTTGCCGCTGGCATCCAGTGCCCGGTAACGATATGCGGTCATAAGCGCCTATCGGCTCAGGTGACAGCGGTGACGCGCAGCACTTCTTCGATGCTGGTTTCACCGCTCAGGATGCGCCGGCGACCGTCCTCCTGAATCCCCGGATAGTGCTTGCGCGCTTCGAGCAGCATCTGCTGCTCGCTCGCGCCCTCGTGAATCATCAGGCGCAGCGCATCCGTCACCTCGATCAATTCGTAAATGCCGGTGCGACCGCGGTAGCCACCGAAATTGCACTGTTCGCAGCCCTTGGCCCGATAGACACTGACCGCTGTAGTCGTATCCGCAGAGAGTCGCAGCAGCGTGCGCTCGGAATCTGCCAGCTGATGGGGCTCCTTGCAGTCGCGACAAAGCAACCGCACCAGCCGCTGGGCCATCACGCCAATCAGGCTTGATGACAGCAGGAAAGGCTCAATACCCATGTCCTGCAGACGCGTCACTGCACCGATGGCAGTATTGGTGTGCAGCGTGGAGAGCACCAAGTGCCCGGTGAGGGACGCCTGTACCGCAATTTCCGCCGTTTCCAGATCGCGAATCTCGCCCACCATCACCACGTCAGGGTCCTGCCGCAGAATAGCCCGCAGGCCGCGCGCGAAGGTCATGTCGACCTTGGGATTGACCTGCGTCTGCCCCACCCCTGGCAGCATGTATTCCACCGGGTCTTCGATGGTGAGGATGTTGCGCGTGGCCTGGTTGATATGCGACAGGCCGGCGTACAGCGTTGTGGTTTTACCCGACCCCGTCGGGCCGGTTACCAGGATGATGCCGTGTGGACTGCGCAGGGCCTTTTCGTAACTGTGCAGCACCTGCTCATTCATGTTCAATTGCCGCAGCTCCAACTGCCCGGCCTGCTTGTCCAGCAGGCGCAGCACCACGCGTTCGCCGTGGGCAGAGGGCATGGTCGACATGCGGATATCAATGGCGTGCCCGGCTATGCGCACGGAAATGCGGCCATCCTGGGGCACCCGCTTTTCAGCGATGTCCAGTTTCGCCATCACTTTCAGCCGCGACACCAGCAGCGGCGCCAGCATCCGCTTCGGGGACAGCACCTCCGCCAGCACACCATCCACCCGATAGCGCACGCTGAGCCGGTCCTCGAAGGTCTCAATATGGATGTCCGAGGCCTGCTCACGCACGGCCTGGGACAGGATGGCGTTGATCAGGCGAATAATGGGCGCATCGTCCTCGGCGTCCATCAAATCGCCCGCGTCCGGTATTTCATCGGCGAGACGGCTGAGGTCGACATCGGCACTGATGTCTTCCGCCATCTGCACCGCCGCGTTGTTGTCGCGTTGGTAGGCGCGGGAGAGGCGCCGCTGGAACTCGGCATCCGACACCGTCTCGCATTCGAACGGGGCGCCCAGCCAGCGACGAATCTCCAGCAACAACGGGGCCTCGAGAGGGCTACGATGCACGAGCACCGCACCCTGCGCCCGGTTATCGACCAGCACGCCAAACTGCTTGGCAAACCCGAAGGGCAGGTTTGCCCTCGGCGGCTCGGGCACCGCGACCTCCGCGGAGGACATCAGTCGGCCTCCACAGCCGCCGGCGTGTTACCCGACTCGTCGCGGATTTCCTGCAACTGGCGGATCTGCTCTTCCCACTCGGGCAGCACCGGCACACTGCTATCATCGAGGAACATGAGGCCGCGCTCGCGGCGCAGCACTTGCTGGTCGCGGATGTAGCGATACTTGTCCGCGGTGGCACCAGCGAGTTGCTCGTCATCGCGAATGATCGTGGGACGGATGAAAATGAGCAGGTTGGTTTTTATGACCTGTACCGCATCATTGCGGAACAGGCGCCCGAGCAGCGGTATATCACCGAGCAACGGCACCTTCTGGCTGGCGTCCTGCACATCATCCTTGATCAGGCCACCGAGCACCACAACGCGTCCATCCGCCGCCAACACCTTGGTCTGCAGTACGCGCTCGTTGGTGATCAGGTCAGACGCCTGCAACACCACGGAGGTGTTGCTGAGACTGGAGACTTCCTGGGAGATATCCAGCACCACAGAGTCTCCCTCGTTGATGTGGGGCGTCACCTTGAGCGTAATGCCCACGTTCTCCCGCTCAATGGTCTGGAACGGGTTTTGCGCGCCATCGCCGGTCCCGGTGCTGGTAAATGAGCCAGTGACGAAGGGTACGTTCTGGCCCACGGTGATGTAGGCCTCCTGATTGTCCAGGGTCAGCAGGCTGGGTGTTGACAGAATATTGGCGTTGGACTTTTCCTTCAGGGCGTTGAGAATGACGGTCATCGACAGATTGTCGTCGATCACGCCCCAGCCCAGGGAAACCCCCGGCGACTGGGCCAGCGCGCCCGCCAGGGCGCCCACGTTGAAGTCACCCGTGGTCACGCCGCTATCGGTCCCGTCCCCGCCATCTTCCGGCAGAATGGCCCCGGCTATACGTCGCGCCCGCGCATCGTCGGCACTGATGCTGCTGCCGAAAAAACCGTTGTCGTTGGCAAACAGCCACTGCAAGCCCAGATCCTGCCCGTCGCGCACTTCCATCTCGACGATAATGGCCTCTACCAGCACCTGCGCGCGGCGGATATCAAGTCGCGCTACAACCGCCTCCAGCGCGGCCATTTTGTCAGTCGGCGCAGTAATGATCAGGGCATTGGTATTGGCGTCGGCCTCGATGGTCGCGCTGGTTTCAGCCGCACGCTGGGCGCGCCCCGCTTCGCCTGCATCCACCCGGCCAATGTTCTGCATGACCTTGGTCAGCACCTCGGCGATGTCCTCCGCCTTGGCGTACTCCAGGTAGATCACCTTTACGTTGCCGCTTTGCTCGAGAGGCGTGTCGAGATAGCGGATCAGCTGCGTCATGCGCGCACGCTCCAGCTCATCGGCACTGATCAACACGCTGTTGGTGCGCGCATCTGCAACCAGCATGACCTCAACCTCATTGCCCTGCTGCGCCTCTGAGGTATTGAGCTGGTCGAGCATACGCACCACGTCTTCAGCAACGCCATAGCGCAGCTTGATGACCTCGGTCTCCTGCGTTGCCGTGCGGTCCATGCGCTCGATGATCGCCGCGATGCGATCAATGTTGGAGGCCACATCCGAAATGATAATGGCATTGCTCGGTGCATACGCCGCCATATGCGCCTGTTGCGGCACCAGGGGTCGCAGCACGGGTATCAGCTTGGCGGCGGAAATGTTCTTCAGGCGCATGACCTGGGTGACGTATTCGTCATTGCCGCGCCGCCCCTCGTCGTCGCGCACCGTTACCGGTGCCGAGCGGGCGTCTTTGCTCTGTATCACCCGCACGACGCCGCCGGAGCGGACTGCGGTGTAACCATGCACTTCCAGTATGGACAGGAAGAGATCATAGAGCTCGGTGCGCGACACCGGCTTGGAGGACACCACCTTGACCTTGCCCTTGACTGCCGGGTCCACCACGATCGTGGTCTCGGTCGCCTCCGCCACGAACTTGATCAGCTCCTGAATATCGGCCTCTTTCAGATTGACCGTGAAATCCTGGGCGCTCGCGACAGCTGCCCACAGGGCAGCCAGCAGATAAAATAGCGGTACTCGCAGTGCCCGCAACATGGTTCTCACTGATTTTATGTCCTCAACCGAATAGCCGTGACTCTATCACCGATCCGTCGACGCAGCATCAAGGCTCACACTGAGTGCCACCGCTTCACCGGCGCGCAGTAGCTCGAATGAGACCTCGCTTGCGGCGCGCATGGCCTGGTAGAGCCGCATGGTGTTTGCCGGGTCTGACAGGGACAGGCCATTCACCGCCAGCACCAGGTCACCGGGGCGAAATCCCAGCTGCTCGAACTGCGCCCGATCCCGTCCCGGTGTCACCCGATAGCCCTGCAGGGCGCCCTCCTCGCGCACCGCGCTGATGCGCACCAGATCGGCCAGTGACTGGGGATCCTCATACAGCTGGTCACGATAGCTCGCCGCCAGCGCTGCGGATTCGGCGTCGGTGCGCCGATCGATGACGGCGGCCGCGGGCGGAGCGGGGCGGGTGTTACCGGTCGCCATTGCGCGCCGCCCCGCAAGTTGCGCATCAAGCTCGGTTGGGGGGTACAGCCGCAGAAGCTCGTAGGTGCCGCCATTGTCCAGAACCACCTGCTCCGGCATTACCTTGGCCAGCACTACATTGCCGCCGACAGGCAACTCGTCGTCCACGGAATAAATTGCCTGCCGGCCGCGATACTCAATCACCGCGCTCCCCTCTCCGGCCGCATTGAAGGCGATGATGCCACGGAGGGTAAGCTCAAGTCGGCTTTCCCGGGCACCTCGCTCGATACCCTCGCGGGCTGCACGCGCCTCGCTGGGGAGTGGGGCCACCTCTTCCATCACGGATCCAGCGCCGGGCTCACCGAACAGCGCCCAGCCACGCAGTGCCTCAATGTCGACTGGTGTTCGCTCGCCGGACGCTGAGATTGCCTCCGCCGGGGGATTGATGACACCACCCGACAACGCGGTTGCAGGCGCTGCAGGGAACAGCGCCCAGAACAACTGCGCCAATGCCGCCATCAACCAGCATACCGCGACTGCCAGCACACCCCGGCGCAACCAGCGTACACCGCTCGGCTCTGCCAGCATCGCCAGCAGCCGCTGCGCACCGGCCACCCACTTTCCTGCAACGCTGCCCTGATTCAGTGAACCTGCGGCCAATGCTCTCTCCCGGTGTGCCACGGTCCGCCGGCGGCGGCCTCATGGATATAACGGCCCGATTATAGGGTGCGCCATTAAAAGATAAAACCGTGACGGTTGCATGACAGCCAGATGACGGGGGTATGACAGCCGACGCTGCCGCAAGGCGACCCATGGACAGCGACAGGCCAGTTGACTACCCTTGCTCGCAGCTGACCCCCTTTCAGGAGCACGACCGATGGGACGTATTTTCAACGACAACTCGGAAACGATTGGCGGCACACCACTGGTTCGTATCAACCATATAAGCACCGGCAACGTCTATGCCAAGCTGGAGAACCGGAATCCGGCGATGTCGGTGAAGTGTCGCATCGGCACAAGCATGGTGCTGGCGGCGGAGCGTGACGGCAGCCTCCAACCTGGCATGACCATTGTCGAGCCCACCAGCGGCAACACCGGCATCGCCCTGGCATTTGTGGCGTCCGCTCGCGGCTACGGTTGCACCCTGACGATGCCCAACACCATGAGCCTGGAACGGCGCAAACTGATGAAGGCACTCGGCGCCGAGATCATCCTCACCGACGGCAGCAAGGGCATGCCCGCCGCGATCGCCCGGGCCGAGGAAATCATTGCCTCCGAGCCCGGCCGTTATTGGGGGGCACGACAGTTCGAGAATCCGGCCAACCCGGCCATTCACGAGAGCACGACCGGGCCGGAAATCTGGCAGGATACCGAGGGCGCAATCGATATCCTGGTGGCCGGCGTTGGCACGGGCGGCACGCTGACCGGAATCTCCCGCTACATCAAGGGCAGTGCCGGCAAGGCCATACAAACCGTAGCCGTCGAGCCTGCGAGCACAACGGTGATTACCGCGGCCAAAGCCGGCGCCGAACCTACCCACGCACCGCACAAGATCCAGGGCATCGGTGCCGGCTTTCTGCCCGGCAACCTGGACCTGGCCATGGTCGACCGCGTAGAACAGGTCAGCAACGACGACGCCATGGCCTGGGCACACAAGCTCATGCAACAGGAAGGCATTCTTGCCGGGGTGTCCTGTGGCGCGGCGATGGCCGTAGCTGATCGCGTGTCGAGGGAGCCTGCCAATGCCGGCAAGATGGTGGTGGTGATCCTGCCGGATTCAGGCGAGCGCTACCTGAGTGCGGCGCTGTTCGAGGGCCGTTTCAGTGAAAACGAAATGGTGCAGTGAAACGGGCGCGGTTCAGCGCCCCTCACGCAGCTGTGCCAGGCGGCGCTTGACTGCCGGCCACTCGGTATCCAGCACGCTGAAGTAGACCGAATCCCGGGAAAAGTCGTTCTGCACAATACGGTGTTTGCGCAGCACCCCTTCGCGCATGGCGCCGATACGCTCCAGCGCACGCTGTGATCGCAGATTGCGCGCGTCCGCCTTGAACTCAACCCGCAAACACCGCAGGCGCTCAAAAGCGTGACGCAGCAGCAACAGTTTGGCCTCGGTGTTCACCCCGGTACGCTGCCACTCCTGGCCCAGCCAGGTCCAGCCAATTTCCAGGCTGCGATGCTCCGGCAGCATGTTCAGATAGCGTGTACTGCCCACCACCTTGCCTTTAGCGTTCTCGACAATGGCCCAGGCCTGCTCACCGGGCGCACGGGTGGCCTCGTCGATCCAGTGACGGGTATCCGCCAGATCGATAAAGCAGCCGCGCGGCATGAATGCCCAGTCCGGTGCGTGACAGCCGCGCAAAAACAACCCCTGGGCATGCTGCTGGGTAAGTGGCTCCAGCCTGACCAGCTCCCCACGCAGTACCGTGTTACCGGCATCGGGGCCCGGCGGCATGCTCATGGCAGTACAATCGTCGAACCGGAGGTCACCCGCCCCTCGAGGTCGCGATGGGCGCGTGCAATGTCAGCCAACGGGTAGCGCTGGCCAATCGTCACCGTCAATACGCCCGCCAGCAATCGCTCGAACACAGCGGCGGACGACTGCCGCAACTGCTCCGTGGTAGCGGTGTAGGTCAGCAGCGTCGGGCGCGTCACATACAGCGACCCCAGGGTGGCGAGCGTTTGCACATCCAGCGGAGCCGGCTTGCCGGAGGCGTTGCCAAAACTCACCAGCATGCCCCGCGGCTGCAAACAGGCCAGCGATGCGTCGAAGGTATCGCGACCTACGCCGTCATAGACGACCGGCACGCCCTGCCCGTCAGTCAGCTCCCGTACGCGCTGGACTACGTCTTCCCGCGCATAATTGATCACGTGGGTGTAACCCTGAGCCTGAGCGAGCTCCGCTTTCGCCTCTGAGCTGACAGTGCCAATCGCGTTGACACCCAGGCTCCTCGCCCATTGTCCAAACAATAGCCCCACGCCACCCGCCGCCGCATGAAACAGGCAGGTCTGGCCAGATTGCAGCGGATACACCCGCTGCAACAGAAACTCTGTTGTCTGGCCCTTGAGCAAAGCTGCCGCAGCCGTTGCAAAATCGATGCCCTCAGGTATGGCGACCAGTCGCGCAGAGGGCAGATTCACCGCCTCGGCGTAGGCACCAAACAGGGCAGAGCAATAGGCCACGCGGTCACCCACGGCGAACTCCGCGCCTTCCCCCACCGCAGTCACCACGCCGGCAGCCTCCATACCCAACCCGCTGGGCAAGGGGATGGGATAGGCGCCACTGCGGTGATAGGTATCAATGAAGTTCAGTCCAATGGCCCGCTGAGCCACAGTCACCATGCCGGGCCCCGGTGGCGGCAGCTCAACATCAACCAGCTGCATGACCTCGGGCCCACCTGTGTGCTCAATGCGCACTGCCTTTACTGACTGTGTATTCATACAACCATCTGCTTGCCCTGTGTGGATCACTAGTGTGCCAAACAAGCCCACTGAGGGAAACGGAAGTTTGCCTGCGGTCACGCGGTCGGGTATTGGCCCGTGGCATGCTACACTGCGCGCCTTCACCTGCGCCGGCGACAGACCGGCGCCGCAGCCTGAGACTACCCATGTGTTAGAAGATCTTGCCCTTGACCGCAGCCTGCAACTGGCACTGGAAGACCTCGGCTTCGGCAAGCCGACGGCCGTACAAAAGGATGTTATTCCGCTCGCCCTGAGCGGCAGTGACCTGCGTGTCAGCGCCCCGACCGGCAGCGGCAAGACACTCGCCTACCTGCTGCCCGGATTGCAGCGCCTGCTACAGGCACCGCTCCCGACTGACGGCGGCACTTTGCTGCTGGTCCTGGTGCCCACGCGGGAGCTTGCGCGCCAGGTGCTGAAAACGGCACGCCAACTGCTGGGCAAGAGCACACTGCGTGCCGATGCCCTCACCGGGGGCGCCGACTTCAAATACCAGAAATCCCTGTTGCGCAAGAACCCGGAAGTGGTCATCGCGACGCCGGGAAGGCTGCTGGAGCATTGCGAGCATGGCAGCGCCGATCTGCGCGGCCTGCAAGTGCTGGTCATTGATGAAGCAGACCGCATGCTCGACCTGGGCTTTCGCGACGACGTGCTGAAAATTGCCGGCTTCTGCCCCGCCGAGCGCCAGACGCTCCTCCTGTCTGCCACGCTGCACGCCCGCGGCCTGAGTGATATGAGCGCCGCCCTGCAGCAAGACCCGGTTGCTGTGAGCTGCGGCGACATCCGCAGCGCACACGAAAGTATTCACCACCAGCGCATCCTGGCCGACAGCCAGGAACACAAGGACAAGCTGCTGCTCGCACTGCTGCAGGACAGCGGCCGCAAGCAGCTGGTGTTTGCCAACAAACGCAGCACGGCGTCACGCCTGGCGGATTTTCTGCGCCACCACGGCCTGCGCGCGGGGTGCCTGCATGGCGAAATGAGCACCGAGGAACGCAAGGCGATCGTGACGCGTTTTGAGCAGGGCGGCGTCAGCACCGTCACCGCCAGCGATGTCGCTGCCCGGGGGCTGGATATTCAGGGTATCGACACGGTCATCAACTACGACTTGCCGCGCAGTGGCGACGACTACCTGCACCGCACCGGACGCACCGGCAGGGCCGACAGCAAGGGTACCGCGATCTCGCTGGTGACCGCCGCTGACTGGAACCTCATGATCAGCATACAGCGCTACCTGAACATCACCATGGAACCGCGCGCCCTGGCCGGCCTGAAAGCGCGCTACGCAGGGCCGAAGAAGATGAAGTCGTCAGGCAAAGCCAGCGGCAGCAAGAAAAAGGCGCCGGTTGCAAAGAAGAAAGTACGCGCCCGCGACAGCAAGGCAAAAGGCAAGCCGCGCAAGACAACCAGCGTCTGGCCGACGAACGACGGTTTCGCGCCACTGATGAAAAAGCGGCGCGAACCGAACGACGAATGAGCTCTCATTCCACCGGCGTGGGCGAGTAGCGTTCAAACCAACCGAGAATAGCCGTCACCTTGGCGATGAGCTGGCTGGGACGACGGGCGATGGCGTGCGATGCGCCGGGAACCCGCACCATCGCAGTCTCAACACCACGCAGTTTCAGCGCCTGGTAGTACTGTTCGGTTTCCGACATGGGCGTACGCAGGTCCTCCTCGCCTGTCAGCAACAGGGTAGGCGTTGTCACGTTGCCGACCAGGGACAGCGGTGAGCGCCGCCAGTAGGCCTCGGGGTTTTCCCAGGGCATCTCCCCAAACCAGTAGCGCGCAAACACGGGCGACAGGTCCGCCGTCAGCACAAAACTGGCCCAGTTGATCACCGGCTTGGCCACCACTGCCGCTCGAAAGCGCTGGGTTTTGCCGACGATCCACGCTGTCAGTGTGCCACCACCACTGCCACCTGTGACGTACAACTGCTGCGGGTCCACATAGCCTTCAGCGATCACCGCATCAACGCCGGACATGAGGTCGTCGTAATCCTGGCCCGGATAGTTGTGGTGGATGAGATTGGCAAACTCTTCGCCGTAGCTGGTACTGCCACGTGGATTCACATACAGCACGACGTAGCCGGCCGCCGCAAACAGCTGCAACTCGGCGGCAAAGCGCGGACCGTAGTTGGCAAACGGCCCGCCGTGAATTTCCAGGAGCAACGGATAGCGCTTTTGCGGGTCAAAATCCGGCGGGGTGACCACCCAGGCTTGAATCTCACGTCCGTCAAACGAGGACGGATAGGTCAGTTCGCGTACCTCGCCGAGGGTGCGGTAGCCCAGGAGATTGCTGTTTAGTGTGGTGAGCGTACGCATGCGCTCACTGCCGACACGCCCGGACTTCAACTCTGCCGGTGCCTGCGGGGTCACCGCGGTATACACAAAGTGGTCGCCGCCAACCGCATAATCAGCACCCGCGTAGGGACGACCGAGCTGCTTGCCACCGAGATCGCGGGCAAGGATGCGCATGCGGCCCTTGAGATCGGTCATGGCGAGATGCGTGTCGCCCCGATCGTCGTAGTAAAAGAAGATATGCTTGCCATCGGCGGACCACTGGGGCTGCTCGATGCTGCGATCGAGGTCCGGCAGCAACTCCCGGCGCTGCCCGCCTGCCACACTCATCACGTAGAGCCGGTCCCGGTGATACCCCATCCCCTTGTCGTCCCAACCGGT
Source organism: Haliea alexandrii (assembly GCF_003719295.1). Lineage (GTDB taxonomy): Bacteria > Pseudomonadota > Gammaproteobacteria > Pseudomonadales > Halieaceae > Haliea > Haliea alexandrii. The sequence goes on from NZ_RFLW01000003.1 coordinate 483,811, forward strand.
CCACGCCAGCCAGCGCCCGTCTGGCGATGCGGTGACGTGCTTGTCCGGCCCCTGACGATCGGTCAGGGGCGTTATGACGCCGGACTGCAGATCAACCCGGTACAGCTCGGTATTCTGGGTATCCATTGCCCAGTCGGCATGGCGATTGGCAGACAGGTACAGCGCCGAGCCATCGGCCGCCCAGGCAACTGCCCCCTTGTGGTTGAAATCACCGTGCGTCACCTGACGCGGGCTGCCACCGGCAGCAGGCAGCACGAACACCTGCTCAAAGCCGTGGGGTTTGCTGCCACTGCCATCTGCACGATACACCGTGCGGTCTACCACCACAGGCGCCGCCGCCCACTGGGCACCGGACGGGGCGGCGGGCATGTCTTCCACCGCTGGCGCAGGTGCCGGCACCAGCATGCGGAACGCCAGCCACTCCCCGTCCGGGGACCAGGTCAAACCCTGGGGCGCCCAGGGCAAGCGCGTGAGCTGTGCGGTCTGTGCGGAATCCAGCCAGCTCACGAACAGCTGCACGCCCATGTCGTCGCGACGCAAATAGGCCACGCGGTCACCCGCGGGTGACAGGGCCGGCGAGCTGACCGAGTCAGGGCCCGTCACCACCGGGCGATGCTCGCTGCCGTCAATATTCATGCGCCAGAGGCTGCTCTGCGGCTGGTCACGCATGATGTCCATGCTGTGGCGCAGGTACACCAGGCGACGCCCCTCCTGATCAAGCTGGGGCGAGGTCGCCCAAGCCAACTGAAACACATCCTTGGCACTGAAGTGATCAGCGCTGGCCGCGCCCGCTGGGGGTGCAAGTAACGTTACCGCAAGGGCAATCGCCCACAAACAACTGTTCGCTGGCTCTTTCATTCCGTCTACCCACCACTATCCGTTAAACTATGCATACATTCGTCAGGAAAACCCCGGATTATGACCAACCCGCTGTTGGAAAAGAACCTCTTACCGCCTTTTTCCGCCATTCGCGCCGAGCATGTGGAGCCGGCCATACGCACGCTGATTACGCGCCACAAGGCGCAACTCAATGAGCTGCTCGCGCAACCGGGGCCGCGCACCTGGGCGTCGCTGATGGCCCCCATTGAAGCTATGGATGACGAGCTCGCGCAGTGTTGGTCCCCTGTTGGGCACTTGAACGGCGTCCTCAACAGCGAGGCGCTGCGCACCGCCTACAAGGCCTGCCTGCCATTGCTCTCCGAATACCGTACCTGGGTGGGCCAGAACGCGGACCTGTATGCGGCCTACTGCGAGGTGGCAGAAGGCGAGGACTTCAACGCTCTCGGCCAGGCCGAACAGCAGGCGGTGCACAACGCCCTGCGCGACTTCACGCTGGCCGGCGTTGCCCTCCCCCCGGAGGGCAAGGCACGCTTCGGCGAGATACAGCAGCAGCTCGCCAAACTCAGCAGCCAGTTCAGCGACAACGTGCTGGACGCCACCAACGCCTGGAGCAAACAGGTTAGCGCGGAGCAGCTGCAGGGCCTGCCCGCCTCGGCACTCGCCAGCGCCACTCAGGCGGCAGAGGAACGCGGCCTGGAGGGCTGCCTGCTCACGCTCGACTTCCCCTCGGTGTTGCCGCTACTGACCTACTGCGACGATCGGGAGCTGCGCCGCGAAGTCTATCTGGCTAACGTTACCCGGGCATCGGACATTGGCCCGCACGGCGGCCAGTTCGATAACACACAGCTGATGGACGAGATTCTCGACCTGCGCCAGGAGCTTGCCCGCCTGCTGGGCTTCGCAAACTATGCCGAGTGCTCCCTGGCGACCAAGATGGCCGACAGCCCACAGCGCGTCGTCGAATTCCTCACCGAGCTGGCAGCGCGCTCCCGCGCCCAGGCACAAGCAGAGTGGCAGGAGCTGAGCCAGTTTGCCGCCAGCGAGCACGGCATCGAGCAACTCAAACCCTGGGATGTCACCTACTACAGCGAAAAACTGCGTGAGCGCACCTTCAGCATTGCGCAGGAAGAGTTGCGCCCCTACCTGCCGGTGGAGCGCGTACTCAGCGGCCTGTTTGCGGTGGTACAACGGCTCTATAACGTCACCGTGGACGAAGTACAGGATTTCGACAGCTACCACCCGGACCTGCGCCTGTTCGAGATTCAACAGGATGGTGAACCGTTGGCGCGCTTCTATCTCGACCTGTATGCCCGCAGCCACAAACGGGGTGGCGCATGGATGGACGACTGTCGCGTGCGCCGCGTGACCGATACCGGATTGCAGCTGCCGGTAGCCTACCTGGTCTGCAATTTCACGGCCCCCGTGGGTGAGCAGCCCTCGCTGCTCACTGAAAACGAAATGGTTACACTGTTTCACGAATTCGGACACGGCCTGCATCACATGCTGACCAAGCAGCATGTGGCCTCGGTATCCGGCATTAACGGTGTCGCCTGGGATGCCGTCGAGCTGCCCAGCCAGTTTCTGGAGAACTGGTGTTATCAACCCGAGGCGCTGGCCTTTATTTCCGGCCACGTGGAAACCGGGGAGCCTCTGCCCCAGGCACTGCTGGATAAAATGCTGGCGGCACGCAACTTCCAATCAGGCATGCAGATGATGCGGCAACTGGAGTTCGCCTTGTTTGACTTCCAGCTCCACCAGCATTGGGGCGAGACGGGCGTCACCGTACAGGACACCCTGGATGCTGTGCGCGCGCAGGTCGCCGTAATTCCGGCAGTGCCAGAAAACCGGTTCCAGCACGCGTTCAGCCACATTTTCGCCGGCGGTTATGCTGCAGGGTACTACAGCTACAAATGGGCCGAAGTGCTCTCTGCCGACGCCTTCGCGCGGTTTGAGGAGGAAGGTATTTTCAACCCCCTCACCGGCAGCGACTTCCGGCGACACATTCTGGAAGCGGGTGGCTCACAAGACGCCATGGCACTGTTCGTGGCGTTTCGCGGGCGCGAACCGGACGTAGAGCCCCTGCTGCGCCACAGCGGTATCGCGGCCTGATACGGCTTCAGGGCTTGTGCCAGCAGGCACAGCCCTTTTGCCCCGGCCCCGAGGCGACGCACAGCTCCACCTCCCGCAGGTCGTCACCCTCTGAGGCGAGCAGCAACTGCTGCAGCAGATAGCGGGAAAACTCTTCCACCGTCGCATTGCGCAAGGGCAACACGCGGGTATCAGCCTTGAGAAAAAGCATCTCCTCGCGGGCGAAATGCACCCGGTAGTAGTCTTCCGCATCCTCTATGCGCTGATAGGGCGAATCGCCGGCAAGCACCAGGTACTCGTCAAGCGCATCGCAGAGCGACTTCAGGCGACGCTTGTAGACGTTGTAGTCGGCGGCGAAGCCATTATCCCCCATGGGGGCGACAATCTTCGCCGACACGGAATAATTGTGGCCATGCAAGCGTTCGCGCTCGGTCGCCGAAAAAATAGTGAAATGAGCCGCAGAAAACTTGTGGCTCTCTTTGTCGATGTACAGCGTGGTCAAACGCTCCATGAGATACTTCCAGCCGATTGACGTTGAAACATTGTCACGACTCTACGCAGAATAGGCAAGGCTGGACCGGTGATGCACAATGGCGCTGGCCAGGCACAGCGCAAACTGAATTGCGGGCGCCTGCGTATTACCGAATGCACACGACCATCGGGGTAGCACCCCGGTGAGCGATATTCCAGGGGGAAATCCATGCACACTGCAATTATCACCGGCGCCAGCGTTGGTATTGGCCGCGCCGCGGCGCAACGCTTTCTGGCGCTCGGCTACCGCGTCTACAATCTGTCCCGACGCGCCTGCCCGGAAGACGGCGTCGAAAATATCGCCTGTGACCTCGCCTCCGACGCCTCAATTAACGCCGCCTGCAGCACCCTGCTGCCGGTCGTGAAAGACAGCGAAACCGTCTGCCTGCTGCACAATGCCAGCCAGATGCGCAAGGATGCAGTTTCCCACTGCAGCAGCGACAGCCTGCGCGAGGTACTGGAAACCAACGTCGTGGCGCTGAACAGCGTCAACCAGCTGCTGCTACCTGCGCTGCCAGCGGGGTCCAGCCTGCTGTATATCGGCTCGACGCTGTCCGAGAAAGCGGTCGCCGGCTCCTTCAGCTACGTGCTGAGCAAGCACGCCCAACTCGGCATGATGCGGGCAAGCTGCCAGGACTTGATGGGCACGGGCATTCACACAGCGCTGATCTGCCCGGGCTTTACCGACACAGAGATGTTGCGCACGCATATCGGCAACAACCCCGAGGTGGTTGCGGCAATCGGCGGCATGAATGCCTATGGCCGACTGATCGACCCGGGTGAAATCGCCGAGCTGATTGTGTGGGCGCATGGCAACCCGGTGATCAACGGTGCCGTCCTGCACGCCAACCTGGGACAGAAGGAAGCCTGACATGACCGCCGCAGTCACCGTGTGGGAGCGCCGGGAGCGGGTTTTCCTGGTCCTGGCCGGCATTTTTCTCTGTGCGATGACGCTGCTGAATGTAATCGGCATCACCCGGTTTATCCAGCTCGGGCCCATGGCACTGGCCGTGGGTGTGCTGCCCTACCCGCTCACTTTCCTCTGCACAGACCTGGTCTGTGAGCTTTATGGGCGCGCCCGGGCCAACTTTCTGGTCAGCGTGGGCCTGGGGCTCAATTTCTTCATTCTGCTCGTCCTGTTCCTGGGCGATGCCATGCCCTCCGTGGGGCCAGAGGCCATGCCGCCGTGGCAGATTCTGCAACTGGCGGAGCCGGTGACGCTGCCCAGTGGCCAGGTGGTGAGCAACAGCATCGGACTCTACCAGCTGATCTATGCGACAACCTCCGGCGCAGTGTTCGCCTCCATGCTCGCCTACATCGCCGCGCAGTACTGCGATGTGCAGCTGTTCCACTTCTGGAAACGGGTAACCCGCGGCAAATACCTGTGGGTTCGCAACAACTTCAGCACGCTAATGAGCCAGATGGTGGACTCAGTGATGGTCATCACCGTTACGTTTGGTGCGGCATTCCTGCGCGGTGACATCGCTTTCCAGGCCCTGTTGGTGCTGATAGGCAGCAACTACCTGTTCAAGGCAGCGGTTGCACTCATCGATACCGGCCCGTTCTATGTGCTGGTGCACTACCTGCGCCGTTACCTGGAACTGGGGCCCGACGATTATGCCGTGCCCGGGGGCAGATCGGACGGGGTCGCGACTGACTAGCAACACATGTGGCGACGTTGCTGTGCAGGGAGCGGCAATCAAACAGCCTCAGAGGCCTGCTTCGCGGCCTGCGGCACTGACAGCGCAGCAACTTGCAAACTGTTACAAAGATGCGCATGTACCGTCACGTAACAACGCGTATCATGTTGCCGTCTGTAATTGGAACACAAGGATAGTGCTGTGGCCGTGGCGAATATTCTGATAATTGACGATGACTTGCTGTTTTGCAAGGTGTTGCGCTATCAACTGGGTGTGCGCAAATACCACTGCGAGTTCGTTGACTCCTCTACGCGTGCGCTAAAGCACCTGCAACACGAACCCCGCCCTGACCTTATTATGCTCGACTACTTCCTGGGCGAGCAGGACATGAATGGCCTGCAGCTCTGCAGCCAGATTAAAACGATGTGCGACGTGCCGACGATCATGCTCACAGCCAATGACGATGTGCGCACGACGATTTCTTGCCTGGATGCAGGAGCCGATCAATACATCGTCAAGCCATACGATATTGAAGAACTGACCGCGAGGATTCGCGCGGTACTGCGGCAGCACAGCAGCAACAATCAGCGCGACAATAGCGCCGCAGCGAGCAGTGTGTTCGAGTGGGAAGCGCTACAACTCGATCCGCTACACCGCACTCTCGGTGCCTTCGGGGAAGAGGTAGCACTTTCCGAAAAAGAACTGGCGGTATTATCCATTCTCATGCGCAACGCCGGCAGCGCGGTACAACGCAACGACTTGTACAGCATTGTTTACGGCAGAGATTTTGACTCCATGAATCGGGCCATGGATGTTCTGGTCGGGCGTGCCAGAAAGAAACTCAAGTCGCTGACGGACAATTACTGCATTCGCTCGGTACGGGGTGCAGGGTATGCATTACAGCCTACACGGGCCCGGAGAACACCCTATAAGGAAACCCAATCATGACCACGGAGAAGGCCGTCTTCGACAGTTCGCATCTACCGCATTCTTTGGAGCTTGACGATTGGGAGGTACTGGCGGATTTCTACGGTACATTTTTACAGCAGCTGGACGCCCTGCTGCTGCTCATTGAACCGCCCTCTCTGCCAATGTCATTAGATGAACAACGTCACCACGCACACAAGCTGGGTTCCTCCTGCCGTACTGTGGGGGCACACGCCCTGGCTTCCCTGTTCGAGTCTCTCGAAGCGCTGTGCCGGGACGCGGCAACCGAGGAAACGCGGGAGCAACTGCTCGCAAACATCGTAACACTGGCAAAAACGACCCGGGGCCGTGTCGCATCGCATCTTGCAGCAGGAGCCTGATACCGGCATGCCCGCCACCAGTGCCATTTTCGAGGCCCTGACCGCCAGCCAACTGGGTGCCATGCGCTGGCGCCGCGGTGTTGGCGCCATTGCGCTCAACCGTGGCCTGTGTACCGCACTGGAATTGCCTGCAGGCACCAACGCCCTGTCCACAGCGAATTTCGAACGTATGCTCTATGAGGAGGATCGCGCTCGGGTTATCCGCAGTTTCAATCATCACATCGAGCAGGGTTTACAGGAGACCGTCGAGATTCCGCTGCGCGCACGAACCACGCAAGGCGGCATACGAAAATTCCAATGCGTGCTCAGTATTGTCACCGATGAAAGTGAATACCAGGACGATGTCATGATCATCCTCCGCGACATGACCGAAGCGGAAATAGCACGCACGGAAACACTGCAGAAATCGGAACTGGAGAGGTTGATTATCTCCATCTCCGTCAAACTGCTTGAAGCCCCGATCGAACTGATTGACGCCACAATCACCGAGGCGCTGAGTGACACATCAAGCTATGTCGGTGCTGATAGAGCCTACCGGTTCACCTACTACTGGGAGCGGGAAAGCTGTAGCAATACCCATGAATGGTGCGCCCAGGGTATCGAGCCACAAATCGATCTCCTGCAGGATATTTCTACCCGGGACCTGCATTTATGGACCAGCAATCACAAGAGCCGCTTGCCTTTCATTGTCTCCGCCGTGAGCAGCCGCGCGCCGGGTGACGCCCTGCGGGCAATACTCGAACCTCAGGGCATACAGTCACTGGCGACCTTCCCCGAGCTGCTGGGTGATGATTGTATGGGCTTTATCGGCTTCGACTCGGTAAACAGTGCCCGCCATTACAGCGACGTAGAGATCATGTTGCTGGAATTGCTGGCCGACCTGATCACACACACCGAACAGCGACGCCGCCGGGAACAGGAACTACTCGATACGCTTGTATCCCTCAAGGAATCCCGCAACTCGGCCCTCACCATGGCCGCTGTGGCGAGCTCAGCCAATGAGGCCAAGTCACGCTTCGTTGCCACCATGAGCCATGAAATCCGCACGCCGCTGCACGTCGTTCTCGGCATGACGGAGTTACTCAAGGGCACAGTGCTGGACGAGAACCAGCGCTCGCTTCTGGATGCACTGGAGTCGTCCGGGCGCAACCTCACGGAGTTGATTGGCGATATTCTGGAGGTCTCGCGCATCGAAAGTGGCAACCTCGCACTGGAGCCGGTTCCTTTCTCCCTGCCTGACTTGAGTGTCCCGGTGGAGAGAGTACTGCGTCCACTCGCGGAACGGAAACGCATCAGCCTTGAATTCCAATTGACCACGGGGCTCACCTGCCGCTTTTACAGCGACGCAATCAAGATCCGCCAAGTCATTCAGAACCTCGTGGCTAACGCCATAAAGTTTACCGAAGCCGGATCAGTGGAGGTTGACCTGTCCGTCACGCAACCCTACAAGAGCACGGCCAAGGACGACTGGCAGTTACGCATCCGCGTCGCGGATACGGGCATAGGCATGCCGGAAAATGTGCTTGCGCACCTTCATGAGCCCTTTTATCAAGTCAGTGGCGCTGGGCCTGCTCGCGCCAGTGGCACCGGGCTAGGGCTGGCAATTGTCTATAATTTGGTCAGCGCAATGGGCGGCTCGGTTTCAGTAGACAGCACGCTCGGCTCCGGCTCAACGTTTGAGGTAACCTTGCCACTGCAGCAAGTGGGCGTACCGGAAGGCGCCGACAGCACCGGCCAAGCTGTCGATGGGCTTTGTGCCGAAACGGACGCAGACCAGCTTGCCAACACGATCAACGGCAAGCGCCTTCTCCTCGCGGAAGACAACGTGATGAATCAGCGGTTGGTGCAGACACATTTAAAAGGGTTCAGTTGCAAACTGGAGTTTGCTGAAAACGGCGAAGAAGCCGTTGCAATGGTGGAACAGCGCGACTTCGACCTCATCTTGATGGATTGCCAGATGCCAATCATGAACGGTTTCGAGGCAACTCGTCGGATCCGCGCGATCTTGCACCAGCAGAACAGGCATCAGCCGGCGGTCCTGGCTGTAACGGCCAACTCAGTGCAGGGCGACCGGGAAAAATGCCTGGCCTTTGGTATGGACGCAATGCTGAGCAAGCCATTTTCCCGGCAGGATCTTATAACTGCTGTCGCGCGTTGGATCGCGCCGGCCGCCGTTCAACGCCTCCCCGGCGAGGGGATACCCAAAGTTACAAAGACAGTCGTCTAGATTTGTTACTGTTCCCGACTCTGATTATCGGAGTCCCGCATTAGCGCACCTACCTTACTCAACCCAAACGCAAGGCATGACCGCGGCAGAGCAACACCCGGGGAAACTGGAATTGCAGACAGGCGCCGGGATTCCAGACCTTCCTGTGCGCCGCTGTTTCTGCTTGTAGCGGCCAGCAGCATTGTCAGCTTATATTCATTGCATGCGCTGTTTGCGCTCCTCGGCTAGCAGGCAGGCTCGCGCGCGCCGTGTCACGCAAATACTCCACCGCCAAGGCCTCGGCCACATCGTTCGACGACTGACTGGAGCCATCTGTCCTGCGTAGTACTTCAGTGAGCGTGACGCTGATACGCTCAATATGCGCTCTCTTCGCTGCCGCCGGCAAGCCGGCACGCTGATAGTGCACGTCGATAATGCCTCCGGCGTTTATCAGAAAATCCGGACAATACAGAATGCCGTGCTCCTGTAGGCGCGCACAGTCTTCCGCCGTCGCCAGCTGATTGTTCGCAGCACCAGCCACAATACCTGCGCGCAAAGTATCGATGGTGCGGTCATTCAACACGGCGCCCATCGCACAAGGCGCCAGTACATCCACTTCCAGGCCGAGTATTTCCGCTGGCGCCACCGGCAGAACGCCGAGCGCCTCCACCGCGCGAGCCAGATTCGCCTCGTTTACGTCCGCCCCATACACTACGGCCCCGTCCTCGCGCAGATGACGCGCCAGATGATAGCCTACGTGGCCGAGGCCCTGTACCGCGACGCGCAAGTCTGCAGTGCTGGCCACACCCAGGCGGTGTTGCGCCGCCGCGCGAATGCCAAGAAAAACACCGTAGGCTGTGCTCGGTGAGGGGTCGCCACCGTGCTCATTGTCGTCGATACCGCTAACATGAGGTGTGCGTGCGGCCATTCGGCGCAGATCCTCTACACCGGTACCTGAATCCTCCGCGGCTACATAACGCCCGCCTTGGGCATGCACGAAGTCGCCCATCGCTCGCATCAATGCCGACGTCTTGTCGCGCCGCGGGTCGCCAATGATGACCGACTTCCCGCCGCCCATGGGCAGGCCCGCCAACGCTGATTTGTAGGTCATACCGCGGGAGAGGCGCAGCACATCGTGCAGCGCGTCCGCATCATTGGCATAGGGAAACATGCGACAGCCACCGACACCCGGCCCGAGGCTGGAATTGTGTACGGCAATAATCGCGCGAAGCCCGGTGGCAGCATCGCTGCCAAAAACAACCAGTTCGTGGCCATCCCAGGCGGGGGCCGAAAATACAGTCATGATGGTTCCTCTCCGGCTGCCTGTGTTGGGTCAGGCAGCATTGACAATAGTGACCGTGGCCACGGCTTCGCCGCGAAAGCGACGCAGAAGCTGGGTGCGCTGCCCGGCCAGCTGCTCACGGTTGCGGTCCTTGACGTGGCCGAAGCCGCGCAGCCGGGCGGGCAGCGACGCCAGCTCCACCGCATCCGCGTAATTTTCGTCACTCAGACCGGAGAGCAACTCGTCAAGCAGGGTGAGGTAGTCATCAATGTCCGCGCGCTCCTGCCGACGTTCGGCGGTATAGCCGAAAATATCAAAGCGTGTTCCACGCAGCCTCCGCAGCCGGGCGAGCCAGCCAAAGGCGGTCAGCATCCACGGGCCGAACTCCTGCTTGATCAGGTGGCCGGTAGCGGGGTCGCGCTTGCTGAACAAGGGCGGCGCCAGGTTGAAACGCAGTTCAAAATCGCCATCAAACTGCTGCTCGAGCTTGCGCAGGAACTCGCCGTTGCTGTACAACCTGGCCACTTCGTACTCGTCCTTGTAGGCCATCAGTTTGTGGAGCACCCGGGCCACGGTGGCGCTGAGGCTACCCGGCTGTTCTGCCCGGGGGTCCGCAGCACGCACGCGATTCACCTGTTGCCGGTAGCGCTCCGCGTAGGCCGCATCCTGGTAGTCCGCAAGACGCGCTGCGCGGTCGACAACAATCTCTTCCACCAACTCGAGGCGCGATGCCGCGGGCGGGGCCAGCTCATCCACCAGCGCCAGCACGCGCTGGGGCTGATCGGCACAGCGGCGTCCCCACAGGAATGCCTGTTTATTGAAATTGACGGCCACCGCATTCAACTCGATGGCCTCCTCCAGCGCGGCGGCGGAAACCGGCACCAGACCCTGCTGCCAGGCGTAGCCAAGCAGGAACAGGTTCGCGGCTATGGAGTCGCCCAGCAGCTGTGTGGCGATGCGTGTTGCATCAATGAAGAACGCCGCCGAGTCGCCGACCTCGTCACTCACCTTGGCTTTCATGGCGCTGGTGGGGAAGCGCGCATCCGGGTCGAGAATAAAGGCTGAGGTGGGCACTTCGGCATCGTTGACCACGGCGTGGGTGCGGCCGTGCGCCACCTTGCCCAGTGCTTCATAGGTGGAAGTCACCACCAGGTCACAACCGAGCAGCAAGTCGGCCTCTCCGGCGGGAATACGCACCGCCTTGATGTCTTCCTGATTGGCGCTGACCCGCACATGACTGACCACGGCACCAAACTTCTGCGCCAGGCCCGTCTGGTTCATGGTCGCACAACCCTTGCCTTCAATGTGTGCCGCCATGGCCACCAGGGCGGTAATGGTCAGCACACCGGTGCCGCCCACGCCGGTCACCACCGTGTTCCAGGGCCGCTCAAGCTCTGGTAACTGCGGCTCGGGAAGTGGGTCGAACAGGCCTTCCGCGCCACCGCCGGCACCCTCGGGCTTGCGCAACGACCCACCAATGACCGAAACGAAACTCGGGCAGAAACCATTCGCGCAGCTGTAGTCTTTGTTGCAGGAGCTCTGGTCAATCTTGCGTTTGCGGCCCAGTTCGGTGGCCTTCGGCAGCACCGACAGGCAGTTGGACTTGATGCTGCAATCCCCGCAGCCCTCGCACACCGCATCGTTGATAAACAGGCGCTTGGCCGGGTCTTCCAACTGGCCCTTTTTACGCCGACGGCGCTTTTCCGCCGCGCAGGTTTGTACGTAAACGATGACCGATGTGCCGTTATACTCCCGCAGCTCGCGCTGCAAGGCATCCATCTCACGGCGATCATGCAGGCTGAAGTAACTGGTGACACCGTGGAACTGGCCGCTCCAGGCTTCCGGGTGGTCACTGACCAGGGCGATACGCTGCACACCCTCGGCAGCAACCTGGCGTATCAGGTCACCTACCGACAAACTGCCATCAATGGGCTGGCCACCCGTCATGGCGACCGCATCGTTATAGAGAATCTTATAGGTAATGTTCACACCGGCGGCAACCGCGGCCCGAATGGCGAGAATGCCCGAGTGGAAGTAGGTGCCATCACCCAGGTTCTGAAAGACGTGCCGGGTGTCAGTGAACGGCGCCTGGCCAATCCACGTCGCCCCCTCGCCACCCATCTGCGTGAACGTATGGGTTTGCCGGTCAGGCATCCAGGTGGCCATGTAATGGCAGCCTATGCCGCCAAAGGCGTGGCTGCCTTCAGGCACTTTGGTCGAGGTATTGTGGGGGCAGCCGGAACAGAAGTGCGGCACGCGCTCGATGGTGTCCCGCGGCTGGGCGAGTGAGCGCTCCTTGTCCTCGATCCAGCGAATACGCTGATCCATGGTTTCCGACTGATAGAAGCGGCGGATACGACTGGCGATCGCCAGCGCCACCATCGCCGGCGTCAACTCGGCCAGGTTGGGCAGGAGGTCCCTGCCGGCTTCATCAAACTCGCCGATCACGCGGGGGCGCGCCGCCACCGGATAATTGTACAGCTGGCCGGTCAGCTGGTCTTCGATGATGGAACGCTTTTCCTCCACCACCAGAATCTCCTCCAAACCTTCGGCGAAGTCATGGGTCATGCGCGGCTCGAGGGGCCAGGGCATGCCGACCTTGTAGACGCGCAGACCGATTTCGGCGGCCACCGCATCGTCGATACCCATGTCCTCCAGCGCCTGCATGACGTCCAGATAGGCCTTGCCGGAGGTGATAATACCCAGCCGCGGGTTAGGGCAATCCACTACCACACGGTTGATGCCGTTGACACGGGCGAACTCCCGCGCCGCATAGATCTTGAACTTGTTGAGCCGCAACTCCTGCTCCAGCGGCTTGTCCGGCCAGCGCGCGTGCACGCCATCGGCGGGCATCTGGAAGTCTTCGGGCATGACGATGTTGATACGGTCGGGGTCGATGTCCGCAGAAATGGCGGAATCCATGTTTTCGGTAATGGCTTTCAACGCCACCCAACAGCCGCTATAGCGCGATAATTCCCAGCCGAAGATGCCCAGGTCGAGTACTTCCTGCACATTGGCCGGGCTCAACACGGGCACCGAGGCACCGATGAACATGTGCTCCGACTGGTGCGGCAATGTCGAGGACTTGCAGGCATGATCATCCCCTGCCACCGCCAGCACACCGCCGTAGCGCGATGTGCCAAATGCATTGGCATGCTTGATCACATCCATGCTGCGATCAACCCCCGGCCCCTTGCCATACCACATGCCGAACACGCCATCGTAACGCGCGCCGGCAAACAGGTTGGTCTGCTGGCTGCCCCAGACCGAAGTCGCCGCCAGATCTTCGTTCAACCCCGCCTGAAAGTGAATATTGTGACGCTTGAGCCAGGGTTCGGCTTTCCACATGGCCTGGTCAACGCCACCCACGGGGGAGCCGCGATAGCCGGATATAAAGCCCGCCGTATTGAGCCCGGCGCGGCGATCGCGCTGCTGCTGCAACATGGGCAGCCTGACCAGTGCTTCAATCCCGGTCATGTAGGCGCGCGCCGTGTCGAGGGCGTACTTGTCGTCCAGCGATACTTTTCTGAGAGCGTTGCGGTTGTCGGTTGCCATAATCACTGCTCCTGCACGGACCTGAGATTCTGCGCCAGACGGAGAGGATTTGTTATTTGATTTGGTGGCCTTTTACACGATATTGTGCATAAATTATGCAACAGTTAAGCAATTATAGGGTTAAACAACCATCATGCTCGCCCCTCAGGACATTGAGATACTGAAACTGCTGCAACGGGATGCCACCACGAGCACCGCCAGCATCGCCGACAGGATCAACCTGTCCCAGTCACCCTGCTGGCGGCGCATCAACCGTCTGGAAGAGGAGGGTATTATCCGGCGGCGGGTCGCCCTGCTGGATCGCGCACAGCTGGGTATGGATGTGGTGGTGTTCGCCACCATCAACCTGACCGCCACCGGTCGCCAGAACCTGGTGAGCTTCGAAACCGAAATCGTCGATCACCCCGAAGTGGTCGAGTGCTATACCATGACCGGCATCTGGGACTACATGCTGAAGATTGTTACCCGCGACATTCGCCACTACGAAGACTTCGTGCGCAACACGCTGACCACCAGTCCCGGCATTCGAGAGCTGCACTCCCACATGGCGGTGACTGAAATCAAGAACACCACCGAATTACCGCTGGATACCCAGCTCTAGGACGCGCATGTTACAGAGCAAACTCCCGGCGGTTGGCACCACCATTTTCTCGCGCATGTCCGCCCTGGCGAGCGAGTGTGGCGCGGTGAACCTGTCGCAGGGCTTTCCCGATTTCCCTGCACCCGAGCGCTTGCGCCAGGCGCTGGCCCGGCAGGCGCTGGAAGGACACAACCAGTACGCGCCCATGGCGGGACTACCCGCATTGCGCGAGGCGATCGCCGTCCAGCTGGCACATCATCGCGGCGTAGTGTGTGACGCAGACACTGAAATCACGGTGCTACCGGGCGCCACCGAAGCGATCTACTGCGCCATCACCGCCTGCGTGTCCGCCGGCGACGAGGTGATTCTGCTCGACCCCTGCTACGACAGCTATCGGCCCGCGGTGCTGCTGGCCGGTGGCGTCCCGGTACATGTGCCGCTGGATCCCGTGACGTTCATGCCCGACTGGGCCCGTATCGAGGCCGCCATTTCCAGGCGCACGCGCATGCTGGTCATCAACTCGCCTCACAATCCTAGCGGCGCAGCGCTGGCACGGGAGGACCTCGAAACCCTGAACACACTGGTCGCCAGGCACGGCCTGCTGGTGGTGAGCGACGAGGTCTATGAATACCTGATTTACGATGGCCGCACGCACCACAGTGCACTGCAATTCGACGCTCTGCGCGCGGCCACGTTTGCCGTCTTCTCCTTCGGCAAAACCTACGGTGTCACCGGCTGGAAAACCGGCTACTGCGTCGCGCCCCCCGCGCTCACCGCAGAACTGCGTAAAATTCACCAGTATGTCTGCTTTGTCGCCGTCACCCCGGTGCAGCAGGCGCTCGCCGATTTCATGCGCGCCGAGCCTGATTACCCGTTGACGCTGGCGACGCTCTACCAGCACAAGCGCGATCTGTTCAATCGCGCCCTCGCCGGTTCGGCGCTGCGCCTCACACCCAGTGCCGGCAGCTATTTTCAGCTACTGGACTATGCTGCACTGAGCGACAGCGCCGATGTTCAGCTCTGTGAAGCGTGGACACGGGAGGTGGGCGTTGCCTCCATACCCGTATCGGTGTTTTACCAGCAACCGCCTGCACAGCGGCTTTTGCGCTTCTGTTTCGCCAAACAGGACGCCGTGCTGCAGCAGGCCGCGGAGCGACTATGCAAAATCTGAATGTCACCCTGGTGCAGTGCGAACTCGCCTGGGAAGCCCCCGATGACAACCGGCACCACCTCGAAGCACTGCTCGAGAAAAGCGCCGGCGGAACGGACCTCATCGTCCTGCCGGAAATGTTCACCACCGGTTTTTCCATGAACGCACTGGCCAATGCCGAATTACCCGGCGGCGCAACCGAGTGCTGGATGCAGCGGCTGGCAGCACAGCACAATTGTGCCCTCACCGGCAGCATCGCAGTGCGCTGCGAAGACCAGGTCTACAACCGCATGCTGTTTATCACGCCCGATGGCACCGTCAGCCACTATGACAAGCGCCACCTGTTTCGCATGGCGGGTGAGCACGAACGTTACGGCGCTGGCCAGCAGCGCGTTACCGTGACCTGGCGTGGCTGGCGAGTGTTACTCCAGGTGTGCTACGACCTGCGTTTCCCCGTGTTCAGCAGAAACCGGGAGGACTACGACCTCGCTCTGTACGTCGCCAACTGGCCCGCTGCGCGGCGTACGCACTGGCGTGCCCTGTTGCCAGCACGTGCCATTGAAAACGCTGCCTGTGTGGTGGGTGTGAATCGTGTGGGGCAAGATGCCAAGGGCATCAGGTATTCGGGGGACAGCCTGGCGATCGCCGCCGATGGCAGCATGCTGGCTGATCTTGGAAACAAAAACGGCACTGCCAGTATTACCCTGAACAGTGCCGATCTACTTGCGTACCGTACGCGTTTTCCCTGCCAGCTGGATGCGGACGACTTTCAGCTGCGCTGAATAGTCGCCCTGCAGCCACCCGCTTCAGGGCGCCGGCTTACTTCTTGTATTCAACTTCCAGCGTTGCCATTACACGGCGGTTTGCGGCACGACCTTCACTGGTGTCGTTGCTGCCCACCGGCCGCGCTTCGCCGTACCCTACCGCTTCCAAGCGGTCAGCGCTGATACCGTGTTGATTGACCAGCAAGTCCACAACAGCCTGCGCACGACGCTGTGACAGTTGCTGGTTGTAGTTTTCCGGGCCCACGCTGTCGGTGTGACCTTCAACATCAACCTGCAGGTCGTTGAAGCGCTTCAGGAACGCCGCCAGCTCACTGATGTCATTGAAGTACATCTCCTTGACCTTGGTTGAGTCAAAGTCGAAGTTGACTTTCAACTTGATGGACGCCACCTGAGTTACCGGCAGCGGGCAGCCCGTTGCGTCTACACGCGTGCCAGCGGCTGTGCCGGGGCACTGGTCGCGATCGTCGTTTACGCCGTCGCCATCGGAGTCAACGGGCGCAGCAGCAACCACCACCGGCGCGGGATCTTCCGCTACTTTACCGAAGTAGTAGTTCAGGCCAGCGGTGAGCAGGAAGTCGTTTTCGCTCTCGTCCAGGCTGTGCAGCATGCGCGCGTCGAGGCGCGCACCAAAACGCGGTGTCAGCATCCAGCGCAAGCCACCACCGGCGTTGGCCGTGGTTTCAACGGTATCGAACAGGTCAGCGTCGATATCGATTTCACCCATGCCGAAAGCCAGGTAAGGACGGACGCGATTGCCGCCGCCGATGTAACTGCCGGTGTAATACATCATGCCCACCTGCCACGCAGCGACGTCGGTTTCCGTACCGTCGTTGTAACGCGTGCTGTCTTCGGCGTACATGACTTCAGCGGCCCAGTTATCGGTAAAAGCCCACTCCAGGCCAACAACCGGAGTTTCAGTATCTTTCAGCCGACGGTCGCCATCGAACACGAACTGACCGATGCCAGCGTTGATTGTCAGCGGGACCTCGGCAGAAACCGGCGCAACAGACATGGATGCAGTGGCTGCGATTGCAGCTACACCGGCGAAAAATTGTTTTTTCATTACACTCTCTCCTGGTTGCATGACACGGCCCTTGTTTCAATGGCCATTACAGAATGATACAGGCTCGTATCTCATTCGCCACCACAACAAGGCTAAATAATTCACAGTCTTGATTGGGAATATTTCCTGCGCTAGAGGCCGAGCACACCCTTGACGAAGGGCACCGTGAGTGCGCGCTGGTCGGCCAGCGAACGGGTATCCAGCGTCTCCAGCACGAGCATCAGCGACGCCATGTCGCGCGGCGCGCGGCTCACCAGGAATCGGCTGACTTCCACGGGCATATCGAGCCCGCGACAACGCGCACGGAACTGCAGGATAGCCTGCATGGCGGCATCGTCCGGTGCCGGCAGCTGAAATACCGGCCCCCAACCCAGCCGGGAGCGCAGGTCGGCCAGCACTACGGGCAACTGGCGAGGACTGTTATTCGCAGCAAACACCAGCCGGCAGCGGTTGTCGCGGGCGCGATTGAACAGGTGGAACAAGGCCTCCTCCCACTCCGGCTGGCCAGCCACCCGGTCAAGATCGTCGATGCACAGCAGACGCTGGCCTTCGAGCCCACCGAACAACTCTGCGGCCGGCAAGGCGCACAGATCAGCCAGTGGCAAATAGGAGCTACTCCCCGGGCACAGATGGCAGGCCGCCTGCAGCAGGTGCGACTTGCCGCTGCCGGCGGGGCCAAACACATACAGGGTCGGCTCCCCATCCGCCATACACTGGGCCTGCAATGCGGCCAACAGGGGCTCGTGCACCCCTGCGCCCAGGAAACTGACAAAGGTCGCGTCATCACGCAGCCGCACGTTCAGGGCCAGCTGACGGACGGGCACAGCAGACACCGCCTCAATCCCCGCTGTAAAGCTGGCTGGCACGATAGTAGGCCATGGCGTGACGCACGAAAACCATAATGACCGCCGACACCGGCAGCGCGACCAGCACACCGACAAAGCCCGCGATCTGTCCACCGGCCATCAGGGCAAAGATCACCGCCACCGGGTGCAAGCCAATGCGATCGCCCACCAGCACCGGGGTCAACAGCACGCTTTCCAGCACCTGGCCCACGCCGAACACCAGCGCGACCCAGAACAGGATTGTCCACTCCTGGAACTGCACATACGCGAGCACACAGGACGCCAGAATGCCGACGACAAACCCGAGGTAGGGCACAATGCTGGCAAGCCCCGCAACAACGCCGAGCACCAGCGCGAACTGCACCCCGACCAACCACAGGCCGGTGCTGTAGATCACCCCCAGTGAGCACATGACCAGGAACTGGCCGCGCAGAAACGCACTGAGCACCTCGTCGGCTTCCCGCACCAGGGCAATCGCGTTCTTATGCCAGGCGACAGGCACGATACCCAACGCCTTTTCCATGAGGATGTCCCAGTCGCGCATGAGGTAGAAGGCCACAACCGGCACCAGCGCGAGATTGAACAAGCCGGCGAGAAACCCGGCACCTGAGCCGGTCAGGCTTTTCAGGGTCGACGCCGTCACCTTACCCAGGGACTGCCAGTGCTCGGCAAGCTGCCCGGACCAGTCAATCTGCGGCAACTGGGCCGCGGGCACACTCAAACGATCGCGCAGCCAGGGCACGAGCGTTTGTGTAAGCCATTGATATAAAGCAGGTATTTTTTGGATCAGGGCATCCAGCTGCTGTAGCACCAACGGTACGGCAACGAGCATGCCGACCACAATCAGGCCGGAAAACAGGACGAAAACCACCAGCACTCCTGCCGTACGCCCGAGCTTGCGGCGCTCCAGCGCATCCACCAACGGATCCCCCAGGTAGCCTATCAGGGCTCCGAGTACAAACGGCAGCAAAATGGGCTGTAACAGATAGAAGGCCAAAGACAGCGCCACGAGCAGCGCCAGGGCCAAGGGCCAGCGCTGCACGGGCAGCTGGCTGTCGGGTTCTAGTTGCGCCACAGGTAATTCAGTCCTTTTCCGGTGCCGGCCGCGGCCGGTCGCATACGGGGGTTCAGCTCGATGATCGAAGCCAGCTGGGAGGCGTCTGCCGCCGCCACAACAGCGAGAGTCAGCCTGTCTTTGTCCAGCGCGGTCACGCGCGCCTGCCGGATAGGCTCCAGGCTCTCCAACCAGCTCATGACCGCCGCGTAGTCGGCGTAGCTCGCCACCCCAGTCACGTTCAGCAACAGGGTATCGCCGGCATCGGCGCCGCTGATGGCATAGCGCGCCGCCATATCTTCCACCACCAGATCGACCCCGCCGCGCAAGAAACGACTCGCGTCTGTACGCGTAGCACTGCGGTCCTGCCGCCCCTGAGTGGACAGATACGCCCAGTCACCGACCACGTCGCCCGCCGCCAGTTTTGCCACACGCCCGGCCAGCACCTCAGTGGCGCGATAGCGTGTAGAGGCGGCGATCAGCAGTGGCGACGGCAGGTGCCAGGCTTCGGCGGGGTCAAGCGCTGCGGCGTCGGTGAGATCGAGGAGCGGAAAGCGCAACGGAACGCCACGACGGCGGAAGCCTTCGGTGAGCTCGGCAGCCAGTTCCGGATGTGCCCCCGGGCTGACAAAACTGCGTTGACCGGCTTCTTCCACCACCAGCCAGACGAGAACAGCAGGGCGGGTCGCGGTCCAGATGGGGGCTCCCGCACTCAGCAGCAAATCGCGCACCTGAGCCGGGTCAAACTCCACGCGGGCAGAAAGTGCCGCGTCGCCGCTATCAACCCGGTTGTAGGAATACTGCTGCACCCGCGCCCGCGCGGCTTGCAGCGCCCCTGCGACCTCGGGACGCGCCAGCACGTCCACAGACCCGGACACCTTGACCAGCACCTGCGCCAAACCTTCCTCGGCGGCGCGCGCCAGCTCCGCCTCACCGCGATTGGCAACCGGCACATCGGCCACGTACAGATCGCGCACCAGCTCTGCCGGAAACGCGTAACACACCACGAGTAACAGACTTGCTGCTACCCACTTGAGGGGCGCACCCAAAATGGCCTCCGGCGAATCAGGTAAAAGCTCATTGTAACAGCAGCGGGGGAAGTGGAGCTGCATCGGCGTGAAAATTGCCGCAGGCGTGAATCGCCCCGCGATTAGGGCTAGAATACGCCCCCTGCCACGGCAGCTGCCCGCAACCGACTCGGACCCCGCACACCATGAGCACAGACAATCAGGGCAAAGCCCTCAGCTACAAAGATGCCGGCGTGAATATCGACGCCGGCAATGCACTCGTGGAGCGCATCAAACACGTTTCCCGACGCACTGCTCGCCCGGAAGTACTGGGCGGCCTGGGTGGTTTTGGCGCGCTCTGCGAAATACCCGCCGGCTACCGGCAGCCAGTTCTGGTCTCTGGCACCGATGGCGTCGGCACCAAGCTGCGCCTGGCGCTGGAGATGGGCATACACGACAGTATCGGCATCGACCTGGTCGCGATGTGCGTCAACGATCTGGTGGTGGCGGGTGCCGAGCCGCTGTTTTTCCTCGACTACTACGCCACCGGCGCCCTGAATATCGACACAGCCGCCGCCGTCGTCAGCGGTATTGGCCAGGGCTGCGAGCTCGCGGGCTGCGCACTGGTGGGGGGCGAAACCGCCGAAATGCCCGGCATGTACGAGGGCGAGGACTACGACCTGGCGGGCTTCTGCGTTGGCGTGGTGGAAAAGGCCGACATTATTGACGGCAGCAAGGTCGAGGCCGGCGACACGCTGATTGCCATCGCCAGCAGCGGCCCGCACTCCAACGGCTACTCGCTGATCCGCAAGATACTGGAAGTCAGCGGCGCGTCCCTGCAACAGCCCTTCGGCGACAGCACCCTGGGTGCGACCCTGCTCACACCCACGCTGATTTACGTCAAGGCATTGCTCGCGCTGTTTAGCGAGGTCGAGGTCAAGGCGCTGAGTCATATCACTGGCGGGGGCCTGCCGGAGAACCTGCCGCGGGTGCTACCGGCTGACTGCCGCGCGGTGGTGGACACCAAAAGCTGGTCCTGGCCACCGATTTTCCAGTGGCTGCAGGAACAGGGTAACGTCGCCACGCCCGAGATGTACCGCACCTTCAATTGCGGCGTGGGCATGGTGCTGTGTGTCGCACCGTCCGCTACCCTGACCACGCTCGAACTGCTGGCCCGTGAGGGCTTGACCGCATGGCAGCTGGGCACGATTGAGCACGGCGAGCACGGGGTGGAACTGGCCTGATGTCGGGGAGCTCACCCGGCCGCATTGCGGTGCTTATCTCCGGTCGCGGTTCCAACATGCACGCCCTGATTGACGCCTGCAACAGTGGCGCACTGCCCGCGGAGGTCTGTCTGGTCATCAGCAACCGCGCTGATGCAGCGGGCTTGCGCAGCGCGCGGGAGGCCGGTATCGAAACCGCATGCATCGCCCACGCGGACTTCCCGGACCGCGAGGCGTTCGATAGCGCACTGGTGGCGCGGCTACAGCAGGCGGAACCCGATCTGGTGGCCCTCGCGGGGTTCATGCGCATTCTGACGCCGGTATTTATCACACCTTTTGCCGGTAGATTATTGAACATTCATCCGTCATTGTTGCCCAAGTACCCGGGGCTGCACACGCACCAGCGGGCCATTGACGCCGGGGACAGCGAGGCCGGAAGCACCGTCCACTTTGTCACCCCTGAGCTGGACGGTGGCCCACCGGTGCTGCAGGCGTACGTCCCGATACAGGCCCATGACACCGCGGACAGCCTCGCGCTGCGCGTTCTGGAGATGGAGCACGCCATTTACCCGTTGGCCGCCCGCTGGTTCCTGCAGGGCAGGCTCACACTGGACAAACAAGGAGCACATTTCGATGGCCAGAAGATTCCCGCGAATGGGCTTCGCTATCGGCCGCCCGTCACTGCTGATGACGCTGCTGCTCGGAGCCGCCCTTAGCGCCCCCCTGAGCGCGAGCCCGGCTCAGGCCAGGACATCCACAGAACCTGCGCTGCAGCCCTACCTGGTCAAATACTCCACGTCGGCGCGGGGCATGACGGTGACGCTGGAGCGCGAGCTGAAAGCCGAGGGCGAGGGCCGCTACACGCTGACCAACGGCGGCACGCTGCTGGTCGTGGGCTTCCACGAAGTGGCGGTGTTCAACGTTGAGGGCTCGGAAATTCACCCTAAATCCTATATTTACCAGGGCACAGGCCTGATCAACCGCCGTCGCGAGGTGCATTTCACGCCAGGCGCCGATACCGTGCGCAGCTTCTACAAAGATGAGTGGTACGAATTGCCCTACACCGAAGGCACGCTGGACCGCATGAGCCAACAGGAACAGTTGCGCTTGCAGTTGATGGCGAAGGAGAACCCGAAGGAAAACCTGCAGGTCCGCATTGCCGACGGCAAGCGCATTCGCGACTACGAGCTGGTGTATGTGGGCGAGGAAATTCTGGACACCCCGCTGGGCCCGGTGAACACGCTGCACTTCGAGCGGCTACATGAAGAACCGGACCGCGAGTCCGACATGTGGCTGGCCCCGGAGTGGGATTATCTAATGGTCAAAACCATCCACGTGGAAGACGACAAGCCGGTGGAAGTGTTGCTCGCCGAAGGCAGCATGGGCGGCGCACCGCTAGAGGCCATGGCCACCCCCTGAAACGCGTATCAGGCGCGCGGTAACGTCACGCCGCGCTGGCCCTGGTACTTGCCTCCGCGATCGCGGTAGCTGGTTTCACACACCTCATCCGACTCGAAAAACAGCATCTGCGCGACGCCCTCATTCGCGTATATCTTCGCCGGCAGGGTAGTGGTGTTGGAGAATTCCAGCGTCACGTGCCCCTCCCACTCCGGCTCCAGAGGCGTCACATTGACGATGATGCCACAGCGGGCATAGGTCGACTTGCCCAGGCAGATGGTCAGCACGTTGCGCGGTATGCGGAAATACTCCACCGTCACCGCCAGCGCGAAAGAGTTCGGCGGAATCACGCACACATCGCCACGCACGTCGACAAAGCTGTTTTCATCGAAGGCTTTTGGGTCCACGGTCGCGGAATTGATGTTGGTGAACACCTTGAAATGATCCGAGCAGCGCACATCGTAACCGTAGCTCGATGTGCCGTAGGAAATAAGCCGGCGATCGCCGTCGCTGCGCACCTGACCCGGCTCAAAGGGCTCGATCATGCCCTGCTGCTCCGCCATACGGCGTATCCATTTATCTGCCTTGATACTCACGCTGCAATACGCTCCGTTCAGTCGTCGCTGATTCGTATGGTGGGAACCCCGGCATCGCCGCCCGAGGCGGCGCCCGCCAGGGTCGCGTCAATGGCCCGGGCAGCTGCTAGATACAACTGCGCTTCCGGAGATTCCGGCGCCGCGACAACCGTCGGGGTGCCGCTGTCAGTCTGCTCGCGGATGGACAGGGCCAAGGGCAGGCTGGCCAGCAGCGGCACACCGTAATCCGCCGACACCCGCTCACCACCGTCGCTGCCGAAAATATGTTCGGCATGGCCACACTGGCTGCACACGTGCACAGCCATGTTTTCAAGGATACCGAGAATGGGCACATCTACCTTGCGAAACATCTCGATACCCTTGCGGGCATCCAGCAGGGCAATATCCTGGGGCGTGGTGACGATCACCGCACCGGCGACCGTGGCTTTCTGCGACAGGGTAAGCTGTATATCACCGGTACCGGGCGGCATGTCGATCACCAGGTAGTCCAGCTCGCCCCAGAGGGTCTGCTCCAGCATCTGTACCAGTGCACCGCCCGCCATGGGACCGCGCCAGACCATGGGTGTGCGCTCACTGGCGAGAAACCCCATGGACATGGTCTTCAGCCCGTGTGCCATCACCGGCAGCAGCCATTTGCCATCTTTCTGTTCCGGCTTGGTACCCTCGGCAATACCCAGCATGCGCTGCTGGCTGGGTCCGTAGATATCGGCATCCAGCAACCCCACGCGGCTCCCCAGCGCCCGCAGCGCCAGCGCCAGGTTCACCGCTGTGGTCGATTTGCCGACGCCACCCTTGCCGGAGGCAACGGCGATAATGTGCTTGATTGTGTTCATGACTGCCGGATCCGTGGAATACCAGTGCAGGGCCTGGGCGCGACCCGCGAGGGACGCCAGTATAGGGAGTTGGGCGGGCCCCGACAATGACTGGCGCAGGCAAACCCGCTATAGTACGCCCCCTGTTTTTTGAACTGCATGGAATAGTGAAGCACATGCCAGACAGCCACGCGCGCAAGATCCTGGTGACCAGCGCCCTACCCTACGCCAACGGCCCACTGCATTTGGGCCACATGCTGGAAATGGTGCAAACCGATATCTGGGTGCGCTTCCAGAAGTCGCGTGGCCACGATTGCCTCTACGTGTGCGCCGATGATGCACACGGTACAGCCATCATGCTCACTGCAGAAAAACTGGGCATCACCCCCGAGGAGCAGATCGCCCGTATCAAGGCAGAGCACGAGCAGGATGCGGCTGGATTCTGTATTGATTTCGACAACTACTACAGCACCCACTCGGCGGAGAACCGCCACTGGAGCGAGGAGATCTACGGCCGCCTCAAGGCCAATGGCCACATCACGCGCCGCGATATCGTACAGGCATTTGACCCGGAGAAGGCACTGTTCCTCGCCGACCGCTTTATCAAGGGTACCTGCCCGCGCTGCAAAACCCCCGGGCAGTACGGTGACAACTGCGAAGCCTGCGGCGCCACGTACACGCCTGCAGACCTCATCGACCCGGTGTCAGCCATTTCCGGGACGCGCCCGATCGACAAGGAATCAACCCACTTTTTCTTTGCGCTGCCCGCACTCGCGGACATGCTGGGCGACTGGATAGACTCCGGCACGCTGCAGCCACAAATTGCCAACAAACTGCGCGAGTGGACCGCCGCGGGGCTGCAGGAGTGGGACATCAGCCGCGATGCGCCCTATTTCGGCTTTGAAATTCCGGGGGAACCCGGTAAATACTTTTATGTATGGCTGGATGCGCCCATCGGCTATATCGCCAGCTTCCAGAACTACTGCGAACGCACCGGCTGCGACTTCGGCCGCTACTGGCATGCCGACGCCGATGCCGAACTGTTCCACTTCATCGGCAAGGACATCATCAACTTCCACGGCCTGTTCTGGCCGGCAATGCTGCACTCGGCGGGCCTGCGCACGCCTACGGCCATCTATGCCCACGGCTTCCTCACGGTCAATGGCACCAAGATGTCCAAAAGCCGGGGCACGTTCATCAATGCCGGCACCTACCTGCAGCACCTGGACGCGGAATACCTGCGCTATTACTTCGCCGCCAAACTCGGCGCCGCGGTGGATGATATCGATCTCAACCTCACGGACTTCGTACAACGAGTGAATGCCGATGTCATCGGCAAGGTGGTCAATATCGCCAGCCGCTGCGCCGGCTTCCTGCGCAAGGGCTTCGACAACACCACCGCAGCGCACTGCGCCGAGCCGGAACTGCTACAGGCCTTCCTGAATGAAGGGGAAGCCATCGCCGAGTCCTACGAGCAGCGCGAGTACAGCAAAGCCATCCGCGCTATCGTTGCCCTGGCGGACCGTGCGAATCAGTACATTGATGAACGCAAACCCTGGGTACTGGCCAAGGAGGCGGGCCGCGAGGCGGATGTTCACGCCGTGTGCAGCATGGGGATCAATCTGTTTCGCGTACTCATGACCTACCTGAAGCCGGTGCTGCCCGCGATGGCAGAGAAATCCGAACGGTTCCTCAACTGCTCGCTGGACTGGACCGCACTCACCGGAGGGCCGCTGCTCCAACACGGCCTGTCACCGTTCGAGCCCCTGCTGACCCGCGTTGATCCGGCTCAGGTTGAGGCAATGCTGGCTGCCAGCGCCGACGAGGCGAAAGCCAGCCAGGCTTGAACCAACCCGGGTTTTAAACCCCGGTGGCGATTGTTTCCACCGGGATAACTACTTACCATTAGGCGAATTAATAACCCCTTGATGACGGTATTGTGCTAGCCGACTATTCCATCCTTCTGATCGGAGCCATTCTGGTCAACAACTTCGTGCTCGTGCAGTTCCTTGGACTGTGCCCATTCATGGGCGTGTCCAACAAACTGGAAACCGCCATGGGCATGTCCATGGCCACCACCTTCGTACTCACGCTCGCCTCGGCCTGCAGCCACCTGACCTACTACCTGCTGCTGGAGCCGCTGGGGCTCGAATACCTGCGCACCATCTCATTTATCCTGGTTATCGCGGTTGTGGTGCAATTCACCGAGATGGTGGTGCGCAAGAGCAGCCCGCTACTGCACCGGGTGCTGGGTGTCTACCTGCCCCTTATCACCACCAACTGTGCCGTACTGGGTGTCGCCCTGCTCAATATCAACAAGGACCACAGCTTCCTCCAGGCATTGTTCTACGGCTTTGGCGCTGCGCTGGGGTTCTCCCTGGTGCTGATTCTGTTCGCGGCCATGCGCGAGCGCCTGGCCGTTGCCGACGTGCCAGAGCCCTTTCAGGGCGCTGCCATCGGCATGGTCACGGCCGGTCTGATGTCGCTGGCCTTCATGGGCTTCGCGGGGCTGGTGTAGCGTTATGCCGAGCTGGATTGCAGACTATCCATTGCTTGCGGCGCTGTTGGCGCTGGTCGGACTCGGCGCACCGTTCGGTGCGCTGCTGGGCTTCGCGGCCGTGCGCTTTCGTACCGAAGGCAACCCGATTGCCGATGAAATCAACGCCATCCTGCCGCAAACCCAGTGCGGACAGTGCGGCTTTCCCGGCTGCCGTCCCTATGCCGAGGCCATTGCCGGCGGCGAAGCCATCAACAAGTGCCCGCCCGGCGGCGAATCGACCATCCAGGCCCTGGCGGACCTGCTGGACGTGGAAGCACCGCCGCTGGACGAGGAACATGGCGAAGAAAAGGTCAAGGCGGTGGCCTACATCCGAGAGGACGAGTGTATTGGTTGCACCAAGTGCATCCAGGCCTGCCCCGTCGACGCAATTCTGGGCGCAGCAAAGCAAATGCACACCGTGATCGCCAGCGAGTGCACAGGTTGCGACCTCTGCGTGGAGCCCTGCCCCGTGGATTGC
Source organism: Haliea alexandrii (assembly GCF_003719295.1). GTDB lineage: Bacteria > Pseudomonadota > Gammaproteobacteria > Pseudomonadales > Halieaceae > Haliea > Haliea alexandrii. The sequence goes on from NZ_RFLW01000003.1 coordinate 510,790, forward strand.
ATCGACATGATCCCGCAGCCTGAAAGCCTGCAGACCTGGCACTGGCACATGCCCGCCCAACGCAGCAGCAACCTGGAAATTATCGCCACCGATGCCACACCCGCCGAGCGTGCCGCATGAGACGGGTGCATGATTTCCACGGCGGCATTCACCCCGCCGAGAACAAGCATCAGTCACTGCAGCAGCCGATTCGCAGTGCGGGCATACCGCCACAATTGATTCTGCCCCTGTCGCAGCATATTGGTGCGCCGGCGCGGGCAGTGGTTGCCGTTGGCGAGCGGGTACTCAAAGGGCAGTTGATTGCCGAGCCCGGTGGGCATGTCAGCGTGCCACTACACGCGCCGACTTCAGGCGTGGTCAGCGCCATTGAAGACCGGCCCATACCCCACCCCTCCGGCTTTCCCGCACCCTGTATCGTCATCGACAGCGATCAGGAAGACCGCTGGGCGCCGGTTCAGGGTGTGGCCAACTACCTCGATTGCGAAGCCACCGAGCTGCTGGAGCTGATCCGCGCAGCGGGCATCGCGGGCATGGGTGGGGCGGGCTTCCCCACTGCCGTGAAGCTCGCCGGCAAGCCCGGGCGCGCCGTCAAGACCCTGATCATCAACGGCACGGAATGTGAACCCTACATCACGGCCGACGACAGCCTCATGCGGGAACGGGCCACCGATATCGTCGAAGGCATTGCCATTCTGCAGCATATCCTGCAGCCGGAGGACATCCTGCTGGGGCTGGAAGACAATAAACCCGAAGCCATTGCTGCCCTGCGCGCGGCCACCACAGGCAGAGCCATTGAGGTGGTGACCTTCCCGACCAAATACCCGTCGGGCGGAGAGAAGCAGCTCATCGAAATTCTCACCGGGCAGCAGGTGCCCAGCGGCGGCTTGCCGGGAGACATCGGCATTGTCTGCCAGAACGTGGGCACCGCCGTGGCCGTGCGCGACGCCATCTGCCATGGACGACCGTTGCTTTCGCGCATCACCACGGTGACCGGCGATGCGGTGGAGGCCCCGCAGAACTTCGAGGTGCTGCTGGGCACGCCCATGCAGTACCTGCTGGAGCTTGCCGGCCTGCACCCGGAGCGCTGCGAGCGCCTGGTGATGGGAGGACCGATGATGGGTTTCACCGTCACCACCGCGCAGGCACCTGTCGTCAAGACCACCAACTGTATTCTGGCACCCACCGCCGCCGAGCTGCCGCCACCACCGCCCGCGCAGCCCTGCATCCGCTGCGGCCTCTGCGCCGAGGCCTGTCCGGCAAGCCTGCTGCCCCAGCAACTGTTCTGGTTTGCCCAGGGCAAGGAATTCGAAAAGCTGGAGCAGCACAATCTGTTCGACTGCATTGAGTGCGGGGCGTGCTCCTGGGTCTGCCCCAGCCACATCCCACTGGTGCAGTACTACCGCGCCTCCAAGGCCGACATTCTGGAACAGCGCCGCGAGCACACCAAATCGGAGCAGGCACGACAGCGCTTCGAGGCCCGCCAGGCCAGGCTGGCGCAGGAAGAAGAGGAACGCGAAGCCAAACGAGCTGCGCGCAAAGCGGCCGCGGAGAAGCGCGCCGAACTGGCCGCGCAGGGGGGCGCGGAAGACCCGATCCAGGCCGCCATCGAGCGCGCCAAGGCCAAGAAGGCCGCACAGCAAGACGGCCAACCCGTCGCAGCCAGCGTTTCTCCCGAGGCTGCGCTGCGCCAGAAACTGGCGAAAGCCGAACAACGCCTGGCGCAAAGCCTTGCGTCTGGCGAGGACGCCAAGATCGTCAGCGCCCTGCAGGCCTCGGTGGAGCGCCTGAAAGGCAAGCTGGCTGAGGCCGAGTCAGCCGAAACGGCATCAGGAGCAACCTGATGGCACTGATGCGCGTCAGTTCGCCGCATGCCCACGGCAGCTACAGCACAGGGATGGTGATGCGCCAGGTGCTGCTGGCCACCGTGCCGGGTGTGTTTGTGCTCACCCTGTTCTTTGGTTTCGGCACCCTGGTCAATGTAGCCTGGGCGTGCCTGGTCGGCATCGCCCTTGAATCCCTGGCGCTTTTCCTGCGCGGACGCTCCCTGACCTTCTACCTCAAAGACTGCAGCGCCCTGGTGACCTGCGTATTGCTGGGCATCGCCCTGCCACCCTATGCCCCCTGGTGGTTAATCGCGGTAGGGGTGGCTGCCGCCGTTCTGATGGCCAAGCAACTCTACGGGGGGCTGGGTTATAACCCCTTCAACCCCGCCATGGTGGGCTACGTCGTGCTGCTGATTTCCTTTCCTGTGCAGATGACGGCGTGGGCGCCACCGCGTGGCCTTGCGGACGTACCCAATCTCTGGGAGGCCCTGCAAGCCTGCTTCCTGCCCGCGCAGTTCGATGGCGTCACCATGGCGACGCCGCTCGATATACTGCGCCAGAATCAGGGACTGCTCATGGAAGACCTGTGGGCCCAGACACCACAATTCGGGCGCTGGGCGGGCATTGGCTGGGAGTGGGTGAACCTCGCCTTTCTGGCCGGTGGCCTGTGGCTGTTATACCGGCGCATATTCACCTGGCATGCCCCGGTGGCCATGCTTGGCAGCCTCGCGCTGATGTCAGCGCTTTTCTACGCCGGTGGCAGCTCCAGCAGTGGCGGGTCGCCACTGTTCCACCTGCTCAGCGGTGCCACCATGTTCGGCGCCTTCTTCATCATTACCGACCCGGTCTCCTCCGCGGTATCGGTGCGGGGCAGGCTGGTCTTCGGGGCGCTTATCGGCGTGCTGGTGTATTTGATTCGCGTCTGGGGCAATTACCCGGATGCCGTGGCATTTGCGGTACTCATCGCCAACTTTGCCGCACCTTTCATCGACCACTACACCCAGCCACGCGTCTATGGCCATGGCAAGTCTGGAGGCACCGGCTGATGCAGCTCCTGGGGCAATCAATTACCCGCAACAGCGCCCTGCTGGCGCTCTTCGCCCTGTGCACGGCATTGCTGATTGGCGGTACCTGGCTCGCCACGCGGGACACCATTGCCCTGGAGCAACGCCACGCGGAAGAACAGGCGCTGCTTGAAATCGTGCCCCGCGAGCGCCACGACAACAGCATGCTGGACGACACTCGCACACTGCAGCCGGGGAGCAACGACCTTGGGCTGCGCGAAGCCCGCCCCTTGTACATCGCACGCCAGAACGGCGACGCCGTCGCCGTGATAGTGCCGGTGGTGGCGCGAGACGGGTACAGCGGCGACATCGAGTTGATCGTCGGCGTCAATACGGACGGCACCGTTGCCGGCGTACGCGCTGTAAAACACCGGGAAACGCCTGGCCTGGGCGACAAAGTCGACCTGCGCAAGTCACGGTGGATTCTCGACTTCAACGGCAAATCCCTGACCCATCCGCCACCCGCCCAATGGGGTGTGCGCAAGGATGGCGGCACGTTTGACCAGTTCACCGGCGCCACAATCACCCCGCGTGCGGTCGTCGCGGCAGTGCAAAAGGCCCTGCAGTTCGTGCAGCGCGAACGTGCCAGCCTGTTTGGCAAGCCCGGCGCAGCGCCGAAGGAGCCCACCACATGAGCACCCCCGCCTACAGCGAACTGACTCTCGACGGTTTGTGGAAAAACAACCCGGCGATTGTGCAGCTGCTCGGACTCTGCCCCTTGCTCGCGGTCACCGGCAATGTGGTCAATGCGCTCGGCCTGGCCGCCGCCACCACACTGGTTCTGGCCTGCTCCAACACAGCGGTCTCCGTCATCCGCAACGTGGTGTCGGATGCCGTGCGCCTGCCGGTGTTCGTTATGATCATAGCCTCTGCGGTCACCTGCACCGAGTTACTGATGCAGGCCTTTGCCTTCGAGCTCTACCAGATTCTGGGGATTTTCCTGCCGCTGATCACCACCAACTGCGTCATTCTGGGCCGCGCCGACGCCTTTGCCAGCAAGCATGCAGTGGCGCCGGCGCTCTACGACGGCCTGATCATGGGGCTGGGCTTTGGCGTGGTGCTGGTGATGCTGGGCGCGGTGCGCGAAGTGCTGGGCACCGGGGCCCTGTTCGCCGATATGCAATTGCTGTTTGGCGACTCGGCGGCGAGCTGGAAACTGGTGCTGATCGATAACTACCAGCCTTTCCTGCTGGCCATTCTGCCTCCAGGTGCGTTTATTTTCACCGGGCTGATGATCGCCGGCAAAAACCTTATCGACAGTCACATAAAACGCCGCCAGGACGCGCTGAAAGCAAGGCCAGTCAAAGGCGCCAAGCGGGTGCGCGTTACCGGTACCATCAGCTGACACTCAGCCCGGGGCGGGCTCGCTCAGCGCCAGTGTGTCCAGCAGTGCGTCGACAGCGGCATCGTCCATGCCACGATTGTCACTGTCGCAGCTGTAGCTGACAAACAGCAACAGGCCGTGCGCGGCAAGATACCATTCGCGGACCGCCGCATCTTCCTCGATGAAACGGGTCGACCAGCCAGCAAAGTCACCACAGTTGACCGCCTGCCAGCCTGCTGCCGCGGGCGACTCCGCCGCCGCAATCTGCCGGAGCTCTGCCTGCCCGAGGTCACCGTCTGTCTTGTGCAGCGTGGTCATCTCGAGGCAGCCTACATCGTCTTCGTCGGCGACGAGTACCGTGCCGTCCTCCTCGACATCAGCCCACCATTCAGGCGCCAGCGCCATCGTCCACCACTCGGTTTCCACTACGTTCATTGTTCTCTCACAGATCCAGTGACATCAGTACCGCATCTTCACGCCCAGGCGGCAGCGGATAATAGTTGCGCCGCAAACCGTCCACGTGAAACCCCATCTGCTCGTACAGACGGCGGGCGGGCATATTGGACTTGCGCACCTCAAGCACACAGCGCCGCGCTCCGGTTACAAGCATGGCATCAACCGCCGCCTGCAGCAGACATTCCCCGAACCCCTGGCGTCGCGCGGCGCTGGCAACCACAATATTGTAGATACTGCCGTCATCAAACTCGCGCGCGTACACCACAAACCCCTGCAGGGCGCCGTTCACTTCCAGCAACAGCGCGCGCTCCGCGGCCTCTTCAGCCACCGCGCAGCAACGCACGTATTGTGATTCCCGCCAAGGCCAGGCCGATGCCTGCGCATCCAGTGAAGCCATGCTGGGGATATCTTCAGGCAACGCGGGCCTGATAAGCGGAGACACGGCTAGGATTCCAGCGCCGCCAGCGCCAGCCAGGCATCGCGCTTCAATACGGGCTCAGCAATCATCTCGGCACTATCCGGCAACCGCACGGTAGGGACCGTGTCGAGCTCTGGTTGCAGCAGGTACTGGCCAGCATGCGCGCCCAGCAGCACGAGACAATGGCAGCCCTTATCGCGCAACTGCCGCCGCACAAAACCGGTGAGCGCTGCGGCCGCGGCCTCCTCGCCCAGGTCGAGCTGACGGTTCGTGTGCAGGGGCCAATCGAACCGCGTAGCCGGCGGCGCAGCCTCCCGCTCACCGCCGCGACGCATGGTGTGGGCAAACGCCATGGCGCGAATCAACTGCAGCTGCTCTGCTGGCACTTCCGGGCCGTTCGCAGGCTGCAACCAGAGGCAGCCTCCCGCAACAATTGCCACCACGCTGAACGCGACCGCAGGTGCAGCAACAGGCTTGGGCGTGGGTGCGGGCACCGTTGTTGGCGCGCGCTTGGCTGGTGCCGACGGTGCGAGGGAGGGTGAGGCCGCCGCCCGGTCGGTTGTCGATACCGCCTCGGCAGCGACCGGCGCGTCCGCCAGGGCCGGCGCGGCCGCTTCAGACCGCCAGACAACCGGAACACGCGGCACACTCGGCGCCGCTCCGGGCAAGACCCTGCGGGCCACCAGCAGCTGTAATCCCAGGGGCTCCAGGCACGCCAGCTTGTGCAAATCTCGTGGGATTGCCATGGTCGCTTCACGTTTCAACGAGCCGGCAGTCTAGCAGTTTTCGCAGGGCGCTACAGCCAGCGCCACCCGTAACGGTGGAAGAAACGCAGGCCCGCTCGCAGAAAATAGCTTACGTGCCGCAAGCCCTTGCGTGCCGTTTCCCCGCCGTAATGGCGCACGCGCATCTCGGGCAGATAGTGCAGGTCACCCAGGGCAGCCAGGCGCAAGGACAGGTCATAGTCTTCAAAATACAGGAAAAACGCCGGATCAAAACCGCCCACGCGGCGCAACACAGCCCCTCGCACCAACATGAAGCAGCCGCTTGCCAGCGGCACCGCAGAAGGCCTGCCGGCAGCGTGTACGTCGTGCATGGCGTAGGCGGCAAGGCGCGCCGAGAAGCGGGCCTGTAACCACGCGGGCGCAAAGGCGCGCAACGCCAGCACCAGCACTGTGGGCATACGCTTGCCAAGATACGCCGGGCTGCCATCTGCCAGCTCCCCCCGGGGGCAAACGAGCACCACCTGCGGGTGCTCGCGCAGATACCCCAAGCCGACAGCAAGAGCCCGGGCGTCTGTGACAATATCCGGGTTCAGCACCAGATGCCAGTCAGAACCACTGTGCTCCAGGGCCCTATTGTGGCCGGCGCCGTAACCGAGATTGGCCGTCGCCCGCAGTACGCGGCACACCACTTCGGTGCGCTCCCAGGGCAACTGACCGATGGTATCGTGCAGCGCCTGGTGATAGACGCTGCACACCGAATTGTCCACGACGAACACAGCAACCGTTGTGAGCGCAGCGGCTTCACGCGCCTTCTGCACCGCCACCAGCAGCGCAGCCAGAGTCTCTTTCAGGCGCGCCAGATCGCTGTGGTAGACAACCACAGAAACGCACAGTGATGGGACAGCAGTCAACGTGGCCATAGCGGTCATGTTAGCAGCCGCACGCGCCGACAACCTAGCACAAGGCTGCTAACATGGACGCTGAAGCCACGTGGGAGCACCACTTGATGACGTCCAGTAACCAGCGCTTCCGCTTTGGCCCCGGGTTGCTGGTTACAGCAGCTTTCATCGGCCCCGGCACTATAACCACCGCGAGCTCCGCCGGCGCACACTATGGCTTCGCTCTGCTCTGGGCTTTGCTGTTCTCCGTGTTCGCCACGTATATCCTGCAGGAAATGAGTGCCCGCCTGGGGCTCGCGACACGCGCTGGCCTGGCAGAAGCGATGCGCGCTCACTTCACCAGCCCACTACTGGGCAAACTCGCGGTTATCCTTGTGGTGGTCGCCATTGGCATTGGCAACGCGGCCTACGAGGCAGGCAACATTGCGGGAGCAGCGCTGGCGTTGAACACGGTATCCGGTCTCGGCACCGCTTTCTGGTCCGTGGTCATTGGGCTGGTCGCTGCCGGCCTGCTGGCGAGTGGCCGCTACGCGGTGCTGGAAGCCGTGCTGATCCTGCTCGTACTGGTAATGAGCGCAGTGTTCATGCTCGCCGCGATCGTGGTGAGCCCCTCCGTGGCCGACATTCTTCACAGTCTGCTGCGCCCGACGCTGCCCGAGGGATCGGTCATGGTCGCCATCGCGCTGATTGGCACAACTGTAGTGCCCTACAACCTGTTCTTGCATGCCAATGCCGTGCGGGAAAAGTGGCCGGCGAACATCAGTCTGGAGCGGGCAGTGCACGAATCGCGCCTGGACAGTGGGCTGTCCATCGGTCTCGGTGGGCTGATCACCCTGGCGATCATGAGCACAGCGGCCACGGCTTTTTTTGGTACCGGCGTGACATTCGACGGCAGTTCGCTGGCGCGGCAACTGGAGCCGCTGCTGGGGCCCGCGGCAAACAGCATTTTTGCCGCCGGCCTGTTCGCCGGCGGCCTGACCAGTGCGATCACCGCCCCACTCGCCGCCTCCTATGCGGTTTGTGGCGCCATGGGCTGGCAATCCCGCATGAGCGCTCCGGGCTTCCGCCTGATATGGATCTCTCTACTGACCACCGGCACGCTGTTCGCGGCGCTGGGCACACGACCACTCGCCGCGATTTTACTGGCACAGGCAGCCAATGGCCTCCTGCTGCCTGTGGTCGCCGTCTTCCTGCTCCTGGTGATGAACAGTCGCACGCTGCTGGGGGCACAGGCCAATGGCTGGCTTGCCAACCTGCTGGGAAGCCTGGTGGTAGCGGTCGCAGTGGGCCTGGGCGGGTTGAAGATCCTGGGTGTTGCGGGCTGGTTGTAGGCCACCGGGCTCGGGATTCTGCAGGAAAGTGCTTGCCAAATGCCGGGCGTGCTTGGAGTATTGGGAAAGACGGTAAAGGGGGCAACGCTTGTGAAAGATAGAGGATACGGCGGCTTGTTTGTGTAGAAAATCACAAAAAGTGTCTATCATCATGTTATTAATGAACTTTTCCTCTTATTTCCGTGCTAACCTCGACTCACTGATTCGATCGCTCCCTGCCTCAGGGGGCGGGTTGAGGGACACAATAAAACCTTCTTCACTATCGCGGGCACTAAGGGGAAGACAATGATCACTCGGTTTGCCACTCTCACCAGCCGGTTTACTCTCGGGCTAGCCCTCCTCATGAGTTTGTATGCCTGCGGCGGTGGCGGCGGTGGTGGCGGTGGCGGGTTCCTGCCCGAGCCCGGCGAGGATGACGTGACCTACGCCCTCACGCTGACCCTGCTCGATGCCGATGGCAACCCTACCAGCAGCGTCACTTCGACCACACCGGCAACACTGGAAGTCCGCGTAAACCGCAACAATGATCGCGGTGTCCCCGTGGCGGACGCACTGGTCTCGGCGACGACATCGCTGGGCGTGATAGCGCCGGATACCGGCACGGCACTCAGCAATGCCGAGGGCATCGCCACGCTGCAGGTGAGTGGTGACGGGCAACTCGGCGCAGGCACCATCACGGTCAGCGTGGATGCGCCCGCGGGCACCGTGACCGAAGCGCTAAACTTCTCCATAGATCAGGCTGCCCTGCGACTGGGTTCATTCGCCGACGGTGTTTTTCGCCCGGGCGTTATTGGCATCAGCGGTGACACCCTGCCGCGTAACGGCTCTGCCGAACTGACCGTGTTTGTGGTCGACGGTGACGGGGAGCCGGTCAGCACCGAGCAGGAAGTGCGCTTCCGCAGTGATTGCGAGCGGTCCGGATTGGCAGAACTGCCGGTGTCGGCCACTACAACCGATGGTCGGGTCACGGTTGAATACACTGTCGCCGGCTGCTCCGGCACGGACACGGTAACCGCAAGCATCGCAGGCCTTGCCAGCACCGCCACCACCAACATCACCGTGGCGCCCCCTGGCGCCACCTCGATCGTTTTTGACAGTGCCGAACCTGCGGTACTCGCCCTGCGCGGCACCGGCGGCGGCAGTGGCCTGCAGGAAACCGGGGCCGTCACCTTTATTGTGTCTGACTCCGACAACGTGCCTATCCAGGGCGTTGCCGTTGACTTCTCTCTCAGCACCACCATTGGTGGCCTGTCACTGGTACGTACGCGCGCGGTCTCCAACACGGAAGGCATCGTCAGCGCCACGGTACAGTCAGGCAACGTGGCCACAGCGGTACGCGTTATCGCCACCATCATGGCCGACACGAGCAGCGGCACCCTTGACTTGTCGACGGTCTCCGACGTACTCGCAGTAACGACCGGCCTGCCGGACCAGAACTCGGTTAGCCTGTCTGCAACCGAGCTGACCGTGCGCGGCGCACGCGAATTCGACGGCATCACCAGCGAAATCACCGTGCGCATGGCAGACAAGTTCAACAACCCGGTGCCGGATGGCACAGCAGCCGTGTTCCAGACTGAATACGGCTCCATCCAGGGTTCCTGCGTTACCGATGGGGGGGCCTGCTCCGTGATCTGGACCAGCCAGGCACCGCGCTTCCCCACCTTCAATAGCGACCTGGTACGCACTACCCGCGACAGCAACTACAGCTGCCCAAGCCACAACGTCGGCTTCGGACCCTGCCCGGACGACCTCGGCTATATCCGCGGGCTGCGCTCTACCATTCTGGTGACCGCACTGGGTGAGGAGTCGTTCATCGACGCCAACGGCAATGGCCTGTACGACGAGGGTGAAAGCTTTCAGAACCTGACCGAAGCATTCCTCGACCACAATGAGGACGGCCGCTATAACCCGGCACAGGGTTGTGTTTCGGGAGCCCCCGCCAACTGTGCGGCGGCGGGGTCGGAAGAAACCTTCGTCGACCTAAACAGCGACGGTACCTTCTCGCGTGGCACCAGCTCAACATTCCCCAACGGCCTGTACAATGGGGTGCTCTGCCCCCCCGCAGGAGACGGGGTGTACTGCAGCCGCGAGCTCGTGAACGTGCGTGACAGCCTGGTGCTGGTCATGGGTTCGGATTCCAATTTCGACATCCTCGTGGTCGACAACAGCACGCGCCGCCAGCCCTCCGTGTTGCAGGCAGGCCGGACGTACACCGTGTACGTGGCTGACATTTACAACAACGCACCTGCGGGTGGTTCGACCGTCTCCGTCACCGGGGATGGTTGCGAGGTGAGCGGCAGCGCCACGGACTTTGAAGTCGTGGACAGCAACAGCATTGGTGCCCTCACCCTGCCAGCCTTCAGCATTGTCGAAAATGCCGGTGGCAGCATAACCATCTCGGTAGACGGTGGTGGCGTGACTGTCGCACGGGACTTCTCCTGTCAGGCGGCACCAGAGCCCGAGTGTGACCCCAATACCGACCCTGACTGTCTGGTGCCTGGCGGCGGCCCCTGATCGTCAGTGCTTAGATAACAAAAGGCCCGCATCAGCGGGCCTTTTGTTATCTTGCGCTCGTAGTCACTAGTCGCGTGTCGTTTCCCAACCGTCACCTTGCAGCATAGAACTCACCCAATCAGCCACGGACACTCCGCCGGCGGTCTTGCCCAGGTCGCCGATCAGGAAGGTATGCTCCGCACCTGTCGCCACAAACGATTTAACCCGCTCAGGGAACGCCGCTTCAAGGTCATCCAATTCGCCGATCAAGGCTTCCTCGAATGCCTCGCCACCCACCTGCACAAAAGTCAATGAGATCACCGTATCCCGGGTGTAACTCATCATGCCCAGGCTGAAATTGTCATCCTCACTGAGCTGGTATTTGTGATAGTCGGTGATGTGGCCGTCGTCACCAATGCAGGTCTCACAGCTCTCGGGGAAAAACGCCGTCGCATTCCACTCTGTCAGCAACTGCTCAATGAAAGAAGGATCGTCAATACGTCCCAACCCCAAGCCAGAATCATTGATCAGCTCTATCGGCACGTCTGGGTACAACTGGCGCACCAGTGGTAGCGCATACGTTGTACCAAAACCCCCGGCGCTAACACCGGTCAGTAAAATGCGCCGCGGCGCCGGGAACGTATTCACCGCAACGTCCAGTGAAGCAGACAGGTTGTGCAGGCCCCGATGGAAACGGTCGGCGCTACCATCTTCGTCCGTATCTACATCCTGATCACCGGCATGTAAAGAGCCATCACAGTAAGGCAGGTACACTGTGTTCCAACCCGCAACCGGGTTGTCCGCCAGGGCGGGATCCAGCACCCCCAACGGTGGAATGCCGGGTGCCGCCTGCTCCGTAGCCAAACAAAGGTCGGACCAGCAGGCACCACCGCCCTGCAGGAAAATCACCAGATCCTCAGAGCCGGTATCCCGGGTTGCCATGGTGTATTCACCCCCGGTAAGGCACAGGGGGCCGTCTCCCGCCCCGAAGCTGTGATTGACGACATCACCATCCGTCTCAGACAGCATCGGCGTATATTCACCCAGGTAGCGCGCAATGCCCTGATCCAAAAGCTCCTGGAACGGTACCGCCGCAGGCTCTGGCGGTGGTTCGACAGGGGCCACAACGCTATCCACAGAATCACTGCAGGCGGTCAGCACAGGCAGCGCAGCGCACAGCGCAAGGGACAGCGGACGAAGGCTTGATCGGCGGAAAACATCCTGATTTGTCATTATTAATCTCCGGGACTATGCGCGCCGACCTGAGTGTCGATGCTTGAACGCTAAGATGCCCAGTCCCGCTCCATGTTTCAAGCATATGACACGATGACGTTCAACTTACCTGCGCCTACATACTGTTTTATAGATCGTATGGTTCGAATTAATCATGTTTTCAGAACCGATGTTCCGGGTTACAGTACGCGTTCGTAGCAGGGCGCCGACACGGGCACTGTGCGATCACATATTGAGTCATAGACGAGGAGTTACCATGATCTCTGCAGGACAGGTTCCACAAACTGTTTTCAAGACGCGTGTTCGCGATGAATCCGTCGGCGGCGAGAACCCTTACCGCTGGCAGGACACCAGCACAGACGATATCTTTGCTGGCAAGAAGGTCGTCGTTTTCTCTCTGCCAGGTGCCTTTACCCCCACTTGCTCTTCCAACCACCTGCCGCGCTACGAAGCGCTGTTCGAGGACTTCAAGAGCCAAGGTGTTGACGAGATCTATTGCATCTCGGTCAATGACGCTTTTGTGATGTTCCAGTGGGGCAAGCAGGTTGGCGCAAAGAACGTGAAAATGCTGCCCGACGGCAACGGTGAGTTCACCCGTAAAATGGGTATGCTGGTCGACAAGTCCAACCTGGGCTTCGGCATGCGTTCCTGGCGGTACTCCATGCTGGTCAACGATGGCAAGATCGAGAAGCTGTTCGCCGAGCCCGACTTTGGCGATGTCTGCCCGACTGACCCCTTCGAAGTCTCGGATGCCGACACCATGCTGGCCTACCTGAAAGGGACCGAGTCAGAAGGCGTTGCGGCACCCAGCAAGTCTTTCGTCGGCTGATAATACCCGGCTCTCCGCAGACCCTGCGGAGAGCCTCCTTCCTCAAAAGCTGAACCGAAAAAAAAGGGGCGTCCTCGCAAGGACGCCCCCAAAATCGATACAGCCTGCCTGGTTAATCAGTACTCGTAGGTAATGTCCAGACCATAGGTGCGCGGCGGACCATACTCTTCGGTGGTCAGACCGAGGCCGCCGAAGTTGATCGCGAACGTGGGATAGTCATCATCCGTCAGGTTACGACCCCACAGAGCCACAGACATCACGCCATCGCCGACCTTGATGCTTTCCAGGCTCAAGCGGGCATCAACCAGGGTGCGCTCGTCCATGATTGCATGATCATAGATGACCGGCACGCCGCTGACGTTCGCCGTCCAGAGGGCGGACTCGTACCACTCGTCCTGCCAATTGACCTGCACATAGCCACGGATATCACCGAATGAGGTGCGCGCAAACACGTAGTCAGCGGAGGCGTTGATCTGGTTGTCCGGGAACCCGCGCTTGGCGCTGTCCTTGGTTTCAATGCAGGTGCCGCCTGTGCCGCACAGTTCGGGGAACTTCTCAAAGTCGCCCGTCACGTAGGAGTATGCAAGGCTCAAGACCAGATCTTCTGCGGGTGCGACCTGGATCTCCAGTTCACCCCCCCAGCGATCCGCTTCACCGGCATTGGTGATAACGCTGGTTGCCTGTCCGCCCTCGGTCTTGATCTGGCTGACTTGCAGATCCTCATACACGTAGGTGTACAGCGAGCCGTTGATACGCAGGCGGTTATCCCACCAATCGCTCTTCAGCCCCAGCTCCCACTGCTCCATGGTTTCTTCGTCGTAGGCGTTGTCGAACACTTCACCATTGAAACCACCGCTGCGGTAGCCCGTTGCATAGCGAACGAAGGCGTTGAGGTCGTCGGTAAACTGATACGCGGCGGTAACGTTACCGCTGACGTTGGAGAAATCCTCTTCGCGCGTTGTCGAGCGTGCCGGGGTCACGCCAAACGGTGTAACGACCTCTGAATAGTCGTAGAAAATATCCTTGGTTTCTTCGGTATAGCGGATACCTGCCGTCAGCGACAGACGATCACCCAGCACGTCGGGGCGCCAGGTTGCCTGGGTGAAAGCCGCAATCGAGTCGGTGGAGTTCTCATAGTACTGCGTGCCAGCACCTGCCAACGGCGCACTGAAGATCGCGGCACGATCGTACTCGCCTTCATCTTCGAAATAATAAAGGCCCAGTACGTAATCAACGCGGTCTGTCGCACCGATGATGTTGAATTCCTGCGATGTCTGCTCGTACTTGGACAGCGTGTCCTGCTTGGAGTGGTTCACGCCCAGGCTGTCGATGCCGGCCCACAGTCCGTCAACAAAGGGGTAAGCAAAACCTGAGGACGGGCCGTACAACTGCGCCAGGGTCAAGTGCACCAGATCGGAATAAGCGCCCACGCCGTTCTCGTCCAGTGTGCTGTCGATGTTCTCGAGGTCGCCAAACACATAGGTCTGCAACTCGCGGTAGGCGGTAATGGAGCGCAGGGTCACATCACCCAGTACGCCGACTTCACCCAGCTCCCAGTTCAGGGTTGCCGTATGGCCTTCCACTTCATTGTCAGAGCGCGGCGTGAAATCTGAAGCAGCTGCATCAACACGGCCCTGACCATCCGCAGCGATGCCTTGATACACGGCAATGCTTTCCTGCAGCGAGGGAATCCAGCGCGAGGCAATACGCGGGTCGCTACCCGGAATACTGGCCCAGAACTGCGCGCCCTGCAGAGTACCCTGCATGGCGGAAATACGGTCGACGTTGCCTGCGGGGTCCAACGCAGTGAAACCGGTTACCTTCTGCAAACCACCCAACTCATCGAGATCGCTCTTGTCGTAGCTGTAGTCCACGGTTAGCGCATCGGTGGGTTCCCACAGCAATGAGATACGGTAGGCTTGGCGATCGATGCTGTCGTAGCCGGGACCGCCATTCAGGCTGTCATACAGCGGGTCACGCTCGCGCGTCTGCAAACCGAACGCTGCCGACAGCTTGCCAAGGCCTTCACCGACTTCACCGACGGAAGGCAAGTCAGCGTTCACTTTCAACGCCCGCTCATCATACTTGCCGAGCGTGCCCTTGACGCGGAAGCCCAGTTCTCCAGTGGGCTTGCGGGAAATGAAGTTCACAGCGCCAGCAGTAGAGTTACGTCCGTACAGTGTGCCTTGGGGGCCACGCAATACCTCAACGCGCTCGAGCTCAGCGACATCCATCGCCGAACCCTGCATTTTGCCGACGTAGACGCCATCAAGGTAAATAGCTACCGCAGGATCCAGAGACAGGTTGGCGGGGCTACCGCCGGCAAACCCGCGAATGGAGATGCTGGTCGCGCCGCGTGAGCCCGGGGCGTTAAAGCCGCTCAAGCCAGGCACCTGACCAATAAGGCCCTCAATGTTCTCGATACCACGCTGCTCCAGTGCGCCCGTGGTCAAGGCAGTGATGGAGATCGGTGTTTCCTGTGTGCTTTCAGCGCGTTTCTGCGCGGTAACAATCACTTCTTCCAGCGCGGTTACCTGTGCCTGCGATGCCATGCTCATGCCA
Source organism: Haliea alexandrii (assembly GCF_003719295.1). GTDB lineage: Bacteria > Pseudomonadota > Gammaproteobacteria > Pseudomonadales > Halieaceae > Haliea > Haliea alexandrii. The sequence goes on from NZ_RFLW01000003.1 coordinate 525,947, forward strand.
AAGGCGATGGATGACAGGGCCAGCGCCAGTGGGCGCGGCGCGAACCTGAATGTCTTCATGGGGGATCCTCTCATGCGGGTCGAACAGTTATCCCTGCACAGCGCCAGGGCGATGCGGGCCTTTTATGTCTTACCTGGGTGCTACCTGTACCCAACCTAAAACTTTTCTGCGGTTACGTTTTAGACGGGAGGCCAACTTTACACCGCACAACCAGCACGGAATAGTGATGAATTACCAAAAATTGAGGATACGGTGCAGATAACGATACCAATCTGCGAACGCGGTGCGGGAATTATTCAGTTGTCGACTGTGCTGGTCTCCGCACGCACGGAAAACCCTGACCCCAGGAAGGCAGCGGCCACTGCCAACTCGGCATCGACGCTGTATTTCGGGTCTGACAGCCAGCTGAGCAGGCCATACACATAAATGCCGAGGATATAATGCGTTATCCGCTCAACGCTGATATCTGACCGCACCTCACCCTGCGCCTGTCCATCTCGCAACATCGCGCAAAAACTCTCGTGCAACAGGGGCCAGCGGTGTTGATCAACGCTGTAGAGTGGGTCTTCGTAGGCACGCAGGGCCAGAATCAACATGGCGCGGGTGAGCGTGGGGGTTTTCCGTGTCATTTCGGCGCCGTAGGCAAAGAAACGGGCCAGTTGTTCCTCGGCGGCCCCACCCTCAGCGCGAAAACGCTCGATAGCGGCAGCGAAACGCTCGTCGACGCCGGGCACCAGCGCCTGCAAAATGGCCATCTTGCTTGGAAAGTAGTTGAAGAGCGTGGGCTTGGAGATGTCCGCTGCCTCGGCCAGCGCTTCGACCGTAACTGCCTCGTACCCCTGCCGCGTGAACAGGCTGCGTGCCACCAATAGAATTCGCTCCCGCGTTTCACGCTTCTTGCGCTCACGCCGCCCCTCGCCCTTGATGGCTACACTCATGACTTTAACTACCGTCTATTATTTTACCCTCAAGGACAATGTAACGTTAAAGGGGCGCCATTACCATGGCCGAAACACGAAAATGGGTGCGATCAGCGGCTGTAAGCACGCATGTTCAAGCCGAACGCGGCCACCAGGTCGCGCATGAGCTCCACCACGCCACCACCGAAGGTATTGATCTGGCACTTGCGGTATTCCTCTTCCAGATCACCGGCCAGCGCCGCACCGGTACTGCCGCGATGCAGCATACTGGCGGGCCCCATGGCGTCCATCAACAAACGATACACCTCGATCAGGCCCTCGGTGCTGAACGCTTTCATGGCTGAGGCGTAGGCGACCTCCGGTTCGCCGTGCTCCATGCTCCACGCCATGCGCCAGGTCATGAGGCGCATGGCCTCAAGGCGCGCGTAACATTCCGCGAGCAGGCGCTGCACAGTGGCATCGTCAATTGGCCGAACGCCTTCCGCGTCGGGCTCGCGAGACCAGGCCAGCACATCCTGATAAAGGCCGTACGCATAGATACCGATGGCGGCCAGCCCGACCCGCTCGTGGTTGAGCTGCGAGGTAATCAACTTCCAGCCACCGTTGACCTGCCCGCAGATCATGTCATTGGGACAGCGCACGTCGTTGTAGTAACTCATGTTGGTGCGTACGCCACCCACTGTGTGGATAGGTGCGAAGCTGAAACCCGGTTGATGCGCATCGACCATGAAGATGCTGATACCGGCGTGTGGGCGGGGGGCCTCCAGGTCGCTGCGTGCGGCCAGCCAGATGTAATCCGCCGCCTCCGCGCTCGAGGTATATACCTTGGTGCCGTTAATAACCCACTCGTCGCCCTCGAGCACTGCAGTGGTTTTGAGCGCAGCAAGGTCGGAGCCGGCGTCGGGTTCGGTGTAGCCAATGGCAAAGTGCAGTTCACCCGCGGCGATTTTCGGCAGAAAGAACGCTTTATGCGCCTCGGAACCATGCGCCATAATGGCGGGGGCAACCGTGGAAATCGTTACGAATGGCAGCGGCGCGCGAGCGAGTTGCGCCTCCTCGAAAAAGATCATCTGATCCATGGGCCCCCGCCCCTGACCGCCGTACTCCTTGGGCCAGCCGAGCGCCAACCAACCGTCCTGGCCAATCTGGCGAATCACCGACTTGTAAGCCTCGCCACCTTCATTGCCGCGTGTCGCCTCTATCAGCTCGGGGGTCATGAGTGACTGAAAGTACTCCCGCAGTTCACTGCGCAAGGCCCGCTGCTCTGCCGTATAGTCGATATGCACGGTTACCCGCCTCCTGATTACTTGAATAGTCGTGACCGGATTATTATTGAATTTGGATTCAATATCAATAATAATCCAGTTTCAGCCTGACGCACCGATACGATGCCGATAAGCAACAACACATCACCAACACCAAGGCGCCCCAAGGGGGAGCTTGCGCGTGAGCGGCTGAAAAGTGCCGCGATCGCTCTGCTCGACCGGGTGGGTTATCACCAGCTGCGGGTCAAGGACATCACGGCCGAGGCTGGCGTGGCGGCAGGCCTGTTCCATCATTACTACAATGGGCTCGAAGCGCTGATTGACGAAATCCTCGAGGACCACATCGCAGCATTCGAAGCCACCGAGCAGATCGAGCGCGACGTCAGCAAAGGGGACTGGTTCAGCCGCTTGCGCTCACACTACCGGGTCGCCGTGCACGCGCACGCAGCGCACCCGGGGATCATGCGCTGTATCGATCAATTCTGCGTTGACGACCCGGCATTCCGAGCGCGTTGGCAGGCCTCCTACAATCGCCGTTTGAAGCTGCTGGCTGCCGTGTTTCCCTATGTGTTTCCGAACAGTGACCTGAATGAGCACGAGGTCAATCTTGTGGTACACGCGCTCAGCGGTATAGGGCAGGAAGTGCTGCGCACCCGGTACATCGAACGCAACGCAGACCTGTTGGCACTCGGTTTGAGCGAGGATGAACTCGCCGAGTGGCTGGCGGCACTGTTCTACCGCGGACTTTTCGCCTGTAATCCACCGCGACGCGTGCTCAACCACGCCGACAGGGTTCTCTCACTGAAACGATAGACCTTACACTGAACACGCAGCAGCGAGTACGCTGCACAACAGGAGACTGACCATGGACTTCTCATTGAGTGACGATCAGGCGGCCATTGCCGAGCTCGCCACGCGTATTTTTCGCGACCAGGTGGACGATGCCGCGCGCGTGCGGCACCAGAACAGTTTTGACCGCGGGCTGTGGGAGACTCTCGCAAGCTCAGGTCTCACCGCGCTCGGGCTGTCAGAAGCCAATGGCGGTTCCGGTATGGGATTCGCTGCGCAGTGCCTTGTCGCACAGGCACAGGGCGGGGTTCTCGCCCAGATTCCCCTGGCAGAAACGCTACTCGCTGCCTACGCACTGGAGCGCGCTGGTGTCACTGAGGGCTTAAGCAAGGTGGCAAATGGCAGCGCCCACCTCAGTCTTAGCCTGGGAGCAGGCCTTGAACTCACAGACGGCACCCTGAGCGGCGAGCTGACCATGGTCCCCTGGGCCGAGGGAGCGCTGTATATCGTGGTTTGCGCGGGCGACAGGCTGATCGCTTTCTCTCCCGCTGAAGCTGACCTTGCACTGACACCACAACAGGTCAGTAATGGCCGCCCTACAGCACGGCTGCAAGTGGCTGGCGCCAAGGCTATCGACCTCGGTGGCGGTGACGCTATCGCCGCGCTGCGCCAACGCCAACAGGTGATGACCGCGTCAATACAATTGGGCGTGGCCAGCGAAGCGCTCGCGCGTACCGCGAGCTATACCAGCGAGCGCAAGCAGTTTGGCAAAGCCCTGGCCGGTTTCCAGGCCGTCGCCCACCGCGCCGCAGATGCCTACATGGATATTGAAGCGCTGCGTGGCGTGGTCGACAGTGCCATGTGGCGGATTGACGAAGGGCTGGATGCCTCCCTCCAGGCCGGCGCGGCGCGCTGGTGGGCGGCCGAGACGTCACACCGCGTCTCCCATACGGCACAGCACCTGCACGGCGGTATTGGCGCGGATGTAGAGTACCCTATTCACCGCTTCTTCCTCTGGGCCAAGCAACTCGAGTTCGACCTCGGAGGCGCCGCGCATGAATTGGCCAGCATGGGTAAACACCTGGCCAGCAATCCACGGTCCGGCGTCACCCTGTGAGCCACACCTCAGCCTTCCCATCGTTTTTTCGGAGCCACGCATGAATGTATTGAAATTCGATCGCATCGAAGACCGTCACCTGGGGCGCGCACTCAGCCTGCAAGCCAGGCAACAGCCCGATGCCACGTACATCATGTTTGGCGACACGCACTACACCTTTGCCGAGGCAGACCGTAAAGTTAACGAGCTTGCCGCCGGACTGGCCGGCCTCGGGCTGGGCAAAGGCGATCGGGTCGCCTTCTTCATGGGTAGCTCGCCAGAAGTCATTTTTCTGGCACTGGCGACCAATAAGCTGGGCGCCGTCTGGAGCCCGGTCAACTCTGACTACAAGGGCGCCTGGCTCACGGAGACCATCAACCGCACGCGAGCCCATATTGTGGTAACCGACGACGCGCATGTGCAGCGACTTGCCGATGTACACGGCGAGCTGAGCGCAGGGCACTACGTCATTCTCGGCGAGAGCACGGCGCTCCCCGGCGCCCATGCCTTCAACTCACTGTATATTGAAGGTGCAAGCGAGCCCGACATGTCCGGCCAAACCTATGGCGATACCTGCGCGGTACTCTGGACCTCGGGGACCACAGGCCGCTCGAAAGGCGTCATGCAGAGTCACAACGTGTGGTTCAATGCCGTGGCGTCGGGTGATGCGTTGTTCGGAACGCGCCCCGGCGATGTCATCTACACTGTCCTGCCCATGTACAACTCGGCTGCCTGGGTCACATCCATTCTGCGCTCACTGATCGTGGGCATTCCGCTCGCGATCGATACGTCATTTTCGGTTACCCATTTCTGGGAGCGGGTGGACTACTACGGCGCCACACAGAGCTTCACACTGGGCGCCATGCACATGTTTCTGTGGAACGCACCGTTGCGTGAGGATGACGCAAAACACAGTCTGCGCAAACTGATGGCCGTACCGATGCCGGCCGATGTCGCGGGCCCGTTCAGTGAGCGATTTAATGTGGAACTGTTGCCCCAGGGGCTCGGACAGAGCGAAGCCATGCAGCTGGTGATCGTCACCCCGGACGAAACCAGCCTGCCTCCCGGAAGCTGTGGCACACCCGCCAAGGCGCTGGAAGCCCGGTTGGTCGATGACCAGGGCAACGATGTGGCAGATGGCGAGCCAGGGGAATTATGGGTGCGTCCACGCGAACCCTACGTGATATTCAATGGTTACTTTGACGACCCGGAAGCGACAGCGGCCAGCTATTCGGGAGAGTGGTACAAGACAGGCGATATGCTGAAGCGACGCCCGGACGGTTACTACTTTTTCTCGGACCGCAAGAAAGATGCGGTACGCCTGAAGGGGCGCAATATTTCCACCTTTGAAGTAGAAATGGTCGCCCGACGCCATCCCGCGTTGGCAGACTGTGCCGCGTTCGGTGTACCCAGCGATATCCTCGCCTCCGAGACCGAGCTGAAGCTGAACTACATATTGAAAGCGGGGCAGACACTGCCACCCGAGGAGCTGGCTCAGTTCATCAACGAAAATGCCCCTTACTTTTTTGTTCCACGCTTCCTGGAGCAGGTAGAGCAGCTGCCCTACACCCCGACCAACAAAGTGCAAAAATTCAAATTGCGCGAGGCGGGCATTACCAGCGCAACCTGGGACGCGCAGCAAGCAGGTTTCAAAGCCCAGCGCTGACGCTGCACAGCGGTCCCCTGCGCATGTTATTGTTGCGGCGTCGTACGCGGCTTGTGTTGACCAGGGGGAATGATGTCAAAACGAATAGCCGTCAGGGCCCTACTCCTGGCGGGTGCAATAGCATTCGCATTTGCTCTTGGCGCCGCGCTCGCGTTGCTCGGTAGTCTTCCCGCCATTCCCGGCGTTACCAGCAAGGCAACCGAGGAAAACCCCGGGGCGACGAAGCATGACGCCGCGCCAGCGGCTGTCAAATCGTCGGGCCCGCAAAAGAAGCCACCAGAGCAACGCCGCGAGCGGCGGCCGGGAGAACCCGCCCCCTACTATGGCGATCTACGCTCGCTTGCCGCCGTCAACGTGCGCGATGCGAGCCTGGATACGGTCGCCAAAGGCCTGCAGTATCCCTGGGCCATGGAGATGCTGTCGTCAACAGCGGCACTGATCACGGAAATTGGCGGCAGCCTGCAACGCGTGAACCTCGAGGACGGCAGTGCCATTGCTATCACAGGCTTGCCGCCAATACCCTCAGGCAAGGGGCAGCTGGGTCTGATGGATATCGCCCTGCACCCTGACTTCAGCCAAAACGGACTGGTGTATTTCACGCATGCCGCCGAGCATAGTGAGAAGCCAGACCTCTATACCACGGCACTCAGCCGTGCCCAGCTCAACGGCAATGCGCTGGAGCGCGTCGAGCGCCTGCTCACCGCTGAGCCGTTTACCAAGGCGCCCGCGAACTTTGGTGGCGCCATTGCATTCGACGCCGCAGGCTACCTGTACGTCGGCATCGGAGACCGTACTAAAAATACACGTGCGCAGGACATGGGCTCACTGCATGGCAAGATCCTGCGCCTTATGGACGATGGCAGCATCCCGGCTGACAACCCCTTCGTTGACCAACCCGGTATCGACCCACGCATCTACGCTGCGGGAGTACGCAACACTCAGGGCCTTGTGTTCGATGCCGCCTCGGGAAAACTCTTCCAGACCGAGCACGGTCCCATGGGTGGCGACGAGGTCAATGTGATTGAGGCCGGGCGGAATTATGGCTGGCCCACCATTACCTACGGCGCCAACTACACCACGGAAAAGATCGGCCTCGGCACCCGGCACGACGACTTGCAGCAACCACTCTATTTTTATTTACCGTCTATTGCCGCTTCGCCAATCACCATTTATCACGGCGCGATGTTCCCGGAGTGGGAGGGACACCTGCTGGTTGGCGCGCTCAAGGGTGCTCACGTCAGCAAGCTGGCATTCGTTGATGGGCAGGTACGTTCAGAACGGGGCATCCTGCATGAAGCCAAGGGACGTATTCGAGATCTGAAGGTCGCGAGCGATGGCTCGCTGTATCTACTGGTACAAAATGGTGGGCGGTTAATGCGACTCCATCGCGACCCGCAAGGTGAAGCGCTTGACGGCACCAAAGCCCGGGATGGCTATACACTCTACCAACAGCTGTGTAGCAGCTGCCACAGTGCCGGGCTTGAAGGTGTTCCCCAGCTTGACCAGCCCGGCCAGTGGAAGGGACGCAGGGAACAGGGAATCGAGGCGCTGTACCGGCATACCCTGGAGGGCATTGGCGACATGCCCCCAAGGGGGCTGTGCGATAACTGCTCGGACGAGGAGATCCGCGGAGCCGTGGAGTTCATGCTGAAAAAAATTGAACGCACAGCAAGTGAGGCCCCATAGACATCCCTGAAGCACAAGGTACTTCAGGGTTCGGGTTTAAAAGCCTGGCGGGAGCCCACCCCCGACTGTAGCGGGGCTATCCCTCCTAAAGCGCGGGCTGTCATTGCGGCCCAGCCAGCATACCATCGCCCGTTGTCGAAGTTTTTTACACTGACACTCGAATCCTCTACCGGCATGACCCGCCAATAGCGAAACGCTGCTTATAACTGCATGTTATTTAGTTATTTCTAATGTATTGGCACAGAATCTGCTCAGTCTGATTTAACCGCCGGAATATGGCTTTTCTGGTGGTCAAATCAAAGACAACAGGAGATACATCATGAGGCTGCCGCACCGCTTCTTACCTTCGACTCTGGCCCTTGCCATTGGGGGCTTTTCAGCAAGTTCTGTATTCGCTGCACAAATTGACACCTGGAACCTCGGCAACGTCGAAGTCGGTACCGTAGCTGACGCAGACGGCAATTTGTTCAGCGAGATCTACGACAAAAGTGCCTCAGACAGTACAGCGAGCACCAGTGGCTACATCACGTGGACGCCACCGGAAGGGGATACCCCAGGGCTCAAGGTTCTTAACTCAGACCCCAACCCACAGATACCGGCGTGAATGGCGCGGTCGATAACTGCATCATGGCAGCCGGCGAGGCAACGTGTAACGGCCCGCGCCAGAGCGGCAAACGTTTCAAAATGGACCAGACGAGCACTGGCGCAATCGATTTGGTGTTTGATTTGAGCACCAGTTCTCTAACTGAACCGAATGATGGGCTCTACAAGGTCTTCCAGAAATACGGTAACAATACCGACACAGTTCTGAGCGGGTTCAGTATCGGCCTCGGGTTCGGTATTGGGGGTGATTTTGGGGACTCCACTGATACTGACGGTTTAAAATTCGTTAACTTTGGCGACACAGCACAACCTAACCAGTTCAGCTCTCTTTTTGCGTCAGGGCTCTTCGGTGACAAAACGGAGGACCGCCCCGACACCTTGCGTGGTTACTTCAGCGGCGAACGGAGCGGTTTCAACCTGAGTTACGTGGGCGAGGATTTGTTCCAAAGCGCGGGGCTCTTTGGCGGGGATTATGGCTATGAAGCCCTGTTTGGAGACTGGCTGTCCTATTCCCTGGTACCAGACGGGTATTTCTACGACGACGACGGCGATGCAGCTACCGATGCCGTACTTATGGCGCACTTCGACAACACCAGTGGCAAGTGGATCATGAACCGGGCGCTTGACGACGATGGAAACATTCTGACGACGGCCGAGGGAAATGAAGGGGAGCGATACGATAGTGCTGAGGATGTTGAGCGTGCCTTAGTCGAGCAAGCAGCTAACGTTACGCTTGCGGCGTGCCCCGATACACCGCCAGAGAATCCGGTCGCTTGTCTGGCGGGTGTGGGCGAAATTGAGGACTTGGCGAAATTCAACGTCACCTATTTCATAGACCCAGTCAGCTTCGACGCCAGTAACCAGAACACCTTTACTCTACGTACGAGCGCGTTCGCGCGAGCGGTCCCAGAGCCAGGTGTTCTCGCCCTACTTGCAACCGGTCTGGGCATACTCGGCGCCTCAAGACGACGCTCAGGTCGCAGAGAATGTTGAGAACTTAGGGCGCTTCAGCGCCGACACGAGCCAGCCCCCGGGAGCATTCGCGACGGGGGCTTTTTTTCAGGCCCCATAAAAAACCCCAAGGCACAAAGCACCTTGGGGTTTGGGTATTAAAGCCTGGCGAT
>NZ_RFLW01000004.1 GCF_003719295.1 Haliea alexandrii
TGTCTTCGTTTCTTTGTTAAATAGCCCGGAAGCGCTTTGGCTGCCGTGTTCCCGTTGGTGGTTGCCCCCAACCGAGGATGCGCATTATACGTATCGACGAATGCCCTGCAAGGGCTTTTGCGAAAATATTTAAAAGTATTTTGGGAGCACGCTGGAACCCGGTGCCACACGCGCCCCGGAGGCAGCATTGAACACCCTATCAGACCTTGTTTTGACGCGCCTTGCGCCAGCGCTGCAGTTGCATTATCGGTCCAGACGCGGCGTACACGAGAAAAGCGAGCAGGAACATACTCGGTGGGTCCAAGGTGACCAGACTGAACACCAGCACCAGCACAATCATCGCCACGAACGGCACACGACCACGGAAATCAACGCCCTTGAAACTGTAATAGGGGAAATTCGCCATCATCAGCAGGCCCAACACGGTGGTCAGCAGGGCCACCAGCACGGCAACCTCCATGGGCAAGTCTTGCCCGGTCCAGCCCAGGTCGTGACACACCCAGACTGTACTGGCCACAACCGCAGCCGCTGCCGGACTGGCCAGCCCCGTGAAATAGTTCTTGTCCGCCGTGTCGATCTGGGTGTTGAAACGCGCGAGACGCAACGCCGCGCAGGCAACGTACACGAACGCGGCGCTCCAGCCGAACTTGCCGAGTTCGCCCAACGCCCAACTGAACATGACCAGCGCCGGCGCCACGCCAAACGACACCATATCCGACAGACTGTCGTATTCGGCACCAAATTTGCTCGAGGTATTGGTCATACGCGCGATGCGCCCGTCGAGTCCGTCGAAAATCATGGCGAAGAAAATCGCCATCGCGGCGCTCTCGAAGTCACCTCGCATGGCAGCAACCACCGCGTAAAAACCGGCGAACAGGGCTCCGGTCGTCATCAGGTTGGGTAACAGGTAAATTCCCTTGCGGCGCACGGTACGGCCGTTTTCAGAGACTTCTTCCTCATGCTCGTCAACGATAAGATCCAGCGAAGGTGCCACACCCTGCAGGCCCGCATCCTGGCCTGCATCCTTCGCCGACTCGTCCTCCACCTTGTCACTCATGGCATTACCTGTTTAACAATGTGCCGCGAGTATATCAAAGCGCGGCCTCGTAGGTCTGCCGGGCCACATCCCACAGCGAGCGAACCCTGGGGTCGGCAAGCCGGCTGTTCAGGCTGCACAGACCGATGTCCAGTGGCGGCAGCGGTTCCCACACCGGCACCGCCGTCACCCGTGATGCCATACCACTGGCCTGGATCACCAGCTCAGGCGCGATACCCACGCCCAAACCCAGGCCCACCATCGCCACAATGGCCTCGTGCCCCGCCACTTGGGCATAGATGCGCGGTCGACTGCCACGCCGCTCCAGCCAGGCGTCCAGCATATCCTTGGTGACGCCGCGCTCGGGGACAATAAATGGGATATTCGACCAGTCAAAATCCGCGGCAGACATATCGCTGGCCAGCAGCATGCGCCGCACGGCGCAATCCGCCGCGGGCATGCAGACCACCATAGGGGATTGTAACAGTGACAGGAAGGCCAGGCGCGGCGGCAGATACCCCGGACGACCGCTGACGGCAACATCCTCCTGGCCGGTCAGCACGCGCTCAACACCGTCGGCCTGGTCCCCGGTGTGCAGCATGAGTTCCACCCCTGGTTGACGCTGACGAAAGGCCTCAAGAATGGGGGCGAGAATGCTGTAACTGGCTGTGACCGAGCAGTAGAGGTTCACTTCCCCCGCAAGCTGCTGATCCCCTCGCATCTGCCGCCGCAGGCTTTGCCAGTCCGACACGCTGCGTTGCGCGTAGTCACGCAGCGTGCGCCCCGCCGGGGTGAGCTGCATGTTGCGCTGATCACGCTCCAGCACACGCTGACCAAGCTCATCCTCCAGGCGCTGCACAGTACGACTGACAGCGCTCACGCTCATGTGCAGCCGCTCAGCACTGCGGCTGAAGTTGAGACTGTCGGCGACCGACAGGAAAACCTGTAGCGCTTTAGTATCCATGGACTTATTTTGCGATATTCGCAAAACAGTTTCAACCATATAGCTTTTTGCGCAAAATTCGCATTGCCGTATGATGCACGTAAATCACTCAAATCAGGGCCATACCATGGGACAGAACTACTTCAACACACTGCCGCTGCGCCTGCAGCTGCACCAACTCGGCAAATGCCGTTTCATGAACGCGGCAGAGTTTGCTGATGGCGTGGACAAACTGCGCGGCAAAAAACTGGTCATCATCGGCTGCGGCGCACAGGGCCTCAACCAGGGCCTCAACCTGCGCGACAGTGGGCTGGATGTCTCTTACACCCTGCGCGACAGCGCCATCACCGAAAAGCGCCAGTCCTGGAAGAACGCCACCGATAACGGCTTCACCGTGGGCACCTATCAAGAGCTCATCCCCGAGGCAGACCTGGTCTTGAACCTTACCCCCGACAAGCAGCACAGCGCTGTGGTTGCCGAAGTCATGCCGCTAATGAAGCAGGACGCCTGCCTGGCCTATTCACACGGGTTCAACATCGTTGAAGAAGGCATGAAGATTCGCGAAGACCTCACAGTCATTATGGTCGCCCCCAAGTGCCCCGGCACCGAGGTTCGCGAGGAATACAAGCGCGGCTTCGGCGTACCCACCCTGATTGCGGTACACACCGAAAACGACCCGCGCGGCGAAGGCCTGGAGTTGGCGAAAGCCTACGCCGCCGGCACCGGCGGGCACCGCGCCGGCGTCCTGGAATCTTCGTTCATCGCGGAAGTGAAGTCAGACCTGATGGGTGAACAAACCATCCTCTGCGGCATGTTGCAGACCGGGTCCATTCTTTGTTTCGACAAGATGATCGAAAAAGGCATCGAGCCCGGCTACGCTTCCAAGCTGATCCAGTACGGCTGGGAGACGGTGACCGAAGGCCTCAAGCACGGCGGCATCACCAACATGATGGATCGCCTGTCAAACCCCGCCAAACTGCGCGCCTTCTATCTGGCCGAAGAGCTCAAGGACATCATGCGTCCGCTGTATGAAAAGCACCAAGACGACATCATGACAGGGCACTTCTCGCGTACGATGATGGAAGACTGGGCCAACGATGACGCCAACCTGCTTAAGTGGCGTGCAGCCACGGCGGAAACGGCGTTTGAGAACACGCCCAACACCAGCGCGGAAATCAGCGAGCAGGCCTTCTACGACAATGGCATCCTGATGATCGCCATGGTCAAGGCGGGGGTTGAGCTGGCGTTTGAAACCATGGTCGCGGCCGGCATCATCGACGAGTCTGCCTACTATGAGTCACTGCATGAAACGCCGCTGATCGCCAACACGATTGCCCGCAAGAAGCTCTACGAGATGAACGTGGTGATTTCGGATACGGCGGAATACGGCTGCTACCTCTTCGATCACGCCTGCCGCCCGCTGTTGGCGGATTTTATGGCGAATATCGACACTGACGTTATCGGCAAGACGATCGCGGGCGACAACACGGTCGACAACCGGGAACTGATTGCGGTCAACGAGAAGATCCGGGCGCACCCGGTGGAAATCGTGGGCAAGAAGCTGCGTGGCTACATGACGTCGATGAAGCGTATCGTCTGAGGGTTTCAGGCGCTGGCACATGTGTGGGGGCCCTTCGGGGCCCTTTTTTGTGGTGATGGTAGTTCGGGGCAGGCTCGGGCCGTAGCTGGTTTTGGTTCGTGCCGGGATCGGGGGAGTGGCGGACGCTGGCACCCGCGGGGCTTGCCGGGAATGTCGACGGCCATGGATGGCCGTCTACAAGCGCACATGGATGTGCTCGTAGCGGTTCCCGCCCGGCCCTTGCGGCCCTCGCGTTCGCCACCCAACCCAGCACCCTAGAGCCTGAGCACTTTCTCCCCACGAGAGATCCCCGCCACCCCCGAGCGCACAACCTCGAGAATGTCCGCCTCGGCCATCGCCGCCACGAAAGAATCGAGCTTCTCCCCCGTCCCGGTGAGCTGGATGGTGTAGGTATTGGGCCCCACATCCACAATCTGGCCACGGAAAATATCCGTCGTGCGCTTGATCTCATCGCGCATGGTACCGCTCGCACGCACCTTGATCAGCATCAGGTCGCGTTCGATGTGCGCGCCTTCAGAGAGATCGACCAGCTTGACCACATCCACCAGCTTGTTCAATTGCTTGGTGATCTGCTCCATGGTTTTGTCATCACCCGTGGTGGTCAACGTCAGGCGAGACAGGGTGAGATCTTCCGTCGGTGCCACGTTCAGCGTTTCGATGTTGTAGCCACGCTGGGAAAACAGGCCGATTACCCGTGACAGCGCACCCGGCTCGTTTTCCAGCAGGATGGAAATAATGCGTCGCATGTCAGGTCCTCTCGTTTTTGCTGAGCCACATATCCTTCATGGCGCCGTTGGGGGCGACATGCATGGGATAAACGTGCTCCATGGGGTCGATAAAGATATCGAGGAATACCAGCCGGTCTTTCATGGCAAAGGCTTCCTCCATGCGCTGATCCAGCTCCTCCAGGCGGGTCACCTGAATGCCCACGTGGCCGTAGGACTCGACCAGCTTGATGAAGTCGGGCAGGGAGTCCTCGTAGGTACTCATGGCATAGCGCCCTTCGTACTGCATATCCTGCCATTGCTTGACCATGCCCAGGTAGTTGTTGCGCAGGTTGATGATCTTGATCGGTGTGCTGTACTGCTTGCAGGTCGACAGCTCCTGAATGTTCATCTGGATACTGCCCTCACCGGTCACACAGGCGACGTCCATATCCGGGAAGGCCAGCTTCACACCCATCGCGGCTGGCAGGCCAAAGCCCATTGTTCCCAAGCCCCCCGAGTTGATCCAGCGTCGGGGCTTGTCGAACTTGTAGTACTGCGCCGCGAACATCTGGTGCTGGCCAACGTCTGACGTGACATAGGCATCGCCGCCGGTCACGCGGTACAGGCTTTCGATGACCTGCTGGGGCATGATGCGGTCGCTTTCACCGTAACGACGCCCGGTCCATAAACCGTGCTTGGCGCGCCACTCCTCAATTTGTTGCCACCAGCGCCCGAGCGCACCGGTATCCGGCTGCTGCGCGTCCTTGTCCTGCAGGCTGCCGATAATGTCCAGCAGGTCCTCGAGCACCGACTGTACGGGGCCCACAATGGGAATGTCCGCCGCCACCGTTTTCGAGATGGAGGTGGGGTCGATATCGATGTGGATAATCTTGGCACCGGGGCAGAAGCGCGAAACGGTGTTGGTCACGCGGTCGTCGAAGCGTGCGCCCACCGCGAGAATAACGTCGCTGTGGTGCATGGCCATGTTGGCTTCATAAAACCCGTGCATGCCCAGCATGCCGAGAAACTGGCGGTCGGTTGCGGGGTATGCGCCCAAACCCATCAAGGTATTGGTCACCGGATAATTCAGTGTCCGCGCCAGCGTGGTCAGCAGCTCACTGCTTTCGCCCAGAATCACCCCACCGCCCGCGTAGATCACGGGGCGTTTGGCGCTCAGCAACAATTTGGCTGCTTTGCGGATCTGCCCGGTGTGACCGCGCTGAGCGGGCGCGTAGGAGCGCAACTTCACGTTATCGGGGTAGTGATATTCGAATTTGGCGTCGGGCCGGGTGCAATCCTTCGGAATATCGATCACCACAGGGCCGGGGCGGCCAGTGGTAGCGATGTGAAAGGCTTTCTTGATGGTCGCCGGGATGTCCTCGGCATGGCGCACCATGAAGCTGTGCTTCACAATCGGGCGCGAGATGCCCACCATATCGGTTTCCTGAAAGGCGTCTTCGCCAATCAAGTGCGTGGCAACCTGCCCCGACAGTACGACCATGGGAATGGAGTCCATGTAGGCCGTGGCGATGCCGGTTATCGCGTTGGTCGCGCCCGGCCCCGAGGTCACCAGTACCACCCCCGGCTTGCCGGTAGCGCGCGCATAGCCATCGGCGGCGTGCGTGGCGGCTTGCTCGTGGCGCACCAATACATGAGGCACTTTACAGGTTTTGAACAGGGCGTCGTAAATGTGCAGGACCGCACCGCCCGGATAGCCGAATATGTACTCTACGCCTTCATCTTCAAGCGCTTTGGCGATCATCTCACCGCCAGATAACAGCTCCACAATGTCTCTCCCACTAACGTAAACGCCCGGCGCGTAACCCTCGCCGAAGCAGTTCAAGTTGTTGTGTGGACGTTGCGGAGCCAAGCACCTGACCCGGTGCCTGACTGGCGACGCCACCCCCTGGGCGCGACACAGTGCTCGAGACCCGCCACCGGCATGAACCGGGAGCTCCGCGGAGGAAATCGATCACGAACACCCGTGTATCGGTCGCCCTGCGAGGTAGCGCAGTGTCTGGCCCTCAACCCCCGCCAGTAGGGCGCAGGTTGATTACGGGACTCATGAACAGCCGCTGTGAATAATGACAACACAGCGGTGGACCAGTGGCCGGGGGTACCCGGAATTAGTCGTTACCACTCAAGAGACCGGCCTATTGTTGGTGCGACGGCAGGGCTTGTCAACGTGAAAAGTCGCCAGTTGGCAGCATTTGCCTGACCGGGCGCATTGCGCCACCGCGCGGGCTGGGGTACTTTAACGACAAACGCCTTCCAAGACAGGGACGACGCGTGTGAAAGCAACACTCCGCAAGGGTCTCGGCAGCGCCCTGATAATGCTGTTGGCCACGGCCAGCCTGCAGTTGGCCGCCGCAGACACCCACTACCGCTGGCAGGACGGCCGCGGAAACCCGGTATACAGCGATCGTCCGCCGCCGAAGGGCACGGAATACGAAGTGATTTCCTCGCGCTCCGGGCTCAAGCGCGTGGTGAGTGCCGACGAGGGCGCCGTGCCGCCAGAGGTCGTTCCCCGCCCCGGCAACCAGTTTGACCAGATTGACGAAGCCGACATGGCCCGGAGCAAGAAAAACCCCGAGTTCTGCCAGACCGCGCGCAACAACCTCGCCACGCTGAACAAACCAGGGCGCATTCGCCTGCGCAACGATCAGGGGGAATTGCGCTACCTCGATGAGGAACAGGTGGCCGCAGAGCGCGCCAAGGCAGAAGAAGCCATCCGGCAATTCTGCGACTGACCAGGCGCAGGTTTAAAATCACCGCGGTCATCCTGGCGTCGACGCTCGTCAGTTTTCTGCTGCTGACCTATGCCATTGACCCCCTGCTCTCCAGCAGCCGACGCAGTGACGCCATGAACAGCCTGCTGCGCGCACACCTCCTGCAGCAACGCTGGCATGCAGCCCACGGTCGCTTCGGCAGCGTTGCGGACATCTGGTTGCACCCCGATGGACGCTCGCTGGCGGGCCACTATGTGCTGCGCAATATCCCGGAAGTGCTACCGGAGGGCCCGGATACACACAACTATGCCATGCAGGCCGTGCCACAAGGTCGCCAGGTGGGCGACGCCTGTGGAACATTCGCGATTACCCAAGAGGGTGTCCTGGTCGATCCCCCCTGGGCGGGGGCGGATTGCTGGTCACGCTGACGCGGCCCAGACCCTGGCGCTGCGGTCAGGCCTTGCTGAACGCGCTGCCCTCGCCAGCCACATCCACCAGGATGGTGTCGCCCGCCACGAACTCACCCGAAAGAATACGCTGGGCCAGCGGGTTCTCCAGCTCTTGCTGGATGGCGCGCTTCAGCGGGCGGGCCCCATAAACAGGGTCGTAACCCACCGCAGCGAGGCGGTCCATGAAGGCATCGGTAATCTCGATAGCCAGCTCGCGCTCGGCAAGACGCTTGCGCAGCCATTGCAGCTGAATATCGGCGATATGCCGGATCTGCTCTGCCGCCAGCGGGTGGAACACCACCGTCTCGTCGATGCGGTTGACGAACTCAGGGCGGAAGTGCTGCCCGACAACACCCATGACCGCGGCCTTCATCGCCGGGTAATGCTCTTCGCCCGCCATCTCCTGAATCAGGTCGGACCCCAGGTTCGACGTCATCACAATCACCGTGTTGCGGAAGTCGACGGTACGGCCCTGACCATCGGTCAGGCGACCATCGTCCAGCACCTGCAGAAGGATATTGAACACGTCAGGATGGGCCTTCTCGATCTCGTCCAGCAGCAGCAGCGAGTAAGGACGACGGCGCACGGCCTCAGTCAGGTAACCGCCTTCCTCATAGCCCACATAGCCGGGCGGGGCACCGATCAGGCGGGCCACAGAGTGCTTCTCCATGAACTCAGACATATCAATGCGCACCATCGCCTGCTCACTGTCGAACAGAAACTCGGCCAGCGCCTTGCACAGTTCGGTCTTGCCCACGCCCGTGGGCCCGAGGAAGAGGAAGGAACCGTTGGGACGATTGGGGTCCGACAGGCCCGCGCGCGAGCGGCGCACGGCATCGGACACCGACTTCACCGCCTCGTCCTGCCCAACCACCCGCTGGTGCAGGAAGTCCTCCATGCGCAGCAGCTTATCGCGGTCACCTTCCAGCATCTTGGAAACGGGGATGCCCGTCCAGCGGGAAACCACCTCGGCCACCTCTTCATCAGTGACCTTGTTACGCAGCAGGGTGCGCTCTTCGGTTTCAGCTGCCTGTGCAGACGCCAGTTGTTTCTCCAATTCGGGAATGCGCCCGTACTGCAGCTCGGACATCCGTGTGAGGTCGCCGGCGCGGCGCGCGGCCTCGAGTTCGAGCTTGACCTGCTCAAGGTCGCTCTTGACCTGCGCCTCGCCCTGCAACGAGGCCTTCTCAGCCTTCCACACCTCTTCCAGGTCGGAGTATTCGCGTTCGACCTTGTCGATCTGCTCGGTGAGCAGCTCCAGCTGCTTGCGGGCACCCGCATCGGAGTCCTTCTTCACGGCCTCGCGCTCGATCTTGAGCTGGATCAGCCTGCGTTCCAGGCGGTCCATGGACTCCGGCTTGGAATCGATCTCCATGCGGATACGGCTGGCGGCCTCATCAATCAGGTCGATGGCCTTGTCCGGCAACTGACGGTCGGTGATGTAGCGGGTGGAAAGCCTGGCCGCAGCGATAATGGCGCTGTCGGTAATGTCGACCGAGTGGTGCACTTCGTAGCGCTCCTTCAGGCCGCGCAGAATGGCAATGGTGTCTTCCTCGCTCGGCTCATCCACAAGCACTTTCTGGAAGCGCCGCTCCAGGGCTGCATCCTTCTCGATGTACTTGCGGTACTCATCCAGCGTTGTAGCGCCCACACAGTGCAGTTCACCGCGGGCCAGGGCGGGCTTCAACATGTTTCCGGCATCCATGGAACCCTCGGCCTTGCCGGCCCCCACCATGGTGTGCAGCTCGTCGATGAACAGGATGACACGGCCTTCCTGCTTCGAGAGTTCGTTGAGTACCGCTTTCAGGCGCTCCTCGAAATCACCGCGATACTTGGCACCCGCCAGCAGGGCACCGAGGTCCAGTGACAGAATCCGCTTGTCTTTCAGGCCTTCCGGTACTTCACCGTTGATGACGCGCTGCGCCAGCCCTTCAATGATCGCGGTCTTGCCCACGCCGGGCTCGCCGATGAGCACGGGATTGTTCTTGGTGCGACGCTGCAACACCTGAATAGTGCGACGAATTTCATCGTCGCGGCCAATCACCGGGTCCAGCTTGCCTTGTTCCGCGCGCTCGGTGAGGTCGATGGTGTATTTGTCCAGCGCCTGGCGGGATTCCTCAGCTTCCGGGTTATTCACAGCTTCACCTCCGCGCATCTGTTCTATCGCGCCCTGCAAGGCGAGTGCGGTCACCCCATGCTGCTTCAATAGCTCGCCGGCCGTGCCCTTGTTTTCCACCAGCGCCAGCAACACAAGCTCGCTGGAGACGTAGGTATCACCACCCTTCTGTGCCAGTTTGTCGCTGACATTCAGGATACGGGTCAGATCGTTGGAAACGTGCACATCGCCCGCGTTGCCACTCACCCTGGGGAGCGCCTCAACGGCGCTGTTTACGCCCTCCGCGAGGCCAGCCACATTGGCGCCCACCTTTTGCAGCAGCGGGCGCGTTGAGCCACCCTGCTGCTGCAGTAGCGCAGCGAGCAGGTGCACAGGCTCAATGAAATTGTGATCCTTGCCCAGAGCCAGTGACTGGGCATCGGCCAGTGCGAGCTGCAGCTGGTTGGTCAGTTTGTCCATTCTCATTACTCAGTATCTCCTTGCTTGCCAACTTTGGGCGCTGGCCATGCATCAATCCATGAGCAATAGATGGGGTGAAAAAACCCTGTTTCAAGTGTGGGATCAGCCGTGATCGGCCGAGGCATTGAGGTAGATCAAGCTCGCCATGCGGCCGGTAACGCCGTCACGACGGTAGGAATAGAAGCGCGCGGCATCGTCGACGGTGCAGAAACCGCCGCCATAGATTGCGGTTACACCCACCGCCTGAAGACGCAAACGCGCCAAGCGGTAGATGTCTGCAAAGTAATGGCCTTGGCGCTGGGCCGGCGTGAATGCCTCCAGCACAGCCGCGGACCCATCCGCGCCGAGAAAAGCATCTCGCACCTCGGCCCCCACTTCAAACGCCGCGGGCCCTATGGCGGGGCCCAGCCAGGCCAGCAGGCTGGCTGCGGGCACCGGCAGCGCGCGCACGGTCGCTTCCAATACGCCCTCTGCCAGGCCACGCCAGCCCGCATGGGCTGCCGCCACTACGGTCGCCGCGCGATCACACAGCAGCACGGGTAGGCAATCCGCCGTGAGTACTGCGCAGGCAACGCCCGGATCGCCTGACCAGCTGGCATCCGCTACCGGTACGCCTTGAGCCCGGGGGGCCAGCACCACCGCAGTACCATGCACCTGCTGCAGCCACTGTACGCGGGTGCCAGCACCCAATTGCTCCTGCAGCAACAACCGGTTGGCAGCAACGGCATCCGCCTCGTCGCCAACATGATCACCGAGATTGAACCCCTGCCAGGGCCCGCGGCTGAACCCTCCGCTGCGGGTCGTGACCAGCGCCGAAACCGCCGCGGGCGCCGGCCAGTCAGGTGTAATCAGGGCGGGACTGGGCACTGTCTTCTTCATCCAGCACCGCCAGTAGCGTCTGCATGTCCTCCGGCAGTGGACAGTCGAACTGCATGTCCTCGCCGCTAACCGGGTGCAACAGCCCCAGCGACTCCGCATGCAGGGCTTGCCGGGGAAAGCCCCTGAGCATGCTGATCAGGCGCTCCGAGGCACCACGCGGAATACGCGGGCGTCCACCGTAGGCCGGGTCGCCAATCAAGGGATAGTGACGAAAAGCCATATGCACCCGGATCTGGTGCGTGCGGCCGGTCTCGAGGTTCACCGTGATGCGGGTATGATGCGCGTACCGACGCGCCACGCGGTAATGAGTGACCGCGGGCTTGCCATTGCTGACCACCGCCATTTTCTTGCGCTGGCGAGGGTGCCGGCCGATGGGCTCGTCAATCGTGCCACCACCGGTCATGGCCCCAATACACACCGCACAATACTGGCGCTTGACGGTGCGCGCCTGCAGCTGGTCCACCAGGTGGTGATGCGCCGCCAGCGTTTTCGCCGCCACCATCACCCCCGAGGTTTCCATATCCAGGCGATGCACGATGCCCCCCCGGGGCAACTGGGCCATGGCCGGGTGGTGTGCCAGGAGCGCGTTGACCAGCGTACCATCGGCATGCCCCGCCGCCGGGTGCACGACCAGGCCTGCGGGCTTGTTCAGCACGAGGATGCTGTCATCCTCATACAGAATATCCAGCGCTATGTTCTGCGGCTGCCAGCTGACCTCATCTTCCAGCACGGCATCCACGGTAAGCGCCGTGCCCGCGTAGACCTTGTCGCGAGGGCGGCAAACCCTGCCGTTGGCCAACAGTTCACCGCGCTTGATCCAGGTCTGCAGCCGGGAACGGGAATATTCCGGGAACAGCTTGGCGGCGGCCTGATCCAGCCGCTCGCCATCCAGCGCGACATCCACTTCGGCGTTGTCCTGGATCCTCTCTGACATCGGAATTCCTGTTTATGCCCCGCGGGCGATGTGGTTAAATGGTGGCTATTGTACGTTCCCAGTCTATCACGCCAGCGGTTACCACCTTGTTGAAATCATTGAAAATCACCCCGCTCCTGCTGCTCCTCGCCCTGCTTGTGGCGGGGTGCGCCGGAAACGACGAACTCGACGACCTGTCCGCCGACAGCGGCGAGCAGCAGATGTACGAGAATGCCCAGCGCTATCTGCGCAGCCGCAACTACGACCTGGCTGTGCGCAGCCTGCAGCTGCTGGAGTCGCGTTACCCGTTTGGCAAATACGCCGAGCAGGCGCAGCTGGAACTGATTTACGCCCACTACGGAGCCTATGAGCACGAGGCTGCCGTGGAGGCCGCCGACCGCTTCATTCGCCTCCACCCGCAACACCCCAGTGTCGACTATGCCTACTACATGAAAGGGCTTTCCGCCTACTCGGCAAAATCGGACATTTTCGCGCGTTTCCTGCCCACCGACGAAAGCAGCCGCGATATGAAACACGCCCGGGAGGCCTTCGCCGAGTTCGCCCAACTGGTCGCGCGCTACCCGGCAAGCCCCTATGCCGCCGATGCCAAAGCGCGCATGGTGCACCTGCGCAACCTGCTGGCGCGACACGAAATCCTTGTGGCCAACTACTACTTCCGGCGCGGCGCCTATCTCGCCGCCACCAACCGCGGACGCTACGTGGTTGAGAACTTCCAGCGCACACCGGCGGTAGCCGATGGCCTGGCGGTAATGGCACAGGGCTATATTCTGCTGGGTATGAACGACCTTGCCGAGGATGCCATCGATGTGCTGAAGCTGAACTACCCCGACTATCCCGCGCTGGACAAGAACGGCAACTTCCGCTCGGATTACTCCCTCGACGGGCCAGAGCGCTCCATCGTGAACCGGCTTACGCTAGGCCTGTTCGATCCGCCGGAAGTGCCCGAATTTGATACCCGGGACCTCTACCGCTAGGCGCGTTCCCTAGTCGCCCGGCGTCCACGCCGAGGTAATGGGATAGCGACGATCTCTGCCAAAACCGCGCCGGGTAATGCGTACACCAATGGGCGCCTGCCGCCTCTTATATTCGTTCAGGTCCACGAGCCGCAACACCCGGTGCACCTGCTCGGAGTCCATTCCCGAGGCGATAATGGCCGCCGCACTGAAGTCCTGCTCGACATACAGCTCCAGAATCCGATCCAGCACAGGGTAAGGCGGCAGGCTGTCTTCGTCCTTCTGGTCCGGTGCCAGCTCGGCAGATGGCGGGCGGTCGATCACGCGCTGTGGAATACAGGGTGCGATGCTGTTGCGGTAACGTGAAAGTTCAAATACCAGCGTTTTGGGGACGTCCTTGAGCACATCAAAGCCTCCCGCCATGTCGCCATACAGCGTTGAATAACCCACCGCCAGCTCGCTTTTATTACCGGTGGTCAGCACCAGCAAGCCTTTCTTGTTGGAAATGGACATCAGCAGGACACCGCGGCAGCGCGCCTGCAGGTTTTCTTCGGTGGTATCGGCGCGCGTGCCGGCAAACTCGTCCTCCAGCGCCGCCATGAACGCTTCGTACATAGGCTCAATGGAGATGACCTTGTGCGCCACGCCCAACAGGGCGGACTGCTCTGCGGCATCCTCGACGCTCATCTGTGCGGTATAGCGGAAAGGCATCATCACCGCCTCCACACGGTCTGACCCCAGTGCCTCTACAGCGACCGCCAACGTCAGTGCTGAGTCGATGCCGCCTGAGAGCCCCAACACCACCCCGCGAAAACGGTTCTTGTTGACGTAGTCGCGCAGCCCGAGCACCAGCGCCTGCCAGGTGGCCTCAAGCTCATCCAGTGCCGGCGCCTGATCCTCACCAGCGAGACACACCCGCTCCCCTTCACGGGAAGCGGTCAGCCAGTACTCACCGGCGACAAAATTCGGCGCGGTCACTACCCGCTCACCCTCGTCATCGACGGCGAAGGAGCCACCATCAAACACCAGCTCATCCTGGCCGCCGACCTGGTTTACGTAAACGATCGGGCAACGATTGCGACTCGCGCGTTCCGCCACCAGTTCCCAGCGCTCAATGCGTTTGCCGCGGTGATAGGGCGACGCGTTCAAATTCAATACCAGCTCGGCACCGGCCTGTGCCGCATCGCGCACCGGCCCGGGCTCCCAGATGTCCTCACACACGGTCAAGCCAACCCTTATACCCTGAATTTGCACGACACAAGGGCTGTCACCGCGCTGGAAATAGCGCATTTCGTCGAATACCTGATAGTTGGGCAGGCACTGTTTACGGTACTCGGCAACGATCTCGCCGCCGTGCAGCACAGCGGCAACGTTATAAAGAGCAATGCCTTCCCTGCGCGGGTAGCCGAGCACCAGCCAGGCGTCACCGGTCATCGCCGCCTTGATCGCCTGCAGAGACTGGTTCACGCGCAGTTCAATGCTCGGGCGCAGCAACAGGTCTTCCGGTGGATAGCCACTGAGCGTCAGCTCAGGGAACACCAGCACCGGCGCAGCGACTTTTGCCTCCGCGCGCCGCATGGCTTCAATGACCTGGGCGGTATTGCCCTCAAAGTCACCCACGAGGGTGTTCATCTGCACCATGACAATACTGAGGCTGGACATCGACATTCCGCACTTGCTGAAAAGAAAGCCGTATTTTCCGGGAAAGCGGCGCCGGCTGCCAGACCTGCGCAGGAATTACTCGCACACCGCAGCGGCATTGCGGCGCCTCGTTCCCTCCGGGCAGGTGCTGTTACACTAGCTGCTCCAACAGACTCAGGCCAGCTTGCCGCGTGACTCGACCCGCAATATTAACCCGACCGCCCCCACAAGCCGTCTCGCAACAGAACGTTCTGTTGTTTCGCATTTATGTCGCCTACCGTTCCATGTTGTCGGTGGTATTGCTGATCATGCTTATCAGCCCGAATACACGGCCACTGGTGGGCGCACTCAACCCGGCGCTCTATCTCGGTGTCGCATCGGCGTATCTCGCCTCCAGCGCGCTGCTGCTGGCCGCGCTGGCCTGGCAATGGCGCTTCAACCAGCGCGCCCTCTTTGCTGTATTTCTGGTCGACATTGTCGCCCTGGTGCTGATGGCAGATGCCAGTGGCGGCATGATCAGCGGCCTGCCCGTGTTGCTGGTGATCACCGTGGCCGCATCGTCGGTGATCATTCCCAATCGCACGCTCGCCACCCTGCTCGCGGCCATCAGTTCTCTGGCCATTCTCTCCGACACCGTCTGGCTCATACTGCGTGACAGCCTGGAGATCAACGCGCTATTCCCGGCCGGACTGCTGGGCCTGCTGATTTTCGGAGTGTCACTGATGGTGCAATTCGTTGCTATGCGCCTGGGGCGAGCCGAAGAACTGGCTCGCAGCCGCGCCAGCGACCTGTACAACCTGCAGCGCCTCAACGAACAGATCGTGCAGCACATGCAAACCGGCATACTGCTGGTCACCGACAGTGGTGCCGTGCGCGTGATGAACAAGGCCGCCAGTGTCATGCTGTCACCCGAGCGACCGATTACCATGGAGCAAGGACGGAAGCTGCGCGACTACAGTGAAGAGCTTGCGGAGCAGTTCCAGCACTGGCGGGAAGCACACCTGCATCGCGCGCATCCATTCCGCGTGGCGGAGGAAGCGCCCACGGTCATTGCCCACTTTCGGGAGCTGCAGTCCGGCTCCGAACGCGAGGCACTGGTGTTCATTGAGGACTACACACCGGTCACCCGCTATGCGCAGTCGCTGAAGCTGAATTCGCTGGGCCGTCTCACCGCGAGCATCGCACACGAAATTCGCAACCCGCTGGGCGCCATCAGCCATGCCGCGCAGTTGTTGCGGGAGTCGGCCGGACTGTCGGAAGCCGACCGCCGCCTCACCGACATCATTCAACAACACAGCCGGCGGGTAAACCAGACGGTGGAAAGCGTGCTGCAGATTTCGCGCCGCGAGCCACCGAAGCCCGAGTACATCCTGCTCGCGGAATGGCTGCCCAACTTTGTTGGCAACTACCTTGACTCCGGGCGTGACACCGCCGAGGTCACCGTCGACTGCAGTTACCCCGATCTGCTGGTGGAGTTTGACCAGGAGAACCTGCAGCGTGTGCTCGGCAACCTTCTGGACAACGCTCTACGTCACAGTAAGATGGCCACAGACAAGGAAACAGCACGCATTGAAGTCAGCCTGGATTTCAGTAAACACCAGTGCCTGATTGACGTTATCGACACCGGAGCCGGCGTACCCGCACAAGAGCAGGCTCTGCTGTTTGAGCCGTTTTACACCACCGTCACCGAGGGCAGCGGCATGGGCTTGTTCCTGTGCAAGGAGCTGTGTGAAATGAATAATGCCGACCTGTTTTATCGCACCACGGCACGTGGAGAAAGCTGCTTCCGGGTGGCACTGAACCAGAGGGACCTGTAGCGCCATGGTCGCACAAACTGTTCTTGTCGTTGATGATGAACCCGATATTCGCGAGCTGTTGGCCATTACGCTCAGCCGCATGGGCCTGGAGTCTTTCAGCGCCGCCACACTGGGCGAGGCCCGCCAACGCATTGCGGAACTGCAACCCGACCTTTGCCTGACCGACATGCGCTTGCCTGACGGCAATGGCATACACCTGGTTGAATATATCCAGCAGGAGTTTCCAGACATTCCGGTGGCCATGATTACCGCACATGGCAGCGTGGAAACAGCGATTGCCGCACTGAAGGCCGGTGCTTTCGATTTCATCAGCAAGCCGATTGAGCTGGAGCGCTTGCGCAATCTGGTGAGTTCCGCGTTGCGCCTGAAAGACGGCGCCACTGCGGCGGAACCCGAGGCGGATGAAAGTGATCTGCGGCTGGTGGGCAGTGCCCCGCAAATCGTCGCGCTGAGAAAGAAGGTCGTCAAGCTCGCCCGCAGCCAGGCGCCCGTACATATCCAGGGAGAATCCGGCGTGGGCAAGGAAGTTGTGGCCAGGCTGATTCATGCCAACGGGCCGCGGGCAGCAAGACCGTTTGTCGCCGTGAACTGCGGCGCCATACCGCAGGATCTGATGGAAAGCGAGTTTTTTGGGCACCTTAAAGGTAGCTTCACTGGCGCCAATCGGGACAAATTGGGGCTATTTCAGGCCGCCGAGGGCGGCACCCTGTTTCTCGACGAGGTCGCCGATCTGCCGCTGGCCATGCAGGTAAAGTTGCTGCGGGCAATTCAGGAGAAAGCCGTGCGCCCGGTAGGGGCGAGCAGCGAACAGGCCACCGATGTGCGCCTGCTCAGTGCAACACACAAGAACCTTGCCACCGAGGTCGCTGCAGGTCACTTCCGCAACGATCTCTACTACCGTATCAACGTCATCGACCTGCACGTCCCCAGTCTGCGTGAGCGCAGCAGCGATATCCCGGAGCTCGCGCATGCCCTGCTGCAACGTATCTGCAGCGAGCTTGACATCAGCGTTCCGACCATCGACCCCAGCGCCATGACCGCACTACAGCGCTGCAGTTTTCCCGGCAACGTGCGTGAACTGGAGAACATACTCGAACGCGCCATTGCCTTGGCCGACGGCGACACCATCAGCGCAGACGACCTGCAGTTCAACGCGCAGCCGGCTGCGCAACAGAGCCCCGGGCCGCCCGGTGAAGCGCCACTGGAAGTCGCCGCGGCCTACGGTAACCTCGAAGGCTATCTGGAGGATATTGAACGGCGCATTCTGCAAACAGCCCTCGAACAATGCCGATGGAACAAGACTGCCACGGCGCGCCTGCTGGGCATCAGTTTCCGCAGCCTGCGCTATCGGCTGCAACAACTGCATATTGAAGACTAAGGACAGCTCACCAGCAAGCATCAGGGCCGGCTGACCCGCTATTGGCAGCCACCCCGGTAGCGTTGAGGGTATAGGTTCCACAGCGCATATCCCCCGCCTGTGGCCCCACAGGGCGAGCCACAAGGCGAAATTGATAGGGATCATCGACGGGCGCGAGGGCAAGTTCGTAGAGCGGAGCGCTCTCCACCTCCTGCCCATCCTGACCCAGCCCCACCCCCTGAGGCTTGCTGAACCCCAGCTCGGCAAGGTCGGTAGCGTAGCGGCGATGGTAAAGCATGAATTCCTCCTGCCGCCCGGCGATTGCCAATAGCGCGCTACTGGCGACAATACGCCGCCCCCTGAAGACCTGCTCGCTGTAAAGCGGCACCGTCAACATCAGCAGTACCGAGAGCACCACCAACACGATCAGCAGTTCCAGCAAACTCACACCCACCACCCCGGGCAGCTTGAGGGCTTGCCGCGAACGCGTCACAACGGGTCAACGCCCGGCTCACGCCAGTAAGTGCGCACCAGGCGCGGGGCCCGGGACGCCTGCACGACAGTGCCCGGAACAAGGCCGCTATCGGGCCCAACAATGACCGGGGGCTCCGCGGGGAGAAGAATGGCGTTGCCCACACGCTGCAGCTCCGCGGGCATACCAACCCCCGCATCCCAGCCCGGCGTTTGACCGCCCAATGCTGTGCCATCCGCGAGATTCACCGCGTACATACGCCCTCGGCCCGGCGGTGCTTCGCAGGCGCCGGTGCGTGGCAGGAAGCTGCTGAACAGGGCACGGCCGCCGTCAACCAGCGGCCGACCCCAGCCCTTCTCGCCCGCAGACGCCAACGCCAACCGCCAGCCAGCACCGTGCGCCGCGGCGCAACGCTCGCCCGCTGCTTCCTCGCAGGCTGCAACGGAAACCAGCTGACCAATTTCCAGGGGAGTGCGATGCCGAGCCAGGGCATCGCCGCTGACGATCAGGCGGTCGCGCAGATAAAACGCATAATCCTCCACACCCGTGGCCAACGGGCTGGCCCGATTGCCACTGGTGACGAGCAGGCCATCCACCGGCAAACCCCCGCGGTCGACGGTGCGCACCAGGGCGGGTGCGTGAAAAAAACGCCGGTCTTGCGGGCCTGCCTCTTCTGCACCCAGCTGGGCAAAGACCGACACAAACCAGTGCTGAGCGCGGTGGTCGGGATTACCGGCAATACCCGGTGGCAGGTCAATGCGCCAGATGCGACCGCCCGTATCACCGACATAGGCGCGATGGATGAGACCCGCAGCATCGACCATGACCGCGAGATCCGAGGCAACACTGTCGCGCATGTCCGGGTGTGCAAACCGCGTGTTGCCCGCCTCCACGGTATCGCCCAAGACGGCCTTCCAGACCAGCTCCCCGGTTCTCGCGTCGACGATATAGACCGCATTGCCAACCGGGTCATCTCCCGCAGCGGCGTCTTTGCCCAGGGGCTCTCCGCTGACCGCATCACGACCACCGTGATAGCCACCGCCGAACAGCAATACATCACGCACCGTGCCGCCAAATTGCACGCGGCCGACCACAGGCGTCGAGAAGCTGAGCGCAAGGTGGTCAAAATCGCCGCCGCGTGTGCGCGCAAGCGACCACTGCAAGCGGGGCGGCCTGTCCACGTCCGTGACATCGAGTGCGTAGTAGCCACTGCCTGCGCGACGCAGGCCAAAAAACACCAGCGCCTCATCGCCGTCCTGCGCGCGAATACGCCCATCGCCATTGCGATCGACACGCAACGCCACCGGGCTGCCATCAACGCCGTAGTCGATACTGTCACGCACCTCCCCGGCCCGGCGCTCCAGCTGCCGGGGAAGCAATATCCGCGGCAGGAAGCCGTAGACCTCACGGCCACTTTCACGCCCGGCAGCATCCGTGTTTTCCACCACATGCAGAATGCCGTCGGCGCTGCCGAAGAAGATACGTACATTGGGGTTGGAGGTTGTATACCCGGCACCCGTTGCACCGTAGTCCAGCGCCAGAGGGCGGGAATGAAATACCGGCCCGAGCAGCCACGGCCGCGCCTGCTGCGGCGCTTCGTCCACATCCTCGCCCAACAGCCAGCGCAGGCGTTCAAGCGCCTCGGCGTCATTTACTCGCGGCAGGGTTTCACGCACGAGCGCCACGCTGGTCCGGTCGGCGCGCAGTGGCAAGAGAGGCTGGGACCCCGCCACCTGGCGTGATTCAGCGGCAAGCTCGGTGAACAGGTCCCTGCCAACGGCCGCAGCGGCGGCGCTGGCGGGTGGCACACCCGCGGCAACCCGCTGCCCCGCGCCACCGCGACGCACGGCATCACCATCTGCCCCGGCTTGCACGGGCGGCGCAAGGCCGCTCAGCACCTGTGCCGGGTCCGTCCAGTAGGTCAGCGCCGTTGCCCGGAGCCTGCCGCCGCCGTCGCCCAAGGACGCCAGCGCAGGCCGGCCCCTCGCGTCCTCCACCAGGGCGGCTGGTGGCATCGCAAGCGACTCAGGCAGTCCCCCTGCCTGCGGTATCAACACTTTCTTGATATTGCCCGCCCAGTGCGCATCGGGGCCCGCATCAAACATCCCAAGCAGCAGGGCCACAGCGCCCGGTTGCCCACCTGCAACAACCGGGAAAGTGCTGGACACCATACTCCCCGTTGTCCGCGCAAAACCGAGCAAGGCCTCGGCGAGGCGACGTTCCGCCAGCACCGGGTCATCGAATGACAGCGCCAGTGCATCCGGCTCGGGATCATCGCTCAGCGACAGCGCAAACTGGCGCAGACAGCCCCCTGCGATGCTTCGAGCCGCGGCGTTTTCTGCACCGCGAGCGAGATAGACAAGGCGCGACCCGCCACTTGCGGAAATCGGCGAGCGACGTTGCGCGACCTCGACAGTGAGCTGGGGCGGCAAGCGCTCAATAACGGAACGGACGATCGCCATGACCGCAGTGTTCACACTCACAGGCATGTCGTCCGGGTATTCCTGTCGCAGCTTCCTGTAAGCCGATGCAGTAAAGCGTTGACGACAGTCCTGCCCGAGGGTGCACAGCGCTGGCATTACCTCCTCCCCCTGCACCAGCTCGAGACTCAACACCGTGCGATCCGCAGGCGTCCACCAGGCGTCCAAGTCGTCGGCCCACACAGTGCTTGCAGCCTGCCAGAGAAAGACCAGAATCAGCTGTGCCAGACATCTTTGCATAATGACCACCCTCCCTTTCACTAAGCCGGGTCACCCAACCAGCGCAAGAGAACACCCTGCACAACCTGGGCCCGCGGCGTATCCCCCCGCGCATCCCCTACCCTGACGCGCACCTCAAAGCGAATAAATGAGGCCGCACCAACGCCGGATGCGTGTGCCTCCTGCATCCGCGGTAGCGATGCGCCCGACAATAGCGGGCCGTGGCGGTGTATCTCGAAGTTGGTCTGCAACCGTTGTGCCTCGGGGCCGGCGCCATCCAACAGCGCGTCCAGCCGGTGACTGAGTCGTTCGGCGCAGCTGTGCGTAAGGCTGCACAGGTCATGTCCGGCCTGCTGCATGGCGACAAAGGGCTCTGCGCTGCTGCTGATCATGGCGGCAACCCCCAACGCATGCTGCAAGGCCTCTTCACGCTGCAGGAGATTGCCACTCATGCGCAGTTCCAGCGCACTGCTGCGCAGCATCACAACGGACACAACGCTGATCAGGCCCAGCAGCACCAGTGTCAGCAAGAGAATAAATCCCCCGCCCCGTGAATCAGGGCCTGCCCCATAGGGGCACATCAGGCCGACCCTCCCGCAACCGACGGGTGCAGATTGCGCAGGGCCACCGTCGTGCTGAACACGCGGCGCACATACCCGTCGGAATCGGCGGTGAACGCCAGCTGTCCCAGCGTGTGCTGTCGTGGCCCCGAGTACCCGGCTACCGGCGCTACGCTGCGCACAAGTAGCGCAATGCGCGCGGTCACCGCCTGTTGCAGTTGGCCCGTATCAGGCTCCACCGCATAGTAATCCGGTGCACCGTCACCATTGTGGTCCACTCCCAGCTCGATATGCAGGCGCTCCACGCCTTCCACCAGGCATTGGCTGAAGACCCCGGAAGGTGCAAGTGCCGCCGCACAGAGTGTTGGAATGCGGTCTGCCGGGGCTATCGAGTACCGGCGCACGTAAAACACGCGGGCGAGGAGACGCCAGTAATCCACACCACTTCCGGGACGCGCTTCCGCCGCGGCAATACGTCCGGCCTGCCACCATTGTGCCCGGGCACCGCCCGCTGCGAGCCGAAGGTACCAATACCCTTGATCCACTCCTCCCGCTGCGCCCGCGAGCTGTCCGTTGCTGAGCGTGGCCTCGCCTGCGGTGCGCCGTACCGCCAGCAGATCACTGCCGCGCTCCAGCATCGACGACGGCAGACAATCGAGGACTGTCCCGCTGACTGTCTGTGGTGCACCGCCGTTGTAATCGACCTGCATGTCGAGGGCGCGGAAAGCGGCCAGCGGCCAGCGTGCCGCCACCCCACAGCCGGGCACGAACGCGGGTAGCGATGGCCGCACATGCGGTGCAAGCCCGCCCAGAAATCCCGCCAACATCAGTTCCCTGCGCAGCAGCGCCAGCGCAAAACGCCCGTTTTCGTGCATACGGGCGAGTTCGTCGGCAATCAGGAATTGACGCCTCGCCTCTGCATAGGACCACACCAGCATGCCGGCCAGTAGCAAACCCAGGGCCATGGAAATGAGCAGCGCGGGCAGCGATACGCCACGCAGGCGGTGCGAGGGTGGTAAATGATGCATCATGGTAAGCCCCCGGCAGGAAACCAGGTGCGCAGCGCGACCACACGGCGCCACTGGTCATCCGGCCCATAGCGGCCCAGCCCGGCACCACAACGTGAGCGAACCGGAGATGCCGCGGCGCGCGGCCCGCGCCAGGCGATGGCCACGGTTACCCGCTGCTCCTGCGCCACAATACAGGCAACCGGCTCCGGCAGACCCGTGGCCGACTCTGGCCCACCGGCGAGCAATCCCAGCCACTGCAGCAAATCGTAGGCAGCGAGCGCCGCCGGGTCACAGCGCGGCGTTGCGGCGTCATCCGCTGCGGCCGTGTGACACATCACAAGGTCCGCCGTGGCCGGGCTGTCGGAGCGAAGCTCACTGCGCACATAGCGTCGCAGGGCATCGGGATTGCTGTCGATGCGCGCCAGCATGTCGCGGGCAAGGGCTGTCGCCTGGCTTACCTGTGCGCCCTCGATGCTCGTGCGCCAGGACACCAGCTGTACGGTGAGCAAACCCAACGCGCCCACGCTGAACAGCAGCAGCGCGATCAACAGCTCGATGAACCCGAGCCCTTCCTCACGGCGCTTCATACCACGGCCTCGCGGGGACACTCGCCCCAGGCCCGCATCAGGCGCGCGCGCCCGACCACGTTCATGATGACACTCCATGACGCCAGTGCGGGCAGACGGTGCGAACAGACCATGAGGGTTCGGTTGCGTCCCGCCGTGCCATCAGGCATGAAGCTGATGGGTGCGACAACGTGCCGGACCCCCGCTCGATCGAGCAGATGCAGCGTGGGGGACATGGGCGCCCAGGCGCGCAAGAGTACATCCCGCGTCGCCGTTCCCGCGGTGTGCACACCGCGCAAAAGCACCCAGCCCCGGCGATAGTCACCGCCACAGCGCACAACGCCGCTGCGGGCATAGTCGGAGGGGCACAGTGTTACCGGCTGATTGCGACTGACGGCCTCACTGCGGGCGAGATTCAGCGCCATAAACAGGCGACCGGCCTCGGCCCTGATCGCCAGGCGTTGCTGCACCGCCTGAAACCCCGGCACCGCAACCAGCAGCAAGACGCTGAGCAGCGCCACCACCAGCAGCAATTCCACCAAGGTAAGCCCGCGGTGCGGGCCGCGTTGCGACATCCTGTTCATACACAGCCTCCCTGCCAGCACAAAGCTTAGCGGGGGAGCGGCGACGCGCCAGCGTCCGGATGGTTTTGACTAAATCAGACGTTACGGGCGGGTATGCGCAGCTCGCGGGGCAGTGAGAAGGTGACGTTTTCCGGACGCCCAACCAGCTCCACCGGCGGGTTAGCACCCAGGGCCTGCAGACCCAGCACGACCTCGTTGACCAGCACCTCCGGCGCCGAGGCACCGGCAGTCACGCCGACCCGCGTTTGCCCCTGCAACCACTCTGGACAGATATCGTCGGCACTGTCGATGAGGTAGGCCACTGCGCCCATGCGCTCGGCCAATTCCCGCAAGCGGTTGGAATTGGAACTGTTGGGGGAGCCCACCACCAGCACCAGGTCACACTCCGCCGCCAGTTGTTTCACAGCGTCCTGCCGATTCTGTGTGGCGTAGCAGATATCGTCCTTGCGCGGGCCCTGTATTGCGGGAAACCGCGCACGCAGGGCATCAATGACCCGGGATGTATCATCCACGGACAGCGTGGTCTGGGTGACGTAATGCAGACGCTGGGGGTTGCGCACCACCAGCGACGCTACCTGCGCCTCGTCCTCTACCAGATAGATATCCCCTCCAGCACTGCGGTCGAACTGACCCATGGTGCCTTCGACTTCCGGGTGACCGCAGTGCCCGATGAGGACGCACTCGCTGCCATCATCGCTGTAGCGCGCCACTTCAATATGCACTTTGGTCACCAGCGGACAGGTGGCATCGAACACGCGTAAACCGCGCACCGCCGCTTCTTTGCGCACCGCCTGCGACACGCCGTGGGCACTGAAGATCACGATGCAATCATCGGGGACCTCGTCGAGCTCCTCCACGAAGATCGCGCCACGGTCACGCAGGTCGTCGACCACGAATCGGTTGTGCACCACCTCGTGGCGCACATAAATCGGCGAGCCGAACATCTCCAGCGCCCGATTGACGATATCAATAGCGCGGTCCACACCTGCGCAAAACCCTCGGGGATTGGCGAGACGGATGTCCATCAGTGCAACTCGGCCGGCTCGACCCGGTGTACCTGCACATCAAACAGAATCCTGCGACCTGCCAGCGGGTGGTTGAAATCCACCGTCACCTCGTCCTCATCAAAGGCCACAATCAGCCCCGGCAGCTCGCCTCCGGCGGCGTCTGCGAACGAAAATACGAGACCGATCTCCAGAGCCACATCGTCGTCGAAATGATCGCGCGCCACCGTTTGCACGTTGTTGTCGTTGGGCTGACCGAAAGCGTCCTCGGGCGACACGGTAAACACATGCCGCTGCCCCGGCTCCATACCCATCAGCACCCGCTCGAAACCGGGCAGCAGGTTGCCATCGCCAACCACGAAACTGACCGGCTCGCCGCCAAAGTTGCTATCCACCTCAGAGCCGTCCTCCAGGCTGACAGAGAAATTCAGGAACACGCGCGTGCCCTCACCTACTGCTACATCACTGTTTGTCACTGGGGTCCTGTCCCTCCGCTTTGCCCCTGGCGCGGCGCCAGGAAGCTGTCGAGAATCATCAGCCCGGCACCCACGGTAATCGCCGAATCGGCGATATTGAATGCCGGGAAAAATGCACCTGCGTAGTGTAGCGAAATAAAGTCCACCACGTGGCCCAGCACCAGACGATCCCAGAGGTTGCCAAGCGCGCCGCCGAGAATCAAGGCCAGCGCTGCCGGCAGCAGGCGCTGGCCTGAGGGCAGTCGATAAAGCCACACGACCAGCACCGCGCTGATCACCACCGCAATACCGCTGAAGAAATAGCGCTGCCAGCCCCCGGCATCACTCAGGAAGCTGAAGGCCGCACCCGGGTTGTACTGCAGGGTGAGGTTGAACCAGCTGGTGACCGGCAGCGGGCGGGCGTAGGTCAGATACTGCTCCGCCGCAACCTTGGTCAGCTGGTCGAGCACAATAACCAGCAGCGCCAGCGCATACCACCAGATAACCGGATGCAATTTACGCAAAGTGGCGCTGCTCCCCGGGGCCATCGACATTGTTGACGCAGCGACCGCACAAGGTGGGATGGCCGCTGTGCTGCCCCACATCATCGCGGCGGTGCCAGCAGCGCTCGCACTTCTCTGCCTCGCTGACATGCACTTGCAAACGCAGCTCGTCCAACTCGGTCGCCGCGGCCGTGGCGGGGGCGTCTTCCAATGCTGCCAGCGAGGCGCCAGAGGTGATGAGCACAAAGCGCAACTCATCCTGCAGGCTTTCCAGAAGTGTCCGCAAGGGCGCGGCAACATAGAGTGTCACCTCGGTGTCCAGGGAACCGCGCACCAGGCCGGCGGCGCGCTGCACTTCAATTTCGCGGTTCACGGCGCTGCGCACCGCCATGACCTGTTGCCAGTAGGCTGCGCCCATGGCCGCATTATCGTCGAGCTGTTCAAGGCCGCAGTACCATTCGCCGAGAAACACCGACTCGGGGCGCTCACCGGGCAGATTTTCCCAGATTTCCTCGGCCGTGAAGCTGAGAATCGGCGCGACCCAGCGCACCAGCGCCTCCGCAATGTGATAGAGCGCCGTTTGTGCCGAACGCCGCGCGCGGCTGTCCGCCTGCGTGGTGTATTGACGATCCTTGATGACGTCCAGATAAAAGCCGCCCAGGTCATTGCTGCAGAAATTGTGCAGCTTCTGGTAGATCACGTGAAACTGGTAGCTGTCGTAAGCCGCCTCGATTTCCACCTGTAAACGCGCCGCGCGGTCGATTACCCAGCGGTCCAGAGCGATCAACTCCGCGAGCGGCAGTGCATGCTCGGCAGGCTCAAAACCGTTCAGGTTGGAGAGCAGGAAGCGCGCGGTATTGCGAATGCGGCGATAAGAATCCGCCGTGCGCTTGAAAATCTCATCCGACACCGTTAATTCACCGCGGTAATCGGTGGCGGCAACCCACAGGCGCAGAATATCCGCACCCAGGTCGTTCATGACGGTATTGGGGGCGATAACATTGCCCAACGACTTGGACATCTTGCGCCCCTGGGCATCTACCGTGAATCCGTGCGTCAGCACCTGACGGTAGGGCGCCTCACCGAACGCGGCGATGCCGGTGAGTAGCGAGGACTGGAACCAGCCCCGGTGCTGGTCCGACCCTTCCAGATACAGATCCGCTGGCGCCCGCAGGCCCTCGCGCCGACGCAGAACACAAGCATGGGTCACACCGGAATCGAACCAGACGTCCAGGGTGTCGGTCACCTTGTCGTAATCCTGTGCCTCACTGCCGAGCAGTTCCCCGGGCTCGAGATCGAACCACGCCTCAATACCACGCTGTTCAATGCGCTGGGCGACAGCCTCAACCAGCTCCGCGGTGCGCGGGTGCAGGTCGCCGGTCTCCCGGTGTACAAACAGGGTGATGGGCGAGCCCCAGGTGCGCTGACGCGAAATGCACCAGTCGGGGCGCTGCGCCAGCATGGAATCAATACGCGCTTTGCCCCACTCCGGCACCCACTGCACCTCCTCAACCGCCGCCAGAGCACCGCCGAGCAGACCGTTCTGCTGCATGCTGACAAACCACTGGGGTGTGGCACGGAAAATGATGGGCGTCTTGTGTCGCCAGCAGTGGGGGTAGGAGTGATCGTAACCTTCGCTGTGCAGGAGCACGCCGCGTTCACGTAACAACTCCAGTATGGGCTGGTCGATCTTGAATACGTGCTGGCCGGCAAAACAGGCCGTATCCGGCAGGTACACACCATTGCCCGCCACCGGGTTGTACACGGCCAGTCCGTAGGCCTGCCCCACCACGAAATCGTCCTGACCGTGGGCCGGTGCCGTGTGCACGGCCCCCGTGCCCGCTTCCGTGGTGACATGCTCACCCAGCACGACGGGGACATCGCGAGGCTGGTAACAGTGCTGCAAACGCTGGTGTTCCAGTGCCTGGCCTTTGCAGCGGCCAAGCACGGTCACCCCATCGAGGCCGTAGCGCGCCGCCACGGTGGCGGCCAGCGCCTCTGCCACCACCAGCGCACGCCCGTTACCCGCCAACAGGACATAATCGAGGCTCGGGTGGAGACAGACCGCCATGTTGGCCGGCAGCGTCCAGGGGGTTGTGGTCCAGATCGGGACCGCGATCTCGCCGCTATAATCGCTGCCGCAGGCCTGCGCGATAGACGCAGGGTCGAGCGCGACGAATGCGACATCAACGGCCGTCGAGCGCTTGTCCTGGTACTCGACCTCCGCCTCCGCGAGCGCAGAGCCGCAATCCAGGCACCAGTGCACGGGCTTGAAGCCCTTGTGCAGGTGGCCGTTGTCGATAATGCGCCCCAGCGTGCGCACGATATCGGCTTCAAACTGGAAATCCATGGTCAGGTAGGGGTTGTCCCAGTCACCCACCACGCCCATGCGGATGAAATCCTGACGCTGGCGATCCACCTGTCCGGCGGCGTAGGTGCGGCACCTCTCGCGAAACTCGGCCGCCGAGACCTTCACACCGGGCTTGCCGACTTTCTTTTCCACATTGAGTTCGATAGGCAGGCCGTGACAGTCCCAGCCGGGCACGTAGGGGGCATCGAAACCCGCCAGCGAGCGCGACTTGACGATGATGTCCTTCAGCACCTTGTTGACCGCGTGCCCCAGGTGCAGGTCACCGTTGGCATAGGGCGGGCCATCGTGGAGGATGAACAGCGGGCGCCCGGCACGCGCGGCGCGGATCTTGCCGTAGAGGCCGTTCTCCTGCCACTGGCGAATGCGCTGTGGTTCACGCTGGGCGAGGCTCGCCTTCATCGGAAACCCGGTCTGCGGCAGGTTCAGCGTGTCCTTGTAGTTACTCATGCAAGCTCTAGTCCCGTATCTGTCGGTTCAGCCCACGCCATCTGGCGCAGGGCTGCTCATATGTTGTTCCAGCCACGCCCTGGCGGCATCAGCATCCTGCCCAATCTGCTCCCGCAGCAGCCCGATCGAGTCGAACTTGCGCTCCTCCCGCAGCTTGTGCAGAAACGTCACCTCCAGGTGTCGGCCATACAGCTGTGGGCTCCCCTGCAGTATGTGCACCTCGAGGTTGGCCTGTATGCTGTCTGCCACCGTGGGCCGCGTGCCGACATTCGCCACCGCCGGCGCACTCTCCAGGCCAGCGCCGGTGACCGTCACCGCAAAGACACCGGAGAGGGGCGAGCGCAAGCGATGCAACTGCAGGTTTGCCGTTGGGAAGCCCAGCTCGCGCCCCAGTTGGCGACCATAAATCACCTTGCCGCTCATGCGGTAGGGCCGGCTCAGCAACCGCTCCGCCAACGCAAAGTCGCCATCCGCAAGCGCCTTGCGGATGCGTGTACTGCTCACTCGCTCGTCACCCAGCTCACAGGTCTCGGTTGCGCTGGCCTCGTAGCCGTAGCGCCGCCCCTGAGACTTGATGAACGCGTAATCGCCCTGCCGGTCGTTGCCGAAACGAAAGTCATCACCCAGCACAACATGCTGCACACCCAGTCCCTGTACGAACACCTCGTCGACAAAGGCCTGGGCCGACATTCTGCGCAGGCTGGGCGTGAAGCGAATACGCAACACGCGGTCCACACCGAGGCGCTCCAGTGCACAGAACTTCTCCCGGAAGCTCATGATGCGGGCGGGCGCCCCCAGCGGCGCGAAATACTCGCGCGGCAGCGGTTCGAACACAATTACCGTTGCCGGCAGCCCCAGCTCCTCCGCCTT
Source organism: Haliea alexandrii (assembly GCF_003719295.1). Taxonomy (GTDB): domain Bacteria; phylum Pseudomonadota; class Gammaproteobacteria; order Pseudomonadales; family Halieaceae; genus Haliea; species Haliea alexandrii. Next base: position 29,162 of record NZ_RFLW01000004.1, read on the forward strand.
GGCCTGCAGCTTGCGTATCACGGCCTGGTGGCCGAAATGCACCCCATCAAAAGCGCCGATGGTCGCAACGCAGGGGCGGTGTTGCGGCCCCAGATTATGCAGGCCTCTGATCAGCTCCATGAGGTCAGGCTTACTCTGTGAAAGCAAACGCAGGAGTATAGCGAAAAGTGCCGCCCTAGCCTATGCCGGGCAGTGCTGCGCTGCCCGGCGCTCAGCTGCTCGCGGGCGGCGTGCGCAGGTGATGCAACCGCGTGCCCAGCAGAAAATGCACCAGAAGATACGTCGCGCCACCGACGCCGCAGACCAGGACGAGACGCCCCACCCTCACGGGCAACGCCCACTGCAGCCAGCTCTCCACGGACGGACTGAGCAGGACCAGCGCGCCCACCATCGCCGCGGTGGCGAGCAGCAGGCGGCCGGCGTAGGCGCCCCAACCGGGCTGCAGCTGCAATACGCCGGCGCGCAGCAACCCGCGCAGCAACAGCCCCGCATTCAGGTAGGCGGCCACACTGGTGGCCAGGGCAAGGCCAACGTGCCCGGCATCGAACCAGAACATCAGCGGCAACACGAACAACAGGTTCAACACCATGTTGGCCGCCATGGCAATGATGCCAAACCGCACCGGTGTCGCGGTATCCTGGCGTGCAAAATACCCCGGCGCCAGCACCTTGATCAGCATGAACGCCGCGAGGCCCAGGCTGTAAGCCGTCAGGCTCATTGCCGACATTGCCACGTCCTGGGGCCTGAACGCCCCATACTGGAACAGTGTCACCAGAATCGGCTGTGCCAGCACCGCCAGCGCCACCGCCGCCGGCACGGCGATCAGCAGCACGGAGCGTACTGCCCAGTCCAGTGTCAGCCCGAACTCGCGCATCCTCGACCCCGCGCGGTGCGCCGACAGGCTGGGCAGAATCACCGTGGCAATGGCAATACCGAATACACCCAGCGGCAGCTCCATCAGGCGGTCCGAGTAATACAACCAGGATACGCTGCCCGTGGGTAGAAACGAGGCCAACACCGTATCCAGCAGCAGGTTGATCTGGCTGACGGACACGCCGAACAGTGCCGGCACCATCAGCTTGAGAATACGCCGCACCCCCGGGTGGCGCGTGTCCCAGCGGGGCCGCGGCACCAGGTCAAGCCGATACAAAAATGGCAGTTGAAAGAGCAACTGCACCACACCCGCCAGCGCCACCCCCCAGGCCAGTGCGAACACCGGTTCGTCCAGCTGCGGGGCAGCAATCAGTGCCGCGCCAATCAGGGACAGGTTGAGAAAGACCGGCGTCAGAGCCGGCACGGCGAAGCGACCGTAGCTGTTGAGGATGGCGCCGCAAAAACCGGTCATGGAGATGAGCAGCAAATACGGAAAGGTGATGCGGATCATCTGCGCCGTAAGGTCGAATTTGCCCGGGTCTGCGACAAAACCCGGCGCGAACACCATGGCCACCAGCGGTGCTGCCAGCATGGCCAGTGCGGTGACCACCAGCAAGGTGCCACCCAACACCCCGGCCACGCGGTCTACCAGTGCTCGCACCGCCGCCACGCTGCCGTCCTCGCGGTAATCGGCGAGCACCGGCACGAACGCCTGCGCAAAGGCACCCTCGGCAAACAACCGGCGCAGGAAGTTGGGAATCTTGAAGGCCACAAAGAAAGCGTCGGCGTTGGCACTGGCACCCACCACGGCCGCCATCACCACATCGCGCAACAAACCGAGTACACGCGAGAGCAGCGTCATGCTGCCCACCACGGCACTGGAACGCAGCAGTCCCGGCGCAGCGGGTTCCGGCTTACCGGGTGGGGTGGGCGACGTCACGGCACGCCGGCCATCAGGAAAGCCAGCGTTGCCGCAGCGACTCGCCCTGCAACTGCAGCCACTGCAGGGCAATCAGCGTGTGGCCATTGGGCACGCGGTCCGCCGCGAGCAGCGCCAGTGCCTCGCTGCGGGGAATCCGGTGCACCAGAATATCCTCACCCTCATCGCGGGCGCCGTGTACGGCACCGGCGTCCGCCGCCCTGACGCGGCCACAGAACAGCCGGACGTGCTCGGAACACGCCCCTGCACTGGGATAGTAGCTGGCGATGGGAAGCAGCTCAGCCAGCTCACAGGCCGCCTCTTCCGCGGCTTCGCGATGGGCGACTTCCGCATCCGTTTCGCCCGCCTCAACAACACCGGCGATGACCTCCAGCATCCAGGGGCTGTGCGCATCGCGCAGGGCACCGGGGCGAAACTGCTCTATGAGAATGACGCAGTCAGTTTCCGGTTCATAGGGCAGCACGGCCACGGCATCGCCACGCTCGAACACCTCGCGCACCAGCGGCTCGCTCCAGCCGCCCGCAAACAGGCGGTGCTGCAGAGTGAGGCGGCGCACGGAAAAATGCCCGCTGAAGGCCGCCTCGCTCTGCAATACACGTGCAGCGGCGCCGGAGAAGGCCAATTCAAAGGCCATCGAAACGCCCGCCGGTGTACCAGTTCACGTCGCGCGCGTGCTTGTGCACCTGCTCCACCACATCCAGCACCAGGGTAAACAGCGCCATACGCACCAACACGCCGTTGTCTGTCTGACGAAAGATGGCGAGGTTGGGGTTATCGTTCAGGTCGTCGTCCAGCTCCCGCGCCGTCACTCGGGAGTCGCGCGGCAGCGGGTGCATGATCACCGTGTTGGGTTCGCAGTGCTCGGTGTAAATACTCTGGTTGAGACGGAACCGGCCGCGGTAGAGGTCCGCCTCCTGCTGGGAGCTGAAACGCTCCTCCTGAATACGGGTGGAATACACGATATCGACATGTTGGATGCTGGTTTCCAGCGCCTCGGACTCCAGCACCTCGTGACCGGAGGCGCGCAATTGTTCCACAATGGCCCCAGGCATACGCAACTCGCTGGGGGACACCAGCACCACCTGAACACCTTTGAACAAGCACAACAGCTTGCACAGCGAGTGCACGGTACGCCCGTGGCGCAGATCACCCACCATGGCGATACGCAGCCGGTCGACGTCGCGACCGCGCGCCGCCAGTTCCTTGCGAATGGTGTAAAGATCGAGCAGGGCCTGCGTGGGGTGCTCGTTACTGCCATCACCCCCATTGAGCACGGGCACACGACTGGCGGCCGCAAACTCGGCCACAGAGCCCTCCTGTGGGTGGCGCATGGCGATGACGTCGGAGTAGCCACTGAGCACGCGTGCGGTATCGTAGAGGGACTCGCCCTTGGCGATGGCCGACTGTTCGAAGCCGGTGGTTTCGCGCACTTCCCCGCCCAGCAAGTTGAACGCGCTACCGAAGCTGACTCGCGTGCGAGTGCTGGGCTCGAAAAACATGGCGCCCAGGATAGCGCCATCGAGCACCCGGGTAACGCGCCGGCGGTGGGCGTAAGGCTCCATGCTGTCTGCTACGGCAAACACCCGTTCCACGTCGGGGCGCTCAAACTGGGCGATGGAGAGGATATGACTACCGGCAAACTGCACGCAAACACTCCCGAATCTGGCAAAGCGCGGTACCTCGCACTCGCGCGCCGCTATTATACGGCCTGCGCTGGCCGCTTGCCCATGGCCCGTTCAGGCCAGCAGCGCGTCACCGTATTCCAGAAGGGCCTCGAGCACCGCGTGCTCGCGCGCCGGACGCTCCTCCTGCAGCAGGGCGTCGACAAGTTCCTGATAGGCCTCCATGCCGAGCGCGGAAGCGGCATCGGGTTCGGCGATACGCTGTAGCCGGAACTCGTCCCACTGGGCGCGCTCGCTGGCCGACAGGGTGTGCGGGAAGTTGCGCGCACGATAGCGAAACAGCATCTCCGGCAGGCGGGCATCTTCAAACACAAAGGACTCTCCAGCCAGCGCGTCCGGGCTGGCGGCGCGCACCTTATCCATCGCACGCCGGTCCGCATCGGAGAAAAATCCGCCGCTGTAGAGCATGCGATCGGGGTCGGTGACCGGTGCGAACTCGCGCCCCGCGTACACGGCCTGCAATTTCTCGATCATGCCCTGCGCATCGGCCTGGTGCCAGTCGCGCAGGGCCGCGAGATGCCGCCGGCAGCGCGCACCGTCCAGGCCAATGCGCGCAGCGACCTCGGGGGTCACCATGCTCGCTGGCGCCAGCACCGGACAGCGGTTGGTGTGTACCGTCTTCAGGCCTGGACGCTGCTGCCCTTCGGCCAAGGCCTCGCGGCGCGCAAACAACGTCTGCTGCAGCACCGGCACCGGCTGCTCGCGCAACAGCGCCGGGTCGTCGTTGAGGTCGACACAGATAACCTCGTTGCGATTTTTCGGGTGTGTTGCCAGCGGCACGATCAGCGCCGTATTGAAGCGCTCGGCGCCGAACATCCCGGAAATGTGCACAACGGGTTTCAACCCGCCCACCTGCAACTGCCCCTGCACCCAACGCTTGTCGCGACTCTGCAGAACCCAGGCATACAGCTTGGGTTGCCGTTCACGCACCAGCCGCGCCATCGCCAGGGTCGCCTCAACATCGGCCAGGGCATCGTGGGCGGCGCTGTGTGCAATGCCATTGGCTGCCGTCAGTTGCTCCAGCTTGAAACTGACATGCCCGTCCTCGCGCCGCGGCCACTCGATACCCTCCGGGCGCAGCGCCCAGGCCGTGCGCAGCAGGTCGATAATGTCCCAACGGGAGTTGCCGTTCTGCCATTCACGGGCATAGGGGTCGAAGAAGTTCCGATAGAGCGTGTGGCGCGTAATTTCATCGTCGAAACGCAGTGAGTTGTAACCCACCGCGCAGGTGCCGGGCTGAGCCAGCTCGGCGTGGATGCGGGCAATGAACTCGCACTCCGGCACGCCCTTTTCCAACGCGAGTTGCGGGGTGATGCCGGTGATCAGGCAGGCCATGGGGTGTGGCAGGAAGTCGTCCGCGGGGCGGGCATACAGTACCAGTGGGTCACCGATGACGTTGAGATCGGCATCGGTACGCAGGCCCGCAAACTGTACGGGCCTGTCCCAGCCCGGATCGGCCCCGAAGGTTTCGTAGTCGTGCCAGTAGAAGGTTGCCATGAGAATGTGAGCGCGCGGCTCAGATCAGCTCAAGCGCCTGCTCTTCGATCTTCGCCTGCCAGATGCGCGGACCGGTTTCATGCACGGAAACACCGCGCGAATCGACCGCCACACTGACCGGCATGTCCCGCACCTCGAATTCGTAGATGGCCTCCATGCCCAGCTCGGGGAAGGCCACCACACGCGCCGAGGTAATGGCTTTCGACACCAGGTAGGCCGCACCCCCTACCGCCATAAGATACACCGCCTTGTGCTTCTTGATCGCTTCAATGCCGGTGGGGCCGCGCTCTGCCTTGCCGATCATGCCCAGCAGGCCGGTTTTATCGAGGATAAAGTCGGTGAACTTGTCCATGCGGGTTGATGTGGTGGGGCCTGCAGGCCCGACAACCTCATCGCGCACCGGGTCCACGGGGCCCACGTAATAGATGAACCGGCCCTTCAGGTCGACCTCCGCCGGCAGACCTTCCCCACTGTCGATCAGCTCTTTCATTTTCTTGTGCGCGGCATCGCGCCCAGTCAGCATCTTGCCCGACAACAACAGGGTATCGCCCGGCTGCCACTGGGCTGCCTCCTCCGGCGTCACCGTGTCCAGGTTGACACGCCGCACCTGCTCACCCACCTCCCAGGTAATCTCCGGCCAATCGTCGAGGTTGGGGGGGGTCTGCAGTGCGGGGCCGCTGCCATCAAGCACGAAATGCGCGTGGCGGGTGGCCGCACAGTTGGGGATCATCGCCACCGGCAGCGACGCCGCGTGGGTCGGGTAATCCCGGATCTTGACGTCCAGCACGGTGGTGAGGCCACCCAGGCCCTGGGCGCCAATGCCCAGCCGGTTGACCGCATCCATGATTTCCAGGCGCAGCTCCTCGGCCCGGTTGGCGGGGCCGCGTTTGCGCAGCTCATGGATGTCGACCGGGTCCATCAGGGACTCCTTCGCCATCAGTGCCGCTTTTTCTGCAGTGCCGCCGATGCCGATGCCGAGCATGCCCGGCGGGCACCAGCCAGCACCCATGGTAGGCACGGTCTTCACCACCCAGTCCACAATGCTGTCAGAGGGATTGAGCATGGCCAGCTTGGATTTGTTTTCCGAGCCACCGCCCTTGGCGGCCACTTGCACGTCCACGGTATCGCCCGGCACCACCTCCATATGGATCACGGCGGGGGTGTTGTCCTTGGTGTTGCGCCGCGCTCCGGCCGGGTCCTCAAGGATAGACGCGCGCAGTACGTTGTCCGGATGCGTGTACGCCCGGCGCACACCTTCGTTTACCATATCCGCTACCGACAGCGTGGCGTCCCAGCGCACGTTCATGCCAATTTTCAGGAACACGGTCACAATGCCGGTATCCTGGCAGATGGGACGATGACCCTGGGCGCACATACGGGAATTAATCAGAATCTGCGCCATGGCATCCTTCGCGGCCGGGTTCTGCTCCATCTCCCAGGCCCGGTGCACGGCCTGTACGAAGTCCAGCGGGTGGTAGTAGGAAATGAACTGCAGGGCGTCGGCGACGCTGTCGATAAAATCATCCTGACGGATAACGGTCATGGCAGGAGTCCTTGCTGTCGGTCTAGGGAGTCGAGGGCGCTGACTGCAGATTGCGCACGGAAGATTGCAGGTCAGTAATCGAGCGGTTGATCTGGCCGCGGAATGTGTTGATGGAGTTCACCCAGTCCTCGTTTTCCTGCACCCGCTTGTTCAGCTTGGCAAGCTCCACGTTCACCCGGTTGACGCTGTCGGCAACGCGTTCCACCTCGGCCTGATTGGCCTTGGCACTGGCCATCAGGCGTTCCAGGTCGCCCGCCACGCTTTTCAGGCGCGCGATGTCGCCGGAGGCGCTCTTGATCTGCTCGGCATTAGCGGCCAGCGTTTTCTCGGCGGCAGCGACTTTCCTCACCTGGCTGGCACTGGTTTTCTCCAGCTCCTCGATAGCCGCCTTGTTCCGGCGCCAGGCAGAGGCCCACAGTTTGTCGACTTCGGAATAGAGCTCCTTGATCTTGACCGCCATGGCCTGCGTGTTCTGGCTGAGGCCCTCATCGGTATCTGAAAGCCGGTCCTCCAGATCGGAAATACGCTTGGCATAGCGCTCCATCTGTGCCGCGCTGCTGTCCAGCGCCTGTTGCAGCTGATAGGCCCAGGCGCAGGCGACACCCGCCACGGCGAGGGCGATGACCAGCATCAAACGCAAAAGGAGGCTGCTGCCGCCACCCGCAGTGCCACCCCCACCGCCAGCCGGCGGCCGCGTATTGCCCGCGCGCCCCTTGTCCGGCTTGCTGCCACGCGGTTTGGGTGCAACAGGTTCCTGCCCGGTCTCCCGCGAGGGGACAATGGGCGGCATATGATCGATATCGTCCTGAGACATGGTAGGTCACTGGCGTGAAATGTGGGGGGCATTATACATGGGCAGCCCTGCTGTTGCAGAGCGGCAAGTGCGGAAGAAGCAGGCTTGCGCCGGGCGCACATGGCGGCCCGGCGCAGAGGGCGTTACAGGAAGGCGAGCAGCGCCCAGACCACACCGGTGAGCAGGATGCTCATGTGAATCACCCCGACCACCTTGGTCATGGGGCCCTGCTTGCCGAACAGCGCGTTGGCCTCCAGCGCCAGAATCAGGGCGGCACAGGCAATCAGGCCCGTGGTGCTGGGCGTGATGAACGGCGCGTGCTTGGCACCGAGCATGCCGAACAGCATAGGCCCTGAAAACAGGGTGTTGGTGCGCGATGCCAGGCCTGCCTTTGCCGCGGCAACCGGACCGTCACCCTCTGCCAGCCCCAGCACAATTTTCTGGTTGGGCCAGATGATCAGCCAGACGTTCAGGAACATCAAAGTGCCGGTGAGGGAGCCCATGAGGATCAACGCGCTGGCGCCCATATTGCCAAAGGGACGCGCCGCCATAAGCAGAATGAAACCGGTGAGGAAGGTAAACATGGCGCCCCAACGGAACCACCACAGCGCGCGCGGCGCGAGCTTCTTCATGGCGTCCGCCTTGGCGCCCGCCTCGGCTTCCTTGAAGTACTCGGTCTGCACGAAGTTGAAGTAGTACAGCATGCCTATCCAGGTGATACCGAACAGCACGTGCGCCCAACGAAAAACGAAATCGACAATAAACATGTTCATGAGAGTTTCCTTGTTGTCGTTATGTTACCGGCTTGATTGTACACGCTGCCAGCGTCTGCGTAACTGCCCCCGTGCCGATGCCAGCAGACAAAAAAAACCCCGCACAAGGCGGGGTTTTCAGAGGTAGGGGAAGTGCCTGGCTTACATCATGCCGCCCATGCCGCCCATACCACCCATGCCGCCCATATCAGGCATGCCACCACCGGATGACGCACTGTCTTCCGGTGAATCGGCGATCATCACCTGAGTGGTGATCATCAGCGCGGCCACGGAGCCTGCAGCCTGCAGTGCCGTGCGGGTGACCTTGGCGGGATCAAGAATACCCATCTCGATCATGTCGCCGTATTCACCGGTGGCTGCATTGTAGCCGTAGTTGCCCTTGCCCTGACGGACCTTGTCCAGCACAACTGAGGCTTCGCCACCCGCGTTCGCTACAATCTGGCGCAGCGGGTTTTCCATGGCACGCAGCGCTGCTGCAATACCGTGGTTCTGGTCTTCGTTGTCGCCCTTGAGGTCGCGAATTGCGTCGACTGCACGCACCAGCGCAACACCACCGCCAGCGACCACGCCTTCTTCTACCGCCGCACGCGTTGCGTGGAGAGCATCTTCAACGCGGGCTTTCTTTTCCTTCATCTCGATCTCGGTGGCAGCGCCTACCTTGATCACGGCAACACCGCCAGCCAGTTTGGCAACACGCTCTTGCAGCTTCTCGCGATCGTAGTCGGAAGAGGTGTTCTCGATCTGTACACGCACTTCCTTGACGCGGGCTTCGATAGCCGAGACTTCACCGGCGCCATCAATGATGGTGGTGTTGTCCTTGTCCATGGTCACGCGCTTGGCGCTGCCCAGGTGCTCCAGCGTAGTGGACTCGAGGTCCATGCCCACTTCCTCGGAGATCACCGTGCCACCGGTCAGGATAGCGATGTCCTGCAGCATGGCCTTGCGACGATCGCCGAAGCCGGGTGCTTTACACGCCGCAACCTTCACGATGCCGCGCATGTTGTTGACCACCAGGGTGGCCAGCGCCTCACCTTCAACGTCTTCGGCGATGATCACCAGCGGACGCGACGACTTGGCGACCTGCTCCAGCAGAGGCAGCATTTCGCGGATGTTGGAGATTTTCTTGTCGACCAGCAGGATGAAGGGCGACTCGACGTCAGCACTCATGTTCTCCTGGTTGTTAATGAAGTAGGGCGACAGGTAACCGCGGTCAAACTGCATGCCTTCTACCACATCCAGCTCGTTTTCCAGGCCGGAACCTTCTTCAACCGTGATAACGCCTTCCTTGCCAACCTTGTCCATCGCTTCCGCAATGATCTGACCGACGGCGTGGTCGCTGTTGGCGGAGATGGTGCCCACCTGAGCGATTGCCTTGCTGTCTTCACAGGGCTTGGCGGCATCCTGAATTTGCGCAACAGCGGCTGCAATTGCCTTGTCGATCCCGCGCTTCAGGTCCATCGGGTTCATACCGGCGGCGACGGACTTGAGGCCCTCGTTGACGATGGATTGTGCAAGCACGGTGGCGGTTGTGGTGCCGTCACCAGCCTGGTCAGACGCCTGCGAGGCGACTTCCTTGACCATCTGTGCGCCCATGTTTTCGAACTTGTCCTTCAGCTCGATTTCCTTGGCGACGGATACGCCGTCCTTGGTGACGGTAGGGGCACCGAAGGACTTGTCCAGAATAACGTTGCGGCCCTTGGGACCGAGGGTGGCCTTTACTGCGTCGGCCAGTACGTTGATACCTTTCAGCATGCGCTGGCGCGCGTCATCGCCGAAAATTACATCTTTAGCTGCCATGATCAGAATCCTTTAATTCGATACTAGATTGTTGGGAAACGGCTGAAAGTCACTCGACGATCGCGAAGATTTCGCTTTCACCCATGATGATCAGTTTTTCACCATCGACCTCGATAGTGTTGCTGCCGGCGTACTGGCCAAACACCACCTTGTCGCCGACCTTGACGGCCAGGGCGCGCAGCTCGCCGTTTTCCAGCACCTTGCCGTCGCCTACCGCAATCACTTCACCCTGGTTCGGCTTTTCCTTGGCGGAACCCGGCAGGACAATACCACCAGCCGTAGTTTCTTCCTCTTCCTTGCGACGAACGACCACACGGTCGTACAGCGGACGAATTTTCATCGATCACGTTCTCCTGATTACAGTGTTATACAGGCCCGCGTTGGGCAGACCCCTTCGGGGCTTGCTCGGGATATTGGGGCTGACGGAAGGAATTCAAGGGAGTTTTGGCACTCTTTTTCCGAGAGTGCCAAATTTATTGACACACCGGCACCAGCGCTGGGCAACGCCTCGTAAACGCATTCGAGTCCGAAGCACTTTAGGTCTATTTTTCAGAGAGTTAGGGGTGCTACTCGTCAACCCGCCGGTACTCCCCCTCCAGCGTTGTGGGACCGGCGCTGTCCTGTTCCGGGCGATAGGCCTGAGCCTGCGGGCCACTCAGCCAGCGCACCAGACGCCGTCGCAATGGCCCGATCATCACCACCAGGGCGGCCACATCCGACAACAGTCCCGGCACCATCAGCAATACCGCTGCGAGGCCCATCGCCATGTCGTCCAGCAACAGCTGTGGCCCGGGCACCGCGCCCTGCTGGGCGTCACGCAGCCTCTGGAAAATATCCATACCCTGGCGGCGCAGCAGCCAGAACCCCAGCAGCAGGGTGAACAGCACGTAGGCCAGCGCGGTCAACGCACTGGTTTCAATGCCCAGCTGGATCAGGGTAAGCAGCTCCAGCCAGGGCAACAACAGAATCAACAATCGCATGATAGGACGCCCCTCCTGACTACACAGTATGGGGGCTGAAAGTTGAAATACAACGTGCCGCAACCAACGCCGACTTGCCCCTTCCCGCGAAAAGCCCGACCATACCGGCGTGAATGATCATCCGCGGCCGCCCTCGCACGCGGCAGGAGCCACCCCCCATGCACTCACCGCCACCCAAGGCGACCGAACTGGAAAGCCGTTGCGTGGAAGACGACGCACAGCGCCTGTCACTGCGGATACGCAACTGGCGACCCACAACACCCGCTCCCGCCAGAGGCACGACGAGGGCGACAGAACCGGAACCCGCAGGGCCGCCAGGCCATGGCCTGCCGGAAATTCAGGCCCGGAATCTCACCGCTGACGTATTGCGCGATGCGGTGCGCACCCACGGTGCGCTGCTGGTGCGCAACCTGCTCCCCGAGGCATTACACCCCGAGCTGGTGCGGGCCATTGATCGCGTGACCGCCGCCTGCGATGGTGCGGAACCGTTCACCCGGCATTACTACGCCCCGCCGGATGCCCTGCGCGAGAAAATGCCCGGCGGCGAGCTGGGGCGCTCACGGGCCTTCCACCGCGACTCCGGTTCTGCCATGTGCGCCGAAGCGCCCAGCGTGGCAGAAGTCCTGCTTCAGCTGTACGAGAGCCTTGGCCTGAAAGCGCTGTTTACCGACTACCTCAGTGAGGCGCCCTGCCTGTCGGTGAAGAAATGGGTCCTGCGCAAGACCCGTTTGCCCGTGCACCAAGCGGGGTGGCACCAGGATGGCGCCTTCATGGGCGCCGACATCAACAGCATCAACCTCTGGATACCGCTTACACGCTGCGGCGGAGACACCGGGGCGCCCGGCATGGACGTGGTGCCGACGCGCCTGACGGAGATTGTCGCGGCCAATGGCGCACTCTTCGACTGGTCTGTGAGCCCGGAGTCGGTCAACGACCACTTCCGTGACACACCGCCCATCGCCCCGGTATTCAACGCGGGCGATGCACTGCTGTTCGATCACCTTTTCCTGCACCGTACCCAGTACCGCAGCGATTTCCAGCGCCCGCGCTATGCCATCGAGACCTGGTTCTTCGGCCAGAGCGCTGCCCCCCTGAACCAGGTACCAGTCACCTGGTAGACGAGGCGGCGCGACTCAACCTTCGTCCCGAGGCTGTGCGCGACTGCGGAAACGCCGTTGCCGCACCCGCTCGTAGATCATGTCTTCACGCAGCGCCTGATCCCAGTGCTCCTCGGGCAGGGCGTGCAGCGATGCATCCCAGGGCACCACCGTGTAGTGCCGTTTGTGCCAGTAATACTGCAGATCAGACGAGTGCCAGCCGCGATAGATCTCATCCCAGGACTGGCGTGCAAAATGCGGCTGCAGGCATTGTTCCGTCAGCGGTTCTCCGGCCGGTTGGTAGCGAAAGTCCACAGACAGGCGCATGCGGCTCGGGTGCCGGTTGGGCAGGGCACGGTGTACCGTGAGTGCCGGGAACAACAGCACATCCCCGGCGCAAAAATCCGCTGTTGCCCAGCGCGCAGCGGCCAGCTCATCCGGCAGTACTGCCTGTCGGTTCCCGGGGCCGAGGTGAAATGACAAGGGCAACACCCCGCTGCGGTGTGAACCGGGCAGAATCGCCAGCGGGCCGCTGTCCAGGGGGCAGTCAGCCAGTGGTATCCAGGCTGCGGTCAGACGCGGGGTGCCCTGATTATTCCGGAAATCCTGATGGGGTGGCGTGGTGACCTCGGGGTTGTCGGGGAAGACCAGGCGCATGACGCCGAGGGGGTGCGGGAACGCTCCCTCCCCCAGTAACAGGGTCATCAGTTGCAGCAATGCCGGCTCGTGAGCCAGGGAGTGGAAGCTCTCCAGCCGCTGGATTCGGTCAAGGGCTTCAAAATAACGGGGCTCGCCCTCGCGGCAGGGCAGCACCTGCGCCTGCGCCGCCAACCGCTCTGGCCCGCCACGTATCCAGCCGATCGCCTGCAACACGCCGGTCACGTCCTCACGCACGGCATGCAGCACATCCAACGGCAACAAGCCGCGCAGGAACAGGTAGCCGTCCTGCTCCATGTGCGCCCGCAAGGCAGGCGCATCCGGCAGCAGCGCATTGGCAACCTTGAGCGGGAGATACTCGGGTATATCGGACGTCATGGGCGGTCATCACTGGACTCAACAGCGCCAATCTTGCGCAGTGCGCGCAGCGAAGTAAAGTGTGGCGCGCCCGCAGGGTCAGGGCTGTGCCGATGGCTTGCCCCCGGCGGCAAAACATAACACCATACGCGCCTGGCGCAATGTGAGACGGTTCGTGGAAACAGGCACGCGAGGCACCAACCAACGCATCTGGCAGGTCGTGTCCGGCATCCCCCGGGGCCGGGTGTCGACCTACGGCGACATTGCGCGTTTCGCGGGGCTCGGGCGCGCGGCGCGACGGGTGGGCTGGGCCCTGCGCCAGTTGCCTGGCGATACGCGTGTTCCCTGGCACCGCGTGATCAACAGCGCCGGCAAAGTGGCCTTGCCCGCGGACTCCGCTGCAGGCCGGTTGCAACGCGAGCGGCTTCTGCGTGAGGGCGTGCCCCTGCGCACTGGCGATCGTATCGCTCTCGCCACCTACCGCTGGAGGCCGGAAACCGGCTCGCCATGCTGAACCCCTCCGGGGCCACTCCCAGCGGAGCAACGGTCACTTCAACACTGGATCTCGCCGAGGGCTTGCGCGACCGTCGCACCTACCTGCGTGAGCTGGACTGTGCGCGAGGCCTGGCGATATTGCTGGTGTTCCTGTTCCACGCCTGGGGGCTCAGCAGCCTGCAGTTGCCCACCAGTCCAGCGCCGGGGCTTTCCTTGATTGCAGGTGGCAACACCGGCGTCACCCTGTTTTTTGTCTTGAGTGGCTTCCTGCTCTCCCTGCCCTGGCTGCGCCACGCCGCCGACGCGACGCAGCCGAAGCCGCTACTGGGCGCCTACTTCAAAGCTCGGGCACTGCGCATTGTGCCGCTCTACTACATTGCCCTGCTGCTGACCTGGTTGCTCACCGGCAATACCGCCACCGTCGCCCGGGCAGCCCTGTTCCAGTTCGTTGGCTTTCAGGCATTCCCCTACAGTGTCGTTTGGTGGACGCTGGTGACCGAGGTGCAATTCTACCTGCTGCTCCCGGTCGGCATGGTGCTCTGGACACGAGGCCGCTGGCCCCGCCTGCTGTGCATCGCCCTGCTGCTGGCCTGGGCAGCCTGCTATGCAAACCTCGTGCTCTTTGGGGCACTGGCCAGCGATAAATCATTCTTGCTCACCAAATCGGTATTTGCGCGCGCGCCCGCTTTCCTTGCCGGTATAGTGGCGGCGGCAATCTGGCTGCGCCTGTTGCAGGCATCGGCCGTGTCACGGCAGCCCCAGCTTGCGCGCTGGTGCGTTTTACTGCTGCTGCTGACAGCCCTCGCACTACTCGAGCGCCTTCTGCTGGCTGTGACACAGATGGGAACGGGGGCTGCAGAACGCAGCTGGCACATCCACCACAGCTACGAGGCGGCACTTTGGGCGGTTATCATCCTCTGCCTGCTGCTCGGGAATGTCCCCGCGAAAGGCCTGCTGGTGAATCGTGCGCTGGCAATTGTCGGCAAGCTCTCCTATTCACTGTACCTGGTACATGTGCCCGTGCTGTTCTACCTGATCTATCCCATGCGCGAATCCATGGGAGCCGCAGCGTACCATGCTTCAGGTTGGCTCTATCTCATGCCTGCGGCAGCGCTCGCGCTATCGCTGGCGCTCTCCCTGGCAAGCTATCAGTGGCTGGAAAAGCCTTTCCTGCGCCGTAAACGCGCGCTACCCGTGTAGAATCAACCCCATGCCCCAAACACCCAACATCCTCCTGTTGATGACGGATCAGCAGCGCTACGACTCCCTCGGTTACCGGCGTCAGGGAGAGGCAACTGACACGCCGCACCTGGACGCGCTGGCGGCAGGTGGCGTGATCTTCGAGCACGCCTACAGCAGCGACACCGCCTGTATCCCGGCACGTTCCTCCCTGCTCACGGGGCTATTACCTCACCGTGTACCCCGTGGCGGTGGCGACCGACCGCGCGCCAAGACGGCCAGTGGCCTGGCATTGACCGAGGGGTACTGGACGCTGGCGCATGCGTTGAGGGATGCGGGCTACGACACAGCCCTGTTCGGCAAAATGCATTTTTCGCCCATACGTGCCCAGCACGGTTTTGACACCATGGCCATGTGCGAACACCTGCCCGCAGGCTATCCACGTGATGAAGCCGACGACTACCGCCGCTGGATCAACGGCACCGGTCGCGAAGATGTGCGCTTCCACCGACCAGGCATGCCGCGCGTTTTCCCCTATGCGCAGGAGTATCATCCCACGCACTGGATCACCCATCACGCCCGGCACTTCCTTGGCGCTCCGGCCCGGCGCAACAAGCCATGGTTTACAGTAGTTTCCTACACCGACCCACACACGCCCTACAGCCCTCCCGAGCCCTATGCCTCGCGCTATCACGCGGCAGACCAGGCGCTGCCGCAATCCGGCATGGAGAGTAACAACGGCCTGCCCTGGCCCTTTTCCAACATCACCGTGCGCCAACCGCGCGGCACGTTTTTTGAGCCCGATCGCGTGGACCACCACCCCGCCGAGCACCTGCCCCAGGTACTCGCCGCGATACGCGCCGGCATCAACCATGTGGACGACAAGATCGGTGAGCTGCTCGCAGATGTGGATCTCACCAACACACTGGTGATCTTCCTCTCTGATCACGGCGACTACGGCGGCCACCGCGGTTTCCTCGGCAAGATTCCCTGGCTACCCTTCGATGACATCGCCCGCGTGCCCTTCTTCATGGCAGGGACCGGGGTCACTGGTGGTCGCAGGGTGACCCAGCCAGTGCAGAGTTTTGACTACGTTGCCACCGTACTCGATCTGGTGGGGCTGCCCAGCCCCTGTAATGACCTGGACTCCAGAAGCCTGCTGCGCGTGCTCGCGGGGGGCGAGCAACCCTCTGAGCGACCCGTATTTTGCGGCACCCTGGAAGGGTTCCCGATGTTGCGGCGTGGACGCTACAAACACATCTGGCACACGGTGGCGGATGTACACATTCTCTACGATCTGGAAACGGACCCCGGGGAAGCGCATAACCTTGCTGACCAACCCGAGTACCGTGCACTGCTCGAGGCCAACGTAGAGGAGCTGAGTGCCATGCTGGCGCGACCTGTGCCGGCACTATGGCGTCAGGCCGCGGGCTGACAGCACACGGCGCCCAACGCGGTCACCCCCGGCGCTTGCGCAGGTGTATCTTGGACGCCTGGGTGGGCAAATGGCCCAGAAACTGCAGGGGTTTGTCACTCAATAGCTGGCTGTGGCCGCGAAGTGTCTCGTATTGCCGGCGATAGTCTGCCAGTTTCGCCTCGCGCGCCAGGCGCTCGCTATTGGTCGTGGTCCCGCCATGCACCTGGTGAAAGCTGCCTTCCCCCACCAGTTGCACCGACACCGCGCCCGCGGCGTCCAGCGCCCGTTTATACAGGTCCAGGTTGAGAAAGCCACCGCCCGGCAGATCAAAGCGCTCATCGCTGCCGCCCACGGCAAAATAGTGCTCGCGGGTCATGAACAGGCAGTTTGACTCGAACATGCGGTTGAACCAGGTAATATTGGCGGCCCCCCCTGACAGGGGCGTGCCCACTTCGAACAGTCGATAACCGTCGCGCGGCCAGTCAATGTGCTGTAACAGGGCGTCCTCGGCTGCCTGGTTGTAGCCTTGCAACACAGTCTCGGGTTGCTCACCCGGCCCCATATAGAAATAGCGGGCCGCCACCACCGGGCAGGGAAAGGCGGCAAAGGCGCGCAGGGCCCATTCGAACACGCCCGGGGTGAGCAGGTGTGCACCATCGATCATCAGGCAGAGTACGTCACCGCGTGCCAGCTCCGCCGCGCGATTCAGCGCCTGGGCGGGGGACGGCGCGGCGCCTTCAATGCGCAGCAGCTGCACCGGCACATCGTCGGGTAGCGCATCTGTCCGCAGCGGCTCCGGCGAGCCGTTGTCCACCAGGATCACCTCGTAGTCGAGGTCAGCGCCAATCGTCTGGTAGCTGCGCGCAAGCGCCTGCAGGGTGCGCGGCATTTCGCGCTGCATGGCATAAGCAATGACGATAACGGACAGTTGCATGCTGGGCGAGCGCGCTCCGCGGGTCAGATGTAGAGCGGCTGCTGCCGCGCCGGTGCCGTCGAGGCAGCAAAAAACCAGGCCTCGATCGCATAGCGCAGGGCGTTGTGGTGATCCTCCAGCGCGGTGCGATGCAGGCTGAAGTGATCAAACAACAGCGCATCACCCGGTGCGAAACGGGGCTGGCTTATGGGTGCCTCGGTTGCCAGTCGGGCCACGCGCTCGGGCCCCACGGTCCAGTCGAACCAGGCACCATCGGTGCCCGTGGGATGAATTTCCCGACGCCCGTCAACCAGCAGGTCCATGCCCGGCGCCGGCGCCCCGCCACCACAATCACTCAGCGCCAGCCACAGGTTCACCGAGCGGATGTGTTCGCCAAGAAAGCGACCGTCCTGGTGCCAGCCTGCGTTGCCGTTTTTTTTCGGCGCCATTTTACGTAAAACCCACTTCTTGACGGATAACCTGGCCGGCTCACCAAAATAGGCTTTGAGTAACGAAGGCAAGCCCAGACGTTCATACAGCGCCAGCAACTCACAGGCCATGCGCGGTGAATCGGCAACCCATATGGAACTGCTTTCAGCAGCTTGCCCAGGACGACGGAAAAGCTGCGCCGGCGCACCCCGGATCTCAGGCGAACGCGCGTACCAGGCCGCTTCGGGTTCCACCGAGGGAAAATTCTCGGGATCCTCCCGGGCGCCCACAACACGCTCAATCTGCTCGCGTAATTCCTCCGCGACAGATGCCTCCAGCAAACCGCGCACAATCAGGGCGCCGCTGCCGTGAATGGCCTCATGCAATCGTGCTGCTGTCAGCTCGCCGGGCGACACCTCGGGAATGGCACTGGCACCAGTGTCAGCGCCGGGGGGGTGCGAGGCATGCCCCACTGCAGTGTGAGCCTCCCCCGCCGATGCTGCGGAAGGACTGCGACCAGCCTCGATACGCCAGTCGACCAGCTGCTGTTGCAAGCTTGCAGAAGGGTGTTGCGCGTTGGCGCGAGTCAGGCAGGCCAGCGCCTGAGACCAGTCGCCTTGCTCCCGAAAAGCAAGAGCCTGTGCCAGCAGTGTATCGCTCGCCGCCTCGACTTCCGGCATGCTCAGTTCTCCTCGGCCTGCTTGCCCTGCCCTCCCTTGGGGGCGTAGGCACTGTCCTTCGGCTTGAAACGCTTGGCCTGTCGGCGCGCCTCGAGGAAGTGCGCTGCGTGGGAGTAGAACTGGCGCAGGCGTTTTTCAGTTTCTGGCTCGCCGGAAAACAGCAGCTCCGTGAGCTCTGTTTGCACCGGCGCACCACCGGGTTTGCGCAGCACCCCAAGGCCAAACCCGTGATTGAACTTGAAAATCTCCCCGTGACTCGCCTCCAGCTCCTCGAAGAACTTCCACGCACCAAAATCCTTGAGTTTGGCCATCACATCATGAAACAACACAATGCCACCTGGGCGCACTTTCGGGTACCAGTTGCTGAAGTCCTCCTTGACCGCCTCGTAGGTATGTAAGCCATCGATATGCAGGAGATCGATGCTGTTGTCTTCAAAGTGGCGCAGGGCCTCGTTGAAATACATGCGCAGCAGGTAGGTGATACCGCGATAGTGCTCACGTGCATGCTGCTGTACGTCCTGGTACACCGAGTCGTCATAGGCGTCGGTATGTTCATCGCCTTCCCAGCAATCGATGGCATAGGCGACACCGTCAATATCATTTTCTACCATGGCCTGGCAGAAGGTGAAAAACGACAGCCCGTTGTATACGCCCAACTCCACCACCAGTCCGGGCCGAATGGCCGTCACAAGGTCGTAGGCAAACGGCAGGTGATCCACCCAGGTACTGAACACCATGCGCCGGGGTTCAAAGCGCTGCAACGAAGGCGGGAAATAGATCTTGCTACTCACTGGGTATCCTCAGGCCGGGCCATGGGTCAGGGGGGCTTCGCCACGCGCCATCAGCACGCGAGTGGCGGAATAATGCACAAACTTCTGCGCCTGCTCGGGAATCTCCCCAAGGTAAAGGGGCTGGCTGGTGGGGCTGACAAACTCCTCCCCGCGCAGCTCACGGTATTGGGCCTTGCTCTGCTCGATATACGCCTCACGCTTCTCACGGCTCTGCCCGCCCGTGGTGACACCGCCGTGGAACTGATGGAAGGTACCCTCGCCGGGCGCGATAATGTGCTGTACCCCCGGATATTCGCAGGCCCGCTTGTACAGGTCGAGGTTGATCAAACCGCCGCCGCGCAAGTCGAAGCGCTCATCGTACCCACCCAGCCCCTGCCAGATCTCGCGAGGGATACTGATACAGTTGCTCTCGCTGTTGGGCATGAACAGGCCCGGCGCGCTTGAGCCGCTGAAGCAGGCGATATCAAAGAGGCGATAACCGGCCTCCGGCCAGGCGATCGAGCTGAGCAGGGTGCGCTCCTGCTCCAGGCTGTAGCCGCTGTTCACCGCCTCCTGTTGCAGTTCACGCCCCAGGTGATAGCCGGGAATTGCCACCACCGCGCTGTCACTCAGCCGGTGTCCCATGAGAATGGTGCGCACCACCCCCGGAGTGAGCATGCGCGCGCCATCAATGATGACGCAGATGTTTTCACCGCGCGCCTGTTCCGCGCCGAAATTGATGGCCCGCGCCGGGCTGGATTCGGGGTTCTCACGCAGGAAATAGCGCACGTTGGCTGGCAGGCCCTGCAGGAACTCCGGACGCATGGTGTTGGCCGACGCATTCTCCACCACAATGACCTCGTACTCGTCACCGCTGACACCCAACTGGTAGCCGGGCAGAAGTGAGCGCACGGTGTTTTCGGCCTGCAAAGGCATATCGTAGACGATCACCACAAAGCTGACAGTGAGCACATCCTTGCCGCGCGCAGTGCGATCATCTTTTTTGAGAAAACGTGCCAGCATTTATTATCCGTTTGGCGGCCTCAGTGGCGTGTGCAGATAGTAACGGACTGGCTGCCTTACCGCCACGCTATCCGCGGAACAGGTTGTCATACTCACAGGCTTGCCCACCGCAAACGGCGATACAGATAGCGAACTTTCCATGGCAGGCGCAGCGGCATACCACCGTCGTGGGTTTTCAGCGAGTTGTCGTAAAAGCGGGCCGGGGAGGCCACGGGGCGCAGCTGCAAACGGCCGATCACGGCGTCCACCTTCCGGTTGAACGGTTCCTCCCCGTCATCGAAACACAGCAGCGGGAAAGGTTGTCGCCGATATTCCCGGAAAAGCAGGCGATTGTAGGCATACCAGAGCGACAATGCCTGCTCGCGCGGAATCTGACTGCGGTTCGCGAGTGACGCGGCAACGGCATCAGGATGGCGAAAAATACCCACCCGCTCCAGGCCGGGCACCAGTTCACGCCAGCCCGCCAATAACAACAGGCAGCGGGGGTCCTTGAACCCCAGTGCCTCTACGTCCGCATACTCCGCGAGCAGTTCACGGGCGCGCTCACGATGATCGGGTGACCATTCGCCGGTGGCTGGCGGGTTGTCCCAGGCACCGCCATTGGCGGCCAGAATCGTGTCGTGCAAGTCGACAAAATCCTGGTTTTCCCGGTTGCCCTTGCGATTATAGGGGTTCCAGGTGTGGTGCTCACCGAGTTCCAGGCCCGCCTCCTGCAACGAGCCCGTCAGGCAACTGGTGCCGCTGCGGTGCATGCCGAGTATGGCGATCACACGCCGGGGTTGCGCGGTCATACCGAGGCCTCCCGCCAGGGTGCCACCCACAGCAGCAAGAGCATGCCAGGCACCGCAAGCAGCGTACAGAGCAGGAAGAACGGCTGCCAGCCTACCGCCTCGACAATGACACCGGTACTGGCGTTGGCAAACGTTCTGGGCAAGGCGGCAATAGCGGTAAACAGGGCGAACTGTGTCGCCGCATACATGCGGCTGGTCTCACGGGCAATAAACGCGGTAAAGGCCGCCGTGCCCATGCCCACACCCAGGTACTCAAACGCGATGACCACCGCCAGCAACCAGAGCAGCGGACCGCTGCCAGCCAACACGGCAAAACCGAGGATGCTGAGCAACTGAACGACACCGAAGACCCACAACGACCGGTTTATCCCCAAGCGCAACATGGCCACGCCGCCCACTAAACCGCCCACGATCGCCGGCCACAGCGCCGCATTCTTGGCCACCACGCCGATCTCCGTCATGGTAAACCCCATATCGATATAGAACGGGGTCGCCAGCGCTGTGGCCATGTTGTCGCCGATCTTGTAGAGCACCATGAAGCCGATCACCAGGCAGACACCCGCCCAGCCACGGCGCTGCAGGTACTCCGAAAACGGCGCGACCACCGCCTCCCGCAGCCCCGTGCCGGTGGGCAACTCGGAGTCCGGTTCATCCACCAGCAGGCTCGTGCACAACGCCACCAGCATGAACGCGGCGGTTATCCAGAACACGGTGCTCCAGGGCAGAATGTCGGCCAGGATCAGCGACAGGGAGCCCGGAATCAAACTGGATATCCGATAGGCCTGCACGTGAATGGCGTTACCCAAACCCAACTCACGATCCGGAAGAATTTCCCGGCGAAAAGCGTCCAGAGCCACATCCTGGCTGGCACTGAAAAACGCCACACCAAAGGCAAGCCAGGCAATCACCCAGGTGGACTGCTGCGGGTTGAACGCGCCCAGCACACCGATGGAGGCAATCAGCGCCAGCTGGCACAAAAACATCCAGCCCCGACGCCGGCCCAGCAGCGGCGGGATCCAGCGATCCATCAACGGCGCCCAGAGAAACTTCCACACATAAGGAATGCCCACCAGGGCAAACAAACCGATTTCTGCGAGGGAAACGCCCTGGTCACGCAACCAGGCCGGCACCAGTTGCAGGAGGACGTACAAGGGCATGCCCGAAGCCAGGCCCGTGAACACGCAGACGAGCATACGGCGGTTGAACACCGCGGACTGCCAGCCACCGTTTGCTGCGCTCATGCCCACCGCATCTACACCCAGGATTCCAGGGTGACTCTGTCAGCGCGCGGCACCGCATCCCAGAGGCCCTGCTCGGCAATAACCAGCAGGGCGGCGCGGGCGAACAGTCCACGCACCGTGTGCAGATGGCCGGCCTGCCCTGCGCGCAGCAAGCGCTGCAGGAACCCGCTCAGGACCGTGCGCTCGAGCGCGTGCTCGGGCACAGCAGCGGGCTCAGGCACCGGCGCATGGAAAAAGTTGCCGCCGTCACCCACCACAGCGCCGAGACGCTGGTTGGTGCGGGTCCAGCGCTCGCGCAGACGGCCGTAACAGCCCATATTGACGTAACGCACCGTTTTCAGCGGCGGCTCGGCACAGAGGTTCAGCAGCAGACCAACCACGCGGTCGTTGTCCGCCTTGTCGTACCCGATGTGGTTGAGACAGCGCTTGATGTAGAGCTGATTGGCGCCCAGGCCATCGTTGGGCTCTCCCCCCACCGCCCGCAGCGGTGGCAGCCCGGTGACCTGACAGAAATCCCTGACCATATCGCCGTGGGGCCACTGTGCCGGCTCAAACGGGCGCACACGCAGGTTGGCGTGACCAAATGCAGCGCCCCACATATCCACAACCTGGTCATAGTCGCGCTGGAAAATCTGGTGGGTTTCATAGAACTCATAGGCACTGCCCGGCCACTGGCGGGCGCCTTTCACATCCTGGTTGTAAAATGAGGCATACAACTGATCCTGGCGCCGCAGATACATGAGAATGCGCACCTCATGGCCGGCCAGTGCCGTCTGGATATCGCCCAGCATGCGCTCTATGTTGATCGACTGACCAAAAAACAGCTCGGAACTGACGATCGCCGTATGCACGGAAGGACCCGCAGCGGCGAGCTCGGACCGCAGGCGCTGCCAGGCCTCACCGCGCGGAAAGCTGCCATACCAGATGTCCGGCATCGGGTTCGCCTGGTACTTGTCGATGAGGTCCGCGACCAGCACGTGGTGGGCGTCGCCGTGGCGGCAGGTCGCAGGATACAGAATGCCCTGTGCCAGCAGGATGTCGTGATGTGCCGCCAGCATCGCCTGCAGGCTGGAGGTGGCCGTCTTGGGCGCGCCGATGTGAAGGTAAACCGTTGCCATAAACCGTTCCGTCAGCGCACGATATCGTGCATGGGCCGCGCCGAGAAGCGGCGTTTGATCGCCTGCTGCACACGGAAAGGCACCCAGGACACGAGGCGTGCCACCAAGGGGTGCCGGCTCAGGCGCCAGATAACGCCAAGCAGGCGTTCAGATCGACTCAACTGCGCAACGCCGGTGTGCAAGTTGCCCACCAGGGATGCAATACGCCCCGGAGCAAATGCCGCACTGCGCGGCGTCACGGCGGCGAGATAGGCCCCCTGGTAGAACGACGCATCGGGCGTCTGCACAGGGAGCAGCGGCGCAGTGCCCGGTTGCTCGCCTGCGGCATACGCCTGCCACAGCTCGCGCCACTGCGCGGTGGAACTGTTCCACGGCATGATCGCGGAAAGCGGACGTCCTGCTACGCGCTCAACAAACGCGCCGATGTCAGGCACCACGACAGGCAAGCCGAGATGCAGGGCCAGGCTCAGTGTGTAGCTGTAGGTCTCGGGCCACTGGGCGGGAAACCACACAACATCCGGGGCAATGTCCTCAATCAGGCGCCAGGCATCGGCATTGGCATAGGGGCCATGCGTGATGACGGACTTACCCAGCGCGCGATAGGCATAGCCCAGCAAATGGAACTCGACGCGACCCGAGGCCGCCAGTTCATCCGCCACGGCCTCGAGTACGTCGGCGCCCTTCTCCCGACTGATCGCACCCACGACCAGCACCTTCAGCGGGCGCGGCGGCACATGGCGCCACACCGGTTGCGGATAGGGCTGGGAGGCGAGGAAATCCGGATGCCAGGCGACCACAGCCTCACGCACACTGAAAAACGCCTGGAAACGGGCGGCGCAGTCGGCCGAGGGGAAAATCACCCGCGACGCCTGCTCGATCAGCAGGCTTTGTCCGGCTCGCCATTCCGGCGCCGAAACGCCTGCCGGCAGCGGGTAGTGACCGGCACAACGTGCGTCAAAATCGCTACTGCCATCGCCGACGAAGCGCGCATCCGCATCCGTGAGCGTGGGGTTGCCGTTGATCAGATAATAGTCGTGCACCGTCACGTCGTGGTGACAGCCCAGCGCTTCAGCCAGCATCCAGAGCCGGGGGTGCAAGCCCATGGTGTGGTGAAAATGTACGTGGCCGACACCCAAGTCGCGCAACAGCGCGACCAGGGCATCAAATTCAGCCTCTACCGAAAAATGCAGCCCATCGGCGAGCCGTACCCCGGCATCGAACACGCTCAGCGTAACCGATTGCCCTTCCAGCGCGGGTGTCAGCTGCACGAACAGCGCTTCGTCTGCATACAGGGCGGCCAGTTCGTCCACATGCTGTTGCGCACCGCCACCCAGCTTGTGTGACAGACAGACCACCTTGGGCCGTTGCTGCGCCGCAAACAGGGCAAGCACAGCTCCAGTGCGCGCGGTACACGCGGGGTCACTCGCCACGTAGGCCTGAATGTCGGCATGGTACTGCGGGTAGCGCGCGTCCAGCAGCGCCATCGCCCTGGCCACGCGGGGCGTTTGCTCCTCGGCGAAACTCACCCCGCCCTTGTGGTAAACAAAGCAATTGGCGAGGTGCAGGTTGCGCCAGCCGGCGCGCTTGGCGCGCTGGCACCAGTCGTTCTCTTCACCGTAACCGCGGCCGAACGTCTCCACATCAAAGTAACCCACTTCGTTCAGGCAATCGCGGCGCAAGTACATGCAACAGCCCACGCCGGTGGGCACTTCGAAGGCATCGGCGGCGGTGTATTGCTCTGCGAATACGCGGTCGATTGTCGCCAGATCAAGGTTGAACGGCAGCGCGTTGTCTTTACAGAAATTGGGAAAGCTGCAGATGGTGGCGTTGTTGGCGAAGGGCGTGAGGCTGCCCGCACGCGGGTGGTGGTAGGCCGCCTCGCGCAGGCGATGCAGCCAGTCGTTGGCCACCTCCACGTCGCTGTTCAGCAGCAGTACGTCGCGCTCAACATCGTGCTGCATGCCGCGATTGGCGGTGGCGACAAAACCGAGATTCTCGGGGTTCTCCAGCAACACGACCGTGGCGTGGCGCGCGGCAAAATCACGCAGCAGCGCGGTGATGGCGGGGTCCGGCGAACCATCATTGACCAGCACAAGCCGCGCCCACTCGGGATCAATCGTCGCCAGTGCGGTTGCCAGGCAACGCCGCGTTTCCTCCACGCCGGTATACACCGGCACTACCACATCAACGCTGCGCACGCCCACTCCTGTTTGACGTCATTAACTGCCTGCTCAAACCGCTACTGCCGGCGATACCGGCGCGCTCCCCGCAGAGCGAGGCCAATCACCGGCACGGCGTAGATATCGGCAATCTCTCTATCCTTCTCAGCGATCACTTCCAGGGCATGGCTGTGTAAACCGCCTATTTCAGCCAGCCTGCGATCCAGCTCGGCAACCTGCGCGTCGCGCTCTTTTATGGTGGCCAGCGCGCGTTCAAGCCACTCCCCCGTGCCCTGCAGACGGCTGTCGAGATCGACGATCTGCTGGTCTCGCTCGGCAATGGTCGCCAGGGCTTCCCTATGTTCCGCCGCCAGCGCATTGATATCCTCATCCTTTGCCGCAATGGTCTCCAGCGAAAGGCTATGGGCATCGCCGACTGCAGTCAGCTGAGCACCGCGCGTCACAAACCCGGTCACGCACTCCGCCAGCATGGCGTCGGTGGGATAATGACGCTCTATGCAGGCCTCCAGCGCCGGCAACTCCGCGGCAGATAATACCGGCTGCGTCAATGGCTCGCTCGCGGCGGGCGCACTGTGGTGACGTAAATCCCCTCGCACAGCCATTGCCACAGCATTCGGACCTGTCTCCAGCGGAACACTTTCGGCAAGCCGCAACATGACCTTGACCGGATCCTCGACCAGCTCCGGGAAACTCACGGTCAGTGAACCTGACGGCAGTGCAGGCGCGAGCGCCTTGCGGTAAGCCAGATCAAGCCGTAAACCGTAGCCCAGCGGAAAGCCGTCCCGGCGTTGCAGTGACTGCGCCACCTCCAGTGGCGCCCGCGACGCCGTACACACCTGCGCCTTGACCCCCCGTTCGGCACACGCCTGCAACCACAGTGGCAGCGTGATACAAAACCGTGGGTCCTTTACCGCTTGCACCCTACCTGGGCCGAAGCCACGCTGCAAGATCGCCCCGGCCTGCTCCCGGAAGTGTGCCAGCGCAGCGGTCGGCCAGCCCGCCTCACCACCCGGCAAAGCCAGGGAGTACCAGTGAGCACCCGCAGCGGACAGTAGCGCCTCGTTGGCGGCCACAACCTCGGCATCTTCCCAGAAGCCCTCGTCGTTGACACCGGCCATCGGTGCCAACAGCTGCTCACCAAAGGTTACACCACAGGCGCGCAATGCGGCACACAGGGCTGACGTGCCGGAACGGTGCATACCGACGACGAACAGGAGCGTGCGTGCCTCAGCCGGCTGGCTAACGGATGACATGGCGTTCAGGCGCGCGAGCCCAATCAGGGCTCGGCTTTGTAGGGGGCGAGCAGCTCGTCCACGATATCACCGTTGATGTACGCCTCATCCGAAATCATGAGACCGGCCTCAAAATCCTGTACCGCGAGTTTTTGATATTCGGCTCTCAGGCTCTGGAGAATCGCGAGTCGCACCTCCTCAAAGGGCAGGTAATGTTCAGGCTGTATGTCATCCAGACGGATGATGTGCACGCCGAACTGGGTTTCGACCAAATCGGAATAGCCACCCACTTCAGCAATATCAAAAGCGCCACCGGTGTAGCGTGGCTCCACACCTTTCTCGCCAAGGCTGAACCACTTGTCGAAACGGCCACCCTTGTCACGCGAGCCAGGGTCTTGTGAATGTTCGGCCACCAATGCTTCGAAATCAGCGCCGGCGCGCAATTCTGCCAGGACCTCACGGGCGACGGGGCGCACCGTTTCGCGATCACACTGGCCCGGGGGGCACACAAACAGGATATGGGAGGTGAGGCGCTTTTCCGGGACAAAGGCGAACTTATCCTTGTCCGTGGTGTAGCGCTCCTCGGCCAGAGCGGACATGTCGGGCACATCAATGGACTTGACCAATTGCTCGATAGCGAAACGGCGTTTCAGGCCCTGCAATTGGAAGTGCAACTTCCAGTAGTCATCCCCGTGTGTCTCGGGGGTCGCTTCATCCGCAGATGCGGCAAGGCGCTTGTTCATCATGGCAATATTGAGCAACTCCATGCGGTCACCCAAATCGTTGGCTGCCGCCGAGCGCATCTCGGCACTCCAGCGCGCCACCACCTGCTCCAGTTCGGCACGATTGATACGTGTTTCGCCGTCCGCGATGGCAACGGGCTCATCGGCAATGGCGCTCAGGGCAACGCCCAGCAACAGCACAACGGGGCTGAGAAAACGGAAAAGTAGCATGCAAAAACCTCAGACAATAAAAAAAGCCGGCACCTTTCGGTGCCGGCCTTCATTTTACTACAACAGCGTATTGCGACGCTATTACGGTGAGCTACTTAGCTACCTACACCACCGTAAGAGTGCTCAACGATACGACCGTAGTTGGAGTCGGGGTTAGCCGGGAAGCTACGCTCCCAAGCTACGAAACCAATTTTCGGGATCTCGTTGGCATTCACATCAGTAGAGTCACAGCCGTAGGCCACAACTGCACCAACGATCGCATCAAGGCCTTCACCGATGTTGAAGTTCGCACTGTTGGCAGAAGCTTCACAGACCGCTTGAGTTTTGCTAGAAGCGCTGCGAACGTTCAGCTCGGCCCAACCGAAGGGGCTGTCGGGCACAGCAACCACGATGTCGGAGTTCTCGCTGCCCAGTACGGGCTCGGCGCCCCACTGAACCACGTTAACTTCGAAAGGCAGCAGAGTCTGAACTACCTGACCCGGCAGGGCAGGAGATACAACCAGCTCGCCATCGGGCTGTGAACGCTGCTGCTCTTCACGGTCGTACACGTCGAACGTGGCTACGGCCGGGATATCGCGGTGGTCACATGCGCCTGAAACGCTGAAGTCATCTGAGTCGACAGAGCCAGTTGAGTCAAACGTGTTCGCCGCAATCGGCGCGCCTGCCAAGCAAGGGATTGCATCGTCAGTACCTGCAGTCAGCAGTGACGCGAAGTAGTGAGGCAGATCCAGCATGGTGTACTGGCCGGGGAAAGTGATAACCCAGTCAGTGCCCACGTTCAGGTCAGCGTTGGCAGACCAGTCGTTGATCACAGAAGCGCCGCCGAGAACTGCACGCAGCTCCTTGAAGCGATCGCGATCCAGACCAGCGCCTACGCCACCGTTCAGGTCAGGGTAGTCGAAGCCGAGCAGGTCGCCCGAGAACAGACCAAACTGCTGGTTGGTGATGGAGGCATCTACCAGGAAGTTGGCGATGTGCGTTGCACTATTGCCAAACTCACGGCCGCTGCCGGCGTCACGTACGAAGTAGGATACTTTCAGGGCGTTCTCTGGAGCTTCGTACTCGTTCAGTGCCAGCGTGGTGCCAGTAGATGCGATGCGCTGTACGGAGGCTTCACCGTCGATAACACCACGAGTGGTGGTTGCTACGCCGTTGGCGAAGAAGTTGTCGCGAACAGCAGCACAGTCAGCAGGAACGCCTGTTGAGTCGTGCTTGGCGGAAACTGCAATAGGCGCAGTTTCGGTCAGCGGCTGGCCCATGCCGATGATTTCGATGTAGCCTTCATCAGCGTCAGCACGGTAGATACCGGGCATGGTGAACTTGCCGCCAGCAGTCGCAGGCGCGGTGCAAGAGCTGTCAGTGGTGTTGAAGACAACATCTTCACCTTCCGCCGCCAGGAAGCCAGTCCATACGTCTTTCGGGGACAGGATCAGGTTAAAGTCAAGGGCGTCCATGGAGTCGGTACCACGGCGCAGACGCACTTTAACGACCTGAGTAGCATCGCTGGTGTTGGTGATGTGAACGCCAGTGACGTTACCGTCACGGACCGTGTAGTAAGGGATCAGTGCCAGGTTACCCAGGTCGCTAGATGCAGCCAGCTCCAGCTGGGCATTAGCAACACCATTGTAACCTGCGGTTGCCGCTGCTACTGCAGCAACAAGACCCAGAGGCTTAAACTTTGCATTCATAAGGAGACTCCTAATGTGTTTTTACTTCACAACCAAAGTACAGATTGCTAGCGCTATTATTGCTAACTGCAGCCAGCTGTCAACCAACGTGCCCTCTCAACCACTGGCACTATGCCACCACTCGCCATTGATGCTAACCCATCGCTCGCGAACAGTTGAAGGCATAAACCCGAACTGAGCTGACACCGAGGTTTGTTTGATCGGCTTGGACATGACCCGAACCGCCACACTCGCCACAGCTGCCTCGGCATCATAGGCAAGGACTTCAACAGCTGTCAACTGCCAATCCAGCGAATAGGAAAAATTGCGAATAAACATACTCTTGGAGAAAACAGCTCGGTAATTAGGTGAAGCGTAGGCATAGACCGCTTCGAAGTCCCGGTCGATGAGGGCCTGCCAGCGGCCGCGCACACGCTCCTCCAGTGCCGCGGTCTCAGCGGGAGTGAGCGTATCCGGCTGTGATGGCGCGGTGCTGCACCCCGCTGCCAGAGAGAAAACGAGCGCCGCCAGGAGCACTGCCGGGAGTCGATACATTGCATATAACATACTGAATATATTACCTTTTGTTGCATTGGACGGGGATTATACCGCGCCCGTGGAGGGGACGGGAAGTGCCGGCGAATCAGAGCAGAGCCTGCCGGCGCGCCTCACGTTTCTGCAGCGCCCACTGGTAAAGCGCCAGATCCTGCGCGTGAAATTCACGCACCTGCTGGCGCAGCCGTGGGCGCAGCTGCTCGGGCCCGGCGGGCACCTCGGCGGCGTTGGCAAACTGCGGCTCAACATTTATTCCCAGGAATTGTGTGGAAAAATCACGCAAATCTTCTGCGAAATATTCGGTAATTCCCACGAAATCGAGGGCTCGCAACGGAAAGGCCCACAGGAACTGGCTATACACGTTGCGCAATTCGGGGGCCAGGCAGAATTGCTCCAGCGTCCAGGCTTCCTCTACCACCCTGCGGTGCAGGCTGGAGGTGTCATCTGCCGCCGGATCGTAGCTGCGCTGCCAGTAATAGTAGTGGGATACCAGGCGCTGCAGGGGCTCGCGCAACCAGGTGACAAACCGGCACTCCATATAGTCCGCCAGCAGCAAGTACTTGATCGGCAGGAAATGGCCATGGATGCAGCCAACCTGCCGGTAGGCTGAGGGTTCGGCGGCCAGGCTGAACTCCAACGCAGCGGCATGCCGCTGCGGCAGCGGGCTGGCCAACGGGTAATCCGCATAATCCGGCGCAAAGCCGGCGCCATAATGCTCTTCGAGCGCGGCCCGGAAACTCAGGCCCGCTGTTTTCGGCATGTGGATGGAGACCAGCACCGGGGCGCTACTCGGCATCCAGGGGCGTCTTGATCAGCTCCATGTTGCGCACGCGCGAGCGCAGCTCTCGACTGACATCACGCAACTCCTGTTCATTGTTGATCACCCGCGGGGTAATGATCACCAGCAGCTCGGTACGCCGGTTCTCGGTAGAGGTGGTGCCAAACAGTGTACCCAGCACGGGAACGCGGTGCAGCAGAGGCAAACCGGAGTCCGTGGCCGAGGCATTCTCCCGAATAAGACCGCCCAGCACTACGGACTCATTGCTGCGCACAGCCACCCGGCTCATGATATTGCGCTCCAGGAAGGTGCGCTGGCCCGTGGCAGAATCCACCGTACCCACGTCGGTGACCGATTGTTCCACATCCATGGTCACCAGCTGCCCGGCGTTCACCGAGGGCTGCACCATCAGCTTCACACCCGTGTCCCGGTAAACGATGTTTTCGGTGACTGTGCCGCCATCCGTGGAGGACGTTCCCTGGCGTACCGGCACCTGGTCACCCACATGTATATAAGCAGGATGATTATCCAGCACCATCACCGACGGCGTGGAGATCACATTGATCAGTGAATCCTCGGAGAGCGCATTCAGCACGGCACTGATGTCGCCCAGGGAATTGGTCAGCGTGTAGGAGAACCCGGGCGAGGTCGCCGCGGGCCCACCACCACTGTTGGCCAGTTGGCCAAAGCCATCGTAGTCGGTGCCGAAGCCGTTCTTGAATGTCCATTCAAGCCCATAACGGAGCTCATCGGTGAGCGTGACCTCAAGAATACTGGCTTCAATAATGACCTGCGTCGCGATGACATCCAGTTGACGCAGGGCATCCTTGATCAGGTCGTACTGCTTGCCTGTGGCGTAGATCATGAGGGCATTGTTTTCCTCGTCCGCCACCACACGCACATCCGCGACACCCCCGTCATCGCCACCGCCCAGCGTGGCGGCGCTGGCGCCGCCACCCGACGCACTGCCAAAGTCGCTACTAAGACCGCCGCTTAAGCCGGAGCTGCCAGAACTGTTGGAACCGCTGCCATAACCACCGGCACCCGACCCACTCCCACCTGAACTGGAAGAACCAATGGACTCCATGGACAATCCGGGGGCGACATCACGGTCGCTGCCGTAGCTGCCGGTGACGCTGGAGCCACTGCGTGCATTGCTACTACCACCACCCGCGTAGATATTGCTGATCAGATCCGCCAACCGGGACGCCGTGGTGTTCTGCACCGGGTAGACGAACAGGCGTTTCTCAAACTTGGAATCCGGCCGCGAGTCCAAGCGCTCGATCCAGGTGCCCAGCGTGTCGAGGTAGTGCGAACGCGGGGTCACCACCAGCAGACTGTTCAAGCGCTCGATGGGAATGATTTTAACCAGTTGCCCGACGTCATCATTGCCGTTGCCGCCACTGTTCAGCATGCCCTGAAGGACATTGGCAGTATCGCCCACACGCCCGTGTTCAAGAGTGAACAGGCCCACGGACATGCCCTTGAGCAGATCGACATCGAAGGTATCAACCATGTCCAGCCAGCCGTCTATCTGCAAGCGCGTGCCCGCCAGCAAAAGCAGGTTGCGGGTGTTGTCGATACGCAGGAAGGCCGGGTCATCCGCCACCGGCCGCAATATCTCCGCCATGTTGCTGGCGCTGATGTATTGCAGCGGAATGATCACTGTACTGTAGCCGGCACCCGGGTCGCGTGGATTTGACAGGCGCGGTGCCTGACGGCTCGCCTGCTGGGTTCGCGTCACCAGGTAGCGGTCCTGGCTGTCCCGGACCATCGCCATCTGGTTGGCACTGAGCAGTGACTCGAGGATCGTCAGCAACTGGTCGCGCGGGATGGGCGTGCGGGAACGCAGGGTGATGGTGCCGTTGACCGGACCGTCGAGAATGTAGTCCAGGCCCAGTATGTCGCCGAGTACAGCGTGCACCACTTCGCTCAGGGGGGCATCCTCGAAGTTGAGGCTGACGGCATCGCCCACCAGCCGCACGGCATCGCGCTTCTCCGGTACGCGAACCTGTCGATCATTGCCGCGATAGAGGACCGGCTTGACGCGCTCCTCGGCTGCATCGGCAAGCTCGCCGGCGCTGCGTGAAAGGGCCGGCTCCTGCGCCCCCGGGGCGGCAATACCGGCAGACGGCTCCGATGGCTCGCCGCGGTATTGGTTGTCCAGCAGCGCACAGCTGGTTAGCAGTGGCACCAGCAATAGCAACCTAGAGGACCGTCGCAACATAACCTTTCCTTGATCTTGCCCTGTTCGTAATGGCCAGCAGCGCACTACGCACTGCCCCGATTTCATTCCCGTGAATCAACGCCGGCCGCCGAGTGTCAACTCGTCCGCGCCGTCACCAGGCTGCGGACCAGGCCCTCTACGGGGCGCTTTCGCGTCCGGCACGGGTGGCGACTCGGCTCGCACTGACCGCGCTCCGTGGACACGTTCAAGCGTGAGCCGCTCCTCGCCACCGGTCGCACTGACCAGCGTGGCGCCAGTGCCGTCCATGGATTCCAGAGTCCAGCCCTGCAGCGACTCACCCACCGCCAGACGCTGTTGCTTGCCATCGGCGCGCACAATGATACCGCCTACATCCCCAACGCCAAATATGCCCAGCAGACGCACCCCCTTGAGTTGAGATGCCTTTTCCTCAGGCGCCTCCGCAACCGGTGCGGCGCTGTTGTCCACGGGCCTGCGACCTGCCCAGAACAGCGGTCGGTCGCGCAGTTCCGCGCTGTCGCCGGTATCCAGCAGTCGCCCTGTTATACGGTCGGCCACCGTCAGGGAAGCATCGGTTGGCTCGATGGGCTCCGGGGACGGCGGCAGCAGAATGCCCAACAAAAACCAGGCAAGCTGCAGCAGCAACACCAGCGCCAGCACCAGCACCGCCAGTTCTACCCGGCGCTCTGTCCGCTGCGGCTCATGCTGCACGCGGAAGTGCTCCAGTAACGCACCAACGCGCCTCACGAGCGCACCTTCAACGCCAACACCTGCACTGTTGTGGTGATCGTTTGTTCTTCGGCTTCACTAGCGCGAGCCCGGCTGCGGTTGGGCCAGACCTCGATAGACTCCAGCAGTAACAGCGGCAAATAGGCATTGAGGTCCGCCAGCGCAGTATCCAGCGCGGGCAAACCACCGGATGCTGTCAGCTTGACGGCTATATGGTCGAACCCGTCCTTCTCCCGCACCGGCAGTATCTGGCTATTGCTCACAGACAGGCCTGCTGCACCCAATATCTCGCGTACGTTCTTTTGCAAATTCGCCGACACGGTACCCGCGTCATCGGTGGCCGGATAGACCAGGTCAAGCACGTCGGAACCCACCACCCGCGCCGCATCGCGCACCTGCTCTTCACGGTTCAGAAGCCCCTGTAAACGCGCGATACGGGGTTCCAAGCGCTCTATCTGCAATTGATAGCCGCTGCGCATGCCGAAGAGGCTGATTGCCAGGTACAACAGCAGCAAAGCGGGCAGCGCCAGTGTACCCAGCACCATAACGGCGTAACGCGGGTTGTTGCGGAACCAGTTCACGGCCCACCCTCACGCAAACGCACGTTGACATTGAACTGCTCTACCCCACTGCTACCCACTGCCGTGATGCCCTGGTCCGCGACCTCTTCGTAGGCCTCTTCCCGCGTCAGGCTCTGCACCACGCCAGCGGCATCTTCGGCACGGCCCCGCAAGCGCAGGTCGCGGCCACGCTGGGTGTATTGCAGAATATAGGCCTCATCTCCCAACAGGGCGGTCAGCCGCGCCAGCTCACGGTGGGGGTCCGGATACTCACGCAACACGTCATTCACGGCGAGAATGGTCTGATTGGCTACAGACAGCGACTGGCGCTGCCGCGTCACCTCGGCCGCCTCGCTCTCCACCCGCGCCGCGAGCGCCTCGTACTGCTGCAACCTGACATACTTGCCACCCGCCGCCAGCGCCAGAATCAGCAGCACCAACAGCAAGGCACCACCCAGTAGCAGCGCGATACGCAGCAGGCGACGCTGATAACGCGCCAGGCGTGCACCCTCAGCAAACCCGCGCAACACAATGGGCCGCGCGCCGGCAAGAGCCCAGACCTCACGTTCATCAATGGCATGCACGTCGTGGTGCTGGCCCAGGTGTCGCATGACGGCACTGCGGGAAGCAATCGCCAGCTCTACCTGCAGCCCCTTGTCACCGCGCTCACTGAGGGACCAGCCGGCCGCCGTATCCGTCGCCGGAAACGGGCTGTTGGCCATAATCTCCAAGCGCATGACCGATTCCAATTCATCCTCGGCGGCCAGCGGCAGGTGCAGGGTCTTGAACAACACCAGGGAATCCGGCAACACGATGGCAGCGCAGGTCGGCTCGCCCGCGGCAACCAGGGCACCGGCGTGAAACTTGCCCTGCACGCCGCCACCTTCCACGTGCACCACTTCATCAAGGCGCGCACGCACGGGGGAGCGGTCACCCCAGAGACATTCTGCCCAGGCAACCTGCCAGTGGTGGCCTATACGGCGCATATCGTAGCCGAAGAGGTGCCATTGTCGGGATTGATCGAGCATAGCGCCTAGCGTGCCCCAGCTGTTGTTGTTCTGTCGTCAAGCACTCGCGGCGCCTCGGTTCGTGTTATTTGCCAAGGGAACCCGCTCGCACCCGAACCGCCCTGCAATGTTATCCAGCGCCTGCGTAGCCAGCGCCGACCATCATAATCCATCACGGCGTCGAGGCGGTACGCGGCCTCATCATCCATCCGCAGAACGTGGCGCAGGCCATCCAGCAGGACCCGGTCAAATCCGGGCAACTGCAGCCAGTCCTCTACCGTTTTCGGCCGGAACCCGACGCCAACGCCGATCGCCCGGCCACCGCGCAACTGTACCACAGCGGCCGCGAGGCGTCGGGCATCTTCCCGCTGCAGGCGACCCGCCTCGCTAAAGACCATCGCCAGCTGCTCCGGATCGGCGCTGTGCAGGTCCAGCAAGCGTGAAACCGGCGTCATGCGCACCTGCACCGGCTGCTCTCCGAGCATGAACTGCGCCTCCAGTGCCGGCTCCAGGCCGTCTTCCCCCGGCCCTGCTTGTGCCTCGCGCAACAACGCCTG
Source organism: Haliea alexandrii (assembly GCF_003719295.1). GTDB lineage: Bacteria > Pseudomonadota > Gammaproteobacteria > Pseudomonadales > Halieaceae > Haliea > Haliea alexandrii. The sequence goes on from NZ_RFLW01000004.1 coordinate 64,631, forward strand.
CCGGGAAAGCAGCAAACTGATTGCGCCGTCCCCCGCTGCCATCACCTTCGCTCGCGCAATATGGGTTTGTGCCATGCGCACATCCACGCGCGCTTCGGACACAATGCCCATCACCAGCACAGACATGGCCGCCACAAACCAGACCACCATGGCCAGCGCAACACCACCCTGACTCCTCGCATGACGTATCAGTGAGGGGGAATATTCCGACGCCGTGCCACGCATCAGCGCGGTACCGCCATAATCAGCTCCGGCCAGAAGCGCTCCGCCGCACGTAGACGCAGGCGCAACGCCACTGGCACACCGCCGTTCTGCCACTCCGGCACCCAGTCTGCCCGCGGGGCGGGCCTATAGGCCACCTCGAACAGATCCACCTGTCTGACCAGTATGCGGGAGGCCGCCTGCGACCAGTCTATCGTCCTCGAGTCGCCATTGGACGCCTGCCAGCGCATCACCAGCGCACTGTCTTCGCGGCTGAAACGCAGCACATACTCGCCACCGAAGTTCTCACCGAAAAGGATATTCGCCTTGAACATCAAAACGCCGTCCGAGCCGGCGAAATAGGCGGCATCCCGCGCGCCGCCCCCGAGCGTCAAGCCTTCGCCGCCATCTGCACCCAGAGCGGCACTGTCCACCAGGTCACGCAGCAGACTGCTGACGGTACGCACTTCATCCACGCGCCCCATCATGCGGTCCAGCGACTGCTGTGTATTGGCAAAGGTACGCAGTGCGCTGATGGTCGCCAGCATGATCAGCGAGAGCACGGACAGCGCCACCACCACCTCAACCAGAGTAAAACCGCTCTGCTGGCGCCCCGCGCTCATTCGCGCGCCACCCCGGCGGCGACAGAGTTCAGTACCACCTCACGTGCCTTGCGCCCGTCACTCCAGCGCACCACAACTTCGATATCCTGCACCGAACCCGGCGGCAGGCTGCCGCTGCCCGCTTGCGCCGGCCGCGCCTGCACCCGCCACAGAAAACCGCCCGCGGTTTCACCCTGCACGCTGAGCCCGCCTGCGGGCACCCGCGCATGCTCCGCGACCAGGGAGCGGGCCAGTTCAACGCCGTAGGCATATTTTTCTGCGGAACGTACGTTGCGCGTGGCGCCACTAGTGGCCTGGTACAGCGCCCCCAGAGAGAGGCCGAGGATGGCCAGCGCAACCAGCATTTCCAGCAGCGAAAAACCCCGTGCCGACCTAGCGCGCCGCATAGGTTTCCTGCGTCACCGAACCGAGCAACCAGTCCACCGTGATACTCACACCCGCGCCGCCTGCCGAGGTAATGTCGACACCGCCGCCACTGGCACCACCCTCGGGATAGAAACGTATGACGCCCACGCCGCCACGATTCAGCTCACTGGCCGAGTGTACCGTCATTGCTACACTGTCCGGCAGAACGTTGACGGTGTCGGCAAATCGCACACTGCGCTCCCGGGGGTCGACTTCAACGGCCTGTGCCCGGCCGCTGTGCAGCGCTTCATAGCGCGCACTGGCGAACAGCGTGACGACATCCCGCACCGCCTGACGGTAGCGAATATTTTCATACATTCGCAGGGTGGACGGCACGGCAAGGGCCATGACCAGCCCCGCGATGGCCAGTGCCGCCATCAGTTCCAGTAACGAGAACCCGGCGGTATGGTGCCTGCGGCCGCCCGCCATGGCGGCGCTACCAGTTACCCACATCCTGGTCTTCGCCCTCACCACCCGGCGTGCCATTCTGGCCGTAGCTGAAGATATCCACCTCACCGTGCTCCCCCGGCGCCTTGTACTGATACTCGCGTTTCCACGGGTCCAGCGGCACATCGGATTTCAGGTAGGGGCCATTCCAGCCGGCGGCGCTGGCCGGCTTGCTCACCAGTGCATCCAGCCCTTCGCTGGTGGAGGGAAAACGCCCCACATCCAGCTTGTACATTTCCAGCGACTGCTCGAGATCCTTGATCTGGATAGCGGCTGTCTTGGTCTTGGCACCGCCCAACTGGTTCAGAACCTGCGGCCCCACAAGGCTCATCAACAGGCCCAGAATCGCCAGTACGACGAGCAGTTCCATGAGCGTAAAACCGGCTGAAGTGCGCCGCGCAGTGCGGCCGCGTCCTGAGATCATGCGTTTTTCCTCGTTACAGATAAATAATCAGCAAAGCCGTAGCCACACGCGCCCATTACAGCGCGAGGTCATTCACGGACAGAATGCCCAACAAAATTGAGATAATGATGACAGCAATAATGGCGCCCATACCCAGGATAAGCACTGGCTCAAGCAGGGTCAGCCCGCGTTTTACACCCGCCTGGACATGGCCGTCAAACACGCGCGCGAGCTCCAGCATCATCGCATCAAGACGGCCGGACTCCTCACCCACACGCGTCATCTGAATGACCATGGGCGTGAACAGCCCCGTTTCCTCCAGCGCCACCGACATGCGCTTGCCCGACTTCACCGCGGGTGGCAGCACCTGCAGCGCCGCCTTGATCACCCGGTTGTCGACAGTATCAATGGCGATCGATATTGCCTTGAGCAGGGAAACACCGTTGCCCAGCAAGGTGCCTACCGTGCGTGCAAACTTGGACACTTCAAACTCGAAGAGTATCCCACCCACCAGCGGTAATTTCAGCAAGCGGGCATCCTTGCTCGCCTGCCCGGCCTCGGTGGACAGCCAGTTGCGTATCGCCCAGCCCGTTCCCACGCTGACGAGCAGCAATAGCCAGCCATAGCTGGCGATAAAGTCCGCCGCCCCGACCACCATCGCCGTGAGGGGCGGCAGGGCTTCGCCCATATCTTCGAACAGGGTTTCAAACTGCGGCACCACGAAGCCGAGCATGAGAATAATCGACAGCACGGCAACCACCAGCAGAATAGCCGGGTAAATCAATGCCGATACCACATTGTCGCGGTTGGCCTTGGCGCTCTGCAGATATTCCACAAGCCGGTCCAGCACAGCGGAGAGCTGCCCGCTGGCCTCCCCCGAGCGCACCATGTTGATGTAGAAGTTGCCGAATACTGGCTGATAGGGCTGCAGCGCCTGGCTCAGCGCCTTACCCGCCTTGACGTCCCGCAACAGGTCCTGCAGCAGCGCTTCCAGCGCAGGCTCCGACGCCATATCGATAAGCACTTTCAGCGCCCGGTCCAGCGGTAAGCCGGCGCGCAGCAGCACCGCGAGCTCGCTGGTGGTGGATAACACGTCCTCGCGCTTCACCGGCTTGCCGCCCGTGCTGCGGTTCACCTTCGCCGCGCCCGGCTCCAGCGCCAGCAAGGTCAGGCCCTGAGAGCGCAACAAACGCGAGGCAACCTCCAGCCCCTCGGCCTCCAGCGTGCCATCCAGCGGCTTGCCATCGCGGCCTATGGCCCTGTAGGTAAAATGCGCCATGCCTAACCCCGCCTCTGGCAACCGCTCAAGCGGCGTCCGCACCGGCCTCGGATGCCCCGGATTCGCTCTGGTCCTGGGTCACGCGCATGACCTCCTCCAGGGACGTTTCGCCGCGCACCACTTTGCGCAGCCCGTCTTCGTAGAGCGTAATCATGCCCTGCTGACGTGCGGCGGCATGCAGTAACGTGGCATCGGCACCACTCATGATCACGCGGTGAATGGCCTCATCAAGGCAGAACAGTTCGTGAATCGCCGTGCGCCCGGCATAGCCTGTCTGCAGGCAGTGCTCGCAGCCCCTGGCCTGATACACCGTAGGCTGCGCCGTGCGAATGAAGGGCGCGAGCCCGTAACGCTGCACCGCATCACTGGTCAACTCCACCGGGGACTTGCAGTGCTTGCACAGCGTACGCACCAGGCGCTGCGCCAACACCCCGTTGACCGCCGAGGTAATGAGGTAGCGCTCCACCCCCATATCCTCCAGGCGGGTAATGGCGCCAGCTGCCGTGTTGGTGTGCAGCGTGGAAAGCACCAGGTGCCCGGTGAGTGCCGACTGCACACCGATCTGCGCGGTTTCCGTATCGCGCATCTCACCGATCATGATGATGTCGGGGTCCTGTCGCAGGATGGCGCGCAGGGCGCGGGCAAAGTTCAACTCGATTTGTGCCTGCACCTGAATCTGGTTCACGCCTTGGAGCTGATATTCCACCGGATCTTCCACCGTGATGATCTTCAGGCGCTCGGAGTCCAGGGAAGCCAGTGAGGCGTAGAGGGTTGTCGTCTTGCCGGAGCCGGTGGGGCCGGTTACCAGCAATACGCCGTGAGGACTATCGAGTAACTTGCGGTAACGCGTCAGGGTATCGTCGCTGAAGCCCATATCACTGAGGCTCAAGCGGATGTTGCCGCGGTCCAGCACCCGCATGACGATGCTCTCGCCATGCACCGTGGGAATGGTGGAAACGCGCAGGTCGAGCTCATGCCCCTTTACACGGATCATGATGCGACCGTCCTGGGGCAGCCGCCGCTCGGCAATGTTCATCTGGGCCAACAACTTGATGCGCGAGGCGATGGCCTGACCGAGGCCGGCTGTCGGCGTATCCGAATGCTCCTGTAGCACGCCGTCAACCCGATAGCGCAACTGCAGGCCATCCTCAAAGGGTTCGATATGGATGTCAGAGGCACCCATGTCCACGGCGCGGTGAATGAGCTGGTTGACCAGGCGAATAACCGGCGCCTCGCTGGCGAGGTCGCGCAGGTGCTCAATGAAGTCATCATCCGACTGGCCGGCGAATTGATCACCAAGCGTGCCGTCGTCGTCACCTTCCTCGCTCTCCTGCAAACGCAGCTGCTGGGCCCGCGCGATGTCGCTTTCCAGGCCGAGCACAATGGTGACCGGACGATCCAGCGCCATGGACAGGGCCTTGGCGAGGAACGGATCCTGGGGTATTGCCGCCGCAAAACACACGCCGTTGTCATCAGCCGCGACCGGCACCACCAGGTTATTGACCAGGAATTCCTGGGCCACGCCGTCAACCGTCACCGGCTCCTGCGGGTATTCCGAGGCTGGGTGCAGCGGAATTTCGAGCTGTTCGCTCAGCGCCAGCGCCACATCCTGCTCAGAGACCAGCCCCAGCTTAACCAGCACCTGGCCGAAGCGATCGCCCATTTCGCTCTGGGCCAACAGGGTACGCTCGACATCGCGCTCCGATATCTTGCCCTGCTGGACCAGCAGCTCACCAATCCTGATCATGCTCCACCGCCACTTGCCTTCATGAGTAACAGACGGCTGAGACCGCCGTCTGCTTCCATCGAGCGCTGGATTGTAGCACAGGCCCGGCGCCGATCAGGCGACCTCAAACAGCCCGGCTGCGCCCATGCCACCGCCGATACACATGGTGATCACCACGTATTTCACACCGCGACGTTTCCCTTCGATCAGGGCATGGCCGACCATGCGGGCACCGCTCATGCCAAAGGGGTGACCAATGGAAATGGCGCCACCGTTGACATTGAGCCGGTCGTTATCGATGCCGAGCTTGTCGCGGCAATACAGCACCTGACAGGCGAAAGCCTCGTTCAATTCCCAGAGGCCAATATCATCCATCTTCAGGCCGTGACGCTGCAGCAGCTTGGGAATGGCGAACACCGGGCCGATGCCCATTTCGTCCGGGCCGCAGCCGGCCACCGCCAGGCCGCGATAGATACCCAGTGGCTGCAGCCCCTGCTTCGCCGCCAGCGCACCGTCCATCAACACACAGGCTGAGGCGCCATCCGACAGTTGCGAGGCATTGCCCGCCGTGATGAAGCGGCCTTCTTTCACAAATTGGCCATCCTTGAAAACCGGCTCCAGCCCCTGAAGGCTTTCCAGCGTCGTGGAGGGGCGGTTACCTTCATCTTTCTCCAAAGTGACCGCCTCGTAGGTGGTCTCCTTGGTTTCTTTATTGAAGACCGCCTTGGTGGAGGCCATCGGCACGATTTCCGCATCGAACAAGCCGGCCTCCTGCGCCGCTGCGGTACGCATCTGGCTTTGGAACGAGTACTCGTCCTGCGCCTCGCGAGAAACGCCATAGCGCTCAGAGACGATCTCAGCAGTCTCGATCATCTGGATATACGCCTGGGGCGAAACCTCCAGCACGGTTTTCGACACGTTGCGGTAGCTGTTCTTGTGCTTGTTCTGCACCAGCGAGATGGACTCCAGCCCACCCGCCACGGCAACATCGTACTCGTTGCACATGATGGCCTTGGCGGCTGTGGCTATGGTCATCAACCCGGAGGAACACTGCCGGTCCATGGTCATGCCCGCTGTCGTATCCGGCAGACCGCCGGCAACACCGCAGAGCCGGCCCAGGTTGTAGGCCTGTGTGCCCTGCTGTGCCGCCGCACCCATGAGGCAGTCATCCACCAAAGCGGGATCAATGCCGGCGCGCGCAACCGCCGCGCGTACGACGTGGCCGCCCAGTGCGGGGGCTTCGGTGTCATTGAAAGCGCCGCGGAAGGCTTTGCCGATCGGGGTTCTGGCGGTGCTGACGATAACTGCGTCTCTCATGGTTAACTCCTTTGATTCGGTTGTTAGTGCTGGGTTGTTGTTTTGGGTTTGGGGATTGTACTGCTACTGGGGGGGTGTGCCTCAATCCGGAGTGGCTGCGGTGACAAAACGCTTCGTGAACCCGTTCGTGGGGGGGGGTGCCTCAATCCGGAGCGGCTACGGGGTTGCCCCTGACAAAACACGCCGTGAACCCATCCATGAGGGCTTCGCGCTCGCATCCATGCGAGCGAGAGTTTTGTCAGGGGCAACCCCGCATCCACTCCTCGCTCACGGAAGTGTTCAGGGTGAGCACGCACGAATAAACTCAAAGCAATACCACACTAACGAACTGGCAAAATCGGTAGGAGGCTGCGGGCGGGCGCGCCGGGCGGGACCGTAGCAAACATGGATGTTTGCTTCGAGCCTACAGGGACGTATTCACGGCGAGTCCCGGCCGGCGCGCCCGCTCACAGCCTCCGGCACGCCCCGCCATAAACAGGCAGCACGCCACACCCACACCCGCCCCCATCAAGCCCGCTGACTGGAGCAGGAAACAATCTCCCCGGTCATATACCCCGAATAATCCGAGGCCAGGAACATCATCACATTCGCCACCTCCCACACCTCGGCGGCACGCCCAAAAGCCTCCTTCGCCGCCAGTTCTTCCAGTAACTCCATCGGCGTGGTCTTCTTCAGGAACTCGTGAAAGGCAATGGAAGGCGACACAGCATTGATGCGCACACCGTGATCCGCCGCCTCGAGCGCGGCACAGCGCGTCAGCGCCATCACACCCGCCTTGGCCGCCGCATAGTGGCACTGTTCCTTCTGCGCGCGCCAGCCCAGCACGGAGGCGTTGTTGACGATGACGCCTGCGCCGCGCGGCTGCATCTTGCGCAGCATGGCTCGAGTCATGCGCATGGTGCCGGTGAGGGTAATATCCAGCACGCGGTTCCATTCGTCGTCGGGCATATCGACAAGCAGGCGCGTACCCCCCAGTCCGGCGTTATTGATCAACACGTCTACGCCGTCCATGGTCGCCTCCGCGTAATCCACCAGGGCCTGCACATCGCTCTCATCGGTCACATTGGCCAATTTGCCGTACACCGCCTCAAGGCCGGTGTCCGCTTTCAGCTGCTCGACCGCCTTGGCCAGCCGACCCTCGTGGATGTCGCTGATCATAACGGCCCGGGCGCCCTCCTCGGCCGCCCGGGTGGCGGCCGCGAAACCGATGCCGGCACCGGCCGCGGCGGTAATCAGAACGGACTTGCCCGCCAGCAGGTTGTGCCCGGCGACGTAGGGTGGTGGTTCTTTCAATGCCATGCTGTGTTTCTCCTGTAGCCCGCGCGCTAGCCGCGGGGTTCGCGGGGCATGCCGAGTGCGCGCTCGGCGATGATGTTGCGCTGGATCTGGTTGGTGCCGCCGTAAATGGTGTCGGCGCGCGTGAACAGGTACATGGACTGCAGCCGGCTCAGACCGTAGGGCGCCTCGGGAACAATCTCGCTTTCTGCGCCCAGCACATCCATGGCCAGCTTGCCCAGGTTGCGGTGCCAGCTGGACCAGTACAGTTTGTAGATCATGGCCTCTTTCTGCAGGCTGCCGTCGTCACCGCCGCCGGAGAGCATGCGCATGCTGTTGAAGCGCATGATGCGCAGCCCGATGTGAGCCTCGGCAATCCGCTGGCGCAATGCCGGGTCACATGCAGCGCCGTTGGCTTTGGCAACACGCACGATCTCGTCCAACTCGTTCTGGAACAGCATCTGTTGGCCCAGGGTAGAGACGCCGCGCTCGAAGCCCAACAGCCCCATGGCGACTTTCCAACCCTCGCCTGGCGCACCGACGATGTCATCGGCATCGCACACCGCATCATCGAAGAACACTTCGTTGAACTCACTGGTGCCGGTAAGCTGCTCGATCGGGCGCACAGTTACACCAGGCTGGTCCATAGCGACGAGGAAGAAGCCCAGCCCTTTGTGCGCACTGGAGTCGGGGTCAGTGCGGGCAATCACGAACACGTACTGAGATTCGTGCGCCAGCGACGTCCACACTTTCTGCCCGCTGATCTGCCACTGCCCAGTGCCTTCATCGAAACGGGCACGGGTTTTGACGTTGGCGAGGTCGGAGCCTGCCGAGGGCTCGGAGTAACCCTGGCACCAGAATTCGCGGCCTGCACGAATACCCGGGAGGTAGTGCTCGCGCTGTGCCGCATTGCCGAAAGCGATCAGCGTGGGGCCCATCAGGGTTTCGCCGATGTGCCCCATGCGGCCGGGGCCGCCGGCGCGTGCGTATTCTTCGTTGAAAATAACCTGCTGTTCAACACTCGCCGCGCGGCCGCCGTATTGCTTGGGCCAGCCAATGCAGGTCCAGCCGCCTTCGGCCAGTTTCTGCTCCCAGGCTTTGCGCTCCTCGACGAAGGAATGCTCATCCCCCGGGCCACCGCGAAAGCGGATGGGCTCGAATTCGCCACAGAGGTTGTCTGCCAGCCAGTTGGCGACTTCTTCGCGGAACAGTTCGTCTTCCGGACTGAAACTCAGTTTCATGCCTCACCTCCATCCAGCAGCTGTTGCGCAAGCCGCTCCCGGTGCCAGGCCGTATCGCCCAGCAGGGTTTCAGCCGATTTGGCGCGTTTGAAATACAGTTGTATGTCGTATTCCGAGGTAATACCCACGCCACCGTGCAATTGAATGCCGCAGCCCGTATTGAAAAACGCCGCTTCGGAACAGTAGGCTTTGGCGATGCTCGCCGCTTCCGCGAGCCCGCTGCCCAGCGGGCCGCCCGCCAGCGCCTCATCGGCGATGCAGGCCGCGTAATAAGCTGCCGAGCGCGCCGCCTCCACCTTGAGCATCATGTCGGCGGCCTTGTGCTTGATCGCCTGATAGGACGCAATGGTGCGGCCGAACTGCACGCGCTCGGTGGTGTAGGCCACGGAGCTGTCCAGCGCCTGCTGCGCCACCCCGACCTGCTCGGCCGCCAGCGCGATGGCGGCGAGGTCCAGCGTTTTTGCCAGGGCCGGCCAGGCCTGCCCGGCCTCGCCCATGCAGGCGCTGCGCTCAACCTGCACGTTCTCCAACACGATGCGAGCCTGCTTGCGGGTCTGGTCCATGGTGGGCAACCACTCCCGGCTGATGCCCGCGGTGCTTGCGGGCAAAACGAACAGGCTGACGCCCTCGGTCCCCACACTGCCCGGTGCGCGGGCGGCTAGCACCAGAATGTCCGCGGTATGGCCATCGAGTACGTAGCGATACTCCCCGTCGAGCACGAAACCGTCGCCTTCGCTGCGACAGGTTGCCTGAATGGCCGCCGCATCAGGCCGGCTGCCAGGCGCCATGAAGGCCAGCGTGGCGGTTTTACCGGCGGCAATATCACCCAGATACGCCGTTTGCTGCGCCTCGTTGCCCGCCACCAGCAACGCGTTGACGGCAAAGCCGACTGTCGAGAGGAACGGTGCGCAGAGCAGGGTACGACCCATTTGCTCCTGCATGGCCGCCAGCTCGACAAAGCCCAGGCCCAGGCCACCAAACGCCTCGGGGATATGCAGCGCGGGCCACATCAACTCTTCGCTGATCTGCTGCCAGAGCGCATCGCTGTAGCCACGCTCCGTTGCCATCGCCTCGCGCACGGCGGCCGCGGTGGACACCTCGGCCAAAAATGCCTCGGCGGTGTCGCGGATCATTTGCTGTTCTTCGGTAAAACGAAATTCCATGCGCCCTGCCTCAGGTGCCGTAGACTTTTTGCGCCGGCACTTCGCGCGCCAGCAACTGCTGCACTGCACCGGCCACTTCCGCCGGCTGCCAGCGATCGCCCTTGTCCACCGGCTCGGTGGTACGCCAGCCATCGGCGATGGATATCCGCCCTCCCTCAGCCTCGAATACACGACCTGTGACCGCTGCTGACTCGGCGGAGACCAGGTAAGCAAACAGCGAGGAGACGTTCTCCGGTGCCCAGTAGTCAAAACTGCCGTCCTCGGGCTTGGCCATGCGCTGCGCCATTTCTTCCACGGCGGTGGTCATGCCAGTACGCGCGGCGGGCGCCACGGCATTGGCCGTCACGCCGTAGCGTGCCAGCTCGGCCGCCTGGTTCAAGGTAAGGGCTGCGATGCCGGCCTTGGCGGCGGCGTAGTTCGATTGGCCAATGGAGCCCTGCAGTCCTGCACCGGAGGTCGTGTTGATGATGCGTGCATCCACCGCCACACCTTCCTTGGACTGGCCGCGCCAGTAGTGCACCGCGTGGGAGCTGATACAGAAATGCCCTTTGAGGTGCACCGCCATGATGGTGTCCCACTCCGCTTCCGTCATGGAGGCGAACATGCGGTCACGGTTAACGCCGGCATTATTGATGACCGCGTGCAGGTCGCCGAAGGCATCTATGGCCTGCTTGACCGCGTTCAGGCTGTCGTCGTAATGGGTGATGTCCGAGGTGTTCACCACGGCTTCACCGCCGGCCTTACGGATGTCGTCCACCACCGCCTGCGCCGCCACTTCGTTGATATCGTTGACAATGACTCTGGCGCCCTCACTGGCAAGCACCCGTGCGTGCGCTGCCCCCAGGCCGCCACCTGCACCGGTGATGATTACCACGCGCCCTTCACATATTCCGCTCATATCACAACCTCTCGATAATGGTGACGTTCGCCTGACCACCGCCTTCGCACATGGTTTGCAGGCCGTAGCGACCACCGCTGCGCTCCAGTTCGTGCAGCAGGGTGGTCATCAATTTCGTGCCGGTAGCACCCAGTGGGTGTCCCAGGGCAATCGCGCCGCCGTTGACATTGGTCTTGGCCGGGTCGTAGTCGGTATCTTTCAGCCAGGCCATCGCCACCGAGGCGAAAGCTTCGTTGATTTCCACCAGGTCGATATCCGCCAGCCGCATACCGGCGCGCTTCAGTGCGTACTCGGTCGCAGGAATGGGTGCCGTCAACATCCAGATGGGGTCCGCCGCGCGCACGCTCATGTGCGCGATGCGTGCCCGCGGTGTGAGGTTGTAGCGCTTGAGAGCCGCCTCCGAGACAATCAACATGGCTGACGAGGCATCACAGGTCTGGCTGGACACAGCCGCCGTGATGGTGCCGCCCTCCTGCAATGGCTGCAGTTCCGCCATTTTCTCCATGGTGGTCTGGCGCGGTGTCTCGTCCATCTCCACACCGGCGAGGGGCGCGATCTCCCGGGCGAAGCGCCCTTCACTGATCGCCTGTAGCGCTCGCGTATGGGACTGCAGCGCAAAGGCCTCCATGTCGCTGCGGCTGAACCCCCATTTGTCTGCGATCATCTGCGCAGAATTGAACTGCGACACCGGCACCGTGCCATAGCGCGCCACCCAGCCTTCGCTACCGGAAAAGGGGTCGGAGAAACCCAGAGGCTCGGCGGCCAGCATGGCCGAGGAAATGGGGATCTGCGTCATGGTCTGCACGCCGCCGGCAATCACCACATCGTTGACCCCGGCCATGATCGCCTGGGCAGCAAAATGCACCGCCTGCTGTGACGAGCCGCACTGACGGTCTATGGTGGTGCCGGGCACGGCCTCATCCAGCCCCGCCGCCAACCAGCAAGTGCGGGCAATGTCGCCCGCCAGCGGGCCGATGGTGTCCACGCAACCGAACATCACGTCATCGTAGTCGGCATCCGGAATGCCGTTGCGCTCCACAAGGGTCTTCAATACGTGGGCACCCAGGTCTGCGCCGTGCACGCCGGCGAGCCCTCCCTTGCGGCGGCCCGTGGGGCTGCGCACTGCATCAACAATATAGGCATCCGCCATGATCTGTGTCCTCGTCTGTATTTATTGGAAGGTGGCGCCGGCGCCCAGCGCCGCGCCGTCCGCAAATATCACCGCCGCCACTTGCTGCTTGTGCCAGCCGGCATCGCCCCAGGTGTTGGCCAGGGCCCACGCCTTCTTCATGAAGATGTGCAGGTCCACCTCCCAGGTGTAGCCCATGGCGCCATGTACCTGAATACTGTTCTTGGCCGCCAGATTGGCCGCTTCGCACGCCATCAGCTTGGCCTGCGCCACCGCCAGGGCAGCACCTGCGGCGTCTTCGGCCACGGCATACGCCGCGCGGTGGACCGGCGCCTTGGCGTATTCCAGCCGCACGGCCACATTGGCCATGTGGTGCTTCACGGCCTGGAATGAACCGATAGCCTTGCCGAATTGTTTGCGCTCGGCGGTGTACTGTACCGACAGATCTATCATGCGCTGCGCCAGGCCCAGTGCCTGGGCCGCACATCCCAGCGCACCGCGATTCAGGCTGGCCGAGCGCAGCGCGCTGGCCCGCTCGCCATCGGCGATCGGCGCGGCTCCCGCTGGCACCGTCACCGTATACAGGCGGCGGCCGGGGTCGATACTCTCGCTGCGCTCGCAACTGAACTGCCCCTGCTCCAGCGCAAACCACTGTCCCTCGCGCTCGAGCAACAGGAGGTCGGCGACATGCGCGTCTTCCACCATCAGGTTCTGTTCGACCGCAGCAATGATGCGCGCCTCACCCGTTGCAGCCAGGGGCAACCAGCGCGCCGCCAGTTCACCGCCGATGTCCTGCAACAGGGGCACGGCGACCAGCGCGTGATTGACCAGGGGTTCGGCAAGCGCCACATAGCCGCATTCCTGGGCCAGCAATACAAAGTCCACGGCGTCCATGCCGAGGCCACCGTGCTCTTCGGGCACCGTGATCCCGGTGAGGCCGAGTTCGGCGAACTGCTGCCAGAGTGCAGGGTCGCGGCCCGTGTCTGTTTCCCAACCGGCGCGCAGCCGCTCGGGGGAGATTTCGTTGACCAGAAAGCCGCGGACGGAATCCTGAAACAGCAATTGGTCTTCGCTGAAAGTGAAATCCATGATTACCTCGGCATCCCGAGCATACGCTCGGCAATAATGTTGCGTTGAATCTCGTTGGTCCCGGCGTAGATGGGCCCTGACTGCGAGAACAGCCAACCGTCCAGCCAGGTGCCAACACCCTCCGCAGCCGGCGCATGCGGCAGCAGTTCGGCGCGCGCGCCGAGAATGCTCATGGCGGTAGCGTGCATGTTCTGATCCAGCTCTGACCAGAAAATCTTGTTGGTGGAGGACTCCGCGCCGATCTTGCCGCCCTGACTCAGGCGACAGGCGGTTTGGTAGGTGCTCAGGCAATAACTCTCGGCATCCAGGTAGGCGCGCATGACCGCGTCGCGGATCTGTGGGTCGTGACTGGCGCTCGCTTCATTGGCGCGGTACAGCTCCACCAGGCGACGCGCGGTTTCCTGGAAGCGCGCCGGTGAGCGCAGCATCAGCCCGCGTTCGAAGCCGGCGGTGGCCATGGCCACCGCCCAGCCGGCACCGTCGTCACCCAGGCGATTGCTGACATCCACCTCCACATTGTCGAAGAAGATTTCGGCAAAGCCCGGCAGACCATCCAGTTGCGGAATGGGGCGCACGGTAATACCCGGGGTATTCAGGGGCACCAGGATGAAGGTCAGCCCGCGATGGCGTTCCGAGTCCGGGTCGGTACGGAACATGCCGAACAACCAGTCAGCCCACACGGCGCGCGTCGACCAGGTTTTCTGGCCGTTGATAATGTACTTGTCGCCCTGAAGCTGTGCCGTGGAGCGAATGGCCGCCATGTCGGAACCGGCGCCGGGTTCAGACCAGCCCTGTGCCCAGACGTCACGCCCTTCCGCCATGGCCGGCAGAAAGCGGGCTTTCTGCTCTTCGGTGCCGTACTCCATCAAGGTGGGACCGAGCAGAAAAATACCGTTCTGGTTCACCCGCAGCGGCGCCTTGGCGCGGTAGTACTCTTCCTCGAATATCAGCCACTCAATGAGGTCACAACCACGCCCGCCCAGTGCTTCCGGCCAGGTGACCATCCCCCAGCGACCCTGGTTCAGGGTGGCTTCCCACTCGCGGTGCTGCTGAAAGCCTTCCTCGGTGTCGAAGGTCTGCAGCGTTTGCGCGGGCACATTGGCTTGCAGCCAGGAGCGAATCTCGGCGCGAAAGGCCTGTTGCTGTTCAGTAAATGCCAGTTGCATGTGTTAGTCCTGCGTTCAGAATTTGGCGTCGCGTTTTTCGATAAAGGCATCACGGGACTCCTGGGAGTCGCCCACGGTGTAGGCCTCCAGCGTGAATCCCTGTTCCCAGCGGTATTTGTCTTCGAGGTTGCCGTCTTCGATACCGGTGAGGGCCTCCTTGGCCAGCTTGACCATGGCCGGGGATTTGCTGGCGATACTGGCGGCAATCGCGCGCGCCGTGGGCAACAACTCCTCGCGGCTGACAACCTTCTCGATGGCGCCCAGCCGGTAGGCTTCCTGCGCATCGATGAATTCACCGGTGAAGTACATGTAGCGCACTTTCTGCACCGGGAACATGCGCTGCAGATGCGCACCGCCGCCCATGGCGCCGCGGTCGATTTCGGGCACACCAAAGCGCGCGCAGTCAGATGCGACCAGAATGTCGGCGGCGCCCGCCATGCCGATACCGCCCCCGAGCACAAAGCCGTGCAGGGCGATGATGACCGGCTTGGGGTTGCGGTGGATGGCACGGAAGGTTTCGTAGTTGCCCTTGTTCACATCGACAATCCGCGTTGATTCGGCGGCGAGTTCCTTGATGTCTACGCCGGCGCAGAAGCCACGGCCCTCGGCGGCGATCAAAATGACCCGCACGGCGTCGTCGCGGCCCAGCGCGTCGATTTCATCGGCGATGGCAAACCAGCCGGCGCTGTCGAAAGCGTTTACGGGCGGCTTGTCGAGGATCATCTCGGCGATGCCGTCCTCGATGGTGGTGCGAAAGGGTTTACTCATGGTTGTTCTACCTGTCGGTGCAGTGAATTACGGGTTGACGGCGGCACGCGCGGCGAGGGCCTGCAAGCGGCTTTCGGCTTCCTCAACGATGGACTGGATCAGCTCCTCGCAGGTGAGCAGGGTGTCGATCACCCCGGCCACCTGGCCGCTGGGCAACACCCCGCGCGCCGGCTGCCCATCGACCATGGCCTTCTGGATGATCATCGGGGCATTAGCAGACATGATCGCCTGCGCGGCGGTCATGTCGTCACTGCGGCTCATGGCAATGGCGGACTTGAGCAGGCCGACCACACTGGCGCCGGTGTACTTGCGAAAGGCCAGGCCGTTGCGCATGGCAATGATCAGCTTGCGCAGCTTGGAAGCACGCTCCAGCTCCGTCAGCAGTTCGTTCATGATCATGCGCTGCGGCATACCGTCCATGGCGCGCGAAACAATGATGTCCGCCGGATTCTTGCAATCCAGGTAGCGCTGTTTGGTAGCGTCCGGCACCGGCGACTCCCGGGTCAGCAGGAAACGCGTGCCCATGGCGACCCCGTCGGCGCCCCAGGCAAGCGCGGCAACCAGCCCGCGACCGTCCTTGAACCCCCCTGCCGCGACTACCGGCACCTGGGTGCCCACTGCATCCACCACCTGCGGTATCAGCAGCGTGGTCGGCACCGCACCGGTGTGGCCTCCACCCTCGCCACCCTGCACCGTGACTGCGTCAGCCCCCAGCTCCACCGCTTTCACGGCATGTTTGGGCAAACCCACCGTCGGCATGCAGATCACGCCAGCATCCTTCAGCTTGCGAATCATCTCCGGGCCCGGTGAGCGAGAATAGCTCACCGCACGCACACCGTGGCGGATTACCATGTCGATGATGTCTGCCGCATTGGGCTGGTACATGTGAAAGTTGACGCCGAAGGGGCGATCAGTCAGCGCTTTAACCTGCAGGATGTCGCGCTCCATCTCCTCGGGCGGGATGGTTGCGCCGGCGAGAAAACCGAAGCCGCCGGCGTTGCAGCTGCCGGCGACCAGCCGCGGATCCGCCACCCAGCCCATCGCGGTTTGCACGATGGGGTAGCGGCAGCCGAGCAGTTCTGTCAGTCGTGTTGTCAGCATAGTGAGCCTCAGGCCCGGATACCGGGCGGGTTGTCGGCAATTTGCGCGGCGCGCTGGTTGTGCGGGTCAAGGCCGGCAATGATCGCCAGTTGTTCGTCAGTCGGCGCTGGCGTGGTCGGCACATCCGCCGGCACCGCAATCGGGTAACCGGTGTTGTCCTGCACTTCCTCCAGCGTAACCCCCGGGTGCAGGGAGAGCAGGCGAATCTGATGCTCCGGGCCACCAAAATCCATCACACACAGGTTGGTCACGACACGGCGGATATCGACATCGTCCAGCGAACGACCGCGCGGCAACCGGGCGGGGTTATAACCGATGGAGGAGACAAAATCACACTCGCCGTCCATGAAGATCCGGGTGTTGTGGCCGGGCACGAAGAAGCTGTTGGCGTGGCAAATCGAGTTGCCGGGGAAACCGCGTGCGCCGAGCATCATCACTTTGGGCTGCTGGTAGGTGCCCCCCAGCGCCGAGGTGTTGGTCTGGCCAAAGCGGTCGATCTGGGTGGGGCCCAGCATCGCGTGACGCTTGCCGCTCCACACATTGTCGAAGATACGCGAAAAGCCCATCCAGGTTTCGTTGGCCTGCTGAAAATCAGCGGGGCGCTTGCCAATGGGGTTGGGCTCGCTGAGCAGGAAGGCCTCCGAATCCGTCATCATCAGGTCCGGGTTGAAGGTTTTCATGGCGAGGCTGGCGGCCAGTCGCGGTATGACCCCAATGCCGGTTGCCAGTACTTCACCGTCGTGACGAAAGGCCTCGGCGGCGGCAACAATGCACAGCTCGGCGAGGGTGTAGTCGGTTGCTACAGTTGACATGCAGTAATCTCCCTGGGCGTATCAGTAGGTGGGCAACGCAATGGCGCGGATGGCGTCGAGCCCACCCACATTGCGCTGGTATTCGGCCTCGTCGGCCCCCAGGTATTTCTCCAGGTAACCCGCAATGCCACCGTCTTTGGCCGAGGCGTTGTAGGCCTTGAAATGCGCTACATCAAAGCCGTACAGCGGGTTGCAGGACGTCGGGTGGGCGCCGCCAGGAATTTCCACGATGGCACTGGTCGCAGCGCGCTCCCAGAACACCTCCCGCGCCCGCGCCGGATCGGCAAAAAACGACGTATCAACCAGTTCATCACAGGATACGATGGTGTTTTTCGCCGCGCGCGCAAACCAGTCGTCAAGGTAGTGGTCAGGACCCGCGATCTGGCACACACCACGAAAATCCGCGCGGTCCACGTGAATCAGGGACACATCGAGGTTCAGTGCCGGCATGGCCACCCACTCCTTGTCGTCGTAGGGGCTGTCGATCAGTTTGATATCCGGATTCTGGTTGATGACATCGGTACCCAGGCCGACCGCGGTGGGGATGAAAGGCAGCCCCCAGGCAGCGGCTCGCAGGCCCAGCAACATCATCCCTTCATCGACTTCCATAACCTCGATGGCACCGCTCTGCCGCGCCTGGCGGAAGTAAGGTTCCAACGGAATGAAATCCAGTGAAACAAACGCAAACACCAGTTTCTTGACCTTGCCCGCGGCACAGAGCATGCCCACATCAGCACCGCCATAAGCGACCACCGTGAGGTCTTTCACATCCGAGCGGAGGATTTCGCGCACCAGTGCCATTGGCTTGCGCCGCGGGCCCCAGCCACCAATCCCCACGGTCATTCCGTCTTCGATTTGTGCCACCGCATCGCGGGCACTGAGCCGTTTATCCATGTTGTATTCCTTCAGCTGACGATCCGCGCCATGCGGTAATCGTGTTTGACAAAATTGACACCGAGCGTGCTTTCCGTACGCCGTACACCCGGTATGCTGCTGATGCGCTGGTGCACGAACTCGGCGAGATGTTCGTTACTGCGCACCATGGTGATGGCCAACAAATCGGAGCGGCCGAGCATCTCGCCGACAAACCCGAGCTCGCCAATGGCAGAAAGTGCCCGCGCTACTGCCTGCACCTGATGACTGCGCTCCACCTCAATCCAGATGTAGGCCAGTGCACCGTTGCGAAAGCGATCGATATTGGTGACCGCCGTAATGCGAATCTGGCGCTCCTCCTCCATACGCTTGACCCGCGCCCGCACGGTGCCTTCGGTCACCCCGAGGTCAGTCGCAATCTGCCGGTTGCTGATACGCGCATCCTCCGACAGCCGTGCCACTATCTGCCGGTCGATGTCGTCCAGACGGCGGCGCGTCATGCGCTGGCACCCCGGTCGAACGGCACCCAGTCGGGCTGGTTTTTCAGCACATTGACCGCCAGCGCCGGGGTAAGACGACGCACACCCGGCATGGCGGCAATGCGCTCATGCAACAGGCGGTGCAGCGCCACCTGGTCTTCCGCCACCATCAGTATTTCAATGTCCTGGGCACCCACCACCACATTGACCGAAAACACTTCGGGCACAGCCGCCAGCTCGCGTGCCACCTCCTCCGGTGAGCGGCTCTCCACCTGCACGCCAATCGCCAGCAACATGCCAAAACCGGCGGCCTCGATGTCGGTGACTGCCACCACACGCATGGTTCTGGATTCCTCCAGCCGCCGCACCCGCGAACGCACCGTCGCCTCGGTGAGGCCGAGCTCGCGTGCGATGGAGCGAAAGGGCAACCGGCCGTCCGCGCGCAGCAGGGCGATGATGGCGTGGTCCGTTTCGTCCAGCTCTATCTGCGAGACGCGCTCCACCCGTTGTTCCTGCCCGGCCACGTCCGCGCTAGCCCCGTTCCGCCGCCATACGCTGGCGCAACTCGTTCTTCAGTACTTTGCCACCGGCATTCATGGGCAGCTCCGGCACCAGGCGCACCACACGCGGCACTTTGTAATTCGCCATATGCTCGCGCGACCAGGCGATAACGGCCGCCTCGTCCAGCTGCGCACCGGCGGCCGGCACAATCCACGCGCAGGCAACTTCGCCCATGCGCTCATCTGGAACGCCTATTACCGCTGCCCGGGTCACACCGGGCATGCTGTGCAGGCTGTTCTCGATTTCCGCAGGGTAGCAATTGAAGCCCCCCACAATGAACATATCCTTGATGCGGTCGGTGATGCGCACGTAGCCGTCCTCATCCATCACGCCAACATCCCCGGTTTTCAGCCAGCCATCCGCGGTAATCGTGCGTGCGGTCTCCTCGGGGTTGTCGAGGTAGCACTGCATGACGTTGTAGCCGCGGCACCAGATTTCGCCTTCAGTACCGGCCGCAACAGTGGCGCCATTGGCGTCGACACATTTCATCTCCACGCCCGCCATCGCACGCCCGGAGCTGTGTGAAATGCGCTCTGCGCTGTCTTCGGGACGACAGATGGAAATCACGCCACAGGACTCGGTCAGCCCATAGGCGGTCACCACTACCTGGAAACCCAGCTCGCTGCGCATCTTCTCGATCAACGACACCGGCACGGGCGCCGCCCCGGTTACCGCCAGGCGCAGACTGGACAGATCGTATTCCCCACGCTGCGGGTGGCTCAGCAGCGACTGGTAAATGGTCGGTGGACCGGGGATGACCGAGACGCGGTCACGGTGGATCTGGCTGAGGACCGCATCGAGATCGAACTGCTTGACCGGCAGCATTCTGGCACCGCAAATGGTGGCTGCGAGCCAACCCGCCTTGTACCCGAAGGAATGAAAAAACGGGTTTATAATCAGATAGTTATCGTCACTGCTCAGGCCGACTGTCGCACTCCAGGTGGAGAAGGCGCGAATATTCTGCCCATGGCTGGTGACCACGCCCTTGGGCTGCCCGGTGGTGCCCGACGTAAACAGGATATCCAGGGTGTCATCCGGGGTCAGCTGGCTGGCGCGCGCCTCGACGGCCGCAGGATCCACAGCGTCGCCGCGGGCGAGGAATTCCGACCATGCCTGTGTGCCAGCGCTCTCGCCATCAAACAATACCGTCCCCTGCAGGTCAGGCAAATCCTCGTGCGCCACCATGGCTGGATAGCACATGCCAAGGAACTCACCTACCGTGAACAGCCAGCGCGCACCGCTGCGGCGGAGGATAAAACCGGCTTCGGCGCCCTTCAAGCGGGTATTCAGGGGCACCAGCACGCCACCTATGGTCTGCGCGCCCATGGCCGCGACTATCCACTGCCACATGTTTGGCGCCCAGATGGCGATCCGTTCTCCATGCGCAAGCCCAGCTGCCAGAAACGCCGCAGCGGCTCGCAGGCGCGCCGCATCGAGCTCGGCGTAAGTAAGGGAAACGGGGCCGTCACTGATTGCCACCCGCTCGGGCAGCGCCCTCGCGGTAGCCGCGACAACCTGCGGTAGTGTGCGCTGATCTGACTCGGGAGTGGGCATGGCAAAAGGCACAAACAGTGAACCGGGGCCACAATACTAGTCAGCGTTTCGCGGTTTTACAACCGGAATTCGTAATTATTTGCCCAGCAAACTACGCATAGTGAAGCGGCACTCCACGCCACAAGGCGCGGAGTGCCAGGGCTTGCTACTGATCGGGGAAGCTGTAGTCCTTGAACTGCTCGCGCAGTGAGACCTTGTGGATCTTGCCCGTGGCCCCGTGCGGCAACTCGTCGACAAACTCCACCGCATCGGGCTTCCACCAGGTCGCCACCTTGCCTTCAAACCAGCCCAGCATGTCATCAGCAGCCAAGTCTTGTCCGTCTCCCTTGCGCACCACAATCAACAACGGCCGCTCACTCCACTTCGGGTGGTAATGACCAATAACCGCGGCCTCCGCCACCTTGGGGTGACTCATCGCCACATTCTCCAGCTCGATTGAGGAGATCCACTCGCCACCTGACTTGATAACGTCCTTGGTGCGGTCGGTGATCGCCATGTAACCCTCGGGATCGATGGTCGCCACATCGCCCGTTTCGAACCAGCCGGCCTCTTCGTGGGCACCGTCGGCGTCGCGCTTGAAGTAGCCCGAGCAGATCCAGGGGCCGCGTACCTTCAACGCCCCGAAGGCCTTTCCATCCCAAGGCAGCTCCTGGCCCTCTTCATCGACTATTTTCATTTCCACGCCAAAGATGGCGCGCCCGGCCTTCAGGCGCAGCCGGGAAAAATCTTCCTCACTGAAGCGCTCACGCTGGGTATCACTGGCATTGATCGTGCCGAGCGGGCTCATTTCGGTCATCCCCCAACCCACGCGCGCAACGACACCGTAGGCATCAAATTGCTCCGCAATCGCCAGGGGACATGCGGCACCACCCACGACAACCCGCTTGAGGGATTCCACCTGCTTCTCGGTGGCCTTGAGGTGTGCGAGCAGCGCCAGCCAGACCGTGGGCACACCCGCGGACATGGTCACCTGCTCCTCATTGATGAGGTTGGCCAGCGTTTCTCCGTCACCCATCTTGTTGCCGGGGAACACCAGCTTGGAACCGGCCATCGGGCAGGAGTAGGGGTTGCCCCAGGCATTGACGTGAAACATGGGCACAATCGGCAACACCACATCGCTCGCCGACAGGCCCATGGCGTCCGGCATCATGGTGGCGTAGGCGTGCAGCATGGTAGAGCGGTGCGAATAGAGAACCCCTTTCGGGTTGCCTGTCGTACCCGAGGTGTAGCACAGGGCGCAGGCATCGCGTTCGTCCAGCTCCGGCCATTCAAAGTCGCTGCTCACACCCTCGATGAGGGTTTCGTAGCACATCGCATTGGGCAGGGTCGTCTCCGGCATGTGTTGCGCACTGGTGAGCACAATCCAGCCTTCAACACCCGGGCACTGGGGCGCCAGCTTTTCGGCCAAGGGTACGAAGTCGGGATCGAGGAATACGTAGCGGTCTTCTGCATGGTTGATGATGTAGACCAGCTGCTCCGGGAACAGCCGCGGATTGATCGTATGACAGACGTAGCCACTGCAGGCCGAGGCGTAGTACGTCTCGAGGTGGCGATAATCGTTCCATGCCAGTGTGCCGATGCGGTCTCCCCGCTGCAGGCCCCAGGGGCTGATGGCGTTGGCGAGCTGACGGGAGCGCTCGAACGCTTCGCGATAGGTATAGCGGTGTCGCGGGTTGTCGCGGGTAACTGAAACAATCTCCTGATCCCCATTAACCCGCTCCGCGTGCTGGATGATCGAGGTGATCAGCAGCGGCATGTCCATCATCAAACCGTGCATCCGGATGTTCTCCTTTTATTGATTGAATCGAGGCCATTGCCCGAAGTGTAATCACTTCTGACGAGGATAGCACCGCTTGGCGGAGGCAAGCGTCAAAAACGGGCAGGCGTGCGCCAGAAGGCGCCACCTGCCATCGATAACGCGGCAATGTTATAGTCGCCGCAAACACCAATAACAGGCGCTGGCGACCGCATGCCCACCCCCGCAACCCTGCTTGGGCTCGCCCTGGCCTATGTCTGCGTTCTCTTTGCCGTGGCCTGGAAGGCAGACCGCAATGCGGCCGCCCCGCCCGTATCCGGCGCACGCCCGGCCCGCAGCGGGCTCATCTACGCGTTGTCACTCACCGTGTACTGCAGTTCATGGACCTTCTACGGTGCCGTGGGCAGCGACGCCCAGTCCGCCTGGAGCCATGCGCCCATCTACCTCGGCCCCATACTGGTGTTCCTGTTTGGCTGGGGTCTGGTGCGCCGGCTCATTCGGCTGGGGGAGCGGCACAGAGTAACCTCCATCGCCGACTACATCGGTGCGCGCTACGGCAAACGGCAGTCGCTGGCAGTGCTGGTTACCCTGGTCGCGGCAGCCACCGTGTTGCCCTATGTCGCACTGCAGTTCAAGGCGCTGGCGCAGGCCTGGAGTGTCATCGCCGGGCCCGCCGCAGGCGCAGCGCAGGCCGGCTCGGACACGGCACTCTTCACCGCCATCGTGCTCGCGGTGTTCACGCTGTTATTCGGCACGCGCCGCCTGGACGGCCGCGAGCGGCATCGCGGGGTCATGGCCGCCATTGCCCTGGAGTCGGTGGTCAAACTGCTTGCCTTTGCGCTAATTGCCGCGCTCGCCGGCCTGCAGCTGCTGCAAGGTGCAGAGCAGCCGTCGCTGCCCACATCAGCGGCACGACGCGAATTCAGCCTGAGCGCCGACTTCATTGCACAAACCCTCATCAGTGGCCTCGCCATTCTATGCCTGCCGCGACAGTTTCACGTTACCGTGGTCGAGGCCCAGGCCGGGACAGACACACGAATCGCGCGCTGGCTGCTGCCACTCTATCTCGGCCTGTTCATGCTGCTGGTCCTGCCCATCAGCCTTGCCGGTGCGCGCCTGTTTGGTGGCGCTGGCAACGCCAGCCCCGACACCTGGGTGCAGTCGATACCACTGGCGCTGGGTTCCGGCTGGGCCAGCACCGCTGCGTTTATTGGCGGCATCTCCGCGGCAACGGGCATGGTGATTGTCGCCACAGTAAGCCTGGCTATCATGATCACCAACGAGGTGATCGCGCCGCTGCTGGTGCGTCTGCAACGCAATTCCCCCGCTGCCATACTGCACCTCGGCGACCGGCTGCGCCGCACCAGGCAGCTGACTATTCTGGGCATCATGCTGATTGCCTGGATTGTGGCCAGGGAGGTCATGAGCCTGCCCTGGCTGGCACAGATCGGCTTCCTGTCATTTCTCGCAGCGGCACAACTGGCGCCGGCACTGCTGGCGGGACTCTACTGGCGGCGCGCCCATGGTGTGGCCATTACCACCGGGTTGATTGCCGGCCTGCTGCTATGGCTCTACTGTGGCGTGCTGCCGGCATTGCTGCCACCCGAACACAGCCTGTTGCTCGCGGGCCCTTGGGAACTTGCCAGCCTGCGTCCAGACGCGCTGTTCGGCCTGTCCTTCAATGCGCCGCTGGCGTACGCAACCGTCTGGAGCCTGACCATCAACAGCCTGTGCGTCACAGGGCTGTCTCTGTTATTGCCGCAGTCCGCTGTTGATGCGCGCCAGGCGGAGCTGTTTCTGGGTAGCACCTCTGATCACCCGGACCCGCGCGGCAGCGATTTCAGCCTCAGCCTGATTCGCGGCGGACAGCTGCAAGGGCTGCTCATACCCTTCCTGGAAGCCGACAAGCTGCACCGTCTTTGGCAGGGATTCGAGGATCGCTACCAGCAGCGGATATTGCCGGGGGATCGCACCCCCCAGTTTGCCGTGAATGAGGCGGAAGCCGTTATCGCCAGCGTGATCGGCAGCACCTCGGCACACAAAGCCCTGTCGCAACTGGAGAACAGCCAGCAGCTGGGCTACGCAGACCTTGCCGGCATGGTCAGCGGCGCCAACCGCCTCAACACCTTCAACCGGGAGCTGCTGCAAACCACCGTTGAGAGCATGATTCAGGGCATTTCCGTGGTGGATAGCCAATTGCGCCTGGTGGCCTGGAATCAGACGTATCAGCGCATGTTCGACTACCCGGAGCGCTTGCTGTATGTCGGCTGTCCTATTGAGCGAATCTATCGCTACAACGCCGAACGCGGCATTCTGCAAGCCGACGACGACACCCCGATCGAACAGCAGATAGCGCGACGCCTGCAATGGCTGCGCGATGGCAGCACCTACCGACTGGAACGCACCCTGCCGGATGGCAAGGTTATCGACATTCGCGGCAACCCCATGCCCAATGGCGGGTTTGTCAGCACCTATATTGACATCACTGACTACCGGGCGATGCTGGCTGAACTGGAGGACACCAAAACCGAACTGGAACTCAAGCTCGCCTCCGGATCGGAATCCCTCAGTCGCAGCAACGCGCTGTTGCGTCAGGAAAACCGGCTACGCGCGCAGGTGGAATCGAGGCTGCGCGATGCTCACCTGAGCAAGACCCGCTTCATGTCGGCCACCAGTCACGACCTGCTGCAGCCGATCAATGCAGCACGGCTCTTTGCCGCGGGGCTTGCCAGCCGGCTTGACGGGGACAGCGAAACAAGCGACACCCTGCAGCAAATAGACCGCTCCCTGCACCGGGCAGAACAGCTGATTGCCGAACTGCGCGAAATTGCGCGCCTCGACTCCGGCGCGCAAACACCGCGTCTGCGTGACTTCCCGGTGCAGCCGCTGCTGCAAACACTGGCCGATGAATTTGCGCCTCGCGGCGCTGAACGCGGCCTGCAGCTGACGGTGGTTGCCAGCAGTTGCTGGCTGCATTCAGATGCAACCCTGCTCGAACGGATCCTGCAGAACCTGCTGTCCAACGCGGTGCGGTACACACAACAGGGGAAGATTCTGCTCGGTTTGCGACGCCGCGGCGACAGTGCCGAACTACAGGTCTGGGACACCGGGCCCGGTATTGCCGAGGCGGACCAGGTGAGGGCATTTGCCGAGTTCGAGCGTCTCGGGGACCGCGGTCGCGACGACAACGACGGGCTGGGCCTTGGCCTGGCGATCGTGCAACGCTACGCAGACCTGTTGCAGCACCCCTTGCGGCTCGCGTCGACGCCCGGCAGGGGCACCCTCTTCTCGCTGATCGTCCCCCTGGGGAGCCAGCAGGCACCCATGCGGCACCGGCAACAGGCGCTGGGCGACCTGCAGGGCGCGACCATTCTGTGCATGGACAATGAGCCCCTGTTGCTCGAAGGCATGGCGGAGCTACTGCGCGGTGGTGGTGCACGGGTACTCACCTGCAACAACGCAGCCGGACTGCAAGCCCACTTCGCCGCCGGCGAGTGTCCGGATATCCTGCTGGTCGACTACCACCTGGACAACGGGGAGAACGGCATAGCGGCTTTGGCAACCCTGACTGCCCAGCACCCCCTGCCCCCCGCCATCGTTGTTTCAGCGGATGACGCCATCGCCGTTCGCGACAGCGTGTTGCAGGCCGGCCATCGCTTTCTTCCCAAGCCCGTCAACCCACAACGCCTGCTGGCGCTGATACTGGCGTTACTGGAGCGCTGAAGGCGAGCCGCGCTCAAACGTCCTCCGCGGGCTCCACCGCGAGGCTGGCAAGCGCCAGCACGGCCTGTGTTCTGGAGTGCACCCCGAGCTTGCGGAATATCTCCGTCATGTGTGCCTTGACAGTGGCCTCCTTGACCTCAAGGTGACCGGCAATCTGCTTGTTCAGAAGGCCCTCTACAAGCATGGAGGCCACCCGAAACTGCTGCGGCGTGAGGCTGGACAAGGTCTCGGCAACATCAAGCGCCTGCAGCCGCGCGCCCCTGTTCCCCAGCGACAGGCCCGGGTGCAAACCGCGCGCACCCGCCATCACCGCTTCCATGCAGCGCTGCATTTCCTCCAGCCCCGCCGATTTGGATAGAAACGCCGCAGCGCCGTGATCAAGAGCCCGGCGCACGGTATCTGGCTGGGCATTCGCTGACACCATCACCACCGGCACAGCGGGCAGTTGCCCCGTAAACCAGCAGAGCGCGGAGAATCCGAGCGCGCCCGGCATATGCAAATCGAGCAGCAGGAGCTCAATGCCCTGGTCACTCTGCGCTGCCTGTTGCAGCTCGGCGACATTGCCCGCCAGCACCAGCCGGTGTTGCGGAAATGCACCTGCCACCACCGTCTCCAGGGCGGAGCGAAACAATGGGTGGTCGTCGGCGATAAGAATACTGCGTCGAGACACAGGGCCTCCTGTTTTTGTTATTCAGTATTAGACCTTGGTCGAGAATGCCTCGCGGCTTTGACCAAAGTCCAATGGGCTATAGCAGAAGCCAAGAGTACAACATGCATCACGCAGAGAATAATAGCTAAAGGACACCCACACCATGCCCATGCGCAAACTGCTTGCCACCGTGCTTGCCACATCACTCGCCCTGTTGCCACTCAATGCGGCAGCGGAAGATCTCGCCGCGCGCATCGCGCAGCTGGAGCAACAAATTGCGGAGTTGAAAGCCCTGGTCACCGACGAGCAGGCCGTTGGCGCGGCAACACGCGCAGACGTCGAGGCGACTCGGCCCACACGCAAAGGCACCCGTTTCGGCTACGGCGGCTACATACAGCTGGACGCGATCACTTCACGCTACAGCGAGGGCAAACCGAGCAACGACCTGGTGGACGACTTTCTTGTGTCCTCGCTGATTCCGGTGGAACCCGAGTCCGGCAATGGTGATCCGGCCTCCAGCACCAAACTACATGCCCAGTCGTCGAGATTCTTCTTCACCACGCAGACAGCAACGGAGCAGGGCAGCATTGACACGCGCATCGAGCTGGACTTCATGCTCAGCCCGGGTGGAGACGAACGGATATCAAATTCCTGGAACCCGCGTCTACGCCACGCCTATATCAATTGGGATATGGGATCCGGGCGCTCCCTGCTGGCGGGCCAGAGCTGGTCAACGTTCTTCAACGTGGGCGCGCTCCCGGACCTGCTGGATTTTGTTGGCCCGGTGAGCACCATTTTTGTCCGCCAGCCACAAATTCGCTGGACCGAGGGCAAACTGCAATTCGCGCTGGAAAACCCGGCGACCCGCATCGATGAGCTCGGCGAGACCGGCGTCAACCGGCGCCTGGACAATGCTGAAACACTCCCAGACATGATCGCGCGCTACAACAGCTCGCAGGGTGACCTCAACTGGACCCTTGCCGCCATGGGCAGGCAGTTGGGTTATGAAAGCCGGTTGAGCAGCGGCGAAAAACTGGCCAGTGACGAGACCTGGGGCTATGGGCTCAGCATCGCCGGCAAATGGCAACTGAATAGCGGTGACTTGCGCTTCATGCTGAACCAGGGTTCCGCACTGGGCCGCTACATGGGCCTGAACACCTTCGATGACGGCTATATCGACAGCAATGGTGACATCGACACCATCGCACAGTGGGGCGCTATGCTCGCCTATCAGCACAGCTGGAGCGCGCAGTGGCGCAGCACCTTCGCCCTCTCCGCGTCCGCCGCCGACAACCCGTCCATCAGCGAGTACGCCACCGCCGGTCAGCTGGCGAAACGTTACGAGTCGGTACACGCCAACCTGAATTGGCTGCCGCATCCAGGCCTGCAGCTGGGTGGTGAGCTGATCTACGCGCGCAAGGAACTGGAGGACGGCCGCTCGGGTGACCTGAGCCGCCTGCAGTTCGCCATGAAGTACGCCTTTTGATGTCCCTTTCGACCAAGGTCCAACAGCGATGCAGAGAGCCCTGGTGCTATAGTCGGGCTGACTGCGACGATAACAACAGTAACGGAGAGTCCCCATGTCACGTTTAACCGAGGCCCAGGCGCTGGCCTATTGGCGCCGCAATCTTGCCCTGATGTTCAAACTGCTGGTGGTCTGGTTCGTGGTCAGTTTCGGCTGCGGCATTCTGCTTGTCGATGTGCTCAACCAGATACAGATCGGTGGCTACAAACTCGGTTTCTGGTTCGCGCAGCAGGGTTCCATCTACGTGTTTGTGGTGTTGATTTTCTACTACACACGGCAGATGGCCAAGCTCGACCGCGAATTCAACGTAGAAGAAGACTAGGGGCCGCCTCATGGAACTGCAAACATTGACTTATCTCGTGGTCGGCGCCAGCTTCGCGCTGTACATCGGCATTGCCATCTGGTCTCGCGCCGGCTCCACCAAGGACTTTTACGTTGCCGGCGGCGGCGTGCACCCTGTTGCGAACGGCATGGCGACCGCCGCGGACTGGATGTCCGCGGCCTCATTTATCTCCATGGCCGGCATGATTGCCTTCATGGGCTACGGTGGCTCGGTATTCCTGATGGGCTGGACGGGTGGCTTCGTTATCCTGGCCATGTTCCTCGCCCCCTACCTGCGCAAGTACGGCAAATTCACCGTACCGGAGTTCATCGGCGACCGCTTTTACTCCAAGGCCGCTCGCGCGGTCGCCGTGGTCTGCCTGATTATCTGCTCGGTAACCTACGTCATCGGGCAAATGAAAGGCATCGGCGTTGCCTTCTCGCGCTTCCTGGAAGTCGACTACGGTACCGGTTTGCTGGTGGGTATGTGCATCGTGTTTTTCTACGCGGTACTCGGTGGCATGAAAGGCATCACCTATACCCAGATTGCGCAATATTGCGTGCTGATCATGGCCTATACCATTCCGGCGATATTCATCAGTTTGAATCTGACCGGCAACCCGTTCCCGCAGCTGGGACTGGGCAGCACACTGACCGGCACGGACACCTACCTGCTGGACAAGCTGGACCAGATGGTCATGGAGCTGGGTTTCAATCAATACACCACCGAATACCGCCTGAGCGGTCTCAATATGTTTGCCTACACGGCCTCGCTGATGATCGGCACCGCGGGGCTGCCCCACGTCATCATCCGTTTTTTCACCGTACCCAAGGTGCGCGATGCGCGCAGCTCCGCCGGCTGGGCACTGCTCTTCATTGCCATTCTCTACACCACGGCACCCGCGGTGGCCGGCATGGCACGCCTGAACCTCATGCAAACCATCGAACCCACGCCCGGCGAATACCTCGAGTACGACAAGCGGCCGGACTGGTTCCGCAACTGGGAAACCACGGGACTGCTGGCATTCGAGGACAAGAACGGCGACGGCCGTATCCAATACAGTGCCGATACAACGACCAATGAGATGGTGACCGTGGACAACGACATCATGGTACTGGCCAACCCTGAAATCGCACAGCTACCCAACTGGGTAATCGCCCTGGTCGCGGCGGGCGGACTGGCGGCGGCACTATCCACCGCTGCGGGCCTGCTGTTGGCCATTGCCTCAGCTATCTCCCACGACTTGCTCAAGGGCATGATCGCTCCGGGCATTTCCGAACGCGCCGAACTGCGCGCGAGCCGG
Source organism: Haliea alexandrii (assembly GCF_003719295.1). GTDB lineage: Bacteria > Pseudomonadota > Gammaproteobacteria > Pseudomonadales > Halieaceae > Haliea > Haliea alexandrii. Next base: position 94,419 of record NZ_RFLW01000004.1, read on the forward strand.
GTCGCCATGGCGGCGGCCATCGTGGGAGCCGGTTATCTCGGCTTCAATCCGCCGGGGTTCGCGGCCGGCACGGTAGCACTCGCCTTCGGCCTGGCAGCGTCCTCCATCTTCCCCGCCTTGATGATGGGTATCTTTTCCAAGCGCACCACCAAGGAGGGCGCGATTGCGGGCATGGTCGCGGGGATTGGCGTCACCCTGTTCTACGTGTTCCAGCACAAGGGTATTATGTTTATAGCTTCAACGGCATTTCTCGGCGATATGCCGGCCAACTGGTTCCTCGGCATTGAGCCAAACGCCTTTGGCGCCGTGGGCGCCGTGGTGAACTTCGCCGTGGCCATGCTGGTGAGCCGGGTGACAAGCGCACCGCCGGCGTCGGTGCAGGAGCTGGTGGAACACATCCGGGTTCCGGCAGGCGCCAGCGCCGCCCAGGACCACTGACGCACAGGGAAGCAAACTGATGTTCAGTAACCGTCATGTCATCATCGCACTTCTGGTGGCACCGCTGCTCTCCATCGGCGCGTGGTTTGCCGTTGGCCAGCTGGTGGGCGAGCAGCCACAGCAGGCCGAGGCGGGGAGCGACTACCCCTTGCTGGCCAAGAGCAACTGCCGCTACGACAGCGGCCGTTGCGAACTCGCCAACGGCGACCTTGAGCTGGAAATCGACGTGCAGGCGCTGGCGTCCGGTTGGCAGCTGCGCCTGCTGGCCTCACATGCGCTCGAAGGTGCAGTCATGGCAATCGAAGGGGGCGCTCCGCAGCCCATGCACAGCAGCGACGGCAGTCCGCAGCAGTGGGTGCTGACACTTCCGGTGCTGCCGGCAGAGGGTGCCCGTTTACAGCTGGTCGCCGCTGCGGGCGGCAGCCGCTACTATGCTGACACCGGGTCCGACTTCCTGCAGCGCTACCGCAGCCTGCAGCCCTGAACATGGTGGACGCGGATAACACGCCAGCAGTGCCGCAGCCACCCGTTGAGCTCACCCCCGTGGCTGACTTCCTCGCCACAACGCTACCTTTCGACACTCTGGCATCCAGCGAACTGGCCCGCCTGCTGCCGACGCTGGCAATCAGCTACCACACCCGAGGCGAGTGCTTTACCGCCGGCTCGGAACCCTGTGGCTTGCGCATCCTTCGCAGCGGCGCCGTGGACCTGCGCGATGCGGAAAACACGCTGCTCGATCGCCTGGGCGAGGGCGAGAGCTTTCATATCGACGGACTCAATGCCGAACGCGGCCAGGTGCAAGCCCGGGTCATTGAGGATGCACTGATCTACTTCCTGCCCGACACCGCCTATCAGGCACTGCGACAGGCACACCGCAACATCGACCGCCATTTCAGCAGCCAGCGCAACCGCCGGCTGCGACGGGCAGCGCGCTATCAACCGGCGGCCAACGCCCTGCTGCAAAGTATCCGCGACACCATGAGTACGAACTTGCTCACGGTGCGCAGCAGCGACACCCTGCAGGCTGTCGCCGAGGCCATGACACAACGGCGCGTGTCCTCCGCTCTGGTGCTCAGGGGCACACAGCTAGAGGGCATCATCACCGATCGCGATCTACGCGCCCGCGCGCTTACCGCGGCGCTTCCTGCCGACACCGCCATCGCCAACATCATGACGACCAACCCCGAAGCCATTGAGGCAGACTGCAGCCTGTTCGACGCCACCCTGCTCATGACCCGCCGCGGCTACCACCACCTGCCAGTCACCGAGGCTGGGGAGCTCTGCGGCATGCTCACCACCTCCGATCTGATTCTCGCGCGCCAGAATGATCCCGTGTATCTGGTACAGCATATTTCGCGGCAGGACAGCCCCGAGGGCATAAAGACCTTGCTGGAGGGCATGCCCGGACTGGTGGTGCAGTGGAGCCAGTCCGGCATGCATGCACATCAGGTAAGCCGGGTACTGACGGCCATCTCGGATGCCGTCACCGTGCGCCTCATACAGCTGGCGGAAACCGAGCTGGGGCCTGCACCTGCGGCCTGGTGCTGGGTGGGCTTCGGCTCGCAGGCGCGCGCCGAGCAGCTGTTCGGGGCCGATCAGGACAACGGCATGATCCTCTCAGACGAGGCGCGCGATGCTGACGCGGGCTGGTTTTCAAGCCTTGCACAGCGGGTCTGTGATGGCCTGCAGCTCTGTGGTTATCCGTACTGCCGGGGCGGGGTCATGGCCACCACGGACAGCTGGCGGCAACCGCTGCAGCGCTGGCAGGACACTGTGCGCAATTGGACCGCAACGCCGTCTCCTGCGGCAGTGATGCGAGTGAGCATCTTCTTTGACCTGCGCGCGATCTACGGCGACGAACGTTTGTGCGCACAGCTGCAGCGGGTGATGTTGCAGGAGGCCTCGCGCAATTCGATCTTCCTCGCAGCACTCGCCGCCAACGCGCTGGAAAGCCGCCCACCGCTCGGCATGTTCAGACGCTTCGTGGTCGAGCGCAACGGTGAGCACCGCGATGCTGTGGACCTGAAAAAACGCGGGGTGCTACCGATCACAGAGATCGTGCGCTTGCACGCACTGGCGAATGGGATAGCGGCGGTCAACACGGAAGAGCGCCTGCAGGCGCTGACGCGTGAGAAGAAACTGACTATGGGTGACGGTCGCAACCTGGCCGACGCCCTGCACTGCGTGCAACAGCAGCGTTTGCAACATCAGTGCCAGCAGATTCTGGCAGGCGAGCCACCGGACAATTTCCTCAAGCCCCACGGACTGCCTACGCTGGCGCGGGAGCAATTGCGCGATGCGTTCACCCTGATCGACGAGTCGCAGGCCGCCGTGCGCCAGACCTATCGAGCAGGGATGAATTGATGTGGCTGGCTCTGCGCCGCGCGCGCTGCAAAAGGCGCGCGGCTGGAACACCGCTGGCAGCCTGCTGGAGTCACGCTTTACCCAGAGGGGGCGCCATCTGCGCCGAGGTGCCTTTTCTGGTCTGCGACGGAGAGATGTCCTCTCTGGACCCGGCCACAGGTGCCCTGCTCAGCCTCGGCTGGGTCACCATTGAGGAGGGCGCCATCCAGCTGGGCAGCGCCCGGCACTACCTGATTAGCGGCGCGCAGGCAGTTGGACAAAGTGCCACTATTCATCATATCCACGACCGGGAGCTGGCGCAGGGGCTGCCCGCAGCGGAGGTGATGACGGCATTCCTGCAGGAAGCGGCCGGTAAGGTGCTGGTGTTTCACCACGCCGTACTGGATATCGCCTTCCTCAACCGGTGTTGTGAGCAGCTGTATGGCGCGCCCCTGCTGCTGCCCACCCTCGACACGTTGCGCCTGGAACAGCGACAGCGTGAGCGCCGGGGCCAGGCCTGCGCACCCGGCGCACTCACGCTAGCCAGCTGTCGAGAACGCTACGGTTTGCCCGCACATGCGGCACACAACGCACTGCTGGACGCCATCGCCACCGGCGAGCTGCTCCTGGCACAGATTGCACACCGCGGTAAACACACGGACGTGCGCCTGCGCGACCTGCGCTAGCAGCCCCCGTCAGCTGACCGGGTGCGCGCGATTCGCCACCAGGTGATCAACCACCGAGGGATCGGCCAGGGTGCTGGTATCACCGAGATTGGCCACTTCGTTTTCGGCAATCTTGCGCAGAATACGCCGCATGATCTTGCCGGAGCGCGTCTTGGGCAAACCTGGCGCCCACTGGATGACATCGGGCTTGGCAATCGCCCCGATTTCACTGGCACACAATTGCACCAGTTCCTTGCGCAGCGTCTCACTGGGTTCAACGCCGTCCATGGGTGTAACAAAGCAGTAAATGCCCTGCCCCTTGATATCGTGCGGGTAGCCAACCACAGCCGCCTCCGCGATATCCTCATGCAGGACCAGTGCGCTCTCCACCTCGGCGGTTCCCATGCGGTGGCCAGACACATTGAGCACATCGTCCACGCGACCGGTAATCCAGTAGTAGCCGTCCGCATCCCGCGTGGCGCCATCACCGGTGAAGTAGTAACCGGGATAGTTGCTGAAGTAGGTGTCCACCATGCGCTGGTGATCGCCGTAGATCGTGCGGATCTGGCTCGGCCAGGATGCCTTGATGACCAGGTACCCGGCGCCGGCGCCTTCAATTTCGCTGCCGTCCTCGTTGAGTAGCGCAAGCTGCACGCCGAAAAACGGCATGCTCGCAGAGCCGGGCTTCAGGTCCGTGGCGCCGGGCAGGGGCGTAATCATCTGCGCGCCGGTTTCCGTTTGCCACCAGGTATCGACGATGGGGCAGCGGGAGTCACCCACCACGCGGTAATACCACTCCCACGCTTCCGGGTTGATCGGCTCACCCACCGAGCCCAGCAGCCGGAGGCTCGCCCGGGAACTGCGTTTCACCGGCGCATCGCCATGGGCATGCAGGGAGCGGATCGCGGTCGGTGCCGTGTAGAAGGTATTGACCTGGTGTTTGTCGATCACCTCCCAACACCGCCCCGAATCGGGCCAGGTGGGCACACCTTCAAACATCAGGGTGGTGGCGCCATTGGCCAACGGGCCGTAGAGAATATAGGTGTGACCGGTGACCCAGCCAACGTCCGCAGTGCACCAGAACACCTCGCCTTCGCGGTAGTCGAAGGTGTATTTGAAGGTCATTGCCGCCTGCAGCAGGTAACCGCCGGTGGTGTGCAACACCCCTTTGGGCTTGCCGGTTGAGCCCGATGTATACAGGATGAACAGCGGGTCCTCCGCGTCCATGCTCTCCGGTTCGCAGGCACTTGCCGCCGCCGCAGTGGCATCAACGTAACAGACGTCCCTGCCCTCCTGCCACGCTATGTCCGCGCCGGTGACCCGCGCGACGATGCAGGTGTGCACGTTGGGACAGGACTCCAGAGCGGCATCCACATTGCTTTTCAGAGCGATCGTCTTGCCGCCCCGACGGCCCTCGTCGGCGGTGATGACCGTCTGGCAGTCGGCATCCTGTATACGGTCGACAATGGCGGTCGGTGAAAAACCACCAAACACCACCGAGTGGACAGCGCCAATTCGCGTACAGGCCAGCATGGCATAGGCCGCCTCGGGCACCATGGGCATGTAGATGCACACCCGGTCGCCTTTGCCGACGCCGCGTGCGCGCAGTACATTGGCTAACTTGCAGACCTGCTCGTGCAGTTCACGATAGGTGATGTGCTGGCTTTGCGTCGGGTCATCGCCCTCCCAGAGCAGGGCTGTCTGATCGGCGCGGGTGGCCAGGTGACGGTCAATGCAATTGACGCTCACGTTCAGGCGCCCGCCGGTGAACCAGCTGGCGCGCCCTTCGTGAAAGTCGTAATCGACTACCGTCTGCCAGGGCTGGTCCCACTGCAGGAACTCGGTGGCCTGCTCGCCCCAGAAACCCGCCGGGTCTTCCACCGAGCGCTGGTACATCTGGCGATAACGCTCGGGCGTAATGTGCGCATCGCGGAAATTGTCGGGAATTTTATGCAGGGGAAAATTGGACATGTTATTGCTTCCGCCGGTGACTTTGCACCCGATAATACTGCGTTAACGGGGCGGCGCAACTCGACCAAGGTCTAAGCCCGAAGGTTCAGCCCAGCCAGGTCCAGCGTTCCGCCGGAGCATCGCTGCGCGCACGTCCTTCCGAAGCCAGTTTGATCAGGTGAGCCGACAGGGAGAGCTTCGCCCACTCATGACGGGCAGCGTCAACATCGTCGTACACCACTTTGACCAGCGCATCGAGATCGCCCTCGCCGAGTGCGGACAGGCCTGCAATGACTTTGCGCTCCCGCGCCAGGCGATGCTCCACCAGGCCAGCAACTTCCTGCACAGGGGTGTGAATGAGCTCACCGTGGCCCGGGGCAATGCTTTGCAGTGGGTAGTCCAGCAACAGTCGCAGCGACTCGATATACGCCTTCATGTCGCCACCGGGAGGCACGATCACCACAGTAGAGCCGTTCATGATGTGGTCACCGGCAAACAGCATGCCGTCGTCTTCCAGCAGGAAGCAGTAGTGATTGCTGACATGCCCCGGCGTATGCAGCGCTCGCAGAGTAAACTCGGGGGCTTGCAGCACCCAGTTGTGGTCAAGCAGTGTTGTGGGCGCGAAAGTATCGTCCTGAAAGCGGTCGTCCGCCGGTAGCGCGCCAATCACCTCGGCGCCGGTGGCAGCGGCTACCGCCTGCCAGGCAGGTGAGTGATCGGGATGGGTGTGCGTGCAGATGATCCAGCGTATGCGGCCCTCACCCGCCGCGACAATCGCCTCGATATGTTCTGGAATGGCCGGGCCGGGGTCCACCACCGCCACCTGCTCGCTGCCGAGCAGATAGGTGTTGGTGCCGGGGCCGGTCATCATGCCCGGATTCGGCGCCACCAGACGGCGCACGCGATCATTGAGGCGAAAAGGCACTCCGTGTTCGAACATCGCCTACACCATATTCCGGATGGGGACGAGCGGGTTCACGTCTGCGTCGTAATCCACCCCGTCCACCTCGAAACCAAACAACTGCAAAAACTCGCGCCGATACCCCTGGAAGTCCGACAGCTCGTGCAGATTGTCGGTATCGATCTGCTGCCAGAGTGCGGCGACTTCCGACTGCACGGCGGGGTCGAGCTCCTTGCCATCGGCACGCAGGCGACCCATGTCATCCAGCGCAGGTGAGGGATTGTAGAGCGCGTTGCGGAACAGGCCATCGACCTGCTCGATACAGCCCTCGTGTATACCCCGTGCTTTCATCACCTTGAACAGAATGGCCAGGTATATTGGCATTGCCGGAATAGCCGCGCTGGCCTGGGTCACCACGGCTTTTAACACGGAGACGCGCGCATCCCCGCCGTGAGCGGAGAGACGCTCACGAATGCCTTCCACGCGTCGATCCAAATCCTGTTTCGCCGCGCCAATGGTGCCGTGCCAGTAAATGTCCCAGGTCATCTTCTCGCCGATGTAGGTGTAAGCGGTGGTCTTTGCGCCGGCCGCGAGCACGCCCGCGGCGTCCAGCGCCTCCATCCACATCTGCCAGTCTTCCCCGCCCATCACCGCCACGGTGTTGTCGATTTCCTCCTGCGTCGCAGGTTCAAGGTGGAAGTCCTGCACCTCTTGCTTGTCGGTGTTCACGCCCTTCTGCACGGTGGGCTTGCCGATGGGCTTCAGGGTGGAGTTGTGCACCACCCCGGTGACCGGGTGCTGCCGGCGCGGGGAAGCCAGGCTGTAGACGACCAGATCAACCTGACCCATATCCTCACGGATGGTGGCAATGGCCTTCTGCTTGACCTCATCACTGAAGGCATCACCGTTGATGCTCTTCGCGTACAGGCCCTCGGCCTCAGCGGCGGCATGAAACGCAGCGCTGTTGTACCAGCCGGCGGTACCCGGTTTACTCTCGGTGCCCTCTTTCTCAAAGAAAATGCCCAGCGTTGCGGCACCGGCACCAAATGCAGCGGTGATGCGGGAGGCCAGTCCATAACCGGTCGAGGCACCAATCACCAGAACACGCTTGGGGCCATTGGCCAGCGGGCCTTGTTGCTGCACATAGTCAATCTGGTTGCGGACGTTGGTGGCGCAGCCTGCCGGGTGAGTCGTGGTGCAGAGGAAACCGCGCACGCGGGGCTTTATGATCATGATCGGTTGTTTCCCTGATTCTGTTCAGTCGAATGCGCCCCTGCGGACGCAGCCGCGAGTGTATCACAGGCCTCACCACCTCAAAGACGCGTTCGCCTGTCACAGACCGGTCACCGAACTGTTACCTCAGTGCCATCACCGCGTCACAAAGTCCTCGCACCATGCAGTGATACTTCACTGGCGAACCAAACGGAGAACCCCATGCGTCGACTCAACCCCTGGCTACTGGCCACTTGCCTGACGTTGCCTGCCCTGCTGGCCGGCTGCGATGGCGACGATGGCCGCGACGGACTCGATGGCGCTGACGGGAGCCCGGGGGAGCAGGGAGCGCCGGGGGAAAACGCCACCAACAGCCGCATCGCACTGAATTTTCTGGGCCGCTACGAAACCGGAGAGTTCGATGAGAGCGCCGCGGAAATTGTCGATTATGACCCGGCAACACGCCAGGCCTTCGTGGTTAACGCGCAATCCGGCAGGGTGGACATCCTCGACATCAGCGCACCCGATATGCCCGTGCTGGCAGGCACGCTGAACGTGGCGGCCGATATCGCCAGCGCCGTGCCCGCGCTGGCTGGCGCGGAAGCGCTGGGCGCTGCCAATAGTGTCGCGGTTGCCGGAAATCTGCTGGCCGTGGCCGTTGAAGCCGACACCAAACAGGACAACGGCTACGTCGCCCTGTACCAGACAGACGGCACATTCCTTTCCGCCACCGAAGCCGGCGCGCTCCCCGACATGCTGGCGTTCACCCCGGACGGCAACACGCTGCTGGTCGCCAACGAAGGCGAGCCCAATGGAGACTACAGTGTCGACCCTGAAGGCAGCATCACGCTGATCGATCTCACTGGCGGGGCTGGCAATCCCGTGAGCCGTACGCTGCGCTTCACCGACTTCAATACCGGTGGCAGCAAGACATTGGGGGCCGATGTACGCATTTCCGCCAAGAGCGCGAGCATTGCACAGGATATCGAACCGGAATTCATCACCGTATCAGCGGACGGCAGCACGGCCTGGGTCGCCCTGCAGGAAAACAATGCACTGGCGGTGGTCGACGTGGCAGCAGGCGAAATCAGCGCAGTCATCGGCCTGGGCTACAAGGATCATGGCCTGACCGGCAATGGCCTCGACGCCAGCAACCGGGACGGTGGCACCAACATCCGCGCGTGGCCACTGCGCGGAACCTACATGCCGGACAGCCTGAAGAGCTATACGGTCAATGGCACCACGTATGTGGTCAGTGCCAACGAGGGGGATGGCCGTGAATATCTGACCGACGCGGCCAGCGAGGCCGAGTGCAGCGCACAGGGCGGTTTCGACTACGATGACGGCGACTGCTTTCACTATCTCGACGAGATACGCGTCGGCGACATTCTGGATACCGGCGCGACCATCGAACTGGCAAACCTGGAGCGCTTTGCACCGGACCTCGACACACTGACCGACAACGCCAACCTCGGTCGTATCAAGGTTATTACCAACCTCGGCGTACGTGACTGTCCCACCGGCAGCCTGGAGGCGAGCGGACAGCCCACCGCAGGCTGCGTGTATGAGCAACTCTACAGCTTCGGCGCGCGCTCCTTCAGCATCTGGGACAGCCGCAACGGCGCACGGGTATTCGACAGCGGTGCCGACTTCGAACTTATCACCGCGCAGCGCCTGACTGAGGGTTTCAACGCCAGCAACGACGACAATGCCAGTGATGATCGCTCCGACGACAAAGGCCCGGAGCCAGAAGCCTTGGAGATCGCCCGCATCGACGGCAAGTTCTATGCGTTTGTCGGACTCGAGCGTGTGGGTGGCATCATGGTCTACGACATCAGCAACCCGGAGAGCGCGGAGTTTGTGCAATACATCAACACGCGAGACTTCAGCCAAGACATAGACAGCCTGGTCGATGGCGGCAACTTCTCTGCGGTGGGTGACCTGGGCCCCGAATCCATTCGTTTCGTGCCGGCCGAGCAAAGCCCGAATGGCGAGGCGCTGTTGATTGTCGGTAACGAGGTGAGCGGCACGACTGCCCTGTTTGCAGTCAGCCTGGTGAGCGGGGAGTGACCGCCCCGCGCCGGCTGATCCAGACGGTCTGATAAGGTTCCAGCTGCAGTAACTGATCGAGGTCGGGGCAGGGTTGTCCGCTGATCAGGTCTTCCCAATCTGCTTCCTCGACCAGGTTCAGGTCGAGGAGGTTCAGCGGATGCGGTTCATCGGTGATATTGCTGACGCAGAATATCTGTTGCTCGGGCTCCCGGCTCTGGCGTGAGAAACCGAAGAAGGCAGTGCCGAGTTGCAAGGTGAACTGCGCCGCATTGGGATGAAACGCGGGCTGCTCACCACGCAAGCGCAATAGAGCCTCCAATGCCAGCATCACCTGTCGGTGCGGGCTGGCGGCGTTGCCCAGCTCTGACTCCAGCTGCGCCCATTGCCACTGGTGGCGATTGATGGCCCGGTTGTGGCCGGTGTTTTCCATCCGCTGATAGTCATTGCGCGTGCCCAGCAGGCTGTGAATGTACACACCGGGAATACCCTCCAGCGCGAACATGATGGCGTGGGCGCACACGAAGCGGGCAAACCCCATTGTGTCTACCCCACGCACTGTGCCCTGCAGGGCATCAAACAACGCGATATTCACTTCGTAGGGGTGCTGTTCACCGCCTTCCAGGGCACGCCAAGACACCTGTCCGCCGAAGCCCTGCAGCGTCTTGAGCAATGCCGCCAGCTCCTCATCGCTGAGCAACCCCTCCGCCGGCCGCAGGCCTATGCCATCGTGCGAGGCAACGAAATTGAAAAACGTCGTGCCACTGCGAGCAGGGGGCATCGCCATCAGCCACTGCCGGAGATAGGTGCAATCCCCGGTCAGCAATGTATTGATCAACAGGGGCGGCAGGGAAAAATTGTAGACACAGTGCGCCTCGTTGGCATTACCGAAATAGGAGAGGTTCTCCAGGTTCGGAATATTGGTTTCCGTGATCAGTATGGCATCCGGGCGGGCGTGCTCTATCAGCGTCCGCAACAGGCGCACGACTTCGTGGGTCTGCTCCAGGTTCAGACAGGTGGTTCCCGGGATTTTCCACAGGAAGGCAATGGCATCCAGGCGGAAAATGCGCACCCCCTGATCCAGATACAGCCGCACAATGCGCACGAACTGCAACAGCACCTCGGGGTTGCGAAAATCGAGGTCAACCTGGTCATGGCTGAAGGTACACCAGACATACCGGGGCCCGCGCGCTGTCTCTACGGCGCGCAGTAGCGGCGACGTGCGCGGCCTCACCACGGCGGAAAGGTCCTCCGCCGGGTCCGCGGTGAAGAAATAGTCGCGCCCCGGCGACTCATCGCGCAGGAAGTTTTCAAACCAGGGACTGCGGCTGGAACAGTGGTTGATCACCAGGTCGGCCATCAGGTCATAGGCGGACGCAATCGCGCCGATATCGTCCCAGTCCCCCAGTGCTTCGTTGACACTCGAGTAGTCCAGTACAGCGAAGCCGTCGTCTGAGGTCCAGGGGTAGAACGGCAGGATATGTACACCGCTGATCACGCCGTTGGCGTGTGCGTCGAGAAACCGTTTCAGCGTGTGCAGTGGCTTCTCATCCGGTGCCAGCAGGCTATCGCCATAGGTGATCAGCAGAGCATCACGTTCAGTCCACACATTCCTGGCAGGTGCCGGGCTCACGACCTCGCCCTCCAGACGCATGGCCTGCAGCAGCTGCAACGCCAATCCTGCCACTTGCGCACAGGCCTCGGTGTCGGCGTAGATGACCTCGAGGTGCTGCTCTACGCGCGCCTCCAGCCATTCCCTGTCGCTTTGGGTCGATGACGTCACGCTATTGTTCCGCCATAATCCTGCATATCGGCGTCCACCGCCTCCTGCAAACGGTCGAGGATATCGGGGACGGCGCTGATAACCCGGTTCCACCCCGGTATGAATGGACGCTCCATCGGGTACTCCAGAAATGCCTCTCCGGCTTTCATGATATTTTCCGCGAACAGCTCTACCGCCATTTCCTCCCCGTGAATATCGAGCTTCAGGCCGTTCATCACTGCATCGTTGTGATAGGTTTCCACAAAATCCAGGGCAATACGGTAGTAGGTCGCCTTGAGCGAGCGAAATGTCTCGCTGTTGAAAGTAACCCCACGTGTGGCGAGCTTGCGAAACAAGGCTTTGGCGATGTCGATCGACATACGTGAGAGACCGCGGGTGGCGTCATCGCGCGACATCTCTTGATGCTTGTGGTCGTACACATCCGCGATATCCACCTGACACAGCCGGTTGTTGGCATAGTTGCGATACACCTCGGAGAGCACACCAATTTCCAGACCCCAGTCGCTGGGAATGCGGATGTCCGTGAGCACATCGCGGCGGAACGAGAATTCACCCGCCAAGGGGTAGCGGAAGCTGTCCATGTAGTCCAGGTACTCCATGTCGCCCACGGTCTTCTTCAGCGCGCGCAGCAGCGGCGTCACCAGCAGGCGACTTACCCGCCCGTTGATCTTGCCACCGGCGACGCGTGCGTAGTAGCCCTTGCAGAACTCGTAGTTGAACTGGGGGTTTGACACCGGATATATGAGACGGGCCAGCAAACTACGCTCGTAGGTAAGGATGTCGCAGTCATGCAATGCCACCGATTCCGCGCGACCAGAGGCCAGGGTGTAGCCCATGCAATACCACACGTTGCGCCCTTTGCCCGCTTCGCGGGGCGCCAGATCCCTCGCCTCGAGTTCTGCATCGAGAGCGCGCAACCGCGGCCCGTCGTTCCACAACACCCGATGACGCTGGGGCAGCGTGGAGAAAAAACCCAGGGCACTGCGATACTGCGCTTCGTCCGCCTGGTCCAGTCCAATGACAATCTCCGCAAGGTAAGGCACCTGCGCGAGCTCCTTGACGATATGCGGCAACGCCGCCCCCTCCAGCTCTGAATACAGTGAAGGCAGGATAAGCCCGAGCGGACGTGTGCGTGAGAATACCAGCAGCTCGGCCTCCAGCTCCTCCACCGAGCGGTGTGCCAGATTGTGCAGTGTTGTGATGATGCCGTTCTGGTAGAAATCGCCCATGACGATCAGTCTCCTTCAGTGATTTGGTAATCCCGCAGCCAGGCGAGCACACCCTCAGACCAGCCTGCCGGGCCCAGAGCGGCACTGCGCCGCAATCCAGAACGGCGTGCCAGCGACGGAAAATCATGTGTCGGGGAGCGCACCAGCAAGGCACTCTCGGCAACTTCCAGCATCGGTACATCGTTGCCACTGTCACCGATGGCAAGGTCGTGTACCGTCTGACCCGGCGCCTCGCGCTGGTAGGCTGCGCGCAGATAGCGCAGCGCCAGCCCCTTGTCGCATTGGCCCGCCACGGTCAGGAACCGCCCACCCTGCTGCACGCGAGCGCCAGCCGCTTGCAGCGCGGCCACGAACGCATCGCGCCGCGCCCGGGCACCCAGCCACTGCACAGGCTCACTGAATTCGCGGCAGGCCGCCAGTGCTGCACCGGCGGCATCCAGCCCGGTCGCCGCCTGGATTCCATCCACACCCAGATCGTCGAACCCTGCGAATTCGCCCGGGAAATCCATTTTCAGTGCGGCCAGCGTGGCCAGCCACCGCGAGCGTGGCGGCGCAAAACGCACTTCCTGCCCCGCACTACAAGGCACGGCATTCTCCAGGGGCGCGCTAAACGTCCCGGCGGGCACCACCACGGCAGCGCCGTTTTCCACAATCATCGGGTAATGCGCCACCCCCAGCGCCTGTTGAAGCGGCGCCATCTCGGCCCGAGTCTTGCTGCTGGCCAAGATCAGGGGAATGCCAGCGCTCTGCAAACGCTGCAGGGCATCGGCGGCCGCAGCCCAGCCATAACTGAAGTGGTCCAGCAAGGAGCCATCGAGATCGGAAAATACCAGCAGCTGCGCGCTCATACCGGCACCCGTGGTCCGGCCCAGGACTCGATGGCGCGGTCACTGCCCAGATTCCACACCACATCCATATGCGCCGGTAGCGTGGCGAGACAATGCCGGGTGAGTCGCTCGTAGTGCTGGACAAACCGCGCCAACGCAACGTCATCCATCAGGGCATTACCGGCGGCCGGGCCGCCGTGTGTGCGAGCCCGCAGGCGCTGCTCCTGCTCCGTGCGCCAGCGCAGCACTTCGGCGAAGGAAGGCGCCCGCAGCATCAACCAGAGGTCACACTGGGCATGCAGCGCCGCATAGGGACCGGCGAGCTGACGGTTAACGTATTCCCGCCACACACCGTGGTTGTCCTCCTGCTGTTCGAGCGGGTTGCAGGGGCGAGACAGAGCGCCGGGGGGCTCCGGAACAGCGCCCAGGCACCAGCCTTCCAGCAGGATAATATCCAGCGGCGCCGCCACCCGGGGCCACGCGGCCGCCGCCTGCCGGTCATCCACCGCCTTGTCGAACCGGGGCACCGCCACCTCGCCAGCCGTCCTCAGTGCCTTCAGGGTAGCCTGCAGCAGGGCGATATCGTGTGTACCGGGTACGCCGCGGGTGGCAAAAAGCGGGTGCACGGCTGCCGCGAGCTCGCCACGTTCGGTACGGGTCAGATAGAAATCGTCCAGCGACATCGACAGTGCGGACAGCCCGGCCTCATGCACCAACCAGTCGCAAAGATACGCCACCAGGGTACTCTTGCCCGCCCCCTGCGCACCATTAATACCCACCAGCAGTGTTGCGCCTGCACCACTACGGTGCAAAGAGAGAATCGTTTCGGCTACCGGATCAAACCAGCGCTGCGCCTGATCGAGGTACGCGGCGGGGAGGCTTTCGCTGTTGAGGAAAGCGGTGCGCCAGCCCTGCGCGCCCGTTTCCCCCGTGTTGCCTGCCAACACTCCGTCTCCCCTTGCATCGGTATCCCTGTCATTGAGGATCTAAGCAGGGTCCGTGCCAATTTTCCCACCGGGCTCAGAACAGAAGCCGGCGGATATCCCCCAGCAGGGTAACGAGTTGCGTGCAGAAACGCCCTGCGTCGCCGCCATTGATCACCCTGTGGTCGTAGGAAAGCGACAGCGGCAGCAACGTTCGCGGCTGAAATGCCTCCCCGTCCCACACCGGTTTCACGGCGGCGCGGGAAACCCCGAGAATGCCCACTTCCGGCGTGTTCACGATGGGCGAGAAACCATTGCCACCGATATTGCCGAGACTGGAAATGGTAAAACAACCGCCCTGCATTTCGGCCGGCTTGAGCTTGCGCTCACGCGCCTTCTCGGCCAGTTCCACCACTTCGTCAGCGAGTTCCCACAGCGACTTGCGGTCAACATCGCGAATCACCGGCACCATCAGACCCACCGGCGTATCCACCGCCATACCGATGTGCACGTACTGCTTGTACACCAGGTTCTCACCGTCCGCGGTGACTGAGGCATTGAACTTCGGGTTGTCGCGCAGGGCATGAGCACATGCCTTGAGCAGGAACGGCATGGGTGTCAGCCGGGTACCGCGCTGCTCCGCCTCCGCCTTCATGCTCTTGCGGAAGGTTTCGAGCTCAGTGATGTCAGCGTCATCAAACTGGGTGACGTGGGGCACATTGAGCCAGCTGCGCTGCATGTTGGCTGCGGTGAGTTTGTCGAGCTTGGTGCGGGGTACTGTTTCAACGTCGCCAAAGGCGCTGAAGTCCACTTCCGGTACGGCCGGTATACCGCTGCCTGTGGCAGCCGCTGGCGCCTTGCCGCTCAAGGCACGCTGGACGAAGCCCTGCACATCTTCTTTCAGGACGCGCTCGCGCGGGCCAGAGCCCGCCACTTTTGCCAGGTCAACGCCAAGTTCGCGCGCCAGCTTGCGCACTGCCGGGCCTGCGTACACCAGGCTGTCATCACTGGTCGCAGCGGCGGGCGCTGGCTCGGCTTTGCCAGCGGCGGCCTCCGCGCGCGCCTGTGGCGCCGGCTCGCGTTGTGCAGTGGGCTCAGTTTTGCTTGCCTGCGGTTTCTCCGCCGCGGCTTCTGCTCCGGCAGCGGGCTCGTCCGCTGCGGCTTCGACTGTACTTTCCAGCAACACCAGCGGGTCGCCTTCGCGTACCGCAGCGCCTTCCTTCACCAGCATGCGCACGACTTTGCCGGCTTGCGGCGAAGGCACTTCCATTGACGCCTTGTCCGACTCCAGCACGACCAGCGAATCACCTTCCGCGACTTCATCGCCGGGTTTCACACTGAGCTCAATGACGTCGACCGCCTCGTCGGTGCCGATATCCGGCACTGACACGGTGATTTCCCGAGCTTCGGCATTCTCTGTGGATTGCGTTTCCGCGGATGACCCGTCTGCCGCGTCCGTCTGTTCGTCTTCTGCAGTGGACGCTTCCGCGGCGGACTCTTTCGCAGGCTTTGCGGTGGGTTCGGCGGGCGCAACATCTTCTTTATCGCCCCCTGCATCGCCATCACCGACCGCGCCGTCAGCCGTTTCCACAACCACTATCGGGTGCCCCTCGGACAACTCGTCACCCACGTTCACCAGCACCTGCAAGATCTTGCCGGCGAGTGTTGCCGGAATCTCCATGGATGCCTTGTCGGACTCGAGCACCAGCAGCCCCTGCTCCAACTCGATCTCATCCCCGGGAGCGACCAGCAGCTCGATCACTTCCGCCCCTTCCGCTCCGCCGATGTCCGGCACTGTTATCTGTTGCTTAGCCATGCGCCTCGTTTCCTGTGCCGTTAAAGGGTGGTGGGGTCGATTTTGTCTGGGGATATACCCAGGGCCTGCATGGCCTCGACCACAACGGCGGGCTTCAACGCGCCCTCATCTACCAGTGCCCTGAGGGCGGCAAGCACCACAAACTCCCGACTTACTTCAAAGAAACGGCGCAGGCGCTCGCGCGTATCGCTGCGGCCATAACCGTCAGTACCCAATACCGAATAACGCCTTGGGATAAACTGCCGCAGCTGTTCTGCATGTGCCTTCATATAATCCGTTGCGACCACAACAGGGCCATCGTGGCCCTCCAGCTGCTCGGTAAGATAGGGCACGCGCGGCTCATCTTCCGGGTGCAGCAGGTTCCAGCGCGCCACACGTTTGCCTTCGCGCTGCAGTTCATTGATGCTGGTCAGGCTCCAGATGTCAGCAGCCACGCCATAATCCTGCTCCAGCATCACCGCCGCGGCTTCCACTTCACGCAGGATGGTGCCGGCGCCCATGAGCTGCACCCGCGGGCCCTTCTTGCGCGTGGAACGGCGCAGGGAATACAGGCCGCGCACGATCCCTTCCTCTACCCCCTGCGGCATTTCAGGTTGCTGGTAGTTCTCGTTCATGGTGGTGATGTAGTAAAACTTGTTCTCCCCCTCCTGATACATACGGCGCAAACCATCCTGAATGATGATGGCCAGCTCGTAGGCATAGGCGGGGTCATAGCTCACACAATTCGGAATGGTGCTGGCCAGCAGGTGACTGTGGCCGTCCTGGTGTTGCAAGCCTTCGCCGTTGAGCGTAGTGCGCCCCGCGGTGGCGCCGATCAGGAAACCACGGGCCTGGCTGTCGCCGGCGGCCCAGGCCAGGTCACCAATGCGCTGGAAACCGAACATGGAATAAAAAATGTAGAAAGGTACCATCGGGTAGCCACTGGTGCTGTAAGACGTGGCCGCCGCAATCCAGGCGGAGAACGCACCCGCTTCGTTGATGCCTTCCTCGAGGATCTGCCCTTTCTGGTCCTCCTTGTAGAACATGATCTGCCCGGCATCCTGCGGCGTGTAACGCTGGCCGACCGAGGAATAAATGCCCAGCTGCCGGAACATGCCTTCCATGCCGAAGGTGCGCGCTTCATCCGGCACGATGGGCACCACCCGATCACCGATATGCTTGTCCTTGGCCAGTGTGGAAAGCAGCCGGACAAACGCCATCGTCGTGGATATTTCGCGCTTGCCACTGCCTTTGAGTTGATTGTCAAACACCGAAAGCTCGGGCGTTTGCAGCAGGTCGAGTTCTTTGCGCCGCGCCGGGATCAACCCGCCCAGCTCTTCACGCCGTTGCTTCATGTAACGCATTTCCGGGCTGTCGGGCGCGGGCCGGTAATACGGCACGTCCTTCAGCTCGGCATCGGAAATAGGGATGCCAAACCGGTCGCGGAAGGCTTTCAGGCTATCCAGATCGAGCTTCTTCAGCGAGTGCGTTTCGTTGTTGGCCTCGCCGGATTCGCCCGTACCATAGCCCTTCACGGTCATGGCCAGGATAACTGTGGGGCGTTCGCTCTGTGCCACCGCGTGGGCATACGCCGCGTAGAGCTTGTAAGGGTCGTGGCCGCCGCGGTTGAGGTACATGATGTCGTCGTCCGACAGGTCCTCTACCAGCTTCAGGGTTTCCGGATACTTGCCAAAGAAATGCTCACGGGTATAGGCGCCGCCGTTGTATTTGTAGTTCTGCAACTCGCCGTCGCAGACTTCGTCCATGCGCTGCTGCAGCAGGCCGCTATCGTCGTTTTCGAGCAAGGGGTCCCACTTGCGGCCCCAGATGACCTTGAGGACATCCCAATCGGCGCCGCGGAATACCCCCTCGAGCTCCTGGATGATCTTGCCGTTGCCGCGCACCGGACCATCCAGACGCTGCAGGTTGCAGTTGACGACGAAGATGAGATTGCCCAGGCGTTCGCGCCCCGCCATGGATATGGCGCCGAGCGACTCAGGCTCATCGCATTCGCCGTCGCCAAGAAAACACCAGACGTTGCGGTCGCCATGATCGAGCAGGCCCCGGCTCTGCTGGTATTTCATGACGTGGGCCTGATAAATGGCCTGGATAGGGCCAAGACCCATGGACACCGTAGGGAATTGCCAGTAATCCGGCATCAGCCAGGGGTGCGGATAGGAGGACAGGCCATTGCCATCCACCTCACGCCGGAAGTTGTCCAGTTGCTCCTCGGTGAGCCGCCCTTCCAGGTAGGAGCGCGCATACATGCCCGGCGCACTGTGCCCCTGGTAGAACACCAGATCACCGGGGTGCCCGCTCTCGTTGCCGCGGAAGAAGTAGTTGAAGCCCACATCGTACAGCGTGGCGCTGGAAGAGAATGATGAGATGTGGCCGCCCAGGCCTTCGTCATTGTCGTTCGCCCGCATCACCATCGCCAGGGCATTCCAGCGCACCAGCGAACGAATGCGGCGCTCCATGAACAGGTCCCCCGGCATCAGCTTCTCGTCGCGGGGGGCGATGGTATTGCGAAACGGCGTGGTGATCGCCGTGGGCAAGCGTACACCGGTTTCAGTGGCATGCTTGGCAAGCTCAATGAGTAGCTCAGCAGCGCGCTCTGGCCCGCTGTAGCGACTCACCGCGTCGAGCGCGTCCATCCATTCCCGTGTTTCGATCGGGTCCTTGTCTTCGGTCATGCGGCTTTAACTCCTGAAACGGGGTGACATGTGAGTGCGCGCTTTTATAGGTTCCAAATAAGAACTGCTTATGCCGTCACATCACTCACACCAGTATAGCCGTTTATGCCAGAAAATGCCCGCCTTTGCACGGACGTGCCGTGCTAACGGTACGGCACCGCGCACCACCCGGAACCATTCTGCCAACTACATAGTTCCTTTTTAGAACTAAATAGGGCCTGTTTTCGGCGGGCGCGGCGCTCAGACCGCTCCGCCTACTGGATGGTGTAAACCCCAAGCCGGGCCTTCACCGCAGCTGCTGACGCCACCGGGGCACCATGGCCCTCCGGCACGCTGGCGGCCTTGCCCGGCGCCACCAGCAGTAAAGACCGCGGCTCCGCCATGAATACGCGCTGAAAGTACAGGCGCCAGTCCTCCAGTGTGATCGACTGCACCGCATCCGCAAGCTGCTGACGGCCGTCGAACGCAAACTCGCGCTTGGCGATAGACTGCCAATAAAACTCCGCACGCTCCCAGAGATTCTTCTCGGGGCGCAGGATCTCACCAACCAGCGACTCTCGATAACGCAGGAACTGCTGCTCATCCAGGCTACCCTCCACACTGCGTAGGTAGGCTTCCATCGAGGCCATAACTGCCGGCGCCGGGGTACTCGGGGACTGCACCAGCATCATGAGTCCGGGCACATCGAGCTGGGGCCAGGCGAAGGCGCTGACCACGTAGCCGAGCTGTTGTTCGGTGCGCAGTTGCTGATAGAAGCCGGTCTTGATGATGTGCGCGGTCAATGCGGTTGCGGCGCGATCACCCCATGCATTACTGGCGCCTTGCAGATACCACCCCACCACTGCGTCATCGTGGGGTACATCGACAACATATTTCAGGGCTTCACCTGAGGTCAGGCGTGTGACTTGCAGCGGTGGCAACGCGGGTGGCTCGCCCGCCGCCAGCAGCAGGCCCACGCGCTCCGCAACCGCCTCGACCTTGCCTGCCGTGTAATTGCCGTAAAGCAGGGTTTCCGCCGTCGCGCCGCCCCAGAACCCCTGCACCCAGGTATCCAAAGTGGCCAGATCCATGCCAAGCAAGGCATCAATCAGCGGTTGCTCGCCCCATTCACCGTGCAATAACGCCTCACGGGCATCGTCCATCACCTGGCTGCTGGGTCGCTTGGCCACCGCGTTGCGCAGGTTGCGCACCATATCAGCGCGGATGTTGTTGAACCGCTGCTCACTGAAGCTGGCGTCATCGATCGCTGCCAGCAAGCGGTCCAGCAGGCGCTGCTGCTTGTCGTCGTAACCGCTGATGCGCAGACTGATCCCCTGGGCATGCTTGTAGATGTCAAAGTCCAGGCCAGCCAGAAGCGCTGGATAGGTGAATTCGTTGACCGCGTCCTTCAACAAGGCGGTATACAACAGCGCCGCGGCGGCCTGCTGCGGTGTTGCGCCCACCTCGGATGAGCGGAAGTTGATATAGAGCGCCCCGCGCGGTACCCCGAATTCGGTGTCCTGCCCGAACCACACGGTCTGCCTTGCGCTCTCGAAAGCGCGTTGCGGCGCCTGCGCTACCGGCTCGTCAACCACCAGGCTGACATCCTCTGCGATAAATTCGTTGGGCGCAGGCAGTGCCATCGCGATATCAGGCGCGGGCGCGGTCCAGCGCGCCAGCCGCTCGGCGCTAACCGGCTGTACACTGTAGGGCACTTCATAATAGGGGCTCTCCCGGTCCACGGTGGCGGAGGCATGGCTGAGGGTGACCAGTGCATTCTCCGGTACCAGCGCTGCCTGCAGCTCGCTGATCAGTTCAGGTGAGTACTCACTCATCACGCTGCCACCGCGCAGGATATCCACAGGCGCATAGTCATGCATGCTGCTGGCCAGGGCGCTGACATAGCTGACCGGATTGGCCTGCTCGCGAAAGCGGAACTGCAACTCCGCGAGGCGCGCTTGCTCTTCATACAACCACTGCTGTGGCCCGTTTTCACGCAGCAGTTCCAGGTAGCTGAACAGAAGTTGCAGAACCCGGTCCTGCTGCGCAAGCCCCTCCTCGGTGAGGCCAATGCTGATGCTGAACAGAGCGCCGCCCCGCCAGCCCAGGCCAGAGCCCGCGGCGAGGGTTTCGGCAAGCCCTTCTGCCTTGAGCTGCGATAACAGGCTGCCCTTGCCCTCGTGCCCCACCAGGTTGCCCAGATAGGCCAGCGGGTTGCTGCGATATGCAGCCCGGTAATCCGCCACCGGGAATGAAACCTCCAGCTGGCGCAGGGTCGCCTGGGGCTGCACCTGCAGCAGCATCGGCAGGCTTTGGGGCGCAAACAGCGGGGCTGCAATCTCCGCGACTTCCGTATCGCGGTTGGGAACCGCACTGAACAACGGTGTGACAAGGGCCTGAAGCGCGTCCAGCGGCTCAGCGCCAAACACCACCAGGCGCATCTTGTTCGCCGAATAGTGTTGCTCGTAAAAACGCAGCAGATCTTCGCGAATCGGTTGTTCCGGTGTATCCGCCAGTGTTTGCAGGCTGCCGACCGTAAAGGCGCTGAAGGGGTGCGCCGGGTTCATGACATCCTGCAGCACATCCAGCCCGCGGCGTGAGTCACTGCGCAGGCCCATCTGGTATTCGGCCTCCACCGCATTCATCTCGCGCTCGACGTAGACGGCGTCAAACCGCGGGGCCACAAAGAACTGGGCAAACCGGTCCAGAGCACCCGGCAGGTACCCCGCCTGGATGTCGAAGAAGTAATTGGTGTGCTCAAAACTGGTGTAAGCATTGTGACTGCCGCCATGCTGGGCGATGAACTGCTGGTAATCACCCGCTTCCGGGAACTTGTCGGTACCCAGGAACAGCATGTGCTCGAGAAAATGTGCCAGGCCCTCGCGACCGGGTGGGTTGTCTCCACTGCCTACCAGCACATCCAGCGACGCGGCGGCCTTGGGCGCTTCCGGATCGGAAATGAGCAACACTTCGAGCTGGTTGGGCAGGGTGAGGTAACGGTACGCGTAGTCGTCATTGGGGCTCTTGACCGGCTGCGGCTGCCCAGCAGGCAGGCTGGCACAGGCGGCCAGCAACGCGAGCACAGAAAAGAGGGCCAGTGCGCTGCGCCACTGTCCAAACCGGAATGCTTGCATGACTTACTCCAGACTGCGTTGATTATCACCCTGTGCGGGTGTTGGCCAGGCGTTGATCACCGCCTTGATCAGGGTTGCCAGGGGAATGGCAAAAAACACACCCCAGAGCCCCCAGATGCCACCGAAAAACAGCACCGCCAGGATGATGGCGACCGGGTGCAAATTGACTGCCTCGGAGAACAGCAAAGGCACCAGCACATTACCGTCCAGCCCCTGGATGATGAAATAGACCGCTATCAGCCAATAAAATTCATTGGTGAAGCCCCACTGGAAGAAACCCACCAGCAAGACGGGCAGTGTCACCAGGGCTGCCCCCAGATAGGGAATGATCACCGACAGGCCCACGCACAGGGCAAGCAGCGCGGCGTAGTTGAGGTTCAGGAACGTGAAGCTGACATAGCTGACCGAGCCCACGATGAGGATCTCCAGCACCTTGCCCCGCGCATAATTCGCCACCTGCGTGTCCATTTCCGACCAGATACGGCGCAACAGGGGCCGCTCCGTGGGCAGGAAGGTCGCCAGCCAGGCGAGAATCTGCCGCCGATCCTTGAGAAAGAAAAACACCAGAATCGGAATCAGGATCATGTAGACCAACAGCGTGAGGATACTGGGAATGGTCGCGAGCGAACGGGTAACCACCTGCTGCCCCAGGCCGCCGAGCTCCGCCTGTGCCAGCGCGACCATCTGGTTGATCTGCTGCTGGCTGACCACATCCGGGTAGCGGCCGGGCAACAGAACGAGTAGCTCACGGCCCTGCTCGAGCATGCGCGGCATTTCCGCCGCCAGCGCCACCAGCTGGCGCCACACCAGCGGCAGCAGCCCCAGGGTAACGCCAAAGAAGATACCCACAAAGAGCGTGTAGGCAACGCTCACGCCGACCCAACCCGGCAGGCCGCGCCGCTCCAGCCGCCCCGCAAGGCCCTGCATGAGGTAGGCGAGGACGATTGAAGCCACCACCGGCGCCAGAATGTCGCCGATGGTGGCCAGCAAGACCACCGCCAGCAGCAACAGTACCAGCAACAGCACCGATTCTTCCTCGAAAAGGTAGCGCTTGTACCACTTGTTGAAGATATCCAGCATGCAGCAGTTTCCCGTCGCCTAACGCTTTTTCAGAAGATAGGCGTAAACGCCATCACATTCGTCAGCTTCCAATAACAGGTGACCGGATTGCTCGGCAAACACGCGAAAGTCTCGCTGGGAACCCCGGTCGGTGGCCAGCACACGTAAACAGGCGCCGGATGGCAAGCCGTTCAGGGCCCTTTTTGCCAGCAAAAGGGGCATGGGGCAATCCAGGCCCTGTGCGTCAACCTCCTCCGCTGCTTCGTCTACCGCCCGCATCGCTCAACCACCTCGCCAATTCGCCGCGCAGTATATCGGTTCATCCGATACACCCCAACAGCGCTGAACTTTTCCAGCAAACCGTCATCACAAGGACTGCGACCGTGCTGGGCCGCTCGCGCGCCCTTAACGTACAATACAGTGATTGCCGTCGACCCGCGCGGCCTGGATCAAACGTGGTATGTGTTGAGCGTATGCTGCTCCGATTTTTCAGACCCAAGTACCTGAGCGCTGCGCTGCTGGTGGCGCTGCTACCGATGGCGCACGTTCAGGCTGTGGAGGGGCTCAAGCTACCGAATCTGGGCGAGTCCAGCACCAGCCTGTTTTCCGCGGAGTACGAATACCAACTCGGTAGAACCTGGCTGAAGATCTTTCGCAGTCAGGCGTCCACCATGGACGACCCTCTGCTCTTCGATTACCTGGAGGACCTGATTTACCGTCTGGTGATACACAGCCAGCTGGAGGATCGACGCATTGACCTCGTGCTGGTCGACAACCCCACCATCAACGCCTTTGCGGTACCGGGCGGCGTCATCGGCGTGCACAACGGCCTGCTGATGTACGCCCAGACAGAAGACGAACTGGCCTCGGTACTGGCCCACGAAATTGCCCACCTGAGCCAGCGCCACTTTTCACGGCGGGTTGAATTTCAGCGCAACCAGCAACCCCTGAACCTGGCCGCCATGCTGGCGGGTTTCGTACTGCTCGCCACAGCCGGCGGTGACGCCGGGATGGCCGCGCTATCGGCAGCACAGGCAGCGGCGCAGGACTCCGCACTGCGTTATAGCCGCAGCAACGAAGCGGAAGCGGATCGCGTGGGCATGCAGACGCTGGTGGCCGCTGGGCTGGACCCCCATGCAACCCCCGCGATGTTCGAGCGCATGCTGCAGGCATCGCGTTACACCAGCGGCAACCGCATACCGGAATTCCTGCGCACTCACCCGTTGTCGGAAAACCGCATTGCCGATACGCGCAACCGGGCGCGGCAATACACCAGCCCGGTCCGGGAAGACGATCTGCAGTACCAGTTGATGCGGGCCAGGGTGACCAACCACCTCGCCGCGACGCCAGAAGCCGCCATTCAGCAGTTCCGCGGCGAGCTGGACGGCAATACACGATCACGCGAGGCATCTACCTACGGTCTGGTGTTGGCGCTCACGGATGCCGGTCGGGTCGATCAGGCCGCGCTTGAGCTGGACAGCATCTGGTCTGGCGATGCCGACCGTCTCGAGTACAAACTCGCCAATGCGGAAATACTGATGACGCGCGGGGAGCCTGGCAAGGCAGCGGCGCTGTTGGAGCGCGAGCTGAAGCTATCACCCGGTAGTCACCCGCTGGCCATGGCCTATGCCCGTGCGTTGATGCGCGACAGGAAACCGCACATTTCGGAAGCCGTGCTGCTGGAGCAGAGCAAGGTGCGCCCGGAGGACCCGGCGCTATGGTACCTGCTGGCTGAGGTGCAGGGACTGTCCGGAAACATCGTCGGCCTGCACCAGTCGCGCGCCGAGTACTTCATTCTCAATGGTAATCTGGGCGAAGCGGAAAAACAGTTGAGCTATGCCCTGAAACTGGTCGGATCGAACCACGTGGCCGCGGCGAGAATCAACGAGCGCCTGGTTGACATCGACACCCTGCGCGAGCGCATGGACATCTGATCAGGCGTTGCCGATGACGCCCTTGTTGAGATTGGCAGCAAAATCCAACATACGCCGCAGCGGCACCATCGCCTGCCGGCCAACCGCCGGGTCAACAAACACTTCATTGTCGTCGCGCTCGAACACCTGGTCCAGCGCCTGCAACTCGTTCATCGCCATCCACGGACAGTTGGCGCAGCTGCGGCACGTTGCGCCATTGCCGGCAGTGGGCGCGATGATGAACTCCTTGCCCGGAGCCTGCTGCTGCAGTTTGTAGAAAATGCCCTGATCCGTCGCCACAATGAAGCGTGGATTGGGGAGCTCCTGTGCCGCGCGGATAATCTGCGTTGTGGAGCCCACGCGGTCGGCCAACTCCAGTACCGCTGCCGGCGACTCCGGGTGCACCAGCACCGCGGCATCCGGGTAAACACGCTTGAGATCCGCTATGCCACGGGCCTTGAATTCCTCATGCACAATACAGGCGCCATCCCACATGAGAATGTCGGCCCCCGTCTGGCTGCGCACATAGTCGCCCAGGTGACGGTCCGGGGCCCAGATGATTTTCTTGCCCTGTGCAGCGAGGTGCTCGGCAACATCCAGCGCAATGCTCGACGTCACCACCCAATCCGCGCGCGCCTTTACGGCGGCAGATGTATTGGCATATACCACGACTTCGCGGTCCGGATGCGCATCACAGAACGCGGAGAATTCCTCAATCGGGCAGCCCAGATCCAGAGAGCAGGTCGCCTCGAGGGTGGGCATGAGCACACGCTTGTCCGGGGTGAGAATCTTCGCCGTTTCCCCCATGAATCTTACACCCGCGACAATAAGCGTGGTGGCCGGGTGATCGTGACCGAAGCGCGCCATTTCGAGGGAGTCTGATACACAGCCCCCGGTAGCCTCGGCAAGCGCCTGGATCGCGGGCGCCGTATAATAATGCGCAACGATGACCGCGTTCTCCGCCTGCAAGCGTCGGCCAATGCGGTCACACAGCTCGCGCTCACGCGCAGGACTCATCTCACTGCGCTCAGCGTTGTCCAGGTGGACCTGAACCTGTTTGCGAATAGATTCCAGCTTGTCGGAAGCAATGCTCATGCTCGGCCTGTCGTGCGCAAGGGCGGGCGATTCTAGCACAATTTGCGCCTGTGTCGCCGAGCCCCAGACAGCCAACCTCGTCGCTCATGCGTGGAAAATACCGTGAAAGCGCCGGCATTTGGGAAAAATTACTAGAATTTCTCTCACATACTACGTATAACCTCATGTTATATATAGAATAACGAGCAACATTAACGTGCTGTTGAGGGCCCCGGGCTCTCTCACAGTGCACAGTAAAGCGCGGGGAACCTGTGGATCTGCGAACGATTCTGGCGATTTCGGCCAATAAAACAGATCATCTGATCCTGGCGGATTGCCTGGATCGTGCCGAGCCCCGGCGCTTCAGGCTCAACAGCAACACCGCTCTCGAACGCCCACTCGACACGCTGATGGACCCGGCGATCGATGCCGTTATCCTGGCCGCCGGGCCGGAAACCGATTACCTGCTGCGCCTGGCGCAGAAACACGTGCCATCGCTGCCCATCATCCTCCTGCGTGACAACATACCCGACAGCGAGCAACTGCGACAGTTGCGCGATAGTGGCGCGCAGGACTACCTCGTTCGCGGGCAACTGCAGGATCCGATGTTGCACCGCCTGCTCGACTACAGCATCGAACTGAAGCAGGCACGCACCACCATCAGCGAACTGTCCAGCCGCGACGCACTGACCGGAACACTGAACCGCGCGGGCTTTCGCGCGCACCTCGAACGTGCCATGCAGCGTTCGCAGCGCTACCGCTTCAAAACCGCCCTGCTTTATCTCAACGTCGACCAGTTCACCAACATCAACGACCACTACGGTGAACAGAACGGTGATGCCGTGATCCAGGCACTCAGCCAGCGCATGCTGAGCAAATTGCGCAGCAGTGACAGCATTGCGCGGCTGGGGGGCGACGAGTTTGCGGTTGTACTGGAAGACGTGGGTGCGCCCGCTGACATGGCCCGTATCGCCGACAAGATGCTGCAGGCGATTGCGGCCCCGTACTATCTGGAAGGCCAACACGTCGCCATCGACGCCAGCATCGGGGGCGCACTTTTCGCGGACGACGCTGCCAACATGAGTGAACTGATGGATCACGCGCGCAGCGCCATGCTGCAGGCCAAGGCTATCCCCGGCTGCCGCTTCGTGGCCTACAGCGACCATCTGCAGTTTGATATGCAGGGCAGCAGCACACTGGCAGCCGAACTGCGGGTTGCGGCCCGACACAACCAATTCGAACTGCACTATCAGCCCCGGATGGATCTCGAGCGCGGACGTCTCGCCGGGCTGGAAGCGCTACTGCGCTGGAACCACCCCCAGCGCGGCCTTATTTGCCCGGGCGAGTTTATCGCCGAGTGCGAAGACATGGGCCTGATGAAAACCATTGGTTATCAGGTCATTCAGCATGCTTGCTGTGCGCTCAACTGGCTGGGCGACCAGCGCATGGATGACGTGGTAGTGGCGGTCAACATTTCCTTCTCGCAGATTCAGGACGACCGTTTCATCGCTGCGGTCAAAGATACCTTGCAGCGCACAGGCGCAAACCCCGCGCGCCTGGAATTCGAACTCACAGAAACCACCATTCTCAAGGACCCGGCCGCCATCAAGGCGAGCATGCACGAACTGATGCAGCTGGGCATCCGCTTTTCCCTGGATGACTTTGGCACCGGCTTCTCGCAGCTTACGCACCTCACTGAGCTGCCTATTTCAGCCATCAAAGTGGATGCGGCGTTCGTGCGCGACCTGCCGCACAATGTGCAACAGGCGGCAGTTTGTAGCCTCATCATCGAAATGGCGCGCCGGTTGGACATCGAGGTAATCGCCGAGGGCGTTGAGAATCACGAACAGGTCACTTTCCTGCGCAGCCAAAATTGCGAGCAGGTTCAGGGTTTCTACTACAGCAAGGCCATTCCACTACAGCAGCTGCCGCGCTTCGTGCAGGAACAGCGTTTCAAACAGCGGGAGCGCATCTCATCCTGACATTTTGTAACACACCCCACGATAGGCAGAACTTCTGGGCTGCCTGCGTGAAAGAGACCTATGCGGTAACGACATGGGATGATAGCCTTGTTCGCTCTTCCGGTTGCCGCGCATAACGTACTGATGCAAAACCCCAGCTCGCATACGATACGCGCAAAAATTCTGGTCTGCGACGACGACCAGATCGTGCGGTTACTGACACGGCAGTGCCTGGAAGCGGAAGATATGGTTGTTGTCGAGGCGAGCAGCGGCCCGGAAGCACTGGAAATGTTTGCCCGGGAACGACCAGACCTCGTGTTCCTTGATGTTGAAATGCCGGGCATGAGCGGGCTTGAAGTGTGCAAGCTCATTCGCGAGATGCCGCAGGGCGAATCCATACCCATCATGATCGTCACCGGCTCCGACGATCGCGAATCCATTGATCTAGGCTTTGACGCCGGTGCCACTCAATACAAAACCAAACCGGTCAACTGGTCGCTACTGGGACGGGACGTGCAGTACATGTTGCGCGCCAGCCAGGCGTTCAACTCCCTGCGTCGACAAGAAGACCGGCTGCGCTACCTGGCCTACTACGACCCACTGACGAACCTGCCAAACAGGCGCAATTTCAATGAACAACTGGTGCGCATTCTGAAGCGCAGCCAGCGCCGTAATTCCTTTGCGGCCCTGCTCTTCATCGACCTGGATAATTTCAAGCGCATCAACGACTCGATCGGCCACGGGCGAGGCGACCGACTGCTGGTAGAAATCGCCAAGCGCCTGACGCTGGAATTGCGCCAGGACGACGCTATCAACTTTTTCAGCGACGATGATGACGACGATGACAACAGCGGTGATGGCAGTGCGGAAATCGCGCGCCTGGGCGGTGACGAGTTCACAGTCGTATTGTCAGATGTGCCCGACACACAACACGTAGAGGGGATTGCAAGGCGGATTCTTGAAAGCCTCTCGCAACCCATCGCACTGCAATCACATAACCCGGTTGTTACCCCCAGCATCGGAATCGCCATTTATCCAACGGATGGCGAAGACCCTGACAGCCTCATTCGCAACGCGGACACCGCCATGTACGTGGCAAAGGCCGCGGGGCGGGCCTGCTACCGCTTCTACAACGAAGAAATGAATGCCAAGGCCGTTGAACAACTCAAAATGGAAGAAGAGTTGCGCCACGGCATGCAGTCAGGCGAGCTGGAGCTGCGCTATCAGCCACAGGTAGAGGTTGCTACCGGCAACGTGGTGAGCCTGGAATCACTGGTACGCTGGAAGCATCCAATACGCGGCATGGTATCACCTGCGGAATTCATCCCGGTCGCCGAGCGTACCGGGCAGATCATTGAGCTCGGTGAATGGGTAATGACCCAGGTCGCCAAGGACTGCCAGTACTGGGACAGCCTCGGCTTGCCGTCTTTCCGCGTGAGTGTGAACATCTCCCCCTTGCAGTTCAACCAGAGTGGCCTATCGGGCTTCGTGCGCGGTTTCCTCGAAAACTCCAAGATGCTGCCGCATCGCCTGGAACTGGAGCTTACCGAGGGCGCCATCATGACCGATGCGGAAACGAACATCGTCAAACTGAAGGAACTCAAGGCCATTGGCCTCGACCTGGCAGTGGACGACTTTGGTACCGGCTATTCATCCCTGAGTTACCTCAAGCGTTTTCCAATTGACACGCTGAAAATCGATCAGAGCTTCATTGCCGATCTTGGCAGCCCGGACGGTGCCGCGATCATCGATGCGATTCTCGCCCTGTCGCGCACTCTCAACCTGCGCGTGATTGCAGAGGGCATCGAAACCGCCGAACAGATGCGCTACCTGGTAGAGAAGAAGTGTGACCTGCTGCAGGGATATTACTTTTCCATCCCTGTGTACCCAGAGGAAGTGCCCAACCTGCTGCGACACAACTTTTCCGAGCAACTCGCCTCGGGCCAGTAGATTGGCAAATCGCAAACCAACTCGTATGAATTTCAGGGCACTGTGGCTGACTGCCGTTCTGTGCCTCCCGCTACTGTCACGCGCTGCAGCACCCGATAACGAACCTCTGTTGATAATGCTGCAGGGCAATTCGGTGCAGGAGCTGCGCGAACTGGTGGAACGTGCAGGGGGGAGCGTGACGCACGACCTGCCAATCATCAACGCCTTGGGCGCCTCCGTGACGACGCAACAACTCGAGCAGATTCGCAGCTCCCCCGTGCTCTCACGTCTGATTGACGACCTGTCGATGGATATGTCCGAGCCCTTGCCGCCGCCTGACGCCACGGCATGTGCGCTGGGCGGCGCGCTCGAGGCTCACCTTGGGAGCAATACGCTGAAATGGGCAGTCCATAACCTCGGCGAAGCAACCGACCGCCTGAAAAGCGTGAAGCTCTCCTGGCCAGCCGGTCTTGGCCCCGAACTGCATGCACAGCTGGGAGAGGCCACACTCGAGCTTTCTCCGGCCACGCTCGATGGCGAGGATCGCTGGCAGACAACCACTGACTTGGCGGAAGCAGAGGCGGGCCCGCAGCCGGGCACGCGCACACAATTCAGCATCACCTTTCCCGCCCATGTTTCTGACTTGCACGACCAGTGGCAGCAAAGCGATTTCCAGATAACATTGCAATTCGGCACAAGCTGCACATTGAAGCTCATTCCCGGCTACGCCGATTACCTATCCGACACATATTACCCGCGCGTTTCAGGCGCCGCAGACCTCCATCGACATGGTATTACGGGGCGCGGTGTTACGGTAGCGGTGCTCGACTCCGGCCTGTGGGAACACCCTGCTCTGGCCACCGACACCGAAGGTGAGCCCCGCATCATTGGCCGCTATGACGCCATAAACAACAGAGCCAGCGTACCGGTGCCCGACGCCAGTGGACACGGCACACACATGAGCAGCGTTATCGCAAACAGTGAGCGAGTACTCACACAGGGGCAACCGGATGGCAGCTACAAGGGCATTGCACCGGACGCGCAGCTGGTTGCGATTAAGGCCTTCGACGAAGAAGGGCAAGGTGACTTCCTGGATATCGTCCGCGGCATACAGTGGGTCGTCGAGCACCGCGAGCAGCTCAATATTCGAGTGCTGAACCTGTCATTTGCCGCCCGCCCCCGCTGGCCCTACTTCCTCGACCCGATCAATCAGGCACTCATGCAAGCCTGGGCAGCGGGCATTAGCGTCATCGCGGCCGCGGGGAACGAGGGCCCAGAACCGATGACTATCGGCTCGCCCGGAAATTTGCCCTACATTATCACTGTAGGTGCCTACACCGATTCCTGGACCGTGGATGACCGGAATGATGACTATATCCCCGGGTTCTCGTCACGTGGCCCAACGCCCAGCGGACACATCAAGCCAGACCTGGTGGCCCCTGGAGGCCATATCGCCGGCCTCGCAAGCCCAGATAGCACGCTCACGCGCAAACACCCCAACTACATGATCAGCAGCGGAGAACTGGTCATGACCGGCACCTCGCAGGCCAGCGCACTCGTCTCAGGTATTGCCGCGCTACTCCTGCAACTGGAACCGGAGCTGACACCCGATGACATCAAATGCAAATTGATGAGCAGCGCAGAACCCGCAATTCACAAAAACGGGCGCCTCTATTACAGCCCGTTCCTGCAGGGCAGCGGAGCGGTCAGCGCGACCCGGGCTATAACGCTCGGGACATCCGGCTGCGGCAACCAGGGCCTGGATATCGCACGGGACATCCGCGGCGAAACGCATTACGAAGGTCCCGCAATCGTGGATGAGACCGGGGCACCCACACTACCGGGCATCGACAACCTGCTGACACCCCAGCCGACCGAGGATGCCCCCTCCGACGCACTCCGATGGGGCGTTAAGGGCCACATCGAACGCGACGACGGGGAGCCACCCGGCGCAGACTTGCCAGTCGATTGGCTGGAAATCTACACTGCAGAGCGCAGCAGAATCGAAGCGCTTTCCCGCCAAGCTGACGGTGAGTCACCCCCCTGATATCACCCCCGCCCCAGCGCGTAACCCAAATGGGGCAAGCGCTAAAAACCACCCCACCAAAAATTACTTTCCATATATTTATCAATACCTTACAAGCAGCTATCTCACCCAAAACATGAATGGGCGGACGACCACGTCAATCCTGTAGAAATACAGTGCCCCAAACTGGTTATGGAAACCTCTTCAACCTCCCCTCGCAGCTCCCTATAACGGTACCAAGCGCCGCGAACTGGCGGCAAAAGTGCCTCTCAAGGATGAGATAGGGTTGGGAAATTTGGGCCACTGGGGTGGCAGAAAACCGTGCGATGAGGCCGATTACCTATGAAGAATCTTTCGAATGTATTCAAGTGGAGCGCAGCTCTTATATCACTTTCAATGGCTGGAGCTGCACTAGCAGCCCCTGGCCCCCAAGCAAACGGTGTTGCCAATAGTTCTGCGACAGTTCACAAAGTGGCACACGAACTCGCACAAACCGTCACCTATCGGACCTCTAACGGATACAAGTGGGGGAGCACTGGTAGCAGAGATAACGCTACCTCCAGCGACTGGGCAAACGCAGACGCACAGCCAACAAGCTATAAGTGGGCAATGAGCGAGGGCCACATTGCGTCAGGCTCAACAGAGGCGCAGTCCGCGTCCACAAACCTTGAGTACACTTGGGGAGCGTCAAACGTTGCGACGGAAACCGGCTACAAGTGGGGCTTCCGCAGCTACGCCGACCAGGCCGGTTACAAGTGGGGCTTCCGCAGCTACGCCGACCAGGCCGGCTACAAGTGGGGCTTCCGCAGCTACGCCGACCAGGCCGGCTACAAGTGGGGCTTCCGCAGCTACGCCGACCAGGCCGGTTACAAGTGGGGCTTCCGCAGCTACGCCGACCAGGCCGGTTACAAGTGGGGCTTCCGCAGCTACGCCGACCAGGCCGGCTACAAGTGGGGCTTCCGCAGCTACGCCGACCAGGCCGGCTACAAGTGGGGCTTCCGCAGCTACGCCGACCAGGCCGGTTACAAGTGGGGCTTCCGCAGCTACGCCGACCAGGCCGGTTACAAGTGGGGCTTCCGCAGCTACGCCGACCAGGCCGGCTACAAGTGGGGCTTCCGCAGCTACGCCGACCAGGCCGGCTACAAGTGGGGCTTCCGCAGCTACGCCGACCAGGCCGGTTACAAGTGGGGCTTCCGCAGCTACGCCGACCAGGCCGGTTACAAGTGGGGCTTCCGCAGCTACGCCGACCAGGCCGGCTACAAGTGGGGCTTCCGCAGCTACGCCGACCAGGCCGGCTACAAGTGGGGCTTCCGCAGCTACGCCGACCAGGCCGGTTACAAGTGGGGCTTCCGCAGCTACGCCGACCAGGCCGGTTACAAGTGGGGCTTCCGCAGCTACGCCGACCAGGCCGGCTACAAGTGGGGCTTCCGCAGCTACGCCGACCAGGCCGGCTACAAGTGGAGCCTTCGATAACGACTTAACCATGAAAGACACAGAAAGGGAGGCAATGCCTCCCTTTTTTATTCGGATTCCTTTTTATACATCGCCCGATCAGACATAGCCAAACAGATTGATTACACTGGAGCCATCTAAAGGCTAGAACACAACCTAACATGATCTATTGGCTGCAGATTATAACGGCGCTCATAGTGCTCACCGCCACTACCAAACCGATGGGAATGGACTCATCCTCCGCGCCAAACATAGATTTCCAACCGTCCATCGTGACGACAATGCTCACCCAACAGATCGTAACTCAATCGTTTCAGGATTCCAGTGGCAATATGTGGTTTCTGACACAGGAGGGGCTGAATCGATACAATGGCCATGAGGTCGAGAACTACAGATACTCGCTAACAAACCCAAGCTCAATATCACACGACGCAGTTACAAGCATCGTAGAAGACCTCGAAGGGACGATCTGGGTCTCGACCCGGGGTGGGGGGCTAAATCGATACAACCAAATTGACAACGGGTTTGAGCATTTTACCGCGGATAAAAACGATGCGTCTTCGCCCCTGAGGAACGATATTCTAACTTTATTTTTGGATGAAAGTGGCCGCATTTGGTTAGGGTATGACAATGCGTTCAGCATCTTCACTCCATCGACTGAAGAATTTGAACACTATACACCCAGCACCATCGGACTACCTTACTTGGGAGAGATTAACAGCTTTACACAGTCGCCCGACTCTACAGTTTGGGCCGCCTCCATATCTACTGGGCTGTTCAAAATAACTACAACTGAACCACTCGTGGCTTCCAAAATAAACATTCACAATCTCTCCGCGGGAGGATCCGTCGAGAGTGAACCCATTTTCAAAGTGCTTTCAGATTCGAGCGGAAATATTTGGTCCCTCACACCATCGTCGGGGGTCATTCGATATAATCCAACAAAAAATTCCGCACAGCGCTTCACAACATCAACTGAGAACACACGATCAATTCTCTCAAACACTCCGATCGACATATTTGAAGACAAATCGGATCAGATTTGGATTTGCACTCTAGATGGCCTCAATTTATACGCTAAGAATACGAATGACTTCCATAAGTTCAATACGCTCAACACAAATCTACCCTCAGACAGAATATCAAGCATTTACCAATCTAGGGAAGGCCTCTACTGGGTCGGAACTATCTTTGGACTAGCGACGGGATCCCAAAACTTATTCGCTAAATTTAATACAGAAACAGCAGGCCTACCAAATGAATCAATTAACGCCTTCGGGGAAACGAAAGGTGGCAGAATATGGATTGGTACAGACGATGGGCTAAGCAAACTAGACCAAGACAACAACGCGGTCTTAACCATCAACGAACACACGGTTCCTGCAATATCAAGCCCTGCCGTAATGAGCCTTCTCGGCGAAGAAAACATCCTATGGATTGGGACATTCTCTGGCGGCCTAAATAAACTTGATACCATAACCAATGAGGTAACGACGTTCAGACATTCGCGATTTGATAATACCACTATCGGAGCGAACGGGATCACGTCGATAATGAGGTCTAGATCAGGGACGTTGTATGTGGGTACTTATGGCGGCGGACTTAGTGCACTAAGCGCCGATGAATCAGTGTTCAGGCGGTACATATACGAGCCCAACAACGATCAAAGTCTAAGTAACAACAATGTACTTGCACTGTTCGAAGACTCCTTGGGATTTATCTGGGTGGGCACAGAAAATGGACTAAACCGGCTCAGATCCGCAGATCTAGGGGCATTCGACAGATACTATACCGAGCGTGGAAATACAGACAGTATTTCAAGCGACATGGTCTGGTCATTCTACGAAGACGAGCATCAAAACCTATGGATAGGAACAAAAGGAGGCGGCCTAAATAGATGGGGAAAGCAAGCTCGCACTGAAGGGATTGAAAAATTCGACCACTACTCCGAGAACATTTCACTACCAAGCTCAAACATTTACGGCATCCAAAGTGACATAAAGAGAAATCTTTGGATTTCTCACAATCGAGGTGTGACAAAATTAGATACCGTTAGCAAGGAAGCTCGTCAGTTCGGGGTCCGCGATGGACTACAAGATACGGAGTTTAATATGGGCGCATCCTTCAAATCGACCAGCGGTCTTGTATACTTTGGTGGAAATTTAGGCTTCAACATTATTGATCCAAACGGGTTCAAGGATCAAGAATCGCCGCCACAGGTGAGCATCTCAGAAATACGTGTCATGAACGAAAGAAGAAACTTCGCAAAACCATACAACAAACTTCAAAATATTGAGCTTACGCACAACGACAAAATATTCTCGGTTGAATTTTTTGCAGCCGACTATTCAGCGCCATCACTCCTCCAGTATGCCTATAAACTCGATGGCATCAACGAAAACTGGGTAATTTCCAACGATGCAAGGCAGGCATCGTTCACCACTTTACCACCCGGCTCATATCGACTGCACCTCGCCGCAGCAAGCCCCGGCGGAACCTGGAACTGGGATGGAAAATCAATCAATGTACATGTATCCCCACCAATCTGGCGTAGCGGCGCAGCATACTTAGCATATTCGATTATTTTATTGTCTTTACTAACGGTATATTTGAAAAACCAAAGAGAGAAATCTGAAATCGCAATCGCTAGACAGAGGGAGCTAGAGGAAAAAGTAAGGGAGCGCACACAGGACTTACAAGAGGCAACGTACGCTGCCGAGACAGCAAACCGAGCCAAATCCGAATTTCTTGCGACTGTAAGCCACGAAATAAGGACGCCGATGCACGGCATGATTGGCATGACAGAGCTTCTACTGCACACTGATTTAAGTGAGCAGCAGCGCAGATTTGCCACCGCGGCCAACAACAGTGGGGCAGCACTTCTTTCACTGATCAACGACATTCTCGATTTTTCAAAAATCGAAGCCAATAAGATTGAGATTGAAAACATTCCATTCAACGTAGTAGATCTGGTCGAAGAAATTTGCTACCTCCAGAGCGAACCTGCCTCGAGGAAAAATATCGAACTGAGCCACGTTATTGACGCGAGTATCGATATGGATTTCGTTGGCGACCCTGGAAAGCTACGGCAAGTCCTAATGAACTTAACGAACAACGCGATTAAGTTCACAGAATCCGGTCATATTGACCTGCTTGTTGATCGCAAAAAAGTCGTAGGAACCGACACATCAATATTAAATTTCCGAATAAACGATACTGGCATTGGAATGGACGACGAGACTTGCGAAAGGGTTTTTGAGCCATTTACTCAGGCCGACGCTAGTACCACGAGACAATACGGCGGCACGGGTCTTGGCCTTTCAATAACTAAGAGCTATGTGGAAAGAATGGGAGGAAGCATACACGTGAGCTCCCAGCTAAATGTCGGCACCTCAGTGCACTTAAGCATCCCTATCCTTGATATCAGAACTCTGAGCTCTCAATCAGAAAACAAGATATTTTCGAGCACTTCTTTTGCAATAATTTCCGCCCACAAATCAACTCGTGACATGGTGGCTGAACAGCTAAAACGCTTGGGCGCATCATCGATTACAGAGCTCGACACAATATCTGAGTATCATAGTTTGGGTTCAGACTCGTTTATATTTATCGACATATCAACTGTGGACAGGCAGATTTTGAGTATGCATTGGTTCCTCTTAAAAAGCCGAACGACGATCATAACATCACTGAATTCCTTCTCGGAGCACCAAAGCTTGGGCGCAAGTGCTCTCATCAGCAAACCAACCACGATGGAAAGCGTGAGCCAATCGGTTTTAAATTGGGCGCACGGGGCGAATACAGCCACCACGAGGGAAACACAACAAAGAAAAGGAGTAAAGAAACCTCTCAAGATATTAGTTGCGGAGGATATTCCGACAAACCAGCGGATTGCCAGTGAGGTAATTCGAATGTGTGGATACAGCGCCGCTATTGCAGAGAATGGCGAGCAAGCAGTACAGATGCAATGTCAAAATCGATATGACTTAATTTTTATGGACTGTCAGATGCCGCTCATGGACGGCTTTGCAGCGACACGCTCTATTCGAAGTGCCGAAGCGGAAAATGATCATACACCATGCACAATAATCGCGCTTACTGCGGGAACCACTTCGAGCGACCGAAAAGCATTTTTTGAAGCAGGAATGGATGGCTTCCTTGGCAAACCATTTAGAGTTGAGGATATCCGGAATATTCTGACAACTCATTTCGGCGAACATGGATTTCTCGAAGACGAGGAAAGTCACGACACTTCACTAAATGCCTCGGATACAGATGAGACGAGCAAAGACACAGGGATTATTGACGAGCCTGCTGTGAGCAATATACTGCATATTCAAGAGCAGACTGGGAAGGCCATCCTCGAAGAAGTATTCGTAGGTTTTTGTCTTCAAATGGATCAAAAAATTTCAGAGTTAAGTAATCGCAACAGCACCCTAGAATCCAAACACCTGCAGTCTCTAGCTCATGCGATCAAGTCGATGAGTGCCAACCTTGGTGCGAAAGAGATAAAGTCTATTGCGGGGAAAATTGAGTCTGATATAAAGGGTGGAAATGAAGTCGATTACGTTTTAGCACTTGAATCAATTTCAATGGCTTATTCAGCATTCAAGACCGCGTTCCGTGAAAGATATCGAAATTATTTGGAGCACTAGACGACTAATCATCACGTGCTGAAGGAGGACATGTATGCCCGCTGCCGGCCCCTATATGTATCTAGTTTATTTCCTCCTGATGTCTATCTCAGCACCTATCTACTCGTCTGAAGTCAACGGATCAAACCGCCAGCCCAGATCTCAAAATACTATTCAGGTTCCGGTAGCACTAAAGCACCTGGCATCAACAACGATATTATCGACCCTACACTCCACAGACCGTAAACTTTGGCTAGCGACTCTTGATGGCGTGACGCAGGTCGGAAGGAAAGATGATCGAAAGTTCACTCACTTTACAAATAGGGTTGGTGATCAA
This sequence comes from Haliea alexandrii, assembly GCF_003719295.1. Classification (GTDB taxonomy): domain Bacteria; phylum Pseudomonadota; class Gammaproteobacteria; order Pseudomonadales; family Halieaceae; genus Haliea; species Haliea alexandrii. The sequence continues at coordinate 132,725 of NZ_RFLW01000004.1, forward strand.
GTCAGATTCCGCGCACGCCATTTGCTTGAAGTATGGGATGGAGAAATTTTTTCACTAACAACAGATAACAAAGCCGTATCACTTGAGAGAGGTCGAGCAAAATTTGTCACTGCAGATTGGCTTGAGGCGATCGGTGGACAGAACGACGGGGTGGTTGAAGCCTACTTTTCTCCAAAAGGATTACTTTGGCTTGCATATGAAAACGGAAAGATTCTAGCGCTCTCTTCGCGGAGCCGAAGAGCAGATATTGTTCCGGCCAGTGGGCTCGGAATTCCGTCTGACATTGTCGGCACTGAAAATGGGGGCGTTTTAGTTTCGTTTTCGTCGAACATTGTTTTATCGATCTCGATGCAAGGAAAAATCGATAATGAATTCAAACCTGATAGCTGCTCCGATCTAAAAAATATTAGTGAGCTGGCCAAGCTAGGGAACAATAAAGTTATCATCGGGTCTCGCGGTGGAGGAATATTTTTTTCGACGCTGAAACAAAAAACTGCGAGGCCGCAAGAGTTTTTGACGTAAATTCAAAGAGAGTTCAATCCTCTAACGTACACGATATTGAAGTACTCAAAGACAAAAGAACCACACTAGTTGGCACAGATCAGGGGTTGTTGATCTGTACATCCGAGGGGTTTTGCAACGAACATCCATCACCATCCCATCAGTCACTCAGCGACGTTATTTCAATAACTCCAGACTCCAAGAGCAGCGCGTATTGGATTGGCACTTACAAAGGGATTTTTCGACTTGTACAAACTCCCTTCCAAATTTTTGATTCAAGCAAAAGTCCGCTACTGCAATCGATAGTCGGGTTTGCGAGGGCAGAGAACGATGACATTCTAATAGCTTCCTATCACGGTCTCGCGCTATTAAAGTCCGAAAGCGATCAGATTGTCTCGATTGATCAAGATCGGGGGGAGACTGGCTATTTTCGGGAGGGAATTATGACCCTCTATCAACGCAATGAAACCATATATCTGGGGTATCGAAACCTCGGCTTTGAAATTTTGCAAGTTGCAACACCTCGCGCTCAACGCTGGGATCTATCTAATATCAACGGGCTTCGCTCTAATTCAATAAGCAGCTTTCTTAAAACCAACGAAGGTGAACTCCTTCTTGGCACCTATGGTCAAGGTATCCCGAAAATGGATGTTAGAGGACGTGCTGCGAGGCACCTAGCAGCCGCGAGCGGGAGTTCTGGAGAGAATCAGATACTCTTCATGTTTCAATCAAGTGATGGAACTATTTGGGTGGGCACGGAGGCCGGGTTGAGAACACTAGATCTTGTAGACAACGAGCTTGTCAGCGTGAATTATTCGAACGAATCCTCCGACCTGGCTGAGCATCCAATCATATGGACCGCGAACGAGACGGACCATTTTGTCTGGTTCGGCTCAATGCATGACGGCTTATTCAAGCACGAAAAATCTCCTCACGAATTCACGGACAATAGAGCTATAGTTAACCAAGATTTCTCTGAAATCTCATATGCCGAAAAGGCAGTTTATTCTATTGAGAGCGGCATCGGAGAGGAAATTTGGTTTTCCACAAACCAAGGTATTGCACGTCGCACAAGTAATGGGAAGGTCGTTCAATACGGTGAGGAAGATGGGATAGATGGCATAGGCTTTGAACTGAACAGTTCATTTCAAGACGCTTTTGGATATTTGTACTTTGGCGGTGTAAACGGCTTTTACAAATTTCATCCTCATGATATTGGCGAAGGTCCATCCGCCGCCACCATATTCCTGAATGACATAGTAATTGGCGGACGGAGAATTCATACTGATCGGCATCATGCGCTAAGTCAATCCATAACCCTCGGCCACAAAGATCGCTTCCTGAACCTCGAGTTCAGCACTAGAGACCTTACCGACCCCGGATCTACCCGATACCGTCATAAGCTAGAGGGCTTTGACGACGACTGGGTGGATGTCGGGAATCGCGGCTCTGCAACATACACCAACCTCCCGGCGGGGGACTATGTGTTTAGAGCGCAAGCACTCAATGCGTCGGGCATTTGGAATCTATCTGGTATATCGCTCGATATTGAAGTCAAGCCGGCTCCGTGGCGGACCTGGTGGGCCTATACACTCTATGCATTGTTTCTCCTGGGAATTGCCTATTTGTTCCTTCGGATCTATCGCGAGCATATGCTGAAGAAGCAGGCGCTGGAGCAGGCCCGGGAGATGCAGCGGGTGGCGGATCACTTCGCCGATGAATTGCTCGACCAAATGGATATCCAGCGAGTACTTACGGACTCCATTCATCGCTACAACAAAGAATTATTGGCGTGGGCGAACACCTGCATCCAGCGCAGCGCCCAGTACGCTCAGGGCGATATGGAAGCTCTTCGAAGCGGCACGGACTACCGACTGCAAGTACTGGACCTGGTGCAGGATGCGCTTTACTACCGCGGCGAGGAACTCTACCTCGACCCCAGTGCTTTCGTCGGGCGGCTTTTCAGTTCAGCAGCCATCCGATATCCGGATCTGAATCAGCGGTTGATTGCGGTAAACGACGCCACCAGTGAACTGTTGCCCGCGACGCAGGCTATACCACTGGCGATCATCATCGGAGAGCTATTCGAGAATTCGATGAGCCATGGGTTTTCCCAATCCACAGGCGCCTGCTGCGTACGTGTTGTCGTCAGTATGCCGTCCATTAGGGAGGTCTACCTTGAGTATCACGACGATGGCGCAGGCATTCCTGAAGGGCTAAGTTTCGAAGCTGCGGAATTCGCCGGGTTTTCCATCGCTGCACTGGCGGCCAGCGCGGCAAACGGAACGCTGGAGATAAGCCCGGACAGGCAGACGATACACGGGTATTTTTCGCTTTCGGGAGAAAATAACGACCTGGATCAGCTGCCCTGAAACCGTGGCTCCCGCTTTTCCTGCCGCGCCGCGAAGCCCTCTTGCAAATCGGCTGACCGCAGGCACTCCATTGCCAGACCCTGCGCAAACTCGCGGTCGAGCTTGCCGGCGGCTGATTGCTGGATAATCTGCTTCATCGCCCTGACCGAGAGAGGGGCCAGGGCTGCAATATCACGTGCAAGCTGCTCTGCTGTGTCCTTCAGGGCCGCCGGCTGCACGAGATAGTCGAGAAAGCCGATCTCCAGCAGTGTTTGCGCCTGCATTTCCTCGGCGGCAAGCAGTATTCTTTTCGCCGCACTCACACCCAGCCGTTCAACAAAACGGTTGATGCCGCTGACGGGGTAGCACAAACCGATAGCGGCAGCGGGCACCCGCAACTTGCTGCCCGCAATACCAATCCTGAAGTCGCAGCTCAATGCCAACTCTACGCCGCCCCCATACACATTACCGCTTATGGCGCAGATCGTAGGAATGGCAAGTTCTGCGATGAGGTCGGTGGTTTCCTGGAAGGCATCGCCGGACAGATTGCCGCTGCCGAGCTGTTGTAGCGAGGCCCCAGCGCAGAAGGTCTTGTCGCCCTCCCCGGTTATGATCAGTACTCTCGCCTGCTCGTCATCCTGCAGGGTAACCAGGGATGCCTGTATAGCACTCAGCTGTTCCTGCCCGAGGGCATTGTGCTGGGCAGGATTATTCAGTGTCAGCCGGGCGATGTGGCCGGTGCACTCGAAACGTATGGAGTCGGTCATGGTAGTGGATTCTGTCATACCCGAGTGGGCTGCGCCAGATGGTGAAGGCCGCAGGTAGTAGACAGCCATCACTCGCGGTCTGATACTGAGTGTTTTCCGCAGGGACATGCAGAGCATGGGTACAATGAATCGCTGTGGTTGGTGCGGGTCAGACCCTCTCTATGTTGCTTACCACGACGAGGAATGGGGTGTGCCTGTGCGACACGACCCTACCCTGTTCGAGTTCCTCGTTCTGGAGGGTGCGCAGGCCGGGCTTTCCTGGATTACGGTACTGCGCAAGCGTCAGGGCTATCATGCGTCTTTTGCCGGACTGGACCCGAACAAGGTCGCCACCTTTTCAGACGCCGAGCTGGATAAAGCCCTGCTCAACCCCGGTATTGTGCGCAACCGACTCAAAGTCTATAGCGCGCGCAAGAACGCCCGAGCTTTTCTCGAAGTTCAGGCCTCAGCCGGTTCGTTCTCCAAGTACCTTTGGCAACACGTTGACAACAAACCCATTACCAACCAGTGGCACACCCTGGCAGAGGTACCGGCACGCACCACGCTGTCGGATACCATCAGCAAAGACTTGAAGAGGCGGGGTTTCAGCTTCGTGGGCTCGACAATTATCTACGCATACATGCAGGCCGTCGGCCTGGTGAATGACCACCTGGTCAGCTGTTTTCGCCATCAGGCGTGCGCCGAACCAGAACAAGGGCGCCCTTGATGCGTGAAACGGACACAACAGGTGAAGTGAGAGAGTCAAGCAGTGCCCGGGTGTGGCAGCTGGCCTGGCCGACCATCATCTCAAACCTGCTGTTCACCACGGTTGGCTTTCTGCACATCAAGATTGCCGCTGGCCTCGGCACTTCGGCGGTTGCCGCTGTCACCACGGGGCACCGCGTGTTTTTTCTGGTGCAGGCCATTCTCATGGGGCTGTCCGTGGCGACCACCGCAACGGTATCCCGGCATTGGGGGGCGAGGCAGGTTGCACAGGCAGAAATGGCAAGCTGGACAGCGCTGCTGCTCGCTCTACTGGTTGCCGGGCTGCTCTCTATCCCTGTGCTCACCGTCCCGACGGCCATCGCCGGCATTTTTGGCCTGGACAATGCAACCACGCTGCTGGCAGCAAGCTTCATCTTCTGGCTGGGGCTGTTCAACCTGTTTTCTGCCACGAACATGATGTTGTCGACCTCACTGCGGGCGACGGGCGATGTAATCACCCCGCTCTACTTCCTGGCATGTAGCACGACTATGAACGTGGCCTTTGGCTACGCCCTGGCGTTCGGCATGGGGCCCTTGCCTACCCTCGGCGTCGCCGGGGTGGCGCTCGGCGGGGGTATTGCGGGGGCGCTGGTGACCATTGCCTTTGTGCTCATGTGGTGGAAAGGGCGCTTCAACCTGCAGCCCGTGGGAGAGGCACGCTTCGACTGGGTTGCAGCGCGCAAACTGGTCCGCATCGCGCTGCCCGCAGTGACTGAGCAGGGGGTGGTACAGATTGCATTTCTCGCCTTCTTCGCCATTGTCGCCAACTACGGCACCAGTGCCTATGCTGCCTACGGTATAGGCATCAGCCTCGTCGCGTTCCCCATTGTCGTCGGGTTCGGTTTCGGCATCGCAACCGCTACCCTGGTGGGTCAACAACTCGGCGCCGGCCGCCCGGCTCAGGCCATGATCACGGGGTGGAGGTCGCTGCGCATGGCGTTGCTGGCGATGATTACACTTTCCGCCTGTATGGCATGGTACGCGCGCGACCTCGCGACGTTCATGATCGACGACGTCGAGGTGATTGACCTCACGGTGGGCTTCATTTACATCATCTGCCTCGCACAGCCCATGATGGCCATTGATTTCGCCCTCGCGGGCGCTCTCAGGGGCGCGGGGGACACCCGCTTTCCCTTGCTGGCAACGTTCATTGGCATCATTTTTGGCCGTCTGTTACCCGCCTGGCTCTGCGTACAACTGAACCTGTCGGTGTATTGGGTGTTCGCCGTCATGCTGCTGGATTATCTGCTCAAGTCCAGCTTGCTGTTGTGGCGCTACCGGTCCCGCAGGTGGCTAGACATCAACCCGACTCGGGACTCACCTCGCACACTATAGACAGCGACAAAAAAAATACTTAAAGTTTGAAATTGAGACTATTGAGTACGGAGAACGGCGGTCCCGTCCTCCGCAGAGGCGCTGCATGAGTACACTGAGTGACGGGCCACGCCAGGGGTCACCGTTCAATCGAACTGCCCAGCACGACGCCAAGCGCGCAGCCATACTGTCCCAGGCGGCGCAGCTGTTCAATTCCAAAGGGTCTCGAGCGACCACGCTGCGCGATATTGCGGAGTCGCTGGGCCTGACCAAAACCAGCCTCTACTACTATGTAAAAACCAAGGAAGAGCTGATTTTCCAGTGCTACCTCGCCACCCTGGATCATCACCTTCACTCGATGGCCGACATTGAGCGGCGCTTTGACAGCCCGCTGGAGCGGGCCCGGCAATTTTTTCTGCTGCAATTCGAAAACTGGCTGGCCGCACAGGAAAACAGGGGGCCTCACTACGCCGCCCTGCTGGAGATCGCCTCTCTGCAGGGTACCCAGCGCGAGGAAGTGGAAGCCCGCTACATCAGCATGTTCAAGCATCTGCGCGGCTACCTGAGTGACGGCATCACCGCCGGCGAAATAAGGCCCTGCGAGACGATTGCTGCAACGCGATCAATTCTCGGATCTTTGGACTGGATCTTTTTCTGGCTGCACAGCCTTCCACGGGATACCGTAGATCACGTCGCACTCGCCGCCTGGGATCTTCTCGCACACGGCCTGCACAGTGGTGACGATACGTACCGACCTGCGTCACTCGCCGTCAGCGTCACACCGGAGCCATACACGCAGGGCTTCGACCGGGAGGAGCAGAACCGGCTAAAGCAACAGGCGTTTTACAAAACCGGCACCTGGTTTTTCAACAAGAAGGGGTTCAATGGCACCTCACTGGATGAAATTGCCGAGCAGTTGAGCGTCTCCAAGGGCGCTTTTTACTACCATATCCGGAACAAGGAGGACCTGCTGTTCAACTGCTATACCTACTCACTCGACATCACGGAAGACATTCATGACCAGGCGGTGCAGATGCAGGGCAGTGGCCTGCACAAGATTGATCAGGTATGCCGACAGATTTTCCATGCCCAGAACTCGGAGCGCGGTCCGCTGATTCGCTACAGCACTATCACGGCTTTGCCCATGGTACGACGCAAGCAGGTTCTTGCGCGCACGGAAGCGGCAAACCAGCGCTTCGGTGACTTCATTCGCGAAGGTATCGAGGACGGCAGCATTCGCACCATCAAGCCGTTTATTGCACAGCAGTTAATCGCCGGCGCAATCAACGCGTCTATGGACATTAAACTGTGGCGACGGGTGGATGACCTGGACACTGTTGCAAAAGACTATTTCGATCTATTTTTCAATGGCCTCATACCGCGCCCGGATGAGGCACTACCCTCCGGAAAGAAGGCTGAAACGTGACAGACAAGCTGCAAAAGCTCCTCACCCTGCTCGAGGTCGAGCGAATTGACAAGTATCTGTTCATTGGCAACAGTCCGAGCTACCCGCCACGGGTATTCGGCGGCCAGGTGCTCGCACAGTCATTGAATGCAGCCAGCCGTACAGTCGATGCCGAGCGCTTCGCACACTCCATGCATGCTTACTTTCTGCGGCCGGGCAACCCCAAAAAACAGATTGTCTATGAGGTTGATCCGATACGGGACGGCGGCAGTTTCACCACACGGCGGGTGACGGCAAAACAGGACGGCGTACCTATTTTCAGTACGTCGGTATCGTTCCAGGCGCAGGAGGATGGTTTCAGTCACCAGTTCGAGATGCCGGACGTCACGCCACCGGAAGAGCTGGAAACCGACTTCGAGTTCTGGAGCCAGATGGCCAAGCAGCATCCGGATCGCTTTGCCGCACCCATGATGCAGGCACTTGAACGGCGTCCGGTAAAACGGCGAGACTACGTCAACCCGCAGCCCCAGGAGCCGGAGCAGTACACCTGGTTTCGCGTGTTGGATCCGGATCAGGTGATCGGGGATGACCCCGTCCGCCACCAGACCATTCTCACGTTTATTTCAGATTTCGCCCTGCTGGGCGCGGCCCTGCTGCCGCATCCGGTCACGGCCATGGACCCGCAGATGCAAACCGCGAGCCTGGACCACGCCCTGTGGATACACCGTCCGCTACGGGTGGACGACTACCTGCTGTACGCGATGGACAGTCCCAGCACACATGGGGGCCGGGGATTGAGCCGGGGAAGCTTCTACAACCGCCAGGGGGATCTGGTGGCCTCTACAGCGCAGGAATCCCTGCTGCGACGCAAGCGTCCGGTCAGCGATACGTAACGAGCTGCTCGCCCTGCTGCGTGCCCAGCACCTGCAGGAAGGAGCGGTCGTTGAAGTAGGACAGCGAAACCTTGTCACCGCTGTAGAACAGCTGGGTCACAGAGCAATTGAAGATCGGTTCATAGAACTTGTAGGCATGCTCGCCCGACAGTCCGAGCACCTGGCTGACAATGGTGGCTATCGTGCCGCCGGAGGTGAAAATACCGACTGTTTTGCCGGCGCCCTCGGCTGCCATCACATCGCGTAACGCTGCTGCAACTGAACCCGAGTAATCGGCCCAGCTTTGAATGCGCGGCTCATCGCAAGCCGGCGAGGTCCAGTGCGTGAAAACGGCCTCGATAACCTTCTGGTAATCTTTACTGGACTTCAGTCCCTTATCCACCAGCGCCTGAATAGACGGGTTCGCCTTGGCAACCACCGGCACCAGATAGCGGATCTGCTCGTCATTACGCACCTCGTCGAAGCGCGCATCAATGTGATGAGGTACATCGCCCGACTGGCTGGCCAGAGCCAGGGCGGTGGTTTCGCGCTGACGCAACAGTGCGCCGCTGTAGGCGGCATCCAGCTGAATGCCCTGGTCGCGCAGATAGTGCCCCAGCACCTCCGCCTGACGGCTGCCCAGTGTAGACAGTTTGTCGTAATCGTCGGCGCCGAAGGACGCCTGTCCGTGTCTGAATAAATACAGTGTGGCCATTATGCGTTGACTGCCTGTTGATCCGTGTTGCGGTTGAAGCGCAGTTTGCGCCGGTAGGGAAAGAAGTCCTCGACATGCCCATCGCGGATGCGCGCCTGCAACCCACGCCAGAAGCTCGCCTCGTAGATATCACTGTGCATGGCATCGAACACTTTGCGTGCGCGCTGGTTGCCGGAAAAGAACAGGCGAAACTCCTCGGGGAAAATATCATTGGGCCCCACGTTGTACCACGGCTGGCTGGCCAGCTCCTCGGCTTCACTGCGCGGCTCGGGAATCTCTCGAAAATTGCAGTCCATGAGCGGCACGATTTCGTCGTAGTCATAGAACACAACCCTGCCGTGACGGGTCACACCAAAATTCTTCAACAGCATGTCACCGGGAAATATGTTGGCCGCCGCAAGCTGCTTGATGGCATTACCGTACTCATCCATCACCGCGCCCACTTGTTCATCGCTGGCACTCTGCAGGTAAAGATTGAGTGGGGTCATGCGGCGCTCTACATACACGTGCCGAATAACCAGCGCTTTGCCATGTTCCTCGATCATTGATGGGGCCACTTTGTGCAGCTCGGCCATCAGCTCGTCGGAGAAGCGCTCGCGCGCGAACGCCAGATTGGTGAACTCCTGTGTGTCCGCCATGCGTCCGGCGCGGTCCCAGCGCTTTACCAGCCGGTACTTCTCCTTCACCTGCTCCCGTGTCATCTCTTTGGGCGGCGTGAACCTGTCCTTGATGATCTTGAACACGAAATCATATGAGGGCAGTGTGAACACGCTCATCACCATGCCCTTGATACCTGGCGCGATAATGAACTGGTCACTGGTTTTCTGCATGTGCCGGAACGCACAGCGGTAGTAATAAGTTTTGCCGTGCTTGTTATAGCCCATCGAGCTGTAGAGTTCGGAAATGGGCTTGGCCGGCATGAGCTGCTGCAGAAACAGGACATATTGCGAGGGAATGCTCGCATCCACCATGAAATAGGCGCGGGTGAAGCTGAAGACCACGCTCATTTTGTCGGCACCGAACAGGATGGTATCGACATACACCTCGCCGTTCCCCGAGTGCAGAATGGGGATCACAATCGGCATGGAATCAGGGCCGGAAACAATCCGCCCGACAATATATGCGCCCTTGTTGCGGAAGAAGTGGGGCTCCAGAGTCTGTAGCTCGACCCCCTCGCGCGAGAGGTTCAGGCGCTCCGAGAGACAACGGGTTATGGCATCTGCCAGGCTGTTTATGTCCCGCGTCAGGTCTTCCCACGGCAGGCTGAAACCATAGTCATCCAGCAGCCGGCGCAGCACACCCGCCAGGTCACCCTCGAACGGGTACGCCCTGTACACCTTACTCACATCCGGTGCCGGCATGTCGCCCTGGGGAGAAAACACGAACGCGTACTCGTCGCGAATCTTGCGGTGCTTGAATACGCCGCAATACACCGAATTGAAAAATGTTTCGGCAATTTCAAAGTTGTTGTGGCCGCGCACCAGGTCGGCGTAGACCACCCGAGCCTCCTGCCAGAACTGCAGGGCGTGCAGCTGTTCACCCGCAATCAGCTCAACGTACTCGAGCACCCGGGTGGTCGCCTCCTTGTAGAGATCGATGCGACGGATGGACGCGGCGTGCATACCCAGCCAGTCCTGCGCCTCGAAGCGCGAGCGCGCTGCCAGCGTGATGTTCTGGAACTCGGCGAAATAGGCTTCGAAGCCGTTGAGGATGGTGCGCGCAAAGCGCGCCTGCTGCTCTTTCCGTTGCATGGTGAGGCGCGGCCGCCTTAAAGGTTCGGGTTGCCGAAGCGGCGACGCAATTTACGCATGCCACCCAGCCAACGGTCGTAATCGGCGGCCTTGTGCGCCCGATAATCAGCAACCTGCGGATGCGGCAGTATCAGAAAGCGCTCTGCGGCCAGGCCCTGAACAACTGCCTCGGCGACTTCATCCGGCGTCAGGATACCGTCGACCCCCGCGGTGCCGCCCTCTTCCACACTGCCGATCATTTGGGTCGCAACCGCCTGTGGGCATAGCACGGACACCTTGATTCCGTCGTCACCGTGGGTAATTGCCAGCGCCTCGGCAAAACCAATGGCGGCGTGCTTGGTGGTTGAATAGGCCGCATCGCCCACCTGGTTGAGCAACCCCGCTGCGGAGGCCGTATTCAGCAGGTATCCCTCGCCGCGCGCCAGCATGCCCGGCAAGCAGGCGCGGGCCGCAAAAACATGGGACATGACGTGGATGTCCCACATCGCCTGCCAGGTTTCGTTGGGCGCCGAGGTGGCCCACCAGGGCTCCCCATCACCGGCGATAATGCCCGCATTGCTGCAGAACAGGTCGACTCGACCGTATTTCGCTTCCACCTCTGCGACCATCGATTGCAGCGCGGCTTCGTCACGCACATCGAGACCATAGGCGTCGCCATCGACCACGGCCGCAACTGCCTCGGCATCGGCCGGGTGCAAATCCGCCACCACCACTTTGCGGGCGCCCTCACGGTGAAAGCGCGCACAGAGGGCCTTGCCTATGCCGTTGCCACCGCCGGTGACAATAACAACGGCGCCCTCTACCACCACTACAGCAGTTCCTTGGCAAACAGCTCGAGAACCACCGGATCGTGTACACCCAGCAACATGGTGCCCACTTCGCCGCGTGCCGCTGCGGCTTTCCAGCTGCCGAGACGCTCGATGATGCGCTCACGCGGGCCGACCAGTGCCACTTCATCTAGCAGCTGGTCAGGCACCAGTGCCTCCGCTTCCGCCTTTTTGCCGCTGAGGTACAGATCCTGGATGCGCTCGGCCACCTCGCCATACCCTGCGCGGGTGGCGTAGTCGTTGTAGAAATTCTTGCCCTTGGCGCCCATGCCGCCAATATAAAGCGCAAGCCAGGGCCGCAGGGAATCGTAAGCCGCTTTCAGGTCATCGTTCAGCGCGACTGACACGAAAGGGGCGATATCAAAATCAGACAGGCTCTTGCCGTTTCCAGCGGTATCCAGGCCTTTCTGGATATGGTCACCCAGAATGCTGAATTTATCCGGGTCCATCCACACCGGAAACACGCCGTCCGCCACTTCACCCGCACAGCGCAGGCCGGCAGGTGTAATGGAGGCGGTGTAGATCGGGATATTCGGGTTACCTTCGAGAATCGACTTCAGGGGCTTACCCAAGCCGGTGGTACCAGCGCCGGTATTGGGCAGCTGATACATGTCGCCGTCGAACTCTACCGGCCCTTCACGGGCCATGATCTTCCGCATGATCTGGATGTATTCCCGCGTGCGGGTGACCGGCTTGCCGTAGGGCACACCGTGCCAACCCTCGACCACCTGTGGCCCGGATGCACCCAGACCAACGATGAAGCGACCACCAGAGAGTTGATCCAGGGACATGGCGGTCATGGCGCACATGGCAGGCGTTCTCGCCGGCATCTGCATGATGGCGGTACCCACGCGGATTTTGTCGGTCTGCGCCAGCACCCAGGCCGCTGCAGTCACCGCATCGTTGCCGTAGGCTTCTGCTGTCCATACGGAGTCGTAGCCCATGGATTCCGCCTGACGGATCAGGTCAATCGGGATGTTGATCTGTTTGCCGGAATAACCCAGCAGTATGCCCAATTTCATTGTTACTTCTCCCTGGTGATTATCATCGAACCGGCCACTGCTCTCGCCCGCACTCAGGCACTGTAGCGCAGTTCATTGAACTTTGCCTGATGGTAGTCACCATTGCCGAAGGTGGTGTTGATCATCATCAAACGCTTGGCGTAGTGGCCAATATCCAGTTCGTCGGTAATACCCATACCCCCATGCAGCTGGATCGCCTCGCCGAAAATCTTCCGGCCATTGCGGTCGACCAGGACTTGCAGGGCATGCACACAGGCGGTCACGTCGTCACCCGCGCCATCCAGCTCACACACGGCCCGGTACAGCAGCGACTTGACCTGTTCGTAGGCCATGAAGGTATCCACCATGCGATGTTGCAGCGCCTGGAAACTTCCGATTGCCACATCGAACTGCTTGCGCGTTTTGGTGTATTCCAGGGTCTTGGCGTTCAATTGCCCCATAATACCCAGCGCTTCTGCCGCGAGTGCCACATTGGCCTGTGTAATCACCGGACTCATGACCGCGTAGCCGTTATCCAGCTCACCCACAATATCCGCCACAGGCACCTGCACGTTGCTGAAAGTGATGTTGGCAACCACTTGCCCGTCCATCAGGCGGTAAGCCGTGCGCTCGACACCGGCCGCATCTGCGGGCACCAGTACCAGGGTTATGCCCGCTTCATCGCTCTGCTCGCCACTGCTGCGCGCCGCGACGATCAACTGATCCGCACTGGCACCGTTGAACACGACCACTTTTTCACCGTTCAGGACCAGCTGGTCGCCCTCGACGGTTGCGGTCGTCTTGATATCGGCCAGCTGATGGCGACTCTGCCGCTCCAGATAGGCAAACGCGCCCTGACAACCGCCCTCGATAATGCGCGGGATGATCTCGGCCTGCTGCTCTACACTGCCGCCACGCTGCAGGAGCCCGCCAAACAGCAGCACAGTTGCCAGGTAAGGTTCCAGCACAATGCCCTTGCCGAACTCCTCCATCATCACCATGGTATCCACCGGGCCGCCGCCAAAACCGCCGTGAGACTCGGCGAAAGGCACCGATAACCAGCCGAGTTCGGCAAAGGTCTGCCAGTTCTCGCGGCTCATGGCTTCATCAGTTGCTGCGATTTTACACCGGGTATCAAAATCGTAACTGTCCTGCACAAAGCGCGCCACGCTGTCCCGCAGCATGCCCTGTTCTTCAGTAAACTCGAAATTCATTGCTATATCCTCTCCAGCAGTGCGGGATTAAAGGCCGAGCACGGCCTTGGCGATGATGTTTTTCTGTACCTCGTTGGAACCGCCGTAAATCGTTGAAGCGCGACCATACATGTAGGTCTGGCGGGCCTGTGAGCCAAAGTCGTGGCCGAGCTGCTCCGCTGTCAGCTCATTGGGCAGTACCCCCTGGTAATAGGCGGCGACATCCATGCGCAGCTCCTGCACAGCCTGTTGCATCTCTGTTCCCTTGATCTTGAGCATGGAGGACTCGGCACCAGGCGCGCCACCGGCCGCCACCGTTGCCAGCACTCGCAGCTCAGTAAACTCCAGGGCCATCAGCTCGATTTCGATATCGGACAGACGCTTCTGAAACAGCGGATCGCTCAACAGGGATTTGCCACCGTTGACTTCCCGCTCGGCGAAGGCGCGCGTTTCCGCAAGGCTGCGCTTGCTGTCCGCCACACCGGCAATCGCGGTGCGCTCATGGGCCAGCAGGGCCTTGGCATAGGTCCAGCCCTTGTCCTGCTCGCCAATCAGGTTGGCGACCGGCACCCGCACCTCGTTGAATTCCACTTCGTTCAAGCTGTGGTGGTTGTCTATAGAGACGATCGGGTTGACCTTGATACCCGGCGACTTCATGTCGATCAACAGGAAGCTGATGCCATTCTGCTTCTTGCCTTCGCTGCTGGTGCGTACCAGGCAGAATATCCAGTCGGCATACTGAGCATAGCTGGTCCAGATCTTGGCGCCGGTGACCACATACTCGTCGCCCTCACGCACGGCGCGGGTTTTCAGTGACGCGAGGTCGGACCCCGCGCCGGGCTCGGAATAGCCTTGGCACCACCAGTCATCGCTCTGCAGGATGCCAGGAAGGAACCGCGCCTTCTGCTCTTCATTACCAAACGCATAGATAACGGGCCCCACCATATTGAGACCGAAGGGGATAACATCGCGAATGCCCGCGGTGCTGCGTTCGGTTTCAAAAATAAATTTCTGCGTGGCGTTCCAACCCGTGCCGCCGTATTCCTTCGGCCAGCCGGGGGCGATCCAACCCTGCTTGTAGAGGCGCTTCTGCCAGTCGATGACGGCGTCCTTGAACGTATCGAGGTTGTTCAAGCGCGCCTGCAGGTCGGCATCGTAGGCCTCTGCAAAAAATGCGCGCACTTCATCGCGAAACGCGAGATCTTCCGGAGCAAAACTTGTATCCACGTGGCTACCTCTCGATTGAATTGAACTGGCCCTGGGGCCGCTGTGAATTTATTTCTGACGAAACAACGCCAGAAAACGCAATAATTTCGCCGTGTCCGCCATACCCCCGGACACGTGCAGAGTGCCGTCTGCCAGCGCCAGCGGAAAACTCCGCTGGCCGGTCATCAGGGCCAGCCACTCCGTGGCCGGGACCGTCACCACAACACCTTCACCCTCCGGAACCGAGGGCAGTGCATCGATCACTGCCACCTGGTGGCGCACATGCACCGCGTACTGCACGCCCTGATCGGGGAACACAAACACCACGCGCTCGTTTACCCCGGCACTGCGCTCCGGATCCAGGTTCACCGCCATGCTGCGTAGTACACCGGCAATCGGGAACCCCTGCGCAAAGGCGACACGCTCGGCACTGATTGGCGAAGGCCCTGTGCTGATACGCTGCTCCAACTCCAGTGCATCGGTGAGATACCAGTTCCGTGCGTTCGGGTTCGGCGTAACCTCTGCAAGCATACGCAGGGCACGCGCCTTCAGCTCAGCCGCAACCGGAACAGAATCGGGACTGGCAGCCAGCATCAGGTCGGCAAGCTCCGCGGCCCACTGTGGATCAGCCGGCAGGTGCGCCTCGGCCTCAGCCAGCACGGCATCTGCACCCCCCGCCAGTGCCAGCAAACGCTGGGCCCGGGTGGCGCTCGCTATGGGGAACAGAGTGCTGCTGTTGCCCTCGAACCAACCGAGATACCCATTGTAAATTGCTCTTACCGACCAGGGCACGGTGCCGTAGAACGGCTGCAACCAGGGATGCCCAGCAAGCTCGGCGGGCAGTTGCACGGTGCGCGCCAGGGTATCGGCGTCCAGCCCCTGGTTCATGCCACGCACTGTCTGGTCGTGCACGAATTGAATGGCGTCGCCGTACACCTGAAGAATCTCGTCGACAGCCTCGGCACCCGATACCGGGCGTGTATGGCTGGGGATCAGGTGCTCAGCGCCCAGCGAGCGCATCAGGCGCACACTGTGCGCCCACTGCATAACGTCGCGGTAGCGGGTACCGCGAATGGTGTAGAGATTGGGGAAGGCCTTGTACACATTGTCGCCGGGCAGCAGCACCCCCTCATCGGGCAACCAAACGAGCAACTGGTCGTCGGTCTCACCGGGCGCGTGCATCAAAACCAGCCGACGCCCCGCCAGGGTCACTTCCAGTCGCTCGTCGACCGTGTGCGTGGGGGGCAAGAGGCCGTAAATATCGCCCTCCCCGGTTGTGCTGTGCGCCAGGGCCGGCCCGATGCCGTCATTGATGACAGCCTCGCCGCCCGCTTCCAGGTAGTTGCCGAACATATGGAAAGAGCGCGTTTCAATAACCGGACGCAGCACGTTCATGATGCGTTCGATATGGCTCCAGGTGGTTTTGTGGGCATAGACCGGCACGTCCCTACCCGCGGCGAAGGCCTCGGCGCCGAAGATATGATCTGTGTGGTTGTGGGTGTAGATGATCGCCTGCACCGGCTTGTCGGTGATACGGTCAAATTCGGCCTTGACGGTGCGCGCCGCCGCGAGCGACTCGGTGGTATCGACGATAATGACGCCGTCATCGCCTTCGATCAGTATCACATTGGCCAGCGCATACCCGATCGCCACGTGGATGCCGGGCACCACTTCGATGATGTCGCGCCTGAATTCGGCGGAGTGTGCCTCAAGTGCTGCGCTGCCCGCCACTGCGGGCGGTGGGTCCGGCGCCTCGGAGCAGGCGATCAGAAACGCCGCCAACGCCAAGGCGACGCAAGCACGAAAGTGCGGCACGCGCTGCCTTGGAGCCCTGTTCCGGGTACACGCCATAGCGGTTTTGACCTTGGAGTATGTTTTTCATCGCCAGGGCATGTACCTTAACGATAACCGCAGCGCAAAACAAGCGCCGGGGGCAGGCGCACTGCCGGGCATTGGGCGCCCGGCTGGCGCTCAGTACAGCAGGCTGTAAAGTTTGCGCTGGTACTCCGCGGCCAGCGGGTCGCCCTTGCCCAGGCTGGCAATGGTATCGATCAGGGCCTTCTTGGTCGCGCCATCAGCGTGGTTGAGGTCCTGCCGCAAAATCGTGATGAGGTGCTCCAGGGCTTCGCGAAAATAACCGGCATTGGTATACTGCACCGCCAATTGGTGCCGGACGTCATGATTGCCCGGCTCCGCCTCAAGGCGTTCCTCCAGCGCCGCCATCTCCGGCGTTACTGCCGCTTCGCGCTTGAGTTTCAGTTGCGCGACCAGCTGCTCCCAGGCCGGATCCTGATCCGCCATGCGCACCGTACCGAGAACCGCTTCCGCGTCGTCCAGCCGGTTGCTCTCGAGCAGCGCATGCGCGTAGGCGAGCGTGATGTCGTGACGCTGTCCGGAGTCCTCGAAGGCCTGGCGCAGCGGGCTCAGCGCGGAACTGAAATCGCCCGCCGCAATGAGCGCCTGGCCCTCTTCCAACAGGCCATCCCAGGGCTTTGGCAGGTATTTCTCCAACAGCTCGCGTACCTGCGCCTCCGACTGCGCGCCGACGAAGCCATCCACCGGCTGGCCGCCCTGCATCACCATCACGGTGGGCAGGCTGCGCACGCCAAACTGCTGGGAGATCATGGGCTGTTCGTCAGCGTTCACTTTGGCCAGCAAAAACGCACCGCCATATTCATTTGCCAGTTTTTCCAGCACCGGCATAAGGTTTTTGCAGGGGCCGCACCAGTCAGCCCAGAAATCCACCACGACCGGACGCCGGTGGGACTCCTCTATCAGCAGCGCCGCCGCGTTGCTTTCGTCGATATTGACAATGGACTCGGTCACAAACATTCCTCCGAAGCGAGCTTTAAACGGGCCAGCGGCTCAGGCTTACAGGCCCAGTACGTCCTGCATATCATATAAACGCGGCTCACGGCCCACCAGCCAGCCCGCGGCGCGCACGGCGCCCCGGGCAAACGACATGCGGCTGGAGGCCTTGTGAGTAATTTCCACGCGCTCCCCGTCGGCGGCGAAGATCACTGTGTGGTCGCCAACAATATCCCCCGCGCGTACGGTGGCAAAGCCGATGGTGTCGCGCTGCCGCGCGCCGGTCTGTCCCTCGCGGCCATATACCGCCACTTCCGCCAGGTCGCGACCCAGGGCATTTGCCACCACACCGCCCATGGACAGGGCGGTGCCAGAGGGGGCATCTATCTTGTGCCGGTGATGCGCCTCGACGATCTCGATGTCCACATCATCGCCCAACACGCGCGCTGCCATGTCCAGAAGCTTGAAACACAGGTTGACACCGGTGCTGAAGTTCGACGCCTTGCACACGGGCACCTTGCCCGCCGCACGCTTGATCAGTTGGCCCTGTTCCGCCGTGAAGCCGGTGGTGCCGATGATCATCGCCTTGCCCGCCGCCGCGCAGGCCTCGAGGTTCGCCAGGGTCGCCGCGGGCACGGTGAAGTCAATCAACACATCGATCTGCGCAATCACCTCGCTCAGCGCCGCGGACACCGGCACTCCGAGTTTGCCGAGACCGGCCAGCTCGCCGGCATCCGCGCCAATCAGGCTGCTCTCTGGCTGCTCAACGGCTGCCGCCAGCTCCAGGCCAGGCTGCTGCGCGATGGTTTCGATCAGTGTACGCCCCATGCGCCCGGCAGCGCCGGTGATTCCGACTTTTATCGTCATGGCTTCATGTCATCAAAAAAGGTTTTCACGCCCTCGAACCAACTGGTCTGGCGCGGTGACTGTGCATCGCCGCCCTGGCCGAGGCTTTCCTGAAACTCGCGCAGCAAGTCCTTCTGCTTCTTGTTCAGGTTGACCGGCGTCTCCACGACCGCGCGGCACAACAGATCGCCTACCGCGCCACCTCGCACCGGCTTTACGCCCTTGCCACGCAAGCGGAACAGCTTGCCGGTCTGGGTTTCGGCGGGAATTTTCAGTTTCACGCGGCCGTCCAGCGTGGGCACTTCCAGCTCACCGCCAAGCGCCGCAGCGACAAACGTGATGGGGACTTCACAGTAGAGGTTCTTGCCGTCGCGCTCGAAAATGGGGTGCTGGCGCACCGACATCTGCACGAACAGGTCCCCGGGCGGACCACCATCCGGGCCGGCTTCGCCCTCGCCGGACAAGCGGATACGGTCGCCCGTGTCCACGCCCGGTGGCACTTTGACCGACAGCGTCTTGCGCTTTTCCACGCGCCCCTGTCCGTGGCATTTACCGCAGGGGTCGGAAATCATCTTGCCGCGACCGCGACAGGTGGGACAGGTCTGCTGTACCTGAAAGAAACCCTGCTGCATGCGCACCTGACCGATGCCGCCGCAGGTAGTGCAGTCTACCGGGGAGCTGCCCTTGCGTGCGCCGGAGCCGTCGCACTCCTCGCAGGTGGCGAGGGTGGGCACCTTGATCTCCACTGTGGTGCCCTTGACCGCATCCTCAAGCGAAATATCCAGCGTGTAGCGCAGGTCCGACCCACGTTGCGGGCCACCGCGTCCGCGGCCACCGCCGCCACCAAAGATATCGCCAAACACGTCGCCGAAGATGTCGCTAAAGCTGCCACCGCCGGCGCCGAAGCCGCCCGCGCCCATATTGGGATCGACGCCCGAGTGGCCGAACCGGTCGTAAGCCGCACGTTTTTCCGCGTTCATCAGAACGTCGTAGGCTTCGGTGGCCTCCTTGAACTTGTCGTCGGCATCCGGATCATCGGGGTTCCGGTCCGGGTGGTACTTCATGGCGACCCGTCGATAGGCCTTTTTGATGTCCTTCTCATCGGCCGCTTTCTCGACCCCGAGCACTTCATAATAATCGCGTTTTGACATAGTCAGCCTGGCGTTAAACCGCATCCTCGCAAATGACTACGCGGGCTCTCAGGTCCCGCGCGGTCAAGTTAACTGACGGGGCGCTGCAGCGCCCCGGGTGACAGGAAGCGTTAACGCCTACTTCTTGTCGTCCTTCACTTCTTCGAACTCGGCGTCGACCGCTTCATCGCCCGTTGTGGACTGCTCCGCACCCTCGGCCTCGGCACCCTGCGCGGCTTCCGCCTGCGCCTGGTACATTTTCTGTGCGACCGGGCCGGTGGCTTCGGTCAGCTTGGCTGCAGCGGCCTCAATGGCATCCTTCTCGTTCGCCTTGAGGGCTTCCTCCGCCTCGCTGATCGCCGACTCGATAGCGGCCTTTTCGTCCGCGGTGGCGTTATCACCGGCCTCTTCGAGCGTTTTACGCGCAGCGTGCACCAGGCCATCACAGCTATTGCGCGCAGCAATGAGCTCTTCGAAGCGCGCATCGGCATCGGCGTTAGCCTCGGCATCCGCCACCATCTTCTCGATATCCTCCTCGCTCAGGCCGCCTGACGCAGTGATGCGAATGGATTGCTCCTTGCCGGTTGCCTTGTCCTTGGCCGACACATTGAGGATGCCGTTGGCATCGAGGTCAAACGTCACCTCGATCTGCGGCATGCCGCGGGGCGCCGGCGGAATGTCCGCCAGGTCAAAGCGGCCCAGCGACTTGTTCTGGGACGCCTGCTTGCGCTCACCTTGCACCACGTGAATGGTCACCGCGGTCTGGTTGTCGTCTGCCGTCGAGAACACCTGCGACTTCTTGGTGGGAATGGTCGTGTTTTTCTCGATCAAGGGGGTGGCAACACCGCCCATCGTCTCGATACCCAGCGTCAGCGGGGTCACGTCCAGCAGCAACACATCCTTGACGTCGCCAGACAGTACCGCGCCCTGGATGGCAGCGCCCATGGCAACCGCTTCGTCCGGGTTGACGTCCTTGCGCGGCTCCTTGCCGAAGAAATCTGCCACCGCCTTCTGCACCATCGGCATGCGGGTCTGACCGCCCACCAGAATCACATCGTTGATTTCGCTGGGGCTCAGGCCGGCGTCCTGCAACGCCACCTTCACCGGCTCCATGGAGCGCTTGACCAGCTCTTCAACCAGCGACTCCAGCTTGGAGCGCGACAGCTTGACCACCAGGTGTTTGGGGCCTGTGGCATCGGCTGTGATGTAGGGCAGGTTCACTTCCGTTTGCTGGCTGGAAGACAACTCGATCTTGGCTTTCTCCGCCGCTTCCTTCAGGCGTTGCAGCGCCAACGGGTCGTTGTGCAGGTCGATGCCGCTTTCCTTCTTGAACTCCGCCGCGAGGTATTCAATCAGGCGCAGGTCGAAGTCCTCGCCGCCGAGGAAGGTGTCACCGTTGGTCGACAGCACTTCGAACTGGTGCTCGCCATCGACTTCGGCAATCTCGATGATGGAGATGTCGAAGGTACCGCCACCGAGGTCGTATACGGCAATCGTGCGATCACCCTGGGCCTTGTCCATGCCGTAGGCGAGCGCCGCTGCGGTCGGCTCGTTGATGATGCGCTTCACTTCCAGGCCGGCAATACGTCCGGCGTCCTTGGTTGCCTGGCGCTGGGAGTCGTTGAAATACGCCGGCACCGTGATCACCGCTTCGGTAACCGCCTCGCCCAGGTATTCCTCGGCCGTGCGCTTCATTTTGCGCAGTACCTCGGCGGAGACCTGCGGCGGCGCCATTTTCTCGTCCTTGGCCTGCACCCAGGCATCGCCATTATCGGCTTCAACGATCTTGTAGGGCACCATCTTAATGTCTTTCTGTACCACGTCGTCCTTGAACTTGCGTCCAATCAGGCGCTTCACGGCGTACAGCGTGTTGTGGGGGTTGGTGACGGACTGGCGCTTGGCGCTCTGCCCGACCAGAATTTCGCCATCCTGGGTGTAGGCCACAATCGACGGCGTGGTGCGATCGCCTTCGGAATTCTCGATCACGCGCGACTTGCCCCCTTCGAGCACCGCGACGCAGGAGTTGGTGGTACCCAGGTCGATACCGATTATCTTGCCCATGTGTTCATCTCCTAATTTGCGCCGGCACGGCCGGCTGCAGTATTCACTTGCTGTCTATATTGGCGCTGAACCAACAATTTCAAGGGGCCGACGCCGTTTTTACTGCGCAGCAGGCGCCTTGCTGACCATGACCATGGCAGGCCGCACCAGGCGCGCATTCAGCGTGTAGCCTTTTTGCATCACCGCAATCACCGTATTCGGCTCCACGTCTGCATTTTCGACCAGGCTCATCGCCTGGTGCAGCTGCGGATCAAAGGGCTCGCCTTCGGGGTCAACCGGCTCGATGTGGAACTTGCGCAGGGCGTCGGCAAAGCTCTTCAGGGTCAGCTCCAGGCCATCGACAATCGGCTTCACCGAGTCATCGTGCCCGACGGTGACGGCCAGCGCCCGTTCCAGGTTATCCACCACGGGCAGCAGCTCCTTGCAGAAGGACTCAAGGGCGAACTTGCGCGCCTTTTCCACATCCTGCTCGGCGCGGCGCTTGATGTTCTGGGCATCCGCCTGCGCGCGCAACGCCGCATCGCGGGCCGCATTCAGGTCTTCCTCCAGGGTTGCCATCAGCGCTTCCGGGGTAACCTCTTCGCCACCCGGGCCCGCGTCAGATTCGGTGGAGGCTGCCGTTTCCGCGTACGCTGCCGCCTCGGCTGCCTGCCGCGAGACACCGCTGTCGCCGGCTTCAGATTCTGGTTTGTTCTGCTCGTTCTCAGCCACGTCTGGACTCCATCACTGGCATTGTGAATTGCACAGGCACAGCGCTTGCGCGCCGATTCGCTGCGGTCTGGAACGATGTTGGGACGCTTTAGGGAAATTTCAAGGCCACCCTGTGCCGGTGGCTGCGTTCAGCTGGACAGGGCGGAGCTCAGCATGCGCGCGGTAATGTCCACAACCGGGATAACCCGCTCATAGGGCATGCGCGTGGGCCCGATCACGCCCAGCACACCGAGTGTGCGGGCACCGTCCGTGTAGGGCGCTGTGACGACGCTGTAGTCGCCGAATACTTCGTAGCCGGCCTCGTTCCCGATGAAAATCTGCACCCCGTTGGCGCGGGTACACCGCTCCAGCAGGTGCAACAGGTCCTTCTTGCGCTCGAACGCATCGAACAGCTCGCGCAGTCGCCCCACATCCTCGGGGCTGACATGGCCAAGCAGGCGGGACTCGCCGGCCATCAGGTATTCTTCTTCCGGGGCCTCTTGGTTGAGGGCCTTGCTCGCCAGATCCAGCGCCGCCTGCAGGTAGCTGTCGATACGGCTGCGGGCGTCCTCCATTTCCGCCAGAATACGATCCTGCACCGCGCTCAGGGGCTGGCCCGCGAAACGCTGGTTGACCAGTGCCGCGGCCTCGCGCAGCTCGGCTTCGGTAAACGGCCGCTGGGTGTGGATGATGCGGTTCTGCACCTCGCGCTCATTGACGACCAGAATCACCAGTACGCGGTCACCGGACAGGGGCAGGAACTCGACCTGGCGCAGCTGGTGCGTCTCGGGCCGCGGCACGGTCACCAGGCCGGCCTGCGCTGTAATGGCGGAGAGCAGCGATGAGGCGGATTGCACCAGCTCTGTCGTGGACTTGTCCGGGTGCAGCTGCTCCCGTAGCGACACGATAGCCCGCTCGTCCAGGGGCTGCACCTGCAGCAAACGATCCACAAACAGGCGATAACCCTGGGCGGTGGGCACCCGGCCGGCCGACGTATGGGGTGAATGCAACAGGCCGCGTTCTTCCAGCTCCGACATAACGTTGCGTACGGTCGCGGCGCTCACCGCCAGCCCCGCCTCTTCCAGCAGGCTGCGCGACCCCACCGGCTGCCCGTCGCGTATGTGCCGCTCCACCAGAGCCTTGAGTATGGTCCGCGCGCGCTCGGACAAATCCGCTGAGTTCATACCCCATCCTGTAAGCCTGTGGACCCGGTTGTATCACAGTGCCCCGGGAATACAAAGCAATGACCGCTGCGGATGTTTATGCCGCAACAGATCTGCGGTATAACAGCACAAACAGCAAGCGGTTCATCATGCTCACCCACATCCATATCAGCGCGTACACCATTGTCGACACCCTCGACATGGAATTCCATGGCGGCATGACCGTCATCACAGGGGAAACCGGTGCCGGCAAGTCCATCATGCTCGATGCTCTGGGCCTGTGCCTGGGCGACCGGGCCGACCCCAAGGCCGTGCGCGCCGGCAGCGAACGGGCGGAGGTGACCGCCACCTTCGACATCGCCGGCAACGCGCCTGCGGCCGCATGGCTGCTGGCCCGCGACCTGGCGCACGATAACGAATGCCTGCTGCGCCGCGTGGTCACCGCCGAGGGGCGCTCGCGCGCCTACATCAATGGCAGTGCTTCCACCCTGCAGGACTGCGCCGAACTCGGCGAACTGCTGATCGACATCCACAGCCAGCACGCGCACCAGTCGCTGCTGCGCAAACCGGTACAGCGCGCGATGCTGGACACGTTCGCTGGCCAGCAGACACTGGCGCGCCAGGTGGAACAGTGCGCCTCGGACTGGCTGCGCGGCCAGCGCGAGCTGGCGGCACTCACCGACAACCGCGACGAAGCCGCCGCGCGCGCCCAACTGCTGGCCTACCAGGTAGACGAGCTGGAGCAGCTGGGACTGCGCGCAGGGGAGCTGGAGGAACTGGAGCGCGACCAGAGCCTGCTGGCCAATGCGGAAGATGTACTGAAGGGTGCCCATCAGGCGCTGGAGATTTGCGAAGAACAGGCCAGCGCAGCGCGCCACGCCCTGCAGTTGATGCGCAGTGCCGCCGGCAGCAGCAAAACCGCCGACAACGCCCTCAGCCTGCTGGACTCAGCGGCGATACAACTTGACGAGGCACACCGCGAGATCCAGCGCCATATCGACTCTATCGAAATTGACCCACAGCGGCTCGCGCAGGTGGAAAAACGCCTTGAACAACTGCACGATGTGGCGCGCAAACACCGCATCAAGCCGCCACAACTGCTGGAGCTGCAGGCCGGGTTGCAGGAGGAATTGGCGGGGCTGGCACAGGGTGGGCAGCGCATCGAAGCGCTGCAGCAGGAGCTGGAGGCCCTCGCCGAGGCCTACCGCAAAGATGCCGCCAAGCTGAGCAAGGGGCGGACCAAAGCCGCCAAGAGCCTCATTGCCAAAACGGCCGACATCCTGCACACACTGGCCATGGCAGATTGCCGCTTTGCCATCGCACTTACCCCCCGCGAGTCCGATGCCCCTCATCCCCACGGCGCAGAGGACATTGAGTTCCTGATCAGCACCAACCCGGGGGCCGCCCCACAGCCACTGGGGAAGATTGCCTCCGGCGGCGAGCTGTCGCGTATCAGCCTGGCTATTCAGGTGGTCACTGCCAAGGGGGGCACACTGCCAAGCATGGTATTTGATGAAGTCGACGTGGGTATCGGCGGCGCGGTGGCCGAAGTGGTCGGGCGGCTGCTGCGTGGGCTGGCGCGCGAGGCACAGGTTCTCTGCGTCACCCACCTGGCGCAGGTGGCCTCGCAGGGGCACCGGCACCTGCTGGTCAGCAAGACCTCCGACAAGACGGCAGCTTGGGCCCGTCTGGCAGCGCTTGAAGACGACCAGCGGGCGCAGGAAATTGCCCGGATGCTGGGCGGCGTGAAACTCACCGAGCGCTCTCTGGAGCACGCCAGGGAAATGCTCCGCGATGCAGAAGACGCCTGACGCTGGCGCGGGGCGCGGCTTGTGGTGTATGGTAGATCCTGCTACGGAAGCTCCACACGCTAAAAAAAGACGCCTATTTTGACCAGCCCAGTACCCCGCACAAGCCTCAGGGAACGCAAAAAGCAGGCGCAACGCGTGCGCATCATCGATGAAGCGCTGGCCTTGATCGCCGAGCACGGCATTGACGACATGACCATTGATGCCATTTGCGAACGCTCAGGCATCTCCCGTAAAACCTTCTACAACTATTACGGAACGCGCCACGATCTGCTGTTCGATATTTGTGTGAACCGGACGCTGGAGTTGGTCAGGGGCTCGGTGGATGCAGCGCTGGAACGGTTTACGCGGCTGGATGAACGCATTACGCATGTCCTGAAAGCGCAGAAACAGCAACTTTGTCGGGCCTCTGACCTTGAGCACGAGCTGGCGCGTTATTCTATCGCCAGCATCGGCAACAGCCTTGCCAGCGGTGCAACCCTGCTGTCGGTAATGAACGAGAACTTCTTGCGGCTGTATGCCGCCAGCATTGATGACCTGAAAGACGCTTTGTCGCCAGAGTTTTGTGCCGAAATGACCGTAGGCATGATCGACACGGTGATCCTCAACCACCTGCACAACCCCGACTACGACGCGGCCCGCCGCTACGACGAGCTGATGGCTTTTCTCTGCAACAGCGTGGTGCGCGAGCGGGCGCAGCTGCAGGTGACGGGCGCCGCACAAGGCTAGGCGCCAGCCGGTGCCTGCCGGGCGCCGAGGCACCCGGCACAGGAGGGTCGCTTAGCCGTGCAGGCCGTGCGAAATCGGACACTCACCGCGAGCCAGCTTGCGGGCACGCTCCACCAGTGTTTCTTCCATGGTTTCGCGGCCAATCATGATCACGAAGTCCTGCTTGCGCAGGCCGTCGAGGGCAAATTCCGCCAGCTCATCGAGGTCCTGCACCGGCAGGTCGACGCCGATTTCCTTCATGCCCTGCATGAATTCATCAAAGGTCATTTCCCCGCCCTCAGGCACCGGCTTTTCTCGCGCCAGCTCCTCGGGGCGGTTGCGCCGTGTGGTCCAGATACCCGTGGGCAGAATGCCGCCGGAAGGGTAGAAAATGCAGGCTCGAAGCTTGGTTTCCTGGCCAACCAGCTGGGCGTTCAGGCATTCGGTCATGATGGAGACACCCGCCTTGCTCGAGGCATACACCGACTGATCCGCCAGCGGTGAAATACCGCCATCACCGGAAGAGGTATTCATCACCACCCCTTCCTCGCCCGATGCCAGCATGCGCGGCACGAAGGCCTGCACACCGTGCGCTATGCCACGCACATTCACACCCAGAACCCATTGCCAATCGTTCGGCGTGGTATCCCAGACGTTGGTGTTGGTGACGCTCACGCCGGCGTTGTTGCACAGTACGTGACAGGCACCAAACTCGTCGAACACGGCGTCAGCCAGGGCATTCACCGAGTCGGGCTTGGACACGTCGGTGACGATGGCCCGCACCGTACCGCCGTTCGCCGCCAGCTCATCGCGGGTAGCTTCCAGCGCGCCGCGCTCAACGTCAGACAGCACCACTTTGGCCCCTGCGGCGAGAAAAGAGCGACCCAGGGCCTTGCCGATGCCACTGGCACCACCGGTGATCACCACCACCTTGTTATTGAAATCCTGCATGATTGGATATTCCTCTGCACTGAAAAAAAGAAAAGGCCGCGGGCGAACGCCAGCGGCCCGGGGGGCAACGCCAAAGGGCAATCAGCTCTTCAGCGGACCACCGTTGACGCCGAGCCAACGTGAGTTGCCAATCGTGTTGGCCCAAGGCTCAAACGCATCGGCGTCCAGCGGATCACCCAGGTCGACACTGCGGCCGAGGAACTCGGGTGTCCACAGCGACACGTCAGGCTTGGAAACCGGCGGCAGGCGCTCGGTGAGCGGGTCCCACGGGCTGTCACGCAGGATCAGGTCGCCTTCTACTTTCAGCTTTTGCGCGGTACCGTAGTTGCTTACCACGTTGACCACATGCGGTGGGAAATCAAAGCCAGTCTTGACGTAGGAGGCAGCACGTGAGTATTTCACCCAGAACTCGTGCTCATCAAACTTGGGCCCGTTGTCCTGCGTGTCCGTCACTTTTCCGTAGTACTCAAGGAAGGTGTAGTTCTGGTGCGTTACGCGCGCACCCACTTCTTCACCCAGACGGTAATACTTGATTTCGGCCGGGTACTTGGGCTGGCCGAACTTCTCCTGGCTGATGAAGATTTCCGCTTCCTTGTCGATCGCATAGCCCAGCGCGAACTGGCCTTCCTGGCCCTTGTAGTTGCACAGCACCGTGGTCAAAAGGCCCTGCTCCGGCTCGCCGTTTACCGGCACGTTGTACACCGTCAGCGTCACTTCGGGGCGGCTACCGGGCTCAAAGCCCGGGGGCAGCACCGCGGCCAGCTTGGCCGGATCCGTCAGATAGCGGATCTTCAGCATCGGCCAGTTGTAGTGATCGCCGGGCGTGGTGGCAAGTTTCTCGTTCATACTCGTTATCCTCTGTTATGAGTGCTTTCGGTGTGCCTGCTTTCCTGAGCCCGGGGGCTCAGGCATAAAACTGCTGGAACCATTTGCGGTATTTGGCGATGGGGCCGTCACCGTCGCACAGCGCCGGATCATCCAGATACACTTTGTGCTCCCAGATCGGGATATCCTGCTCCACCTGGCGCACAATCTCGTGCACGGTACCGGTCGCCATCATGGCATTGTCTTCAGACTGCTTGCGCGGCACGGAAAAATTGAACCGCAGGTGCACGGTCTGGTCATTGATGGGAGTTACCGTACCCATCATCACCACATCAAACATGCGCGAGAAGCGCTGGAATGTGAAACCAGGACCAACACCTACCGAGTGCAGGTGAATGGCGTCATGATTTTCGCCGCTCATGTCGACATTGCCCTGCTCATCAATGCTCTGGGCTTCTGAATCAAAATCGGTCACGCGGCGCGGACCTTCCATTTCCACCGTACCCTGGGGCATGCCGGGGTTGCCATGTACCGTAATGAAGTGGGCCATGTCAGCGGCGTTTTCACCGGTTTCCTGGATGATGGTGTTGATTTTCCAATCGTAGGTGTCGAGTGGCGTCCACTCATCGGACTGCAGCTCTGGGACATCGTCGATGTCGAACAGCGGTGCCTCGCCCTTGGGGTGGTACCAGGCCCAGATCATCTGGTTGCGCTCCATCACCGGGTAGCTCGGCACACACTCCTTGCCTTCCACTTTCGGCGGAATACGCTTGGCATAGGGCACTGACGTGCACTGGCCTTCGCCGTTGAATTCCCAGGCGTGAAAAGGACAGCTGATAGACTCCCCTTTCACAATACCGCCATACCCCAGGTGTGCGCCGAGGTGGGGGCAATGCGCACCCAGCAACGATGCTTCACCGGATTCGGTGCGAAACAGCACCAGCTCACGGCCAAAATACTCCACGGGGCGCACGTCGCCCGCCTTCAGGCTATCGCTGTAGTCAATCGCGTACCAGCCGAAGGGGATTGCCTTGTCATAACGCTTGGTCATCGTCTTCTCCTCGTCTTATTTGCGGATATTGGTGCGAACACGCAGTTCGCGGAACACCACCGCATTGTGGTCGGTATTGTCTTTCTCCGGCTCGCCATCGAGCTCCAGGTCCGGGAACTGCTTGAACAGCTCCACCATGGTCAGGTACAGCTGACGCTTCGCCATGGCAGCACCAATGCAGTAGCGAGGACCGTAGCCAAACAGCACATCGGGGTTGAATTCGCGCTTGACGTCGAAGCGCTCGGGATCGGTGTAGTACTCTGGGTCGTGATCCTTGAGGTGCGGCATCATCAACACCATCTGCCCCTTGGTCACCTTCTGGCCGAGGACGTCCATGTCCTCCGGTGCATAGCGCGCAAAACCCATCTTCGACGAGATTGACCAGCGCATCACTTCGCTGAAGGTGTTGGAGAAGGCATCCGGCGACTCCAGCGCCGCAGGAATCTGGTCCCGGTGCTTGAGCAGGGCGTACAGTGTCCATTGCTGCGCCACCAGCGTGGTGTCTGCGCCGGCACCAATCAACGCCAGCACCAGCGTGATGATATCCCACTCGCCGAAATTCTCGTTCTCCTCCTCGATTTTCAGCAGCACGCTGAGGAAGTCGTCGGCACCCGGGTTAGCACGTCGTTCTGCAATCACACGCTGCAGAATCTCAATCGCACGGTTGCTGTCCTGACGCGCGGCTTCGCGGCGTTCATCGCTCAGGGTGGGGTTCCAGGCCTCGGTGAAGGTAAGCACTACCTGCTTGATTTCAGGCCAGTACTTCTCGGGCAAACCGACCATGCGGCTGATGGAGATGAAGGGGATATGGTTGGCGACCTTTTCGATGTAGTCGAAGCTCTCTAGATCAGCCAATTCACCAATCAGCTTCTCTACATCGGGCTTGATACGACGCTGGATCTCGTCAACCACGTTGCGCGAAAATGCCGGAGAAACAACACGGCGCACCAGCCGGTGGTGATCGTGATCGGCAAGCATGCTGTGGCCGATCATCGCGCGCTCGTAATTGCTCCATTGATCCTCGGAGGGACGCGGCGGCGCGAACTCCCAATCGTAGAAGTCAGAGGACAGGTATTCATTGCGCCAGCATTCCATGATGTCGGGCATGCGGGTCATGATCCAGGCCTGCCAGGGCGCGTACCAGACCAGACGGCCGCGCTGGGCTAGTGCCAGATACTGACTGGACGCCGTCTTCAGATACTCCTCGGACGCCGGATTGAACAGCTCCTCTATGGGCTGTTGGGTTTCGCTGACTGCCTGCATATTTTGCTCCTCTGCCAAATGGCTGACGCAAGAATATACGTTCGGAGAAAACTACACACAAGTGTATTTTTATTAAAAGCGCGTCATGGCATGGCAAAGCGGGGGGAAAAACGCGACAAAAGCCGCTCAGGTGGGGCTCAGCTGCGCTTTTCCCGCACGTAAAGCACCAGTGAGTGGTCTACTATCTCGAAACCGTGTTCGGCAGCGATTTCCTTTTGACGACGCTCGATCACCGGATCGTTGAACTCGATGACGGCACCCGTGGTCATGCACACCATATGGTCATGATGTTCACCGGTATCCAGCTCGAATACCGAGTGCCCGGTTTCAAAGTTGTGGCGGTTGACGAGGCCGGCCGTTTCGAACTGCGTCAGCACGCGATACACCGTGGCCAGGCCCACGTCTTCACCCGCATCACGCAGCTTCTGGTAGACATCTTCCGCGCTCAGGTGCTCGCTGGTCTCGCTGGTGGCCTCCAGGATCTGCAGGATTTTGACCCGCGGCAGCGTGACCTTGAGGCCGGCATTACGCAATTCCTGATTGTCAGTCGGCATGGCTTCGGGGGTTCTCTGTACAGGTCTGGACGGGTATGATGCCACCCCATCATGACAAGTGGAAGTTAAAGCCCATGCGCAGCCTTTTCCTGGCACTGGCACTGGCCTCGCTCACGGCCTGCGGCAATTTCGGATTCCCCGGGGTATACCGTATCGACATCGAGCAGGGCAACATCGTCACCCAGGATATGATAGACCAACTGCAACCGGGCATGAGCCAACGTCAAGTGCGTTTCATCCTCGGTACCCCGCTGGTGGAAGACAGCTTCAACGCCGAACGCTGGGACTACCCGTACCTGCTGCGCAATGGCAACGATGTGATTCGGGAAGCCACGGTCAGTATCCACTTCGAGGGCGACAGTCTGGCAACCGTCACGGGCGACTACCTGCCACAATGGGCGGCGGCTACGTCGACTGATGCCGCCAGCGCAGCAAGCGAATAGCGACTCAGCCCGCGTCTTCCTGACGCCGTTCCTTGACCCGCGCTGCGCGCGCCTTGCGCACCTCCTTGGGGTCGGCCTTCAGCGGCCGATAGATCTCCACCCTGTCGCCCGCGTGCAGTGCCTGGTCAGCGGCCACTAACTTCCCGAATATGCCCAGGCGGGCGTCGTCCAGATCGAGCCCCTCAAAACGCTCGACCACCCCCGAACGCCGTGCAGCTTCCAGTGCCGTGGTACCCTCGGCGACCGTCAATGGAATGATGGCCTGCCTCTCGGGCAGCGCATAGGCCACTTCAACCTGGATCATTGCTGTCTCGCTCATCTTGTCCTAGCCGTAAAGTTGCCGCGCGCGGCGCCCAATCGCGTCCACCAGGCTGTTGGTGACGCTGTCAAACAAACGGCTCACTGCCGCACCCACCAGCAGGCTGCTGGTGCTGAACTCAAGGTCCAGCGTGACCTTGCAGGCGCTATTGCCCAGACCTCGAAACTCCCAGTTGCCCTGGAAATAATCAAAAGGGCCATCGAGCAGTTCCAATGTGATGTACTGCGGTGCCTGCAGACGGTTGCGGGTGCTGAAGCTTTGCGTAATGCCGCCGCGCGCGAGATCGAGACGCGCTTCCACCACATCCGCCTCGCGCCGCAGCACGCGGGAACCCACACAGCCTTCCATGAATTCGGGGTAAGCCTCGATATCATTCACCAGCTCAAACAGCTGCCGGTCTGCATAGGGCAACAAGGCATGGCGGTAGATTCGGGTCATCGCGATCTCTTTCAGGGGTGGCGGCCTGGCACCGCCCCGGGTTTACTCGGTTAACAGGGCACTTGCCATGACCAGCAAGATGCCCAGCGGCGCAATATACCGCAACAGGAAGTACCAGAGCGAAAAAAACTGCGGGCTTTCGCGGTACAGCTGAGCCCGCAGCAGCGGCCGGCCCAGTCGCCAACCCACCAGCAACGCGGTGCCCAGCGCTGCCAGCGGCAACAACACCCCGCCCGCCAGCTGGTCCATGTGGCGAAACAGGTCCGGCGCCGTGCCGCGGCTGCTCGGTGCCAGCGTCGCCGCCGCCGCGTAGGCCAGCAACCACACCACGGCGCCCACAATAACCGCCGAGGTCACCCGACGCAGTCCGAAGCGCTGCTTGATAGCACCGGTCACCGGCTCCAGGATGGCGATGGCAGAACCCAGCGCCACCAGTGCCACCAGCGCGAAGAACAACGCCCCGAACACCTCACCATTGAGCATATTGCCGAAAGCGTAGGGCAGGCTGATGAACATGAGGCCGGGGCCCATGGAGGGCAGTAGATGGCTGGCAAACACCAGCGGAAATATCGCCAGACCCATGGCGATGGCGACCAGGGTATCGAACAGCGCCACAGCCAACACTGAGCGCCCAAGGGGCGCACGCACGGGCGCGTAACTGCCGTAGCTGATACCCGTGCCTACGCCAACCCCGAGGGTGAAGAAAGCCTGGCCCAGCGCCATCAGTACTGCCTCGGCGTTGAAGTCCAGCCACTGCACGGAAAACAGGAACTTGCCCGCCGCCGATGCATTGCCATTAGCCAGGCTGTACTGCACCAGCAACACCAGGCCCGCCAGCAGGGTGGGCACCACCAACCACGCGAGAAAACCAATGCCGCGGCGTACACCCGCTCCCACAACAGTCACGGCGCAGACGAGAAACACCGTCTGCCCCAGCAACATGCGGTCGCCGTCCTCCACCAGTGCTGCAAAATACTGCCCGGCGTTGAACATGCTCGCGGCATTGAAGCTGCCTGCATACATGGCCGCCGCGTACACCAGAGCCCAGCCGGCAACCACCACATACAACGCCAGCAGCAGCACCCCGGTAGCGCAGATGAACCACGGCAACACGCGCCACGCAGGGCGCAGACGCGAGCGGTCCACGGCCCGGTTGATCGACTCCACCACACTGCCCATGCCCTGCCGTCCAAGCACCAGCTCGGCGATCAGCAGGGGCACACCCAGCAGCAGCAGAAATACGACATAGGCGACCACAAAGGGGCCGCCTCCGTACTCGCCACTCAGGTAGGAGAACCGCCATATGCTCCCCATACCCACCGTGGCGCAGGCCAGCGACAGCACAAACGTCATCCGTGAGCGCCACTCCCCCAGCGGATTCCCCACACTCGAACTCACCGGAAAAACTTCCTTCTAATCATAGGCTTGGAGTGTACCAGAGGGCGGGCGGTGAAAAGAGCCAAATTCACGTTCCAGTGTGCGGGCTTGTCCGTATAATGCGCGGCATGAGTAAGAAGAAGCCAGCAAAAAACGACAATGTGATCGCACGCAACAAGCGCGCGACCTTCGACTACCACCTGCTCGACAGTTATGAAGCCGGCGTGGCGCTGGAGGGCTGGGAGGTCAAGAGCCTGCGGATGGGCAAATGCCAGCTCACCGATTCCTACGTGCTGATGAAAGACGGCGAAGCCTGGCTGCTGGGTACGCAGATCACGCCGCTGGACACCGTGTCCACGCACTTCGTGAGCGACCCCACCCGTACCCGCAGGCTGCTCCTGCACCGCAAGGAACTGGCCAAGATTCTGGCAGCAACCAGCCAGAAAGGCCTGACCTGTGTGTGCACCCAACTGTACTGGAAGGGCCATCTGGTCAAGGCGCGCATCGCACTGGCGGAAGGCAAGAAAGGCCACGACAAACGCGACACGGAAAAAGAACGCGACTGGGACCGACAAAAGCAGCGCATCATTCGGGACAACGTCAAGCAGTAACCCCGCTGGGCTGTCAGGAGCCATTGTCGGGCCTCGCCAACGCTGGCAACATACGGATGCCCCTAACGGACTCAGGTTGTCACGCATGTCGAAAGAACGTATCAACGAGCTCCGCTCGCGCATGCAGGAGTCCATTATTGGCCAGGAGGCCGTCATCGAGCGGCTGTTGATAGGGCTGCTGGCGAATGGCAACCTGCTGGTGGAGGGCCTGCCGGGCCTGGCCAAGACCCGCGCCATCAAGGCTCTCGCCGAACACCTGGAAGCCGACTTCAGCCGCATCCAGTTCACACCCGACCTGCTCCCTTCCGATGTCACCGGCACTGAGGTCTACTACCAGGACGGCAACCGCGGGGACTTCCGCTTCGAGCCCGGCCCCATCTTCGCCAACATCGTGCTCGGCGACGAAATCAACCGCGCACCGGCCAAGGTACAGGCCGCCATGCTCGAGGCCATGGAAGAACGTCAGGTCACGGTGGCCGGCAAGACGCACAGCATGCCGCCGCTGTTCATGGTGATGGCGACACAGAACCCGGTGGAACAGGAGGGCACCTACCCGCTGCCCGAGGCGCAAATGGACCGCTTCCTCATGCACGTCAATATCGTCTACCCGCCAGTGGAAGACGAAATACGCATCGTCGACCTGGTGCGTATCGAAGAGCAGCGGGCTCAGGTAGCCACAGATCAGGACAGCGCCGCCGAAAAGCCCGCGCGTATTCCGCAACAGGCCGTGTTCGATGCGCGA
The DNA here is from genome assembly GCF_003719295.1 of Haliea alexandrii. Classification (GTDB taxonomy): domain Bacteria; phylum Pseudomonadota; class Gammaproteobacteria; order Pseudomonadales; family Halieaceae; genus Haliea; species Haliea alexandrii. The sequence continues at coordinate 167,160 of NZ_RFLW01000004.1, forward strand.
CGGGAAATTGCCGAGGTGCATGTGTCGGCGCCGATGAAGCGCTACATGGCCGATCTCGTCTATGCCACTCGCACGCCCGAGAAGTACTCGGCCGACGTGGCACGCTGGATCGAGGTGGGGGCGAGCCCACGGGCTTCCATCGCTTTGGACAAATGCGGCCGCACCCACGCCTGGCTGCGCGGGCGCGACTACCTCGACCCTGAAGACATCCGCGCCATTGTCCACGACTGCTTGCGGCACCGGCTGATGCTGTCCTATGAAGCACACGGTGAGCGCATGAACGCCGACAAGGTCATCGACACACTGTTGGCCGAGGTGGCACTGCCCTAGCGGCGCCCGGCCATGCGCGACGACCCCCGCATCCACGTCTCTCTCGAGCACTTGCGCAATCTGCAGGGCGCCGCGGAACAACTCAGCTTCCTCCCGCGCCAGCCCGCGCGTAGCGTGCTCAATGGCCAACACGCCTCGCGCCTGCGCGGACGCGGCCTCAACTTCGAGGAAATGCGCGACTACCTGCCCGGTGACGACGTGCGGTCCATCGACTGGAAGGCCACCGCACGCACGGGCAGACCGCATGTGCGGGTGTACACCGAGGAACGCGACCGCCCTGCACTGCTGGTGGTTGACCAGCGCATGTCCATGTTTTTCGGCTCCACCCTCAATATGAAGTCGGTCACCGCAGTGGAGGCGGCGGCCATCGCCGCCTTCGGCGTGCTGGGCGCCGGGGATCGCGTGGGTGGCATCGTGTTCGATGACAGCACGCAAGCGGAGTTTGCGCCGCGCCGTAGCCGGCGCACCGTGTTCGCGCTGCTGCAGGCAATGGCCGATTACAACGGCGCACTGCACGCGGCAAAGCGCGTGGACGAGAGCGCCGACCGCTTGAACGATGTGCTGCGGCCGGTGGCGCGGCTGGCCCGCCACGACCACCTCGTGGTCATATTGAGCGACTTTGCCGGGGCCAATGAAACCACACGCAAGCGCCTGGCGACCATTGCCGCGCACAACGATGTGTTACTCATGCTGGTGCACGACCCGCTGGCCGAGCAGGGCCTGGCGCAGGGAGAGCCCACGGTACTTGGCGACGGCCATTTGCAGGCGGAAATCGACCTCAGCCACAGTGCCACACTGCAAGCCGTGGGGGGCTTCACCCGCCAGCGGCTGCAGACCATCCGCAACTGGCAGCGCGAAATCAACCTGTCGGTTCTGCCCCTGAATGCGGCGCACAGCACACTGCCCCAGATCCGCCAGCTACTGGATCAGCGGCGCCCGGCCCGGAGCCGCGCATGAGCCAGTACGACGGGTTATCGCTGTCGCAACTCATCGACCTGCTACACGGCATTGTGCCTCCGGAGCCCGTGCCCCTGCTGCCCGCCACCGCCGGCTGGTGGGTCTTGGCGGGCGGGCTGCTGGCGCTGGGCCTGATTGCCCTTGCGCACCGGATGGCATCCTACCGGGCCAACCGTTACCGGCGTGAAGCGCTGCGCGCACTGGATGCGTTGGCGCGGCAGGAGGCCGCCGCGAGCCAGGCCGTCGCCGTGCTGCTGAAACGCACCGCACTGGGGGCCTATCCACGTCATGACGTCGCCGCCCTGCAAGGTGCCGCCTGGGCGGATTTCCTCTGCCGCAGCAGCGGCAACCACCCCGAGGTGCGAGCCGCCGCAAGCGCGCTGGCACAGGCCGCCTATGTCCCACCTGTCAGCGACCCCCAGCTGATCGCGGCCGCACGCCGCTGGATCGAGGTACACCGTGTTTGAACTGGGCTTCAGCTGGGGCGTGCTGGCCCTGCCCCTGCCCCTGCTGCTCTGGTGGGGGCTGCCGCCACACCGGGAACGCGCCAACGCGCTGCGGGTACCCTTTTTTGCCGACATCGTGGCCGCCTCCGGCGTCGAGCCGGGCACGGGAGCCGTTGTGCGCCGTCGCAGGCGCCTGCAGGCGTTTGTACTCTGGCTGACCTGGTTGCTGCTGGTGTTGGCACTGATGCGCCCCACCTGGGTGGGCGAGCCGATCGTGCGCACGGAGGTTGCCCGCGACATCATGCTGGCGATCGACCTCTCCGGCTCAATGGATTACCGGGACTTTCCCGGCCTCGACGGCGAGCCCATTTCCCGCCACCAGGCCGTGCAGCAGGTGGTGACGGATTTCATTGCCGCCCGTCAGGCCGACCGCGTGGGGCTGATTGTCTTCGGCGACAAAGCCTATATACAGCTGCCCTTCACCCGCGACCTGGCCACGGCAAGCCAGCTGATGGACCTGATGGCGGTGGCCATGGCCGGGCCACAGACCGCGCTGGGCGATGCCATCGGCCTCGCCATCCACGCCTTCGAGTCGAGCACCCTGGATGAGCGCATTCTCATTCTGCTCACCGACGGCAACGACACCGCCAGCCGTATGACACCCATCAACGCCGCCGCCATCGCCGCGCGCAACGGCCTGGAGATCTACACCATCGGTATCGGCGACCCGCAGGCCACGGGGGAAGACCGGGTCGACTTCGGCTTGTTGGCGGAAATCGCCGAACGCACAGGTGGGGAATTCTTCAACGCCGAAGACGAATCGGCGCTGGCTGCGGTGTACCAGCGCATTGATGAAGCCACCGCCGCCGAGGTCAACACGGAATCCTGGCGACCGCGGTATTCGCTGGTAGCCTGGCCTGCAAGCGCTGCACTGCTCCTCGGCCTCACGGCACTGGCCCTCCTGCTGTTTAACCGGCAGAGGCACAGCGCATGATTGAGCACCTGCATTTCCTGCGCCCACTGTGGCTATTTGCAGTGCCCGCCGTAGCCGGCATCTGGTGGCTGCTGCGCAACCGCCGCAGCCCCGAGCACGCCTTCGGCAACCTGGTTGCACCGCACCTGCGCAGCGCGCTCACCATCAAGCACACCACCCAGACACGCGTTACGGCCCTGGACAGCTTCGCGCTGGCACTGCTGCTACTGGCCCTGGCTGCTGCGGGCCCCGCCTGGCGCCAGCAGGTAGCGCCCTGGTTCGAGGAAACAGCGCCGCTGGTTATCGCCATGGAGGTCACCGATTCCATGCGCAGCAACGACCTCACACCCAGCCGGCTGGAGCGCGCCCGCTTCAAGGCGCTGGACCTGGTGGCCGCGCGCACCGGTGCGCGCACGGCGCTGATTGTGTATGCCGGCTCCGCGCATATCGTAGTGCCGCCCACCACCGACAGCGCGATCCTGGCTGGCTTTCTGGAAAGCCTGGACCCGGCCATCATGCCTCGCCAGGGCACCAACAGCGTGGCAGCGCTGCCGCTGGCACTGGACCTGCTCGGCGAGAGCGCCCAAATCGGTACCCTGCTGTTCATTGGCGATGGCTTTGACAGCGCAGACATCCCCGCCCTGGCGAGCTTCACGGCCAACCCGTCAGCGCCGGCGGTGGCCGCACTGGTCGTGGGCACCGATGCCGGTGGGGTGGCGCTGCTGCCGGATGGCAAACCGGTGCTCGGGCCCGCTGGCGGCGCCCTGCAAACCGCCATCGACGGTGACCTGTTGGCCCGGGTAGGCCGCGAAACCGGCATGACCCTGGTGCGCAGCGAGCCCGGTGACGGTGACATACGCCGCTTGCTGCGCCTGATTGAATCCAACCTGCTACAGGCGGAAGATCCGGACGCCGAATGGCACGACGAAGGCTGGTTGTTGCTGTGGCCCGCTCTGCTGCTGGTGCTCTACGGCTTTCGCCGTGGCTGGGTGTTGCGATGAGCCACAACCCACACCCGCCATGGTGGCAGCGGGCATCCCTGCAGCTGGCGCTGGTGACGCTGTTCACCGCGCTGACGCTGGCCTGGCTGGCCAGCCGTGAAGCCGCCTTCGTCGACCTGTGGCTGACCCGCGACCAGCAAGGCCAACTGGCGATGAACCGAAACGACTGGCAAAGCGCACTCGAACGTTTTGAAAGCCCGGGCCGGAAAGCCACCGCGGCTTACCACGCCGGGCAGTACGAACAGTCCGCAGAGCTCTTTGCACGCGTCCCGGACGCCACCGGATTCTACAACCGCGGCAACGCCCTGATAAAAGCCCGTGACTACCGCAATGCCATCCGCGCCTTTGAACTGGCGGTCGCCGCGGCGCCGGGCTGGCAGGAAGCTGCCGATAACCTCGCCCTGGCGCGGTATATTTCCCATTACATTGAGCAACTGCGCGAAGACAGCGACACCGAGGACGAATCCGAGCTCAGCGCCGACGACTACGTATTCGACAACGAAGATGAGCGCGGCCGCGACATGGAAATCACTCGGGAAAGCACCATCGGGCTGGAATCCGCGGAAAAATGGATGCGCTCGGTGAATACCGACACCGCCGACTTCCTGCGCACCCGCTTCGCGCTGGAACAGAGCCGGAGGGAGGCCCCATGAAACGTCTGCTCGCCGCGTGCTGGCTCGCTCTGCTGAGCACCAATGGCTTTGCCCAGGTACAGCCCGTGGTGGAAGTGACCGTCACCCCGGAACAGGTGCGGGTGGGCGAAGCGCTGGAACTGCAGGTGACCGTGCTGGTGCCCACCTGGTTTGCGCAGCCGCCGGCGTACCCGGATTTCGAGCTCGCCAACACCGTCACCCAGCGCCCCCCCGACAGCTCCTTCCCTACCAGCCGCACCATCAACGGCGAGAATTGGTCGGGCATTGTGCGCAGCTTCCGCATTTATCCGCTGCAAGCCGCCGACTACCGCATTGACGGTGCCGAACTGGGTGTCAGCTATGCCAACCCCGGCGCCGCACCCACCCGCATGGCGGTGCCGCTACCCGACGTGCGCTTCAGCGCCGTGGTGCCCGCGGGAGCCGAGTCTCTCTCGCCGTATCTGGCGGGGCCCGCTCTGCGGCTCAGTGTGGACATCAGTGGCGACACCGGCAGCCTCGCAAGCGGCGATGCCGTCACCCTGGAATACCGCGCCGAACTGGACGGCTTGCCCGCCATCTTCCTGCCCCCACTGGCACCTGCCCTGCGCTTCGAGGGCGCCACCGTGTATGCGGACCGCCCGCGTACAGCCGATGGCCCGCCCGCCACACGCAGCGAAAAAGTCACGCTGGTATTCGAAGCGGGCGGAGAATTCGAGGTCCCGCCGGTCACTCTGAGCTACTGGAATACCGAGAGTGGCAGCGTGGAACAGGTGACCGCCGAGGGCGCAAGGTTCAGCGTAAGCGGCCCAACTCCCGCGGACAGCACAGCCGCGGATGACAGTGGTGAGGCGCTGAGCTGGCGGTCGCTCGTCGCGGTCGCCCTGGCCGGCCTGCTGGTTGGCGCCCTCTGGCGCGTGTGGCGACGGCTGCTGCAGCCCGCTTGGCAAACTTGGCACAAACGCCGGTTAGCGAGCGAAGCCCATGCCTTCAAGGTACTGCAGCGCGCCTTGCGGGCCAACGACAACGTAGCGGCCTACCGCGCGTTGCTGGCCTGGAGCGAGCATTTACAGCCGCCCATGCCAAGCCGGGCGTTCGCGTTGCGTTACGGGAATGCGGAACTTGCCAGTACCCTCGACCACCTGGGCACGGCGCTATTCGGCCAGGGAAAAACAGCACCCGCCGGCAGCGCACTGGCCCGTGACCTGCAAAGCGCGCGGCAGCAGTACCACAAGGCCCGGCGCGCACGCGCAATGCCGGCACTGCCGCCGTTGAACCCCTGAGTGTCAGCCCAGCGGCACGGGCTGGGCAACCTCTAACTGCCGCGCCAGCGGCGCCAGATCCTCCATTATGGTCGGATAGAGCGCCACACCACCAGCTAGCTGCTCGCTGCGCTGCTGCCAGGCTCGCTGACCCGGAAAACGCACCGGCGGCGCACCCTCGGGTACCTCGCTTGCCGTCACCAGGTATTGCAGCGCATGCAGCTGCTCCTTGAACGCGGCCAGCGAGCCAAACGCGGCGGGGTCGATAATCTGCAGGTACACCGAATTGGCTTCACCATCCCCCGCAGCCTCAGCGTCCGCACGTCCGTAGCCGCCCAGCGCCATGCTCAGCACTTCGGTCGCTGCGGAGAGTGCTGCGCCCTTGTAGCCATGTTGGGCACCGCCAATGGGCATGATGCTGCCGCGCGGGGGACCGGCCAGTGCAGCCGGATCATCCGTTATCCGGCCTTCGGCATCCTTCAGGCACGGTTCGGGCAGTCGTTCGCCCTCACGCGCTGCGCGCGCTACGTAGCCGCCGGCGGTCACCGACATGCTGATATCAAACAGCAGCGGGTACTCCTGGCCGGGAGCCCCCATGGCCAGCGGGTTGGCGGAGAAGACCGGCGTGAGGCCGCCAAAGGGGCTTACGGTATGCTCCGCAGGCGTGGAACAGGTGAGGATACCCAGATAACCCGCCTCAATAACACGCGGCAGATAAGCCGCAAGACACGCTATATGCTGGCTGCGGCGCAGCGTTGCCGTCACTACCCCATGTTCCGGCACCCGTGCCAGCGCCGTGTCCACCGCGTGACTCACCACCCAGGGGCCTGGCAGGAAAGCAGCATCCCAGTTGAACAGGGCGCCCTTGTCCACCAAAACCGTGGGCTCACCGCTCCCGCGGCTGGCGCCCTCCATCAGCCAGCGCACATTGTGTGCCACCCTCTGCATACCGTGGGTGGTAAAGCCCATGAGATCGGCTTCCAGCAGCACCTCAGCCATTACCGCTGCGCGGTCGGCGGGCAGGCCCGCGGCCTCAAACAGGCGCTGGCTGAAAGAATGGAGGTCGGTGTGAGCGTAACGCACAGACATGTCAGGCTCCTGTGTTTAAATTTGTGGCAGGCCGCCAATGCCAAACCGGGTAGGCCAACCAAGGGAACTTCTGCAGAATTTACAGTCTAACACTGTGCAATTGAGGTACAATTGCGAGTCACACTGGGGGCGATACGGATTCGACGACGGTAACGAACCCTGAGGTGCATGCCGTGATGGTAGCCAATCACGTTAATCCAAAGCTGCAAACTATTAGTTGCCAACGACGACAACTACGGTGCCCAACTGGCTGCGTAAGCAGCCCGTGAAAGCACCAACTAGTGGCTTCGGCCCTAGCGGTCTTTAGTAAGGTGCCAGTACCGCACTACTGACTGTCATATAGAACTGGATCGCTGTGAAGCCCGCCTGAGGTGGAACTGCTAAAACTTATTCAGGCTCGCCAATTACGTCCTGCCCGTTGGGCTGTATGCGGCTAAATTAATTAACGGAAACTAAGCATGTAGAGCCGAAGGCAGAGTACTGGCGGACGCGGGTTCAACTCCCGCCGCCTCCACCAAACACCCATCCAAGCAAGTCCAAAGAAGTCCTTAAAGCCCTGATATTCAGGGCTTTTTTGTTTATACTGCGTCCTATACCCTCCACACGATCCGAGGAGATCCCGTCACCTTTGACGGTACAGGTGGCGGTATATTCGGTACCGTCAAAACGTGTACCGTCAAAACCAGGAGAGGACTGCAGATATGGGCAAGCTGACGGCAACCCAAGTAAAACACGCAAAGCCAACTGACAAGCAGTACAAGCTCAGCGATGGTGACGGGCTATACCTGCTAGTCCACCCCAACGGCAGCAAGTATTGGCGTTTCGACTTCCGGTTTGCCGGGAAGCGGAAAACACTCGCACTGGGCGTATATCCCGATGTCTCCCTGCTGAAGGCCCGCGAGGCGCACCAGGATGCCAGGACTAACCTCAGGAAAGGCATTAACCCCGCAGCAACCAGGAAGGTGGCAAAACAGACGCAGCACCTGACGGACCAGAACACCTTTGAAGCAATCGCCAGGGAGTGGTTCAGCACGAAAATGTTTGATCGCTCCAAGAGTCATCAGGACAGGACGCTCCGGGCATTGGAGAAGGACCTGTTTCCCTACTTGGGTGACCGCCCCATCACAGGTATCACAGCATCAGACCTTCTCAACACGCTCCGGCGGATCGAGTCTAGAGGCGCTGTAGAGACAGCACACCGCGCCAAGCAAACCGCCGGCCAGGTATTCCGATATGCAGTTGTCACTGACAGGGCAGAACGAGACCCTTCAGCGGATCTCAAGGGTGCCCTGAAAAACCCCAAGAAGAAACACTTGGCAGCGATCACAGACCCCGTCGAAGTAGGCAAGCTGATGGTCGCGATTGACGGTTTCCGTGGCACTGCTGTTGTACGGGGAGCCCTTAGGCTATCCCCCCTCCTCTTCCAACGCCCTGGGGAAATTCGGGCCATGGAATGGTCTGAGTTGAACTGGGCGGAAAAGCGCTGGGAGATACCAGCTGAAAAAATGAAGATGGGGCACGCCCACATTGTACCGCTCAGCGAGCAAGCGCTATCTATCCTGCAGGAAATCCAACTACTGACAGGACGCGGCAAGTTCGTCTTCCCGAGTGCCCGCGGCGCCAGCCGGTGCCTTTCTGAGAATGGAGTACGAACAGCACTAAGGACGCTGGGCTATGACAACGACACCATGACCCCCCACGGTTTCCGGGCCATGGCCAGGACGCTCCTTGACGAGGTTCTGGGCTTCCGTCCCGACTGGATCGAACATCAGCTGGCGCATGCAGTGAAAGACCCCAATGGGCGGGCCTACAACCGCACGTCTCACCTGGATGGGCGGACGGAGATGATGAGTCAGTGGGCAAGCTACCTGGACGAGCTGCGCGATAAAGCGCTTCAGACCTCCTCAGGAGGGACCGACGCTAACAGCAGAGCAAAGGCGGCCTAGGCTGCCTTCCCGCGCGTACCATACTGTCCGTAGGTTTTCATAGATTTAGTTTCGCCCTATAAGGTAGAAAGTTCAGAAAAGCCTTTGCAGATTCCTGAAGATGGCCTCGTCGGCTACTGGACAGTAGCCGACACCCCTAAGCCATATAGGAAATCGCACCAATGCAACAGACCGTAAACCATTCCTACAACGGTAGTCGCCGGAAACGTCTGCTTCGCCTGCGAGGCGTGCAGGAACTGACGGGGCTATCCCGCTCTTACATCTACGATTTGGTAAACCGAGGCCTGCTGCCACCACCCGTAACACTGGTTCCGGGCGGAACATCTCGGGCGTGGGTCGAGGATGAAATCCTAAATTTCATCGATCAACGGATTGCCGAGCGTGACCAGGAGGTGGGCCAATGAACAGCCGAGGAAAACCCAACAAGCGGCCGCCGCCGAAGACCAATCACAGAACCCCGAATCCATGGATCTCAAAAACACTGATGATCCGTCCCGTGGACGAGCAGGGCAATGTGACAGTGACGCTGTCGAGCAATACAACGATTACCTTGCCCCGGGACCCTGGTCGGGCGCTAGCCTACTTCCTGGCTACCGGCAGTAAGTGGGTCAGCTGGCCCGAGCTCTACGAAGTTCGGGTCAGCGACCCCGACGCGGCTGTCTTATATCTGGAGGAGCTGGGAGCATCTTTTGAGCGCATGCGCAAGGACATGGCGACCTCAAACTCCGAGCTCCACTTGGACGCACCCCATTACAAATACCTTGGGTTGCGAATCCACCATACCTCATTCGACGTTAATACCAGTATGAAAGGACTGCACGCATGACTACTCTTACGCAGAAAGTTTCTCAAACGAACACCGGAATGGACGTCGCGAGACCGAGTCAATCTGATCGACTTGTCTGTACCCGAGCGCATGTCACTGTAGAGAAGGTCTCCCTGCCTCCCTACTTGAGCCGGACATTCCGGTCCGTCATCGCCGCTGGTGAGCAAGGGATTAACACTTTGGAGCTCCAGAAGGCCGGAGTAACCAACCCTTCTCAAGCAGTATCCGAGCTGGTCAAGCTTGGCGCGAACATCATGCGTGAACGACGGATGGTGGTCGATGAATACGGTGTAAAGAAGTGCGTAGGTCACTACATCCACCGGGCTGATCTCACAGAGGCTGCAGCCGCAGCCTTCCCTCAAATCAAGGAAAGTCTAAGCCAATGAGTATGTTGCCAGAAGGTGCCGTAGATTCTGCGGAGAAAATAGAAGGGGATGTCTTGGCCGCCTGCAAGCAAAACCAAGACATACCAATTGACCTGCGCGATGATAGTACCAAAACCGACGCTGGCATCCAAACAGTTCTTGGTGGGCAGGCAGCAGGAGGGGCGCAAGCTCCTCCAGCTGAGCCGGCGACCCAGATGGTGGAGGTGATCAAGAGGTACTGCGTTCTCACAGAGTACGAAGTCGACGCGATGGCACTCTGGCTCATAGCCAGCTACATCATTGATGACTTCCGTGTCTTCTCAAAGCTGGCGCTCATCAGCCCGGAGAAACGTTGCGGGAAGACGACAACTATGGAGGTCACTAGCTCGATGGCTAAGGATGGCCAACTGATGTCGAATATGACTAAGGCAATACTGTATCGCATCACAGAGAAGAGGCAGCCGACACTCTTCATAGATGAGGCTGATACATTCCTGAAGAATGGAGATTCAGACCTCAACGGGCTGATCAACTCCAGCCACACTAAGGCTGCAGCCAAGGTAATGCGGTGCGATGGCGATAACTTCGAAGCTCGGGAGTTCAGCACCTGGATGCCTATGGTGCTGGCCTCCATTGGCGACCTACCCGGCACGCTGATGGATCGAAGTATCGTGATCAACTTGCGGCGCAAGAAGTCATACGAGCACACGGAAGAAGTGCCGGTGGATCTGCAGGATCTCAATGAACCGCTGCGGCAAACCATTGCAGCCTGGGTAGCGGCAAACAGGACCCTCATCAGGAACCAGTCTGTCCAACTGCCCAAAGTGGGCAATGACCGAGCTGGCGACAACTGGAAGCCCCTTTTTCAGGTTGCTGCCGTGCTGGGGGAGCCATGGCTGGGCCGGTGCGAGAAGGCATGTCGAGAGCTTACGGTTACGGCAGAGCCCGAACTGCAGACGATGCTCCTGCGGGACATCCAGCAGTTCTTTCTGAAATCAGGGTCTTCTCGTGCCACCTCGAAGGAACTCTGTGAAGCGCTAATCAGCGATGAGGATGGACCCTGGAAAACCTGCAACACTGGCAAGCCCATTACGCCAAATCTGGTAGGAAAGCTCCTGCGGCCGTATGGAGTCAAGCCAAAGACCATCCGCGTCGGTGATAAGACCCTTCGGGGATATGAGCATGCGCAGCTGGAGGATGCGTTCGAGCGTTACCTGGCCTGACGTTTGCCCGCCACGCGTACCGGCCACCATTGCCGCTGAGGGCGCCACGCTCCCAGCGGCACATTCTCTCCTCTTCCTGCCCCTCCACGGGGCATTTACCCGCAACACCGCAACAATCCAGCGTTCATAGGGGTTTCCAACCACACTAACTGCAACATACCCGCAACAGTATCTGCAACGTAGAAGAGAAGTTTCATGAGCCGTTTCGGGCATGTTGCACTTCCAGCTCTCGTAGGTCATTGTTTTTTATGCAATGTTTCGTTGTTGCGGTCTTTCCTTGGGGTGAGCGCCCACGCCACCACCGTCGGCCCGGTGGCGCCGGGGCGCAGCCCAAAGCGCCAACCGGGGCCGTCGGTGCATGACTGTACAAATTTTGATCAATCACGAGAAACTATCAACTCTGGTGGCCAAACCGATATAGTCCCTGTGTAGTACTAGGTGGCCACCGAGAGCATTACCCGAGGAAACCAGTACTGATCAATAAATATACAACTCTCAGGACTAGCTTGATCGCTCTCCAAGAAGTTCGCCAGACTTCTCCACCGATGTTCTCCCGATGTTCTAACTCGACGGAACCAGCCGCAGGCGACTATGTACACCCGAGGTACTAACTGCACCTTACCGAAGCCATAAGGCAAATTTGCTCACCTGCCTACGGCCCCAGTACTCAGTGCCTCGCTGTCGCATTGGCAAATACCCCCCCGGGGGTAAGCCAGGGACGGTAGGGAGGAGCACCGCCCCCCGGTACGTTTCGATAGACATCGTCTTCGCTACTGATGCTGGCTCCGCTGCGCGGTCAGTGTGGCGAACGCCACCCCACAATGACTACGGAGCTACCCTCATGTTCACAGCCCTCGGCAACTTCTTCACCGCAATCGCTACCCTCTTCACCGCCATGAACCGTGGTGCATCTGCCCTCGACCATTGCGCCAAGTGGGCAGAGCACGAAGCCGCAGACTTCGAGAACCGCACTCAACTGGAGCGCAGTGCTCGGCTTGAGCAGCTGCAGATCGAACTTAAGACATTGCCTCGGTTGACCTGATCAACGACCACCTGCCTTCGGGCAGGTGTTTTCTTACACACCCACACAACCAGATAGCCTCTACTCCCGCTTTTAGCCTCTTGGTTTCATCGGTTGCGTCTTCGCCCATCCCTGGCGCTGCGCGCTAGGACTGGGAGGCACAGGCGCGTTCCTGGCTTTCCCATGACCCTTGCAGCTTCTGACCTCGAAAGGTCTCGGCTGCACTCGCACACACTTTCGAACGTCAGGAGCTAAACCATGAACACTCACCAAACCAAGGAATTCACTTCTCCGCTCACCTATGCAATATGCTTTGAAGAGAAGGAGCAGGCCACCATCCAAGAGGCCTTGATGATTCTCGAATCTCGAATCCGAGACTCTGATGTGTATAGCAACCCTTCCAACGTGAAGGCCTTCTGCCGCCTGCAGATCGCCCACGAATTGGATGAATACTTTGCCTGCATGTTCCTCGACAACCAGCACCGCCTCATTGCCTTCGAACGTATGTTCCGGGGCACGGTAGATGGTGCTGCTGTCTATCCCAGGGTCGTCCTGCGGCGAGCTCTGGAGCATAACGCAGCGGCTGTCATCTTCACCCACAACCACCCATCAGGTATTGCCGAGCCCAGCGATGCAGACATGAGAATCACGACCCGCCTGAGGGACGTGCTAGCTCATGTCGATGTTCGAGTACTGGATCACATCATCGTCGGTACTGAGGGCGTCTACTCCCTGGCAGAGCGCGGTCGTCTCTGAGCCCCATCATCAATAAGGAACTACTCAATGAGCAAGCAAGACACAGTCGCGTTTCTGGTTAGCAGTGTCCTGGTGATGCTGGGCCTGTTCATCACAGCAGAGGAAGGGCCTGCAGGGCTTATCCTGTGCGCCCCAGTTGTCCTCTACTGGCTTTACAGATACCTCAGTGGTGACATCAGCTTCCTTGGCAAGACATCGGGTCAGGAAGAGCCGTAGCTAACAACGCTTCATCAAGGAAGAGACTGCACCGGAGACGGTGCGGTCCTCTTTTTTTTGCTGGCTTGGAAGCCAAACCAGGAAGGTACAAGGCAACAGCAATGATGTCGCAGAATGACCATAAGACGGGATTATGCGCTGTCCCCAAGGGGACTGTACGCTGACGCCGCATAATCAGTCCTATGGATAAATCTGCTTAGCTGCTCATGGCGGCGCTACTGCACCCGGGCGCAGCCGACTCGCGTCGCGTGTGGAGTGTACCCAGCTTTCTCTATAAATTAACCATTCAAAGCCATTTTCAGTCGCCATCCGAGATGATGTATCCTCTTAACATATTTGCGGATTGCGACCAACACTAAGATGTGGACAGCGAGACTGAAAGCTCTAAACCTTGGCGCCGTTGTGATGGGCATTGCCTATCTATACTCCATGATTTTCCACCCGATACTATCTGGTGGCGGTTCATGGCACCACATTGGGGCCGTATGGTATGACTGGCAGGCGTTAAACGTGGGGGTACTTGCTTTCGCCGCCAGCTTAGTAGCCTTCAATATTTCCGCCTACAATTCAGAGCAACAACGCAGAAGGGACTTCAGGGCAGCACAAGCCTTCCTGCCCGATGCGCTGAGCGAACTCACGAGACACTTTCGAACTAGCGCCGCTTATCTAAAACAAGCCGTAGCCTTAGCTAAGCCGATTAGCGAGCTCGTGAATGCTCCCCGGCAACCAGTGAATCTACCCATTTTACCCTCCGCACCAACAAGTTTTAGGACAGTGTTCCGAGACTCCATCCAGAAAGCTGAGCCGGAAGTCGGCGAATACTTGGCGCGAATCCTTCGAGATTTTCAGATTCATGAGACACGCATGATCGGATTACACGAAAGCGCAGAGAGTGCTAACGGCTTCTTTGGTCATGTCTCTACTAATATCTTGGGAAGGATAGTCGACTTGGGCGAACTACAGGCTCGCGTCAACAACATTTTTAGCTACGCACGAGCGGTAGATGGTTTTAATGGCCGTCATCCGACTTTCGACGATTTCATTCAAGCCTATGTGAATATGAATATTCATCCGGAAGCGGCGGATGGCCTGATTACTGCCACTAAGCGCCGTGTCGCCAAGTTCTCTGAGGAATGACCTTGCCCCCGGGCTCACGCGGCGGGACTCGGATTCAACAGTTACGACCTCAACCTCGCTAAGGCCAGGACCGTAGCCGCTCTATGCCAGGTCGGCGCGTCACCGTCAATCCTCGATCGAGCTAGCTTACGGCGCGGATGCTGTAATGCCACCAAAGAAAATTTCATTGATTCGCATGGCCAATATTTGGTCCAGTGTCTACCATTACGCCAGTGGAAATTTTACGTTTTATATCAAAAATGCTGTTAACAAAGAAAATCTACGGGGGGCCTCATAGAATCGATGGAAATGCCAGAGAGAATCAGATTCGAGATACTAAATGGACTTGGAGAGGCAGATGTAAAAAAAGCGAAGCACATTGTATATGCGCACCGGTGTCCCGCGGGTGTATATGTAGGCATGTCTGAAGACCCAGTAAGGCGCTGGAAGCAGCATGTTCACCATTCCGTAGATGCAAACTCAGGATCCTACAATGACAACTTCAAGCGTGCGATCAGAGCCTACGGTCACTCCGGATTTACTCACTACGTACTAGCTACTGCCTCATTTCCAAAATCAGCGAAGAGTAAAGAAGCTGCCGCAATAAAGTTTTATGGCCATAAGCTCAATAGTCGAGCAGAAGTCATAGATTGCCAAGAGGACTATGGCTTCCGGCCCATAGATACACAAATTCCGAAGATAGTGTTTTTAGAGGCCAAGGCTCGAGAAGACAACTCCGACAGAGGTGGTTCGTATAACAAAAGGAATATTCGAGCGAGAGTGGTATATGAGGGGGGCCGAAAACGCTTTGTTAGCCTTCCCAATGAATACTTCCCTGAAGGGCTCAGGGTCCAGTGTAATCGCGATCGAGACGAGTTTGATGTTGGAGATGTCGTTGAGGTGTCCGTATCACTCTCGACGAAGCCGACAGGGGGCCTATATTTGGTGGCTGCAACTACTGCAAAAATAACCAAAGTCGAAAGCTAAGAGTCCTTTGGGAATTGGTGGCTACCTTATCCGTTACCCGCTTAGGGAGGTGTTGAATGCTATCAAGTGCCACGAAGGTAGGTGGTGAGTCTCGGCCCCCTCCTGCCTGAAAACGGTACTTGTCTATCCATACAGCGCTGCGCCACCGTTCCGAATGCCATAGATTGGAGATAAGACTGGGGACGAGGCGACCGATCCACTGAGTTTGCTGGCTCCGTCACACTGCGCACGTTGTGCTTTTCCGTGGCTGCAATTGATGGGTATAGTCCTAGCCATCCCACGGGCACCAGCGAGGGTGACGGGTTAGGCCCGGCAAACTAGGAACAACAAGACCCAAGAGGAAGCGATGAGCAACACCGAACAGCAATTCCTGAAGTCAATCGACGACAAACGCTGGAAGGCCGCCGACAAGCTACGCGTCAACCTGAATGTCGCCAAATACAAGCATGGAATTCTGCGTCTGATCTTCCTTAAATACGTCTTACACGCCATCCAGTCACTGAACAGCGCCATCCGCAGAACGATCAAGTGCAGAAAGGTATTCCCCAGTGATGATGGCGCAATGAGAGTCGTTCTCCTAGCGATGCAACAGGCATTGAAAGGAAGGACTACGCTGACTCGCAGCTGGGAGCCGGCCTTGATCCGCTTTAGTATCGAGTTCGAAGACCGCTTAGACGGCCGCCCGTAATGAGGTGGGCATTCATAAAATAGTATACAAAGGCTCAGCAATGGACACGGCACAACACGAAAGCCTAATCTCTGAACCACGCAAAGACATTGAACGAGGTTTCAAGTTGCGCTACCACGGCGCATCTGTGTACTCGCTCGCCGCTCAGCGCAATGCATATCGACTTTTCACTGAGCTCGCACTGCACCTTGAGGACATAGAGCTAACGGCTGACCCGAAGCCCATTCGTAACCTTCAGCTTCGTCTCGAATGTGAGCATGAAGTCATAGAGCCCACGGTCTGGGAGATCGGCGCTTTGATCCCCGGGCAGCACGTCCGGCTGCCTGAGAAGTCTATCGATATGCCCGACGAGTACTTGTATGGGCTGACAGAAGAAGTGACGCTGAAGTTTAAGTTTGTTCTCTCATCCCGAGACCAGGAAGGCGAGCGCGTACTCGACACTCACCACATCACGCTTTTGCCCGCCAACTTCTGGGGCGGTGAGTCTCGTCAGCCGGAGTTGCTGGCCGCCTTCGTAAAACCCAATGGAGCCTATGTTGAGTCGCTAGTGCGCCAGGCAACCGAGCTCATGGAAAAGAATGGGCACGGTCGCTCAGCCGATGGCTACCAGAGCGGCACGCGGGATAAGCCTTATGTGATGGCTATGGCGCTCTGGAATGTCATCGTGGGTCAGAAGCTTGCCTATGTCTCACCCCCGCCGTCCTATGCTCACGATGGGCAGTTGATTCGGCTCCCGAGCGAAATCAGTACCCAGAAAATTGCGGCTTGTTTGGATCTTTCAACGCTGTTCGCCAGCTGTCTTGAGCTCATGGGCCTCAACCCCGTGATCGCGCTTTTGGAAGGTCACGCCGTCGTGGGTGTCTGGTTGATCGACTCAAGCTTTCCGCTCTTAACGAATGACGACCCGATGGATCTGCGCAAGCGATTCGATTCACGGGATCTAGTCATATTTGAGACCACGCTGGCAACCAACAGTGCCCCCGTGAGCTTCCAGGAGTCGGCGGCCCGCGGCCGCGAACTCATTGAGGAAGGTAAAGAAGATAACTTTGTGTACGTTATCGATATCGCTCAGGCTAGGTCACGCAAGATCAAGCCCCTGTCTACGGTTGAACAGCGCCGTGAGGAAGAAGAAGCCGCGGAGGTCAGCCTAGAGGTGCTGCCACCCCTACCCCCACTTCCGAAGGTGTCTATAGACGAGCGTGTTGAGGAGGAGACTCCCGAAACCCGCGTTGATATGTGGCAGCGAAAGCTGCTGGACCTTTCCAAGCGCAACAGCTTACTTAACTTTAGCGACCGCGCTCGCGCTGTTAGGATCTACTGCCCGGACTTGGGCAAGCTAGAAGACATGCTCGCGGGAGGGCAGGCCTTTGATTTTCAGTCTGCAGAACGCAGCCCCATCAATGATTCGGAGCGCAGCGCGGATAACTTCCGTCTGATGACAGGAAACGATCTGCATAAGAGCTTCGCCATTGGACAGCTCGACAAGAAAAACATCATCGCCAACATGACGCAGAAGAAGCTCGAGAACAGTCTCGTAGATCTCCTGCGTAAGTCAAAGAATGACTTGGAAGAGGGCGGAGCAAACACGCTTTTCCTGGCGCTTGGCATGCTCAAGTGGCAGGAAGTGCCGGGGGAGACCAAGTTTTACAAGGCACCGCTGATACTGCTACCTGTGGAGCTCACCCGAAAAAGCGCCCGAGCATCGATCAAGCTGCGTCAGCTGGCAGACAACGAGCCGATCTTCAACCTTACGTTGATCGAATTCCTGCTTAACGAGCACGCGATCGACCTTCGTCAGTTCAAGGATGAGCTGCCCGAGGATGCGTCTGGTGTGGATGTTGGCCACGTTTGGCAGATGGTCCGGGAGGCGGTCAGCGAGCAACCCGGCTTCGAGGTCGTGGAAGAATCCGCTCTGGCGTCGTTCAGCTTCGCGAAATACGTGATGTGGAACGATCTCAGGACCCGCCTGGACGATCTAAAGGGTAATCCGTTTGTCAGTCACATGGTCGACTCTCCTAATGAGGCATATCAGCAAGAGTCGTCATTCATTGACCGACATGATGTTGACGAGAAGATTAACCCCAACGGCGTATTCACGCCCCTAAATTGTGACAGCTCACAGCTGGTAGCCGTGGAGGCTTCCGGCCGGGCGCAGGACTTTGTTTTGGAAGGTCCGCCGGGAACGGGTAAGTCCGAGACCATTGCCAACATCATCGCCCACAATATTGCGATGGGCCGCAAGGTTCTCTTCGTAGCCGAAAAGATCGCGGCTCTGCAAGTGGTGTATCGCCGCATTGAGAAGATTGGCCTCGACCATCTGTGCCTTGAATTGCATTCCTCCAAGGCCAACAAGAAAGCTGTGCTTGATCAGCTCGCGCGGGCTGTATCCCACGCTGAGTCAGGTCAGGCGGCAAACTGGGAAGAGACTGCAAAGCTCCTCAAGGACCGCAGGGACAAGCTCAACAACTACGTGCAGGCCCTCCATGCCCCCTCTCCGTTTGAGATCACCCCGCGGCAGGCGATCGCACGTTGGGCTAAGTTCAGGGACGCGCATACCCTCGACTTAGGTTGGACAGGCGGCCTTAAGGAAGCGCCCATCAAGGACAAGGTAGGCCTACAGCAGCTCCTGCACGCAGGTCAGCACCTGATCACGGCCTATGAGGGCATCGAATCCGTAGATGCCGTGCCGTTCCGTATCGTGAAGTCCCTCGAGTGGTCTAACGCCTGGCAAACTCTGTTCCTTGACCTCCTGAAGGAAGTCGCTCCGATCATCGAGAGACTACAGGTAGCTTCCCGTGGCTTGACGGTGCACTTTGCTAGCCCAGTCGATCACATCACCCAGCGGACCCTGAAGTCCGTGGGTGCTATTGCGAAGCTCGTGCGCATTGCTGAAGACCATTCTATCGAGTACGTGGTTGGGGGGGACGCCAAGGCGCGATTGGGCCGCTTGGCAGAACTGGCCGAAATCAAAAAGGAGGCCGATACCCGAATCGAAAAGGTCGCTCACAATGCGACAGCCGAAAAAGTGCTAACGGCTCCCGTCGAGGAGTGGCTTGGCTGGCAGCAGGAGGCGGCGAACAGTTTTTTTAAACGTCTCTTTCTGAAGAGCAAGGTCAACAAAGCTGCCCGCACCGCCGGATTTGAAAAGTTTAGTGATCTCATTGTCCTTGAGGATTTGAAAGCGGCCCGCGATACACTAGAAAAAGTACAGAATGGCACGAAAGAGTTCGAAAAGGCCGGCATCTGGAGTGGCTGGGACACGGATCCTACCTTCCTTAATGAACGTTTCGTGTCCGGCGAGAAGGCCAGGCAGTGCATCGGCGAAGCGCTGAATCTTGTCGACGACGCCGTCGACCTAATGGTTGCCCTGAAGAAGCACCTCGTTGATGCGCGTGATTTCCTCGACACTTCGAGTGTGAACTCTAAAACCACACAGTACGAGCAGGCAAAGGAGGCCTTCGACGATCTGATGTCCCGACTCGCAGACTTCGGAGTTGTTTTCCCGGAAGAGATGACACTCGCCGAAATGAATGATGCCTTGCTGCAGGTATCCAACAACGCTCAGAAGCTCAAAGCCTGGGTGAATTGGATGAGCGCCAAACGAGAAGCTTCAAAGCTGAAACTTGACGCCATGGCAGATGGTCTCGAATCAGGTCAGATTCCGCTGCATGAGGCCGATCAGCAGCTGCTCACGGCATTTTGCGCTTGGCTTGCGCCTCGCCTGATCGACGCCGACGAACACCTGGTCAACTTTGACGCCATCAGTCATGAGAATCTTATCGACACCTTCCGCAAGATGGACAGCGACCTGGCGGACATCACGAGCGACTACATAAGAATGCAGGCAGCCAAGCAGGCGCCAGACATCAATAGCAAAGAGAATGCTCCTTACTTCAGCACTTTGTCACGGGAGCTGCAGAAGAAGACGCGTCACAAGCCCATTCGTGCGCTCTTTGAGGACATGGGAGATAGAGTCTTGGACCTGTGCCCCGTCATGATGATGAGTCCACTCTCCGTCGCACAGTTTCTGCCTAGCACGTTCTCGTCCTTCGATCTTGTGGTCTTCGACGAGGCGAGCCAGATCACGCCATGGGATGCAGTAGGCGCTATCGCCCGTGGCAAGAATGTTATTGTCGTTGGCGACCCGAAGCAGATGCCGCCGACGAACTTCTTCAACAAGACAGTTGATGTCGAAAATCCTGACGAGGACGATCTCGAGTCGATCCTAGACCAAGCGCTTGCCGCTCGGCTCCCGCACTTACGGCTTCTGGGGCACTACCGCAGCCGCCATGAGACGCTGATCGCGTTCTCGAATGGTCGCTACTACGAGAACTCGCTCATAACGTACCCCTCGGCTTCTACAAAGGCCTCCATGGTGACCTTTCACCGTGTGGATGGGGTCTACGCCAAGGGTAGGGGGCGCAACAATCCGATTGAAGCCAAGGCAGTCGCATCCGAGGTCGTACGGCGGCTTCTACATCCCGAGCTCAGCAAGTTCAGTATAGGCGTCGTGACCCTCAACTCAGAGCAGCAGCGTACCGTAGAGGACTTCCTTGATGAAGCGCGTCGGAAGTATCCAGAGATTGAACAGTTCTTCCGCGGCACCGATGACTATGATCCCGTCTTTGTAAAAAACTTGGAGTCTGTCCAGGGTGATGAGCGCGATGTGATCATGTTGAGTGTGGGGTACGGACCGATTTCGCCTGGCGGCCGTACCATGAGCATGAACTTTGGCCCCCTGAACAAAGCGGGCGGAGAGCGTCGATTAAACGTCGCAATTACCCGGGCAACGACTGAAGTGTGTGTATTTGCGAGCCTTGATCACAGCATGATCGATATGAGTCGCACATCGGCCATCGCTGTAGAGCACCTGAAACACTATCTCGAGTACGCTGAGCATGGTCCGATGGTCCTGCCGGAGCAGGCAACGGCTGAATACGGTGTTGATCAGTTTGACAGCGACTTTGAGGAGGCCGTCGCTTGGTCGTTGCGTGATCTCGGCTGGAAAGTGCAAACGCAGGTGGGCGTGAGCAAGTTCCGCGTAGACCTCGGAATCATTCATCCGGAATACCCGGGTGTTTATCTTGCGGGTATCGAATGCGATGGTGCCACCTATCACGGTTCTCCTTCGGCCCGGGACCGAGATCGCGTGCGTCACTCGGTGCTCGAGAATTTGGGCTGGACACTCGTGCGCATCTGGTCGACTGAGTACTTCACTGATCCGGATGAAGTAATCCGGCGCGTACATAACAAGCTTGAAGAACTTCTTGCGAAGGATCGAACCAAGCGATCAGATGTCGACATAATCAATCAGAGTGAAGACGAGTTCAAGATTGATTGGGAGAGTGATGAGGAAGTCGAGCATGGCGACGCAGCCGCGACCGCGTCAAGTGACGACTATGAGCAGTCTTCAAGCCAGCATGATGAGGTCGACGATGGTGACAAGTCGTCGGGCAGTTTCGCTCATGCCGAGCGTACCGACTATGATGCGCGCAAGTACTACGATTCATCGGAGCGAATGAACATCAACAGCTTGGCAAAAGAGATCTTGGCTGAGCAACCAGGTATTACACTAAAGGATCTTTCTTTGCAAGTTGCTGCGGCATACGGCCGAAATAAGACCAGTGCAAAGCAGAGAGATCACTTGCTTAACATAATCGAAAACTGGGCAGGTAAGTCAGGTCCATTCAATGGCCAGTGGGTCATGTGGCCTTCTCCTGGAGACATACGAGAAGAAGTTCCCTGGCGTGGGGTTGATGCTTTTGGTGGCGATAGAAAGTGGAATGAAATTGCTTATCCAGAAGCGCTCGGTCTTGCCCGCGAAGCTCTTGAGAAGGCTCCTCACGACCCAGTGGATTACATATGTAACGTATTCAAACTGCAGCGTCGCTTTGAATCAACGTTGAAGGAATTCCGGCAATGGGTCAGTGCAGTCGCAGCCAAACTGCATTCGGAATAACTGTAGGCGAATTTCGAGTCCTGCGTGCTCAGCCGTATTAGAGCGGTCCGTGGAAAAGGGGGTAGAGCCCCTTTCATTAGCTTGATGTTCACGGATGAGCTTCATCTCCTTCGCAAGTCGTTCGGATTTAGAACAATTCGCCGACTCCCAGAGTGTCTGCTTACAGAGGGCGTAATCTTCACGGACAAATTCAGGGAGCTTGGCAAAGTCTTCATTGACTAGGTGCATTCCCTGACTGCCGTAATAGCGTAGCTACCGTTGCTGTCCTTGCCAATGCAGACCCTGCCGTAGCTCCTGTAGACTTTCTTCATCGACTAGCCGGTTGATCAGCTGCGCCGGGCTCCAACAATCGACCACGCCCCGCCAGCATCTCCAGAATCAACAAAGCAAACTGCCTACTCTTCTCCTCACTGTCCAGGATAGGCTCAGATAGCTTGCCATTGTCCCCCAGAGCATCCAGCACCGCATCGGTCACCCGCTTCGGGAACAGACCGTGCATGATCTTCTCCGTTGAGTGGTGCCGGATCTGAGCCATGACTTCTTCATCACGCTCGATCCTGTCGGCGATGCCGTTTGCAAAGTGCAGCTTGTCGTCATCACCCACCTCGGCACCGAAGAGGTCATTGAGCCTGCCGATGATCTCTGACAGTCGGGCCTTCTCGGGGTCGTGTGGTTTGCCAGTGCCCACATCCTGAATCGACTTGAGGCCGTGCTCTGTCTCTTCATCAGCAAGCCTTAACTGCTGCTCCGCGCGCTTGGTGAGGCGGTAGTGGGTCAGTGCCAGCTCAGCCACATCCACCGGCTCGCCTTCAACCCTGTCTACCCGCAGCAGTGGGTGCAGGTGTTTGGCGTAGACACAAAGCTGCTCCAGCTCCCTGTCGTCATAGTGGACGATCTGCGACAGGAACTCATAGGCCCGGACATAGCTCTGCAGGTTCTTCCGGAACAGGTCCAGGGTGTCCTTGGTTTGGCCTGCCTCTTCCAAGGCACGTTCTGCCTGCTTGAGCCCCTCCCGGTCTCCGCTTGCCTCTGCGGCATTGCGAGCCTGGGTCCAGTGCTGCATGTCATCGAGTGCCGCCCGGTACCGGACACTGTAGCGCTCGACAGCGGGTTGGCAGTGAAAACTGAGCCTGGATGCCGGTGCTCTGGGATCAAAGAACGCTGACGCGAAACCAGTAACCTCCTCCCCGTGGTAGATCCCCTCCTGGTCCAGGCTGCGTTGCAAATCATAGACCACCTGGGTATCCGACACGTCCTCAAGCTCCGCCTTGCCATAGTAGGGAACGAAGGCTTCGAGAATGTCCTGGGGATCATTGAAGAAGTCGAGGATGAAGGTCTCCTTGCCCGGGAAGATCCTGTTGAGCCGGGACAATGTCTGCACACAGTCCACGCCCTGCAGCTTCTTGTCCACGTACATGGCGCACAGCTTGGGCTGATCAAAGCCGGTCTGGTACTTGTTGGCGGCAATCATCACGTTGTAGTCAGCCGTGTCGAAGGCGTCCGCCAGGTCTCTACCTTTCAAGCCAGGATTGAGAAGGCTACTGGTTTCCGACACTTCCTCCGGGGTCACCTCATCAGCCGGCACAGTCCCAGAGAATGCCACCAGGGGATGCACGTCCCTGTAGCCTTTGGCTTCGACATACTGGCGCATGGCCAGGGCATAGCGCACAGCTTCCTGGCGGCTGCCGGTGACCACCATGGCTTTGGCCTGGCCATCTAGCAGGTGCCGGACATGCTCCCGGAAATGCTCCACGATGATCTCCACCCGCTGACTGATGTTGTAGGGGTGCAGACGTACCCAGCGAGCCAGTGCCGTCGACGCCTTGCGGGACTCTACCTCCGTGTCGTCACCGTGGGGGTGCGACAACTTCCAGGCCGTGTTGTAGGTGATGTACCGCTTCAGGACATCGAGGATGAACCTTTCTTCTATGGCTTGACGCATGGAGTAGAGATGGAAAGGCTCCGGCAAGTTCTCCTTGCCCGCAGGCAAGTTCGGGTCCGGTGGACGACCAAACAGCTCCAGGGTCTTGGCCTTGGGGGTAGCGGTAAACGCATAGTAGCTGATGCTTTCACTTGGCTTACGGGCCTGCACCGCGGCATCCAGTAGGTCCTCAGCGCTGATCTCGTCTCCCTCGGGCCTGTCAGCACCCAGGATTGCCTTTAGCTTGGTGGCAGAGGAACCAGTCTGTGAGGAGTGCGCCTCATCGGCAATCACGGCGTAGCGGCCACTGGCCAGCTCCGGATACTTGTCCAGAGCATCGAACAGGGCCGGGAAGGTCTGGATGGTGACGATGATGATGCGGGTCTGTTTGGCCAGAGCCTCGGCGAGTTGCTCCGACTTGCTCTGGTTGCCGATGTCCCGGGTAATGGGCCTGACTACACCCTGGGCATGTTCGAACTGATAGATGGTGTTCTGCAGCTGCGTGTCCAGCACCGTGCGGTCGGTGACAACGATGACAGAGTTGAACAGCTTGCTGGCACCATTGGCGTCATACAAGGAAGCCAACTGATGAGCCAGCCAAGCAATTGAGTTGGACTTGCCGGAACCAGCACTGTGTTGCACCAGGTACTTGTGCCCGGCACCCTCCTCCCGAGTTGCCTCAATCAGCCGGTTCACTACCTGCCACTGGTGGTAGCGAGGAAAGATCAGGGCCTCCTTGATGTCCTTGGTGCCGTCGAAGTGTTGGACCTCCTGCCGGTCCAGGTGCAGGAAGCGGCCCAGGATAGCCAGCCAGGCATCCTTCTGGAAAACCTCCTGCCAGAGGTAAGCCGTGGCGTAGGTGTCACCATCCGGTGGTGCAGGGTTGCCTGCTCCACCTTCCTCAGTCCCCCGGTTGAAGGGCAGGAAGTACGTCGCCTTGCCATCCAGCTTGGTAGTCATGGCCACCTCGGCCTGACTCACGGCGAAGTGGACCAGGGCTCCGCGCTTGAAGGTCAGTAGTGGTTCTGGCTTCCGGGTCACCGGGTCCTTCACTGGCCGGTCATTCTGGTACTGGCGCTTGGCATTCTCCACTGACTGCTTGAACTGGCTTTTGAGTTCCAGGGTGGCCGTGGGGATCCCGTTCACGAACAGCACCAGGTCCAGGCGCGGGTTGTACTCCCCCTCCCGAGCATGAGGTGAGTAGGAGACTTCCTGCACCACCCGCAGGCGATTGGCGGCATACCGGGCCTGGGCTTCTGGATTCATGCCGTGGTCGGGGCGGAAGCTGCAGAGGTCGATCTTGACCCCTGGAACCTTGAAACCATGACGAAGCACTTCGAGAGTCCCGTGCCGATCCAGCTCTCTCACCACGGCCTTCACCAAGGCACCGGCAGGATCCTGGGGATTGTTCTTGCAGTACTTCTCCCAGCGGTCCGGGTAGGCTTCCTGGACAAAGGCCAGCAGGTCCTCGGTGTACAGAGCAGTGGCACGGTCGTAGCCTGAGGCAGGTCCCGTCACCCAGCCTGCTGAAGCCACCATCTGGTTGATGATGTCCTGCTGGAATTGTAGCTCCCGGCTGTCTGCCACTGCTGGCCCCTTATATTTTCAGGTTGCCTTCGATGAGCGGCCTACATTCAGCGAATGCCTGCCGTGCGACGTTCGGATCATCCACGACAAAGCTCTTCTCCCGGTTCATGAATGCACGGTTGGAAAGCCAGTTGTGGCTCCCACAGACAACTTCCTCGCAATCTCGGATCAGAATTTTTTGGTGGTTGTTAAACTCTCCAACCTTCAAAACTCCTTCCATCCCTCTAGCAGCGTCAGCGACAGCGCGTAGTGAGTTCATGGCCTGATGACTTTTAGGAGAGGCTTCATGTTGGCCGCCTGAGTTTTCGTAGCCAAATCCAAGGTAGACATTCACTCCTCGGGACAGGGCATCTCTGATAGCAACACAGAAGGTCTCATCGACTACGCTTGACGACAACCATCCAGACAAAATGAGCAATGACTTCTTCGACTCTTTGATGGCTCTCAAAAGGTACTCGTAGTGCTCGGAATCCTGCAGAGGCGTCACTTTCCCGTGGCTCTCAGCCGATCTCGCAAGATCACGCACTTGCCCCGAGAAACCCGCCGTCGCAGCTTCAAAGCCTGCGAGTTTTTCTCTGGCCTGGGCCAGGTCAGTGGAGGACGTTTTCAGTCTACCGACTACGAAAAACGTGCCCCAGGTGGAAGCTAACTGCACCATGATCAGGGGTTCATAGTTAAGCATTGCAAGGGTCCAGACTGTCCAGCCAGCGCCTACCCATAGCGCCGCCTGTCGAGAAACTAAAAGGTAAGCGCCTGCCATTGATCCAATCACAAGGATCTGCCAATACATCACTTGCATCAGTACTTCTCCTACTTATTTTTCTAAGAGGCTCCGAGAGAGCTTACCTGCTGATCCTGCCACTCTCCATAGGTCTGCCCACTACCTTCTACCTTCCATTGTGTCCGACCATTGGCGGCTCTCCCCGAGACCACAGCCGCTGCTGCACTTGGGCTGGAGAACATCTGGTCAGCGGTAAACTCCAGGGAGCCAGATGAATGCGGGGCAAGTACACCGTCTTGGATCAACTGCTCATAGAGGTCTCTGTAGGTGTGACTGTTCGGGGACCAGCTGGCTCTGGCGATGCTCCCGGCCAGGACGAAGAACTCGCCATCTATCTCCTGGGCCCTGGCTGTGATCTTGTGTTTGGGTATCTCCAGCACGAATACAGGTGACTCCAAAGCAGTGCCAGCTACGGCAGTTGTGACTGGCTTGCTGGTATCCCGCAGGAAATCGAAGCCCAGGACAGGCAACACGGTCCGGATCTGCTCAGCAAAGAAAGCCATGTCGGCAAGGTCCGACTCCGGCAGGCTGCTATAGTCATGCGCGGTACCATTGACCAGCCTGCAGCGACCGACCTGTCCAGCCTTGGAGATGAGCACACTCTCCAGGTGCTTTGCATGAGCCTTGGTGAGGTTCTGGTCCTTACTGGTAATCAGGCAGACCTTCTCCCAGAAGTCCTTGCCCCCTTGATCTTCTGGCTTGTTGTGCTGCTTCAGCCGCTTGCCGACATCATCAGACTCCCCAATGTAAACCAAGGGTCTGAAGCTGTTCTCCGGGTCAGGGCCTACCAGGAAGTAGATCCCGGTGCGCCCCACTTCAGGACGCTGTACAAGCTCGCTGAGCTTGCTGCGGGGGCCAGTGAGGACATGGCCTGTCCAGTTCATGATCTCGGCGGTGAGGAGGCCGTTGGGGGTGCCATCGACCAGGAACAGGCGGATGCTGCGGCCCTGGCTCATGACGCCATCTCCAGGCCAGCCTGGCGAACTTCTTCATCAAAGGCGCTCTCGTCAGCCGGTGGCTTCCAGTTACGGACATCGATCTTGCCGGTGACGGCGGCGGAGATGAGGGCGGATCGGCGTTCAACAAGCAATTTGATGTTGAGGCCAGCCTCAGTTATCAGTTGATCGAAACTTTCAGACTGGCTTTCCACCCACCTGACGACTGAGTCTTGCTCAGAGGGTGGAGGTATTGGAAGCCAAATGTCGCTCAGGGTCGCAATGTTTATGATGTCCATCGTTCCACCACGACTAAACAACGAAAATTGTTCAAAGACGATATAGCTCTTGAGTGTAACTTCGATAAACTGAGGGATTGTATGGTCTAGGACTCGGACCCGAATAAGGCGTGGATTAATAATCCCAGGTTCTACATCTGCGGGGACAATTGCAATTTTCCCAAAGGTGCCCACACAGCTGATCAGAATATCTTGGGGCTCGACCGAGTACTGCTGAAGCTCGCGGTAGTACTCGTCACTTATGAAGTAGTCACCCACCTTGAAATCCCCGGGTATCACCTGTTCCTGCCCATACACACGATACCCGGACGAGGTGTACATATCCTTGGTCAGCGCTGAGCCAAATGGTCCGGCCTTGATGCTTCGCGCAATGTGCTTAAAACGAACTACCTCCCAATGCTCCGGCACCTCCCCCAACCACTCCACCCCCGAGTCCTTCATCGGCACCGAGGGATCCAGTCCCTTGGTCACGGCATGGGAAATCACCGCCTGGCGCTTCTCCTTCAGCAGTTCTATCAGACGCTGCTGCTGCTGGATCAGGGCATCGATCTTTGCGGTTTCGTGGTCGAGGAAGCGGGCTATTTGGTTTTGCTCAGTTGCTGGAGGGAGCCAGATACGAAGCGACTTCAAACTGCCTAGGTTCATATTTGGCTGTGCGACACTGTCAGATGACAAGATAACGTGAGCGAACATTGGCTCGGAGGCAAAAACATAAAAAAGGAAGTCGGCGACAACAGCGCCAGTACTTGGTCTAAACCTGAGTTGATTTGGAGAAATGAGTGCTTTTGGTACAGCTTCGGGGACTATGCCAACCTTACCTACCGTGCCCCGAGCAGTGAAAATAACGTCACCCGGAATAGCTTTACAGCGTTTTAGGCTCTCAAATTTTTCGTCGTTGACGTAAACATAATCCTTGTCGTAAAACTTGCTGTTTGCATGTAGCGCCGTATTTACTCCTCGAATGACTGGAACACCGGCATCAACGTAATCATCAGAGCCTAAAGATGATCCGAACGGGCCCGAAACAAAATCTTCCCCACTACTTTCCAAATACGCCATTCTAACGATGGACCAATGGCGTGGTATTCGGCCTAGACCTGCCACATCGACCGGGGCGTAATGATCATAGACTGGG
The DNA here is from genome assembly GCF_003719295.1 of Haliea alexandrii. GTDB lineage: Bacteria > Pseudomonadota > Gammaproteobacteria > Pseudomonadales > Halieaceae > Haliea > Haliea alexandrii. The sequence continues at coordinate 195,608 of NZ_RFLW01000004.1, forward strand.
AAACTCACGCCGACAGCTCCTCGATCATAGCCTTGATCCGGTCCGTGCAGGCCTTGAGGTCAGCATCGATCTCCTCCAGTGGCCGGGGCGGCACGAACGTGTAGAAGTGCCGGTTGAAGGGAATCTCGAAACCAACAATACCAACCTCACTATCCAGGGGATCCGTCTTGCTCTCATCGATCCAGGCATCCGGGACGTGGGGCTTTACCTCACGGTCGAAGTACTCGTAGATGGATTCACCCAGGGGCACGTTCTCGTTGTCACGCAGGCTGGTGTCTGGCTCAGGGTTGCCGTCCTTTTCGGTACAGATGGCGGCCTCAGGATCACGCTCCGCCAGGGCATTCATGACCGACTTCAGCTGTGGTGCGCGCAGCTTGAACCTCAAAGGCTTGAGAGCGGCCTTCAGGGCCTTGCTGAATACAGCACGGTCTGTGTACACCACCTCTGCATCAAGACTGCCACAGGCAGCCTCCAGGGCCTGTAGCTGGCCACCCTCCAGCTTCTGTAGTGGCTTCTCCTCTGCCAGCCTGGCAAGCCGTTCAGGGCTGGCCTGGAAGTTAAGACGCAGGGGGCGCTCCACGGTGATGCGCCGGTACCCGAAGGCATCCACCGGGAAGATCTTGCTCTCCTCGGTTTCCTCGAAGGCCCCATAGGCACGGACGATGGCATCACTGTTGGCCTCATCCACATACTGGCGCTTCGACCCCAGGGACTTCCTCATCTTACTGTAGCGGCTGGTGGCGTTGATTAGCTGTACCTTGCCCCTTCTCTCTACTGGCTTGTTGTTGGACAGTATCCAGATGTAGGTGGCAATACCGGTGTTGTAGAACATGTCCGTGGGCAGGGCCACAATGGCCTCAACAAAGTCTCTCTGCAGCAGGTAGCGGCGGATCTCCGATTCCCCACTACCGGCACCGCCGGTAAACAGAGGGGAACCATTCAAGATGATGCCTATCCGGGAACCTCCCTGCTTGGGATCCTGCATCTTGCTGACCAGGTGCAACAGGAACAACAGGGAGCCATCAGAGACCCGGGGCAAACCAGGACCAAAACGGCCATCGAAGCCGCGCTGCTCGTGTTCCTTTACCACGTCCTTCTGGACTTTCTTCCACTCCACCCCAAACGGGGGGTTGGCCAGCATGAAGTCGGCCCGCAGGGTTGGCAGCTGGTCATCAGAGAGGGTGTTACCCAGCTTGATGTTGTCCACGCCCTGTCCCTTGATCAACATGTCCGCCTTGCAGATGGCGTAGGACTCCGGGTTGAGCTCCTGGCCGTGCAGAGACACAGTAACCCCGCTACTCACCTTCTGGATGTACTCGTCACCCTCCGACAAGAAGCCCCCGGTACCTGCTGTTGGGTCATAGATGGTGACAATGCTGGAGGGCTTGAGCTTGTGTTCCTGCCCGGTCAAAACCAAGGAAGTCGTTAAGTGCACAATGTCCCTGGGAGTGAAGTGCTCCCCTGCAGTCTCGTTGGAGCTCTCGGCAAACTTCCGGATCAGCTCCTCGAAGATGATGCCCATGCCGAAGTTGGTGATGCGGGCCGGGTTCAGGTCGATACTGGCGAAGCGTTGCACCACCTGGTACAGGAGGTTAGCTCCGGATAACTGCTGGACGAAGTCCTCAAAGTGGAAGTGCTCGAAGATCTCCCGGGCCGCCTGGCTGAAGGACTGGACATAGCTCATCAGGTCATCAGCTGTCTGGGTATCGGACAGAGTGGACAGGGTAAGCGGTGACGCATTGAAGAAGTCCTTGCCTGCAGCACGCAGCAGAAGGCGCTCTCTCACGGCCTCAGTCTTGTCGGCACTGGTCTTGGCTTGCGCTAGGACCTTGTGCCTGGTCGGCTCCAGGACGCACTCCAGGCGCCGCAGGAGGGTAAAAGGCAGAATGACCCGCCCATACTGCGACTGCTTGAAATCACCCCGCAGGAGGTCTGCCACGGACCAGATGAAGGCTGCGGTCTGAGAATGGTTCTCGGTGTTCAAGTCGGCTGTCCTTGTCTGGCTTGGAGGGTCAACCAAGGATCATACCCAAGGAGGGTTGGACTGTCGCGCACGTGGTGCTGAAGCCAGAACCTGAAGGGTAGGCAGCCTTGCCCGGGCGCAGCGGAGCGGGAGCCCGGGCAGGGATGCCCCTACGCTACAAGGAGGGAAGAAATCTGTATTGCGTCACGCGCTTGGCGTCCGCCCACGTACCGCTCCGCTCAACCTGGACGGACGCCACTGCGGAGAAGTGAGGAACTGTGGAGGCGAGTTGTCCGGATGACAGCCAGGCTAGATGGAGATGGAAACCAGGTGCTTCAGCAAGCTAAATAGTATGTAAACCCCGCCTGCAATCATGGCGGTCTCGTAGCACTTGATGGAGAACCGAACGGCGGGGTGGGTGATGATTTTCATGAACATGGTTTGGCGTCGCCTTCTTGAGTTGGGGCGCCAGCTACCATACTCAAAGTGCTGAGCGTTTTCTGGGATGATTGCCTGTTCAAGTGATGGGAGAACCTGCCGCCAGTCTGGCTACGCACTGCTGATGCTGGTACGCTTCGTTCAGCTGTGGCGAGACCAGCTCAAAGCTCAATTGAACCCGAGCAAGAAAGACAATTGACGGTATATTTGGCGGTATACCTCGCAGAAGCCCATGAAATAGCTCCAATTAAAACATAGAGTTATGCTTAACATTCAACTCCCGCCGCCTCCACCAATCACATTTCCCGCAGCATCCAAGCAAGTCCAAAGAAGTCCACGAAAGCCGCGCCCCACAAGGGTTTGCGGCTTTTTTATTATCCATCGCGGTCCATCAGCGTGCTGCAAAATCCTGCGCATTTAGGAACACCGGCACAGAACACCCTGAGGCGGTGTCCCTAAAATGCCAAAAGGGATGTGGAAATGGCCCGTACCAGTGACAATAACTGCTCGGGCGCCAGGGATTCTGGCCAATAGCTGCCGGGCCGGAAAGACATATCGATTGTGTTCACGGTCAGTGCTCCGCTAAAAGTTCATCGGGAGCATCAAGGGGACATACGGAACCTGTTTGGTTGCCTAATGGCCACATCTCCTTACGGAAACCACCTTGCCCAGGTGGGCAGGTTGGCAGGGCATAAAGCCCTTCTTGATGCTGTGGGCGCAGTATAGTCAGAAACTGCATGTACTGTTTTCAAACGGGTGCGAACGGGCAGCCCATGTCGGGCTGGCCTACGCAACTCAGCCACGTGATTTTTTGAAAAAGGCCTCTATTTCCTCCTTCGACATCATTTCAACTATTTCCCATTTTTCGTATTCCGGAGTGACGCCATGGCATAAAACACTGTCATAGATCGGGTCGTCAACTGCACATTCATTCCACTCACCCGTGGCGAGATCCCAGTCAGCCCAAAGAAGGTCAAAATCGTCTCGGCGATCTCTAATCTGAATCTCATCGGTTGCGAGCCATCTAGCAATATCTCTGGTTAAGGTGGCCTTCACAAATCGAGGTATGTCCGCTGTCCAAAAACCATCCACAGGATAGGTCTCCACTAGTTCAGGCCATAACCAATAGTCTGGCAGAACAGGTTTCTCTTGTGGAAAACCCGGTGTTCTATAGATGTTTGGTATACGGTGATGAGCTCCTGAGATCCAATTAGCCATCGGGTGACTGTGTATTTGATCAAATTCCCCGCAGACCTCGTACTCCCCCGTGGAAAGATCCAAGTCAACCCATATAAAGTGACCCGCAAGATTAAACCGATATTCCAAATCCAATGGGTGGATCACAGCCAAGACGCGAAGAAGCGATGTGCCTTTCCTCCTCGGCGTTTGTTGGGTGTTCTCCTGCAATGATGCGTTAGCGCCCTGAACAACAGCGAGACCCGTTAAGGCTCCCGTCGATAACTTCATGAATTCTCTGCGTTTCATATCAGAGCCATCCAATCAGCGACGGCCGATGAATCGGAGTCAGGGCGCTGAACACGCGTAATACGCTAAGCAACTGCTGCCGGGGAACCAGCGTTATGATTGAAATACGGTAACAGGCTAGGCCACACACTCCGGCCCCGTAATAAGGGGGAAAGCGAAAGACAGGCGAAGGTAGACTGGGCATGACGTTCTCCTATGTGTTCCACGCACGGTTGTGCGCATGGCGCATCGTTTTACCACCGTTCCCGGAGTGGGCGGTTGGTGGAGCTATTGCTCCTCTTGATGCTGGGGTCAATCTACCAACGTAACCGGCCGTCTGCAACAAGAAAAGACGGGGAGCATTTTTGGTTCAGCCTGCTTGAACAAGCCTCGTCGCGGGACAGTACACCATCGAGCAAGGAGTTTTGGCTCTTGTCCACAGCCCCAGCAGAACCTGCCTGAAAACTGTACCTGTACGTCCGTCCACTACTACGATCGTCGGGTTGATCGTCTATAGTCGACACTGAGTGGCGTTAATGGCAAACCGACGCTGACAGAAAACGTCAAACTGCCCAACCAGGGAGAACCGGCGACACATGTCTGCACAGCGCTCAACACGCTAGAGCGAAATTACAGCCAAGGAGACATCGGATGATTCGTTTCAAGCTCAGCATCCTGCTAGCGGCCTTGTACGGCTGCTCCGCGCTTGCTCAGGGTAACCTCAGCGCCAATCCCTACAATAGCAGTTCCAACAGCAATCCCTACGGAGCAGGCAGCCGCTACCACGCGGACAGCATCAACAACCCCTATGGCGCCTACGGTATTAGCCACAGCAATAAATCGGCTACCAATCCCTACGCGACCGATGCCCCGAAGCTTTACGACAGCCAGGGCCACTACCGTGGAAAGCTGAGCAGCAACCCATACGACCCCGAATCCACCTCAAATCCCTACGGACGCTATGGCAGCCCTTACTCCGCCGATTCCATCAACAATCCTTACGGTGCTGGCAGCCCGTACCGGACAGACAGCCCAAACAATCCGTATGGCCAGGGACTGAAAATATTGGGGCAGTAAGATTTTCAGCTTGCCACCACCGGATAACAGGCATCGCCCCAAAGCACGTTGGGGTTATCCAGCATCAGTAGAATCACGAAGGGCACCAGCTTGCCTAAAAAGGCGTTGCAATCGCGCAGCTGGTCGCGATTCAGGTCCACCAGTTTCTGTAAAAAACCCTCAAAAACCTGCAGTTCCGGGGCGCGTTCTCGGTCACCGATCTCGTTGGCATAGGCGGCATTAAAAGCAATCCAGAGGAATATGAAGCGCCCGTCCTGATCTTCGCAACGCTCGGCCCTGTCCAGCCAACTGAGCGCACGATGTACACGCAATGCCAGATTGGTGGGGTGATTTTCTCGCTCCTCGCGTTGTCGTTTCTTGAGTGACTGGTGGTCCAATAGCATCTATCTGATCCCCCTGTGCTTGAATATGAGGCGACAAGATTCAGGCATTAATCCGGCAGCCAGCCGGAGAATACAACAGGTCGCCCAAGACTCTATAGCCCTTGCCAAATGCGCCCTTTAAGGCGCCCGCATGCCGCTAGCTTTCGCTAGTACAAGACACCACCGTTAAAAAAACCATAATTCGAATAAAAAACCACGCCCAAGATTGACGCGAAATACTCAATACCCTGAGTGAATTTCCGCGGGTGGTGAAACGTAGCGAGTGGCATCGTGTTGGTGAGGTTTTTGCCAAGAGCGTGTGCTTCAATTACGGCGATGGCCGGGATCAAAAGAGCATCGATGATTTACTGCAACCATTCCGCAGCCCCACTCGCTCAGCGTACAAGCCATTCCAAAGGGAATTATCATGAATAACAACAACACAACCGACCAGACCGAGACCAACGATCTCATGACCCCCGCCAAGGGACTGCTGGTGCTGCTGGGCGTCATCATTGTGGTCGCGGGGTTCATCGCTCTCAATACGGCGCTCGGTGTACACGAGTTCTGGGCCGGATTCTTGTTCCTGCTCTACTGGGCGGGAATCGAGCATTTCGCCTGGGACAAGCTGTTCGCTTGTGTGGTGGGCGCCATTGTGGGATTACTGATGGCGTGCTTGGTGTTCGCGCTGCCCCGCTGGCTAGGTGATGCCGACGGGTTGGTCGTCCTCGCTCTGATTTTGGTATGGCCTTACTATACTTCATCGGCCTGGTGTGGGTCGGTATGCGAGTCATGGCAATGAAGACAGCGACACCGGCTAACCAATAGAGCAAGAATACGCAGTTATCAGGTTAGGCAGGCCATGATCTTCATGGCCTTTCCCCCGCGTTAGCACCACCCTTTATTGGAGATTTACGAGTGGATTCTCAAGCGAAGATACGGCGCGCTATCTGGGAGCAACTGCAGTGCGCGACTATTGACCGACATCATGCTTGGCGCTTGCCCGTTCTGGCGAACGTCGATGAGCATGGCTTACCCCAGGCTCGCACGGTGGTGTTACGCGACGCGCAGGAGACGTACCAGCGCCTGATGATCTACACCGATCATCGCAGCCCCAAGGCCTTGGCTCTGGCCGCCAACCCGTCGTCGGTGCTGGTCTTTTGGAGCAAAGCGCTGAGCTGGCAACTACGTGTGTCGCTGAGCACCCGAATCGAAACCCGGGGCGAGAGGGTAGAACAGGCCTGGGAAACCGTTGTTAAAACCGCTGCAGCAGCCGATTATCTTGCGCCGCAAACCCCGGGGTCACCAATGCCCGTCCATGCTGGAGAGCCTGCTGAGTCGCCTGCCTTCGCTATTATTATCGCCAACGTTCTCAGTATCGATTGGCTGGAACTGGCCGCGGAAGGGCATCGGCGGGCATTGTTGACCCCTGATGAATTCCAATGGCTGGTTCCCTGACGCATAAGCTCCAGCACATCGCGGTTGAGATCACTGATAACCTGTCAGTCCACCACCGTGGACTGACAGGTTCGAGAGAGTGTGCGTAACTCAGTCCAACCGCATGCCATCTACCAGTTCCTGCAGTTTACCGTTAGCACGCATCGCCTCGATGTCAGCCCGCAGTTTTTCCGCCGCCACAGGGCTCTCGGCGCCCAGCAGGAATCGAACCGGCTCGTCGCGCAGCACCGCGCCATCCGCACGGTCGAGCTTGTTGTGGCGGATCATGCCTTTAAGGGAGTCCACGTACTCCTGGCCGCGCTCGGAATAGCGCAGCAGACCGTCTGCCAGCGCCAGCGAAGACAGCGGTTCGCCGCGTCCGCGCATCTCGGCCCGCAGGTCCCTGAAGTCTTCATAGGCGGGGTGGGACATCAGGTTGATGAAGTAACCGCGCACGCTGTCGAACGGCCAGTCGAAAGCCTTGATAGAATAATCACCCTTGTAGCTGCGGTGCTCCTTAGCCTTGATCCCATCCCCTTGGTAAGTCCACTGGCCGAAGAGTGAATTCCCCTGTACCGCAAAGCGGGAGGTGCCATAGCCGCTTTCGTATGCCGCCTGCCCCAGCGCAAGGCCCGCAGGTACGGTATCGACACGGTACAGCAGGTCGTCGATCATGCCTTTTAGCTCCGGGGTATTCTGCTGCAGGGCAGCTACATGCTCCTCAGTCTCGCCAGGCAGCAACAACGCCAGCCGCCGCAGCAGGACGAGGCTCTGCTCCGACACTCGGCCATCGCTGGCCAATTCCTGTTGCGCCTGCTCCAGCCCGGCACGAAACTCCATGACCATATGGTTGGCATGCGTTACCAGCGGCAGCATCAGGCGATAGAACAACGCCTTTTTCTGTTGCACAGGAATATTCTTCGACGCCTCTTGCCAGTTCGGCTTGATCGCAGTGATCAGCAGGTGCGGCACTGCCAGCGGCTCGTCGGTTTTGGGTTCGCCCCACCAATCCTCACCCTCAAGCAGCGCGATCATGTCCTGCACCGAAGAGGCAACGAGCACCTCGGTGGTGCTTATCACAGGTGCATCCGCGTGGGCCGGAGTCGTTGCTGGCGCCGAAACCTGAGCGGCTGATTCAGAGGCCGGTGTGGAGACCTCTACGAGTTCATCACCGCCACAGCCGGCGAGCAGTGCGAGACTGGTCAGCAAGAGGGTAATTTGTACGGGCATACAGGTTCTCTCATGGCGGTAAAGACGTTGGGATTATGCGCGACACAGAGCCGGGGAAGTCAACCCCGCCGGCATCGCTCAATGAGCCACCAAGAAATGCATTATTATAGGTCTGTATACCCCACTCAACATTGAGCACCTCATCAACCCAATGAGCGACGACAAGGAAATTCAGGAACAGAAACGCATGGGCCTCGGCATGCAAGCCATGGCATGGATAGTTCTGCTGGGGCTGGGCGTTCTGTATTTCAGCGACGTGCTGGAACGGCAACTCAACCCGAACCCGCGCCCCGAGACTCTGTACGCTGAGGACGGCATCCGCGAAGTGACACTGCAACGCAACCGCTTTGGGCACTATGTCACCAGCGGCGAGATCAACGGACAGCCGGTCACCTTCCTGCTGGACACCGGAGCCACCGGGGTGGCGATTCCGGAGACGCTGGCAGGCCGTCTGGGGCTACAGCGCGGGCGAGCCTACCGCACGCAAACCGCCAACGGTATGGCGATAAGCTACGCCACCGTGCTGGACGAGGTGGCCGTCGCGGACATACGGCTCCCCGATGTTCGCGCCGGCATTGTACCGGGGTTGCAAACAGACGAGGTTCTGCTCGGTATGAGTTTCCTCAAACACCTGGAATTCACGCAGCGCGGGGATAGCCTCACGCTGCGCCAGTACCCCGCCCTACCCTCCCGTTAAAGCCTTTAGGAAAAGCCGCCCAGCAGCGCCGTCGTCACATCGCCCGACAGAGCGGCAACGCCTGCGGCATAGGAAGGAACATCGGCTTCCAGAGTATAACGGGTCGTCTTCGACTGCCGGCCGGAGCCGCCCAACACAGACAATACATTCCCTATGCCCTGCGCAGCCTGTGTGACACCGTCTGTAGTATCGGTCAGGCTGCCTACGCCACCTTGAATACCGATTTCCTCCTCCGTTCTGACCTGCGCCGGCTTGCCGCTGGTGGGAAACACCTCCAGACGGGTAAGCAGGGGGTGCGATGAGAGACCGGTCTCCGTGCTCAGCGCGCCTGTGCGCGTCAGACCGCCGTTGCCAAACGCATCGGGGACACGCCAGTCGGAGCCAAAATCCGCTTCTATCCGCACAGGGCTAACACCAATCAGAATTCCAAGTATCGGCACCCCGTCTTCAGCTGCTCGCTGGGAGAAAAGCGTGGCCACACGATTCGCCGACATCACCAGCCCCATGGACCCCATACCCGCCAGGCCCGGCGCAGTCGGTGTCCATTCCGGGAGTGGCACATAACCGCCAAACGCGCTCGCGCCGTACATCACTGCCTTGCTGCTCTGCTTGTTGCCTTCAGGGAAGGCGTACTCGGCCCCATTGGCCTGTACAGGCTCACTCTCCTGCAGTGATGCCAACAGGGCACTGTTGTCCAGCACCTCCACTCCATTCGCGCACAGCGCGGCGATGACCGCTGTATAGGCCGCGTCTGCCGCCGCCTGGAAGTCCGCGTCGGTCAATCCGCTGAGGTTTGTTTGCACGGTGGCCTGAGAGGCGCCGCCCATGCTGCGGAACCCACCCCCAACCGATATCTGGCGCCTGCGCTCTGTCAGGCATGCCAGCGCCACGCTCCCCAACCTCACCTGCTTGATATTGGCCAGGCCACGTTTGTTGGAGGTCTTCAATTTTACGCCGGCCACTGCCGCCGGCGAGCTGATGAACAAACCGGTGCTCAAAGCAGCTCCGGCGAGTGCCGTGGCAATAAGTTTGCGTCGTGTGATCTGTAGCGCGTCCAAGGTCCATCTCCTGCGTCTATGTGAGTCGCCGATTGGCGATGCGTAGCTTTAGCAGAAACCACACCGTCCGCCTAGCCAGCGCAGAGAAAATATTCACCCGCCACGCAATTGGTTGGGCTTGTGCATACACCATTGGGCCAAATAGCCGAACGGGGGCGCACCGTGTAGTATTGAGAAAAACAATGGCCAACGCCTATGTCTGTTCTACAGTCCTTCACTGATCGCACTGTTTTCCAGAGCCTGCGCAGTACCACCCTCACCATCACTGGCTCGGCCTGCACAATTGGTGGGCTCGTCGCCGATGTCCTGCAACCCATTGCACCGTTCGCATCCTACTTGTTCGGGATGTCCGCGCTGGCATTCGTGCTGTTGTTTATTCTTTATCGCCGCGGGAACGAGGATCTTCTGGGCGGAGTTGCTTTTACCGGTCTAGCCGCCGGTGTGTTTGGACTGATTGTGCTCTTCCAGTCTGGTGAGGGCGCGGAAGAAACCGGGTTTATCGCGGTAGCCGTCCCCGGCATCGCTGAACTACAGTCACGCCTCGGCATCATTGATGCGAAGCTTGACGGAATTGCCGAGGACACGCTGAGCCTGCGCGAAAGCGCTGCGCGCCTTGAAGGCAGTTCCGCGCAGGTGCTCCGTACCCTGGAAGAAATGCGGGAGAACTTCGCCAGCGGCGGCGTGATCGACAACCCCCGTTCGCCGGAGGACTACTATCACAACGCGCGTCTACAGGAACTCGGCGGCGACTACGCTGCCGCACAACGTTCCTATATCATTTATTTCCGCAGTGATTTACCACTTCTGGACCCACACCTCCGATTTCTCGCGTTTCTAAAAGTGCAAGAAGGCACAGCAGGCGCCCGCGAGACCTACACCACCCTGATGACAGGCAAGGAGGACGGCATGCCCGCCTACGTCCGCCTGCTGCTACTCGAAGCGCCACAGCGCGTGCTTGCGCTCGAAAACCATGCCGAGCAGCACCCGGATTTCGCACCTGTTTATTATCATCTCAGTGAGGACGTGTCCGCGCGCCGCCTGGGCTTTCAGACACTCGCTGATAAACGTGCAGAACGACGTTACCTGCAGCAATTCCAGGCAGTCGATGAAGCCGGCGGTCTGCTCAAGTACATGATCGATCAGTCGCTGGTTGAGCAATGGCGCAATGACGCCAGTGCCCGCCTGCAAGCGCTGAACGCGTTGGGTGATGGCACCCTGGAGAACCCCTTATCCCTCTCCTTCGCCGCCAACAACGCCGGCTACACCGCCCAGGTGACTATCGCCGAGCCTGCTCTTGAGGTGCTCTGGAATGTGCAGGGCAGTACTGAGCCTCGCAGTACTGGGGACAGTGGCGTGATCAATCCGCAAACGGGCAAACCCGCGCCCAACCTGTTCTTCAACTTGCCCGCCGGCCAGCCCGACACCACCATTGATGTGCGCTACCGCGACCTCAGGGGCAACTTGCAAGGGCCCTACAGCGTTGAGTTCAAGGGAAAGAAACAGAGCGAAGATGCGAACCAGCGCGTGCTTGAGGCAACGAACACAAGCTGGGTGAGCTTCAGGGACTACGACGGCAAGCGTCTACTGTATTTCACCCACCTGATGAGCTATCGGGGCAGTATCGAGAAGATTCAGTACGGATTGAACGCTGCCCAGCCGCACCGGAACTTTCGCTTTCCACCCTGGCGCAAACCCGGCCTGGCACCTATTGACGCCAAAACACCGGTGCATATTACGGTGCCCCGCAGCACGCGTTACGTTACCGTGCAACTGACCTACAAAAATGGCGAAAAATCCGCCGTACAGCGCTTCAACTATCCCGGTTGATGTACCAGTCTGAACCACAGGGAGAGCGAGTTTGACTGCCGAGGCACCCAGCCTGCGAACGCGGCTACAGACGGTTTTTGCCGGCAATAGAACGCTGTTCGGGCGCGCGTGCCAGGCTTTCATTCAAGCGCTGATCGTACTTTCCATTGTCGCATTTACCGTTGAAACGCTGCCCGACCTTCCGCCAGACGTACGCAGCAACCTGCACCGGTTCGAAGTGTTCGTGATTATCGTCTTCACCATCGAATACCTGCTGCGCCTGTGGCTTAGCGAGAGACGCCTGGCCTTCATCTTCAGCTTTCATGGCCTTATCGATTTGCTGGTGATTCTGCCATTTTACCTGCAGCTCGGGCTCGACCTGCGCAGTTTGCGCATTCTCTGGCTGTTTCGGCTTTTCCGCTTGTTCAAACTCGTTCGCTATGTCGACGCAGCCAAACGCATTGGCGATGCCTTCCGCCTGGTACGCGTGGACCTCGCTGTGTTCGGTATTGGCGCGCTATTCGTGTTCTACCTCGCCGCCGTCGGAATCTACTTTTTCGAGCGGGACGCGCAACCCGACACCTTCGCCTCGGTATTCCATTCATTCTGGTGGGCACTGGCGACACTCACGACCGTGGGTTACGGCGATGTGTACCCAGTGACTGTGGGGGGGAAGATATTCACCTTCTTTACCCTCATGATCGGATTGGGCGTGTTTGCGGTACCCACGGGGCTGATCACCATGGCCATCGTCAGCACACGCGAGGCGACACTCAAGGATGATGCCAGCTGACGAAGCAGGGAGCATCAATACTGAATATCAACTGCGCAGCCGGGCTTTCACAACCCAGCGGCTAACGGCACGGAGCTCTAGCTATGAAGTACCTGATAACCGTTTTTTTGCTGTGCGCCAGCACTGCCTCACTGGGGAACAACCTGGAGGCGCTGGTCGATGAGCTGCAGAGCCGTGAACTTTCGCTGGAAACCATTGCGGCACTGGTGCAGCTCGACAACCCCGGGTTGAAGGTTGGCTACGGCCTCTGTGAAGCGGCTGGGCAGCCTCTTTGCAAACCCGACGGCTCACTAGGCTATGGTCTGTGTGAAGTGGCAGACGGCACCCTGTGCAAGAAAAATGGCAGCCTGGGTTACGGCCTTTGCATGCTGGCAGGCAGCAAAAACTGCCGCGAGAACGGCAGCCTGGGCTACGGGTTGTGCGTTATGGCGGGGGAGAAGAACTGCAAGCCGTGAAGCCTGGTGGCAGCGTAATCCAGAGAGGTTGGCTACGGATCGGTGTCGGGCGCCAGCAATAAAAACAGCATAAAAAACCCACAAACCGTACCGTAGCGCGTCGCCCCGGCTATCGGCCCGGCACCTGCCTGACTTTGCCAGAGCATGAAATAGCCCTCGCCAATGACGACGAACAGTCCAAACCAGACCAGCATGCCCACGGCACACGCGGCCACCGCCGGACGTGTGGCATCGGCAAAAACCTCAGGCGCCGCCAAGCGGCTTCTCAGCATCCTGTACACGCCGGCCGATGCAAGCGCCGCAACCGCCGCCTCACCGGCAAGAATCATAGCCAGCACAGCAACGTGGAGAACGTTTGACGCAATCGGGGGACCATAGAGCGCATAGTAAGGTTGATCCCCCGCGGCGGTGACCACGGCGACAATTACAACCTAGCCGGCAACTTGAAAACACACCAGTCCGGGTGCCATCCACCCTGGCCCATCGACATAACAGCAAAGCCAGGACAGCAGCACGGAGAACATGCAACGAGATCGGCGGGCCAAAAGGCACGCAGTAAGGGTAACTCATCGCAGAGGCGGCACACGGCAGTTTATATTCCGCCGCTCGCCCATGATCAAGCCGACATGACCGCCGTTACAGTGGGCAAATACCAGAACACTACGGTACTGCAGAGCACCGCGAGCATCCAACCCAGCCAGCGCGTCGCACGGATATTGCCTCGCTCCAGCTGCTGCCACAACAGCCAGCCGTAGCGAACAAGGAGCACCAGCGTCGCCAGCGTAGTCGCCTGCAACAACAGCGGCAGCAGCCCATACAGCGGCAAGCCCGGCTGCCCCAGCAAGGCATCCTTCATCACGCCCTTCGCGAATTGGCCGCTGGTTAACGGCACTCCCAACAAGGACAGGCCCGGCAGGGCAAGCAGCAACCACACCACCCATCTCAGAAGACGGTGAGCGGGAAGTACCAGGCCCACTGCCAGAAACAGGCAACCCTTGGCCAAACCGTGATGCAGAACAAACACGCCAATCACCGGTAGCAGCCCCGATACCTGCCCTGGCACCGCCAGCGTTGCGCCTGCCAGCACCGTCAGCAATCCCATCTGGCTGATACTGGACCAGGCCAGCACGGTCTTGGGATCCCGCTGCCTTACACCGAACACGGCCGCCCCGAGAGCGCCAGCAAAGCCCATCAGCATCAGAAATTGCCCCCAGGCAAACCAGCCGGCCTCACCGACAGGCAAGGTCAGCAGCCAACCCAGTAGCCCCGCCTTGACCATCGTCCCGCTGAGTACGGCGCTTGCCGGTGTTGGCGCCACCGGATGTGCCAGAGGCAGCCAGAAGTGCAGCAGCGGCAAGCCCGCCTTGACCCCGAAACCAACGATGAACAGCGCCGTCATCAGCTCACTGTTGGCGCTGCCGGCGATGCCGACGTTCAGATCCTTCAGTAACAAACTGTCCCCGGTGCTCGCCGCCAGCAGGAATCCAGCCAGCATGGCCATTTCACCGCAGAGCGCCATCACCAGATAGACGCGCCCGGCAAAACGCGCACGGCCGCTGCCCACATGAACAATCAGGCCATAGGCGGCAAAGGTCATCAAGGTGAAGAAGGCATAGAAGCTGGCGATGTCTGCGGCCAGCACAAGGCCGAGGTTGCCGGAGAGGGTCAGCCCCCAGAACACGCAAAACCTGCGCACATGTTGCGCACCCAGATAGCCGACCGCGTACAACCCCGCCACACCCCACAGCAGCGCCGTCAACAACAGGAAGCTGCGCCGCAGCTCATCCAACATCCAGGTACTGCCCAGCAACAGCCAAGGCAATTCCAGTGTCCAGGGCGCGGCCGACTGGAAGGCCAGTAACAGCGCCGGCACGGGCAGCAGCGGCAGGGCACCGCGCAGGGCGCGGTGCCAGCCACGGCGTGTCGCCAGCAGTGGATACAGCAGTGGCAGCAGCACACTGACGGCAACCAACACGAGCGGTGGAGATCCGTTCACGGCAGGTACATCCTCACCACAATGAGCCGCGCCCACGACAGGGGACTAAACGCTGTCGCCGCCAGCAGGCCGACCAGTATCAGCATCAGTGTGGTAACCAGCGGCGGCCAGAGTAGCCAGGCACTGGTTTCCAGCCGGCCCCAGCGCCGCTCTGCCGGCCACGGTGCGACAACCGGGCTGAACCAGAGTCGATAGACGATTGGCAGGAAATAGGCGGCATTGAGCAGACTACTCAGGAGCAGAACTAGAATGACCCACTCCATGCTGGCGGCAAGCGCACCAGTACCCAACACCCACTTGGTAACAAAACCAGCCAACGGCGGCACCCCGATCATGCCGAGGACCGCCAGAGTAAAGGCTGCCGACGTTGCGGGCATCCGGGCGCCGGCGCCGTCCAGCTCATCGACCCGATGCACCCCCAGCGTCTCGGCGTAGTTGCCCGCGCAAAAAAACAGGGTGATTTTCATGATGCCCTGGTGCAACAGGTGGACGAGGCCACCCACCGTGCCGATCGGACCGAACAGGGTCACCCCCAGGATAATGTAAGACACCTGGCTAATGGTGGAAAACGCCAGACGGCGCTTGAGGTCGATCTGTGTCAGGGCCCGCACCGAGCCGTAAAGAATGGTAAAGGCCGCCAGCCAGGCGAGGGGCTGCAGCAAACCGAGCGCAAAGGCGAAGTCGATGCCGTAAATATCGTAGACCACACGCACAATGCCAAAGGCCCCTGCCTTGACCACCGCCACCGCATGCAACAGCGCACTGACAGGCGCGGGCGCCACCATGGCCTGGGGCAACCAGCCATGCACTGGAAACATGCCGGCCTTGACCCCGAGACCCGCGATGAGCACGACGAAAATCAGTGTTAGCTGGCCGTGCAACGCGGGGTCTGATCCCTGGAAATGCCCCGTCTCCCGAAATGCCAGATCCCCTGCCAGACCGTGCAGCCAGGCTATCCCCAGCAGCAGGACCACGCCACCACCGAGCGTGTAAATGATGTAGTTTCGCCCCGCCTGCAGAGCCTTCTCGGTACCCCGGTGCACGACCAGCGGATAGGTCGACAGTGTGAGCATTTCGTAGAACAGGAAAAATGTAAACAGGTTACCCGCCAGGGCAATGCCCATGGTGCTGGCAACGCAAAGACTGAAGAAGCCGAAGAAGCGGCTGCGATTGGGCGAGTCCTCAAGATAGCCAACCGCATAGATGGTGGTCAACAACCAAAGCAGGGCCGAGAGGCCCGCAAACAGCATCGCGAGGGCATCAGCCCGCAGCATGAAACGGACCCCCGGCAGCATGGTGAAACTGACGCTGAAATCAATACCCTGGAACACGCCCCAGGTCATCACCGCAACGATACCCAGCTTCAGCAATGCCGCCAACAGGTTGACCAGGGTACGCAAGCGGTGGCTGGTTTCCGGCAAGGCAAAGATGACCACCGCCGCCAGCAGCGAGCTCAGCAGAGCCAGTATCGGCAATAACGCCCCGGCACTCACGGGTGAACGGCCTCAGCAGCAACCACCTCAAACGGCAGCGCCAGCACCGAGAGCACGGGCTCCGCCACCAGCCCCAGCCCCAACGCCAGGAGGGCCAGTATCATCGGGATTGCCTCCAGGCTTTGTGGCGGATGGTAGAAGTCATCGCTGTTACTGACTTCGAGAAAGGAGGCCCGGTAGATACGAAACACATAGGCCGCCGCCAGAACGCCACCCAGCAACAGCACCACGACCCACCACCACTGGCCGCTGGCCAGGCTTGCCTGCAGCAGCAGCCACTTGGCAGCAAAGCCACCGGTCGGGGGCAAGCCCATCAGCGACACCCCCGCGAGACCGAACGAGAACAGGGAGAATGGCAGGAAGTGACTCACCCCCGCTAGCGCTTTCACCCGGTTGCTGCGCACCGACAGGATCAGGTTGCCGGCGGCGAGGAACATCGCGGCTTTGGCCAGGGCATGGCTGATGACCTGCAGGGTGATGCCCTGCTGCGCGAGCAGGGACACGGGCTCGGCGACCGCGAAGGTCAGTGGAAACAGCAGGAACAGGTAACCAATCTGGGCCACCGAAGAATAGGCAACCACCTGCTTCAAGTGGGGTTGGCAGAAAGCGAGCCAACTGCCCCAGATAACCGCAGCGGCGCCTAGCACACCCATGCCCTGCGCCAGCCACGGGGACCCCAGGCGGTCCCCCAGTTCCATCCAGAGGCGCGCGGCAATATAAAATGAGGCCTTGATCACAAGCCCAGACAACAGCGCACTGACCGGTGATCGGGCAATGCCGTGGGCCGGCGGTAGCCAGGCATGCAGCGGGAACAAGGCTGTCTTCAGAGCCAGACCTGCCAGCATCAGCAGCAAAGCCACAATCAGCGCCGGCTCCCCGCCAACCAGCAGCTGGTCGATGACTGCCAGCGACAGGGTGCCGAAGCGCCCATAGAACAGAGCCACGCCCAGCAGATAAGCCAGCGATCCAAGCAGGGCGGCAAACAAATAACGCAGTGCAGCGCGCAGAGCGGCCGCTTCTCCCCCCAGGGCGACCAGCCCCACGGCAGAGAGGCTGATGAGTTCCAGGCTGACATAGAGGTTGAACAGATCGGCGCCCAGCCAGACGCCATTGAGGCCCGCCCACAGGAACCAGAACAGCGGCCAGAAATAGCGCTGCCAGGGCTTGTCGGCATCCAGGTAGACGCCGGCATGCAGGCCGCAGGCCGTACCCACAGCCGCAGTGAGCAGCACAAAGGTCACCGCCAGTCCGTCTACCCGCAGGGCGATACCGAGCGGCGCGTTCCAACCCCCCAGGGCATAGTAGAAACCGCCCCCCTCCATCACCGCGAACCAGAGGGCAAGGGACACGGCCATCTGAATGGCCATACCCAGCCAGCTCAGCCACCGGCCCTGACGGAAACCCAGCAGCAGAGATAGCGCTGCCCACGCCAGGGGCGTGAACAGCAGGCCCGCTATCAGCCACTGACTCAAGATTCCCCTCCGCCGTCGCCCGCGTTATTTCCCGTATCCAGCGAGGTGCGCCCGGTCAGGTGAAAATAACGACGAATCAAGACGATGGCCAGGGCAGTGGCGGCAATCGCGACGACAATTCCCGTCAGCACCAGTGCCTGGGGCACGGGGTCCGGACCATCGCCGTGCTGCGCCAGGCCGACCAGAACCAGAAAAACCCCCGAGCCAAGCAGATTGAAGGCCAGCAAGCGCCGCAGCAGGTGGTTCAGCAGCAGAAAACCCGCAAGGCCGATGCCACACAAGGCAACACCGGCAAGGGCATACAGCAGATTGAGGCTCACAACCCGCCTCCCTCCTCCGGCTCGTGCTCATCGGTAACGGGCGCCGCCACAAACAGGGCCAGTAGAATCATGCCGATGGAGAACGTCAGGCCGATCTCAATTATCAGGATGAGTCCGCCCGCGATCGTCACTGGGTAGGCGAGAAAGGCTTCGCCGTTCAGGGCACCGGCAACGGCCACCAGCAAAAACACCGCAAAGCCAAGCACCAGGCCGAGCCGCAACAGGATTCCCGGGCGAATAAACGCCATGGGCAGGCCGCCCAGACGCATGAGCACGCCCGTCGCGGCGAGAACGGCACCGGCCTGAAATGCACCGCCGGGGCGGTCGGCGCCAGCCCACAGCAGATAGGCTGCCAGCAACAGCATTACCGGCACGAACCAGCGCTGCAGGGCATACAGCAGAGAGTCCGCACTGCGCAGTGCCGGATCCTCCAGCGCGTTGGTGCTGGCCAGCGAAATTCCCGCCATGCCGGCTATGACCAGCACGCCGATCTCAAGCAGGGTATCGTAACTGCGAAAATTCAGCAGAACCGCCGTGACCGGATGTTCCACACCACTGCGCGCCAGGCTGGCTTGCAACTGGTCCGACAGTTCCGAGGGCGCTGCGGCTCCGGCGGCACCCAGCACCGCAGCCGCCAGCGCGACGACAAAGCCCACGCATGCCGCCAAAGTCACAACCACCCGCACTGGCCGCCACACAGTTATTCCGTCCCCCGGGACCGATGCTGAGGCCGCGCGCGCCGGAAATGACTCACCGCATCAAGCAACAGGACTCCGGTGAGCCCGGCGCCAATGGCCACCTCCGCGAGGGCGATGTCCTGTGCCTGCAGGCGCACCCAGGCCAGAGCCATCAGCAAGCCAAAAGCCATGAACATCACCACCGCGCGAAACAGGTCACGGGACAACAGCACAGCCACCGCCGTCACCAGCAGAGACACCACGAGAAGACCATCCAGCCACCCGCTCATGCGCGTTCCTCACGATCACGGCTGGCATCGGTAGCGCGCACGGTCCTTGCCACGAGGTGGGCTGCGGTCGCACTGGCCGCCAGTGCGATGAGCCAGATGAGTAGAATCTTGGCAGCGGTGGCTGGACCGGGCACCGATGGCAACAACCCCAGAACCACAAAACCGAGACCAAGATTATCCGCCTTGGTCAGCGCATGAATGCGCGTCAAGGTATCCGGCAAACGAAACAGACCGAGCGTACCCACCAGGAAAAACAGGCAGCCGATGACCAGCAGAAGCGCCTGTAAAAGCATGATGAGGCTATCAGACATCGCGCCGTTCTCCTCTGCTGTCCGCCCGGGCAACCTGCATGACACGGGTCACAAATGCGACGGTAGACAGGACCGCCAGTAACGCCAACACCAGGGCAACATCGCGCAGCGCCGGTTGCGCCTGCGACTCCGCCAATACCAACAGCAACGCCACGCCGGTGGAAGCAAAGAGTTGTGAAGCCAACATACGGTCTGCCGGCTCAGGCCCCAGCCAGATACGCAGCAGGCCCACGACAAGTAGCAGCAACAGCACGACGGCCACTGTGTCCATCAGTAGTGTCATCGGGGAAACATCCGGGCGATGCGCATTTCTACGTGGCCCACCGCAGCAGACACAGGCGCCGTGGTATCCAGACAGTGCAGCTCAAGCTGCGGCCCTCGCAAGGTCACACTGAGCGTTCCAGGCAGCAACGAGAGCGTGTTGGCCAACAACCAGCGCGGGCTACCCGCGGGCAGAGAAGTAGTATAGGTCAAATAGCCGGGGCTAATCGGCAGGCGCGGTGAGAGGAGGCGCCGAGCCACATCCAGGCCCGCAGCAACCGAACCGCAAAGAAAATAACCGCCAAACGCGAGGGTAGCCAGTACCCGAGGACCCCGGCCTTCTGGCGGAAACAAACGCCACCACAACACGACGATCAGGGGCACCACCCAGAGCCCGAACGCGACAGCGTCTGCATCCCCCTCTGTGAGCGCCCACCACAACACAAGCAACACGACGGTGCGGACGACCGCGCTCGCAAAGCATTGCAGCACCGACACCTTACCGGGAACGGGGCCGTTCATACAGCGATGGCCCAACGCGCCCGTACCGCCTTGCCCGCTTCCATCAGCAACAACATGACCACGCCCATGGCGAGCACCTGCAGCGCCTGCAGGGGCCCCAGCGGCTGCGCCTCGAACCACATTGCCAGCCACGGCAGGTAAGTGAAGGCGAGCTGCAGGCCGGTCACCACCAGCAGCGCCACCCAGACGGCCCGGGTGCCCTTGATCCCCTCCAGGCTGAGGGAGGTCCCATAGGCGTAGCGGACGCTGAACAGGTAGAAAATCTCCATAACCACGAGCGTATTCACGGCCATGGTGCGAGCGGTCTCCAGGGGCAGGTCCTGGGCCAGCGCCAGCCAGAACTGACCGAAAACTCCGGCGCAGAACAGTAGCGACACCAGCACAATCCGCACCACCAGGCCGCGGGATAAAATGGGGCTGGCCGGATCCCGCGGTGCCCGCTTGAGCGTATCGGGTTCGGTGGGTTCGAACGCCAGGGCCATGGCCAGGACCACCGAGCTGACCATGTTGACCCAAAGGATCTGGGCCGCCGTAATCGGCAGGGTCAGGCCGAACAGGATTGCCAGCAACAGGCTCAGGGATTCGCCCCCGTTTACCGGCAGCAGGAAGGCGATAACCTTCTTCAGGTTGTCATAGACCGTGCGACCGGCGCGGACCGCAGCGACAATGGTGGCAAAATTGTCATCAACCAGCACCAGCTCGGCGGCTTCCTTGGCCGCCTCACTGCCACCCAGCCCCATGGCAATACCGGCATCGGCGCGCTTCAGGGCCGGGGCGTCATTGACACCGTCACCCGTCATTGCCACCACCTTGCCGCTGCTCTGCAGCGCCTTGACCAGACGCAGCTTGTGTTCGGGACTGGTGCGGGCGAAAACATCGGTGCTCAGTACCCGCGCCGCCAGCTCAGAATCGTCAAGTTGGTCGAGTTCGACCCCGGTCAGCACCCGATCAGCATTTTCCAGGCCAATCTGGCGGCCAATGGCGGCGGCGGTGCCAGCATGGTCGCCGGTGATCATTTTCACGCTGATTCCGGCGCCGGCACAGGCCGCAACGGCAGCAATGGCCTCAGGCCGCGGTGGATCGATAAGCCCTACCAGCCCCTCCAGAACCAGCCCACTTTCCACATCATCAAAATCCAGGACGTTCTTTTCCTCCGCCACAGCCACCGTCGCCAGCGCCAGAACACGCTGGCCCTCCTGCGCCAGTGCTTCCGCCCGAGCGTGCCACATATCGTGATCGAAGCTGGCGGTAGAGCCGTCGGGAGCGCGCTGCGCGCTACAGAACCCGAAGATGGTTTCCGGCGCGCCTTTAACGTGCACACAGGCGTGGTGGTCATGGTCATGGTTGAGAGTGGCCATAAACCGGTGACGGGTATCGAAGGGAATCAAGTCGGTACGTACCCAGGTGGCGTGAGTGTCCTCCTGATTGAGACCCAGCTTGCCGGCGAAGGCGAGGAGGGCTGCTTCCATGGGATCCCCCTCGGCCTCCCACACGCCGTCTCGCCGATGCAGTGCTGCATCGTTACAAAGGGCAGCCACCCTGGCCAGTACGTCCAGGCATTGCGGATATTCACGGTCAGTGTCGCCGCGCACCTCGCCAACGGGCTCATAGCCGAAACCCTGTACCACAACGTCGGCGCCGGCGATGCTCGCCGCCGCCACCATCATTTCATTGCGGGTGAGGGTGCCCGTCTTGTCACTGCAGATCACCGAGACCGAGCCCAGGGTCTCGATCGCCGGCAGACGGCGCACAATGGCGTGTTCGCGGGCCATCGCCTGCACGCCGATCGCAAGGGTCACCGTCAGTACCGCCGGCAGACCTTCGGGAATGGCAGCGACGGAGAGCCCCACCACTGCCGTGAACAGCTGGCCCAGGTCCTGACCCTGAAAAAAATGGCCAAAAGCCAGAATCAGGCCTGCGAGAGCCAGGATGAACAGCGTGAGCCAGCGGGAAAATAGCGACATCTGCCGCACCAGCGGCGTGGTGAGGGCCTCCACCCCGATGAGCATACTGCCGATACGGCCAATCTCGGTATCCGCGCCGGTCGCGACCACCACGCCCTCGCCCTGACCGGCTGCCACCAGGGTACCGCTGAACGCCATGCAGGCCCGATCTCCCACCACCGCAGCGGCGGCAACAGCCTCGACACCTTTTTCCACCGGTACGGATTCTCCGGTGAGGATCGCTTCCTGGACGGCGAGACCGTGCGCTCTCAGCAGGCGCAAGTCGGCCGGCACCTTGTCACCGGACTCAAGGAGAACAATATCGCCCGGCACCAGTGATTCTCCGGGCACTTTCTGACGCTTGCCATCGCGCATGACTGATGCCGTCGGCGCCAGCATGTGGCGGATGGAATCCATGGCTCTCTCGGCCTTGCCCTCCTGCACCAGGCCGATAACCGCATTCAGTACCACCACCGCCAGGATAACAACGGTGTCCACCCAGTGACCCAGCAGCGCTGTAACGACTGCCGACCCAAGCAAGACATAGATCAAGACATTGTGAAAGTGCAGCAGAAAGCGCACCAGGAGACCATGCCGCGCTGGTTGCGGGAGGGTGTTCGAGCCATGCTCGTGCAGCCGCTGTGCTGCAGCGTGCCCGGACAAACCCCGGGCATCGCTGTCAAGATCGCCCAGTACATCGGTGCCATCACGGCTGTGCCACGGCGTGGTCATTGCAGGCGCTCCTCCGTCGAATTCTGACCGGTTCCTTGTTTTCTGCTCACCCCTATGAAAGCATGATCTTATATCATTTGGCCTGTTCTCCAGCCATCAGAGAGACAACTTGATGGGACTGTTCCCCGACGTATTTACCGAGATAGCGGTGCTGCTGCTCTTCGCGGCGTTCGTAGGTGCCATTGGCGTTCGCCTGCGCCAACCTTTGATTGTGGCATTTATCGCCGTCGGCATCATGGTTGGCCCCTCCATGCTTGGCTGGGTGACCGCAGACGACCAAATCGATTTGTTGGCGCAGTTCGGCATTGCGCTACTCCTCTTCGTCGTCGGACTGAAGCTGGATTTGCACATTATCAAAACCATGGGACCGGTCGCGCTGGCAACGGGGCTGGGACAGGTCGCTTTCACCAGCATTGTCGGCTACCTGATTGCGGTGGCCTTCGGGATGCCACCCGTGACCGCGTTGTATGTCGCGGTAGCCCTCACATTTTCCAGCACCATCATCATCGTCAAGCTGCTCTCGGACAAGCGCGAGGTCGATACGCTGCATGGCCGCATTGCGCTGGGCTTCCTGATCGTGCAGGACCTGGTGGTTGTACTGGTCATGATCGGCCTGAATGCGATGCGGGCCACTGAGGACGTATCGGTGCCAGTAGCGGCCCTGACCGTGCTGTTGAAAGGCGCGGTGTTCCTGCTGTTTGTGGCCGCTGCCATGCGCTACGTGCTGCCGAAACTCACGCATATGCTGTCCCAGTCGCAAGAGCTGCTTGTGCTTTTCGGCATCGCCTGGGGGCTGGCGCTCGGGGCACTCGGGGTTACCCTGGGCTTCAGCAAAGAAGTGGGCGCTTTCATCGCCGGGGTATCCCTCGCCTCGACGCCGTATCGCGACGCGCTGGGTGCGCGCCTCACCAGCCTGCGCGATTTCCTGTTGCTGTTCTTCTTCATCGACCTTGGTGCACACCTTGATTTGGGCATGCTGGGCGCACAACTGCTCGAATCTGCCGTCTTCTCACTATTTGTACTGGTCGGCAATCCACTGATCGTATTGATCATCATGGGCGCCCTCGGTTACCGGAGCCGCACCGGGTTCCTCGCCGGCCTGACGGTGGCGCAAATCAGTGAGTTCTCACTGATCCTGGGCGCTCTCGGGCTCAGCCTTGGCCATATCAGCGCAGAAACCATGGGCCTGATCACACTGGTAGGGCTGATTACCATCAGTGCCTCGACCTACATGATCATCTACTCGCACCAACTCTACAACGTGCTCGCACCGTGGTTGCGGCTATTTGAACGCCGCAAAACGCATAGAGAAATGTCGACGCAAGACCTACCCGATGATGCCGTGCCACAAGCGCTACTGTTCGGCCTTGGACGATACGGTTTCGGTATTGCTCGTTCGCTGCGCGAACGAGGGTGGCGTGTATTGACGGTAGACATTAATCCGGACCTGACCAGGCATGGAGATCCGGCGGGCTACCCCGTTATGTTTGGTGATGCCGAAGACCCCGAATTCTCCGCTACATTGCCACTGGAACGTGTGCAATGGATAATCAGTACGGCGCGCGAGAAACGCGCCAACCTGTCCCTCCTGCATTCACTGAGACAGCAGGGATACCGTGGCCGTACCGCGATCACTGCTCAATTCGACAATGATGTGGCCGAGCTCGAACAGGCCGGTGCGGATATTGTCCTGTCACCGTTCTCTGATGCTGCCTACGAAGCAGCCGACAGGATCACGGAATCGGATTCAACGTAGGTCACACAGGCAAGCAAGAGCCGGGGGCACTGCCATGAAGCGTTTCAAACACATTTTATGCGTATTGGAAGCGGATGCCTCCAGTGAATTGGCGTGGGAACGCGCCGTTGCGCTCGCAGATAGCAATCAGGCAGCACTCACGGTCGCAACCGTGATTCCGCGCTTGCCGTCTTTCACGGGTTTGTCGCACGCGGGTTCAGACCCTGTCGACCTGCAAAGCGCGCTGCGTCAGCAACACGAAGCGCGGCTGGCCTCACTGACTGCGCATCACCAGAGGGGAGCGAGCATTCCGCACACGGTTCTGACGGGGACTTCATTTCTGGAGATTATCCGCGAAGTGCTGCGCGGGAGCCATGACCTGGTCATCAAGTGCCCCGAGTCACCCGCCTGGCTGGATCGCTTTTTTGCCGGGGATGACATGCAGCTGTTACGCCAATGCCCTTGCCCCATATGGTTTGTCAAACCCGACATAGCCGGACCCTATAAACGCATATTGGCGGCGGTCGATGTCGCACAGTTTCATCCACCTGAGCAACTCGAAAGACACCGCCAGTTGAACGTGCAGGTACTGGAAATGGCTGCCAGCCTCGCATTGGCGGAATCCGCAGAACTGCATGTTGTGCACGCATGGGAGGCAATGACCGAGCTGGCTCAAAACCTCGCAGTGTCTGCCAGCATACCCAAGGACCGACTGGCCTCGGGCATTGAACAGGAGAGGCTCCAGCATCGACAGCAACTCGACAGGCTGTTGCATGACATTGGGGCACAGAATCCTGCGGCTCAGGAGGCCCTGCGCTATCTCGCTCCCCGTACCCACCTCGTCAAGGGGGCCCCCAGACAGGAGGTCCCTTTGCTCGCCCGACAACTGGAGGTCGACTGCCTGGTGATGGGTACCGTAGCGCGCACGGGGATTCGCGGGTTCTTCATGGGCAACACGGCGGAAACCATTCTGGAGCAGATAGACTGTTCGGTACTCGCTATCAAACCCGAGGGCTTCGCGACACCCATCACTGCAAACGACTGAGGTCCAGTCCGCGTCAACGCCTAAAACGCAGGGGAAACGCCGGCAGGGCGCCCCCCGCCCCTGGTCGTTCCAGACTCAAATCGCAGTCTGACCACCATCAATAACCAGCGCCGAGCCAGTCACGAACCTGGCCTCATCCGATGCGAGGTAAGCAACCGAACCCGCAATTTCCTCGGCCTGGGCAAAATAGCTCGTCAATGGCGACATGCGACCATACAGGGCGAGGTCGGCACCTTCGGGGATCTGGAGGCCCTTGATCAACGGTGTATCCACCGCGCCGGGACAAACCGCGTTGACGCGTACACCCCGGCCGGCAAACTCTACCGCCAGTGACTTCGACAACAACAGCACCGCGCCCTTGCTGGCGCAGTAGGCGCTGTTATAGGGCAGCCCCTGCAAACCCGCCGCGGATGAAATATTGACAATATTCCCGCCCGCTTCCAGCAAGTGCGGCATAGCGGCCTGGCAGAGCACAAACACCGAGCGGGTGTTCACCGCCATGACTCGATCCCATTCGGCCACACTCACGTCCGCAAAGTTCTTGGTCAGTACCATGCCGGCAATATTGCACAGCACATCCAGCTTGCCGAACTGCGTCACGCACTGTTCAACTGCGGCGCGGCAGTCAGCTTCATCGGTGACGTCCAGCGTACGGCTGTGGATGTCCACGCCCCCCTCGCTGAGCTTCGCCACTTCCTCTGCCAGTTGCCCGGCATTGATGTCGGCTGCGAATATTTTCGCACCCTCGCGACCCAGTCGGGTCATGGTTGCCAGGCCAATGCCTGACGCTGCACCCGTCACGAATGCGACCTTGCCAGCAAAACGTTGCATCTTTCACTCCTCTTATTGGTTTACCGTTGATCCGCTTCTTCCCGCAGGCGTATCGGCCCCACGTTGGCGGGGAACTTGCCGGCCATGCCCGCATAGAACTCGCGGAAATACTGCATATCCGCCACCACGTCACCCGTGGTAATCAGAGACGGACCGAAGCCGCCGCGCTTGCGGGAAAAGTCCAGAAACGAGGGGACGATCGGCACACGGGCCTGACGCGCAATGTGATAAAAACCGGATTTCCAGTACTCGGCTCGATCGCGTGTGCCTTCAGTTGGCACCACAAGCACCAGACCCGGGTGCCGCTGAAAGGCCTCGACAAGTGATGCCACCAGGTTACCGCTGCGATGCCGCACAATGGGCATGCCACCCAGCTTGCGCATAAACCAGCCAGCTGGCCACGCGAACAGGCTGTGCTTGCCCATCCACCGCACCTGAATATCAAACGCCGCGGCGTATAACAACATCAGCGGGAAATCCCAGTTCGAGGTGTGTGGCGCTGCAATGAGCACATAGCGCGCGTGCGCTGGCCGCACACCCTCCAGGCTCCAGCCGGCCCTGCGCAGCAGCCAGCGGGCGATTTTCTGCTTCATGTATCTGGCACTCCCGGAGTGTATGCGGGTTGTGGCCCGACCGATTCGCGCCACATGGCAGCAGAAAAATCTCCTCTGGAGAATTCTATCAGACTCGGGCCATTTCCAAAGGCGCTGGCCAGAAAATTGCACCAGATGAGTGGCGGCCTGCGTCAGGCCATCTACTATTAAAGTACTGCACACCCGAAACAATAAGGAGAAAAGGATGCAGACGTTTGGTTCAGTTACCCGCCGTGGCGGGTCACTTCTTGGCAGGGTATTGGCATTGACCGTCCTGCTCACAGCCTGCAGCGATGGCACCGACCGCACCGACACGGGTGGAGAGCCCGACCTGCTGGGCGCGTTCGCCGTGTCGGTGCTGTCCAGTGCGCCCGAAAGGGTTAGCGGGGGTGAGGCTCGGGTTGGCATTGAAGTGCCCAAGGCCCTGCCATTGGCGGACGTGGTGATCATGCTGGAAGGCGAGGATGTCAGCGCGCAGTTTGCGGCCCGCACGGTAGGCCACAGTCTGGAAGGCCGCGTTGGCAGTCTCATGGAGGGTGATAATGTGCTCGAGGTCACCAGCGTCGAGGGGAACGTGACGGCAGCCAGTGTCACCCTGGTCAATCACCCCGCCAGTGGCCCGATTTTTTCGGGGCCCCAACAGGAGCCGTTTTTCTGCGCCACCGATGGCCACCTGGAAGACCTTGAGCTGGGCCCGGTGATTGATGAGAACTGCAGCGTGGAGACTGTGGTGAGCTACAAGTACTTAAGCGAAGCAGGCGGCTGGATGGACTACCCGGAAAGCGGGGAGCGGCCTGCCGATGTCGCCACGACCACAACAACGGACGGTGAGGAAGTCGACTTCATCGTGCGCTGGGAACGGGGAACCCTGAACCGCTTCCTCTATTCCATTGCCATGCTGTCGCCGGCACCGGATGAAGCCGGCAACGCCGACTTGAGCGCCTGGAACAAGCGCCTGATCTATTACTTCCAGGGCGGCGTGGCCATCGGGCACTATCAGGGCGGCCCCAGCCGCAGCCGCGCGCTGTATACCGACGGCCTCGCCGCCGGGTATGCGGTGGCCTACTCCACCGGCACGAAAACGGGCACCCACTACAATCTGGAACTGGGCGGTGAAACCGCCCTCATGGTGAAGGATCGCTTCGTCTCGGCCTATGGGGTACCGGACTACACGGTGGGTGTGGGTGGATCCGGCGGCGGCATCCAGCAGTATGTCTACGCCCAGAACCACCCCGGCCTGATCGATGCCGGCGTACCGCAGTATTCCTATTCCGATATGGTGACACAGACCATTCACATCGGTGACTGTGAGCTCATAGAGCGCTGGATAGACCTGCAGCTGCGCGATGATCCGGGCGGCAAATGGGCCGACTGGAACAACCGCAGCTGGCTTATCGGCCTGAATGCCAACAACGACGTGCCCAATGATGTGGTCAGCTTCGGGCTCACACCCTGGGTGCCACAGGGGTCCAGTGAATGCACCGCCTCCTGGCGCGGCCTCTCCCCCTTGGCGCTGAATCCTTACTTTGGCGAGGCACCCGGAATCACCCCGGAACAGCAGGCCGCCGTCGAGTGGACGCACTTTGCCGATGTCATCAACATTTACGGACGTGCCGAAGACGGCTTCGCCGCCACCACCTGGGACAACGTGGGTGTGCAATACGGCTTGCAGGCGCTGCTCGATGGCAACATCAGCCCCGCTGAGTTCATCGACCTCAACTGGAACATCGGCAGCTGGAAGAATGAACCGGAGATGGTGCAGGAGGGGTGCCCGTTCATTATCGATTTGTGTTTCGCGCTGGATGACAGCGAACCGCTCTACCCGAATCAGATCGACCCCTGGAGCTGGCGCAACGCCACTACGGCAACGGAAGATGAACCCGCCGCGCGCAAACGTGCCGACCCGGGCGCCATCCAGGCCGCTTTTGATTCCGGCATGGTGCAGCGGGGCGAGGCCGAAATACCGTTCATCGACCTGCGGCATTACCTGGAGGACGAGCTGGATATGCACAACACGATCCAGTCCTTCGTCACGCGCCAGCGCCTGCTCAATCACGACGGCGATGCTTCCAACCAGGTGATCTGGTTCATCGACCGCAATCCGGACGGCAGCGACTACGACAACACCATGCAGGCGTTTGCCGTGCTGGATGAATGGATGGCCAATATCCAGGCCAATCCGGACAGTTCCGTGGCGGCCAACCGCCCCGCGAGCGCCGTGGACAGCTGCTTCGACAGCGCCGGCGAACTGATTGCCAGTGGCGATACCGTGTGGGATGGCATACTCGACGATCAACCTGCAGGTAGCTGTACCGAACGCTTCCCCCCCTACAGCACCTCGCGCATCGTTGCCGGCGCGCCAGTCACGGGCGATGTCTTCCGCTGCGCCCTGCAGCCGCTGGATGACGCTATCGACGCCGGCCTTTACGGTGACTGGATGCCGACAGCTGAGCAGTACGCACAGTTGCAGGCCATCTTCCCGGACGGCGTCTGCGACTACAGCCAGCCCGGCATTATCGACTAACCCGCACCGCGGGGGCCGCTACACCGACCGGGTGCGACTCCCGCAATCTCCTTCCCGCCTCACACGGTGGCGCCGACCCGCGGCCGACGACAGTCGCGGCGCGCGCACCGCGATTTGCGGTATGCTGGCCGCCGCACTGCCCACCACACACTGACAGGAGTCTTGCGAGTGGATCAGAATCTGCTGTACATCATCGCCGCCATACTGGTACTGGGCGTGGGCGCCCAGTGGCTGTCCTGGCGCATCAAGCAGCCCTCCATCCTTGCGCTGCTGGTGCTGGGCATTATCGCCGGGCCGGTCACCGGCCTGGTACGTCCCGACGAGCAGTTCGGTGACCTGCTGTTTCCCATGGTCTCCCTCGGCGTGGCGCTGGTGTTGTTCGAAGGCGGCATGACACTGAAATTCCGCGACCTCAAAGGCCACGGCCGGGTGGTCACCAACCTCGTGAGTTGGGGTGCCCTGCTCAACTGGCTGCTGATGGCGGCAGGGTGCTGGCTGTTGGCGGGCTTCTCGCTGCCCATCGCGCTGCTCTTCGCGGCACTGGTGGTGGTCACCGGCCCCACGGTGATCAACCCCCTGCTGCGCACCATGCGCGCCAAACCGGAGGTCAGCCAGGTGTTGCGCTGGGAGGGCATTCTCATCGACCCGGTAGGCGCGCTGCTGGCCGTGCTGGTTTTTCAGTACATTCTCACCGGGGCGGAATCGTGGGCGGTGTTCGCGCAGAGTATTGGCGTCGGCTTCGTGGCAGGCTTTGCCGGGGCCATCAGCCTGGGTTTCGTCCTGCGGCGGCACTGGGTACCTGAATATCTTATCAATGTGGTCACCCTGGCCTGGGTCATCATGATGTTCGCCGGCAGCGATTACATCGCCCACGAATCAGGCCTGTTGACCGTTACCGTTATGGGCATCTGGCTGGGCAACATGAAGGATGTGGGGGTCAGTGAAATTCTCAGTTTCAAGGAGAGCCTCTCGGTTCTCATCATTTCGGTGCTGTTCATCGTACTGGGGGCCCGTGTGGACCCGCTGGACATTCTGGCAACCGGCTGGAGCGGCGTGGTGGTGTTACTCGTCGTGCTGCTGGCACGGCCCGTGGTGGTGTGGGCGGCGGCACTGGGTGGCAACTATACGTGGCGGCAGAAAGCGCTGTTGAGCTGGGTGGCGCCGCGCGGCATTGTGGCCGCCGCGGTATCCTCATTGTTTGCGCTGCGTCTGGAGGACGTGGGTTACCCGGGCGCCTCTGACCTGGTGGCATACACGTTCCTCGTCATCATCGCCACTGTGGTGCTGCAAAGCCTCACTGCCGGCGCCGCCACCCGCGCGCTGGGGCTGGCCGAAGCAGAGCCCAATGGCGTGCTGATTGTTGGCGCAAACGGCGTGGCGCGCGCGATCGGCCAGGCGCTCGTGCGCCAGGGCTTTCGGGTGAAACTCGCGGATACGTCCTATGAAGAAATCCGCAGCGCCCGCATGGCCGGGCTGGAAACCTACTACGGTGACCCGATTTCCTCACACGCCGATCAGTATCTGGAACTGGTGGGTATCGGCCGCCTGTTCGCCATGTCGCGACGCGCCCGCTGGAACACGCTCGCCTGCCTGAAATACCGCGGCGAATTCGGCCCCAAGCGTGTGTTCAGCCTGCGCAACGCGGAAGAGCGCGACGTGAGCGACCGCGAGCGCCCAGCTGACGAGTTCCGTGCACCGCGCTTGTTCGGCGACGACATCACCTACCAGAAACTGGCCAGCCTGCTGGCCCGCGGCGCCGAAGTCCGCGCCATCAATCTCAACGCGGAGTTCGACCTCGCCGCCTACAAGGAGAAGAACGGCAGCAGCATCCTCCCCATGTTCACCCTCACCGCAGACGGCAAACTGCGCGTCATCAATGACGATGCCCCCGTCGAGGAGATGTCCGAGGGCAAGCTGCTGGCGCTGGTCTGGTCCGCGGAGGGCTGACCTTAATCATCATTTGATCAGGTAATTGGCACTGGTCTGAACTCGAGAGGCAGAGATCATGAATATGCAAGGCAAACACATCGTCATTACCGGCCCCACAGCCGGCATCGGGCGCAGCGCAGCACTCAAGCTCGCGGGGCAGGGAGCGGTACTCACCTTGCTCTGTCGCAATCTCCAGAAGGCAGACGCGTTAAAGAAGGAAGTGGTCGCAGCCGGGGGTAAGGATGTGAACGTCGTCGCGCTGGATATGGCCAGTCTTGCCAGCGTGCGCGAGGCGGCACACGACTGCCTTGAACTGGGCAGGCCCGTCGACGTGCTCCTCAACAACGCAGGTCTCATGAATACCCGCCGGCGCGTATCAGCCGATGGCTACGAGGAGACGCTGGCAGTCAACCATTTCGCGCCCTTCCTGCTCACCGGTCTGCTTCTGCCCGCGCTGCAGCAAGCGCCGCGAGCGCGTATCGTGAATGTGGCCTCGGCCGCACATGCGTTTGTACGCGGCATGAACTTCGATGACATGCAGGCGGAAAAGAACTACAAGGCCTTTCGCGAGTACGGACGCTCCAAGCTGGCAAATATCCTGTTTACGCGCAGCCTGGCGCAGCGGCTGGCGGGTCAGCCGATCACGGTGAATGCACTACACCCCGGTGCCGTGGCCACGTCTCTGGGGCAGCAGAACGAAGGCTTCCTGAAGTCTATCGCGCCCGCCATCATGAAGATTTTCTTTCGCTCGCCCGATCAGGGCGCGGAAACGTCTCTCTACCTGTGTACGAGTGACGATGTCGCCGACGTCAGCGGTGACTATTTCGCCAACTGTAAAAAGGTGCGCCCGCGTGCCTGGGCGCGTGACGACGCCGCGGCCGCCCGGCTGTGGACTTACACGGAAGAGTGTACGGGTTTTACCTATCCGCTCTAGCTCACCGACAGCCAAGCGGAGAGTGGGTGCCTCTCCGCCCCTGCCGGCATGGATGCTAGAGCCGGAAGCGCGCTCCCACTTCGAATGAGCGCTCAGGACCGACGTAAATCCCCTGGCGCAAGCCGGTGATGTAGCGCTCGTCCGTAAGGTTCTTGACCGAGCCAAACAGTGTCAGGGAATCGCTGATGGCATATTGGGCCATGAAGTCGAGCAGCGTGTAAGACGGCATTTTCCCGCCCCAGATACCCCCCGCCGCGTCGATCGGGATCTCTACCTGGTTGCTGGCATCGCCAAACTGCGAGCCGCGGTAGTGGGCAGTCAATGCGGCCTGTAGCTTGTTACCGCTGTAGTTCAGCGCAAGGTTGGCCAGGTGCTCGGGGGCGTAGGGCAACCGGTTGCCGGCAAATTCCCCGGTTTCAAACTCGGATTCAGGTACCCAGGTTGCGTTGGCATCAACACTGAAACCGCCGCCGATTTCGTAGCCCAGCACCAGCTCCATACCCTGGTGGGTGGTTTCACCGGCATTGGACTGGGAAAGATTCGGGTCGCTGTTACCGGTCACTACCTGGTTGTCGAAATCCATGTAGAAAGCGGCGACTTCATAGCTCAGCTTGCCCTGCAGGCCACGTATGCCGGCCTCGTAGTTATTGGAACGTTCTCCATCCAGGTTCTGGTCGGCAAGGCCATCGAGGGCCACACCGTTGGCAGCCGGCGAAAACGCGCGATATACACCACCGTAGAGTTGCGCCGTGGGGGTCAATTCGAAGGTGGCGCCAATACCGGGCAGAACCTCGGTATTGGAGGTTTTGGCCGAGGCGTTATTGTCCGTCAGGACGCGGCGCTTCTGCTCATAGGACTCGACCCGTACCCCCGGCGTCAGTGCCAATCTCTCACTGAGCACCATGCGGTTCTGGGCGTATACGGCGATGCTGTCGGCGCTGTCGACACGATGCCGGTCATTGAGGCCGGTGCGATCGGTGGCACGGGTGGCGCGAATGCGTGTGTCGTCCGACTCCTCGCGCATGATCCTGAAACCAAATTCCGCCTCGTTCTCCAGACCGAAAAGTGGGTGGTCAAGCTGCAGCCTCGTATCCAGGCCCAGGCGCTCAAAACTGCGGTTGTTGCCTGTGAGGGTGTCGGTATACACCCAGCGACCCGCCTCGTTGGAGGCATCGGTATCAACATCGTAGCGCCAGTAATCCCGAGACACCTCGCTCCAGTAGGCGACTGTTTGCAGCTGCGCCTGATCGTTCAGACGCCAGGCGTGGTTCAGGTCAAAAGCAATGCGGTCAGTCAGGAAATAATCGTCGGGCGCCGGATTGTAGGTGCTGCCGGCCTCGTAGTCGCCCAGCAGCAACCCGCGGTAGGAGATATTCGCGTCATTTTCGTACCAGGAGAACTTCATCCCTACTTCCTGGGTATCGCTTAGCGCCATGCCGGACTTGACCAGGATATCGGTCATTTCGTAGTCCTTGTCCATGAAGCCATCGCTCTCGGCGCGGGTCGCCACCAGCCCCGCAAAGGCGTCACCTGAAGCGCTGCGCCCGCCAGCCTCTACCGAAGCCTCGCGGGTATCGAAGGAGCCGAGCCGACCCGAAAGCAGCACGCCGTCATCTGGGGTCTTGGTCTGGTAGTTCACTACACCGCCAATGGTAGAGGGGCCGTAGCGCAAAGAAGCCGACCCCTTGAGCACCTCGATGCGCTCAATGCGCTGGATGCGCGGGTTGAAATAACGCTCGTTACCGATGAACAAACCCGGCGCGACGGGTACACCGTCCTCCAGGATGAGCGATTTGGACTCACTCGCCGAGAGTCCGCGAATCCCCAGGTTCGCCACGATCGCGGTTTCGTCCTCGGTTGCCGTGTTGATGCCGGCGACGCGACGCAGGGCATCGTCTGTGGAGAGTGGTTGAATCAGTTCCAGCGCCTCCCGGTCAATCAGCACCACGGAGCCCGTCTGCCGCGACACGGCATCCTCGCTCTTGCCAATCACCTCGATCACCGGCATGGGGAACTCTCCTCCCTCCTGCGCAGACAGGACGGAGGGCAGAAAAACAGCAGCGACAGCAAGGGGCAGCACCCGTTTTGACGGGCGCAGAAAAGCGAATTTCATGATGCATTACTCCAGGTCAGGCCCAGGCGGCGTCTGCGGCGGGCTTGAGTTCGAAAAACAGGGACTCGGCTATGCTTTCGGCGATGACTTCTTCGGCACTCTCTTTGCAGGTACCGCAGCACATGCCCACGTCCAGCCGCGCCTGAATGTCCTCGTAGCGGACTGCACCCTGGCGCACCTCGGCGCGAATTTCGGAGTCGGTCACTCCCCGGCAAAGACAAACGAACATGTAATCACCTCCTGATTGCGACCAGTTTAGTAGAATGCGAATCATTGTCAATTGCGTGTGGTATTAATTGTCAGTCTCGTATCGGAAAATCACTCGCCCGGCGCAGCCACGCCTGCGCTGCGCAATCCATGGCCTCAGCGCAGCAAGTTGACTACACTGCAGGAGAACACCACCACACAAGGAGCAGATCGTGAAAGGTGACAAACAGGTCATCGCCTACCTCAATCAGGCGCTGAAGAACGAGCTCACGGCCATCAACCAATACTTTCTGCACGCCAGAATGTTCGAGAACTGGGGTCTCAACAAGCTCAACGAAAAGGAGTACGAAGAGTCCATCGACGAGATGAAACATGCCGACATGCTGATCCGTCGCATCCTGTTCCTCGAGGGGCTGCCCAACCTGCAAGACCTGGGCAAGCTGTTTATCGGTGAAAACGTGGCGGAAATTCTGCAATGCGACATGAAGCAGGAAGAACTGGCCATTCCGCTGCTCCGCGAAGCGATTGTGCACTGCGAGTCGGTATCCGATTTCGGTACGCGCGACCTGTTCTCGGAAATACTGAGAAGTGAAGAGGAGCATGTCGACTGGCTGGAAACCCAGCTCGAACTGATCGAGCGCATCGGCAACCAGAATTACCAGCAATCCATGATGTAGAAACGACAAGGCCCGCCCTGCAAGACAGGGCGGGCCTTGGTATTACGCGGCCGCGCCGCGGTCAGTCACACCCACCGCTCAAGCTGTTCAACCAATTACGCACCAGCTCCACCGCTTCGTCGTGAATGATGCTGCGGCCGATTTCCGGCATGCGCACATTAGGCTCATTGGAGTTCATGCGGAATACAGCGATGGAGGCGTCTGCATTCCCCGGCACCAAGCCGTACTGCAGGCCACCCGAGCCTGCGCCCGCCGCAACCGGAGGCTTGCATACGCCGTAGGTCGCGTTCACTTCCCGCCAGAACTCGGTGAACATGCCGGAGTTGCTGGCAAAGCCACCGGGGCTGTGGCAGTGCGCGCAGTTGATATCCAGGTAAGCCTTCACCCGTGATTCCAGCGGCTTGGACACATCCTCCCAATCAGGCGCCGTGTCGATTGCCGCGAGATCGGCGGGGAGGCCCACCAGAATGCCTTCGTCTGCCATGTGCGCCAACTGGTTCTTTACAGCGTCACCATACTGCCGGTCGCGATTGAGGAAGCGCGCCTTGGGGCCAATAGGGAGGTTGACGGTTTCCGTGTTGACACCACTGCCGGTTTCGGCCCGTGTGACACCGTGGCAGGTTTTGCAGCTGTTGGCATCCGGAATCACATAGTCAGTGCTGCGCGTACTGCCGTCGCTGTGTATCCACTCCAGTGAGCGGCGGCCACCGGCGACCGTCAGGTCCGCGCCGCTACCGTCCTCGCGCCAGATATAGGGCAGTGTGGCCCAGCCATCACGACGGTGAATCATCAAACGGGTTTCGATGATCACCTCGCCCGATGCCGCATTGAGGAAATCGTTGGGCATGGTGAAGGTCTTCGCGATGATGGTGCCCACCGGGAAATCGAACACATTCTGCGCATTGTAGGCCGCCTGCAGACCCTCGGGTACAAAGATGAAACGGTATTTGCTGGCGTAATCGGTGAACAGCGCACTGGTCAGCTCATAGCCCACTCCCGCGTTCGCGGCTGTGCGCGGCTCCAGGGCATCTGCAAACAGGTTGTAGCCGGCAAGTTCCCGACAGCTCACCTCGGTTGCATCGAAATTGGGGTCGGCACCCTCCGGCGTGCACAAGGCGGCAATTTCATCATCTGTCAGCGGGCGCTCGCCCTCGGCAATTTCCTCTGGCGTGTCCAGTTCAACTGCCGTCAATGAGGCATGGGCACAATTGAAGAAGGCGGGGTCCACGCTGGGACCACCGCCACCGGGCTGGAATACAACGCCCATGCGCACCGAATCCTTTTCCGAAACACAGATGCGGTCAGCACCCGGGAAGGCGCCTTCGGCTTCGCCCAGTCCGTCATAGACCACCTCGGGCAGACCATCCAGCCCGGCGAACAGGCCGGCCACATCCAGCGCAAGGTCCGCAGGCGCGTAGGCGTTGTTGCTGTAGAGGTTGTCGTGTACGTGAACGCGTCGGGGATCCGGGTCGTAAGTCACGTCATTGGTCGTGAGACCACTGATATCGTAGCTGACGATCGCGACCGCCATGGACTGGTTGTTCTCGATGCGGTTGCCGAAAATCTCCACGTCGTCGAAGGCCATGGCCAGGATGCCGGTACCCGCCGGCACCACGCCGACAATATTACCCGCAGGGGCAAAGTTGGGCGTGTTGTTATCGCGAATGGTATTGTCGAAGATCCGTGCACGCGCGCCGTCCGTCGATAAGTTCGGCAAATCGAACACGAGAATGCCCCCCGTATTGTTCTCGGCGAGGTTGTCGTACACATCCGAGTCAGTGGAGTTCTCGATTTCGATACCGGCCACGTTCAGCGACACCGAGTTGCGGCGCACGATGATCTTGTCCGACTGCCCTACGTAAATACCGGCGTCACTGGCACCGATAACCACACAGTCCTCGATAAGCACATTCTTGGTCTGCACGGGATACAAGCCGTAGGCGCCGTTGTCCTCGCAGGCGCCGCAGGTCCACTCCACCCTCACAGAACGCAGGGTCACGCCGTTGGAAAACTTGAACTTGATTCCATCCGACGGGGCATCAATGACGGCAAAATCTTCCAGCACCACATTGTTGCTGGTCACCAGGATACTCTCGCCACCAGACACCTGGGTACCGAAGTCGAGCAGGGTTTCACCCTGGCCCTGGCCGCGTACGGTGACGTTATCGACATCCAGGGAGAGCTGCGCGTCCAGTGCGTATTCACCGGCGGGCAGCTCGATGGTCTGCCCGGGCTCAACATTGATAAAGGCTTCTATCAGGCGACGCTGAAAGTCGTCTCCGGGCTCAACAATCACCAGGTTCGGGTCCGGCACTTCCTCCGGCGTCACCTCCGGCGGCACTACCGGGGCGGGGTCACTGCCGTCGGAGCACCCGATAAGTGCAGCGAGGCCCAGGACGAGAACAGCGGAGAGAGCAGGGGATCGGGCAAGTATCTTCATCGTGCTTCCGTTTTATTATCTTTTATAGGGAACCCTGCCTGTTTACCACAGGCAGGGCAAAACACAAAGCGGCTTTAACCGATGGCAACCAGCTCGATATCGAAGGTAAGATCCTTGCCCGCCAGCGGGTGGTTGGCATCCAGTACCACCACGTCTTCGCCGACTTCGGCGACACGTACAGGGATCGCCTGGCCATCGGGCGTTTGCATTTGCAGCTGCAGACCCGGCTCCAACGGAATGTTTTCCGGTATCTGGGAGCGGGCAACCTCTTGGCGTGCTTCGTCGGCCGGTTGGCCGTAGGCGTCGTCGGCCGCGACGTTCACCTGCTTCTTGTCGCCCACCGTCATACCCTCAATGGCACGATCGAGGCCGGGGATAATTTGCCCGGAACCCACCTCGAACTGCAGGGGGTCGCGGCCATCGCTGCTGTCGAATACGGTGCCATCGTCGAGGGTACCGGTGTAATGAATGCTGACGCTATCGCCTGCTTTAGCTGCGCTCATAGTGTGCTCCTGATGCGTAGGGAAAGGGGAAACTACGCAGTGCAGCGCGCAGTCACTCGCGAGCACCCCAGTGTAACGGCTGTGCGGGCGATGTAAACCGGAGAGGCGGAAAACCTGCGCCCGCGCCACACTGGAACCCGAAACGGTAATATTGATACGGTGCCGCGCTGGCTACAGTATCCAATGGTCAGTATCTTGCGGGCAACGACCGGGAGTTGCCCGGTACACACCCGTTTCAGGAGCAGAGTCATGATTGCGTTGGCAGCCGTTCTCATCGGCCTCGTTATACTGGTCTGGAGCGCAGACCGCTTTGTCTCGGGGGCGGCGGCAACGGCCTGGCACTTCAACGTTCCCCCCTTGCTCATCGGCATGGTGATCATTGGTTTCGGCACCTCCGCACCGGAGATGGTGGTCTCGGCCATCGCCTCCAGCCAGGGCAACCCCGGCCTGGCGCTGGGCAACGCCTATGGATCCAACATCACCAACATTGCGCTGATTCTCGGTGTGACCGCCCTGCTCAGTCCACTTGCCGTGCATTCACAGATTCTGCGCAAGGAACTGCCTGTTCTGCTGGCGGTAACGGCGCTGGCGGCGTGGCAGGTGGCCGATGGGGTCATTACCCACGGCGAGGCTTTTGTCCTGCTGGGCGTGTTTACCCTGCTCATGGGCTGGACCATCTACCAGGGACTGCGCGGCCCCGCCGACACCCTTGCCACCGAGGTCAGCGCTGAACACGAAAGCGCGGGGAACATGGCTCTCGGGCGCGCGCTGTTCTGGCTGTTCTTTGGCCTGGTGTTGCTGGTTGCGGCCTCGAGGCTGCTGGTTTGGGGCGCGGTACTGATTGCGCAGGGCCTGGGTGTCAGCGACCTCGTCATCGGCCTCACCATCGTCGCCATCGGCACCTCCCTGCCCGAGCTGGCATCGTCAGTGATTGCCGCGCGCAAGGGCGAGAGCGACATAGCGCTGGGCAACGTGATCGGCTCCAACCTGTTCAACACACTCGCCGTGGTGGGCATTGCCGGTGGTATTGCCGAAATCACCGTGCCCCCCGAAGTGCTGGGACGCGACGTGCTCAGCATGGGCGCGCTGGCCCTCCTGCTCTGCGTGATGGGTTATCGACGGCGCGGCCAGGGGCGCATCAACCGCGTGGAGGGCGCCCTGCTGATGCTGTGTTTCGTGGCTTACACGTGCTGGGTACTGTTAACCAGCGCTGCCTGAGGTGATTTGACGCAGCAGTGCCTCGAACTCGCTGGCGGGGAGCGGCTTGCTGAAATAGTAGCCCTGGAAGTCGTCGCAGCCGTTATCCTTGAGGAACTGCCACTGCGCCTCCGTTTCCACACCCTCGGCGATTGTGCGAAAACCCAGCCCCCGAGCCACACCGATAATGGCCAGCGCGATCGCCTGGTCCTCGGCATCTTCTGCCACACCGTCAACAAAACTCTTGTCGATCTTCAGTTTCTGTACCGGATACCGCTTCAGGTAGCTCAGCGACGAGTATCCCGTGCCGAAATCGTCAATCGAGAGCACGACGCCCCGGCGGTGCAGATCGGCGAGTGTTGCCAGGGTTTTGCCGGAACTTTCCATGGCGATACGCTCAGTCAGCTCCAGATCGAGAAGTCCCGCAGGGACCCCCGCATCGGCAAGCATCTGGCTTACCATATCGGCAAAGTCGTCGCGGTAGATCTGCACCGCTGAAAGATTCACGGCCACAGGCCCCACGGCTAGCCCCGCCGCCTGCCACAGCGCCTGCTGCGCAATGGCAGTACGCAGTACCCAACTGCCTATGTCGAGTATCAGCCCGCTCTCTTCCGCGATCGGGATAAACCGCGAGGGCGGCACGAAGCCCATTGTCGCGTGCTGCCAGCGAATAAGCGCCTCTACCCCTGTAACCTCGCCGGTGGTAAGGCTTACCTGCGGCTGGTAGTGCAGGCTGAGGTCCCCGTTGGCCAGGGCTTCCCTGAGCTGGTTCTCGATCTGCAGGGTTTCATGCGCGTGCACGCGCATCTCGTCCTCAAAGACACAGAACGCGTTGCGCCCCGCCAGCTTGGCCCGGGAAAGGGCGGCGTCGGCTGACTGCGTGAGCTGATCCAAGTCCCTGCCATGTTCAGGGAAACAGGCAATGCCGATGCTGGCAGTAACGCTGAGACGGTGCGCATCGAGTGCGAGCGGCTCGGCAATCAGGCGCAGCAACCGCACCGCCATAGCGGCCGCCTCGGCCTGTCCTGAGCCAGGCAACAGCAGGAAGAACTCATCGCCCCCCATGCGACACAGTGTGGCCTCCAGGTTCAACTCCGCTGTGAGCCGGTTGGACAGCGCCTTGAGTACACCATCACCCACTGCAAGGCCCAGCGATTCATTGATCAGCTGGAAACGGTCGAGGTCTATATACAACAGGGCCAGCGGCGCCGAGCTGGCCGCAGCCGAGTTCACCGCAAACCGGGTTCTCTCATGCAGTAATTCACGGTTGGGTAAGCCTGTCAGGGGGTCGTAGTTGCTCAGGAAAAGGATGCGATCGCGGTTGTCCCGGTGCTCGGTGATATCGGTGGATATTCCGCACAGCGCATAGACCTTGCCGTCCGCATCACGCAGGGGAATCTTCACCGACCAGAAAACGCGACTCTTGCCCGTGCTCCTCACGGTATCGACTTCCTCACGTTCCTGTAAGATTCCCGAAGTCAGCACCTTCCGGTCGCTCTCGCGGATGCGCGCCACACTTTCGGGTTCGAGCAGCTCCTCGTCGCCGCGCCCGATCAATTGCTCGCGCTCGATGCCCCAGGTCGCAAGTACCTGTTGATTGACGAACAGGTATTTACCGTCGAGGTCCTTCAGGTATATGCAGGCCCCGACATTTTCCAAGATGGTCGACAGCAGCGATTCGCTATCTCGAATCGCCTTCTCAAAATTCGCGCGCTGCTCCTCGCGGTCAAAGTTGTTCAGCGCAAAGCTGATATCGGCGCTCATCTCGCGCAGCAGGTCCATCGCTTCATCGTCGAATACATTGCGGTGGGCGTGGTAGACGCTGAGCACAGCGAAAGGCTTGCCACCGCGAGGGATGGGGAAGGCGGCTGACGAGCGCCAGCCGAACTCGCGGGCACGGTCATGCCAAGGTTCAGTCAGGGAAGGATCGAGGTAGTCGTTGACGACTACGGGCCGATTTTCGCGTGCGGCGGTGGCCATGGACCCACTCCCGCCGGGATGGTCTGTGTGAATCGACAGGGACTTGCTGTCGAAATATTCGCTCCCCTCACCCGTGCCGGCAACTCCGATGATGTCACCCGTATCGGGATCAATCCGGCCGACCCAAGCCAGAGTAAAGCCACCGAATCGAACCGCGACATTGCACACCAGCGGCATGAGGTCTGCCTCGCTGTCCATGCGCACGATTGCCTGGTTCACCTCGCTCAGTGCGTGATAGAGGTTCGCTAGCCGCTCCGCACGCCGGTCGCTGCGGTCTCGCCCACGAGCAATCACCAGCACCAGCAGGGCGAGCGCCAGGCTGGCGGCACCGCCCGCCATGAACATCATCGAGGAACGGCCTGACGCGAGCACCGCGGCACGGAAGGCGGGCGTAGAGCTCACGTAAAAGGTCCAGCGACGAGTGCCCACGGTCAGGCTGCGCTCGATCTGGACCTCGCCACTCGCACCGCGCTCCGCATGGGAAACCGCGTCAGACAGGTAGAGAAGGCTCTCGGGATCTGCCGGGTCGCCATCAAAAATATCGAAATCCAGACCAGCATTGATTTCCCTCGCCATACCGCCAATCAAGTCCCGGACGCGAAAGGGTACATCGACGTAGCCGGTAATCCGCTCGCGCCGGGCTGCGAGGGTGTCCGGAACTGCGGATGCACCATAAATGGGCATATACATGACAAAAGAGGGTGACCCCGGTTGCACCGGTTGCTGGAAGTCGTCACCGCTCTGGTCCTGAACCAATTGCAGGGGCCGGGTAATGACGATCTCGCCGAGGTCACGTGCCTTTTCGGCCGCGGCACGTGCCACCGGAATCTGGTAAATGTCCAGACCGATGGCACGGAGGTTGGCGCCCGCCATCGGCTCGATATAGGCAATAGGCGCGAGCCAGTCAGCGTCACCGGGGGGCCGAATATCGTAATCCACCGGCAGCTGCGCCCTCATCACCTCCAGGTGTTTGTCGATACCGCTGCGCGGCACCAATTGCACCCAGGCGACGCCCTGCAGCCCGGCGAGCTCCGAGGTGGCATTGAGGGCCCGTGTGTATGCCAGAAACTCCGGGTATTCGACGCTCTCCGAACCCTGGAAATAGCCCTGCAGGCCGCGCATTACAACGGAGTAGGCGTGCAGCTGATTCTCAGCCACCGCCACCAGGCGCTCCGCCTCGGCACTGAACGCGGAGTGCAGCAACACCTGTTCTCGCCGGTGGTTGTGCTGCCACATGGCGATGGTGAGAGCCGTGCCCAGAAACAACACAAATACCGACAACAGGGCCGGTACGAGGTTGTTTGAGCCGTTTTCCTTAACTACGTTCATGGCAATTGCCGCAGCGCGGCATCGCCCTCCCTTTTGGCGCTGACTGCATCGCATGTAAGCACGGGTAACAAAACCCCGCAATCACTGTTGCTGGTATTCGTCATTTTCACTCTGGCAAGCGCACCAATTTGGCTCATTCGACTATCCGGCAGGGGCTATCGCGACACGGGCGTAAATTTTTACACCTCCGGTACTTGACGCCACAGGCACAAGCAAAGTTAAACTGCGGTTGCAGGTTTTCGATAACACACAATAACTGCACAAGCCAACACACCGTGTTGGCCAGGGTACCCAGGCGCCCCTCCGGGACGCTCATAATAACGATTACGGAGCCTTACCATGCCGAGATACATGCACACCCCCATTGCGGCCGCATTGATTGCCGCTACATCGTTTCCGTTCATCTCCCTGGCTCAGGCCCAGAATCTGGCACTGGAAGAAGTCGTGGTCACCGCACAGCGCCGGGAAACGCTGTTGCAGGAAACGCCCATTGCCGTCACGGCATTCAACGCCGAGCAGATCGCCGACCTCGGCATTTACAACGTGACCGACCTCAACGGGTTCGTACCGAACACCAACGTGCAGAAGCAACCGTCTTCCAACTCGAACATGTCCATCTACATTCGCGGTGTGGGCAGTGGCGAAACCTCACTGATGACCGATCCGAAGACCAGTTTCTACCTCGACGGCGTCTACATGAGCAAAACGGTCGGCGCAATTTTTGATATCGTCGACCTGCAGTCCATCGAAGTGCTGCGCGGCCCCCAGGGAACACTGTTCGGGCGCAATAGCACCGGGGGCGCCATTAACGTGACCACGCGCAAGCCCACCGGCGAATTCGGGGGACGGCTTGAGGCGAGCGTGGGCAACGACGGTTATCGCCGCGTTACAGGCTCTGTCGACCTGCCGCAAATGGCGGACATGCTGTCGGTGAAAATCTCCGGCAGCAAAATGGAATACGACGGCTGGGCCACCAACGACTTCCCCGGCGTCAACCCGGATCTGGCAAGCGAGGACAACTCGTCTTACCGCCTGGCGCTGCGCCTGGAACCCACCGATGGCCTGACCATCGACTACGCCTACGATGACACCGACAACACCGGGGTACCAACACCTTTTCAGGTCACCAAGGTAAAAGACTCGATCTACAACGGATTTACCACAACGCCGTTCCCCTACACGTTCCTGGGCGGCGAGATTTTCCAGCAGATGGCGGCAACCGTGGGTGACCCCACCAAGCGCCGCGAACAGTTCACCCTGGAAGGGTCCAGCGAAGAGTGGCTGGAGGTGCAGGGCCACAACCTGACCGTGGCCTGGGAGCTGGAACCATTCACACTGAAATACATCTATGCCAACCGCGACACCGACTCCGGGTACGACTCCACCGACCTCGACGGCGGCGCTTACACCATGCGTGACCTGTTCTACGGCGGTGGCGCGGAAATCCCCACCCAAGGCTTCCAGGCCGGCATCCCCGAAGGCTGGATTGAAATGGAGAGCCATGAGTTCCAGATCATCGGCGATGCATTTAATGACCGCCTGCAGTACACCGTGGGCGTATTCCTCTTCGAGGAAGAAGTCTATCAGGACAACCCGCAAAGCTTCGTACTACCGATCAATTTCCTGGTAGACAGTGCCGTAGGCGGTGCCTTTATCGGAGCGGGTTTCTGTGACGACTTCGGCACCGGCCCGGTCTGCCAGGGCAGCCAGCGGCTGCCGCTGCCCTTCCCGTTCCCGGGTGCTGATCCCAACCTGAACGGCTTCCAGGACTTCATCTACGGGCAGACCTCCGAGTCCACGGCGGTGTATGGCCAGGCAACCTACTCCCTGACCGACCAGCTGGATATCACCGCCGGCTTGCGTTACACCGAGGATGATCGCGAAGCCTTCCTGTTCAATG
The DNA here is from genome assembly GCF_003719295.1 of Haliea alexandrii. Lineage (GTDB taxonomy): Bacteria > Pseudomonadota > Gammaproteobacteria > Pseudomonadales > Halieaceae > Haliea > Haliea alexandrii. Next base: position 240,342 of record NZ_RFLW01000004.1, read on the forward strand.
AAGGCTTGAACCATGTCAGCTTCGATGACCGGTTCACCAACGAAGACACCTGGGACAACATCAGCTACCTGCTGACGGCCAACTACTCGATCAGCCCGGACATGAACGTCTACGCTACCTACTCCACGGGCTACAACGGCGGTGGCTTCAACAGCCGGGCATCCAGTGCCACGGCCTGGGAAGAGCCCTACGAAGAGGAGACACTGGACTCCTACGAGCTGGGCATGAAGTCCGACTGGCTGGACCGCCGCCTGCGCGTCAACGGTGCGGTGTTCTACAACAACTACAAGGATATGCAGATCGCGGTGTTTGAAGCCGGCAGTGGCGGCGCCTCCAGCCGCATCACCAACGCCGGTGAAGCGACCTACATGGGCCTTGAGCTGGAAGTGATCGCACTGCTGACCGAAACCGTGTCCGTGGACATGAACTACGGCTATCTCGATGCGGAGTTCGACGAGTACAACGCCCGTAACCCGGTGACCAACCAGATTGAGAACATCAAGGATGTGGTTACCGTCACGCGTGCGCCCGAGAACACCGCGTCGCTCGGCCTGCAGTACTCCACCGCCAACACTGGCATGGGGCGCCTGAGTGCTCGACTGGATGTCGCCTACACCGACAGCATGGTTTTTCACCCTTTCCAGAACACGTTTGACGCGTCCGAGGCGCGCACCCTGCTCAACGCACGCATCACACTGGATGAACTCAGCATGGGCGAGAACGGCGACCTGCGCCTGTCAGCCTGGGTGCGTAACCTGACCGACAAAGAGTACCGCGAGTGGGGTATCGACTTCGGCACACTCGGCTGGGCCGGCAACACCTGGGGGCAGCCGCGCACCTTCGGCTTCGACGCGGTGTACACCTTCTAGCGTTTATCGCGCGAACTGCAAGGGCCGGCGGCGCAAGCTCCCGGCCCTTTTTCATTGCCGCAGGCGCATGGCCCTCTGGGGCATATCCAGCGCCTGCAGGATCTTCATTCGCAATTGCGCGTTGTAACCCGGACGCTCCTGCAAAAAGCGCTGCACCGTGCCAACCGCCCGCGGTGAATGATGATATTGCAGCGTGGCCTGCAGCCAGGCGGAAGGGAAGAAGATGTCTCCGGTTACCTGAATTTCCTGCAGCCATTCCAGGCTGGGTTCAATGTAACGCTCGGCATGGGCGATCCGCAGGGGATGGTGAAGATAGCCCACAGCATCCACAACCCAGTTTTCCGTGGCGCGCTGTGCAGGATCGGCGAGGCTGGCAAAAAACGCATCGCGTACCGCAACATCCGCTGACAGCGCCGGGGCAATAAAGGCAAGGCGACGCCGGCTGTCGGGGTTCTCGATCTGCGCCAGCTGCTGGGCAATGATCGCATGCGCTTGCTCAGGCAACGCCACGGCCAGCCGTTCCGCTAGACGAATGCGGTCGCGCTCTGCCAGCGTCAGGCCCGCCAGCGACGACTCACCACGCCACACCGCATAGAGGCGCTGCAGACTGGCCGGTTGCCGCGCCAGTCGCGTCAAACTCTCGAACACCAGGCGCGTTCGTCCCGCATCTGCAGAGGTGTCCATCGCCTGCCAGAGCACCGCCTCCAGTTCTGGCTGCAGGCGCGCACCGGCGGTATCCGACAACAGCGTTTGCTGCATCCAACCCAGCTGTTCCAGCAGCGTTTGCAGGAGCAACTGGTTCTGTTCCGTTGCCACCAACGGCAACAACTCAGCCGCGTAGGCCTGCGGTGATACCCCGCCCGCGAGCACCGCTTCAAACAGGTTGAGCAACAGGCGACCACGCGCTACGGGCGGCAGCTGCGCCCACTGCCTCATCTGCGCGAGCTCGGCAACTTGTGGTCCATAGAACAGGGCGGCGTCCTCTGCCTGCTGTGCCGCGTCCGGGAAACCGGCGCGGTGCACCCAGCTGTCGCTCCAGGCTACAAGGTCCAGGTCGGTGCGCTGGTCCAGAATTGTGACCAGCGCGGGCCAGGTCGCGTTATCGTAGGCAAAGCGCTGCAGGTAATCGGCCAGGCCCGCGCGGAACGCTTCGGCCCCCAGCAAAGACTCCAGCTGACGCATCATGATGGGCGCCTTGTTGTAGATAATGGGGCCATACATCTGCCCCGCTTCGTTCAGGTTATCCAGCTGCTGGCGAATGGGGTTGGCGCCGGCAGAGCGGTCCACCGCATAGGCCGGTGGGTAATGCCGCAGGAGAAAATTCAGCTCGTGGTCAATCTCCGGAAAAACCGGATTCACCATCTTCGCGGCCATGAAGTTGGCAAACACTTCCTTGGTCCAAACATCGTTGAACCAGCGCATCGTCACCAGATTGCCGAACCACATGTGCGCCACCTCGTGTGCAATCAGGCTGGCCCGGCGCAGGCGATCATCATCGGTCGGGTTTTCGTCGAGCAACAACAGTTCGGCGCGGTATTGAATAGCGCCAACGTGTTCCATGCCGCCGTACTGGAACGCCGGAACAAGCGCGAAATCGAGCTTCTCGAAGGGAAAGGGTACGCCGGTGTAATCCTCCAGCCAGGCCACCGCTTCGCGGTGTTGGCGAAAGATGTCATCCAGGTTGCGGGCGAGCTTGTCGCTATCGGTTTCCCGGTGCAACAGCGTCATGCCCTGCCCGCGCCATTCCCGGGTTACGGCCTGGAAGCGGCCCGCAACAAAACCGAATAGATAGGAGCTGATCGGTTCGCTCGCGGCAAAGTGGTGCAGGCGCCGCTCGCCGGCATCGACAACGGTCAACCGCGGGCCGTTGGCAACAGCCTCCCAGCTGACGGGCAAGTCGAGACTCAGGGTCCAACGTGCTTTCAGGTCCGGCTGGTCGAAGAGCGGTAGCGCCGTACGCGCCCGGTCGGGGACAAACAGGGTGTAGAGATAATCCGGGTTGCGGTTCAGGGCGCTATCACCCGCCGTGAATTCCAGTACCACGCGGTTCTCACCACTTTGCAGCGCACTGGCGGGAAGCACAACATGCTCGGTGTCTATAACCGCCGGGAGCGTTGCGCCATTCACCTCAACGCTGTGCAGCGCCGTGCTCTCGGCCCGAAAATCCAGTGCCAGCGACTGCTTGACGTCCGCGAGATGGAAGCGGATATCGCTGCGCCCGGCAATGGGCTCCGCAGCGGCCTCCGGAACGTTCAGGTGCACACGGTAGTGAATGTCGGTCACACGCTGGGCGCGCGCCTCGGCCAGCGCCAGCGACACTCCGGGCTGCAATGGCCCGGGCGGCGGCACAACCGCATTACGGCTACAACCCGTCATCAGTACACCCAACACAAGGATTAAACAAAAGTTTCGCATGGCGCCTCCGGGGAAGCATTCTACCTCGCCTGCGCAGCGATGGTTAACCGGTGGTGTGTTTACTGCTAACATGGATGCTGCCTGTCACTCGGATTCACCGGTATGCTCTCCAGATTCGCCGCTCTCTGCACGCGCGCCACACTGCTGCTTGGCGCCGCGCTTCTGCCGGGGTGCAGCGATGGCCCCTGGAACAACCCCAACCCCGAAAGCCCTCCCGGCCTGCTGACCTACCAGTCAGTGATGTCACCCCTGCCGCCCAAACATCTGGACCCGGCACTGTCCTACGCCGCGGATGAATCGCTGTTCCTGATGCAGATCTACGAACCACCGATGGGTTACCACTACCTGAAACGGCCCTACGAACTGCTGCCACTGGGCGTGGAAGACTTTCCGCTGATCAGCTACACCAACGCCGCGGGCGAGCCCGTTGACCCCGATACAGAAGCGGTCGCCTTTTCGGTCTATGAAATGACCGTGCGCGCCGATGCCCGCTACCAACCTCATCCCGCCTTCGCGCTCGATGACCAGGGCAACCCTCGCTACCGCTTCACAGATCCCGCCGCGGGACGACAATATCGGCAGATCAGCGATTTTCCCGAGTTGGGTTCACGGCCCGTCGCCGCCAATGATTATGCCTATGCCATCAAACGGCTGGCCGACCCGTTCAATGCCTCGCCCATGCTCGGCTTCATGGCGCAGTACATTGTGGGGATGGAGGCATTCTCCGAGCGCCTCAAGGACATCCCCCGCGATGGCTGGGTGAACCTCGATCAGTACCGCATGGATGGCCTGGAGGTGGTCGATGAGCGCACCTTTCGCATTACCATCAAGGGCCGCTATCCGCAGTTCAGCTACTGGCTGGCCATGCACTTCTTTTCGCCCATCGCCCCCGAGGTGGATCGCTTCTTCCACAACCCCGGCTTTCTTGACCGCAACCTCACACTGGACTGGTGGCCGGTGGGCAGCGGCCCTTTCATGATGGTGAAGAACGACCCGAACAGCGAGATCGTGCTGGAGCGCAATCCCAACTTCCGCGAAGACTATTTCCCCACCGAGGGGGCACCGGGCGACGCCGAGCAGGGCCGGCTGGCTGATGCGGGCAAGCGCCTGCCGCTGATCGACCGCGCCGTGTTCAGGCTGGAAAAAGAGGTGCTGTCGCTGTGGACCAAGTTCCTGCAGGGCTACTACGACCGCTCGGGTGAAAGCCACGGCAACACCAATCGCGTGTTCGACCAGGCGTTCGTGGTAGGCCCCGACGGCGTTGAGCTGGGGGCAGAGCTCGCCGAGCACGGCATCACGGTAGCCCCCGATGTGAAACCCGCGATCTATTACTATGGCTTCAACATGCGCGACCCGGTGCTCGGCGGCTACAGCGAGGAACGGCGCAAATTGCGCCGCGCACTGCAGATCGCCTTCGATACCGAGGAATACCTCAACATCTTCTACAAGGGCAACGGTATCCCCGCCCAGTCGCCCATTCCTCCGGGCATACCCGGGTTCGTGGAAGGTGAAGCCGGCATCAATCCGTACGTCTATGACTGGGTAGACGGCGCACCACAGCGCAAGTCGATCGCGCATGCGAAGCAGCTGCTGGCCGAAGCAGGTTACCCCAATGGTCGCGATGCACGCACCGGTGAGCCCCTGAAAATCTTCATTGATGTGCAGAGCCAGGCGATATCCAGCACCAGTATGAACTGGATGGACCGGGCCTTCGGCCGTATTGGCGTGCAGGTGGAATACCGCCCGGCGGACTGGAACCGCACGCGAGAGAAGCTGCTGACCGGCAACACGCAGATTTTCTCCCACGGCTGGCTGGCGGACTACCCGGACCCGGAAAATTTCCTGTTCCTGCTTTACGGCCCCGAAAGCCCGCTGATCTGCCAGTGCGATGGCGCCAACAATGCCAGTTACGAGCGACCGGAATACGACGAGTTGTTCCGCCAGATGCGCGTTCTGCCGCCCGGCACGGAACGGGATGCGCTGGTCGCCCGCATGGTCGAGCTCTACCGCGAGGACGCCGTCTGGCTGTTCGGCTACTACCCGAAAGACATCTACCTGAACAACCCCTGGGTGCACAACAACAAGCGCCACGGCATTTCCAAAAACACGTTGAAGTACGTGCGCATTGACGACGAGCTGCGCGAGCGCAAGCGCGAGGAATGGAACCAGCCCGTCATCTGGCCGCTGTACGCCATGAGCGCTTTGCTGATCGCGCTGCTGCTACCCGGCGTTATCGCCTACCGCCGCCGCCTGCGTGCGACGGCCCGCCAATAACTGGAGCGACCACATGTTTGCCTATATCGTGCGCCGCCTGCTCTATGCCATTCCGATTTTGATCGGCGTCAACCTGCTCACCTTCACCCTGTTTTTCGTGGTCAATTCACCCGATGACATGGCCGCCTCCCAACTCGGCGACAAGTATGTCACCCCGGAGGCGATTGCAAACTGGAAGCAGAAGAACGGCTACGACAAGCCTCTGTTTCTCAACTCACAGGCGGCCGGCGTGGGACAGGTCACCGACACCATTTTCTTCGACAAGTCCGTGCGCCTGTTCGCCTTCGACTTCGGGCGCTCGGAGAGTGGCCGTGACATCACCACCGATGTCGCCACCCGCATGTGGCCCAGCCTCGCGGTAGCCCTGCCCACCTTCCTTGTGGGTATTGGCGTCAATATTTGTGTCGCACTGATGGTCGTCATGTTTCGCGGTACCCGGCTGGACCGTGGCGCGGTATTCGTATTTGTGGCGTTGATGTCCATTTCCTACCTTTTCTACATCATTGGCGGGCAGTTCCTGGTGGCCAAGACTTGGCGCCTTGTGCCCATATCCGGTTTCCATACCGAAGGCCAGGTGTGGAAATTCCTTGTCCTTCCCGTATTGGTAGGTGTGGTCGCCGGCATCGGCGCTGGCGCGCGCTGGTACCGCACCTTGTTTCTTGAGGAGGCGAACCAGGACTACGTGCGCACGGCGCGCGCCAAGGGCTGCAGCGAACTGTCCATCCTGTTCCGGCATATCCTGCCCAACGCGCTCATTCCCATACTCACCGGCGTGGTGGTGCTGATTCCTTCCCTGTTCATGGGCAGCCTGCTGATCGAGTCGTTTTTCGGCATACCCGGGCTCGGTAGCTACATGCTGGACGCCATCAATTCACAGGACTTTGCCATTGTGCGCAGCATGGTGTTTATCGGCTCCATCCTCTATATCGTCGGGTTGTTGCTGACCGATATTTCCTACACCTGGGCTGACCCCCGGGTCCGGCTGTCCTGATGAGTCTGGCAACGATGAAACCCGTTCTGCTCTGGTCCGATGCGCTGATTTTCCTGCTGGTGATTTCCCTCGCGCTGTTTTTCTGGCGACTGCGCCATGACCCACAGACCCGCGAACGCTGGGCTGAGGTATTCAGTTCGCGGTTGGGCATGGTGGCATTCACCATCATTGCCGCTTATATCCTGGTCGCCCTCCTCGACTCGCTGCATTTCCGGCGCGCTCTGGAGAACCCGGAGAGTCTGGCAACGCAGGAGGTGTTCTACGACAACAAGGTCAGCAGTGTGTTCGACGTCCTCACTGGCGGCATGGGTGATCGCTTCGAGCGCACCTACTCGGCCCCCTTTGCGCTGTTGTCCTTCGAGAAAGAAAATATCAAGGATGCCAGCGGCCGCGACATTCGCGACTTTCCGCCCCTGCGCCACGCCGGGCAACACCTGGCCCACCCCGATGAGCGCACGGCGGACATTCTCGTCAAGAGTGTCAGCGCCCTGCTCTGGGGCCTGTTGCTGTGCGCGCTGGTCATCACGCCCCAGTGGCTTCTGCTGCGAGGCAGCGCCCTGCCCTGGGCTGCTTCCTGGCTCACCCAGGGCGTGATTCTCTGCGCGGGCGCGTGGACAGTGAGCATCAGCCACCACTACCATATTCTGGGCACGGACCAGGGCGGCGCCGATGTGCTGTACCAGTCTCTCAAGGGCATTCGAACCGGCGTGTTGTTGGGCACCCTGGCGACGCTGGTGATGCTGCCTATCGCCGTCACACTCGGCGTGATGGCCGGCTACTTCAAGGGCTGGGTGGACGATGTGGTGCAGTATCTGTACACCACGCTGAGCTCCATTCCGGGCATCCTGCTGATTGCAGCGTCCGTACTGCTGTTCCAGGTGTACATCGACCTCAATCCGGACTTTTTTGCCGTAGGCATGGAAAAGGCAGACGCCAAGTTCATCGCACTCTGCTTCATTCTGGGTGTCACCAGCTGGTCGACCCTGTGCCGCCTGATACGCGCGGAGACACTGAAAATCAGCCAGCTGGGCTACGTGCAAGCGGCACATGCTTTTGGCGTGAGCCACAGCCGCATCCTCGGCCGACACGTATTGCCCAACGTGGTGCACATTATCCTCATCACCTTCGTTCTCGACTTCAGCGCGCTGGTACTGGCGGAGGCCGTGCTGTCCTATATCGGCGTGGGTGTGGATCCGTCCATGGGCAGTTGGGGCAACATGATCAACGGGGCCCGCTCCGAGCTGTCACGGGAACCCACGATCTGGTGGACACTCACCGGGGCATTCTTCTTCATGTTCATTCTGGTGCTTGCCGCCAACCTGTTTTCCGACCTGGTGCGCGATGCCTTTGACCCCCGCACCAGCCTGCGGAGGGCAGAGGCATGAGCGAGGCACAGCACAGCCGGCCTGCGCCGGGCACCGTCTGCCTACAGGTACGCGACCTGACCGTGACGCTCGCGGACACAGGTGCGGCCATCGTCAAGGGCGTCAGTTTTGAATTACGGGCCGGCAAGGTGTTTGCCCTGGTCGGCGAATCCGGCAGCGGCAAGTCGGTAACGTCTCTGGCCGCCATGCGCCTGCTCCCGGATGCCCTGCGCATCAGCGGGGGCAGCGTGGACGTGGCAGGGCAGGACCTCTTCGGCCTGTCCGAGGCCCGCATGCAGGAGGTGCGCGGGCGCCGGGTCGCGATGATCTTCCAGAACGCCATGAGTGCACTGAACCCGGTACAGACCGTGGGCAAACAGGTCGCCGAAACCCTGCAGTTGCACACCCGGCTGCGCGGCGCGGCACTGCGTGAACGCGTGGTGGCCCTGTTTCGCGAGGTGGGCATCCCCGACCCGGAGCAGCGCTTCGACTTCTTCCCCCACCAGCTCTCAGGCGGGCAGCAGCAGCGGGTGATGATCGCCATGGCCCTGGCCTGCGAACCGGATGTATTGATTGCCGACGAGCCCACCACCGCTCTGGACGTGACCATTCAGCTGCAGGTACTGAACCTGATACGCGAACTCACCCGCTCCCGGCAACTGGCCGTGCTGCTGATTACCCATGACATGGGGGTCGTCAAGAACACGGCTGACGAGGTGGCCGTGATGTACCGGGGCGAGCTGATCGAGCGCGCCAGCGTGGAAGACTTCTTCCAGCACCCGCAGCAGGCCTATAGCCAACGCCTGATCGATGCCCTGCCCGACCTGACCCAGTTCCGGGAAGCCGCGGCGGAAGCGCCACTGCTGGAACTGCAGGAGGTGAAGGTACACTTTCCAATCCGTCGTGGCCTGCTGCAACGGGTGGTGGACTACACCCGTGCGGTGGATGGGGTATCACTGACCATCGGCCGTGGTGAAACCTATGCCTTGGTAGGCGAATCCGGCAGCGGTAAATCCACCCTGGGGCGCGCCGTACTGAACCTGGAGGCGATAGCCGGCGGCCAGATACGCTTTCGGGGGGAGGCCATTGAGGGGCTGGGGCGCAACGCGATGCTGCCCTACCGCAAGCAGATACAGGTGATTTTCCAGAATCCCTTTTCCTCCATGAACCCGCGCATGACCGTGGGTGACATTATTGCCGAGGGCATGATCAGCCTGGGCCTGGGGCTTTCCGAGGAGGCACGTCGCGAGCGTATTCAAGCCCTGTTGCAGAGAGTGCAATTGGGGGCGGAGCACGCCAACCGCTATCCGCACGAATTCTCCGGCGGGCAGCTGCAGCGCATCGCCATTGCGCGTGCACTGGCGGTAGACCCTGAACTGATTATCTGCGACGAGCCGACCAGTGCGCTGGACGTTTCCATTCGTGCGGAAGTGCTGGAGCTGCTGGCTGAGCTGCAACGCGAGTTCGGTGTGTCCTACCTGTTCATCACGCACGATTTGTCGATTGTGCCTGGCCTCGCCCACAAGGTGGGTGTGATGCAGCGCGGTAAACTGGTGGAACAGGGCACGGCAGAACAGATTCTTACCGCACCCGCTCACCCCTATACTCAGGAGCTGCTGGCGGCCGTGCCCAGGCTCTGAGCGGCGGGCGGCCTGCTGCGGGGGCCGGCCGGCGGGCGCGGCCTACATCACCCCGTAAGCAATCATGGCGGCTGCCACCTTGTTGAATCCGGCGATGTTGGCACCCTTGAAGTAGTCCACGTGGCCGTCTGCGGCGGTACCGAACTCCACGCACTGGTCATGAATGCCGCGAATGATGCTGCGCAGGTGCTGATCGACTTCAGCGCGACTCCACTGCAGACGCAGGCTGTTCTGGCTCATCTCCAGGCCGGACACCGCCACCCCGCCCGCGTTCGCGGCCTTGCCCGGTGCGTGCAACACATCCTTTGCCGATTGTATGAGCCGGATGGCCTCGGTGGTCGCAGGCATGTTGGCGCCTTCCGAGATACCCCGGCAGCCGTTCTCTATCAGATGCCTGGCATCATCCGCGTCGATTTCGTTCTGCGTGGCACAGGGAAAGGCCAGGTCGCAGGGTACCTGCCAGGGGCGCTCGCCCTCGTGGTACGTCACATCACTGAACTCCCGCGCATACTCTTCGATGCGTCCGCGGCGCCGGTTCTTGAGGTCCATGATCCACTGCAGTTTGTCCATCGTCAGCCCTTCCGGGTCATGCACGAACCCCCCGGAATCCGACATGGTGACTACCTTGCCACCCATGCCGATCAGCTTTTCCGCACAATAGGTGGCCACATTCCCCGCGCCGGACACCACACAGGTTTTGCCCTCGATGCTTTCCTTATGGTGCGACAGCATTTCCTCCATCATGTAGACCGCGCCGTAACCTGTGGCCTCCGCGCGAATACGGCTGCCGCCAAACTCCAGCGACTTGCCCGTGAGGACACCTTCGAAGCGATTCACAATACGTTTGTACTGACCAAACATGTAGCCGACTTCACGTCCACCCACGCCGATATCACCCGCCGGCACGTCAGTATTCGGGCCGATGTGCTTGTACAGCTCGGTCATGAACGCCTGGCAGAAGCGCATGATCTCCCGCTCACTCTTGCCCTTGGGGTCGAAATCGGCACCGCCCTTGCCGCCGCCCATGGGCAAACCGGTCAGGCTGTTCTTGAACACCTGCTCGAAGGCGAGGAACTTCAGCACCGACTGGTTGACCGAGGGATGGAAACGAATACCGCCCTTGTAGGGGCCAATCGCATTGTTCTGCTGTACCCGGAAGCCCCGGTTGACGCAGACCTCGCCGTGGTCGTTTTCCCAGACCACCCGGAAGGTCACGATACGGTCCGGTTCGGCCATACGCTCCAGAATTTTCAGTTCCTGGTAGACCGGCTTGTCCGCAATGTAAGGCACGATATCCATCGCCACTTCGTGCACCGCCTGAGAAAATTCGGGCTCACCCGGGTTGCGGCGCTCAATTTCGTCCATAAAAGTCGAGAGGGCATCAGCATGCTGTGCGTTCACTGTTTTGGCTCCTGTGCGGATTGCAAGAGTTGCGTGGGGTGGCGAAAGTCGCGTGGGTTAGCGAGGTGGGTCAACACGGTCTGCGGTTGAACCGTTGACGCGAAACCAACCGGCGATAGAGTAGCGGTCGCGGCTGGCCGGCAACACTTCATGGGGAAACTCCTCGCTAAGAAATACCACCACCGTACCATGCAGGGGTTGCACCGATAACAGTGAACTGTCCTCCGCCCCTGTATACAGGCGCAGTTCGCCGCCATCGCCCGTCTGCCAGCCCGGGTTCAGGTAAGCCACCACTGACAACACACGGTTGGCCTCGCCACGAAAGGCATCGACATGCTTGCGGTAAAAGTCGCCGGGGCGGTAATGAGCAAAGTGACTCTCAAAGGAAAACAATCCGAGCAGCAACTCGCGATTCAAGTGCTGCTGCAACGCAGTGGTCCAGGCCAACCAGTCTCGCCCGGCTGCGGATTCCCCATTGATCCAGCAGATTTCGTCCGTACGCACAAAACTGTTCAATGTATGGCCGTGCTCGCGGCCCACCCCCGCCGGGGTGAACCGGGCCTCACTCATGCTGTGCAGGTGGGCAAGCAAGCCACCTGCAAGTGCTGTCGGCAGGGCACCAGGGCAGACACTGTAACCCCGGTCACGCAAATCACCGGCCATACGCGAAAACAGCCCACTGGCGGTAGACCGTGGGGGTTCGACAACACGGGTGGTTAGCGCGCTCAACGGCCACGCTGCTCCAGACGTTGCTGAAACTCGGCCATGATCAGCATGTACAGCTCCTTGCCCAGGTACGCGTCCTCGACATCGTGCTCAATGCTCGGGTTGTCGTTGACTTCCATGACATAGACCTGCTGGCCTTTCTGCTTGATGTCGACGCCATAGAGGCCTTTACCCACTACGCGGGAGGCCTTCAGTGCCGCATCCAGCACCACTTTAGGCACTTCAAAAGTGGGCAGGGTCTCGTAACCACCGGAGGAGAAGCGCTTGGCTCCGTGGTTGTAGATTTGCCAGTGGTCACGTGCCATGTGGTAGCGGCAGGCATAGATGGCACGGCCTGCAAGCACTCCCACGCGCCAGTCGAAATCGGTGTACATGTACTCTTGCACCAGCACCAGAGCGGTGTTGCTGAGCAATTCGCGCAAACGCTGGGCGAGCTCGTCCCGGTTTGCAACCTTGTAGATCCCCTTGGAAAACGCACCCTCTGGCAGCTTGAGAATGCAGGGGTAGCTGAACTGGGCTTCGATCTCGTCCAGCTCGGCTTCCGAGGTACCAATAACCGTGCGCGTCTTCAGCGAGGGCACCCGGTGGTAACTGAAGGCATCGTGCAGAAAGACCTTGTTACAGCAGCGCAGAATGGATGCAGAGTCGTCAATGACCACCAGGCCTTCCCGCTCGGCCTTGCGCGCCAGGCGGTAGGTGTGGTGGTCGATGGCCGTGGTTTCACGAATGAACAGGGCATCGTACTGGGCGATCTGCCCGGCCTGCTGCGCGGTAATGGTTTCCGCGTGCATGCCCAACTTCGCGGCCGCCTTGATGAAGCGCTTTATGGCCTCGGCATCGCTGGGTGGAATGGCCTCATCCGGATTCACCAGAATCGCGAGATCCCAGCGCAGCGGCTTGCGGTTTCCAGAGGTGCGCCATACCTGCTCGGTGAAGGTTTTCAGCCGCTGCTGAAACAGCCCCCGCTCCGCTTCCGAGAGGTGCGTGTAGCCGTGGCGGCGAATCGTCAAGCAGGGGCGACCGTCTTCGAGAGCCAGGCGAAACCGGAGTATAGGCGCCGGATAGCGCTCGAACAGGTTGCGCACCGGCTTGCGCCAGCGTTCATCCTCAGTCCAGCCGAAATAGGCGAGGAATTCCCGTGTTTCACCCACCTGCAGGGAACCCGCGTCAAACGCCGCGAGGTTCACCTCGTCATCCGGGCCGAGCGTGAGGTCACGCAGATCATTGATCGCACTGACGCTGGGCAACACCTTGTGTTGACGCGCCTCGGCCAACAGGGAACAGTAATAGCCCCGGCTCAGGTAATACTCGGTGTCGCAAAGATTGATGAGCCGGGTCTTGGGCTCATTGCGTTTGGGGAAATCGACCAGATAGCGCTCGAAGGAGACAACCTCAAGGTCATCTGTGGACAGCGCGAAATCTTCTTCATCAACAACGATAATGGTTTTGTACATAGGGCAGCTCCCTCACGCGAGGTTGGCAAGGTCTTCTTTGCGAAAAGCGCGTACCCGGGCCAGGTCGTCCGCAGTCACACGCTGCACCCAGTCGGGGTTGGCAATCAGCGCACGTCCCACCGCCACCAGGTCGAACTCCTGTGCCTCCAGCCGACGCAGCAACTCATCCAGGCTGGCGGGTTCCGCTTCGCGAAACGTGGTTTCGCCGGGCTTGGGGATAAAGTCAGCATTGAGCCCGACACTGCCTACCGTGATGGTGGGTTTGCCCGTTATCTGCCGGGTCCATCCTGCCAGGTTCAGCGCAGAACCTTCGAACTCGGGCTCCCAGAAGCGGCGGGTGGAGCAGTGAAAAATATCCACGCCGGCCGCGCTCAGGGGCGCCAGGAATGCTCCGAGTTCGGCGGCGGTGTGCACCAGGCGCGCACTGAAGTCCTGCTGTTTCCACTGCGAGAAACGGAAAATAATGGGGAAATCCACGCCGACAGCGGCGCGCACCGCCTCGATGACTTCCACGGCAAACCGGCTGCGTTTGGCCAGGCTGCCGCCGTAGGCATCCTCGCGCTGATTCGTTCCTTCCCAGAAAAACTGGTCGATCAGGTAGCCGTGTGCGCCGTGCAACTCGACCGCGTCAAACCCACAGGCTCTCGCATCAGCCGCCGCGCGGGCAAACGCGGCCACCACGTCGTTGATATCCTGCTGGGTCATCACATGACGGCTCACCTTTCCGGGCACATTCATGCCCGACGGCGTATGACCCGGCACATCCCCTTCGGGCATGACGCCGGCACTGCGCATGCCGCCCACGTGCCAGAGCTGCGGTGCAATCTTGCCGCCCTCGGCGTGTACCGCATCCGCGACACGACGCCAGCCGGCGAGGCGCTCCTCACCGTGGAAGTACGGCACGTCCGGGTAGCCGTTCGCCGCAATGTGGCCGACGCAGGTGCCCTCGGTGATAATCAGGCCGGTACCCCTTCAGCCCGGCGCCGGTAGTACTCGACCACGGCGTCGCCAGGCACATTGCCCGGTGAAAAATTGCGCGTCATCGGCGCCATCACCACCCGGTTGCGCAGCGCGAGATTTCCCAGGGTAACCGGTTGCAAAAGGGCATTGCTGGTGGTCATGCGGGGCTCCAGAAGGGCTAGGCGTCTGCGCGGCAGCGTATACCAGCCATCCCGGCAACACCAGCCGCGAAAGAGCAACTATGACGGCAAACCGCGGCGCGCCCGGGGCGCTTTGCGGGCAATCCCCGAACGCTCCAATTGCTATCGACAATCTACCCCCGGCTGACTTGCGTAAACCCAAGACATCCCCGAAAGTCGGAATCATGCGCGAACTTTACTGGTTACAGAACGACCTGCGCCTGCAGGACAATCCCGGGTTGCTGGCCCACACCGCAGCTTCGGAGCTACTGCTGGTCTACATCTGGCAGGAACCGAGGCCCTGGTGCAATCTGCGTGGTATCGGCAAACAACGTCAGCGGGTAATACTCGAGCATTTGCAGGACCTGCGTGAGCAGCTCGCAGCGCTCGGCCAGGACTTGCTGTTCCTCGCCGGCCAGCCGGAGACGCTGCTGCCCGAGCTCGTTCGCCAGTACCGCATCGACCGGGTAGGTACCAGCCGCTGTCCCGGCGTGTATGAAGCACAGCAGCTGGAGCGTGTGCGCGAGCGCCTGCCCGTTCCCTTGCAGGTGCACGGCGGCAACACCCTCTTCAACCGCCAGCAACTGCCCTTCGCGCTCGAAGACCTGCCACGGCAATTCACACCCTTTCGCCGGGCAGTCGAGGCGCTGCCGGTTGACGCACCGGCCAGCGCGCCCACGCAGCTACCGCCCCCACCCGGGGGCCTGGCCTTTCCAGCCTTGCCAGCCTCCCCCGTGGCCCCACACACCGCACTGCCCTTACGCGGCGGCAGTGCCGCCGGGCAGCGCAGGCTGGCGCAATTCACATTCGGCGAGCAGGCCATCAGCCGCTACAAGCTCACCCGCAATGACCTGGACCCCCTGGCAGGGTCCAGCACCCTCTCCCCCTGGCTGGCCGGCGGCGCGCTTTCGGCACGGGAAGTGGCTCACACCGTGTACCGCTTCGAGCAAACACACGCCGCCAATGAGTCCACACAATGGCTGATTTTCGAACTGCTGTGGCGCGAGTTTTTCCACTGGCGGGCCCTGCATGACCGTCACCTGCTATTCCGTTTCGACGGCCTTGGCACGGGCCGCAACAACCGGTTCTGCACCTTCGACCCGCGGGCCTTCGCGCGCTGGTGTCAGGGAGATACCGATTTCCCGCTGGTCAATGCACTGCAGCGGCAACTCCTCGCCACGGGCTGGATGAGCAATCGTGGGCGGCAAATCAGCGCGAGCTGCCTGATACATGAGCTCGGCCTGGACTGGCGCTACGGCGCGGCCTTCTTCGAGAAACATCTGATCGATTACGATGTGGGCAGCAACTACGGCAACTGGCAGTACATCGCCGGAGTGGGCTGCGACCCCCGCGGCGGGCGTCGTTTCCATCAGGAAAAACAGGCCGCCGAGCACGACCCCGACGGTCTGTTTACCACCAAGTGGGGCGGACACCGACCCAAGCAGCCGCTGTATGTGACCGATGCCGCTGACTGGCCGCTGCCGCCCGACACCGCAGGAAACGGCCATGAGCCGGACTGAGCGGCCCAGCAAGCTGTGCCCGGTCTGTGAAAGGCCCTTCCAGTGGCGCGCGCGCTGGCGTCTCAACTGGGAGCAGGTGCGCTACTGCTCACGCCGCTGTGCCAGCAACCGGCACACGATCAAGACGCAGGTTCCAGCAGCTGCTGCAGCGCCTGATCACCCCAGGCGACGATAGCCTCGCGCTCGGACGCTTTCCGCTTGCGCCAGTTCGCGGTAATCAGACTCATGCGAGGGTTCTGCGACAGAGCATCCATGTGCCGGTCGATAAAGCGCCAGTACAGGGCGTTGTAGGGGCAGGCACCTTCCCCTGTCATGCGCGAGGGTGAGTAGCGGCAGTCCTTGCAGTGATTTCCCTGGCGCTGGATATACTTGCCGCTGGCAGCGTAGGGCTTGCTAGCCATCACGCCGCCATCCGCGTGCAGGGCCATGCCAAGGGTATTGGGCAGCTCCACCCACTCAAAGGCATCCGCGTACACTGCCAGATACCACTCGCACACAGCCTTTACATCCAGGCCCGCCAGCAGGGCAAAATTGCCGATCACCATCAGCCGCTGGATGTGATGTGCGTAACCGAGCTCCAGGCTCTGTTCCAGCGCGCGTTGCAGGCACCTGAGGTCGGTTTGCGCGGTCCAGAAAAAGTCGGGCAGCGGGTTGTGGGCGTCGAGGCTGTTGCCCTCGGCATACTCGGGCATCAACAGCCAGTAAACACCGCGCACATACTCCCGCCAGCCGAGTATCTGGCGGATGAAGCCCTCGGCGGCAGCCAGGCTGCAGCGATCGTCGCGCCAGGCCTGCTCCACGTCACTGCACAGCTCCAACGGCTCCAGCAGGCCGATATTGAGGTACATGGAAATCTTGCCGTGAAACACCCAGGGTGACTCTTCCACCAGTCCATCCTGGTAGCGACCAAAATCCGCCAAGGCATACTCGAGAAACCAGTCGAACTCCGCGCGGGCCTCCGCGGCCGTGCAGGCATAGTTGAACTGCGCGAGGTCACCCGGGTTGTCCGGGAAGGCCTTGGCGACGTCGGCGAGTACTTCCCGCGTGACAGCGGACTGCTTCAGCGCACGACGCGGCGGGATATCCCGCTGGCCGCGCCAGCCAACCCGGTTCTCCTGATCGTAGTTCCAGCGCCCGCCGGCGGGTTGCCCATCGGGCTCCAGCAGCACGCCGTAGCGCTGGCGCATGGCGCGGTAAAAATACTCCATACGCAGCTGTTTGCGCCCCGCCGCCCAGTCGCGAAACGTTTTGTGGCTGGCAAGAAAACGGCTGTCTTCGAGCACTTCAAGAGACACGCCCAGAGCCTGCTCCCAACCTGCCATCACCTCGCGCAGGCGGTATTCACCCGGCTCACAGACACGCACCGCAGTGCAGGGATGGCTTTCGAGCACGCGCGCCAGCGCCGCCTGCAAACTCGGCACACCCTCTGCAAAGCGAATGTAGTGCACCTGAAAACCGCGATCGCGCAGGGCGTTGCCAAAATGCCGCATGGCGGAAAAAATCAGCGCAATCTTGTGCCGGTTGTGCGGCACGTAATGCGCTTCCTCCGCCACTTCCGCCAGCAGCACCTGATCCGCGGCAGGATCAGCGCTGGCAATGGCGGGATTGGCGAGGGACAGCTGGTCACCCAGCACCAGAATGAGTCGTGGAGTAGACATGCCCTTGCTACGCGGCCCGCCAGCGGCCAGACCACTGACGGGACACGGGCCGCCGGCTACTCCTGCAGCAGCAGCGTCTCGCCAATCTGGCGCGCCGCGATATCCGCCTCACAGTAGGGGAAGCGCACCCACTGCTTGTTCGCATAGAGCTCGGTTTGGTCGGCAAAATGCGGCGATGCAGGGTTAGTGGACTGTGAGGGCACCAGAATCACATCGGCTATGGGGCACTCCGAATCATCCCAGGTGACAGCCTGAATGTAAGAATTGCCGCTGCGGGGGTTCACATAGCCCGACTCCACCAGGTTCGCGCTGATCGCGCCATAAACCCCCATGGTGCCGGAGCCTCCGTGAATCGGCACACGCACACCGTTGCGCTCCAGCACCTGCACCTCACCCCAGGGCGCATCCAGCGGTACACCCGCGGTGGCAAGTCGCTCACTGGCTAACGTCAGGGCTGCGACCACCCGCGTCGAGTTGGCCGCGACGGCCAGGTCAATGCCGGCGGGAGTGTGCAACGGATCTTCCGGATTGAAATCCAGCGCCCAGAACTCATCGCTCTGCACGACATTCTGAAAGCTGTTGCCAAGCTGGTCAGTGATAACTTTCCAGAACTCGGTGAAAATCTGGGCACCGCGGCTGTCCGCATTCACCCGTCGGTCCCAGCTCGCGAGCACATTGCAGGCCTGCAGCACGGGCGTTGCGGCCTCGGTTGCACACACCGCCAACACGTCGTCCAGCACCACCTCGGCACCGTACACACGGTTGGCGTACATCAGGCCCTTGAGGGTCGTCAGGTCGAACAGGGGCTCCGGGTCCAGGCCGTCCGTTGCCTGCTTGCGCTCCTCTACCATGATGTGCCCGATGCGGGTGCGCAGGAACTGTTGCTGCCCCTCGTGGCCCACAGGCCCCATGATCACCGGGAAACCCTGCAGCGGATTATTGGCATCGGACAACCAGTAGCTATTGTTGCTGTTGCCAACGTAGTCTGTGGTTAACAGTTGCGGCAGACTGGATCCGCCATAGAGATTGCTCCCTGCGGGGGCCTCCGGGTCCGTACCCCACTCACAGGCCGGATCCGAGCCATCCAGCGATAGAATGACATTGGTGGTTGCCGCCGCCAGCAAGGGTCCCACCACACCGTTAATGCAGCGGTCCAGCTGGGCCTGGGTGACGAACGGTACTGCCGAGAGCTCGCCATAGAATGCCTGACCGGCTCGATCAGCCGCCAACTCATGGAACACCGGGTTACCGATGCTCTGCAACGCCTCCACATATTCCGCGATGGATCTGGCCTGCCCCTTGTTGATCCACTGCTCTATGCCGCGGATGCCGGTGAGAATATTGGCATCACGGAAGGCGAGTACCGAACCATTGAACATTGGCCAGCCGTCCAGCAGCGGTGTCACGCCCTTGAGATTGACCACCGGCCCGTATTGGGAGACATAAAACACCTGTTCCCGGTCCTGCAGGCTGCCGTCCGGCTGGCGCACCTGGATGGTGACGGTTTGCGGATCAATATCACGCCACTCGCCGTCATAGTCATACTGCAGGGGGTTATCGGGGTTGAGCTTCAACTCGTACAGGCTGAAGCGGTTGGCTAGCGATACCGTGTGTGTCCAGGCCACGTCCTGGTTGAAGCCGATGCCGATGAAGGGAAAACCGTGAAGCGCCGCGCCGGCGACATCGTAAACACCGGGCAGAGTCAGGTGCGCCTGGTACCAGGCGCCACTGCCGAACCAGGGCTGGTGGGGGTTACCCAACAGCATTCCCTTGCCGTTGCGCGTGGCATCGCGTCCCAGCGCCAGACCGTTGCTGCCACGATCAATGTCGCGCAGCTCAGCGGCTGCGGCTTCCAGCGCTCGCGCAGCCTCATCCAGCGCATCGGGTGCCGGGGCAGCGCCCTCATCCGGGCCCGTAGTGGCGAGGATGGCACGGCGGAACAGACCCTGTTCCGAGCTGCCACGCAGGGCTTCACGGCGCAGGAAGAGAAAGAGGTCGACACTGTCGATGGGGTAGACCCAGTCCGCGTTGCGACAGCCATATTCCCCCTCGGGCAGGTTATCCAGCCCCGTTTCTTCCAGGTACCGGTTCATACCGCGGCTATACCCGGCGGCGAGGTCACGCGCAAACTGCGGCAACGCCGACACGAACTCCTCGGCAAAGGCATCTTTATCGCCGTTGAGAAAGCGGAACAGGAAGTCCGACTCGATATTGCCCATGTCCTCGCCCATGAGTTCCGCTGAGCGGCCCGCGGCAAACACGATTTCACGCATGGCGACACAGTAATTGTCCTGCGCATACGCGTAGCCAAAACCATAACCGAGGCTGCCCCAGTCCTCGGCGCGGATATGCGGAATGCCGTACTCGGTACGACGAATCTCAGCGGAGTAGGTGAGCTCCGGTTCGGGAGGGGGCGGCGGGGGCGCCACCAGATCGTTGCCATCGGTGCAGGCAGCCAGCACGCAGCACAGGGAAAGTCCTAACAAGGCACGTGAGCGCATGCATAACCTCTTTTGTTATTGGCGGTTGCACCGAAATGGGCACCGATATTTGGCGAAAGCATACCACTAATGTACGCTAGTTTACTCGTGCCCGACCTCCTCTAGCCGGGCGCAATTCGGACAGGACACTGGGCCATGGACACCGCAACAGCTGACCGCGCGATTAGTGCACCGCGCCTGTTTGACGGCGAAAAATGGCATTACGACAGCGCGCTGTTGCTGGCTGGCGAGCATGTCACCGGAGTGCTGACCCGTGCCAGCCTGCCTCCCACCCTGCCCTGCGAAACGCTGCGTGAGGGCACCCTGGCGCCCGGGTTTGTTGACCTGCAGGCCAATGGCGGTGGCGGCCTTCTGTTCAATAACGCGCCTACCGTGGAAACCGTGCTGCACATGACTTCCAGTCACCGGCGCTGCGGCACGACGGCGCTGCTACCCACGCTGCTCAGCGATACCGCCAGCGTCATGCGCGCCGGCGCAAACGCAGTGCGCGCCGCTCAGGCCAGCAGTGAAGCCGCCGCGGCCGGCGTGCTCGGACTGCACATCGAGGGGCCATTTTTCGCCCCCAGCCGTCGCGGCACACACCGCGGCGACCGCTTGCGCAACTGCAGTGCAGAGGACATCGCATGGCTGAGTAGCCTGTCCGATCTGCGTTGCCTGCTGACGGTCGCCCCGGAGGTCATGGCGCCGGGACAGATCCGCCAACTCTGCGCCGCGGGGCTCACGGTGTTTGCCGGCCACAGCGATGCCTCCTACGAGACGGTACAGACCGCGCGCGGCGAGGGCCTCAACGGCTTCACCCACCTGTTCAATGCCATGAGCCCACTGTCGGCCCGGGAACCCGGTGTGACCGGCGCGGCACTGGATGGCACACCAGACTGGCTGGGTATCATTGCCGATGGCCACCACGTACACCCGGCAAGCATTCGTATCGCACAGCGCTGCGCCAGCCCCGGACGCCTGTTTCTGGTCAGCGACGCGATGGCCACCGTGGCGGGGGGGCAGCACTGGTTCACGCTGTACGGGGAGCGAATCGTGCAACGCGACGGCCGCTTGGTCAATGCAGAAGGCGCCCTCGCAGGCAGCGCCATCGGCCTGGCGGACGCCGTGCGCTACTGCCATGAGGTGGTGGGCCTGGCACTTGATGAGTGCCTGCGTATGGCCTCGCGTTACCCGGCGAGGGTGGTCGGCGATAAGACACGGGGTCACCTGCAGCCCGGCGCCCGTGCCGACATGGTACTGCTGGGCACAACGCTAGAGGTTGCGGCAACCTGGTTGGGCGGCGTGCGCCAGGACCACGCCACACTGCGCTAGGGCGTGCGGATATGCTCCGCCATGAGTGTCGCCACATCAACGCGCGCCCGTAGCCGGTGCGCGAGCATAAACAGGCCACCCAACTTGCGATGGAAGTAGATGGCATCGGTAGGTGGCGCCTGCCAGAAGTCGCGAAACCCTGAAACCGACTGGCCCAGCTCCATCAACCGCGCCGGCATATCCGACGCACCAAAGTCATAGGCGCCCGGGTGCCGCAGAGGCTCCAGCGCCAGGAGCAGCATGTCCAGCACCAGCTCGCGGTAGTGAGAACCAGGGTCCCCCATGGCATATCCCACCCGCTCAGCTGCCCGCGCCAGACCATCGCGGTCCTCAGCCATTGCTGCGGCGGCCAATTTACCGTAGTCGCGCACGAAGCCGGCGCGGAAACGCCGGGTGGCGCCGAAGTCGAGCAAGACGATCGCACCATCGCTGGCGCGGTAGCGGTAATTGGCAAAGTTGGGATCGGTTTGCACCAGGCGCAGGGAGAACAGCTCCGTAAGCAGCAGCTCGATCAAGGCCGTCATCACCCGGTCGCGCTCCTCGGCAGGCTGCAGCGCCAGGGTCTCGATGGGCTCCCCCGCCACATAGGTCATCGCCAGCACCGTGCGCCGGGTCAACTCGGGTAGCACCTCGGGCAGCACGAAGCGCTCATCGTGCGCCAGAGCCTCGCGGAAACGCTGCAGGAACTTCGCTTCGCGCAGGTAATCCGCCTCTTCCCGCAACTGGGCCCGCACGTCCACCAGCAGCGGCTCGATATCGAGCTGCCGGGGCAGCAGGCCCGACATGCGCAGCAGGCTCGCCACGTTATCGACATCACTATCGATGCTGTCTGCCACACCCGGATACTGGATCTTGAGTACCGCCTGGCGCCCGTCGGGCGCGCGAATCCGGTGTACCTGGCCAATGGATGCCGCCGCCAGTGGTTGCCAGTGGAAATCGTACAGGGCGGGATCCCAGCGCTTGCCGTAGGCACCCAGCAACGCGGCTTCAAGTTGCTGGCGCGGCATGGCATCCGCATCGGCGCGCAACCGTGCAAGAATTTCCGCGAGCTCCCGGGGCAGCAAGTCACCGGTATCCATGGACAGAATCTGCCCCAATTTCATCGCCGCGCCACGCATGCGAGAAAGTTCACGGGTAACGCGGCGCGCGTTGCCCGGCGTCAGCAGCATGTCGCGCACCTTGGGGCGCTTGCCAGCGCGCAGCTGGCGCTCGCCCTCTGCCAGCATGCCCCCCGCGACACCGCCGGCGAGACGCGCCATGCCCGCCAGACGGCGCAGGCGGCCCGCGGGCACCGGGCGTTCCTTGTCGCGACCCGTCATACGCCCCCCCTGCGCCAGCGCGCGATATGCGGCGCCACCAGCGCGTGCCCGTTGAACTGTGCGTCGAGCACCGCAATGAACGTGAACACCCCGGTGAGCTTGCGGGCGATGAGGGCAAAATCACGGGAGGGGGTGGCAAAATCCAGCGATGCGGCTGAACTGGCGGCGCGTTTGCCCGCACGGCGCAACAACTGCGAGCGACCCCAGCAGTAATCGCCCTCCGCGTTGAGGTACTCCGCGGGCAGTTGGGCGGGGGGACGCAGCGGCTCCAGCAGGGCAAAACAGAAATCGATAAACGTATCCCGCGCGTAGGCGCTGCTCCCTTCGTTCAAACACCCCAGGCCTATGAGGCTGTCGAGCAAGGCCTCGCGATCTTGCTCCAGACCGGCGGCAATCGCCCCGCCCAGGTGCTGCAGGAAGTGTGCTTCGCACTCAAGCGTGGAGCCGAAGTCCAGCAGCACCAGCTGGTCGCTGCGCGCCTCACGGCGAATCAGGTAATTGCCGAAATTCGGGTCGGTCTGAAGCAGGCCCCAGGAATAGAGTTCGCGAAAGAACAGATCAAGCATACCGCGGCCCAGCGCGTTGCGCCGGCGCTGCGACAGCCTGCTCACCGCCGCATCCGTCACCAGATGGCCGTCGATATACTCCAGCGCCAGAACGTCGCTGGCGCAGTAACGCGCATGGCGCCGGGGCACATGATAGGCACAACAGCCGGGGGCGGCACCCGTTGCGTTCACATGGTGCGCCATCAGATCGCCCAGCCGGGCCTCGCGCTGATAGTCAATTTCATGGTGCAGGTGCTGACGCATGGCCTCCAGCCAGTCATCCAGCTGACGTCCTGCCGGTAACCAGCGCGCCAGAAGCAACATGCGCACCACGGTGTCGAAATCGCTGTCGATCACATCGCGCAGGCCGGGATACTGCACCTTGAGGCAGATATGCTCGCCGCTTGCGCGCACGGTTGCACGATGCACCTGGGCCAGGGAAGCGGCAGCCAATGCCTCATGCTCGACCTCGAGCTCATCCAGGCGCACACCGAGACTGGCGCGCAGCGCGGGCTCAATCTCAGCCCAGGGCAGCGGTTCGGTGGCGGCATTCAGCTCCTGCAGGGCATCCGTCAGCGCACGGGGCAGAAAGTGCTCCCCCAGCAGTGCGAACATCTGGCCGATCTTCACATAGGTGCCCTTGAGCCGCCCCAGCTCGGCGACGAACCGGCGGGCCTCGCGGCGCAGGAATTCGGAGTCGCCGGCTTCCGCTTGCGCCTCACCGCCCGGGCGCAGGCGCGCCAGCGCGCCGTCAAGGGCGAAGGCACCACCGGCTCGCAACCCCGCCAGCGACATTGCCAGACCGCGACCCATGCCCCCGCTGCGAATTGACGATGTCGGTTTGCGTTTACTCATGGGCGTAATACGTCATACCTGCGCCACCGGACTGCCGGCAACGTTTGCCAGCCTCAGCGATCAAGCAACAAGTGGGCGAGTCTTTTCCGGTGATGCGGGGCATCGCCAAAGGCCTGCTGCACCCATTGTGCGCGACGCAGGTAGAGCTGGGCATCGCACTCCCAGGTAAACCCCATACCGCCATGAAACTGCACAGCGCGGTCACCGGCGTATTTCAGCGTTTCGGTAGCCTGCGCCTTGGCCATGCGGCAGGCTATTTCCGCGTCAGTATCCAGCGCGTCTTCTCCCAGCAGGGTCGCAGCGTGGTAGACAAAAGACCGCGTTGAATCCACCGCCATCAGAATATCCACACAGGGATGTTTCAGGGCCTGATAGGAACCGATGAGCTTGCCGAACTGCTTGCGCGTCTTCAGGTAATCGACCGTGGTATCGAGGCAGCTGGCCGCACTGCCACCCGCCTCAGCCGCCAGCAACAGGGCGCCCAACAGACGCACATCGTGCAGGGCACTGGTAACCGCGGGGCCGCGCAGCACAGCCTCCTCACTCAC
The DNA here is from genome assembly GCF_003719295.1 of Haliea alexandrii. Classification (GTDB taxonomy): domain Bacteria; phylum Pseudomonadota; class Gammaproteobacteria; order Pseudomonadales; family Halieaceae; genus Haliea; species Haliea alexandrii. The sequence goes on from NZ_RFLW01000004.1 coordinate 264,872, forward strand.
CTGAATACCGGTGAAATCGATAGACTGGGCGCGCCGCGTGGCATCAATCAGCACGTGATCACGCCGCACCGCCCGGGCGACCGCAGTGGCCGGCACCACGGCCAGCACGGGTGCGTTATGCTCCTGCGCCACCACCACAAACCACTCAGCTGCCGCCGCCTCCATCACCTGCTGCTTAACACCGCGCAGCACTCCATCCTGAAGCTCGCAGCGGATACGTTCAGCGCCCCAGTCGGCGCTGTCGAGCAGCGCGATCGTCGCGGGCACCCCGGCGGCGATCGCCAGCAGCGCGTTGTCATCCGCGTCCCCCGTCTGGGCCCGCAGCAGCAGCTGCCCTGCCAGCAGGCTCGCCATAAGGGGACCGCCCAACAGGGAGCGCCCCATTGCCTCGAATACCGGCACGGCGGCCGCAACACCGAGACCGGCGCCGCCCAGCGCTTCCGGTAAGGTCATGCCGGGCCATCCCATATCCACCATTTCCTGCCAGACGGCCGGGTCGAAGCCGGCGTCCGACTCCAGCAACGCACGCACGCTGGCCATGGGTGAGCGGTCGGCACAGAAGGCCCGGGCCACATCCATGATCATCGCCTGGTCTTCGCTGAAACGCAGTGCTGTATTGCCAATCACCGACACCAATCTCTCCTCACTTGGGCAAGCCCAGAATGTGCTCTGCAATGATGTTTGCCTGTACCTGGCTGGTGCCACCGCCAATGGTGGCGGAAAAACTGTTCAGGTAGGCCCGCTGCCAGAAACCGCCCTCCCGCGCGCCCTCGTCGCCTACGTACAAGCCACCCTCCGCGCCCTGCAGGTTGATCGCCAGCTGGCGCATACGCCGGGTACTCTCGGTAAACCGCAACTTGTTCGACAATGGCAGCGAGAACGGATAATCCGTCGTCAGGGGCCCGATCCCGGCGCGTCGATCACCGAGCACCACCGCTTTTTCTTCCATGATCATCTGTACCAACTGGTCGCGTATCGCAGGGTCCTGCAGCGCCGGTGCGCCGTCCCGTTCCACATCCGCAAGCCCGGCGATCATGTCGTCGATCGCTATGCGCACGAATGCCAGACCACCGGCTGCACCGGCTTCCGCGCCACGTTCATATTGCAAGGTCTGCATGGCGATTTTCCAACCCTGACCCTCTTCGCCCATCAGGCAACTGGCGGGGATGCGCGCATCGGTGAAGAAGGTTTCCGTGAAACCGTATTCGCCGGTGAGCTTGCGTATCGGCCGCGGGTCAACACCGGCCACCTGCATCGGGGCAAGAAAAAACGACAAGCCGTCGTATTTACGCTCCGCTTCGGGGTTCGTGCGCGCAAGGAGGATCATGTACTTCGCGAAGTTGCCCATGGTGGTCCAGATCTTGGTGCCATTGAGCACATACTCGTCACCGTCCCTGCGGGCCCGCAGCTGCGCGTTGCCCAGGTCGGAGCCGTGGTCCGGTTCGGAAAATCCCTGGCACCAGATATCCTCACCGCTCAGGATACCTTTCAGATAGCGCGCTTTTTCCGCTTCCGTACCCATATCGTTGATCAACGGCCCCGCCCAGCCCAGGCCAATCACATTGAAGCAAATAGGCACGGCGTGGCCGCGCATTTCCTGATCAGCAATGGATTGGAACACCGGGTCCACACCCTGCCCCCCGTATTCCCGCGGCCAGGCCATGCCCAGGTAGCCCGCGGACCAGACTTTGTGCTGCCACTCACGCAGGAAGTCGAGCTGCTGTTCACTGCCCACTTCCATGAACGACTGGGGCAGCAAGAAGCCGGGGTCCGCTGGCTTGTTGGCCTGCATCCAGGCTGCTACCTGCTGGCGAAACGCCGCCTTTTCCTTTTCGCTTACCTGACTCACGGAGCACTCCTTGTCATCGTTTGCGCGTCACACAGCATCGGGCAGGACCAGTGGTTCGCCGTGCGCATTGGCGCGCTGAAATGCCGGACGCCCCATCAGCCGCTGCAAATAGGCCGCGGTGGCGGGCTTGTAGTACTTATCGAGGTGCAGGAGCTGACCCAGAAAGAGGGCATAGCCGACTGCGATATCCGCAACGGTAAAGCGCCCGGCCACCAGGTATTCCTGCTGCTCTACACACGCATCCAGGCGCCGCAGGCGAGCCCGGAACCACTTGGCGTAGTCATCTGCCACAGCCCGTTTCGCCGGGTCCGGCTCGAAGAAATAATAGCGCAGGGCGATGGTCAGCGGGAAGGTGAGCGTGGCATCGCTGTGGTGCAGCCAGTTCAGGTAGGCGCCGTACTCCGGATCTTCTGGCCGCAGCCCCAGCCCGTGATGATCGTAGCGATCCACCAGGTACTGGCAGATGCCGGACGATTCCGTCATCGCCGTATCGCCGTCGGTAAAGTAGGGGACGGTTCCAAGGCTGTTTACCTGCAGATAGTCCGGCTGCATCACACGCGGAGGAAACGGCAACACCTCAAGCTCATAATCCAGCCCCAACTCTTCCAGCGTCCAGAGGGGCCGCAGCGAGCGCGCCCCGCCACAGTGCCACAGCTTCATATCAGACTCCGTACTGGCGCGCGGCCAGGTCTCGCATGATTTCTTCCGAGCCACCACCAATGGCGTTGACCCGCACTTCCCGATAAATCCGTTCCACGCGGCTGCCGCGCATAAAGCCGATGCCACCCAGGATCTGCATCGCCTCGCGGGCGCAGAACTCCACTGTTTCGCTGGCCTGCACCTTGAGCAGGGCGATATCGCCCGGGTTTGCGACGCCGGCTTCTATCGACTCGAAACAGAGGCGAATATAGGCTTGGGTTGCATTGATTTTCTGCTTCATCTGGGCAATTTTATGCCGGATCACCTGGTGATCCGCCAGCCGCTTGCCAAAGGTGTGCCGCTCGCGCGCCCAGGCCACCGCTTCTTCCAGGCAGACCCGGGCCATGGCTTCCATGCCCGCCGCCATCGCCATGCGCTCGCTGTTGAAATTGGTCATGATCACCCAGAACCCCTGACTTTCAGGGCCGATCAACTGGTCGGCAGGAACGCGCACATTGTCGAAATACAGCGTGGCCGTATCCGATGCCCACCAACCCTGCTTGCGGGTGAGCGGTGTGCGGCTGACCCCTTCCGCGTCCGTGGGAATCAGCAGCATGGACACCCCCTTGGCGCCCTCACCCCCCGTGCGCACCGCCGTCGACACCCAGTTTGCCCGCATGCCACCGGTTATATAGGTTTTGGAGCCATTGACGATGAACGTGTCCCCGTCCCGCACCGCCGTGGTCGCGAGGCTGGCGACATCCGATCCACCGCCAGGCTCGGTGATGCCGAGGGCGATATGCTTTTTGCCGGCGAGTACCGGTGGCGCCACCCGCTGCTTCATTTCCTCGGAACCCCAGTTCAGTACGGGGGGCAGACCAATGCCGTGCACCATGAGGCTGGCGGGAATCCCCCCCGCGCCGATGCGCGCCAGCTCTTCCTGGGTGATCCAGGCATGCCAGCTGTCGATACCTTCACTGGTGCCACCATAGGCCTCAGGGTAACCCAGCCCCAGCAAACCCACCGCCGCCGCCTTGGGCCACAGATCGGCAGGAATCTCGCCCGCTTCATCCCAGTCCTCGGCAAAAGGCATGATCTCGTTATCAATAAAGCGGCGCAGCTGCGTGCGCCAGGCCTCGTGCTCCTCGCCGCAGTGAGGATTGGGCAGTCGCGCGCCATCGAAATCCAGTGGCATCCGTTCTCTCCATGCACTGTGTTTGTGCGAGCCGGTATAGTAAGGGAAGCACCGCCGGGATGCATGCGTCGCGCACCACACCGGTTTGTGCTGCAGGCGCGGCGAGCTACTGCATCAGAGCGAGCACGTCGTGCAGCTCGTCACGCCGTGTGCCAAGGGCCTGCAGCTCTCGCTCCGCCCGGGCTGATAATGCCGCCGGCGCCCGTTCGCCGAGGGCCAGCACCTCCACCCGCAGCAGCCAGTCATCCGGCCGCTCATCCAGCGCTGCCGCCGCGGCGGCTTCGTTGCCGTGCTGTCCCAACGCCAACACGGCCTGATAAGCCGCCTCCAGCGTCGGGTCCGGTGCCGCATGCTGCGTGTGCGTACTCGCAAGCGGTTGATATAGCGGGTATTTCTCGCGGTCTGCACTGCCGCCGGAAACGGCTGTGATCGCCCCGCCTACCGCCATGTCATATCGCCCCTGGCCGGGTTCAAACAGCACATTACCCTGGAGATCCGTCACGGTACAGTCGAGGAAGCTGAGGACAAGGTTGCGGTGCTCTTGACGCAACACGTGGTGCAGCTGGCCGCGTACGGTAATGCCCGACAGGAACTCCAAACAGACCCTCTCACCCATGCGTATATCGTGTGCCTGCAACTCGTCCACCGAATAGTCGGACAGGCAGCGGGTGAAATCCTTGAGTTTGCCCACTGGCGAGCCGAAGCCAGCACTGTGCGCAGCGGTGCCATGACCGTACATTTCCCTGCCGCGGAAGGCCAGCTGGCTCGGCCCTTCACACTGCAGGTAAATCGCCTGACCGACCGCATCACAGAGCAGCTCGCTAAAGCAGCCGCTGACCTGAACGCCACTGTCGTAGGTCGCCGTGCACACGGTACCCGCGGCAATCGCCCGACGCAGCGCGGCAGCACCACCTACCCGATGGGCCATGGTGGCAGCAAACTCCTCCAACACCTGACTCAAATGTCGACAACTGCGAGTCACATACAGCTGCGGCTGTTCCCGGGTGATGTCATAAGGACATGCAACAGCATCGACGGTGAGCGGTATTTTGCGCACCCGCGCATCGTCCAGACAGTGCCTGCTCTCGCCCAGCGATGACAGCAGGCCCGCGCCGAAAATACGGTAATCCGCAAGGTCTCCCACCAGGCCATACTCCACTGTCCACCAGTGCAGACGAGCCAGCAGGGCCGCCTCTGAGGGGGCCTCTCCGGCCTCCTGTAGCTCCGTCAGCGCCTGCTCGGCGGCAGCAATCACCGAGGCCTGCACGCCCGGTGTCTCCTTCAGTATCGACAATTTACGGATCGCTTCATACTGGGCATGATCGCGCTGTGACGCGATCGCCAGCATGCCGACTTCACCAAACCGCTGGAGAAACTCCGCGTAGTCGACATCCACAATAAACGGCGCGTGCCCCGCCGCTTCGTGCACGATGTCCGGTGCCGGAGTGTAGAAAACGTGGTCGACACTGCGCATGTCCAGTGCAATCACCAGCACGCGCAGCGCCTGAAATTCCATGAATATCGCGGGCGGGATAAAGCCGTCAACCACCACCGCTCGCCAACCCAGCTGGGCCAGACATGCATTCATTTCGTCAATCGAGGGAACGTGGTCCAGCGCGATGCCGGTGCGAGCGAGCCCCTCGAGGTAGACCGGGTGGGCCGTGACACGCAGCTGCTGCACCAGATGCCGCATGATGAATCGCCACAGGGCCTGATCCTGTGCCGTATAGCGCTGGGCGTAGTCCTGTACCTGCACAAAGGGCCGCAGATGGGCGGGCAGGCTGGCCACCACCTCCTCCTGTGTCACAGTAAATGCCTCACGTCGGCGGAGGCATCGTCAACCGGGTGCATACCCTGTAGCCGCAGCTCGAGCCGGTCGATCAGCGCAAACAGCACCGCCTGCTCCGCGGGTTCAAGAGGTGCCAATAACGCTTGCTCCCACGCCAGGACCTCCGGCTCGATACGGTGGAACAATGCCTGCCCGGTGTCACTGAGACAAAGCAGCGCTGCCCGACTATCCCGCTCCGAGCTGCGCCGCAGCAGCAGGTCGCGTTCACGGAGCCCCGCCACCGCGCGCGACACCTGCACTTTATCCAGGCTGGTGAGCTCCGTGACCTGGCTGGCCTGCAGCTCGCCATACTCTGCCAGCGTAACGAGCACCCGCCACTGCGGGATACTGAGGCCATATTTTTCCGCATAAATACGCGACAGGGAAACGCTGATCTTGCGCGCCAGTCTGTTACAGCGGTAGGGCAGAAACCGCGCCAGGGAAAGAGAATGTGACATGGGCTACCTGCAAGCGAAAACAGACCCCGAGTATACGCCCGGGACAAATGGTTTCCAATGCAACCATCTGTCCCGGCGGCTAATGCAGCCTGTGGCCCTACTTGCGGTAATCAAGCGGCGGTTCGCGGTCACCGAGCAACGGGCGGTAGGTAAAGTCGGTGCCGCGGCGCTGCTCGAATTCACTGCGTGCGGCGCGCAGCAGTTCGGGCTGCTGCAGCAGATCCGCAGCGGTGAGTGCGAGGGTCTTCGCCGCCACCATCATGCCCTTGACACCAATGTCAGTGCCGCCAGCGGCAATGGCCTGCCAGGTGTGCGGCGCCGTGCCGGGCACCCAGGTCGCCGCACGCATCTCGGTGGTCGGCACCACCCAGCTGACGTCACCCACATCCGTGGAGCCCATGCTGCGCGATGGAGCGAAAGGCTCTATGCGCGCCGCAGCGGCGGCGAGATCCGCTTCGCTGCGAGCGAGAGATTCCGCAAGGGTGTTGGCAAAAGCGAGGTCACTCGGACTGTATTGCACACCGCCCACCTGCTGCAGGCGATCATGCATGGCCCGGGCGAGCGTTTCATTGGCAAGTACGCTGTGGTTGCCGTGAATCACCTCGTAGCTCATCTTCGTGCCCGTGCCCACGGCAGCACCCTCCGCCGTCGCCACCAGGCGCGCCCACAATTCCTCCAGGGTCGCGGCGTCGGGATGGCGCAGGTAATAGAAAGACTCCGCAAAATCCGGCACCACGTTGGGCGCCGAGCCACCGCTGGTGATCACGTGGTGCATGCGGACTTCCTGCGGCATGTGCTCCCGCAACATATTGGCCATCATATTCATCGCCTCCACACCGTCGAGTGCGGAGCGACCCCGTTCGGGGGCTACTGCAGCGTGGGAAGACACGCCACGAAAACGGAATTTGGCCGACTTGTTGGCGAGTGTCGTGGACGGGTTGGCCTGGTTGCGATCAGCCGGGTGCCAGACAAGCACCGAATCCACGTCTTCAAACAGGCCAGCACGCACCATATACACCTTGCCGGACCCACCTTCTTCCGCCGGTGTGCCATAGAGGCGAACGGTGCCACTCACTTTGTTTGCCTCCATCCAGTGGCGCACCGCTACCGCGGCCGCTACCGAACCCGCACCAAACAGGTGGTGGCCGCAGGCGTGGCCACTGTGTTTGTCGGTTGCCGCTTCCCGCACCGGCGCGGCTGTCTGGGAAATCCCGGGGAGCGCGTCGAACTCCGCCAACAGGCCAATCACCGGTTTGCCACTGCCGTAGCTGGCCACAAAGGCCGTGGGCAGGCCCGCCACCCCGGTCTCTACGGTGAACCCCTCACGGGCCAGTGTGTCCTGCAGCAAGGTGCTGCTGTCGTTCTCCAGGTAACCCAGCTCGGCCTTGTCCCAGATCGTAAGCGCCAGCTCCGCATAGCGCGCCTGCTCGCGATCGAGCCGGGTCAGCATGCTGCTTTCCCCTGCGGCTTGCGCCGCGCCGCTAAAGAGAATTGTGGTCAGTGCCGCAATGGCTGTTATTCGCTGCATGGCAAGTGCCTCCGTGTGCTTCAGGTCGATGGGCGACACCTTATCATCGCAGGCACCGCAATGCCTGATATGCTTGCGGGCTGAAGAGTGGTGAGCAAGGCTTGTCAACGTGGTAAACCTCAAACTGTGGGTGGCAGCCCTTAACGGCATGCCCGGCGTCACCACCGAGCAGTGGGCGCAACTGGATCCCGTGGCGCGCTGGTTGCTCGCCTGCAGGGCGTCGGTCCTGTTCATGACGCTCACCGCCGCCATGCTTGGCGGCTTGCTGGCCTGGCGCGCCGGCAGTTTTGATGTGCTGTTCTGGTTAGCCTGCACCACCGGGCTGCTGTTTGCCCATGCCAGCAACAACCTGCTCAACGACTACACCGATTCGCGCCGGGGCATTGACCGCGGCAACTACTATCGCAATCAGTACGGCGTACATGTACTCGAAGACGGGCTGATGAGCGAAGCGCAATTCTGGCGCTATTTTGCCTTTACCGCGGGCGTGGCGCTCGCGCTGGGCCTGTGGCTGGTGACTGCGCGCAGCGGCCCCGCGCTTGCGCTGTTCCTCGCCGGTGCCTTTTTCGTCCTGTTCTACACCTGGCCACTCAAGTACATCGGCCTTGGAGAGCCAGCCGTGCTGCTCGTGTGGGGCCCACTCATGGTGGGTGGCACCTACTACATCGTGGCAGGCGAATGGAGCAATGAGGTGGCGTGGTTGAGCCTGGTATTCGCGCTTGGGCCCACTACTGTGTTGTTTGGCAAACACATCGACAAACTCGACGCCGACCGTGAGAAAGGGGTGCACACACTACCGGTGCTACTGGGCGAACAGCGCGCCCGGCGGGTTACCGCGGCCCTGCTGCTGGCCCAGTACGTACTGACCCTGGGACTGGTTCTGACTCAGACTTTCGGTTGGCCGCTGTTACTGGTGTTCGCCAGCCTGCCGGGGCTGCGGCGCACCCTGCGCGCACTGCGAGCTGCGAAGCCATCGGCGCGGCCATCCGCCTATTCCCCTGCGCTGTGGCCGCTGTGGTTCTCAGCTGCCTGCTTCCGGCACACCCGCCGGTTCACGCCGCTGTTTCTGGCCGGTGTAGTGATCGATACGCTGCTGTAAAAAAAAGGGAGCCACCTTGCGGTGACTCCCCGGGACTCCCACCAGGGGTAGCAGGAGTTGAACAACTCAGCGTACCGTGCTGGCAAGCCGCCCGGCACCCACCTGGCTCATGGCCTGGGCGAACGCAGATTCGTAGCAGGCACGGTTGTTGGATGCCATGCGCAAACCACCGGCGACACGGTAATCGGTGGATCCGCACACAGCGCGGGCGGCCTGACTGATCCGGTCGTGCAGCGCTTGCTGACCCTCGGCCGACGCCAGGTTAAGGTCTCCAAGCGCAACGTGCGTTGAGGCGGCTTCCATGCCCTGTGCCAGCACCAGCGTGTTTTCGGGAGCATCGGCGGCGTTCGTCGACAGGGCCAGCGTGCTGAATACACCGAAAGCGATTGATACGACGGTCTTGTTGATGAATGATTGCATGATTCTTCTCCTGGCCATTGTGGCCTTGTCAGTGGGCTTGAGGACCCGCCGGGTGTCTCCCGCGCTGTCCATGGAACACAGATTAGAGGCCCCCGGCTGCACCCGACAGGGGCTTTCGATGAGCAGTACCCGGGCAGCGATGAACCGCATCAATCCAGCGACGAATGGTTTGCGTAAACGGCAGGTGAGCCTTGCAGGGGCTCGTACTGCTTGGCTTTCCGGCACGCCCACAGGATAATGTCACCCTATGCGATACCGCGGACAACACGACTACAGCCACGCTCAGGCGCCCCGTATCGGCGTCCTGATCACCAACCTTGGCACGCCTGATGCCCCCGAAAAGGGCGCACTCAGGCGCTACCTCAAGGAGTTTCTCTCCGATCCCCGGGTGGTCGAGGTACCGCGCCTGCTGTGGTTCTTCATTCTCCACGGCATCATCCTGAACCTGCGCCCGGCCCGCTCCGCCAAAGCCTACCGCACGGTGTGGACCGATGATGGCTCACCCCTGCTCCTGCACACGCGCGACCAGGCCAGGGCCCTGCGCGAAGTCCTGGAGAGAACCCACGGCGACAGCGTACTGGTGGATTTCGCCATGCGCTATGGCTCGCACCCGATCTCCAGCCAACTACAGGCATTCTTTGACCGTGGCGTGCAACGACTGTTGGTGTTGCCGCTTTACCCGCAGTACAGCGGACCCACCACCGGGTCCACCTTCGACGCGCTCGCCGCGGATTTTCGCCAGCGGCGCTGGCTACCTGAACTGCGTTTTGTCGCGCAGTATCACGACCACCCGGCTTACATTGATGCGCTAGCCGCCAGCGTGCGCTCGCACTGGCAGGCACATGGCCGTGCGGACCGCCTGATCATGTCCTACCACGGCGAGCCAGAGCGCTACCTCCACAACGGCGATCCCTACCATTGCCACTGCCACAAGACGAGCCGCCTGCTAGCGGAGGCGCTGCAACTGGACGCCGGTGACTACCTGACCTGTTTCCAGTCTCGTTTCGGCCGGGAACCCTGGCTGCAGCCCTACACTGATGAAACGCTCAAGGGACTGCCTGCGCAGGGGGTCAAGTCAGTGCAGGTAATCTGCCCGGGCTTCTCGGCGGACTGCCTGGAGACCATTGAGGAAATCGGCGTGGAGAATCGCCACTACTTTATGGAAGCAGGCGGTGAACGCTACGACTACATTCCCTGCCTCAACAGCGATACCGGCCACATAAACGCACTGGCGACGCTGGTAGAAGAGCAACTGCAGGGCTGGACAGAAAAGCCCTTCGATACAGAGGCTACTCAGGCGCGGGCGAAAGCCATGGGTGCCTGAGCAGAAACCGCCTAGATCCAGCGTCGCACGCGCGCGCAGTAGTCGGGGTACTCCTCGGGAAAGAGGTTCCGGAGCAGATCTTCTTCAGGCCGGATGTAACGCCATTCGACAATGACCATAAACAGCGGCGGCACCAGCAGCGCCGTTGCCGCGCCCACCGTCACCGCCACCCCCAGGAGGATGGCCGCCATGCCCAGATACATCGGGTTGCGGCTGAAGCGATAGACGCCAGTGGTCACCAGTGCGGACACCGTGCGAAACGGGATCAGGTCCGTTCCCGCGCGCTTGAACAGGCCACCGGCGACCACCAGCAGGGCGAGCCCCGCCAGCAGGAAGGCACCACCAATCGCCTGGCTGGCATGGCTGGTAAAGCGCGGTCCGGGGTAGAACTCGTTGCAGGCAAAAATGGCGCACACGCCAAATACCAGCCACATGGGCGGATAAATTATACGTTTGACCATCGTGTTCTCCTCGCGCGCGTTTAAACCCCGTGCAAATGTACCCCAGCCGGCTCCAGCCCGCCAATGGCGTAGGCCAGTATGATTCCGGCGAGAAAGGCCAGAGTCAGCTTGCCGCGGTCGTGGCTGTGGAAGTGCACCTCCGGCAGCAGGTCGCTCAATGCGATGCAGATAAACGCCCCGGCCGAGAATGCCAGTGCCCCGGCGACGGCATGATGGCGTGCATCACCCAGCAGGTCGACGCCGAAGAAGAACAGTAGCGCACCGAGCGGGCACAACAGCGCAAAGCCGAGGTTCGCCAGCGAGCGGGACCGCCTGCTCCAGCCGCCCGCTTCCATGATGGTTGTTATTGACATGGCATCCAGGGGTTTGTGCAGGAGGATGGCGAGAAACACCCCAACACCCAGTAAACCTGCGCTGCGTCCCACTTCGCCCTGCATCACCGCGCCGAGCGCAACGCCATCGATCAGGGTGTGAACCCCCAGGCCGAGTGCCAGGCCCACCCAGCTCAGGCGATGTGCTGCCGGCAGGGCCTGGGGCCCACTGTGACCGCCATGCGCCAACACATGCCCGTGCTGGTGCTCACCACCGCTCGCGGACTCCAGGCCATGGGTATGCTCGGAGCCGTGGTCATGATGCTCGTGCTCCTCTTCGCTGAAGTCGTGCTGGTGAAAATGAAACATGCGCAACAGCAACAGCATGACGATGAGCCCAATCATCAGCCACCAGACCGAAGCATCGGCACCGTATTCCCGGGGTTGCAAGGCGATGCTGTGCGGTAGCAGGTGGTAGAAAGCAACGCCAAGCATCAGGCCGGACACAAAGCTCATCACCAGCTGCGTGCGCGTATGGGTCATTCTCACCCAGTTGGGCAACAGGCCCCCCGCGAGCGACAGCAGGGCAATGGCCAGGCAGTAGAGCAGCAATAGCAGTTCGGGTGTCAGGCTCATCCTTTCCTCCAGTCCCCAGGCCGCCGTGCGTTAGCACAACACCAGATTATCGCGGTGAATCAGTTCCTCATCACCTTGGTAACCCAACAACGGCGCTATTTCCAGCGAGGGCCTGCCCATGATTCGACGCGCTTCAGCGGCACTGTAGTTCACCAGACCACGCGCCACTTCGCGCCCCTGCGGGTCCACACAGAGCACCATGTCACCGCGCTCAAACTCACCTGTCACTGCACACACGCCCACCGGCAACAGGCTGCGTCCCGACTCCCGGAGCACGCGCACCGCACCGGCATCGAGCGCCAGGCTACCCGGAATACGCACCATGCCAGCCAGCCACTGTTTGCGCGCATTTTCCGGTTGCCGACCCGTGCGCAACCAGGTGCCCAGCGCACTGCCGCTGGCCACTTGGGCCACAACATCCGGATGACGACCACTGGCAATCACCGTCTCGGTGCCGGAACGGGCCGCCAGTCGGGCCGCCCGCAGCTTGGTAATCATGCCACCCCGGCCAAGTGCACCGCCCTCACCCGCCATCCGATCCAGTGCCGCATCGTGCACATCGCGGCTGTCCACCAGCACCGCAAACGGGTTCAGGCGCGGGTCCTCTTCATACAGCCCCTGTTGATCGGTGAGCAGCAGCAGCGCATCGGCATCAATGAGATTCGCCACCAGCGCCGCCAGGGTGTCGTTGTCACCGAAACGGATCTCGTCGGTCACCACCGTGTCATTTTCATTGATGACCGGCACCACCCCGAGGTGCAATAGCGTGGTCAGGGTGCTTCGCGCGTTGAGGTAGCGGTCGCGGGCAGTAATGTCGTCATGGCCCAGCAGCACTTGCGCAGAAACGATGTCGTACCCGCGAAATGCGGTTTCGTAGCTCTGGATCAGGGCGGACTGGCCGACCGCAGCCGCGGCCTGCAACTCGTGGAGGCGCGTGGGGCGGCGCGGCCAACCCAGCCTGACCAGGCCCGCGGCCACGGCGCCGCTGGACACCAGCACGACCTCGGCACCCTCGGCGCGCAAGGTTGCAATCTGCGCCACCAGGCTGCCGATCATTGCCGCGTCCAGCCCGCGCCCGTCATTGGTCAACAGCGCGCTGCCCACCTTGATAACCCAGCGTCGGCTGGCGGCAATGGTTTCGCGTTGCGGATCACTCATCAGTGTACATATTCCACTTCAACATCGTCGCTATCGTCATCGCTGGCATCGTCCTCCGGCCGCCGACGGTGCCGGGCTCGCAGGGCCTCGATACGATCGCGGGCTTCCTGCTGCATGCGCGCTTGCTGCTCCGCCTCTGCCTGGGCGACATCCGGGTCGGCAAGTTCAAGTGCCTTCTGCTCCTCCAGGGAAACCATCAAGTCCTGGCACAGGCGCCTGGTGCCTTCGGCACTGATCGCGGCGGTTTCGTAGACAGGCCCCTCCCAGGCCAGCGCTTCGAGCAAGGCTGCGCGCCGCGGCGCCAGCTCGCCCTCGGGCACCAGATCAACCTTGTTCAGAATCAGCCAGCGCTGGCGCCCTGCCAGTGTCGGGCTGAAACGCTCCAGCTCGCGCACGATGGCGAGCGCCGCATCGGCCGGCTCACTGCCGTCGACCGGGGCCATGTCGACCAGATGCAGGAGGATACGATTGCGCGTGAGGTGTTTGAGGAACCGGATGCCGAGGCCGGCGCCATCGGAGGCGCCCTCAATCAGGCCCGGGATATCGGCCACGACGAAACTGCGGTGAGCATCGACCTTGACCACACCCAGATTCGGCACCAGCGTGGTGAAGGGATAATCGGCAACCTTCGGCCGCGCCGCCGACACCGCCCTGATCAGGGTCGACTTGCCCGCATTCGGCAGCCCCAGCAGGCCGACATCGGCCAGCACTTTCAATTCAAGCTTGAGCGCGCGCTGTTCGCCCTCCGTCCCCGGGCTGGTTTGTCGCGGCGCCCGGTTGGTGCTGGATTTGTAGCGCGCGTTACCGAGGCCATGCCAACCGCCCTGGGCCACGATAAGCCGGTCACCGTGGGCCGCCAGGTCGCCGAGCACCTCGGCGCTGTCCTCATCAATGATCGTGGTGCCTACCGGTACCCGGAGAATGAGGTCCTCGCCGCTCTTGCCGGTACAGTTGCGGCTGCGGCCAGTCTCGCCATTCTCGGCGCGATAACTGCGCACAAAGCGGTAGTCGACCATGGTGTTGAGGTTCTCATCGGCTTCCAGGATGACACTGCCACCATCGCCGCCATCGCCGCCATCCGGGCCGCCCCGCGGAATATACTTCTCCCTGCGGAAGCTCAGGCAGCCGTTGCCACCGTTGCCCGCAAACACCTTGATGCTTGCTTCATCTACAAATTTCATGGTTCAGCCGTTGCGCCCCTTCGCGGGGTCACCGTTCGCCACTGCGAACATCAGTCACTCAAAAAAAAAAGCCCCGTCACTTGACGAGGCTTTCTATCTATCCGGCCAGGTTGACCGCCCGATCAGGCGCTCACCACCTGAACGTATTTCCGGTTGTTGGGGCCCCGGGTCACAAACTCCACTTTGCCTTCTGCCGTGGCGAAAAGCGTGTGGTCACGGCCGCAACGCACATTGGCGCCGGGGTGAAAACGAGTGCCGCGCTGGCGGATCAGGATATTGCCTGCCTGCACCAGCTGGCCGCCAAAACGCTTGACGCCAAGGCGTTTACTTTCGGAATCGCGACCGTTACGTGTACTGCCGCCTGCTTTCTTGTGTGCCATAGTCGCTAGCCTCCGTTACGCCGTGATAGCGGTGATTTTCACTTCGGTGAACCACTGGCGATGGCCAGTTTCTCTCCGGTAGTGCTTGCGGCGGTTAAATTTCACAATCTTAACCTTCTTGTGACGACCGTGGCTTACCACTTCAGCGGTCACCTTGCCTCCCGCTACCAGCGGGGTGCCGATCTTGACCTGCTCGCCACCGACCATCAGCACCCGGTCGAACTCAACCGACTCACCTGTGGCCACTTCGATTTTTTCCAGCTTCAGGGTCTCCCCCTCCACCACGCGATGCTGCTTGCCACCGCTCTCAATAACTGCGTACATTGCCGTCTCCGTTCAGTTAGCCTGCTCGCGGTGCAAAAAACCCTTGAAAATCAAGGGGGCAGAGACAGGCACTAACAGTTCTCATGATTCCGGGGCACACGCTTCAGGCGCATCTCTCCCGGAGGGCGCGAATTTTACTCAACTCGCCCAATGTGGGCAAGGTTTATTTACACGCGGCGGCACCCCACCTCGGCCGCGCTTGACACCCCACCCCGACCACCCTAGCATGCGCGAGCATTTTCAACGCCCTCACACTATGCAGCAAATCCGCGCCAGCGTTGCCCGCGAGTTCGATCAGGTCAACCACCTGATAATTCAGCAGCTCCAGTCCAACGTGCCTCTGGTCGAGAATGTCGGCCACTATATTGTGGACGCTGGCGGCAAACGCATGCGGCCCCTGCTCGCACTGCTGACCGCCAGGGCGCTGGGAACCTGCTCCAGCGCCCATATCACTTTTGCGGCAGTCATTGAGTTTATCCACACGGCAACCTTGCTCCACGACGATGTGGTCGACGTATCACAGCTGCGACGCGGGCGACCGACGGCCAACTCCGCGTTTGGCAATGCATCCAGCGTGCTGGTCGGCGACTTTCTCTACACGCGCGCGTTCCAGCTCATGGTACAACTCGATAACCTCGATATCCTGCGCCACATGGCTGACACCACCAACACCATCGCCGAAGGCGAGGTACTGCAGCTGGCCCGGGCGGGCAACGCGGACACCACCGAGCAGGATTACATCGACATCATTACCCGCAAGACCGCCGTGCTGTTTGCCGCCGCCTGTTATGGCGCCGCGGTGCTGGGCGGCAGTGACCGGGCACAGGCAGAGCGGCTGTCCAGCTTCGGGCTGCACCTCGGCCTGGCGTTCCAGATGGTCGACGACATGCTCGACTACGCAGGTGATGCCGCGACCATGGGCAAGAATGTCGGCGACGATCTGCGCGAAGGTAAAGTAACGCTGCCGTTGATTCACATTCTGCGCACCGGCAACGCAGACGAACAGGCACTGGTAAGACGCGCCATCACCGAGCGCTCCGCAGAGGAAATGGAGGCCATCAGTGCCGCGGTAGAACGCTGTGCCGCCATGGAGCACACGCGCAAGCGGGCACGCGAACACCACGACCTGGCGGTGGCGGCTCTGGCCGGGCTGCCCCCAGGCCCGGCGCTCGTCGCCCTGCAGCAGCTTACACGCCTGTCCATAGAGCGCGACCACTGACGCCACGAGCGAATTGCAGGCCGCGATAGCGCTGCCTATACTGGCCACCTATCCCGGCGGCGCGCACCATGGCACACACTCTGCATCTTTCGGATCTTCCCTCCTGGCACGAACTACAGGCACTGGCCGAACCGCTGCGCAGCACCGCCGTCAGTGCGCTGTTCAACCGCGAAGTCCAGCGTGCTGCGGATTTCACCGCCAGCGCCGCGGGCCTCACACTGGACTACTCACGTCACCTGCTCTGCCGGGATAGCCGCGGCGCGTTACTGCGCCTGGCCGAACAGGCGCAACTCCCCCACCACGCCCGGCAGCTGCTCGCGGGCGCGCCCCTGAACAACACGGAAGCCCGCCCTGCACTGCATACCCTGTTGCGTGCGCGCAGCGCGCCGACCGGCCTGGAGGCCGAATTCAGCCGCGTCGAGGATACCCGCCACCGCATGCGTCTGTGGTGTGAACGCATTACGATGGGGGAGCTCACCGGCTATTCCGGCCAAGCCATTCGTCACGTGGTGAACATTGGCATCGGCGGCTCAGACCTCGGACCGCGGCTGGTGACAGCAGCACTGGCGAACTGGCAGGGTCCGGTGCACTGCCATTATGTGGCAAATGTGGACCCTGCAGACCTGCAGGGCACACTGCGCGGTCTCGACCCCGCGTCCACGCTCTTCATTCTGTGCTCGAAATCGTTCCAGACCCAGGAGACGCTCGCCAACGGCGAAGCGGCCCAGCGCTGGTTGCGCGCGGCGGGTGCCGGCGACGGGGACTGGTCACGGCATTTCCTGGCCATCACCAGCGACCTCGAAGCCGCCGCAGCCTTCGGCATTCCAGCGGACAACTGCCTGCCCCTGTGGGACTGGGTCGGCGGGCGTTTTTCCTTGTGGTCGGCCATTGGACTCAGCATTGCGATCGCCATTGGCTGGGAGGCTTTCAGCGCCCTGCTCGCCGGTGCCGAGGCCATGGACCGGCACTTCCTCGAGGCCGACAGCGCGCACAACCTGCCCATGCTGATGAGCTTGCTTGAGGTGTGGTACTGCAACTTTTTCCAGGCAGCTAACCATGTGGTACTGCCCTATGACCAGGGCCTGGAAAGGCTGCCCGATTACCTGCAGCAGCTCACCATGGAAAGCAACGGCAAGCGGGTCAGCCGCGATGGGGAAACCCTGGCTTACGACACAGCCCCGGTGCTCTGGGGTGCTGCCGGAACCATGGGACAACACTCCTTTTACCAATTACTGCACCAGGGTACGCGCCTGTGCCCGGCCGACATCATTCTGCCGCTGACCACCGCCACCGGTGAAGCCGCTCAACATCGCCTGCTGGTCGCCAATGGCCTCGCCCAGAGCCGGGCCCTGATGGTCGGGCGCAGCACGGAAGATGCAGTCGCCAGTCTGTTGGAGCGCGGTGTCGAGGAAGCCGAGGCACGGCGCCTGGCGCCACACCTGGTAATTCCCGGCAGTCGACCGCACAGTGTCATTACGCTGGACGCCCTCACGCCACACACCTTGGGGGCACTGCTGGCATTGTACGAACACCGCACATTCTGCAGCAGCCGGCTGTGGGGGGTGAATGCTTTTGATCAGTGGGGGGTGGAACTGGGCAAGAGTATCGGCCACAGCATTCTCAGGCGTCTCGACGATCCCGGGGCCGACAAAACCCTAGACCCGGCCACTGAGCGCCTGCTCGCAGAATGGTTCCGGGCACAACGGTCAACCGACGCCCCCCCGGCGACCTAAGCGTCGATCAGGGCCAGCAACTCGGCTGTTTGTGCCGTCATCAGTGCGGCGTCACCGCGGCTTTCCACATTCAGGCGCACCACAGGTTCGGTATTCGACAGGCGCAGATTAAAGCGCCAGTCTGCAAAGGCCATGGACAGCCCATCAACCGAGGATTCCTCCACAGCCTGGGGCCGGTAGCGTGCCGCGACCCTGGCCAGCACCGCAGCCGGGTCCGGCACACTGCGATTGATTTCGCCGCTGCAGGGAAAAGCCGCCATGCATTCGGCGACCAGCGCCGACAGCGGCATGCCGCGCCGGCCCAGCTGGGCCGCAACCAGCAACCAGGGAATCATGCCACTGTCGCAGTAGGCGAAGTCGCGAAAATAGTGGTGAGCACTCATCTCACCACCGTAAGCGGCGTTTTCGGCCCGCATCCGCTCCTTGATGAACGCATGGCCGGTTTTGCTTTCCACTGCGCGCCCACCGAGTTGCTCCACGCGGTCGATGGTGTTCCACACCAGACGCGGGTCGTGGATGATCGCCGAACCGGGGTGCTGCTCCAGCGCCATCTCCGCCAGCAGACCCACCAGATAATAGCCCTCGACAAACTCACCGCGCTCGTCAAAGAAGAAACAGCGGTCGAAATCGCCGTCCCAGGCCAAACCCAGATCGGCATTGTGAGAGAGCACCGCCTCACTGGTGACCCTGCGGTTTTCCTGCAGCAACGGGTTGGGCACCCCGTTGGGGAAGTGTCCGTCCGGCTCGTGATGCAGGCGAATAAATTCGAACGGCAGGTGCGGTGCCAGCAGGTCCACCACGCGCCCGGCACCGCCGTTACCGGCATCGACCACGATGCGCAGAGGTGGCAGTGACGCCACATCCACATAGGAAAGCAAATGCTTGATGTAGGCGTCAGAGGTATCCAGCGGCAGGTAGCGACCGTGAGACCCTGCGCGCGTAAACGCGTTGGCCTCCGCCAGAGCTTGAATGTCCGCAAGGCCACTGTCGCCGGAAATGGGCCGCGACTCTTCGCGCACAAACTTCATGCCATTGAAATCTTTTGGGTTGTGGCTTGCTGTTACCACAATGCCCCCATCCATTTCGGCGTCACTGGTCGCGAAATAGATTTCTTCAGTGCCGCAAAGGCCGATGTCATACACATCCACACCCTGCTCCCGCAGGCCGTCCGCCAGAGCTGCCTTGATCGCTTCACTCGTCAGGCGGATATCGTGACCAACAACCACCTTCTGCGGTTTAACCACTTCGGCATAGGCACGGCCTATGCGCCGCGCAATATCCTCATTCAACTGGTCGGGAACGCGTCCACGGACATCGTAGGCCTTGAAACAGTCGAGCTTCTGCATGCTGCCAATCCCCACCTACTGCTGTGAATAAAGATGTTCGTAAACGAAATTGGTGGCCTCGACAAACCCTGGCACACTACCGCAGTCAAAGCGGCGGCCCGAAAACTTGTAGGCCATGACACAGCCCTGCCGCGCCTGTGTCTGCAACGCATCGGTGAGCTGCACCTCGCCGTTGGCCCCGGGCGGGGTTTCGCGCAGGATATCGAAAATGTCCGGCGTCAGGATGTAGCGACCAATGATCGCAAGATTCGACGGTGCCGAGGCGGCATCGGGTTTCTCCACCATCTCATCCACGCGGAAAATTCCGTCCTTCAGGCTTTCACCGGCAATCACCCCGTACTTGTGCACTTCTTCCACCGGCACTTCCTGAATGGCGACGATGGAACAGCGAAACTGACGGTAGAGCTCGGCCATCTGGCTGAGCACCCCCGGGCCGTCATTGATGCAGAGATCGTCGGATAGCACCACACCAAAAGGCTCGCTGCCAATGAGTGCCTCGCCGGTCAGAATGGCGTGGCCCAGCCCCTTCATTTCGCGCTGGCGCACCATGGTGAACACACCCTTGTCGAGCACATTGCGAATGCTCTCCAGATACACCTCTTTGCCGGTGCCGGAGATCTGGTGTTCCAGTTCAAAACTGATGTCGAAGTGATCCGCGATGCTGCGTTTGCCCCGGCCCGTGACCATCGCACAGGTCGTCATACCTGCGGCAATAGCCTCTTCCACACCGTATTGCACGAGTGGCTTGTTGACGATGGGCAGCATTTCCTTGGGCATACTCTTGGTCGCCGGCAGGAAGCGGGTGCCGTAACCGGCAACGGGGAACAGGCATTTCTTGATCATCAACGGCTCTCCTTGTTTACCTTGTTTGCCTGGCTGGCCTGCTCGCGGCCGTAGACATCTTCAAACCGAACAATATCATCCTCGCCCAGATACGTCCCGGACTGCACTTCAATCAACTCCAGGGGAATGCGGCCAGGGTTCGCCAGGCGGTGCTTGCGACCGAGCGGGATGTAGGTGGATTCGTCCTCGCCGAGCATGAACACCTTGTCTTCACAGGTCACCTCCGCCGTACCATGCACCACAATCCAATGCTCTGCGCGATGATGGTGCATTTGCAGCGACAGGGTCTGTCCCGGGTTAACAATGATGCGCTTCACCTGAAAACGGTCGGCGGTAACCAGCGTTTCGTAAGACCCCCAGGGGCGATAAACGCGCGAGTGCAGCGATGCCTCCGGCCGCGACTCGGCTTTCAGACGACTGACAATACGCTTGACGTCCTGCACTTGGTCGCGATCCGCCACCAGTACGGCATCCGCCGTTTCCACCACCACCAGGTTATCCACCCCGACCGCAGCCAGCAGGCGGGATTCGCTACGAAAATAGCTGTTTTGACAGTTATCGAGCATGACATCGCCCTGGCTGACATTACCCTGCACATCACGCGCCGCTACTTCCCACAGTGCCGACCAGGCGCCGACGTCGCTCCAGCCACAGTCCAGGGCGATGACGCCACCTTCGCGCGTGTGTTCCATCACGGCATAGTCGATACTGTCCGCAGGGCAGGCCGCAAAGGCCTCTGCCTCGGGGCGGATGAAATCCATGTCTCGCGTTGCCTCCTGCATCGCACGACGACAGCTTGCCAGCATCGCAGGCTGAAACTCCGCCAGTTGCGCCAGGTAGGTTTCCGCCCGCAGCAGGAACATGCCGCTATTCCAGAGATAACTGCCACTTTCCAGATAGGCCTGAGCCGTCGCGCTGTCCGGTTTCTCGACAAATGCCTCCAGTGCATAGAGGTCTTCATCCAGAGCGGCTCCACAGCGGATATAACCGTAGCCTGTCTCGGGCGTGTGCGGCACCACGCCAAAGGTCATCAGCCGGCCGGCGCGCGCCAGCGGCAGCGCTCTGGCCACTGCCACCGAAAAAGCCTCTACCTGCTGGATAAGATGATCAGCGGGCAACACCAGCAACACGGCCTCGGGGTCTCGAGCCTGCTCATGCAGCGCCGCCAGCGCCACCGCCGGAGCCGTGTTGCGCCCTTGCGGCTCAAGAATCAGGGCGCCCGCCTCAATGCCGACCTGGCGCAGCTGCTCCGCCACCATGAAACGATGCTCTTCGTTGCAGACTACAACCGGGGCATTGGCTTCCAGTGAACCTGTGCGTTTGAGGGTTTGCTGGAGCATGGTGAGCTCGCCGGCCAGCGGCAGAAACTGCTTCGGGTGAAGCTCCCTGGATACGGGCCACAGGCGGCTTCCGACGCCACCGGAGAGGAGAACGGGTGTCAACATGGTAGGTCCTGTTGCGTTGGGCGAGATTGGCCGCAGGCAGCCGATGCTCGCTGGAGTCCTCTATCTTACTTGAAGGACAAAGTGTGAGGCCAGCGGCGGCGGGGGGCTCTGGTGGGGGTTCTGGCGGGTGCTGGAGGTTGGCGGCCCGCTGGGCCGCTGCGTCGCTCCGGTGTGCGGGGGTCTTTTTGCTCCACTGCGGGCGCATGCGGCGCGCGGTCCTTTGGGGGTTCTTGCGCTGCCGTTTCGCGGCGTGCTGGTTTAAGGGTTTTGCATCTATCAGGGCTGTTGAGTGCTTGGGGGGCGTTTGCGTACTAGCAGGGCTGGGGGTTGGCAGGGCCTAAGGAGAGGCTGTGTTCGCGCCGACGCCCTCCGAGTCCGCAAAAAGACCCCCGCACACCGGATCGACGCGGGGGTAGAGCCAACTACGCAGCATCTACGAAGCGATAGGCCCATCGTCAACGTACCCGCGAGGATTTGTGCGGCGGGTTGTTTCCTGCGGACTTGGAGGGCGTCGGTGCGCCCCCACAACTCTCTTAAACGCACCCCACCACCAGCCCTGCTAGTGCGTAAAGGCCCCCCCAAGAACACCGCCGCCACGACAAGTGACCAAATATCTTGAACAATCGATCGCCAGACGGCAGCGCAAAAACACCCAAAGGACCGCGCGCCGCATGCGCCCGGAATGGAGCAGGAAACAACGCGCCGTGCAAAGCGACGCAGCGGCCCAACGGGGCGCCCGCCCACTAAACTCCACCACAGCCTACNGACGCAGCGGCCCAACGGGGCGCCCGCCCACTAAACTCCACCACAGCCTACATACCTGACCAACACCCAAATCCCTGCGCACGCCAGCGCTGGACTTGTGCCCAGCAGGGTTTAGAATGACGACCTGATACACATGCCCTACCGGAATAGCACGCGACTGACAGCGGGGCTTGCCGCCCCGCCCAGCCCCAGGGCCCGACTGGATACACTATGACCGCACAAAGCGCATTCACAAAAGAGGAACTGGTAGCCTGTGGGCACGGCCACCTCTTCGGCCCCGGCAATGCCCAATTGCCCACCGATAACATGCTGATGCTGGACCGCATCACGCATGTAAGCTCTGAAGGCGGACGTTTCGGCAAGGGCGAAATCATCGCCGAGCTGGATATCCATCCGGACCTGTGGTTTTTCCAGTGCCACTTCCCAGGCGACCCGGTCATGCCCGGCTGCCTGGGGCTGGACGCCATGTGGCAACTGGTCGGCTTTTTCCTCGGCTGGCGAGGCAATCCGGGGCGCGGCCGCGCACTGGGTTCCGGGGACGTAAAGTTCACCGGCCAGGTGGTACCCAGTGCAAAGAAAGTGGGCTATCACATCCACATGAAACGCGTTATCGAGCGCAAACTCATCATGGGCATCGCCGACGGCGTGGTCTCTGTGGATGGCCGCGATATCTACACAGCAAACGATCTGCGTGTCGGGCTGTTCACCTCAACGGAGTCTTTTTAATCCCATGAGCAGACGGGTAGTCATTACAGGGCTCGGTATCGTGTCCTGTCTGGGTAACGATGCCACAACAGTCACCGACGCGCTGCGTGCCGGTCGCTCTGGCATCAAAATTCGCCAGGAGCAGATCGATATCGGTATGCGCTCACACGTCGCCGGGGCACCGGAGATTACCGTGGCGGATCACATCGATCGCAAGCAACTGCGTTTCATGGGGGATGCCGCGGCCTACGCGTATATTTCCATGCAGCAGGCCATTGCCGACTCCGGGCTCACCGAAAAGGATGTCTCAAACGTGCGCACCGGCATCATCGCCGGGTCCGGCGGTGCGTCTTCGGCCAGTCAGACCGAAGCGGCGGATATTCTGCGGGAAAAAGGGCTGCGCCGTGTTGGCCCCTATCGTGTCACTCAGACCATGGGCAGTACTGTCTCGGCCTGCCTTGCGACGCCTTTCCACATCAAGGGTGTGAATTACTCGATATCCTCGGCCTGCTCCACCAGCGCACACTGCATTGGCAATGCCATGGAGCAAATTCAGCTCAACAAGCAGGACGTTGTATTTGCCGGCGGCGGTGAGGAGCTGCACTGGACGCTAAGCAGCCTGTTCGACGCAATGGGTGCGCTTTCCACCAAGTACAACGACACGCCGGAGCGGGCTTCCCGTGCCTACGATGCCAACCGCGATGGCTTTGTTATTGCCGGCGGCGGCGGCATGCTGGTGCTCGAGGAACTGGAGCACGCCCTCGCCAGGGGTGCACACATCTATGCCGAGCTGGTGGGTTACGGTGCAACGTCTGATGGCCACGACATGGTGGCGCCGTCCGGTGAAGGCGCCGTGCGCTGTATGCAGCAGGCGCTTGCCACGGTCTCGGGCCCTATCGACTACATCAATGCACACGGCACCAGCACGCCCGCTGGCGATATCCAGGAGCTGAAGGCGGTGCGTGAAGCCTACCGCGATCGCGACCACATTCCAGTTGTCGGCTCTACCAAGTCGCTGTCCGGACACTCGCTGGGCGCCGCGGGCGTACAGGAGGCGATCTACTCACTGCTGATGCAACAGGCGGGCTTCATCGCGGCTTCTGCCAACATCGAAACACTGGACCCGGAAGCGGAAGGGCTGCCAATCGCCATCCAGCGCCACGATAATGTCGATCTGCAGCGCGTCATGTCCAACAGTTTCGGTTTTGGCGGCACCAACGCCTCGCTGGTCTTCCAGAAGTTCACGGGCTGAGTGCCCGCGGGCGCTCAGTTCAGGGAATCCAGCAGGGCCACGTCCAGCCAGTCGCCCTCGGAAACGGTTGTGGCCGCCGGTATGCGCGCCAGGGCATTGCTGTAGCACACGGAGCTCAGTACACCGGAGCTCTGGTTGGCAAAGGGCACCACACGCATGCCGCTCTCACCTGAACCCAGGGTCACACGCAGATACTCTTCTCGCCGGTCGGCCTTCTCGCGGGTAAACCCGGCCCGGGCGCGAAGCCACAGCGGTTCCACATCATCAACGCCCTGAAAGCGCAGGAGAAACGGCCGGGCGAGCAGGCAGAAGGTGACAAAACTGGATGTGGGGTTGCCGGGCAGACCCAGAAAGGGCACACCCGCCACCTCACCAAATGCCAACGGTTTTCCGGGCTTGATCGCCAGGCGCCAGAGGGATAGCGAACCCAGGCGCTCGACCTGGCTACGTACGTGGTCTTCGTCACCTACCGACACACCGCCCGAGCTGATCACGCAGTCGGCGCTACCCGCTGCCTGCAGCAAGGCGTCCGCGGTTGCGGCGGGTGTATCAGCAACACGACCGCAATCAACGACGTCCATGCCCAAACCGCGCAGCAGCGCTGCGAGCATAAAACGGTTGCTGTTATAGATCTGCCCGGGCTGCAGGGGCCCGCTACCGGGTTCAACCAGCTCATCACCCGTTGCAAGCAGGGCTACGCGCAGGGCACGGCGCACCCTCACCTGCCCCACGCCTATGGATGCCAGCAGGCCCAGGTCCTCCGCGCGCAGGCGCCGACCACGGGCCAGCAAGCGGGCGCCCGCCACAATATCCTGGCCGCGCAGCCGGATATTGTCGCCTGCGCGCACCGCAGCCCGTACTTCAAGCGCCCCGTCCACCTCGGTGCACTGCTCTTGCATGACCACGGTATCAGCGCCTGGCGGCACCGGTGCACCCGTGAATATGCGCGCTGCAGTTCCCGCTTGCAGGGGCTCTGGTGCCTGCCCCGCCGCAATACGCTGGCTCACGGGCAGCGGCCCGGGTAAATCGACTGCACGCAGTGCGTAACCGTCCATGGCACTGTTGTCTTCCGGGGGCACCGCAATGTCGGCGACAACGTCAGCGACCAGCACGGCACCGCAAGCATCATGCAATGGGCGCAATTCACCGGGCGGGGGTGGCGGGGCACTGGACAACAGGGTATCCAGTGCCTCGGTAACCGCGAGTAAAGGGGTCACGAAGGGGAGCGCGCCCGCAGCACACCGACGAAATTGCAGGGGCGGTGCTCGCTGTCGAGCTGATCACGGATGATGCCGGTCCACGCGGTACGGCAAGCCCCGGTTGAGCCTGGCATGCAGAAAATGACGGTATTGTTGGCCAGTCCCGCCAGCGCGCGCGACTGCACTGTGGAGGAGCCGATTTCCACCAGGGACAACGCACGGAATACCTCGCCAAACCCCTCTATCGATTTATCGAACAGCGGGGCAACCGCCTCGGGGGTGGAGTCCCGCCCGGAAAAGCCGGTACCGCCCGTGACCAGCACAGCCTGTACCGCAGGATCGGCTATCCAGATCGAGAGCAGCGCCCTTATCTGGTAAATATCGTCCGGCACGATTCGGTGATCAAAGCAGCTGTGACCGGCCGTCTCCAGAGACTGCCGCAGGTACTGACCGGAGGTGTCGGTCTCCGGCGTGCGGCTGTCGGACACGGTCAGCACGGCAATCGACAGAGGCACCGGTGCGTTGCTCGCGGGGGATTCTGACATCGGTTCAGAGTTCCTTGCTGGCCTGCTGTTGCTGGCGTTGGTAGAAGTACTGGCGCACTGTGTCGGCAACGAAACTGCGCCAGGACACCTGTTTGATGGCAAAGGCGCTGCGAATGGCGCTGCATTGCAGCGAGCGGTTGAGCGCCCGGCCGGGGCCCTCAAGCAACTGCAACTGCACGCCGTCGGGAGAAAACCGCGAAAACTGGGAAGCGGAAGCCAGCAGCGCCTCGGCGAACTCATAGCAGTTGGTGGCATCGGTGCTGCAGTAATGATAGGTGCCCCACGCCTCGGCGCCTGCGCCGAACTGGTCCAGCATGCCGGCCACGACCCGGGCGGCGTCCAGCGACTCCACGGGGCAGCCCCTGAGCTGGTTGTCCAGCAGCAGGCTCCCCCCCGCAATCAATTGCTCAAGCATGTGCGACAGCACATTGATGCCCGCGGCCGAGAAAACTGGACCCAGGCGAAGCACCACATGCCGCTCACAGGTCTCGCGCGCACGCTGCTCTGCGGACGCCAGCAAGCGACCAACGGTTTCCGGGTTGTCGGGAGGATCCTGCTCACGGTACCCGCGCTCTGCATCGCCGGCGAAAACGCGGGCAGAGGACACCAGGAAATAACCGGCGCCAGTGCGTTGGCAAGCCTTGGCGAGCCAGTGGCTGCGCTCCACATCCAGCTCGTTGATCAGTTCGCCACTGTCGATAGCGCCCTGCAAGCGGGCATCCACCACGATGTCCGCCCGCGCGCGGCGCACGACCTTCTTGGCATGGCGTTCGCTCTTCCAGCGGGACACGGAGCTGGAGACACTCTCCAGCTCGTGCCGCCCCCAGCGCTTCAGATGATCAGCCAGCGCCAGACCGAGAGAACCGTCCGACCCTATCAGCAGGACACGCACGGATTGCCCCCTAGCACTTCGGCACGCAGCGTTTGCCCGCTGCCGGGCCTAGAACGGGATATCGTCGTCAAAGTCGGCAAAATCACCGGGCGGTGGGTTGCTCGGCGGCGCGGCGCGGGGTGCCCCGGAAGGCGCCGGCGCCTGTTGCGGCGCCGCGCTCTGGTTGTACTCGTCGCGCCCGTAATTGTCACCGCCCATCTGGCCACCGCCCGGGCGGCTGTCGAGCATCTGCATTTCATTGGCGACGATTTCCGTGGTGTAGCGGTCCTGGCCATCCTGACCCTGCCACTTGCGTGTGCGCAAGGAACCCTCAACGTACAGTTTCGAGCCCTTTTTCAAATACTCGCCGGCGATCTCGGCCAGGCGATTGAAAAAGACGATGCGGTGCCACTCGGTACGCTCCTGTGGTTGGCCCGTTTGCTTGTCTTTCCAGCTCTCAGACGTTGCCAGATTGACGTTGGTGACCGCGCCACCTGAAGGCATATAGCGCACTTCCGGATCTGCGCCCAGGTTACCGACCAGTATGACTTTGTTGACGCCCCGTGAAGCCATGGTCACTCCTCTTTCGTGGACGATTGGCGATAGGAAAGTAAGTCAGGGACTATAGCAATCCGCCTGTGCAATTGCGACAGCACATCTCACCAAAACCCATCAGTTGGAACCACACCGGGCGGTGGGCATACCCCGATGGAGACCCGTCAGGGGGCCGCTTCAGGCAGGCCGGCATGCTCCGGCCGGGGCGCAGGCAGGGCGACGAGCATCCACACGGCAACCACCGCCAGGCAGAGCTCCGTGATTCCCACGATGCCATAATGCTGCAGTACCCAGCCACCGGCCGCGCCGCCGGCAAATATACCCAGGAACTGCGCGGTGGAGAAAATACCCAGAGCCGTACCCTTGGCCTCCGGCGCCACCGCCTTGCTAACCATGGAAGGCAGCACCGCTTCCATATAATTGAAGCCTACGAAAAACAGCCACAGGGCCATGCAGAACAGCCAGGGACTTGTCGCCAGGCCGAGTAGCGCGAGCGCCACCATCAACACTGCGATGGCTATCAGGAACACCAGATGGTGTCGTCCTCCGCGCTCGGCCACGCGCATTAACGGCAGGATACCCAGCACCGATAGCAGGACGGCCGGCAGATAGACCTGCCAGTGATCCTCCCGACCAACGCCGACCACCGACTCCAGCGCACCGGGCACAATCTGGAAGCTCGCCATCAGCACGAAGTGCAGGGCAAAAATGCCGACGTCAAGGCGCAGCAGGGCCCGGTTGCGCAGGCTCACCCGCAGCAGACGTGGCCGCGCGCCGACGTCGGCGTGGACGATCCCGCTGCGGGGCGGATCGGGCACTTGCCACAGCACCACCACAATGCCCACCAGCGCCAGCGCGGCGGTCACGCCGAACACCGCTTCCAGGCCACCAAACCCGGCAAGCAGCGGGCCCAGCACCAGCGCCAGCGCAAACGCCAGCCCGATACTGGCGCCCACCACAGCCATGGCCTTGGTGCGCTGTTCTTGCGACGTGAGGTCCGCCACCAGGGCCATGACGCTGCTGGCAATGGCACCTGCGCCCTGCAGCGCACGGCCAAGAATGATGCCCTGGATGCTGTCGGCCATGGCCGCCACCACACTGCCGGCGGCAAATACCAGCAGGCCACCCACAATCACGGGCTTGCGACCAATGCGGTCCGACAACCAGCCGAAGGGGATCTGCAGGCAGGCCTGCGTCAGCCCGTAGGCGCCCAGCGCAACGCCGATCAGCGCCGGGGTAGACCCGGCAACGTCCACGGCATACAGCGCGAGCAAGGGCAGCACCATGAACAGGCCGAGCATGCGTACGTTATACAGCAGGGCCAGCGACGCCACGGAACGCCGCTCAACGGCCGACATAGGGTTCTTGGTAATCACAACAGGGCAGGCACTATGCAAAAGTGCGTTATGGTAACAGCTTCCCCTTCCCCGTGGCATCCACCCCGCGAGCAACTGCGTAACAGCTCTGTATACTTTTGCCTCGACGCAACAACACCACCTATACTGTCGGGTTCGACCGACAGCCCCTGACCGGAGACACATGGACACTATTCACGTCCGCGGTGCGCGCACCCACAATCTGAAGAACATCGACCTCGATATCCCGCGCGACAAGCTGGTAGTGATCACCGGCCTCTCGGGTTCGGGCAAGTCATCGCTGGCTTTCGACACGCTGTACGCCGAGGGGCAACGTCGCTACGTGGAGTCCCTGTCCACCTATGCGCGCCAGTTTCTGTCGATGATGGAAAAACCCGATATGGACCATATCGAAGGCCTTTCTCCGGCCATTTCCATCGAGCAGAAGTCCACCTCCCACAACCCCCGCTCCACCGTGGGCACCATTACCGAGATCTATGACTATCTGCGCCTGCTCTATGCGCGGGTCGGCGAGCCGCGCTGTCCCGAGCACGGCGAAAGCCTGCAGGCACAGACCGTGAGTCAAATGGTGGATTCGGTACTGGCCATGCCGGAAGGCAGCAAGCTGATGTTGCTGGCGCCGGTGGTGCGGGCGCGCAAGGGCGAACACCTGCATGTCTTCGAGGAACTGCGCGCCGCCGGCTTCGTGCGCGCCCGCGTCGATGGCATCATCACCGAGCTTGATGACCTTCCGGACCTCGACAAGAAGCGCAAGCACGACATCGAGGTTGTGGTGGATCGATTCAAGGTTCGCGCTGACCTCAGCCTGCGTCTCGCGGAATCGTTCGAAACAGCACTGGGACTGACCGATGGCCTGGCCACTATCAGCCCGATGGAAGGCGGCGGTGAGGACATCATGTTTTCAGCGCGTTTCGCCTGCCCCGTGTGCGGTCACAGCATCGATGAGTTGGAGCCCCGACTGTTCTCCTTCAACAACCCCGCTGGCGCCTGTTCCAGCTGCGACGGCCTGGGGGTGAAACAGTTTTTCGATGCGGCGCGGGTGGTACTGCACCCGGAAGCCAGCCTGGCGGAGGGTGCCATTCGCGGCTGGGACCGGCGCAATGTCTATTACTTCCACATGCTGACCAGCCTGGCGAACCACTACGGCTTCTCCATCGACACCCCGTTCATGAAGCTCAAGAAGGCGCAGCAGCAAGCCATCCTCCACGGCAGTGGCGAGGAAGAGGTCAGCTTCTCCTACATGAATGACCGCGGGGACGTGTACAAGCGCAAGCATCCCTTCGAGGGCATACTGCCCAATATGGAACGACGCTACCGCGACACCGAGTCACAGTCGGTGCGCGAAGAGCTGTTCAAGTTCATGTCCACCCAGCCTTGCCCGGACTGTGGTGGCACGCGCCTGTGCCAGGATGCCCGCCACGTATTTGTGGATGATCGCAACCTGCCAAGCATCGCCGAGATGCCGGTTGGCGAGGCAGAGCTGTACTTCGGCGGCCTTGATCTGCCCGGGCGCAAGGGTGAAATCGCCAGCAAGATCCTCAAGGAATTGCGCGCACGCTACCGCTTCCTGGTGGATGTGGGCCTCAACTACCTCACGCTCAGCCGCAGCGCAGAAACACTGTCCGGCGGCGAGGCACAGCGCATCCGTCTGGCCTCGCAGATTGGGGCCGGGCTGGTCGGCGTTATGTACATTCTGGATGAGCCCTCAATCGGCCTGCACCAGCGCGACAACGAGCGACTGCTGGGCACCCTCACGCACCTGCGCGACCTCGGCAATACGGTGCTGGTGGTGGAACACGACGAGGACGCCATTCGCAGCGCCGATCATATTATCGACATCGGGCCGGGCGCCGGGGTGCACGGTGGGCGCATCGTCGCCCAGGGCAAACTCGCTGATATCGTCGCCAATGAGGACTCGCTGACGGGCGCCTACCTGTCGGGCAAGCGCGAGATCGCCGTACCGGCGGCGCGCACCGCGGTTGACCCGAAGAGAATGCTGAAACTGTCAGGGGCCAGGGGCAACAATCTGCAAAACGTTACGCTGGAGCTGCCCCTGGGCCTGTTGACCTGCGTTACCGGCGTGTCCGGCTCGGGTAAATCAACGCTGGTCAACAATACGCTGTACCCGCTGGCGGCAACTGAGCTCAATGGCGCGACAACCCTCACTCCGGCCCCTCATACCGCTATCGCCGGGATGCAGCACATCGACAAGTGCATCGACATCGACCAGAGCCCGATTGGTCGTACACCCCGCTCTAACCCCGCCACCTACACAGGCATCTTCACGCCGGTACGTGAGTTGTTCTCGGGCACCCAGGAGGCACGCTCGCGGGGTTACAAGCCGGGCCGTTTCAGCTTCAATGTGAAGGGTGGACGCTGCGAAGCCTGTCAGGGTGATGGTGTCACCAAAGTGGAGATGCACTTCTTGCCGGATATCTACGTGCCCTGTGATGTGTGCAAGGGCAAGCGCTACAACCGCGAAACGCTGGAGGTGCGCTACAAGGGCAGAAACATCCACGAGGTGCTGGAGATGACGGTGGAAGACGCACTGGCGTTCTTCGAGCCGGTGCCGAGCATCGCCCGCAAGCTGCAGACGCTGATGGATGTGGGGCTGTCTTATATCCGCTTGGGGCAGGCGGCTACAACCCTGTCCGGGGGTGAGGCGCAACGGGTGAAGCTGTCGCGGGAGCTGTCCAAGCGCGATACCGGGAAAACGCTGTACATACTCGATGAGCCCACCACCGGGCTGCATTTCGAGGACATTCGCCAGCTGCTGGAGGTGCTGCACCGCCTGCGTGATCACGGCAATACGGTGGTGATTATCGAGCACAATCTGGATGTGATCAAAACGGCAGACTGGCTGGTGGATCTGGGACCGGAGGGCGGCTCGGGGGGCGGTCAGATTATCGCGACGGGTACGCCGGAAGAAGTCGCGGAAGCGCCCGGCTCCTATACCGGGATGTTCCTCAAGCCGCTGTTGAAGCGTGCGGCTGGCGGACGCAGCAAGCAGGGGGCTGTGCGGAAGGGGAAGAAGAAGGCGGCTGCTTAGGCTGCAACAGCCCGATGGTGAGGGCACCCCGTAGCATTGCACCGGCCACTGCGGACACGCCGTGAAAGGCTCGCCGGCGGTATTGGCTGTTGGTGCGCGCGCCCCATAGCGTCACCCCGGCCACCGCGGACACGCCGTGAACCCATCCATGGGGGCTCGGCGGCGGCCGTCCTGGCCGCCGACGGTCCGCGGTGGCCGGGGTGATGCTAAGGTGCTTGTCGTATTGGGGTGGTTGGCTGCGACGACTGGGACTGGGCGTGGGAGTGCCTGGGCGTGAGCTCGGGCTGTGGTGGGCGCGAGCTTGTGTTCCTATCGCGCCGAATTGCGGGCACAAAAAAGCCGGGCATTGCCCGGCTTTTTAATGCGAGGCTTTATGCCTCTTCGCTTGCTACGTCATCCGAAGCGGGGCGATCGACCAGCTCGACGTAGGCCATGGGGGCCTTGTCGCCGGCACGGTAGCCGCACTTCATGATGCGAATGTAACCGCCCGGGCGCGCCTGGTAGCGCGGGCCGAGTTCGGCAAACAGTTTGCCAACGGCAGCCTTGTCGCGCATGCGATCGAAGGCGAGGCGGCGATTCGCCACGCTGTCGCTCTTGGCCAGGGTGATCAGCGGCTCAGCGTAGCTGCGCAGCTCTTTCGCCTTGGGCAAGGTGGTTTTGATCAACTCGTGCTCTACCAGAGACACGGTCATGTTCCGGAACATGGCCTTGCGGTGGGAGGCATTCCGGTTCAACTGACGTCCGCTATGACGGTGACGCATTTTTCCTTTCCTATACTCTCTGTGCTATCTCAGCACTGCCAACTGGTAACTCGTGTGTTTAGATGCTCAACACCCGGTCGTCGTTTCGGAGGCTGGCCGGTGGCCAGTTGTCCAGGCGCATACCCAGCGACAAGCCGCGAGACGCCAGTACATCCTTGATTTCTGTCAGTGACTTCTTGCCCAGGTTCGGGGTTTTCAGCAGCTCCACTTCGGTGCGCTGAACGAGGTCGCCGATGTAGTAAATATTCTCTGCCTTCAGGCAGTTGGCCGAACGTACGGTCAGCTCGAGGTCGTCGACCGGGCGCAGCAGGATCGGGTCGACTTCGTCTTCCTCGATCACGGACTCGCTCTGGCTTTCGCTTTCCAGGTCAACGAACACCGCGAGCTGTTGCTGCAGGATTGTTGCCGCGCGACGAATGGCTTCCTCGGGATCGATGGTGCCGTTGGTCTCGAGGTCCAGCACCAGTTTGTCGAGGTCGGTGCGCTGCTCTACACGCGCTGCCTCTACAACGTAGGCTACGCGGTTGATCGGCGAAAATGTCGCGTCGAGGTGCAGGCGGCCAATGGCGCGTGTTTCCTCTTCCGGATTTTCCCGGGAATCTGCCGGCGAGTAACCACGGCCACGCGCTACAGTCAGCTTCATGCTGATGTCTGAGCTGCCATTGAGATGGCAAATCACGTGATCCGGATTGCGGATCTCGATGTCGTGGTCAACCTGAATGTCACCCGCTGTCACTACACCGGGGCCTTTACGGCTCAGGGTCAGCTCGGCTTCTTCCTTGCCGTTCATGACCAGGGCAACACCCTTGAGGTTCAACAGGATCTCGATGACATCTTCCTGCACGCCTTCGATTGCGCTGTACTCATGCTCAACACCATCGATTTCCACTTCGGTGATGGCGCAGCCGGGCATGGAAGACAGCAGTATGCGACGCAGGGCGTTGCCGAGCGTGTGGCCAAAGCCCCGCTCCAGCGGCTCCAGGGTGACCTGCGCGCGAGTACTCGTCTTCTCTTCGACGTTGATGACCCGCGGAGTCAAAAATTCGTTTACTGCTGTCTGCATTCTGGCACCTGTATGAGTAGGTTAGTCCTAAGTCCGGATTACTTGGAGTACAGTTCCACGATCAGGTTTTCGTTGATCTCGGAAGACAGGTCCTGACGCTCAGGCGCTGACTTGAATACTCCTTCCAGCTTATCGCTATTGAAATCGATCCACTCGGAATCCCCACGCTGGGCGGCTAGCGCCAGCGCGGACTGCACACGCAGCTGCTTCTTGGCTTTTTCGCGCAGGGACACGATATCCCCTGCCTTCACCTGGTAGGACGCCACGTTGACCACTGCGCCGTTGACCAGAATGCCCTTGTGAGACACCAGCTGCCGCGCTTCGGCACGCGTGGAACCAAAACCCATGCGGTAGACGACGTTGTCGAGACGGCTTTCCAGCAACTGCAGCAGGTTTTCGCCCGTCGCGCCTTTAAGGCGTGCGGCTTCCTTGTAGTAATTGCGGAATTGCTTCTCCAGAATGCCGTAGATACGGCGTACTTTCTGCTTTTCACGCAGCTGTACGCCGTAGTCAGACAGACGGCCGCGGCGCGCGCCGTGCTGCCCCGGGGCGGATTCGGGTTTGCACTTACTTTCGAGTGCACGCACGCCGCTCTTGAGGAACAGGTCTGTTCCCTCCCGGCGGGCCAGCTTGCACTTGGGTCCAATGTATCGAGCCATGTCAGTTGTTCCTGCTAAGCGCTTGTCTTGATATTAGACGCGACGTTTCTTGGGCGGACGGCAGCCATTGTGCGGAATCGGCGTCACGTCAGTGATGTTGGTGATTTTGTAACCACAGGCATTGAGAGCGCGTACGGCGGACTCGCGACCTGGGCCGGGGCCTTTCACCTGAACATCAAGGTTCTTCAGCCCGTATTCCTTGGCAGCCTCTCCAGCGCGCTCGGCGGCGACCTGGGCCGCGAAGGGCGTGCTTTTGCGTGAACCGCGGAAACCGGAACCACCAGACGTCGCCCAGCTCAGGGTGTTGCCCTGGCGGTCGGTGATGGTGATGATCGTGTTGTTGAACGATGCGTGCACGTGTGCAATGCCGTCCACCACGGTCTTGGTTATCTTCTTGCGAGTGGTCTTGCCACCTGGCTTGGCCATACTGTTTTTCCTGCTTTAATATCGACACTGCACCCGGTGCAGCTACACTAAAAAGGATTCGCGGGTACGAGTCCCTTACTTGCGAATCGGCTTGCGCGGACCTTTACGGGTACGTGCATTGGTCTTGGTGCGCTGACCGCGCAGCGGCAAGCTGCGGCGGTGACGCAGGCCACGGTTGCAGCCCAGATCCATCAAACGTTTGATGTTCATGGACACTTCCCGGCGCAGGTCACCCTCAACCGTCATCTCGCCGACTTTGGTGCGCAGTGCATCCATTTGTCCTTCGTCGAGCTCACCAATCTTCGCGTCCTCGGCAACACCGGCCTCGACGCACAGGCGGCGTGCCTGTGTACGACCCACGCCAAAAATGTAGGTCAGGGCGATAACAGTGTGCTTGTTATCAGGTATGTTGACGCCGGCAATACGAGCCATCCAACTTTCTCCAAATACTCAAATCGTCGCTTTGCACTGGGCAGAAACACCTGACCCCTCAATCGGCAAGATTGAGGGTGTGTGGCGCGAAAGGCGCAGCATTCTAGCGATATGTTTACTAAAAATCAACACTCAGTAACCGGGGCCGATCAGCCCTGGCGCTGCTTGTGACGCGGATCGGTATTGCAGATAACGCGGACGACGCCCTTACGACGAACGACCTTGCAATTCCTGCAGACCTTCTTTACTGATGCACGTACTTTCATTTCACTTCTCTCCAATGACCGGCCAGCACTATCAGCGGCCGGAAGCACCATAGTTGTTCAGCTTCGCTTTCTTCATCACCGAGTCATACTGGTGAGACATCAGGTGACTCTGCACCTGTGCCATGAAATCCATCACCACCACGACCACGATCAGCAGCGAGGTACCACCCAGATAGAACGGCACATTCCACATCACCACCAGGAACTGGGGCATCAGGCACACCAGCGCGATGTAGGCGGAGCCAAATACCGTCAACCGGGTCAACACGCCATCAATGTAGTTCGCTGTCTGTTGACCGGGGCGAATACCGGGGACGAATGCGCCGGACCGCTTGAGATTGTCAGCCACTTCCTGCGGGTTGAACATCAACGCCGTATAGAAGAAGCAGAAGAACACCACAAATGCCGTAAACAGCAGGATATTCAGGGGCTGCCCCGGACCAATCGCCAGAGCCAGATCCTGCAGCCAGTCCGCCGAGCCACTGGAACCGAACCACTGGGCAATAGAAGCCGGGAACAGCAGGATGCTGCTGGCGAAAATAGCCGGTATCACGCCCGCCATATTCACTTTCAACGGCAGGTGCGAGCTCTGCGCCTGCATCATCTTGCGGCCCTGCTGCCGCTTGGCGTAGTTGACGGTAATACGCCGTTGGCCCCGCTCGATAAACACAATCATGTAGATGACGGCGATCGCCAGCGTCAGGATGAACAGCAGAACAAGAATGTTCAATTCGCCCTGGCGCGCCTGCTCCAGCGACTGACCAATCGCAGCCGGCAGACCTGCGACAATACCGGCAAAAATCAGCAGCGATATGCCGTTGCCCACGCCCTTTTCCGTGATCTGCTCACCCAACCACATCATGAACACGGCGCCGGTAACCAGCGACGTGATCGCTATCACGTAGAAAACGACCGACACGTCATACGACATGCCCTGGTTGGCCATACCCACGGTCATGCCCGTGGCCTGAATAATCGCGAGCACCACAGTCAGGTAGCGGGTGTACTGGCTGATCTTCCGCCGCCCGGACTCACCTTCTTTCTTCAGCGCCTCCAGCTGCGGAGTCACGGCGGACATCAGCTGCATGATAATCGACGCGGAAATATACGGCATGATACCCAGCGCGAGGATACTCATCCGCTCCAGTGCACCACCCGAGAACATGTTCGCCAGACCAAGAATGGTGCCCTGATTCTGATTGAACAAGGCTGCCAGCTGGGCAGGGTCTATTCCCGGAACCGGTATGTGCGTACCGATCCGGTAAACAATAATGGCCAACAATACAAAACGAAGGCGAGCAAAAAGCTCGCCCAGTCCTGCTTTGTTCGACCCTGGCAGCTGACCTGTCGCCATTTATTCCTCGACCTTCCCGCCGGCTTGCTCGATCGCCGCTCGCGCGCCTTTGGTAACCACAAGGCCCTTGACGGTAACAGGCTTGCTGACTTCACCTGACAAGAACACACGCACGCGCAGCACGTCTTGACGGATAACATCAGCCGCCTTCAGCGCATCGATATCGACCACATCGCCGTCCACGGCATTCAGTTCACCCAGACGCACCTGTGCAGTAGTACGCGACACACGTGACGTAAAGCCATACTTGGGAAGGCGCTTCTGCAGCGGCATCTGGCCGCCTTCGAAACCCGGGCGCACTTTGCCACCGGAGCGGGATTTTTGCCCCTTGTGACCGCGGCCTGCAGTCTTGCCCAGGCCACTCCCGATACCACGGCCAACGCGCTTGCCTTCTTTGCGCGCGCCGGGGTTCGGCCCCAGGTTGTTCAGTCGCATAACGTCTGACATGATTTACTCCTCGATCCGAACCATATAGTTCACTTTATTGATCATGCCGCGAACAGAGGGGGTATCTTCCACCTCAACGGTATGACCAATTCGGCGCAGACCCAGGCCCGCGATACAGGCGCGGTGGTTCTTCAACCGACCGTGGACGCTTTTGGTCTGCGTCACTTTGATAGTAGCTTTAGCCATGACTCGCCAACCCAATAATTAATTCAGAATTTCTTCGACGGTTTTGCCACGCTTCGCCGCCACGTCATCCGGGGAACACATGTCGCGCAGGCCATTGAAGGTTGCACGTACCACGTTGACCGGGTTGGTGGAGCCATAGCACTTGGCCAGCACGTTGTGTACGCCGGCAATTTCCAGCACAGCACGCATTGCACCACCCGCGATAACGCCGGTACCTTCGGAGGCCGGCTGCATGTACACCTTGGATGCACCGTGGCTGGCTTTTACCGGGTACTGAATTGTGCCCTGGCTCAATTCGACCTGGATCATGTTGCGACGAGCGGCTTCCATCGCCTTCTGGATCGCAACAGGCACTTCGCGCGCCTTGCCGCGGCCGAAGCCGACCTTGCCGTTGCCATCGCCCACAACCGTCAATGCGGTAAAGCTGAAGATACGGCCACCCTTGACCACTTTGGCAACACGGTTGACCTGTACCAGTTTTTCCTGGAGGTCGCCGTCCTGCTGCTGCTTCTTCTGATCGTTAAACGCCATAACCTTACCCTAGAATTCCAGTCCACTTTCACGGGCAGCGTCGGCAAGCGCCTTGACACGTCCGTGGTACTTGTAGCCTGCGCGGTCAAACGCAACCTTCTCGATTCCGGCGGCCTTGGCGCGTTCCGCGACCAGCTTGCCTACAGCGGCGGCAGCCTCCTGGTTGCCGGTGCTGCCGGCGCGCAGGCTGCTGTCCAGCGTCGACGCGCTGGCCAGAACCCGATCACCTGCGGGCGCGAGAACCTGGGCGTAGATGTGCCGTGGCGTACGGTGCACGCTGAGACGGTTGACGCCCTGCTCACGCATACGGTTGCGAGCGCGACGTGCGCGACGCAGCCTTGAATCATTCTTTGCACTCATCTCAACCTACCTACTTCTTCTTGGCTTCTTTACGCCGCACGTTCTCGTTGGCGTAGCGAATACCCTTGCCCTTGTAAGGCTCTGGCGGACGGAAGCTGCGAATCTCGGCAGCCGCCTGGCCTACAGCCTGCTTGTCGATACCCTTGACCACGACTTCGGTCTGGGTTGGCGTTTCGGCGCTCACGCCTTCTGGCAGCTGGTAATCCACCGGGTGCGACAGGCCCACGGTGAGGTTCACCGACTTGCCGTCCGCCTTGGCGCGATAACCTACGCCGTTGAGAACCAGTTTCTTTTCCCAGCCAGCACTGACGCCGACCACCATGTTGTTCAGCAGCGCGCGTGTGGTGCCGGCCAGCGCCTTGAACTTGTCACCGTCATAGGCGATGTTGAGCGCACCGTCCTCTTCGTTGATGGCAATACCCAGGCCCAGTTCGAGTGCCAGCGTACCTTTGCCACCTTTGACGGTCACATCGCGACCGCTCTGGGTCACGGTGACCCCCTGCGGCAGCTGTACCGGATTTTTTGCGACTCTAGACATGTTGAATGCCCTTCTTCAGTAATTCTAGAAAACGGTGCAGAGCACTTCGCCACCAACACCAGCAGCTCGCGCTGCGCGGTCGGTCATCACGCCCTTGGAGGTAGACACAATTGCCACTCCCAAACCGTTGCGAATAGTCGGCAGTTCGCCCTTGGCTGCGTAGCTACGCAGGCCAGGACGGCTAACGCGGTCGATCTCGGCGATAACGGGCTTGCCTTGGTAGTACTTCAGCTCAATGCTGAGGCGCGGCTTGCCCGACTCGGCGGAGGCCGCAAAGTCGTTGATGTAACCTTCGTGCTTGAGCACCTCGGCAACAGCGGCCTTGAGCTTGGAACCGGGCATTTCTACACGGGCCTTGCCAGCCATCTGGGCGTTACGGATGCGGGTCAGCATATCTGACAGCGGATCTTGCATACTCATGATCGAATCTCTCCGTTACCAGCTGGCTTTAACCAGACCCGGTACATCGCCGCGCATCGCTGCTTCACGCAGCTTGTTGCGGCACAGGCCAAATTTACGATAGACACCGTGAGGACGGCCGGTCAGCTGGCAACGACGCTGCTTGCGTACCGGGCTGGCATCGCGGGGGAGCTTTTGCAGCGCAATCTGCGCGTCCCACTTGGCGTCATCGGATGCGTTCTGATCGTTCAGGACAGCCTTCAGCGCGGCACGCTTGCCGGCATACTTGACCACCATCTGCGCGCGCTTCTTCTCACGTGCGATCATCGATTTTTTAGCCATTACTTGCCTCTTAACCTTTCAGGGGGAAGTTGAAAGCGCGCATGAGAGCGCGACCTTCATCATCCGTACGAGCCGTGGTGGTGATGGTGATGTCCATACCGCGCAGCGTATCCACCTGGTCGTACTCGATTTCCGGGAAAATAATCTGCTCGCTGACACCCATGGCAAAGTTGCCGCGGCCGTCGAACGACTTCGGGCTGACACCACGGAAGTCACGGATACGCGGGATCGCAATCGTGATCAGGCGCTCCAGGAACTCGTACATGCGGTCCGAACGCAGCGTCACCTTGCAACCGATCGGCCAGCCATCACGAATCTTGAAGCCGGCGATGGAGCGCCGGGCCAATGTAATGACAGGCTTCTGGCCGGAAATCTTCTCCATGTCGGCGACGGCATTTTCCAGCACTTTCTTGTCGCCCACCGCCTCGCCAACACCCATGTTCAGAGTGATTTTGGTGATGCGCGGGATCTCCATCACATTACTCAAACCCAGCTCTTCGCGCAGCTGAGGAGCGATCTCGCTCTTGTACTTTTCTTTCAACGTTGCCATGTCTTTTACCCTTGACCCCCTACTCAGGCGTCAATCGCCTCGCCACTGGATTTGAAGATACGCACTTTGCTATCCCCATCAACTTTGTAACCGACCCGGTCGGCCTTGCTGGTCGACGGGTTGTAAATTGCCACGTTAGACACCTGGATCGGCGCTTCGCGCTCGACAATGCCTCCGGCAACACCCATTTGCGGGTTGGGCCGTGTGTGCTTTTTCACCATGTTGATGCCGGAGACAACCACGCGATTGTCAGTGAGCACCTTGCGAACCTTGCCGCGCTTACCCTTGTCCTTGCCGGCCAGGATAATCACTTCGTCATCGCGCTTGATCTTGGACATTACGGTTTCCTCTCCTCCTGGCCGAATCAGATAACTTCCGGAGCCAGAGAAATAATCTTCATAAACTTCTCGCCACGCAGCTCACGAGTCACGGGGCCAAAAATACGGGTGCCGATCGGCGCCTGCTGGTTGTTCAGCAGCACAGCGGCGTTGTCGTCAAACTTGATCAGCGAGCCATCAGGGCGACGCACACCTTTACGGGTACGCACCACAACCGCCGTCATGACCTGGCCCTTCTTGACCTTGCCGCGCGGAATCGCTTCCTTCACGGTGACCTTGATGAGGTCGCCGACGCGCGCGTAGCGACGCTTGGAGCCACCCAGCACCTTGATGCACATCACCCGACGAGCACCGCTGTTGTCAGCGACTTCCAAATACGACTCTGTCTGAATCATCTCTTACTCCAAACTGCGGCCGGGCCGCAAAAAACAGCGCTTATACCTGTTGGGCGTTTACCACGACTTCGAGCAACTTCCAGGTCTTGCTCTTGGAAATGGGCCGGGACTCAGTCACTTTCACGGTGTCACCAATGCTGCAGACGTTGTTCTCGTCGTGCGCGTGGATCTTGGATGAGCGCGTGATGTACTTGCCGTACACCGGGTGCTTGACGCGACGCTCAATCAGGACCGTGATGGTCTTGTCCATTTTGTTGCTGACAACCTTGCCAGTTGCCGTCCGTATACGCTTCTCTGCACCAGACATGTTCAGTTACCCGCCTTTTCGTTCAGCAAAGTCTTGACGCGTGCGATGTCGCGCTGGTTCTGCTGCAGCAGATGCGTCTGCCCCAGCTGACCAGTGGACTTCTGCATGCGCAGCTTGAACTGCTCTTCACGCAGGGTGAGCAGCTGCTTGTTGAGGTCCTCTGGGGACTTGTCACGCAATTCGCTAGCTTTCATCACATCACCGACCGTTTAACAAATGTAGTGGCTACCGGAATCTTCGCGGCGGCCAGGGCAAACGCTTCCCGCGCCAGCTCCTCGGAAACACCCTGCACTTCGTACAGAACCTTGCCGGGCTGAATCTGGGCTACCCAGTATTCAACGTTACCCTTACCTTTACCCTGACGAACTTCCAGCGGCTTGCCGGTAATCGGCTTGTCGGGGAAGACCCGGATCCAGATTTTCCCGCCACGCTTGATATGGCGGGTCATCGCACGACGGGCGGCTTCGATCTGGCGCGCCGTGATGCGGCCGCGACCCGTTGCCTTGAGGCCGAACTCGCCAAAGCTGACCTTGCTGCCGCGCTCTGCCAGGCCGCGGTTGCGGCCCTTCATCATCTTGCGGAATTTAGTACGCTTAGGTTGAAGCATCTGCGTAACCCTTAATTAGTTGCTGTCTTCTTGGCGCTGTCGGAATGGTTCTCCGTGCCAATCACTTCACCCTTGAAGATCCACACCTTCACGCCGATGATGCCGTACGTGGTAGATGCCTCGTAGGTTGCATAGTCGATGTCTGCGCGCAGTGTGTGCAGCGGCACACGACCTTCGCGATACCATTCGCTACGCGCAATCTCGGCGCCACCCAGACGGCCACCCACCTGGATCTTGATGCCCTCGGCGCCCTGGCGCATCGCGTTCTGTACCACGCGCTTCATGGCACGACGGAACATCACACGCCGCTCCAGCTGCTGCGCAACGTTCTGCGCAACCAGC
This sequence comes from Haliea alexandrii, assembly GCF_003719295.1. GTDB lineage: Bacteria > Pseudomonadota > Gammaproteobacteria > Pseudomonadales > Halieaceae > Haliea > Haliea alexandrii. The sequence continues at coordinate 306,869 of NZ_RFLW01000004.1, forward strand.
TTCGCATCCAGATCGGGCTTGCGGATTTCTTCGATGTTGATGTGCACGGGCACACCCATCTTGTCCGCGAGCGTCTTGCGCAGGCCGTCAACGTCCTCACCTTTCTTGCCAATCACAATACCCGGGCGGGCGGTGTGAATGGTGATACGTGCCGTTTGCGCGGGGCGCTCGATTACAACGCGGCTCACGGAAGCGTGCTCCAGCGTTTTCTCGATGTACTTGCGTACTTCAAGATCGGTAATCAGCGTCTTCGCATAGTTTTTGCTATCTGCATACCAGATCGAGTTGTGATCTTTGACGATACCTAAACGTATGCCGACCGGATGTACTTTCTGACCCATGTGGTCTTCTCCTGAACTTAGCCTTGGCCGTCTGCAACTTTCACTGTGATATGACAGGAACGCTTGAATATGCGATCCGCACGACCCTTGGCACGTGGCCGCAGACGCTTCATGGTCATACCTTCGTCGACAAAGATGCTGGACACTTTAAGCTCATCCACATCCGCGCCTTCATTGTTCTCAGCATTGGCAATCGCAGAGTCGAGTATTTTCTTGACGATCTGAGCTGCCTTTTTGGTGCTGAATTCGAGCAGGCTCAGCGCCTCCTCGACAGGCTTGCCGCGCACCTGGTCTGCAACCAGGCGGGCCTTCTGGGCCGAGATCCGCGCACCTTTCAGTCTTGCTGCAACTTCCATTTTCCTAAACCTCGCTATAGACCAGCGCTTAGCGCTTCGCCTTCTTGTCCACAATGTGCCCTTTGAAAGTGCGTGTTACCGCAAACTCTCCAAGCTTGTGACCAACCATGTCTTCATTGATCAAAACCGGCACATGCTGACGGCCATTGTGGATGGCGATTGTCAGACCAACCATATCCGGCGATATCATGGAACGGCGCGACCAGGTCTTGATCGGGCGACGGTCGTTGCTTTCAATCGCTGCTTCAACTTTCTTCATCAAGTGAAGGTCGATAAAGGGACCTTTTTTCAGTGAACGCGGCACAGTGTCTTCCTCTAATCTCTTGGCTCTATCGACCGAACTTATTTCTTGCCACGACGGCGCACAATGAGGCCGTCAGTGCGTTTGTTCGAGCGCGTCTTGTAGCCCTTGGTCGGGGTACCCCACGGGCTGACCGGGTGCCGGCCACCTGAAGTGCGGCCTTCACCACCACCATGCGGGTGATCAACCGGGTTCATCGCCACACCGCGCACGGTCGGGCGCACACCGCGCCAACGAGCAGCACCGGCCTTGCCGAGCTTGCGCAGGCTGTGCTCGGAGTTCGACACCTCGCCAATAGTGGCGCGGCAGTCGGAAAGCACCTTGCGCATTTCGCCCGAGCGCAGACGCAGCGTTGCGTATTGCCCTTCGCGAGCGACCAGCTGCACCGAAGCACCTGCAGAGCGCGCCACCTGGGCACCTTTGCCGGGCTTCAGCTCAACCGCGTGGATAACTGAACCCACAGGAATGTTGCGCAACGGCAGGCAGTTACCAATCTTGATAGACGCTGCGGAGCCGGACTGCAGAACGTCACCCGCCTTCACGCCCTTGGGCGCGATGATGTAACGACGCTCACCGTCTGCGAACAACAGCAGGGCGATATTCGCCGTGCGGTTGGGATCGTACTCAAGGCGCTCAACCTTGGCCGGGATACCGTCCTTGGAACGCTTGAAATCGATGATACGGTAGTGCTGCTTGTGGCCACCGCCAACGTGACGCACGGTAATGCGACCGTTGTTGTTGCGACCGCCGCGACGGCTCTGCTTTTCCAGCAGGGGAGCGTGAGGCGCACCTTTGTGCAGGCCCTCGCTCACCACGCGGACGACGTGACGCCGTCCTGGCGATGTCGGTTTACTTGTTAAAACTGCCATCTCGCACCTACTCCTTATTCAGCCACGGCAAAGTCGATGTCCTGACCCTGCTCCAGACGAACATATGCCTTCTTCCAGGTCGGCCGCGCGCTCAAGCCATACTTGTTACGCTTGACCTTGCCCTTGACCTTGAGAGTCTGCACGGCATCGACCTTGACCTTGAACAGCTGCTCGACCGACTTCTTGATTTCGGCCTTGGTTGCATTCACAGCTACCTTGAAAACGTACTGGTTATTGGCGTCCGCCAGCACCGCAGCCTTCTCGGACACGTGTGGCGCTACCAATACCTGGAAAATCCGCTCCTGGTTCATGCGAGCATCTCCTCAATCTTCTTCACGGCATCCACAGTGACCATCACCTTGTCGTAGGCGATCAGGCTCACCGGGTCAACACCGTCCACATCGCGCACATCAACCTTGTGCAGGTTGCGCGCCGCGAGGTACAGGTTCTCGCCCAGCTCCGCGGTGACGATCAACACGTTGTCCAGACCGTATTCACCCAACTGCTTGACCAGCAACTTGGTCTTCGGCGCCTCAATATCCATGCTCTCGACCACCAACAGACGATCCTGGCGAGCCAGCTCCGACATGATGGAACACATGGCTGCGCGGTACATCTTGCGGTTCACTTTCTGCGAGTGATCCTGCGGGCGCGCGGCAAACGTAACGCCACCGGTGCGCCAGATCGGCGAACGGATGGTGCCAGCGCGGGCGCGACCGGTACCCTTCTGGCGCCACGGCTTCTTGCCACCGCCACTGACTTCGGAACGCGTCTTCTGGGCACGAGTGCCCTGGCGCGCGCCAGCCAGATAAGCAGTAACCACCTGGTGCACGAGATCTTCGTTGTATTCGCGGGCAAAGGCGACATCAGACACTGAAACCGTGCCCGCTGCGGCGTTACCTGGCTTGACTACACTCAATTCCACGTTAGAGACCCCCTAACCTTAAGCCTTGACCGCGGGACGCACGATAACGTCTCCGCCGGGTGCACCGGGGACAGCGCCCTTGATGAGAAGCAGGTTCCGCTCCGCATCAACACGCACGATCTCCAGACCCTGGGTGGTCACCGTTTCAGCGCCCATGTGACCGGACATCTTCTTGCCCTTGAACACACGACCAGGCGTCTGGCACTGACCAATTGAACCCGGGGCACGGTGCGACAGCGAGTTGCCGTGCGTCGCGTCCTGCATGGAGAAGTTCCAGCGCTTGATCACGCCCTGAAAACCCTTGCCCTTGGATTTGCCGGCCACATCCACTTTCTGGCCAGCAGCAAAATGTGCAACCGTCAGCTCGGAACCGACCGCAGGAGCCTCATCGCTTTCCGCAAGGCGGAACTCCCAGAGACCCGTGCCGGCTTCCACACCCGCCTTGGCGAAGTGACCCGCTGCTGATTTACTCACTTTCGAGGCCTTGCGGTTACCCGCCGTGACCTGGATCGCACGATAGCCATCGCTATCGAGCTCTTTGATCTGAGTAACGCGGTTTGGAGAAACCTCCACTACGGTTACTGGTATGGATGCGCCGTCCTCGGTAAAAACACGAGTCATACCGGACTTACGGCCGACTAAGCCAATAGTCATCTTGCTAACCTCTCAGTGTACGGGGCTTACCCTCTATGGCCGCCCCGCCTTGCTTTAAAGAACCGGGCGTTACACACCCGCAAGCCAAATGGCCTACGGGCAGGTCTTGCTACGAATTTTCGTTAACCAAGACTGATCTGTACTTCTACACCTGCTGCCAGGTCCAGTTTCATCAGGGCGTCTACCGTTTTCTCGGTAGGCTCCACGATGTCCAGCAGACGCTTGTGGGTACGAATTTCGTACTGGTCACGAGCGTCTTTGTTCACGTGCGGGGAAACCAGCACGGTGTACTTCTCTTTGCGAGTCGGGAGCGGGATCGGCCCCTTGACCTGCGCGCCGGTACGGCGAGCGGTTTCCACGATTTCCTGGGTAGACGTGTCTATCAGGCGATGGTCGAAAGCCTTGAGGCGAATACGAATGCGTTGGTTCTGCACCAGACCTAACTCCAATCAATAAAAAACCAGGGGTCCGCAATGGAGCCCCCCGAAAAAGGAACGCGAATTCTAAAGACCACCCCGCGAACTGTCAAGCAGGGTGCGGGATTATTTTAGGGGTGAGGGCGCCGCTTTAATCTGCACAATTCACACAATGGGCGGCCGTTGGCAGTGCCTCCAGCCGCGCTGCACCAATGGCCTCGCCGCAGCGCGCGCACTGGCCGTAGGTGCCGGCATCCAGACGACCAAGCGCCGCGCGGGTGTCGGCAATCGACTGCGTGGTTTCCAGGCCGATAGCGTCCTCGACCTCGTCATTTTCCCGCTCCTGGGCCTGCTCAGCCCAGTCTCCGGAATGGCTTCGGGTCACATCGCGCTTGATGCTGCCCAGACGATGCTCCAGCTCGGCAAGACTCGCCGTCAACCGGGCGCGGACTTCTGCATTACTCATGGGTGCCATGTTACACCGCAGCGTTGAGCATGCAATAGAGGGCGTCTTTCAAGTGTAAACGACGCATTTTGGCCTGCTCCTCGGTATGTGTCGCCACCGGCGTCACTTCGTTTTCCATATTTTCCACCTCCCTGGTCAGTTCGTGATATTCATCGAAGAGTTTGCGAAAATGTGCATCGTTCATCTTCAGGACGTGGATACGGTCGCGAAATTCGGGGAACTCGTGTACGAGGTCGTGATGCTCTACTGACATGGTGTCTCCTTCTTTATTAATGGCCCGGCCAAGATACGATTCCCAGCCGCCGGCGGCCTTTCAGCGTAGATCAAGCAGCGGTGCTCGCGCCATGATCCAGATCATGCCGAGGACACCCCTAAACCGACACCGGACCTTGACGTTAACCCGCGCAGCGGTAACGATGCCTACACCGGCTTCAGGAGACACGTACATGCGCAACGACAACGAAACCCATTCGGTAGTCATCGGCTACCTGCTGTGGATCTTTGGCTTTATTGGCGCCCACCGCTTCTACTATGGCCGCCAGATCACGGGGGTCATCTGGTTTTTCACCCTCGGCCTGTTCTTCATCGGCTGGATTATCGACCTGTTGCTCATACCAGGTATGGCACGAGATGCCGATCGGCGCTACGTAGAGGGTCCAACCGACTACAGCCTGGCCTGGATTCTACTCACTTTCCTCGGCATCTTCGGTGTGCACCGGTTCTACATGGGCAAGATCGTCACCGGCCTCCTTTACCTGTTCACGGTGGGGCTCTTCGGGCTTGGCATTCTGTACGATTTCCTGACCTTGAACAGCCAGATTTCGGAACGCAATCTGCAGCGTCAATAGGACAAGCCTGCAACGAAAAAGCCCGGCACAGGGCCGGGCTTTTTGTCTAGCGAGCGCCAGTTTACTCGATGATCTTGGCGACGACGCC
>NZ_RFLW01000005.1 GCF_003719295.1 Haliea alexandrii
TATTACGTTCGAACTTTTCCTTTGCCATCTCGACGGTCTCCTGTTACCGGCCTGGACTTGCAGTAATACCGCACATTCCTGTGTCAACTTCAACCGCCCGGCACGCCGCACGGCAATCAACTGGGTGGAGCTCATAACCGGATTTGAACCGGTGACCTCTTCCTTACCAAGGAAGTGCTCTACCGACTGAGCTATATGAGCCTTGCTCGTACCCAATTGGAGCGGGTAGCGGGAATCGAACCCGCATCATCAGCTTGGAAGGCTGAGGTTCTACCTTTGAACTATACCCGCCTGACCCGCTAGTATCTGGCGGATTAACCGCAGCGGCGGCATGCTAAAGCACGACTTCTGCCACGGCGTTGAACCTGGTGGAGGGGGGTGGATTCGAACCACCGAAGCTTTCGCGTCAGATTTACAGTCTGATCCCTTTGGCCACTCGGGAACCCCTCCGAAAGGCGGCATATTGTCCAGACGGCCCGGTCCTTTGTCAACCGATAAATCAAACAAAATCATCCACCTGCCGGGCGATGCCAAACAGGAACCCAGCGGGGGTTTCAGACGGGTAGTGCGATGGTCGCCAGTGCCTTCACATGCATGCCCCACTGGCTGTTCTGGCCTACGACTTCAACCTCGACCAACCCGTCCGCACAGGACTTCACTTCGCCGCTCATGGTCATGGTGGTACCCGGGATATTGGGCGCCCCCAGGTGAATGGTCAGCTTGCGGAAGACAGCATCGCGGCCACACCAGTCGCGCAGATAGGATTCGGTCAGGCCCTGGGTTGTCAGGATATTCATGAACACATCCGGCATGCCACTGGCCTGCGCCACCGCTTTATCGTGGTGGACCTTTTGAAAGTCGCGTGTCGCCAGGGCACCACTCACGATCAGTGACGTGGTGATGGCAATTTCACGTGGCGGCAAGGTGTCACCGACCTTGACCTGCCCCTGCTTGATTGGATCACTCATTGGGCAGCCTCCCCGCCGGCATTTTTGGGACGGTATTTGAGCACCTTGAAGCTCTGGCGACCCAGCGGGTCCCCGTCCTGATTGGTGAACTCGGTAACCGTCTCGTAAAAGTAGCCCTCGCCGAGCCCCGTCTTTTTACGCTCGGAAATGTTGTCGATCACCGTTCGCGCGTGAACCACTTCACCGAGGCGCACCTCCCGGTCGTACTCCTGGGTGGTATTGGTCGCGACCACACCCACATAGCCGTGCTCATCAAAGAGGTCGAACAGCTGGGTCTGCGGGTCCTGCTCACGCCCCTGGGCCGCTACTGCGTAACCGGCCTGGCCCCACGCGAACAGCATCGTTGCCGGCGCCACCAGCTCACCGCGGGAGCCCGACGCCGCCTCGGCTTCATCCAGATGATCGGGATTGGTGTTGCCCATGACTTCGCACCAGTGGCGAATCATGGCTTTATTTACTGCGTCCTTGGCGGTGGAGGAACCGCATTCGCGGCCGACGAAGGCCTGTATCTTTTCCTCGAAGGCGCTGATGTTCTCGCTGCTCATGGTTTTGAGGCTCCGTAGAAATGCAGGTGCGGCATGCGTGCCGCTGACTCGTGATCCAACTCGATCGACAACATAATTGAATTTATATTCAATTTCAATTATGTTTTACCGCAGTCATATTTCAATAAACAGCAATTATCAAACGGTGGTGTGCACATGGCGCAAAGTTTCCGAATGAAGCCCCCCATGGGGGAAGACAACGGCTGGTGGTGGCAGCAAGCGGCAGAGGGTAACCTCGCCATTCAGCGCTGCAAGGCCTGCAGCACACTGCGACACCCCCCGCGGCCGATGTGTGGCGACTGCCAGTCGCTGGAATGGGACCACGTCGTTGCATCCGGCCGGGGTACCCTGGACAGTTTCACCGTTTTGCATCATCCGCAATTCCCCGGCTTTGATTACCCGCTCATCATCATCCTCGTGAAGCTGGAAGAAGGCACACGTTTCACGTCACAGCTGATCAACTGCAGCGAAGACGCGGTCGAGTTCGGCATGCCTGTGGAAATGGTCATGCACGAGGACCCGGACGGTTTCCGTCTGCCCATGTTCCAGCCCGCACAAGGAGCCCACGCATGAGCCAATTTCTCAAGGACAAGGCGGCCATTGCCGGTATTGGGCTCACCGAATTCTCGAAGAAGTCCGGCGTATCCGAGCTGTCTCTGGCGGCCCAGGCCACCCTCGCCGCCTGCGAAGACGCAGGACTGCCCCCCTCGGAAATCGACGGTTTTGTCAGCTATACGCTGGATTCCACCGATGAAATCGAGCTTGCTCGCACTGTCGGCGCCGGCGATTTGAAGCTCTTCACGAAGGTCAACTACGGTGGCGGCGCGGCCGTTGGCACCATCCTGCATGCCGTCATGGCGGTGGCCACCGGTGTTGCCGACAACGTCATTTGTTACCGCGCCATGAATGGCCGCTCAGGCCAGCGCATGGGCCAGGGTATCTCCGGGCAGATTGTCAGCTCGGACCTGGTGCACTGGTCCTGGTACATGCCCTACGGCATGCTGACACCGGGCTCCTGGATTGCCATGATCGCCAACAAGTACATGCACCACCACGGCGTTACTGCGGAAGACCTGGGCCGGGTCGCCATTTCCCAGCGCAATTACGCGCAGAGTAATCCACGCTCCTTCTTCCACGGCAAGCCGCTGACCATGGAGGACTATCTGGCCTCGAAAATGATCGCCGATCCGCTGCGCTTGTACGATTTCTGTCAGGAAACTGATGGTGGCTGCGCCATTCTGGTCACCAGCGCGGAGCGCGCACGCGACCTGCAGCAGAAGCCAGCCATTATTCGCGGTGTAGTGCAAGCCTCCACCCGCGGCCAGGAGCAGATGACCAGCTACTACCGCGATGAGCTTGATTCCCTGCCTGAAATGGAGATGGCCGCAAAGCTGGTGTACGCCCAGAGCGGGCTGGGGCCGGACGACATCAACGCAGCCTGCCTGTACGATGCCTTTACCTCAGAAGTGATCATGCAGCTGGAGAGCTTCGGCTTCTGCGGCCGTGGCGAGGGCAAGGACATGGTACGCGACGGCGCCCTGGACATTGATGGCCGCCTGCCCAACAACACTCATGGCGGCCTGCTGTCAGAGGCCTACATCCACGGCATGAACAGCATTGCTGAAGGCGCACGCCTGGTACGCGGCACCTCGACCAGCCAACCGAAGGGTGTAGAGCATGTGCTGGTGAGCAGCGGCGTTGGAGTGCCCACCGGGGCACTGATTCTCGCACGCGACTGACCCCACAGCCCCGCGTAGCAAGCACTGCGCGGGGCTCACTCCCTCCAGGCGTCTGCCGCCAGCGCGCCGCGCGCTTCGTCAACCGGCAGCACCGCGACCATCGCCAGCACAAACAGCGCCAGGCAGAACACGATCGCATCCGCAAGGCCGAGCAGCCACTGCACAAGGCCCAGGCCAAAAATCCCGAACACCGCCGCAGCCTTGGTCGCCATGCCCCAGTAACCGAAGAACTCTGCCGCTTTGACGTGCGGCGTCAGCACCCCCACCAGCGCACGCGCCGCCGATTGTGAGGACCCCAGGCTCAGCCCCGAAAGCACGCCGGCAAACAAAAATACGTGCTGCGCCTGCCACGACACGTCCAACCAGACATGCGCCAGTTGCGTGAGAGCCGGTGTCTGCCAGATTGCGAGAATTGCAACCAGCCACAGCGCCAGCGTGAACAGATAAACCCGGCGCGCGCCCCAGTGGCTCTGCAGATGGCCAAATACCAGTGCACCCAGCGCTGCGGTAATCTGCACCGTAATGAACATCCACACGCGTACCGACTCATCCCACCCGATCACCTGTGCCCCGTAAATAAACGAAAACGCGATGATGATGTAGACGCCGGCCATGGCGAAAAATACCGAAACCAGCAGGGAGCGCAGATCCCGGAACTGCGCCAGCGCGCGCTGCGTCGCCAGCACCCGGGCAATGCCCATGCCAAGCAACGCCCGGTTGCCCAGACCGGGACGACGAACACCCCGCTCGCGCAACCAGAGAAATGTGGGGATGGCGGCAAGCAGGAAAAAGCCTCCGGCGAACGGCCCCACCCAGCGGATGCGGTCATAATTGTCCAGTGACACGTCGCCAAGCACCAACAGGGTAAAAGCTGTAGCCACCAAGCCGCCGACATAGCCGAGGCTCCAGCCCAACCCCGAAATCCAGCCGAGCGCACTGCGCGGCCCCAGATCCGGCAGGAAACTGGCAATAAACCCTTCACCGATGGCGTAGGCAAAATTGGAGAGCACCAGCAACACCATGGCCGGCACAATCCAACCGGGTTCCACAACGTACAACAGGCAGGTAGCCGCTACGGTGAGCAGATAGCTGGCAAACAAGAAGCGCTTGCGGCTGCGCGAGTAATCCATGATCGCACCGCACACGGGGCTGGCAAACACGACCAGCACATAGCTCACCGCCAGCGCTATGCTCCAGAGCAGGTTACCCAGCCGGTAGTCCGGCGCATCACCCACGATCACGCGCGTGAACAGGTCCCCGAAAACCACCGTAATAATGAGTAGCGTGTAACCCTGATTGGCGAAATCGAACATCGCCCAGCCGAATATTTCGCGCCGCGGCGCCAGCGCGACAGGGCCAGTGCCGGTGCCGGTGCTCACACCGGTAGCCGCCGATACACCCACACGGCCTCACCCGAATCCAGTGCCAGGCACACACGCTCGTAACGCACCCCGAGGCGCTCGTAGCGATCGAGGCGGGCCAGCTCTCTGGGGCCAACGGCGAACACCTCTCCGGGCACACGGCCATCCGCTAGCGGCTGGATATCCAGGCGCTGCTTGTCAAAGCCCGCTACCGCAGCGGGCGCTGTAGAAATGCGGCGCCCAACGATCAACCAGCGCACCAGCGGATTACGCAGGGTGCCATACACGAAGACGCGTTGATCGCAGGGCCCCTCCGGAACGTTGTAGCCCGGTGGCAAGGCATACCCCCAGGGTCCCAGCAGCACCCACCACAGGTACATGCCCGTTGCGGACAACACACCCAGCAGGCCGGCGGCGACCCGCCACCTCCACGCGCCACGTGAAACGGTCACTTGTGCAGTCATTCGCACATCATACCGCTGCGGCCGACACTGTACAGTGCTGCCACCTCGGCCACGCTAGCGCAAGCTGCCGCTACAGCACAGCAGACCATCTTCAACTAGACTTCCAGCAATGGCCGGACAGGGACGCTGATCATGAAGGAGCCGACATCAAAGCAGCTGTTCTTGCACAGCGTGACGCGCTGCATGGAAGACCATGCCTTTATACCGGCATTTTATGAGCAGCTGTTCGACGCATCAGATGAGATCAAGGCCAAGTTTCGCTTCACCGACCTCGAAAAGCAGAACGCCATGCTGCGCCGCTCGCTGCTGTTGTGCGCGGAAGCCACGGCCGGGCGCACGGAAGCCCTGCGCGAAGTGAACGAGCGCGCCACCACACACGATCGTGATCACCTCAATATCGAACCACAGCTCTACGCCGTGTGGATCGACACCCTCATCGCAACCGCCAGTGATTTTGACCTGCAATGGAATGCCGATGTGGAAGCGGCCTGGCGGAAAATTCTGGGGCATGTGGTGCAACAAATGATTCGGCGGTATTGATGATCGATCAACGCGACCTCAGAGGTTCCCCTCCCCCACTGCACCCCGTATATTCAAGACTGGGAGTCAATCTTGATAGTCGTGCCACAACCCGTACAACTGAGGGGAAACCATGCTCGAAGACCAGAAAATTCTCCTGACCGGTGCCGCCGGCCAGATTGCCTTTCCTCTAGGGCAGTTTCTCGCCGCCAACAATGAAGTCTGGGCCGTTGCGCGCTTCAGTGAGCCCGGCTCCCGGGAGCGCTGTGAGCAGGCGGGCATGATCACCCGCGCGGTTGACCTTGCGACCGGCGAATTTGGGGGCCTGCCACAGGATTTCGACTATGTGCTGCATTTCGCCGTATTCCAGCTGGCCGGACAGGACTATGACTACGCCTTGCAGGTGAATGCCGAGGGAACAGCGCTACTGATGGCGCATTGCCGCAGCGCGAAAGCGTGCCTGATCATGTCTACCTGCGCCGTGTATGCGCTGCACCCCGAGCCGCGCCACGCATTTCGGGAGGATGACCCACTGGGAGATTCGAAACAGCCCTACTCGCCGACCTATGCCATTTCCAAGATTGCGCAGGAAGCCATCGCGCGCAGCTGCGCAAGGCTTTACGATCTCCCCACAACCATCGCCCGCATGAACGTGTCTTACTCCGCCAATGGCGGGCTACCGGCCTATCATCTCGATGCGATTATGCAGGATGAGGAGATCGTATTACCCGCGGGTGGCGAGGCTTGGTACACCTGCATTCACCAGGACGATATCAACGAGCAGGTGGAACGCTTGCTGGCCGCAGCGACCGTGCCAGCGACCATCATCAACTGGAGTGGCGACGAGCCTGTAGATGTACGCACCTGGTGCCAGTACTTCGGCAAGTTGGTCGGGAAGACCCCGCGTTTTCGCGAAGACGACAGCCAGTCGATACCGTCACGGGTGAGCGACAACCAGCGCAGGATTGAGCTGATCGGCCCCTGCCGCATCAGCTGGCGGGACGGGTTTGCGGCGATGGCGCGGGCACGGTATCCCGCGTTAAAACAACCGTAGCCGCCAGGCATGAGCGCCACAGACGCGCTGTTGGCCCGCGTGCGCGCCTGCCGCCTGTGCGAACCCGAGCTGCCGCTGGGCGCAAGGCCGGTCCTGCAGCTGCATCCAGACGCCCGCATCCTGATTGCCGGGCAGGCACCCGGTCGCAAGGTGCACGAGACAGGCGTGCCGTTTGACGACCCCAGCGGCGCGCGGTTGCGGGAGTGGCTGGGTATTGAGCGGGAGCGCTTCTACGACCCGCGTACCGTGGCACTCCTGCCCATGGGCTTTTGCTACCCGGGTACCGGCAAGAATGGCGACCTGCCACCCCGCCCCGAATGCGCGGCCACCTGGCGTCAGCCGTTGTTGGACCACTTGCCGCGGCTCGAACTGACGTTGGTGCTGGGGCAGTACGCCCAGGCCTGGCACCTGGATGGGCGCAGAGAGAGCGTAACAGTGAGGGTGCGCAACTGGCGGAGGCATTGGCCCAGCGTGGTACCGCTGCCACACCCCAGCCCGCGCAACAACCGCTGGCTGGCGCAAAACCCCTGGTTTGAGTCAGAACTGTTGCCTGCGCTGCGAATGCGCGTGCGGGAAATCGTAAACGGCTGCGCAGCAATTGGCTGACCGCCACGCGCGACATACCAAAAAAAAAGGCCCTCCGTGGAGGGCCGTGATCGAACCTGGCTGACTTAACCTGCCTTGCGGCGAGAGTAGCCCAGCGCGGCCAGGCCCAAAGCCATCAGAGCCAAGGTTGCAGGAACAGGAACTGGAGAGGCCTCCACGTTGACATTCATGGCAACGATTTCTGGCGCCTGATTGAATTGCGATGCAATTGCGAAAGAGTATTCTCCCGCCGCAAACGGATCAAAAGTTGCAAATAATGGTGGCGTGACTACCCCCGTAATACCAACGGACAAGTAGTTAAATCCCGCATTCTCTGAGCCTCCAAACTGGCGCTGGTTGACGAACGAAAAGCCGTCAAATGTTCCCATCGCCGCGGAATCTGTACCAATAGCTGGATCGAGATCATAGAACAGGGTTATGCCGTAATCTGCGATCGTGCTTTCGCCGTCACCATCGATGCCGATGAAGTAGCTGAAATTCCAGGTAGAGCCCAATGTACCGGTGGTTGAACCGGGTGTACCGTCGTTCTCTCCGGCCTGCGCTGTGTAGGTTCCTGCGCCGTCATTGCCTAACGCGGGATTTGAAAAACGCTGCGTCGCCGCAAGCGCTATCGTGACTGTGTCGCCCTCCAGGCCATTGAACGTAGTGATCATTGTCTGATTGGTTGGTATGCCATCACCCCCGAACGGATCATCACCAAATCCAGTAAGCGCTCCGAAAGTGCCGGTGGGAGCGAAGGGCGCTGCCTGGGAAAGAGCAGACGCACCACCCAGAACGATAGCGGCCATAGCTTTCGTAAAATTGCGTGTCATTAAATACCTCGCTGACAGATGACTGAATTTCTAACGCGAACAATTTAAAAAAATGCTCGGATAGACCAGTCAGCAATAGTCAGGCCGGTTTATTTTTTGTCATTTAAAACAATTGCTTACGATGCATCAAAAACCTGGATGGGATGGAAGTGTAAAAAATTTAGACACCGTATTCATTGTGTGACGGTCAAGCGTTTATTCGCACCAGTCTTTCTCCGGTCGTACCTCTGAAAGCACAGCGATAGCCTCGGCACCTACCCCAGCGCCTTCCCGGTGCTGAGCGCGCTGTACACGGCGAAACAACGCCTCAGTCGGCTGCTCCTGCTCAAAACCTTGACCAGAAAGCGCGCCGAAAAGACGCTGCCCAAGCTGCTCAGGCTGATCAAACAGTTCAACGCCAGCCCACTTCACCGGCTGGCGAGAACCCTAACCTCCTGGCTAGAGCCGATCGTGACGATGTGGCGTTTCCGCAAGAGCAACGGGCCCACCGAGGGCTTCCATAACAAGATGGAAATGATGTCGAGGCGAGCGTATGGTTTCAGGAACTTTGAGAACTACAGACTGAGGGTGCTGACCCATTGTGGTTGGGCGGTGCGGCGTTCCGGTGGCATCATCAACAGGGTTTAGTGAATATCGGCGCATCCCCCGTTAATTGGGTAGAGCCTTAGGACATTGATAATTATGGAAAAATGGAGCTGGCGAGAGGAATCGAACCCCCGACCGGCTGATTACAAATCAGCTGCTCTACCTACTGAGCTACGCCAGCCATACAAGAACCGCTGGGAGCCATAGCTCCCGCGGGGGCGCATGATAGACAATGGCCCCAGGTGATGCAATAGCAACTCGCAGAGGGCGCCCGGCCAGGGGCGCCCGGCCAGGGGCGCATGACCGCGCTCGTGATGACCGCCAGCATCCAACAGTCAGTATCCGTCAGGTGCTCAGTCTGCCCAATGGGGCGTGGACTTCCACTCTTTGAGCCATCCAGGAACCCTCTCGGCAGGCATTGGACGGGCGATGCCAAAGCCTTGGCCAAATTTGCACCCCATCGCCAACAGCTGCCGCCTCTGCTGACTGGTCTCCACCCCTTCAGCAATGGCTGTACAGTGAAACGAGGCGGCCAGGCCGATTACGGCCGATACGATGGTCTTGTCGTCCGTGTCTTCTGTCATGTCACGGATGAAGCTCTTGTCTATTTTCAAAAAACCTGCGGGAAACAATTTTAGATATTCCAGCGACGAATATCCCGTGCCAAAATCATCAAGCGCGCTGCACACACCGATCTGCAGGCAGTCGTACATCACCTTGGATACTTCATTGATATCGCTCATCGCGCTGGACTCAAGAATTTCGAGTTCCAGTAAATTAGGCGTGATGGACGGGTAGCCAGACAGCCATCCAGAGATCTTTGCTACGAAGTCCTCTGCCTGCAGCTGCCGCGGACTGACATTGACGCTGACGGCAATATCCAGACCCAAAGCTTGCCAGCGTCTGATTTGCTCCAGGGCAGTGGTGATAACCCAATCGCCGATATCGACGCTGATTTCATGATTGTCTATGCGCGGTATGAACAGGTCGGGGGTCAACAGACCTCGTTCGGGATGTTGCCAGCGGATAAGTGCCTCAAAGCCGATGACCTCGCCCGACTCCAGATTTACCTTGGGCTGGTAATACAGCACCAGCTCCTGTCGCTCGAGAGCCAGCCGAACGTCCTGTATAAACTGCCGGTAGTCGAGAGCAGCATCATTTTCAACAGTATTGAAAATATGAATGGTATTCTTGCCTTGTTGCTTGGCGGTATACATTGCCTGGTCGGCGTGACGTATCAATTGTTCCGCTTCAACCAGATCCTGTGGATACACGGTTACCCCGATACTGGCGGAGACTTTTAGCGTATATTCTTCCAAAAGAATCGGCTCTGAGACCACATGCAGAATCCGTAACAAAAGTTTCTCGCAGTCCGACATTTTTTCGATATCCGCCAGCACTACAACAAACTCGTCACCTCCGATGCGGGTTAACGTGTCCCCTTCTCGCAGAACGCTCAATACCCGCTTTGATACATCAACCAACAGCCGGTCGCCTGCCGAGTGACCGTATTTGTCATTCACCGCCTTGAATTCATCGAGATCCAGATAGGCAACAGCGACAGAATTTTTACGTCTCTGACTGTGCGTCATGGCTTGCACCAAGCGGTCGGCCAGCAGCACCCGGTTCGGCAAACTCGTCAGTGCGTCATAGTGAGCCGCGTACTCCAGTTGATACTGATCCTCCTTGATTCTTGTGATATCGGTGAACAGACCCACATAGTGCTGCACCACATCATCGTCGTCACAAACGGCACTGATGGTGACCAGATTGGTCATGACCTCACCATCCTTGCCGCGGTTCAGAATTTCCCCGGTCCAGTGCTTTCTATTGATCAGCGATTCCCACATGCCATGGAAGAACTCGGATTTCTGCAGTCCGGAGTGTAAAATGCGGGGATTGCTGCCGAGCAGTTCGTCGCGTTCGTATCCGCTCATCTCACATAAGGTATCGTTCACATCAATGATACATGCGCGGGCGTCTGTGATCGCTATGCCTTCGCGGGCATGAGTAAACACACTGGCAGCCAATCTCAGCTTGTTCTCAGTGTCTTTGCGCTCAGTAATATCGCGAATGACACCGATGTACCCGGATACTTCCCCTGCTGCATCGTGCAGCACAACGCCCATGGTTTCACCCGGAAACAAACGCCCGTCCTTGTGCTTATATTCAACCTCATAGGGCGCCGCCTTTTCCTCTGCACTCAGGTTGAATCGAAGTCGACCCTGCAGTTCGTAATCTTCCTCACTTGCATAGATTACCGATGTTTTCTTGCCCGCCAGCTCATCAATGCTATAGCCAAACACTCGCCGCATGCCCCTGTTGATCGATACAATCCGTCGCTGGGTATCTGTTGTCAAAATCGCATCGGGTATGGCATCCAGCACAGACTGCAGTTTTCTTGACTCCACCTCAGCGGCTTCTCTCTGGTGTTCAGCAATCCGCTTCTCCTGCCTTAGACCATCTATCCAGGCCTGTCGCTGTTGGATTTCCCGCGGAATCCAGTGTCTGATCAAAAGGAACAGAACCAGCAACCCGGCAATGATATTTAGTAGCTTCGGAACGACCATCAGACTGGGGTGAGACAGCGTCTCAAACACACCAATCGGCAAGAATCCAAACAGTGAATTAAAATAGAGACCAAAGTAGGCGCTTTCAAACAGCGTGCGAAAAGCGTCGATAGCGAGAATCAGTAAAAGAGCAGCGATCGTCTTATCTACGCTTCTTGAAACGCGCAAACTGTCGATATAAAGCCACAATATGACCAGCCAGAGAACGACCAGAACCCAGTAAGAAGCCGACGTGATAATCTCAAGCAAAACGGGTCTCCATGCCAGACCTTATCGTTGCGGTGGTGCCGTCGTCCATCATTGCAGCTTGCCACCCGCGCAAGGGCCACGCTCCGCAGCGTAGGCATATGGCGATGTAGACTACTCTCTAATAGCCGCAGGCGGTGGCACTCGTCAAATTTGCCCTTGTTGTTTTTATGGGTTCTTCTGCGAAGCTGGCCTTGTAGGCTTGGAGCATCAGGCCATCCACAACAGTGCCAGACGACTGCCAGGAACACCGGCCACCCGTCCTGCTGATGCAATTGGTGTTGGCCAGGCTCGCTCCACGCCTATTCGCCGCCGGTCTGCCGGCCCTGCAGAGCAGCCATGGCTTCCAGGCCCTCAAACACCAGATCCGAAATCCACTCTCCGACGCCACCCAGCAGACGCTGCAGCGTCTCGGCCCCTCCTCCACACAGATACAATCGGGGCTGCGGCTCACCCGCCAGCTCCATCGCCACGCGCACCGCCGAGGCCTGGGCGAGGGCAATGCCGTGGCGCACCGCTTCCGCCGTGGATGTTCCGGGCGCCAGGTCATAAACTGCCTCTTCCGCGAAGCGCACCCGGTCGGTGTCCAGCAACAGGGCCCGCTCCATCAGCGAGGGACCGGGGATGATATAGCCCCCCTCGTGGCGGCCACCGGCATCCACCAGGTCAATGGTCAGGGCGGAGCCCGCGTCGACCACACAGAGGCGGCTGGGCTGCCGGTACCTGGCGCCCAACATCACCAGCCACCGGTCGACCCCCATACGCAGGGGTTGCGCATAACTGTTCACCAGATCACCACTGCGCGCCTCGCTGCGGGCGAACCAGAGTTTCGCTTGCGGCCACCGCTGCTGCAGCCGACGACGCACGGCATCCTCCGTCGCCTCGCTGGATACGCTGGCAATCCAGATCTGCGCAGGGTCAGCGGGCTGTGCGAGTAGCGCCTCCATGGTCTCCGGGGCGCTGTGACGAAACTCGCCGCGGGCAATGATCTCTGCGCCCCCCTTGAGCCGCCACTTGGCGCTGCTGTTGCCCATATCCAGCTGTAGGCACTGCGCCGTCATCAGGAGGCCGCCCGCAGGGATATTTCGCCGCCATACACAGGCTGCAGACCCAGGGTGGTTTCCAGCAACAGCGCGCCGCGCTCGTCCACCCCGCGGGCCACTCCGGCCTGGCGCTGCTCGCCACTGCTTAACACCACCGGCGTGTCGGCGTAGGCGTCCAACGCCATCCACGGCGCCCGCCAGGCCGCAAAACCGGTATCGCCAAAGCTGGCCGCAAGTGGCAACAGCTCGTTGAGCAGGGCCGCCAGCAGGGCATTGCGCCCGGGCGGGGTGCCACCGCAGAGGCGGGCCAGGTCGGTCCAGGCCTGATCGATGCTGTCGGCGGCGGCAGTCGGCATGGCCACGTTGATACCCACGCCAATCACCACCTGGCATCGGCCTGCTGCGTCGCCCGCCATTTCCAGCAAAACGCCGCCGAGTTTGGTACCCCCTGAGAGCACGTCGTTGGGCCATTTGAGTTGCAGGTCACCGACATCCAACCCGCTCAAAGCACGCACCACCGCCACGCCCACCGCCAGGCTCAAGCCCTCCAGCGCCGCTGCGCCCTGGTGGTACTCCCAGGAAAACGACAGGTAGATATTGCGCGCAAAGGGGCTCACCCACTGTCGGCCGCGGCGGCCGCGACCCGCGGTTTGCTGCTCGGCGCTGCAGACGAGCCCCGGGGCAGTACCCGCCGCAATCCGGCGCAGCACTTCCGCGTTGGTTGAATCGACCGTCTCCAGCAACTGCAGCTCATGCAGCAGCGCGCGCGCAGGCGGCTGCAGCGCCTCGCGCACGCGACCGTCATCCAACAGCTCCACGCCGCCGGGGATACGGTAGCCTCGCCCCTTGACGGACTCCACCTCCAGGCCCAGAGACTGCAGTCTGTTCAATTGCTTCCATACGGCGGTGCGGCTGAGGCCAAGTGCGTTGGCCAGCGCCTGGCCGGAATGGAACTGGCCATCAGCCAGCAGGGGCACCAGGGTGGTATTGGGCATTCGCGAGTTACCGGGCAGTGAAACATGGCGCGAATAATAGCAAACCCTGCCACGGTTCAACTGAATAACCAGCGCAATTGGCCCTGCGCCACATTTCAGGCCAGAGTTGGTCACAACAAACGCTGTTTCGCATGCTCACAGCTCAACCTCAGGAGAATCGCCATGCCCAACCTAGACGACGCCACGCTGCGCGCTGCCGCGGACACCCTGATACGAGCGCACGCGCAGGCATCCCGCGACAACGAATGGACGTTTTTTGTCGATCAGATTTACGCGCGTGATTGCGTCTACACCTGTGAGTACGCCGGCGTCATGCAGGTCACGGCCCGCGGTATCGACGAGATCAAAGCCACTCACTACGGCCGCGACATGCAGGTCGGCTGGGAGGGCTGGACCTTTCCTTACCTCGGCGTTTACACCGGCAGCGAAAACCGCCTCATCACCCACTGGATGAACCGCGGGCCGGGAGAGCGCAGTGGCGGGAGCTACTACGAAACTCCCGGTGTCTCGTTTATCACACTCGATGACGAGGCGAAGATCATACGGCAG
Source organism: Haliea alexandrii (assembly GCF_003719295.1). Taxonomy (GTDB): domain Bacteria; phylum Pseudomonadota; class Gammaproteobacteria; order Pseudomonadales; family Halieaceae; genus Haliea; species Haliea alexandrii. Next base: position 14,057 of record NZ_RFLW01000005.1, read on the forward strand.
TTCGACCTCTTCGACCTCGCCCACCAGATGCGCCTGTGTGATGAACTGGAAGTGGCAGGGTTGTTGTCCCCCACCCTGAAGGAAAACTGGGTGCAGCCAATGAAGGCACGCCTGCAAGAGCAGCTGGCCTCGCACTGAGCTCGTACCCGCCTTCCCACACAGTCGGGGTGCAGGGCACTCCCGCCCGTGACGGCCGGTAGTTTACGTTAACGTAAACGTAGGCTATATTTCAGCCACACTCTCATCAGGCAGGTGCAGTGACAGACCGCAGCTACAGCATTTCGCAGCTGGCGTCGGAGTTCGGTATTACCACGCGGACCATTCGCTTCTACGAAGAAAAGGGGCTCATCCACCCCCGCCGACAGGGGCAGCAGCGTGTGTACAGCGCCGGTGATCGCGTGCGGATCAAACTTATCCTGCGCGGCAAGCGCATTGGTATGAGCCTGCAGGAAAGTGTGGAGGTGATTGACCTTTACGACCCCGCACACAATAACCGCAGCCAGCTACACTCATTGATACACACGGTGCAGGACAAGCGCGAACGCCTGCTGCGCCAGAAGCGGGACATCGAGGACATGCTGGCGGGCCTGGATGAAGTACAGGCCCTGTGCGAGCAAGGGTTGGAAAATGCAGATTGAAGGCGACAGGCCACGCACCCGGCAACGCTGGCACGCCACCCCATAATCACGGACTGAGGCACAGATCATCATGAATACCGGCTACCCCACGCTCAACTTTGGCCTTGGCGAAGAACTGGACATGCTTCGCAACGCGGTCTACCAGATGTGCCAGAAGGAGATCGCGCCGCGCGCCGCCCAGATCGATCGCGACAACGCGTTTCCGAACGACCTGTGGCGCACGTTTGGCGACATGGGTTTGCTGGGCATCACCGTCGAGGAGCAGTACGGCGGCTCCAATATGGGCTATCTCGCGCACAGTATTGTCATGGAGGAGATCAGCCGTGCATCGGCGTCGGTCGGGCTGTCCTACGGTGCCATGTCCAACCTCTGCCTGAACCAGATCCAGAAAAACGGCAGCGAAGCACAGAAACAAAAGTACCTGCCCCGGCTGTGCAGCGGTGAGCACGTAGGCGCGCTGGCCATGTCGGAGCCCAACGCCGGCTCGGATGTGGTGAGCATGAAGCTGCAGGCACGCAAGGAGGGTGACACCTACTACCTCACCGGCAACAAAATGTGGATTACCAACGGCCCGGACGCCGATGTCTACGTCATCTACGCGAAAACCGACCCCGAGGCCGGCTCCAAAGGTATTACCGCCTTTCTGGTCGAGCGCGACTCCCCGGGTTTTTCCCGCTCACCCAAGCTCGACAAACTGGGCATGCGCGGTTCCAACACCTGCGAGCTCGTGTTCGATAACACGCCGGTACCCGCCGCGAACATCCTGCGCGGCGAGGGGCAGGGTGTGAAGGTGCTGATGTCCGGGCTGGACTACGAACGCACGGTACTCTCCGGCGGCCCGGTGGGGATCATGCAGGCCTGCCTGGACGAAGTGGTGCCCTACCTGCACACCCGCGAGCAGTTTGGCCAGAGCATCGGCCAGTTCCAGCTCATGCAGGGCAAGCTCGCGGATATGTATGCCGACCTGTCCGCTTGCCGGGCTTACCTCTACGCCGTGGCCGCCGCCTGCGACCGCGGCGAGGAAACGCGCAAGGATTGCGCAGCGGTCATTCTCTACACCGCAGAAAAAGCCACGCAGATGGCGCTGCAGGCGATTCAGGCGCTCGGTGGCTTCGGCTACACCAACGATGCCAATGCGGGCCGCCTGTTGCGCGATGCCAAGCTGTATGAAATTGGTGCCGGCACGTCGGAGATCCGCCGTATGCTGATTGGCCGCGAACTGTTCAACGAAACCGCCTGACCGGAGTGCTCCCATGACCGTGCTGCAATCCCGCCTGAACCCGCGCGACGAAACGTTCCAGGCCAACAGCGACCACATGCAGACCCAGGTCGATGACCTGCGCGAGCGGGTGGCGGCCCTGCGCGAAGGCGGCGGCAAGAAAGCGCAGGAGCGCCACCTTGAGCGCGGCAAGCTGCTGCCCCGACAGCGCCTGCAGGCACTGCTGGACCCCGGGTCGCCCTTCCTGGAGCTGTCACAACTGGCCGCCCTCGATGTCTACGACGACCCGGTCCCCGGCGCCGGCATCATCACCGGGATTGGCCAGGTTGCCGGCCAGGAGTGCATGATTTTCGTCAACGACGCCACGGTAAAAGGCGGCACGTACTATCCGCTCACCGTGAAAAAACAGGGCCGCGCACAGACCATCGCGGAAGAAAACCACCTGCCCTGCCTGTATCTGGTGGATTCCGGCGGCGCATTTCTGCCCCTGCAGGACGAAGTATTCCCGGACCGGGAGCATTTCGGCCACGCCTTCTACAATCAGGCTCGCATGTCTGCCAAGGGTATTGCACAGATCGCCGCGGTGCTCGGTTCCTGCACTGCCGGTGGTGCCTACCTGCCCGCCATGGCCGACGAGTCCATCATCGTCAAGAATCAGGGCACCATTTTCCTCGGCGGCCCACCGCTGGTAAAAGCGGCCACCGGCGAAGTGGTGACAGCAGAAGAGCTCGGCGGCGCGGATGTACATTGCCGCACCTCGGGCGTTACCGACCACTACGCGAACAACGACCACCACGCCCTGGAGCTGATGCGCCGCGCGGTGGCCCGCCTCAACCGCGTCAAGCCGGTGAACCTGGACCTGCGTGAACCCGAGGAACCGTTATACGACACACGGGAAGTCTACGGGGTGATACCCGCGGACAGCCGGCAACCCTACGATGTGCGCGAGGTCATCCTGCGTGTGGTCGACGGCTCCGAATTCGACGAGTTCAAGGCGCTTTACGGCGAAACCCTGGTCTGCGGGTTTGCCCGCATCCACGGCTACCCGGTGGGCATCGTCGCCAACAACGGCATTCTGTTTGGCGAATCCGCAGTGAAGGGCGCGCATTTCGTCGAGCTCTGTGCGCAACGCAAGATCCCGCTGGTGTTCTTGCAGAACATCACAGGCTTCATGGTGGGCAAGCAGTATGAGGCCGGCGGCATCGCCCGCCACGGCGCAAAAATGGTGCACGCCGTGGCCTGCGCCAATGTACCGAAGTTCACGGTGATGATTGGTGGTTCTTTTGGCGCGGGCAACTACGCCATGTGTGGCCGTGCCTACGAGCCGCGCTTCCTTTTCATGTGGCCCAACGCACGTATTTCGGTGATGGGCGGTGAGCAGGCCGCGGGGGTTCTGGCCACGGTGAAGCAGGACCAGTTGGCGCGTGAGGGCAAGGCGATGACGGCTGACGAGGAGCGCGCGTTCAAACAGCCGATTCTGGACCTGTATGAGAAGCAGGGGCACCCATACTACGCGTCGGCGCGGCTGTGGGACGACGGGGTGATTGATCCTGCGGACACGCGGACGGTGCTGGGTTTGGCGATTTCGGCGGCGCTGAATGCGCCGGTTGAGGAGACGCGCTTTGGGGTGTTCCGGATGTGAGCGGGGTATTGGGCGCCAGTGTGATTGGGGGCTGGGCTGTGGGAGCTTCGTTTGCGGCCGGGGTGGCGGGGAGGCGCTGGCCGGAAACGCTACGAGCACGTCCGTGTGCGCTCGATGGCGGCCATCCATGGCCGCCAACGTTCCGGCCAGCGCCTCCCCGCCACCCCGCCCTGAATGAGGCAGTGAATTTGGACTGTTTGAGCGCCGCTTACCGGACAGAAGAAATCCCTGGACTGTTACTGGGTTGCCTACAACGTGGGGCAGTCGAGGCAGTGTGGGGGTGGGGCCGGAGCTGCGGGACCGTCGGCGGCCATGGATGGCCGCCGCCGAGCCTACAGGGACGCACTCGCGGCGGGTCCCGCTGCTCCGGCCCCACCCCCTCGCTGCCAGCACCACCCGAGCCTACGACCACCAATCGCGCCCACAAACACGCTGCAAGGAACGTCAACCAATGACCACCACCGTCCTCACCACCACCGACCACCGCGGCGTTGCGACTGTCACCCTCAACAACCCGGCCAAGCACAACGCCTTTGACGACGCCATGATCAGCGCCCTGCGGCTCGCCTTCGATCAACTGCGCGAGCGCGACGATATACGCGTCGTCGTCCTGCGCTCCGATGGCAAGCACTTTTCAGCCGGCGCCGATCTGGACTACATGAAACGCATGGCCACCTACGATTATGGCCACAACCTGCACGATGCCGAGATGCTGGCAGGCATGCTGCGCGCACTCTATGAACTGCCCCAGCCCACCATCGCCCGCATTCAGGGTGCTGCGCTGGGCGGTGCCGTGGGGCTGGTGAGCTGTTGTGATATGGCCGTTGCCACACGCGGGGCGAGTTTCGCGCTCTCGGAGGTGAAGATCGGCCTGGTGCCCGCGACGATCAGTCCCTATGTATTGCGCGCGATTGGCGAGCGCGCGGCACGACGCTATTTTCTGACTGGGGAGCGCTTCGATGCTCACCGGGCACTGGAGCTCGGCCTGATCAGCGAAGTGGCCGATGAGGAGTCACTGGATGCCGATGTGGACATGCTGGTGAGTGCTCTGCTGGCCAACGGCCCGGAAGCCGTGAGCGCCGCCAAGGACCTGATCGCCAACGTTGCCGGAGAGCCGCTAACGACCGAACTGGTGGAGGATACCTGCGCGCGGATTGCCCATATTCGGGTCTCCCGCGAAGGCCAGGAAGGCCTCAGCGCCTTCCTCGAGAAACGCACACCCAACTGGCAGGAGAGATAGCCATGTTCAACAAGCTATTGATCGCCAACCGCGGAGAGATTGCCTGCCGCATCATGCACACGGCGCGCCGTATGGGTATCGCCACCGTTGCCGTGTACTCGGATGCAGACCGCAATGCGCTGCACGTGCGCATGGCAGATGAAGCGGTGCATATTGGCCCGGCACCCGCACGGGAGAGCTATCTGGTGGCGGAACGCCTCATCGCCGCGGCGCTGGGCACAGGAGCGCAGGCCATCCACCCGGGTTATGGCTTCCTGTCGGAAAACGCCGCTTTCGCGAGCGCCTGCGCGGAGCAGGGGCTGGTGTTCGTGGGCCCGCCCACCGGCGCTATCGAGGCCATGGGGTCCAAGTCCGCCGCCAAGCACATCATGGGCGAGGCCGGCGTGCCCCTGGTGCCAGGCTATCACGACGCCGATCAGGACCCGGCGCTGCTGCGCCGGGAGGCGGAGCGCATGGGCTACCCGGTATTGCTCAAGGCGACCGCCGGCGGCGGCGGCAAGGGCATGCGCCAGGTGTGGTCGGGGGAGGAATTCGATGCCGCCCTCGCCGCCGCCCAACGGGAGGCGAGCGCGAGTTTTGGCGATGCCACCATGCTGGTGGAGAAGTACCTGACCAAACCCCGCCATGTGGAAGTACAGGTGTTCTGCGACAACCACGGCAACGCGATCTACCTCGCGGAACGCGACTGTTCGGTGCAGCGCCGCCACCAGAAGGTCATTGAAGAGGCGCCCGCACCGGGCATGACGCCGGCCCTGCGCGCCGCCATGGGCGACACGGCGGTGCAGGCGGCCCGCGCCATCGACTACCGCGGTGCGGGCACAGTGGAATTCCTGCTGGATGAAGACGGCAGTTTTTATTTCATGGAGATGAATACGCGCCTGCAGGTTGAACACCCGGTGACGGAAATGATCACCGGGCAGGACCTGGTGGAGTGGCAGCTACGCGTGGCGGCTGGTGAGGTGCTGCCGCTGCAACAAGAGGAACTCAGCTTGCGCGGCCACGCCTTCGAGGCGCGCGTCTACGCCGAAGACCCGGACAACGACTTCCTGCCCGTTACCGGCACCCTCGCCTATCTGCAGGCGCCCGAGGAGTCGGCACATGTGCGGGTGGACACCGGTGTGCAACAGGGGGACGAGATCAGCGTCCACTATGACCCCATGATCGCCAAGCTTATTGTCTGGGACGAGTCGCGCGAGCGTGCTCTGCAGCGCCTGGCCGCTGCTCTGCGGGATTACCGGATTGGCGGTACGGTAACCAACCTCGATTTTCTGTATAACCTGGCCACGGCCGCACCCTTTCAGCAGGCGGAACTGGATACCGGGTTCATCGAACGTCATCAGTCGCTGATTTTCCGCCAACGGCAGCTCGACCTGCAACGCGATCTGCCCATGGCCGCATTCGCCCTGTTCCTGCAGCGTCAGCGTGAGGCCGCGCCGCGCAGCTGCCTCGACCCGTGGTCGCCATGGGCCAGCGGCACGGCCTGGCGTCTCAATGAGCCCCACGTGCATCACCTGTTGCTGCACTGTCATCAGCGCGACGTGCACGCCACGTTGGAACAACTGCCCGGCGGCGGGTTCTGCATTGATATCGACGGCGAGCGTAGCCAGCTGCGCGGTGCCCTGCAGGGGGACGCGCTGGTATTCGAACAAGACGGCCACCGGCGACGCGCCACACTGGCCCGTACCGCGGATGGCTTTACCCTCTACCTGGCCGACGGTGCCTGCCATTTCCGCGAGCTGCCCCCTGACACGGGTGAGGCTTCCGAACATACGGCCGCGGGTGGCCTCAATGCCCCCATGAACGGCACAGTGGTCAGCCTGTTGATTGAAGCGGGTACCGAGGTTGCAGCCGGCACGCCGCTGATGATCATGGAGGCCATGAAAATGGAGCACACGGTGCGGGCACCGGGCGCGGGTACGGTAAGCCAGTTCTACTTCGCCGCGGGCGACCTGGTGGACGGCGGCGCCCCGCTACTGGCCTTTACCCCGAGCGAGGAGGTCGACGCATGAACCTGCCCACGTCGGTCACCCTGGTCGAGATGGGCCCACGCGACGGGCTGCAGAATGAGTCCGCCAGCATCTCCCTGGCAACCAAACTGCGCCTCATTGACGACCTCGCCGCAGCAGGCCTGACCCTCATTGAGAGCGGCAGTTTCGTCAACCCCAAATGGATTCCGCAGATGGCGGACAGCGCCGAGGTCTTCCGTGGCTTGCAGCGGCGCGCTGGCGTTCGCTACACGGCGTTGACCCCCAACCTGCAAGGCCTGGAGCGGGCACTGGACGCCGGCGCGGACGAGGTGGCCGTGTTCGCGGCTGCCTCGGAGGCGTTTTCGCGCAAGAACATCAACTGTGGCGTCGCCGAGAGTCTGCAACGTTTCGAGCCAGTGATGGCACGTGCCGAAGCGGCAGGCGTGCGCGTGCGCGGCTACATCTCCTGTGTACTCGGCTGCCCCTACGAGGGCGAGATTGCGCCGCAGGGCGTACTGGATGTGGCGCGTGCGCTGCTTGACCTGGGCTGCTACGAGGTGTCGCTCGGCGACACCATCGGCACGGGAACCGCCGGCAGTACCCAACGCCTGCTGGACGCATTGCTGCCGCACATACCCGCGCAGCAACTCGCCCTGCACTGCCACGACACCTACGGGCAAGCGCTGGCGAATATTCTGGTGGGCCTGCAAAACGGCATTGCCACTGTCGATGCGTCTGTTGCGGGGCTGGGTGGCTGCCCCTATGCGCGCGGCGCCACCGGCAACGTTGCCACGGAGGATGTGGTGTACATGCTCAATGGCCTGGGCATACACACCGGCATCGACCTCGACGCGCTGGTGAGCGCGGGCGCGCGCATCTCGGAGGCGCTGGGACGGCGCAACGGCTCCCGCGCCGCCAACGCGCTGCTTGCCTCGGCGGACTGATACTCACCCGCTGACACATTCCCGGCACCACACGGTGCATGATAACCTGCAGCGCAAACCGCGCCGGAACGCTTCATGCCCGTGTCATCCATTGCTCTGCAGCGTCAACTTGCCGCCAGCATTGTCACCGTCAGCGGTGTATTGCAGGTGGCTTCCCTGTGGCGCAACCGCTTGAGTGAGGACGTGCTGCTCACCGCGCTGGTGGGCAGCATTTACCTGTTAATAGCGCTTGGCCTCTTTGGTCGTTCCCGTTTCGCGCTGTTTGTCGCCGTGGCCACCTGCTGCAGCAGTGCACTGCTGCTTGGCCCGGACCTGCCACTGGCCGCCTGGTCTTCGCTACAACAGCTGCGCATCGCGGGCGATGCCATCGTGGCCATGCTCTGCCTGCACGTGCTGTGGTCGGTGCGCAAGCTGCCAAGTGTCTGAAAAACCGCGGCGCTCGCAACGTGAGGTCCGCGCCGGGACGGGCCGCTGCTAACCTGCCAACGCGTTTTGCAGCAGCGGATAGCCGACCAGTAGCCAGGTGCCGCTGATCATCAGCATCAACAAACGCGATTGCGCTTTGAGCTCACCGAAGCCCCGGGTGAAGCGCACCTCCTGCTCACCAAGGCGCACCCCAAGAGCCACCTCATGATCCGCGAAGCGCTTCTCAAGACGGGCATCCTGATCCGCGAAGCGCTTCTCAAGACGGGCATCCTGATCCGCGAATCGCTTCTCAAGACGGGCATCCTGCTCCGCGAGACGCACTTCAATGCGCGTTTCCTGCTCCGCAAACGCGGCGCGCAGCGTTGCATCCAGGTAGTCCCGGGTGACGATGTTGTCCGCATAGAAACCGAATGCTTCGGCCATGAGTTCCGCCTGCGCCTCTGCCTGCTGCTCGGGCACGCCGGCCGCGCGCAGGCGGCGGGCGTACTGGAGCGAGTCGAATGCCAATGTTCCCATCATAGCTCTCCATCGCAGTAACGGCAAAGTCTGCCAGCTGCTGCGGCGCAAGGGTACATCCAATGCGGCCAGGGCCGTTTCTGGCTAGTCAGCGCTGCTGGGGCAGGCTAGAGTGCGTGCATGCAGACGTCATCATCCAAGCGCATCACACCAGACCTGAGCCAGTGCTCGCCAAACAGTGCCGTGGCCGACGTCGGTGCGCCCTTGCACACCGCCCTGGACCCGGAAACCTGCCGCCGGGCCCGGCTCTCGCGCGACCTGCGCTTCGACGGCGAGTTCTTCCTTGGCGTGCGCAGCACAGGCATTTACTGCCGCCCGATTTGCCCGGCCCGCGCGGCCGCCGAACACAATGTGGTGTACTTCCGCGAAGCCAGCCAGGCGGCCGCTGCCGGCTTCCGGCCCTGCCTGCGCTGCCGTCCTGAGGCGGCACCGGGGAGCGCTGCGTGGCAGGGCAGTCCGGTTACCGTACAGCGTGCGCTGCGCCTGATTCGCGAGGGCGCCCTGAACCAGGGGTCGCTCGCCACACTGTGCACGCGCCTCGGCGTGGGTGAGCGCTATCTGCGCAAATTGTTTCAGCGCGAGCTGGGCGTTTCGCCTAACGCCGTCGCGCAAAACCAGCGCCTGCTCTTTGCCCGCCAGCTGTTGCAGGAAACCGCACTGCCAATAACGGATATCGCTTATGCCGCCGGCTTTGGCAGCGTGCGTCGCTGTAACAGCGCCTTTCAAGGCAGTTTTGGCAAAACACCGGGTGCCATGCGTCGAGGGCAAGTCACGGCTTCTCCCGAACCGGGCATTCGCTTGCTGCTGCGCTATCGCCCCCCTTACGACTGGGCTGGTGTTCTGGACTTTTTCCAGCGCCACGCGGTGAATGGCGTTGAGTCCGTGGAGAACGGCGTGTACCGCAGGCAGATCCAGGTGCGTGCGCACAGCGGCACAATAAGTGTACGCCATGCGCCCGCGCGGCACGCCATCGAGCTGGAGTTGCACCTGCCCGACTTGGCAGACATGACCCCCGTGGTGCAGCGCGTACGGCGAATGTTCGACCTGGATGCCAACCCCGAGGTGATCGCTGCGAGCCTGCGGCAGGACCCGGCACTGGCAACCCTGCTGGAGCGCTTCCCCGGCATACGCTCTCCGGTGTACTGGAGTGCGGAGGAAGCCACCCTGCGCGCCATTGTGGGCCAGCAGGTGAGTGTTGCCGCCGCTCGCGGCGTCTGCTCACGCCTGGCCGACGCCACACAGCGCCCCGGACACCCTCCGGCCTTTCCCGCCGCTGTAGCGGTTGCGGCGCTGGATAACAGCCACTTTCCCATGCCCAAGCGCCGGCGCGACACCCTGCGCCGGGTCTGCAGCCGACTCGCCAGCGGCGAAGACCCAGGGGCTGAAGCGTTGCTGGCTGAGCCTGGCATTGGCCCCTGGACCGTCGCCATGATCGCGATGCGGGGTGAAGGCCAACCCGATGCGTTTCCCCCCCGGGATCTCGGCCTCATGCGCGCCTGGGAGGCGCTCCCTGAAGCCACAGAAGCACTGCAGCCCGCCAGCGAACACTGGCGCCCCTGGCGGGCCTACGCCGCCAACCTGCTGTGGCGCAGTCTCGATGCATAAGCCCGACCGCAGCCAACGTTGCGCAACGCCACCCTCACGTCACAACCACGGCCGCGCGCGCCGAGGAGACTGGACATGACTACCACCGTCACCCGCTTGGTCGAAAGTCCCCTGGGAACGTTACAGCTGGTCGCGAACGACTCGGCACTGACCGCCATCCACTTCCCGGGACAGCACGAAGCTGCAGCGGAGGAGCGCGAGACCAACGCCGTGCTGGCGTTGGCCAGCGCCCAACTGGCAGAGTATTTTGCGGGATCGCGGCGGGCGTTTGACGTGCCACTGGATGCGCGGGGCACGCCGTTTCAGCAGGCCGTTTGGCGGGCACTGCGCGCCATTCCGTGGGGCGAACTGCGCAGTTACCGCGACATCGCCTGCGCCCTGCACAACCCGCGAGCTGTGCGCGCTGTCGGGGCAGCGAACGGGCGCAATCCCCTACCCATTGTCGTGCCCTGTCACCGCGTGATTGGCGCGAACGGCAGCCTGACCGGGTTTGCCGGCGGGCTGGCCGCAAAAGTGTTGTTGCTGGAACTGGAGGGGAGCTTGACGGAGGAAGGCGTGGCGCCAACCTCCGGCAAAAGCACCTGAGATTCGCGCGGGTGGCTCCTCAAAGACGCTGAAGGCTCGCTACGGCCGCTGAAGGCTCGCTCTGCAGCTGAAGGCTCATGGACTGTTGGCAATAAAGCTGATCCACGTGGGCTCATCGATAAACCCCGTGCCCCAGCTTGCCCACACTTCACCGAGACCGGCCTCGGTAATGGCCTCCACGGATTCGCCCGCCTCCAGCTTGTCGGACACGTAGGTGGACGTGAGCTGCAGCATATCGAGATAGCGTTCAAGGTCCGCTTTGCTGGCCACACTGCCGTGTCCGGGCACAATGACCGTGCTGCCGTCCACTCGCTCCAGCACGGCCTGCACCGCGGCGATGTAGCCTGACACGGTGCCGCCGGAAGCGATATCGACAAACGGGAAGCGGTCCTTGAAGTACAGGTCTCCCATGTGCACCAGGTTTTCCGCCGTGAAATACACCACGCTATCGCCATCAGTGTGACCGGCGGCATAGTGCTGCACATCGAGGTCGTCGTTATTGAAGTGCAGGGCCAGGGAATCACCGAACGTCACCACCGGCAACGCACCCTTGGGGCTGGGCTCCACCACCCGGTTCATGGCCGGCATGTCCTGCCGCGTGGCCATGCGCTCGCGCACGCGGGTGTGGGCGACGACGACCGCGCCCCGGTCCGCCCAGAACAGATTGCCGCCCGTGTGGTCGGAGTGCCAGTGGGTGTTGAGCACGAAGCTCGGGTTGGCATCCGCACCGGCCAGGTCAACCAGCGCCGCTTCATAGGCGGGCACCATGTTCTGGTAATCATCATCGATGATCAGCAGACCATCTTCACCCACCGAGGCGACCACGTTGCCGCCGCGCCCCTGCAACAGATGGAGCGTGCCGGTGAGTGCCGTGGTGGTGACCTCGGGAAGCTCACCGTGGTTGTCAGCGCCAGCCGGCGCCGCGAGGGGCAATGCCATTGCCAAACAGAGCAGCGCGGCGGGGCCTAGAGCGCGCGGCGCCAAGGGCAGGTAATGTGCACAGTGCGTGGTCAGTGAGGACATGGAGCTACCTCCTTGCGGTTGCGGTGAGAGCCCTACGCGTTGAGATCGGGAATGAGATCATCTTTCAAATGCTCGATCGTATCCTTCAGGCGCAGCTTTTCTTTTTTCAGGCGCTGCAGCAGGATCTGGTTCTTGTAGGGAAATTCATAGAGTTCATCAATTTTTTCGTCCAGCGCACGATGGCGTGCCATCAGCTCCATCAGCCGCATGGCGGGTGTTGGCTCTTCATTAGCGGCGTCAGGTGCGTCTTGGCCGCGTCCAAATGGGCTGCGCGGTGGCTCGTTCATGGTTGGGCTGCCTCCTGTACGGGCAGTGTCCGAATCGTGTTCAACTCTATACCTTACGGGTTTACCCGCACAAGCGCCATGCAAGACGGTTTTGTATTGGCGCCGACCACAGCCGCCTTGATAACAGCCGCACTCATGTCGAAACACCACCACGCGATTGCCGCTGGTCGGCAAGCAGCTCGGGCCAAAGCGCATTGTGCGCCTCCCCCACCGCGAGAAAGTGCGGGCTGAGCAGCGAGTCACGACAGTTATAGCGCAGAGGTTGGCCGTCGAGGCCCAGCACACTGCCGCCTGCGGCCTCCACTACCGCCTGGCCGGCGGCCACGTCCCATTCGCTGCACGGTGAAAAGCGCGGGTAAACATCACCGCGGCCCTCCGCCAGCTGACAGAACTTGAGTGCACTGCCACTGTTCTCACGCTGCAACGGGCCACAGTGCGCCTCCAGCCACGCCAGGCAGGCATCCAGGGCCGCATTGCGGTGACGCCGGCTGGCCAATACCGTAACGCCCTCCTGCGCACCGGGCAGCGCCCGGGTACGCAGTGGCCCTTGCTGCCACTGACCGTTTGCATCGGCTATGAAGCGCGCGGAGAGCGCACCCGGCACACCGACACAGGCCACTCTCTGCAGGGGAATGTAGAGCACACCCAACACCGGACGGTGCTGGTCGATAAGCGCGATGTTGATCGTGAACTCCCCGGTACCGGCGATAAATTCCTTGGTGCCATCCAGCGGGTCCACCATCCAGAACCGGGTCCAGGCGTGGCGCTGCGCCTTCTGCGCGGGCGATGATTCCTCGGACAATAACGGCAGCTGCGGTGTGAGCGCCGCCAGGCCATCGCGCAGACAGGCGTGGGAGTCCATGTCCGCATGCGTGAGCGGGGAATTATCGGTTTTGGCACGCAGCCCGCTGTCACCCGGCGCATGGTAGTGGTCACAAATCACCTGCCCTGCCTTCAGGCAGAGTTGCAGCAGGGGTGGAACAAGCGCGGTCAAATCGGGCACGGTAGCTACCTGGGCAATAATCGGGCAATTGTAACACTGTGGGCCACGACGTCCCGCGGTGCAGTGGGAAGCCCCTGCTCAGCAATGTGGGTGTCGGCGACCGACGCCGGCAACATCGGCCACCCGCATGCGGCTGGCCCCAAAACACGGCATACTAGTGCGCCCCAACGCAACGCTGAGTCACGCGCATGATCACCTGGGACAGTATTGATACGGTTCTGCTGGACATGGACGGCACCCTGCTGGACCTGCATTTCGACAACTACTTCTGGCTGGACCACCTGCCGCGCCTGTATGCGGAGAAACACGGCATCGCGGCAGCGGAAGCCACCACGGCGCTGCACGGGCGTTTCGACGGACGCCAGGGCACTCTGGACTGGTACTCACTGGACTACTGGAGCGCCCAGCTGGAGATGGACGTACCGGCGCTCAAGCAGGAGCTGCGGCACATGATCAAACTGCGGCCCCATGCGCTGGAATTCCTGCAGCGCCTGCACGCCGGCCCGCGCGAGGTGGTGCTGGTCACCAACGCTCACCGCAAGACGCTGGAGATCAAAATGGCCCAGGTGGACATCACCCCATGGTTCGACCGCCTGGTGGTGTCGCACGACCTCGCCGCACCCAAGGAAGACCAGGCTTTCTGGCATGCCCTGCAAGCCCTGCACCCCTTCGACCCGGCGCGCACCCTGCTGATTGATGACACCGAGAGCGTGCTGCAGTCCGCGCATGACTACGGGATTGCGCACCTGCTCACCCTGCTGCAGCCGGACAGCCAGCTGCAGAAACGCCTCGACACCCGCTTTCCCGGCATTCACCACTTTGATGAAATCATGCCCGAGGCCGCGCTCATGGGCACTGCACCGTGAGCGAGCACAAACTTCGCATCGACAAATGGCTGTGGGCTGCGCGCTTCTTCAAAACCCGCAGCCTGGCCAAGGCCGCCATTGAGGGGGGCAAGGTGCAGCTGGACGGCCAGCGCATCAAGGTGTCCAAGGAAATTGCAGAGGGTGACCGGCTGGTAATACGTCAGGGCTACGACCTGCGCGAAGTGATCGTATTGGCACTGTCCGACCAACGCCGCGGCGCGCCCGACGCACAGTTATTATATGAAGAAACCGCATCCAGTATTGAGCGCCGGGAAAGCGACGCCGCTGCACGAAAAGCCGCCGGCGGCATGATTGAGCGGCCGCTGCATCGTCCCACCAAGAAACAACGTCGACAGATCCACCGCTTCAAGGAACTGCCCGGGGAAGATTAAGGCGCAGTGCTACCACACGGAAATCATCGCATTCCTCCCCGAATGCGCTAAAATCCGCCCATGTTACGCGATATTCCCGTCACACTGCCGAATACGCCCCTGCTCAGCGCCGTTGACCAGGGCAAGCCCCTGCGGGCGCTGGGTGAGGCAGAGCTGGAACAGCTTTGCGAGGAACTGCGCGCCTACCTGCTGTACAGCGTAGGCCAGAGCGGCGGCCATTTTGGCGCCGGGCTGGGCGTTGTCGAGCTCACCGTGGCGCTGCACACCGTGTACAACACACCACAGGATCGCATTGTGTGGGACGTGGGCCACCAGACCTACCCCCACAAGATCCTCACCGGACGCATGCAAGCCATGCGCAGCATCCGCCAGGCCGGTGGCCTCGCGGGCTTCCCCAAGCGCAGCGAGAGCGATTACGACACCTTCGGCGTGGGGCACTCATCCACCAGCATCTCCGCCGCCATAGGCATGGCACTGGCCGCCCGGCAGCAAGGCATTGACCGGCATGTGGTGGCGGTTATCGGCGATGGCGCCATTACCGGGGGCATGGCCATTGAAGCGCTGGCTCACGCCGGCCACGTGCGCCCCAACATGCTGGTGGTACTCAACGACAACCAGATGTCCATCGGCCACAACACCGGTGGCCTGGCCACCTACTTCGCCAAGATCTGGGCCAGCAAGACCTACATCAGCCTGCGCGAAGGCTCCAAGAAGATCCTCAAACGCATCAAGCCCGCCTGGGACCTGGCCAAGCGCACCGAAGAGCATATGAAGGGCATGGTCGCCCCCGGCACCCTGTTCGAAGAGCTGGGCTGGCACTACATTGGCCCGCTGGACGGACACGACCTGCCGCAACTGCTGCAAACCCTGGAGAACATGAAGGACCTGGAAGGCCCCCAGTTCCTGCACATTCGCACCATGAAAGGCAAAGGTTTCGCGCCGGCGGAAAAAGACCCGGTGGGCTACCACGCCATCAACAAGATCGAAGCCGTGCCCAAGGGGCCGCAGGCGAACCTGCCCGCCCCCCCTGCCGCACCGCGCAAACCCAAGTTCCAGGATGTGTTCGGGCGCTGGCTGTGCGACATGGCCGAGCAGGACCCGAAACTCGCCGGCATCACGCCCGCCATGTGCGAAGGCTCCGGCATGGTCGAATTTGCCCGGCGCTTCCCAGAGCGCTATCACGATGTCGCCATTGCCGAGCAACATGCCGTGACCCTCGCCGCAGGCATGGCCTGCGATGGCCTGAAACCCGTGGTGGCGATCTACTCCACCTTCCTGCAGCGCGCCTACGACCAGCTCATTCACGATGTGGCTATTCAGAACCTGGACGTCACCTTCGCCATCGACCGCGCCGGCCTGGTGGGCCAGGACGGGCCCACTCACCACGGGGCATTCGACCTGAGCTACCTGCGCTGCATACCGAACATGGTTATTGGTGCGCCCTCAGACGAAAACGAGTGTCGGCAGATGCTCTACACGGCCTATCAACATGCGGGGCCCGCTGCCGTGCGCTACCCGCGTGGCACCGGCAAAGGCGCGCTGATCAGTGAAGCGATGAGCGAACTGCCCATCGGCAAGGCCGTGACCGTGCGTGAAGGCCAGCGCGCAGCCATTCTCGCCTTTGGCACCGTGTTGCCTGCTGCACTGGAGGCCGGAGAGGCACTGAACGCCACCGTGGTCGACATGCGCTGGGTGAAGCCCCTGGATGAAGCCCTGGTGCTGGCGCTTGCCGGCAAGCACGACTTGCTGGTAACGGTGGAAGACAACGCCATTGCAGGTGGTGCGGGCAGTGGGGTGCATGAGGTGTTGTCTGCCAATCAGCTGGATACGCCCTGCTTGCACCTGGGTATTCCCGATGAATTTGTGGAACACGGCAGCCAGGCGGAGCAGTATGCGGCAGCGGGGCTGGATGTGACGGGGATTGCCGCGGCAATTACTGAGCGACTGGGAGATGCGGCACTGGTGCGGGCCGAAGTTCGGGCGGGTGCTGTGCCGGTGGTGGGGTGATGGCGTGAACAGCAAGGCCACCTGAAGCGTGCCCTCGATAAAGGTGCTCTGTGCAGCGACATCGTACCCCGCCGACCACGACGACTGGCGAGGCGTATTCATTCGGCATATGGTCGATGCGCTTGCTCGCCACTCCGATATAGAACTTTCCGTTTGGGCGCCACCGGGGCCGCTACCCGATAACGCTCGCTACGTGCCGACACCCGCAGAGGAAGGCATGCTGAGTGATCTAATGGCGGCGGGTGGCATTGCGCATGTGATGCGCAGCCTGCGGCCAGGCGCGTTGTTAGCACCTTTGAAGCTGCTGCGCCCCCTGCACGCCGCGTATCGCAGGGAAACCACAACGCAACTGTATCACCTGAACTGGTTGCAAACCGCGCTGCCGCTCCCGAGGGACGGCAAGCCGGTCTTGGTTACCGTGTTGGGAACAGATCTGAAGCTGCTCAACCTACCCCTGGTCAAGCCGCTGCTGCGGCGTGTGATGCGTGACCGCAAGGTTGCCATCTGTCCCAATGCCGAGTGGATGCAGCCCATTCTGGAGCGCGCATTTGGTGATGTTGCACACATTCAACCGGTTCCCTTTGGCATTGACCCCGTTTGGTATGGCATCGAGCGACAACTGGTGCCAGAGCAACCGGTATGGCTGGCTGTCACCCGACTGACTCGCGACAAACTGGGCCCGCTGTTCGAATGGTCAGAACCGCTGTTCAAGGGTCAATCCAGGCAGCTGCACCTTCTGGGCCCCATGCAGGAACAAACAGAGCTGCCAAGCTGGGTACACTACCACGGACCCGCCACGCCAGAGCAGCTGGCAACACACTGGTTCCCCAAGGCGCACGGCCTGGTAACGCTGAGTGAGCACGCAGAGGGGCGCCCACAGGTTATGCTGGAGGCCATGGCCGCAGGCTTGCCCATTATCGCCTCCGATATGCCAGCCCATGCGAGCCTTGTGCAAAACAACATCACAGGTGCACTGTGCCGTGACCGGGAAGGCTACACTGCCGCGATGCAAAGACTCGAAAATGCCGCGGTTAATGGGCAGTACGGCGCCAGCGCCCGACAATGGGTACAGGAAGCCGTCGGCACGTGGGATGACTGTGCGGAGCGCTTTTTGGCGCTCTATAACGAGCTACTGACACACGCGTATGATTAGCGGAGTGCTGGTCATTGGCGCTAGAGGCTTCATCGGCAGAGCGCTTTGCCAGGCGCTCAACCGCCAAGGCACACGAGTGAGGGCGGTTTCGCGCGGCGGACAGGTCCCGAACCTCCCGGGTATCGAACAGATTACTAGCGATTGCCGAAGCCCCTCCGAGCTGGCCGCCTCGCTGGACGACATCGACGCCGTGGTTTACCTGGCTTCGTCCAGCACACCGGGCAGCAGCGCTGGCAAGCCGTCTGCAGAGATCAGCGAGAACCTGGCGCCATTGATGGCTACACTTGAGGCGCTGCAGGGTCACCCTTCCATACCTCTCATTTATTTCTCCTCAGCCGGTGCAATCTATGACGAGCAGGCTGCGGTGGCCTCTTGTGAAAGTGACCTGCCGCGGCCTCGCTCCTACCATGGTGCGGCGAAGGTAGCCGCAGAGCAGTTCATTGGAGCCTGGGCAAGGCAGTTTGGTGGGGGTGCAACAATCATAAGGCCTTCCAACGTTTACGGCCCCGGCCAGGCAGAAAAAGCAGGCTTCGGCATCGTGCCGACAGCCCTCGGCTGCATCAGAAGGGAGGAGGCACTGACCGTATGGGGAGACGGCTCCGCCGTGCGCGACTACCTGTATATTGACGACCTTGTAGACCTGACGCTAGCCGCACTGGAACAGGCATCAGCAAGCGAAGTACAAACACTGAACGCCGCCAGCGGCGAGTGTGTCAGTCTCAACGAGCTTCTCAGCCTCGCCGAACTGGCCAGCGACCAGGCCTTGCGACGATACTATGTACCGGGCCGCGCGGTGGATGCCAGCAGGGTAAGCATCAGCGCAGACTGCGCTCGCCAGACTTTAGGCTGGCAGCCCGCAGTGCCACTGGCAGAGGGACTCAAGAGAACATGGCTGTGGTTGAACACTACCCCGCTCTAACGCGGCCTGCTGCGCCGCTGGTCTCCGTCTGTATCGCCCACTACAAGGGCCAGGAGTTGATCGCGGCTTGTCTCGATTCCGTGCTGGCGCAGGACTGTGCTTTCGATGTGGAGATCATCGTGCATGACGATGCGTCCCCGGATGATTCGGTGGCGTTTCTGCGGAAACATTACCCCCAAGTGGAACTCCTCGTCAGCGGGCAGAACGCGGGGTTCTGTGTGGCCAACAACCGGATGGTGGCCCGTGCGCGAGGCCGGTATGTGTTGTTGCTCAACAACGATGCCGCACTGTTCCCCGATGGCCTGACCACTCTGGCGACAGCGGCAGGGCAGCAGGATCCGCCGGGCATTCTCACCCTGCCGCAGTACGACTGGGAAACTGGGAAACTGGTGGACCGGGGTTGCCTGCTGGACCCCTTCTACAATCCGGTGCCCAACCTGGACCCGGACCGCAGCGACGTGGCTATGGTGATTGGGGCGTGTTTGTGGATTCAGCGAGAGCTGTGGGAAAAGCTAGGGGGGTTCCCGGAGTGGTTTGAGTCGATTGGGGAGGATCTTTATTTGTGTTGTGCGGTTCGTCTTGGTGGCGGGACTGTGGAAGTTACCTGCGAAAGCGGGTACCGACACAGGCAGGGGCACAGTTTTGGTGGCAACAGGGTGAGCGGAAGCAAGGTCTCTTCCAGCTATCGTCGCAGGCGGCTGAGCGAACGCAACAAGACCTATGTATTATTCGTAGCAACTCCAACCGGACTGATGTGGCCCCTGCTCGGACTCCACATTCTGCTAATATTGGTTGAGGGCCTTATCCTGACTCTGATCAGAAGGGACGGTCGAATCTTGCGTGAAGTGTATGCCAATGTATTCACATCATCGTGGTGTCACAGAAAACTACTCCATGAATACCGGAGTTCAGCACAAAGAATGAGCTCAATCAATCCATGGGATTACTTCCGAACATTCACCTTGCGCCCGAGAAAATTAACAATGTTGTGGCAGTACGGTTGGCCTTCACTTGAAAAATAATGCAGACATCGCTGCGACTTGGCGCTCTACGCTGACCATCGTAATTCCAACCTTTAACTCGGTAACAGACCTTCCAGAATGTCTGAAAAGTGTTCAGAGCATACTTGGCCACCTAGTCGGAAAGACTGTTTTCGTCGTCATCCAAGATGGCCTTTCTACAGACGGCACAAAGGAATATGCGGAGAACATTAATAGTAACGGCATCAGCTTCGTTTCAGAACAGGACAAAGGCGTCTATGACGCAATGAACAGAGCTGTCGCACGAACGAAGACAGAGTGGGTATATTTTCTGGGTTCTGATGACCGTCTTCTCCCAGGCTTCAAAGTCATGTTAAGCCAATTGAACAGCACCGATCATATCTATTATGGGAACGTGAGACTTGGAAGTAGTGCAAAACGATATGATGGTTCGTTTTCAACCGTCAAACTCGTATTCCGCAATATTTGCCATCAAAGCATGTTTTTCCCAACACATGTTCTTAAGCAGCACCCTTACTCGCTAGATTATCCAATCAAATCTGACTGGGCTAGCAATATTCGCCTTTTTGCCAGCACAACGTTCCAGCATGTAAATGTGGATGTTGCGCTTTATAATGACAATCATGGACTAAGCTCAACTTATGAAGATAAGCAATTTAAAAGAGATAAGGCGAAATTGTTTCATGACTTTCATGGCTACTGGCCGAAACTTCTATGTGACATCTCACCAACGATAACAAAAATCTATCACTTCGCGACTCGGCAAAAGAAAAAAGGGCTCATAGAATTCAAAAGCATCTGAAAACAAACCTATCCGAGACTATATTTACGATTCGCTCTACCAAAATCCCCTAAATTTACAGATCTAAGCTATGGTTTTTTTGCAACGATTACGTCTTGATATGAGAAGTGCCTCTCTCTATTTGACCAGCTCCCATGAAGAATTGGCTCCTCAATCACCAACCCCGCATCGATGTAAAATCCTCTTACGAGCTCTTCGGATACCGCAATCGTCTGCTCTGGCGTTCGCTTGTGCGTAGACAGGAAATCGCCGAAATCATAGCAGAAATTTTGCGATGCCTGCTTGGAGGAAATCTGCGCCGCCGTGAACTCGTTAATCAAATAGTAAGTTATAAAGCACGTCCCACTTCTTTTCATAACTCGTGAAATCTCATTCAAGTAGGATCTAATGTCATCAGGGCGCATATGACTAAAAACTGACGTAAGAAAAACTACATCATAGGTACTATTCTCAAAAGGAAGCCGGTATCTTGCCGCCGGCTGGCCATTATCACGCCCCGCATATGGGTTTGATACGTCCGCATGATGAAACACAAAATTTGGGTATCGTGATGTAATCTCTTTCGTGCACCACTCTACGGCCTTCTCTACAATTTCAACGCCATCGTAACGACCCGGGGGGCTCACCAAATCTGCTAATGCGATAGCCACCCTGCCATAACCACATCCTATTTCAAGGATTGCTGAACTCTCATTCAAACCCGTTGTCACTACCAAGTCGTGTTTGATGCCCCCCCCTATAGCCGTAAAGTCTCCGCCGCCAACCAAAAGCGCCGTCATTGCTGGAGGAGACATCGGTTTCTTGGTCCTGGTGAGCGATTGATAAGTGTCTATGAATGAATAAAACAAAATTCTAGCGAAACGTTTTAAAGGTGGCGGAATGTATTGTAGAGCACTTTTCATAGAGTTCTCTCTGTGATGGCTATTCCTGCCCACCAGCAATGGGCATGTCCTTAGGCAACCAGTTCTTCCTCAAATGCCGCTGGGCTGACACTCCCATTGGCGCTGTGTCGGCGTCCTTGATTGTAATCCGCTTCGCTACACTCGAATACCGTTTGCCTAATTTCTTCCCGGGTACCGAGGCGTCAGAGCGTACACTCATGCCGGTGGGCAAACCGCGAAAGTACAGAGCTATTTTCAGTGCATCGCGGAGCCACTTCGCGGTCATGCGCTCTGACATGGCCCACGCCACCATCAAGCTTGATTACAGGTAAATGTGCGTGGCAAGGTAGTGCCGAAAGCGGCATGGCCAGTTGGCAATCTAGATCATATTGCTCGACTCCAATCAAGCGGGCCTGGCTGGTTCTTCTGCGCCAAGATGCTCCGGCATCGCCTTAAAGAGTTCATCGAGCGAACTGATCGAATGAACTCCTTGATTATCCATCCCACGCGCCTGAAAGTACCCTCCCAACACATAAGTCGGTATGCCCGCAAACGAGGCCTCAACGAGACGCGTCAACATTCCCGATGTCGGTGGCTGGCAGACAAGAAGGGCTTCGGCCTGCACCATGAGATCACGAATCATCGCGTCCGAAACGCCTCCAAGAACTCTCACGGAAGAAGGTGCAATTGGGGCCAGCACCTCCGTGCCGAAGCCAGCCAACGTGAAAGTCTGGCCTGAAGAACACTCTCGAATTAGGTCGAGCAATCCCTCCAGCCCCAATCGCGTCGGCGGATTCCAAGCGGTCCCGAGAATAAGAATACCGGTTTTATCCGAGGTCACTCGGAGTTTTCTGATTTGGTACAGCGCGGATTGCTCTGACTTAGGGGGGCTATAGAGGAGAGTTTGAACCAATTCGACGTTCATTGCTCGAAGGACCGCTGCGTCGAGTTCGCTGATAGCATGCACACGGCACGCCGCGCGATAGACCAGCATCTCCGCCGCGAACGCTGCACCCTCGGATCGAAAGAAGGACTGATTCTGCCCGGGAACCATAAACTCTATATTATGAGGATAGGCAGAAAACCGCACATTGAACGAAACTAAAACATTCCCCATGATGACGCCTTGGTTCGCTGACACCTCAAGCATTACCCTAGGCCAACCATGGCGGCGCATTTGCGCATGTAACCAGCCGCCGTACAGGATAGTTGCAGCGACGCCCTTCAGGCTTAGACTACGCATGCCAATAGTTACTGCAATGGGCAGAATCGCAAATGCAGATAGCGGGGAGCGGAAGAGCACGCTCAGCAGCTCATAGAGACCTGACGGTATGCACAGGGTGCGAATGCCATCCGCTTGGGCGATTTCGGCAAGCTGCAGACTGCGTTTATATCCGCCGTGCTTGGCGGTAGCGTTCAGGAAGGTGGATAGATGTAAAACGTTGCGACTCATATCATTCCAAGGTGGACAAAAAACTCGTCGGATCTTTCGCAAGAGATGACGGGAACCACGCCGAGTCTGTATAGCAGCTGAGGGAAACGCTTCTGGATTCAAGCCACTCACTCAAGGCGGGAAGTGACTTCGAAATCAGCTCCGCTTCGCCCGACATCATACCTGCGAGATTGTACTTCCGTCCTGTTTTATACTGCCACACACGTTTTATGCACGCCCCCTTCGAAATAGAGGTGAGGCGACGGATTTTCCTGATCTGTCGAACCCGAAAATTTTGAGAGTGGGCGGCTTCTTCGAGGTCATAGAAATGCGAATTAGACCCTTTGGGATCCGCAATGTCCCAGCCAACCGTGGAAATCGATGAGACTCCCATGTGGAGCAAAGTAAAGAGGACTGACTCGTACATCATCCCTGGCCCCCATGGTCTAAGGGAACCGCGCCGTTCCAGGGTCCAATCCTCGAAAGCTTCTATTGCAGCAAGCGATGCTTCAAGCCCTCCAGCCCCTCGATGTATTTCGAATCGGATGTCCCATGACTGCAAACTTGGTGGGTCTCCAGGTGCGCTTGAAAACAGCCTGAGTAACCGCGAGCGATCATAGCGATAGTTCTTGAGGTTCCATGTGTTGCAAAAGTGTAGATTACACAGATCGCTTGCTCCTTCCAGTTCGATCGCCTGTTTGATGCATACCAGGAGCAGGGGCTTGGGCAACACATCGTAGAGATCGCGCCAATAGACTGCAGATGGACCGGCGGATACCACCAAAGCGTTTCCGCCAACGAACCTATTTTGAAGAATCTCTTCCGGCGTGCGAGCCGATTTCTGCAAGTCAACTTTAAGTGTCTTGACGACATGATCCATCTCGGCGAGTCCATCTATAGCTCTCATCTCAAATCTGTCCCATAGAACGCGCTCAATTGGCGATTTTTTCGGTTGCTCAAAAGATACACCCTATGGATACATTCCCACACCACCAGCAACGGTATTTTACTCGATTGGTACACTCGCCCGTCTCTCTCAATCTGGTCGGTCACCGTTTGGCGCTCAGTAGTGGCTCTCAGCCAGCTGATCGTTGCGTGGAAACCAATGAAAGTATTCTCGCGGCATATCGACTCGGTCGAGTGAAAATTTTCCGTGCGATAGCCGAGTGAATCCAATACAGATCATACCAACGGGCAGTGTAAACCGAGGCAGTGCTTGGGGTTTTGGCGCCACAAACGCTGGGGGGCAGCACTTCTTGCCCGGCAGATGCTGGAGGTTCAGCTAATGATCGTTTCGAGGAAATCTGCAAACTTGATAAAACATCGGATACCGCCGTTCTCAACGTGATAGGCCACCTGCGCCTCAGCCACCCCCGACTATCGCGGCGATAAAGAACCCCTCAATTCTGGGAGGGTTAGAATCGAGTACTACCCCGTCGCAGCCGAAAGCGACGGTAGCGCAGACAGAGAGATCCGGTATCATGCCGCACCGCGAGCCCGAAGCGCCATCTCCACCTTCGCTACGTCCTCGGGGACATCTACTGCCAGGCTTCCGGGGCTGCATTCGTACATCAGGATGCGGCGATTGAGGTCGAGAAAGCGCAGGATCTCGATATCCTCGAACTGTTCCAGCGTGCTCTTACGGCCGAAGCCTGCATAGGCGGCCAACTCCTCGCGGTTGAAGCCGTAAATGCAGACCTGCTTCATGTAGCGCGAAGGCGCGTTATTCGCCTCCTTGAAGCCGGGCAGCGGGCTGCGCGACATGTAAATCATGACGCCCGCCTCGGTGGTGATCACCTTGGGGATGTTAACGGAGTTCGGGTTTTCGTCCGGCCCGATCCGGGCCAAGCCATTAATAATCATATCAGGGTGCTCGGTCTTCAACGCGATACACCGGCGGATGTCGGCGGGGGCAACCAGCGGCTCGTCGCCCTGCACGTTGACATAGATATCGTAGTCGATCATCTGCGCCGCCTCGGCGAGCCGGTCGGTCCCAGTGAGCGCACTTGCGCTGGTCATCAGCGCCGAGAAGCCAGCCGCGCGCACCACCTCGGCGATCCGGTTGTCCTCGGTGGCGACGTGTACATGCGTCTGCCCCACCGCGCGGGCCGATAGCTCGGCCACCCATATGATCATAGGCTTGCCCAGGAGCGGCACCAGCGGCTTGCCAGGATAACGGGTGGAGGCGTGACGGGCCGGGATGACGACACAGGCGCGCATCCGGTCAGAGACCATAGAGGCTGCGGGCGGGCAGCCCCTTGTATCTGGTGGGGGTGATGGAGACGAGCGACGGCTGCAGCCCCGAAGCTGCGAAGGCCGCGAGCATTGCCTCAATCTCGTCGTTGCGCGGATCGCCGGCGGGATAGCCGTCGAAACCCGCCATCAAAATGTGAGCGGCCCGCCCGCTGGTTGCCACCGCCAGCGCATAGGCCAGCACCAATGAGGCAGGCGCGATGCAGTGGGTGTCGTGGAACTCGAAGCGGCCCCGCTCGATGCCGATGCCGAAGTCAAGAAGCTGCTTGTCGCGGAGAGCAGCACGCAGACCCTCAGGCAACATCGAGACCGGGGTTATCAACGGCTGTGGCAGCCCGGCATGTGCCTCGGCATCGGCTAGAAGGCGCACGGGGTGGCAAGCGATACGTAAGTCGATTAGCTCAGGCGCAATTTCCGATTGGGTGTTGAGCGCCACCACCAGCGGCCGGGTACGCCGGATATGAGCCTCAAGCGCGGGGCGGTGCGCGGCCACGCCCGGCCCGGCCCCGAGGACCAGCACCTCGCGGTCCGCCATGACTTCGGCCGGGCACCAGCTGCCACGGGCCTCGCCGCGATAGAACTGGCGCGCGCCGTCCAACGTATTGAAGCTGAATTTCTTGCCGCCCTCCGCGCGCAGGTGATCGATCACGGCGAGGATGTCCTCCTCGTCGTAGCGCGCATCGCCTTGCATCTCCTGAATGTAAGTGGGGTGGATTCCATATTTACCGGCGAGGTAGTAATACGGGTTGGTACCCCAGCCGTACTGCGCCTTCATCGGCCCGAAGTGCTTGCGGATCAGTGCCATCAACGGCACGAGGTTGGCCCTGCGGCCGCGCAGCGCCTCGGCCTCGATCACCAACTCCTCGGTACGGGCGTTGCCGGGGCCGCGGCCCATACCAGTGACAGTGGCATCCAGCCAGCTTACCCCCTCAGCCGCGGCGCGCAGCGTATTTGATAGCGCCAAACCCATGTTGTCATGGGTATGAATGCCAAGCGGACCGTCCCACTCCACACGAAGCCAACCGATGATGCGGGCGGTGTCCTCGGGCGCCATGCTGCCCATACTGTCCGCGAAGTAAAGAACTTCAAGTGGCCACTCAGTGGCCAGCTTACCGATTTCGCGCACCTCCCGCTCCGTTCGGTCCGCAATCTGCATGAGATTGACACCCACTCGGTAACCGCGATCGACAAGCGAAGAGGTAGCGGGAAGAACATCTTTAAGCTCGTGATAATGGCAAGCAAAACGTACAATCGAGACACTGGAGGTGGCCGCGTCTTCAGGGAACAAGCGTTGAAGCGCAGTTTCTCGATCCATCGGGCCGCAAAGATCGGCACCATTCACCATGACCGCGACCTCAAGGCCGCTGGGAATTTCCAGCCTGCGAAGAAACTCATCGGTTGCATACGCGCAGGCACCCTTGAAACCTTGATTTCCGAGAAATCGGAAGCCCAACTCAATGACATCAACCTGTGCGGCTTTCATCGCAACCAAATATTCGGCGATCAACTCAGGCGAAAAATCCCAGGCCGTGTAGTAGCCCCCATCGCGCAGCGTGCAATCAACTATACGTGTAATTATGATATTTTCAGCCTTAGCGGATTAACCGACGAGATCTTGATTGAAAATTGATCCTTGGTATTCTTGCTATGCAAATCAAATATAAGCCCCACTAGCGCGTAAGAAATCAATGTGGCGTACGCCGCACCAATCAAACCAAACGCATTGATAAACACATAATTCAGCGCAACGTTCACTACCGCCCCCATGAATGCCCTTTGAAATAGTTTCACTTGTAAGCCTTTTGCAACATACCATCTTGAACTTGCCATACCCCAAAAAGCAAACGGCAAAGACAAAACATAAATCGCTAACACCTCGGAGGCTTTATAATACTCTGACCCATAAAGGATGACGATGATCCATTCTGCGAGAAAAATTGTGGGGAGCGCCAGGCACACTGCGGACCAAAATACAAAGCTGTACAGCTTCAACAATCGACTTCTCAACACCATCGAATCATCAATCATCGAAACAATTGCTGGGAAGAGCGACGCGACAATCATATTGGCGATTGCAAATAACGGGTTAACAAGGTTAACGGCGGCACTATAAAATCCAACCTCACGCGAACCCACCATCTGCCCGAGCATCACCTGATCTATCTTCATATAAACCATGATTGCTGCCGCCGAAAGTATGAGCGGCCAACTGTCGAGCAACAAGCTTTTGGCTCGATGTACACTGGCACTTAGTCTAGTTAATGCTGGCCCGCGGAGACCCAAGACACCCAATAGG
Source organism: Haliea alexandrii (assembly GCF_003719295.1). Lineage (GTDB taxonomy): Bacteria > Pseudomonadota > Gammaproteobacteria > Pseudomonadales > Halieaceae > Haliea > Haliea alexandrii. The sequence continues at coordinate 41,154 of NZ_RFLW01000005.1, forward strand.
GCTAGCGCAACAAACACGGCTTCTACAAGCATTGCCCATACAAATGCGACAAGCGGTTCCTCGTTCCAAATTAGAACAACCTTGACGGCGGCGAATACAAGAAAAACTCCGCTCTGCACCCAAACGGTGTATTTGGAAATTACCTGAGATTCGAACCAGTAAACGGCAACCTGAGACGCCTGGAATAGCATCATGGATCCAAGGATGCCGACCATGACCTTAACTAATGAGTCGTCCGGGCGCAGCCAGAAAATGGATGCCAGAATGAGAGCGTAGGCGATCAATCCGCCGACGACATGGAGCGCCGCGGCGGTACCCAGGGTTTCTTCCTTGCCACTGGGATTACGCACAATATCGCGCACAACGATGCCTTGGAGGCCCAGCGTGGCGATCGGACCGAACAGCCCGACGAATGCGGTGGCGAAACCGAGCAAACCGAGCTGCTCAGGACCAAGGTATCGCGCGATCCATACGCCTACAAAAAGGCCAACACCCATCCGCAGGATCTTGTCGAAGAATAACCAGCCGATGTTATCGACGATCTTGACCAGGTTCGGCCGATGCGCGATACGGCGATGAATCACACGGGGGATAAGGTTCATCAATAATCAGACAGCGTCGTATTCATCTGCTTTGCCGCTCTGCAAGTTGCTGCCCTGCCGTATCACTGAATCAGGTTTGAGCGCTGTTACTGGTGCCCAACTCACCCGGAGTCTATCACAGACCATTTTCCAGACCCCACGATTGCTGGCGGCATATTTGGATTTTCCACTATTTCGCCATCTGCTGGAGCCCGTGTAGGATGCAGGCTGAGTCAGACCCGATATAGAGCCACCTTATGCACCGCAAAGCACTCATCACCGGCGTCACCGGCCAGGACGGCTCCTACCTGGCCGAGTTCCTGCTGGACAAGGGCTACGAGGTCCACGGCATCAAGCGCCGGGCCTCGTTATTCAACACCCAGCGGGTGGATCATATCTACCAGGATCCGCATGTCGACAACCAGCGCTTTATCCTCCACTACGGTGACCTGACGGATTCCTCCAGCCTTACCCGCATCATCCAACAGGTGCAGCCGGATGAGGTCTACAACCTGGGCGCCCAGAGCCATGTCGCGGTCAGCTTCGAGTCACCGGAATACACCGCGGATGTGGACGCCATGGGCACATTGCGCATCCTGGAGGCCATCCGACTGCTGGGCTTAGAGCGCAAGACACGCTTCTACCAGGCATCGACCTCTGAACTCTATGGGCTGGTCCGGGAAACCCCGCAGCGCGAAACCACGCCCTTCTACCCTCGCTCACCCTACGCCGTCGCCAAGCTCTACGCCTACTGGATCACGGTAAACTACCGCGAAGCCTATGGTATGTACGCCTGTAACGGCATCCTGTTCAACCATGAGTCACCCCGCCGCGGGGAGACCTTCGTCACCCGCAAGATCACCCGCGGCCTGGCCAACATTGCCCAGGGCCTGGAAAGTTGCCTGTACATGGGCAACATGAACTCGCTGCGCGACTGGGGCCATGCGAAAGACTATGTGCGCATGCAGTGGATGATGCTGCAGCAAAACGACGCGAAAGACTATGTTATCGCCACAGGGAAGCAACATTCCGTTCGTGACTTCGTGCGCTGGAGTGCAGATGAGCTGGGTATCGCGCTTGAATTCAAGGGCAACGGTGTCGATGAGGTCGGTGTAGTCACCTGCATTCACGGCAACATGGCGCCAGCGGTAAAAGCAGGAGATATTCTGGTTCGTGTGGATCCACGCTATTTTCGGCCAGCCGAGGTGGACAGCCTGATGGGGGATGCCACACGCGCGCGAGATGAACTGGGTTGGCAACCAGAGATCACCGCACGGGAACTGTGCGCCGAAATGGTAGCAGAGGACCTGAAAGTGGCGCAGCGCAATGCATTCCTCAAGCAGCATGGGCATGATGTGTCGGTCACGGTGGAAAACTGATGAGCCCTCGTGTCGTCTATGTGGCGGGCCACACGGGGATGGTTGGCTCAGCGATCTATAGCGCTCTCGCACGTAATACCAACGTCACACTCATCACAACATCCCACGCTGAGCTGGATCTCACCCGCCAGACCGAGGTCGAGGCCTTTTTTTCAGAACACGCTATTGATGAGGTCTACCTGGCAGCGGCAAAGGTGGGGGGCATACAGGCAAACAACAGCTTTCCGGCTGAGTTCCTGGGTGAGAACCTGCTGATCCAAACCAATATAATTCGGGCTGCCCATCAAGCCGGGGTGCAGAAGCTGCTATTCCTGGGCTCATCCTGCATCTACCCGAGAATGGCCGCCCAGCCAATGCGCGAGGACGCCCTGCTCACGGGGGTGCTGGAGCCCACCAACGAACCCTATGCCATCGCCAAGATCGCCGGCATCAAGCTCTGCGAGAGCTACAACCGCCAGTACGGCCGGGACTACCGCTCGGTCATGCCCACCAACCTGTACGGCCCAGGCGACAACTTTCACCCGGAAAACAGCCACGTCATACCCGCTCTGCTGCGCCGCTTCCACGAGGCCGTTCAGACCGGGGCCGAGCAGGTAGTGATCTGGGGCAGCGGCACACCGATGCGGGAGTTCCTGCACGTGGACGACATGGCCGCCGCCAGCGTGCATGTCATGGACCTTCCGGTGACAGAGTACCGGGAACACACCCAGCCGATGCTGAGCCACATTAACGTTGGCACCGGGGTGGACTGCAGCATTCGTGAACTGGCGGAGACCATCGCCCGCGTTACCGGTTTCGGCGGCCGCCTGGTGTTCGACAGCAGCAAGCCCGATGGCGCTCCGCGCAAGTTGCTGGATGTATCGAAGCTGGCTGCCCTGGGCTGGGAGGCCAGGATCACGCTCAATGAGGGCCTTCGCCAGACCTATGAGTGGTTTCTTGCGCATGAACAAGGCGTTCGTGGCTGAGACCGCCATGCCGCAGCCGGTATTCGATGTGCTAACCTATCCCCGTAATCTTGAATCTACGGGACTGTCCCGCCAGCAGGCGGAGGCAATAGCCAGAGGCATGACGCTTATGGTGACGCAACAGGTTGAGTCGCTGGTGACCAAAGAGCACTTTGATCTGACTTTGGCGTATGTTGATCAGAGGTTTCAGCAGGTGGATCAGCGCTTTGATCAGATCGACAATCGTTTCGAACAGGTTAATCGCCGTTTCGAGCACGTCGACGGACGCCTGGATCGAGTCGAGGATCGACTCTCGCGTGTGGAAAAAAGCCTGTCCGGCCACACGATTTTGCTGAGCATCATTACCTTCGCGGTGGTGACTCCACTCCTGCAGTCTCTCGTCACACACTAACTCCATCCGCCTCACAGCGACAAAGCACACCCAGAGGTGCAAGGCGTGCCCCGAGTTCGCGCTCCCTGCTATAGTAGGCGCTCCGGCTCCAACGCACTGAGACATCATGCCAAAAAAATCCACTGCCCCCACCTTCGCCGAAACCCTCACCCAACTCGAAGCCCTCACCACCCGCCTTGAGGACAGCGACACGTCCCTCGAACAGTCCCTGCAGGATTTCGAACAGGGCGTACAGCTCATCCGCCAGGCCCAGCAGTCCCTGCAGGAAGCCGAGCAGAAAGTGCAGCTGCTGCTGGAGAAGGACGGCAAGCCCGTCACCACGCCCTTCCACGGTGAGGACGAGGAAGGCGTTACCGAGTGACCCCGGCCCTGAACACCCTGATGGAGCACAGCCGCGAGCGCTGCGAGGCGCGCTTGCAGGCGTTGAGCCACATTCAGCCGCAGGATGCGCGCGCCTCCGGTGCGCTGGCCGGTCTGGAGGAAGCGGTGCGCTACGCGCTGCAAGCAGGCGGCAAGCGTATCCGGCCCTGCCTGGTATACGCCGCAGCTCAAGCCGCCGGCGACAGCAACACCCACGCTGCCGCGCTGGATAACGCCGCCTGCGCCATGGAACTGGTGCACACCTATTCCCTGATTCACGACGACTTACCGGCAATGGACAACGACGACCTGCGCCGCGGGCGTCCCACGCTGCACAAGGCCTTCGATGAGGCCACCGCCATTCTCGTGGGTGACGGCCTACAGGCACTGGCTTTCGAGTTGCTGGTGGATGACGAAGGCCTGCCCGCCGAGGCCCGGATGCGCATGGTCCGGGTACTGGCACAAGCCGCAGGCCTTGGCGGTATGGTGGGCGGGCAGTTTGTGGATATAGCGGCCACCGGCAGCCCGTTGGCACTGGCTGAACTGCAAGGCCTGCACACGCTGAAGACCGGCGCACTGATTCGTGCCTCACTCAGTCTCGGCGCCATTGCGGCGAGCGCCTCGCAAGAAGAGCAGGCAGCGCTTGAGGTATTCGGCGAACATCTCGGCCTGGCTTTCCAGGTGGTTGACGACATTCTGGACGTGGAAGGCAGCGCGGCCACTCTGGGCAAAACCGGCGGCAAAGACGCCGCCGCGGGCAAAACGACCTACGTCAGCCTGCTCGGTCTTGAGGGCGCTCGCGCAGCGGCGGACGCGCTGCTTGCCGACGGGCTCGAGGCATTGACGTGCTTCGGCGACCACGCAAACCCGCTGCGCGATCTCGCCCGCTATATCGTCCAGCGCCAAGCCTGACAATCCCCGGCGTTGCCGCCAACAACCAAACCAACCAACTGCCGCTCCCTTTGCACGCCGCCCACCGGCGTTTCATGTTGAACCAGCGATTACTGCTTTGCGTTTCTCTTTTGCTATTTATTGACGCAAAGCTACACCTCACCCATGCTGAAAACTGCAAGTCGTCATAAAACCATGCAATCAGAGCGCAGCAGACGCTCGTCCACACACGCCTACCGCACCCTACAGGGGAACAGCCATGAAAAAACAACGCCTGATGCTCGCCATCGCCGCACTCGCCAGCGGCCTCCCCGCCGCCACATTGCCCACGCTCGGCCACGCCGCTGCGCTGGAGGAGGTGGTGGTGACGGCCCGCAAACGTGCCGAGAACCTGCAGAGCACTCCCATTTCCATTACTGCGCTCTCGGGCGAAGACCTGGCGCGAGCCGGTATCAACCAGCTCACCGCCATCGAGCGCCAAACACCGAACCTGAACTTTACGGTCGGCACCGGCGGCGGCAGCTCTACGGTTAACGCCTTCCTGCGCGGTGTGGGTGAGTTCGACTTCATTCTCACCACCGACCCCGCCGTCGGCCTCTATCTGGATGGCATTTACCTCGCACGAGCCTTTGGCGCCAATATGGAGCTGGCGGATGTGGAGCGCATTGAAGTGCTGCGCGGCCCGCAGGGCACGTTGTTCGGCAAAAACAGTATTGGCGGCGCCATCAGTGTTATCACGCGCAAGCCTACCGGAGAGAGCAGCGCGGAATTCGGCCTGGCCACGGGTTCACGCAATCTGGGCGAAGTGTCGTTCTACGGCCAGACGGCGCTGACTGACACGCTGTCAGGCAGCATCTCCTACCTGCGGCGCAAGGCAGACGGCTGGCAGGAGCGGCCCGGCGACGATGCCGGCGATATCGACCTGTCTACCGCACGCGCCATCCTCAACTGGGCGCCCACCGACAGCTTCGAGTCCACCCTGTCCGTGGACTGGCACGAGCAGGACCAGACGGGCTACCCCAATGTGATGCTGACCTGGCAGGACGGCACCCTGTTTGGTGACCTGTGGAACCAGCTGAACCCCGACAACCCCTGCTGTACGCCGAACGCCAACATCGATGTATCCGGCATTGAAGGCCCGCTGCCCAACGACGACGTCGAGGGCATGGGCGTTACCTGGACGAACACATGGCAGGTGAACGACAGCCTGGAATTCAAGTCGATCACCGGCTACCGCGAGACCGAAGCACTCTTCGGGCGCGACGGCGACAACAGCGCACTGAACTACTCGGGTGACATTCATGACCAGGACCACGACCAGTTCAGCCAGGAACTGCAGCTGGTGGGCACCAGCGGCGCGCTGGAGTGGGTAGGCGGCCTGTACTACTTTACGGAAGATACCCGCGATTTGACGGACCTGATCATCATTCAGGGCCTGGGCACGTCGGTATCCTTCGATAACCGGCAGGAAACCAGCAGCTACGCCGCCTATGCGCAGGTCAGCTATGCCGTATCCGACCAGCTGGATGTGTTTGCCGGCATTCGCTATACGGAAGAAGAGAAGGATTTCACCCAGCAAATCAGCAACTACGATTTCGGTGTGCCGCATGTCTTCGCTATCCCCGGCGTGCCGGTGAGCAGCTGCGCATTTGACGCGCCCACAGCCTACTTCGACTGCTCCCAGGACTGGTCCAACACGTCACCCAAAATCGGCGCCTCCTGGCAGCTGAACGATGACGTTATGGCTTATGCGCATGTGAGCCGTGGCTTCCGCAGCGGCGGCTACAACGGCCGCGCCTTCGGCAGCGCGGCGGACCTGCAGGAATACGAACCGGAGATCCTCACCGGCTATGAGGCCGGTATCAAAGCCGATCTGCTCGGCCGCAGCCTGCGGTTGAACGGCGCTGTGTTCTACAACGACTACGAGGACATTCAGGTGCTGATCACGCGCGCCGGCTCCGTGGCCGTGGAGAACGCCTCCAAGGCGAGCATTGAGGGCGTTGAGCTGGAAGCCACCTGGCTACCCGTCGAGGCATTCCAGTTGCAGGCCGGCGTGGGCTACCTGAACGATGATTCCGACGGCTGGGTGGATGTCACCGGCGACTACACCAACACCGAACTCAAGCACACCCCGGAGTGGACCTTCAACATGGCCGCCGACTACCGCTACGACCTGGGAGAAATCGGCGACCTGCTGTTCCGCGCGGATATGCGCTATACCGACAGCTACTACCTCAACGCGGTGAACAGCTCGGTGTTGCAGGTGCCTGGCCATACGCTGTTCGGTGCGGGCCTGATCTACACCTCACCCAGCGAGCTGTGGGAGGTGGGCCTGATTGGCACCAACCTGGGTGACAAACGCGTGCTGAACTCGGGCTTTGACGGCAGCGGCTTCTTCGGCTACTTCGAAGGCAGCTACAACAGGCCACGCACGGTGGAACTGAGCCTCACACTGCGCATCTGACCGGATGACCGCAGTCTCCACCTACCAGCCGGACGCCATCGACATCGCCATCATGACGGCGCTCGAGGGTGACATCCGGCGTCCTGCCCAAACCCTTTCCGATACGGTAGGAGCCTCGCCCATCACGGTGCGGCGGCGTATCGAACGCCTGCTTGCGCAGAGCGTTATCAGCCTCGCCCCACTGGTGGACCTGCACGCCGCTGGCTACCCGAACCTGCTGTTGATTGGCATCAACGTGGAGCACATCTCACCCTTTGATGTGGCGCTGGCGATTGCCGCACTGCCCGCTGCACTCACGGTGAACGTGGTACTGGGCCGGCACGATATCGAGCTGGTAGCCGCCCTGCCCAGCCGGGAGGGTGTGAGCACGTTTCTCACCGAAACGTTGCCGCGTATCGCGGGCATTGCACGGGTAACACCGGCCATGGCCCTGGATGTGTGGAAATTCCGGCGCGGTTACCAGGCCCATTCGGCGGACGATGTACCTCGTGAACACCGGCTGCTGGACACGGTCGACCGCAGGATCGTCGCCAGCCTGCGTCAAAACGCACGCAAGAGCAATCGCGCCGTTGCCGCGGAGATTGGTGCCTCCGAATCAGCGGTGCGCAGCCGTATAAAACGTATGCAGCACACGCGGCAAATCAGCTTCGAGTATCTGCAGGTGCTCCGCGATGGCCCGATGAGCGCGGCGTTTGTCGGTATTGACGTACACGGTGGCAGCGGACGCTCGGTGTGCCGGGCACTGGCCCTCATCCCGGAAGTCAGCTTTGTGGCCACAACGCTGGGGCGGCACGATTTGATCTGCGCCTTGAATGTTACGCAAGTGGAACAACTGACCGGATTACTGCACGAGAAAGTGGTGCCCATCGACGGCGTGAAGAGTACAGCGCCCTCGCACTGCCTGCAGCAGATTGCTCACCAATCGGAGTTGGGGTTGATTCTCTAGCAGCGGTTTCGTGCCCTGTGCTACGGGGTATCGCAATCGGCTGCACCGCCGAGTCAGGCAGCGACCGCCTACCCGCTGTGGCCCGTAAACAAATGCCCCAGCTTCGCACCCTTGGTTTTCAGGTATTTTTCGTTGTGGGGGTTGCTCGCGCAGTGTAGCGGCACCCGCTCCACCACCTCGACGCCGTTTTCCTCCATCGCCGCCACTTTGCGCGGGTTGTTGGTCATCAGGCGCACCCGGGTGATGCGAAGATGGCGCAGCATCGGGCCCAGGATGGAGTAATCGCGCATGTCGGCGCCAAAACCCAGCTGTTCGTTGGCCTCGACGGTGTCGGCGCCCGCATCCTGCAGCTTATAGGCCTTGATCTTGTTCAGCAGGCCAATACCGCGGCCTTCCTGGCGCAGGTAGAAGATAGCCCCGCGACCAGCCTCGGATACCGCCTTCATGGCCGCTTCCAGCTGGTTGCCACAATCGCAGCGCAGGCTGAACAGGGCATCGCCGGTCAGGCATTCGGAATGGATGCGCGCCAGCACGGGTTCACCGCTGCCAACATCACCCATGGTGAGCACAATATGCTCCTTGTTCGAATCCGGGTCTTCAAAACCGTGGATATCGAACACGCCCCAGGCGGTGGGCAGGCGGGAAGTCTCTACGTAGCGTACTGGCACGGGGCAATCCGGTGGCGAAAAAAAGGGGCGTAGTTTAGCACTTAATCGCCGCGGGTGTGGGCACGGGCACTACCATTCACGGGACAGCGACAACACGCCGTTGCGCTCGCGCAGCTCCACGTGCTGCAGGTAGCTCATCCCCAGCAGAATGGTGGTCGGGTAGTCACCCACCACCACCGTGGCGCGCACCCCCTCCACTGGAATACCGCCCACCTCTACCCGCTCCAGGTTCAGCACCCAGGCGTCGGAGACACCGCTCGCGGTCTCCACCGTAGAGGGCATGCCGGCTTCATAGTCCAGGCCCAGCGCCGCGGCCTGCCGCGCATTGAGTGCCACCACATTGGCGCCGGTATCCACCATTACCTGCACCTTGCGGCCGTTGATGAGGGCGCCGGTGATGTATTGCATGCGCTCGTTACGCGGGATCTGCACTTCGCGCCGCTCGGGCGCGACGTAGTTGGTGGTGATATTGCGATTCAGCCCTACACGCTGGCGCGCGCCGTTGATATCCAGCAGGGCGATAGTGGCATCAGCACTGATCAGCTTCACCCCGTCGAAGCTCTCGCCGGCGCGCAGGGTCTTGCGCTGGCCGTTGATCATCAAAACCGCGGTGTTCGGCAGCAGCGCTTCCACGGTCACCGAAGCGGCGAGCAAGCGGCCACTGGCAAGCACCAGCAGCAGGAGCAACACGGGCACCCACCAGCGCCTGCAGACTGGGCCGGAAAACCGGGATTGCCGAAGACTCATGCAGCTCACCAGGCTACCCGACCGCCATCAGCCAGAGGGCGATATGCACGGTGATGCAGGCCATGATCCCCGCCACAATATCGTCGATCATGATGCCGAAACCGCCGGCCACCTTGCGGTCCAGCGCGCCGATCGGCCAGGGTTTGGCGATGTCATATACACGAAACACCACAAAGCCGATCACCACCCACATCCAGCCTGCGGGCATGGCCCACATGGTAATCCAGTAGCCGACAAACTCGTCCCAGACAATGCCCGGGTGATCGTGCACCTGCAGCTGCTGGCTGGCGCGCTCACAAATCCAGACGCCGGCGACGGCCGTTGCCAGCACAAACAGGGTGTACCACAGCAGCGGGAACGCTGTGCTGGCAAGCGCGGCATCCACCAGCAGGAACAACGGCACGGCCGCCAGCGTGCCCACGGTGCCCGGGGCAACCGGCGACAAGCCGCTACCGAAGCCGAAGGCGAGCCATTGCACAGGGTTGCGCAGCAATGCAGGGGGCGGTGGAGCGGCAGACTTGGCCATGGGGCGTGTATCCATGCGGTCGAGCGCCCAGTTTACTGTGCTTTGACGCGGGAACAACCGGTGATTTCCTTCCCGCGCGACGGCCGGGTCTACCCGGGGGCCGGCTCAGAAATGGTTATAGCCCGGCGCAAGCGGCTCAAACCCGGGGCACACAACGCCCTCCCCCTCCGTCACCTCGCCGATTCGGCTACAGCCCGCAGGCGGCTGCACGGCAGCGGGGAAACAAAAGCACAGTTCGTAGTCGTCGCCGCCGGCCAGCGCCCAGGCCAACACCTGCGCACGGTCAGGATGGGCCTCCAGCGCCGAAGACAGGGGCAGCGCCTGCGCATCGATGCGCAGCTGCACGCCGCTGGCGGCGGCGATATGCCCCGCGTCAGCCAGCAGGCCATCGGAGAGGTCGATTGCCGCCGTGGCGGTATTGAGCAGGGTGGCACCGAGCGCCAGTCGCGGCGTGGGCCGGAAAAAACGCTGTTCCAGATATTCGGCGGCCTCCAGGCTCGGACGATAGCGGCCCTGCAGCACCGCCAACCCGGCGGCGGCATCACCCAGGGTACCCGACACGTAAACTGCGTCGCCGGGCTGTGCCCCGCCGCGGGTCAGTGCCAGCCCGGGGGGCAGGGCACCGAGCACCTGCACGGTAATGGTCAGGGGGCCGCGGGTGGTGTCACCGCCCACCAGCGGCAGCGAGAAGGCGCTTGCCGCGGCAGCAAGACCCTGGCTGAAGCTGTGCAGCCACAGCTCGTCGGCCGCGGGCAGGGTGAGCGCCAGGGTCATACCGAGTGGGCGCGCGCCCATGGCAGCGAGGTCTGACGCGGCGGCAGCCACGGCGCGGTAGGCCACATCTTCTGGCAGGCTGTCCGCAGGGAAGTGCACGTCTTCAACGACGGTATCCACCGATGTGGCCAGGCGCTCACCAGTTTGCAGCGAGAGAATCGCGCAGTCATCACCCACCCCCAGCTCAACGGCCGGGCCTGCCCCCAGGGCGGAGAAATAGCGGGCGATCAGGGAGAACTCGTCAGCCGGCATCAGGCGCTGGCGTCGGTTTCGGCCTTGCGCAACTGGCGAGCCGCTTTATCGAGAACGCCGTTGATGTATTTGTGGCTGTCCGTGGCGCCGAACTTTTTCGCCAGGGAGACGGCTTCGTTGATCACCACTTTCCATGGCACGTCGATGCGCTGCTGCAGCTCGAAGATGCCCATGCGCAGCAGACTGCGCTCGATGGGGTCCAGCTCGTCGAGTTTGCGGTCCAGCAGCGGCGCGAGTGTTGCCTCCAGCTCATCCACGCAGCCCGGCACACCGTGCAGCAGGGCCTGAAAGTACTCCAGGTCCACGTGGTTGAAGTCGTAATCGCTGCGGAACTCCGCCTCGATCTGACTCACCGGCGCTTCCGCCATATGCCACTGGTAGAGCGCCTGCATGGCGTAGTGCCGCGCCTTGTGGCGCTCGGCGGCCAGGGTATTGCGGGCTTGTTTGCTCACGGCAGCGCTCAGCTCCCGATCCGGCCCAGCAGGCTGACCATTTCCAGCGCCGACAGCGCCGCCTCCGCGCCCTTGTTGCCGGCCTTGGTGCCGGAGCGCTCAACCGCCTGCTCAATGGAATCCACGGTGAGTACGCCAAAGGAGATGGGAATGCCGTGGTCGAGGCTCACTTGTGCGATGCCCTTGGTACACTCGCCCGCCACATACTCGAAATGCGGGGTGCCACCGCGAATCACGGCGCCCAGTGCCACAATGGCGTCAAAGCCGCCCTGTTTCGCTACGCGCTGGCACACCAGCGGTATTTCGAAGGCACCCGGTGCGCGCACCACGGTCATCTGCTCTTCTCTCACGCCGTGACGGCGCAGGGCGTCAATCGCGCCCTCGAGCAGGTGCTCAACCACAAAGCTGTTCCAGCGGCCGACCACGAGTGCGTATTGACCATCGGCAGCCGTGAAATCCCCTTCGATTGTCTTGATGTTTGTCATGCGAATTCCTTGTTCGTGTGTGCCCGGGCACTAGGGCGCCAGGTATTCCAGCACTTCCAGGTCAAAACCGGAAATGGCATTGTACTTGATGGGTGCGCCCATGAGGTGGATTTTTCCCACCCCCAGGTCCTTGAGAATCTGCGAGCCCAGGCCCACCTTGGTGTAGGTATCCGGCAGCGCGCGGGCGCTGGAGGGCGCTTCACCCAGCGCCATGTCGATGCTGTCGAGCAGCTGTTCGCCGCTTTCATCGCCGGCGAGCAGCACGATCACACCGCGCCCCGCCTCCGCCACGCGCGCCATGCAGGCGCCGAACTGCCACGAGGGTCGCCCGTCTATGCGGCTTGCCACCAGGTCGCGCAGGGTAGAGGCCACATGCACCCGCACCAGCGTCGGTTCGTCCGCGGTTATTTCACCGCAGGTGAGTGCGAGGTGCAGTTCCCCAGCCGTATTGTCGCGGTAGGCGAGCAGGCGGAAACGGCCGTACACCGTGTCGATCTCGCCGTCGCGCACGCGCTCGATGGTGCGCTCATTAACCATACGGAAATGGATGAGGTCGGCGATGGTGCCTATCTTCAAATCGTGGCTGCGGGCGAACTCAACCAGCGCAGGACCATCCGCCAGCAGACCCTCGGGGGTGAGGATGTCGGCGATGACCGCCGCCGGCAGCAGGCCCGCCAGCGCCGCGTAGTCACTGGCGGCCTCGGTGTGGCCGGCGCGGGTAAGCACGCCGCCGGGCAGTGCGGTGAGCGGGAAAATGTGACCGGGCTGCACAATATCGGTGGGCACCGCCTGCGGCGCAACGGCAGCCTGCACGGTGCGCGCGCGATCCGCCGCCGAAATACCCGTGTCAATGCCCTCCGCAGCCTCGATAGACAGCGTGAAATTGGATTTTTCACCGTGTGCTGCCGGCACCATGGGCGGCAGGTCCAGCTGGCGGCAGCGTTCCTCGGTGAGCGCCAGGCACACCAGGCCGCGGGCCTGACGTGCCATGAAGTTGACGTGCGCGGCGCTCACATGATCCGCCGCCACCATCACCACGCCTTCATTATTGCTGTCGTCATCGTCATCCATCAGCACCACCATGCGGCCCTGGCGAATGTCGCTGATCAGTTCGTCTACGCTGTTTGTCTGCATGCCTTTGCGATCCTTGTGGGACGGTGCGCGGTTAGCCGCGCAGGTAGCCATTTTCAGCCAGGGTAGCGAGGGAGACGCCCGCCTGCCCCGGCACAGCGGCGGCATCGCCAAGTACCAGCCGCTCGAGATAGCGCGCAATCACGTCCACCTCCAGATTCACCGGGCTACCGGGACGGTATTCGGCGAACACGGTTTCCGCCCGCGTCTGGGGAATAATGTTGAGTTCGAACTCCGCGCCATGCACGGCGTTCACGGTGAGGCTGGTGCCGTCGACACAGATACTGCCCTTGTGCGCGATGTACTTGGCGAGGCCATCCGGTGCGCGCATCACGTAGCGCCAGGAGCGGCCATCTTCCACAGCGCTGACCACCTCCCCCACACCGTCGATATGGCCACTGACGATGTGACCGCCCAAACGGCTCGCGGGCGTCAGGGCCTTCTCCAGGTTGACACGGCTGCCGGGCTGCAGGCCACCGAGTGTGGTGAAGTCCAGGGTTTCGCGGGACACATCCGCCCAGTAGCCATCGCCAGGCAACTCGGTCACCGTGAGACAGACGCCATTGGTGGCAATACTGTCACCCAGCTGCACATCGGCGAGATCCAGCTTGCCGCTGTGGACCCGCAGGCGCAGGTCGCCACCCGCCGGCTGCAGCGTGGCGATGGATCCAACGGCCTGGATAATTCCTGTGAACATAGTCTGCCCTGTGTCTTGTGTCGCACGCCGGTTGCCTGGCGCGCACGGCTCAGGCGCCCGGTACGGCGGTAAATCGCCAGTCTTCGCCCACCTGCCGCACGTCGCGCAGCCGCAGCGGCACCTTGTCCGCCATGGCCTCCAGTGGCAACGCCAGCAGCGGCCGTGCGGTACTCCCCAGCAGGGTCGGCGCCATGTATACGATCAATTCGTCCAAAAGGCCCAATTGTAAAAGTGCACCCGCCAGACGGGGCCCGGATTCTACCAGAATTTCGTTGCACTGCCGCCTGTCGAGTTCGGTAAACAGCGCCTGCAGGTCCAGCCCACCAGCGGCACGGCCCAGGGCCAGCAGCTCACTAAACGGGGACGGTGCGGATACAATCGGCGTGTGAGCGCTATCGTGGCACCAGAGCGTTGGCGCGTCCTGGCTGAAGACCCGCGCCCGGACGGGTGCCTGCTGCCGCGAGTCCAACACGACACGCAGCGGCTGACGGGCAGCGGCGCGGGTCGCCAGCGCAGCGGGCAATCCCAGCTCGGAGGCACGTACAGTGAGCGAACAATCATCCGACAACACCGTGCCGACGCCCGTGACCACGGCACAACTCATCGCCCGCAGCCGCTGCACATCGCGACGGGCAGCCGCGCCGGTAATCCACTGGCTCTCGCCAGAGGCCATGGCCGTGCGCCCATCCAGCGACATCGCCAGTTTGGCGCGCACCCGCCCCCGCCCACGGCGCATGCGGGCGACAAAACCGGGAATAACCGACTCCGCCTCGGCCTGTAACAAGCCACACTCGACGGCCACGCCGGCGGCCTCCAGGCGGGCAAGGCCGCTGCCGGCCACTTGCGGGTTGGGGTCCTGCATGGCGGCGACCACACGCACTACCCCGGCTGCCAGCAATGCCTCGGTACAGGGGCCTGTTTTACCGTGGTGGCTACAGGGTTCAAGCGTGACATAGGCCGTGGCATCACGAGCATCGCCCGCCGCCGCCAGTGCCTCCACCTCGGCATGGTTGCCGCCGGCAGGCTGCGTAAACCCCTCGCCGATCACCTGGCCATCGCGCACCAGCACACAGCCCACGTGGGGATTGGGCATGGCGGAGTAACGGCCCTCACGAGCCAGTTGCAGGGCCCGCGCCATCATGCGGGTATCAAACGCCGTGTCAGCCATGCAGGTGCCTTGCCGCGCCGCTCAGGCGCTGCCGCGCTCGGGCCGCGGCTCGGATTCCAGCAACTCGATAGCGTCCTTGAATTCGGCGATATCCTGGAATTTGCGGTAAACGGAAGCGAACCGCACGTACGCCACCTGGTCCAGCTGCTTGAGGTGCTCCATCACCAGCTCACCGACCACACGCGACCCCACTTCCCGTTCACCCGTCGCCCGCAGCGCATGCTTGATGTGGTTGATGGCGGCTTCCACGTCCTCCACCGGCACCGGGCGCTTTTCCAGTGAGCGCTGGAAGCCCGCACGCAGCTTGGCCTCATCAAAGGGTTCGCGGTTGCCGTTGTGCTTGATGATGCGCGGCATCACCAGTTCTGCCACTTCGTAGGTGGTAAAACGCTCATGACAACTCAGGCACTCGCGACGGCGGCGAATCTGGTCGCCTTCGGCAACCAATCGCGAGTCGATTACCTTGGTATCATCGGCAGCGCAAAACGGGCAGTGCATGAACGTTCACCTATAGGACAAGTGCCTGAAGCCTAACACATTTTGGCTCTGCCTAGCGCAGCAAGAGGGCGGAAAGCCGGGGCACGAGCACGTGCAGCCACGTTCATCTCCACTAGCGTACTGTGCATCCATACGGGCATCCTGCTGCGCCAAGCGCGCGCAACTTTGCTATCTTCAGCCCACTGTCAGAGGAGAAACCCATGCACGCTCGCTTTCCAGTCCGGCTCATTCAACGCACCCTGGCGCTCACCCTGGCGCTGAGCGTCATCTGGCCCACGGCCTCATTTGCCCAGAAAACCGCGCGCCCGGTGCTGCTCGGCAAGCACTGGGTGGCCGTGACGGGCAAGCCACAGGGCGCCACCGCCGGCGCCATGATGTTCCAGCAGGGCGGCAACGCCATTGATGCCGCGGCGGCAATGCTCGCCGTTACCGCCACCATGTGGGACGTGCTGGGCTGGGGCGGGGAAACCCAGGCGCTCATCTACAACCCGAACACCGGCAAAGTGATCGGCTTGAACGCGCTGGGGGTTGCCCCTACCGGTGCGACGCCCGGGTTTTTCCGCCAACAGGGCATGCTCTACCCGCCGGAATACGGCCCACTGGCAGCGGTTACGCCCGGCACCCCGGGCGGCCTGATGATGATGGTGGCGGAATTCGGCCGCCTGAGTCTGGCTGACGTGCTGGCGCCCGCCATGGAAATGGCTCGCGGCTACCCCATCGAAGCCACTCAGGCACGTTTCATCGAAAGCCGCCGGGATATCCTGGAGCAGTGGCCGGATTCCCGGCGCGTGTTCCTGCCCCACTTCAACAGCGAGGCCCCGGAGCAGCGCGCAGCGCCCGCACCCGGCGAGGTGTTCCAGCAGGCCGATCTGCTCGCCACGCTGCAAAAGCTGGTGGAGGCGGAAGCCCGTGCACTGGCGGCGGGGGCCGACCGCAAGGCCGCCATCATGACCGCCTATGAGCGCTTCTACCGCGGCGACATTGCCGCCGAAATCGTGCGCAGCAACCGCGCCGCGGGCGGCCTCATCACCGCCGAAGACCTCGCCGACTGGGAGGTCATCCTCGAAGAGCCGGTGAGCGTGAACTACCGCGGCATCGACGTCTACAAGCTCACCACCTGGACCCAGGGGCCCGCCCTGCTGCAGGCACTGAACCTGCTGGAAGGTTTCGACCTGCAAGCCATGGGCTACAACAGCACACGCTACATCCACACGCTGTACCAGGCCATGAACCTGGCCTTCGCCGACCGCGACTTCTACTACGGCGACCCCTACATGCCACCGGAAGAACCCATCGCCGGCCTGCTTTCCAAACGCTATGCCGACGAACGCCGCAAGCTCATGCCCAGCGACCACAACCTCACCGATCTCAAGCCGGGCGACCCCTACCGCCATCAGCGCGGCAAGAACCCGTTCGAGACTCTGCGCCAACAGTGGACCCCGATACCCCCTGCCGCCGATGCCGAGGGGGCTGACAGCTTCCAGCAAGCCGGCGTGATGACGGCAGACGAGGCCTTCCTGGCAGGCACCACCTCGATTCAGGCGGCGGATGCCGAAGGCTGGGTGATCTCCGTCACCCCGTCCGGTGGCTGGATACCCGCATTTATCGCCGGCAACACCGGCGTTGGCTTGAGCCAGCGCATGCAAAGCTTTGTGCTGGACGAGGCCCTGAACCCCTACAACGTGGTGCAGCCCGGCCAGCGCCCCAGAGTCACGCTGACGCCATCGATGGCGCTCAAGGATGGCAAGCCACTGATGGCTTTCTCGGTACAGGGGGGCGACACCCAGGACCAGAATCTGCTGCAGTTCTTTCTCAACATGGTGGAGTTCGACATGAACGTGCAGCAGGCGGCGGAGGCGCACAACATCCTCAGCTACCAGATGCAGAGCTCGTTTGGCGCGCACCAGTCAGAACCCGGGCGTTTGCAGGTCACACCGCTGGTATCGCCGTTTACCCGTGCCGAGCTTGAGCGCATGGGGTACTCGGTAGAGGTGGTGGAGCGCACCTACAACCCGACCACGGCGATCTGGTTCGATCATGAGCATGGGGTGATGCAGGGTGGTGCGTCGGACTACGGGGATGACTACGGGATTGCCTGGTAGCAGCCTACCGGGCTGCCGGGGCTGCCGGGGCTGCCGGGGCTGCCGGGTTTGGAGCTTCGTAGCGGCGGGACAACGTGGGTTATCGCGGCGAGAACGGCCACTCGTTTTCCATCATCTCCGGGCGGCTGCGCAACTCGACCATTTTTGCTGCGCAAAAATTGGGACTCGAACAGTGCTCGCCGTAAAGCCCCCTACGATGATGGAAAACGAAAGCTGTGGCCTGATTGTTCTCGCCGCGATAACCCACGCCGTCCCTCATACAGAGCGTATTTCCCAGAGGTGGGCGGCTCGCACAGTGCAGATTGCCCAGAGGTGGCCGGGTTGACGCGCCCCATGGATTGAGATGGATTAAGATGAGCCGTGGAGCTTGTTCTAAATGTTGCAGCGTCGATCCCACGCTTTCTGGACTTCCCTCCCGCTATCTCACTGATCCTTTCGCAGGCTCAGCCTTCAGGCCCGATGCGGTGCACGGGTGGGCGAACATTCAGGCCACAGCTTTGGCTCGCGATCACCGTAGGGGGTAGTCCGCGAGCACTGTTCGAGTCCCAATTTTTGCGCAGCAAAAATGGTCGAGTTGCGCAGCGNCGTAAAGCCCCCTACGATGATGGAAAACGAAAGCTGTGGCCTGATTGTTCTCGCCGCGATAACCCACGCCGTCCCTCATACAGAGCGTATTTCCCAGAGGTGGGCGGCTCGCACAGTGCAGATTGCCCAGAGGTGGCCGGGTTGACGCGCCCCATGGATTGAGATGGATTAAGATGAGCCGTGGAGCTTGTTCTAAATGTTGCAGCGTCGATCCCACGCTTTCTGGACTTCCCTCCCGCTATCTCACTGATCCTTTCGCAGGCTCAGCCTTCAGGCCCGATGCGGTGCACGGGTGGGCGAACATTCAGGCCACAGCTTTGGCTCGCGATCACCGTAGGGGGTAGTCCGCGAGCACTGTTCGAGTCCCAATTTTTGCGCAGCAAAAATGGTCGAGTTGCGCAGCGGCCCGGAGGTGATCGCGAGACAGTGGCCGTTCGCCCACCCGTGCGCCGCTTCGGGCCGCGCTACGAAGTCCCAACTCACCGATAAACAGGAAACCGCGCACAGATGTCCAGCACCTTGGCCTTCACATCAGCAATCGCCGCATGCGCGGACCCCTGCTCCAGCGCCTCCAGCACATCACACATCCACCCCGCCAACTCGATAGTCTCCGCTTCCTTGAACCCGCGGGTAGTGATGGCCGGCGTGCCCACGCGCAGGCCGGAGGTGATGAACGGTGAGCGCGGATCGTTGGGTACCGCGTTCTTGTTCACCGTGATGTTCGCATTGCCCAGGGCCTCGTCGGCATCCTTACCCGTGTAGGGCTTGCCGATCAGGTCCACCAGCATCAGGTGGTTGTCGGTGCCACCGGAGACGATGTTGATGCCCCGATCAATGAAGGTCTTGGCCATTGCCCGGGCGTTGGCCACTACCTGCTGCTGGTAGGCAATGAACTCGGGGCTCTGGGCTTCCTTGAAGCTCACCGCTTTTGCCGCGATCACGTGCATCAGCGGGCCACCCTGGCCACCCGGGAACACGGCAGACTGGAACTTCTTCTCCAGTGCTTCGTTGGCGCGCGCCAGAATGATGCCGCCGCGCGGCCCGCGCAGGGTTTTATGGGTGGTGGAGGTCACCACATCTGCATGCGGTACCGGGTTGGGGTAAACGCCCGCGGCGACAAGACCGGCCACGTGCGCCATGTCTACGAGCAGGTAGGCGCCCACTTTGTCGGCGATTGTGCGAAAGCGCGCCCAGTCCATCACCCGTGAATAGGCAGAGAAGCCGGCCACGATCATCTTCGGCTTGTGTTCCAGGGCCAGCGCTTCGACCTGGTCGTAATCCACTTCACCGGTGTCGGCTTTCAGGCCGTACTGCACCGCATTGTACATTTTACCGGAAAAGTTGGGCTTGGCACCGTGGGTGAGGTGCCCCCCGTCCGCCAGGCTCATGCCCAGCACCGTGTCGCCGGCCTGACAGAGCGCCTGGTATACCGCCGAATTGGCCTGGGAACCGGAGTGGGGCTGAACGTTGGCGTAATCCGCACCGAACAGTGTCTTCGCGCGCTCGATCGCCAGCTGCTCGGCCTTATCCACGTACTCACAACCGCCGTAATAGCGCTTGCCCGGGTAACCCTCGGCGTACTTGTTGGTCAGTACGGTGCCCTGGGCTTCCATAACCCGTGGGCTGGTGTAGTTTTCGGAGGCAATCAGCTCGATATGCTCCTCCTGACGACGCTCCTCCTCCTTGATAGCGGCAAAAATCTCGTCGTCGAACCCCTCAATGGTCATGCGCTGGTCAAACATCGGTGTCCCCTGGCAGGCGGGGCCGCGGCGGCCCGTGAAATGAGCGGCGCATTTTACCCAAATTCGGCGCTGCATATAAGTGGAGAGTCACCGCCGGACGATTCCTGTATTATTTCTGTCACTGTTATGACATAGAGTGAGCGGTCAACCCGCAACAGCGACACAGGAACCCTCGGTAAACGATGAATATCAGTATTTTTGGCAGTGGCTATGTGGGCCTGGTGCAGGCCGCGATTTTTGCCGATGTGGGCCACAAGGTCGTCTGCATGGATATCGACGCGGGCCGCGTCGACAGGCTGCGCGAAGGCGATGTGCCTTTTTACGAGCCGGGCCTGTCGCAGCTTATTCGCAACGGCATCAGCAACGGGCTGCTGTCGTTCACCACGGACGCCAAAGAGGCGGTACAGGCCAGTAACTTCCTCTTCATCTGCGTCGGCACACCAGCGGGCACGGATGGCTCCGCCGACCTCACCTACGTGATGCAGGTGGCAGACTCCATCGCCCGCTACATGACCAGCCGCAAGGTGATCATCACCAAATCCACGGTGCCGGTCGGCACCACCGATACCGTGCACCGGCACATCCTGCAAACCCTGCACAACCAGGGGCGGTCGATCGCAGTCGAAGCGGCGTCCAACCCTGAATTTCTCAAGGAAGGTTCCGCGGTGGCCGACTGCCAGAGCCCCGACCGCATCATCATCGGCACCGAATCGCCACGCGTGCTGGAAGAACTGCGGCGCATGTACCAGGCGTTCAACCGCAATCACGAAAAAGTGATGCATATGGACCCACGCAGTGCGGAAATGACCAAGCTCGCCGCCAACGCCATGCTCGCCACCAAAATCAGCTTCATGAATGAAATGGCCACCATCGCCGAAGCCGTGGGCGCCGACATCGAACTGGTGCGTCGCGGCATGGGGTCAGATCCGCGCATTGGCTATCAGTTTATCTACCCCGGCTGCGGCTACGGCGGCTCCTGCTTCCCCAAGGACGTGCGCGCGCTCAAGCATCTGGCAGAGCAGCACGGCCATCGCGCGGGCATTCTCACCGCCGTGCACGACACCAACCAGCGGCAGAAAAACAAGCTGGCGGAACGGGTCATGGAGCGCCTGGGTGCCGACCTGAGCGGCAAGACCATTGCCGTGTGGGGGCTGTCCTTCAAACCCAACACCGATGACATGCGCGAGGCCCCCAGCCGCTACCTGATGGAGGGTATCTGGTCCTGCGGCGGCAAAGTGCGCGCCTTCGACCCGCAGGCCATGCAGGCCTGCCGCGAGATCTACGGCGAACGTGAAGAGCTGACGCTTTGCGCGCACAAGGAGGATGCCCTGCAGGGGGCTGACGCGCTGGTGATCTGCACCGAGTGGAAAGCGTTCTGGTCACCCGACTTCGAACTGATCAAGCGTGAACTCAGTACACCCTTGATTTTTGACGGTCGCAACCTGTACAACCCGGCGCAGATGGAAGAGCTGGACATCGAATACTACGGCATCGGCCGCGGCCGTTCCCTGGCAAAACCGGCATGACTGCAAAGGTGGCGCTGGGCTGGCGGGAATGGCTGAGCTTGCCCGAGCTCGGCATCACGCAGATCAAAGCCAAAGTGGATACCGGCGCACGCACCAGTGCCCTGCACGCCTTCTACGTTGAACCGTTTGAACGCGACGGAGAGCCCTGGGTGCGCTTTGGCATACACCCTCAGCAAGGCAACACCGCACTGGTGGTCGACTGCGAGGCGCGCGTGGTGGACCAGCGCCAGGTCACCGACTCGGGCGGACACCGGGAAGTGCGCTATGTTATCCAGACAGCCATAGCACTGGGCGGCGAACACATCGACGCCGAAATCACCCTCACCGACCGTGAAAACATGCGCTTCCGCATGCTGCTCGGGCGCACCGCCATGCGCGGTCGCTGCCTGGTGGACCCCGGTCAGTCCTACCTGCTTGGCAGGCGGGCACGCTCACAGGAATAACGGCAGATGCCGGCAAACGGCAAGGCACTGAAAATAGGCGGCCAGGTTATCCAGCCGGGCGAACGCAAGGTCATCGACATACCCGTTGCGCCCACCTACACCCACGACAACCTGTCCATCAGCGTACAAGTGGTGCGCGGCAAACGCCCGGGGCCAGTGCTTTTCGTCTGTGCCGCCGTGCACGGCGACGAGATCAACGGCGTGGAGATCATCCGTCGCATCCTCAAGGACCCGCACCTCGACCGGCTGCGCGGCACGCTGGTCGCCATACCCATCGTCAATGTTTACGGTTTCATCAACCACACCCGGTACCTGCCTGACGGGCGCGACCTCAATCGGTCCTTCCCCGGCTCCGCTCGCGGCTCCCTGACCGGGCGCATTGCACACACCTTCCTGCAGGACATTGTCGCCCACTGCACCCACGGCATCGACCTGCACACCGGTGCCCGCCACCGCAGCAACTTCCCCCAGATACGCGCGAACCTGGAAGACCCTACGGTGCTGGGCATGACCGAAGCCTTTGGCGCTCCCATTGCCATCGACGCCAAGATCCGCGACGGCTCCCTGCGCCAGGCGGCCGGTGACCTTGGCGTACCGGTGCTGCTCTACGAGTCCTGCGAGGCGCTGCGCTTTGACGAGATCTATATTCGCGCCGGGGTGAAAGGCGTGCTCAACGTCATGCGCCATATCGGCATGTTGCGCCGCTCGCGCGCCCGCTCACGCCCGCCGACGATCAGCCGCAATACCCGCTGGGTGCGTGCGCCGGAGAGCGGCATCCTGCGGGTGCTGGTACCGCTGGGGGCAGAGGTGCAGCAGGGCCAGACGATCGGCTTTATCGCGGACCCGATGGGCACCAGTGAGACGGATGTGGTGGCGGATACCCACGGCATTGTGATCGGGCGCACCAATCTGCCACTGGCGTATGAAGGCGATGCGCTGTTTCATATAGCGGAGATCGGGGCCAAGGCGAATTGGGAGGTGGACGAGTTTCACGAGGCGCATGAGCCGGATGCCTCGGAGTTGGATCCGGAGAATTTGAGTTCAGCGCCGATTGCGATTTAGCTTCCCGAATGACCAGTGCCGCCACCGTGAGGCACGCCGTCACCAGATGGCTCACCTGCCGGTGGCTCTCGTGCGATGATCCGCGTAACTGACTCACCCTGAATTCCCGCATAAAACACCAGAATGACAGCCGGCACCGCGCCGTCATTGGAGCCGTAATGACGGATGTTCACCAGTTCTATCAGTGTATCTCCTGCTTTTAAATGCCTGCTCGAGCCGTCTTCAGCATGCACCACCAACTCACCGCTCAAGAGCACGCCCGCATTGGCATAGGGGTGCACATGCAAGGGCAGGCTTGTGCCCGGTGGGATTTCGAACCTTAGAATCGTTATTTCGGGCTGGCCGTCGGCATAGTGTGGCAGAAGATCGCCGTTCCACATGAGCGGGCTCTTGACCAAGGTCTCAACCTTCGCATGCCCAGCTAACGGGTCAGCTCTTACTCCGGCAGGAAATACCATGAGAAAAACGGCAAGCACATGCAGCATCACCAACCGACGCATGGTCATCCCCCCTTAAACGCAATATTAGAATATTGCTCTTTGCCATAACGCTGCGCCCGCACCGCCTGCTTCGCCAGATAATCCTGCGCATCATCAACGCAGAGAGGTTTGCTGTACAAGTAACCCTGAAGAATATCGCAGCCGATGTCTTTGAGCACCGCGGCTTGTTGTTCCGTCTCGACACACTCCGCCACAACCAGCATGTCCAGGCTCTTTCCGAGAGTCGTTATCGACCTGACGATGCCGCTGTTTGCTTTGGTTGAGATACCGCGGACAAAACACCCATCTATTTTCAGGACCGTTACGGGAAGGTTCTGTAAGTAACTCATGC
The DNA here is from genome assembly GCF_003719295.1 of Haliea alexandrii. Lineage (GTDB taxonomy): Bacteria > Pseudomonadota > Gammaproteobacteria > Pseudomonadales > Halieaceae > Haliea > Haliea alexandrii. Next base: position 64,820 of record NZ_RFLW01000005.1, read on the forward strand.
AAGAGTAGCCGGTTCCAAAATCGTCTATTGCAATAGTGACGCCCTTATCTCGCAAGGATGCCAGGGATTTCACGGCACTGGACGTGGAAGCAATAAAAGTATCCTCAGTGATTTCGATCTCAAGCCACCTTGCATTCAGCCTGGATTTTTCCAGAATCGACATGATGTCCGCCACTGCCCGACTATCATTAAAGAAGGTCGCCGGCAGATTGACAGCCACCTTTACCGGTAGCAGACCCGCCGCTTGCCAGGCAGAATTCTGCATGCAGGCCTCTTCCAGCACCCACCGGCTGAACCGGTCCATAAAGCCAGCTTCAGCGAGCACCGGCAAAAAATCAGTCGGGGGGACATACCGACCGTTCACCAGCCAGCGCACCAAGACTTCAAACCCGACTATCTCGCCACTGGCCAGGTTGATTTGTGGCTGATAAACCAGGGAGAACTCTTGCTCTTCCAGCGCCTTGTGAACCTGCACCTCAAGACTCAGTCGCTGTTTCGACAGTGTCTCCATGTCTCTGTGGAAATAGTGAATCTGCCCCGGAGCCTGAGCTTTGGCATGATACATACTCATGTCGGCATGCCTTAACAACGTGGCCGCATCACCGCCATGGTGCGGAAACTGGGCGACACCAATACTGGCGGAAACGTGCAAAACATGCCCTTCCAGGTGCAATGGCTTTGCCAGTTCCGCCAGGATTTTTCCCGCAATGTACTCAACGCTTTCGTCCCGTTCGATATCTTCCAACAAGATAATGAACTCGTCTCCGCCAAAGCGGCATACAGAGTCTGACTGTCGCAAGAGTCCTGACAAGATGCGCGCCACGGCAACCAGCACTGCGTCACCCAGCCCATGACCGAGACTGTCGTTAATCACTTTGAACCGGTCGAGATCCAGAAACAGCAGGGCAAGGGAGTTTTTTCGTCTCGAGGCAATCTCTATCGAATGTGACAGACGATCCCCCAGCATGTGCCTGTTCGGCAGCCCCGTTAATTCATCGTAATTTGCACGAGCGTACAATTCGGACTCATGCCGTTCTATGGTGTCCAGCATGGCGTTCACACCCGACACTACATCGCCTATCTCGTCTTGTCGCAACACATCAAGCCGCTGGTGGTAGACTTTGTGCTCCGCCACATGGCGGACAAATTCGACCAGCCTGCTTACGGGTACGGCGAGCAGTTTCTGTAGCCGCCAGTTCAGCATGTAAGCCAAGACGACGCTTCCGAAAAAAATCAGGGAGCCTATCGCCAAATAACGCTGTCTTTGCGCGAGTGAGGCATTGCCGCTTTCTGAAACGACAATGACACCCAGGTTCTCGTTATCAAGTGTAATGGTGTGCGATACATAAACATTGCCGTTGGCAAAAAACAGGCCTTCCTCGAAGTCGGTCAGCCAAAAATCAACCTCTTCACCGGGGCGAATATATTCAGCAAACAACGCTCCATTGGCATCATAGATTTGCGCATACCGCGTAGTAGCGTATTGCTCGAGGAAGGCCAGCGCCTGGACAGCAGAGTACTTGTCAGCAAACAACAACGCGGATGCGCTGGTCGCTCCCAGCAGTGTGGCCTTCCCCTGTGTGACCTCAACCATGTTGTCTTCATGGTTTTGAACAAACGTTGTAAAAAACAGCCCAGACATCACGATGAGGGACAGAAGGTTGATTCCCACCGTGCCCAGAAATTGCCTTTGAAAGAACGACAATGACGCGAGCATTCGTTCAGTCATCAGGCGCCGCTCCTCGCCAACTTTCGCAGTTCTGAACTGACGAGGACGTTGAGTTGCACAAGATTATCTTGCTGGAAGAAAAAACGGACGCGGTTTTCTTCAACGAAAAATACAATCGCAGCGCCCGGGACGTCTATCGACCCGGAGTCCGCTACGATCAGGGCGCCATTATGCTCGGATGGCGGAGGATCAAATGCATGATGAGAAAATATGATATCGCACGCCGACGACTCATCCAGTGAATAAACCTCTACCGCAGCCTGTGATCTACCAACGCGCCTGCCCGTGACAAGATCCGTCAGAAAATCGAGAAATGGCGGGAAATCGTTGATGCAGATCGCGACCCGCGCAGCCTGTCCCGAGCCATCCTTGTCCGGCCATTCAATGTATTTGGTGAAGTTGAAGAGATACGCGGCCTTGATCTTCTGTTCCTTGACCAGCCTTTCGCCCGACAAAGCCGGCATGGCCGACACAAGCAAAACCAACGCTCCCACCATCCCGCTCACTCTGGCGAGAAAGCCTGGTTTGCACCGCCGGTCAAGCAACGCTGACACCCTACCACGCTCGCAAGAACTGAATTGAACTGCGCCATCGCTCTTTTGGCTGCGGCCCATTGAGCTCTTGATGGACAGGCACACCCGTCTCCATGTTCAACTGCAAACGATCAGTAACTCTCCAGGCAAGACCAAACTGCGCACGCAGTTTCTGGCCGCCATACAGTCCGGGGTTTGTAATGCTGGCGGGGTACGGAAACGGCGCTTCCACCATAAGTGAACTGTCGCGCCCCAGGATGGAGCCACTGTAACCAAGGTGAAGTCCTGCGGTGGCCTGGATATTCGGCGAAATATCGACTTCGTAGCGTACGCTGGCCGCATAATTGTTTCCAAGACGATAATTCCGCTCATTCCTGCCCGTCCGTAGGTTAGCGGAAAGGCCGAATACAAGGTTCCCGCTGGCGCCTGGGCGGTAACTCAGTTCCAAGGGGAAGTCGTAGGTTCCGGAGCCCAGCTGCATCGTGTACGGCAGCTGCTGATTCCCAGGAGCCCGCGGCGTGTCACCTTCTTCATCTATAGAGCCTGTCGGGAGGCTAATACCTCCCGAGAATACCCAACTATCGCCTCTCGGGGTGTCCAGTGCATAGCTGGCAGTCAGCGCGACATCACCAAGGCCCGAGGTCTCCAATATGAAGAACCCATAATCGCGAACGATGCTGATGTGGTCGGTTTCCTGAGCGACGTAGGGCAAATAGACATGGCCGCGCCAGTACGAATTGAATTTGTATTCCAGCCCCAGGATATGCGCGGACTGGCGAATCACCGTAGGCACCACCGGAAAGTTTTTATCCGTACGCTGCTCGCCGGGCCCGTTCCATAGCACGTCCTGAAAACTCAGGGCCCGGTCTCCATCCAGGTAACCTTCGAACTCTGATAGTCGGTACTCGTAAATCAGTGCCCAAGGTGATGCTAAAACGCTTCCATCACTGCCTTTCCCTTCGTGTATGGTTTGTCTTTGAAGCTGATGTAGTGTCAGTTCCGCGAATTCGGACGGCGTGCTTTGAGCAACTGCCTGCGATACCCCAAAGGCGAAAAGACACAGGACTGCACCCGCAAATCGTATTGCGCCCACGCTGTTCCACCCTGAAAGCATCTGGTACATGAAAAACGTCTCAAGACCCCCTTTTGTGTGACCTGCATCACACTTTTACCGGCTTAGATTGACACGAAGTGGCGGGATAAACTGAAACAAACTGCAACGCGCCGGCGACGACAGGGTCCTGCAACAAAAAACAGAGATGCACAGGAGCACCGCCTTTCCGCACGCCGTGCGCATGCGATAGCAGCTTGCGCGACGACTGAATCCCCCGGCGATTCCTGCTAGAATCCGCCCACATTTTCGACCAACAAAGGCAACGCAACCAGATGGCTCAGTACGTCTACACCATGAACCGCGTCGGCAAGGTAGTGCCGCCGAAAAAGAAGATCCTCGAAGACATTTCGCTGTCCTTCTTTCCGGGCGCCAAGATCGGCGTACTCGGATTGAACGGCTCGGGCAAGTCAACGCTGCTGCGCATCATGGCGGGAATAGACACGGACATTTTGGGCGAGGCGCGCCCGCAGCCGGGTATCAAGATCGGCTACCTGCCGCAGGAGCCGCAGCTCAACCCGGAAAAAGACGTGCGCGGCAATGTCGAGGAAGGCCTGCAGGAGGCGGTAGACGCGCTGGCGGGGCTGGACAAGGTGTATGCCGCCTACGCGGAACCGGACGCGGATTTTGATGCGCTGGCGAAGGAGCAGGCGCGGCTGGAGGACATTATCCAGGCCACCGATGCCCACAATCTGGACCACAAGCTGGAAGTGGCAGCGGATGCGCTGCGCCTGCCGCCGTGGGATGCGGATGTAACCACGCTGTCTGGTGGTGAGCGGCGCCGGGTGGCGCTGTGCCGTCTGCTGTTGTCGGCACCTGACATGCTGCTGCTGGATGAGCCGACCAACCACCTGGATGCCGAGAGCGTCGCCTGGCTGGAGAAGTTCCTGCACGATTTCCCGGGCACGGTGGTGGCCATTACCCACGACCGCTATTTCCTGGACAACGCCGCCGGCTGGATTCTGGAGCTGGACCGGGGCCGCGGCATCCCCTACGAGGGCAACTACTCGGATTGGCTGGAAGCCAAGGAGTCGCGTCTGGAGCAGGAGAAGCGGCAGGAAGCCTCGCATCAGAAGGCGATCAAGGCGGAACTGGAGTGGGTGCGCAGTAACCCCAAGGGCCGTCAGGCGAAAAGCAAAGCGCGCCTGCAACGCTATGAGGAGCTGCAATCTCAGGAGTTCCAGGCGCGCAACGAGACCAATGAAATCTACATTCCGCCGGGGCCGCGCCTGGGCGACAACGTGGTGGAAGTCACGAACCTGAAGAAAACCTACGGTGAGCGACTGTTGTTCGACAATATCAGCTTCACGGTACCCAAGGGCAGTATCGTCGGCATCATCGGCGCCAACGGCATGGGCAAGTCGACCCTGTTCCGGATTCTGATGGGCGAGGAGCAGCCGGACGGCGGTGAGGTCAAGGTGGGGGAGACTGTCCAGCTGGGCTATGTCGACCAGTCGCGCGATGACCTGGACGGCAGCAAGACGGTGTGGGAGCAGGTATCGGGCGGTCAGGATGTGATCCGCATCGGCAACTACGAGGTGAATTCGCGCTCTTACCTGGGGCGTTTCAACTTCAAGGGCTCGGACCAGCAGAAGTTCGTCAAGGATCTTTCCGGCGGCGAGCGCAATCGCCTGCACCTGGCCAACCTGCTCAAGCAGGGCGCCAACGTGCTGTTGCTCGACGAACCGACCAACGACCTTGATGTAGAAACCCTGCGCGCGCTGGAGGAAGCGCTGCTCACGTTCCCGGGGAGCGCGCTGGTGATCTCGCACGACCGCTGGTTCCTGGACCGGATTGCCACGCATATCCTGGCCTACGAAGACGATGGCAATGTGGTGTTCCACGAAGGCAACTTCACGGAATACGAGGAGGATCGCAAGGCCCGTCTGGGCGCGGCGGCCGCGCAACCGCACCGGGTCAAGTATCGCAAGTTGAAGTAGGCCCGGTGTAGGCTATGATTTCACCAACAGCAAACGCAAGAGATCTGGCATGACTGACACTCCTATTGAACGCCGAGCCTTCACCCGCGTCGCCATCGACCTGCCCGTGGAGGTGCAGCAGGGCGGCAGCACCTGGCATCAGCGCTTGATCGACATTTCCCTGGGTGGCGCGGCCACAGATCAGCCGGATGTGTGGGACGCGCAGTACAACGAACCTTTCACACTGCTGATCAACACCGGTGCTGCCGAGCCGCTGGAGCTGTTTGCCTATCTTCAGCATGTAGAGAACGGGCGCCTTGGGTTCAAGGTCGACCACGTGGACCGGGAGAATATCGACCCTCTGCGGCGCCTGCTGGCCGCCCATCTCAACAACCCCGATGTGCTGGACGGCGAGCTGCGCAGGCTCGACGAGGAGAGCGACGTCGAGGACGACTAACGGCGTCCGCGTGCTCGCAGCGCGTCTATTCCACCGCCGCCAGGGCCTCCTCAAGGCGGGACACCGCAATAACCTGCATGCCGCGAATGTCCCCGCGCGGCGCATTCGCTTTCGGCACGATGGCCCGGCGGAAACCGTGCTTGGCAGCCTCTGACAAGCGCTCCTGGCCGCTGGGCACGGGGCGGATCTCGCCGGAAAGGCCCACCTCGCCAAAGATCACCATATCCCGTGGCAGCTGTCGGTCGCGGAAGCTCGACACAATCGCCAGTAACAGGGCGAGGTCGGCGCTGGTCTCCAGCACTTTCACGCCGCCAACCACGTTGGCAAAGACGTCCTGGTCCCCCACCTGCAGGCCGCCGTGGCGGTGCAGCACTGCCAGCAGCATGGCGAGGCGGTTCTGCTCCAGCCCCACGGCCACGCGGCGCGGGTTGCCCAGTGCGCTGGCGTCTACCAGTGCCTGGATTTCCACCAGCAACGGCCGGGTACCTTCCCAAACCACCATCACCGCACTACCGGAGGCAGGCTCGCTACTGCGGTCGAGAAAAATGGCCGAAGGATTGCGCACTTCCCGCAAGCCCTGCTCGGTCATGGCGAATACGCCCAGCTCGTTGACGGCACCGAAGCGGTTCTTTTGCCCGCGGAGGGTACGGAAGCGCGAGTCGTGCCCACCCTCCAGCAGGATGGAGCAGTCGATCATGTGCTCCAGCACTTTGGGGCCGGCCAGGGAACCGTCCTTGGTGACGTGCCCCACCAGAAACAGCACCGTACCGGTGCGTTTGGCAAACCGGGTGAGAAATGCCGCGCACTCACGCACCTGGGACACACTGCCCGGCGCAGAACTCAGGTCGTCGGAGTGCACAACCTGAATCGAGTCCACCACCAACACCCGCGGGCGATGGTTCTCTGCGGCAGCGATAATGGCCTCGACATGGGTTTCGGTCATCAGCCGCAGGCGGTCTGTTGCCAGCCCCAGACGACGCGCGCGCATGGCCACCTGCTGCAGGGATTCTTCGCCGGTAATGTAAAGGGCATCCATGTTGGCCGCCAGATGGCACATGGTCTGGAGTAGCAGGGTGCTCTTGCCGGCGCCCGGATTGCCGCCGACCAGAATCGCAGACCCCGGCACCAGTCCGCCCCCCAGCACCCGGTCGAACTCTTCCGCACCGCTGCTGAAGCGCGGCAGCTCCTCAAGGTCAATTTCGCCCAGCAGGCGTGCTTCGCTCACGGTGCCGGCAAAACCACCCCGAGCCTTGCCACTGCGGGCGGCACCGGCCCCTGCCGGGCCACCGAGACGCACCTCCGACAGTGAGTTCCAGGCGCCGCAGTCGTTGCACTGACCCTGCCATTTCGCATAGTCCGAGCCACACTCGTTACACACGAACGCCGTTTTGCTCTTCGCCATGCCCTGCCCTGCTCCTGTTCGCGCGGAAAAAATCAGTCACCCCGCTATCAGCCGCAGGGTCAGGTCGGTATCCTAGTGCACTCGATGGTCACTTGCCCAACACTACCGGAATTTCCATGCCGCATTCCTCCCTGATCCCCGAACCGCCCCTGGTGTTCTCGCCCGGGCTGGCGGCAACGATCGGGCTGGAGGAGGCGATTCTGCTGCAACAGCTGGCAACACTGTTCACCCACCGCGCCGCACAGCTGCACCGGGGCTATCGCTGGCTGCGGGTCGAGCGTGATTTCCTGCTACAACAGCTGCCGTTCTGGGGCCCCGCCGACCTCTACCGCATCTGCCAGAGCCTTGCGGACAAAGGCGTGATTCTGGTGGAGTCACCCCCGCTGCACAGCCACCCCGAACTCCTCTTCGCCATGAATGAGCTGGCCGGCACTCCGGTGGCCGGCACTCCGGGGGGCGGCCAACCGCCGGCCGGCACACCGGTGGCCGGCACGCCCCCAGCCACACCCGGCCAGCCAGGCCAGCCAGGCCGCTCAGCCCAACACGTCGGCCCCGACCCGTCACTAACTCGACGCAGCGCGTCGCAGCTACCGGGCAGCTGGGGCCCCAGTGAAGACTTGCTGCAGTTACTGGGCCTGAACCACAACATACCGCGCCAGTTCGCGCTAGACCAACTGGAAGATTTCATCTTTTACTGGCGCGAGCGCGGCGAACCCAGCCACGCCTGGGAGAACAAGTTCCGCCAGCACGTGATCAGCTGCTGGCGACGGGAGCAACAGAGCCGCGCAGAGGCTTTTCGGGCCGAGCAGAACCCACCCCTGGACAACCACTGGCGGCCCAGCCGGGACGCCCTGGAGATCATGCTGCGCAGCGGCATCGACCCCGAATTCATCGACGAGGCGACACCGGAGTTCATACTCTACTGGCGCGAGCGGGGCGACGCGCCCCGGGAACTGAACTCGAAATTCATCCAGCACATCCGCATCCAGTGGGCCAAGTACACCTCCAGTATGCGCCACAGTACCGAGCCACGGCGCATTGCCGAGGACTGGCAGCCGGACGACGATGTTTTTGATATTCTGCGCCTGTCGCATATTGATGAGAACTTTGCCCGCGAACTGCTGCCGGAGTTCATCATCTACTGGCGTGACAGCAACCAGGCACACACATCCTGGAACAGCAAATTCCTGCAGCACGTGAAGTTCCATTGGGCCAAACAGCACCGCATTGAACAGGCAGGGCACAACCATGACGGACAGCAAGGATCTCCTCGAACGAGTCGCACGCGGGATTCAAGCCTCGCAGACGACCTCAACGACACCTCCTGGGCCGACTGACGCCCGCCGCCGACCCGCCAGCGATGGCCACATCGAGGCGATCAACCAGGTTTTCGCCCTGTTCCGGCTGAACTACCACAACCAGTACTACGCCGCGTACCCCGACGCCGAGCAGCTCAAGCAGATCAAGAAGCTGTGGCTGGAATCGCTGGCGGACTACCCGGTTGAGCAGATTCTGCGCGGTGCACGCCACGCCATCGAAAACAGTGAGTACTTGCCAACCCTGCACCGCATGCTGGAGTGCTGCCAGGAGAGCATTGCCAGCCTCGGGCTGCCCGATGCCTACAGCGCCTACCGCGAAGCCTGCGATGCGCAAAGCCCGCGTTCGGCACAGCCCTGGAGCCATCCGGCGGTGTACCTGGCGGGCCGTGACAGCGACTGGTTTTTCCTCGCCAACAACCCGGAACGCAGCACCTGGCCGGTGTTTCGCAAGCACTACCAGGCCTGGTGCACCCGTGCGCTGCGCGGCGAAGCGCTGACGGTGCCGCAGGAGCCGGCCCTGGAACAACACGCCGCCGAGCCGCTGTCGACCGAACAGCAACTCGCAGCGCTGGCCAGGCTGCGCCGCGAGACACAACTCTGAGCGGTGAGCACAATGGCTGGTGTTTATTGCCGATTCTGCGGCCACCTGTTAATTTCTCCTCTTCCACGACACGCGCTCAACGCACCTCCCACAATAACAATGGATACCCGGTTATGATTCGATACAGCAACACCTTGATGGCGGCCGCTATGGCTGCACTCCTCGCCGGCTGCAGTGATGGCAGTGATCAGGTAGCGGAGGTCCTGCCACCACCGAACCCGTGCGACGGTACCGAAGTTGAATCCTCCCGCCTGTTCTTGCAGCAGCTCACCAGCAGCAGCGTGATCATCAAGTGGCGCGGCGACGCCACCGCGGCCTGCATCGGCAGTAGCGCCGAGTTGCTGGCGACGCGGTTCACGGCCGAGGAGACCGAAGGTGATCACAAGGAAGTGCGTATCGATGGGCTGGAAGCCGGTTCCACCTACTACTACTCCGTGGGCGGTGCCCCCTCGGCGCCGGCTGGCCAGCAATTCACCACGGCGCCTGCGCGCGGCACTGCTGCGGCCGGTGGTAAAACCCGCCTCTGGGTGATTGGTGATTCCGGCACCGGCGGCGACGACGAGCGCGAAGGGCACGAAGGAGAGGCCGCCGAGGTACTGGCCGGTCTGGAAGCGTTTGTAGAAGCTGACGGCAAGGCAGTCGACCTGTTCCTGATGCTCGGTGACAACGCCTACAACGTCGGCAGCGACTTCAACTACCAGCAGGCCGTGTTCGAAACCTACCCCGACCTGCTCAAGTCCGTTTCGCTATGGCCCACGATCGGTAACCACGAAATGGGACTGGGTTTCCTTTCACCTACGCTCGGCCTGCCGGGCCTGGGGACCAGCGCAGACCCCGACTCGTATCAGGCGACCGCCGACGATGAGCCCGGACGCATGCCCTACCTCGACATCTTCTCCCTGCCAGCCGAGGGCGAAGCGGGTGGCGTGGCCAGCGGCACGGAACAGTACTACTCGTTCGACCACGGCAATGTGCACGTGGTGAGCCTGGATTCACAACTTTCGGCGCGCGACCCGGAACAGATGGCAACGATGCGCGAGTGGTTGATTGACGACTTGAGCAGCAACGACCTCGACTGGACCGTCGTGATCTTCCACCATCCCCCCTATTCCAAGGGCGCCAACCATGACTCGGATGATGTGGAGAAGGTCAACGGTTTCGATCGCCCACAGCGCGACATGCGTGAGCAGTTCGTGCCCATCTTTGATGCCCACGGGGTGGACCTGGTCTACAACGGCCACTCCCACTCCTACGAGCGCAGCTATTACATCACCAGCCACACCGGCACCTCCGATACGTTCTCGACAGCAGAGCATGCCGAATTGCTCAATGGTGACCCGGCGCAGCCCGCTTCCGGGCGCGGCGACATGCCCTACGCCCAGCTCAGCCCGACCAGCGGAGGCGTGGATGACCGGGTGATCTACAGCGTGGTGGGTAATTCGGGTAAAGCCGACGAGGACGCCGGCAGCCTCACCGCTGCAGACGAATGGCTGCGCCATCCGGCACACATCGACCAGCCGGCTGACACCGAGGAGCCACCGCGTCGCGGTCTGCCCGTGCTCGGTTCCGCCGTGATTGATGCCTCCGACACAGAACTGACACACTCTTTCATTACCGTAGACGGCGAGGTGCTTGACCAGTTCACCATCACCCGCTGACCCCGCAGGGGCTGCGGCAACACGCCGTGGCCCCTTTCAATCGAGTACTCATGTCATGTCACCGCGACTGCTGTTAACCCTGTTCCTGTGCCTGTCACCACTGGGCGCCACACCGTCTTTCACTCACCCCGGCCATGAAGAACAGCTCAAGGCCATCGATCAGGCGCTGGCCAAGGCGCCGGACAATCAGGCGCTGTACTTGCAGCGAGGCTCCGTCTACGGCGAGATCGGTCACTTCACCGAGGCGGAAAACGATTTCGCCCGGGCCCGCGAGGTCGGGCCGACTGAGCGCGTGGATCTTGCCGAGAGCATCATGCTCTACGGCAAGGGTGACCTGGCCGCAGCCATGACGCTGGCCAATCGCCACGTGCAGACGTTCCCCAGCGACCCGGAAGGTTTCCGCCACAGGGCGTTTATCGCCCGCGATGCCGGCGACCACGCGCGCGCGTTGGCAGACCTGCAAAGCTACTTCAGGCTACAGGCACGTCCCAGCCCGGGCTTGTTTGTGTCCGCCGCCAATATGCTGGTAGAGGACGGGCGCTCCGAAGATGCCCTCGCGGTGCTCGACCAGGGCCTTGAACAACTCGGCATGGTGCCGCAGCTACAGCGCCAGGCCATCAGCCTGGAGGTCGCCGCAGGCCGACTGTCGGCGGCCATTGCCCGGCAGGAAGCCATGCGCGCCACCCTGCGTGACAGCGCGCGCTGGAAACTCGACACCGTGGACCTGCTGCAGCAGGCCGGGCGCAAGGCAGATGCCAACCAGCTCCTCCAGCAGGCGCAAGCCCAGCTGGCGGCACAGCGCGACACCCCGGCACGACGCGCGCTGGACGATCGCGCCGTGCGGCTGGCAGAGGCGCTCTCGGGCTGATATAACGGTGTCCCTAACACGCCACGATGCGGAGCCTCCCATGACAGCCCAGCAAACCACCGCTGAAAGGGCCTCGGCCCTCGCCGACACGCACGTTGTTGAAAACGTCTCCCGTGAACTGGAAAACTACAATCTCTACACACAGGACCGGGCGCTGCAGGACGCGGTAGCCCGCGAAGGCGCCGACTGGGCCAACGAGAGCCTGGTCGCCTTTGGCCATGCGGTGGGTCGGGCGGACTACCTGCAACTGGGCTTTGCCGCCAATAAGTACACGCCGGAATTCGATACCCACGACCGCTTCGGCAATCGCGTCGACCTGGTCAGCTATCACCCCGCCTACCACACCCTCATGGACAGCGCGGTCCGGCACGGCCTGCATTCGTCGCCCTGGACTGACCCGCGGTCGGGTGCACATGTGGCCCGCGCCGCCCACAGCTACCTGCAGGGCCAGGTGGAGGCGGGGCACGGCTGCCCCATTACCATGACCTTCGCCTGCATTCCTTCCATTCGTACAGCGCCCGCCATTGCAGCCCTCTGGGAACCCAGGATCACCGCGCGCACCTACGACCCGCGCAACGTGCCCGACACCGAGAAACAGGGTGTCACCATTGGCATGGGCATGACGGAAAAGCAGGGTGGGTCCGACGTGCGCAGCAACAGCACACGTGCGCACCCGCTGGGGGCACGCGGCACCGGGGAAGCCTACGAACTCGTCGGGCACAAGTTCTTTCTCTCCGCGCCCATGTGCGATGCGTTCCTGGTGCTGGCGCAAACCGAGGCCGGCCCCAGCTGCTTTCTGGTGCCCCGCTGGCGTCCGGATGGCAGCAAGAACCCGTTGCAGGTGCTGCGCCTGAAGAAAAAGCTGAGCAACGCCTCTAACGCCTCCAGTGAAATCGAGCTGCGCGGCGCACTGGGTTGGCTGCTGGGTGAGGAAGGGCGCGGCGTGAGCACCATTGTGGAGATGGTCAGCCTGACCCGCTTTGACTGCATGATCGGCTCCGCGGCCGGCATGCGCATGGCCGCCTCTCAGGCACTGCACCACTGCAGCATCCGCGAGGCGTTTGGCAGGGTGCTGAACGCACAGCCATTGATGCAGAACGTGCTGGCCGACCTGGCCATTGAAAGCGAGGCCGCGCTGGCCCTGGGTATGCGCATGGCGCGCGCTCTGGACAACACCGGCGATGAACGCGAGGCACTGTTCATGCGCCTGGGCGTTGCCGTGGGCAAGTACTGGGTGTGCAAACGTGCACCCAACCATGCCTATGAGGCCATGGAGTGCATCGGCGGTAGCGGGGTGATGGAGGACAGCATGATGCCGCGGCTCTATCGCGAGGCGCCGGTGAACGCCATCTGGGAGGGCAGCGGCAACGTGCAGTGCCTTGACGTACTGCGCGCCATGCAGAAGTCGCCGCGTGTGGTGGAGGTCTTTCTGGATGAACTGGGTGCTGCGCGCGGCGCCCACGCCACGCTGGACCGCGAAATTACGCGCCTGCAGCAGGACCTGGCCGCCCCCGAAGACTTCGAATACCGCGCTCGGGATGTGGTGGACCGCATGGCGCGGTCGTTGCAGGCCGCGCTGTTGCTGCAACACGCACCCAGCGGGTTGGCGGAGGCCTTCTGCAATTCCCGTCTGAGCGGCGAAGGCCAACACAACGTGGGCACCCTGCCCCGCGGCGTTGACTGCGCGGCGATTATCGAGCGCGCCACGCCAATAGCCTGAGGCGTTGCCGCCCTTAACGCGGCAGACAGCCGGTGAAGCCGTTTATTCCTCGTCGTAATGGCCGCGCGCGAGGTTCTCGAAGCGTGTGAACTGGCCGATAAACGCCAGCCGACAGGTGCCGATGGGGCCATTCCGCTGCTTGCCCAAGATGATTTCTGCGGTGCCCTTATCGGGCGAATCCTCGTTATAGACCTCGTCGCGGTAGATGAACATGATGACGTCCGCATCCTGCTCGATGGCGCCCGACTCACGCAGGTCGGAGTTCACCGGCCGCTTGTTCGGACGCTGTTCCAGCGAGCGGTTGAGCTGCGAAAGCGCCACCATGGGGCAGGCAAACTCCTTGGCGATTGCTTTCAGGCTGCGCGAGATTTCCGAGATCTCGGCGGTGCGGCCCTCGGAGGAGCCCGCCACCTGCATCAGCTGGATATAGTCCACCATGATCATGCCGATCTGCCCGTGCTCGCGGGCAATGCGCCGCGCGCGGCTGCGCAGTTCGGTAGGTGTCAGCGCCGGTGTATCATCAATGAACAGCGGCAAGTCCTTGAGCTTGGACACCGCACCGCTGAGTTTGGGCCAATCTTCCTGCTCCAGCTTACCGGTGCGAATCCGCGTTTGATCGATGCGCCCGATAGAGGAGAGCATACGGATAATCAGCTGCTCCGCGGGCATCTCCATACTGAAAACCAGCACCGGCTTCGCCTGGGAGAGCACCGCGTTCTCTACCAGGTTCATGGCGAAGCTGGTCTTTCCCATGGACGGCCGGCCCGCAACGATCACCAGATCAGAGGGCTGCAGGCCCGAGGTTTTACGGTTGAGCTCGATGAAGCCGGTATCGAGGCCGGTAATGTCGCCACCGGAGTGGAACAACTCCTCGATGCGCGCCAGCGCCGATTGCAGCAAGGGGTTCACATCACGGGGACCGCCGGCCTTCGGGCCCTGCTCCGAGATCTGCATGATCAGGCGCTCGGCCTCATCAATCAGCTCGTTTGAGCTGCGCCCCTCTGGGCTGAAGCCGCTCTCGGCGATAGTTTGCGCCGCCTCGATCAGCTTGCGCAGGCTGGCGCGCTCATTGACCACTTCCGCGTAGGCCCGGATGTTCGAGGCACTCGGGGTATTGCTGGCCAGCTCCGCGAGGTAGGAGAGGCCGCCCGCGGCGTCCAGCTCCCCATTGGCGGTGAGCCGATCAGCGACCGTGATCACGTCAATCGGCTGGGTGGCCTCGGCAAGACGGGCGATATGGCGAAAAATAAGACGGTGGTCCGGGCGATAGAAATCGTCCGCGGTGACGGTTTCCGCAACAGCGTCCCACCCATCGGCTGACAACAGCAAGCCACCGAGCACTGACTGTTCGGCCTCAATGGAGTGGGGCTGCATCTTGATGCGCGCGACGTCCCGGTCGACGTTGCTCCCGCCACCGGCAAACGGTGGTTGGGCGATCATCTCGGAATAGTCGGTCTCGGGCATGAGGACGTGCTGCGGCCTGAACGGCCACACAGATTAGCGGATTTTGGCTTGCAGGGTAACCGCGCGACCGACAGTTTGCCAGACGCGCAGCACTACAGCGGGATAAACCCCGGCCAGAGCCGGGGCCACGGCAGACTTACTCGGCAACAACCGCAACCACGACGGTCGCGGTAACGTCACCGTGAACCTGGATATCCACTTCAAACTCGCCCAGTTCGCGCAGCGGGCCTTCCGGCAGTCGCACTTCGGACTTGTCCACTTCACAGCCGGCCGCGGTCACCGCTTCGGCGATGTCGCGGGTGCCCACGGAACCAAACAGTTTGCCCTCTTCACCGGCATTGGCACCGATGGTGACCGGCTGCAGGGCGTTGATCGCCTCAGCACGCTGCTCGGCGGCAGCCAGAGCAGCTGAAGCAGCGGCTTCCAGCTCGGCGCGACGCGTTTCGAACTCGGCAATGTTGTTGCGTGTCGCAGGCACAGCCTTGCCCTGCGGAACCAGGTAGTTGCGGCCGTAGCCCGCCTTCACGTCAACCTTGTCGCCCAGGCCACCCAGGTTGCCGATGTTTTCCAGCAGAATGACTTCCATTTTGACTTCCTCTTTTCGGGGGCTCGCCCCCTTACGTGTAAATTCTCAACCCCGGTTATCGCGATCGTCTTCATCGTCGCGCCGGCGAATGTCCTGCCCGGCGGCTGCCGACCAGCGCTGGCGGAACCCCCACCAGCTGTCCAATACCGCTACCAGTACCACCAGCAGCTTCACCAGGTCCACCAGCAGCCAGCCCACATACAGCGCCGTGAGCAGACCGCTACCACGGCCCCGTTGCGCCACTCCCGCGTGGGCCAGTGCAAGTCCGGCAGCCGTCAGTGGCACTGCGCATACCGCTGCCCAAGGCCGAAACTCCGGCCCCATGGCGAGCAGACCGGTCGCTACCACCACCAGCAGCGTACTCACCACCGGCGGGTAATACAGCGTACGAAACTCGCCGCCAAAACCACCCGGATTGTACAGCGCCGCCTGCCACCAGCGTGCCAGCAGCAGGCACAGCACGCTGAGCATGGCGTTGGCCGCTCCCAACATGCCAGCCACCTGCAGGGCCGTTGGCCGGGGCAACGCAACAGCGGCGTTTTCCGCCGCCATCTGCTGCTCCAGGCTGGCGAGAAACTGGTCAAAAAACGCCAACATCTGCGCCAGTAACTCACCGCCGAAAACGCTGATACCGAGGCCGGTCAGCAGCCCTACCGGCACACTGGCGAGTAGCGCCAACGGCAGACTCACGGTCGACCGCAGCACCAGCGCCAGTGCGGTTGTACCCAGCAACAGGGCAAACGGGCCACTGTCGCCAAACACCAGCATCAGGGCACCGGCTGGCAACACGGCCCACAGCAGCAGCCACAGCCCTTGCCCGGCCCCCTGGCGCAGGGCGACCAGCGCGATAGCCGCCGCGCTGATCCAGCAGAACAACAGACTGCCGGAACCGGCTACGGCCACCAGCAATGCCTGCAGGCGGCCGCGCATGATGAAGTTCGCCAGGCCTTTCAATCGGGGCCTCCCGGAACCCGATGGCCGCTGACGGCCATCACCCTGAGGGCTTCCTTACTTGTGGGAATCCGAGTAGGGCAGCAGCGCCAGAAACCGCGCGCGCTTGACCGCGGTAGACAGCTGACGCTGGTACCGTGCCTTGGTGCCCGTGATACGGCTCGGAACAATCTTGCCGGTTTCGGAAACGTACGCCTTCAGCGTTTCCAGATCTTTATAGTCGATTTCCTTCGTGCCTTCGGCAGTGAAGCGACAAAACTTACGGCGACGGAAAAAACGTGCCATGGTGCTACTCCTCGTAAACTGTACTAAACGTTACAACGCAACGGTCGGCTTATTCGCCGGACTCGTCGTCGCCCTTGTCTGCCGAATCATCATTGCTGTTGCTGCGCGCAGTGCGCTCGGCATCAGCTGACTGGCGCTCTTCGTAACGGGTTTTGCGCTCGCGGCTTTCTTTCTCGGCCTTCATGATGAAAGACTCATCAGTGACGGCCTCGTCGCGGCGAATAACCAGGTTACGCAGCACGGCATCGTTGTAACGGAATGTCGTTGTGAGTTCTTCCATCGCTTCGTTGGACGCTTCAACATTCATCAACACGTAGTGTGCCTTGTGAATCTTGTTGATCGGGTAGGCCAACTGGCGACGACCCCAGTCTTCCAGACGGTGCACACTGCCGCCGTCTTTCTGGATGGTGTTGGAGTAGCGCTCGATCATGCCGGGCACTTGTTCGGACTGGTCCGGGTGGACCATAAATACTACTTCGTAATGACGCATAGAGGCTCCTTACGGGTTAATGCTACCCACCGTGGCGGTGTAGCAAGGAGAATCGGCTGCCAAAACAGCCGGGCAAAATTCAGGCCGCGGATTTTATAGAGTTTCCCCGGCCGCCGCAAGCTTTACGCAGCAGGTCAAACAGCACGCTGGCGTACCACCTCGAACAGGCAGACACCGGTCGCCACCGACACATTGAGGCTGCTCACGGTTCCCGCCATCGGCAGCTTGATCAGGTAGTCGCAGAGCTCACGGGTCAGACGGCGCATCCCGTCTCCTTCCGCGCCCATCACCAGGGCCACGGCCCCGCGCAGGTCCGTGTCGTAGACTGTGGCCTCAGCCTCGCCCGCCGTGCCGTAGATCCACACCCCGCGGGCCTTCAGTGCCTCCAGTGTGCGGGCAATATTGGTCACGCGGGCGAACGGCACCACCTCGGCGGCACCGCAGGCCACCTTGCTCACTGTGGGGCCCAGGTCAGCGGATTTGTCCTTGGGCACGATTACCGCATCA
Organism: Haliea alexandrii; assembly: GCF_003719295.1. Lineage (GTDB taxonomy): Bacteria > Pseudomonadota > Gammaproteobacteria > Pseudomonadales > Halieaceae > Haliea > Haliea alexandrii. Next base: position 82,420 of record NZ_RFLW01000005.1, read on the forward strand.
ACACCGGCGGCATCCGCACTGCGTAGGCACGCCCCCAGGTTGTGCGGATCAGTGACGCCATCCAGCACCAGCAGGAGCACGGGGTGCGGGCTGTCATCCACCAGCTGCAACAAGTCCACCTCGTCCAGCAGATTGTCACCGGCTGATTCCGAACCCGCCACGGCATCCAGCGTGGCGACTGCGCCCTGGTGGCGCCCATTGACGCGCTCATCCAGCACCGCGCGCGGCGCGCGCACTACCGCCACCCCCTGGTTGCGTGCCAGAGTTTCCAGCGCGGCAATCCGCTTGTCCGCCCGGCCCTGCTGCAGTGCCAGCTCGCGGATCGACTCGGGCTTGCGCCGCAACAGGCCATCAACGGCATGAATGCCGAACAGATACTGCATGACAGCCGCCTAGCGCCGGCGCCGCCGGGACTTGCCCGCCGGCTTGGCACTGTCCCCCTCGCCACCCTTGCGTGAGCCGGCGCCCGACTTTGCAGCCGCTTTCGGCTTTGCGGCACCGGCCTTCTTGCGCGGCGGATTGGCAGAGCCTGAGCCTTCAGCTTTGCGCTTGCGCGGCTTGCTGGCCTTGGCCTTGTTGGCGGCGGGGGCGTCGATCAACTCCAGGTCGATTTTCTTGTCATCCAGGTCTACCCGGGCGACCTGTACGCGCACGCGACCGCCCAGCCGGTAACTGCGGCCACTGCGCTCGCCCACGAGCCGCTGCTTCGACGCATCGAAACTGTAGTAATCGCCGGGTAACGCGCTGATGTGGACAAGGCCTTCTATATAGATGGGCTGCAACTCCACGAACAGGCCAAAGGAGGTCACCGCCGCGATAAGGCCGTCGAACTCATCTCCCACATGCTCCTGCAGGAATTCACACTTGAGCCAGGACTCGACATCCCGGGTCGCATCATCCGCACGTCGTTCGGTCATGGAGCAGTGCAGGCCCTGGGCCACCATGTCGCGCTCGTTGTAGGGGAAGATCGCCTCGCGCGGAATCTCCGGTGCCCCACGCTGGCGCTGCACCGTCTTGGTACGGCCCTTGGAGCGGATGATGTGGCGAATACCCCGGTGCACGAGCAAATCCGCATAGCGCCTGATGGGCGAGGTGAAATGCGCATAGGCCGGATAATGCAGGCCAAAATGGCCCTCGTTCGCCGGCGTATAGACGGCCTGACGCAACGAGCGCAGCAACATGGTCTGGATGACATTCGCGTCGTCGCGCCCTTGCACCGCGTCCAGCAGGTCGCCGTAGTGGGCAGGGGTGGGCTTTTCACCGCCGCGCAGGTCCAGGCCGAGCTCGCCGAGAAAGGCACGCAGATTCTCCAGTTTCTCCGGCGTGGGGCCCTCGTGCACTCGATACAGCACAGGCAACTCGTGCTCCTCGTAGAATCGTGCCGCCGCCACATTGGCGCAGAGCATGCACTCTTCGATCAGCTTGTGCGCATCGTTGCGTACCACCGGCACAATCGCATCAATCTTGCGCTGCTCGTTGAACAGGATGCGGGTTTCTGTGGTTTCGAAATCGATGGCCCCGCGCACATCGCGGGCCTTGCGCAGCACCTTGTACAACGACTGCAGGCGCTTCAGATCCTTAAGCCTGTTCTTGTCGATCTGCGGATCGCTGCCGCCCTCCAGCACTTCGCCCACCTGGGTATAAGTAAGGCGTGCCTGGGAGTGGATCACCGCCTCGTAGAAGCGGAAGCCGGTGAGCTTGCCGGAACCGCTCAACTCCATCTCGCAGACCATGGCGAGACGATCCACCTTGGGCTTGAGCGAGCACAAGCCGTTGGAGAGCGCCTCGGGCAACATGGGTACTACCTGCTCGGGGAAATACACCGAGTTCCCGCGCAGCGCCGCCTCTTCGTCCAGGGCGGAACCGGGGCGCACGTAGTGCGACACGTCGGCAATTGCCACCCACAGGCGCCAGCCGCGCAGGCGTTTTTCGCAGTACACGGCATCGTCAAAGTCGCGTGCATCCTCGCCGTCGATGGTGACAAACCCGAGGCCGCGCAGGTCAGCGCGATATTTCTTGTCTTCCTCTCGCGGCTCCTCTTCCAGCGAGCCCGCTTCGCGCAGTACCGCCTCGGGCCATTCGTGCGGGATGCCGTGGGAGCGGATGGCAACGTCGATTTCCAGGCCGGGGTCCAGATGGTCGCCGAGCACTTCCACTATCTGGCCCTTGGCACCGAGGTTGCGCGTGGGGTAGTCGGTGATCTCCGCCGTCACAATCTGGCCGGACTTGGCACCGCCCTTGAGCTTCGGCGGGATCAACACCCGGTGGTTGACGCGGCTGTTGTCCGGCACAACAAAGCCAATGCCGCTCTCCTCCTCATACCGGCCGACAACACGCGACGTGCCGCGGTGCAGCACCTCCACCACACGGCCTTCCGGGCGTCCGCGGCGATCCAGGCCGATAATGCCCACCAGCACTTCATCGCCGTCGAACACAAACTGCATCTGCCGGGAACTGAGGTAGACGTCATCCCCTTCCTCCAGCGGGATGGCAAAACCGTAGCCGTCACGGTGGCCCTGCACACGGCAACGCAACAGGTTCAGTTTGTCCACCAGACCATAGGCGCCGCGCCGATTGACCATCAGCTGGCCATCGCGCTCCATGGCGCGCAGACGCTTGCGCAGCGCCTCGACCTGCTCCTCTTCATGCAAGTCGAGGTCGCGGGCGATGTGCGGGTGACTCAAGGGTTTGTCCGCGGCGGTGAGCAGGTCGAGGATGACTTCGCGGCTGGGAATCGGGTTGTCGTAGCGTGCGGCTTCGCGCTCGGCGTGGGGGTCGGCAATCTTGCCTTTTTTAGCCATAGGTAACGGGGCTTCCTGTCGTGATTTAACGTGGTCTGAATTTTAGGTGGCAACAGTATACGCGAGGATTGACAAACCTGCTGCGGAAAAGTAAAGTGCGCGCCCTCGGGTAATCCACCGTGATTGCACGATGCCCAGGTGGTGAAATTGGTAGACACGCTAGCTTCAGGTGCTAGTGCTCGAAAGGGCGTGGAGGTTCAAGTCCTCTCCTGGGCACCATCCAGACACTATTGCATTCCATGACTTTTCGGCTCGGCGCCTCCCCGTTAAAGGGGGACGTACCGATATTCACTACGCCCGGTTGATGATACATCCCCACCCGCGATGAGTTAAGACGCGCAATCCTTCGAAACCGCTGTAGTCGCTCATCACCCAGGCTTCATGCATCGGTTTGATCTCCATTAAACGGCAAGATTATGCGGCGGTGGTTAAGCACCAGGAAAATTGCCGCGGACGCCAGAATGGCGTCAATGGATGAGACGCCGGTGATTGCCAGCAGCTCGTGATGTACCGCAAACCCGAAGCTGGTAGCGAGCGCCCAGGCGAGTACCGGCCGCCACTGCGTAACTCGCTGTCGGGAAGGCCTGACGTCAGCTGCCAGCGCCCGGGGCGAACGCCTCAATAGCAGCGCTTCCACCAGATAGATGGCGCCCACTGGCGGAATGGTTATGCCCAGCAGCACCAGGAAGTTCACCAGGTAGGTCTGTGCATCCACCAGCGCCAGCAAGGTGCCCAACACGCCAATGGTGACTACCACTTTCCAGTAGGTCGCCCGCCGTATCACCGTAGACATGGACAGGCTGGAGGAATACAGGCACAGCACGTTCGATGACCAGGCCCCCAGGAACAGCAAGGTGAAGGCGGGCAAGCCGACACCCATGGCCAGCAACAGGCCGCGCAGGTCGACCTGACTGAGCGCGGACCCGGGAATGGCGGCGAGGAACATCACGGTGGGAAAACACAGCCCCAGCGCAACAAAAGCCGCGCCCACGGCGTGGCGTGCGTTGCGGGCGAAGCGGCTATAGTCAGGCTGTATAATCACACCGGCGATATAGGACCCCACCACAGCAGAGACCGCGGCAGAGAAGCGCATCGGCGTCGCATCTTCGACCGGACGATCCCAGTGCGGCACCTGATCCATGCTACGGAGGGCCGCATACACAACCAGCAGCAGCATGGCCGGGGTCATCCACAACGCAATCTTGTCGATGCCACGAAACCCGGTGATGGCCACCCCCACGATCGCCGCACTGCTCGCGACGATATACAACGGCACTGGCAGCTCCCAACCGTACAGACGTGAGAAGACAAAATCCGACAGTGACCCCAGGGTGTTGCTGATCACCGCAAACCAGCCTATCAACGACAGTGCAATCACTGTATTGACCAGCTGGGCGCCGACACCACCAAAAGCCTGTCCACAGAGCTGGTAGGTGGTGAGCCGGGTGGTCGCGCCCACATAGGAGGTCAGAGAGCCCATAACCGCGAGAATCAGGCAACCGGCGCCAAAGGCCCAGGCCGCGCGCTGCAGGCCCAGGGACCCGCCGATCTGCGCGGACACCAGGAACACGGCCATACCGATGGTCCCGCCAATAATCACCAGCGCGATATGTAGCCCGGACAGGGTATCCCCTGCTCCGACTCCCGGCGTGGACATGGCTATTGTTCCAGTGTCTCCGAGTCGACCCCGTAGACCGAGCTGGCATGCTCGGGGGAGATGAAGCCATCCAGCAGGTCCTCGCGCACTTGCCGGGGGTCCCGCTCCCGCGGATCACCATAGCCGCCGCCACCACCCGTTAGAGACTTGATCACCGTACCGGGGGGCATCTTGATGTCATTGGCCTTGAGTCGCACCAGCGTTTCCTGGCCGGGACGCTGGATCAAGACCTTGGGCGGCGCGCCGGAGCCCCCGCCAAACAGGCCCCAGGCCGGTGTATCGGAGCGCTCGAACCAGAGCCACAGCGAGGCGTCGGACTCCACCAGATATTCCCGGTAGGTACCGTTGCCGCCGCGATACTTGCCCGCGCCGCCCGAATCCTGGCGAATGCCGTAGCTGAGAATCCGAAGAGGATATTTGCTCTCGAAAATCTCGATGGGCAGGTCTTTGAAGCTGCCATTGACGTTGTTGATCAGGGAGTTGGCGCCGTCACCGCCGTTGAAAGCCCCCCAACCACCTGTGGTGGGCTCGATCATCAGGAAGAAGTCATCGTCGTTGCGCGGGTCCTGTCCGGCGACAGTGATGACCATGGAATCGCCATAGTGAGCGCCCGCCGCCTTGTCCGGCAGCACCGGGGCAAGGGCCTTCACGATCAGGTCGATAAGCAGGCCAAGCGGGGTGAAGTACCAGCCGCAGGGCGCCGGTTCCTGAGCGTAAAAGATCGACCGCGGAGGCGCCTGCACATCCAGCGCACGGAAAGAGCCACCATTGGGCGATACCTCGGAGCAAATCAGCAGCTTGTAAGCTACGCGCGCCGCGGCCACGGTTTGGGTCAGCCCGCAGTTCACCGGGCCGGCCGCCTGGGGTGCCGATCCGGCGAGGTCAACACTCATGCCGTCGCCCGCAATACGGACCATGAGCTTGACGCCCAACGGACCGTTACCCAGCCCGTCATCGTCGATGGTGCCCTCCGCACTGTACTCGCCATCGGGCAGGGCAATAATCGCCTCACGCTCCTTGGCCTCGGTCTGCTTGTAGATTTCGTCGCGGGCTGCGCAAATGGTGTCCTTGCCGAAACGGTCATACAACGCCTGCAGCCTTTGCTCACCGGTGCGCCCGGCGGCAATCTGTGCATTCAGGTCGCCGATCGTAGCGTCGCCGAAGCGGCTGTTGAGACGCAGCAGTTCAATCACGTCCTGGCGCGGCTTGCCCGCGTCGTAGAGGCGCGTTGGCCCCCAGCGGGTGCCTTCCTGATAAATTTCGTGGGAGTCCACCGGAGTACCCGGATCCTTGGCTCCCACATCCAGCCAGTGCGCGCGGGAGGCGGCAAAACCCACGCGAGTGCCACGCCAGAAGATCGGCATGATGATGGTCGAGTCGTTCAAGTGGGTGCCGGTCATGTAGGAGTCGTTCATATAGAACACATCACCTTCCTGGAAGTAATCCCAGCCGTACCGTTCCGCCATGATCTTGACGCAGATTTCCAGGTTACCGAGAAACAGCGGCAGCCCCAGAGACTGACCGAGCACTTCACCGTTCTCGTCGATCAACGCCACCGAGCAATCCTTGCCCTCGTAGATGACCGGAGTGAAGGCACTGCGAATCAAGGTTGCATTCATGTCGCTGGCGATAGCAATGAAGGCATTGCGGATAATTTCCGTGGTGATCGGATCTACCTGGCTCATGCTGGGATTCCTCGAGTCAGTATCAGGTTGCTCTCCTCGTCGACCCGCAGTTGCCAGCCATCGGGCAGCACCGTCGTCGCGCTTTGTTCCTCAATGATGGCAGGGCCGGTTGCCTGGTAGCCGACAGGCAGGCGGTCGCGGCGCAAAACCTGCGTGCCCAGCGTTACTCCCCGGAACACGGCTTCACGCCGGCCTATCACAGCATCCCTGCCATCGCCGGTAACCGTGTGCGGATGTTCATCGTACTTGGCAATCGCGCCGATCGCCGCGAGGCGCAGGTTGACAAACTCGATCGGCGCTTCGGGACTGGAGTGGCCGTGACGCTGCTTGTGGGCATCGTGAAACCGCGTGCTGAGTGCGGCGATATCCAGCTCGTCAGGCAAGGCGATATTGATGGTGTATTCCTGACCCGAGTAGCGCATGTCCGCAGAGCGCAGGAAGGAGATACAATCAGCAGAGATTCCCTCTTGCATCACGGCGTCCCGTCCCTCCTCGGCCAAGTCGGCGAACAGGCCTTCGAGCTCTTCCGGCACGACGCTCGCCGCGGGGCGGAAAAAGCTCAGGGTGAGGTCGCTGCGCAGATCGGTTTGCAGCATGCCCCAAGCGGAGAAAGTGCCCGGGAAACGCGGGATCAGCACTTCGCGAATGTCGAGCTCCTCGGCCAGAAACACCGCCGCCATTGGTCCCGCACCACCAAAGGCGACCAGGGTGAAGTCACGCGGGTCCACGCCCTCGCTAACGGTAATGGTACGCATCGCATCAGCCATGGCGGCGTTGGAAATTGCCAGAATACCCTCGGCAAAGGGTACCGGCTGCATCCCCGCGCGCTGTGCCAGCGACTCTATTGCCGCGCCCGTCGCCGCTGCATCCAGTGACATCTCGCCGCTGAGCAGGGAGCGAGCTCCCAGACGTCCGAGGTAGAGGTTGGCATCGGTAACAGTGGGCTCCGTACCTCCATTGCCATAGCAAGCCGGGCCGGGCACAGAGCCCGCGCTGCGCGGCCCGACTCTCACTGCATCATTGTCCAGCCAGGCGACCGAACCGCCACCTGTGCCGATGGTCTGAATATCCACGATCGACATCAGCAGGGGCAGGCCTTCCAGCTCCGTTTCCAGGGTGGTACTGGCCTCGCCGTCGACAACCAGGCTCAAATCAAAGGAGGTGCCGCCCATATCGACGCAGAGCAGGTTCGGGCGTTTCGCACGCTTCGCCAGCGAGGCACCGGCAATGGTGCCACCCACCGGACCGGACAGAAGCGTAAACACCGGCTTTTCGCGCGCAGTGTCCGCCGTGGTGACGCCGCCACTGGACTGCATGATATGCACTCCCGCCCGCATGCCGCGCTCGCGAAGCTGTTCCTGCAAGCTGAGCAGGTAGCGCTCGACCACCGGGGCCACGTAGGCATTCATGACAGCCGAGGATGCACGTTCGTACTCACGCCACTCCCGTGCCACATCGTGGGAAAGGGAGATAGACACCCCAGGCAAGGCCGCGCCGAGAATCTCCCGGGCACGCACCTCGTGAGCGGGATAGGCGTAGCTGTGCAACAGGCACACTGCGACCGCGTGAATGTTCTCCGCCTTGACCTTGTCGATAATTGGCTGAAAATCCGCCTCGTTCAGTGGCTCAATTTCCCTGCCATCCCAGGCCAGACGACCGCGCACCTCGTGCACATCTCGGCGCGGCACCAGCTGCGCCGGCTTGCTGTAACGCAGATCGTAAAGGGCATCGCGATTGCCGCGGGCAATGACGTAACTGTCACCCGCGCCCGCGGTCGCTACCAGCAGGACGCGCTCACCCCGTCGTTCCAGAAAGGCGTTGAGCCCCACCGTCGTACCGTGCACGAAGTATTCGATATCGGCGAGGTCTGGCACTACGTCCTTGATACCATTGATCACGCCGAGCGCGGGGTTTTCCCGCGTGGTCGGGACCTTGTTGACAAAGACCGGTCCATCCGAGGGCTCGATCACTATATCGGTGAAGGTGCCACCGATGTCAGCAGAAACATGATATTTGGTCATAATCAGAAGTTATACCTGAGTCGAAGGTTCCAGATTTTGCCCGGTGCTCGCGCAGAGAACCCCCCTGCCACCCACTCCGAGTTGTATTCCTCGTCCAGCGCGTTCTGGACCTGCCAGATCGCGGACCACTTGTCATCAGCATCCGTGACACCAATGCGCAGACTGAGGAAATCCAGCGGATCGCGCGCCGTCGAGTTCTGCACATCCCAGTACTGCTCACCGCGGCGCTCGTAATCGACCCTGGCAAACAGGTTCAGGTTGGCAAAATTCAGCGGTACTTCATACTGGCCACCCAGGTTGAAGGTCGTATCCGCAACATAAGGTGCGTCGTTCCCTTCCGCCGTCGGGTCTACCACATATTCCTTGATCTCGCTGTCTGTGTAGCCCACGGACGCGTAGAGGTCGAGATTCTCGGTCGCTCTCAGGTTCAACTCAAGCTCTCCGCCGTAGAGCTGGACTTCATCAATGTTGGTAAGAATCTGGGCGCTGACCGCACCGATGAAGGAGAAGAATTGCTGCCCCTCAACCTTGGTGGCAAAGCCGGCGCCAATCAGGCGCAGGCGATCGTTGAAGTACAGCCCTTTGTAGCCCACCTCAAAGGACTCCGACTCCTCCTGATCGACCACGTCACTAAGACCAGCCAGCCCGACAGAGGCCGCCACATCGGAGATGCCGTTCTGGTTAAACTGGCCGCTGCGGAATCCGCGCCCCCAGGTGGCGTACCAGTTGTGTTCATCGGATGGCTGATAGCGCAGGGTAACCTTCGGCTGCACCATGTCGAAGGTTTCCTTGTTGCGCGCTCCAGGCACGCCGGCGGGGAACTGCAATGGCGATACGTCCTGCACCCGCTCCTCTTCGTCGTAACGCAGCGCCAGCGACAGTTCGAAATCGGTGCCTATATCCACACTGGTTTGACCAAACACAGCCATGGCGGTGTTGCTATTGTCATCAGCGAGGAAAGACGTCGAGGGATTGCGCGGGTCAGTCGTCGGCTCGCGCTCCAGACGAATGATTCCGGCGCCCGTATCGACCCCGGTGGACAGGGACACAAACCGGTCCCATTCCAGGTAATAGACACCGACTTCCCAGCGCACAGGCTGCTCGTCTGGCGAGCGGAAACGGAGCTCCTGACTCCAGGCCTCGATGTCGAAAAACCCGGTCTGGGTGCCATCATTGCCAAACAGTTCCGGCGGGCTCATGGCGGCCGTGTAGGGGAACTGGTCGGAATCCGACCACTCCTCCAGATCGGTAAAGCTGGTGGTGGAAATCAGCGTGCCCAGGTCCGTCGCCCAGTCGACCTTCAGCGCGACGTCATACATATCCCGTTCGCCGTAGTCGACGTTGTTGTCTCGCACCGGCAGCACATTGTTGGCATCGATGGGGCCGGTATCGGTACCGAAGCCGATCGCGGTGACTCCGTCCGGCGCCAGGTCCACGCCCTGGAACTGGAAGCCAATACCCCTGCCCTTGTGCTGCGCGAGAGTTGTGCGCAGGTCGATAGTGAGATTCGCGGTGGGCTCATAGATCAGGCGTCCGCGCAGCACTGAATCCTCGAAGCGGTCCGCCTCTTCATTGCGGGTAATGTTGGTCAGGTAGCCGTCACGATCAATATGCCTGGCAGACACCTGGGCAAACAACCGGTCGTCAATCAGTGACCCGCCGTAGGAGCCCTCCAGCAAGTACTCGTCACCTGAACCCGCGCCGGCACTGATGTACCCCTCGGTCTCATTGGTGGGGCGACGGGTATTGATAATGATGGCGCCACCGGTTGCATTGCGTCCGTAGATTGCACCCTGGGGGCCCTTCACCACCTGCACGCTCTCGACATCGAACAGTTCCTGGCGAAACTGGATGCCGCTGAATTGCAACACCCCGTCAATGATCGTGGCCACCGGGGCCTCGCCATTGCGTACCTGGGTCAAACCGCGAATACTGAGAAAGCTGGTCCCGACTCCCTGAGATGTCGCGAGCGTCACGTTGGGTGTCAGTGCGATGAAATCCTCCATGCGTTGAACATTGGCATCCTGAAGCGCCTGGGCGGTGAACGCAGTCACCGCGTAGGGCGCCTCTTGCAGACTTTCGTCGCGGCGACGCGCCGTGACCGTAACTTCCTCCAGAACCATGGCACCCTCCGGCGTCCCGGCCTGCGCCTGCGCGAGCGGCGCCACAGGAAGTACTGCCAGCAAGGCGAACGTGTGCGTTAAACCAGTGCTCGAAATTTTCTTCATCTATGTCTCTCCCCAGATTCCATACCCAACAGGCATCGCCGACGGCAGGCGGTTGGCACAGTGGCCAGCAAGCTCCAGCAGCGAGGCTACAGCAACCAAAAATGAGTTAAAATTTTAAGTATGTCAATATTTTTTGACAATATGTTTTCGTCGGGTACACTCCCCACATCACGTTGGAGGGGCCTGGTGTGGAAAAGAAAAAGAAGTCATTGATCAAGCGCTCTATGGGCGGTCTGCTCAAGGCGCGGCGCCTGGAGCAGAAGCTTACACTGCAGGAGTTGGCAGAGAAGGCTGATCTGTCTGCCGCATTTCTGTCGCAGGCTGAGCGCGGCAAGGCAACTCCGTCAATCGTTTCCTTGATCAATATTGCGCGCGCTCTGGGCACCGACATTCACTACTTCATCTCACCGCCGGTGCCTGCCGAACTGGTCAGCAAGGCCAACGACCCGCGGTACCTGAACATTGATTCGCCGATTACCTATCGGGTGTTGAACGCTTCCGTACCCAATCAGCGCATGAGCGCGCTGCTCATGGATATCCCTCCCGGCGTTGAGCTGCCCACGGTGCATCGGGATGAAGGAGAGGATATCTTCTACATCATCAAGGGCAGAGTGGAGCAAATGATCGACGACAAGGTGTTCAGTCTTCAGGCGGGAGATTGTGTCCACATGAACACCCAGCTCGGTCACAACATCGTCAACAAAAGCAAAGGTACGGCAACAATTCTCTGGGTAGGGACCCCAGTCCTGCTACCCGTAGAATAGCGGGAAATCCCATGGCATTTCTGGATGTGGTAACAGAACTTGGTCACTTCAGCGTGCTGCTGCGGCCAGACGAGGCCCCGGTGACCTGTGGCTATTTTGCATCGCTTGCCCGCAGCGGGGCCTTCCAGAACGGCAGCATTTTCCGCATCGTGTCTACACGCAAACACGGTGGCATTGAAAAAAACCCGATTGACGTGGTACAGGTTGGCATGCCGGCAGGGATGGATGCGCAACGGACTCGTATCCAGCATGAGCACACGGCCCTCACCACCCTGCGACATGAACGCTGGACAGTCTCCGCAGCTCGTTTTGATCCGGGTGAGGTGTACGGCAGTTTTTTTGTTTGTCTGGAGCGCGAACCCGCGCTGGATTTTGGCGGCAACCGGCACGGTGATGGACAAGGATTTGCGGCTTTCGGCAGCGTGGTCAGTGGCCAGAGCACCATCGAGCAAGCACATCTTCGGGCCGAGGAGGATACCTGGCTGACAACACGCATAGCGATCACCGACGTGCTCTACCGAGACTGAGGATCATGCCAGCGCGGCCAAGCGTCCTTGACACTGGCACTCTAGGCGTCGCCCTGAATTTCGTGTGCCGCCTCTTCGCCCTGAAACTTCAACCAGTGAATCAATATCGAACAGGGTTTCATACTCAAGCTTGAGGCTTGAAGCGCGACAGGCCCAGGAATGCGCAGTCGACAGCCAGGCTGCGCCCGGTAGCCAAATCGACGAGCGCCTCCCCCAGAGCCGGGGAAAATTTGAAGCCATGCCCGGACAATCCGGCAGCAAACGCAACGTTGTTGCTCCCGGGGTAACGGTCAACAATGAAGTGGTCGTCCGGTGTGCGCGTGTAAAAACAGGTTTGATGCCCCAGACGCTCCCCCCCTACTCCAGGTAGATGCTGACGCACGAAAGCTTCTATGCGCTGGCTGTCCACAGAGTCTGGCGCTGTGCTCGCGGCGAGCGGGTCGCTCACCACCTCTCCGCCACTGTGCTCTGCCACCTTCAAACGCCCATCCATTGCCGGAAAGCCATAAAACTGGCCGTGCGGAAGGTCAAAAAAGAACCCGCTCTGATAACGCGGGTCGTCGCAGGGAAACCAGTGCATATGCTTGCGTTGGACGGTGAGCGGCAGCGCAAGTGTGTGCAGTAATCGCGAACTCCATGCCCCTCCGGCAACGACCAGCGCATCGGCGCCGTAACGGCCAAGGTTGGTGGTCACGCTCACGCTGCTGTCCGTCGCTTGCCAATCAACCACGGACTCACCCCAGCGGTGCTCTGCCCCGGCCGCCGCCGCCTGCTCCAGGTGTGCCAGCACACAGCGTTCAACCGGCAACCAACCGGCATCAGCCTCGTATAGCGCGGTAAAACCATCCGGTGGAGTGAACTGGGGCATCGCGTTACCGGGCAGCACCTCCACGGCCAACTGGTGCTGGCGCGCAGACGTCAGCACGCCCTCGATAATCTCGCTATCGGCGGGACCAAAATACGCCACACCGCTACGGTGCAGCAAGGTGGGTTCGAGCTGGCCCCAGAGTGCGTAGCTGCGCTGCAGCAACGGCACATAATCGGCGTGCTCAAAATAGGACAGGCGTATCAGCCGCGACTCGCCGTGCGAGCTGCCCCGGTCATGGGCGGGCGGGAAGCGGTCAAGCCCCAGGCAGCGCAGCCCGCGCCGGGCGGCGTGATAAAGCGCGGCGCTGCCGACACCGCCGGTGCCGAGGACGATCAGGTCGTAATGCTTCATTGAAGTGGCATTTCCAGATTGGGCACCCTTATCTCACTCCCTGTGATCGGCAGCCTGAAACACCTCATTAAAGCCGAAAACAATGGCCCTTGCGACCGACGGCATAGTAATTTGCGGCGCAGCATTCGCATGACATACTAAACGCTCTCAAGGCGGGAACAAGAACGATGGACAACAGAAAACAGGCCAGGATCTTCTACGGCTGGTGGCTGGTGCTGATTTGCCTGCTGATACAGTCAATGGCCGCGGGCGTCACCATATACTTCTACAGCATTCTCGCCGGCGAGATAGAACAGGAGTTTTCATCCGGCCGAGCCCTGGTCATGCTGGGGCTGACCGGCAGTGCGATTACCACCAGCTTGATTGCGCCCAAGATGGGCGACTGGCTTGATCGACACTCCATCCGCTTCAATGTCAGCGCCAGCGCGGCCGTCATGGGCGCAGGCTTCGTTGTCATGTCGTTCACGCCCAACGTCTGGGGCTTTATCGCGAGCTATGCGGTTCTCATCGCGGCGGGCACTATCAGCCTCAGTATGCTGTTTGCCCCCCTGCTGCTCTCGCGGTGGTTTGTCCGCCACCGCGGATTGGCCATAGGCATTGCAGCACTGGGCACCCAGGTAGGGGGCTTTCTGATTCCACCGTTGATCACTCTGGTCATTGACGCCTATGACTGGCGGGTTGCCGTGCGTGTTATCGGGCTGGTGATTGCAATCGTCATCCCGCTCTTGTCATGGCGCACAATCATTGATCACCCTGCCATTGCCAACCTCGGGCCGGATGGTGACGCGCCGCTCGCTCCGGAATCAACCTCAGGCGATGCCCCGGCAGCTCCACCCACCCGGCTGGCAGTCATATTGGCAGACCGGAGTTTCTGGCTGGCGGGCTTCGGTATTGCCGTCATGGTGGCCATGTTCACTACCGTGCTCGCCAATCTCGCATTCTTCGCGAGTGATATCGGCTCAAGCCGCGATCAGGCGGCCTGGCTCATTTCACTGTACGCGCTCGTAGGCATGGTATGCAGCCCGCTTATCGGGCGCTTCTGCGACATGTTGGATATTCGCTCGGTATTTGCGGGGCTACTGGCGGTCAATATCGGAGCACTGGTGCTTTTCCGGGAAGCCGAGAGTTACCAGGGACTGCTCTACGCAACGGCCCTGGTCGGCGTTAGCGGTGGTGGACTCATGCCATTCTGGGGCGCCTTGATCGGGCGATTATTTTCTCTGCGGCAATACGGCACCGTAATGGGGGCAATGACGCTGTTCGCTGTCGGGGCATCTTCGCTTGCGCCAATCCTCTCCGGGCTGCTGTTTGATACTACCGGCAATTACCAGCTAGTGTTAACGGCCTTCATCCTGCTCACGGCCATCGCCTTGCTCTGCATACCCCTGATGCGGCGAGACGAACAAAAGGCGGCTCCGTTGCCAGTATCAAGCTAAGCTGCGCGGCGCAATGGCGCAAACGGAGACGTGCAACTACTCTCCGATTGCGCCCCCCCAACCCTCGCGCTCAAAATCCGCTCTGCTGCAATGCCCAACGCGCGGCAGATACGGCTGCAGTTCCGTGTCCTCGCTTTCACCGAGAGCCAGCGCTTTCAGACGCAGCAGCAGTGGATTGGTACGCAGCAACATGCGGAAGGTGAGCTGCCCATCCAGATACGGGCCCCAGTCCATCCAGTTGATGGCATTTTCCTCGGTCGCATTCGCCGGTCGATTCTCGGGGCTGGAGAGCACCACAGTGTAGTAGCCGTCGGCATCCAGGTGTAGATGACGGTCTACCACGGCATCGTTGCAGATACCGGCCCAGAAATTGTAGTTGGTGATGGTGAAGCCCCGAATCTGGATGCCCTCGGCAAACACAGGCTCGCGCGGGGTGTCCGGCGTGCGCAGGGCTTTTGCGCGTACCACCAGCAGCTCACCCAGCCGCGTGCTGTAGGGTGTACTGAGGTAGAGGATGTCGTCACTGGCCAGAATATCGTAGGGCAAGCCCCAATTGGAGCGAGCGCTGAATTTGCCGGCCGCAACCACCGCCCGGTAATCAGGAATGGGGAGTGATGCGAAACGGGTGGTTTCGGTCGGGTAACTTTGCTCCGGGTCGTAGGGAAAGCAGCTGGGATGGTGCTCCACGACGTTTCCCTCACGATCCAGCACGGTCACCGAGGGAAGGGGCACGCCGGTACTGTTCGGTGGGTTCGCGCCCAGAACCGAATCAGTCGTGCGCAGGAGCAGGAATACCGCCTGGTTGGCGCCACCGTTCACTTTTTCCCCGGCATAGATGGTATTGGGGGCAGGCTGTACCGGCCGCGGCTCAAACACCATCGTCACCGTAAAACACTGCTCACTGCCCTCGCTCACGGGCTCGCGAAACGGATTGCAGCTACCGCTATCAGGGTCAATATCCTTGTCAACCAGTGTCGGCAGCGTATTGGTGTCAAAATCACAGGGATGGAAGGCAAAATAGCGGCAGCGCAAATACTGCCCGGCAAATACAACCCGGCCGCCCTCGGGCACGGACACAAAGCCCTCTGGTGCTTGTGCACCGTTCCAGTAGCGGTTACTGAAATAGTTTGATGCCGAGGTATCCAGCAGGTAAGGGAAACGATTATTGGTGAGCGGGCTCCCCGCCCCGGGCCAGCCTGTGGATAGAGGCGCGCCGGTCAATTCACCCACATGGTAACGCCCGTCATCCAGACGCACGCCGCAGTGCTCTGCGATAAAGTCTGAAATACGCCCTTCAATCGCTGCGAGGTTCGGGTCACATAACTTGGGGAACACGCCCAATACCGCCATTCCGGTGGCATCGCGGGCTTCGGCCAACAAATCGTATAACGCCTGCAGATCGGCGCGCACCGGATCAGGCGCAACCTCGAGCAACTGGCGCACCGTATCCGCGTGACCGATAAACTCATTGAAGCCGTGCTCGATCGGCCGTTCTCCCGCCCACAGGCCTTGCAGTACATTCTTGAACTCACTCAGGCTCATTGAGCGGTCTCCTTGTTGTTAGTGTCAGGTTGTCCGGTCGCGCGCTCACTCACTGGGGTGCCCCGGTGTCAGCTTCTCGTAGCCAAAGGCCTCGAACGCGAACCCCCAATGTTCGTTGACGCGCAAAATCACTTCGTCCGGTAAGTCGAAGCTGTTTTTCTGGTAGTTATCCAATCCATCGAGATACGACTGCAGCAGCGGCGCAACACGGGTGAAATCACCCAGTTGCAGCTGCTGATAAATATCGCGCATGCAATCCATGGGCCGGGCATCCAGATCCTCGAAACGAATTTCAATCAGATCTTCGCGGGGGATCAAGTCACGCTGTTCAAGGTAAGCCGTTAGCAGCGCTTTATAGGCATGAATAATCCAGTCATCAATCGCCTCCCAGGTAAAGTCCTGGAAGGTCTGCCCTGGCAGGATCTGCCGGTACATATTGCGCATGGACTGGTACACACGGTAGGGGTTGCGCATGATGTAAACGTACTTTGCGCCGGGAAACATGTCGTGTAACAAGGCAACCCGACCTGTGTGCGTGGGCGTTTTAAGCACGAGCCGTTTACCCTCGTTCAGCAACGTCGCCTTCTGCAGAACTTCCCGGTAGGCCGCCTGCCACTGCGCCAGCTCGTCTGGCCGCTTGCCGAGGTCGGTCACGTAACGATCATAGATTCCGGGCAGCTCGCGCGGAAAACTTGCGAAGTGAAAGGCGGCATGCTCAGTGAGTTTCACCAGCGCGAGCTCTTCTTCCTGTGGTGCGTCCAGGGTGATCGCCACGTTGTCCATAGGCCGCGTGGTCGGCATGCCCGCCGCGATACGTTCTTTGACCCATCCCTGGCTGATCATTGCCACGGGGTGCAGAGAAGCCTGGTAGTTGGTCACAAAGCCGAACTGAGGGTCCTGCCAGAACAGATAGTGCAAGTGTGTGGTGCCACTACGCCCCATGCCCAGCAGGAACACCGGAGGGGCTGATAACGTTGTCGCCTTGACCCGCTTGCCCCAGCGCCACTTCTCGTACAAGCGAAAAGGCTCCAGCAGCAGGCTGAACAAAAGTCGGCGCAGCACATACCACCGATAGCCTGCATCGATCTTGCCCCGGCGCAACAGCCGGATCAGAACCGGCAGCGCAATGAACTGCGACATGGCGGATTGGGATTCAGTCTCGCTCATCGCATTCACTCCGGAAGCTCATACAACCACGGCACGCCGTTGATATGCCCGCCACCATCGGCATGAATGGTGTTGCCGGTGATGTATCGCGCGGCATCGGAGGCCAGGAATACGGCCAGTGGGCCGATATCGTCTTCGCTATCGCCGAGCCGCCGCATGGGATTCATATCCAGAATGCTTTGTGCCGCCTCGGGCGCCATTGCCACATAGGTTTCCCAGGGCTCTGTTACCGCGGCCGGGCAGATGGCGTTGCAGGTGACGCCGTAGCGCCCCCACTCGGCCGCCGCTGTGCGCGTCAATGCACGCAGCGCCTCCTTGGAACTGTTATAGCCAACGGAGAAGCGGTGCGCATTCACACCATTGAGCGAGCACAGGTTGATGATGCGCCCGGAGCCTTTGGCCTTCATCCCGGGAAACACTTTCTGCATTGCCCACAGTGCTGCGTAGTAGTTCACCCTGGTGAGTTGTTCGATGCGCCCGAAGTCGGTGTTCTCCAAGCGCGTGGGCTCGCCGTCTGACGGCGTGGCGTTGTTGACCAGGACGTCAATACAGCCATACTCCTCTACAACACGCTCAAGAACCTCCTCCAGTTGCAAGCGATCCGAAACATCGGTTGCCAGAAAAGCGGCCCGCCCCTGTGGATAGTCGCGGTTGATTGCCTGCGCCGTTGCCGTGCCCGCCTCCACACTGCGGCTGGCAATGATGACCGTGGCGCCTTCGGCAGCAAACGCCCGGGCGAGACCCTTGCCCACACCACGGCTGGCACCCGTGATGAATGCCACCTTGCTTTGCAGTTGTTTCATATGCTGTGTTTCGCTTTATCGTTATAAGCGCACAGCATAAAGGCCTCTTGTCGCGAAGCCACCCGTGACCCAGCACAATAGCGATGCCCGAGCGCCTCGGTTCAAAAAACTACGCCAAACGCCAATGCTGCCCACCCTTGCGATGCGGACACAGGTAGAGCCACCACCGTCAACCAGGTGATTATTCACAACGTGCCGAGGCTGCGCTGCGGCCAGCCAGACGACCGAAGAATGTGGCGTCGCCCACCGACATACCGCTAGCATAGCCTTGAGCGGTCCGCGGCAGGCCAGCACTCGCGCGGCCAGCGGCAAACAAGCCGGGAATCGCTTCACCGTCAATGTTCAGCACTTCACCCGATGGACGCGTCTGCAGGCCGCCCAGCGTGAACATGAGCGGGCCCGCGGTGCCGGGCATGATGACCGCCCGCATTTCCTCGGCGGAGTATTCCACCAGCGCGAAAGGACCTTCCGTGAGCGGCTTCAGCCACTCCGCCGTCTTGTGCAGCAAGGGGTCTTTCCCCGTTGCCGCATGCGAATTGAAATAATTGACCGTTTGCTCGAGCGCACCTTCAGGGAATGGTGCCTCAGCCGCGAGCTCTGCAATCGTATTGCCAGTCGCCACCAGCCGTGGCCGCTCAAGGTAGTCGGAGGGCTCGAAATCCTCGTTCTGTACCAGCAAGTAGAAACGCTTCCGGGGCTGCTGGCAGGAGTACCAGGCGAGTCGAGCGAGGTAGGTATCTTCATTGATGTAGCGCTGGCCCAACTCATTCAGGAGTATCCCGTAGGTAAGCTTTGCGGGCGGGTACAGAGGAAACGACAGGAATGCCTGCTCCATGTTGATGGTGATGCCCCCCGCGGCCATACCCAGAACAATCCCGTCGCCCATATCGTAGGTGTTACCGTAGGGCACAGCGTAGGAATGTACTTCCGGCATGTAGCGCCTGGTCATTGCTTCGTTCATCACAAAGCCGCCCGTGGTCAGGATGACTGCCCGCTCTGCCCGAATTGCCACGTCACGGTTCTCATGTCGGACCATGGCACCGCGTACACGCCCCTGCTTGTCGGTGAGCAACGCTGTAACCCGGGTGTCGTGCAGAATATCCACACCTGCGTCTACAACATGCTGCATCAGGGCATCCATAAAAATCTTGCCACCCTCATCGCCTTCCTTGGACGGCACGTGACCACGGGGTATCGGGGTCGCCACCTTGTTGAAAGGGTGCGCTTTTTCGTTCCCCGTGTAGAGTAATGATTCGTCGGTCAGTGGTACCACGGTGCGCTCCAGAAACGCAGCACGCTTGTAGCTGACACCCAGCGACTCTGCCCAGTCAAAGTGAGCGGCTGCGCCCTCGGCATAAATACGAATTTTTTCCGCATCACCGTACTCACCAAGCGCCTCGGTAAGATAGGCAATCATGTTTTCAGTGCTGTCTTCCAAACCGAGCGCTTTTTGCAGTGCGGTGCCACCACTGCCACCGAGATACATTTCGCAGCTGGACATGGCGGTCGAGCCCCCGCCTGCACTGGCGCGCTCTACCACCAGCACGCGCGCGCCATGAGATGCGGCCTCCAGTGCCGCTGAAGCGCCCGCACCACCATATCCACAGACCAGAACATCAGTGCTGGCGAAAAAGTCATCAACAGACTCAAATGAACGAATTTTTCCCGGTGGTAGTTGTTGGCTCATGCTGAACTCCTGAACTGGTTAACACAGTGAACTGTGGTGTTGGTTCGAATAGACCCGCGGGCGCACGCGGATCAGCCCCCCTTGCGCACACTGACTGGAATCCCACTCAAACGCGGCATGGCATTTATGGTCTGACGATCATGCACGCTGCTGGTCAACAGATTGGTGGAGACCCCCGCACAAGCACCTTCTTGCCGCCCCCCCGGCAGGCCTCCAAAGCCATGGGTGATCGAGACCACGCCGCTCCGCAAATCCGGATCCGCCCTGGCCAGAGCCTCCAGCGCGCCATGGCGCGACTCGATAACGACCCGGTCATCGTCTTGTATGCGTTCCCGCGCCATGTCAGCCGGGTTCATGTAGGCGGGATTGAAGGGCAGACGCTTCTTTATGGCGGGCAGGTCCTTGCAGGCTGAATTGAGTGCGTCACGTTCACGACGTGCTGCCAGACGGTAAGGGAACGCATCGTCATTCTCATCAGCGAGCATGACCGAGAGTTCCTTCGCCACATCCTCCGGCATTGTTGTAAAGCCGCCGTCTTCCAAAGAATCTGCTGGCTCTACGAGCACCGCCGGGCCGTCCAGCACAAGGCCATGCGGATGCGCAGCAATCTCCTCCAGTGAAAGCGGGCAATGTTGCGCCGCAATCTGCAGCAACTCATCGGTGGTAGGTGGCGTGGTCATATCCAGCGGCTGCCCCCAATAACAAAGTTCCAGGTTGAGTCGTTGCGCAAGTCCCCAGAAATAATACCAGTCATCGCACACTTCCGAGCCCTGTGGAGGTCTCGCCACGGCTGGGGTGTAGCGTGTAAAAGGCTCGGGAAACAGCAGCGCCTCATAAATGAACATGGGCAGATCCGACCTTTCGTACTGCAGGGTCGGCGGCAGTATGTAATGTGAAAGCTCCGCGGTGGCAGTCATGCGATGGTCGATACAAACCAGAAGGTCGAGACTGCCCAGCGCTTCCACCGTACGACGGTGATCGGGCATGGCAAGAGCCGGATTACCGCCATGTACCAGCAGCGCCCGCAAGCGGTCGGCGCCCGGTTCCAGTATTTCGTCCAGCAGGGACCCGGTAGGTAGTTCGCCATCCAGTAGCCCAAACCCGAAACGGCTGTGATAGCCCTCGTCCCACCACCGCTGCGCAGGGATCACTTCCGCCTTGCGCGGCCAGCGTGGTAAAACTGCGCCAGGATTGGGGACTTCTTCGCCTTCACGGATGAAGCGCCCACAGACCACGTTCAACAGCTCTACCAGGTGTTCAGCCAAGTTGGAATGAGGTGACATATCTGGCCCGGTCGCGCTGGTAGCCGCACCACGGTTGCTCTGCAGCGCAAACAGTTCAGTTGCCTCCACGATCTGCTGAGCAGGAACGCCAGCTCGGCGGGCCACATGGTCGAGCGTAAACGGCTGCAGGCTGGCTCGCAGTGCGTCCAGATCAGCCACATAGCGAGTGCAGAAGGCCTGATCATGCCAGTTGTTCTCCAGAATCAACCTCAGCATGCCAGCCAGTAGCATCGCGTCCTCACCCGGCCTCGGCTGCAGGAAGACATCGGCGTTGCGAGCGGTTTCTGTACGCCGCGGATCGATAACGATCAGTTTCATCCCCCGCTGCTGCGCCTGTTTAAGGCGCTTTGCCGGATTGCGGGTATCGAACCCGACGGTGGAAATGGAAACCAGTGGATTTCCGCCCACTATCAAGAACACCTCACCCCTGTGGAACGGATCCCTGCCGGCAGGCCATACCCCCAGCCGCCCCGCCGTAACGTACTTCGCGGACTGGTCGATCGTGACGGTCGAAAAGGCTTTGGGAGACCCCAGCGCCCGCAGCCAATCGTTCAACATCATCAGGGAAGATGAGGTGAAGAACGCCCCGCCACCCTTGTAGCCACCGATTGCAGCAGGGCCGTGGTGTTTCAGAACAGGCTGCAACTTTTCAGCAATTTCGTCTAACGCCTGCTCAATACCGATAGGCTCAAAGCTACCATCGGGCTGTCTTTTGAGCGGGCGCACAATCCGGTCGGGGCTATTGTGTGCCGCACCTGACTGCAAGCCCTTGAAGCAGGCGTAGCCCAGTGTAAACGGGTCATCGCGATCCGCGTCTACGCCTACCACCCGCTCGTCCTCATCGACCGAAACCCTGACCCCGCAGTGACCCATGCAAAGACGACAGAAGGACTGTTCTTTACGCACTACCATAATGCGCTACTCCCAAAGCTTTCTGGCCAGACCGGATCAGAGGCACACATCACAGCGTCACCAACATCAACCGCTGACTGCAGCCAGTCCAATCAGCATTCTCAGGGTAACCATTCCCGCTGCGACCTCATGGGCCCGCCTTACGGGAACGCGCGCATTCCCTTACCACAAAGGACGCATCTGGAAATGCATACGGCGCTCACGAATAGCGGTCTCCCGCTCAGCTGGGGTAACGCGCACCGTATCAGCCGGCAAGAAGTCGTCGAGATCGGCGAGCGCCACCTTCGTCACTCCTGGAATCAGTGTACTGCTGCAGCCAGTCCAGCGGCCCTGAAACGCCCCTGAAGCGTGACCCGCAGGGTCCAGCCAGTTATGCACGCCGGGATCATCCAATGACAGCACGAAACGCACCACCCCGTCCGTATCTACGTGTGCCTGGGCATCGTTCAAACTGCTCTGGTTATTCATCCAGTCGATAGTCTGATATATGTCATTCGTGAGAATCGCCGACCAGTAGACGCAGTCCTCGGGCACCCTGGCTTCCACAACAAGCGCCTCACTGGCATTGATCTCGTAGGCCCCCTCATAATAAAACTGACCCTCCAGTGAGCCGGGCGTATGCATTATCCGCAAGCGGTTGAGGTAACCGGCCTTTCGCATGTCTTCCACGTGGGTAACGAGCGACAGTGCGACGTCGCCGATGCGCCGAGAAAGCCTGCTCAAGCGCGCCTCAAGCTCCTCAGCACCAGGCCGGTCACGTTGTACCCCGATGTCCATGCGCTCTATGGCGACTCGCCAATCTCTTTCATTCGCCCAGTCCGAAGACATCTGCCGAATCATCAGGAACCCCGTACCCGGTTGCAGCTCCCACCAATCTCCACTGTAACCCTGTGGCCGTTTACGACTGAGCAGTACATCGAAGCGACCCTGATCATCGATGCTGAGGTCATTGAAATCATTGTAGGAAAGCGCCTGGAAGGACGAGGGTCCCTCTTCAAATGCCACCTCATCCGTCAACGCGCGAAACTGCGCCATTTTGATGATGCGTACACTCCCGCTCTGCCCCCTCAGCCGGTAGGTGCCATGGTCGTCTACGTTCGCGTTCAGGTAGACCGTATCCGCATTCGGTTGGAAGATGTTCATGACGGCACCCAGCGATGGCAAGAACACAGGGTGTGACTCGTCAGCGCCCAGCACCTCGAGCACCTCTCGCGCCATCGCCTGAAGTATCAGCGTGCCGGCCTCCAGCTGAACTTGTGGATCATCGCGTAGCCGCTCTGGCAAGCGGGCCTGCATACGCTCTCCCACGTGCTGCAAATCCTCAGTAAAATTTTTCCAGGGCTCCTGCAGACCGTCGGCAGCGGACACCGCTGCCGAGGCGAGAACACCCAATAGCCAAACCGCCTTTTTAGAAGTCATAGCGAACGTCAACACCCCAGGTGCGGGTATTGCCCCAGCTGTTCGCATACAGCCCATCGGGGGGATTGATACCGAAGTTCGGCACGTCAAAACCACCTGTGCGGTATTCTTCATCTCCAAGATTCTTACCCCAGAGCGCGACGGTCAGAGAAGAGCCAAAGGCATCTCTCAACTCCAGCCTGGCGTCCAGGAGTGTGTAATCGTCGCCTTCGATGAGTGGTGACGGCGCCACCTGGAAATACTGACTATCGACGTACGACCAGTCGACTCGGGCGAGCAGGACCCCGAATTCGCCAAGCTGGGTCTCGTATCTTGCGGTAAGGTTACCGGACCAGTCCGGGGTAAACTGGAAGTTATAGATTTCAGCGACGTCAATAAACTCAAGAGTAGTGAAGTCCTGACTCAGGTAGCTATCGTACTCCGGGTCTATCCAGCCCAGGGAACCGTTGATCTGGAAAGATTCACTTACAACCCAGGTTGCTTCAAGTTCCACGCCGGTCATGTTTGCGCCGGCGGCGTTTTCTATCCGTGTCAGGAAGGTAAAGTTTACCGGGTCGATACTGTTGACCTGTACTTGCCAGTCCTCGAGTTCCTGGTAGAAGGCCGCTACATTCAACCTCAACCGGCTGTCGAACAGGTCGGATTTAACTCCCAGTTCGTAACTCGTAATTTCTGCATCGTCATACACCACGAAGTTCTCAACAGCGGTCGCTCGGCCATTGAGGCCACCGCTTTTGAAGCCCACAGCATAGGCGGCATAGAGCATCACGGTATCAGTCGCTTCGTAGCTCAGCGTTACGCGCGGGGACAGGTTATCCGTGTCGAATTCGTTCTCTGGAGCCAACTCGCTGACCGGCAAGGTGCCACCCGTTGATGGGAAGAAAATCGACGAATCGACTTTCTTTTCCTCCTCGGAATAGCGAAGACCCAGCGATGCGTTCCACCTGTCACTAACCTGATAAGCCAGCTCCGCATATGCAGCCCATGTATCCGTCTCGGTTTCCAGTGTGATAACCGTGTTGGGGTCCGCTGAACCGAACTGCTGCTGAAGCTGATAAAAGCCCTCGTCAGAGCTGACAAAGATGCCGGAAACAATATTCAGGCGATCATCAAGTGCAGTTCCAAGAAATTGAAACTCTTGGGTAAAGAAATCGTAGTCCTGAGCGAGCGGGCCGGAAATGAAGTAATAGGGAACCATGGTACGGAAGCTGCTGAGTTCCGTGCTCCGATATCCTGTAAGCGACTTGATGGTAAGGTCATCAATCGGCCCGAGATCGCCCACCTCAAAAGCCAGCGTCAGGCCATTGAAAGTCTGCGTGGTTTTGTCAAAAACCTCTTCTGGGCTGGCCACACGCCGGTCAAGTCCGGGATCGCTGGTTTCTGAAATACCCGGGAATACGACTTCCAGACCCGACTGAATCAGTGTGGGCTGCCAACCGTTTGGCGACTGATCCGCATCAAACCAGTCAAAGGTATAATCAACGCTCAACCGGTCGCCTACATCCGCGGCCAAAGCGATACGCGCGGTCTGATAGTCCTTGTCATTGAAATCCGAGAAGGCCGTGTTCTCAATCAGGCCGTCTCGCTTCTGCTGCCCGTAGCTGATTCGCGCCGCCAGACCGTCCGCGATAGGCGTATTCACGCTGAACTTGCCACCGTACAGCGAGTCACTGCCAAGGTTTCCAACCACATAGCCCTCGAAGTCGTCTCCGGGTCGAACCGTGGTTATGCTAATAGCACCGCCCGCGGTATTTTTTCCAAACAACGTACCCTGCGGACCGCGCAAGATCTCGATCTGCTGAACATCCAGCAGATCGAAGAACGCGCCTTGCATGCGCGCGATATAAAATCCATCCACATAGGTGCCGACCATGGGCTCCTCGGTAATGATGTCATCGGTGCGACAGAGCCCTCGCATACACGCCACAAGCGAACTGTCGCCACCGGCAGCTCGCTGCAGCTGCAGGTTCGGTGTGAACGTGGACAAAGACACTAACGTATCCACGCCAATTTCACGCAAAACCTCATCTGAATAGGCACTCACTGCAATTGGAGTTTGCTGCAGGCTCTCGCCAATTTTTCGTGCCGAAACAACGACCTCTTCCAGCTTTCCAGCTCCCTGGGCCATCGCCTGCTCAGGCTCAACCAAAACCACCGCAACTGCGGCCACAACCGCTGAGCATAGGTGCAACTTGCGTACAGAAACTTTGTGAACCGCTCTATCCGACATAGTATTACCCCTTTTTAGCATTATTATTTAATCACTTGACCTGAGCACCCGATCTGATCGGCATTACCACGGCGGCCAACTCTTCACTCGCGCCTATTCTCCGAACAGACCGCTTTCGCGCCCGTAGGCGCAAAAAATCTTCCATCGTCTATCGGCATGGCCGAGGCTGTGTCGGGTTCCGTATACAAAAGCGTTCTATTGGACATCGCAACCGGCCTCGGCAATTGCCTCCTCGATCGGACCTATCAGGCTTGCTGCTCTCGGGTAGCCTGCGTACTGTGCAATGAACAACAGTAGCTCGCGCGCCTCTTCGGCATTCATCTCCCCACGCTTTAACGAAGCCTTGATCTGAATTTTAAAGGTCGCTGGCTCACCTTTATCCGCGATGATCCCCAACAGCAGGATCCGCTTGTCGCGCATCGACAAAGTCTCGCGCGTCCAGAGCTCGGCAAAAAGCTGCTCGAGCATCACATCGATGAACGCAAGTCCTTTTTCTGGCACCTCCACATCTCCAGCATAGACCTCTTTAATCATTTCCAAGCCGGTCTCACGACGTGATTTTCTACTCATGGCACCATTCTCCTTATATTCACGTCCACTGCTGCGGTTAATCAGTCGAGTGTGCCGAACAACTTGTCGTACAGAAGGGTAATCGTGGCATAGTTACCTTTATGCATATTTTCATGGTGGACACGATGCTTCGCCGTAATCCAGCTAAGTGTTCTAAAGGGCCTGTACGGTAGGTCTACATAGGTGTGGTTTATGATATTGAGTTGGGTAAAGATCACAGACGTAATGATCACCGTAATCACATGGAACGGACCCAACACCGCCGCGAGCAGCGCAAGGCTCCCGAGAAACAAAGCGACGCCAACGAAAGTCTCAACAGGGTGTACGTAATAGGCATCAATAAACGTGGGATGCCTGGCCTGGTGATGTACAGCATGGATCTTGCGCATCCATCCGTTGCCATGAAACCAGAATCGATGACACAGATAGTAGAAAAAATCGTAAACCATCAAAATAATGATGCTGTCGAGCAGTAACCACCAAAACGAATCCAGACGGAGTGTCACGCAGAACGGCAGGATCACTACGAGGAACACGACGTTAGTCAAGAGCCCGACGTTGCGACTGGCACGCATTACAGGTGGATACTTTGGCTTGGCGATTTTTTTGGTGTCTTCCTCTTTGTTAATATCACGCATCCGTTGCAGAGCGGGACTGCGGAACGCCAGTATATGCCCTACCTTCGTTGCCAGGATCACCCCTGCCAGCACCAGCAGTGCCGCTTCCCAGTGGTAATGTAGGGCCAAGCTGGCAATCACTTCCGACATGCCTTACTCCATGTTTCTATTGTTCCAGCAGTAAATTCGCCAGGTGTAAACGGGCTTCTGGCGATAGCTTGCCTTTAAGCTCTCGCGCCAATTGCGTCACATTCAGCGGCGCATCAGTAAAAACCGCCACGTCCGGCTGCAAGGCTTTATATAGGTCTTCGATACGACTTCGCAGCTGCTCCAACGCAGCCTGACCAACAATCGAACCGAGCTCCATTTCAAGTTCATCCATCCCTTCCACGGAATCTTCGATGAGCTTTCGACCCAAGCCAGTGAAGCGCAGCAATACCTGGCGAGCGTCCTCTGGGTCGCGATCCCGATAGATATAACCAAGCTGCTCCAACTCACTGACCATCGCGCTGACAGCTTGTTTGCTGACGTCCTGCAGAGCGGCTATTCTCAGAATGCGGCCGCCTTCAGGGCCTATCAGCGTCAGCACTTGTCCGTAGGACATTTTCAAGCCATCGTGTCCACGCCGGATATTCGAAGCCATAAGGCGCAGACTGATAAAGTTGGCAAGACGCGGAAGCAAGGCAATGAGAGGTGCCTCCTCCATGGCCGGCCCGGAGATTCTCGCAGCAGGCGTTCCCGTCGCTGCGCAGAGCTCGGCAAGCGTGGTGACAATCTGCCGCAGCGCTTCCTGTCCGACAATTTGTCCACATTCACGCTGCAGTGTCGCCGCTACCCGCAA
Source organism: Haliea alexandrii (assembly GCF_003719295.1). Classification (GTDB taxonomy): domain Bacteria; phylum Pseudomonadota; class Gammaproteobacteria; order Pseudomonadales; family Halieaceae; genus Haliea; species Haliea alexandrii. The sequence goes on from NZ_RFLW01000005.1 coordinate 109,829, forward strand.
CCCACATGTACGTAGTCTGCGGCCATTTTTTGTCAGGATGATCCGCTTGGCTCGGCCGTCCTGTGGATCGGGCACACGCAGTACGTATCCCGCCGCTTCAATCTGGTTGGCGGCCTGATTGGCCGCCTGGCGCGAGATATTCAGGGCTTCAGCGAGCTCGGTGAGCCGGACACCATCATCTGCCGCGAGGGTGATGTACGGTTCATAGTAGAGACGTAGATTGCCAAAACCATGCACCCCTGCTAGTTGCTCCATCACTCCTGACTCGAGATATCGCGTGACGCCCAACACATGCCGCGGAAAATTATCGCGGTACCGGCGCCAGACGGGATCGATGCCCGATGCAATAGGGTGAACGGAAGACATAGGCCGAATGTAAATAGTTGTTGACGATGAGTCAACAGTAATTGACAGTTTGATTCAGACTAGAAAACACGTGACTGAGCATCTGAGCAAACGACCCTCGCCGCCTTAGGAGAGATGCAGCTGGGCAAACCTTTCCATGTCGCGCAACTTGTCATCCAGGCTCATGCGGCTCGCCATCCCGTTTTCATCACAGAACGCATGGCGATAGACCCCGGTTACACCCAACTCTTTGCAGCGCTTGATGTTACTTTCACTTTGGTCGTACAGACCGACACATAGATCGAAGCCAGCGACGGATAACCCTGAGGCCTGGCGGTGCGCCAGCAGTGCGGGAACCAGTTGCTCCAGCTCTTCCATACCATGCTGACCGCCAATCCAGCCGTTCTGCCTGGAGGCACGGCGCAGTGCCGCCTCTGCGAAGCCACCCACGTATATAGGCAGCCGGTAATAAAGACCGGGGGACATCTGAAGCTCCGGAAATCGGTAGTGTGTGCCTTCATGACTCACCGCTTTACCACTCCACAGCTTCTGCATCACTTCCAACATTTCATCGCATCGCTTTCCCCGATTATGAAAATCCTGGCCCACGAGCTCAAACTCACTCTTTTGCCAACCGATCCCCACCCCAAGAATGAGCCGCCCTTCACAGAGATTGGCGGCCGTGGACACTGACTTTGCCACGCTGAACGGATCATGTAGTGGCAACACATACACACTGGTTAGAAACTTCAGCCTGGTAGTCACCTGCGAGAGTGCGGCGATCTGCACCCAGGGGTCGGGCCAGTGAGTGTCCGGGTACCAGCGAATGCTGTTGTTGTCGCTGTAATCGTAGCTGTCGTATTGCTCCGAAAAAGTGATCATATGCTCACTGAGACTGATGCCCTCAAAGCCAAGATCCTCTGCATGTCGAGCCAGAACTGGCAGCTCCTGCATATCGAGCATCGCCAGACATTGCCAAAATTTCATCGGTATATCCTTTGCTGTGAAGAACGCAACACCGTGACATCGACACTAAAGTAAATTATGGTTGACTATTCGTCAAACTGAATTGACTATATTGCCAAGCGCATGCGGCATCAGGGTATTTCGCTACCGCCAGCGCGAGAAAAAAGCACACCCGGACTACCAGCGTCCCGGCGCTGGTTACAGCCAAAAGGATAACAATACAATGCCACCAGTCTCCGACGTGGGCTACATAGGCCTGGGCAACATCGGCAAGCCATCAGCCACACGTTTACTGCAAGGCCCATGGCAAACTCATGTCTACGATGTCAACGAAGCGGCGTCCCTGGACTTGGCAAGGCTTGGCGCTGTGAGCAGCGCATCCCCCGCCGAGCTCGCAGCCCGCTGTCAACACATCGGCATTTGCGTACGCGATGAAACGCAGGTCGAAGCCCTGCTTTACGGCGAGCAAGGTCTCTTCAACAATGCAGCAACAGGCACCTTGATCGCCATTCACAGCACCGTAACTTTCGCTGCCCTGAACCGATGGGGCGATGATGCCAGCCGGGCAGACCTGCAACTTATTGATGCCGCCATTACCGGTGGGCAGCAGGGCGCGGCAGCGGGCACGCTCTGCTACATGGTCGGTGGCAGCATAGAAAACCTCAATCGTGCCAGACCGGTCTTTACCACCTCTGCGGAGAACATTGTGCACGCGGGTGCTCTCGGTGCCGGCATGCTGCTCAAGCTCTGCAATAACCTGATGACCTACGCGGAGTTCATGGCGATGTCGGAGGCCTGCAAACTGGCTGAAGCGGGAGGATTATCTATACAGGCACTTCGCGAGGTAGGCCAGTCCAATGGCGTGGTCAATGAATCAATGTATCGCTTTGTGGAGAACCGCAATGCTGCCACCGCCCACGCTCCCGACAGTCGCATGGAAAACCCCTTCAGCGCCTTCGGCATGCTCGCGGAGAAGGATCTCGACTGTGCACTGAAGTCCGCACAAGACCTGGAAGTAGACCTCCCCTCTACACGACGCCTGCGCCAAGTGGTCCACGACCTGTTCATGAACAAAGCCTAGGAGAACCTGCATGAATCCAGAATCCCGTCTATTTATTGACGGCGAGCTGACGGCGGCCGTTTCGGGCCGGGACTACCCCAACATCAGCCCGGTGACTGAAGAGGAGATAGGCCGAGTAGCTGATGCCGGTGGCGAGGATATGGAGCGGGCAATAGCGTCCGCGCGCAGGGCCTTTGATAACAGCCCCTGGTCCACGGATCACGCGCTTCGCCTGCGCTGCCTGCAGCAACTGAAGGAAGGCCTGGTCAAGCATCAGGCAGATTTCAAAACACAGATCGCCGCAGAAACCGGCGCGCCTCTCGGTATTTGCGGCAGTAGCGGACCCCAGTGCGAAATACCCATTGGATTCATCGACTACACGCTGCATGCCCTGCCGGATTATCAGTGGAGCCGTGATATCGGTGTTGCAGATATCCTGGGCGTAAAAAGCCAGCGTCTGGTCGAAAAAGAACCTATCGGCGTGGTGGCGTGTATTACTCCCTGGAACGTGCCCCTACAGATCAATCTCGCCAAGTGCATACCCGCACTGGCTGCAGGGTGTACGGTCGTGCTGAAGGCGGCTCCGGACACACCGTGGTCGGCAACCCTTTTGGGTCGGATCGTTAAAGAAGAGACAGACATTCCCGCCGGCGTGTTTAATGTCATCACCGCCCTGGATCCACGCGAAGTCGGCGAGCAGCTCGTCAGCGACCCGAGGGTCGATATGGTCTCCTTCACCGGGTCCACGCAGGTGGGCAAAAGTATCATGGCGATCGCGGCGCAGACGGTAAAAAAGGTCTTCCTCGAACTCGGCGGGAAATCGGCAAACATCATTCTCGATGACGCCGATCTGAGCCAGAGTCTGCTCTCGGCGTTGAGTGTGTGCTTTCATGCCGGCCAGGGCTGCGCGATTCACACCAGACTATTGATACCCCGGGCGCGCCAGACTGAAGTGGAAGCTCTGCTGAAAACCTACTTCGGCCTCATTGAGTATGGTGACCCGGCGTCAGAGACCCAGATTATGGGGCCGCTGATCAATGCGCGTCAGCGCGATCGGGTACTGGCATATATTGAGCAGGGAAAGACAGAGGGCGCTCGACTTCTTCTGGGCGGAGGGGTACCGACACACCTGGCCACCGGTTACTACGTCGAGCCCACCGTCTTTATGGACGTCACCAACGAGATGGTAATTGCGCGGGAAGAGATCTTCGGGCCTGTGCTGGCCGTCATTGCCTATGATACTGAGGAGGAAGCGATTCATATTGCCAACGATTCCGACTACGGCCTCTCTGCCGGTGTCTGGTCTACAGACCTGACAAGGGCAATGCGTGTAGCCCGCCGCCTGCGCAGCGGCACTGTAAACGTCAACGGCGGTAACTTCTATGGCGCGGACGCACCATTTGGTGGCTACAAGCAGAGTGGACTTGGTCGCGAGATGGGCCGCGAAGGCTTTGAGGAATACCTGGAAACCAAGACGATAGCGGTGGGCGTGTGAACCCGGGCGTTGCAGGGCTTCACTACGCGATCACTGGCGGCGCCAGCGGCTTCGGCTTCGCCATAGCCCAAAAGCTGGTGACTGAGGGCGCCACCGTCACGCTATTGGGACGGCGTGGAGATGCACTCGACGCAGCCCGCGAGAAAATCGGCCGCGACCACGCACATACCGTGGTTTGTGACATTTCCAATGCGGTAGAAGTACGTGCGGCTTTTGCTCAGCTCACCACGCTTGATGGCCTGGTCAATAACGCCGGCGTGGCGCGCCCGGGCGCCGTCGAAGCACTGCTGGAGGATGAGGTCCGAATGCAGGTCAACACCAACTTTCTCGGCACCGTCTTTTGCTGCCAGGCCGCTATACCTTTGTTGCGACAGAACAGCAGCAATCCGCGCATTGTGAATATATCTTCCGCCAGTGCCTGGCACTACGACGAGATGTCCCACTTGTCGATCTATGCATCGACCAAGGCTGCGGTGGAACGCTTTACGCGTGACCTGCGCGAAGAAGTGCAGGCCTACGGTATCGGCGTGACCTGCCTGCGCCCCGGCGCTGCCTCGACCAGTTTTTCAGAGGGCTGGGATGCAGAGACGCTGAAAACAGGCTTTGAGGCATGGCTGAAAACCGGCCCCGAGATGGATACCGGCATGGAGTCGACACACGTCGCGGCTGCCGTTGCGCATGTGCTTGGGTACCCACCCGGTGTTGCAGTTGATCTGCTGGAGGTTCGACCCAATCAGCCCATTCACAAACAACTATCGCAGGGCTGACCAGAAGGTCATGCGGTCACAACTTAAGGATTATGGTGAACTCGATGGATTTTGCAGGTAAGACGATCATTGTCACTGGCGCAGGGGGCGGCATCGGGGAGGCTTACGCGAAAGCGAGTGCTGACCGAGGCATGAACGTGGTTATCGCTGAGTTGAGCGAGTCGGGCGGTCAGCGTGTGGCCCGTGAAATCGAAGCAACCGGCGGACGTGCGCTATTCGTCAAAACCGATGTCAGCGATGAACAATCTGCCTGCGATTGCGTGGCGGCAGCGGAAAAGGCTTTCGGCTCGGTCAACTACCTGATTAACAATGCGGCCATCTTTGGGGATATGAAGATAGAGGGCTACCTCACGATCGACATGGACTACCTTGAAAAATTCATGCGCGTAAATGCACACGGCGCCCTGATCATGACCCGAGCGGCTGTAGACAGCATGACGTCAGCGGGCGGCGGCGCCATTGTCAATCAGTCTTCGACGGCGGCCTGGATGGGAATGGGTTTCTATGGCGTAGCAAAATTGACGCTTAACGGCATTACCCAGTCGCTGGCACACGAGCTGGGGCCACGGAACATACGCATCAATGCGATTGCACCGGGCCCCACTGACACCGGTGCACTGCAAAAAACTGCCGGGGACTACGCCCAGCAAATGTTACAGGCCATGCCTATCAAGCGGCTTGGGCAGCCCAGCGACATGGCGGATGCTGCTCTGTTTTTGCTGTCTGACGAGGCCAGCTGGATCACCGGTCACATTCTCAATGTCGATGGCGGACAGTTGATGCGCCCCTGAGTCCCGTTTTTCCTCTTGGGCAATCACTGACCGCCCGCATCACATGTGACAAAAGCCCTGCGACAAAAGCAGGGCTTGTCGCCGTCACATACCCACCAACATCCACACCCCCGCAAAGATCATGAACACATTCTCCGTGAGGGAAACAAACCCCAACGGCACCTGGCTGTCACCACCGACGCAGGCACACTTCAGCTCCCGCTTCTCGATGTAGACCGCCTTGAACACGGAAACCGCACCCACCGTGCCGATGAACAGGGAAACTGGCGCAAAGGCCCAGGGCAGCACGCCCGCGAGCATGCCGAACCCTGCATAGGCCTCCGCGAACGGGTATACATAGGCATAAGGCACATAGCGCATGGACAGCAGGTCGTAGGTGACGAATTGATTGGAAAAGGCCGTGAGATCCTGCAGTTTCTGTATCGCGAGCACCACCATGCTGAGGCCGATGAAGGTCGCCAGCAATGCCGACCAATCCAGGGCGCCGCTGCGCCCCCACACCAACGCCAGGGCGGCGAGTGCGCAGGCACCGAAAATCGCGATAACCGGTTTGTACGTTGTGCCTGAATCGCCCTCCTGCTCCAGGCCCAGATGCGCCCGCAGTGCCTCGTAGCCACCAATGCGCTCGCCAGCAATAAACACCTGCGGCGTCGTTTCCACACCGTGCTCCCGCTTGAAAGCGTCGGCTTCCTCCCGCGAGCCGAGCACCCGGTCATTCAGGTCATAGCCCTGGCGCCTGAGCAAATCGCGGGATTTAAGCCCAAAGGGACAGAGATGATCGGCCGTCTCCATCCGGTACAGAGTCGCTTGCTTGCTCATGGTTTACCTCCTTTCTCGTCTCCTCTCACGAAAAGTGTAGACGCTGTGCGCGTCAACCGCGTGGCAGCTCGCCTGAGCCATGGCGCAAACCCCATCGACGCCAGAGTAAATACACAGTCGGCAGTACCAGCAGGGTGAGCAACACGGCGCTGGCCATGCCGCCCACCAGTGGCGCCGCGATGCGCTGCATGACCTCGGTGCCCGTTCCGCTGCCGAACATGATCGGCAGCAGACCGAGAATAATTGTCGCCGAGGTCATCATCACCGGGCGTATACGGCGCCCGGCGCCACTGAGTACAGCCGCGTTGAGCTGCGCGGCGGTTGGCTGCCCGGCCGTGTCTTCCAGCAAGCGACGCCAGGCCAGGTCAAGGTAGACCAGCATAATGACACCGATCTCCACGGCCACACCCGCCAGCGCGATAAAACCAACCCCGACCGCCACCGAGTAGTTATAACCCAGCAGGTACATCAGCCAGACACTGCCCACCGTAGCCAGCGGCAGCGTACCCAGTATGATCGCCACTTCTGCCACACTGCGGAAATTGAGGTACAGCAGCACCACGATGATGGCCAGGGTCAGGGGCAACACGAAGCTGAGCTTTTCCTTGGCGCGCAACATGTATTCGTACTGCCCGGACCACGTCAGCGAGTAGCCGGGCGGCAGTGCAACGCGATCGGCGACGAGGGTTTGCGCCTCACTCACATAGCTACCCACGTCCACGCCCTCGATGTCCACAAGCGTCCAGCCATTCAGCCGCGCGTTCTCGCTCTTGATTGCGGGCGGCCCGTCCTCAACGTAGACACGAGCGACATCGCCCAGGGCGATATGCTGCCCTCCCGGAGTGACGATGGGCAGCAGCGCCAGCTGTTCGGGCGAGTCACGGTATTCCTGCGGGTAGCGCAGGTTGACCGGATAGCGCTCCTGCCCTTCGATGGTCTGGGTGACGTTCATACCGCCCACCGCGGTGGACACCACCTGCTGTATGTCGGCGATATTGAGCCCGTAGCGCGCCGCGCGAGCACGCTGTATATCCACCTTGATATAACGCCCACCCGCGACACGCTCTGAATAGACCGACGCAGTACCCGGAACTTCCTGCAGCACCTGCTCCAGGCGTTTACCAATACGCTCGATCTCCTGCAGGTCGGGCCCGGCCACCTTGATACCGACCGGCGTTTTGATGCCGGTGGCGAGCATGTCGATGCGGGTCTTGATCGGCATCACCCAGGCGTTGGTCACACCCGGCAGCTTCACCAGCGCGTCGAGCTCCTGCTTGAGCTTTGCAGTGGTCATTCCCGCTCGCCATTGCTCACGGGGGTGCAATTGCACGAAGGTTTCGATCATGGTCAGCGGCGCCGGATCGGTCGCCGTCTCTGCCCGACCAACTTTGCCGAATACGCTTTTTACCTCAGGCACGGTGGCGATGAGGCGGTCCGTCTGTTGCAACAGCTCGCGAGCCTTGCCGATGGAAAGTCCCGGATACGTGGTGGGCATGTACATCAGGTCACCCTCGTCCAGCTCGGGGATGAATTCACTGCCAATCCTGCCCAACGGCCAGAGCCCGACCACGGTAACCAGCAGCGCGAGCAGCAGGGTCCTTGCGGGGTGGCGCAGCGCCAGCTGCAATACGCGCAGGTACCCGGCGGCGATGACCCGGTTGACCGGGTTGCGGTCTTCCGCCAGCACCTTGCCCCGAATGAAGTACCCCATGAGTACGGGAACGAGGGTAATGGCGAGCGCGGCACTCGCCGCCATGGCATAGGTTTTGGTGAAAGCCAGGGGGGCGAACATGCGCCCTTCCTGCGCCTCCAGCGTAAACACGGGCACGAAACTCACGGTGATGATCAGCAGAGTAAAGAACAGCGCCGGGCCTACCTCGGCAGCGGAATCCGCCACAATGCGCCAGCGGTTCTCCAACGTGAGCGGTGTGCGCTCCATGTGCTTGTGCATGTTCTCGATCATCACAATCGCGCCGTCGATCATGGCGCCAATGGCAATCGCAATGCCGCCCAGCGACATGATGTTGGCGTTCAGCCCCTGCCAGTGCATGACGGTAAAAGCGGCCAGAATTCCCACCGGCAGGCTGACAATAGCCACCAGTGAGGAGCGCACATGGAACAGAAAGGCCATACACACCAGACCGACGACCAGAAACTCCTCGAACAGTGTGCGCCACAAATTGTCCACCGCGCGCTCGATGAGCGCAGAGCGATCATACACGGTGACGATTTCTACCCCGTCCGGCAGACCGGGGGCCAACTGAGCCAAGCGCGCCTTCACCTGCTCTATGGTCTGCTGCGCATTTTCACCGTAGCGCATGACCACGATGCCGCCGACCACTTCACCTTCGCCATTGAGTTCGGCGACACCGCGACGCATTTGCGGTCCCAGCGTGATATCCGCAACATCGTGCAAGCGCAGCGGCGTGCCGTTGGCGTCGAGCCCGAGCGGGATATTGGCGAGATCATCCACGCTCTTTATGTAACCTGTCGCCCGCACCATGTACTCCGCTTCGGCCATTTCCACCACCGACGCCCCAATTTCCTGGTTGCCGCGTTGAATCGCGGTCTGCACCAATGACAGGGGGATGCCAAATGCGCGCAGTTTGGTTGGGCTGACCTTGACCTGATACTGTTTCACCATCCCGCCCAGTGCGGCAACCTCGGCGACACCGGGAACGGTCTGCAGCTCATACTTCAGAAACCAGTCCTGCAGACTGCGCAGCTGGCTGATATCGTGTTTGCCACTGCGATCAACCAGCGCATAGAGATATACCCAACCGACCCCGGTGGCGTCGGGGCCGAGCTGTGGCTGTGCGTTATCGGGCAACGTGGGGGCAACCTGCGACAGATATTCCAGTACGCGCGAGCGGGCCCAGTAGAGATCAGTGTCTTCCTCAAAGATCACGTACACGTAAGAATCCCCAAAGAACGAAAACCCCCGCACGGTGACGGCCCCCGGCACCGCCAGCAGCGCGGTGGTAAGGGGATACGTCACCTGGTCCTGCACCACCTGCGGCGCCTGGCCGGGATAGCTGGTCTTGACGATGACCTGCACATCAGACAGGTCGGGGATGGCGTCGACCGGGGTATTCTTCAGCGACCACGCGCCTGCAGCCACGAGCAGCGCGGTGGACAGCAGCACGAAGAAACGGTTGTGCACCGACCAGCGAATGATGGCGGCAATCATTGCGTATGCTCCCTGACGTGACCGCTGTGATCATCCGCCTGCTCGCGCGCCGCAGGGCTACGGGCCATGCGCTGGAAGTCCGACGTTTTACTGGACTCGGAATCGATGAGGAATTGCGCCGAGGTCACAATGCGGTCTCCCGCGGCTATGCCGGCGAGAATTTCAGCCTGCTCCCGCCCGACTCGCCCCGTCTCCACCGCCACCGACTTGAAGCGACCCTCGCCCAATGCCAGCACCAGCCGGGACTGCGACCCGGTGCGAATCAATGCTTCGCGGGGCACCAGTAGCCTTTGCTCGCCCGGCTTGGTTGCAATTTGCAGCTGAGCGAACATGCCCGGGCGCAAGACGTGATCGGGGTTGGCCACCCGTACCCGCACCTGCAGGGTGCGCGTACGGGTATTCAGGGTAGGGTAAACGTAGTCAATCCTGCCCTTCCATTCTCGTTCTGGAGCGTAGTCCAGCAGTATGCGCACGGCGTCGTCCACCTGCACATGCGTTGTCTGGCTCTCGAACACTTCACCGATCACCCAGAGGTGATCGAGTGAGGCAATCGACAGGGTTTCCATACCCGGTTTGACATACATACCCTGGCGCACCTGCAGTGTGTCGACCACGCCATCCTGCGGCGCTGTGACGGTAACCGTGCGGCTTACGGTGCGGGTCTCCCGAAGCGTGCGTATCGCCTCTGGCGGCACCCCCAGCGCCTCGAGCCGCTCAGACGCGGCCGTGATCAAGGCCGGATCGTCGCGCCGCCAGGCCAGCAACAGCTCCTCCTGGGCGTTGACCAGGGTCGGCGAATACAAGGTGTACAGAGGCTCGCCGCGGCTGACCGGGTCTCCGGACGCATTCACGAACAGGGTCTCGATCCAACCCTCGACGCGCGGATGAACATGCTGCAACTGGTCTTCATCGTACTGCACGTAACCCACCGTACTGATGAGAGAGGGAAGGCGCGCCAATACGACTTCTGCGGTACGCACACCGAGGTTGTTGCTCACCGCGGGACTAATGCGCACGGTGCCGGTCGGATCCGCGTCAGCCGTATCGGCATAGACCGGTACCAGATCCATACCCATCGGCGACTTGCCCGGCGCATCGCGGCGGTAGTTCGGGTCCATGGGTGCCACCCAGTACAGTGGCTCGGCTGCCGCGTCTTCGCCCGCCGGCGCCTGTGCGGCACCAATCCACCAGAGCGTTGCAAGCACACCTGCCAGCGTGCCTAGCGCGGTCGCGGCGACGGTTTTCATCATTGCGTTCATTGCTTTGCTCCTGCGCTATTCACTGCCGGCGCCGACCGGTCGCGTTCGGCCGCGACCAGGAGATAATCCACCTGTGCCAAAAGCTGCTGCCGCTCGACCGAGATGGCCAGTGACTCCATGCGTGCATCGAGCTCTGCTATCCGCGCCCGCACGGCCTCGGCGAAGTCACCGTCATCATTGTTGTAGGCCGCGAGCGCCGCCTCCGCCTGATCAGCCATCTGCGGCAAGAGCTGTTGCTTATACAATGCCTCACGTTCCTGTACGCGTTGCACACGGACCAGAGCTGTTTCCAGCTCGGCAAGCAGCTGGCGCGCCAGCAACTGGCGATCTGTACGCAGTGCTTCCGCACGGGCCACGGCCGCCCCGACCTGCCTGTCCTGGCGGTCCTCGGTGAACAGTGGCAGGTCAACTGTCACGCCCACGCTGAACAGGTCCGCGCGATCGCGACCCAGGGGATCATCATCGCGGTAGCCGTACTGCGCACTGACACCCCAGGCGGGCTTGTAACCCTGCCGGGCAAGCTCCACTTCGGCGGACATCGCCTCTACCCGCTTGTCGAGCGCCTGCAGCGCGGGGTGGCGGACAATCAAGTCGCGGTATTGCTGAGTAGCACCAAACGCAGTCGGCGCCTCCACCGAGCCGCTCTCGTCAGACGCGAGCAAGGGCAGCAGCGCGCTGTCGCCGATCCACTCGGCCATGCGTCGCTGAGCCGCTGCGCGGCGCTCCTGCAACCCGACGAGACGATCTTCAAGCCGCGTGAGCTCCAGCTGTGCCCGCACCAGGTCCTGCTGACGGGTAGCCCCCAGTGCCGCCGCGTAGCGGAGTCTGGCGGCGTCCGATAGCTGTCTGAAAAGCCCTCGGCTATGCTCCACCAGCACGATGGTCTCCTGCGCCAGATACGCTGCAAACCACAGCTGCGTCACGGTACGCGCTACCTGCGCGGCACGGTCTGCACGCAGCAGGGGCTCTTGTTCCGCCAGCCGGCTTTTCTGTTGCGCTGCCAGTGCGCGGCTCTCACCGCGCGGAAACGCCTGGCTCACGCCGACCGTAAACTGGGTCATTGCCTCCTGGTTAATAGCAAAGGTATCCAGCGGTAAATTCCCGGCCGTCATGTTGATACGAGGATCTGGCAAGCTGTTGGCGGCGACCGCCTCCTCCGACAGCGCCTGCTGTCGGTAGGCGCTACCCGCAAGCCAGGGGTCGGCGGCAACGGCCAGCGCAATCGCCCGGTCGCGCGTGAGTGCCACCATGTCTGATTGCGCCACCGCCGGCACACACAGCAACAGCAGTGAGCAGAGAGCTCTCTTTAAAACATTCATTGTCTTTCCTCGAAACCCTTGCTGCCCCACCACACCGGGGCCTGACCAACCGGAACGCCGTGGGATAGCTCGCGCAACAACAGGTGGCACCTGCGCCGCGCGCGCATCGGCAAACGGCGGCTGGCAGGGCGCTGATTACGTTTGGGGAGTAGCGAACTCCCGCCGCAATGGGTGTGAGTCGCCAAATTTCAGGCGCACTAACCCCATGTCAGCGGAAAATGGGGGGACGAAATACCGAAACGCCGTCAGCCGACACACACGCGACCGGACTTCCAGCGTTGAAAATAGTGGAGCAGGGGGAAGTTTCGAGTACCAGGGAGTCAACCAGCGCCGCTCCGGAGGACAGGCAGTGCAGCAGGGAACACTGTAGCGCGTCACAGCATGAGTCCTCAGGGGCGCCGGCCTCACCAGCCAAGGTGTGCCCGGCATGATCCATGCCCATTGCAAACTGTGCAGACTCGGGCACACTGCCGGTATCCATCATGGTGCAGGGTGCAGACGTAACCGCCCCCAGCCGACCCGCAAAGGCCAGCAGAGCGATGAGCACAACACACAGCTTATACTTGCGCTGCAACATACGCCTCGCGGAGCTGGAAACACCTCAATAGGATAGCGGTTCCAGAAAATAGTTCAAACCACGAAACTGCACACATGCAGGAGATAAAGGAACTTGCTGTCACGTATTACCCGGATCACGGAGCTGCTTCAGCTCAATGGCGCCCTGTTTATTGCTGACATTGGCGCGGCACTGCTGGCGGAAACACCCGTCTATGCGCCCCTGGTGCTTGAACACCCGGACGCCCACCTGTTCAGTTTCGACGGCGACCCCCGCCAGATAGCGGCGCTGAAAGCCCGCTACGGCAATAAGGCCACCGTACTGGAACACTACGTGGGCGATGGCCAAGCACATACTGCCTATGTGTGCGAGGAAACGTCTGGCATGACTTCCCTGTTCAAGCCATCGCCGCGGGCGTTGAGTTTCTTCAATGGCTTTGACGACTTCGGGCGCGTACTGCGCACGGAGCGCGTGCAAACCGCGCGGCTGGACTCCATTGCGGCAATCGAACGCATCGACTTTCTGAAAATGGATATCCAGGGCTCGGAGCTGAGCGTGCTGCAACACGGCACGCAAACGCTGCGCGAGTGCCTCGCCATACAGCTCGAAGTCTCCTTCGTGGGCCTGTACGAGGGGCAACCCACCTTTGGCGACATCGACCAGTGGATGCGTGCCAACGGCTACCTTCCGCACAGTTTCGTCGACGTGAAACGCTGGTCGATATCGCCTGTCGTGAGAAACAACAATTTCCGCATCCCCTTCAATCAGTTGCTGGAGGCCGATGCCGTCTATATCAAGGACCCGCTCGCGCTGGAGCACTACAGCGACGTACAACTCAAGCGGCAGGTTCTGTTTGCGGACCTGTTCTTTGACAGCCCTGACCTCGCAGTTTACTGCCTGCGCGAGCTGACAGCGCGCGGCGTGCTGAGCCAGACAGCCTTGCAGCACTATTTTGCGCTACTGAATGAACCCAAGATCAACACAGCGGGTTGACCGGCCAAGCGGCGCCCTTGCTTTGCCGCCGCGACAGCAGACGCCTTGCAAGTGCCAACATCTTTATTATACGCTGTCGACTAATCCCCACTAATCTTGTGGTCACTACGCCGAGGACTGGTAAATGAGAATAACAACAGGCTTAACGCGACGTCTTGTCGCAGGGCAGACTCCGATCTACGGCGCGGCACTGGCACTACTGGCTCTGGCCCCAGGCAGTCATGCCGGCACACCGGGCGGCGTAATTCTGGGCCCGGCCTCTGCAACGGCGGTACCCACACTCAGCCCCCCCATTCTCATCGCTTTGGGCGTGGTTTTAGCGGTCATTGCGTTGCGTGTACTGCGGCAAAACGGTGGTGCACAGAAAATTATCAGTATCGCCCTGCTCGGGGGCGGTGCGCTGCTAGGCGGCTTTGGCGTGGAACGGACGCTGGCGACCAGTGCCGCCACGCTCGCCGACGCAACCTGTGAAACGGCCACGATCAATGTCAGTTTTGGCAACCTGCGCGGCTTCAACTCCCCTGAGAACACCGTGAACAATCAGTGCGGGCGCGACCTGCAAGTGGTGGAGTACACGTTTACCTGCGGCCGGATGGGCACATTCAACGACAATGGCGCGCCAGTGGGCACCGTCATACCGGATGGCGCAGAGCAGAGCATGGGCTACTGCGAGATGCTGCAACCGCCGCCCTGAACACTGGCCACTGACTCATGACCGTCACGTCCGCATCGCAACACATCTACCTGTGGACGTTGGGCCTCATGAGCCTGTTTTTGTTGCTTGAAACCCTGGCGCCGCGTCGCAGCGGCGCCAGTGGGCTAACCTGGCGCTGGGCCAACAACTTCTCCCTCGCCCTGCTCAATTGGTACATCATGCTGGTTGCCAGCACGCTGTTTTTTGTCTGGCTCGCGCGCTGGGGCAGGGCCGAAGAGTTTGGTGTACTGAATCTGGGGCCCGTGGCGGGTTTCGCCGCCCTGCTGGCTGGCACGCAGCTGGTCAGTTACTGGCTCCACCGCGCTTTTCACCGCTTTCCCCTGATGTGGCGCATCCACGCACTGCACCATTCGGATCCCGAGGTAGACGTATCCACGGGCTACCGGCACCACCCCCTGGAGCCACTGATCGCACTGCCGGTAGGCGCACCCCTGGTACTCTTGCTGGGCGTTGGCCCGGAGTCGGCGCTCGCCTACCGGATCTTCGCGGTTGCCGCCACGCTGTTCAGCCACAGCAATGTGCACGTACCGCAGTCCGTGGAACGCTGGCTGCGCTACCTGCTGCTCACACCGGACTTCCACCGCACCCATCACTTCGTTGAACAACGCTACACGAACAGCAACTACGGCAGCCTGGTGCCCTGGTACGACTACGTGTTCGGTACCGCCAGGCACCCGGCTTTCGACGAGCATCCGCAGCGCCTGTTGGGGCTTGAATACCTGCGCGAACCAGCCGACCAGCGGCTGGACCGGCAACTACTCACTCCACTGCGAGATCTCGACCCAGGTACAGATAGACCGCCGGCAATACATACAGGGTAAACAGTGTGCCAATGGTCATGCCGGAGGCAATCACCAGGCCCATGGAGAACCGGGCAGAGGCACCGGGACCAGAGGCGAGCAGTAACGGCACCATGGCGATGACCAACGCGGCGGTGGTCATCAACACAGGACGCAGGCGCACGGAAGCCGCCTCTTCAATCGCCTCGCGCTTTTTCATTCCCTCTTCCTGCAGCCGATTGGCAAATTCCACAATGAGAATGCCGTGCTTCGAAATCACGCCAATCAGCGTGACGATGCCCACCTGCGTGTAGATGTTCAGCGTGGCGCCGGTCACCTGGAAGATTGACAGAATATTCAGGCAGAGCAGTGCACCGCAGACCGACATCGGTACCGTCACCAGCATGATGATCGGATCGCGGAACGACTCGAACTGCGCGGCCAGCACCAGGTAGATGAGCAGCAGGGCGAAGAAGAAGGTCATGATGAGCGCGCTGCCCTCGGTCTTGAACTGTCGACTCTGGCCGCCATAATCCACGCTGTATTCACGGCTCAGCTCATCCCGGCTGATTTGCTCCAGCGTGGCCAGGGCATCACCCAGCGCCACACCGGGGCGCGGAATGCCACTGAGGGTGACCGCATTGAGCTGCTGGAAACCCTTCAACGAACGCGGCACCACCTCACTCTCGAGTTGTACCAGTGTACTCATGGCAATGAGGTCGCCGCTGCGCGTGCGGGTGTAGTAACCCTCAAGGTCCTGCGGCGTCAAGCGCTGCTGGCGCCGCACCTGAGGTATCACCTTGTAGGAGCGCTCGTTCATGGTGAAACGATTGACATAGCCGCCAGACAGGAGCGCGGAAAGGTCGGCACTGATCTGCTGCATTTCAACCCCCAGCAGGGCCGCCTTGTCACGGTCTACCGTCAGGCGCTGCTGGGGCTTGTCGATCTGTAAATCCTGGTCAATGAAAATGAACTTGCCGCTTTCACGTGCCCGCTGCAGTACGCGCTGCACATCGTCATACATGATGTTGAAATCGAGGGTAGAGGTCAGCACAAACTCCACTGGCAGGACACCACTGGAGGGTAAAGGCGACGGGTTCACCGCGTTCACCTGCAAACCGGCGATACTCTGTGTGCGCGGCTGGATGCTTTCCTCCAACACCTGCGCCGAACTGCGCTCGCGTTCGCTCCAGGGCTTGAAAATGAAGCCGCCAAACGCGCCGTTGGTGGTACCACCCCCACCCGGGCTGACGCCGTTAAACAGAAAGTTCACATCAATTTCGGGTGTACTGCGCGTAATCTGCCCGATCTCCGCCGTGTACTGTTCAATGTACTCGAGCGTGACGTAGGGGTCCGATTCCGCCAGATAGAAAATCAGCCCGATGTCCTCGGGCGGCGCCAGCTCCGACGGCGAGCGCACGAAGAGAAAATAACAGGACACGATAATCACCGCACCAAACACCAGCACACCGGCGCTATCGTCCAGCACACGGTCCAGGTCTCGCTGGTAGACCCGGCGCAAAGCATCAAAGCGCTGGTCGAGCCAACGCTCGAGCCGGTTGCTGTTGTCGCCTTCGTCCTTGCTCAGTAACTTCGCGCACATCATTGGCGACAGAGTGAGCGCAACGATGCCGGAAATCAGCACCGCGCCTGCCAGGGTAAAGGCAAATTCCGTGAACAGGGTTCCCGTCAAGCCGCCCACAAAGCCAATGGGAATGTACACGGCAATCAGCGTCGTCGTCATCGCCACGATAGGCCAGGCCAGCTCACTCGCACCCAACAGTGCCGCTTCCTTGGGTGGCATCCCCGCCTCGATATGCCGGTGGATATTCTCCAGCACGATAATTGCGTCATCGACCACAATGCCAATGGCAAGAACGATCGCGAGCAAGGTGAGCAGGTTGATACTGAAGCCCATCAACTGCATGAGGAACAAGCCGCCCACCAGGGACAACGGCACAGCAACGGCCGGGATCAGCACCGACCGCATGGAGCCGAGGAACAGGAAGATCACCACGATAACGATGACCATCGCCTCGATAATCGTGGCCTGCACATCGTTGATCGCATTCTGGATGTAAACCGTAGCATCGTAATTGATATTACCGGTGATACCCTCGGGCAAGCGGGGCGCGATGTCGTCAGCGTAGACCTGCCGCACCCGGGCGATCACTTCCACGGCATTGGCATCGGGGGCCACGTCGATCTGCACGAACACCGCCTCCTGGTCGATGAACATGGACGATGAGGAGTACCCCTCGTTACCCAGCTCAACATCCGCGATGTCGCCCAGGCGCACGATGGCGCCGTCCTGCTCACGCAGCACCATGTCTTCAAAACCCTGTACCGAACGCAGGTCGGTGTCAGCCTTCAGGTTCACCTCGACCATGCTGCCTTTGCTCGCGCCCACCGCCGAGAGCACGTTATTGGCCGCCAG
Organism: Haliea alexandrii; assembly: GCF_003719295.1. GTDB lineage: Bacteria > Pseudomonadota > Gammaproteobacteria > Pseudomonadales > Halieaceae > Haliea > Haliea alexandrii. The sequence continues at coordinate 127,320 of NZ_RFLW01000005.1, forward strand.
CGCCGCACGCACCTCGCTGGCGGTCAACCCCAGCGCCGTCATGCGCTCCTGGTCCAGCCAGATGCGCATGGCAAATACGCTGGTGGAATTGGCGCTGGCGCGCAGTACGCCCGGCAAGGTCGACAGCTTGGGCTGTACCTCCCGAACCACGTAATCCGCCACGCGGTTGGTGGGCAGCTGGTCGCTGATAAACGAGATGTACATGCTACCCACCTGCTCACCGATGGCCAGGTCAAGCACCGGGTCCTCCGCCTCCTGCGGCAACTCGTTCCGCAGCTTGTTGACCTTGGTGACGACCTGGGTGAGCACTTCGTCGGGGTCGGCCTCGGTGCTGACGTAGGCGGAAATGGTGCTCAGGCCACGCACGCTGGTGGAGGTGAGGTAGTCGATACCCTCCGCCGTTGCGATCTCCAGTTCCAGAGGCGTGGTAATGAAACCCTTGATCAGCTCCGCATCGGCGCCGATATAAGGGGTGCTCACTGTGATCACCGCATTCTCGATCATCGGGTATTCGCGCACATTCAGCTCGGTTGCCGCACGCAGGCCCAGAATCAACAGGAACAGGCTGACAACGGTCGCCAGTACGGGCTTGTGGATAAAAATGTCCGTGAACTTCATGTCAGCCGTTGTCCGGTTGTGGGTCGAGTTCGGCGGCGGGCGGCGATGTGTTGTCGATTTTCACCGGCATACCGCCATCCAGCTTGAGCAAACCGCTGGTAGCCACCCGCTCACCGGGGTCCAGGCCCTCTTCCACGGCGACCATATCGCCCCGCACCGGGCCCAGCGTGACAAACCGCTGGCTCACCTGCAGCGCGCCGTCGTGCTCCTGGATCACATAGACAGAGTCGCCATAGGGGCGATAGGCAATGGCTGTTTGCGGTACCACAACACGCTCCAGCTCAATGCCAATAGGCAGCACCAGCCGGGCGAACATACCGGGACGCAGCAGCTCCTCGGGGTTGGGCAATGTCGCCTGCAGCGCAAAGTTGCGGGTATTCGGGTCCACCACCGGTGAAATGGCGGTTACGGTACCGGAGAACTCCCGACCATCCAGAGCCTCCAGCCGGGCCTGTACCGGCATCCCGGCTTCCACCTGCTGGCTATATTGTTCCGGCAGCGAGAAGTTCACGAACAGACTGTCCAGCGCCTGCAGGGCAATGACGGTCTCACCGGTTTGCACATAGTCGCCCACGTTGTACTGGCGAATACCCAGCCGCCCTGTGTAGGGCGCACGCAGGGTTTTCTGCTCTATGCGTGCCGCCTGCGCGGCTACCCGGGCCCGGGCCTGCTCCAGCAGGCTGACGCGCTGATCCAGCTCCGCTTCCGAGATATTGCGCTGCGCCACCAGGCGCCGCGCGCGCTCCAGCTCCAGCCGGGCCAGCTCCGCCGCAGCCTGCAGCTCCGACAGCTGTGCGCGGTCCGGCGCCGAATTCAGAGTGAGGATCGCATCCCCCGCCTCCACCTGGGCGCCATTTTCAAAGTGAATGGTCTCTACTGTGCCGGGCACCTCGGTGGCCAGCTCCGCACCGCGAATAGCCACCAGCGTCCCGACCGACTCCACACTGTCGCGCCACAGCGCCGTGCCGGCCTCCATTGCGGTAACCGTTGCGGGTTGCACCGGCATGTTGTCCATGAACTCGTTCATTTTCTTGTTGCCGAACCACTGCATGCCGAACAACCCGCCAAACACCAGCAGGGTCACCAGCAACATCAGCCACATACGCAGGCCGAACAGAAACTTCTTCTTAGACATCTTTCTCACCGAAATCCATGATTATGGGCGCGAGGTACGCAAGTTGACTGCCAAGGCACCGGCAAAACAGGAGGACAATAATACGCGGCAGTCTCTCTCGATACCAATGACAGTTCTGTAGGGTTCAGCGGGACTGTGGCATTGCCGCCCCGCTATGAGTATGCTTGCCGGCTCGACACGGCCACGGAGCCAAGACACTGCAGCCATGACCTATTGCCTCGCCATTGCCGTTCAGGACGGCTTGATCTTCTGCTCGGACTCGCGCACCAATGCGGGCCCCGACCGGGTCAGCACCTACAGTAAAATGCACCGTTTTTCCGTGGCCTACGACCGTTCGCTGGTACTGCTGACGGCGGGCAACCTGGCGACCAGCCAGGCGGTGATCGCGCAGATCCACCGGGACCTGGAGGAAGACGCCGAGTTCAACATCCTCAAGGCGCGTTATGTGGCGGATGTAGCCGACTATATCGGGGAACTGAACGTGGCCGAGCAATCGCGGCACAAGAAGCCCTCCGGCCCTGGGGCCGGCGCCAGCTTCGATGCCTCCGCCACCTTCATCCTGGGTGGGCAGATCAAGGGCCACGCCCAGGCGTTGTACCTGATCTACCCCGAGGGCAACTACATCACGGCCTCGGAGCTCTACCCGTACCTGCAGATCGGTGAGACCAAATACGGCAAGCCCATCCTGGACCGTATTGTGCGCCCGGATACACCGTTTGAAACCGCCATGCGCTGTGCGCTGGTGTCCATGGATTCAACCATCCGCTCCAACGCCACCGTCGGTCCACCGCTGGAATGCCTGTTCTACCGCAATGACAGCCTGAAGCCCCACGCGCGCTATTTCGCCCTGGAGGAGCACCACCCCTATCTGGCGAAACTGCGCCAGAGCTGGGATGACAATATCCGCGAAGCCTTCGCCAAGCTGCCCTCACTGGGCGAAGTGATCGGTGAGGGTGATTGATCCATGAGCAACGGCGGGGCAGGCCAGCAGGACGCGCTCCACGCCGCTGAGGCGGCATCCACGCTGCTACTCAAACGCGTTGCCATCGACACCTATCGGGAAAACGTGGCCTACCTGCACCGGGACTGCGAGCTGTACCGGGCCGAGGGCTTTCAGGCGCTGGCCAAGGTGGAAGTCTCCGACGACGGCCAACGCATCCTCGCGAGCGTCAACGTGGTTGACGATGACAGCATCGTGGGCTGTAACGAACTGGGGCTGTCAGAAGATGCCTTCGCTCTGCTGGGCCTGCCAGAAGGGCAACGCGTCAGCGTGTCCCAGGCGGAACCCCCCACATCGATACCCGCGCTGCACCGCAAGATCGCCGGGGAACGTCTCGACAGCGACAGCTTCCGGGCCATCGTCAACGACATTGCCGAACACCGCTACTCAAAAATCGAACTGACCGCTTTTGTCGTGGCCTGCAACCAGGCGGAACTCGACCGTGAGGAAGTGTTCTTCCTCAGCGACGCCATGAGCCGCGTGGGTAGGCGCCTGAACTGGGGCGAACATCCGGTGGTGGACAAGCACTGTATTGGCGGTATACCCGGCAATCGCACGTCCATGTTGGTGGTGCCGATCGTCGCCGCGCACGGCATGCTGTGCCCGAAAACCTCCTCCCGCGCCATCACGTCCCCGGCGGGTACCGCAGATACCATGGAGGTACTGGCACACGTGGAGCTGCAATTCGAGCAGCTCAACAGCATTGTGCGCACCCACCGAGGCTGCCTCGCATGGGGCGGCACCAGCGACCTGTCTCCCGCCGATGATGTACTGATAGCCGTCGAGCGCCCGCTGTCGATTGACTCCCCCGGCCAGATGGTCGCGTCCATTCTTTCGAAAAAGGTTGCCGCAGGCTCCACCCACCTGGTGCTGGACATCCCCGTTGGCCCCACCGCCAAGGTCACTTCGATGCCCGAGGCGCAGCGTTTGCGACGCCTGTTCGAGTACGTTGCCAAGCGCATGGGGTTGATGCTGGAAGTGGTGATCACTGACGGTCGCCAGCCCGTGGGCAACGGCATCGGCCCGGCTCTGGAAGCCCGGGACGTGATGCAGGTTCTGCAAAACCACCCCGCGGCACCCGCCGATTTGCGCCAGAAATCCCTGCGCCTCGCCGGGCGCATGCTGGAGTTCGACCCGGATGTTCGCGGTGGCGACGGCTTCGCCATTGCACGCGACATCCTGGATTCCGGGCGCGCCCTGCGCAAGATGCAGGACATCATTCAGGCGCAGGGCAGCAAACCCTACGACGTGAACAACCCGCCGCTGGCACCGCTGACCTACACCGTGCGCGCCGCAAGAGCGGGCACAGTGGTCAATATCGACAACCTGCAGCTGGCACGTATCGCACGCCAGGCCGGCGCACCACGCGCGCAGGGCGCAGGGGTAGACCTGCACGCCAAACTGGGTGAGCAGGTGCAAGCCGGTGACCTGCTTTACACTGTCTACGCCGCCTACCCGACGGAACTCGGCTTCGCGCGCAAACTGTGCGAGCGCGGCAGCGGCTTCACCCTGGGCGCAGCTGCTGACATTACCCCGGCCTTTATGGAGTTCTGATGCCTGCGCTACTGACGTATCTGGATGACGAACGCGACGCGGCGCTGCGTCTCGCCAGCGCCTGCGAACTCCCCACATTGGCCGTGGCGCGACACCGCTTCCCCGACGACGAACTGAAACTGTTGCTCGACGTGCCTCACGGAACCCACACCCTGGTGGTGTACCGCAGCCTGGACCGGCCCAACGAAAAGCTGGTGGAGCTCCTGCTGCTGGCGCGGCATGCGCGTCGTGCCGGTGTGCAAACGCTGGTACTGGTCGCGCCCTACCTGGGCTACATGCGCCAGGATATTGCCTTCCAACCCGGCGAGATCGTCAGCCAGACCATCGTTGGCGGCTTTCTCGCCGAGTTGTTCGACGCCGTGATTACCGTCGATCCACACCTGCACAGGATAAACCGGTTGGACGAAGCCATTCCCCTGCCCCACGCTATCGCCCTGTCAGCGGCGGGCAGCCTCGCGGAGCTGGTGGCAGGGCAACGCGACAACCCGCTGCTGGTGGGCCCCGATGCGGAATCGCGGCAATGGGTAGAGGGCGCTGCTGTGGTTCGCGGGCTGGAGCACGCGGTGTGCAGCAAACAGCGACACGGCGATCGCGAGGTCGTTATAACCTTGCCCGACATTGCCGTAACGGGGCGCGCGGTGGTACTACTGGATGACGTTGCCAGCTCCGGGCGCACCCTGGCCGGCGCCGCGCAGCTGTTGCTGCAAGCCGGCGCCAGCTCGGTTGATGTGGCGGTGACACATGCCCTGTTTGCCGGCGATGCGCTGTCGGTCATGCAAGCCGCAGGCGTTGGCACGGTATGGAGCACTGACTGCATACAGCATCACAGTAATGCGGTATTCATGGCGCCGCTGCTCGCCGAGGCCCTGCGTCCGCTACTGGACCACTGAACTAGCGCTTGCCCGGCTGCTGCTGCAGGCGGCGAATCGCCGTGTCGACGAAAGCCAGCTTGGATTCCACAAAGTGGTTGATCACGAAGGGGTAGGCATCGCCGCGACCGACGCTGCGGTTGAGTTCGTTGAGGGTGATACTGAGATCGCGCCAGCGGTTGATCCGCTCGTCCACCTCCAGGCTGGCGATGTCCTCACGAATAACACCGTAGGCCGCAGCTGTCTCCAGCGCATCCTGTATATGCAGGTAATGGCCCCAGGTTTCCGCCCAGTCTTCCATGGGGTGCACGCTGGCGTAGGCGCTGATGTAATACTTGCGCCAATCAGGTGATGGCCCCTCGCGGTAGTGGCGGTCCAGCGCCCCCGCATAGTCCATGGTTTCATCACCAAACAGCTCGGCAAACCCCTGGCGAATAGTCTCGTCGCGCCCCAGGCGCGCCCAGTAGTAATGCCCCGACTCATGCCGCAGGTGCCCCAGTACCGTGCGGTAGGGTTCGTTCATCTGTTCCCGCACAGCGACCCGGGCAACGTCATCTGCCTCCAGCGTATTGATGGTGATAACGCCACCGGCAAATCCCGTACTGACAAAAGACTCGGCATACTCTTCTCGGCTGCGACCGTCCTCGATAAAGTCGAGCAGCAGGCCGTTCTCCTGATCCTGCCAACCACTGACCAGCGGCAAACCTAGGCTGCGCAGGGTGTAAAGCAGGCGTTTCTTGCCCTGTTCCAGCACCCACCAGCGCTGGATATTGCCGGGCAGGGACAGGTCCGGAATGGTGCGGTTGAACTGGCAACCCCAGCACAGGGGGTGGCTGTCTTCTTCCGCACAGAGCCAGTTGCAGACATCCCATTCACGGCCATTGGCGCACAGGCGATAGCGGCGGCCCTCGGCTGTTTCCAGGACACCATCAGCCGCAACGCTGAGCGAGTGCATCTCCAGGTCGACCGGGTCGAAACCGAGTTCCATGCCACAATGCACGCAATCCCGGCTTTCGAAGAACACCTGGCTGCCACAGCTGCATTCCAGTCGCTTCATGGCGTATCCGGCTGAAACCAGGAGGCTGTGATGGCATCGTGGAGGTCGGCCAGCAACGCCTGGAACTCATCGATGTAGGCATGCAGGGCCTCCCGGGACATGTGCTCCGGCTGCAGTTTGCCCAGCTTGCGCCGCCCCCGGGCCAGCGTACGCATGGCCTTCTCGTGATTGTTCAGTGGTTTCAGCTCGGCGCGTATTTCCGCCAGGCAAAACGCCACGGAACGCGGCAGCAACGGTTCCTGAAACACAAACTCGAGCACCTGCTGCGCTTCCACCAGCGGACCAATCATCCGCCGGTAGGCCCCGAATGAAGACAGTGCCTGCAGCAGGGAGGTCCAGATCAGCGGATCGATCGCCTCATGCGTGCCGTTCCGCTTCAGGATCTCGCCCGTGCCCACATCCATCAGGCGCGTGGTCATGTCTGACCGTTCCAGCAAATGGCCCAGCCGCAGGAAGCGGTGGGCGTGGTCACGTGGCAGGCTGGATGACAGCATGCCATTGACGCGCTGGCAACGACTGATCACCTCCTCCAGAAATGCCTGACGATTGCGCCGACCCACGGATTTTTCCGCCGCATCACTCACGTACAGGTGCAGCTCGTTGATCTGCTCCCAGGTTTCCTCAGGCAGCACGTCGCGTGTGGTGCGCACGTTCTCGCGCGCCCAGCGCACAGCGAAAGGTATGCTGGCAGAGCTGTCCTGCTCTGCCAGCAGGAAGCGCAGTACATTCTGCTCATTGCCCACCCGGTAATGCTGGTAGAACAGCGGTTCGGCATCCAGGATGCGAATAAGCACATCCCAACCCAGCTCCGCGGCGCGCGGAATGTCCATGATCAGGTGATTGTAGGCCGCCACCAGGCGAGCGCTGTCCTCCGCACGTTCAAGGTAGCGCCCCATCCAGTAAAGGCGTTCGGCAACGCTGGATAACATGGTCACGCCTTGCCCTCCACGATCCAGGTGTCTTTGCTGCCGCCGCCCTGCGAGGAATTTACCACCAGCGACCCCCTGGTCAACGCCACCCGCGTCAGCCCTCCGGGGGTCACCCAGGTTTCGCGCCCTTGCAGAATGAAGGGCCGCAGGTCGAGATGGCGCGGCTCGACCTTGTCGTCGATATACGTAGGCGCGGTGGACAGCGCCAGCGTGGGCTGCGCCACATAATTACGCGGGTTTTTCTCAATCAGGCGAGCGAACTTGCGCCGCACCGCGGCGCTGCTGTGCGGACCGACCATGATGCCATAGCCGCCCGATTCATTGGCCGGCTTGACCACCAACTGGTCGAGGTTCTTGAGCACATGCTCACGGTCCTTCTCGCGCATGCAAAGCCAGGTAGGGACGCTGGCCAGCAACGGCTTCTGCTTCAAGTAGTAGCGAATCATGTCCGGCACGAAGGCGTAGATCACCTTGTCATCCGCTACCCCGCTGCCCGGGGCATTGGCGATGGCGACATTGCCCGCCTTCCAGGCGCGCATCAGGCCCGCGACACCGAGCAGCGACTCGGGACGGAAGGCCTCCGGGTCCATGAACTCTTCGTCGATGCGACGGTAGATGACGTCCACACGCACGGGGCCGTCCACGGTGCGCATATATACGCAGTTGTCATCCGCCACCATCAGGTCACGACCCTCGACCAACTCCGCGCCCATGCCCTGCGCGAGGTAGGCATGCTCGAAGTAAGCGGAGTTGAAAATACCCGGTGTGAGCACAACAATGCAGGGGCGTCGCCGCTCCCGGGGGGACAGGGACGCCAGTGTCTGATAGAGCTGCGACGGGTAGTCGTCCACCGGCAGGATGCTGTAGTTCTCAAACAGCTCCGGCAGCACCCGCTTGGTAATCTCCCGGTTTTCCAGCATATAGGAGACCCCGGAAGGCACCCGCAGGTTGTCTTCGAGCACCCGGAAACGACCGTCCCCGTCCCGCACCAGGTCCGACCCGCAGACATGCGCCCACACCCCGAAGCGCGGCGACATGCCCATGCACTGCGGTTTGAAGTTGGTCGACTCAAGCACGATATCGGCGGGCACCACGCCGTCTGCCAGAATTTTCTGCCGGTTGTAAATGTCGTCGATGAAGTGATTCAGGGCCAGCGACCGCTGCCGCAGGCCGTCACTGACCGCCTGCCACTGACGTGCCGAAATAACCCGCGGAATGATGTCGAATGGCCACGCGCGATCGATGTTGCCGGCCTCGTTATAGACGGTAAACGAGATACCCATTTCGCGGATGGCAAGCTCAGCAGCGGCGCGACGCTCCGCCATCTCGTTGCCCGGCAACTTCTGCAGCAGACGCACGACACCGCGGGCGGCCGCGCGCGGCTGGCCCTGGGGTGTAATCAGCTCGTCGAAGAAGCCGCCGGCCGGGTAGGACTTCCAACTCTCGTTCATCGTTTCGACAACCGCGTGAGGGGACGTTTAGCGAGACTACACAAAAAGCCCCCAACCGACTACTGAACGCACTGCCCGCAAGTGCACTTTATTCGTGCACCCGCTACACTTCTGCCACAGCCATAACAAAGAAGCGCCTGCCATGCCCACCACTGTGCACCATCGCGCCTGTCACCTCTGCGAGGCCATCTGCGGCCTGCGTATCGAAACCGATGGTGAGAGGATACTGTCGATCAAGGGCGATCCGGACGACCCCTTGAGTCGGGGACACATCTGCCCCAAAGCCGTGGCTCTGCAGGATATTCACAACGACCCGGATCGCTTGCGCGGGCCATTGCAGCGCGTGCGCGGTGCTCCGGGTGAGGCGGACACCTGGCAGGACATCAGCTGGGAGCAGGCGTTGAACGCAACAGCGCAACGGTTGGTAGAGATTGTCCAGCGCGATGGCGTGGATGCCCTCGGCGTGTATCTGGGTAACCCTACCGTACACAACTACGGGATGATGACGCACCAGAAAAACCTGTTTCGCCACTTCCACACCCGCAACCGTTTTTCCGCCACCTCGGTGGACCAGCTGCCGCACCATCTCGCCAGCCTCTGGCTGTTCGGCCACAAGTCGCTGTTTCCCATTCCCGACATCGACCGCAGCGAGTACTTTCTCATGCTTGGCGCCAACCCCATTGCGTCCAACGGCAGCATCTGGACCGTGCCCGATGTGCGCAAACGTATCAAGGCGCTGCGCAAACGGGGCGGCAAACTGGTGGTGGTGGACCCGCGCCTGACGGAAACTGCCGAGCTGGCCAGCGAACACCTGTATATCCGTCCCGGTAGCGATGCCCTGTTCCTGCTGGCATTGATCAATACCCTGTTTGCTGAAGGCCGCGTGGCCCCCCGCCACCTCGAGGCCTTCGTCAGCGGCCTGCCCGAGCTGGAAGCCGCGCTGCTGGACTTCACACCCGAGTTCGCCGCCCCGCATTGCGGCATTGCGGCGGATACCATACGGCGCATCGCACAGGAGTTCGCGCAGGCAGGGGCCGCCATCTGCTACGGGCGCATGGGCGTATCCACCCAGCGCTACGGGGCACTTTGCCAGTGGGCAATACAAGTGCTGAATATCCTCACCGGCAATCTCGACCGGGAGGGAGGTTCACTGTTCACGCTGCCGGCGGTCGACCAGGTCAGCAACATCAGCCCCGGGGGCTTCGCCCGCCATCACAGCCGGGTACGGCGGCTGCCGGAGTTTGACCGCGAACTGCCCGCCTCCACCATCGCCGAGGAGATCACCACGCCGGGAGAAGGCCAGGTGCGCGCGCTCTTCGTAGGCGCGGGCAACCCCGTACTGTCCACACCCAATGGCCGCCAGCTGGACGCCGCGCTGGAACAGCTGGAGTTCATGGTGTGCCTGGACCCCTACCTGAACGAAACCACACGCCACGCAGACATCATTCTGCCGCCGACCTCGCCGCTGGAACACGACCACTACGATCTCGCCTTCCACATAAACGCCGTGCGCAATACTGCCCGGCACAACGAAGCCGTGTTCGACAAACCGCAAGACAGTCTGCACGACTGGGAGATCTTCGCCGAACTCGGCAACCGCGTCGCGGCGCTGCTGGGCCAACCGCCACAACCGGTGCTGGCGCCGCATGACATCATCGACATGGGACTGCAGATGGGCCCGTACAGCGAACGCGCGGGCAGTGCACACGCCCTCACGCTGGCGAAGCTGCAGGCACACCCATCGGGTATCGACCTGGGCCCATTGCAGCCGCAACTGCCCGACCGGCTGCAAACGCCAGACAAAACCATCCACTGCGCAACGCCCGCAGCGCTGGCAGACCTGCAACGCCTGCGCGCCGAATTCTCCGCAGAGGACAGCGGGGCCCTGCGCCTCATCGGGCGCCGGCATGTGCGCTCGAACAACTCCTGGATGCACAACTATCATCGCCTGGTTAAAGGCCGGGAACGCTGCACCCTGCTCATGCACCCACAGGACATGGCACAGCGCGGCATCAATGACGGTGACCGTGTGCAGCTGAGTTCCCGGGCAGGCAGCGTTACGGTACCGGCGGAAACCTGCAGCGGCGTCATGCCCGGGGTGGTGAGCCTGCCCCACGGCTACGGACACAACCGCGCGGGTATTCGTCTGCAGACCGCCAAGCAACACGCCGGGGCAAGCTGCAATGATGTCACCGATGACCTCGCTCTGGATGCGCTGTCGGGGAATGCCGCAGTGAACGGCGTCGAGGTCGAGGTGGCACTGGCGTGAGCGCGGTTGGCGTGAGTGCGGCTCGCGCCGCGCCGGTTTTCGGGTAGAATCAAGCGACTACTAGCGCCTGGGAGGGTGATGCATGGACGTTTCAACCATTGTGTTCTGGCTGGTTCTGCTGGGACTGGTGATGTATGTCATCGGCATTTACAACCGGCTGGTTACGCTGAAGAACCGCTATCAAAACGCCTTCGCGCAGATAGAGGTACAGCTCAAGCGGCGCTATGACCTGATTCCCAACCTGGTGGAGACCGCCCGGGCCTACATGAGCCACGAACGGGAAACCCTGGAAGCCGTCACCAGCGCCCGCAACGACGCGGCTGCCGTACTCAAGGCACTGGGGCCGGGCGCTATCGGTGGTGCCGACATGAGCAAGCTGGCCAGCGCCGAAAACGCCCTGCAGGGCGCCTTGGGCAAACTGAATGTGACCATGGAGGCCTATCCCGACCTCAAGGCCAGCGAGAACATGCAGCAGCTGTCTGAAGAGCTCACCAACACGGAGAACCGCGTGGCCTTCGCCCGCCAGGGCTACAATGATGCCGTGATGGCCTACAACACCTACCGCCAGAGTTTCCCGCCGGTGGCGGTGGCGTCGACCTTCGGTCACGCACAGGATGCCACGCTGCTGGAATTCGACGATTCCGCGCAGATCCAGGCCGCACCCCAGGTCAGCTTCTAGGGCCCTCGCCGCACGCGAGACTGAAGGGTCGCTATGGATTTTTTTGCCCAGCAGGATTTGGCGCGCCGCAATACACGCCTCTTGACGCTGCTATTCCTCTGCGCCGTCGCCGCGCTGATTGTACTGACCAACGCGATGTTTGCCGGCTTTCTCTGGTGGAGCGACCACTACAACCTCTACGCAGGCAGCCGCGGCAGCTTCCGTGACTTTCTGCGCTATTTCAGCTGGGAGCGTTTTGGCACCATCGGCCTCGGCATTTCCGCGACCGTGGGCCTGGTAGCAACCGTCAAATGGCTGCAACTGGCCTCCGGCGGTAAAGTCGTCGCCGAAGCCATGGGCGGCACCCGGATACTGCCACAAACCACCGACAGCGCCGAGCGCCGCTGCCTCAACATCGTCGACGAGATCGCCCTGGCCGCCGGCATGCCGGTACCGCCGGTGTTTGTGCTGAACACCGAGCGCGGCATCAACGCCTTTGCCGCCGGACTGACACCGGCGGATGCGGTGATCGGTATCACCCGGGGGGCCATAACCCACTTGCAGCGCAATGAGTTGCAGGGGGTGATCGCGCACGAGTTCAGCCATATTCTCAACGGTGACATGCGCCTGAATATTCGCCTCGCCGCACTGCTCAAGGGCATCACCTTCATTGGCGATGTGGGCTATATCCTGATGCGCGCCAGCAGCCATCACCGCACCGGCAACGATCGCGACCGCAATTCCAACGGCCCCGCCGTACCCCTGCTGGGCCTGGGGCTGTGGATACTGGGGTGGCTGGGTGGCCTGGCCTCGGGGTTCATCAAGGCCGCCATCAGCCGCCAGAAGGAATACCTGGCCGACGCCTGCGCCGTGCAATACACCCGCGACAACAGCGGCATTGCCGATGCACTGAAGGTCATAGGCGGCTATGTGCCAGGCTCTCTGGTGCACACGGCGCGCGCGGACGAACTGTCGCATATTTTTTTCGGCCAGATCCGCCACCGGCTCTGGCAGCTGTTTGCAACCCACCCACCGCTGGCGGCACGCATCCGGCGGCTGGATCCCGCCTGGGATGGCGCTTACATCACGCGTAAAGTGGAGCACTACGCGCACGCCCAACCCCATCCGGCCGCCGCTGAGGTGGGCGTGGGGCGCGCCGCACTGGTGGCTGCGGCACTGGCCGCGGCGGAGGCCGGGGCAGAACAAAACACCCCCAGAGACACCGCTGCAGACGCCCGTTTTGCCGCGCAGGGCCAGGATGACGCGTTTCCGCGACACCACGGACTCCCACAGGCCTTCGTACGCTACAGTCACGAGCCACTGGGGGCCAGCGCCCTGATGCTGGCGCTGCTGATCAGCCCGCATGAGCAGGTGCGCGCCGCCCAGTACCGCCTGTTGCGTGAGAGCGGTGTGCAGGGGCTGGAGGAGCTTACCCACACGCTGGCCCCAGGCGTGGCGCAGCTCGCGGAGGGGCAGCGACTGCCACTGCTGGAATTGTGCCTGCCGGCGCTGAAAAGCCAGTCCGCAGCGCAGTACCACCAGTTCAAACGGCTGCTGCTCGCGCTGATCCGCGCAGACCGCCGCACGGAACTGCTGGAGTGGTGCCTGTATCAGCTGCTGCGCCACTATATGGACCCCGAGTTTATCCAGATAAAGCCCTCCACGGCGCGCTACCGCAGCCTGCGCAAGGTGCAGGGTCACCTGCGGGTCGTGCTGTCCATGCTGGCGCACAACAGCAGCGGTGACACCGAGCACTGTTTTCGCACGGCAACGGCAGCCCTGGACTGCCCCACGCTCGCCCTGCTGCCGCAGGCAGACTGTTCGCTGGCCGCCTTTTCCCGAGCCGTGCGTGAGCTGGCGGACTGCTACCCCCTGCTCAAACCGAAGATACTCAAGGCAATGAGCAAAGCCGCCAAAGCCGATGGCACCGTCAGTGCTGTGGAGCGGGAGCTTCTGGCCAGTATTGCCGCCGCCATGGATTGCCCACTGCCAGATGCCCTGGGCAGCTGAAGCGCTGCGCCCCTGAATCCTTTTCACCATTTCTGACCGCATTACACGCGCTTGGGGCGCGCGCGGGAATTCTCTGCTATCTTTTTTCAGGTAGCGCAGGCCCCACGGATGGGGTGAATCCACGCTGCTTCCCACTCACAACGCCTGAACATGGAGGTTCCGGTCATGCAACACATGCACAGTGCCACACCGGCGCGGCCAGCTCGCCCCGCCCAGCCCAGCCCCAACGCGCCTCGAAACATTCCCTATCGCACCACCGACCGCGTGCTGCAGATTCTGCTGCGGGGTGATCTGTCACGACTGCGGGTGGAGTCCGTAGCCAGCCAATTGGGCATGAGTGCCACAACGTTGCGGCGGCGCCTGCGCGTGGATCACACGCACTACCAGTTCCTGCTCGACCGCGCGCGGCAATACCGCTGTGAGCAGGCGTTGCGCGCCGCATGGCGGCCCGGCAAGTGCCTGGCGGATGAACTGGGTTACCTGGAGGTGAACAGCTTTTATCGCGCCTTCCGGCGCTGGACGGGGGTTGGCTTCAGCACCTGGAAAGCGCAGCGCCTCTAGCGCAGCACACGCCGGTGCCATGGCAGCCTCGCGGCGCCTGCACCGGGAGCAGGAAAACGGGGGGCGGCCGCGCCGGTCGCCCCGATAGCGGACTACGCCACGTCGAAAGGATGGCGCAGGACGATGGTTTCCACGCGGTCAGGGCCGGTGGAAATGATATCGATCGGCGCGCCAACGACTTCCTCTATCTTGTGGATATAGTCGCGAGCCGCCGCCGGCAGCTCCTCGAGGCTGCGCGCGCCCACGGTGGAATCGCTCCAGCCGGGCACCTCCTCGTAGAACGGCACCAGGCCGTCGTAGTCGTCGGAATCCACCGGGTTGGGCACCGGCTTGCCGGCAGCGTCCCTGTATCCGACGCAGATCTGGATGGTTTCCAGGCCGTCGAGCACATCGAGTTTGGTCAGGCACAGGCCTGACACCGAATTGATGTTGACTGCATTGCGCAGGGCGACCGCATCGAACCAGCCACAGCGCCGCGGGCGGCCCGTCGTCGCGCCAAATTCATGCCCACGCGACGCCAGGTGAGCACCGGTGGCATCAAACAGCTCGGTGGGGAACGGCCCCGATCCCACGCGAGTGGTATAGGCCTTGGTGATACCCAGTACGTAGTCAAGAAACAGGGGACCAAACCCGGAGCCGGTTGCCGTCCCGCCCGCGGTGGTATTGGAACTGGTGACGAACGGATAGGTACCGTGGTCGATATCCAGCAGCGAACCCTGCGCACCTTCAAACATGATGTTGGCGTCGGTTTTGCGACACTCATGCAAAATGGCGGTGACATCGGCAATCATGGGCAGCAATTCCTGCGCCATGGCCAGAGTTTCATTCAGCACCGTGGTGTAGTCGAGTGGCTCGACCTTGTAGTAATGCTGCAACTGGAAGTTATGGTAGTCCATCACCTCGCGCAGCTTGACAGCGAAACGCGCCGGGTCTTTCAGGTCACCCAAACGCAGGCCACGACGGGCTG
Organism: Haliea alexandrii; assembly: GCF_003719295.1. GTDB lineage: Bacteria > Pseudomonadota > Gammaproteobacteria > Pseudomonadales > Halieaceae > Haliea > Haliea alexandrii. The sequence goes on from NZ_RFLW01000005.1 coordinate 142,398, forward strand.
CCTTGTCTTCATAGGCCGGGCCGATACCGCGCCCCGTGGTGCCAATTTTGCCTTCCCCACGACGCGCTTCACGCGCCACATCCAGCGCCACGTGATAGGGCAGTATCAGGGGGCAGGACGGCGAAATACGCAGCCGCTCGCGCACCGGAACGCCCTTGTCCTCCAGCGTACCAATTTCCCGCAACAACGCATCCGGCGCCAGCACCACGCCGTTGCCAATCAGGCATTGCACATTGGCGCGCAAAATGCCCGACGGAATCAGGTGCAGGACCGTCTTCTGCCCGTCGATAACCAGTGTGTGGCCTGCGTTGTGGCCGCCCTGAAAACGCACGACCGCGCTTGCGCGATCCGTCAGGAGGTCAACAATCTTGCCCTTGCCCTCATCCCCCCACTGGGTACCGAGAACCACTACATTCTTGCTCATGAACGCTTAACTCGTTTGAATGATCAGGATTTGAGCGGGCGCAACACCCACTCGTCGTCAGCCTTTACCAGCATGCGGTCACAACGCGGGTCCAAAGGTTCGCCCGCACAGCGGATAACCACCTCGCCGCCCCTGCGCAGCGCCGTCACCGCCGTCAGCAGCGCGGGATCGTCACTGTCCGGGGCGCTCACGGCACCGGGCTCCGACGGGGAGGCGGGCACCAGCGCCATCAAGGCTTTCAGGTCCGTGGCGAAGCCGGTAGCCGGGCGCGCGCGCCCGAACACCTTGCCCACGTCGTTGTAGCGCCCCCCATTGGCCAGCGCCTGGCCATGCCCCGGAGCATAGGCCGCGAACACCATTCCTGTGTGATAGTGATAGCCCCGCAGTTCCGCGAGGTCAAAATACACGGTTGTACCCGGGTGACTGCGCGCAATAGCAGTGGCCACAGTCTCCAGTGCCGCCACCGCGGTAAGCGCCTCCGGCGCCGCCTTGGCCAGCAGCCTGCGCGCTGTTTCGAGCACCGCCGCATCACCGTGCAATTCGAGCAAGCCGAGAATCAACTCGGCCGCGGGGGCTGCGACATCGGTGAGCGCCAACAGCAGGTCGGGCCGCGATTTGCGCTGCAGGGCATCGAATACGTCGACTTCCTGCTCCGGCGTCACGTTTGCCGCCGCCAACACCGCTTCATAAACCCCAACATGGCCGAGATCCAGTGTCACCTCTGCCACGCCTGCAGCGTTGAGGGTCGCCAGCATCAGGCGAATGATTTCGACATCGCCCGCCAGGCTGTCGTCACCATACAGCTCCGCCCCCAGCTGAATAGGCGAACGCGAAGCCAGCAGCGATTTGGGCCGGGTATGCAGAGTGGAGCCCGCGTAACACAGGCGGGTAACACCCTGCTCCGCCAGGCTATGCGCGTCGATGCGTGCCACCTGTGGCGTAATATCGGCGCGGATGCCAAGGGTGCGCCCGCTCAGCTGATCGGTCATTTTGAAAGTAAGGAGGTCCAGGTCGCGCCCCAGGCCGATGAGCAGGGATTCGGTGAACTCCATCAGCGGCGGGATAACCAGCTGGTAGCCCCATTGGTGATAGAGATCGAGCAGCTCGCGCCGCAGGTGCTCGACCACGCGCGCTTGCCTCGGCAGCACCTCTTCTACCCCATCGGGCAATTGCCAGCGATCCACCGTCGTCATAAACGCCCTTTAGTGCACCCAATACAGCACTGCCACGCCCAGCAGCATGCTGCCCAGGCCGACATTGCGGATGACCTTGTCCTGCTGCTGCGCCACGCCAACCACCATCTGTCGCCAGGCGCGAGGGCTCAGGAAGGGCAAGACACCCTCGATAATCAGTACCAGCGCCAGGGCCGCTGGCAAAACCTGCCAGAAATCCACTTCGTCACCCCTGAAGCTGTGCTCATAAAAAAACCGCGGGGCCAGCGTTTGTGGGTAAAACGCCGGATCCCACGGTTGCAGAATTCTACCACAGGCGCCGCTGAAGGCACCTGCGTTTTTTGGCCCTATTTACTGCCGCCGGCATCCTTCAGGTAGCGGAAGAAGTCGCTATCAGGCTGGATCAGCATGATGTCGCCGCTATTCTGGAAAGACTCCCGGTAAGCGCGCAGGCTGCGGGTGAATGAATAGAACTCAGGGTTGGTATTGAACGCACTGGCGTAGATGTTGGTCGCTCGCGCGTCGCCCTCACCGCGGATCAGCTGGGCGTCCCGATAGGCATTGGCCTCCAGGACGGTGACCTCGCGGTCCGCCGCAGCCCGGATACCCTCGGCAAGCTCCTGACCCAGTGCGCGATGCTCGCGCGCTTCTTTCTCGCGCTCCGCATTCATGCGCCGGTATACGGACTCGGACACGTCCGGAGGCAGGTCAATCTGCTTCACCCGCACATCCACGACCTCAACACCGTATTCCTCAAGCGCCACCTCGCTCAGCTCTTCCGTCAATGCCTCCATCAACTGGTCTCGCTGGCCGGACACCACCTCCTGAATCGTGCGCACGGCAACCTGGTTGCGCAGGCCATCGTTGATGCGCTGACCCAGCAAGGCGCTGGCACGGGCTTCTTCGCCATTGGTTGCGGTGTAGAACTTGGCCGTATCCGCTACCCGGAACTTGGCGTAGGAATCCACAATCAGCGCCTTCTTCTCCTGGGTGAAGAAGCGCTCAGGCGTCGAGTCGACCGTCAACAGCCGTGCCTCAAACTTGCGCACATTGTTGACGAAGGGCACTTTCACGTGCAGACCCGGCTGGATATTCGGGTTCACCACTTCACCGAATTGCAGCATGACGGCGCGCTCGGTCTCCTTGACCACAAACACCGTATTGCTCAACACGAACAGCGACAGGGCCGCCACCAGCAGCCAGGTCATACCTTTTCCGCCCATCTTAGCGACCTCCTCTGCGGTTATTGGCAGCTGCGGCATCCTGGCGCAGCTGCTCAGTCACGGCGTCGGTCAACTCCCTGACTGTGTTGGCATCCAGCCGGCCACTGCGCGGCACGGCTGCGCCCGACGAACTGGTCATCTTGTCCAGCGGCAGGTACATCACGTTGTTGCCGCCTTCCACGTCCACCATCACCTTGTTGGTATTGGTGAACACTTCCTGCACCGCTTCCAGGTACAAGCGCTCACGTGTCACTTCCGGCGCCTTGGAATACTCCGCCAGAAGGGCATTAAAGCGCTCGGCTTCACCTTCGGCATTGGCGACCACCTGCTCACGGTAGGCGCCCGCCTCCTCAAGCACCCGCTGTGCACGACCGCGCGCCTCGGGCACGATGCCATTGGCATAGGCCTGCGCTTCGTTCTTCAGCCGCTCCTCATCCTCGCGGGCCTTGATCACATCATCGAACGCAGCCTGCACCTGGGAAGGCGGCTTGGATTCGTCAATGTTGACCTTGATCACGCGGATGCCCGTCTCGTACATGTCGGTGTAGCGCTGCAGGCGTACCTGCACATCCGTACCAATCTGCGCCCGGCCCTCGGTCAACACCGAATCCATGCGCGAATCACCGACCACGTGCCGCAAAGCGCTTTGCGCGGCATGCTGCAGGGAGTCCTCGGGGTCACGCACCTTGAGCACGAAGCTGGTGGGATCAACGATCACATACTGCACCGACATGTGCACTTCGACGATGTTCTCGTCTTGGGTAAGCATGATTTCGCGGAACGTGGCAGCGCGCACCTTGGTCGTGTTGACCCGGATTACCTCATCAATCAGCGGCGGATTCCATTGCAGGCCCGGTTGCACGGTTTCGTGGTATTTGCCGAAACGCAGCACCACTGCGCGCTCCTGTTCGTCCACCTGGTAAAGACCCATAAGACCCCATACCACCAAAGCCACCAGCGCAATGACACCCAGCAGACCGGCCGAGATGCCTTTACCCCGGCCGCCACCGCCTGAACCGCCTGCCTTGCTGCCCCGGCCGCCGAACAGGCCGCCCAGTTTTTCCTGCAGCTTCTTCAAGGCCTCATCAAGGTCCGGCGGACCCTGGTCGCCACCGCCCCAGGGATCCTTGGGCTTGTTGTTACCACCACCCGGCTCATTCCAAGCCATACTGAACTCCCATTCTCAACATCGTTGCAGTTTATCAAAGATTCTCTAGCTGCGGGGGCTAGGATAACGACTCCGCACCCCGCTTCATGAGGCGGTTCCAGTCGGCCCGCGGCAGGCGCACACTGAGGTGCGCAATGCCGTCATCACCGTATTGCTCTGCGGCGACCGCTCCCATCCGGTAGAGCGCGGCCCGCAAGCGTCCCTGCTGGGGCTGCAGGTGCAGTTCTTCCTCCACCATGTCAGCACCGACGCGCTCACCAATCGCCTGCAGTAGCAGGTCACAGCCAGCACCGGTTGCAGCGCTCAGCCAGACGCGCTCCGGCACACCGTGCTCATCGTAATCAATACGCGGCTCCTGCTCCAACAGGTCAAGTTTATTGAACACCTGCAACTGCGGAATGCTCTGGGCGCCGATCTCCTCTAGCACCGCCTGCACCTGGTAGATATTGTCTTCACGCGCGCCTGCCGCAACATCAATGATGTGCAGCAGCAGGTCGGCGCTGACGGTTTCCTCCAGCGTGGCCTTGAAAGCCTCGACCAGCTTGTGCGGCAGATGCGCAATGAACCCCACCGTATCCGCCATGATGACCGGCCCCACCTCGTCCAGCTCCAGCCGACGCAGGGTCGGGTCGAGGGTGGCGAACAGCTGGTCGGCGGCATACACCTCCGCGTTCGTCAGACGGTTGAACAGGGTGGACTTGCCCGCATTGGTATAGCCCACCAGTGCAATGGTGGGCACCTCTGCACGTCGCCGGGAACGCCTGCCCTGGTCGCGCTGGCGCCGTACTTTTTCCAGGCGGGCGAGAATCGACTTGATGCGTACGCGCAGCAGGCGACGGTCGGTTTCAAGCTGGGTTTCACCCGGGCCGCGCAGCCCGATACCGCCCTTCTGGCGTTCGAGGTGAGTCCAGCCCCGCACCAGCCGGGTGCTCATGTGCTGCAGCTGCGCCAGCTCCACCTGCAACTTGCCCTCGTGGGTGCGTGCGCGCTGCGCGAAGATGTCCAGAATGAGTCCGGTACGGTCGAGCACGCGACACTTGAACTCTCGCTCGAGGTTGCGCTCTTGGCTGGGGCTCAGGGCGTGATTGAAAATCACCAGTTCCGCCTCGTGCAGCTGCACCTCGTCGAGCACTTCCTGCACTTTGCCGGAGCCTATGAAGGTGCGCGAGTCGGGCACGTCGCGGCTGCCCACCACGAAGGCCACCGGGTCGCCGCCCGCCGACAGCACCAGCTCCTCGAACTCGCGGGGATCCTCGCGCTCGTCTTCACTGGCAATGGTGAGGTGCACCAATACCGCGCGCTCACCTGACGCTGGACGCTCAAAAAACACGCTGGTTTCGGGGCTCCGTCAGGAAGAGTGGGGGGAGGCGCCAAAGCGCCACCACAGGCTGGACAGACTAGCTCTCGCCGTCATCGTCTTCCGGCGGGTTCTGCATGGGCATACGCACCACGCGGGAAGGCACCACGGTGGAGATGGCGTGCTTATACACCATTTGGCTGACCGTATTTTTCAGCAATACAACGAACTGATCGAAGGACTCGATCTGGCCCTGTAGTTTGATACCGTTGACCAGATAGATGGAAACTGGAACGCGCTCCTTCCGCAGAATATTCAGGTAAGGGTCTTGTAGCGTGTGCCCTTTTGACATAACTCTCTCCTTGGTTGGCTCAACACGAGCCGAAAATGATGAATGTTTTACCGCTCTCGCTCACACCGGCGAACTGACTAGTTCGCCGCTGCAAAATCCTTGCTCAAGCCGTGACAGTATAGACCCAATTACCCTATGTGGGGCTCACGTGCAGATACTTCAAGGCACAGGCGAGTGAATTTTCATCCAAATCGCCCGCGCTCTGTTCTGACTCCCCCATCGCGCAAACGTTCCCGGCTGCATTCGTCAGCAGCCACTGGACCTCGTGCCACTTGCGCAGCCACGTCAGTTGCCGTTTCGCCAGCTGACGGGTGGCGGCAATGCCCTGATCCACCGCCTCTTCCAGGCTGCACTCGCCATCCAGATGGCGCCACAACTGGCGGTACCCGACCGCCCTCGCCGCCGGCAGGTCAGCGTGACCGAGCAGGCCCTGGCGCAGTGCTGCCACCTCCTGCAGAAACCCCTGCTCCATCATCCGCGCGAAGCGCAGCGCAATCCGTTCATGCAGAACCCTGCGCTCGCGAGGGCAGATAGCCAACTGCACCACGCGATAGCCCTCCACAGGGCTCACCGGCACCTGTTCGTGCCAGACGCTGAGGGGTACCCCGCTACTCAGGTACACCTCAAGCGCTCTGCTTATACGTTGCGAGTGGTGTGGGTGGATTGCCGCTGCGGATACGGGGTCCACCGTCGCCAGCCGCGCATGCAGGGCGGTCCAGCCCTGCTCTGCTGCCTGCACCGCGAGCGCTGCCCGCAGCGCAGGATCTGCTGCTGGCATTGCCGCCAGCCCCTCAAGCAGCGCACGGAAATAGAGCATGGTGCCGCCGACCAGTATGGGCACCCGCCCGCGGGCGACAATCTCCGCGGCAGTGCGCACTGCATCGCGGACGAATTCGGCGGCGGAATAGCTCTCGTCGGGGTCGCGGATGTCGATCAGGTGATGCGGAAACGCCGGCTTCGCACTGCCGATATCCAGGCCGCGATAGACCAGCGTGGAATCGACGCTGATCAGTTCGCCGTCAAGCGCCTGCGCCAGCCCCTCGGCGAGGTCTGTCTTGCCCGCGGCTGTGGGCCCCATGATGCAGAGCAACAGGGGTTTTGCCGCCTCGCGCTGGGCCACAGTGACCTAGCGGCCCCGCAGGAACAGTTTATCGAGCTCATCGAGGGACATCCGTGTCCATGTGGGGCGTCCGTGGTTGCACTGGCCAGAGCGCTCCGTTTCCTCCATGTCGCGCAGCAGAGCATTCATTTCCGGCACTGTCAGGCGCCGGTTCGCGCGCACCGCGCCGTGGCAGGCCATGGTCGAGAGAATCTCGTCCATATGGGCTTCGATGCGGTCGGAGCTGCCGTATTCGGCCAGGTCGGAAAGCACATCGCGTACCAGCGCCGCAACGTCAGAGCCACGCAGGGTCACCGGAATCTGCCGCACCAGCAGGGACTCTTCACCGGCGACGTCCACCAACAGGCCCAGCCGTGTAAACACCGCGGCGTGCTCCTGCACCAGACCCACTTCCCGCTCACTGACGGCGATCGCCTCCGGCACCAGCAAGGGCTGCCCGGGTATGGCGTCGAGGGCTCTTGCCGCTTTCAGGCGCTCATAGGTAATCCGCTCGTGCGCGGCGTGCATGTCAACCAGCACCAGGCCCTCGGCGTTTTCCGCCAGAATATAGATACCCTTGAGCTGGGCCAGAGCGTAGCCCAGCGGTGGCACCGCCTCGGGGGCTTCGGCCACGGGCAACGAAGCAGGGTGCAGGCCGGCGTAGCTACGCACCTGCTCTCCCGCCTGGCCCGCCGTCAGCGTGGCCGCAGGGCGGTATGCCCCAGGCGGGTATGCCCCAGGCGGGTATGCCCCAGGCGGGTATGCCCCAGGCGGGTATGCCCCAGCCGAGTCAGCCCCGGGGGCACCCCAGCCCAGACCGGGCTGGGTGGCGATTTCGCCCGTTGCCGTATCGACAGCAAGACCTTCCGCAGTCGCCACCGGGGGCGCCCCGGCAGTAGGCCTGACGTCGGCAAGGGCGCGATGCAGGCCACTGAAAATGCACTGGTGCACTGCTCGGCTGTCGCGGAAACGCACCTCGTGCTTGCCTGGGTGCACGTTCACATCCACCTGCGCCGGGTCCAGTTCGAGATAGAGGACAAAGGCGGGATGGCGCCCGTGGTAGAGCACATCGCGGTAGGCCTGCTTGACCGCGTGCGCCACCAGTTTGTCGCGAATCACCCGGCCGTTGACGAAGAAATACTGCAGGTCGGCCTGACTGCGGGAGAACGTGGGCAGGCCCAGCCAACCCCACAGACGCATATCGCCGCGGTCGACCTCAATGAACAGGGCCTGCTCCATAAAAGCGGGCCCGCACACCGCCGCCACCCGACGCTGTCGCTCAGCATCGGCATGAGCGCCCGCCAGGCTGTGAATCACCTTGCCGTTGTGGCGCAGCGTGAAGCCGACGTCGAAGCGGGACAGGGCCAGGCGCTTGACCACTTCCTCCAGGTGATTGAATTCCGTTTTTTCCGTACGCAGAAACTTGCGCCGTGCCGGTGTGTTGAAGAACAGGTCGCGCACCTCTACCGTGGTGCCGCGCGGGTGCGGCGCGGGGCGCAGCTGCACATCCATGTCGCGCCCTTCACAGAGGGCGCTGCAACCCTCGCTGGTATCGTCGCGGTGATTGCTGGTGAGCGTCAGGCGCGACACCGAGCCAATCGACGCCAGCGCCTCGCCGCGAAATCCCAGGCTACCCACCCGCTCCAGGTCGTCCAGCGAGGAAATTTTGCTGGTGGCGTGACGCGACAGCGCCAGGGGCAGGTCGTCCGCATCGATCCCCGCACCGTTATCGCGAATACGAATGAGTTTGCAGCCCGCGGATTCGATATCGATGTCCACACGGGTCGCACCGGCGTCGAGGCTGTTCTCAAGCACTTCCTTGACCACGGAAGCGGGCCGCTCGACCACCTCACCGGCGGCGATCTGGTTGGCTAGCCTCGGGCTGAGGAGCTGGATTCTTGACATGGACAGGGCTGCAGTCTGGCTCAGGTCGCGGGTATTTTCAGCGTTTGACCCACCATGATATGCGAGGAATCACGCAGGCCGTTATGTTCTCGCAGGCGCCGAACCGGCACGTTGAAACGCTGGGCGATGCCGGAGAGTGTATCACCCCGGGCAATGGTGTACTCCTGATCACCCTGCTGTTTGCGCTGAGCAATGAGGGTACCGGGGGGCGGCTGGGCCAGGAACCAGTCGCGAATACCGGCGTGAATGGCCTGCGCCACCTTCTGCTGGTAGGCGCGCGTACTCAGCTTTTGCGCCTCGCCAGGATTGGAAATAAAACCCGTCTCCACCAGGATCGACGGAATATCCGGCGACTTCAGCACCGCAAAACCGGCCTGCTCCACGTTGCGCTTGTGCAGTCTGGCCACCGTGTCCATGCGCGACAACACCTTGCCACCCACCTTGAGGCTGTGGTCCAGGGTGTTGGTCATGGAGAGATCCGTGAGCACACTCGCCAGCACATCATCCTTGTCACCCAGGCGCACCCCGCCAATCAGGTCGGCCTCGTTTTCACGCTGGGCGAGGTAACTGGCGGCCGTGCTGGTGGCGCCGCGGGTAGACAGCGCGTACACCGACGCACCGTTGGCTTCGCGGCGGGTAAATGCATCGGCGTGGATGGAGACAAACAGGTCCGCATGGCGCTGGCGTGCGAGGTCGCGGCGCCCCTTGAGGCTGATGTAGTAATCACCCGTGCGAATCATGGTCGGACGGAAGCCCTGATCCCGCTTGAGCAGCGACTCGAGCTCCCGGGAGATGGCCAGCACGATATCTTTCTCGCGCTGACGGTTGGGGCCGATGGCACCTGGATCCTCGCCGCCGTGGCCGGCATCAATGGCGATGATGATGTCGCGATTGCCGCGATCGGTGGCGGCGGCGGTCTTAACCGGCTCTGGCGCCGCGGCAGGGCTGCTGGCGGGTTTGCGGTCGTAGAGGTCCAGCACCAGGCGGTCGCCGGTTTGTGCCTGCGCATTGGCTTTCAGCGCGAAGCTGCGCGGCTCCACCGCAGCGCGCACGTCGAAGACTACGCGCAGGTCGCGGCCCTCACGGACCCCCGAGCGCACCAAAGAAATTGGCGTGTTTTCCAGCGCCAGCCCGCTCAGGCTCGTTTTCAGGGAAGCTTCGCTGACATCAAGCACGATGCGGTCGGGGTTACTGAGGGTCAGCAGACGATGCTCCGCCGGGCCGGTCAGGTCAAAAACGATCCGCGTGTGGTCCGGTGCGCGCCAAAGACGGACGTCGTGCACCTCTACCGCCAGCGCCGTTGATGCGCACAGGCACGACAACACCACACTCGCCCAGAAACCCCTGTTCATCTCACTCCAGACGTGTATCCGTCGCTACGCTCGGGCCGCGGATTGCCAGCGAGACAGGATACGCTCACCCACATCACTCCTGGCCTGCACCTGCAGGCTGCGCCCACTGCCCGCTGACGCTATGGTAATCGCTAAATCTGCCGGGGGCAAAACTCCGTGACCGCGCTCGGGCCACTCGACCAGGCAGAGGCTGTGTGGCCCGAAGTAATCACGAATGCCCATGAACTCGAGCTCCGTCGGATCCCCCAGGCGGTAGAGGTCGAAATGAAACACCTCCAGCTCACCAAACTCGTAAGGTTCTACCAGCGTGTAGGTGGGGCTTTTCACTGCACCGCGATGGCCCAGACCGTGCACAACGCCGCGGCTCAAGGTGGTCTTGCCCATGCCCAGGCCGCCGCACAGATACACCACGGCACCGGGCTCGCAGGCCTCAGCCAAAGTGGCGCCCAACGCCACCATGGCGGCCTCATCAACCGCGGAAAGCACTGCGTCTACGCTCACCCGAGCAGCTTCCGCAGGGGCGCCATGAGGTCACTGGCAAGCAGGCCTCGCTGTCCGTCGCGGGCCGCCTCATCCGCAGCCGCGCCGTGCACACAGGCGCCCAGGGCGGCCGCCGCTCGCGGGCTCAAGCCCTGCGCAAGCAGCGCCCCAATGATGCCGCTGAGGACGTCACCCATACCGCCGGACGCCATTCCGGCGTTGCCATAATCCGACAGCAGGCGCTGTTCGCCGCTGACAATCAGACTGCCGTTACCCTTCAGCAACACGGTGCCTCCAAGCCGCCCCTGCAAGGCAAGCGCAGCGGCAAAGCGGTCGTTTTGCACCGCGCCACTGGAACTGCCCAGCAAACGCCCCGCTTCACCGGGGTGCGGCGTATACACGCGGTTTTCCCGCCTCGCTACGGTTCCCTCCGGGGCGGCCGCCAACAGGTTGAGGGCGTCGGCGTCCAGCACCATCGGCAGGGACGACGCCAACGCCACCTGCAAAAGCTGGCCGGACCAGCTGCTGCGGCCGAGGCCAGGCCCCAGCACCAGCACGTCGGCGCTGTTGAGCAGTGGCTGCAGCTCCTGGCCAGAGCGCACCCCGCTGACCATCGCCTCGGGGGTACGCGCCACAATCGCCGGCAGGTGCTCGGGCCGCGTGGCCACGCGCACCAGCCCGGCTCCGCTGCGCAGGGCGGCTTCGGCCGCCAGCGCCACTGCACCGGAAAACCCGTGATCGCCGCCAACCACCAGCACCGTGCCGTAATCGCCCTTGTGGCTGGCAGCAGGGCGCTCGGGCCATGCGGCCAGCAAACGCTGCAGATCGAGACGACGCCAGGCGGGCAACACAGCCTGAAAGGCCGCCATGGGTACGGCAAGATCGGCAAACTCCAGCTCACCAACACAATCCGGCCCATGCAGGGTAAACAGCCCGCGCTTGCAGGCAATAAAGGTCACGGTGAGGTCGGCGCGCACCGCCGTGCCGAGCACGCGTCCGGTATCCGCACACAGCCCGGAGGGGATATCCAGCGCCACCACCGGCAGGTCCGCAGCGTTCAGCCCCTCGATGGCGGCGATAAACGGCGCGCGGACGTCACCGCCAAGCCCGGTGCCCAACAGAGCATCCACCAGCACGCCCCGTGCCTGGAGTTCGTCCGGCGCAAACGGTACCACAGGTACGCCACTGGCCAACGCCTGCTCGCGGGCTCTCAGTGCATCACCGCCTATTCTGGCCGAGTCTCCCACTTGCAACACGCGCACCGGGATATTGCGGCGCTGCGCCTGATCGGCGAGCAGATAACCGTCGCCGCCATTATTCCCGGTGCCGCAGAGCACCTGCAGCAGCTCAGGTTGCGGCCAGCGCAGCAACAACTGGCGCAGGGCGGCAGACGCGGCACGGGACATGAGCAGCGCACCGTCAATGCCCGCCTGGTCAATGGCCCACCGGTCCAGCGCACGGCTCTCACTGGCACTGTACAGCCCCTCGTGCTCCCACTCGCTGCAATCCAGCTTGACTGACGTCGCCAAAACCCACCTCGCGCTGCTAAACTCACGGGCTCAGGATACGCCCGCAAACCCGCGGATTATAGGCAGCTTTCTTTGCCCGGCCCAGCCCCATGCGACGCAAACACCGATGGCACCAGCACTGACACCAGAGCGCCAGATTGCCCTGCGCCAACAAATCGATGGCTGGGTGGCGGAGCTGGGGTTCAGCCAGTGTGCGGTCAGCGACATTCACCTCGAGGCGCATGAGCCCTACCTGCAGAAGTGGCTGGATGCGGGTTATCATGGGGATATGGACTACATGGCGCGCCACGGTCTGCGCCGGGCGCGGCCCGCCGAGTTGGTGCCCGAGACCTGCCGGGTCATTACCGTGCGGCTGGATTACCTGGCCGCCGACACACAACCGCTACGGGTGCTCGCCGCGGCGGACAAAGCCTACATCTCCCGCTATGCGCTCGGCCGCGACTACCACAAGCTCATGCGCAAACGCCTCGCCCGGCTAGCCGAGCTGATTCAGGCATCCGTCGCGGGCGGCCAGTACCGCGCGTTCGTCGACAGCGCGCCGGTACTGGAACGCGCACTGGCAGAGCGCGCCGGCATGGGCTGGCTGGCCAAGAACACCATGCTGATCAACGAGCGCGCGGGCTCCTGGTTTTTCCTCGGCGAAATCTACACCGACCTGCCACTGGACGCTGACCCGCCACAGGCCAGCAAGCACTGCGGCAGCTGCAGTGCCTGCCTGAGCGTGTGCCCCACCGACGCCTTCGCCGGCCCCTTTGAGCTGGACGCGCGTCGCTGCATCTCCTACCTGACCATCGAGCACCGCGGCAGTATTGACCCGAGCTTACGTCCCCTGCTGGGCAACCGGGTATTTGGCTGCGATGACTGCCAGCTGGTCTGCCCCTGGAACAAGTTCGCGCGCCACAGCGACGAGACCGATTTCCAGCCGCGCCACAAGCTGCACGACAGCGAGCTGGTAACCCTGTTTTTGTGGGACGAGGACACGTTTTTGCAACGCACCGAAGGCTCGGCCATCCGGCGCATCGGCCACGAACGCTGGCTACGCAACCTGGCTGTGGGCCTGGGGAATGGTCCCGCCACAGCGGGCGCCATCGCGGCACTGGAAACCCGCCTGACACACCCCTCCGCGCTGGTGCGCGAGCACGTCGGCTGGGCGCTGGAGGTGCTCAGGGCGCGCGCAGAAAATGCTCCCGGTAGTAGCGCAGCTCGGCAACCGATTCACGAATATCATCCAGCGCCTGGTGGCTCCCGGCCTTGACCACACCACTCTCGAGTTCCGGGCGCCACAGTCGCATCAGGATCTTCAGTGTGCTCACGTCCAGGTTGCGGTAGTGGAAAAAAGCCTCCAGCTGCGGCATGTAGCGCGCCAGAAAGCGGCGATCCTGGCAGATGGTGTTGCCACACATGGGCGAGCTGCCTGGCAGAACCCAGTCAGCCAGAAAGGCGAGCGTCATCGCCTCGGCCTCGGCGCTGTCGATGCGGCTCTTGCGCACGCGCTCGACCAGCCCGGAGCGGGTATGGTGGGTGGTGTTCCATTCGTCCATGCCCGCCAGCACCGACTCGGGCTGATGGATGGCGATCACCGGCCCTTCGGCGAGGGTACGCAGCTGACTGTCGGTAACGATCGTCGCCATCTCGATCACAACATCCCGCTCCGGGTCGAGGCCGGTCATTTCCAGATCCACCCAGATCAGGTTATCTTGCTGCATACCATCACACCCTGTTGTCATTTTCGCGCGAAGCAGTGTAACAAATTGCCTGTACAGCGCCACGTCGGCCCCCAATAATGCAACGATGAGCAAACGCAAACTGAGCCGGCAGCAGAGCTTCCGCATCCGCAGGATCCAGGAGGAGCGCAGCGCCCGCGCGCAGCGCCGCGACGCCCGGGCCGACGAGGCACTGGGCGCGGGTGAACTCGGAGCAGAGCAGACCGGGCTGGTGATCGCACACTACGGCACCCAGGTCGACATAGAGGATGGCGACAGGCACACCCAGCGCTGCCACCTGCGCGCCAACCTCGAGGGCCTGGTCACCGGTGACCGGGTGACCTGGTGCCCGGGCGAGAGCACCGGCGTCGTGGTCGCGCGCGAACCGCGGCACAGCGAACTGCGCCGGCCAGACCCCTACGGCAAAATGAAAACCATCGCCGCCAACATCGACCAGATACTGGTGGTTATCGCGCCCTTTCCGGAACCGCACGCCAACCTCATCGACCGCTATCTGGTGGCAGCCGAAGTCGTGGGGATAGAACCCGTACTGGTGCTCAACAAATGCGACCTGCTGGCCGCTGACGCCGCGCTGCACGCACGCGTGCACGCGATGCTGGCGATCTACCCGACCCTGGGCTACCGCGTGCTCGAAGTGAGCAGCCAGAGCGGCAGCCTGGAGGCGCTGCAGCAGGCACTGCAGGGCCGCATCAGCGTATTTGTCGGGCAATCGGGTGTCGGCAAGTCGTCTTTGGTGAACACTCTGTTACCCGAGGCGGAGCTACGGGTGGGCGAGCTTTCCGCACTGCGCCAGAAGGGCACGCACACCACCACCACCGCGCAGCTGTTCCACCTGCCGGGCGGCGGCAGCCTTATCGACTCACCCGGGATACGCGAATTCGGCCTGTGGCACATGCAGCGCGAGCAGGTGGAGCAGGGTTTCAGGGAGTTTCGCACACGCCTGGGCCACTGCCGCTTTCGCGACTGCAGCCACAAGCATGAGCCCGGCTGCGCCATCCTGGACGCAGCCGCCCAAGGTGCAATCAGCGCTGCCCGCCTGGACAGTTACCGCCACATCGTGGAGAGCCTGGATCAACCCGGCTGAACAGGCGCTGCCTGCGCGAGGCTGCCCAGGACCTGCCCGAGACGGGTGGCACTGCCCGCGGCCAGTGATTCATCCCAGCTGACCGCGCCTTCCGGGAACAACAGGATCACAGTGGAGCCCAGTTTGAACCGGCCCATCTCTTCCCCGCGGGCGAGCCGCACGGGAGCGGGCAAGGTGCGGTAGTCCCGCTCGCGCAGACTGCGCGGGGGCGGCGCCACCTGCCCTTCCCACACCGTATCGATGCCGGCAACAATCATCGCACCCACCAGCACCATGGCCATCGGCCCGGCCGGGGTATCGAAATAGCAGACCAGCCGCTCGTTGCGCGCAAAGAGGCGATCCACGCCCGCTGCGGTAGTACTGTTGACTGAGAAGAGCTTGCCCGGCACGTAGCGCGTGGCCACCAACTCACCATCAATCGGCATGTGCACGCGGTGGTAGTCCCTGGGCGAAAGGTAAATGGTAGCGAAGTGACCATTGCGAAACTGCGCGGCGCGCTCGTCGTCACCCCCCAGTAACGCCCAGGTGGAAAAATGACGGCCCTTGGCCTGCAGCAGGCTGTGCTCTTCGATACGCCCGAGCTGGCTCACCGTGCCATCTGCCGGGCACACCAGCCCAGCCTCGGCCAATGGCCGCGCGCCGGACCGCAGACGGCGGGTGAAGAAGGCATTGAAGTTCGCGTAGGCCTCCGGGTAGCGCTCCTCGGCTTCACTCATGTTCACCCCAAACGCTCGAATGAACGCGGCAATCAGCCCGTTTTTCAGCCACCGGGGGTTGCGCAACTCCGCAAACCAGCCGACCACACGGGACAGCGCATGCTGTGGAACCAGGTACTGCAGCAAAACGAACAGGGCTTTCATGGTATCGGAATTCCGGGCATGGGTACGGGGCGCAGCACTCAGGCCGCGCCCCGTACCTTAGCAGAAAAGCGCCGGGGGAGCAGCGCTAGAGCTGCTCTTCCGCGAACGCCGCGAGGCGCGAACGGACAATGCCGTTGACGTGCATGATGCCCGCATGGGGGTAGGTTTTGGTTTTCTCCACCAAGTAGGTAAGCCCCGAGGTGAGCGGCGAGATATACTTGTTGTCGATCTGTGCCAGATTACCCAGGACGACGATCTTGGAGTCGGCGCCCACCCGGCTGATCACCGACTTCAACTGGAACTGGCTCAGGCCCTGGGCTTCATCAATGATGATATAAGCGTTGTTGAAGGAGCGGCCGCGCATGAAATTGAGCGACTTGAACTGGATGTTGGCGCGCTCCTTCACGTAGGCAATGCTGCCATGACAGGACTCGTCCGTGCCGTGCAGGATCTCCAGGTTGTCGTCGAAAGCGGCGAGCCAGGGCGCCATTTTCTCCTCCTCGGTGCCCGGCAGAAAGCCGATATCCTCGGCAATCGGTGGCGTCGAGCGCGCGACAATGAGCTTGCTGAAACGCTTCTGCTCAAGGATCGCGTGCAGCCCGTAAGCCAGCGCCAGCAGGGTCTTGCCGGAGCCTGCCGGGCCGGTCATCACCGTCATGTCGACGTTGTCGTTCTCGAGCAGCGACATCGCCATGGCCTGCTCCAGGTTGCGCGGCGCCAGCCCCCAGAAACGGCGGTGCATCAGCTTGTCGCGGCTGTCGCAGTGTAAATACACATAGTCGCTGTCTATCCGCTTCACGAACGCCATGAAGGCCTGGTCGTCATACAGGAACATGTTCGGGTACACGTTGGGCAGGCACCGGCGGGGAATCCGGTGCAGCGTGCAATCCCCTTCTCGCAGCGTATCCACCTCGGATATATCGGACCAGAAATCCCCTTCAATGTGCTCGTAGCCCCGAGCCAGCAGGTCGATATCGTCCAGTACCCGGTCGCGACGATAGTCCTCCACGTGCATCAGGCCGGATCCCTTGGCCTTGATGCGCATGTTGATGTCCTTGGTGACCAGGCAGACAAACGCCGCGGGGTTTTCTGCCTGCAAGCGCAGAGCCACGTTGATGATACGGTTGTCGTTGGCCTGGTCCTGGGTCACGTCCAGGTAGGGTACATCGCTGTCATCGCTAAGCAGCTGGTCAGGGTAGATGGCCAGTGTTCCCGGCACCCCTTCCCGGTTGCTACCCGGAATGGGCACCCCCGACTGGATGTCCTGCGGCGACGCCGTGTCGACCACCTTGTCGATCATCTGGATAGCGATACGCGCCTCGCGACTCACCGTCTTTTCATGCCGATCCTTGATGTGGTCCAGCTCCTCCAGAACGGTCATGGGGATAACAACGTGGTGCTCGTTGAAGGCGGTCACTGCGGTGGGGTCGTGCAACAGCACATTGGTATCCAGAACATACGTCTTCTTGATGACGGCCTTCAGTGTGGTTTTTTCTACGCGCAGGGGTGAACCTGAGTCCATAGTAAAGTCCTCATGGGTGGGCGTTCAGAGCAGGAGAGTAAGGGGCGTGTGGAACGTGTTGCCGGCGTTGCGGGCCGGGGTGGGGGTGAGCGAAACGAACAGCGTTGTTTCAAAAGCGCTTCCTGGTAAAGGCGAAACCAAAGCGTTCCCTGATTACAAACCCTGAGCCATACAATGTCAACGACCGATGAATCCCTGACAGCCCCGCGGTTTTCGGCTAGGATAGCGTGCTTGTTTAGCCACCAGCCAAAGACTCGATTGCCGCGATGCTCAACTCGGACTCTCTCGCCCAGCTCAAGGGCCTCAAATCCCAGATGGAGGCCGAGAAAGAGCGCGCCGACGCGGTGATCAAGGGCACTCAGTCCCGCTACGGCTTCGCCGTACTCGCTGATGGGCGGGAAATTTTCGTGCCGCCAGACGAAATGCTCAAGGCATTCCCGGATGACCGGGTTCGCGTCTGCATCCGCCCCTCGGGCGACAACAAGCTTGTCGCCGATATCGAGAAATTGCTCGACAGCCCCCTCGGCGACTTCAGTGGTCGCTGCGTGCGCAAGGGCAAAGCGCTGTTTGTGCAACCCGACCTGCCGCAGCTGAAGCGGTGGCTGTTCATACCGCCGCACGCCCGCAACGGCGTGCGCGAGGGCGACTACCTGCGCTGCGCGATACTGCGCCACCCGATTCGGGACGGCAAGCCCCAAGCCAAAGTGCTGCAGGTGCTTGGCAACGACCAGACACCGGGTATCGAAAATCTCTACAGCATCGCCAAATACCGGCTGGCGCCCACCTGGAGTTCACCGGCGCTGCGCGACCTGGAGAAGCAACTCGCGGACGCGCGCCCGCTCGCGAGTGAGGGGCGCCAGGACCTTACCGACCTTGAGTTCGTCTCCATCGACGCGGCCAAAACCCAGGATATCGACGACGCACTGTACGCGGACATCAGCAGCGATGGCTGGACCCTCTATGTCGCCATCGCAGACCCCAGTGCCTGGGTGCCCGCCGACTCCAGCCTGCGGCAGGACATCGCCGCACGTGGCACCACCGTCTACTTTCACGGTGACGTTCTGCCCATGCTGCCCGAACAAATGGCCCAGGACACCTGCGCCCTGTCCGAAGGCAATGACAGGGCGGCCCTGGTGTGCAAGATTTCCGTGAGTGACAGCGGCCAGGTGGGCGCCTTCGAGTTCGTGGAAGCCACTGTGCGCTCGCGCGCCAAGCTCTCCTATTTTGCCGTGGACCGCTACCTCAACGGCCATGGCGACGACCTGATGAGCCATGCCACACCGCTGGAAGCGCTCTATCAGGTCTACCGTGCGCTGCGTGCGCAACGCGAGGCCAGTGAACTGGTGATGGAAGACCGGCGCGAATATCGCTGGATTCTCAATGACCAGAAACAGATCGAAACCATTGAACCGCATGAGAAGCTGCTGTCGCAGAAACTGGTCGAGGAATGCATGATCGCCGCCAACCGGTGCGCGGCCCGCTTCCTCGCCGAGCGCGAGGGCAGTGGGCCGTTTGTCACCCACCCCGGTTTTCGCACCGACCGCCTCGAGGAGTGCCGGAAATTTCTCGCCCTGCACGCCCCGGAGGTTGCGGAGCTGGATCCGACCACGCGGGAGGGATACCGGGACATCATGCGCCGTTTGGCCGCCAGCGAGAACCAGCTGCCACTGCGCGCCATGATCAACCGCCTGCTCACCCGGGCGGAGCTGTCCACACGGGCCGGGCTGCACATGGGAATGGCCCTGGAGTGCTATACCAACTGCACCTCACCCCTGCGCAAATACGTCGACTTCCTGGTGCATCTGCAGATCAAGTCCCTGCTGCGAGGAGAACCCGCGCAGCTGGTCAGCGGCGCCGAGCTCAGCGCACTGAAGGAGCGCCTGGGCAACGTCCGTGCTGCCACGCAGGAAGCAGAGCGCTGGCTGGCGAGCAAGTACCTGGCGCGTGTCGCCGCCGATAGAAGCGAAGGCTTCAGCGGCCGCATCGTGCACATCAACAGCTCCGGCATGAGCGTGCGCCTGCTGGATTGTGGGCTGGAGGGCTTTGTCGACCTGCGCAAGGACCCGGAGAAGTTCAGCTACGACAAATGGACCGCCAGCCTCACCAGCACCACACGGCGCTTCCACCTTGAACAAACCGTGGAGCTGGACTATCTGGGTTGCGACACGGAAAACAACTACCAGACGCAGTTCGCCGTGCGCCCCGGCAGTGGCCTGAAACCACCGAAAGACGCCGGCACAGGCCAGGCGTCAAACTGAGATCACCCGGCGCGCCCCGCCAGCGGGGCGCTGCTCAAAAACTGGCGTTGCCGGGTGTACGTGGAAAGGGAATGGCATCGCGCACATTCTCCATGCCAGTGACATAATTGAGCAAACGCTCAAAGCCCAGGCCAAAACCGGCGTGCGGCACACTGCCGTAGCGGCGCAGGTCGCGATACCACCACAACTCTTCGCGTACCTGGGGATCCATGCGGGCATCCAACACGTCCAGACGCTCCTCGCGCTGGCTGCCACCGATGATTTCACCGATGCCGGGAGCCAGCACGTCCATCGCCGCCACCGTCTTGCCATCGTCATTCAGGCGCATGTAAAACGCCTTGATCTCTTTCGGGTAGTTCATGACCACCACCGGGCGCCCCACATGGGTCTCCGCCAGGTAGCGCTCGTGCTCCGAGGCGAGGTCCACGCCCCAGGTCACCGGAAACTCAAAGGATTTGCCACAGTTCTGCAGGATATTCACCGCCTCGGTGTAATCCATGCGCTCGAACGGGCTATCCACCACCGTGCGCAGCCGCTCCATGACGGTGTTATCTATGCGCTGCTGGAAAAATGCCATGTCGTCTTCGCACTCTTCAAGCACCCGGGCAAAGACATGCTTGAGCAGCGACTCCGCCAGGTTCGCATTGGCCTGCAGGTCGGCAAACGCCACTTCGGGCTCCACCATCCAGAACTCCGCGAGGTGGCGACTGGTGTTGGAGTTCTCCGCGCGGAAGGTCGGGCCGAAGGTGTACACCTTGCTCATGGCAAGGCAGTAGGACTCCACTTCGAGTTGCCCGGACACGGTGAGAAAGGCATCCCCGGCAAAGAAGTCGGCGCGATGGTCTACCGACCCGTCGGGATGACGCGGCAGGTTGGCGAAATCCAGCGTGCTGACCCGGAACAATTCGCCGGCACCTTCACAGTCGCTGCCTGTGATGATGGGCGTATTGACCCAATAAAAACCCTCCCGGTGGAAATAACTGTGGATCGCGTTCGCCAGGGTGTGGCGCACCCGCGTAATGGCACCAAAGGTGTTGGTGCGGGGGCGCAGATGCGCCTGGGTACGCAGGTACTCAAACGTGTGCCGCTTCTTGGCGATCGGGTAGGTCTCGGCATCGTCCACCCAGCCCAGCACTTCCACGCGGCTGGCCTGAATCTCCACGGCCTGCCCCTGGCCCTGGGAGGCCACCAGCTCGCCGCATACGGCAACCGCGCACCCGGTGGAGAGTTTGATGATCTCGCTCTCGTAGTTGTCAAGGCTCGCGGGCACCACCGCCTGAACAGGATGAAAACTGGTACCGTCATGAATCGACAGAAACGAAATACCGGCCTTGGAGTCGCGCTTGCTGCGCAGCCAGCCCTTTACGGTAACCTCGCTGCCAACAGGCAGCTCACCTTTGAGGACGGCAACAACCGGGCTGTGGTCAGGCATGGGGTGGCTCTCCCGCGTGAGCATAGAAAGAAAGCCGCGCAGCATACCCAAAGCCCGGCGCGGCCGCCACAGCCAGGGCGCTCAGCGCGCAATGCGGTTGATGGTACTGCCGTTGAGGTCCGCGCCCTCAATAATACCCTTGTCCGAGAAGCTCAGGGCCAGCACCGGGTGCTTGGCCCGCGCCAGGCGGACATTGCCACCGGCCGTTTGCACCAGGTCAACCTCACCGTGCAGCCCCACCTCCCAGCCCACGGTATTGCGGAACGATACCAATGCGTCCGTGGTCATGAACAGGATAACCTTGGCGGCGCGGGTGGCACCCGGCGGCAGCTCCGCGGGCCCGGCCGAGGAGGCGTAGTAGGCGACCGGCTCGCCGTCAACCAGCAGCGTGCCCTCACCGTATTGCCCCCCAACACCGAAACCCATATTGACGATATCCGGGAATACCAGCACACCACGCGCCTTGGTCAGCAGGGCGTTGACCCCCGGCGAGTAACGCCGCAGATCATCCAGCGCCGCATCGGATTTCACTTCGATGGATTCGCGGGTATCGGCGCCCGCCGGCACCGTCGCCAGGCCCAGCAACAGCGCCATGACTGCCACTGCGCTGCGCTGCATCAGTGTGGTCATCCAGTGCACTCCTGCCCCACCCACTCCTGCGACAACTGCCACAAACGCTCGGCGGCTTCCGCGTCTACCGCCCACGGGTGCACGCCGCCCAGGCTCTTGCCGTCAGCCGGCTCTGCGACCTGGCAATCCTCGAGATAGAGGCCACCCTGGCCCTCCAGTTCAGGCGCGGTCGCCGCCCAGACTGAGGTTGCGGCGCCCTGCGGCACGGATTTGAAGGCCATTTTACCGCCCGGAAACGAGGCGGCAATCCGCTCCATGTCCTCCCGGTCCAAGTGGCGCCCCAGCTCCGTGCTGATTGCGCCGGGGTGTACCGCAAAAGCGCGTACATGGCTGGCCGCAACGCGCGTATCCAGCGCAAGGGAAAACAACACATTGGCGGTTTTCGACTGCCCATAGGACTGCCATTTGTCGTAAGGACGCTGCCGGTAATTCGGGTCCTCGAAGTCCATCGCCGCAAAGCTGTGGCCCGCAGAACTCAGGTTGACCACTCGCGCCGCACGCTGCGATGAACCTGCGGCTTTCAGGGCGGGCAACAGCAGGCAGGTCAGCAGGAAATGGCCCACGTGATTGGTGCCCAGCTGCATCTCAAAACCCTGGGCTGTGCGCCCGAGGGGGCAGGCCATAACACCGGCATTGTTGATCAGCAGATCGATTTTCGGGCAGGTTTGCAGCAGCCCCGCGGCGGCCTCGCGCACCTGATCCAGGTCCGCCAGGTCGAGCAGTGCAGAATCCAGCCTTCCCGGCAGGTTTTCCGCGCGCAGGGTGTCCAGCGCCGCATCCAGCTTGCTCCGGTCACGACCCAGCAGGTACACCGTGGCACCGGCGCCGGCAAGCGCTCGCGCCGTCTCCACGCCCAGGCCAGCGGAGGCCCCGGTTACCAGGGCCACCCGCCCGGTTAAATCCTGCCCTGCAATCACATCACTTGTAGTGGACTCGAATCCGAATGTACGCATCTACTGCTTTCCTCTGCTGTTCTGTTATCGTAAGCCATTGTGCCGGGCTATGCTGCGCCGTGTAAGCCCGGGCCGTCAATATTCGCACGGAAAACGCCATGAAAAGTCGTCCTGCCGCACCCTTCGAGCGCTGCGCTTATCTGAGCTTCGCCACGCGCAAGCGCAACGGCGATTTCGTACCCACGCCGGTGTGGTTTGCACCGGATAACGGAGTGTACTACCTGTTTTCCGCAGGCGATGCGGGGAAGGTCAAGCGCCTGCGCAATTTCAGTAGCGCGCGCATCGCGCCCTGCACGGTCAGCGGCCGGCTGACGGGTGACTGGTACGAGGCAAACGCCTACCTGGTAGACTCACCGTCGGAAATCGCGCAAGCCCTCGCCGCCCTGCGCCGCAAGTACGGCTGGCAGATGCGCGGGCTGGATGCGTTATCGCGACTCGGCGGCAAGCTGCACAAGCGCGCCTATATCCGGGTTGAGCCCGCCTCGCCAGCCGCCTGAACACCGCCTGCCCGGCGGCCCCGCCGGACCCGCTCCAGCTGCGCCGCGTACTCGCGCCGCTCACTGGACAGGCTGGCCCCCTCAATCGCCTGCTGCAAGAGCCGCTCGGCGGCAGCGTACTGTTGCAGCTTGAAGTGAATGATGCCGGTCGCCGCGAGCAGCGCACTGTCGCCCGGCTGTAGATCCAGGGCCTTACGGTACTGCAGCAGAGCCTGGCCCCAGTCGCCGCTCTCGCCGGCCATGTCACCGCGCCAGGCCAGGTAATAGGGGTTGCGCTCTCGGTAGTGTTGAATACGCGCCAACCAGACATCGCGCTCGCGGCTGCGTCCAGTCTGGTCATACAACAGCGCCAGGTTGTTCATCGCCGAACGCTCGCCACTGTCGCGCTGCAGGGCTTGCAGTAATGCCCACTCAACGGCTTCCAATTGTCCCGATTGCCGGTAGATTGCCCCCAGATTGACCCAGAGCAGCGGTAGATCGGGGCTCTGACGCAAGGCGTTGACCGCACGCATCCACGCACGGGGGAGATCCCCTTGCGCCAGTGCTGCCATGGCGAGGTTGTTGTCGTGCAGCGCCGCGGCCTCCCGGTCAGCCAGCAGGCGCGATGCGGCAATATCACGCGCTTGCAAGGGATCGATGTCCACCATGAATTGCTCGCCATGCGGCATGCGGACCATCACATTGACATGCACGCGCATGGTCAGCCGCTCGCCGATGCGGGTCCACTGGGGACGCACGTCCAGCCACTGATAACGCGCGTCCAGCCCCGCCTCCCGGGCCAGTGCGACAAACAAATGGGCAAAGGAGAGGCAATTGGCATCCCCGCTGGCAAATACCCGCGCCGCGTCACCGTCTGCTGCAGGGTTGTAGCCGACACCCAATGCGCCAGCGCCACGCACTGCTTCGTGCAGGCCAAGAAGGCGCGCGCGCGGATTCATCTCGCGTGGTGAAAAACGGGCCACGAAGTCGTGCATCTGCGGGGTGACCAGCAGCAGTGAATCAGTGCCGGGCGCTGTGGCCACATCGGCTGCCGGCAGCAGCTTGCCACTGTCCAGTACCAGGGCTGGCAGGCTATCGAGGTCAAGCGACGGGGCGACGAGTGAGCCGCAGGCACTCTGAAATACCGCGAGCACCGCCCACACAGCCGCCCGCAGCAAACGGCTTGCTTGCATAGGCTACTCCGTTGCTTACAACAGACGGTATGTCCTGCCTCAAGTATAGCGGACCGGCGACCCGCACCCCGAGAGCGCGGCGCCGATTGCCGCAATCGCCGGCAAGACCTTGGGATTAAGCGGCAGTATGCAGGCCGCATTCGCGACCATCGTGCACCTTGGTGGGGTCGAAATAGTGGCGGCAGGTGGGCAACTGGTGGCGCTGCATGTACTCCTCAACCTCCGCCTCGGACCAGTAGAAAATGGGAGCCACCTTGAGAATGCCACGATCATCGAGGGAGACGATATCCAGCGTCTTGCGATGCTCGGTTTCCTCGCGTCGAATACCGGTGAGCCAGATCTCCGGCTGCAGGTCCTCCAGCGCTCGTGCAAAGGGCTCCAGCTTGACCTGACGCGTGAACTCGCGATGTCGATCCTCTTCATCCACGGTGGGAATGCCACCCATGATGGCGTTGCGCCGCTCCGATGTCATCAACGGGCTGTAAACGCGAATATCCAGCGCGAGATCGCGAATCAGGCGCTCCGCCACCACGTAGGTGTCGCGCAGGTTGTAGCCCGTGTCGATCCAGACGGTGGGCACCGCGCGGTCCACCTGGCTCACCAGATGCAGCATAAGCGCCGCGTTGCGCCCCATGCTGGTGGTCGCAATGGTCGGGCGTCCCTGCGCCAGCGCCCACTCCACTACCGCGGGCGCGCTGGCGCCTCGCAGCATGTCATTGACGCTTTTCAAATCCATGTTTACAACAACCTTGCGTAACAGGAGTACTAAAGAACGCGAACTCTAAAGAATCAAAATTGGGCTGACAAATAACTAGATTTTATAAGGTTATATGCGAGCCTGAGCAGATGCGCCACTTTCGCTGGCCTTCAGGCACCATTGCCTCTGCCCGCCGGCGGGACAATACTCTGCGCTCAGCCGATTGGAGGAGAACACCCCATGACCAACTCACTGTGCGAGCGCCTGGGTATCGAGTACCCCATTTTCGCCTTCACCCATTGTCGCGACGTTGTTGTTGCCGTCAGCAAGGCCGGCGGCATTGGTGTGCTCGGTGTGGTGGGCTTTACCCCCGAGCAGATGAAGGAAGAACTGGATTGGATTGACGCCCACATCGGCGATCGTCCCTACGGTGTCGACATTGTCATCCCGCAGAAATACGAGGGCATGGACGCCCTGTCGGCGGAAGAGATGGAGAAGCAGCTGTGGGCCATGGTGCCCAAAGAGCACATTGAGTTCGCCGAACAGCTGCTGGCCAATGCGGGTGTGCCGGAGTGGCCGGACGGCAGCAAGACCATGGGCCTGATGGGCTGGACCGACGCCACCGCCACACCGCTTCTGGACGAGGCACTGACACGCCCGAAATGCCGCCTCATCGCCAACGCACTGGGCACGCCACCGGCGGAAAAAATCAAACAGGTGAAAGACTCGGGGCGGCTGATTGGCGCCCTCTGTGGCAAGGTGAAACAGGCGGTGCAGCACAAGGAGGCCGGCCTCGATTTCGTTGTGGCGCAGGGCGGCGAAGGCGGCGGACACACCGGGGAGGTGGGTTCCATCGTACTCTGGCCACAAATCGTCGACGCCATTGGCGACTTGCCCATGCTGGCAGCGGGCGGAATCGGCAACGGCAGGCAGATTGCCGCCGCCATGGCAATGGGTGCCGCGGGCGTCTGGACCGGTTCCCTCTGGCTAACCGTGGAAGAGGCCCACACCCAGCCGGCGCAGAAACAATCGCTGCTTGATGCCAGCAGCGAGGACACGGTGCGCTCCCGCTCCTGGACCGGCAAACCCTGCCGCATGCTGAAAAACGAGTGGACAGCAGCCTGGGAGCGCGCGGACACGCCCGACCCGCTGGGCATGCCGCTGCAGGGGCTGGTGACCTCGGACGGTATTCGCCGCACCGCGGTCTACGCCGATGCCGGCGATTGCCAGAAAATCGCTTTCAACCCTTGCGGACAGGTGATCGGGCAACTGAACACCGTCGAGTCATGCCGCCAGGTGATCTACCGGCTGCTGGACGAATACGTGGATGCCGTCGACAAAGCCGGCGGCCTGCTGCCGAAAGTCTAGCGTTCAAGCAGAGCGCCGGGCGCCGCAGGGAGGGGAGTGGGCTCAGGCCCGCCCGCTCTCCAGTTCATCATAGAGCGCCAGAAACTGCTGTGTCAGCTTGTGACTGGGTGCCAGATCCACCAGTGGGCGATGCTCGTGGTGCGACTCACGCATTTTCACCGACGCGCTGAGATAGGTTGCGCACACCGGGTAGCCCTCTTCCTCGAGCTCCGCCACCAGCTCTCCCGGCAAACGGGCCTGGCTATTAAACTGGTTGATCACAATGCCTTCCACCGCGAGGTCCGGGTTGTGGTCCTCCTGCAGCTCAGCGATATTATCCATGAGGGAATAGAGGCTCTGGCGGGCGAAACTGTCGCAGTCAAAGGGCACCAGCACGGTGTCTGCTGCAATCAGGGCGGACTTGGAGTAAAAATTGAAATTGGGTGGGGTGTCGATGTACACCCGGTCGTATTCCGCGTCCAGTTTTTGCAGCGCATCACGCAGCTTGTAGATCTTGTAGCGCGACTCCAGCTCGCGCTCCAACTGCGTCAGCACAGGGCTGGAGGGCAGCAGGAACAGGTTTTCCCAGGGGGTTTCCCAGACGAAGGAATCCGGGTTCTGGTGCATCTTGCGCGAGCCCACGGTCTGCTTGAACAGCCCGGCTGCGCCCTGCGCCTCGGCCGGAAATGCATCGGCATCAATCTCGCCCACCAGGTAATGGGTGGTATTGCCCTGCACGTCCAGATCCACAACCAGCGTACGCAGGCCGCGGGCGGCGCTGATGGCCGCCAGGTTGCAGGTAATACTGGTCTTGCCCACACCGCCCTTCTGGTTAAATACAACGCGCTTCATGGTTTCTTGCCTCCGGGCGGCTTGCTGCTGGGGCCGGGGAGTGTAGCCAATGCACCCCGTGTTGGGTAGGGGAAGCCGCCTTCAGGCGGCCCAAACGCGACGGTACAGGGCCACGATATCCGTTGCTTCCGGCACGCGTGGGTTATTCCCCGGCGAACCGGATGCCAGGGCCTGTGCTGCCATGGTGTCCAGGTTGGCAAACCAGTGCTCCTCGGCGATGCCCCACGCCCGGGGGCCGGGCACCTCCAGGTCAGCGGTGAGCTGATGCAGCCCCGCCACCAGGCGATCCGCCGCCTGCGTGTCGCTGTCACGCGCCTGTGCCAGCCCCATGACGCGGGCGCACTCCGCATAGCGCTGCGGCGCATGGCCGACCGACCAGGCCGTCACCTCCGGCAGGAGCATGGCATTACTGAGGCCGTGCGGCACATGAAACAGCGCGCCCAGCGGACGACTCATACCGTGAATGAGGGTGACAGACGCGTTGGCAAAAGCAATACCGCCCTGGGTGGCCGCCAGCATCATCGCCTCGCGCGCTCCCCGGTTGTCGGGATCATCACAGGCCGTGCGCAGGTGCTGGCTGATACTGGCCAGCGCGGTGAGGGCAATACTGTCGGTAAAGGCGTTGGCCTTGCGGCTGACATACGCTTCCAGCGCATGGCACAGGCTGTCCAGACCGGTGTCGGCCGTTAACCGACGGGGCATACTCAGGGTCAGCTCAAAATCCACCAGCGCGGCGACCGGCACCAGACCCAGCCCCATACAGAGCATCTTTTCCTGGGTGAGCGTGTCGGTAATCACGGCCGCGCGCGTCACTTCGGCACCCGTGCCCGCCGTTGTGGGAATGGCAATAACCGGCAGGCCGGTGGTGACCGTCGCCGGCACTGCGAAATCGCGCATTGCACCACCGTGCAGTGCCAACACCGACACCGCTTTCGCCGTATCCAGCGAACTGCCGCCTCCCAGCGCCACCAGGCAATCAAAATCCCCACTGCGCAACTGCGACAGACAGGCTGCAACACTGTCTGTTGTGGGGTCGGGAACGCATTCGGCGAACACCGGGCAGGCGACACCGGCACGCATGAGCGGCTGCAACAACCGCTCTGCAAAGCCACACTCGGCCAGAAAGGGGTCCGTCACCAGCAGCGGCCGGGCCAGCCCCAGTTCACTCAGCGTGTCCAACAGCGTCGCACTGGCACCGGCCCCGATGCGCAGGATGCGCGGCAGGTGAATACTGGCCGGCGCCATAACGCTCACTCCTCAATGCCGAGCAAATGGATCTCAAACACCAGCGCCGTATTCGGTGGAATGGCGTCACCGGCACCCTGCGCACCGTAGGCCAGCGCCGGCGGACAGGCGATGCGCCATTTATCGCCAATGCGCATCAGCTGCAGCGCCTCGGTCCATCCCGGAATCACCTCGTGGACACCAAAACGCGCCGGCTCCCCGCGATCCACGGAGCTGTCGAATACCGTACCGTCAACAAAAGTGCCGTGATAATGGGTGACAACATTGCTGCGCGGCCCGGGACTGGCGCCCTCACCCGCCTCCAGCACCTCATACTGCAAACCGCTGGCGGTGGTACTGACCGCGGGGCGCTGCGCATTGGCCTGCATGAACTGCTCCGCCAACGCCTCGCGCTTCGCCACCAGCTCGGCGGCAACGGCCTGCTGTTTGGCCTTGATGGCATCGTAGCTGGGGTTCAGTTCGCCGTCGGCAAGCACTGACTGGCGCTCGTTGTACCAGTGCTGCAGGCCCGCCATCACCGCCGCGAGGTCCAGCCCGGGAAAGTCGTTACGCAGCAATTGGTCGCCAAACTGCAGGCCGAAACCGTAGCTGACTTTCTGTTCATCGGTGGTCAGTTCGACCTCGGGTTGTAGTGGCATGCGGGGCTCCAGGATCGGCTGTTAAAAAGTAGAGGCATCAGTATATCAGGGGGGGTGAAGTCTGGGTTGTTGCGGGTGGGGCTGGGTGCTGTGGGTGGGACTAGGTGCTGTGGGAGGGTGCTTCGGGGTGGCGGCCCGTTAGGCCGCTGCGTCGCTCCGGAGCACGGGGGTCTTTTTGCTCCACTGCGGGCGCATGCGGCGCGCGGTCCTTTGGGGGTTCTTGCGCTGCCGTTTGGCGGCGTGCTGGTTTAAGGGTTTTGCATCTATCAGGGCTGTTGAGTGCTTGGGGGGCGTTTGCGTACTCGCAGGGCTGGGGGTTGGCAGGGCCTAAGGCGAGGCTGTGTTCGCGCCGACGCCCTCCGAGTCCGCAAAAAGACCTCCGCACACCGGATCAACGCGGGGGTGTAGAGCCAACTATGCAGCATCTACGAAGCGATAAGCGTATCGTCAACGTACCCGCGTGGATTTGTGCGGCGGGTTGTTTCCTGCGGACTTGGAGGGCGTCGGTGCGCCCACCACACTCTCTTAAACGCACCCCACCACCAGCCCTGCTAGTGCGTAAAGGTCCCCCCAAGAACACCCAAAGGACCGCGCGCCGCATGCGCCCGCAATGGAGCAGGAAACAACGCGCCGTGCAAAGCAACGCAGCGGCCCAACGGGCCGCCGAGCCACCAAGCCCCCAACCTCAGGGCAACTCACGCACCCGGTGCCGCTGATAACGCTCCGCCGTCATCTCCGTATGCCAGACATCAAAACGCCCCGACTCCAGATCGTCATAGGCCTGAAAAATCGAATCGTTCACCTCGGGATAAGCCACCTGCCCCCAGGGGCACTCTTCACGCGAGAAAAACCCGGCGTCCAGCGACTCCGGGCCCGGGCACAGAGCTTCGTCGTTTACACGGGCCCTAAACGCCACATACACCTGATTGATGAACGTGATTGTGCCCATCATATAAAATGACAGCGCGGATGCCGGCAGCACCACACCCGCCTCCTCACGCAACTCGCGCGCCGCACCTTCCGCCAGAGTTTCGTCCTGCTCCAGAAAGCCTCCCGGTATGGCCCAGGACCCCACCTTGGGGGGCAGGGCACGCTGCACCCAGAGCAGGCGCTTGTTGCACGCGATAAACGTGGTCACCACGATCATGGGGTGATCGTAGTGCAGACGCGCGCAGACGGTGCAGCGCCAGTGGTTGCGCAGCTCGCCGCCTACCACATGCGGTTCCAGCGTTGCGCCACATTGAGGGCAATAACGGGTCATCGGCGCTGCGCCCGATGCGGGCACATATCTCCTGAGGCCTGAGTGAAAGGAGCAAAAATAGCACTTTGCCTGAACAAAAGCATCGGCACTACACTGTGCGCCTGTCAATTCAAGGAGTGAGACCGTGCATCGCGACCCCCAGGTGCAGCTGTTGCTGACCGGCAACGAAATCATGAGCGGCGACACCGTCGACTCCAATTCGGCCCTGATCGCCCAGCGCCTGGCAGACATCGGGCTCAGCATTTACCGCAAGGTCACCGTGGGCGACGACCGGGCACTGCTGTGCCGTGAGCTCACGGCGATGGCCTCGAGTGCGGATGTCCTCATCGTCAACGGCGGGCTCGGGCCTACGGTGGACGATTTGACCGCTGTGGTGTTGGCAGAAGCCGCGGGGGTGCCATTGGAGGAGCACCCCCAGGCGGTCGCGCACCTGGAGGCCTGGTGTGGTCGGCGCAATATCCCGCTGGATGCCGCCAACCGCAAGCAGGCACAGCTACCCGCGGGGTCCCGCATCGTGGACAACGCCATTGGCAGCGCCGTGGGCTTCGAGCTTTACCTGGGCAGTTGCCGGGTGATCTGTACTCCCGGCGTGCCGGGGGAGCTGCGCCGCATGCTCGACCTGATCGTCGACAACCTCGCTGCCGCCCTGACCCGCCCGGCGCAACGGCATATTCTGCGCCTGCAAACATTTGGCCTGGGGGAGTCCAGCGCACAGCAACTGATCAACGATGCCATCCCGGACTGGCCCGCCGCGGTGGAGCTGGGTTTTCGCGCCGGGGCGCCCCAGATGGAGATCAAGCTGGCCGTGGATGATGCCGCCGACCTGCCGTTGCGCGACCGGTGTGAGCAGCGGCTGCGGGAGCTGGTGGGCGACCACATCATCGGCGAGGGGGATACGCTGCTGGCGGCGCGGGTATTGGAACTGCTGGGCGCGCGCGGGCACACCCTGACGACGGCAGAATCCTGCACCGGCGGGCTGATCGCCAGCCAGCTGACACGTATTCCGGGATCATCGCAGGCCTTTCACGCCGGCTTCGTAACCTACGCCGACGCAATCAAGTCGAGCGTGCTCGGGGTCAGCGAAGCGACGCTGGCAAACCACGGTGCGGTGAGTGAGGCGGTGGTGCGGGAGATGGCCCTGGGTGCCCTGGAGCGGGCCCGGGCCGACTACGCCATTGCCGTCTCGGGCGTTGCCGGGCCGGAGGGCGGCACGCCCGACAAACCGGTGGGCACGGTCTGGCTGGCCTGGGGCACGGCTGAGGATTTACGCACTCGCTGCCTGCTGTGGCCAGTGGAACGCACGCTGTTCCAGACCATGATTGCCGCCGCCGGCCTGGACATGATCCGCCGGCAGCTGCTGGGGCTGCACAGCGAGCCGCGTTACTTCGCGCAGCGGCGCGCGCGCTGACTACTCGGCCGCGGGTTGTGTGGCTGGCGCCCGGTGCCATACCAGCGTGTGGTAGCGGAGGGTGCCGCCCACTTCATCCTTGCCGGTCAGCACCAGAGTCTGCCCATCCAGTTCTGCGTGGCGCAACTGCTCGGTGCCCGGAAAGTTCGGGTTCAGGCTTTGCGTCACGTAGTGCACAACGCTGCCATTGACCACCCGGTAACGCCCCGCATAGTGAAAATAACTGCTGTAGGCTGACGCGCGCTGCGCATCGGGCACTTTGCGCGGGCTGGCATCTTCGGGCAAGCGGGCGCGCTCACGTCGATTGATGGAAGCACTCATCCAGCCATCTGCCGTATACACGAGCAGACCCAGGGGGTCCTCGCCGAAGGGGCTGCTGAAGTCATCCCGGCCCTCGTAGCCAATTGACCACGACTCCAACTGCCAGGCACCAACCAGTTGCTGCTGTTCAACCATTGCTCTGTTTCACTCCTTGACCACATGCCATTCTGTTCACGGTTGCAGGCGCTCTATGCGCCAGCCGTCGCCTTCCCGGTAGTAACGGAACCGGTCGTGCAGGCGATGCGCTCCACCTTGCCAGAACTCGATCCGCTCTGGAACAACCCGATACCCGCCCCAGAAGTCCGGCACCGGGATATCGCCCTGGGCAAACTTGCGCCGCAGGGCGCTCATCTGCGATTCCAGCACCGCGCGCGCCGACACCGGCCGACTCTGGCGCGATGCCAGAGCCGCGAGCTGGCTCTCCCGCGGGCGGCTGAGAAAGTAGCGCGCCGATTCCAGTGCCGACAGGCGCTCCGCCCGGCCGGCAACAATCACCTGGCGCTCCAGCGTATTCCACGGAAACAGCAACGATACCTGGGGGTGGCGGCTGATGTCCGCCGCCTTCGCACTGCTGTAATTGGTATAGAACACAAAGCCACGGGTGGCGACATCCTTGAGCAGCACGATACGCTGCCAGGGACCGCCATCTTCATCCAGCGTGGCCAGCACCATGGCCGTGGGGTCGGCAATCTCGCTCTCCACTGCCTGCTGCAGCCAGGTCTCGAACTGGGCAATGGGACAGGGCGCCAGCATCTCGCGCCGGAGTCCGCCGGCCAGATACTCGCGCCTGAATTCCTCGTAATTCACGGCGTTAGTCCTGCAAACAAAGCGGCATTATAGATCATCGGATGTGCTGGGAACGACCGGCGCGCGCTGTTGCATGGCGGGTATCTGGGGAAACGGGAACAACTGCCGCCACTGGGCACCGAAATCGTCCTGTGGCGTACGCGAGAACGCCGCCTGGTAGCGGTTGCTCAGCAGGGCCGTGAGTTCATCCTCATCAGCGCAGCCGAGCAGCACCGCCACCTCAAGCAAACCTTCAAGGCGCAGGCGCTGTGCCGGCGGCGCATCCCGCCCCTCGGCGAGCGGTGCAAACAGGCTATCGAGACGCTCCGTTATGTGCTCAAGCAATGTATTCACTTCGCCCTGCCTCCCCGGTGTGACGGCAGCCTGTGAGTATGCGTTGCCTGCCAAAACAGGTAAAGTGCGGCCTCTCGGCGCCGGAGGATCCACCTGATGAAACTGACCCGTTACCTGATCATTCTGCTGGGCGTGACTCTGCTGCCCGCCCCCCTCGCGCAGGCACAGGTGCCCGCCGCAGAAGAGCCGATCATCGATTTCGGCAGCCGCTTCCTGCCCACCGTAGCACGCGAGGGTATGGTCGTCGGTCCCGAGCGGCTTGCGGCGGAAATCGGCCTCGATGTACTGCGCCGCGGCGGCAATGCGGTGGATTCGGCGGTCGCCACCGGCTTTGCGCTGGCGGTGAGCTACCCGCGCGCCGGGAATCTGGGTGGCGGCGGCTTTATGCTGGTGCATCTCGCCGAGGAGGACCGGCAGACGCTGATCGACTACCGCGAAACAGCCCCCGCCAGCGCCACGCGCGACCTGTTCCTGAATGCGCAGGGCGAGGTGGACCAGCGACGGGCCTATTTCAGCCACCAGTCCGCCGGTGTTCCCGGCACCGTGGCGGGCCTGGTGCTGGCCCAGAAGCGCTACGGCACATTGCCCCTCGCGGAGGTCATGGCGCCGGCCATCACCCTGGCCCGTGACGGCCTGGAGGTCTCTTTCGCACTCAACCAGGAAATAACCGCGCGTGCCGAACGCCTGGCCACCAACGCTGAGGCGCGCAAGCTGTTCTTCGACGCTGAAGGGCGAGTCCCGGCGATTGGTGCCCGCTGGCAGCAACCGGATCTGGCCTGGACACTGGAACAGATTGCCCGAGACGGACACGAGGGCTTTTATGCCGGCGAGGTCGCTGACCGTATTCTCGCGGAGATGAAGGCGGGGGATGGCCTGATCAGCCGCGCGGATCTGGCGGCGTACCGCGCGATCGAGCGCGAGCCGGTCCGCGGTCGTTACAAGGATTTCGAGGTCGTCTCCACACCACCCCCCTCTTCCGGCGGTATCCACATCATCCAGATACTGAACATCCTGGAAGGCTATGACCTCCAGGCCATGGGGCACAACAGCGCCGCCTACATTCACCACCTGGCGGAGGCGATGAAACTGGCCTATGCCGACCGCAGCCGCTACCTGGCAGACCCCGATTTCGAGCCCGTGCCGGTCGGTGCGCTTATCGACAAGGCGTACGCCGAGCGGCAGCGCGCCCTGATCAAACCCGGTCGTGCAACCCCCGCGACGGAGATTGCGCCGGGCAACGTACTGGTCGACGCCAGCCATGACACCACCCATTACACCGTAGCCGACCGCTTCGGTAATGTGGTGAGCAATACCTACACGCTCAATTTCAGCTTTGGCTCACACATCGCCGTGCCGGGAACAGGCATGCTGCTGAACAACGAAATGGCCGATTTTGCCGCCAACCCGGGTCAACCCAACCCCTTTGGCCTGGTGGAGGGCGAAGCCAACAGCATCGAGGGAGGCAAGCGCCCGCTGTCGTCCATGAGCCCCACCATGGTGTTCCGTGGGGGCAAACCCTGGATCGCCACCGGCAGCCCCGGCGGCAGCCTCATCATCACCTCGGTACTGCAAACGGTGCTCAATGCCATGGCTTTCGACATGAACATTGCCACAGCGGCGGCGGAACCGCGGGTGCACCACCAGTGGCAGCCGGACAAGCTGGTTGTCGAGCAAGGCGTCAGCCCGGATACCCTGAGCCTGCTGCGCGCACTGGGGCACAACGTGGACATTGCCGGGCGCACGCTGGGTCGCACGCAGTCGATCATGCTGGAACGGGGTTACCTGCTGGGTGCGACCGACACCCGTCGGCCCGGGGGATACGTCGCCGGCTACTGAGCCCGCGGCAGCCGGACCTTGGCCGTCTGGCGGCTGATGGCCACCAGGTTGCCGGTGCTATCCCAATACTCGCCATCTTCCTCGATCACGCCGGACGTGAGGTGTTTGGAGAACAAACGCGCCTGCAGGGGGCCAGGCGCCGGTAATCCGCGCAGCTGTACGGTCAACTCCACCGTGGGCACCCAACCCACTACACCCAGCACATCGAATACGGGGGGCGGAAAAGCATCCGCGAACATAAGCAGGGCGATGGCATCAGGTGCGGCGCCATCCGCGTGCTGTACCCAGCCGCGAAATTCGCCGCTGCCGCTGGGCTCGCCGCCACGGAACACGGCTGCCTCCTCCACCAGACGAATGTCGACTCGCTGCCTGAACTCCAGGCCACTGTCGCCGCCGCTCACACACTCCTCCCAGGCCGGAAAATGGGGTCGAGCCTGCCCTGACCAGCTCGGGCCCTGCAAGCGTGCCAGCGTGGTGTAGGCCGCAGTCACCACCATCTTCAACTCACCGTCCTGATACACCCTCGCGCTGGCATGGCTGGTATTGCCGCCTGCGCGCAGCAGCTCGACGCGGCACTCGACCGGCCCCAGCGTGGTGGGCGCCAGATAGAACGCGTTGACAGCCAGCGGATCCTTGTGCGGCAGCGCTTCGCTCAGCGCCCTGCCGGCAATGGCCAGCACATACCCGCCATTGGGCACCGCGCCGATGCGCCAGCCAGCATGCAACTCTGCCGTCCACAGATTCTCGCCGCGCCGTTGCACGGCGGTTTCCAGGGCAAACTGGCTGGGCGTGACAGGCTCTGACATGACGGCTCCGGAATCGGGTGGAAAGAAATGCGCCAAAACAGGCGCAGCCGCGTATTTTGTGTGTGGCTGGCGTAAATGTATATACTTGAACGGTGCTGTTCGCTTTTACCGGGCTCGAACAAGCGCTTTCGCGATGGTGATCGATGCCATGAAAGGACTGTATTTTGCGGCGCTCCTGTTGGCAGGTGCGCTCGGCGCGAACCAGGGGTTCGCTGACACACTACCCGCGGCGCCTACCGAAGACACTGCGACAGATGATGCGGCCCAAGCGTCTGTCGCCAGCCACGACATAGGCGCCCCGGCACAACGGCGCGCGCTGCAGGAAGCCATCACCGACCTCGAAAGCGAGTACGGCGCCTACAGCCCGGTGCTGCCCGAGCGGCTCCTGAGCCTGGGGCTGGCCCTGCAGTCGGAGGGGCGCCACGCCGAAGCCGCCGCAGTATTCAAGCGCGGCACCCACCTGGCCCGGGTGAGCACCGGCCTCTACAGCCTCGACCAACTGCCCCTGTTGGAGTCCGAAATCGCCAGCCTGCAGGCCCTGGGGGACTATCGGGCCGTCGATGATCGGCAGCGCTACCTGTACCGTGTGCAAAGCAAAGCTCCGCTCTCTTCTGCGCAGCGCGTGCGGGCTTACGTACACCAAGCCGACTGGCAGCGACAGGCCTTCCTGCTGAACATGGATGAGGAGCCGGGCTTACGCCTGCTGCAGATGTGGGAGTACTACCGGCTGGCGCTGACTGAAGTGCTTGAACAGAGCGGCGATAACTCCCGCGACCTGTTGCCCCCCCTGTACGGCATGCTGCAGGCGCAGTACCTGATTGCCGGGTATCGCTGGCCCGATAGCGGAGACAACACGGGCAATGGCTTCACCAGCAACAACCTGCGCCCGCTGGGCAACAGCTACCTGAGAGACAACTTCAACAAGGGCCGGGCGGTACTGCAGGCGATTTACGATCTCGAACAGCTACACGGCAGCGCCGACCCCGAGGCAGCGGCGCGCGCGCAGACCCTCATGGGTGACTGGTTGCTGTGGCACGGTGACAGTGAAGGTGCCATGGCGGAGTATGCAAAGGTGCTCGCGGAACTTGCGGACGATGCCGCTGCCCAAGCCTTGTACAACGAGCTCTTTGCCGAGCCTGTGCCGCTGCCGGCCCTGGACGGCCTTGATGTACACGGGCCTCTCGCAGTGGAGGGGGATGGGGATATACTACTGGGGTTTAACGTCGCGGCCGACGGCAAGGTCTCCGACCTGCAACGACTGGATGACTCCGGTACGGCGAACGGGCTCGCCAATCGGCTCATGCGCAGCTTGCGCAACACCCCGTTCCGACCGCGATTCGACCTCGCTTCCGGCACGCCGGTCGCCACCGACAACCTGGTTATGGCCTATGACAGTACACGCTGAAACATCAAATGCACTGACCCTGCTGCGCAGCGCGGGCTGCGCTGCATTGTGCCTGATGCTGGCGGGCTGCCCCAGTGCCAGCAACCCCACTCAGCCGTCCTCGTCACCCAGCACACCCTCCGCGTCGTCCAGCAGCAGCCCGAGCGCATCGTCTTCCAGCTCATCGTCCTCCAGCAATAGCCCGAGCTCTCCCACCAGCGGCAGCAGCGCATCAATGCCCTCAACAGCGGGTGGCTCACCCGGCAGCAGCGCGGGCACCCCCGACACAGGTGCGTCCGGAGCCCGGGACACTGCGCAGGCCGGTGGGGTCACGCAGCCGACACCCGCATCCGCTACAGCTAGCGACCAGGGTACAGGCGGCGATCAGGGCACAGCCAATGCGAGCGCCGGCGACCCCGCAGGCGGCGGGCAACCGGCGGGTGAACCGGGCTTTGAAGCCAGCGCCGGCAGTACCGCCCTGCCCGACATGCGCGACAACCCAACGCTGGACCCCGGCACCCTCGCCGCTCTCGAAGCGGCCATGGAAGCCGCCGCGAAGGGCGGCAATGCAGGCACGGGGGAAGGCGCCGGCACCGCCAACGACGCAGGTGCAGCGTCGGGAGCAGGGCCGGGTGACACCCCAGGTCGCTTGCCAGGCAATGGCGGTGCCGGCACCGGGCCACTGACCCCGGCGGAACAAGTGGCCATTCTCGATGCGCGGCTGGAAGCCGGTGCGGGCGATTTCGACACCATGATTCTTGAAGAGCAGGCCCGCCAGCGCAGCGCGCGCCGCGCCAGCAGTGACGATGTACCCGCCTCAGACTCCGCGGGTGGCGCCCCGGCCGGTGGCCGCGAGGGGCCCTACGGCGAGGATATCACCGTGGCCGGCGCCGGCGGCGGGCGTGGCAGCGTCAACACACCCGGGCGCCCGCCCCCCCCCAATACGGCCCGCTACCCGGCACCTGACGACATACCCAGCGGCAACGACGACGATGTCGTCGCCCGGCAGCTGCGCGAAGCGGCCATGCGTGAGCCCGACCCCGCAGTACGCGAAAAGCTCTGGGATGAATACCGCAAATATAAGGGACTCACTCCATGACCACCGCCCGGCTTGCGCTTGCTGCGCTGCTGCTGGTCACGCTGACCGCCTGCGTCAACCAGACCGTCAAAACCTCGGCGGTGCCGCCTCTGGAGCGCCCACCCCAGGCCGCGCCCGAGACGGCGCTACTGGACGTTGGCGTACTGGTGTTTGATCCCGGCCTTGACGAATATGACGAGGATCAGCAAATCTACCCCGAGGTGCGCAAGGCGGAAGCGCGCTTTATGCCCCGGCTGCTCGCCGAGGCCATGCAAAACAGCGGTGCCTGGGGTGCAGTGCGCGTCATTCCCTCCGACCGTCAGACCGTTGACCTGCTGGTCCGGGGGCGCATTGTGCACTCGGACGGTGAAACCCTCGAGCTGCACATCGTCGCACGCGATGCGCGTGGTGCCGAATGGCTGGACAAGACCTACGAGGCCAACGCCAGCAAATACGCCTACACGCCGTCAACGCGCAACAGCTACGACCCGTTCCAGGCGATTTACCACATGATCGCCAATGACCTTGTGCGCCGGCAGGAAACCCTCACCCTCACTCAACGGGAGGATATTCGCCTGATTACCGAGCTGCAGTTCGCCCGCAGCTTCTCTCCCGAGGCATTCGACGGCTACCTCACGGAGAACCGCAAGGGTGTCATGGAGGTACGCCGCCTGCCCGCAGAAGGCGACCCCATGCTGGAGCGTATTCGCAGCATCCGCGAGCGCGACCAGCTGTTCGTCGACACACTACAGGAGCACTACGGCTACTTCAGCGGCGAAATGCAGGTGCCCTATCAGGAGTGGCGCAAGATGAGCTACGAAGAGGCCATCGCGCTGCAGGAATTGCAGGCTGAGAGCCGGCGCAACCTGATCGCCGGCGGCGCGGCGATCCTTGCCGGCATTTATGCCGCAGGCAGCAGTGAACGTTCCAGCAGGGCCGCCGGCAACGTCGCCATCATCGGCGGGGGTTACCTGCTCAAGAGCGGCCTGGAAAAACGCGCCGAGGCACAGATTCACGTCGCTGCCCTGGAAGAGCTGGGCATGTCGCTGGAAGCGGAAATTACGCCGCAAGTGATTGAACTGGAAGACCGCACTGTCATGCTCAGTGGCAACGTTGAAGAACAATACGCCCAGTGGCGCGAACTGCTGGCGGACATCTACCAGGCCGAAGTCGGTCTGCTGGAACCCCTTCCAACCGTCGACAACCCCTGATCCAGGGACCAGCCGCCACAAGGCCCATAGCCGCATGACCAGCCCCAACGAGCCCGTTCAACCCACACCCTTCAGTGTTGCCCAACCGGTCGCCAGTGAGGTGAAAAACAGTGGGCAGACCAGCAGCCAGTCGCGCTGGCTGATTCCGGCCCTGCTGTTTCTGGTGGCCTGTGCGCTGGCCGTGGTGTTTTGGCTGCCCTCCCAGCTTGGCCGCGAGCCGGGAGCTCCAGCTGCGCCTGTCCAGAGTTCGTCCGACACGGTCGACCAGGTGCCTGCTATGCCCGCAGCAGATTCCACAGAGCCTGCCGCCAGCCCCTGGTCAGACGCGCAACAGGCGCGCCTGCGCACGGCGGCGCAGGATGTGTTGGCGCAGCTGGTGGAGCTGCAATTTGCGCTGGAGGAGCGTGGTGCCGACGTCTGGGCCGGTGCTGAGCTGGAGACTGCAAAAGCGGCGGCTGGCCGCGGCGATGCGCTCTATCAGGCGCGCGAGTTTGTTGCCGCCACCGAGGCCTACCGCGACAGCCTCACACAGCTGCAGGCAATCGAGGCGAATATCCCCGCGGTGCTGCAAAACGCACTGGACTCTGCAACCGCGGCACTGGAAAAAGGGGATGCACAAGGGCTGGAGCCGGCGCTGGCCACGGCGACGCTGCTCGCACCCGACGAACCCACCCTGGCGCAACTGCGCGAGCGTGCCGCGGCCATGGCCCCGCTACAGGCCGCGCTGGACCAGGCAGAGGCCCTGGAAAGCGCCGGTGACCTCGCCGGCGCCGAGACGGCCCTGCAGACGGCAATCCAGCTCGACCCCGCCAGTCAGCGAGCCGCTCGCGCCCTCACGCGCGTGCAGGCAGCCCATGCGGCCCAACGCTACCAACGCGCCATGAGCGAAGGCTATAGCGCCCTCGACGAGGGTCGCTTTGATGCCGCCGCCAGCGCTTTTGCCAGCGCACGCAAATTGCAGCCAGACAACCCGGAGATTGATGCTGCGGTGACCGAATTGCGCAGCACACAAAGTGCGGCCCGGTTGCGCGCCCTGCAACGCACCGCGCGTGACCTTGAGGCAAAAGAGGCCTGGGGCGATGCCGTGGCCAGCTATGAAGAGGCGCTTGCGGTGGACGCGACCCTGGTGT
Source organism: Haliea alexandrii (assembly GCF_003719295.1). Classification (GTDB taxonomy): domain Bacteria; phylum Pseudomonadota; class Gammaproteobacteria; order Pseudomonadales; family Halieaceae; genus Haliea; species Haliea alexandrii. The sequence continues at coordinate 182,885 of NZ_RFLW01000005.1, forward strand.
TTGCACAGGAGGGTCTGGCACGTGCGCAACCGCGGGCACGCCTGGACAGTCAACTGCGCGAGGCGCTGGCCGCACCGGAGCGGCTGGCAGACCCCGCCGTTGCCAAAAATCTGGAGCAGTTACTGAGCGAAGCGCGCGGGGTGACTCCGGCAGGGGACACACTCGCGCAGCAGATCGGGCAACTGGCGCAGCTTCTGGAACAGGCCAACACACCGGTCACGGTCACGCTGCGCTCGGACCAGCTTACCGCCGTGCTGGTACAACGGGTCGCCAGACTGGGCCAGTTTTCTGAACAGCGCCTGACGTTGCGTCCGGGCGAATACACCGCGGTGGGCACGCGGGAGGGCTACCGCGATGTCAGGGAAACCTTCACCGTGTCCGCCGACCAGGCACCAGCTCCCATTTTCATCGCCTGCACGGACCCGGTTTGAATGAGCACTGAGCGCAAGCCCACACAAGCAATTGCCCCGAGCAGCTTCGAGCCACTCGATCAAGCGCAACCGCCCGCGGCGCGCCATGGACGCGGTTGGCGGCGCTGGCTTCTACCACTCGCCATCCTGCTGTTCGCACTGGTGATGGCATTCCTGTTCCTGGCGCGCTCGGTAGAGATCAGCACAGACACCACAACACCCGCAGACATCGACCTGAGCGGCTTCCACCTGCCGCTGGGCGGTCGCCTCCTGCTGCTGCCCGGGATTTACTCCCTGCAGATCGCCGCGCCGGGCTATGTCACCCTGGAAACCGAGGTGGCCGTGAGTGAGGAGGCCAGCCAGCGTTTCCGCTACGAACTGCAGCCTGAACCCGGCATCGTGACCCTCCTCACACAGCCTGCTGGCGTAGCGGTCACCCTTGATAACGCCTATGCTGGCGAGGCCCCAATGAGCGCGCTGGAACTTGCCGCGGGCGTGCACGCGCTGGAACTGCGCCACCCGCGCTATCTGCCGCTGGATGTCACTCTGGAGGTCGCCGGCCGCGCACAGGAAGAGACGTTCACATTCAGCCTGTCCCCCGCCTGGGGCGTCGCCACCGTCAGCAGCGAGCCCGCAGGGGCAGATATTCTTGTCGATGGCGAGCCAGTCGCCACGACACCGGCCGCGGTGGAGTTGCTGCAGGGCGAGCGCCAGCTGCAGTTGCGCCTGCCCGGTTATGCGCCCTGGCAGCAAACGTTGATGGCGGAAGCCGGTAACGATATCGCCCTGGACACCGTGCAACTGCAGCCAGCTGCCGGGGTGCTTGAGGTCACCAGTACACCCAGCGGTGCCAACGTCACGCTGGATGGCGACTTTCAGGGCCAGACACCGGTGACTCTCAACCTGCTACCCGACACAGCGCAGCGGCTCATGTTGACGCGCCCGGGCTACCGGCGCCACAGCGAGACAGTGCAGCTGGCGGCTGGAGCCAGCGGGCGCAAGGCCATCACCCTGCAGGCCCAGTTGGGCGCCATCGATTTGCGGGTAAGTCCACCCGAGGCGGAGGTGCGTGTGAATGGGCGCCTGATCGGGCGCGGCAACCAGTCGCTGTCACTGCCCACCGTCGAGCACCGGGTAGAGGTCAGCCTGGCCGGTCACCGCAGTGAGTCGCAGCGCATCACGCCGCGGCAAGGGTTGGAGCAGCGCTTCGAGGTGGCCCTGCAAACCGAACAGGAAGCCAGGGTGGCACAGGTGCAGCCTGAGGTGACCTCGGCCCTGGGGCAGACACTGCGCCTGTTCATCCCCGGCGAACACGGGCCCGACAGCTTCACCCTGGGTGCCTCGCGGCGCGAGCCCGGCCGCCGCGCCAATGAAGTGCTGCGCCCCGTTACCCTGCGACGCATGTTCTACCTGCAGACAACAGAAGTGACCAACGCCCAGTTCCGCCAGTTTCTGGCCAGCCACAATTCCGGGCAGATTGAGGGCAACAGCCTCAACCGTGAGCACCAGCCCGTCGCACAGGTAAGCTGGCAGCAGGCCGCCCAGTTCTGCAACTGGCTCAGCCAGCGCGAGGGTCTGCCCGCCTTCTACACCCAGAACCAGGGCATCGTGACCGGTTTCAACCCCGCAGCCACCGGCTACCGCTTGCCGACAGAAGCGGAATGGGCCTGGGCCGCTCGGGTCAAGGGTGAAACGCGTCTCACCTTCCCCTGGGGCGAGAGCTTTCCCCCCACTGCCGTTGTCGAGAACTATGCAGACAGCAGCTCGGCCTACGTCACCGGCCGCACCATCAATGGCTACAACGACGGCCAGGTGGTGAGCGCCACCGTCGCCAGCTTTGCCGCCAACCATAACGGCCTGCACGACCTCGGCGGCAACGTGGCGGAGTGGGTGCACGACGTCTACCAGATCCCGGCCGCCAACACCCCGGCAGAGACGGATCCCCTGGGCCCGCAATCGGGAGACAACTACGTGATTCGCGGCGCCAGTTGGGCCATGAGCCGCATGTCCGAACTGCGCCTGCCATTTCGCGATTATGGGCAAGCCGGGCGCGATGACGTAGGATTCCGGGTCGCACGCTATGCGGAGTAACCCCACCATGCCAAGCAGAGCACCTGCCTTCCTGCTGCCCTGCCTGCTGCTGGCAGCCAGTGCCATTGTCTGCCCGGCAGCGGCACAGGAAACCCCGGAAGCAACCGCCACCGAAGAGCCCGCGGCGCGTATCACCGCTGCACCCGAGCCTGCAGAATCCCCTGCCACACGTCCAGCGTCAGGGCCCGGTTCGCCACTCGATTACGAAGCCTCGGAGCAGATCTCCGAAGATCTCTCTGTTTCTTTCCCCGTGGATATCTAGGACACCACAATGAAAATCAAGCTATCCCCGGAATTCACCTTTCAGCTGTTCGCACTGCTGATAGCCATCATCGTTGTACACGCGCTGTACGTGGGGGTGATCCGGCCCAGCGCGGATACGCAGCTGCAGCAGCAAATGGCACTACAGGCTGCCGGTGAAGACTTCGTACCCGAGCGCAGCCTGGCTGTGGTGATACGCGATTTCGAGCAGGAAGCCTGCTTTATCCTGCTGCTCTGGGCCCTTGCCATCATGGCCTACAAGGGGCGCAGCACATTGCGCGAGCAAGCACTGCTGGAGCACGCCCTGCTGGATATTCCCGACGGCACCACATTGCTGCCGGAGGATGCGCGCGAATACAGCCGCTCGCTGGAAGCCCTGCCCGCCGCCGAGCAGGACTACTTGCTGCCGCGCACCCTGCTGAGCGCACTGCAGCGCTTTGCCACCACGGGCAGCATTCCTGCGGTGTCCAACACCATCAAGGAAGAGTGTGAAGTGGAATCCGATCGACTGGATTCGGAGTTGTCGATGGTGCGCTATATCGCCTGGGCCATCCCCTCCATCGGTTTCATCGGTACTGTGCGCGGCATCGGTGATGCCCTGGGGCAGGCCTACAAGGCCGTTGAGGGCGACATTTCCGGCGTCACCGTCAGCCTCGGGGTCGCCTTCAACAGCACCTTTGTCGCGCTGGTGCTGAGTATCATCATCATGTTCTGTCTGCACCAGCTGCAACAATCGCAGGAAAAGCTGGTACTGGACTGTCAGCGGTATGCCGACAAGCGGCTGCTGCGCCATCTGGTGGCACACTGATATGGCCGTCGCGTGGCTCGACCTGCACGACAGTAACCTGCAGCTCTGGCACGGTGACCTGCACCTGAGCAGTCCGGGGTACGCCCTGCTGGAGGCGGGGCAATACTGTTTTGGCCAGGATGCGCGGGCCGCCGCGCGCTTGCGCCCGAGGGACATCTCCACCCGCTACTGGTGGCAGCTGAATACCGATGCGCTGCAGCCGGCGCTGGGCCCTGCCCGCCACACCGCCGACCTCGTGCACGCTCACCTGCAGGCCCTGCATCGTGACGCCGGTGCACCCGACGAACTGCTGCTGGCAGCGCCGGGCAGCATGCGCAAGGAACAGGTGGCGCTGCTGCTGGGCATCATCCAGCAGTGCCCGTTTGCGGCGGTCGGTCTGGTAAACCGCAGCGTGGCGCTTGCCAGCCTCTATGCTGATCAGGAGCGCCTGTTTCACCTGGAAGTGCAATTGCACCAGGCGCTACTCAGCGAGGTGCATCGCGAGGGCACCGAGGTAACGCTGCAGAAAGTCACCGCACTGCCGGGCAGCGGGTTGCTGGCGCTGCAGGAGCGCGTGGTTGAGGCTGCCGCCGGTGCATTCATTCGCCAGACCCGCTTTGACCCGCGCCGCCGCGCGGAAACCGAGCAGCAGCTGTATGACGCTCTGCCCGGCACTCTGCGCGCCCTGCATGAAGCCAGTGAGACCAGCCTCAGCGTGAACGGTTATCACGCGCGCCTGACCCGCGGTGACCTGCAGGCCGCGGGCGGCATGTTGCTCGACGCAATTGTCGGCAACCTGCCCGAAGCATCCACACACGGCGTACTCCTGGACCCTGTCGCTGCGCTGCTGCCAAGTGTTGCGACGCGCCTGCGCGCCCGCGTGCTACAACCGGGTGACATGCAGCGCGCGCTGGCAATGCACGAGCCGCAGTTGCTGCAACGCGCCGAGGCACTGGTGTTTGTGGAGCGCCTGCCCGCAGTGGCGCAAAACGCAGATCACAGTCCGCCCCGGGATGTGGCCGAGGAACTGCCGATGGTTGCGACACACCTGCTGTGCAACGCAGAAGCGCGCGCGCTGACGCCAGACGGCACGTCTCTCGGGGCGGGCTGGTCACTGGTCGCCGGGGCGGACGGCGGCTGGCGGCTGCGGGCCGGGGCGGGTGCCGGGGCCCTGGCGCGCAACACAGCACCCTGCCGCGACGGCGAGCCGGTCGCCAACGGCGATCGCCTGCAGCTGGCAGACGGCACCGAGGCCCAGCTCATCCGGGTCAGCGACTAGGCGAGGCGCGACATGGCCAAACGCAAGCGCGGCTTCACCACCTTCAACCTGAGCTTTCTGGATATCATGTCCTGCGGCTTCGGCGCCGTTGTGCTTGTGTTCCTGATTATCGACCATTCTATCGAAGTGCAATCGCGCGACCTCAACCGCGACCTGCTGTCGGAGGTCAACCTGCTGGAGGAAGACATCACCACCGGCGAGGCGGGGCTGGTGAAACTGCGCAATGCCCTCAGCGAGGTCGACCAGCAGAGGGTCGAGGCCCAGGGCAGGGCCACCCGGGTCACGGAAGACCTCGATGAGTACGAGGCCCTGATCGCCACGCTGCGGGAGTCGGTGAGCAGCAGCCCGGACGTCGACCGGCTGAAGGCCGAGATCCAGGCCCTGGAAGCCGATGTCAAACGCTTGCGGGAGTCCGCCGAAGACACCAGCGGCAGCAGTGCCCGCAGTTTCACCGGCGATGGCAACCGCCAGTACCTGACCGGGCTCAACCTGGGCGGGCGGCACATTGTCATCCTGCTCGACGTCTCTTCCAGCATGCTGGCTGACCGCCTGGTGAACATTATCCGCCTGCGTAACATGGCACCGGCCATGCAGCGCAGCGCAGAAAAGTGGAGCCGTGCGCTGAACACCGTCGACTGGCTGACCGCACAACTGCCTGTCGGCAGCCGCTACCAGGTCATCACCTTCAACACCGAAGCCACGTTTGCGCTGCCGGATACTGCCGGCAAGTGGCTGGAGGTCGCCAACCAACCGCAGCTGGAATCCGTCACGCGGGCGCTGCGCGACCTACTTCCCAAGGGCGGCACCAGCCTGGAAAATGCGTTTCTTGCCCTGGGACGGCTGAGCCCGGCGGCGGATAATATTTTCCTGATCACCGACGGCCTGCCCACGCAGGGCACAGCAGCGCCACGGGGCAGCACGGTCAGCGGCAAGCAGCGGCTGGACCTGTATCAGCAGGCGCTGCGGCGGCTGCCGCGCAACGTGCCGGTGAATGTGATTCTGGCGCCCATGGAAGGCGACCCGATGGCGGCCTCGGCCTTCTGGCAGCTTGCCCAGGCCACCCGGGGCAGCTTCATGACCCCCTCGCGGGACTGGCCCTAGGACACGGCATGCGCAAACGACGCCCAACAGAAGAATTTTCACTCTCGTTTCTCGACGTGATCTGCTGCGGCTTTGGCGCCGTCATTCTGCTGCTGATGATCACCAAGACCGTGCAACCGCAGATCCTGGAAGCTTCCACCCTCAACCTGCAGGGGAAGGTGGCGGAGTTGCAGACGCAGGTCTTCGAGATCCGTGGAGAAACCCGTATTCTCAACCGCGACCTGAATGCCCGCCAGGAGCAGCTCTCCGCCCTGCGCGAGCGCATCGCGATTCTGCAGGGGCAATTGGCGAGCACCCGCTCCCGCCACGACAGCCTGCAGGTCAATGCCAGCACGAGTGATGTCATTGCCGAACAGCTTGCCATCGCCCGCCAGTCACTGTCCGCGGAGCAGAAACGCCTGCAGAGCCAGCAACAGCAAGCCAAAAACAACTATATTGGGGGTATACCGGTCGACAGCGAGTACATCATTTTCGTCATCGACACGTCCGGGTCGATGTTCTACTACGCCTGGGAGCGGGTGTTGCGGGAAATCGAGTCAGTGCTGAGCATCTACCCCGAGGTGAAGGGCATCCAGGTCATGAACGACATGGGAGACTACATGTTCAGCCGCTACCGCGGCCAGTGGATACCGGATACCGCAGCCCGGCGCACGGCGATCATCCAGAACCTGCGCAACTGGAACGTGTTCAGCAACTCAAGCCCGGTGGAGGGTATCACCCAGGCCATTCGCAGCTTTTACGACGGCAAGAAACGCATTAGCATCTACGTTTTCGGTGACGACTTCACCGGCAATTCGATTAGCCAGGTGCTCGACACCGTCGACCGGCTGAACCGTGACAACGGCGACCAGCGCCTGATTCGCATCCACGCCGTCGGTTTTCCCGTACTCTACTCACAGGCGCCAGCGCAACAGAATACCGCGCACCGCTTTGCCGCACTGATGAGAGAAATGACCTATCGCAATGGAGGCACCTTTGTCGGGCTCAATGACTACCGCCCCTGAGCGCTGGCTCACCGCTCTGTTGCTTACCTGCCTGCTTGCAGGCTGTGGCACCAAGCAGGTTGTTGTGCAGAGCGAATTCCCCGACCCGGTAATGAACCCCCTGCCCCTGACACTGGGCATCTGGTATGACGACGACTTTGCCAATCATGAGTTTTTCGATGAGGCCAGTGGCCGCGCCGAGTCCAGCTGGCTGGTAAACACGGGGCAGGCGCAGGTCGAGTTGTGGCAAACACTGCTCAAGGGCATGTTTCGCGATGTGGTGTTCATGAACGGCAAACCCGGGCCGGGCCAGATGAACCCGGTGGTAGACGCCGTATTGCTGCCCGCCGTGGATGAACTGCAATACGCCATCCCGTCACACACCAACGTCAAGGTCTACGAGATCTGGATGCGCTATCGTTTCCAGTTGGTGACCACCGGTGGTGAGCCCATCGCGGAGTGGACCATGCCTGCCTACGGCAAAACGCCCACCGCCTTCATGCAAAGTGATGAGGGTGCCGTGCGCCTGGCCGCCATCGTTGCCCTGCGCGATGCGGGTGCACACTTCGCCACGACGTTCACCCGGGTGCCACAGGTTGAAGCCTGGCTCAACAGCCTGCCGCGCGCTGGCGCGACGCCGGTGCAACCGTGACGCCGCGCCGCCTGCTGCTTGGCGCCCTGCTGGTGAGCTGGCTCACCGGCTGCGTGAATGCCACCGTGGACCAGATGGTTTTCAATTCTCCCACGGAAGGAATGGGTGATGCCTCAGTGGTCATCCTCGGGCGTCGACACGCCAGCGACTACGAAACCGAACCGGGTTTCATCAGTTGTGTCGGCAAGCACATCGGCGCCCGCGACCCCGCGATACGCGTGATTGATGAACTCGAATTCCTCAACGCCCTCTATCCCTGGTTTGAACCGCGCACAGCGCCGCTGCGCCCGGCAGACCTGGAAAAACTGTTTGCGCACCGCGATGTGGTCGAGAAGTTCGCCACCCTGCAAACGCGCTACATGATCTGGATTGACGGCAGCACGGTGCGCGGCGATTCAGCGGGTTCCATGACCTGCGGTATCGGCCCCGGCGGTGCCGGCTGCTTCGGCTTCGGCACCTGGTCGGATGATGCCAGCTATGAGGCTACCATCTGGGACTTCACCCAGCGCGCCGAAGTTGGGCGTATCAGTGCCACCGCCAGCGGGCAGTCCTACATGCCTGCGGTGGTGCTGCCCATCCCGATTATCGCCCCCGTGCAGGGCACCGCCTGCGACAGCGTTGGTGACCAGTTGCTGGACTTCCTCTCCACCGCGAACTAGGAGCTGCCCATGATAACCGCACGCATTCGGAACACCGCACTCGGTTGCACACTGCTTGCCGCACTCGCTGGCTGTGCCGGTAATCCCGCCACCGGCGGCGCCAGCGTGGTGGTGATGAGTGAGGGCAAGGAAGCGCAGATTGGCGAGGAGATGTATGCCGAAATCCAGAAGGAAGGCACGATCTACGACGACCGGGAGTTGCAGGACTACGTGAACCGGATCGGCCAGCGTCTGGTCGCCAACAGTGACCGACCCGACCTGCCCTTCACTTTCACCGTCATCGACAGCCCGGATCTCAATGCCTTCGCCACCCCGGGAGGCTATGTCTATATTCACCGCGGGCTGCTCGCCTACCTGGATTCCGAAGCGGAGCTGGCCGGCGTGCTCGGGCATGAAATCGCCCACGTCACAGCGCGGCATGCGGCACGCCAGCGAGCGGGTTCCATTACCACCCAGGTACTGGCCGTGACCGCCGGCGTGCTCACCGGTAGCCGGGACATCATGGACTCCGCCGGCATGTACGGCACCGAGCTGGTGCGTGGCTACGGGCGCGAGCATGAATTGGAGGCAGACGGCCTGGGCGCGCGGTACATGCACCTGAGTGGCTATGAGCCCGACGCCTTGCTGAATGTGATCGGCGTACTCAAGGATCAGGAGCAATACCAGCGCGTACGCGCCAAAGCAGGCGGCAAACCGCCAGGCACCTACCATGGTCTCTACGCCACGCACCCACGCAACGACCAGCGCCTGCAAACGGTCATCCGCGCCGCCAATGAACTGGACACCGGCCAGGTGCTGGAGGACCCCAGCGTACCCGGCGAGTTTCAGCGACGCACGGACGGCCTGCTCTGGGGGCCACGGATCAAGCGGGAGGAAAACCGCTATTACCACAACAAACTCGCTTTCAGTTTTGCCCACCCACCGGGGTGGCAGGTGAGCAGTGGCAGCCAGGCAATCATTGCCAGCGCCGCGGACGGCAGCGCCAGCCTCACCATCACCCTGCAACGGCCCGACGCAAACCAGACCCCGCAGCAGGCGCTGGAAGCCGCCGCAACAGGCAGCATCAGCGCGGGCCAGGCATTAGAGCAGGCGGGGCTGCAGGGTTATAGCGCCGTGGCCAGCGGCAGTGGCAACGCCGCGCGTCTGGCCGTCATCAACCACAACTGGCAATACCTGTTCGAGGGCAAGGCAGATAATTTCAAAGCCGCCGATGCCGACCTGCTGGCCATTATCGAGAGCTTCCGCCCGCTGCACCCACAGGAGCGCAACGCCGGTGAGCAGCGCTACGTACGCTATATTCAGGTACCGCGCGGAGCCACCATGAGCAGCCTGGCAGCCAGTATTCGCCTGCCGGACGCGGAGGCGCAACTGCGACTCCTGAACGGCCTGTACCCCAGCGGCGAGCCGCGCACCGGCGACTGGATCAAGGTCATCCAGTAGCGACGCAGGCCATCACTGAGCCGGCAACGGCCTTCAGCCGTAGCGCGTATCGGCGACAAACGGGTTGCTGCGGCGCTCCTGGCCGAAGGTGGACGTCGGCCCGTGGCCGGGCACAAAGGTAATGTCATCACCCAGCGGAAACAGGGTATCGCGGATGCTGTGGATCAACTGGTCGTGGTCACCCCGCGGAAAGTCGGTGCGCCCGATGGAACCCTGAAACAGCACGTCTCCCACCCAGGCCACGCGCTCGCCCGAGTGCAAAAACACGACATGGCCCGGTGTATGCCCCGGGCAGTGAAAGACCTGTAGCGTCTGTGCGCCCACCGTGACGGTGTCGCCCTGCTCCAGCCAGCGGTCGGGCGCAAACGCGTCGGCGTGGGGGAAACCCGACATCTGGCACCATTCCGGCAAGCGGTCGATCCAGAAGGCATCCTCTTTCTCCGGGCCTTCAATCGGCACGGCAAGCTGCTGGCGCAACACGTCTGCGGCGGCGCAGTGATCCATGTGGCCGTGGGTGAGCAGGATCTTCTCTATCGCCGCGCCCATTTTTTCGGCCGCCTCCAGCACCCGCTCAACATCGCCGCCGGGATCCACCAGCGCACCCTTGCCGGTTTCCACACACTTGATGATGGAGCAGTTCTGCTGGTAGGCCGTAACCGGCACGATGGTGACCTGGATAGACATGCGTTACTTCCGGTTCGTTTCGAGATCAGCCCGGGGATCGTTGAAGACCGCCATGTCGAGCTGGTTTTCACTTTTGCCCACAATCACTGCCACCGTGGCATCGCCGGTGACGTTGACCGCCGTGCGCACCATGTCGAGCAGGCGGTCCACACCGATAATGAGCGCGATGCCCTCCACCGGCAGGCCGGCCTGCTCCAGCACCAGCGCCAGGGTTACCAGGCCCACGCCCGGCACCGCCGCGGTGCCGATGGAGGCGAGAGTGGCGGTGAGGATCACCGTGAGGTAGGCCACCATACTCAACTCAACGCCGTATACCTGCGCGATGAACACCGTCGCCACGCCCTGCATGATCGCCGTGCCATCCATGTTGATGGTGGCGCCCAGCGGCACGGTGAAACCCGCCACCGAACTGTGCACACCGAGACGACGTTCAACGGTGCGCAGGGTTATCGGCAGCGTAGCGCCGGAAGACGCCGTGCTGAAGGCAAAGGCCCACACCGAGCGCATTTTCTGCATCATCATGCGCGGGGAAACCCGGGCGACGGTCGCCAGCAGCGCGTTGTAGGTAACCAGGCCGTGAAAAATGAGCACCGCGAGCACCGTGAAGAAGTAGGCCGCAAGATCCATGATGGCGCTGATGCCCATCTCGGCAAACAGCTTCGCCAACAGGGCAAACACGCCCCAGGGCGCCAGCTCCATAAGCAGGCCGACCATCTTCATGATGACGGCTTCCATGTCGGTAAAGAAGCTGGCGATCCGTCGCCCCGGCTCCCCCGCGTGGGAGATGGCGTAGCCGAAAAGCAGTGCAAACACGATCACCTGCAGCATATTGCCTTCCGCCATGGCGGCGACCGGGTTGGAGGGCACAATATTCACCAGTACATCGGTGAGCGGCGGCGGCTTGGCCACGTCAAACTGTGCATCGCCCGCCATTTCCACCCCGGCACCGGGGCCGATGGCCACGGCCGCGAGCAGGGCGATACTGATGGCAATCGCGGTAGTAGCAAGATAAAAAAGAATGGTCTTGACGGCGATAGGCCCCATGCGCGCGCTGTCACCGAGGGAGCTGGAGCCGCAGATCAGTGACACCAGTACCAGAGGCACGACCAGCAGTTTCAGCGAGGCGACAAACATGCGCCCGACCACATCGAACACGCCAAGCACCAGCCAGTCATTGACCACCCGGCGCAACGGATCGGCGAGCTCACTACTTTGCAGCAGCAAATTGCACAGGGAGCCCAGCACAATGCCGGCCACCATCGCCAGGAGAATCCGCTTGGTAAGGCTCATCGGCAAGCCTGCAGTTGGGTTGCCGCGCTGCAGAGGGTTTTACGCATCGCTATCGCAGGCTCCCGGCAGGTGGCTGACCACGTCGGCGTCAGCACAGGCGTTGCAGGGCGAGGACAGGGTTTCGCGTTGCCCCCCATCACGCAGCGCACAAACGGGGTTGTACTCCATGGTGCACACCTGCGGCCGCGGTTCGCTGCAGACGCTTTCGCTACTGGCGTTTTCCACCTGCAGCGGTGCTTCGCGCGGCGCGTCCTGCGGTGGCACAGGCGCAGGCGGCTGGTTCGCACCGCAGCCCGAAAGCAGCACAATCAGGCACAGCGCCCCGGTTCGCAGCATGTGAATTCCTTCGCCATGAAAAAGCGCTAGGGTATCACTGCCACCCGCTAAACGCAGCTTTGCCGCCACAGCGTCTTCAGCCGAAGTCTCCCGCCTGGTAGTCGCGAATCGCCTGTTCAATTTCCGCCGGGGTGTTCATGACAAACGGGCCATACTGCGCCACTGGCTCGCCGATGGGCTGCCCACGCAGCAGCAATACGGACGCGCCCTCGCTACCCGCGAGCAATGACCAGTGGTCACCGCGCGAGGTAATGGCCAGCTGCCCGGCGGACACGGACCGTCCGGACTGCTCAAGGGCGCCGGCATACACGTAAGCCAGCAACGCCTCACCGGCCAGCACAGGCACCTCAAGCGGCGCGCCGGGCTGCAAGGTGACATCGACAAGTCCCGCACGCGGCGCCAGCTCTTGCAAGGGTCCACGAGACGAGATGGCGCCCAACTGCCAGTCACCGGCAATGGTGAGCGCGGTAAAGCCGTCTCCCTCGCTCGCCGTCAGCGCTTCGGCGGGAATGTCCCGATAGCGCGGTTCATCCATTTTTTCCGCCGCGGGCAGGTTGATCCACAGCTGAAAGCCATGCAAGCCCTGGGTATCTGGCGTGGGCATCTCGGAATGGATAATCCCGCGACCGGCTGACATCCATTGCACACCACCACTGCGGATTTCACCGCGGTTGCCGCGGCTGTCCTCATGGATAATACCCCCGTGCTTCATGTAGGTGAGCGTTTGCATACCCCGGTGCGGGTGTGGCGGGAAGCCCCCACCGAGGTCCTCGCGACGCTCGGCACGCAACTCATCGAGCATGAGTACCGGGTCCATCGCGGCGTGCTGCATACCCGTGATGCGCTGAATCGCCACCCCGTCCCCATCCTGGCTGGGCCTGGCAGAACGAATTTCCTGAACTGAACGCGCTTGCATGATGTGATCTCCTCAAGATTCGGACACACATTAAGCTCGTTATTTGCGAAATAAAATCGCATTATTTCGCCACTTGCTTTCGATTATTTAAAAAGGTGCTGACATGAACCGAACCACACTCGAACAATGGCGCATGCTGCAGGCAGTGGTGGAACAGGGCGGATTCGCCCAAGCCGCGGCGGCCATTCACAAGAGCCAGTCAACCATCAACCATGCCGTACACAAGCTGCAGGACCAGCTGGGCGTGCCAGTGCTGGAAGTTGTGGGTCGCAAGGCGCAGCTCACCGAGGCGGGCGCCCTGTTGCTGCGGCGCGCCGGCCAGCTACTGGCGCAAGCCTCGCAGCTGGAGGATATCGCTACCAGCCTGGCACAGGGCACCGAGGCGGAGATTCACCTGGCCGTTGATGAACTCTACCCCACGGAGCACCTTGCCCGCGTGATGGACCTGTTTTCCACGCGCTACCCCAATACCCGTATTGAACTCTACGAGACCATTCTCTCAGGCGGCGCAGAACGGCTGCTGCGCGGGGAGGTCGGGATGCTGATTGCCAGCGCGGTACCCGGTGGCTTCCTGGGTGAGCCCATCAGGCAGGCTGAGTTTGTTGCGGTGGCAGCCGCCGATCATGCACTGCATCAGTACGGGCGCCCTCTCACGTTGCAGGACCTCGCGCGGGAGCGGCAAATCGTGGTCAGGGATTCCGCCCAGGACCGTCGCACAGACTCCGGGTGGCTCGGTGCGGAACAACGCTGGACCGTGAGTCACGTGGCCACCTCCATCGAACTCGTTGGTCGCGGGCTCGGCTTCGCGTGGCTACCCGTAAGCAGGGTCTCGGCAGCTTTGGACGCGGGGGATATACAGGCACTACCACTCGAACGGGGGGCGCGGCGCTACGCCACCCTGTACCTGACCCTCGCCGACCCGGACTGCGCGGGGCCCGCGACACGTGACCTTGCGGGGTTGTTCCGCAGCCAAGCGCTGTAGGACAAACGGCAATCTATTCTATTTTTTAGAAAGATTCAGCCAAATATATGCAATTTTAATTAACATTTATCGAATGCACACTGGGCGCGAACTCACAGTAGAGAGGTGGCACCATGGGAAAGCTGGTTGACGGTCAGTGGCAGGATGTGTGGTACGACACCGCCAGCAATAAAGGGAGGTTCGTGCGCGAAAGCGCCGGTTTCCGCCATTGGGTGACCGCCGATGGCGCGGCAGGACCCACGGGTGACGACGGGTTCGCAGCCGCGGCCGGACGCTACCACCTGTATGTGTCGCTCGCCTGCCCCTGGGCACATCGCACGCTGATCGTGCGTGCGCTCAAGGGCCTGGAAGCGCTGATTGATGTCTCCGTGGTGAGCCCGCTGATGCTGGAGAACGGCTGGACCTTCAACCGCGACGAGGGCAGCAGTGGTGATCTCGTCGGCAACGCCGATTTCCACCACCAGGTCTACACCCGTGCCGCACCCAACTACACCGGCCGCGTCACGGTGCCGGTGCTCTGGGACCGGGAACGGAACACCATCGTCAGCAACGAGTCCGCCGACATCATTCGCATGTTGAACAGCGCTTTTGACGCCCTGACCGGCAATACTGTGGATCTGTACCCGACCGCGCTGCACAGTGCCATCGACGCCTGGAACACACGCATTTATCCCGCGGTGAACAACGGCGTGTACCGCGCGGGCTTCGCGACCACACAGGAGGCCTACGAGGAAGCCTACGGGGCGCTGTTCAACGAGCTCGATCACCTCGAGGCGCAGCTTGCCGGCCAGCGCTTCCTGACGGGAGAGCGCCTGACCGAAGCGGACATCCGCCTGTTCACAACCCTCATCCGCTTTGATGCCGTCTACCACGGGCACTTCAAATGCAACCGGCAACGGCTGGAGGACTACCGCCACCTACCCGGCTACATCCGTGATATCTACCAGCAACCCGGCGTGGCAGAGACCGTGGACTTTGACCATATCAAGACGCATTACTACGCGTCCCACCGCAACATCAACCCGACCGGTATCGTGCCGGCTGGGCCGGAGATCGACTACCGCGCCGCACACGGGCGCGCCTAAGCCGGCGACGGCAGGTCCCGCGGGAACAACTGATGCACAAGCTGACCCGCACCGCCGTCGCCCAACGCCGCCCAGTGCTGCAGCGGCAACTGTAGCTGGAGGTAGCCCGCCGTGGGCAGGTTGTTCAGGTGCAGGCCGGGCACCAGGTGATTGGCCAGATCCGTCAGGCCGGGGTTGTGGGCAATAAGAAACACAGCCTCATCGGTTTCAGGACGCGCGCGCAGCCAGACCCGCAGCTGCTCTGCGCTGAAAGTATACAGGGCTGTTTCAGTCCGATGTGACAAGCCACCAAGGCCAGACCAGCCGGAACACAGTCCGGCCAGGGTCATTTGCGCACGCTTTGCACTGCTGGCATGAATCGGCAGGGGTTGCAGCCAATGCTGCAGGGCAGCGCCCATGCGGGGCGCATCCCGCAGGCCGCGTGCATTGAGTGGACGGTCGTGGTCGGCAAGCCCCGGCTCGGCCCAATCCGACTTCGCGTGGCGCAGCAAGTGCAGGGTTTTCATTCTGGCTTCCTCCTCAACCCATCTTCAGCGAAAGACCTCTCCTCCGCGCGTTAGCCCGGGGCCAAGTCAGGCACAATTCGGCAGAAAAAACCAGATCGTTTTCACTCCCCGGGTCACGCATAATGGCGCGCCGCGACATTACAGGACCGCAACGGACACCATGAGCAAGAGCATTTCCCAGCGCATCGCCGACGAACTCGCCGTCAACGAAAGTCAGATCAGTGCCGCCATCGGGCTACTGGATGAAGGCGCCACGGTGCCCTTCATTTCTCGCTACCGGAAGGAAGTCACCGGCGGACTGGACGACACGCAGATGCGTCACCTCGATGAGCGCCTGCGCTACCTGCGAGAGCTGGACGAGCGCCGGCTTGCCATCCTCAAGTCGATTGCCGAGCAGGACAAACTGACGCCGGCACTGGAGCAGGCACTGCGGGAAGCCGAGACCAAAAACCGGCTGGAGGATCTCTACCTGCCCTACAAGCCCAAGCGGCGGACCAAGGCGCAGATCGCCCGGGAAGCAGGGCTGGAGCCACTGGCGGAGGCGCTGGTGACAGACCCGCAGCAAGACCCGGAGCAGCTGGCAAGCGACTACCTCAACCCCGACCACGGCATTGAAGACACCAAGGCGGCCCTGGACGGGGCACGTCAGATACTCATGGAACGTTTCGCGGAAGACGCGGACCTGCTCGCACGGCTACGCACTTTCCTGCAGGAAAACGCCCAGCTCGCCGCACGCCTGGTGCCCGGCAAAGAGAACGAGGGGGCAAAATTTCGCGATTACTTCGAGCACACCGAGGCGCTGGCGACCACGCCCTCCCACCGTGCACTGGCCATGTTCCGTGGCCGTAACGAGGGCTTCCTGCAGCTCAACCTGCTGCTGGATCCGGATGAAAAGCCCGGTGATGCCCATCCCTGCGAGGCAATGATTGCAGACTACTGGTCGATCCGCGATGCCGGGCGGGCAGCCGATCGCTGGCTGGCGGATACCGTACGCTGGACCTGGCGGGTGAAACTGCTGACCCACCTGCAAACCGACCTGTTAACACAGCTGCGTGAGCGCGCCGAGCAGGAGGCTATCGGCGTGTTTGCGCGCAATCTGAAGGACCTCCTGCTGGCGGCACCCGCCGGGGCCCACGCCACCATCGGCCTGGATCCGGGGCTGCGCACAGGCGTGAAGCTCGCTGTTGTCGATGCCACCGGCAAGGTGCTGGACCACGGCGCCCTGTTTCCACATCCACCCCAGAAACGCGCGCGGGAAGCGAGCGCCGAGCTTCTGCGCCTGATCCAGCAACATAACGTTGAGCTCATCGCCATTGGCAATGGCACTGCCAGCCGGGAGACCGACAAGTTCGTCGGCGATCTGCTGCAGGCACACCCGGACCTCAACTGCCGAAAAGTCATGGTGAACGAATCCGGGGCATCCATCTACTCGGCATCCGAGTTTGCCGCGCGGGAGTTCCCCGACCTCGATGTGACCATTCGCGGCGCGGTATCCATCGCCCGCCGACTGCAGGACCCACTGGCGGAGCTGGTGAAAATCGACCCGAAGTCCATTGGCGTGGGCCAGTACCAACACGATGTGAGCCAGGTGCAGCTGGCACGCCAACTGGACGCGGTGGTCGAGGATTGTGTGAACGCCGTGGGTGTAGACGTCAATACGGCTTCAGTGCCGCTGCTGGCACGGGTATCGGGCTTGAACCAGAATCTGGCCAGCAACATCGTCGCCCAACGCGACCAGGCGGGCAGCTTTGCCAGCCGCCGGGACCTTCTGCAGGTATCGCGCTTCGGCGAGAAGACCTTTGAGCAGGCTGCAGGCTTCCTGCGCATCAGCAACGGCAGTAACCCGCTGGACGCCTCCGCAGTCCACCCTGAGTCCTACGCGCTGGTGGAGGATATCGCCACACGCCAACAGCGGCCTCTGGCCAGCCTCATCGGTGACTCGGCATTCCTGCGCAGTTTGCGCCCCACTGACTACGTCACCGAGCAGGTGGGCCTGCCCACGGTTATCGATATTCTGCGGGAACTGGACAAGCCGGGACGCGACCCGCGGCCCGAGTTCCGCATGGCCAGCTTTCAGGACGGCGTGGAGAAAATCTCCGACCTCAAGCCGGATATGGTTCTGGAAGGCACCGTCACCAACGTTACCAACTTTGGTGCCTTCGTGGACATCGGTGTGCACCAGGACGGACTGGTGCACATTTCAGTGCTCGCTGACCGCTTCGTCAAAGACCCGCACGACGTGGTCAAAGCGGGCGACGTGGTGAAAGTGAAGGTCATGGAGGTGGACCTGGAGCGCAAGCGCATTGCACTGAGCATGCGCCTCAATGACAAGGCCGAAGATGCGGCGCGTCAGCCGGGCGGGCGGGCGCAGCAGCCGCGGGGCAGGCGCGATGAGGGCAAACCGTCGGCACGTGGGCGCGGGGCTGGAAACGGCGCGCAAGCGGCGCCTTCCACGGCTCTGGCAGCGGCGTTCGCCAAGGCGCGCAGCGACAGCTGAGCCATGGCAGCCAACGGCAGAAGCCGTCAACGCTCGGCGGCAGCCGTCCAGCCCAGCTTGGCAGCGTCCAGCGTAATCGTTACGGGGTCCGCACTGCCCACCTCACCGGCAAGCCAGGGCAACAGCACATAGAGCAGCCCCGACGTGCCGTGCAGCAACGGCAGCGCAATCAGCAGGGTGTCGCCCGCACTGTTCAGCAACACCGCGTGGTCGGTGCGCTGCGGTAGCGAAGTGCTCACCATGGCGGACCACTCCAGCGCCACGCCCTGGCGTGACTGCCAACGCAGTTCCAGTGCCAGGCTGTCCAATTCGGTAAACAACTGCTGGCACAGCGTACGTTCGTCGATGAGGCGCCCACCGGCGCGGCCGGCGGGTGCGGGAAACTCCACCCGCAGGCCGCGCTGCTCGCAGACGTTGCCGTCACGGGTGAAGCTCCAGGCAGGCTGTGCCACCTGCGGGATAACCGGTATCGGCTCCGGCGCCGCGGCGAGCTGTGCAGGGGCGACAGAAAGCAACCCGGCGCAGTCATTGCGCGCGCAGAACGCACTGGCGATGCGAGCCTCCAGTACATCTTGCTGCTCACGCCGGGGATGGCTCAGCATGACGCTCAGGGACCCCGCCGTGATGCCGAGGTCAGCCAGTGGTGACGACAGCAATTGCACCGTCTCACTGGCCTGCACGGCGCGCTGCAGGCGCAGAACATCGTCGGCATATTGCTCCACCGCCACCGCCCAACCCAGCAGGCGGGGTGCAGCGGCGCCTTCCTCTGTAGCCTGTCGCCGCGCCAGCGCGGCCTCAGCGAGCAACACTTCGGCGAGTTCCAACAGTGCGATATCGGCAAACTGTTGCCTGGCGACTTCGTCACTGCTATCAAGGCGTTCTGCCAGGCGATAAAACCGTGAGCTTTCAGGGGCTGGGGCGTCGCTGGCGTGAACCGCAGCTGACAGCGTGCAAGACAGCAAAAAAAGCAGCAGGTGCACCGGCATGGCCGCCTGTTGGCAGGAACGGAGCAAAACGACGCAGAACCGCTCGACCAACACGAGGCGGCCTTTATTCTTCTCCACGCCTGACGGGGCGGCGCTGGGCCTTCAAGGTGCCGCGCTGCTGCTTCTTGTCCAGCCGCTTGCGTTTTGCAGATAGTGATGGACGTGTCGGTCGGCGCGCCTTGCGCGGGCGACAGCATTCTGCAATCAACTCCGCCAGGCGCACCAGGGCGTCCTCACGATTTTTCGCCTGGCTGCGGAAGCGCTGAGCCTTGATGGTCACAACACCTTCCGCGGAGATACGGCTGTCGCGACGAGCGAGCACTGCGGCTACACAACTTTCCGGCAGGGAGGAGGCAGCCGCGTCAAAGCGCAGGTGTATGGCCGTGGATACCTTGTTCACGTTCTGTCCACCGGCACCCTGCGCCCGAATCGCACTCAGCTCCACCTCATCCAGCGGGATCGCCAGGGTTGAGCTAATCCGCAACATGTCCTGCCCCGTTATACGCACCTCTGTCTCCGGATGGGTGACACGGGTTGCCAACACCCCGGGCGCTGACTTTCCTGCGCAGACACATCGGACATCACCTAAATCCTCTTCCAATGGCGCACTATAGTGACATCAAACCGTCAGCCAGGCGATGCTGTGATGGCCGGCAAGCTATGAGTGGGCACTGCCCACCACCGTGCGGAGTATAATAGAATGGTCGGCGTGCAGTGCGCGCTCCCGTTGCGAAGAAATGCCTTTTAAATAGGAATGATTCGCGTTAGAGTTCACCCGCTGCTATTACGTCAGCCGTCTTTCTTATTCTGGTGACTCCCCGATGGAAATGAAGCCGCCCCCCGAGGCCACGAGAACCCTGTGGTCGCTGCGCCGCGGAGAGCACTGCGCCATCACCGGCTACGACGACCTGCTGGCGGAGGCGTACAAAGTGCGGCTGATGGAATTCGGTTTTTACCCGGGCGAGACAGTCTCCTGCCTGCAATCTCCCGGCTTTGGTGCGCCCAAGGTCTACCGTGTCAACAACACCATTTATTCGCTGGATGATGAAATTGCAGATCATATCCTCGTAGAGAGCACTCCACCGCGTGACTAAAGTATTGCTGATTGGCAGCCCTAACTCGGGCAAGAGCCTGCTGTTCAACCGCCTCACGGGGCTGTCGCAGAAGGTGGCGAATTTTCCGGGCATCACCGTGGATGTGGCGACCGGCAAGCTGCAGGGCATGGACGATGTCGACCTGGTCGACTTTCCCGGAACCTATTCGCTGAAAGCCATTTCAGCGGAAGAAAAGGTCGCAGTCGCACAGTTCGAGAAAGCCCTCGAAGACAACGAGGTCGAGCACGTGCTGTGCCTTATTGATGCCACACGGCTGGAGAAGAGCCTGTTTTTCACGCTGCAGGTGATTCGCGAATGCGAACAGCACGGCAAAGCCGTTACTGTGCTGGCCAATATGATAGACGTGCTGGAAGCCAATAATCTGAGCATCGACCTGCCTGCGCTGGAGGCGGCCATTCACACACGGGTCATCCCCATCTCTGCGCGCTCCGGCAAAGGCCTTGCCGACATAGCAGAACAGATTCGTGCGGCTCGCTCGGCGGGTGCACAGGCGCGGCGACCGCACCTGGTGGATACACCCGATGAACTCCTGCGCGGCACCGCACATCAGCTTGCCCAGCGTCTCGGGCCTCGCGGTGATGTACTGGTGCGCACCCAGAACCGGCTGGACGCGTTTTTCCTGCACAGCGTTACTGGAGGCTTCGCGTTCTTCGGCATCATGTATCTGCTCTTCCAGTCCATCTTCACCTGGTCGACACCGGCCATGGATGCCATTGAAGGCTCACTGGCATGGATGGCCGACGGCATAGTGCCGCTGATCGGGAACTCGATACTGCAGGACTTTACCGCCGATGCCCTGTTCAGTGGCATCGGGGCGTTCCTCGTTTTCGTGCCGCAGATTTTCGTGCTGACCTTTGTTATTGGCTTGCTGGAGGATTCAGGCTACATGGCACGGGCCACCCTGATCTGCCACAAGCCGCTGCGCTACTTCGGCCTCACCGGCAAGAGTTTTGTGCCCATGCTGTCCGGCGTGGCCTGCGCCATTCCGGGCATATACGCCGCGCGCGCCGTGGACTCACCCCGCAAGCGCCTGCTGACCTACATGGCAATTCCACTAATGCCCTGCTCAGCACGGCTGCCTGTGTACGCTTTGCTGATCGCCGCGTTTATCCCTGCTGAGACATTCCTTGGCGGCCTCGTGGGCTGGCAGGGCCTGGCCATGTTCGGCATCTATTTCTTCGGCATGTTCATCGCACTGGCGATCACCGGCTTTGTATCACGGGCCAGAAAAGATGCGTTCGACGATCTGCCCTTCGTGCTTGAGCTCCCGCCCTACCGCCTGCCGGGCATAAAACCGCTACTGCGCAACGCCTTCAACCGCGCCAAACATTTCGTGGTAAAGGCGGGCAAAATCATCTTTGCGGTGACGCTGGTGGTGTGGGTGCTGGGCTACTTCCCCAATTACGGCGCGGATCTTGGCCAGTCGTGGCTGGGCCACTTGGGGCGCGTTATCGAACCCCTGTTTGCACCGTTGGGACTGGACTGGCGCTATGGCGTCGCCATCCTCACCTCGTTCCTCGCTCGCGAAGTGTTTGTGGGCACCCTCGGCACCATATTCGGTATTGAGGGCGCAGAGGAAAACATGGTGCCACTGGTGCAGCAGATCCAGGGCAGCGACCTGACCATTGCCTCGGGTCTGGCGCTGCTGGTGTTCTTCGCGATTGCCTTGCAGTGCGTTTCCACCATGGCAATTCTGGCGAAGGAAAGCCGCTCGGGCACACTGGCGCTAAAGATGTTTGGCGCGTATTTCGTGCTCGCCTACGCGGTGGCGTTTCTGGTGTACCAGCTGGCTTCTGCGTTCTGAACGAAACCCTTAAGTTCTGAACGAAACCCTTAAGCTACTATAGAACGCAGAACTGTCATTAACGCGCGAGCCAGCTGCCCGCAGCATCAGCGAGCACCCATTGCTGCGAATACCAGAAATACTCCCCCGCCCGCTCGGCAGACGGCGCCGTACAATTCACTTTATTTCGTCCAGCGTGAAACGTCGGCAGACTGACCGTAAAGCGGTCAACCTCGCGCGCCAATGTCAATGCGTCTCCGGACGCACTGAAGCAGGCAAGCCGATCCCGGTGGTAAGCCGGGTGTGCCGACAAGCTGAAGCTGAGCGCCTCGGGGGCTTGCGCACTGCCATTTATCAACGCCGGGCCAGCCTCCAGCTGGGTCACGGGCAGCGGCACGGTACCCAGCGCCATTGCCAGCCTCTCCAAGCGGCCCTGATTGCGGGACATGGGGAAACGCGGAATGGCGGTTGCGGGCGTTTTTTCCCCCACCGCCCCTGACAACTGCGCAAGGCCGTATAAACCCCGCGCAGCAACCAATTCTTCAAGGCCTTGCGAATACTCCCCATAGGGATAGGCAAAGGCATCCACCCCACCCAAACCCAACTCACGGTTCAGGTCGGCAATACTCTCATCAATCTCCGCCGAGGCTCGTTCAATCCAGGCCTCGGTGATGCCCTTTTCGCTGCCTCGCAACAGGTGCTCATGCGTCCTGGAATGCGCGCCGAAGGAAACCAGCCCGGAGGCTTTGAGTTCCTGCAGTTGCTGCCAGGACATGGTTGCTTCGTGGCCACGCTCAACCGCCTGCGTAGCAACGAACACGGTGAACGGCATACCGCGTGCAGCCAGCTCTGGGAACGCCGTGGAATAAACGGATTCATAGGCGTCATCAAAGGTGATAGCAACGGCGTTATTCGGCACATCGCCGTTGTTATATACGCCCTCAAGAAGCTCACCGAGTGGCAGGACAACAAAACCGTTGTTGTTGATATAGTCGAGATGAGCACTGAATTGCTCAGGTGTGATACTGGTACTCGCCGGCGTATTTTCATCTACGTGGTGATAGAGCAGGATCACCCCGTGATCGGCCATCACCGGCGCCACAAGGAACGCCCAGAATAGAGCCAGCCAGCGCCGTTTCATCGTGTGCCCGACTCGGCCAACATGCGCCGAAACTGTGTGATCATCGACCGGATTTCATTCACATAAGCCTCTCGTCGCTCGGAGTAATAGACTAAAGTGCCCGCCAGCGTCAGGCCGTTCAGCGGTTTGCCTTCGCGACGCAGGGTCGCGCGCAGCAGGCGAAACTCCCGATACCGCTCATGGGTATTCAGGTTGTTCATGTATCGGCGGATGGCCTCAGAAACGTTGGGGAACGCTGCTACTTCATGGCGAGCGCCAGCAGACCGGTTTTCAGGGACGATGCCACAGCCGTCGGTATAGCACCACTGGCCAAACAGGTTATTCGCCTCGACGGCAAAACGTGATCGCCCCCAGCCTGACTCCTTGGCGGCCTGAGCCAACGCCAGTGGCATGGGAACCGTGTCGACCCGCAACAAAAGCGTCTGCAATAGGTTGTCCGGCGGCGTTTCAGTCTGCCAGGACAACTCATAGCGTGTAGATATCGCTCGCAACCAGCGCTCTTGATCGCTCGTCAGAGCATCCAGCGAGCCCACTTGCCGCAGTGCTTTTAAGCGTGCACGCTGTGCGCGAATGACTTCGTTATGGTGTGCGATGATGGGGGACAAATAGCTGAAGAATGCGCGCTTCATACTGGCGACGTCATCAATCGCAGCGAAATCAGGGAGCGCTCCGAATTCATCCCGCTCGACCGCGCGCCACTGCATAAAAAGCAATATTCCCAGAAGAACAACAATCGCTACCGAAATATAACAACGGTACCGCGATGCCGGTATCGTCCTGCCCTCAGACCTCTGCATACGAGAACACCACCTAACCAGTACTGCTTTTAGTACGGCAATCCCCCTGAATACGTGTGTTGGTAACCGGGACAACATTCTCACGGTACATGCGCCGGAATGTTCTCACAGTAAAGACAGCCACTGCAAAGCCCGACCAACACCCTGTGTTTGACTTCGCGCCGCTGGAACCTCTTAGATCGCGCTAAAGCGCGGCTATCCGGCTTCATCAATCACGCCGTCTACTCTAAAAGCAGTGCTTCGTGACCTGTTGATGGCCCGAAGTAACGCCTGTCTAGCTCAGTCTTCCGTCTTTGATCTACCGGCCTTTACGGCGGTACTGGCCCTGCGGCTGCCTAGTTGGTCGGTCAAGTATTGTCGCTAGTCCAGCAGCCTAAAATGAATAGGTGATTGCCGCGAAGCCCTTGATGACCTGATCATCATCCACAATCGGGCTACGCGTTATATCGCTGCCGAGGCGTTCAACCGCGACGTTGAGAACCACGCGCCAGTTTTCTGTGATCTCATAGAAGGCGGCGACACTTGCCTCTGCCGTGACCGTGTCGCCGACCTCGTAAGCGCCGCGATCTGCAGTCGCCGCCGCGTCAGGCACACCGAAATCGTAGTTTGCAAGTTCTCGGCTCAACCAGTTCGCCCCTATGCCAGGCGAGAGACGAAGGTTACCGAGCTGGAAGTTGCGCGATAGCCGCGCCGCGATAGTGCCGCCGCCAATCCGATCAAGCACATCATGTTCGTAGCTCAGATCAAGTTCAAAACCTTGCGGACCCTCGTAGATAACGGCGAACCCGCCCATCAGCGTGCTGTCGCGATCGCCCAGGCCGGTCAGCGCATCACTATCATCGTCCTCGTAGGCACCCACTCGATAGGAAGCGGTTAGTGCAAGGCGCAGGTCGTCTGAACCCCAGACGCCGTAGCGCACATTGGGCCCAACCCATTGCAGCCGCTCACCAAAATACGTGATTGCGGGTATTGGCTGAACAACGTTGACGTCGGAGCCCACATAGGGACTACTGCGGCCGATCGCGCCAAGGCCCAATCCCCACAGGCCAGCCTCTCCCAAAACACGATAAATCTGAATCTCCAAATTGATTCTACTGCCCGGCTCCGCTCGAATCGCTGCGCGCTGAAAGCTTGGCGGGCCCTTGGGCTGATAGTTATTCGAGATACCTACCGGCTCGCGGGGGATGCCGATAAAATTTCGATCCAAGGCGCGGTTGCCGTTTTCGTCGAGGTAGACCAGCACCGCGATATCCCCATCTGGCACATCGGAAACCGTGTACTCCTGGCCGCGGCGTATTGTATGGCGCACCTCTCTCGCAGGATTGCGGAAGTTGCCGAAGGCATTGGGGTCGTCATAGACCTGCAAGATCACCGTGCCACTAAGAGGCAGGTTGACGATATCGATCGTTATTTCGGTTGCGAACGTTTTTGTTGCCAACAGGAAAACCAATAGAAGCGGTACATGGCGTACAAGCATCGTAATCGCAGGCTCCGCGAGCGTTTATGGCAAGGTACCTTCGCTTATGAGCCCACCTGATGCAACACCCTTGTGACGCCGTTCTCGTACGCCATAAAAAACCCCGAAGCACGATGTGCTTCGGGGTTTGGGTATTAAAGCCTGGCGAT
>NZ_RFLW01000006.1 GCF_003719295.1 Haliea alexandrii
ACGATAACCCGGACGCCTAGTCCAGAGTCTACGAAGACCGCCTGCGCAAGCCGGTGGTCTTCGTTCTAACAACAACGCCGCAAGGCATCCTCCCAACGGGATTCGTCCCGTTGGGCGCATCTCGGGAGATATTTTCAAGGTGCGAAACAATGGAGACTTTGCAATACGCCTCGAAAGAGGCTGTGATCGAGGCCGCGATTGGCTTTCTGGAGGAGAACGGACGGACCTATGGCGAGGCGCTCACCAGCCCGAGCAGAACCGCGGAGTATTTGCGGTTGCGGATTGGTGCCAGTGAGCGTGAGGTGTTTACGGTGATCTACCTCAATAATCAGCACCAGATCATCGCGACCGAGGACATGTTCCACGGCACGATCGACGGGGCTGCGGTGTACCCGAGGGAAGTGGCCCGCCGCGCGCTGGAGCACAACGCGGCGGCGGCAATTTTCGGGCACAACCATCCCAGTGGGGTGACCGAGCCCAGTGCCGCGGACCGGCGAATCACCGAACGGCTTCAGTCCGGTCTGGGCCTGCTCGATATTCGGGTGCTGGATCACCTCATCGTCACTGAGGGCGCGAGCTATTCCTTCGCAGAGCACGGTCTACTCTGAGATCGCAAACGGCGAATGATGTATAACCTTCAAGGGAATCTAGCCGGATTCCCTTTTTTCCGTCTGCCTCAACCACTCAAGATTCGTCCTGGACGTAGCTGGGAGCCGAAAACGCTAACTGCACACCGCCATCCCATTCGAGGGTAACCAGTGCTCCGCAGTCACTACAAACGGCGGCATCACCTTCGTGCGTGTCGTCTTCATGGTGTACCTCGCCCCGGTGCCCGCACGCTGGACAGCGATAGACGTACAGGACCGACTGATCCTTGTTATCAGATTTCGAACGATTTGCCGCCATACTGCCATCCCGTCTGGTCGCTGTATGTTTTGAGTCTTCACTCTCCCAAGTGGCGCTGATCCCGTCAAGAGTGCATCGAAGTGCGTGACACTTGTCCCTTACTGAAGCGAGTGAGCGAATTGCTACCGCTCTGTTCAGCGCGTACTCCACGCCACACCGACTATGGTGTAAATTGTGCGAAGAATGTCCGGGTGGATTTACTGAGATTCGCCAGTTCGTCGGGTTCAAGCAGGCCGTGATGGTGCAGCATGGCGAGTTGGGTGAGCATCTTCGAGCGTGAGTATCCATCAAAGATCCGCACCAGTTCAGCACCATGATGGAAGAAATCATTCACGGCAAAGTGGTCTTTGGCTGCGAAGTCCTGCTTCGAGTCGCCTCGCGGTTGCGCGTCGTTAAACGACAGTACTGCGAGTGTGTACAGGAAGCCCAGCGCGCCCCATTCGGCAATCGCTGTGGGCTCGCTATCTGCTCCGGCCTCGGCAAAAACAAGATCGGCGCGTACGGCAATGTTCTCGCCGTCCAGGCCGACCTCAGTGTGCGTATCAATCACCCGGAAGGGGACCAGGGCCCCTGTTTCCAGAAGGTAGCGCCAGGCGGGTTACGTGGTGTTATCCATGGCCGTCAGTGCCCGTTATCGTGCTGTATCGCGACAGTGTACTACTGGCGTTCCAGATTGAGTTCATCCCATAGCCAGCTGAAATCATAGCTTGCGTCCGGGCCGCGATCACTGGTGTTTTCGAGGTGTTTGAGCCAGCTGATGACCTCGTTGTGTAACGAGGGGTCTGCTGCGCACTGGCGCGGGCTCAGGCCCTCGAGCATGGGAATGGGCTCGTCCAGTGTCTTGCGGTAGTGGTTGGTCAACTGGGCTGTGATTGCTGCCTGTACCTCGGCGGGGATGTCGGCGGCGGGCATCGGCATATCGCCGCAATCCTCCATCAGCGCCATATTTTCGTGGACGGTCAGGGGCGACCCCACAAGGTCACCGAGCAGCGCGGCCAGTAGCGCGGTGCCCCGTTCAGCCCGGGCGGTCGAGTTGGTGTCCAGTTCCAGGGCGTTATCGTCCAGTGCGATATGCCCCAACACGCTCACGCGCTCGCCAACGTCGATGTCCTGGTGGGGCTCGGGGAACCAGGTCCAGGACAGGGCCTCCGCCTCTCTGTGCAATACTGGCGACGCGTCGAGTGCGCGCAGAACGGCCGTGCGAGAGCCCTGCAGGGGGAATCGCACACTGGTGGGTGCGATGGGCTCGTCATCCATGTTCCGCAGGGTTGGGGACGGCCCCGTGGTCTGTAGATAGACATCCATGGCCCAGATCAGGAAGGCCACCCCGGCGAGTTCCGATTCCTGCGTGTGGCGGATGATGTCGTCGAGATCATCGGGTAGACGCTCGATCTCTCCCTGCTCAACCAGCTGTTGCATCAATTGCCGTGTTTCCGCCGGAATGGCAGAGAGTACCCCATGGATACGGGCAGCCAACTCCGGGGGCAAAGGCAGCATGGCGCCGCTGAATGTGGGGGTTGCCCCCGTGTACAGCACGCGGGCCACCAGCCCATCCCATTGGTGAAGACTCTCGGTCGCTGCTTTCTCTTTGACGCGTATCGTCTCGTCCCGGGTGCCATAGGGGCGAATGTCGGCGTAAGCCCCGGGTTTCACTGCGGTGACTTCCCAGAATCGCAGCT
The DNA here is from genome assembly GCF_003719295.1 of Haliea alexandrii. Taxonomy (GTDB): domain Bacteria; phylum Pseudomonadota; class Gammaproteobacteria; order Pseudomonadales; family Halieaceae; genus Haliea; species Haliea alexandrii. Next base: position 2,586 of record NZ_RFLW01000006.1, read on the forward strand.
CGGATGCACCGAGGGCCTGCAGGTATCGACGACCCGCAGGGCCTTCCCGCCACCCGCGGTGTGCGAGGTAGGCCTCGATCAGATTGTGCGGTTCGTTATCCCACAGGACGGTGGCATATTCCTCAAAACTGAAGCCAATGACCATGTGGCTGTAGGGGCCCGCGTAGAAGAAATCCTCCAACGCCTCGAAACTCACGTCGAGCTTTTCTGCCAGCGGATTAAGTAAATCCTCCTGGACCTGGTCCCATCGCCCCGCCCACTCATCATGTGGCCCGGTATAGGCCATGAGATGTTTGATGGCCTTGTCGATCTCCCTGCGGGATTTACGTTCACTCATGCGGTGCTGTGCTCAACCGTCATTAGGGGAAAAAGGGATCGCGCATCCAGCCGACAATGATGGCGAGATCTTCACTGTCCAGCGTGCGGACCGCATCGACCAAACCCAGTGGTGCCTGGTCACTGCCGCACCAGACATTGCGGAAAAACGCGGCCATGATCCGCTCACCGTGGGAGAAGACCCCCATGGCCTGCTCCAGGCCGGGTTCATCGAGACAGCGGGCTTCCCAATCCCAGTAGCGGGTCAAGTAGCTGTAGGGTGTTATCAGGTCCCGAAAACGCCGCTGCTCCGGTGATAACTGGAAGTCGCCTCGACTGACCGTCATTGGCAGCATCCCGTTGTGTTGGCCGTAGGCAGTGGCCTTCGCCTGTGGCAGTCGGTACGTTCAACCATCGTAATACGCTTCGCTCCTTGTGCGTGGTGTGTCGCTAGCGTCATCGTTTGCATTATACCGGGTTCAGTTGGATTGTTGCCCGCGCGCACTGTGCATCGGGATCAAAAAAGGCCACCCGGAGGTGGCCAAGGTGCGAGCCGGTATTGATTTAGAAAACGGCGGGTAGCCAGGTCGCCCGCGGATCATCCGCGGCGTAGTCCTCGGCAAAGGCCTGCTGTAGTGACTCGATAACCTCGCCCTTGCGCTTGCCCTGCTGGCTCTCGGCCCAGAAGTCCCCCAGCACCGGCCCGAAAGTGTCGCGTAACTGATCCATCGTCATGCGCTTGAAGTAGTACTCACCGGTCGGCTGCCAGTGTTCCCGAAAACCCGGCGCCAGCTGATCCACCAGCACATCCCGTTCCACGTTGGCTCCCCGTGGCCCATGCTCTAATAGCATTGCTGTGCAGTAAGTCACCAGTTGGTCTTTGTCCCGTTTGGCCAGCGCGCAAAACGCCGCTAAACGGGCCTTCTCGTCGTCCTCGGCTAGCCAGGCGGTATTGAGTGTCTCTCGCGCCAGGCGCAGACGTTCTGCGGCGGGGCTGTCCTCGGTATCGCCCCGCTCCGATGCGCAGGGAACCTCACTGTAGCTGGCGTTGCAGTAAATGCGTCCCTCCCAACTGCGACCGGTCAGGACCTGGATGCACAGGCCGTAGTGCAACAGATCACTCGCCAGTTTGGGATGTTGCAGGAGGGTCAGTTTGGTGATCTGCCGCCGGTGGGCGGCCAGGTCACTCACGAGCGCCTGGGACAGGGGCTTTTCGGTCGTTGTTGTGCCATCACTGCCTTCTCCGGCGCCTGGCTCATCGGAATCAGGTTGGCCGTCCTTCACCGTTTTGGGGATATCCTGCGGTCGCGCCCATCCTTCTATCACCTCCAATTCGCCCCGCCAGTTGAGGGTTACCACCACACCGGCATAGCGGCGCTGCGCCTCGGTGAAGCCGCTGTAGGTCTGTTCTATTTCGTCTTCCAGCTGCCACAGGGCTTCATTGGCGTGATCAATGGCCTCAAACAGCGCGTCCTCGCTGTCAAACCCATCGGGCAATGGCGCGTCGGCATCGAGTGCCTCCAGCTCAGCCACGCACTGCGCCAGTCGCTCGCGTTCGCTGGTCTTGTCAGGGGGACCATCGATCAGCACGGCTGGCAATCGTATCAGGCCAGTGGTCAGGGACTCGCGCTCGAGGCCGTGTACGACCCAGGCCCACTCGCCGCCTTTTTCCAGCTGACGGGCGGCACGACTCAGCTTCTCCAACCCCAGTCGCTCGACCAGTTCTGTGGCCGAGAGATAGACCTTCTCCTGGAACAGGTCGCGCGCCACTGCGCCACCGGCTTGTTCATAGGCGTTGATACCGGCAAAGGCACCGATGCCTTGCCCCACCTCGATGGCTTCACCAATCAGCCAGCGGCGGCTTGCATAGGCCGAACAGTGCTCTCCCAGCGCCTGATAACAGGCCAGCTGCCGCTTGGGATCGTCCACCAGCGCGAAGGCCTGTACGTCCTCCAGCGTTAGTCGGCCTTTGCGGTAATCGTTCATGATGGCCTTGCCCACCCGCCCGAGTTTGAGTAGTTTGCGAACGTGGGCCTCCGAGAGCCCAAAGCGCAGCGCAATGTCGGACTCACTCAATCCCTGCCGCGCCAGTTCGGCAAAAGCCTGCACCTGATCGGCCGGGTGCATAGCCTCCCGCTGGAAGTTTTCGGCCAGCGACAGGGCGGTCACGGCGTCCCCGGCGCCGCGCACCGCACAGGGTACCGGGTGGCCGCCGGGTATCTGCCCTGTCGTTGCCAGACCCTGCAACGCCTTCAAGCGCCGCCCGCCGGCGATGACTGCAAAGTGGTCTCCCTCTGGCACCACCACCAGGTTTTGCAATACCCCCTCAGCCGCAATGCTCGCCTTCAGGGCGTCGTGGGTCTCGCGGTTGGCTTTAGCCACCCGCACGTTGTGCCGACTGGCCACCAGCCGGTCCAGCGTAATCAGTTCAATAGACATAATGGGTTCCTCGCACTTGGATTTGGTTTTTGGGTCGCCCCAACCCCCATCCCTCTGGGGGCGAGAAGCCCCCTACCGTGCGAGGTACGAGCACCCGCAACCGGCTGTGGCGGCGCCAGGCAGGGGGAACCACCCGCCTTGCAGAGAGCGAGCAGCCATCAGGATGCGAACGCGCGAAAGGTGGGGGATGCCTGGTGCAAGCCACAACGGATGCCAGGCTAAAACCTCCCCCAGAGGGATAAAGCAATACGCAGGCGCCTGCGCCCGGCACAGTCGTTGCTTGATAGACCCGCTTCGGCCCAGGGAGCGCAGCGCACAGACCATGGTAGTGCGGGTGAAGTGACGAACCGCGTCAGGGATGCGACAGGTCTGTCTTGCAGGGAAGCCGTGGCCGAGAAAGCGGAATCTCCAGTCCATGCGGGCGTTCAGGGCGCCGCCGAAGTCCCAATGAGGCGCCTGCCGCACACTGACGTGATGACGGCGGTTCAATGGCGCAAAGAGAAACTAGCAGTGGCATCAGGGATAGCTTCGCTCAACCCCGCCCGGCTACTGTTCCGCGGTGTCCCGGATCCAGTGCCCCTGTTCCCAGCGCACCCGCACCCGGGCGCGCTCCCTGAACGCTGCCAGGGGTAGTGAACCGTACTCGCCCAGGGAGGGGCCGTGCACCACCTGAAACTCGACGCGGGTCCGGGATGTACTGGTCGGATTCGTCAGAGCATCGACCCGCAACACCTGCCACTGGAAGCCGGTGAGCCCATTGCTGTAATAGGACCCCGGCAACACGGCTTCATCTGTTGCAGCCCCGTCGCGGGCATGTTCTCCAGCCAGCTCGAACAATTCACATAGATCTTCCGGTGAGACGTCCACAAACAGATCCAGCTTCTGCAACGCCCAGGCCATGTCCTCGTGGGTGACGTGTTGGCCCGCGGGGTCCCGGGTGAGTGTCGCTGCAGTGTGTGCCGGTGGACCGATGTGCGAGAGGTAGGCGGGGTAGCGGCGGTGGCGGAACCAGATGTTAAAGGCGAGCGCGACGACAACCATCAGCAGGGCATTGTAGAGAATGGGGCTGAGCAGATAATCGTAACCCAGCGCCCGGACCTGCTCTCCACCCACCACGGCGGCCAGCGCCGCGGCTCCTCCCGGTGGGTGCAGACAACGCAGGTAGTGCATGACCAACACGGCGCCACCGACGGCGCAGGCTGCGGCCAGGGCGAGGTGAGGAATAAAACGGGCGCAACTGACACCGATCGCAGCGGACACAATATAGCCCAGTAGTACGGGCCAGGGCTGAGACAGCGGACCGTGGGGTATGGCGAACAGCAACACGGTAGATGCGCCGATGGACGTGGCGATGAGGACACCGGCCTCACCCCACAGTTGGGGGGCGAGCAGACAGAGGCTGAGTATCCCGACAAAAGCTCCCACAGCCGAGAGCCACTTTTCCCGGTGGGACGTATTGCGAGGGCCCAGGCCAAGGAAACTGGCCACCTCTGTCTGTAATCTTGTGTGGCGTCTATCCTGCCGATCTGGCTGGGGTGGATTCATGGAGACCGAATGCTTCGACAAAAAAAGCGCCAGTCTAGCGCCCTGATCAAATCAGAAAAAGCGGTTAGTTCCGCTAAGCATAATCGGAAGAACAGGTTTAGCTGTGACCAGGTGACTGATCTCGAGGTGCTGGCATTGATCACCCTTCAGTATGTATGCATCCGAGTGCCGCGACGAATGACGAAGACAAACTACCGCCATTCCAGCGTGAGTTGCTTGTCGAGCCAGATCTGTTCGAGTTTGTAGAATATTTCACTGAGGGCTGCAGGTGGACACGGTATGCCCTGTGCATCCATACAATCGTGAAACTGGAGAGCGCAACGGGTCATCGCTTTATCCTGGCGGACGATCAAGCCACGTAGGCTGGCGTGATAACCGGCAAACTCAATGTCAACATTCACGCTTTCTCCCCGTTCACCGATCGGGTTAAAAGACTCAATGAAGATGCCCGTGAGTGAGATGTCTTCGGCGGTGACCCGCTGCTCGGAGTCTCCGGAAAGGATAGTCACCCGCAGATCGTCCGCTTCTGTGCCTCGAACACTGTTCAGGGGGAGTCGCCAGCTGGATCGTCGGTTGGCGCTCTCATCCAGGTGCTGCTTGAGAAAATCGATGAGGAGTGGAACATCCGAGGTGTCAATATCGGCGGTACTGCCAAGTGTGACTTTGAACTGAATGCCCGTGTCCTTATCGGACACGGCGATGTCGCCGAACTTGATGGTTTCCACAAGGCTCTCCCTTACATCCGGCGGTTACCGAATGACTATTATCATCTCCTCGGCCAATACGCTTGGATTATGGCCGTATCCTGAATACCCGTAATCGGGCGCTACTGAAACAGTGATAGTTCCTTGAACGATGCGCTCGTCGAGGAACTGCGGCCTGTTATAACAGAGAGATTTCTCGGTTGGAAATGTAATTCAGATTGGCGTGAAGATATCGGAAGGCAATCACAAAAATACGGCTCAACTCGGTACTAGCGTACCAATGATCCGTTCAATGGCCCCGAGACCACGGCCCATCAGATAGAGAAATCAATAACCGCAGAGATAGTGATGTGAGGGGTGTTGGCAACGTTCGCGAAACGATCTTGTTGCCTGACCACTCGTCAGGAGATGTAAAAAGTCGTGATGGTGTGTGGGGGAGGGCAGAAGTCACCGGCCACGGATCCGTGGCCGGTGACTGCAATCGACCTTACTCGCCCTGGGTAGGAGCGGTCGCTTTGGGAGCCGCGGTCTTCGGTGCGGCTTTACGTTTCGCGGCCACTTTGCGCTTTGCCGGAGCACGTTTCTTCGCAGCGGCGGGCTTGGTAGCAGGCGCCTTCTGCTTAGCCACTTTTTGCTTCGTCACTTTCTTGGCCGCAGGCTTCTTGGCGGCAACGGTCTTCTTAGCAGTCGGCTTGCGTTTGGCCGGCGCTTTCTTCCTGGCAGCTTTGGTCACTGCACGCTGAGCGCCAGAAATCGCCTTCTCGACGGCCTTGTGCTCGCGCAACAGGTTCTTGGCGGCGGCAATGCCAGCATTGATGTCACGCTTAGCATCGTTGGCGGCTTTCAGGTCGACTTTCAGGGCCGCGAGCTCATCTCGCAATTTGGCGATTTTGGCTTTGTTGGCTGCGGTCGGACGCGCTTTGGCGGCAGCGCGCGCTTTGGTTGCTCGGGTTGTGGCCGCTGCAACCTTCTTGCGCAGCGCAGCGGTTTTCTTCTGTTGGGCCGCCAGCGCTTTGGTGCCTGCTTTAGCATCTGCTTCGATCGCCTTTCCGAGCTTGGCGCGCAGTGCTTCGATCTCTTTTACCAGCGCGTTTGTGGTGTCGCTCATGTGAACTCCATTGTCCATTGATTAAAAACCGCGCAATTATGTCGATTTGAATTCAATTTATCTACCGGTAGCACTGAGATATACAAGGAACTAGTACCGTTCGGAACTCAATGCCGTTGGAAGACGGTGACGACATGCCCAATTAGCGCGCACGGATACTTTGGTTTCATAGTCCTACTGGAACCTGACTCAGACCTGACTATATACCTGCTGTAGCAACGCATCAGCGACAGCGAGCGCGACCGCAAACGTGTTACAGCGCTTAATACTGGTGAGTTACTCGCGCTCATCCTCGGGAAGCAGGCCGAGAGCGGAACTCGCTCGATACGATTGGGTCTATCTAGGCTGGGATTTGTACTTGCGCGAGCTTATCGTCATATCACAAGAATGGTTGATAGCTCATGGGGTAGGTCCAATCTCGCAAATCAAGTTATTAACCAGATCGCTCGGGCAATATCAGGTGACGAAAGCGCAATGCAGACAAGACGCAAGAATAACAATACCAGTAATGCGATGTACGGCGTTTCCAGGATGGATTCGGATCGTTTCTATACCCACGGTTGGCGTGTAAAGCTGGTTCGCCGCGGGGTGGTTTACGTTAAGAACTTTCCGGACAAGCGCTGGGGAGGCAAACGCAAAGCCCTGGTACAGGCGAAAGCATATCGGGATGCCTTGCTATCGGAACTGCCCGAACCACTGACGCGGCGTGAGTTCTGTACCGCCCTGCGCAGCAACAATCGCAGTGGCATCAGCGGCGTCTACCGGTACGCCAAGAAGTACACGCTGACGAACGGTAAAGTCATCGCGTCGTGGTACTGGGAGGCCACCTGGCCGATTGGGAGGAGCCAGCAAGGCCACCAGGCCTTCTCGGTCAATGAATTCGGTGAAAGGAAGGCCAAAGCACTCGCGATCGCTGCCCGGGAAGAAGCCCTTGATGATCTCGACGGTTACTACTGGGCCTCACAGCGAGGCGCCCCGAGTCAATCAGGATGATACCAGCGTCGTTTCCGCCTGTGCAGCCAGCGGGTGTAGTAATGACTGCCGCCGGTAAAGGCGAGCCAGGCCAGAGCGATGCCGGCGATCAGGATCAGAAGGCGATAGCCAAAATGCATGCCGTAGCCAGAGTGCAGAGGGTACAGCTGATTGACCAGGCGTCGTGTCGCACTGGACTCATCGGAGCGCTCACTGATAACCAACTCGCCGGTACTGTTGTTGATGATCACTGAGGTGCGTCCGTTGAGGTGCCATTCTCCGGGTAACCGAAAACGCACTTTGGTATGGACCACGCCCGCTTCTTCGAAAGTACGGATATAGGTCGGCCAGCCGTCCGGTACTGCTGTCTGGGCCAGACGGTAATCTCGGGCGATAGCTAGTATTTCAGTGGCTTGAGCGCTGAAATCCGACGCCATCTGGGTCGAGGTCGGTACCGACGGCAGCAGGTGTGAGTTGGCGTGGAAAACTGTCCGGTGGGTCAATTTTGGATGCAAATCAACAGATGAGTTCTATGACGAATCGCTGAAAAGTGGCTATGGCAGAAAATGCCTCTCCTGCAAGAGATATAGCTGATCGGCCACGAAACGAGGAGTATGGGTAGCCAAAGTAAGTTGCTGATCGTTCAGAGGCCTGTTTCGCATTGGCTCCGTCACCGCGGAGGTGCTCGCGGTCAGGTGAGAGATCACCTAGGTTCGAGAAATTGAGCCAGTCATATTGAAGACGGCGTTCAACAGATCAACGAATGGCTCTCAAGTTCTGCCAGGCGTGTTTTTGTCTTTCCGCTCAGGGGTGCACGGGGAAAGTCGACCAAACGTGACCGCCTAGTTCAATTCTTCTAAATATACCTTCCTAAGCAGAAAATCCAATATCACGGTAACTACGCAGCAATCTGTCAATTTCGATGATGCAGTTTCTTAGCGTATTGAGTGATGATTCGGGGTCATGGCCGATTTCTCTCTTAGATTCTCTATCCCAATTCTTCAGCAGTATTTGTTGAATACTCTGTAAATTTGGGTACACGGCTCTAACAAACTCAACTTTACCTCTACAGCGCCTAACGAAAGAAAGAATGGAGCGAATTACATGAGTACGATTGACGCCGATATTTTGATCGACCAACCTCTCCATGAACTCTGCATTTTCGGTAGTAGGTGTAGCAATCTTGCCGAACAACTGGAGAAAGGATTTTTGTACTTCATTGGGGACCTTGTGATCGACTATATGAGCATAAATTTGACGAATGGCGGCGTCCTCTATTTTTGGTGTGGCCAGATCTATAGCGGCGGAAAGATTAAGGATCTTGCTTATCCGTGCTCTTCCCCACCCTCGCTCAGGTTTAGATAGTTCCGATACGAATTCGCTTACTAAGAAATCCGATGCGGATATATTTGTATCAGCGTGGTGCGCGAGACTTTCGATACATGCCTCATATTCACTGTATTTAGATCCTTTTTCGCAACCTATCGCCTGTTCGATTAAATGGACAATAACATCCTGAAGTGGTGGTACCTGACCTAATGCAAGAGTTGCCGCAATCCGTACATTACTATTGGGCTTCCGACTAAGATTCCGAATTGAATTTACATCATCAAGCCTTAGTAGTTTATGAATATTTGCATTTCTTGAGATGCCATTTAGCGCTTCAGTGACAATATCTGGCGCAGACTCCTTCAATACTATTTCTATTAGCAACTCATAGGCGCGAACAAAATTATGTTCAGAAAGACCAATCAATCTTATGGCTCTAATTCTCTCAACGTTATCAGAGGAGTGAAGCCAACCTTCCAGTTCATCGTAGTCTAGCGTTAGAGATAACCTAGCACCTTGATTATGCCTAGAGCTCAGAATAAGAGCGTTCAGGGCTTTGTCAAGCAGCTCTAGATCGATTCCCGAGGGAGTTCTGTAAGCAGATGACCTAACAATAACTCTGGCGGCGTTATGAGCATATGGTCCATCACCAAAAACTGCCTCCCTAAGCTCTAGGGGGAACTGGGCGCCTAGTGGAATATTCAACTCAAGAGATTGGAAGGCAGCATGCCGCTCCTCGGCTGTCCCCCTTGTTATCGCCCTGCTCATTATTTTTTGTGTGGCATTATTCACGAACGCTGTGGACCGTCCTGCTGATCGGATGATGGCTGCACGCACAGTGGGCTCTTCTCGTTCACAGGCCTTCTCTAATGCATCCACCACGTCAGAGAAGCTCTGTAATGAAGATCCAAGAAACCCAGCAACTTCAATTGTGGCAGCCGCAACTTGCGGAACTTCATGTTTTAGCCCTTCTGACAGAGCTTGTGTAATTGAAGTGCTGCGAGTAGTTTCAAGAAGATTACCAAGCGGCTTGGCCAGCTCTTCGCGTGCTGATGATGAAATTTTTGCAGCCCCATTGATAAGATATTCGAGAACCCACGAAGCAAGCAAAGACTGGGCTTCTACTGGCGGGACATCAGACTCCGACGCGCACTCTATAGCTAGAATTAATAGTTTACCAGTTACCTTTTCAGCCACTTCAGGCAGCGACTTTAGCTCCCGAACTACATCAGTAACTTCAGCTCGATCTGCATATATTCCAGCTGCAAGTACAATAACCTCTCTCCATCTATTTTCTAGAGCAAGTTGATGAAGATTAGTAAGGAAGTTGTTGTCAACCAACTTAATAGCTGCGTAAAACTCGAGGAAAGAGTGGTGCATAAAAGTTAGGACGTCATCTTCTCCGCCTTCTTCGCTACGTTGGTGAAAACGCACTAAACCAGTTGAATTGGAGATTGTCTGTAGAAAGATATCGATGGCAGCTGAGTTTTCATTTTCATAAAAACTTGAAGCAGAATTGCTCATTAAAAGCTGGTGGATTTCAGCACGAGATGGAATTTCATTAATCATTCCCTCATAAATTGCCAGAGCGATGATTCCAAGCTCACGTCTGAGATCTGCTTCCGAAAGCATCTCACGTTCAATTTGACGTTGTCGTACTGAAACAAGAGTTCTGATAGCTTGGGCATAGACAATGTGCCTTTTGGCTACCATCGGTCCACTATTTGCGTAGATAAGAACTAAAAGAGTAAGAAGAAGAGGATTACGACCTAGTCGACGTATACCAGGAACTTCATTACAGTCACTGACCAATCGATCGACAGTCTGTCGTTGGGCATCAGACAGCTCGACGGTACCATCATTGGAAATCGAGGTAGCAAGTATTCTCTCCGCTAGCAGTCTCATCTCATCGTCAGTGAGCCCTCGTAAACTAAGGCGTGCAAGATGGGAAGGAACATCAACCGATTGAACCGCTGCTGGCCTCGAAGTGAGTACGAATCTATTACCTAACGGAGCGAACTGATCAACTAGGCTAGAGATTTCGCTAACTATTTCACTACGTTCTTCTATAGTAGCGATTTCGTCTAGTCCATCGAAAAAGAAAGCAGCTTGTCCAACGGTAACAAGTTGTTCCAGATCTGCGGTACTTATTTGTAGTCGAGTGGTACGAGCATACTCTGCGCATACTGATAAAAGATCTGACTGATGACGCTTTAGCCTGCTTACTTCAGCTAGCGGCAGAAAAACTGGAGTGTGTTGTGAGTACCAGGAAATCTTCTCTGTAGTTGTGTCGCAGTAATTAAGAATTGAATTACGGACGAAAAGACTTTTACCCGATCCTGGGTCGCCTTCTACTAGTATGTTTCCATACAGCTCATACATCTCAGCAGCCGCACCAGATTCGGCCGTCCCGGATATCCCGTATTGCCCGGTTAACGCCTGTTGTAATTGGGAGCGCTGGTCGGACGGGAGATCAAGAGCGTTTACAGCATCAGTAATTGCAAGTGAGATCGATTCTTGCTCGGTATCCGATCGAACAGAATCTGCAGCTGTAGCCACATAGATTTGCTTGACAGATTTGTTTGGTATTTGTAACCCAATAGCGGCCAAACCTGGATACTGAATATCGTCATGAATATCAAAACACCGCTTTTTATACTCAGCAAGGTTAAATGGTTCTTGCTGAGGTTCTCTATTCTGCTCTGAAGTTTTATCTTCAGTATCGTAAGTAGCAGTGTATTGAAGATGCATATACCTTGGGCGTGATTGACGAAGTTCATACACTATTTCGGATGCGCTAGGTTCTAACGTGCCCTGCAGATCAGACACTGTAAACCATGTTTTGCTCATCTGATCTGTTATTAATAATAATATTCCTTTTGAACAGAAAAGCGGTCGTATTGATATTCTTTGGCCAAAATTTTCTGAGATACGGCCGATACTATTGGAAAGATATGATTTGGAAAGCCTTTGGTTTATCTCTTTCCCGTCAAAAATACGGATTGGTTTTCTATTTCGTTCAAGCTGGTCCGCGAGAGTTCGAGCATCTTCTGAGACCGATCCGAGGGTAAGAATTATTGCTTGGTCAAGTGACTGCGTATCTATGGTAGTATTGGTTTCTTCCACAGACTTTTTAGACAGGGTATCTCCAACTGCAGAGATCGTTCGAACCAAGTACTTTCCGGATTTCGCTGTAATAATAAACTGAACATAATTTCTGCCTCTGGCATCTCTGGGCAGGGTAGAAATCGTATCTATTCCATGGATTAGACTTAGTTTTGATATTATTTCCTTCCAAATATCTTCCTCATTTTGAGAAAGTAGAATAGCTTCCTCTAACGACCAGCGTTGCTCGACGGCCAGATTGTAATTTCTTTGGCTTTCAGCCTGGGAGCCGGCAGAAGCTGGTGTTCTAGAAATAGCCAGCTTGTAACCTGAATTTAGGATACTGCTATTTGTTTTGAATGAAGGAGGGACTTGCTTCTCAGGAATCCACCGGCCATTCTCACAGTCCCAAACATACGGGGATACATGCAAGTAGTCATCCAAGGCGCAAATAGCAAAGCTATTCCGATAGAATGGCGTTGGTTCTGCGTTCATCGGTGAAACGTAAGAAGCACCAAACCCAAGCGAAATTAAACCCGTTGCTTCAAATTCTGCTTCTATTTCATGTTCATGTCCATGAACATAAAGCGCTGAGCAATCCATAAGCGCTGAAATGAAAGGTTTTTGAGACCGAGGAGTGAACCATGATATAGGGTAATGCCCCAGCACAAGAACCTGGTTGTGTGTCCCTACATCCCTGCAAAGATAAGTAAGTGGGTGGTAAGGTGCGGGTGTGTTGTGTCTATCTGACTGTTCAAAGTCTGAAAAATAGCATGTGTTCAGCGCTATCAGTTTTATATCCGGGTGGTTTGGAAGGTCAATTACTCCGGCTGGATGCTGAGTAAAATCTGGTGTTAGTATTGCGTTTCTTTCCGTGAAATCGATGTAAGCTTGCAGGTTTTGAAGGCGCATCGCCCGGATTTCTCGACCTCTTTCGTCAAAGTTGAAAAACTTTTCCTGCCTTGATGATCCTATCGAGTTCCAACTGATGGGGGTGCCAAGGGAGCAGTCTATATCATGATTTCCAGGTACAGATACCACGATCGCTGTTTTTACATTGTCTATTTTTCGAAGCGGCGTTAGGAAGTTATTTTCGAAAGACTCATACTCGGAAATTTTTCCTGAGTAAGAGATGTCGCCCGTAATCACTACTAGGTCAAATTGAACGTCAGCTTGGGCTATTGCGGTAAGCAATGAACTTGCCGCGACTGTTTGCTGCTCATTATCATTTCCCCAATGAAGGTCTGTCAGATGTAGCCAGCGCAAGTGATGTTCTCCTTCACAGCGATTGTATTATGAGTGTAGTTCGGCTTCTTTTTAATAAAATTAATCGATACGTAGTTTATGGTACTAGCGGTGTCGTGTCTCGCTCCGGGGCATTCCTGTTGCTGGCGCTTCAAAAATTATGATCAGGAAATGACCAATGCCTGTTGAGGTTAGCTATCTCCGTTAGAAGCGCGGGATGGCAGGTCTTCTGGACTTCAGGCACGTCTTCGCGGAATGTTGTTCTTTATCTATCATAACTTAATTTGTTCCAAGCATCGTGCCAGCGATGATCTTCGGCATGCTGGTAAATCGCCGTTGTCTCCACCTTCTCATGCCGGGCTGAAGCTTGCAGGTACTTGAGGTTAACCCCGGCATCGTCGGCGTGGGTGACGGCGGTGTGGCGGAACCAGTGCGTCGAGGCTTTGCGCAGCTTGGCCGCTGAGACCGGGGCCGTTTCCTCGATGACATCGGCCGCAGCAGTGACCGTCTCCTTGACGATCCGGTACACCATATTGGCGCTAATACCCGCAGTGCCTTTCAGACTTCGCAGCATCGGACTCAGATCATCCGGCTCGGGTATGCCGGTAAGCCCCAGGAAAGGCTCCCAGAACATAAGCGGACGTGATTCTCCGCTCAGTGGGTTTATGTAGTTGATTTCCCTGTATTTTTTCTCGCCAGTTTTACAGGGAGTGAATTCGCTTCTTCTTCGCTGATTTGTGCCGCTCTTTGAGCTCTATATCAATGTACTTGTCGGTAATGGCGCTGGAGCTATGGCCTGCATCGTCTCTCACATGCTCTCTGGGCCTGGTTTTGACGTCTTCTGAGATACCTGTATGGCGCAGCCAATGCACGGTAGCACCCATCAGTGATTCGGCCTCCTCTGTTTGTTGCTGAGCAACCAGGCTCTGAATCGCCTTGTCGAAACAGTCTTGTACTATAGACCGTATGTGTGTGGTATTGGCCATAGGCCCTTGGCCCCGATGAACCGGAAGTAGTGGCGAGTCATCAGCTGGCGTGGGTAGTACCGATAACCCCCGAAACTTCCGCCAGCGTTTTAGCGCAGCCAGCATTGTATCGCTAACCGCTATTTGCCGCTCTTTATTGCCTTTTCCTACCGTGGTAAACCACCACAATCCATCGTTATCCTTGTGAAAGTCATTCATCGTGGGTGTCCAGCGGTCGCTAGCCGCCAACTCTGATATCCGTAAATACATACTGTAAAGCGCGGATAACATGAAGAGCGTTCGCTCATGAGATCCCGGGTTGTCTGCGGCCATCTGCTCAGCGGTAGTGATGACCACTTGCCACTGAAGTGGACTCAATCGACGTACTCTAGTTTGGCCCTGACGCTTCTGCACGAACTTACTTTTTTGCCGAATCAAGGCCACCGGGTTGCTGTAGACATATTCCTCTAACAGCAGATATTGGTAAAAACTACTGCAGATAGCCATCAGCTGTTTGATGCTGTTATTTGAGGCGAAATAGTCCTTTTTAGAGGGCGCTTCGCCCTTTTTGTGGGCAGATTTCGAGACCGTTGCCACGAAGGGTCGCCACTCGGGGTTTGGTCGGCGCTCACTTTCACTGTCAATAAAACGTGGCGCTTTCTTAACGCCGATCCAGGCGGCTGGTGGACGCTGACTAAACCGAATAAATTTCTCGATATCCTCTCGCTTCAGTCCATCCAGTGTGGTCAGGGCAATGTGCCAGGTCCATTGCAGCAAGTTTTCGACTTCACGACGGTAACTATTAAACGTTGCGGCGCTACCGGTGTACTGTTGGAGGAATTGCACAGCAATGGTGAAATCGCGACTCTGCGCTTCCGACAGGTCGTCGGGCGGACTCGCGTTATCGATATACTCCATGGCATCCAGGTATGCTAGTGGAGGCCGTCTCATGCTAGCGGTTGTCATCGGCTGCTCACGCTGATACATTTACCGTATTAATAATAGTTATCACAGTATATAGATAATAATAGGCAAGGCAATATGTATTCAGGAGTCCCTATATGACGCGATTGGTCTTTCTGTCGCCCACTGAAAAACGGAAATTCGACTCCCCTCCCGTCTTTACAAAAGAACAACGTCACGCCTACTTTGTCGTGACTGAGGATATTCGACGAACTCTGAGTCAGCTACGCACAACGACAAATAAAGTCGGCTTCCTTTTGCAGCTCGGGTATTTCCGGTACTGCGGGAAATTCTTTGTGCCATCTGTGTATCGCCGTAGGGATATCCAATACGTGAAGCGACTTCTCAGCGTCACAGATGAATTCAATTTCGATCGCTATCCTTCAGCCCGAATTTTACAGCATAGATCACGCATTCTGACACTGCTGGATTGGACACCTTTCGATGAGTCCAATGCTACATTGATTGCTGAACGCATCCAATTGTTGGCCCAGCAGCAATTGAAGCCAGATCAGGTATTTGTTGCTGCAATTGATTTTTGCTGGAAGCAACGCATCGAAATACCGACCTACCATCAGTTATCCACAGTGATTACGGACAGCTTCAATATCGTGGAATCCAGCCTGCTAAACACCCTGTCGTCAGAATTGCGCGAGGATGAAAAATCCTCGCTAGACGTATTGCTAGCAAATCCGAAGAATCACTGGCTACCTTTGCTCGGGCAAATCAAACAGGTTAACCAGTCATTGCGCGCCAAGGATATTCAGCAAAATGTCAACGCATCCCGGACGCTCAGAGATCACTTCGAACAGTTTCGATCAATTTTTGACGAGTTAAATTTGAACCAACAAGCCACAGAGTACTACGCTACCTGGGTACAGAAGGCAACGCTGACACAAGTGAAGCAGTTTCCCAATCCACAGAAACGTCACCTCCATTTACTGTCCTTCATCAAGCACCAGTACTATTTCCGCCAAGATGTCTTGATGGATATTTTCCTAAAAAGTGTCCGCACCGCTACGAATGGCGTTAATAAGAAGCTTGCTCAAAAAGAGCAAAAAACGCAGTCAGAGCGAAAGACTGCTATCCAAACAATCAACACGTCCCATAGAAATTCACGCCATCTACTGGACGAAATTACGCGTATTGTCCGATGCAAGGACCAATCAGATTCTGAGAGAATGGAAAAGATTGAACGTCTGATCGATGACTATGAGGCTCTGCAGGGAGATATCAAGACAGAGAAATTACAATTCTATGAACAACTACTCGATCAACACACAGAGGGTCAGCACTATTACGATACCCTGGAAAACCAATCTCTGCGCCTCCAGCGCAAGGTGTCCTCAGTGCTTAAGAATTTGGTATTCGATAAGGCGTCATCGGAGGAGCCGTTATTTGCAGCCATGACACATTTTCAAGTGACGGATGGTAATGTCGGACACTCACCACCTCTGGACTTCCTGCCAGAAAAGGAACAAGACATTGTCGCAGGCGATACCACATTCCGCACATCGCTGTACAAAATACTACTTTTTCAATCCGTTGCGGATGCGGTGCGCGCGGGCAAGCTTAACCTCCAGTATTCATACCGTTATCGCGCTATACAGGACTACCTGATTCCTACTGCACGCTGGCGGAAAGAAAGGGATCGCTTGCTGACATTGGCAGGCCTACAAAAATTCGCAGATGGCGCAAGCTACCTTGCGGAACTCAAAACAACACTAGAAAGCACATACCAGGCTGTCAATGGACGCTTTGGTGAGGGGAATAACACGTACCTATCTGTTGACGACTCTGGCTATGCCAAGGTCAGTACGCCCGGTACGTCATTTAGTGAAGACGGATATAATGGCACCCTATTGAAGGAGAACGGCATCGTTCCCATTTTGCGCGTTCTTCGGGACATTAACCGAACGAGCGACTTCACCCGCTACTTTAAACATCTAAGCCCCAAACACCACAAGCTCAAGCCGAATGTCGAAACGGTTCTGGCTGGTATTATGGGCATGGGCTGTAACATTGGTATTGATAAACTGTCCCAGATCTCTGTAGGTATCAACGAAAGCACGCTGAAAAACACCGTTAACTGGTGCTTTAGCCTGAAAAATATTCAGGCAGCGAACAACGTTATTATTGGCCAGATTGACAAGCTCGCTTTATCCAACGCGTTTCAAAAATATCCGGACCAGCTGCATACCAGCAGTGACGGGCGCAAGGTAAACGTTGGAGTAGATTCACTGCATGCAAGTTATTCATTCAAATACTTCGGCAAGGATAAAGGCGTCACGATGTATACTTTCATCGATGAGCGCCATGCCCTGTTCCACTCAACCGTGATTAGTGCATCCGATAGAGAGGCCGCCTATGTCATTGATGGCTTGATGCAGAATGAAGTCGTCAAGAGTGACATACACTCGACGGATACACACGGATTTTCTGAAGCCATATTTACGGCCACGCATATGATAGATACTGCATTTGCCCCACGTTTTAAGAAGATTGGCGAACAGCGGCTGTATGGATTCTCCAGCAAATCTACATATCAAAGGCGCGGTTACAGTATTGTGCCGAGTCGCACAATCAACCGGAAACTCATCCTCAAAAACTGGGATGACATCCTCCGCTTTATGGCTACGATTAAACTGCGCTATTCCAGCGCCTCGCAACTGTTCAAGCGGTTAAGCTCCTATGCGAAAGATCATCCGTTGTACCGGGCATTAAAGGAGTTCGGACGCATTATAAAATCCCAGTTTATACTGACTTACTATGATGACGTAGAGCTACGTCAGCGTATTGAAAAGCAACTGAATAAAGTGGAATTAGCCAACAGGTTTTCAGCGGCTGTATTTTTTGCTAACAACCAGGAATTCCAGGTAGGCACCAAGGAGGAACAGGAAATAGCAACGGCCTGTAAAGTGCTCATGCAAAATGCCATTGTCCTGTGGAATTACCTGTACCTGTCCCAACGGCTATCATCCACGGCTGATCCCGACGACAGGCAGGACATGCTCGAGGCCATTACCAGTGGTTCGATCATAGCCTGGGCACATGTCAATATGCAGGGGGAATATGATTTTACACGGCCCGCCGCTAATGATGATGTCTTTGATATGGCGAAAATTCTTGCGCTGAAACTGGGTTGACCTCTGGCTTTGATATAAGGAGAAGGACGAATCCTTTCAAGACAATGAGTTGGTTCCACTGATCAGAAAATCTCATTCATTCACCCTCGGCCCCCAGGTCCCAAGGCCGTAAACAAAAGTAAGAAACTGTTTTTGTTGCCTGGAGCGTACCATATATGGTACATTCAGCAGAATGATAGCACCTAAGAAAAAAATAACCGCTGTTTTTTACCAGCTCTCCAGCGGGAAAGAACCTGTTAGAGATTGGTTGCTTGGACTGACCCAAGAAGATCGGCAAACAATCGGGCAGGACATTATGGCAGTGGAGTTCGGTTGGCCTTGTGGTGAACCGCTGTGCAAATCCTTATCTGGCTATCCTGGATTGTGGGAGGTCAGAAGTAATATTAAGAGCGGGATCGCCCGTGTGTTTTTCTATATCGACAATTCAGAGATGATCCTATTGCATGGACTGGTTAAAAAGACCCAGAAAACACCGGACAGAGATTTAAAGCTCGCTCAGAAGCGGAAGACGGAGTATCAGAAAAATGGCTAAAAGAAACCCTCGAGCAGGTTCAAGTTTTGACGACTTTCTAAAGGCAGATGGTATCTATGAAGATGTTCAAAATGCCGCGATCAAAAAAGTACTGTCTGCAAAACTAGAAGCTGCCATGCTTGACCAAAATATTTCAAAAACCGATATGGCTAAACGCTTGAAAACCAGCCGTTCACAGCTTGATAGATTGCTTGATCCAGACAATGAAACTATAACACTTCAAACTGCTAGTAGAGCAGCGGCAGTGCTTGGGATGACCTTAGAAATCAACCTTAGCCCGATGTAAAGACCTGGGCCAGATTCGGCCAAAAGCATGCCCTATCAAGCGTCTCAGGAAAAGGTGGTGAGGAATCACTATAAATAAAATAGCTTAAGTGGGGGGAACGCAATATCTCGTCCCCTTATGCCCGCGGACCCAGAGCGGCACAAATCAGCGAAAAAGATGCGAATTCACTCCCTGTAAAAGTGGCGGGAAAAATTACTGGGAAATCAACGGCTTAAACCCACTGAGCGGAGAATCACGTCCGCTTATGTTCTGGGAGCCTTATAAGCACTGCACATTCAGCCGGCCTTACCAAGGGATCGCAGAATCCTCTCTGTGTGTTCGCCGGAACGCGGAACATCACCGACCTCCTGCTGGGTCGCACTGAATTTCGGCGCAGGAGCTGGCTGCAACAGGCCTTCACCCGCAACAAAGCACTCGCGTGCCCTGATGTGCTCGTCTTCCGCCGCTTCCGGCAGCGACAGTACTGGTGCGAAACAGGCATCGGTGCCCGACAGCAATTCGCACCAGTGTGACCTGGGTTTACTGGCAAACAGGACCGCCATTTTTTCTCGGGCGGCAGGCCAGGTCTTCTTGTCGTGCTGGCGGGCGAAGTCAGGATCGTCTTCAAACCCGCACAGGGCAATCAATTCTCGGTAAAAATTGGGTTCAAGGGCCTGTACCGTAATGTAGCGACCGTCCGAACAGGGGTAGCTGTTGCACCAGGGTGATGCCCCGCCGAAGAACGTTTCACTGGGGGTCTCGCTGATTGCGCCCTCCCCTCGCAGGCCCGCGATCAGGGTCTGGTTATAGATGGCACCGTCGCAGATGGCTGCGTCGATTACCTGCCCCTCGCCGGTGCGCTGCGCGTGCAGCAGCGCTGCCAGGATGCCCAATACCAACATATTCGAACCGGAACCGATGTCACCCAGCACTGTGGGCGTGGGATAAGGCGCATCGCCCGGCAGGCCGCCGTAGTGGAGAATCCCCGAGATGGCGAGGTAATTCAGGTCGTGTCCAGCCGCATGCGACAGGGGGCCATCCTGCCCCCAGCCGGTCATCCGACCATAGACCAGGGAGGCCTTTCGCTGATGCACGACCTCTGGCCCCAGCCCCAGCCGCTCCATTACACCGGGGCGAAAGCCCTCGATCAGCACGTCGGACTGCTCCGCCAACTGCAACACACTTTCCACCGCTTTCGGGTCTTTCAGGTCCAGAGCTATGGATTGTTTGCCTCGGTTGAAAAAGCCGTTCTGACCCACCTCAGCCGCGTTTTTGTTAGCGGCTGCGCGTTCAACCAGGATGACTTCCGCCCCCAGATCGGCCAGCATCATACCGGCGATCGGGCAGGGCCCGATACCGGCGATTTCTAAAACTTTGATTCCGGCTAGCGGTCCCACGTCTCTCTCCTCAAGGCGTTGGTTGTATGGCCTACCTGGCCTGCATCACCGTGGCAGCATCCAGGCGCAGGACCCGGCCATTCATATAGCCATTCTCCGCTAGGAAGGCGCAGGCGTGGGCGAACTCATCCACCTCGCCCATGCGCTTGGGCGCCTCGCACATCGCGATCAGTGAGTCCTGCACTTTCTGGTCCAGCCCCTTCACCAGAGGTGTTCCAAACAGTCCCGGGGCAATTGAATTCACCCGGATACCCAGGGGGCCGAGTTCGCGGGCAGCGGGAATATTCATGCCATTCACGCCCGCCTTGGACCCACTGTAGGCGCTCTGGCCGATCTGGCCTTCAAAGGCTGCGCCGGAAGATACGTTCACAATCACACCGCGCTCACCGTTCTCGTCCGGCTCGTTCCTGGCCATCTGCTCGGCGCACTTGGCCATCACGTTAAACACGCCCATCAGGTTTACGTTGATCACCGTAGCGTACTTTGCCAGGCTGCTGGCCTTGCCTTCCCGGTCGAGGATCTTGCAGGGCAGCGGGATACCAGCGGCGTTAACATTCATATGGATCGCGCCGAACTTGTCCATGATCGCTGCGATAGCGACATCTATGCTCTCCTCGGAGGTCACATCGGTCTGGCAGAAAATGGCATTTTCCTCGCCCAATTCTTCTACTGTCGCTGTGCCGGCTGCCTCATTCAGGTCCAGAAGTGCAACCTTTGCACCCTTCTCGCTCACCATATAACGCGCGGTGGCCTGGCCCAGACCCGAGGCGCCGCCGGTGATTACCAAAACTCTATTTTTCAGCTTCACAAAAACCTCCAAATTCCCTTACTTAACTGAACGCATTCAAACCGGTCAGGGCCCGGCTGATTAACAGCTTCTGGATTTCGGTAGTGCCATCGGGGATCGGCGCGACAATAGCCTCCCGCGCCAGGCGCTCAACGATGAATTCCTTGGTCACACCGTTACCACCGTGAATTTCCAGCGCGTCGCGTGTCGCGGTCACCGCGATTTCGGTGCCGTACCACTTGGCCATGGCGCACTCCTTGTCCGCGCGCTCGCCGCGCATCACCATATCCATGGCCCGGTAGGTCAGCAGCCGGGCGGCATCGATCTGGGTGGCCATGGTGGCGAGCTTGTCGGCGATCAGCTGGTGACCGCCAATCAACTTGCCGTGCTGCTTGCGCTCCTGGGCGTACTTGATGGCCTCGTCCATGGCGCGACGCGCCACGCCAATTCCCCACATTGCCATGTGGCAGCGAGCGTATTCGAATATCTTCAGGGTATTTTTGAGCCCGGTACCGCGGCCACCCACCACGTTCTCCACCGGCACCCGCACATCAGACATGAAAACCTGCGAAGTGGACTGACCGTTCAACGCCATCTTGGGAATTCCCACCGTCTCGTAGCCATGCTCCTCACGGTCGATCAGTATATGGCTGATCTCGTTCTCACCGGTGCGACAGGTACAGATGAACACGTCTGAGTACTCGCCATTCGTAATCCAGGTCTTTTCGCCATTGATCACCCAGTGGTCGCCATCGAGCACCGCACGCGTCTTGACTGCAGACACGTCTGAACCCACGTCCGGCTCAGAGATACCCATGGCGATGAACTTGTCGCAGTTGATGATGTCCGCGAGGTAATTCTCCTTGATGGCCTCGGGCGCCAGCTGTCTTAACAGCTCGGCATTGACCGCGTTGATAAAACCGGGGATGGCGATATCCAGAGAGGTGTAGGCGATCTCCTCAAATACCATCAGGTGGGTGAGCCAGTCCATGCCAAAGCCGCCCCACTCCTCACCGAATGGCGCCTTGATCAAGCCGAACTCGGTCAGCCCCTGGGTCCACTCCTGCATTTTCTCCCGCGGTATGAAGCCCTCGCCGTGCTCGCGAAAGGCCGGCTCGATCTCCGAGTCCAGGTATTTGCGCAGATTCTCGATAATCATCTGCTGTTCTTCACTGCGTTGGAAATTCATCGCTTTGTTCTCCTCTACTGCTTTGCGAGTATGCTTACCGCGGCCGTTGCCTCTTCCAGGCCGACGAGGCCACCACCGTTTTCCTGTACTGCGATCCGCGCGCCTTCAACCTGGCGCGCGCCGGCTTCGCCGCGCAGCTGGGTTACCAGCTCAAATATCTGGCCGAGGCCTGTGGCGCCGATGGGGTGCCCTTTTGACTCCAGGCCGCCGGAGGGATTGACCGGCACCCGGCCGCCGACAGTGAAATCGCCGCGCGCGGCGGCGGGGCCGCCCTCCCCCCAGGGCACCAGGCGCAGGTTTTCCACCTGGATGATCTCACCCATGGCAGTCGCGTCGTGCACCTCCACCACGCTCACATCCTCCGGGGAAACGCCGGCCTTCTCGTAGGCTTCTGCGGCCGCCAGCGCAGTAATGTGCTTTTCATACTCCTCGGCCGTGCGGTTGATACCGGAGCGGAAGACGCAGCTGAGCAGCTTCACCGCCCGGGAGGCATCGCCCCTGAGCCGTTTGAGGCCCTCGGCACTGCACAGCACCGCCGCGGCAGAGCCGTCGGAGATGGGCGCGCACATGGGCAGGGTCAGGGGGTAAGTGATCGGCGGTGCGGCCATCACCTCTTCAACGGTGTAAGGGTTCTGGTACTGGGCCAGGGGATTGTGCACCGAGTGGGTGTGGTTCTTGGCGCAAACCGCGGCGATCTGCTCCTGGGTGGTGCCGAAGGTCTTCATATGCTGGCGGCAGAAGGCTGCGTACACATCCATGAACATGCTGTAGGGCTTGGGTGACAGGGAGCCTTCCGGCAGGGTAATCCCCTCCCCCATCTTGAGCAGGTACTCCTTGTTGGCCTCAACCGTGGTCACATCCCAGGCGGAATCGAACGCGGCGAACATCTTCGCCTTGTCCTCGGTTAACATTTTTTCCGTACCCACCGCGATTGCGATATCGCAGCTGCCGGCGCGAATCGCCTGGGCAGCCAGGTAAAGGCCGGACGTGGCGGAAGCGCAGGCGCCTTCAACATTGAATATAGGGATGCCCTCAAAACCCATGGAGCGCAGGGCCACCTGGCCGGGCACCATATGCTGGTCCTGCAGAAAGCCGATGACACAGGAGGCGAAGAAGGCCTCGCCCACCTCGTCCTTGTCTACACCCGCATCAGTCAGGGCCCCCTGTACAGCCTCAGCGGTCAGGTCCTTGTAGCTCTTGTCCATATGCCGACCGAAGGGGGTCATGCCGACGCCGGCGATATATACATCTGTCATTTTCTCTACTCCTATTAGCGGCCCTGGAACCGTGGCTTGCGTTTCTCGGCAAAGGCGGCCAGGCCTTCCTGCATATCCCAGGAGCGCTGGTGCTTGCGGAATTCGTACATCTCGTGCCGCAGCGCGTCGTCTCGGGTCTTGTCAGCGGCGGCATTAGCCACGGACTTCATCCGGCGCAGGGCGATGGGGCTCTTCTCAGCGATATGCAGGGCCAATGCCTGGGCGGCTTCCTGCAGCTCACCGTCGGCTACCACCTCATTGACGAAGCCGTAGTTTTTCATCTCCTGTGCGGAAAGAGTTCTGCCGGTAAACAGTAGGTACTTAGCCACGTTGTGGGGAACGATACGCGGCAGTACTGCTGCTCCCCCCGCCCCCGGGTAGACACCGAAGTTGGCGTGAGCGTCGCCTATCCTGGCACTCTCAGCGGCCACGACGAGATCGGCGCACATGGCGGTCTCCAGGCCACCTGCCATGGTGATACCGTTGAGGGCGGCAATCACCGGCTTGGGGAAATCGCGCAGCGGGTTCAAAACCCTGTCGCACAGGCGATCGAGGAAATCAGGCTTACCGGGTGGGACGTCGAGGCTATCCAATACCTGCTTCAAGTCAGCGCCGGCGCAGAAAGCCTTGCCCGCACCGCTGATGACAACAACCTTGATACACTCATCCCCCAGAATCTGTTCCAGGTACTCCTCGTACAGGGTAATCATTTCCAGGCTGATGGAATTCATGGCCTCGGGCCGGTTCATGGTCAACCAGGCTACTCCATCCCTGTTTTCGAATAGAAGGGCAGCTTCACTCATTAGAAAAACTCCTGACACTGATCCATCTGTGGACCGATATTGTTAGCGGAAACCCGCGCTGGGTATTCACTCCCGTGTTCTGGGAATACTATAAGCGCAGGCGGCTGTAAGCCCCTTGTCATCAGAGCTTAAATACTTGTCTGGATGATAATTGTTAACGGGGGCTTTGAGAGTCGATTCGGGCGAATCGGGGAAGAAATAAAAAAAACAGCGCTTGATACCAGGCAGGGTGCCGGCATCAAGCGCCGCAAAGGGACTATCAGAAATTGTATGCTGCAGATATTCCGTAGACGCGGGGTTCCTCAACCCAGCCAATATAAACTCCTGGGCTCAAGGGAGCATCAACCGAAGCGGTGTAGGTGGTCTCATCGGTCAGGTTCCGTCCGTAGAGCACCACCTCCCAGGTACCTTCCAGGGACATCAGGGAGATACTGGCATCGACCTTGGTGTAGGAATCCTGCAGCACATTTTCATCGAGGTCGCCATCCAGGAAGAATTCATCCTTGTAATTGACATCGACATGGAAATTGAATTCCGCCCAATCAAATGCGTGATTGTAGTCCAGGTAGAGCGAGGCACTGTGCTCCGGTGCGAACGCCCCGCGCTCGCCGGACAGATCCTTTGTACCCTCACCAGAGGAGTTCGGGCAGGTACCCAGGCCAATCTCGACAACGGAACAACCCGCCCCCGGATACGAATCGAACTCGTGATCGAGGTAGGCATAGCTGCCGCCGATTTCCAGTGCATCGGTAGCGGCGAACTGCGCTTCGATCTCGATACCCTGGACGGTCAGCTCCGCCGCGTTGCCTACGACAAAACTTGTGCCACCCCAAGAAGTAACCTGCAGATCTTCCAGCTCAGATCTGTAAATGGCTGTCGCGACGCGCGCACGGCCATCCATGAAGTCCTGTTTTACACCCAACTCCCAGGCAGTCACGGCTTCGTCTTGGGGTACTAGGGTTTTTCCGTCCAAAAACGACAATAATCGCCGAAAGCCCCGCCATCCGGGGCCTCCAAGAGGGGATTGCTTTTTCTGAAGTCCATATTTACACCAATTTTGGTTAAGATTTGGCCTTTTTAGGCTAAACGTATGGCATATGAAGAACGTGTTCAAATCTTGTCCGATGCAGAACAAGACGATTTTTATGGGCCCCCAATTTTCACGTCCAACGATCAACGCTTCATTTTCGCTCTGAACGACAAGGAACTGGCTGTCGCTAATAAATTCCGAAATCGTGGGCAGCGCTACATGTTTATTGTGCTGCTGGGTTATTTTAAGGCTAAACCTGTAGTGCTGAATCCTGGATTTCATCAGATAAAACATGATCTAAAGCACGTCCACGAAACGGTACTGCCAGGACCCGGCTTCAGACCGTTCAATCTCTCGCAGAAAGAAAACGAGAGGATTTACAAGCGGATATTCGAACTCTGCGAATACCAGCGCTGGAGTTTTAAAGCCCATGGATCTGCTTTGGTAGCCCACCTAACGCAGCAGGCCAAAGCCTGGTCTGCTCCGAGGCACCTCTTCGACGCAGCGATTGAGTATTTATCAGGGCAGAAAATTGCGATCCCTGCCTACAGCACCCTGCAAAAGATCATCAGCCAGGTTGTTGGTCAGGAGCAAGATCGGCTGATTACCCACGTAGATCTCGAACTGCCTCAGGAGCTAAAAGACGCATTGGCTGCCCTCGTAAACGTAGACGGATCGCTAACGTTGCGACAGTTACGTCAATCTGCCCGTAACTTCACAGGAACTGAGCTGGAGAAGGAGCTGACCGTACATCGCCACATCCAGCACTGGATGTCGCAAGTGAATGCCATATTGAGTACGCTATCGTTGTCCCAGAAAAATCAGCAGCACTTTGCAGAACGGGTCGATTACTATGGGGCTAAACTGAAGCGGCAGTCTGTGGGAAATCAGAGGCTTTATCTCCTGTGCTATTTGCAGTTCCGCTGGCAGCAGGCGTTGGAACGCATAGCCGATGGTTTTGTTCATCATGTCCGACAGGCCAAGAATAAATCGAAGGCTTATGCGCAGGAAGTAGTTTATCAAGATTGGCAAAAAGCCGCTAAAAATGTCAGCAAGGCTGCGGAAGTTCTACATCTGTTCATTGATGATAGCATCGATCAACAGCAACCGTTTGGGGCGGTAAGACAGAAAGCGCTGAAGCTGCTTGCGGAGAAAGATCTGAAGTCTGTCTACCTGTTCCTGAATGAACAAAAGCGTTCCGTTGAGGAAGCTATGTGGCAATACTATGACCAGAGAGATAGCTTAAGGGAAGGGTTGCTTCGGCAGCTGTTTCTTTGCCTACGCTATGAAGCCAGCGCAGGCGCCCAACGCCTGGCAGCAGCACTGAATCACGCTCGGCTTGATCTTGCAGCACAAGGGGTCATCTCAAATGCAACGATAGACGCCCGGTTGCCCTCCAAGAAACAATTACCGTTCTTGCAGGACGAGGGTGGGACGTTTAACCCAGATCGCTACGAATGGTACCTGTATCTACAGATCCCCGATCGGTTGAATGGCCAGCTGACCTTGCCTGATGTCATTAAATACCGGGCCTTGGATGCAGATCTGGTGAGTCGAGAACGCTGGCGAAGAGAAAAGCACAATTTGCTGGAGCAAACTCAGCTACCAAAGTTGACCGCTGAACCGAGTAAGCTGATCGAGCGAACAGCCAATGATCTGGAGATCCGTTTGTATGAGGTCAGTGACTACCTGGAACAGGATGACAACCGGAACATTATCCTACGTAATCCGAAGGGTAAGCGCCTATGGCGGTTGCCGACGGGGAGTAAAAAGTACTTGGTCAACAACCCCTTCTTCCAGCAGATACCGACGACGGGCGTTGCCGATGTGCTGCGCATGGTGGACCGTGATACCGGCTTCATTGAGTGCTTTGAACATGTGCTGGGCGCTCAGTCCAAGAACCGAGCCCACGAATATGACCTTCTGGCGATTCTGGTGGGGAATGCAACGAACCAAGGCATCTACGGCATGGCTCAAATCTCCGATCGCACTTATGATCAGCTCAGTACCATCCAAGCGAATTACCTGCGACTGGAAACCCTGAATGCTGCCAACGACAACATCAACAATGCGACGGCCATGCTTCCAATCTTCAAGCATTACAATATCCAAGAGGATATTATCCACGCCAGTGCCGATGGTCAAAAGTTTGAGGCCCGGCGAGAGACCTTCAAAACCCGCTATTCATCGAAGTACTTTGGAACTCAGAAAGGCGTCTCGGCCATGAGCTTAATCGCTAACCATGCCGCTATTAACGCCAGGGTGATCGGAGCGAATGAACACGAATCCCATTACATCTTTGACTTGCTGATGAATAACAGCTCGGAAATCATTCCGGACGTGCTCTCTACGGATACCCACGGAGTTAATCACGTCAACTTCGCTCTGCTAGACTTGTTTGGATACAGCTTTGCACCGCGTTACGCGCAGGTTAGTCGCGTCATCAACGAGATGTTTGATGTAAAAGAAGACAAAGATCAGAGAATTCAGCTACGCCTGAAAAAAGCCATCAATACCAAACGTATCATGCAGCACTGGGACACCATCCAACGGATCGCAGTGTCACTCAAGGAGCGAAAAACGACACAGGCCACGCTGGTTCGTAAACTCTCCGGGTACAAGAAAAACCATCCCTTGCTGGAGGCCCTAACGGAGTACAACCGCTTGGTAAAAGCGAATTACTTGTTGAACTACATCGATGATGCCAGCCTGCGTAACTACGTTCAGCGAGCCCTTAATCGGGGGGAAGCTTACCACCAGCTGCGTCGAGCAATCAGCAACGTCAATGGGGATCAGTTCCGGGGCAGCTCTGATGAAGAAATCCAACTATGGAACGAATGCGCGCGCTTGGTCACCAACGCCATTATTTACTTCAATTCCAGCATACTCAGCCAGCTGCTGACGAGCTTCGAATATCAGAATGACGATAAGCGAATACAGATTGTCAAACAGGCTTCTCCAGTGGCTTGGTATAACATCAACTTGAAGGGTATCTATACCTTCGAAATGAGTGAAAAACTACCGGATCTGGAGGAACTGATGCGCACAATCGAGGGATATTTACCGGTTCGGGAAAAGTAATACCCCCTGGGAGGCCTCGGATGGCGGGGCTTTCAGCGATTCTTGTCGTTTTTGGACGGAAAATCCCTAGTACCCCTTGGAGTAGTCGTAACCGGCAAAGAGTGGTTTCCAGTAGTCCTCACCAGACTTGCCGTTATCGAGTGCCGCGCCGATGGCCGGCACGTGCGACGAGTATACACTCGCGGTAATTTTTGCCATTGTGGTACCTCATTGCGCCCCAACCGGAGCGTATTAAGTGTAGAGCGTTACTTGTACATATTGCCTTCTGGAGAACGACCCCCATCCAGCATCATCTGCGCGTATTCAGGCTGACTCATGCCGGTCATAGTCGCCGCTGCGTGCTGGAAGCTCAGTCCATCCGACGAAAAAATCTTGGCCAGAAAATAAATATTGCCGCCCAGTGACATCATGCGGTTGTAGTCCCGCGCAAGTACCGCCAGCTTTTGGTCTTCGGTCATCGGCCACTCATCTAGGTAAGCGCGCTGATCCGCCTTGAAGCGCTCGCGGTTTTCCGCCTTCATCAGCGACATACAGAACTGATTGAGGTGGAAACCCTGGCGTGCCATATCGGCGTCAAAAATCGTGGTACCGGGAATATCCTGATAGGGTTTGTCTAGTGCCATAAATAGCCTCCTGTTATTCCAGCCGCTTAATCCGACCAGTAGAGCCGCATCGGGTTAGCCACCAGCAGTTTTTGCTGCAACTCGGCGGTGGGTGCAATGCGGGGAATCATATCAACCAGATGGCCGTCGTCGGGCATATGGCTTTTCATATTCGGATGCGGCCAGTCTGTGCCCCACAATACGCGGTCGGGAAACAGCTCTACAATGCGGCGGCCAAAGGGCACAAAGTCGTCATAGGTCGGTGCGCCACTCAGCGACAAACGCTCGGGGCAGGTCACCTTCGACCAGAAATTCTCGTTCTCACGCAGCAGCTTGACGAACAACTCAAACTCGGGCCCGTCAACCGGCTTGCTGACATCGGGGCGACCCATGTGGTCCACCACCACAGTGGTGGGCAGCGCCGTAAAAAAGTCATACAGCTCGGGCAGTTCCTGCGCCTCGAAATAAATCACGATGTGCCAGCCCAGCGGCTTGATACGCTCGGCAATACTGCTCAGGCTGTCAAAGGGCAGCGCATCCACCAGACGCTTCACAAAGTTAAAGCGCACACCGCGCACGCCGGCGGCGTGCAGCGCTGCTAGTTCCTTGTCGGTGACACTGGCCTTGACCGTGGCCACGCCGCGAGCCAAACCATTGGAGTGGTTCAAGGCATCAACCAGCGCGCGGTTATCTGCGCCGTGGCAGGTTGCCTGAACAATGACATTACGGGAAAAGCCGAGATAATCCCGCAACGCCCACAACTGATCTTTGGAGGCGTCACAGGGGGTGTACTTGCGCTCCGGCGCAAAGGGGAATAAATCCCCGGGGCCAAACACATGGCAGTGGGCATCTACCGCGCCAGCAGGTGGCACGTAGCTCGGTTTGCTGGGCGACTGGTGCCAGTGCAGCCAGTCGGCGTCGGGGGTGAACTGGCTCATTCTCCTCGCTCCTTCAATGAGGCATCCAGTCGTGGATACACCCGGCGGGCATTGCCTTCAAAGACCTTGTAGCGGTCTTCGTCGGAAAGCGGCAACGCATCCAGATAACGTTTGGTGTCGTCGAAATACTGTCCGGTTTGCGGGTCGATACCGCGCACCGCACCGACCATTTCCGAGCCAAACAGAATATTGTCGATGTCGATCACCTTGAACAGCAGGTCGATACCGGGCTGGTGGTAAACACAGGTATCGAAGAACACATTCTTCATCACGTGCTCGTCCAACGGCGGCTGCTTGAGCATGTCGGCCAGACCACGGTAGCGACCCCAGTGGTAGGGCACCGCGCCGCCGCCGTGGGGAATAATAAAGCGCAGCTCAGGGAAATCCTTGAACAGATCGCCCTGCAGAAACTGCATAAACGCGGTGGTGTCGGCGTTGATGTAGTGGGCACCGGTAGCGTGGAAGTTGTGGTTGCAGGAACCGGACACGTGCACCATCGCCGGCACATCCAGCTCAACCATTTTTTCATAGAACGGGTACCAGCTTTTATCGGTCAGCGGCGCGGAAGTCCAGTGACCACCGGAAGGGTCGGGGTTCAGGTTACAGCCGACAAAACCCAGCTCGTTGACGCAGCGCTCCAGCTCGGCAATGGAGTTGGCAATCGGCACACCGGGCGACTGAGGCAACTGGCACACGCCAATAAAGGTTTCGGGGTAGAGATCGACTACTCGCTTAATCAGATCGTTACAGGCGCTGGTCCATTGCTTGGACACCGCCTCGTCGCCAACATGGTGAGCCATGGTGGAGGCGCGTGGCGAGAAGATGGTCATGTCGGCGCCACGCTCTTTCAGCAGGCGCATCTGGTTCTGCTCGATGCTCTCACGAATCTGGTCATCGCTGATTTGCGGCACTTCAGGCAGCGCTTCGCCTTTTTTAAAGGCTTCCAGCTGTGCCTCACGGAACAATTGATGGGGTTCTGGAGCAGTAGTGTAGTGCCCGTGGCAATCGATAATTTTCATAATTCTAGGCTTCTCCATTCATAGTACTAATTTGGGCGTTGATCGCGTCCAGCAAAGGGTTCAATTCTGTTTCACTCAGCTGGGCTTTGAATTTTGCCGCCCAGTCCTGGCGCTCGGCACAGGCCGCGCTCATCCACGGTGACAAACCCGCTTCGTTGACGGTCTTGGCCACTTCACGCATTTCTGCCGCGCGCCGCTCTCCGTGCAGTAGTGAGCGGGTAATCAGGTAGTGGGCATGTTCCGGCCAGTCGGGGCGGGGGAACAGGTTATTCAGCGAGGCCAGCACCACCTCATCAACACCGTAGTGCCGCGCGGCCAGTAAGGACTCGGTTACCAGTGCCTCCATGCCTTTAATAATCACACTGCGACACATTTTTGTAGCCGCCGCGATGCCCAGCTCCGCCGAAGTGGCACGCATGTCGCTAAAGCCCAGCTGCTCTCCAATAGCTTCGAAGGCCGCCGCGTGGGGGCCACCCAACAAGATCGGCGCGTCGGTGCGCTTGGGGTGAATCGGCGACATCACCGAGGCCTCGACAAAGCGTCCGCCTGCGGCCGTCACCATTTCTGACAGTTGCTTTTTGGCTGCCGGCGAGATGGAGTTAAGGTCGACAAACCAAGCCTCGGCAGCTAGTCCCGCCAACACCGACTCCGCGGCGGGCACCGCCTGCTCGGCGGTCACCATCGACAGCACCAGCTGGCAGTCTTTGGCAGCACTTGCCGCATCCGCAGCCCGACTCACCCGGTCAGAGGATGCCAACGACGCCCAGTGCGCTTCTGCCGCACTGCCGGTCGTGCCAAACTGCGCGTCCCACAGTTGCAAGTCCAGTTCGGTTTTCGCCAGCAGGTCCTCGGCCACGGCCAGGCCCACTTCGCCTAAACCAATCAGCGCGATGCGCTTCACTTTAGCCAGCTCAAGGTCAGCCATGCTCGCTCTCCAACTCGGCGGGCACCATCACCTCACCGCGCATCAGCAGCCGCGCCGTGCGCAACAGGGCCGCGCGCTTAACGGTAAAGCTATCGAGGCTATCGCTACCGGCCACTTCCATCTCTACAGTGAAAAACCCGGTCGGGTGCTCCACCTCCAGCTGACATACGCCATCGGCCGCAGGCACCGCTGCCACGGACTGCGCGACCGAACCCGGCAACATGCAGCCGGAGGCCACACTGACCGAACCCAGCACACCAATGGCTTCGTGAACCCGGTGAGGGATAAACGTGCGGGTATTGATCGAACCGCCGGCCAGCGGCGCAGAGATCAGACTCATCTTGGGCACGGTTTTGCTGGTCACGTCACCCAGATTCATCAGTTTGCCCGCCGCCAGACGGATGGATTCGATGCGCGCTTTCAACTCGGCATTGGCTTCCAGCTCCGCCG
Source organism: Haliea alexandrii (assembly GCF_003719295.1). Lineage (GTDB taxonomy): Bacteria > Pseudomonadota > Gammaproteobacteria > Pseudomonadales > Halieaceae > Haliea > Haliea alexandrii. Next base: position 34,696 of record NZ_RFLW01000006.1, read on the forward strand.
GAGACTCCAACCCGCTCAGGCCAAAGTCTGCCGCCCGCAGTAAGACCACCGGCATGCCGTTATCGATGCAGCTCACCTCAATTCCTTCGATCACATCGAGGGTGTTACCTGTGGGTAACAAGGCACCACAACTGGAGCCGGCAATATCGAGAAAATCGATTGGGATCGGCGCTGCCGTACCCGGCACGCCGTCAATACGGGCCTGCCCGACGTAATTTACACAGCCGTTGGGGGTTTCCACCCGAGCCACCGCGCGGGCACCGGTATTCACCATATGGATGCTGACATCGGTGTGTCCGTTCTGAGCCGCGACCAAGCCATTCTCAATGGCAAAAGGTCCCACCCCAGCCAGAATATTGCCGCAGTTTTGGGCGTCACTGACCTCGGCCTTATCGACCACCACCTGTAGGAAAAGATAGTCCACATCGACGCCGGGCAGCGATGACGGCGAGATCACCGCCACCTTGCTGGTCAGCGGGTGAGCACCGCCCATGCCGTCAATCTGGCGGGCATCCGGAGAGCCCATCGCCGCCAGCAACAAACGGTTGCGAGCTTCGGCGTCGGCAGGCAAGTCACTGGCCAGAAAATACAGGCCCTTGGAAGTGCCGCCGCGCATAACCTGACAGGGAATCGCCTTTTGCATGATTAGGCTTCGTCCAGCGACTTCACGTAACGCAGGCCTTTTTCCGCCAGACGCTCGCGCATATTGTAGATATCCAGCCCTAGTTCACCGGCGACCAGGCGTTCGCGCTTGCTGTCTTCGTTAGCCACCCGCTTGAGCACACTGGTGTGCACCGCCTCGGCTTCCTGGCGGCGCACTACCACCACGCCATCATCGTCGGCCACAATCAAATCACCGGGATTGACCAACGCGCCCGCACATACCACCGGCACATTGACGTTGCCCACGGTTTCTTTAACCGTGCCCTGACCAAACACCGCTTTGGACCACACCGGGAATCCCATCTCGGTCAAAGTGGCAATGTCCCGCACGCCAGCATCGATAATCAGCCCGACAACCCCCCGCGCCTTCAATGAGGTGGCCAACAGATCACCAAAATAACCGTCTTCACAAGGGCTAGTCGGAGCAACAACCAACACATCGCCTGGTTGGCACTGCTCTACAGCCACATGCAGCATCCAGTTGTCACCTGGCGCCACTTCACAGGTTACGGCGGTGCCAACGATTTTGGCTGGGCGGTAAATAGGGCGCATATACGAAGCCATCAAGCCCTTGCGGCCTTGCGCCTCGTGAACAGTGGCCACTTCAGCACCTTGGTACTGTTCCAGCACCTCAGCCGAAACACGCGTAATATCGGTTACACAAACAGGCATGGTCGCTTCCCCTATTTACTAAAATTCCGAACTTTATTATGGCCCAGCGTACTCATCTCGGCATGTTCGAAAGCTGTACCCAGGTATAAGTTTTTTCTATAATGTTCTTATTTCACTGCACCTCGACTCAGTTATGTCCATGAGAGACACCGCTCCCTCACCACCCAACTTGCGCCACCTCAGCGCCGCTCTGACTATATGGAAATTGGGCAGCATCAGCCGCGCCACCTCTAGCGTGCATCTATCCCAATCAGCCATCACCCAAGGCCTGGCCAAACTGGAGCAAGAACTGGATATATTGCTCTTTACCCGCTCAAGTACTGGCCTGCATGCCACCGAGGCAGGCGAAATTTTTCTTCGCCGGGCCGAACGGGCAGTGAATTGGCTGACCGCCATTGAGCAAGCCACCAGCCTACGCTCAGGCCGAAAAACGCAGCCCCTATACCGACGCCTCACCTCCACCCAACTCAGAACCCTACTCAGCGTTGTCGAACAAGGCAGTTATTCTCGGGCAGCACAGCACCTTGGACTGACCCAGCCCACAGTGCACCGCGCGATAAAAGAATTGGAAATTGTTTGTAACCAGGAGCTATTCCAGCGTTCACCAGCGGGTATGGAGCCGAGCTGGTTGGCCAGAAAAATGGCTCGACTCACAAGCCTCTTTCTTTCCGAAATTCGCCTGGGTCGCGAAGAAGTCGAAGAGCTGAAAGGGCTTAGCGCAGGTAGTGTGCGGATTGGCTGCCTGCCACTAGCGCGAACCAAACTGGTTCCGCATGCGGTCACGCACTTACTGAATGAATTTCCTGCAGCACATATCAGTATTATCGATGGGCCTTACGAGGAACAGCTACACGCCTTACTGCACGGCCAGCTGGACATGATAGTCGGCGCGCTGCGCCACCCCAGTCCTAGCCCAGAGATCGAGCAACAATTTTTATTTCGGGATTCCCTCCACTTGGTGGTACGTGCAAGCCACCCCCTGGCTGGCCGCGCTGCGCCACCCACAGCAGAACTGCGCAACTTGGGATGGATTGCGCCCAAGCACAATACCCCTGCGCGAGAAACCTTCAGCCGTTTTTTTGCCGATTCGGGCTTTGATCCGCCTACACAAATGATTGAATGCAGTTCGTTGGTTGCCATCCGTAGTCTGCTACTAGACAGCGACCGGGTCGCCCTGCTCCCCGCCCGGCAGGTTGAACTGGAAGTGGAGATGGGGATACTCGCTGCCAGTCCCCAGCCTCTCGAGGGAACGGGTCGCGATATAGGAATAACCGTTAGGAAAAACTGGCAGCCGACACGATTGCAGAAACGCTTCCTAGCGCTTCTGGACAACTTTTAGGGAACCCCGATCTACATAACCGATTCCACAGCATGAAAAGCTGCCGCCTAGAAGTCGATAGTTTGAAGGTTTTCACTGACGTGATGAAGCACCATCAGGCACTTTTCCAATTCCCGCTTTGAAATGCCTTTAGTCGCAGCTTCATTAATTTCAGGCGCAATGTGCATAAGCTTCTTTTCGAGATCACGCCCCTTCGGAGTCAAATAAACACACATCTTGCGACGATCAATTTCGTCCCGCTTTCTGGTTAGCAATCCATCTTTTTCCATGCCCAGAATCATCGCTACCGTGGTGTTTTCCTTGACATTGATAGCATCACCCAACTCCTTTTGCGTCAGGCCCTCACGCAGCCAGAGTACCCTCAAGTAGTACCAGTAGCCCGCCTTAAGACCAAACGGCGCTAGTCGAGCTGCCAGTAAACGATCAAAAGCTCTATGCGCTATGCGAACCTGATAGCCCAGACTCGCCTTCGGTGGAAGTGACGCCAATGTTTATCTCCCTTGCCCGCCGTACCCGCAATCGCCCGCATCCTCAACTTACCGCTAGCTGGGAGAAAGAAGTCGAAGCCTAATTCCAGAACGAAGACTCGCAACGCAATTCGGTCGCCAACAGAGAAGGCAAGAATAAAAAACCAAACTCTACCAAGCCCAGCGCAATGCTGCGTCTCGCAGCAAAACCCACAGATCACAACGACGCAAGCTACGACCGCGCCGCCTGACCTGCCAACTCAAGACCAAGAGCAATAACTTGCTCTGACAAGTCCCCCTGCTTCTGGACCAAATTCCGAACTGCAATGCCCTTCACCATATTCCACAAAAAACTGGTGATTTGGTAGGCCTTACCGGCCTCAACCCCCGATTCCATCAAACGGCTCGCCCACTGGTTCTGAGCGCCCGGAGAATAGCGCTCCTCCAGCGCTTTGCGCACCTTTGCCAGAGACTCATCTTTTCCAGAAGCGATCAGTATATCCAGCGTGACTTTATAAGAATCATCAAAGAAACGCGCCTGAGCATCCTCGACAATAGCAGATAGGATGTCTGCATCTTTAGTTGCGCCAATTCGACGCAAACTGTCCTGTTCTATCCGGTCTACTATACGCTCGTATACCGCTGCAACGAGTAGGTCCTTGGTAGGATAATGGTGTAACAGCCCGCCCCGGGAGACTCCTGACTGATCGATAACCTTGGCTGAACGGAGTCCAGCATGCCCCAAATCCCGCATAATTTGGTACGTTGTATCGAGAATTTGGTCCCGAGTGGAGGCACTGCGCCCTTGTTGGCCTTTATGATCGACTGCCCCTTCCACAGGTATGCCATTGCCTAGCTTCGACCCGGGCGGACTCGGGGGAGAGCTTGGCAGAGCGGGAGAGCCAAGTCTTTTCGACTTGAGATAACCGGTAAGAAGGCCTACAGCAAATTCGAGCTCGCCAGCATTTTTCTTCCCACGTCCGCCCTCTATTTTTCGGCCAACAACGTAACCCCTCTGAATACTCCACAACAGCACGAGGATTGCTGCAGCTTCCTGGCGGCTGATACCTGACTGGGCAATTCGATGAACCCACGCTTCTTCAATTGGTACCCGACTATTTGCTGAGATTTCTCTGACGCCGTCAGCAAGATGCTCCTCTTCGCCCGCAGAAACCAGCATATTTAAACTAACGGTATATAATTTGCTCGTTAAAAAATCTTGAGCGTGGCGGGCCGCCTGATCAATAACGTCCTCATCCGCTGTTTTGGCCGCATCAAACTCGGCCTGCCCCACCTCACTCTCGAACAGACGCTCGATTGCCGCTTCAATAAGTTCCTTTTTGGTGGAAAAATGGTGGGTTTGACCACCCCTGGAGACTTTAGCACGAGCAGCAGCATCGGCTATTCGAAAGCGCGAATAACCATTTTCAAGAAGGAGGTCGACGGTGGCCTTAAGGAGTTTACCAGACGTTTCACTGCGGCGCTCTTCTTGCGTGCGTCGCCTTTTTCTGGGGCTACTCTTTTTTGTACTTGGAAGCATTGTCTGCAGACATGTTACCTAGGGGGGATGACAGAGCCGGAAAATCAACGAAACAAATTCAGAATACGGCAGTACCCTGTGATGTTAAATGGGTTACTCCTTAAAGGCAAGGAAGTATAACCATGCCTCGAAGAGCCAATCCTAGAAAACGAAAGCGCGAGAGGCCTTGAAGGCATGACACTTATAAACTATTCAATACTTGGTCAGTACCTGGGTTTTCGAATTGGACTGTCAACATGCCTGAGATTGAACGCAGACCACCCAGGGTGTTTTATAACTACCTTCAGCTCGATATTTCCATAACACCCCGCAGCATGAACAATATGCAGATCAAAATAGGCAGCAGTGCAGATGATAGAGGCCAGCCCGCTCCATGCTACTTCAACCAGCCTCTTCAACGCTTTGTGCGACGCTGTCGAAATTGTGCTAATCCTTTACGCCTGCTTCAAATCAACTTAAGTTCGACAACACAAAGGCGATCGTTATGACGTCAAAGACCTTGGGTTATGTCCATAACCCTCACCGCTCCATGCTTGCTGACGATTACTCAGGCGCATTGAATCGCATTGCTTCTTTGAGCTCTTCGTCAGAAAGATAGCCAAGAGCGTCAAACATCGGCCGTGGAATCGGCGTCGGGTACATAGCGTTATCCAGACTGGGTTGCTTCACCGCACCTCCTTGACTGGCAAACGCCGGTGGATTGAGGTAGCGTTTCAAATCCGCTTCGCTCATTCCGAGTGTCTTAGCGGTACTAGGGTCGACCCAGTCTTCCGCTCGCACTGGCTCACATTGATCCGTGGTAGCAAACTCAAGTTGCATCCCTTCAGGACCACCAAAGTACATGGAGTGACTCATGCCATGCTCCAGCGGACCAAAAACAGCGTAGCCATTGCTTCTCAGGCGATCCCTCAGGGTCATCATTTCCTCAAGACTGTCGCAACCGAAGGCCATATGTTGCATTGCACCGCCAGCCACCGGGTGCGCGGTGTCAATTGCGTGGCTCACGCCATAGACAGGCTCGACATTGACGTCCTTTATTTGCACGAAGCTCACATATGCGTCTTTCCCCGCTTCAATAAAGCAATGAGAAGCACCAGGAACTCCGTGCATAGGAAAAATCCCAACCAGCTTCATACCGAGAACCTGGGTATAAAACTCAATTTGCGTTTTCATATCATTTGTTATGAAAGCGGCATGGTGTACACCAGTAAATGCCATGATATCTCTCCAAAAATAACTTGCGTCAACGACCTTAAGTACTTTGACGGATGAGCTCCGAGCCCACCTTCGTATTTAGAAAATAAACCATCAAAATCCAAAAGCTATCGTTCGGGCATACCGAACATTCTACGCATTTCATTGGCGGTCGCAGGTCTGCGACCGTGCATTTCGGCAATCTCCTTTGCGCGCTTGAACATTTCTAAGTTGCTGGTGAATTTCTCATCAGAGTTAGGATACTTGAATTCGGTATCCTCAGTACCAACTCGAATGTGCATACCCAGCATGGTCGCCAGCGTGGTGAAGTACATCGTGCCACGACCTGCTGCACAACCAATGAACTGGGCGTTGGGATCGATTTTCCGTATCTGGTGCTGCAGCAGCAGCATCTGCCGAACCAAATCATCCATATCCATTACCGTATTACCTGACAACAGCGTGCGCCCTACGTCAAAAGGCAGACCGAACAGCAGCCCCCACAGAACCGGCCCCTTCATCAGCCCTTTGTCGATAATACGGCGCTTCATCAACTCGATTTCACCGGAGTTGTGAATTGCCACTTGGGGCAGTACGCCGTATTCGAACAATGTCTTGACCGCATTGGTCACAAACACTTCTGGGTGACCCGGAGCACAGGGTGCAGTCTCCGCCAAACCGGCTTTCACCGGGCTCATGCACTCTTCGAAGGTCGCTCCGTTCAGAACATTCAGGTCTGCCATAAAGCTATAACCATAACGCTTGCGCAGCGGCTCAAGCACCATCGGGTAAGCTTCAGTAGGGGGAATCTGGTCCAAACGGCGGCCCTTCTCATCCGTCACCCAGGTAAAATCAATGTGGACAGACCAAGCACCTTCCTCAATTACTGCAGAGGCCTCATCAATGTACTTTTCAACAGAAGATTTGGATGCACCGGCCTTTGCGTCATCGCCAAAACGATTTGATACTGCACAGGAGATACCAATAATTTCAGGCACATCCCACTTTGGCTGCACGTAGTCCCCAAGGAAGCTGTATCCCTCCATTTCCTGCTTTGCAGCCTCCCACAGGGACGGAATGTTTTTCATATCGATATTGTCACTCATTATTTTTCCTCAGCTACCTTATCCAGAAGTTATAAGGCCCGGACCTTTCGGGCATGTTACAAACAGGTTGTACTGTCTATATAGTTGTGGATTCAAGCACAATTCCAAGCTCTGCGCAACCATCAAACCGTGCCTACAGAACCATCGATAAAGTGCAAAAACCCTCACCTCTTACCGGCATTACCAAGCGGCAACAACAAGTAGCCGCAACTATTTGTAATACGGACAACACTGCAGCTCCCTACAATTCCATGCCGCTCACTATTCCGGGGCAACTTCCGAAACACAATAGTTGGCGAATCGCGATAGAGAGTAGCCGCTAAAACACCCAAAGCATAATAATCAGCCCCATCAAGATATAAGGTAGGTAACTTAGAGCCTTGAAAATTTTAACAATGCGCTCAATTTCATGGGCCTCATTCACCCGCGGATATGGCTCAGCAGGAATATCCTTCCCCAGGAATTCACACAGCGGTTGCCATCCATCAGCGGGGTGGTGCACCAGCAGGCGCTCAGGCGGGTAGTACGCTTTGACGTCTTCAGTATTTTGCAGGAACACCTGTTTCGCATACGCCTCGTCAGCGAATCGACCGCCAAACACCCCATCCCAAACAACCCCTGTCACCATTTGATGGATGGTGCGCATCCGCGGACTTAACCAACGCAACCAGCGGGGCATGCTCTGGGTAAAAGCAAATATAGTGCTGCGGGTGCTGTCGTACCATTTGTCTGCGTCACGTACAGAAAGAACAATTTTGGCATCGGGATAATGGGCTGCCAGCTCTTTATGAAACTTGGCCGAGGGCCAGTCGCAAGCCGCCTGAAAGCCCTCAAAGATGACACTCCATTCAACCGCCTCCCCCGCACCTGCTCGATTAAACAAATCGACCTGGTCGCGCCGAGGCATCACTTCCTTCATATGGTGGCATGGGGCATAACCCAATCTCTCCAAAGCGACCTTAAGAGAATTTGTACTCGTCCGACCGAAACCGGCCCCAATAACCTGCAAGGTCACAACAAGCTCCCAATGATTAAAGTACGTTTATCCCCTGCACCAAAGCCAGACGCATAACACATTATTGACAGGCTTCCATTGCTCTGCGGGCCAGCTCCGCCAGGGTCGGGAAAGATGCCGCGCGATCTCGGGCATGAGCAGACGCGGCGCTGCCTTTTATCACCCGCCCCTTGATACCATGGAAAATCGCGGCCAGTCTGAAAAAGTTGAAAGCAATATAAAAATCATAGTTGGCGATAGCACTGCGCCCGGTACGACGACAGTAGTCAGCAATATAGTCTTCCTCCGTCGGAATGCCTAGCTCATGCAGGTCCGCCCCCGACAGGCCCGCAACGATATTCGGCGGCATCCGGTACATCATTGCGTGGTAAGCAAAATCCGACAGGGGGTCACCCAAAGTAGACAGCTCCCAGTCTAGCACTGCGAGTATGCGCGGCTCTGTAGGGTGAAAAATGACATTGTCACAACGGAAGTCGCCGTGAATAAGCGTTGTAGTATTGCCCTCTGGTATGTTTTCCGGCAGCCATTCAATAAGGCGATCCATATTGGCATCTCTGCCAGCGTCGCCGTCGTCCAGGTACTGCTTCGTCCAACGGGCAATTTGGCGCTCAAAGTAATTACCCGTGCGACCATAATCGCCCAAGCCCAATGCTTGGTAATCAAGGGTATGCAACTGCGCGATAGTCGCATTCATGGCGTCAAAGTAAGCGCGGCGTTCAGACTTGGCCACATCTGGGAAGGTAGCATCCCAAATAATGCGACCCTCAATCATCTCCATAATGTAAAAATTGCTGCCAATAAGCGTTTCATCAGTGCACAATCCGTAAACATGAGCGACAGGGTAGCCCGCTTTACCCAGCCCAATCAGCACAGTGGCTTCACGCTCCACCGAGTGCGCCCCCTTGACCAGCTTTCCCGGCGGTTTGCGCCGCAAAACGTAACTTCGGCCAGAAGTGATCAGTTTATAGGTGGGATTGGATTGCCCCCCCTTAAACTGCTCAACTCGAAGAGGTCCCTCAAAGCCCTCTACATTGGCCTTCATCCAGTTAGCCAGCGCGGCTTCATTAAAGGCAAACCCTTCCCGAACTGGGGTTGATCCAGAATTTGATGAATGATCGGAAGCACTCATAACTACATCGCTTTCCAATCGCGCTTGATTTTTTTAGCCAGGGACCACTTATGAACTTCGGTTGGACCGTCGTAGATGCGAAAAGCACGAATCTCACGAAAGACCTGTTCAACAACTGTATTCTGAGTCACACCAGTCCCGCCCATAACTTGAACACAACGGTCAGCAATGCGCATGAGAGCTTCAGAAACCGCCACTTTTGTCATGGAACTCTCCACAGTCGCAAGCGATCCACTATCAAGCACGGCGGCACACCAGTCGATCATTAGTTCGGCCTGTTTTAGATCAATCAGATTCTCCGCAAGCATAAAGCCTACACCTTCATGATCAACTAGCAGTTTCCCAAAAGCCTCTCGCTGACAGGCATAATCAGTCGCGATTTCATGGGCGCGCTTGCACGCACCGAGCCAGCGCATACAGTGCGAAAGCCGGGCTGGGGATAGACGCACTTGAGCATACTTGAAGCCCTCACCAGCCTCCCCAAGCATCTGCTCAGCCGGCACCCGGAGATTGTCTATCGTGAAGGTGCCGTGCCCGCCAGGCATAGCATTATCGATGGTGTGAGGGAGCTCATCGAGGCGAATCGCCGGGTTGGGGAGATCCACCAAAAACATACAGGCCCCCTCTTCGGCGGCGGCCATAACAATACCGACCTTTGCACCTATGGCACCAGTAATAAAAGCCTTCCGACCATTGATCACCCAATCATCACCATCCCGACGACAGGTGGTTTTCATCATAGATGGATCGGAGCCTGCACCGTTCTCACTCGCTGGCTCGGTCATAAAAAATGCTGACCGCGCCTCGCCGGAGGCTATCGGCTCCAAAAAGCGCATCTTGAGGGCGGGGCTGGCGACATGCCCCATTAGGTACATATTGCCTTCGTCCGGCGCCGCTGTATTACAGGCTACAGGACCGATGGGAGACAATCCTGAATTTATCAATACTAGAGCTGTCTCCCGCTGAGTGAGATGATGACCATCTGGTCGAATATGGGGTGTCATTACCCCAGCTTCCCGCGCCTTGTGACGCATCTCCATCACAAGCTCTTCGGTGGGCGCACCATGACTATCCCGACGGGCATCTTTCTCATAGGGAACAATCACATTGCGCACAAATTTTTCTACCCGCGCTGCCATCTCCACAGCGTAATCGCTCACCGGAGTCGCCAGGGAGGATTGTTTCATACCACATCTCCACTCAATTACGTCACGCCCCCGCGCAAACGCCAACACAGGGATTCCGAAGGCTCAACCTCGCAATTTAGGTGAATCAGCGCCCAGCGAGAAAACAGTTATTCCTTCAGGAAGCGGTACCCATTTCTTCACCTCATTTCCCCACACAGCAGCAATCGGCGGCGGCATATCCACTCCTGACAATGCGCCCAACGCGATCCCCCAGGAATTGGGCCGTCCCTCCGCGCGCCAAAATACAGTACTGCCGCACTCCGGACAAAAATGAAACGTGACCGTATTGCCGCTGTCAGCTTTGCGGGCGAATACTTTATAGTCACCCTCTATTTTTACACCGCTTTGGGCAAAAAATGCGTGCGTGCTATACACGCTACCTGTTCGACGTTGACACTGCTGACAACCGCAGATCGCAACAATCTCTGGCTCACCGTCTACTGCCATTACTACCTGACCACAGGCGCAGCTTGCTTTTCTTAGGCTCATCTCCTTACCCCTTTACTTGTCAATCAAAATGGTTTGGTTAAGGCCAAAATTAATACGGCAGGGATAAATACAACAATCGGATACGCTAGCCTTGTGAGGTATTTGTAGTAAAATTTCCGAAAAGCTTCGTATTTTGGTCTGTCGGCTTCTTTGTTTCGCTCCATACGTGGCGCTTTCACATGAGTCAACCAGATATCGTAAATTTCCATAGGCACAAAGAATCCAACCACTATCAACATCTTTGCAAAAAACCACCCACTGGCAAAACTCGCCACTCCAGAGGCGTAAAGCATTAACCCGGTTATTAACAGCACTGCCAGCGCAATATGTTCAAGAATAACAACCCGGTCCATCTGTTCCAGAACCCATTCCCCGCGACGCTTTAGCTCTGGATCATCGGGATTGGCCTTTAGCTTTTTCATTGTCGGATTGACGTAAAACAGCATTGGAGAAATGGTGGTAAATGACCACAAAAAAGCCGAAATGATATGAGCAGCTTTGACGCTCAAAAAGTGGCTCAGCACGAAGTTCTGAATAACGTCCACTAGTACATCCTCAAAGTAAATTATGACAAGAAGACCTGAATACCCACTCAACAGATCATATATTCCAGACGCCTAAAATTCGGCGGCCGCCTGCTTTAGAATTTCGGAAAATTCTGCAATATACTGAGCACGCTCTTCAGACGTTGGCCTAGTTGTACTCTCAGCCACCACAACTCGATGATCCAAGATACCCATAAAGCCAAAAATGGATCTGAGATACGGCAGCTGATTATCGAACGGATCACCAACCGGTACTGAGGAGCGTGTGAGAACGAACTGCAATGGTCGATCTTTCAGCAAACCAAAATGCTCCCCAGTCTCTGGGTTAAAGCCAAAGGTCACCAGAGGTTGTACAATTATGTCGATGTAGTGTTTAAGTTTGTAAGGAATCGAACCATTCCACATCGGCGTGGAAACGATGATTTTGTCAGCCTTATCAAAACGCGAGATCACGTCGAGAATAACCTGCCACTTCTGCTCTTGCTCCTGAGTTAGCTGATCGCCAAAAATGGGCGCGAACTTGGCTGTAGTCTGATCAAAGCCAAACTCGGGCAAATCACTCTCAAACAGCGATAGGGTTTCAATCTCGTGAGCGGGATTAATTTTCCGGTATTCATCAAGAAAGATATCCGCCATCTGGCCGGAAGCTGAATATTCCCTTTTGGGACTTGCATGAACATGAAGCACTTTTGTCATTATCATTTCACCATCTGTTTCAAGCTGACAAGATAATCATAGGCCACCCGCGCCAAATGCCTGACTGATAGCGTCCTCAACCACCAGCAGAACCCGCCCAGGGCAACCCACATGTTACAAATTGGGTTTTATTAAAAATTTGGACCCCGTCGAACGCGCAGCCGCCACCCGGATTTTTTCGGGGCAGAGAATTTCTCTAATGGTGGCCGAATGCCCAAACTCACTGGCAAATGTTGTATATATTTCCCGTTCGACACGTGCCTTTAATGCCGCCGTCGCCTCGTTGCCAATCTTTTCAAGGAAGGGGAACAACAACCAACCACCTGCCCCCCAGGCCATACCGTAGTTCTTACGCAGGACAATGGGACTGGTGTCGAGCCCTCCGTAAAAATACACCTGCTTATATACGTTTGATCCGTAACGACTGTAAGGTGTTTTTCCGGTGTTTGCCCTCTCCATCGCTGCAAGTATGCGGCTGGCAAGGTCACCACCACCAACAGCGTCAAAGGCAATGGTTGCCCCCGTCTCGCCGATAGCAGCGACCAGTTCATCGTCGAACGTGGGCGAGCTGCTATTGCATACATACTTGGCGCCCAGACCTTTTAACAACGTCACCTGAGCCTCGCTGCGGACAACATTTACCAGGCCAACGCCATCTGACTTGCAGATTTTTACTAGCATCTGACCGAGATTTGAGGCTGCAGCAGTATGAACCAAGGCCGTATGACCATCTCGGCGCATCGTCTCAACCAAGCTCAGGGATGTCATCGGATTTACAAATGCGCCAGCGCCATCTTCAGGGCTTGTGCCATTGGGCAGCGCCAGACAATCACCAGCATTAATCTTGCGGTACTGGGTGTACATGCCTCCGCCGACCATGGCAACCACGTTGCCGACCAAGTGCTGGGCCAGCTCCCCGGCGGCCACCACGGTGCCCATTCCTTCCAAACCTACTCCAATGGACTGGCCAACTCGCTCAGAAAGCCGCCCAAAATCGGCTTCTGGAATGTCCGCAACGAGCCCACCATTGTCGGTAAGCCGAAATGCATCAGCGGACACACCACCCAGCATAGACCCAAGATCGGAAGGGTTCATCGGCGCTCCTTCGACCCTCACCACCAACTCATCCCCCACAGGACTACCGATCTCCACTACCTCCAGCGATAAATACAGCCTTGCGTCTTCACCAACGAAAGAACGCAACTCGCAATTAGCCAGTGGGAACTCTACTTTTTCAGTCATAACCGCCTCTGAGAAAAATAACTATGCAAACAGGGATGGGCCGTAGAATATTCTGACCCACTCCATGTTTCTTAGATCTCTAAACCTGCAAGCACGAATCTCGGATACTGCGAGCCGGGCTTAACCCCTAGGATTCTTAGAAACAGGTTATACTGTCTTTACGCTGCCATTTCAAGAGCACTTTTCCCCACCAAACCTGAAGCCGGTCATCACCCTTCAATTGAACCATGTAAACGATTAACCTGCAGGTAGGCATCCATCGCCCCAAAGCCCGCGTACTCAGCGCGAACACGCGAAGTGCCAGCCTTAATCAGCGCCAATGACAAACTTCAATTGACCCACAATAAAAACAGGTTATACTGTGTTTAAAATGAAAGAATAAATCGCTCTGATCTAGCACAGCAATAGATGTCCGATACCGAAGTATCGAAAAATTGAACGGTATACAGCGCCGTTCTGGATGATTGCAGCTGTACAACCTCAACAGCTCCTAATCAGGCAATTATTCACCGCTGAGTTTTACTCGGCCGTACAAAGTGAGAGTTCGATGCGCACACAACTGCATAAAGAAATTTTTACTCCACACCTGCTCATCCGAGCACTTCAGGACAATGCCGACCGCGAAGTTATCTTTCTACCCGACGGCAGCTCAAGAACCGGAAGAGAGATTGCCGATGAAACCAGTCGCTACTGCCAGGCGTTCCGAGCCCAAGGACTCAATCGCGCTAGCCGTATTGCCTTACTGTCCGGCAATAGAGTAGAAGTTATTCACGTCACTGATGCCGCGCTGTTGGAGGCAATGCTTATCACCTCTCTACACCCAATGGGCGCAGTCGATGACTTCGCGTACGTCGTCGAAGACGCCAATATCGACACCATTATTTTCGATCCCAAATTCGATCACTTGGTTGGCGAACTTAAACAGCGCTGCCCCCAGCTAAAACGTGTCTGGTCGCTGGGACAGAGTAACTCCGGCGAGAACCTCCTGCCCTTTGTGTCTAATCACGATGCGGCGCCGCTAATTGCCCCCGAGGTAAATGGAGAAGACGTATACCGGCTAACCTATTCCGGCGGCACAACGGGCAAACCCAAGGGAATCGAAGGCTCATACCGCTGCTTTATGACAATGACCCAAATCATGATGGCGGAGTGGGAATGGCCCGAAAACACGCGCCAACTTCTAGTCTCGCCCCTGAGCCACACTGGCGGCACCCTATTTCTACCCACCCTGCTTGCCGGTGGCTCCATGTACGTGATCCCCGCGTTTGAACCAGTCAAAGTCATGGAAATGATTCAGGAGCATAAAATTAACTGCATGTTGATGGTGCCAACCATGATCTACGCTCTGATGGATCACCCTCGTGCACCCGAGTTTGACCTGAGCAGCCTGGAAACCATAATTTACGGCGCCTCGCCAATGTCAGTACCACGCCTGCAGGAAGCCATCAAAAAATTCGGCCCGATCTTCTTCCAATTCTACGGCCAGAGCGAGTGCCCAATGACGATTTCGGTGATGCGCCGCAGCGAGCATTTGGTTGACGACCCCAAGCGCCTGTCGTCCTGCGGCCGCCCCGTGCCCTGGATTGATGTTGCGCTTCTCGACCACCAGGGCAATCCAGTGCCCGATGGCGAGCCCGGCGAAATCTGCACCCGCGGGCCCTTGGTGATGCCAGGTTATTACAACAAGCCCGATCTTACGGAGGAAGTCTTTGCCCACGATTGGCTCCACACTGGAGATATTGCAATTAAGGACCCCGATGGTTTCTTAAGAATTGTCGACCGCGCTAAAGACATGGTCATTACCGGCGGCTTCAATGTGTTCCCGCGGGAGGTAGAAGATGTAATTGCCACCCATCCGGCCGTCTCTGCGGTCTCGGTATTTGGCACTCCAGACGAAAAGTGGGGCGAGGCGGTCACTGCAGCAGTCGCGCTGAGACCCGGCATGGAAGCCTCTGCCGAGGATATTTCCAAACTGGTGCGCGCCACAAAAGGCCCCCACCAGACACCAAAAATTATCCATTTCGTCGACGCCATCCCCGTCACCAATCTGGGAAAGCCCGACAAAAAGGCCCTCCGCAAACAATTTAGTGGTTAATCGACAATTTTGGACTTGGGCGCGGTAAAATTCCGCTGTGGGCATCGAGAAAATTCCGCTAGAAGTTTGCAGTGAAGTGCTTACAACTGATTGGAAGTCGCTATAAACCACCGCGTTATGCCGACTACAAAGGCAAAGGTGGCATAAACCGCCACCTTATCCTTCTCCGGAAAGGTCGTTGCTACTATGTCAGCCCCCAGATTTCACGACAATTTTGATCTGGAAAACGGCATACTCATCATAAAAAAGAACTCGATCGCTACCTAGCTACGGCGTTATCTGAGGTGACAGTCTCACTCGGCAATTAAGATTTCATCACTTTTGAGCCGTTTCCGCCGGACAAAAAGGCATGTCTGCCAATGTCAGAAGGCGCGTTATTTTTTGAACCCCAAACCGTGTACCGCAGGGGCCCTTTTAATTTATCTTCTTGAGAATTTTTTTGTCACCAGTCCCTCAAAAGGAGCCCTCAAATTGACGCACGATAACCTTGATCGGAATTCCGGCGCAACGGTGGTTATATCTCACCGGGTTCACCACAACAGAAAGCCAGAATACGAAAGCTGGCTTAATGAGATTATACCGCTTAGCGAAGCCTCTCCCGGTTTCCTAGATCGTCATATCGTCAGGCCGGTACCGGGCATCACCGATACCTATTCAATTATGATCCGCTTCCGAACGGCGGAACAATTAAAAAGCTGGATGACTTCTCCAAAACGGCAACAGCTAATCGATAAGGCTAGGCCTTTCATTTCCGGAAATGATGATTTCAATATCACTAGCGGGCTGGACTTTTGGTTTACTCCAAGAAACGTCCGAGCAAAAATCCCGGTGCGCTGGAAACAGTACCTGCTAACCTGGTCTGCGATTTACCCTTTAGTGCTTTTTATTCCCATTATACTTAGCCCCCTGTTTAACCTACTAGGCATCCAGCACAATCGCTTGCTTAATACGCTCGCAGTTACTGCGGTCGCCGTTTTCCTTATGGTGTACATGATCATGCCCAGATATACCAGACTAGTTCACAAATGGCTTTTCAAATAGACCTTAAGTATCACAGCGCGACCACCAATAAATAAAAGATTTAATTATCGAATATGGCCTTCAACACGCGATCCTAAAAGACGCTGCGCTACTCTTCTTATTTAATTTGCAACTTAACCTCGCAGTAACGAGCCGGTTTCATTGTCTAATTGCTATGAAGCCTACGCACAAACCCAGTGATGCGAGATAACTGTTCAAACATCAAAAGGCTAAGGATTCGGCAGGGCCTGCTCCCGTAAATTGCATATGGTTTTATGCTTTTGGCCAAGTTGGGGAAAACGGCTCCGCCGGGCACTACCCAAATAGTAGGAATGGAGTGCCACAGCAAACCCAATTGGTCATGCTGCTCCTTCGGCTACCGTTGTTATATATCACCGGAGTGATCCGGCGATGGAGGATGTACTGTACAAAATTGAGTTCAGGCAAACTCTTCCGTATCAATTTCCAACTGCGACGTACTGCCATAGCGCGGACCGTGAACGGCGCCCTGATTAACAAGGCCATCAAGCCGCTCAATGTCACTATCTATTATGGGGACCGACGCCGCCTTAAAGTTTTCTTCCAGACCGATCAGCGAGGTGGTGCCGGGAATCGGCAACACGTGATTACTCGGGCCAGCAACCAGGCTAGCGAGAGCTGAGCCATACTTGATTGACACTAAAATTCGGCTCTGCAAATCGCGGTATCGCATTGCAAATTTCCTTTGTCGGGAACTAATCCAGGTCTTCTACCGCCCCTGCCAGAAGGCCCCGCCAAAGAGGAGAAAAAGCAACAAAGGTTGCGCCGATCTCGCAACAAGCATCAAGTACGGCGATTTCAGGATTTCGCGTCCAAAACAAGTACTCTGTCTGTACCGTCGAAATGGGGTGCACGGCATGCGCTTTGCGTAGTGTATCAGCCGACACCTCCAACAATCCCAACGCCCCAACATTGCCTTGCTCTACCATCCTGGCCATGGCTCCCAGACTTTTTTCAATGGCAATTTATTTGTCCCAGCGATGCAAGTAATTCCGATCGATATGCTCCACCCGCAGACGCAACAGCGCCTCGTCGACAGTTTTCAGCAGAGTTTCGGGGCGTCCATCAATTACCCGCTTTCCATCTACACCGGTCATACCGCACTTACTGGCGAGATGGATGTGATGGAGTTTGGACTTAAACGCCTTACCAATCAGGGCTTCATTGGCGCCAAAGCCGTAGAGTGCAGCGGTATCAAAATGCCGGATACCTAAGTCGAAGGACCGCTCCAGCACTAGCGTCGCCGCTGCCTCAGTCGGCGGATGACCGTAAGCATGGCTCAGATTCATACATCCCAAACCGACAGCTGGGACTTGCCAGTGTCCAATCTTACGGTATTGCATTTAGCTCAGATCGCACACCAATTGGCGGCGCAGTTACCCGCTTTATACGCCGCCGTACAACTCTGACTACGGAAAGGAAGCCCGGGCCAAATACCTTCCTGGCTTATTTTCAACGCTGCGTCCCGGCCACAGCAATTAGATTAAATACTGTAGCCTTCCTGTGTAGCAGGCCAGAACAACTCATCGGCCTTCACGGGACGTTCGGACAGGCCTTGCCGGTAGTGATGGTCCAGGAAGGTTTCCAGGGTTTTCAGATTGTTTTTGTAGCCGTAGGAAAAATAGTCGTTACCCATAAGCTTGCGCGCGTCTTCAATCTGCTCTTCCACAAAGGGCAACGTCACTTTAGTTGCTGATGTGTCAGACAGTGCAGCCAACGCTGCTGCCTTGGACTGCTCGAATGCCTTCAGCAGAGCCATCGGCAGCCAGTTGTGCTGCTCCACCAGTGAACGGCGAACGCCAACAACGTGCATAATCGGGAAAACGCCAGTTTTTTTATAGTACTTGGTGCCCGCAGCGCGGGAGTCCGAAAACAGACGCACGACATTCGGGTGGCCTTTGTCGAAGCACGACAGGGTCCGAGGCCCAATAAAGCCGTCGATCTCACCCTCTTCCAGCAGCGAATTCAACGTGCGGCCCGCCGCTGCAGGCTCCATAACTACACCCTTAGGCAGGGTTAACTTAACCTTCTCCGGGCGATCGGCCACTTCCATACCACCGCGAACCCAAGTGATGTCAGAGGGGCAAACACCATATTCTTCTTCCAGCAGTGCGCGCGCCCAGACGTTAGCGGTAAGCTGGTATTCGGCCACACCAATCCTTTTGCCCTTCAGATCTTCCGGACTGTTGATGCCCTTGTCATTGCGGATGTATATACAACTGTGGCGGAAGGCTCGGGACAAAAAGGCCGGAATGGCAATATAGTCGTTGGTACCGCGGCTGACGCTCAGCGTATAACTGCTAAACGACAGCTCACAAATATCGAATTCCTGATGACGGAAGGCCCGGAAGAAAATTTCCTCCGGTGACAATTTCATAAATACGGGGTTAACACCATCGATCTGGACTTCGCCGTCGATCAAAGCACGGTTGCGATCGTAATTCCCGATGGCCACAGAAAGGGACAGGTTTGACATAGATTTCTCCGTTCTATTACCTAGCTAATAGGTAATTTCTGATTATTGCGCAGCGACTTAGTCAGACATCCTGATTTCAACCCGCTGCTTGCTCCGAAACGATTCGTAAATGCCTTCACAAAGCGCCACATTGACATACCCACGACGGGCCGAATGCACCGGGGACATACCATGGCGCACCAATGCATAGAGCTCTGCAACAACCTCGGCCCGGGGAGATCCCTCCAAGGGCAAGGGAATAAACTCGTAACCATCGTCGCTATAGACATGAATGCCTTTGGCAGTGGGCCGCAGGTCAGCTTTCTCACAACTGATCACAATATTGCCGAAGTGCTCATGAAATTTCGGAACATCGCCGACGTGACTGCCCGCGACAAAACCACGGCTTTGTTTTGCCGTCACTTCGTTTTTTACCTGCGATAGATTTTTTCGAGCCACTGCATATACGTTAGGCGGCTTCAGCGCACCCATTTCCCCTATCCAACCTTGGTCGGCATCGCTGTCGTAATGACCATAGCCGCTATAAGTTACTGAACCGATACATCCATTGTCGAACTCAATTAAGGCGCTATATGCACCATCACAGGGACGCCGGGCGTCAAGGTTGCCAACGCATCCATAAACACTCACTGGCATCGCTCCAGTCAATGTTAGTAGCATATCTACCTGATGGGCGCCCTGATTAAACACCACTCCCCCACCGTGAGCGGAGTCCAATTCTTCAGGGCGTCGGGGGCGGAAAACAAAGTCAGTGTAGTAGTGAGCGTGAATCATCCCGACCCGACCATACTTGCCGCTGGCAATCAATTTTCCCGCCTCCACTATTGGTACGTCAAAACTGTGGCTGGGGCCGACGATCACTTCCCTTTGGTATTTTTCCACCGACTCAACAATGGCTGCCGCGTCGCTTACACGAATCGTCATCGGTTTTTCCACCAGTACATGCTTCCCCGAAGCCAGCGCCTCAATCGCATTGTCGCGATGCATCTCGTGAGGGGTTGCGATATAGACGGCCTCAATATTCGGGTCGGCGTACAGTTCTTCTGTCGTCGACACTGCACGATAGCCAAACCGCTTTTCAAATTCCTGCTGCTTCAATTCACTGGTCGTTGCTGCACCGACTAATTCAACTCGAGGGTCGTCCAAAAAGGTCGGCAACATCAACATAAAACCGCGGCCCAAGCCCACCACGCCGAGCTTGACTGGTTTGATATCGGCGGTATCCGCACTCATGCAATGCACCTAGCTCTGATTAATCTTAAATTTTGACGGTAATGGACTCACCCGCGGCACGCGACACGCAAGCCATTAGATAGCTTTTCTTCTCATCGCCTTCTAGAACGAGGTCGCGGTGATCCACCTCTCCGTCTAGGTAAGCAACCTTGCACGAGCCACAAGTTCCACTCTCGCAGGAGCTATGCACTTTAATACCCTGGCGCCGCAGAGCATCCAGCATTGTCTCGGATTCTCCGACTTGAACCTCGGTATCGAACCCGGCCAGACGCACGATGAAAGGCTTATCATCTACCCGCACCGCCTCAACAGGTTTGAAGTCTTCAAAGTGCAGCTGAGACTGACGCCAGTGGCCGCTCATATCTTTGATTTCGGACATCAATCCCTTCGGGCCACAGCAGTAAATATGCTGTGCCGTCGGCCTTTCCAGCATATCCCAAAAGTCGAAGCGCTCTCCAACCTCGTCACTGTGATGAATCAACACATGCTCCTTGTACTTAGCTTGTGATAACTCTTCTATAAAGGGTGCGTCAGCAACGCAGCGACTCAGGTAGATCAGCTTGAAATCGGGATGCCCGATTTTCATCAGGTGTTTAAACATCGCATAAATAGGGGTGATACCAATGCCGCCTGCTATCAGCAAATAGCCTGGGGCGTCGACAAACTCGAACTCGCACTCCGGCTCACTGATGGTCAGCACCGAGCCAACCTCAGTATCGTCAATCAGACTGACCGAGCCACCGCGACCGCCTGCCTCGCGCTTAACAGCGATAAAATAGGACTGGCTATTCTCCGTCACATCACAAATGGAGTACCAGCGATGCGCCCCGCTGGGCACCTCAACCGAAATGTGTGATCCAAGCTCACAGCCTGGCAACGCCGCACCGTCGGTCCGCACCAGCTCAAATTGATAGATATTGGTTGCAATTTGACTTTTGCTTTTAATAACAACTTCTAAACTCGGTTCGTTCCCACTCATACTCGCTCAGACCACAACTGAAACACTCACAAATATACTTCTCTATAGAAGCTTAATAGTGTACACCCTTCGATATTCGCTTTGCAATATTCCCCACTCTCTCTCGGACTCACCACCATCAACTTGAAACCAAGCAGCCTAAAAAGACCAAGCGTCAGCGAAAAATAGTCACTCATAGACCAAAATCGAGATCTGAGAATTCACGGAAATTGCGTTCGCAGCGCCTTTTTCAACACGGTGCACACATAACTTGGAGCCTCAATTGCGGCAAAACAAAAGGCTTGAATAAATATCTATATAGAAGTATATTTATGGGCATCAAATGCAATTCTTTTGCTCGTGGTCTATTAGGAGGCAGAATGCTAACCCCAGCCGAAAACGAACTATTGTGCAGAGTTGAGGGCGACGCCCCGATGGGGAAAATCATGCGTCACTATTGGATGCCCGCGTGCTTATCGGAGGAAATTCCAGAAGCCGATGGCAAGCCCATCCAGGTAAGGTTGCTGGGGGAAAACTTCGTTGCGTTTCGCGATAGTAATGGCGAAGTTGGTGTTATGGATGAGCTTTGCCCCCACCGCCGCGCCTCACTGGTGATGGGACGAAATGAAGAATGTGGCCTGCGCTGTCTTTACCATGGATGGAAAATGGACCGCCACGGCAACATCGTGGATATGCCCTCTGAGCCGCCGGAGAGCCCCTTGAAAGACAAGGTCAAGCACCGCGCTCTCCCTGTCAAAGAATGGGCAGGCTTGGTGTGGGTTTTCCTTGGGGAGGCAAATAGCGTACCTGAATTTATTCCGCCGGCATGGGCCCCCAACGCTGATACCAAAGTCAGTATTGCCAAGATCAAAATTCCGTGTAACTGGGCGCAGATTCTTGAGGGCGCGATTGACAGCTCACACAGCTCCAGCCTTCACTCCAGCGACATGGTTCCTTCACGTGTCGTTCAGGCTGAGGCTGATGACAACGCTTGGTACCGACCCTCTACGGACAAGAACCCGAGCATGCGCTCCAAATCAACCGAGTATGGCTTCCACTACGCTGCTATCAGAAGACCTATTAAAAAGGCGGATACTCACAGTTATGTGCGGACCTCAGTCTTCGTTTCCCCGATGACCGTGCTGATCCCGCCGAACGCGTCTTACAATGTCGCAAACATCAATGTTCCTATTGACGACACCAACACCGCATTCCATTTCATTGGTTGGGGTGAGAACGCCATGGACACCGAAAAATGGCGCGCCTTTCTAGGTGCGACACTGGGCGAACATCTAGATCAAAATTGGGTTTCTAAGCGCAACCTAAGCAATTGGTTCCAACAAGACCGACAGATGATGAAGGACGGTAACTTTACCGGGATCATCGGCATTCCCAATCAGGACATGGCTATGTGGATCACCATGGGCCCCATTGCCAATCGCTCTGAAGATACACTAGGTGCTGGCGACGCTGCGGTAGTGGAATTTCGCCGCTATATGATGGCTCAGTTGAGCAAGTACCAAGAGGAAGGCAAGGCGTTCGAAAAATCCATATTTCGCAAAGGACCTGAGCAGATTATTCCCTCTTGGCAAGGTATTATCCCGAAGGAAACCGACTGGTCTGATCCTCAAGAACGTGAGGAGAAGAAGCTCCAGCAATGGTAAGGGCTTGGCAAAAAAGGGATTTCGTGACTCTCAGGATTATTCTCGGCCAGTTTTGAGCTCATCTGTTCCACCCAGCGTTATTTCCGGCTCTTTATGGGCCGGCTTTTTTTTGAATGAGGCAAAGCCAGCTCATGATTGATTTAGACGTTCTTAATGCAGCAATAAAGCAAAATGTGGATGCAGCGCTAGCCGAAGATATCGGCACTGGCGATATTTCTGCACAGCTCATCCCGCTGGATACAACCGCCCGCGCAAAAATTTATTCGCGTCAGGAGGCGACTCTTTGCGGCACTCCATGGGTCGACGAAATATTCCGTCGTCTTGATCCCAATATTGCAATTTCGTGGCAAGTCGAAGAAGGACAGCAAGTAGCTAAAGACCAATGTCTTGTAGAAATAGCGGGAAATGCCAGAGCACTGCTAAGTGGCGAACGCACTGCCCTCAACTTCCTGCAAACCCTCTCAGGTGTGGCGACCGTTTGCAGGCACTACGCCGGACTAGTGTCATCAACGAAGGTAAAGTTGCTCGACACCCGAAAAACTCTCCCCGGTCTGCGAATTGCTGAAAAATACGCCGTAACCATTGGAGGCTGCTTCAACCACCGTATTGGCCTGTATGACGCTTTTCTAATAAAGGAAAATCATATCAACGCCTGTGGTTCCATTGCAGCGACAGTCAGGGCTGCCAGAGAACTTGCGCCAGGTAAATCCGTGGAAGTTGAAGTGGAAAACCTAAATGAGCTTGAACAAGCCCTAGAAGCAAAGGCCGACATTATCATGCTGGATAACTTCTCCGTTGACGATATGCGCGTAGCGGTAAAAAGAACCAACAAGCAGGCCAAAATTGAGGCCTCCGGGGGAATCAATGAACAGACACTACTGTCGATAGCAAAAACCGGTGTAGATTACATATCCATTGGCACTATTACGAAGGACTGTAAAGCTGTTGACCTGTCCATGCGCTTTGTCTAGTGCGAGGCCAGCTAAGAGCGAGCATGCGAGCAAAGCAGCGAATTGATGTGAAGTCGTCCGGGTAATTCGGACGACGCTCGCTATCTGAACTAATACAACTACAGCTATCTGAAATACCCCCGTCATTGAAGCGGTGTACACCAGAAGAGATGTCTAATCTACTTGCCGCTCTAAGTTTTAGTCTGTCGGTTACCTTTCCAATTTATGTAGTTATGGCTCTCGGATTCTTGCTGCGGCGGCGCCAGTTTACTGATAAGAACTTCATTGATATCAGCCCCAAGCTCACTTTCAACGTAACACTTCATGCGCTACTTTTTATTAGCGTTGACAAACCCACGTAGATTCTTCAAATAATCTTATGCTAATACATTTCGGACTAGCAGTTACCTTGATCGCATTTGTTCTACTAGAGTAGCTCTCAAAAGTACTGGTTCCAGACAGATGCAACCGAGGAGTGGTAGTACAAGGACTAGCGGGGGCATTTGAACAGAAACTTACGGTTTCGCCTTCACGGATCCACCTCAAACCGTAAATTCCTGCGCAATATTCACCTGCCTCATTTCATGGCCGGGGATTGAGATCTAGCGGATACTTCTTTAAATCCAGGTAATCCCAGTTATTTCTGCATACCCAGTTCATCACTGTACCCGGTGGATCCGGGTTTTTAGTAAAGGTCTTTACCGCGCTTTCGTACTGCTCTAAAGAGCAGCTGTCCTCGCCAAATTGTTCTTGGTTGGTACGTAGTCCCGCAAGGTCTTGGGCCTCGAATTGTGATCGAAAGGCTGTGACGGTTTGATCCGGATTGATGGCGAAGAAAAAGTAGTCCTGGGTATCCAGCATGGTTGCAATTACGGCCTGAATGATC
This sequence comes from Haliea alexandrii, assembly GCF_003719295.1. Taxonomy (GTDB): domain Bacteria; phylum Pseudomonadota; class Gammaproteobacteria; order Pseudomonadales; family Halieaceae; genus Haliea; species Haliea alexandrii. Next base: position 59,301 of record NZ_RFLW01000006.1, read on the forward strand.
GGATTTCCGGCAGGTACCAGGCCGTGATACGTCGCATGGCCATAGAATTCAAACCCAAAGTGAAGCACCTTGTACTGGCTTGTGCCAAGAACTGAGTGGCCGAAGTTCATGCCTCGCTGCGTTACCTGGTTCGGTATTGGACTCTCTGGCCGCACCGCGATGAAACCGCACTTTTCTTTCCGATCCTCCACATAACCCAAGGCGAAACACGGCGCTTGCGCGGCCATAAGATCGCGGATCAACAATTGATTGACTGTCAGGCGTGGCAGGAAGTTGTGGATTTCGCCCATCTATTTCGTATCCTCTTGTTCAATAAAGTAAGTGCCATTGGGCAATACATGTTTATATGGCAATAGGGAGATATGAGCCAGCAGGTCGTCATCCACTGTCTCACCCTGCTTTCTGAGTTCATCAACGATATTGCTGATCCTGGAGGTGTTCCAGTACAGGATCGCATTGGACACCATGCTTAAAGCGCTGGCCTTGTTCATAATCTCTAGGTAATCACCGGTGGTGAACTCGCCTTGGTTGGCAAAGAAGATCCAGCGCGGCAGGTTGTGCCGATACTCGCCTTTGTTGAGTTGGAGCTGAACCGTGCGGCGCAAATCCTTGTCGGTAATGTAACGCAGGATGTATTCGGTTTTTATGATCCTGCCCAGGTTGGTGAAGGCCTTCGCCAGCCGGTCGGAGGGAAAGCTGTTGGTCAGTCGCTCCACAATCACATGTGCCGGAGCCGTGCGTTCCTTTAACGACGTGGCCACATGAATCATTTCATCCCACTGCTCTTCAACAATATCCAGATCCGCCGTCTTGTTCAGTAAGGGCGTGAACACGCCGTAATTGACGTTACGCTCCACCCGGTAGAGCTGTTGATCCTTGAGGTCGCGGATCCGGGGCATGAAGTAATACCCCAGCAAATAGCACAAGGCGAAGATAATTTCGGTGTAGCCGTGGGTGTCGGTGGTATGTTCGCGGATCTTCAGAATGGTGTTGTTTTCCAATATTCCATCGAGGACGTACAGCGCTTCCCTGGGATTACAGGAAATGGCCTTGGTGCTGTACACCGAGTATTGATCGGACACATGGGTGTAGATGCCGATCGCTTTCTCATAGTAGCCGTAGTACCGGGGATAATAGGCCGCCAACAGGCTGTCGGCCCGGATCCGGAAGCGTTGCGCATCCGATGACGACACCTGGCCGGATCCGTGTACCTCACTGAACGGTAATTGGTGGTGCTGGTTCACGATCTCGGCGCTGGCCGCCGTAATGGTTTCTTCGCGCACGTAAAACTGCAAGACGTGGCGCAGCATGTCCACAGTTACGTCATCAACGCTTGCACTCATGGCCACGACACCAAGATTGGTGGCCTGGGAAATCAGGGCCGAAATCAGCGTTTTATAGAAATTCTTGGGCCTGGAGTGATGTTGCTGCACCGGGATAAAGTGCCGGGTGAAATTGGTTTCCCTGTCCACCTCCATCAGCAATTCTTCAATGCGAATGGTGGGCATACTGGCATCGATGACCTTCTGGAGTTTCTTCACCGCCTCAGGGATTTCTGCCTTGTCATCGCGCTTCAGTTTAAGGTTGCCATCCTTGATGTCGGCAAAGGTATCCAGGCCGAAACGCTTGTCCGCTTCCCCCACACTTTGGTGGAATTGCAGAATCAATTGCGCTTTCACCTGGTCTTTGAACGGTTGCTGTAGGTCTTCATAAGCGGCTTCGCGGGTGTCCTCCCAGCGGTGCTGATTGCGTATTCCGACGAACGTGACCGCTCATTCCGGGCATCGTGACCGACTTGCACACCGATGCTCGCTGGACGCGGTAGTTTTACATTGACCGGTCACGTTCCGTCAATTTGGTGCTGGATTTTCGCATCGACTCGCCGGTCAGGTTGAGGCGATGAGCGCCGTGCAGTAAGCGGTCGAGGATCGCGTCTGCGATCGTCGCTTCACCGATGTACTCGTGCCAGTATTCCGTTGGCAGCTGACTGGCGATGAGCGTGGAACGGCGGCCATGCCGATCCTCGATCACTTCCATCAGGTCATTGCGCTGGGCGGCACTGACTTTCTGGATACCCCAGTCATCCAGGATTAACACATCGGTTTTCAGGAGCTGGTTCATCAGCCGCGCATAGGAGCCGTCGCCATGGGCGATGCGCAGCATTTCAAACAGCCGCGGCAAGCGCAGGTAGCGTACGCTGTAGCCGCGCCGGCAGGCTTCGTTACCGAAGGCACAGGCCAGCCAGGTTTTACCGCAGCCGGTGGGACCGGTAAGACACAGGTTCAGGGACTGCTGTACCCAGTCCAGCGAGAGCAGAGACGCCATGCGGCTCTTTTCCAGTCCCCGGGGATGCCGGTAATCGATATCCTCGGCACAGGCGTGCACACGCAGCTTCGCCACCTTCAACAACCGATCCAGACGGCGGTTCTCCCGGTACAGCACTTCCCGGTCGATCAGCATGGCCAGACGTTCCTCGAAGCTCAGGTCACTCATCGCGGGTGTCTCCAGTTGTTCTTCCAGGGCCTGTAGCAGGCCGGTCAGTTTCAGGGCATGCAGTTGTTCGCGGGTTTGTTGCATCAACATCATTCATTTCCTCGTCAGTGGTAGTAATCGGCGCCGCGCACATTGCCGTGCAGTGGCAGATCGGATTGCAGGTGGCTGTCGCCTTCGAGCGCCCGCTGGTCCAGTCCCTGCTTGAGGATGGAGGCGATGCTCTGGTAATTGATGGAACGGATGGCCAGCGCCCGTTCACAGGCGTTTTCCAGTCGGCTCCTGCTGTAGCGGCGACTGAGGTTCAGCAAGCCAAGACAGGCCCGGTAGCCATGCTCCGGATGAGGCCGGTTCTCCAGTTGCTGCTGAACCACCTGCCGGGTGCAGGGGCCGATGTCCTGGGCCCAGTTGAGGAAGCGCCCCGGCGACCACTCCCGGTGCGCCCGGTGGGAACTGGGCATGTGATCCACCAAGGTGCTGAAGCGCCCCGGTCCCCGGCGGCTGTGGATCGCCACCCGGTGGCCCTTGTGCATGACCTCCACCGTATCGGCGGTCAGGCGCACATCGAGGGTCTGGCCCACCAGGGCATGGGGTACGCTGTAGAAGCGCTTGTCGACGCTGACGTGATAGTCGATGCCCGGCTTGGCCTTGCACCACTCGGCGTATTCGTAGGGCGTTTCAGGTAGCGGCTTCAGGGCGGGGGCATCCAACTGCTCATACAGATCCCGGCGACTGACGGACTGCCCCTGGAAGTGGCGCTCATTGAGATCCGGCAGTAATCCGGCAATGGCTCGATTGAGCTCGGCGAGGGAGAAGAAGGTATGGTGGCGCAAGCGGGCCAGGATCCAGCGCTCCACGATCTGCACTGCGACTTCCGCTTTGGCCTTGTCCTTGGGCTTGCGGGGCCGGGCTGGCAGGATCGCCGTCTGGTAGTGGGCCGCCATCTCGGTGTAGGTAGCATTGATCTCGGGCGTGTACCGGTTCGCGTCAGTGACACCGGCCTTGAGGTTGTCCGGGATTTGCAATTCGGTGACGCCGCCGAAGAAGCGGAAGGCACGTTGGTGCGAGGCAATCCAGTCCGGCAGGGACTGGGTCCAGGTGGCGTCGGCATAGGTGTAGCTGGAGGCGCCCAGCACCGCCACAAAGACCTGGGCACGCCGGATCTCGCCCGTCTGGCGGCAGACCACCGGGACGGTGGGGCCGCAGTAATCAATAAAGGTCTTCTCGCCGGCGCGGTGCACCTGGCGCATGCTCCGGCGCTGCTGCTTGCGCCACTGCCGGTAGCGATTGCAGTACTGGCTGTAGCGGTAGGCAGCGTCCTCATGCACCGCCACGTACTCGGCCCACAATAACTGCAGTGTCACCCCCTTGCGCTTGAGTTCCTGGTGGATGTGGAAGTAGTCGGGCTCGGCGAAGCGGGAGGGTTTCTGTACTGCCGGAAACAGCAGCCGTTCGAGCTGGGCTTCGTCGGCGCCTGCGGGTGGTGGCCACCCAACACCCCGGGCGTTGGCTAGGTGCAGGTACTTGCAGACCACGCCCTTGGAAAGGCCGCAGGCGCGGGCGATCTTCTCGTTACTGAGTCCGGCCTCATGCTTGAGGCGCAATATCTCCATGATTTTACGCATTGGAATCCTCGTTGCCGGCATGCGGCCCTCCCGATAGGCAAAAGGGCGCGGTTATGCCGTGAATTGTTCAAGAATTCCAGCGAGTTAGGCGGGATTCCGAGGGAACGTGACCGCCGGTTCCGACAACGTGACCGGCGATTCCGGGCAAAGCCCCGAAATCGGTCACGTTCAATCGGAATGAGCGGTCACGCTCGCCCGGAACAGGCGGTCACGATAAATCGGAATGGGTGGTCACGATGGGGCGGAATACGCACTGATTCAACATCAGATCCCAGAAAGACACGTGCTGTTTGCTTTTGGGTACAAACAGATCCCCGGAGCGCAAGGCCTCCTTCATGGCCATAGCCACGCCCAGCTCCCAGGCGTTGCGTTGGATCTTGCCGTTTTTGCCTTTCAGGCAGCGCCGCAGTTCTTTGGGAATGAAATAGGTCGGCACGTCATCGGGCAGGGTTTTCAGCTCCCCGGCATCGAGCTGGCGAATCAGTTGTATGGACTTCAGGAGGGGTTCAGTACCGGGTTTGGCCTGGAACGGCAGGTGCAGGAACTCCGGGAAATACTTGCGCAAACTGGGATAGCGAGCCAGCAGCAAATCACCGTAGCCGCGCTCTTCCAGGCGCTTGAAGATATGCAAATCATCCACCGATTCCAGCAGCTTCTTTTCATCGATGCGTTGCCACAGATCCACCTTGGTCAGCGGCTTCTCATCCGGCCAGTCCAGAACCAAGTGGGTCGCGTCCAGCACTGTATCGATGGCTTTCTTTTGGCGTTTGCGAAATTCACGGTGCTTTTTCTCATGAACCTGCTTGCCCTTGCGCAGCATGTCCAGGATGTACTGATCATGCATTTTCACCAGGTGATCCAGCAGTACCTTGCGCGTTTCCAGCAGGAAACACAGCATCAACGAGTAACGCTTGTTTTCCTTGAACCGTTTGATGTCCTTGGCGTTGTAGCGGCGAGCCAGTTTGTAGAGGTAATCCATAAACGCCGGATCCACGATTCTGGATTCAATGGCATCGATGCCGGTACCGTCAAGGGAGCGATAACGCTCCAGGTAGCTTTGAATCGAGGTGATGGTGGCTGAAGGTGGATATTCTTTCAGAAGGTAGAACAGTGATCGTTGATCACCTGGTGCGGCAATCAACAGCTCATCGATGGCCTGCCGGATTTCCACGGACAGTTGCTGGTAGAGAGATTCAAACAGTCGCTCATGAACATCGGAGCAGACACTGATAATCAAGCGCTCCATGACACTTGGCCCCGGCAATATTACCTTGGTACTCAGAAGATATTGCTCTGCACGCAGAAACAATTCGTCAGGCAAGTAACCTTGTTCCGCTTGCTTGGATAACCACGTTTCCAGACTGGCCTGTGCGGTATCGTCGTATTTGGAAAAGCCCAGGTAGGTCAGGATGTTCTTGCGTTGCTCGGAAAAGGTGGCATCTCGATCCGGGGTGCTGATGGTCAGTGATGGCGGCAATTCAAGCTGGCTATTCAGGTAGCTCACAATGCGCCGCGACAGGTCGTTGACCTCCACTAGGAAGCGGCCATACAGGCGCACGGCGCAAAGCTGGATGGCAATGAATAAGCGGGAGTTGGTGCGGTAGCGATTGACTTCTTTCTTGTCGGTCTCAGATAGCGTCCAGTCCCTGGCCATTTCCTCATCGGAGAAGTCCTGCGGCAATGTCACCGGCTGGTAACGCTGCCTCTGGGTCAGGAACTTCTCTTTGGCGGTCATGACGAAATCCCAGGCTATTTCTTGAAGGCGATATTCCAGACCCCTTCAAAACGTTTTCTCAGCAAGGGTTCCGGGACGTGCGGGGTAAAAGGCGCGTACTTTTTTACGGCCTCGTAAATCTGCTCTTTCTCCTTACCCTTGATTTCTTTCAACAGGCGCACCGCATCCTGAATGTCTTTGTCATGGCGTGAGGCGTGAACTTTGTGGGCCAGGAGTTCTTCCCAGCTCGCGGCTTTTAAGACCAGGAAGGGATGCTGAAAAATAATAACATTGGACGTGGTTTCCAGACCGAAAAAGCTCACGCTGTCATTGAACCACAGCGATTTTTCATCAGCCGCCAACCCCATTTCTTCACCGACCTGCTTGATCAGTTTAATCAGCAACTGTTTGTTGGCCGGATTCTCGGGAAAGATAGCATCGACATCCTGAGTCATGGCGCGGGAGTGGAAATACATCAAGCTGATAATGCCGCCGCAACAGGTGAGTTCCAGCCGCTTGTTTTCCTTCTGGAGCAAATCACCCAAGCGTTTAAGTGCTTGGGTCAAGGTATGGATACTGATTTGTTTGCCGGTGCTGGAATACTGGTACATGAAAAGTCCTTATACAAAAAACATGAAGTCGCGTGGCGCAAAAATATTGCGCTTGCTGAAAATGGGCGACACCAAGTCTCCCTCGTAAAATTCCCGATATTCTTCAGGGATGACAGAAAATTCTTTTTGTACTGCCGGTACGCGCTGACACCAGTCAGGTGCTTGCGCAGGGTGAGACTTCGGCGGCTCCGACCAGACTTCGGCCATGCGCTCCAGGAAGCAGGCCTTGAGCGCATATTTCAGCGCATCTTTTTCGTGGGGATCCGGCACCAGGGCCAAATCCCACTCCTTGCGCCAGAAAAGCTGCACGTCATCCATAAAGGCCACTGTGTCTTGTTGAATGGCTGATTCGCACATGCGATCCAGAACACCACCGGGCGTCAGAACATCCCGCTTAGGGAGTGCATCGACCTCCAGGGATACGTTCAAACCCAACTTGAGCGCCATGTTGACCAGGGCGTCCACGCGGAACTCTCTGGCTTTGCCTTTAAGCAACGCACTTACCCGTGGCTGGGAAATGCCAAGACGCTCGGCGGCTTCGATTTGGGTCAGATGGTTTTGAACCAGAGTATCGCGCACGGCGCGAGCCAGGGTTGCCCGGATTTTCAGATTCTCTACCTGGATGGCTTCATCATTTACGGCCTGCATCGCGGTACCTCCAGCAAGTGCTCAATGCCAATTACAGGCACTATACCACAATAACTATAAAATATATATTTACTTTAATAATTGTAGAGTAAAGAAAACCCTCGTTTTATTAACTGATTCGCACAGGCCTTGAAAGATGTCATTTTCAGAAGACGACTGCACCAGTTGATTGGGCGTAATGGCTGTTGTGCAGCCAGCTCCTGACAGTTCAATATCAGAAGTGATCTGCACCAATCTCGACTATGCTCAATACTCGTGTGCACCAAAGCGAGGTGAGCATGGCGACGGACACCCCACGGATTCCAGAACAAGGCGTGGCCACTCTGCCTGATGAGGCTTGGGAGCGTGCGCGCCGTCGTGCGGAGATCATCAGTCCGTTGGCGCAGTCGGAGACGGTCGGGCACGAAGCGGCCGATATGGCGGCTCAGGCGCTGGGCTTGTCTCGGCGCCAGGTATACGTTCTGATCCGGCGTGCCCGGCAAGGCAGCGGCCTCGTGACGGATCTGGTGCCCGGCCAGTCCGGTGGAGGTAAAGGTAAGGGGCGCTTGCCGGAACCGGTCGAGCGCGTCATCCACGAGCTACTGCAAAAGCGGTTCCTGACCAAGCAGAAGCGCAGCCTAGCGGCCTTTCACCGCGAAGTCACTCAGGTGTGCAAGGCTCAAAAACTGCGAGTGCCGGCGCGCAATACCGTGGCCTTACGGATCGCTAGCCTTGACCCGCGCAAGGTCATCCGCCGGCGGGAAGGCCAGGATGCCGCTCGTGACCTACAAGGTGTGGGCGGCGAGCCTCCTGCCGTGACCGCGCCGCTGGAGCAGGTGCAGATAGACCATACGGTCATCGACCTGATCGTGGTCGATGACCGCGACCGGCAACCTATTGGCCGCCCGTACCTGACCCTCGCCATCGACGTGTTCACCCGCTGCGTGCTCGGCATGGTCGTCACGCTGGAAGCGCCGTCTGCCGTTTCGGTTGGCCTGTGCCTCGTGCATGTCGCCTGCGACAAGCGCCCTTGGCTGGAAGGACTGAACGTGGAAATGGATTGGCAGATGAGCGGCAAGCCCTTGCTGCTCTACCTAGACAACGCGGCCGAGTTCAAGAGCGAGGCCCTGCGCCGGGGTTGCGAGCAGCATGGCATCCGGCTGGACTATCGCCCGCTGGGACAGCCGCACTATGGCGGCATCGTGGAACGGATCATCGGCACGGCGATGCAGATGATTCACGACGAACTGCCGGGAACGACCTTCTCCAACCCTGACCAGCGCGGCGACTACGATTCCGAAAACAAGGCCGCCCTGACGCTGCGCGAGCTAGAGCGCTGGCTCACATTGGCGGTCGGCACCTACCACGGTTCGGTGCACAACGGCCTGCTCCAACCGCCGGCCGCGCGCTGGGCCGAGGCCGTGGCGCGTGTCGGCGTACCGGCCGTCGTCACACGCGCTACTTCGTTCCTGGTCGATTTTCTGCCGATCCTCCGGCGCACGCTGACCCGCACCGGCTTTGTCATCGACCACATCCACTACTACGCCGATGCGCTCAAGCCGTGGATTGCGCGGCGTGAACGCTGGCCGTCCTTTCTGATCCGGCGCGATCCGCGCGACATCAGCCGTATCTGGGTCCTGGAACCGGAGGGACAGCATTACCTGGAAATTCCCTACCGTACCTTGTCGCATCCGGCTGTCACCCTCTGGGAACAACGGCAGGCGCTGGCGAAACTGCGGCAGCAAGGGCGCGAACAGGTGGATGAGTCGGCGCTGTTCCGCATGATCGGCCAGATGCGTGAGATTGTGACCAGCGCGCAGAAGGCCACACGCAAGGCGCGGCGTGACGCGGATCGCCGCCAGCACCTCAAGACATCAGCTCGGCCGGACAAGCCCGTTCCGCCGGATACGGATATTGCCGACCCGCAGGCAGACAACTTGCCACCCGCCAAACCGTTCGACCAGATTGAGGAGTGGTAGCCGTGGACGAATATCCCATCATCGACCTGTCCCACCTGCTGCCGGCGGCCCAGGGCTTGGCCCGTCTTCCGGCGGACGAGCGCATCCAGCGCCTTCGCGCCGACCGCTGGATCGGCTATCCGCGCGCAGTCGAGGCGCTGAACCGGCTGGAAGCCCTTTATGCGTGGCCAAACAAGCAACGCATGCCCAACCTGCTGCTGGTTGGCCCGACCAACAATGGCAAGTCGATGATCGTCGAGAAGTTCCGCCGCACCCACCCGGCCAGCTCCGACGCCGACCAGGAGCACATCCCGGTGTTGGTCGTGCAGATGCCGTCCGAGCCGTCCGTGATCCGCTTCTACGTCGCGCTGCTCGCCGCGATGGGCGCGCCGCTGCGCCCACGCCCACGGTTGCCGGAAATGGAGCAACTGGCTCTGGCACTGCTGCGCAAGGTCGGCGTGCGCATGCTGGTGATCGACGAGCTGCACAACGTGCTGGCCGGCAACAGCGTCAACCGCCGGGAATTCCTCAACCTGCTGCGCTTCCTCGGCAACGAACTGCGCATCCCGTTGGTTGGGGTAGGCACGCGCGACGCCTACCTAGCCATCCGCTCCGATGACCAGTTGGAAAATCGCTTCGAGCCGATGATGCTGCCGGTATGGGAGGCCAACGACGATTGCTGCTCACTGCTGGCCAGCTTCGCCGCTTCGCTCCCGCTGCGCCGGCCTTCCCCAATTGCCACGCTGGACATGGCTCGCTACCTGCTCACACGCAGCGAGGGCACCATAGGGGAACTGGCGCACTTGCTGATGGCGGCGGCCATCGTCGCCGTGGAGAGCGGCGAGGAAGCGATCAACCATCGCACACTCAGCATGGCCTGTCGACAACCTCTCGCGCAACCAAGACATCGCGGTCGGACTGCAAGTGATCTTGAAGCCACGGGCCCGTCCCACCCCGACATGGACCTCGATGCCCGAACGGACGTTAGATTTCGAGTTCTAGGCGTTCTGCGATGAAGGTTGGATCCCAGCCGGGATTGAAAGTGTCGACGTGGGTGAATCCGAGCCGCTCGTATAGGCCACGCAGGTTCGGGTGGCAGTCGAGCCGCAGCTTGGCGCACCCCTGCGTTCGCGCGGCATGGCGGCAAGCCTCGATCAGCGCGGAGCTGACACCCCGGCCCGCATGTGTCCGTCGCACCGCGAGCTTGTGCAGATATGCGGCCTCCCCCTTGAGGGCGTCGGGCCAGAACTCGGGATCCTCGGCCGACAAGGTGCAACAGCCGACGATGCCGTCGCTGCAACTCGCGACTAGGAGCTCGGATCTCAGGACGAAGGTCTCCGCGAATGTCCGGTCGATCCGCGCGACGTCCCAGGCGGGCGTTCCCTTGGCGGACATCCACGCCGCAGCGTCGTGCATCAGCCGCACAACCTCGTCGATATCACCCGAGCAGGCGACCCGAACGTTCGGAGGCTCCTCGCTGTCCATTCGCTCCCCTGGCGCGGTATGAACCGCCGCCTCATAGTGCAGTTTGATCCTGACGAGCCCAGCATGTCTGCGCCCACCTTCGCGGAACCTGACCAGGGTCCGCTAGCGGGCGGCCGGAAGGTGAATGCTAGGCATGATCTAACCCTCGGTCTCTGGCGTCGCGACTGCGAAATTTCGCGAGGGTTTCCGAGAAGGTGATTGCGCTTCGCAGATCTCCAGGCGCGTGGGTGCGGACGTAGTCAGCGCCATTGCCGATCGCGTGAAGTTCCGCCGCAAGGCTCGCTGGACCCAGATCCTTTACAGGAAGGCCAACGGTGGCGCCCAAGAAGGATTTCCGCGACACCGAGACCAATAGCGGAAGCCCCAACGCCGACTTCAGCTTTTGAAGGTTCGACAGCACGTGCAGCGATGTTTCCGGTGCGGGGCTCAAGAAAAATCCCATCCCCGGATCGAGGATGAGCCGGTCGGCAGCGACCCCGCTCCGTCGCAAGGCGGAAACCCGCGCCTCGAAGAACCGCACAATCTCGTCGAGCGCGTCTTCGGGTCGAAGGTGACCGGTGCGGGTGGCGATGCCATCCCGCTGCGCTGAGTGCATAACCACCAGCCTGCAGTCCGCCTCAGCAATATCGGGATAGAGCGCAGGGTCAGGAAATCCTTGGATATCGTTCAGGTAGCCCACGCCGCGCTTGAGCGCATAGCGCTGGGTTTCCGGTTGGAAGCTGTCGATTGAAACACGGTGCATCTGATCGGACAGGGCGTCTAAGAGCGGCGCAATACGTCTGATCTCATCGGCCGGCGATACAGGCCTCGCGTCCGGATGGCTGGCGGCCGGTCCGACATCCACGACGTCTGATCCGACTCGCAGCATTTCGATCGCCGCGGTGACAGCGCCGGCGGGGTCTAGCCGCCGGCTCTCATCGAAGAAGGAGTCCTCGGTGAGATTCAGAATGCCGAACACCGTCACCATGGCGTCGGCCTCCGCAGCGACTTCCACGATGGGGATCGGGCGAGCAAAAAGGCAGCAATTATGAGCCCCATACCTACAAAGCCCCACGCATCAAGCTTTTGCCCATGAAGCAACCAGGCAATGGCTGTAATTATGACGACGCCGAGTCCCGACCAGACTGCATAAGCAACACCGACAGGGATGGATTTCAGAACCAGAGAAAGAAAATAAAATGCGATGCCATAACCGATTATGACAACGGCGGAAGGGGCAAGCTTAGTAAAGCCCTCGCTAGATTTTAATGCGGATGTTGCGATTACTTCGCCAACTATTGCGATAACAAGAAAAAGCCAGCCTTTCATGATATATCTCCCAATTTGTGTAGGGCTTATTATGCACGCTTAAAAATAATAAAAGCAGACTTGACCTGATAGTTTGGCTGTGAGCAATTATGTGCTTAGTGCATCTAACGGGCGAGGTAAGCCGACCGCAGAATGCGGGTCGGCTTGACCGAAATGTTAGAGCCAGAAGCCAAAACGGATAACCGTAACTTGGCGACGGGCGCTAACTGCGAAAAGGCACGGTGCCACCGAGGCGGCACAGCACTACGAAAAAAATAGCTGCTCGCGCTTGCTACACAAGGGCCAGAGGCCAAAAAGACCACAAACCAGCGTAACGCCACCAGGCGAAGCCCAGAGAAACGGCAAACCCAGCGCTGCACAGCGTTTGAGAAACTGAATGCCGTTTGAATAAACATGGGCGAAATAAAGGAGGGTTTCAGTGGTACTAACTTTGTTTTAGGGCGACTGCCCTGCTGCGTAACATCGTTGCTGCTCCATAACATCAAACATCGACCCACGGCGTAACGCGCTTGCTGCTTGGATGCCCGAGGCATAGACTGTACAAAAAAACAGTCATAACAAGCCATGAAAACCGCCACTGCGCCGTTACCACCGCTGCGTTCGGTCAAGGTTCTGGACCAGTTGCGTGAGCGCATACGCTACTTGCATTACAGCTTACGAACCGAACAGGCTTATGTCCACTGGGTTCGTGCCTTCATCCGTTTCCACGGTGTGCGTCACCCGGCAACCTTGGGCAGCAGCGAAGTCGAGGCATTTCTGTCCTGGCTGGCGAACGAGCGCAAGGTTTCGGTCTCCACGCATCGTCAGGCATTGGCGGCCTTGCTGTTCTTCTACGGCAAGGTGCTGTGCACGGATCTGCCCTGGCTTCAGGAGATCGGAAGACCTCGGCCGTCGCGGCGCTTGCCGGTGGTGCTGACCCCGGATGAAGTGGTTCGCATCCTCGGTTTTCTGGAAGGCGAGCATCGTTTGTTCGCCCAGCTTCTGTATGGAACGGGCATGCGGATCAGTGAGGGTTTGCAACTGCGGGTCAAGGATCTGGATTTCGATCACGGCACGATCATCGTGCGGGAGGGCAAGGGCTCCAAGGATCGGGCCTTGATGTTACCCGAGAGCTTGGCACCCAGCCTGCGCGAGCAGCTGTCGCGTGCACGGGCATGGTGGCTGAAGGACCAGGCCGAGGGCCGCAGCGGCGTTGCGCTTCCCGACGCCCTTGAGCGGAAGTATCCGCGCGCCGGGCATTCCTGGCCGTGGTTCTGGGTTTTTGCGCAGCACACGCATTCGACCGATCCACGGAGCGGTGTCGTGCGTCGCCATCACATGTATGACCAGACCTTTCAGCGCGCCTTCAAACGTGCCGTAGAACAAGCAGGCATCACGAAGCCCGCCACACCGCACACCCTCCGCCACTCGTTCGCGACGGCCTTGCTCCGCAGCGGTTACGACATTCGAACCGTGCAGGATCTGCTCGGCCATTCCGACGTCTCTACGACGATGATTTACACGCATGTGCTGAAAGTTGGCGGTGCCGGAGTGCGCTCACCGCTTGATGCGCTGCCGCCCCTCACTAGTGAGAGGTAGGGCAGCGCAAGTCAATCCTGGCGGATTCACTACCCCTGCGCGAAGGCCATCGGTGCCGCATCGAACGGCCGGTTGCGGAAAGTCCTCCCTGCGTCCGCTGATGGCCGGCAGCAGCCCGTCGTTGCCTGATGGATCCAACCCCTCCGCTGCTATAGTGCAGTCGGCTTCTGACGTTCAGTGCAGCCGTCTTCTGAAAACGACAAAAGACAACGGATTTGCAGTATATCTGAAGTTAATATACTCGGTTAATAATTCAATGTTAATATACAGGCTGCAATTACGAGTAAATTAACTTTTTGCGAGCGATGACCGGGTAGCTGTGATAACCGCCAACTTTTTTGGCCCGGTGGAAGAACCCCCAAATCTGTAAAGTTTGCCTGGAGAGTGAAAAGCACATGCTGGTTGGTTATGCACGAGTATCGACTGACGATCAAAACCTCAACCTGCAACGAGACGCCCTCGACCAGGCTGGGTGTGAGCAAATCTTCGAGGATCAGCTTAGCGGTGCCAAAGCGGAACGCCCAGGGCTACACCAGGCTTTGCAGTACGCGAGAGCGGGTGACACCATAGTGGTCTGGCGGCTGGACCGCCTGAGCCGGTCACTCAAAGACCTGATTGAGATGGTGACATTGCTTGAATCCAAGGGAATCGGCTTGAAGAGCCTCCAAGAAGCCATCGACACCTCATCCAGCTCCGGCAAGCTAATTTTCCATATATTCGGAGCGCTGGCTGAATTTGAACGGAACCTGATCCGTGAGCGCACCCAGGCCGGACTCCAGGCAGCGCGAGCGCGTGGACGAAAAGGCGGTAGACCTAAGTCGCTCAACAAAGATAAGCAGGCCTTGGCCGTGAAGCTTTACGATGAAAAGAAACACACCGTGGATCAGATCTGCGAAATGATGGGGATCTCAAAGCCCACGCTCTATAAATACATCGACGCCGCCAAAGGAAGCCAGTGGAAGAACCCTCGAAAATGACGAGTTACGAACAGCAGCCTCTGCCCTTGCTTTGTGGCGAGAGCTGTATGGGTGGGCAGGGAACCGAACCATAGGAGCAATAGACACAGCAATCGCCCGCCTTGGGCTTCAGCACTGTATGGCACTGCTCACACTCATAGAACCACTGACAGGCATCCGTCGGCATGGTTTCCCGTTTCTTGAGCCCACAATCCGGGCAGGTAAGTTCGGACTCCAGAATAACGTCTTGCGTCATAACTACTCCTGCATGACTTCTGTCGATGGGTACCCTGCATCTTGTGTCGCCTTGGTAAGCAGATCCACACTGGCTTTTTGATCATCATAGACGACTACAGCTGATTTGGTTTTATAGTCCACATCAGCCTGCTTGACGCCATCGACCTTCTCCAAGGCTTTACGCACGGTGATGGGACACATCGCGCAATTCATGCTCGGTACCGACAGCTTCACGGTACGGGTATCTGCCCACGCAACGCTTAACAAACCACTCATAAGTAGGGCAAAAATTAAAACCTGTTTCATACCATTTTCTCCTATGCGAGCCAGACCAGCCAATAGGGACTCAAAATCAGCAACAGTGCTACAACAGTAAAAATCCAGAAGAAGAGCTGATAACGCTGTCGATTTTTGGGGATAGCGCACACGCTACCTTCAGGGCAACGTTCAATAGGTCGATGAACCTGCCAACCAGCCCAACAATAAAGCGCAACCACAATAGCAATGAAATACGGACGAAATGACTCAAAGGCTGTTAGTGTACTGATCCAGGAACCACTAACTCCCAGTAGCAGCAAAACAAAGGGGCCAGCACAACAAACACTCGCGCCAATGGCAGCGACCATGCCACCACCCAATAACCAGGCAGGTGTATTTTTTTTCATGTCGAAATACCTCTGAGAGGCAGTATAAACTCCGTACTATACTACGGAGTCAAGAAAGACGGCGACCTACCGGAACCAGCGCGTCGATGACTGGGCAAGAAGCGGTATCGGGATTGGACTGGCACGAAGTAACCAACTGTTTCAGACTATTCTCCAAGCGTTTCAGATCTTTGATTTTGGCTTGAACAATATCAAGCTTATGTTCTGCCAGGTGTTGAACCTCGTGACAAGACCCAGTACTCAATTCAATCAATGCATGGATTTCGGCAAGCGTAAACCCCAGGTGCTGGGCACGCTTGATAAACAACACTTTGGTCAGAGTATCTTCGGGATATTGCCGGTAGCCCTGGGGCGGCTTGTTCGGTTGTTCGATAAGATTTTGCCGTTCGTAGTAGCGGATGGTTTCGACATTCACGCCTGCGGACTTGGCGAGCTGGCTAATAGTATACATAGTGGCATTAACAAGACCGTATTTAAGTACGGAAATTATAGCCTGGAGGCCACGCCCAGTATACGCGCTTAATTTAGCCACTTTCTCAACGAAGGGGTTTTCGTGCGAAAACCTACGGTTTGAGGTGGGTCCGCGAGGGCGAAACCGTAAGTTTCTGTTCAAATGCCCCCGCTAGTCCAAGCATTGCCGCCGTATCCCCTATCGCCACAAGCCCGCCGCCTGCATCGCCTTGGCGAAGTACCGCGCATCCCGCGCACTCACCGGGTGGTAGCTGCGGTTCTCCACCGCGCCAGTGCTGTAATCCTCGTCGTACTTGTACACCGTCAGCCAGGCTGACGGGGCAGGATCAGAGCTGGAGACCGCGCCAGACCTGGCGAGCTCCACCAGCTCGCGGAATCCATATTCTGTGCCTTCCTCATCGACCCAGCCGCGCTCCGCCGCCTCACCGTGTTCCGCACTGTCTGGGGTAATGATTTCAAAGGTGGTTCTGATCTGAATGCCCATGTCTCGCTCCTCGCCGTGGGGTTTTTCCAACTCCCATCCCTCTGGGGGCGAAGACCCCACCCCATGCGCGACACGCGCACCGTCGACCGGCTTTGGTGTGTCCAGGCAGGGGGAACCGCCCGCCTTGCAGGGCGCGAGGGACGAGCGAACGAAGGGTGGGGGATGCCTGGACTAAACCAAAACGGGCGCCAGGCTCTATCTCACCCCAGAGGGATCATGTCCGGGACATGGCGCTACCGAAGAGCACCGTGGCAATGGCCTGAGAGATCAGCGTCAGTGTCGTGTATCGATTACGCCGCTGGATCCGCTTCTGCATCCAGTTCGACAGCGTCGCCGACAGGCTCCATGAGCTCGGCTGATTTGTTGCGGGCATTGCCCACCGCAGTCGGCAATGGGTTAACTTTCCAGGCAAACTTGAGGCGAGGAGCAAACATAGGGTCATTTGCAGCAATAGTGGCGCTGCTGTCCAGCCAGCGCTCGACCTCTTCGCCCTCCAGTAGCACCGGCATCCGGTGATGCCACGGCTCAAAGGGTTTCGCCGCCGCAGTGGTGACGATGGTACAAGACAGCAGCGTCTCAGATTCCCCCTGCCATTCATCCCACAGGGCGGCTGCGTAAAGAGTTTCGCCTTCCCTGTGAATCGACCAGGGCCGCTTCTTGCCATCCGAAGTCCGCCACTCGATGAAGCTGCCCATCGGTACAAGGCCCCGCTGTGACTTGAAAGGCCCCCGGAACGCGGGCGACTGGGTGAGCTTTTCACTGCGAGCATTGAACATACTGTATTTTTGGCTCGGGCCATCCGACCAACTCGGCGTCAGCCACCAGCGGGCCAGATCGATCCGCCCTTCCCGGATCAGCGCCAGTGACTCCGTGGGCGCCACATTGATGCGGGGGATCTCCAGCTCCAGAAAGCCGCGGTACTCCCGCCAGGAGTGAACGTGCTCAGGGTTCTGGTTCAAGCGACCACACATCAGCTATACCACCGTGCCGCCCAATCGGCCGGTCCCACGTCGCATGGCGCTAGACCGCACACATCTGACCTCCCCCCAAAACCATTACCTGACAGCTTATTCCATCGACAGTATAGGCCACTCACTTCGCCATCCCGCCCATGGCATCGCCGATAGGCAGCCGTCGACCTACGCGATTGCAAGATTGTAGCTATTTGCTACAATGGAAGCGTAGCCATTCGCTACATGGCTTGAGTTTCGAGTGACCAAGGAGCAATAGACTATGGCTAAATCCAGTACCCCGCTTCGCCTGGAAAGCACCCTTGTGGAGGCCGCTGAGCAGGCCCGTAAACTGGCTCACCGCAGCGTCGCTGGACAGATCGAGTACTGGGCCTCACTGGGGCAGGTACTGGCGCGTATAGCCACCCCGGAGCAGATCACCTCCCTTCAGGCCGGCATAGCCAGACTGCAAATCGAGAACCTGGAGGCAGAGCCCATCGATCCCGACGCCGTCTTTGGCGAGGTTGAGCGCGCACGTGCCTCAGGAGAGCTGGCTGAGCGGGTCACTGCCAGTGCGGTCCGTTACCAGGCCAGCGGGGCCAATCCGGGCTTGCTGGAACGGATCGCACCCGATGGCGCGGTCACCGTGGGGACCTTCCGCAACGGACAGTTCCAGCCAGTCAACCCTGCAGCGGCTGCGCACTAGCATGCCTCAATTGTGGGTGCTGGCAGGCGGCAATGGCGCCGGCAAGAGCACGTTCTATCGCGAGTTCCTGGCGCCGCAAGGCATTCCCTTCGTGAATGCGGATGTGCTCGCCAAGGCCGCCTTCCCGGACGACCCCGAAAGCAACAGCTATGAAGCGGCGGCCGCTGCTACACAGCTGCGTGAGCAACTCGTCCAGGAAGGCCGGAACTTCTGCTTTGAGACCGTGTTCTCCCACACCTCGAAGATCGATTTCCTGGGTACAGCCAAGGCCCGGGGCTACCAGATCATTCTGGTGTACATCCACCTCGAAAGCAGTGGCTTGAACCTGGCCAGGGTTGCCCAACGTGTCGGCGAAGGGGGGCACAATGTACCCGAGGAGAAAGTGACCAGCCGGATTCCCCGGACCATGGCCAATGTAAAGGCCGCGCTGCCCCTCTGTGATCGTTGCCGTTTCTATGACAATTCACAGGCGGATCACCCAATGGCCTTTGTCGGTGAGTACCGGGATGGGCAGTTCAGCTATACCGACGAGCTGCCCCCGCACTGGTTCGCGTTTTTTACCACCTGACACGGACCAGCAGTACAGTGATCAGGTGGATGGAGAGCACACCCAGATCCACCCTTCTTTCCGGGCGCGCTCTGGATCTGCCGGAGCGGGACAGGCCCCGCACAGGAAATCAAATCCCGCGAGAACACACACCGCAGCATCGAGCGCGTCAGCGCTGTTCAGTAGGGGTTCCGGATCCTCTGGCAGTTCCATTACGTTGCCCAGCGCAGTGAGAATTTCCTGACGCTCCGGAATGTGTTCGGGCTTTTTGTAGCCCGAGGCTTTGAAGCCACGCGCCACCAGCGTAGCCGCTGGGTAGACTTCGATGACACTGTGGCCTTTCACACCGTCGGGAGACCAGGCCATCGGCAACGGCGCACCGGTGGCTTTGCGCAGCGCTTCGAGAAATACCAAGGCAGCATGAGCGGTCCGGGCGATACGGTCCGCCCCGACATCGAGTGGCTGCTTGTTCAGTCGGCGCTTGACGTCGCGGTCTGTCTCCCGACGAAATAGCTGATCGGCCACCTCTGGGACGGGGCGGCCCGCTACATGTGCGCAGAGGGATGGCGCGAGCGGCGCTGGCCATCCCAAGGGTGCATCGACGCAAAGCAAGGTCGGCGTGCCTGATGCTAGCCATTGACACACCCGCTTCACATGCTCAGCATGACAGGTACCAGCCACCGCTGTTTCAACCTGGCAGCACCCATCGGCTATGCGCCCAAGGGCAAAGCCCATGCCCTTGGGATTGGTGGAACAATCGATGCCGATGATCTGCATGTTGATAGTCTACGATTGGAAGAGCCAGGGTGCTGAGTGTACGCGATGTCCAGCCCACGCCATTACCGGGTAGCGTATATCTGTCGATAACGCACGGCCTCGGTTACAAACCTTCCATTGACAGCAAACCACCAGTACTCGATCTTGAAGCTACTTGATCGCTGCCCTCGGCAGCATTGAGTTGCGGTTCATCCGCATTACCCGTTGGGGCCTCGCCCCACGGGAGAAGGCTTCAGCGGATCATTCAACGTCAAGGAGATTGATCCATGTCTGTACAGCAGAAGGTTGTTTTTTATACGACGAGGCCTACCCGGTTTGGGGAGATACACGAGGATCCGCCGATCATTCGCAGCATTGTCCGTGATGATCAGCGTCCCGGGTTTTTCCCCAAGTATGCAGGTCAGTACTTCCTGCAACTGGAAGCGATGATCTTCCAGACCATGGACCGACTGTGCCCCGACTATCACGGCGGCATGTGGGATATGTGGGAGCTGTCCAACGGCGGCTGCTACCTCTCCCCTGCCCTGTCGGACAGTCACATCCAGGTGGTCTGTCAGGGCAACTGCTTCGAGGGTAGGCTGTCCACCGACGCCGCAGGTATCGTGGTCAGTCTGGTGGCCATCAACCATCTGGCGTGGTCCGTACCGGAGCCTGAGCATTTCAACAAGTTGTTCTATGCCCTGCGTGACTGGGCGCTGGAACACGCTGAATGCCAGGACATCCTGCGCGCCATCGACTGAAGCCTCACCTGCCCCGGACTTCCGGGGCAGCTTTTCTCCCAAGACCCACAACGTTCAAGAATCGCGGGAACATCCGGCCGACAATCGGCCCGACGGTGCTAAACTTGCGGCCCATGGCCCGTATCCTCCCCTTTTCACGCACTCGCCGCTGGCGGCTCTTGTCCTCCCGTACCCTACTGACCCTGTTTGTGCTCGGCAGCGTCGGGCAGTACCTGATCGAAGGCAACGTCACCTGGGTCACCCAGTCGCTGCGCTGGATCGATCAAACTATTCGCCACCAGACCGCCACCATTGATCTGCCCAGTGGCGACCTGGTGCAATCGGCCCGGGCCTCACTGGATAGCGCACTGGCCAGTACCCGTGACAGCCTGTCGGACCTCCAAGCCAATGCAGCCGGTATCGTCGATCAGACGATCAGTACGCCCAGCGAATCTGCACCGCAGTATGACCTGTCTGGCAAAGTGGTCCGTATCGCCGATGGCGATACGCTCACCCTGCTCGATGCGAGTAACACCCAGCACAAGATCCGGCTGCATGGCATCGATACCCCGGAACGGGGCCAACCCTACGGCAACGCTGCCAGGGAAGCACTGGAAGCTCATGTCGCCGGCCAGCGCATCGGCGTTGTTATCCAGGATACTGACCGCTATGGAAGAACGGTGGGTACCGTCTATCGCAATGGCCAGAACATCAACCTCGCCCTGGTGCGCGATGGCTGGGCCTGGTGGTACGAACGCTACGCACGCAACGATCATCAACTGGCGCAGGCACAACGCGAGGCGAAAGCGGCCCGCCGTGGCCTGTGGCAGGACAGCAACCCCATCCCGCCCTGGGAGTGGCGGCGCCTTCGCTGATCACACGCGCCCTGACCCTCTGTAAGAACCCTTCCATTGACAGCTTTTCCCACTTCCCTGAAGGTTAATGTCACTTAGTCGCTGCTCACAGCAGCATTAAGTCGCGGAGTTTTCCGCATCTCCCGTTGGGGCATCGCGCCCTACGGGACGAGGCTCTGGCGGATCTTTTACCTGACAGGAGATGGATCCATGGCAAAGCATTTGAACGTGTACGTTGTCGAGGAGTTTGAGGCTGGCGGTGAGCAGCGCAAGAACTACACCCAGGTGGGGAAGCTGTTTCCCCACAGTAAGGGTGAGGGCTTCAATTTGCTCATCCAGCCCGGAATTGCGATCAGCGGTGAGCTGGTAGCGTTCCCTCCCAAACCCAAAGACGATAACCCGGACGCCTAGTCCAGAGCCTGCAAAGGTCACCCGCGCGAGCTGGTGGCCTTTGCTTTAACAATAACGCCGCAAGGCATCCTCCCAACGGGATACGTCCCGTTGGGCGCATCTCGGGAGGTATTTTCAAGGTGCGACAAAATGGAGACTTTGCAATATGCCTCGAAAGAGGCAGTGATTGAGGCCGCGATCGGCTTTTTGGAGGAAGCTGGACGGAGCTATGGTGAAACGCTCAGTAGCCCCCATAAGACCCGGGAATTTCTGCGCTTGCGGATCGGCGCTGAGGAACGCGAGGTGTTTACGGTGATCTACCTCAACAATCAACATCAGATCATCGCCGTGGAAGATCTCTTTCACGGCACCCTGGATGGGGCAGCGGTTTACCCGAGGGAAGTAGCGAAGCTGGCTCTGCAGCACAATGCCGCTGCGGTCATCTTCGGGCACAACCACCCCAGTGGTGTTACCGAGCCCAGCGCCGCAGATCGCCGGATCACCGAGCGCTTGTGTTCTGGGCTCGGGCTGCTGGATATACGGGTTCTAGATCACCTCATCGTGTCAGAAAAAGGCAGCTACTCTTTCGCTGAGAATGGCTTGATCTGACAGCACCCGCCAGGGCATCACCTTTACAGGGAATCCAGCTGGATTCCCTTTTTTCTACCAACATTCCAATTACTAAGATTTGCATTAGAAATGTCACAAGAGACGCACAGAAGACCCTTGGTTTACAGGGCGCTTAGGCAAGCTGGCGTGACACTACTGGCGAGAAGGTTAGTAGGTGTTAAAGCAGTGTTGGCAGTTGGTGCATTGGTACTTAGGCATTGACTGAGCGTCGTTATCTGACAAATGAATCGCCTCTTTCTTTGTACCTTTGCCAAGCAAATACCCAAGACCACCACCAATGAGTGCGCCAGCGACCATCCCCGGTGGCCCACCAACCATGCCGATAGTCGCTCCTGCACCTGAGAGCACATTCGCGGCCATTAAACCTCCTATGGCTGCAGTGCCCGGGCCTATCGAGCCGGCTTTGTTCACTCTTATCAGATTCTCGCCTACCTTGTCCGACTGACACTCAGGACATCGCAAAACGTTCTGATCTCGGCCCTGCAGTGGTGTTTCCAACGAGCGCTTCAAGCCCAAATATGACTTTCTTTCTCGCTCCACTAGGCCTGAGCCCAGGGAGCTCCGAGAAAAAAAGCCAGATCCCTCCGGTACTGATCGACACTGGCAGCGAGATCCGCCCGTGACTGCACCGGGTTTTCGACGAGTTTCTGCAACTCCGCGATATAGGCGTGGTAGCCATCCTTCAGGCCCTGGCAACCGTCTCTGACCGACGAATCGAGATTATCGAACGCAGTGTCGACACTGCCCAGGAGCTTTTCCGTCACCTGCTGCTCCTCGAAAACCTTGAGCAACTGCTTCGAAAGTCGTCGCTGCCAGGAATCACCGAATAACCGTTTCCCCAGCAATACCACGCCAGCAGCCAGAGCGGCGGTGACGACGACGGGCCCACCAATCGTCGCGACACCGGAAATGATGCCCGCAGTACCCCCACTCCAGGCGAAACCTACACCCATGGATGACAATATGCCCACCGCCTGAGCGACAACTGCATAGCCCCCCAATGCGCCCATGGTGGACGCGTAGATGCCCAATCCAGCCGCCATACCGGCACCGATCATTCCACCGGTAAAATACCCTTTGGCATCGAATGGTATGCTAACCGAGTCCTTGTCGAGCTCGACCTTGTTCATGACTGCTGAGCATTGCTCCAGCCTTTCCGAGATCGAAGCCTCCACCTTCGTCCCATGTAGTTTGAAGGCCTGCTCAACGGCAGTCTGTATACGATCCGTTACTAGGCTGGCGGCGTACTCCTGGGCTTCTTTCTTGTCCTTGTATTTGTCCTTTATAAGCGCTTCCAGTTTTGGCTGCTCCAATATGCTCTGCATATTCTCTTGGGATTCCTTGAGCGCGTTGTTGCGAGCTTCGGCAACCACCGCCAGAAGCTCTGTTCGGGTTTCCTCAATTTCCTCGAAGCGCTTGGCGATCGCCACGGGTTCAAGCGCAAGCCTGCTATCCTCGAGCAGTTGTTCGTACTTGATAATCTGGTTTTCCGCCGCGCCGAGGTAGCTCTGGAGTGATTCGCTGCCTTCTTCCTTGAGTCTATCCACCAGCCCATCAGCCGAGGACTTAACCGTATCCGCGATACCTGACTGCAGGTAATGACACAGATCACCAATCAGTGGATCACTGCGCTCAGGCGTAGAACTCCAGAAACTGTACCACCGCGCCTTCAACGTGGTTTCGGTGATGCCTTTCCCGGATTTGGAACCGCGCTCTTCCAGGGCCCCTGAACCATCCGGTGTTTCAAAGTGGCTGAATACACGCCGAGCAGCCTTTTCGATCATGCCCTGCAGATCTTTCTCCGAGATATGCGGCGCCGCCTGGCTGGTCACAATGAAGAGATTTCCGAGGGGCGGTAACTTGTCATTTGCCGCCTCAGGCATGTTCAAGGTTTTAAAAACCGATCTCAGCGACACCATGTCGGTGTGATCCATGCAACCCGTAATCGGGGACATATACACCAGGACATCGAGCATCTGCAGCATGGACAATGCTTTCGCGGTGTCGCTCTGTTCCTCCCGCTCAGCGTCGGTATTCGCGAATCCAGGAGAGTCCACGATGTTACAGGCATTCAAGATGTCCGACTCAACATAGACCACGCAGCTATAGGCTTCTGTCGCGCTGCTATCGAAGTGGTCGTGGACGATTTCTGAGGAAAGGAGCTCAATCCCGCCTGATGCATAAAAGCGCTTCGGGTCCGTACAAAAGGCCTCATCGTTCAACTTAGCGATGGCCACCAACTCCTTGAAGATGAGGACATCCTCGTTTTGCCATTGAGGTTTGTCGGCGATGTGGCGGAGGATTGTCACTGCGCTGGTGGTGGGTTGCAGCTGAGCTGGGAGGGCGGTGCTACCGAGCAGAGTATTGATGAAGTGGCTTTTCCCAGCATCAGAACGGCCCATTACACCAAGATTAGGCTTTTGTCGTGCCAGAGACATGGAGAGGCGTGTCATCGCCACGAGGTTAGCAGTCGCCTCATTGCCCGTTTCATAATCCGCCAGATAGGAATCCAGTAAGCCCAATCGAGCGAAGAGCGCCTGATAGGGGTTGTGAATCTCCGGCCGTCTGCACTCTACTTCGGGCTCAAGAACCCGATCCATGTCGGTACCGAGGATTCTGCAGAGCTTCATCAGGACACGCGGCGATGCATACTCGGGATCCTGTTCAATCCGCTGATATACGCTGGTCGAGACCCCGACCATGCTCGCCAGTTCCTCCTGGGTTTTCTCCGCCTCGATTCTTAATCGTTTCAGTATGCTCACACCGCCCCCTTCCATAGTGGTTGTCGTTATCACTTTGTTGCACTTTAGTACCCATATATGATATTTACAATCGCAATTAAATATATTTGTTGCGAAAGTTTTGTCATATCTAGGCTTCCGGGCCGAGCGTGAGTTGCCAACTGACATTGCCTACCATTACCGCGGCACGCGACTGACGGCCAGATGGCGGCTACTTGCTGCAATTAGTATGAACTATTATGATTTGTTAAACAGCGGAGGCTCTGCCATGTCCAGATTGACCATTTCGATGCCCGATCAGATGAATGAATGGGTTGAAGCTCAGATCAGTGCCGGTCGCTACGGCAATGTGAGCGAATACTTCCGCGATCTCGTCCGGCGCGACCAGGAGCGCCGGGAAAACGCGATCAGAGAGCTGCGCACCATTCTCGACCGCGCGGAGCAGAGCGGCGTCAGCGAACGTTCATTGCCCGAAGTACTGGAAGCGGCACGCCAGGAAGCGCGGCAGAAGGGCTTGTTGCTTGGCGCAGATTGAACTCACAAGGGACGCCGAACGCGACCTGATCGACATTTATCTCTATGGCATTGAGCAATTCGGCCAGGCACAGGCCGAGCGCTACGCCATCGCACTGAATGCGCGCATCGACTTTATTGCTGAGAACCCGAGCATGGGGAGTGACTACAGTACTGTGCGCGAAGGCCTTCGCCGTTACGAACACGTCTCCCATGCCGTTTACTATCGTCCAACGCCCGACGGAATCTTGGTGTTGCGCGTTTTGCACGGGGCAATGGACCCCGGCCGCCATATTACCTGACCATGTTCGCGACTTGGTCATGTTCATCGGATGCAGCCAGGTTCAATGCTGTAACCATTGCTGCGCAGCTAGCACTTAGAAAGTGAAAAAAGCCGCCCGAAGGCGGCCAAGGTGCGAGCTGCTCAGCGCCTAGAATACCGGTGGTATCCAGGTCGCCCGGGGATCATCCGCGGGATAGTCTTCTCCAAAGGCCTGTTTCAGCGACTCGATCACTTCGCCCTTGCGTTTGCCCTGCTGGCTCTCGACCCAGAACTCACCCAGCACCGGGCCGAAGGTGGCGAGTAACTGGTCGATGGTCATTCGCTTGAAGTAGTGTTCTTCACTCGGCTGCCAGTACCCCCGAAAATCCGGCGCCAGCTGGTCCACCACCGCATCCCGCTCGGGCGATGCTCCACGCGGACCAACCTCCAGCAGCATCGCCGTGCAGTAGGTCACCAGCTTGTCCTTGTCCCGTTTCGGGAGCACACAGAACGCCGCCAAGCGCGCCGGTTCTTCTTCTGCCAGCCAGGTGGTATCGAGCGCCTCCCGCGCAGCGTGCAGGCCTTCGGCTGCGGGACTTTCCTCGGTGTCTCCCCGCTCGGAGTCACAGGACACCTCGCAGTAACTGGCATTGCAGTAAACCCGGCCTTCCCAGGCCCGGGCTGTGAGCACCTGCACACACAGGCCAAAATGCAGTAGATCACTCGCCAGTTTGGGGTTCTTCAGGAGGGCCAGTTTGGTGATCTGACGCCGATGAGCCGCAAGATCGCTCACCAGCGCCTGTGACAGCGGCTTCTCTTGAGATGCATCCACCTCACCGCCCTCCCCTACTTCCGGCCCAGCAGCATCGGGGCCGCTTTCGTTCGCTGCCTTGGGCATGTCCTGCTGCCGCGCCAGCCCCTCGATGACGTCCAGCTCGCCCCGCCAGTTGAGGGTCACCACCACACCCGCGTACAGTCGCTGCGCGGCGGTGTAACCGCTGCAGGCCTTCTCGATCTCGTCTTCAAGCTGCCACAGGGCCTCGTTGGCCGCATTGATCGCATCGAACAGCGCTTCCTCGTTCTCGAACTCTTCCGGCAAGGGCGCATCCGCATCCAGGGCCTCAAGGTCGGCCACTCGCTGCGCCAGACGATCACATTCGGCGGCTTTGTCCGGCGGGACATCAATCAACTCCGAGGGAAGGCGTACCAGGCCGTTGGTCAATTCCTCCCGGTCGAGGCCGTGCGCCACCCAGGACCATTCCCTGGCTTTCTCAATCGTGCGGGCCTTGCGCCCCAATTTCTCCAGCGCCAGCCTCTCCACCAGTTCGGTATCCGAGAGATAGACCTTGTCCTCGAACAGGTCGCACTCCACCGCCCCACCGGCCTTTTCATAGGCGGCAACCCCGACAAACGCACCAATCCCCTGCCCCGCCTCGATGGCCTTACCGACCAACCAGCGCCGGATCGCATGGGCCGAACAGTGCTCCCCGAGCTCCCGGTAACAGGCCAGCTGCCGCTTGGTATCGTCCACCAGCGCGAAGGCCTGCACTTCCTCCAAAGTGAACTGGCCCTTGCGGTAATCGGCCATAATGGCCTTAGCCACCCGGCCCAGCCTGAGCAGCTTGCGGACACGGGCCTCGCTCAAACCGAAGCGCACCGCGATCTCGGCCTCCGTCAGCCCCTGTCGCGCCAGCTCTGCAAAAGCTTGCATCTGGTCCGCTGGATGCATGCCGTCGCGCTGAAAATTTTCCGCCAGCGAAATTGCGGTCACTGAATCCTTTACCCCGCGCACCGCACAGGGCACCGGATAATTCCCGGCAATCCGTCCAGCCTGGGCCAGCCCCTGCAGGGCTTTTAATCGGCGTCCGCCCGCGATCACCGCAAACCCCTCGCCTTCCGGTACCACCACAAGGTTCTGTAGTACACCCTCGGCGGCAATGCTCGCCATCAGGGATTCATGGGTCACACGACTGGCCATCGCCACCCGCACATTTCTCCGACTGGCTAACAGCCGGTCCAGACCGATCATCTGAATAGACATAAAATTTTCCTCGCACATGGATTTGGTTTTGGGTCGCCCCAACCCCCATCCCTCTGGGGGCGAGACGCCCCCACCCGGCGAGGTACGAGCCCCGCAGCCGGCTTTGGCGGGGCCAGGCAGGGGGAACCACCCGCCTTGCAGCGAGAGAGCGGCAAAGGAGCAGCGAGTAATCAGTACAAGAACAGTGACAGCACACCTAACCCACACGGAGAACCAACAGGACGCGAACGCGTGAAAGGTGGGGGATGCCTGGCGCAAGCCACAACGGATGCCAGGCTAGACATTCACCCAGAGGGATAAAAAAACACGCAGGCGCCGCGTGCAATGCAAGCCAAATCCACGCTATCGCCCTCCTCTCGCCAGGGATGCGCAGGGCCTATCCCTACGGGATGCAGCGGCCGCGGAATCCGGAGCCAGCCCGCCCGGGCGCCCTCCCCCCCCCGTCAGAGCTTGGTTGTCACCACATGCCCAGTAACAACAACACGTCGCTCAGGAAGAACCCCGCAGATAGAGCCCAGGCCCACTGACGCCCAGCCCCCGGGGCACGGAAAACATCATCGGGATGGTGGCTCATGCACGTCCTTTTCGTGCCTACCCAACACATTGAGCTGCACCAACAGCCCTCCTCGCCACTGGACACAATGGCAGGCAGGACAGCGACCGCTCGTCACCCGCCCAGGGCGCAACGTTCACCTCTAAGGCATAACCCCAATAGGGAGAACACCGAAAGAACACCACTCTTTCGGCGGAAGTCGCGACAAATACTCACCCTCTGCCCTATCCACCCGGGGCGTTTCCCCTGGCTAAAACACCCGCTATACTACATAGCGTTCCTCGAGGAACGCAATTGGATATCAAATGCCTCAACCCACCCGCAGTGCCAACGACGACCGACGATCACGGCTAACCAGGCTGCTGGCCCCGGCTATGCAGAATGTGCCTCGGGACCAGATCCAGCGGGCCCCCTATGCCATCCAGGCCGACGTCCCGGAAGCCCAGCAACATGCCCTGATTGACCATGCCCTGGAGCTCGGCGGCCCCCCCGGCACCGTCATCGGTCGCCAGATCACCACACCGGAGGGAAAATTCATTGAGATCCTGCTGGGCTGGGAACGCCTGCAGGCCTTCCTGCACCGGGACGCCTACCCCCGGGCCCCCTCCGTCCCCATCGGACTGATCGACTGCAATGCCGCCGAGGCCGCCTTCTACGCCATTGAATACGCGGCCAGGGACCACGCTGCCTCGGGCCTGGTCACGAGCCCTCTGCTCTACGCCGCTGCAGCTCTCACGGCCATGGAACACTTCGGCCGCCCCGACAAGCCCTGGAAAATCCAGACCCTGGCCAATGCCCTGTGTATTGCCCGCCCCACCCTCTCCAACCGGCTGCGCTTGCTCAAGGGCCTCGCACCTGGCACCCGGGCCCTGCTGCAAAGCGGCCAGATCAAACCGCAATTTGCCAAGTTTCTGCTCGGCGAACCCTCCCCCAGCCGGCAGGAACGCCTCGCCACCCAGGCTGCCAAAGGCATGATGTCCTCCCGGGCCCTCTACCGCCTGGTCCACCCCGGCTACGAGCCCCCGCAACTGGTGGCCCAGCCCCGCGGCAAGGCCGCCCAACGCCTGGGCGATGTGGGCCTGATGGAGCGCGAACTGGCGGAACACTACGGCACCCCCACGACCATCGTCCTGGATACCAAACAGCACAAAGGCACTGTGGAACTCGCCTTCCACAGTCTCTCGGAACTCAAGGGCTTACTGGATAAACTGGATCACCGGATCCAGACCGACACTCTGCTGCGCGGCCAACTCAGCCTCTCGGTAGACAACACCCGGGAAGCCAATGCCCTCCTCCTGGAACTCGGCGCCAACCAGGATCCCGAACTGGAATAACCCCTCACCGCGGGAGCAGAGGCAGAGGATAATCGCGAACCACCGCGCCAGGGTGAGCGAACCCGCGCGGCGATCTACTGGAACCTAAGCGATTCAGCGGCCACTGGGGACGCTGCAAAAATGCACTTTTGAAAAGTACTTTATACTTATATATCAATAAGTTAGATAAAAATGGGAACCGTGCACACTCACAGCTTCAGAGCGCTGCGAATGGCCTCCTCAACCTCGGTTATCTGCTCGTCCGAGAGTTCAAACAGGTCGACCTTGTACTGACCTTTGTTGGTGCGATGGGCGCCGATCACCGCCCGCTTGCGCCCATGACCATCAACCAATTCCCGGCGCTTCGCTGCCACCGCCGGCTTGGGTTTTGTCGCGGCGGTTCGCAATGCTTTTAGCAAAGCGGCGCCATCCTCAAATCGCGTTTGCCCTGCAAACTCCTTCAGCAGCTGCTTGCGTGCTGAAGGCCCTAGCGCGGACAGGGCTTTCTGGATATCCAGACCGGCGCGCAGACTGATCCTGGTGGGTGAGGCCACCTGCTTGACGATCTCTTCTGGCAACTCCGCCAACTTGAGGTATTTACCCGCCAGGGTCCTGTCGACCCCTTCGATCCCGGCGAGGACTTCCAGCGTCATGTCAGGCTTGCCAGCGCGCAGCTGGGCAAAGTAGACCGCTCGCTCCCAGGAAGAAATGTCCTGCCGGTCATCATTCTCACTGTCCGCTAGGCGCTTGGCGTCAGCATCGGTGATCTGGTCGCTGTACCAGGCCTTGAGCAGTCCACTGCCCTCCCCTGCCTCGGCCAGCAATTGCGCGACGTAGCGCCTGCGAGTGCCGTAAATCACCTCATAGCGCTTATCGCCCTGGGGCTTTTGCAGCTCACGCACCAGCACCGGGTCACGCTGACCTTCATCCCGAATCGCCGCCAGTAGCTGTTGCACCGCCACATCCTCCGGCGACAAAAGGGACTGCACCCGCTTATTCAGCGGAGACGCGACACAGTGCCGAGGATTGACCTCAATCAGATCGCACTCCACCGTGTTTTTGGAGACCGGCAACTCCAGATACATCCGCTGCTGACGTTTCCCGCGTGCGGTAATCGCCGGTGAATTGATGGGCGATGCCACGCGCTTTTCCGTGGCGGCCTCCGCGGTGGACGGTGCCTTTTCAGCCGCCGTATCGCCCAAGCGGGCAGACAGCGCATGGATACCAAACTTTTTCTTCTCAGCCATCAGTAGATCCCCTTCTCTTCCAGCACCGCTTTCTTGCTCGGCCAGCGCGGATACACTGCCCGTTCCAGGATTTCATCAAACACTGTTTTGAAGTTGGCCATCGCCCGTTTGCGCGCCTCGCGATTCACATTGGCATCGCCAGCGTTGACGTCAAAGACGGTGCGTCGCATCAAGGACAGATTGCTCACCACTGCCTCATGCTTCTTGATCACGGAGTGCATGCAGTCCGTGCTAAAGGTCCTGCGGATCTGATCCAGTACAAACTCGCTGCCCAATGTCGCCGTCTTCTCAGACGCTGAGAACCGGGTGGGTAAAAACAGCATATCCGGCAGCACCACTTCATCACCAAAGGTCTCGTACAGCGTCTCGGACTGGTCCTTGTACAAATCGCCGAAAGACAGGGTGGACGCAAAATCAGTGATCTCGGTCGGCACCGGCACCACCACCGCATCCGAGGCAAAGATGATATTGAGCGGCAGCAGACCCAGTGACGGCGTCCCGTCCATGATCACGATGTCGAAATCGGTTTTGACCTCATTGACGATGTCTTTGACCCGGTGGAACCAGTGCATCATTTTGCTGAGGCGGTCACTCTCCGAACGCGCCTCCATGATGGCGTTGGAAAGAGCATATTCGACACCGGCCAGCTGCAGGGTAGAAGGGATGATTTTGAGGTTGGGCAGGTGCGTGTCGCGGATGACATCCTTGGCCCAGCTGGCCGGATAACCTTCCTCTTCCAGGATATAGGGCCCCAGGGATTTTTCGTGGGACGTATCGAAGTCCGGCAGAATCCCGCAGTTGTAGGTCAGTGAGGCCTGGGGATCCAGGTCCACAAACAATACCCGGTAGCCCAGGTTGGCGTAATAGGAACCCGCATACCAGGACGTAGTAGTTTTCCAGCAGCCGCCCTTGAAGTTGGTGAAGGACATCACCACGGCGTCTTCGTTGGGCTGGCGCCAGGGGCGGGTACCAAAGTACTCCTGCATCACCAGCACCTGGTCCAGGGTGGCACCCAATCGGCGATGGGTTTTCGGATCCAGGTCAGGGGAGGGGAGCCGGCCTTCCTTTTCCGCCATATAAATGGTGTTGACCTTGGCGCCAACCAGCTCGACCAGCTCTTCGCCCCTGTAACGCCGCGGCGGCATCTGGTCTTCGGCAATCGCCTTGATGTCCTTGATCAGGTTATGGCCATTGTCGAGGTAGCGGCCCAGCTTATTGAAATTTTCCTGGCTGATAGGCATGTTGATGTTTTCCCCGTATCAAAAAATATTAATTGACATTCTAAGGGAAAAAATTGGGGAAAAATATCAAACAGGGGTCGAATGTAAGAAAAATGAACACACGGCTTTCTTTGGAACCCTCAACACAACGATTGTCCGAGCCGCTGGTCGCCGGAAAAGCGCTCAGGCCCAATGGCAGGACGTCACCAGGGCGCAAAACAGGGCAGCAGAGAGGGCCTGTGGATAAGTCTGCCACCGCTCTGGGCCAAAAGGACAGTGAACCATGCACTAAGGACAGCGAACAATCGCCGAAGCACAGTGAACGATGCCTTAAGGACAGTGAACGATGGAGATCAACAGTGAACACTGGCAAAGGACAGTGAACCATTCAAGAAGGACAGTGAGCGAACATAAAACCACAGTGAACCATCTCAGAAGGACAGTGAACAAACCAAAGAGACTTTCAAGCCACTGAATATAAAGGATTATTCCCCCCTATATTCTGTTCTATTCCTGAGATTCACCCCTATTCAATTTTATTCAGTTCTATTCACATTGATATTTTTGACGACTCGAGAGCAGAAAAATGTCAAAACAGGTCGCAGAAAGGGGTTGTAAGTAAACTGACCATTGACAGCCCTCAGCCATATCAATAGGATTAGCTTAACAGGATGGTTTTCTTCCTCAAAAGAATTCAGATATGGCTGCAAAACCCCTTTATTACAGTATTTCCCCGGAAGCATCAGCACAACTCCCTCTGCTGATCAAAGACACCAGCTTCACCGCCAAACTGCGGGATTTTTTAATTGTTCTCGTTGATGCCTGCCAGGACGCGGATCAGCTACGCATCAGTCGACAGGACTTTGTACAGCGATTAAACAACGCAAACCATGCCGCAAGTGCCGGGCTTATTGGCAAACGGTTCAAAGAGCTGGCAGAAATCGGTGTCCTCAAAGAGACGGACTGCTATCTGGCCGGCAAGGCCTGCCGCATTGTGGAATTGACCAGCCTACAACCAGTGTTGGCGCACTTCGGTAACGCCAACCGCCAGACCCTGATCCCCTCACACCGACCCTCTCGGGAACAACTGACCCTGGAAATAGGGCAGCTGGAAATGGAGGGCAGTTTTCTGTCTCTGTCAGAGGAAGTCCCCCCCCGCATCGAAAGTCTGTTCTGCATCCTTGACGCCGGGATGAAACTCTCGGGGCGGGACAAGCGTAAAGATATCCAGTGCAAGTACCAGTTCTATGAGGACGACTGGATCGAAATCCGGACTTCGACCCAGACCCGCGAGGGCAGTGACGTCGCCTACCTCTCGGACGAGCGCGCCATGCGCGCCCTGAATGGCATCCTCCTGGACCAGCTGGAATCGCGCTTTGGCTCCCTCGACCAACTCTCTGTCACTGACCTCGGGATCAAGGACGAGTACTTTTTCTTTGATCTCTACGAGCTCTGCCGGCGTATGGGCCTGCGACCCAACGACCAGAACCGCCGTATCGTCCGCGATATGCTGGCCCGGTTACGTGACACCGAGTTCAAGGTGGACGCCAGCCAATCACTGTATTTTCGG
This sequence comes from Haliea alexandrii, assembly GCF_003719295.1. GTDB lineage: Bacteria > Pseudomonadota > Gammaproteobacteria > Pseudomonadales > Halieaceae > Haliea > Haliea alexandrii. Next base: position 92,543 of record NZ_RFLW01000006.1, read on the forward strand.
GAGGCCTTCACCTTCGGCGCCGAGACGGCGCACTACCGTTACATTACCGAGTTTTACGCCAAAAAGGATTACCAGCACGACGAGCAGGGCCGACGCCGGGTGAAGTCGGATCGTTACTACATGGTCAAATTCCACACCGCCATCCTTGCCAACCTCGTCTCTGGGGGCCGTTCGTTCATCTCCCACGACGGCCTGATGACTGAGCGCTCTGGCCTGGCCCACCGCCTCAATAACTGGGCCAAGGCAGTGATCGGTGTCCGGCCCAAGCCGGCCAACCGGCCCTTTACCTATACCCTCGATGAGTTTGGTGAACGGGTGATTCCCTCCGCTCGGCTGGATAATTTTGAGCGGGACTTCCTGAACCTCATCCGACGCCAGTGCAACGACGTGGACGAGCAGGGACAGCCCCATCACGAAGAGTCCACACCAGGCTGGCAGGAGGAGGGGACCAATGTCGGCTGGTTGTACGGTTACTACTACAAGGTCGAATGGGATGAAGCCAAGATCCAGGAGCACCGGCGGATGCGACGCCGACGCGCCCGAACCACCAAGCTCTACCCGCTGATCACCATTTGGCGAGATACCCGGGACCATTTTGTTGGTGACAACAGCGATCACAACAAGGCGCTGCGACGCCAGGCCGCGGCCTTGAGCGCCTGATCCCATGGAGCGCGCCTGGCAGCCGTCGCGTAATGCGCTCCTGACGCTCAAGCAACTGGGACTGTCAGCGGCCCAGATACAGGCTTCGGTCGAGGCCTTCCGGGACGACGCGGCGGAGCAGACCGATCTGGCCTTCATGCGCTTCGCGCGCGACGCTGCCGGCAATGAGGTAGTGGCCCAGCGGGCAGCCGACCTCCTCGAGCTACCCCTGCATTGGCAACCGCCGGACAACATCACCAGCGCGCTTTTGGCGGCGGGCTATCAGCCCGACGCGATTGCCCACTATCGCGGACTCTTCGTGCTCACGGCCAGGGAGCAGGGCAGGGCGCTGCGCGACCCCGGCAAGGCCTTCTTTGCCTTCTGCTGTCACCGCAGTACGCGCCTGCCGTCCCTACTGCCCGGCGAATGGCTACCTGCCACGAAAACCCTGCAGCAACTGGTTTCGGAGCAGGGCCTGAGCCCCGCTCGCATTCCCGAGGTCATCGAGCACTTCACCCGCACCCATCAGGGCAAGGTGTCCGCTGACTGGGACAATACCTTTGCCGACTGGATAGCAAAGGGGAGGGCACCGGGAGCACAATCATGCTGAAAAGCTGGTTCAGTCGACCCAACAAGGCCGCGCCAACCCCCACACCGGCTACCGCAATCCCGCCCATCTACGCACCGCTGTTCAGGGCCGACGGGACCTTGCGCGCGGACCAATTTGAACGCCAGGTGGTGCCGATACTTGAGCAGGTTCGCAAGGTCGCCTCTGACGCGGACTTTCAGGCGCTACTGGCTACGATCACGGCGGCCCTGGGCCGCGCAGCCAATACCCGCTTTCCCCTCGATCGCCCCGGCGCCGATTACCGGCGATTCGAAACCATCTACAACTACGCAGTGATCGTGGTGATCACCACCCAGTGGTGGCTGCACCACCATAAACGGGGGCTGGAGGCGCTGGAGGACACCCTCACCACCGCCATACCTGCAGAAGGTCTAGCCAGGCTCAAACGCGAGCCTGCGGTGTGGCAGGACATCCGGGCCTGCATCACCGGTGAGGCGGCGGATGGTGGGCTACGCCAGGTCGCGGGCATCCACTGGCAGCCGGCAGCGCCAGCCCCGTCAGGCACACCGCCAATACCCCCAAGCGTCTCCGCACCCCAGCCCAGCACCAACAAAAGGTGTGAGCGCTTCCTTACGCCCCACCGTAGTCAATGGGCGAATCCCTTAACCAAAGGCTGGGTGCTGGTGGAGACTATCCGTGAAGGACTGCGCGATGGCTCGCTTCCCTACAACCGCAAACAATCCTGGGTGCAGGTCGACAGGGAAGGGCGAACTTTCCTGCAGGTACCCGAAGTCTTCGAGTGGTGTTACGAGCGCCTCGACCCGGACGTTCCCCCGAAGACCCTGGTCAACCAGTTTGGCCGCCTTAACATCTGCACCCGAACCCGCAAAGGCCAGAATCTCTTGCGCGGTGGTCGCCGGAATCAGAAAGCCTACCAACAGGGCTTCGTGGTCGAAGACCCGAGCCTGTTCTGGGACGGCGAGCCCCCGGCAGACCAGTTTTATATCCGTCACCTGACCCGGCATGGCTTCGGTCAATCACTACAATCCCCACCTGATTCCGCGGCGTGACAGCGGTCATAGGCTGGCCTATAATTAACTATTGTTATCTCTGTTAGAGGTAGAAAGTCATGTTGACCGAAGCCGATCGCACCACACTGGCCAAGGCCGGTATCACCAATATCGACCGCCTGGCATCCGCCGCCGCGGCGTTCCTGCGCGCGCACCCGATCTACGAGGCGCCGCCGGTGACCAATGCCCTGTCCGAGGCCGAGGAGACCTTCCTGCGCGACTCCGGTGCCCGCGGCGTCGGCTCCTGGTCCGACGACAGCGCCGCCGACAACGTGGCGGTCATCGCCGGTGAGTTCGCCCAGATGGTGACGACGGCCTTCAGCCAGAAGGAAGTCGCTGATTTGCTGGGTGTCAGCGCCAGCCGAATCCGCCAGAAGCTCGAGGCGAGCGAGCTGTACGCGGTACGCACGACTGGCGGGAGGGTGTGCCCGCGCTTCCAGTTCGGTCCCAGCGGGACGCTACCGGGACTGGAGGCCGTCCTGCGGGCCATGCGTCCTGAGGCCCACCCAGTGGCCGTACAGCGCTTTTTCATGGATGTGCACCCCGATCTTGAGTCCGAGACCTTAAATCGCGCCCTGAGCCCCCACGAGTGGCTCCTGACCGGCCATCCGCCGGAGGTTGTCATCGTCCTGGCCCGCGAGGTCTGATGGCCAAGTTCCCCGAACCGCCGGGTGTGGAAGCCCTGCGGGCCATCCCGCCTGTGCTGCATCACTTGCCGGAAGGTACCACCATGGCCCGGCTGTGCTTTGTGGGCGGTGAGTTTTCGACATCCTGGGACACCTTTCGCTTCTACGGCCCGACCACCAGCCGCTTTGATCACCAGTTGCCGGACGGGCAGGGGAGGGCGCAGGTCCAGGACCGGGGCATCATGTACCTGGCCACCGGCCCGGAAGCCATCCCCACCTGCTTGGCCGAAGTCTTCCAGGCCACGCGCCTGATCGACCGCCATGCCCGTGACCCGGTGCTCAGCGGGTTCAACCTCGCCGCCGACCTTACCCTGCTCGACCTGACAGGCCCCTTTGCCACTGCGATCGGCGCCTCCATGGCCATCCACTCAGGACCCAGACCGCGGGCCCGGCGCTGGGCGCAGCAGCTCTATGAGGCCTACCCTGACATCGATGGCCTGCTTTACTGCGCCTCAATGTACGGCAACGCACCCGCCGTCGCCCTGTTCGAGCGCGGGGCCCGGGCCATCCCGAAGCGTCCCGTTTTCCACCGGGAGCTGCGCGATGCGGTCATGGCGAACATCCTCACCGAGACCGGTCGGGTGATCGGCTACGAGGTCGTCTAAGGGCCGGACAACCCCCCCGGCACTCCCTGAAACACCCTCAAGTTAACCATGGCTTAATGCCTGAAAACCATGAGGGTTTGCCGAGGCCGCTGGCGTCACTACCGAACGCGGCGCAGCCGTAAGTGGTGTAGTGACGCCAGCCTGCTGGCGTTGGCAAGCCCGGTGAACCCTGGGCTCGCGCGGCCGCCACACGGCCGCATCCGTAGTGACACGACAATTATTGTAAGGAAATTGACTATTGCGAGACCCGGCCATCCCACGGCTAAATAACCGGGCTTTAGCGCAGCCTTCGGCTGCATGTAAGCGCGCGGGCCACGCCCGCATCTGCTGGAAAACCAGCACTGGAACAGCCTGTATGGCACGTTCCACGTCGGCCTGGTCTTCAGGGAAACCGACGCAAACCCGAGGGGTTGAAGCGCACCCCTTCGGGGGCGCGCTTCAACATTTTTTGGCAACAGGAAATGGTGAAGGAGGCCAGGCCGTCGTTAACGGCAACACGGTGTGCTGCGCCGCAAGTCAGCATCAAACCGCAGTTAAGGGCGTTGCCCTCGACCGCTGAACGGCAGGGATTCCCCACAGGGCAACCCGCCGTTTGTCTGCAAAGTCAGGCAACCATAAAACGCTTATGTCCGTTTCCCGCTGCGCGGGATCACTCATCGCTACGGCGAAGGTGCTGGACATAAACACTAAGCATCGGTGTCGGTACCAATAAAAAACCGGTCGACAGTGCGGGCAAGACAAGTGCCGGGTGACGTGCCCGGAACAAGGCGCACGGCGTTGGATGGATCAGTGGCAGGAGGGTAAGCAGGGCATGCAGGATCTGGAATACGAATTGCGCGGGATGGTGCGGCGGGCGTCGCGTACCGCCTACGGCACCCGGGCCGCCCGGGAGGATGTCCTCATGCAGGCCGCGAGGGCATTGCATGAAATGGGCTTCCGGAAAATGAAACCGGAGAGCCTGAAGCCGAAACACGTCGAGGCCCTGGTTGAGCGCTGGAAGCAGCAGGGGCTCTCGGCCGGAACCATGAAAAACCGCATGTCCCACCTGCGCTGGTGGGCCGGTGCCATCAACAAGGCCCCAGTGGTGGCTCGAGAAAACGCCCACTACGGTATCGACAATCGCCGATTCGTTACCGGTGAGGACAAAAGCCGTCAACTCGAGGCGGAAAAGCTCGCTCAAGTCCGCGATCAACACATCCGCATGTCCTTGCGCTTGCAGGCGGCCTTTGGCCTGCGCCGGGAGGAGTCCCTGAAATTCAGTCCCGCCTACGCTGACCGGGGGGATCGTATCCAGCTCAAGGATTCCTGGTGCAAGGGGGGCAGGGCACGCGAAATTGCGATCAGAACCCCAGAGCAACGTGCATTGCTGGATGAGGCCCGGCGCCTGGCCGGTCGCGGCTCCTTGATCCCGGCTAACAAAACCTATGTGCAGCACCTGCGCACCTACGAACGATCCACGGTGCGGGCCGGCCTCGACAAGAACCACGGCCTGCGCCACCACTATGCCCAGGCGCGCTACGAGCAGATCGCAGGCTGGCCCTGTCCTGCTGCGGGAGGCCCATCGCGGCAATCGTTGGCGCCAGAGCAGCGCGAGCGTGACCGCGAAGCCCGGCAGCAGGTATCCCGCGAGCTCGGTCACGACAGACTCGCCGTGGTCGCAGTTTATTGTGGGTAGAATGGGCTCAGACTGGACAGTCCGACCTGCAGCGCCTACCCGAGCTCATCGGCCGAGCCTCAGGTGTTATCCACAACCTTGGCAGTAGGGCCATTGGTCTTCACTGAGGCGATGCCGTTTTCCATCGCCGCTGCTCCGGAATACATTTCGCTACTGCCAATGACCTGGCCGTTCCCGGCTTTCAGGTTGAAATAGGGCTCGTTCTTCTTGGAGCGTTTGCGTTCGTAACGGCCATCGTCGGGAGAATTCTTGCGCACGGATTCGATACCGTTCTCCGCGGCGGCTTTACTTTCATACAGCTCGCTGGTCAGGATGATCTGGCCGTTACCGGCCTTCAGGTTGAACATGAATTTACCGCTAGGGCTTTTCTTCAGGTCGTAGGTGCCCGCCATTGCCATCACTCCTTGGATCGTGGTTGTTATTGCGCATTATCCCGCCAGGGACTACCTGAGTATGTGAAATTGTCGCGCTCGATGCTACCGCAATCTTACACAGCACGGTTCAGCTGGTGAACGACGCGGTAGTGTCCGCGGGCACCACCGGACACGTCCGGGCTGCCTGAACAGTGACGCAAATTTAAGGCAGAATGGCCTGATGCGGTTATCACAGCGCCCACGAGAGAACACCATTCAGTGCCAGCATCCAGGTCAACAAGGTTGCGCCGCCGCAGTCCCCTAGCGGTTCTTGCCCTGTGCTGGCTGGCGATCGCAGTTACGCCCGTTCGGGCCGACGTCACGATCTATGGTGGCGATGATCGGATCCGCGCGCGCATCCAGTCGCTGATCACAGCCGAAGTGCCGGCAGATCAGATGAGCGGTGTGAACCTCGCAATCACCGTGGGCGCCGAAGCACTGAACGAATTCTGCGAAAGTGACTCAGGACGACCCGTCCTCGCCACCTATCTCTACACCAGCCGCATACCCGCGGCCGCCGCTTCGTGCCAGCAGCAGGTTGCGGCGATCCCCGTGGATCCGCCGCTGACGGCGCTGTACCGCTTGGCCCGGGCGCTGTTTCCGGGCAGTAAGTCCGCCACCCTGATCAGCGCCGCGGGCGCAGAGGGGACTGCCGGGCCATACCTGCAACTAACCCTACCTCCGGAGGGCGTCGCGAGGGGCTTGGGCCGTCTCATCCAGGAGGGACGATGGGATGTATTCCTGATGCCCGTTGATCCTGAGGTCTTTGGTGGTGCCGATTACCGCCTGGCGCTGGAAACCCTGTTTCGGCATCGCAAGCCCGTAGTCGTCTCCATCCCGTCGCTATTGCCCCAGGGCGCGGCGGCGGCGGCCTATTACGCCCCGGAGCAGCTGGAAGCGGCCTTGCAACGTACGCTGCGCCACTGGGCGAAATCCGGCGAGCTGCTGGCGGGACCACCTGAGCGTATACAGGTAAAAGTGAACCATTCCGTGCTTCGCAACGGCTACGGCAGAGTAATTGCAGAGCGGGACGTGCTCGCATTGGAAGTGGAGGTAAACGGTGGCGACTAGACGATGGCGCATGCCGTTACTGGCTTTGCTCACGCTTCCCCCGCTGTTGGGTGTGCTGCTGATCAGCGGGATATCCTGGCGCCTGTTCGATCCCGCTGTGACTCAATCCTCTGAGGTGGCGTTGGAGGTATTGGAAGATATGATTCGCACCACCGGCAGTGAGTCTTTGCGCTACCCTCTGGCGGTGGGTGACGAGGAGGCAGTCGAAAGACTGGTCGGGGCAATGGCACGCAACGACCTGGTATTCGCGGTGCAGGTGGCGGATGCCGAAGGTCGTCTGGTGGCCCGGGCCCAAAATCAGCAGTTGCCGATCGCACAGGGAATTCAGCTGATCGAGTATCGCCAGCCGCTTACAATTCAAGCTCTGGCGGATGAGCCGGTGTCAGTTGGGGCAGGCGATGGTGAAGTGTACGTGGGCGAGGTGCTGTTCCAGTTGACGCCACACGTGCTGGCAGAGCAAAAAAGCCGATTGGTTAAAGACTACCAGCGATTGATCGGGGTGGTGTTATTGCTGGGTTCACTGCTGGTTCTGCTCGCAGCCCGGATTCTGTGGCGATCGGCGAGAACGATAACGGGCGCCTTGCGGCGAATTGCTGCAGGCGAGCGGGGTATCCTCATCGACGACGAGCCGCTGGTGTCGGAGTTTGACGTGATCGCGCGTGGCGTGAATCGATTGTCGGAGAATGTGGATGAAGCCCGGGCGCGGCAGGAAGCCTCGCTACAACAGCTTGAAGTGGCGGTGAACAGTGCCCAGCAATCGGACAGGGAAACACGCGCCTTCTACGAAACCGCAACACGGGAGATCGCCGATCCGGTAATGCAGGTGGTAGAACTGCTGAAATTGAACCAGCAGGGCGTCAGCTCGCCGGTGGACCCGGCGGTGATTCTGCACAATGCCGAGCGCGTCAAACTGTCCGTCCTCGCGATGCTGGGAAAACTCGAGGAGGCACAGGAGGGCAGGGTGACGACGGATGTGGATCTCACCGACTACTTTAGTGACCTGGCCACTCGATATCGGCCCCGGTTCGCCCGCAAGGGGCTGGCCTTTCATGTGAGTGGCAGTGCGCCGACCGTCCTCGAAAACGTCCAGATCGATTCAGGGACGCTGGATATCGTCCTGGAAAAGCTGCTGGAGAACGCGCTTGCCTTTACACCGCAAGGCGAGGTGCGGATTCATTGGCAAGTCGTGAATGAGGCGACGTTGGGCCCGGAACTGGTCATTTCGGTCAAGGACAATGGCCAAGGGATCGCTGCGCAGCACCTGGAGAAGGTTTTTGACCGGTATACGCAGTTTTCTCCGGACAATGACGGGGCGTCTGGCAGTGGGCTCGGCCTGTACATCGCGCGGGAGTTGTTGGCTCGCAGGGGAGGTAGTCTGGGGCTGGTGAGCCAGCGCGGGGTCGGTAGTGAGTTCACGGTCCGACTGCCAGTCGTCCCGCTGACGCGCCCTGAAACCGCGCGACCTGGCCTTCAGGGGCAAACGTCGCTGACGGTGGGCGTGGATGCGTCACAGCACCGCCTGATTGAATCCAGCTTGTCAGTATGGGGTATGGAGGTCTTGCAGGCGGATACCGCAATCGAAGCGCTGGCCCTGCTCGCCAAGCATCCAGTCCGCCTCCTGTGGGTAGAAGAGGGGATAGAGGACATCGATCTGGACAGCTTTTTGGCGGAAGCAAGAAAGCGCCAGGAAGGGGCTAAGGTGGTGGTATTGGCGCTGGATGCCGCCGAGTCGCAGGACGGCGTGCTTCAGGTGCGAAAACCCGTTGAGAAGCCCGAGATTAATGCGCTGTTGCGTCAGCTCATCGAAACAGCGGATGATCGGGTCGATTATCGACTGGTAGAACGTCTCAAAACGGTACAAAAACCAGACAATGAGTAGAACTTTACCTTCTGAGCTCCGCCGCCATGTCCATTGATTCAGCACGCGTCGTCTGTACGGGTTGTGACTACGAAACGCGGGAAGTATTCCGCCCCATTTTGATCCGGTATCAAACTGGGAATGGGCAGTTCATTGAGACAGGGCGGACCAAATGGATGGTGCTACGACTGTACAGACTACTCCAGTATTGAACGGATACATCCGGATGCGCTGCGCGAGAAACGGGCGCAGAAGGGGTGGTTACGGTACCAGCTCGGCCAACTGGACAATGAGATAGCCGAGTTGGGCGAGTTGATCAAGTTGGTGAATCGTCGCTCTTCGAAGGCGAGATGCCTCAAGTGCTGGTCGGACAATACAGCACCGGTCACTTTCGACGCCGAAAGCGGCACTGCTCAGGACTTTGTGCATGGTTGTGGCGGACACTTGCGGATAATCCACGACCATTCAGGACCGCGCTTCCACTTCCGCAGGACAACCTACGTATTAAACGAGGAGGGAGAGCTCCTCGCGGAGGAGTAGGCGGCGGAACGGCACGGGATGCCTTTGTCAGGTGTCAATGGGTCATACCGGCAGGCAGGACTACCTGGTGAGGACTCCTCGCAAAAAGATGCTCAGAAGAAGGTAAAAGCCGCACTGATAAATACGCGATCCTGCCCGTCAATGAGCGCAACGTTGGGTGTCAGGGACGAAATTTCGGTATAGGCGTTGATACCGTCGGGGTAATGACGGTAGTTCAGCTGTAAATCGATGTGACCTTTGGGAAGAGGAATCCGGTGGCTCAGCGTCAGATCCAGTCGGTCGTAGGAGGCATCTGCGACCTGGTCCGCCCCGTAATAAACACCCGATAGGGCGCTATGAGCACCGAGCGGCACAATACCCCACAAACTGCCGGCCTGCTGCGGCCGAAGCGTTGCTTCGAAGGGGGTTTCGGTGTCCGTATCGAGGTAGACATAGGAAGCGCCCCATTCAAACCCATTGGCCAGGGTGTGATGGAGTCCGAATTCGACGCCCTGTGTTCGCAGCTCGCCGTCATTGGTCAGCCTGAAATCCACGTAATTGAAGGGCTCGGAGATCAGGTTCCGGTAATCTTCATAGAACAAAGTGACATCCGCCTGGAGGCTGTGAAAGCGACTGTAGGACAGGCCGATTTCAGAATGCTCCAACACTTCGGGCTCAAGACCTTCGGGAGAAAGGGCGGTGCGGATCAGGTTGCCCTGACTTCTGCCCAGGTGATCCACTTCGCCGCCATCGAAGTCCACGGTGTAGGTCCAGTTGCGCTCGGTCTCATAAACATCCGGGAGCCGGGCTGACCGGGCGTGCATGGCGCGCAGCACCAGGTGCTCACGAAGCAGGTAGTTGGCGGCAAGGCGGTAGGAGAACGCGTCGTCACTTTCCACAGTGCTGGTGGTCTCCCAGGAAAGGGTGCCATTCAAGACCCAGCGAGCGTTCGGTGCATAACGCAAGGTGTTGTACAGATGAACCGTGTCCTGATCCACCGATCCGCCCAGATACGTCTGGGCGGTCACATCGTTGCGGGTGTATGCCACACCGAAGGCGTTTTGCAGCGTGCCAGTGAGGTGTGACACGACATGCGCGTTGAGCTCAAAACGGTCCTCATCCAGGTCCTGATCGGTGATGCCACAGCGCTCATCCAGCAACTGCAGGCCCTGTGCTTGCAAGTAGGGCCCAAGGGCATCGATTGTGGCTTGTTCTTCGGGTGTCGGTGTTTGGACCAAAGAGTGATTCAGCGTCAGATTGCCCGTCAGCATGGCGCCCACCACGGCAAGCTGATCCCGCAAATCAAAATGCACGGAGGGCAAGGCGTCCACCTCTGCCACCCGGGGATCAAAGGCGAAATTGTTCCCGCAGAGGCTGATTACCTGATCTCGGGTATAGGTGCTGGCATTCAGCCCAAAAACCACGTCGTGGGCGATCTCACCGGTATCGATCACGCCGTGCAGCTCGCTGGAAAGAAAACCACTGGTTTCATCGGCCTGCGGTGCGACCCTGAAATGACTTAGGGCCACCGCCACAAAGGGGTCATCCGAGGTGAGGTGGTCGAAGCCAGGGACCTGGTAGCTGGAGTCCGCGTAGGCAGCAGCAATATCAAGCAACCAGTGCCCGCCCAGCCGGTGCTCCAGGTTCAGCATCACCGAGTCGGTGGCAACTTCATTGTCATAGTCCCCGACGAAATCGACAGCGCCATCGAAACCGTCGTTCTCCCGATGGAAATACCGCAGTCCCCACTGGGTATCGCCGATTTGCCAGCCGCCGTTCAAAAACAGGTCTCGGGTTTGACCTTCGCCGAGTCGGGTGGAGCCGTAAAGGCCCCGAGTGGCGATGGTGTCCTGAATCAGGTTGACCGTGGAGGTCATGGCGTTGGTACCGTATTCCGGACTGGGTCCACGCACGACCTCAATGTAGTTCAGGTCCTGTAGATCCAGGGGTAGCCGGTACCAGTGGGCGCCGGCGTAGCCAGGCCGTTGCAGGCGGTTGGAGTTGTACAGCACCTCGCTGCGTCGGGGTACGTTGACGTTGGCGCCGTGATAGCCGACGGAGACATCGGAGCCATGGGTTTCACTGACCATCACTCCCGGGACGAGCCGCAGTGCGTCGACCATGTCGGTAATGCCCAGCTTGCGCAGGGTAGAGACCTCCAGGGAGGTTACTGCGTTGGGGGAATCGATGAAGGAGGAAGCCATTCGGGCCGGTGTGATGAACGTAGGGCGGTTTTCCGCGCTGACATCGGTTGCCGCATACGGCTCGGGGACGAGTGGCTCCGTCTCCGCCGCGGCAGCTCTGGACATGGCGACAATAAGCGCAGCCGCTAGCGCGGCAGTTCGGCGTGGTTCAATGAATGTCATGGCGTCAAGGTTAGCTTTTCCGGTCCCTTGTTTGACGATGGCGTCGCCCACGGGGAGAGCCTCAGGGCCCGAAAGTCCCGCGGTCTCGACAGCGCAGTTCAGGTGCGTGCGAACAGCCATACGGCGGTTTGGATAACGGCCCCGAAGCACTCGGAAAGGATCGGGATATAGGCACCTTGCGCGGGATCGTATTGCGCAACGACGTCGGGGGGCAGGTCGTAGTGCAGGGCCGCTTCGTGCATATAGGCGAGATAGCGCCGGGAAGGCAGTGCGGGTGTCTCCAAGCTGGGTGGAGAGATCAGGGTCTTTGCCAGCGCAGTGGTACCGTCACGGAAGGTCACGGTAACTTCGCGCACGTCGTAAGAGTCCCCTTCGCTGCCGATGATGCGGGATAGCTCAGCGCTACTGAGACGGTGATACACCCCATAGGCTGTTGCGCCGGATTTGGCCTGTAGATTGGCGAAGGCAGGCTCCAGCGCTGACATTCCCTCCAGGTTAAAGGTGACGGTGTAGTCTGGCAGCGCCGCCATCTGGCTGGCAGCCCGATGAATGCCTCTCACCCGGGTAAAATAGCGGTCGTTCATGTTGGAGCCGTAGGCGAAATAACCAACGGTTGCCGCCGGGTCCGGGGCCGGGGGGCGTCCCGGTAGCTGAATGTACAGATTCACGCCGACAACGAATACGATCGGCAGTGTGATCGACAGCCCGAATAACCGGCGTAGCAGACGGCGATAGTGTGTGGTGGGCGGCATGCTAGATGGCATCCAGGATGGCGAGTTCTAGAAACGCTGTCGCGGTCGCCAGCACGGTGTCTTCGTCCGGGGAGGGTCCCTTGCCAACCTTGATGGCGTAGTAGCGGGCTACCCTCACAACGACCTTCGTCCAGAGCGTCAGGTGATCCGGGTCGAGTGGATCCAGATCTCTCTGCCGCATCGCCTTCGTCACCACGGTTTGTACAAACCCTTGCTGTGGCGGGGACAACCCGCTCCTCGCCAGTTCGGCATTCACATCCAGTGCGACGTACTTGCCCGTCAGATAATCCAGCAGCTCGTCCTGCGTCGCATTCACCGGGTAGTGGCTGGTGATGTAGGCGGTGAGTGTCGTCAGGTTGCTGCGTCTGGGCTTGGTGCCGGTAAACCACTTCCCCGCGGCCACCGGCTGAATTCCCGCGGCGTTGACCAGCCATTTCGATCGTCCCTGCCCCTGGGGCGGTACCGAGAGTGCATCCAGCAACGCATTGAGGCGATCCGCAAATTCCGAGTGCGTGCGCGCCATCGCTTCCAGATCGAGCAGCATGCTCTGAGTCACTAACGTGGTCGCCATGAACTCCTGTGCCGTTTTTCCGTCGAGGTGAAGATTAATTCTATAGGCATTGTTGACATATTGGTATTTATCGTTAAATCTATAAACCGATACTAAAACAATATATACGCAAACACTAACAATGCTAAATGGCGTCTCATCGGGCCTGTGCGGTGAACGCAGTCCTGGATACGGAGGATCGAGCATGTCGGTAGATGAGGTGATCAGGTATTTCGGGAACAATGCCTCGGCGGCCGCTCGCGCACTGAATACCACGCCGCACAACATTTACCGCTGGCGTCGCGAGGGGCAGGTGCCGCGGGGCCGTCAGTATGAACTGCACCTGAAGACCCGCGGCGCCCTCAAGGCCGATGGGTTTGATCCCGACGTCGACTACCTGGCGATTGGGCGGACCTTGGCGCAATGAGGTGGCGATGGCTGGCAGGTCTGGCAGTGCTGTCCGGGGCCGTTGCCGCTGAAACTCCCGAGGTCGTCATCACCAGCGAGATTCCTTTGGCTGAAAGCGCCCAGACTTGGGGCCTCAGTGAAGCCGAATTTCGGCGCTATCAACGCCTCATGGCGGGCCGGCGCGGGCAATGGTCGCCGGGTCTCGATCCCATCACGGCGCTTGGGGTGAGCACGGATTCGGCCGCGGAACGCCGGCGTTTTGCCGAGCTGTTCGTCAAGGCCGAGTTTGAACGCACTCGCAAGGAGCTCGCCTTTCAAGCCGCCGTCGATGACGCCTGGCAACGCCTATACCCACAGACGCCGCGCCTCTCGACCAACGACCAACCCCAACAGGCGCAGACGGGGGGCCAATTCGCTCAACGCACCGCGCTGATTCTCAGGCTGGGCAGTACGACGGGCCGCAACCGTTTGATCAAACTGCTCCAGGGTCATCCGGGCCAACTCGATGTGCACGTGGTCGGCGCTCGCGGCGATGACGCCGCGCTGCGTGACTGGGCCGCGGACGTCCCACTGCTGGAACAGGCGCTCACCGAGGGCAGGGCAACACTCAATCACGGCGATCAATTCCGCACGGAAGTCGATCTGCCGGCCATCTACCGCAGGGATGGGGTAGGGCAATGGGCGCGCGTCGAGTGATGCAAGCGCTGGTCGGCGCCGTCCTGGGAAGCGTTGCAACGTTCGCGATTGCCGACCGCGCGCACTATGACGTGGTCGCTGACTACGTCGGCGTCCCTAGGGATATTTTCTATGCGATGGCGTTGGCAGAGTCCGGGCGGGAGCGGGACGGGCTGTTAGCGCCGTGGCCTTGGACCCTGAACATCGCGGGCGACGCCCATTTTTACCCCGATCGCGACGCCATGTTCGCCGCCCTAATGACGGCGTTGCAAAACGGTCAGTTGCGTGTCGATGTGGGGCCGCTGCAACTCAATTGGTACTGGCAGTTCGAGCGGATTGACTCGCCCTGGCGGATTACTGACCCCGTGGTGAATGCCAAGCTCGCCGCCGCGTTCCTTAAGGAACACTTTGAGCGGTCCGGTGATTGGTGGTTGGCGGTGGGGCACTATCACCGCCCCAGTGAGACCACCGTCGTGGATCGGGCAACAGCAGCGGCCTATCGCGAACGGGTGAGGTCCCTGCATACGCGCTACGCCGAGAAGTCCGCCGGGCGGAGCGAGCCCATTACACGGGAGGTGGCCGATGCGCATTAGGCCGCTTCACTTCCTGCCGTTACTCATCGGGTTGGCGTTTGCGCCGGCTCAGGCTGACCAACCCATCAGGGCACCGGTGGTGGTTTACAGCGGAGCACAGGCGGTTACGGCGGCACCTTATATTCAATCGCTCGCCCAACCACGGCCGCAAAGCGACAGCCGCGCGAACAGTATGCCAAAGCAGGGTGTGATGCCCCTTGAAACCCGGTTGCCCCTCATGCCCCGGCTGCTGCAGCCCGGATCGCCGGCGCTGCAGCGGACCGAGGCACCGGTACAGCCCTTCTTTATTATGGGCATGGATCGCACCAGCCTCGACTGGCTGGCCAGGACACTGCCGACCCTACTGTCGATCAATGCGACCGGCATGGTGGTGCAGGCGGCGAACCGGGACGATTGGCTGCTACTGCAGAAGAAGGCGCAGGCCGCCGGTCTGTCACTGGCGCTGTATCCCGACACCGGATTGACGGAAGCCTACGGCATCACGACCTACCCCGTGCTGGTGGTACCGCAGGGTATCCTGGAACTGGATAGGGCAGGGGAGGGCGGCCCATGAGCGCGCCGATCGAAGCCCTGCTGCGTCCCCCGGTGGAACAGTCTGCCATCGCGACACACATTGCGCTGGCCCTGCTGGGCGTGGGCGCGCCCCAGGTGCTGTTGTTGCCGGGAGGCGTCGGTTATGGTCTGGCCGCTGCCTGCTCCGTGCGCGCCCTGTGGCTGTCACGGCGCATGACCCGCTTGTTGCGCTACCAGCGTCGCTTGCGGGTGTTGCCGAGCTACCGCATCCACCCTAAAAAACTCCGTGCCCCGCTAGGCGAGCTGTTTCTGGGCCGGGGTTTTCTGTGGGATGCACGACATACCCAGCGCTACGCCGATACCCAGCGCACCGAGCACACTTATTTCGACCGCCGCGGCCTGTTTTATAGAAGCGCGCGGGCGACGGTGGACGCCGTCAGTACCACACCCCTGAAACCGCTGATGGCACCGCTGAACAGTCAGTGGCTGCTGAACCCCTTCCCGCCGCGGCCCTATGTGGAGGGCAGCCCGGAATTGCACGGGGTCGGACTGTTTGAAAAGGAACAGGACGTCACCCTGCAGCAGGCCGAACGAGTCGCCCATACCTTTGTCGTCGGCACCACCCGGGTCGGCAAAACCCGCCTGCTGGAAGTGATCGCCAGTCAGGATATCCGCAGTGGCGACGTGGTCATCGTGTTTGATCCCAAAGGGGACGGCGATCTGCTGGCGCGCCTGTATACCGAGGCCCGCCGGGCGGGCAGGGCTGGGGAGTTCCAGGTGTTTCACCTGGGCTTTACCGAACAGTCGGTGGCCTATAACCCGGTGGGCTCGTTTTCCCGGGTGACGGAAGTCGCGAGCCGCATCGCCGGGCAACTGCCCAATGAAGGTAATTCCGCAGCTTTCAGGGAGTTCGCCTGGCGCTACGTCAATGTGCTGGCGAAGGTGCTCGATGTCCTCGGCGAGCCCATCAACTACCAGGTGCTGCTGGAGTGCAGTACCGATATCGACGCTCTGGTGGTGCGTTACCTCGCCTGCGTGGCCCGGCAACAACAGGCCGAGGAATGGGCCGAACAGCTCGCGGAGCTGGTCGAGAGCGAGGCCAAAATGCCGACGCAATATAAAGGCCGGGATCGCACCGCCTGGGCCAGTGTCGAGCTTTTCCGGCGCCATGGCCTGAGTGACCCCACGGCGACCTCGCTGATCAAAACCTTCGAGCACGACAAGAGCCACTTCGACAAGCTGGTGGCCAGCCTCTATCCCCTGCTGGAAAAACTCACCTCGGGTCCGGTGGCGCGCCTGCTCTCCCCGGAGAGCAATCCCGAGGACACCACGGAGCGGCTGTCCTGGAAGCGCGTGATCGAGCGCGGCGGTATCGTCTATGTCGGTTTGGACGCGCTCTCTGACCCGGATGTCGCCAGTGCGGTGGGCAACGCCATGTTCGCGGACCTCACCTCGGTGGCGGGCAGTCTTTATAAGGACGCACAGCGCGGCGCGCCCCTGAAAAAAGTCTGTGTCCACGCGGATGAGTTCAATGAACTGGTGGGCAGGGAGTTCATTCCGCTCGCCAACAAGGCCGGCGGCGCCGGCTTCCAGTTGACGGTCTACACACAGACCCTCTCGGACATTATCGCCCGCTTTGATAACCCAGCGCGGGCGGGGCAAGTGGTGGGCAACCTCGGCACCATTATCATGCTGCGGGTCAAGGAAAAAGCCACTGCGGAACTGCTGACCACACGTCTGAAGGACGTCGAGATCAACCACTTGATGCTGGACTCAGGTAGTACCGACAGTGCCGATCCCACCAATGATGTGCATTTCACCTCGAGCACCCGCCAGCGGATCTCCAGCCAGCGGGTGCCGATGATCCACGCAGGGGACCTCGACGCATTACCGAAAGGCCACGCCTTCGCCCTGATCGCCGGCCGTCTCTACAAGCTGCGCCTGCCGCTGTTTTCCGACGAGGCGGAACTGCCCAGCGGCCTGCAGGCCATGGTCGAGGCCATGCGCCGTGACTACCAGCACAGCAATACCGCGAGCACCGACTGGGCGACTCCGACGCCCCTGGGCTGGCAGACATGAGCCGCGATGCCGCCGCTCGCAGTGCGCAAAACGGCGCACCGGCACGACCGGTCCAGCGCGGGCCGATCGGCATGACGCTGGCCATCCTGGGGGCGCTGCTCGGTGCGGCACTGACCGCTGCGCTGCTCTCGGTGCTGCTGGAATGGGCCGGGATCGCCCTGGGCTGGTGGTCGGGTACCCACAGCCGCGACCTGCTCATGACCGAGCGCGGCTATGTCGAGGCCATCGACGACTACCCGCTGTCACCGCTACGGCCCACACAACTTACCGCCCTGGCCTGGGGTCAGGTCGACCGCGGTTTGTCCCTTGTCGGCATCACCGGGTCGGCGGGCGTGTATGGGGTGGCGGCGATCAACACCGTGAAGCTCTTGTTGCTGCGCGGGGTGATCGTGGTGCTGGCCCTGCCGGGTTACGCCCTGGCGATCGTGGCCGGCCTGTTCGAGGGCCTGGTGGCCCGGGATATCCGCAAGTTTACCGGCGGCCACGAGAGCGCCTACGTGTTCCATAAAGCCAAACGCTGGATCGCGCCGAGCGTGATGCTGACGGTCACGCTGTACCTGATGCTGCCCTGGTCGGTGCCCCCAGCGCTCTTGCTCGCGCCGACCATGTTGCTGACTGCCGGAATGGTCTACATCGCCGCCAGCCGGTTCAAGAAGTTCGTGTAGGAGAGAGGGACGCCATGCCACTGATGAGCCCCGCACAGCAGACCGCCTTTGACGGTGCCAATGGCAGCGGTCACAGCGCGGCGGATGTGCACACCCTGGTGGTCTCGGTGCTGATTGTTCTGATGTTGGTGTGGCTCGCCTGGGTCGCGATCAGTGCCTACCAGCTCCTCAAGACTCCCGGGGTCAAGACTCCGGAGGCCGCCGGCAAGGTTGTCCGCGCGGCATTCATTGCGATGGTCATTATGGCCGTCGCCAACATCGTGTGGGGAACCTGAGAGGACCTGACTATGCAACGAGTGAACATCTTGATCACCGCCTATCAAGGCATCCAGGCGCGCTGGCGCGCCAGCCGGCAGCACCTGTGGCTGCACGTCACCGGCCTCGTGCTGGGCGCCGGTACCAGCGGCGCACTGGCCCAGGGCCTGCCGACCACGGCGCCGCCGTCCCGGGGCAGCACGGACGGTGACTATATCGGGCTGATGCAGGACTACGCCTTCGATATTGGCGTCTTCATCGGCCTGGCGCTGGCCACGCTGGCCATGATCGTCGTCGTGAAAAACACCCTGGGCGCCTACTCCGAGGTGCAGGACGGCAAGGGCACCTGGGGACAACTGGGCATCAACTTTGGCGCCGGCGTACTGCTGTTGGTGTTCATCGTCTTTCTGCTGACCGAGGCGGCGACGATTCTCTGATGAGTGCACGCCGCGACATCGACTTTTTGCCCGACCGGCTCAATGAGGAGCCGGTCGTCTTCCTGTCGATGACCAACTCGGAGATCAAGTACGCCGCTCTGCTGTGCCTGGGCGTCTGGGTGCCGGTGTCGACGCTGGTGGGCGCGCTGCTGGGAGTTGCCCTGATGGGTTTCGCGCTGTCCCTGGCCTTCGTGTTCGCCAGCCTGTGGTTGATCGGCAAGCGCCTGCGGGTCGTCAAGCGCGGCAAACCCCGGCAGTACCACGTTATCGCGATCCAGGCCTGGCTGCAGGATCGCGGTCTGGCGCCGCGCACCCTGGTTCGGGAAAGCCGCAGCTGGGACATCCACCGCTGGAGAACGCCATGAGCCGCTACGACAGCCTGGTCCATTCCAAGGACGCGATGATCCGCCTGCTGCTGGGTGTGCTCGCCATCCTGAGCCTGCTCCTGCTGGTCGCCCTGGTCGGCTGGAGCCGGGCGCCCGATAACATCCGCTTGCACTATCCACCGGATTTGAGCCGCGGTGCGGTGCAGCAGCTCGGCGACATCCCGAAGGCCAGCATCTATGTCTTTGCCCACTACGTGTTTCAGCAGCTCAACCGTTGGCCTGCGGACGGCAAGGAGGACTACTACAACCAGATTCACAGCCTGCGGGCGTTCTTTACGCCTGCCTGTTTTGAGGAGCGATTGCAGGACCTGGACGAGCGCGAGCGCGAGATCAACGGTCGCCAGCGTTCCGTCTGGGAAATCCCCGGCCGGGGTTTCTCCAATGCCCGGGTGCAGGTGGTGGCCCCCAACCAGTGGGTGGTCGGCCTCGACCTGCACGTGCAGGAAACCTACCGGGGCGAGCGGGTCAAGGATCGCCTGATTCATTATCCCCTGCGCGTGGTGGCCTACGACGTCGATCCGCAGGCCAATCCCTGGGGACTGGCGCTGGATTGCCTGGCCGATGTGCCGCGGGTCATCGAGATCAACGAACCGGAAAGGGAGGGTGCCACATGAGACGGATGCGACAAGGGCTGCAATGCCTGGTGCTGCTGTGCCTGGCGGCTGGCAGCGTACTCAGTGGCGCGGCGCACGCGGAAACGGTGGTGTGGCGCAAGACACCCATCGCGGTGGAGCTGGTGGTCGGCGTTGAACAGCTGCTGATATTGCCAGGTAACGCCGAGGTGGGCTTGCCGCCAGCACTCACCAATCCCAACGTATTCCGGACCCTGGTCACCGGTGGCGCGGCCTACTGGACAGCGCTGGAGCCCTTCGACACCCAGCGGGTGCAGCTGCGTCTGGAGAGCGGTGAGTTCCTGTTATTCGACGTCAGCGCCCGCACCCTCAAACAACCGCCTGCGACCGCGGACACCCTGCAGGTGGTGCTGGCGGGGAGCGAGACCTTCCTGGGTAAGCCGGGCTTAAACGCCGGCGGCCCGCTGCCGGGCGAGGCCAATCTGTTCGAGTTGCTGCGCTATGCCGCCCAGTCGATCTATGCGCCCCAGCGCCTGATCGCACCGCTGCCGGGTGTCAAAAAAGTCCCGGTGGGACTGGCGGGCAACCAGGGCCGGCTCTATGACGCGGGCCGTCATCCACTGGTGATCCAGCCCTATCAGGCCTGGTCCGCGGGCGACTTCTTCGTCACGGCCTTCGTGGTGACCAATGAAGCGAGCCACCCGGTGGCGCTGGATAACCGTAAGGTGATGCACACACCCCACGCCCACCGCACCGGGGTTGATCCCCACTTTATCGCCAGCGCGTTCTATACCCGAAGCCTGCCAGGTCGCAACACCGGGACCACGGGCGACAACCGCACCACCTTGTTCGTGGTCACGGACCGGCCCATCCGCAACGTGATCCGGGGGGCAGGCCAATGAGTGCGATCGGCGCGAATCGCTGGATGCAGGTCGGCAGCACGGCGCTGCTGCTTCTGGTGATGCTCCTGCTGTTTCGGGGCTGCGGCCGGGAGCACCGCACCACGGAGGAGGCCCTGCGGGTGGCCGGTGGCGCTCCGGTGTCACGGGGGCTGGCCGTTGATCTGGGCGTCGAAGGCGACACCGAGGCGGACACGGTGAAAACCCTGGTGGCGGAAGTGAAAAACCTGCGCGATGAAGCCGATGCTCTGCGTGACTCCAATGTCGCGTTACGCAAGGACAACGCCGAGCTGCGCAAGATGGAATCCCGGCTGGGGCGAGGCCTCAATACCGAGCTGAACAATACCCGCCGCGAAGTACAGGCTCAGCTGGACGACGATGTGCAGCGGGTGCGACAGCAACTGCGCGAACTGGAGGAACACGCGCGGGACGTCGAGGGCCGCCTGGCCAGTGGTGGTCTATCCGCCGGTGGCTTTGCCGGCAGCGGTACCGGCGCGGCGGTCGCCCCGGACGCCATCACCTGGGTGGCGCCGCTGGGGAGCGGGATTGGCGGCGCGGGCAACAGCCTGAGCGATCACCTGAACCGGGTGACCGGCCGAAGCGGCCAAGGCCTGGGCCTGCCGACGCCTGCGAGTGGCGCCGCCGCCGAGGAAGCCCCGGTGCCCTGGTACACGGTGCCGCGTAACGCGACCCTGATGAATGCCACCGCCATGACCGCCCTGGTGGGCCGGGTACCCATCGGGGCGCAGGTGACCGACCCCTACAGCTTCAAGGTCATCATCGGGACCGACAACCTGGCCGCCAATGGTATCGAGGTCCCCGAAGTGGCCTACGCCATTGCCAGCGGCAAGGCGGTGGGGGACTGGACCCTCGGTTGCGTGCGCGGGGATCTGCACTCCATCACCTTCGTATTCGAGGACGGAACCATCCGGACGGTGCCGAAGGCGGAGAACGTCTACGAGGGCAACACCCAGCAACAAAACATCGTTATCGGTGAGCTTTCCGACGAGTACGGCAACCCCTGTGTGGTGGGACAGCGGATCTCCAACGCCTCCACCTACCTCGCCCAGCGGATTGGTGTGGTCAGTGCCGCGGCGGCGGCGGAAGCGGCGGCCGCCAGTCAGACCACGCAGATCACCACCTTCGACGGCGGTGGCGCCGGGGTGGGCACCATCGTCACCGGGGATATGGGCGAGTACATCCTCGGCCAGGCCATCGCCGACGGCAGCCTGGAAATCGCCCGCTGGCTGGATGAACGCCAGGCCCAGCAGTTCGACGCCATTTACGTCGATCCCGGCGCCCGGGTCAGCCTGCACATCACCGAACAACTGGAAATCGACTACGACCCCAACGGTCGGCGCACCAATCACCTGAGTGCCCGGCAAGGAGACTACCGTGCACTGGATTAAATCCCCCGCTCTGCTGACTGCTGCGCTGGCGCTTGTCGGCTGCGCCAGTCAGGAGACCATCCTCCCCGAGACGGAGGACACCATGCTGGACATCTATCGCGGGGCGATGACGGTGCAAGGGCAGAACGACCTCGATCCGCTGCAGGCGGTGGACGTTTGTAAGGAGCTCGCCCTGGCCGACGCGGCAACGTCCATGAAGGACTGCGAGGACACGGTGCGCGAGCATGCATCCACGATGTACCGGCACATCGATGCACAACCGGCCGGGGAGGATCTCGATTACCTCCCCTACACCCGCGAAGTCGCCACCGAAATCGACAACCTGTTCCCGCGCCTCGACAATCCGGACATCGTCATTTACGTCTACCCGCACCTGGCGACCCGGACTCGCGCGCCGATTCCCGGCTACAGCACGGTGATCCCGCTGTATGACCAGGTGCATTACCGCCTGCCGGGCGAGTCGCAACGCACCACACCGACCGCACTGGCCGGGGCCGCAGTGACGACGGGCAACCCCCAGGACACCCCGACGGGTACCGGCCAGCGTGCGCCCAACACCCGCTCCTCCGAAGCGCGCTATCACAAGAGCAGTCACCTGGAGGGGCGCTCCCTGTTACCAGAAACAGCACCGGAAACCGCACCGGATGACGCTGCCGGGGAATTGCCATTGGATGCCAGCGTGGAGGACGAGCAATGACCGCCTCGGAACCGACACCCCGGCGCGCGGACGCGGTACGCAAGCGGCCGCTGTCGAAATCCACGCAGCGGGGTCTTTACCGGCGCCAGCGCTCCTTCGTGGACTTCCTGCCCTGGGTGGAGGCGCTGCCCGAGCACAAGGCGATCCTGTTGGCGGATGGGGTCAGTGTCGGGGCGGTCCTGGAAGTGACACCGATCGGCACCGAGGGGCGTACCGCAGACTACCTGGGTCAGGTGCGCGACACGGTGCAGGATGCCCTGCAGGACAGCTTTGATGAACACGACACCGCGCCCTGGGTGATCCAGACCTACACCTTCGATGAGCCGGACCTCGATGGGCCCGCGACCGCGGTGGCGAACTACGTGCGTCCCGCCGCCCGCGGGAGCGACTATACCGAGGCCTACCTGGCCCTGCTCAACCGCCACTACCGCGGGATCAGCAAACCCGGCGGTCTGTTTACGGACACTGTGGTGACCCACAGTCCCTGGCGCGGTGCGGTGCGCCGCAACCTGTTGGTGCTGTACCGCAAGTTTCCGGCCCACAAGCGCCGACGGGGCAAGCACGAGCCCCAAATGGATCGCGACATGGCGCTACTGGACCTGGCCGATGCGGTGGACAAGTTTACCCATGCCCTGCAGCCCGCCGGGGTCCAGGTGCGCCGGCTGAGTGGCGCTGAATTCCACGACTGGCTGCTAGGGTTTTTTAACCATGGCACGGAGCTGTTTGGCGGCGACCTGAAGGCCTTTTTGCGGGAAACCCGCTGCGATGACGAGACTCTGCCTTACGGGGACCGTTTCGCCGAAACCCTGTTCTATGATCACCCGCGCAGTGACCAGGACAACCAGTGCTGGTGGTTCGGCCCGTCCGCCTTGCGCTGCCTGTCGATCGATGGCCTGCGGCGGCGCCCCGCGGTCGGGCAGGTGACCGGGGAGACCCGGCGGGGGGATGCGCACAACACCCTGATCGACTTCCTGCCGCCAGGCAGTGTGTTCGTGAGCACCCTGGTGGTGATCCCCCAGGACACGGTGGAGAGCCACATCCAGGCCATTGACGCTTCGGCCATTGGCGAGAACAGCGAGTCAGCCCAGGTACGCAAGGATTGCGAGACGGCGCGGGAGATTCTGGCCTCCCGGCAGAAGTTCTACCGGGCCCAGTACGCCGTGTACCTGCGCGGTCACTCAGTGGCCGACCTCAACGAGCGCACCACGGCCCTGCGCGCACGCTTGCTCAATTACGGCTTCCGGGCCATCGCGCCGCGGGATGACTTCACGGCGCTGGATGCGGCGATCCGCAACCTGCCGATGGTCTACGACCCGGCGCAGGATGCGAAGGAGGGCTGGCGGGGCGCCCAGATCACCCTGGTGCAGCACATGGCCAACCTGTCGTGCTTCTTCGGGCGCGCCCGGGGGACCGGCCATCCCGGGATTGCGTTGTTCAACCGGGGTGGCGAGCCGATGTTCTTTGACCCGCTCAATCCCGCCGACCGCCAGAAAAATGCCCATATGCTGATCCTGGGGCCCACCGGCGCGGGCAAGTCCGCCTCGGTGATTGCCATGCTGGCCCATGTGATGGCGATCCACCGGCCGCGGCTGTTCGTGATCGAGGCCGGCAATTCCTTCGGGCTGCTGGGGCAGTGGTTTGCCTCCCTCGGCCTGTCGGTCAACCAGGTGTCATTGAAACCCGGCAGCGGTGTAACCCTGAGCCCCTTCGCTGATGCCCATCTCCTGCTCGATATCGATGGCCCGGTCTTCGATACCTTGGAGGCCGCGCCGGCGGAGGACGACGAGGACGAGCCCCGGGACATCATGGGTGAGCTGGAGATCGTCGCCCTGCTGATGATTACCGGCGGCGAGGAACGGGAGGCGCGGGAGATCCGCCGGGCCGACCGCAGCATGATCCGCCGGGCGATTCTCGAGGCGGCACGGGCTGCCCACGCAGAGGACCGGCCGACCCTGACCCAGGATGTGCGCGATGCGTTTTTTACCCTTGCAGAACAGGCCCAGACCGACATGGAGGCGAACAAACTGCGCAACATGGGCCAGGCCATTGATATGTACACCCACGCGTTCAACGGCGAGGTGTTCAATTCGGCCGGAACCCCCTGGCAGGAGGCGGATGTCACCATCATCGATCTGGCCACCTTTGCCCGGGAGGGCTACGAGGCCAACCTCGCCATCGCGGTGATCAGCTGCCTCAACCGGATCAACCACATCGCGGAGCGCGATCAGTTCACCGACCGGGAGATCGTCGTGACCATTGACGAGGCCCACGTGATCACCACCAACCCGCTGCTGGCGCCGTTTCTGGTGAAAATCGTGAAAATGTGGCGCAAGCTCGGCGCCTGGCTGTGGAGCGCCACCCAGAACATGGAGGACTACCCGGCGGCCGCCAAGAAGATGTTGAACATGGTCGAGTGGTGGCTGTGCCTGGTGATGCCCAAGGAGGAGGTCGAGGCCCTGGGCGAATACCGCCAGCTCGATGATGGCCAGCGCGCGATGTTGCTCTCCGCCAGCAAGGCCCCCGGCCAATACACCGAAGGGGTGTTGATGACCGAGCGCCATGAGTACCTGGCCCGCAATGTGCCGCCGTCACTGATGTTGGCCCTCGCCCAGACTGAGAAGCACGAAAAAGCCACGCGCAATGCCCTGATGCGCGAGCATGGCTGTACCGAACTGGAGGCGGCGCTGAAGGTGGCGGAGCAGATCGACCGGGCCCGGGGGATCGGTCATGCGTAGTGTGCTGCACCGACTGTTCCTTCTTCTTTATATAGCCCCGGCCCACGGGTTTGAGGTCACGGTCTTCACCGCCGAGGATCTGCCGCCGCTGCGCGGGCTTGAGCATGCCACGGCGGTCTATACCCTGGGTGACACCCGGATGCCGTTGGCGCGTCTGACGTTTGCCAATCCTGGCGATACTGAACAGGCGAAGCGCGAGGCGCTGGACCGGCTGAGCTCGCCGACCGGCCGGGCGGTCCTGGCGGCCGTGCGCGACAAAGCCACCGCGGCGGCAATGGCGCAACTGCTACAAATCGAGCGCTTGCCCGCGGTGCTGGTATCGCCGGGCTATGTGGTGTACGGCATCTACGATGTGGCCGAGGCCCTGCGGAAAGTGGAGGCCTACCGTGCGACTCGCTAGCGCGTGTCTGCTTTGTCTGCTGGTGTGGTGGGGACCGGCCAGCGCCCAGATGACCGGTGGTAATGCCACCGTCAGCACCACCGAGATTGTCACCGCGGCCTTGGACCTTACCTGCCAGGCTTACCAGCCCATCGGCATCTGTATTTGGATGACCTGTACCCCGCTGGGGTGTGAGTTCGACTTCTCGGTGCGGGCGGAGCACTACATCCCCGAAGTCGTGGTGACCGCCTACCCCTTTCTCGGCAACACCAGCTGGCCAGAATCCAATGGCTTTGCCCGATCCACCGAGTTTGCGGAGGACGGCGGTGCCAGCGACGAAGGTGGCGCGACCGTGCGCGAGCAGGCGCTCAAATTCAAAAACAGCGATGTGATCGGCTCGCCTGGCGTGGCCGATTACTGGCTGCTCGCGGCGGCCAGCACCGAGGCGCTGCCGTTCTGCACACCGCTTACTTATCCGATGACGCCCTATTTTGTGAGCAACTTCGACCCGGCCTGGCGCGACCCCACGGTCGAAGCGGGCCTGTCGCTGCTTCATGTTTTCGAACGGGTAGGGCGGGGCGCCGCCACCTTTGCCAGCCTGTACCCGCGGCACGGCTTCGTCACCCAGGGCCACGACTATAAAAGTGCGCTGACCGCGGCGATCCGCGCGATGGATATCGTCAGCCAGGACTACCAGCCCCATGTCTATGTGCCGCTCGATGCGTACGGTACGCCGGGGCAGGGCCAGTGGCCGCCGCAGGGGGTGGCTGAGGCGCGGTATCAGCAACTGACGCCGACCCTCGAGGCCTGCGCGGTGCTGCCGGATATCGACGACACCCTCTATCCCCACGACCCCTATGCGGGGCGGCTGAACCAGACCCGTGGCAACGCCTGGCAGGTGTGGCGCCCCTACCGCTGCTGCGAGCCCGCCGGGGCCGTACTGATTTTTACGCTCTAGGAGGCGCCGATGGCTCGCATGACCCGAACTCTCCTGACACTCTCCGTGGTGCTCGGGACTGTGTTTTCCAGCGTCGTGGTACAGGCCACCGACCAGACCTTCTATTACGGTATCGGTGGCGGTGAGCCGATTTCCAGACCGGCGAGCAATCGCAACAGCACGGTGCGGGTTGGTGGCGATGTGGCCTGGAACACCGACCTGATGTGCGGGAATTTCGACATGTCGGTCTCGGTCAGTGAGCAGCTGGCGGGCATCAAGGGCTCTTTCTCTGACCTCATGGACAATGTCATCAGCGCGGCCACCGGCGCGGTGGCCTCCTTGCCCGCCTTGGTGATCCAGCGGGTGAACCCGGCCCTCTACGATTTGCTCCAAAACGGGGTGCTGCAGGCTTCCGAAGAATTCCAGATCGCCCGAACCTCCTGCGAGGAGCTGGTGGGCAAGATGGAAGAGGCGATCGGTAATGACCGCTGGGAAACCGTGGCCAAGGGCGGCTGGTGGGGCGAGCAATCCATGGGTGGCGCGGAAATCCTGCAGACCAAGGAGGATGCCGATTCCGATGGTGTGGACCGGGGTGTGGTGTGGGTCGGCGGCGGTCGCCGTGGCGGCCGCAACCAGCCGCCGATAGAACCCGTCGAGGATGCGGCCAGGGCCGGCTACAACCTGCTGCTCAACCGCACGGCCACCAACACCACCAGTGCTACTGCCACCTGCGCCGGGGCGGCGATCTGCGAGGAGTGGGATAACCCGCAGGCCTTCGCCGACTGGACGGTGCGGGTGGTAGGCGATAAATCCATCCGCACCTGTAACGGCTGCGACAAGATCGAAGTGCAGGCAGGACTGGGCCTGGCCCACGAGGTCGCCCGGCTCTCCGGGGACATCGACATCGAGCTGACCGCGCTGGTGGCGGCGGCCGGTGCCCCCACCGCAGCTGAACTGGAGGCCGTGTCCGGTGGCCCCAACCTGCGTATCTCCCGCCCGGTAATCGAGGCGCTGCGCGAGGAAAACGTGAACCTTCAGCCGCAACTGATTACCCGCCTGGCCGGGGAAATGGCGCTGGCCCGGACGATGGAGCGGGCCATGATCGCCCGCCGTGCCCTTCTAGCCGGCCGCGATGAGCCCAATGTGGCGAACGTTGCTGTGGGCGTCGAGGAAATCGAGCGCTACATCGGCGAACTGGAGCAGGACATTGACAACCTGCTCTACGAGATCGACATCCGCCAGCGAGTGGCGACCAGCATGCCCGCGGCGCTGCTGCAGCGGCAGGCCGCGCGCAACCAGGTCATTCAGGTGGAGCCGGTACCGTCCTCCACCTTCCGTGACGGGGCGAATACGCCATGAGCTGGCACTGGGCCGGCAAAGGCCTGGGCTGGTTGGCCCTGACCACAGTGGTACTGGTGGGAATGACCCTGGTTCTGTGGTGGTGGGGCATGGACCCCCGTGCGCCGGGACAACGGGTTGGTGAATTGAACACCGCAATCGCGCCTTGGCGCACAGCAATACAGGTGCTGCGCGTCCTCCTCTGGTGCCTGGCCGGGTACTACTGGGAAATCCTCGGACAGCGTTGGCTCAGGCTGACACCGGATCAACTCCGGCAGTGGATGCGCCTGCGGCGTACCGTCATTGGTGGGTTGCTCATTCTCGAGGGACTGATGGTGCTCAGTCGGCTCCTGGGCGCGGGATAAGGAACAGGGCGATGGGCGTAGCGAGTTACTTTGAGTTTGTGACGACCCTGTTCGGGTGGATTCTGTACCAGGGCATCTGGGCGGTGCTGGTGGATACCGGCATCGTGTTTATCCCCATCATCGCCATGGTGCTTGGTCATGTCCTGGAAAGCCACAAGGGCGGGGATGATGAGGGCTCCGCCGCGATCCAGTCCCTCAAGAAAATCGAGGCCGACTTTATCGCCATGCTCGGCGTGCTGATCTTCGCGGCGATCCCCATGCTCGATGTCGAGCTGACCGACATGGAGTACCACAAGCCGGCCTTGCGCTGTACCGACACACCGGAAACCATTCCCGGCACGGCAACCGGGACCACCTACGACACGACGCTGGCGGCCATGGCCGACCAGACCGGGGCTATCCCCCTGTGGTGGGCGATGCTGCATTGGCTGTCCAAGGCGGTGACCGCCGCGTCGGTCGCGGCGATTCCCTGTTCCTACGATGTGGCGAGCGTGGACTACCGCCTGGCCGAAGCGAATCTGGAAGATCCGGTGCTCAACCAGGAGCTGGAGCAGTTCAAGAACGATTGTTGGCAGCCGGCGTACTCCCGCCTCAGTCGGACCAATCTGGCCAGCCTGACCCAAGTGGAGAAGGAAGACGCCACTTGGCTGGGCTCCGAATATCTATTGGGCTCAGGGTTGTATGACCGTTACTACAGCACCGTGCCGAACCCGCAATTTGCGTTCGATGCGACCCGCGATGCGGGCTATGAGGCCTATCAGGTCGAAGGCGGTTTTCCGGACTGCCGGGATTGGTGGAGCGATGGTGCTGTGGGGTTGCGCCGTCGGGTGCTGGACAATATCCCGGCAGATCTGCGCAACGAAATGATCTACAACGCGGACAATCTGATCCAGGAAACCTCGACAGTGACGCTCAGTGCATCGGAGCGGGAGGACGTGTTCCTGCGCAAATACCTGGCCGTGAAACGTACCGCGGAGGCGGTGGGCTCTGATATGCCCTTGGCGGTAACCTATGGTGACGGCGCGGAGCAGGTCCGCCAGGGGCGGTTCGCAGACTGGCGTAACAGCGAGAATCTGCTGCTCCAGAGCGCCGGGAATGTGCTCAACACCGGCGCCTACCTGATCCTGGGTGAAGCGGCGCGGGATGCCGGTGAGGTGGGCGTAGCCTTAATCGGCTCGGCCCTGAAAGCCCCTGCGGCGATGGGGGAAGGCTATGCGATGCGCAATGGCATCAGCCTGTTCCAGCCTCTCGCGCTCATGATGATGATCATCGCGCTGCCGTTCCTGCTCATATTCGGGCGCTATGGCCTGCGTGCCCTGGTCACACTCAGCGTCATCTACTTCGGGTTTCACTTCCTGACCTTCATCTGGGCCGTCGCCTTCTGGGTCGATAACAACCTGATGCACCTGTTGACCAGTGCCGGGGGCCTGAGCGTGTTTGCCTCGGGTACCAGCGTCACCCAGTCGTTGATCCTGCTTTATATATCCCGATTTCTGTACATCGTATTTCCCATCCTTTACCTCACTGCCGTGGGCTGGGTTGGCTATCAGTCAGGGAACGTAGTGGGTCAGGTAGGTGATTTCGGTGGAAAAACTGGAGCAATTGGTGCCACGGGTGGACAGTTCGCAGGTCAAGTGGCGACAAAAGCCGCCACGAAGGGGAGAGCCTAGAGTGAATCGCGTACGCCGTTTGGATCAAGGTCGTAACGGCCATCTCCATTCGGGGATTTGGTGTAAAAGTCTCGTGTTTCACGCGTATACCGTTCCAGATCAGTCTCTTCCGGTTCCTGGAAATCCGCGTGACGCAGCACCTCGGTGGCCGCAGTACTCAGGCTATGCAGAGCCTGGCCGCCAGCACGGGCGAGTCCGCAGAGCATATCTTTTACCGTCATCTCACCGCCCTCCAAGCCAGTGTGTCGTCTTTTCAAGCATAGCACGACATTCGGCAGGGGAGGGTGGTGGATTCAGGGTGTGCCCGTCACGGCTGATCCCGCAAAATAGGCGCGATACGCGGACGCATTGCCCTGATCAGCGGGCTCAGTAGTTTGTTTCATCAAATGCCGCCAGGAGGTTGGTCTATGCAGCGAACAACACTCATGCTTGAACTGGAGCCGCGCCAGGTGAAGGCGTTGCTGGCCTTTACCCGGCAGGTGTCGAGAGACGAGGTAAAGCGTCTGCTGGGCGATGACGTTGACCCGGAGGCGGTGATCAGTGCGCTGGAAGAATTCCATTGGCAGCTGGCATCCTCGGGTGACCGCGAGGCCTTGGAACTGATGTCGAGATATGGATGATGGGAGAAACAGGGATGTTGACTCTGACACGCAGGGTGGGAGAAACCCTCCACATTGGTGACCACACGGCAATTGTGGTTGAAGCACTCGAAAACGGGAAGGTCAGGATCAGGGTGCAGAGCGACCAGGCAACACGGACGGTGCGGGCAGATGGCAGGCCAGCCGATCGGCCCGTCCTTGGCCTGAGGTCCAGCTGAGAGCGATGAGAGTCTTTGTTGCTGAAAAGCCCTCGCTGGGGCGGGCCATCGCGGCGGTGTTGCCGGGTCCCCAGGAGCGGCACAAGACACACATACTCTCAGGCGAGGGTAACGTGGTGGTCTGGTGCGCCGGTCATCTTCTGGCCCAGTGCATGCCGGAGGACTACAACCCCGCCCACGAGAAGTGGGCACTCGAGCACCTGCCCATTGTCCCCGATGATTGGCGGCTCAAGCTGGCCCCGAAGGCCCGCGAGCTCTACAACACCATCAAGCGCTATGTGAAACAGGCCACAGTGATTGTTCATGCTGGGGATCCGGATCGGGAAGGGCAGTGGGTTGTCGATGCGGTACTCGAGCAGATTGGCATCGGCAACACCCCGGTTAAGCGCGTCCTGATCAGTGACCTGAATCCGCCGGCGGTGCGCAAGGCCTTGCGCGCGATGCCGGACAACGCCCAGTACCGCGGTTTGCGTGATGCCGCGGTGGGCCGCGCACGGGCGGATTGGCTCTACGGACTCAATTTGACGAGACTCTACACCCTGAAGGGACGGAGCGCGGGTCTTTCCGGTGTGCTGAGTGTCGGTCGGGTGCAGACCCCGGTGTTGGGCCTGGTCGTGCGTCGGGACCGCGAGATCGCCGATTTTCAGGCGCACCCGTTCTATGCGGTAGAGGCCAGTGTGACGGCCGATGGCGCCGATTTCACCGCCCAGTGGAGACCCGGCGAGCGAGCAGAACCCTACCTTGACCCCGACGGGCGTGTGATCGACAAGGCCTATGCGCAATCCGTTGCAACCGCACTGACCGGACAGGCGGGCCAGGTCATGGCATTCGCTCGCAAGCCGGAGAAAATTCCACCGCCCTTGCCGTTCTCCCTGCCCGAATTGCAGAAACTGGCCGCCAAGCTGAAGGGTCTCTCTCCCCGGCGAACCCTCGATTTGGCCCAGTCTCTCTATGAAAAGCACCAACTGCTGACCTACCCGCGCTCGGATTGTCCCTACCTGCCCCAGGACCACCACGCTGAGGCCAGTGAGGTACGCGAAGCGATCGCCCGGACCCTGGGCCGGGACCATCACTTGGCGCCTCTGACGGATGCGGTGGATCTGACCCGGCATGGCCGCTGCTGGAACGACAGTAAGGTGACGGCCCACCATGCAATTATCCCGACCACGCGCGCCTTGTCGTCAGCAAACCTGTCACCCGATGAACACTTCATCTACAGCCTGGTGGCGCACCGCTACCTGCTGCAGTTTCTTCCGCCCCGGGAATTGCAGAAAACCGCGGTCGACATCGTAGTGCCGACCTCGGTCGGCGATGAGAGGCTGCAGGCGAAGCAGGCCCTGGAGGTCGATGCGGGCTGGTATGCCTGGCGACACGCGCTGGCGGTCGTAGACGTAGCTGAAAAGGCAACCGATGACCCGGAGGAGGGCGGAGCGCCGCTGCCTACCCTGAAACCGGGGCAGCGCATCGAGGTGACCGACGCACACCTGCAGGAAAAGATGACCTCGCCACCGAAGCCCTTTACCGAAGCGACACTACTGGACGCTATGACCGGGGTAGCCCGGTTTGTGGAGGATCCGTTGATCAGAAAGGTGCTGCGGGAAACGGACGGCCTTGGTACGCCGGCCACACAAGCAACGATACTTGAGACGCTCTTCAAACGGGAGTATCTCGAGAAGCAGCGCAAGACGGTAGTCTCCACGGATCTGGGCAAGGCGCTGATTGATGCACTGCCCGAGTTCGTGACGCTCCCCGACATGACGGCGTTGTGGGAGCTCAATCTGAACCAGATCGTGGAAGGCGACGAGACACTTGCTCATTTTATGAGCAGCATCCAGGGGCGCGTGGAAGGCCTGGTGGAACAGGGTGCCGGTGGATTGGTGGTCCCGGAGGCGCTGAAGGGCAACCGCCCACCACCCCGGAAAACGCCCCGGAAGCGCACATCGGGAAAAGGTGCGAAGACTGCCACTACTCACCCCTGCGCTCGCGAAGGCTGCAACGGTCAGCTACGCCGGATCAAAGGCAAACACGGGTTTTTTTGGGGATGCTCCAATTATCGCGACGGCTGTCGAGAGACCCGCAAAGATAGTCGGGGAAAACCAGCCAGGGCCTCATCTAAGGCGTAGCACCCTCGGAGGGCGATGCGTTGATCAAAAAGACCTCGAATTACGAGAAGTGTGCCTGGCCGGCGACAGGGATCCGTGAAAACTCGAAGCTGGAGGAATACGACTGGGGTTATCTCTACGTCTACACAGATGGGCGATTGCCGGAATTCCGGATTGAAGAAAGGCCAACTGAAGGAGAGATTCGGGAGCGCTGGGCGTATTATCTCCGTTAGCGAGGAAAGTGGCATAGTAACCGCGCTAATCGCCAAAGACTTGACGTATGTCGTATGTCTCCACTGAATTTGATGTCTTGCGAATGTGTTCAAAAGCCTCATCCACACTAGAAATTTGAATCATTGGGAATGATTCATCGAAACTTACCTTGGGGTCGCACCAGTAGCTGGTGCTGGTGAGGGTAACGTGTCGTCGGCAGACTAGGGGTCTGGCCTCGTAAATTGAGCAGCTTCCCTGATGAAGGAACGGGCATGGAGTCCCGTGGAACTCGGATTTCGGTAAGAATTTCTTGTTCCGCCTCCTCTTTATATGGGCTTCTATGTGGGCAATCTCGATGTCACTCACCGAAACTTTATAGTGGCAGCATGCATTGCAGCCCTTCCTGCAGGGTGTGTACTTCAAAATATGCGAGTACAACTCGTTCATGAACGAGTACAGTCGTTCGAGTTTTTTCGCCGGATTCAATTTGGCTCGGATAAGCTGGCTGGAAAACTTTGCCTCTCTTTCAGCCAAGCTGGCGGGCATCTGTGTCACTAGCCGCTCAATATTGGCGCTGGCGGCTTCGCTCTCCTGATCGGCTTCCATGCGTTACTCCGCTTAAAACGCCCAGTCCAGTTTTCGAGTCATATTGAAGCTCTTAAATGCAGGCCGCACCTTCCACACGCTTACAGATTCGTTCCCCTCTCCGAGGCTCATTCTCAGTTCCTCCCGGCCAACGTTGCAGTTCGCTCCTACAATAACCTCCTCTAACTGGAGATCGGGGCCGAAATCAACGTAATAATTGCCGTCGCTTTCCCGCTCCTTGAGTTCAAGGAAGAGGCGGTACTCCTTCTCGTAGGCCCATTCTATATACTTCGTAGTCATTAACTTCATGATCATTGGTTGGGTGAGTGAGCCAAAAAGGATTTCACGCTCCTTGACATAGTTCACCTTCTTCGCCAGGTCGCGAGAGATGGAAAACCCTAGGCAGAGCCCTCTATGTCGATCGCCGTAATGAGCCCACTGCACTGGGCTATTCCAGTTTTCACTGAAACATATCATCCCGGCTTCAGTTGCAATGTCACGGATCGAATCTCGCACTGATTTACGGAAATCGGGGTCAGCCATATTCAGACTGGAAAATTCAAATGGATCATTCAGATCCAAAAGACGGGATATTTTCAAGCGCCTGCGTTGGAGATCGAGTAGTGCCCATTTTTTGCTGATGAAATGATATAGCCGAATTCTTTCGTTGGTATTTGTACTGACTTCCATGTAGGTAATCCCCGACATCCGTTTATTGCTTGCCTACCCCGGTAGCCGTCGCGCCCCGATCAGTTTCAGAGTTATCAAATCGCCGCTATTATTGGCCCCGATATGGAGGTAACGTGAAGGCGCTCATGGACAAACACAAGTATATTGCGCTGATAGAGTATGCGCTCGAACAAAAGACATTCTCGATGTTGGAGGTGTGTGAAGCAACTGGAGTCTCTCAAAAGGAGTTTCAGTTCATCCGTCGAAGTATTTTTGTCCTGAATGCCGAACAGGACACAATCGAAGGGCTCGTAGAGAATCGGCGCGAGTTACAAGATTGGGTGCTGAGTCCAGAAGCCTATTTTAATTATCTTCAGTACTGTGAGTTCAAGCATTCACTGGAATCTGCTGAAGCGGCTCAAAAGAGTGCGACTAAGGCATTTTGGGTTGCCTTAGCTGCGATTGTAGTATCTATCGCTTCAACACTGGTCGGCTCGGTGACTTGATAAGTCTGCGCGTGGATTTCACCTCCAATTTGTTGTGAGCGAGGTACGTTCTTGTAGCCCGTTGCGTTCCCGCAAATTATGCACAGCCTTCAATTAGCCGCTTCGGGGAACAGCCCGGGCATCCAGCGGCCGGCCAGCCGTGCCGGAAAGGCGATCCGTAATGGCGCGCGGGAGCTGGATGACTGCAATACGTCAGCTTTCAGGAGCGCTGAGACAATCCGTTGTGATTGACGGCCACCGGTGCCAACGATACTGGGGACATCACCCCGGGGAAGGTCACCCCGATAAAGGACTGCTTCCAACACATTGCCTGCCTGTGACGGTAAACCGCCCAAGCGCACCTCTTCCTCGACCCAGAGCCGGATGCGCTCACGCAACCTGTTGGGCTGAACGAGCTGCTCCATGAAAGCCACCTGGTCGATACACGTCTGCAGGAAAAATTCGGTGAATTCCGCCAGTGCGGCTTCGCTGCGACTCCCGCGGCCATCCAGATCGCCACGGCGAGGTTGGTCGCAAGCGACCAGGTGCTGTTTATAGCGCGCCTCTTGTCGGGCCAGACCCCGCGCGATCGACCAGATACCGCCAGTGTCGAGCGCCTCCCTCAGCATGGCGTAGGACATTAGTCGTGCAACCCGCCCATTTCCGTCGAGGAAGGGGTGAATCCAGAGGAATCGGTGGTGCGCGGCGGCCGTTGAGACAATCGTCTGCGCGTTACCGAGACGGCTATAGACCTGCTCGAAACGACGGAGGAAGCGGGGCAGGGCGCCTGCGCTGATGGCGACATGGTTGCCGACAATTACGTCGCGGCCCCGGAGCTCGCCTGGGGTCATGCGAATGCGCTCACCAGTCTGTGGATCTTCGATCCAGAGCAG
Source organism: Haliea alexandrii (assembly GCF_003719295.1). Taxonomy (GTDB): domain Bacteria; phylum Pseudomonadota; class Gammaproteobacteria; order Pseudomonadales; family Halieaceae; genus Haliea; species Haliea alexandrii. The sequence continues at coordinate 128,091 of NZ_RFLW01000006.1, forward strand.
CTCTTCCGGCAGCGCTTCGCCAAACCGGCGATGGATTTCGCAAACCCCCTCGATGGTGGTGGCGCGGCCAGCGAGTCCGCCCTCATCGATCCATTGCTGGACTGTCACGTGCGCGCGGGCCTCGAGCTGGAGGTCGCGCTTGCGTGGCTCGTCACTGTAGTCGTTCTGCATGGCCCGCTCGATATCGACCGGGTGGGTATCATGACCCTCGATCAGGTTCGAGTAATAGCAGTTCATGGCCCGGACCAGGTCGGCCAAGGCACTGACGACCCCGTCCGGCAGGCTGCGACTGAAGCCCGCTGATTTGGCGGCGAGTTCCACGGCGAGCTCCGTAAGGGCTTCCCGACGAGGGGCGGCGTCGCTGACCTGTAGGGGCTCCATGGCGGCAATATCCTCACCGTGATCCAGGGGCGCTTGTATGTCCGTTTCAATGTCCGCTTTGTCTTGGCTCATATTTCTATAAATAACATAAAGTTAAGAAATTTAACACGGAATAGTGTAGTGCATAAAAGTCCGGTTTGGTGTCCGCTTTGTTGGGCTTATGCACAATCTTTTTAAGTGCTTCATTTCGGATGATGCAAAAAAATAGTTGACAAGCTGGAGCTCTAGTCTAGTATCTGCATCATGCGAGATGAAGCAGTAAAAATTGAAAAATTAAAAGATGTGGCCATGGCTCGCCTTGGCTACCCCTTCCGTGGCGCGGTTGAAGAAGTGCGTAACGGCGAGGTGGCCGTAGTTCAGATCAAGAACGCCGATCCTGAGCGTGGTATTGATTGGGACGACCTGGTCAGGACAAGTTTGCCGGGGCGTAAGCAGCCCGACTGGCTACAAACCGGTGACGTGCTCTTCACGGCCCGCGGCAACCGGAACGTCGCTGTCCATGTCGACCAGACGCCCGGCCAGGCCGTGTGCGCCCCCCATTTTTATCTGCTGCGGACCCTTGATCAGCGAGTGCTCCCAGCCTATCTCGCCTGGTACTTCAACGAAGCCCCTGCACAACGCTATTTTGCCCGGTCGGCGGAGGGTTCTGTCATCACCAGTATCCGGCGCGCCGTATTGGAAGCGTTGCCCGTACCGGTGCCAAGCCTGGAGCGGCAACAATTGATCGTCGATCTAATGGCAGCAGCGCGCCGGGAAAAGCAGTTCACTGAACAACTCATCCGTAATCGCGAGCAGCAGTTAATGCTGGTCGCGCGGGATTTGATTCAACAGGTTCATAAATAGAACAGATAGGAAGTAGAGATGACCGATAAAGTAGACCAGCAGGCAATCAACCAGGCCGTATGGCGCGCCTGCGATACCTTCCGCGGTACGGTAGATCCCAGCATCTACAAGGACTTCGTCCTCACTATGCTGTTCGTGAAGTACTTGTCCGATGTGTGGCAGGACCACTGGGAGCAATACCAAGCCGAGCATGGCGACCACCCGGAGCTGATCCAGGAACTGATGAAGAACGAGCGGTTTGTATTGCCGCCGGACGCCAACTTCTATGCTCTTTATGAGCGCCGGCACGAGCCGGGCAACGGTGAGCGTATCGACAAGGCATTGCACGCCATCGAGGAAACCAATATCCAGAAACTCAGCGATGTGTTTCAGGACATTAGTTTCAACTCCAACAAGCTGGGCGACGAGAAGCAGAAAAATGAAATCCTGAAAGCCCTGCTGGAGGATTTTCACCGCCCGGAGCTCAATCTGCGGCCGAGCCGCATCGGGCGCCTGGACATCATAGGCAACGCCTACGAGTTCTTGATCAAGCAGTTTGCCGCCAGCTCCGGCAAGAAAGCCGGTGAGTTCTATACCCCGCCGGAAGTCTCCGAACTCATTGCCGAGCTGCTGACACCGAAGGAAGGGGATGAAATCTGTGACCCCGCTTGTGGCTCTGGCTCACTGCTTCTGAAATGCGCCAACCAGATCAAGAACGCCTTCGACGGCTCCAAACGCTTCGCACTCTACGGACAGGAAGCTATCGGAAGCACCTGGGCGCTGGCCAAGATGAACATGTTCCTGCATGGCGTGGATAACCACCGTATTGAGTGGGGCGATACCATTCGGAATCCCAAACTGCTGGACAAGGACGGCAGACTTAAGCTGTTCGATATCGTGGCGGCCAATCCGCCGTTCTCCCTGGACAAGTGGGGACACGGTACCGCTAGTGACGACCCGCACGGACGCTTCCGTCGGGGTATTCCCCCAAAGACCAAGGGCGACTACGCGTTTATTTCCCACATGGTGGAAACCCTGAAACCGGGTACAGGCCGCATGGGTGTGGTGGTCCCCCATGGGGTGCTGTTCCGGGGGTCGTCGGAAGGCAAGATCCGCCAGAAGCTGATCGAGGAAAACCTGCTGGACGCCGTCATAGGGCTGCCAGAGAAACTGTTCTACGGCACCGGTATCCCAGCCGCTATCCTGGTCTTTCGGCAGGACAAGAAAGACAACAACGTACTGTTCATCGACGCGAGCCGTGAGTACCAGGCGGGCAAGAACCAGAATGCCCTGTCAGAAGACAATATCAGGAAGGTCATCGAGACCTACCAGGCAAGAAAGGATGTCGACAAATACGCCCATGTCGCCAGCCTGGAAGAAATCAAGGAGAACGACTTCAACCTGAACATCCCACGTTATGTGGATACCTTCGAGGAGGAAGAAGAAATCGATCTGATTGCTGTACAGAAAGAGCGCAAGCAACTAAAGGCAAAGCTGGAAGCACTGGAAAATGAGATGGACAGGTATCTTAAGGAGTTAGGTTATGGCTCTTGATGTTCGATACCCTGGCAGTATTAAGGCAGGCAAACCGATATTAGAACCTCTTCCAAAGGGCTGGAAGTGTGCTGCACTAAACGCCTATCTCGAGCCGGTAGCTAGGCGAGCAAATTTAAAGGATGGCCAGAAATATAGATTAGTTACAGTTAAGCGATCTAGAGGCGGAGTAGTACAAAGAGAGTGGCTGTCCAATAAAGATATTTCGGTAAAAACTCAGTTTTATATTGAGGAAGGAGATTTTTTAATATCAAAGCGACAGATTGTTCATGGTGCTTGTGGCATTGTGCCGGAAGAATTAGCTGGATCCATTGTATCTAACGAGTATTGCGTTTTTCGTGGGAAAGAAAATTTTCACTTACCGTACATAAAATATCTGTCGGCTACTCTTTACTTCCAACAAACATGTTTTCACTCAAGTATTGGCGTGCATGTAGAGAAGATGATTTTCAAGCTAGAGAGTTGGTTTAAATGGAAGTTCAATATTCCCCCTCTGTATGAGCAGAAAAGAATCGCCAGATTACTCTCCACTTGGGATGAAGCGATTACCGTCACTGAGAATCTCCTTGTAAATAGCGAGCGGCGAAAAAAAGCCATGATGCAGCGGTTACTGACAGGAGGTACGCGATTACCCGGTTTTGATGGCGAGTGGGTCGAGAAACGACTATCAACGCTGTCGAGCTATATAAAGGGATACACATACAAGTCTGAGGACTACTCGGATAGCCCTACGGATATTGGATTTCTCACACTGAAGTCGCTCCAAAGAGGCGGTGGATACAGCCCACGTGGAATGAAATATCTCAAAGTAGAAGTCGATGAGAAATATCTGGTCGAGAAGGGAGATATAGTTTTTGCGGTAACCGATATTACGAGAGGAGCCGAAATAGTTGGCGCTCCTTTAATCGTTCCAGAACTTGGAGTACCGAAAGTCGCCATTTCTATGGATATGGTGAAGTTAGAAGTAAATCCTGGTGTTTCATCAAACTTCTTGTACTACGCACTCAAGTTGCGTTCGTCTAGAAATTTTATGAGAGCACGAGCTAGTGGCTCTACTGTGCTTCATTTGGATGTAAAAGGGTCGAAAAAATTGAAGATAAGAATGCCCAAGAGCCGTGCTGAGCAAGATGCAATATCTCAGTGTCTTCTCACGTTGGATGAACATATTGCAGGACTGAAATTGAAAATCAGGTTATTGAAGGAAGAGAGAGAGGCTCTCATACAACAACTTCTGACCGGCAAGCGCCGCGTCATAATTGAAGAAGAGGCCGAAGCAACCACCGCATGAGGCGGTTACCAGCCGGAAAGTGAAGCCAAGCCCATGAACACATACACCCCTAAGACTAGCGAACTCTACGCCTCTCACATCCCGGCACTGGCGATGCTGGTGCGCCTGGGATGGGAGTACCGATCGCCAATTGAGGTGCTGAAACTGCGCGACAACTCCACCCGTGAGGTACTGTTGCGTCCAGTGCTTATTGAGTTTCTGCGTCAGCACCGCTTCGAGTACAAGGGCAAGAGTTATCCGCTGTCCAACGAGGGTATCCAGCAGATCCTTACAACACTGGCGTCACCCGGTCTGGCCGAGGGTTTGATGCCCGCCAATGAGGCGGTGCACGACATCCTCACCCTGGGTATCACCGTCAACGAGTTCATGCCGGATGGTAAGCGCCACGCGACTACCGTTCCACTGGTAAACTGGCACGACATTGAACAGAACAGCTTCATCGTCACCGAGGAACTGGAGGTCCAGAATGCAGCAGCGACCGGGCACCGCCGCCCGGACTTAGCGGGCTTCCTGAATGGCATCCCGGTAGTAGTCATCGAGGCCAAACGGGCAGCCTCCGGGAACCCTAACAAGTCCATGATCGACGAAAGCGTCAGCCAGATGATCCGCAACCAGGGTGTGCAGGAGATTCCCTACCTGTTCGCTTTCGCCCAGGTGTTGGTGGCTGTCAGCCAGACTGAAGGGCGTTATGGCACCACCAAGACACCGCGCAAATTCTGGTCCAAGTGGGAAGAGGAGGAAATCAGCGAAACCGAGCGCGAGGCCATCAAGAACCGGCCATTGAGCCCTGAACAAATCGCCGCGCTGTTTGCCGATAAGCCCACCAAAGTGCGCCAATATTTTGAGCAGCTCTGGGCCAACCCGGTGTTGCCCACCGAGCAGGATGAGCTGCTGATCGGCGTCCTTAGCCCCCAGCGGCTGTTGTCTCTGCTGCGCTTTTACATCCTGTATTACAAGCACGACAAGGTTATTGTCCGTTACCAGCAATTCTTCGGTATCGAGGCCCTGTTACGCCAGATTACCGGCGTGGACGACAAGGGGGCACGAAAGGGTGGGGTGATCTGGCATACCACTGGGTCTGGCAAGTCATTCACCATGGTTTTCCTGAGCAAGTTACTGGTACTCCACGATTCCCTGCGCCAGTGCCGGGTGATCGTGGTCACAGATAGGGTGGATCTGGAGAAGCAACTGTCCCGAACTTTCGCCGCTGCGGGCGCTCTCGGTCTGACCTCAGCCAGTAGCGGTGAGGCCGGCCAGGCCCGCATGGGCTCCGGCAAGGATCTGGCCAACCAGATCGGCCACGGCGAGCAGCGGGTTATCTTTACCCTAGTACAGAAATTCCTGTCCGCTATCAAGATGAAGGCCTGCCACAACCCCAGTGAGAATCTCCTGGTGCTGGTGGACGAAGGACATCGCAGCCATGGCGGTGAGAACCACCAGCGTATGCGCAAGGCCTTGCCCAACGCCGCCTATATCGCCTTTACCGGCACGCCGCTGATGAGAAAGGACCGGCGGGAAACGGAGGAGACCTTCGGTCCCATTGTCCATGCCTACACCATGCGCCGCGCAGTGGATGATGGCACCGTGGCGCCACTGCTGTACGAGGAGCGTCGCCCCGCACTGGATGTGAATCAGCAGGCCATCGACAAGTGGTTCGAGACTATCACCCGTGGCTTGACTGATGATCAGAAGGCGGATCTTAAGCGCAAGTACACCAAACGTGGCGCCGTTTACGGTGCCGAGAACCGCATTCGCCTGATCGCCTGGGATATTGCTCTGCATTTCAGTGAGAATTTCAAGAAGCTGGACAAACCCCTCAAGGGCCAAGTGGCTTGCGACAGCAAACTGTCTGCCATCCGCTACAAGCGTTTCCTGGATGAAACCGGCTTGGTGTCATCGCGCATCGTGATCTCCCCACCGGATACCCGCGAGGGCCACAGTGAGGTGGATGAAGCCGAACTGCCCGAGGTACAGCGGTGGTGGAAGGACAACATGCCGGGTGATCCCTATGAGTATGAGCGGGACACCATCGAACACTTCGGTATGGACGGGGACCCGGACCTCCTGATCGTAGTAGACAAGCTGCTCACCGGATTCGACGAGCCACGCAATGCCGTGCTGTATATCGACAAGCCACTCAAGGGCCACAACCTGATTCAGGCTATCGCCCGGGTGAACCGACTCCACGAGGAAAAGGCTTTCGGCCTGTTGATCGACTACCGCGGCATCCTCAAGGAACTGGACACCGCTATAGAGACCTACCGGAACCTGGAAGAGCATACCCAGGGCGGGTTCGATATCGATGACATCGATGGCCTGTATGCCAACGTGGCGACCGAATACAAGCAACTACCGCAGCTGCATAAACGGGTCTGGGCGTTTTTCAGTGAGGTGAAGAACCGCCAGGATGTGGAGGCCTATCGCAAGGTCCTGATGCCGAAATATGCCTCCGATCCAGACGGAGTCGAGTACGACACCCGGCAGGAAGTCCGCGAGAACTTCTATGCTGCACTCACGGAGTTTGGCATGTGTCTGCAGGTGGCCCGTTCCTCTCGATCGTTTTTCGAGGACAAGTCCTTCACCGAGGAAATGGTCGATACCTACAAGCGCGACCTGAAGTGGTTCGTCGAGCTGCGCAAGATTGCCCGGCAGGATGCCCAGGAGACGGTGGACTACAGCGCTTACGAGAAGCAGATCCGAAAACTGGTCGATCGCGACGTGGTGGGTGTGGAGATCACACAGGGGGAGGGTACTTACGATGTCTCCAGACTGGGCGGGGATCCAGAGAGCTGGGACGAGGAAAAGACCCGCAACGAGGCTGACACTATTCGTACCCGTACCCGGAAAACCGTCGAGCAGGATCTCGAGGACGACCCCTACGCCAAGAAGGTGTTTTCCGAGCTGCTGAAAAAGGCCATCGAGGAAGCCGAGGCTCTGTTCGATCACCCGACTAAGCAGTACGCCCTGTTTCAGGGTTTCGAGGAGGAGGTGAGGGCCCGCAAGACACCAGGCATTCCCGACGAGCTGGCAGATAATCGCCACGCCAAGGCGTACTTCGGGCTCTTCCGGCTGGTCGCAGGTGACGAGGCTGTGGATGCCGGTATGGCCGACGATCCAGAGACCCTGATCAGCTTGGCGCGTCAGGTCGACGAGACGGTACAAACAGTCGTCGCCCAGAACACCCTGAATCCCACAGGGGTGGACAAGGGTATCCGCAAGGCTCTGTTGCCCACGTTGTTCCAGAGGTTTGGCCTAGACAAAGCCAATGAGCTGCTCGACCAGATTGTGCACATCGTCCGTGTGGGCCTGAATCATGACTGATATCGCGACGCTGGAATCAACGCACAGCGTGCAGTATGGCGGACGGCGCTTGGCGTTCCTCTGGCGCCAGCGCACCAATCGGCCGCCCACGGGTATCCGCAAGGCGCGTATCCACGTCCATCCCAACGGACTGGTAGAGGTGGAAACACCGCCGGAGACCACCCTGTCTGAGGCAAAGCAGGCGTTGCTGAAACGCGCCCAGTGGGTCAGTAAACATCTGCGCGACATCGAGGCCCGAACCGCCGAGGTTCTGGAACGGGAATATGTCAGTGGCGAAACCGTATTTTATCTGGGCCGTCGGTACATCCTGAAGGTGACACAGAGCAACGAGCAGGAGCCAGTGAAGCTGCTGCGGGGAAGGATCTGCATCGACCTCGCGTCGCCGAACATAAAGACCGTGAAAGCCGCACTGGATAGCTGGTACCAGAACCGTGCGAAGATCGTCCTATCCCGCCGGTTAGAGTCAGTCGCAGAGCGACTGCCCTGGATCAAGGAGACTCCGCCCCTGTCAATTCGACCGATGAAAACACAGTGGGGTAGCTGCTCGCCCAATGGACGTATTGCATTGAATCCCCAGCTAGTGAAAGCGCCTACCCGCTGCATCGATTACGTCATCATTCACGAGCTGTGCCACCTGATAGAGCACAATCACAGTGTACAGTTCTACCAGCTGTTGATCCGGGCCATGCCGGACTGGGAGAAGGTGAAGGCTAACCTAGACGGGATGTCAGAATTACTTTTGAATGAATAATATGGATCCGTATGAGAAGGGAAATCGACTTTATTCTGACGCGAACGCCTGGCTTGAAGGCAAAGGAAATTGCCAAAAGGCTTGGCGTGACAAGGAAAGAGGTGAACACGTTCTTGCACCAGAACACGGACAGGTACGTCAAGGATGACGACTATTGCTGGAGTTCTATTGGGGCAAACGAAATAGAAATTACGCTTCCCGGAAAGTGGCTCACCGCCGATGATTTTGAATCAAGGCTCTTGCGCGCGGACGATATGGATTCGTCTCCGGGCAGTTTGGTGAGGGTTGTCTTTACAAATCGCTGCAAGCCGATGATCGATTGCACGGCGCGCTTACTCTCTCTTGCCAATCAGTGTGCCCACCAGGGCAGGGAGGTCGAGCTAGATTTCAGTGCGGCAGACTCTACCTTCACCTATCTTGATCGGGCCGGTTTTTTCGACAATCTGGCTCCTGACGTCGTGGTTCTTCCCGAGCGGCCTTCCGAGTCCGCCGCAGTCCGTCACAGGGGGAATAGTGACACACTTGTAGAGTTTGGCTGTGTTGACCCCGACATCGAGAATGACGAGCTGATCAATCAACTCACGGAAAAGTTTGTCGCCAGAACCACGAGTGATTATCTGACGGCGGCCTATACGGTCTTCAGCGAGCTGATCAAAAATGTCGCCGAGCACAGTGAAACCCCGATCCCGGGATTTGCAGGTCTGCAAAGGTATCAGGGCAATCGCGAGCATATCCAGACTGTTATCTCCGATAGCGGCATCGGTATCGCGTCGACCCTGCGGCCTTCTCTCAGGGAGCATTACCCGCACTTATTTACTCAGTTCGGCCAGTCCTCTCTCGAGTCCGATATGGGGCTGGTTGCCGAAGTGATGAGCAAAGGCGAGATTAGTCGATCTGGCGGCGCAAATGGATTGGGCTTCAAGAGCAGCAGGGAACAGGCCGTTAAATTCAATGTATTGTTCTCCGTGCGGCAGGAGAACTTCTGTCTCAAGCTCCTCTATGAAAACGGCGCGCTTGTAGACATAAAGCGAGAGACAGGTCTCAGGAAGCTGTTGGGAACTCACATCTGCTTTGACTTCTTTCTTGCGTGATGTAGTATGGTCTCCTATATTTAAGGGGATGAAGCAGAACAAAACCATGATCTCCCTCGCCGCCCTTACCGGTAAAAAGCCGTTTTTGTCAGGAAATACCCTCGGGAAAGAGGTCTTCCAGAAGCTTCTGGAAGAAGTCGACAAGTTCCCGGAAGCCTCCCTCTTTGAAATCTCGCTCGATGGTATCAGCGCGACAGACGCGTCCTTTCCGCGTGAAAGTGTCGTTTCCCTTATCAAGATGTACAGTGGAGAGAAAGCCTTCTTCCTGTCCGGCTTCGCTTCGAAAGACCTCATGGACAATTGGGACTATGCCGCCAAGGCGAAGAGCCAGGCAGTCATCGTCCATCTTGGCCCCAAAGAGTATGAGGTCATCGGTCCCGAGCTCAGCGCCAGCACCGAGAAGTTGCTCGAATATGTCATGGACCGGGGAGAGGTGACCACCGCCGCGGTCGCGCAACATTTTGGGATCACCGCTCAAAACGCCAGTGGTAAGCTGAAGAAGCTCCTCTCCATGGGCCTAGTGACGGGCGCGAAGGAGACTGCCAAGTCCGGCGGGCTAGAGTTCGTCTACCACGCTATCAAGTAAATCTGATCAATCCGATTGTGTTAACCAGAAATCTCTGATACATTCTAGGGAAATCAGGCGTAACCGCCTTTTTTAATACATTCTGGTTAAGCAGGTTAACTTTAACAGATAGGAGGCCACATGGCTAAAAACCCCCCAACTGGAGACGGTCACCGTAAGGGTGCCGTCAAGAGCAGGTCGCAGACGAAAACACCGTCCGGCCATTACGTGAAACGCGATGCCGACACCGGGAAATTCATGGACGTGAAGACGTCCTCTAAGACCCCGTTCAAGGGCGTCAGGAAGGAAAAGTAGGAGCCGGATATGAGCGACGTACTGGAAAAAGACCATAAGCAGGACGATGACGGAAAGGGCAAAGACAAGACGGTCACCGTCGTCGTCAATGGCCGTCCGAAGGAAGTCCCGAAACATGATGACCTGACCTTCGCCGAGCTGATTGCGCTGGCATTTGAAAACCCTCCCCAAGGCGAATTCATCTGCATCACGATCACCTTCCGCAAGGGGCAGGGCGCCAAACCCGAAGGCACCCTGGCGGAGGGCGGCTCCGTGAAACCGAAGGAGGGCATGGTCTTTAATGTCACAGCAACTGATAAGTCATAGTCCTGACCTCAAGCAGCTAGTCGACGACGGTTTCGAGGTTGAAATCGTCGCAGGCCACCTGGTCATCCACAACATTCCCTATGTCGACGGGCAGGGCAAGGTGAAGCGGGGCAAGCTCGTCTCGGTGCTCGACTTGTCCGGCGACAGGACGGTGCAGCCGAATACACATGTCGCCTTGTTTGTGGGTGACCACCCCTGCGACCGGCATGGGAAAAAGCTACCGCAACTGGATCATAGTGTGAGCCGTCAGCAGATCGCGGAGGGGGTAATAATCGAGCGCAGCTTCTCGTGTAAGCCGAAGCCGAAGGACAAGTACGACGACTACCATCACAAAATGACCACATACGCGGCGATGATCTCAGTTCATGCAGAGCAGGTTGACCCCAACGTCACCGCCCAGACCTTCCGCGTCATCGAAAACAGTGATGCGGACTCGCCCTTCAACTATATCGACAACGCGACCAGCCGGGTGGGCATCAATGTCCACGCCAGGAAGCTGGAGCTCGCGAGGGTGGGCATCGCCGGGCTCGGCGGTACAGGATCATACGTGCTCGATTTTCTAGCCAAGACCCCCGTACGCGAGATCCACCTGTATGACGGTGACTGGTTTCTCCAGCACAATGCCTTTCGTGCTCCTGGTGCCGCGACCCTGGAGGAGCTGCGGGAGCGGCTGCGGAAGGTGCACTACTTCCAGCGGCGCTACGAGCCCATGCATCGGGGGATTATCCCCCACCCCGTCTATCTCGATGCGTCCAACGTGGATGAGCTGGAGGCCTTTGACTTCGTATTCCTGTGTATGGACGGCAATCCCGCGGAAAAGATTATCGTGCAGAAGCTGGAGGAGTTTGGCATACCCTTCATCGACACCGGCATGGGGATCGAGAACTCCGATGACGGTCTTCGCGGCATTCTGCGCGTGACGACGAGCACGCCGGAACAGCGCGGTCATGTTTGGGAGAACGGGCGGATTCCCTTTACCGACGGTAAGCTCGATGATGAATACTCCAGCAACATCCAGGTCGCCGATCTGAACGCCTTCAATGCGGTGCAGGCCGTAATCCGGTTCAAGAAATATTTCGGGTTCTACGCCGACCTCGAAGGTGAGCACTTTACGACCTACACGCTGGACGGCAACCACGTAACGAATGAAGAAGAATAATGAAAAAAATAGAAGTCATGCGGCATCAATATGTGGAGACCATTCCGGACATAGTCCAGGATGGTTTTCTCTACATATCCGAAGAATACAGCACCGCCGTCCACAAATGCTGCTGTGGATGCGGCCAGGAGGTAGTCACGCCGCTCGGGCCGACTGACTGGCGGGTCACCGTTCAGGACGGGGAGGTCTGTGTCCGCCCGTCCATCGGCAACTGGAGCTTTCCGTGTCAGTCCCATTACTGGATCGACCGTGGCCACATTCACTGGGCGGAGCAATGGTCCAAAAAGCGGATCAGGGCCGGTCGGGAGCACGATCAACTCGCCAAGCAGTCACATTACGGTGAAAATCTTGCTCCCGGCAGCAGGTGGGCCGTATTCTGGACGTGGTTGAAGCGCCTATTTACGCGATAATTATGTCCGCATTTCGTGTTGTATTTATACTGGTGATTTAGTGACCACATCTTCTGTAGCTTGGAAGTACACATGCAGTGGGCTGAATATTACTTTCGATCAACACAAAAAAGTTTGAGCGAGCTTCTCGCGGTAGTCGACGACGATGATGCTTTTGATTCATGGTTGGAGCATCAGCACCATTTAGCCGATATGTATGCAAACGCAGAATACTGAAGGCTAGATGCAGCTACGACAGATTTTTCAACGCATCGCTGATAGCTTCTTCTGGGGGCTCGTCATAAATCACCGTTGTACTGGCTGATTTATGACCAGCGACTTTCTGGGCCACTTTTAACGATTTCTTTTGTTTGTGGATGATGTCCGTGATCACGGAGCGTCGGCCGCTATGAGAACTGGCTTTTTCGATGCCGGCCCAGTCCCTTAGAATCAGCGCCATGTGTTCCTGCAGGGTATTCGGGGAGTAGGGGACACCTTTCTGGGTGATGAAAAGAGGATCCGAGGCCTTGGCGCCTGGATTCTTGTCGATTCGTAAAGCCAGGTAGGTCGTCAGTGCTTCCCTCAGATCCTCGTCCACAAGCGGTAAGTCCCGCGATTGCCCCGAGCGTTTCTTGACCGCAGGATAAAAGCGCTTGGGGTTAACATCGACACCGGCGTTTGCCAGATCGACGATCTGTGCGACAACCTGGTCAAATGCCTCTACGGAGAAGCTCACGGTTCGCCGGTTGTACTGAGGAGTCGAGCGGCCCATGGCGTTAGCGCCCTTGGTGTAGGCCGCGGGCAGTGACATCACTTTATACAGGGTAAACCCGGGCGGGGATTTTTTAAGGCGCGCGACCTCCTTGATCTGGAGCAGGGCGATCTCTTGGGCGCGCAACCCGAGTTTCGCGCTGATCTGCATGATCGCGGTATTCTTTTCCGGATGGCGATGCTCCTGGATAACCTCGAAGACCCGTTGCCATTCTGCGGTGCTAGGGACACGTGCCTGGCCTGATTTCGGCATGATAGGGGCCCTTTAATAATCCGTAATAATGTTATAAAAACGGATTAATGATAAACGTCAACCCATAGGGTAACCCACTACATGAGCGGTTAAATTCTTATTCTTTAACCTCTAACTCCATTTACTAATTATCTGCGCCGCAAGCTTAAGAAATTCAACCTTATCTCCATTCGTAATTCGTTTATTAGATTCTAGTATAAGGACATTGTCATCGACCACTGTCATGAGCTTGGTGGCCCAAGTATTGTTCATGTGCTTGAAGACAACTAACTTAGCGGGGTAACCATTGACCTCTGTATTCTCGTCATACAGCCAGGAACTTTTCGCTCCTCGCATTTCATCCACAATTAGAATCCCAAAGCGAGTTGATTCGTAAACCTGCTTTATCTGTTCTGGTCAACAATTCCCGGACACTTTTTTCAGCGAGTTTTCGTACTCCACCGGCGACAGATCACCGGCTGCTGTATGACGCCGCTCCAGATTGTAGTAACGGATATAGGCGGCAACGTCTTGCTTCATATGCTCACGTGTCGGCTGCACCACTTTGTAGAGCCAATCATGCTTGAGACTGCCAAAGAACCGCTCCACTACCGCGTTGTCCCAGCAGGCGCCGACGTCACCCATGCTGGCACGCATGCCATAGCCTCGCAGCAGTTGGCGGTACTTGGCGCTGGTGTACTGCGAGCCTCTGTCGCTGTGAAACACCAGGCCCTTGGGCGGTCGCCTGAGCGTATGGGCCATGATCAACGCTCGAGTAACCAACGCCGTCGTCATGCGCTTGTCGATATGCCAGCCCACGATGCGGCGCGAATGCAGGTCCATGACCACCGCCAGGTACATCCAGCCTTCGCCAGTGCGGCAGTAGGTCACGTCGCCGGCCCAGACCTGATTCGGTGCCGGTGGATTGAAGTTCTGATTCAACAGGTTATCCGCCACGGCATCTCCGTGCTTTCTTTTGGTCGTCACTTTGTGCGCCACGCGCTGAACCACCTTCAGCCCCATTTGCTGCATCAAGTGGCGAGTTCGATAGCGTCCGATTACAAAGCCTTCTCCGCGCAGAGCTTTCATCATCTCCCGACTACCCAGGCTGCTTCGACTTCTCTCGAACAGCGCTTTCATGCGCCGGCGCAGCATCAGTTCCTGCGCTTCGATCACCTTGCCTGGCCGGCTCGCCCAGTCATAGTAGGCCGATGTGCTGACCTGCATGACCCGGCACAGGGTGCGAATCGGGTACTGGACCGATTCAGCCCGGATGAACTCAAATCTCACTTCATTTCTTTCGCGAAGAAGGCTGACGCCTTTTTTAAAATTTCCTTTTCTGTCCGTAAGTTACGATTCTCCTTGCGCAGGCGCTTGAGCTCCTCGCGCTCGGACTCAGCCAGAGCACGGCCTTCGGCCTGGGCATCGAGTTTGTCCTTCCAGCGGTACAGCAGTGCCGGGTTGATACCCAGCGCCTTGGCTGCCTCTGGGACCGTATATCCCTGCTCCCGAACCATGGCGACGGCCTCTTCCTTGAACGGTTCCGGGTAACGTTTATGTGTACGTTTTTGAGTCATGCTGACACCTCAATAATCGACCAATATTGTCGCTTATTAAAGTGTCCGGTTCTATTAGACCACTACAATCCCGAATGTTCCTCTCATTACATACTTTGAGCTACCGTCATTAATATACTGAATGCTTACCTGTGAAGGTGTGAACGGAAGCCAGCCCGCGTCTACCTTCGATGTGCTCTCCAACTTCTCGTATCGAGCTTCCCCTGATCGATCTTCCGATGTATCCAGTGAACGAATCTTGGCCATCACATAATCAGGCCTAGTAGGAGTTGTTGATTTGTCGATGTACCCTTTTTCCTCGAGGCTCTTCATGTCGGAAAAGAAGACACTCCTTTGTTCTTCGCTCATTTGCATCGTGACCGTTGGTTCTTCTCCGGGACGTATGGCGGCGTACTCGCTGTCTTGTACCGTCAATGGTACTTCCACTCTTGTGTATTTAGAGAATCGACTCTCGATAGAACTTCCTTGGGATAAGGCCTGCGAACAGAATAAGTGCACGAATCCAAGAAGTAATACGATAGCTGTCTGTTTTTGATGGATTTTCATTCTTGACTCCATAGTGTATAAATTCACGTCCGTCTGCTGTAGCCACTAGATAAAAAAAATCAATAGAACTGATCGAAATGCAGGTTGCAGTCCGAAGCTGTCGTCGGCCATGTTATTCCACCTGCTCCTTGAGCTTCATACATATGGAATCCCTGAACAGACCAAGCTGATGTAGAACCCGGAGGCGAAAGGCTTCCATCAGGATTCGGTTCGCTGGAGTAAAAGGCCCCATGAACACCCGCATGACGAGTATCCAGCTTCCAATAATAGGCATCACACCAGATCCCGTTGATATTGTGCCATCCACCCGATCTTGGGTAGCAGGTATCTAGTACGGGGCTGTTCTCAGAAATGGACCCCGTAAATTGGACAGCCGGATAAGTGCATCCTCGGGTCATGCCGCCAGCCTGGCAGCGTCTTCATAGTACACATTGTCCGGAGTGCGCCGGTCAAGAGACTGGTGCCTCCTTTTCGAATTGTAGTAAGTAAAGTATCGGCCCAGGGAAGCCCGTGCGGCACCTATGCAGTCGTACGCCTTCAGGTAGACCTCCTCGTACTTCACGCTGCGCCACAGTCGCTCTACGAAAACATTGTCGACCCAGCGCCCCTTGCCGTCCATGCTGATCCTGATGCCGTGTTGCTTGAGAACGTCGGTAAAATCATCGCTGGTAAATTGGCTGCCCTGGTCCGTGTTGAAGATCTCCGGCGGCCCGTGACGCTCAATGGCTTCTTCCAGCGCGTCAACGCAGAAACTGGCATCCAGTGTATTGGATACCCGCCAAGAGAGAACTCGCCGGGAGTACCAATCCATGATGGCAACCAGGTACACGAAGCCACGGGCCATAGGGATGTAGGTAATATCCGTTGCCCATGCCTGATTTGGCCGGTCGATCACCAGGTATTTTAACAGGTACGGGTAAACCTTGTGCGCGTGGTTCGCCAGGCTGAGGTTGCGCTTGGGGTAACTCGCAACCAGCCCCATAGTACGCATCAGGCGCTGCACCTTCTTGCGATTGACGCAATGACCCTCGTCCTCAAGCCAGTCGCGGATGCGCCGGCTGCCGAGGAAAGGGTAATCCAGATGGCAGCGGTCAATCAGCTTCATCAGCACGAGCTCCTCGTCTGACACCGGCTTCGGCACGTGGTAGAACGTCGAGCGTGGTAGATCCAGCAACGCGCATTGGCGCGTCACTGGCAATGGATCCTTCCAATCTACCATTTCTTTCCTCTGGGCCCGTGAATCCTTTCGAGCCCGCGTCCTAAAAAATCATTCTCCATGGTCAGCTGACCGATCTTGGCATGGAGTTCCTGAACTGCCTCCGCAGTATCCTCGGCCTTCCTTGCGCCTTTGCCAAACACATCTGGCGCACTGTCGAGGAGCTGCTTTTTCCAGTCGGTTATCTGATTGGGATGCACATCGAATTTCTGCACCAACTCAGCCATGGTAAGATCGCCCTGCACGGCAGCCAGAGCCACCTTGGCTTTGAACTCGGGCGAATGGGTACGTCTTTTTCGTCTCATTGCTTCTCTCCTGAGCACGATGCTCATGATGGAGGAAGCACTTATCTTCGTCCACTCACTGTCCAATCAGTGGGGTCCAGCTCTCTCCGTAACATAGTGTTTTCGAGTTCCATTCTTGAAGTGATGACTGAATACCCCTCTTGATTCTGGTGGATCGAAGTAGTTGTATGTAATGGATTCGTTATTGAAGCAATTTGCACGACTGAATGTGTCAACGTCGTCAGCAGTGGCTGATGACGGAAATAGAATTGGTGAAAGCCAAATTACTTTGATCAAAACGGCGCTACAAATCTTAATCCAGCTGGATCGATAACTGAGTGATGTATGCATGTTTCATTTCCTGTCGATGTAACGGTGGAGTAAATGATTACTGATCTACAGACCGTTTATACAAGAGCACTTTCAACGTTCTACTGACTGTAACTCCTTTCGGATGCAATGATTCACAGTCTTAACGCTATAGTATTTTTCTTCAATTAGGTTAGACAGTGTAAGAGGTCCGTCAAGCTGTCAGCCTAAGAATAGCAGTCAGTATCGTTCGCATTTTTCTTTTGTTATAAATTGATAGTGATGACTCCTGACGGCAGCTTGGCTGCGCATCCTTTGGCACGGAACCTTCCATTGACGCTGCAGGCGTCCCTTGCCATGGTTAGTAAACCTCGTGGCTACTTCCGTAGCATGTAGGTAGCGGCCTGTCCGCATTTGTAATCAACCCATCGGGTAACTCACCCGATGGGCGATGTTGCTCGGTGTCTATCCGAAAGGAGCACTACTATGAGCGATATCAGTAAAACGGTCGGTTTGGTCCGCCCGGTCAGTGGCGATGGTCGGTTCCCGATATTGGGGTTTTTGAATCCCGTGCTCATCGATGATGAGTTGTGGGAGTTGACGCAGAACCCCGACAACCCGAGCCTGGCCTCACTGGTGAACAAAGCTGCGGAAGCAGTTGATATCTTCGCCAACGAGGTCGAACACGCGGATTTTACGATTCTCGTGTCGAGCTGCAAAGGTCTTGTCGCCGTCACCGTGCGGGTATCTTGGGAGGAGGCAAGCAAGCGTGTCAAGATCGCGCCACTCAATCCCCCGCCGTGGTCGTCGAACAGTGTAAGGACATACGATGTTCAGCACTGATCGACAGACCCCGGAAGCCGAACGGCAGGCACTGGACAAAGCTCGATTAGAACTGGAGATCGCAAGGCTCAGGCTGGAGATCAAAGGGGACCATCGACGATGGAAGGCTGAGTTTATGTTAAAAGCCATTGCCCTGACGGGCACCATTGCGGGCTCTACAATTGCTTGGATTGTTCAACAGGTAACACGCTGTGGAGGTTGATGTCGTGAAGTCAGACAGGGACCAACTGCTCACGGGCCGCGATTATGCGGTCATTGTAGTGGGGGCATCCTTTGTGGCGGCAACCATCGTTATGCTCAGCCAGTTAATTTTTGGTTGAGATTCCCGGCTGCCAGCCGACCCGACAAGGAGCCTCCGGGCTCCTTGTTTTCAACAAACTCTCGGAACCGGACTCTACTCGGGTGTGGTCAACGCCATCAGCTGTTCAACCGACCTCGGAGTCAACACAATTTCACCCTGTACGTTTGACGCACCAGCCATCAGCTGGATCAGTTTTGCGGTGATGGACGCCAGCTCTTGCGCGGATGCGTACCGTAGTCGCATCTGCGAGCGCCACGCTTGATCGACTAAGGGCGTTAATTCCACCGGGACACCTAACATGTCCGCCATCGACGACGCAAAGGCTTGCTCTCCAGGGTGTAGCGGCGGCGATTCCTCGTCATTCTTTGGTGCTTTGGGATCCTTCGATGGCGAACCAGATTGAATCAGGGTATAGAGTTCAGCGATCGGCATCGGGTTGCGCAGGTAGCGTTTTGCGTAGCGTATCTGCTGTTTTTCATTGGGCAGCGAGGCAATGGCCTTGGCGGCGGTTTCGGGGAGCTGGCCGCGCCGGGTCAGGTTTATCAGGTGGGGACACAGCTTTTCCAGTAGTGCCAGGCGGTTGGCCAGAGTCGGCCTGCCAATGCGCAAGGCGGCTGCCATGTCGGTTACGGTGGGGATACTTTCCGCAAACCGTTGCCGCGCCCTTAACACTGCCTCAGCAAATTCAATGGCTGTCACTGGATAGCCGGCGATTTTTGCTTCCTCGTAGGCATACTGAATGCCATAGAACACAGCATCCGCATCGCTTGCGTCAATGAGGCTGACCTTCGCCCACCGCGTATAGGCGTTTTCTTCGATATGGGCGTTGAGCGTCTCCCAGCCTGTCAGCACTTCTATATCTTTGCCCGACCCTGGGTCTGGCGCTTCCACAACCCGTGCCAGGACGCGGCCCACGGGTTCTTTGCGGCTCAGTGCGGCTTCGTTCAGAGCGCGACGCTGCTCGTCGGTAAAAGGTATCTCCAGAGCAAAGTCCGCCTTGTAAAGACGTCGGCGCTCGACGTCTTCCACATCCACAGACAATTGGCTCTGCAGTATCTGCCGAGCGGCCCGGTTGGTTTGATCCTGGTGTTTCATCGCGCTCCCCTGCGTTCCTCAAGGAACACTACACCAGGAATTTCTCCCCTACCGCCACGACGGGTACTGGAAAGCGCGGCTGGAAGATCTCGGGTAACAGTGCTTAATACCCTCATGCCACGGAGTTTCAGGCTCACTCTTCCATCGAGGTCGCCGTGCTGGTATTGCCCCGGTACACAACCTTCCATTGACAGCAAACCGCCATCATTCGATCTTAAAACCACTTGATCGCTGCCCCTGGCAGCATTGAGTGGCGGTTTATCCGCATTACCCGTTGGGGCCTTGCCCCACGGGAGTAGGCTTCAGCGGATCATTCAACGTGAAGGAGATTGATCCATGTCTATACAGCAGAGGGTTGTTGTCTATGTCCCCACACCGGTTCGCATTGAGGAGATACACGAGCGTCAGCCGATCACCCGCAGCATTGTGCGTGAGGATCAGCGTCTCGGCTTTTTCCCCAAGTATGCCGAAGAGTACTTCCTGCAGTTGGAAGCGATGATTTTCCAGACCATGGACCGGCTGTGCCCCGACTATAACGGTGGCATGTGGACCATGTGGGAGTTGTCCAATGGCGGTTGTTACCTGTCTCCGGCGTTGCCGGACGATCAGGTCCGGATGGTCTGTGAGGACAATTGCTTCGAAGGGAAACTGTCCACCGATGCCGCGGGTATTGTGGTCAGCCTGGTGGCGATCAACCACCTCGCGTGGTCCGTGCCGGATCCTGAGCACTTCAACAAGCTGTTCTACGCCCTGCGGGACTGGGCCATCGAGCACCCGGAAAGCGAGCACATCCTGCGCGCCATCGACTGAAGCCTCTACTGCCCCGGATCCCCGGGGCAGGTTCTTTCCCCTGCCAGATCATCCCCGCAATTTCTCGCACACCTGACCGCGCATGGCCAGGGAGTGTTAAACTGCCGGCCCATGGCCCGCATCCTTCCCTTCACGCGCCCCCGCGGCTGGCGACTCTTGTCTTCCCGCACCCTACTGGCGCTCTTTATTGTCGGTAGCGTGGCGCAGTACCTGGTACAGGGCAACGTGACCTGGGTCACTGCCAGCTTGCGCTGGGCTGACCAGATGGTCAGTCAACAGGTCGGCTCGATCCGTCTACCGAGCAGTACCGATGACCTCGTGCAATCGGTCGAGAACTCATTGGATCAGGCGCTTGCCAGCACGCGCAACGGTCTTTCGGCACTTCAGGCCAATACCACCGCTATCGCGGACACCGCGCTCGATAAGCCCGTTCAGTCCGGCTCGGATTACGACTTGTCGGGCAAAGTGGTCCGTATTGCCGATGGCGATACGCTGATCCTGCTGGATGCGACCAACACCCAGCACAAGATCCGGCTGCACGGGATCGATACGCCTGAGCGTCGCCAGCCTTACGGTAATGCCGCCAGGGAAGCGCTAGAGGCGCTCGTAGCCGGCCAACACATCGGCGTGGTTGTTCAGGACACCGACCGTTATGGTCGCACTGTCGGTACCGTCTACCGCAACGGCATGAACGTCAATCTCAGGCTGGTCGAGAAAGGCTGGGCCTGGTGGTATGAACGCTACGCCCGCAATGACCGCGAATTGGCCCAGGCGCAGCGCGAGGCCCGGGCTGCACGACGCGGCCTGTGGCAGGACAGTCATCCTATCGCCCCCTGGGAATGGCGGCGTTTGCACTGAGCCGGGTCTAGCACACTCCCCGCGCTACAGCGCCCGTTGCACTGAATGTACTGTGCTTCCTGTGAAGCAGTCTGGTATCGGCTCGCCTTACGTTGTAAGAACCCTTCCATTGACAGATTTTCCGATTTCCACGAAGGTTAATGTCACTTAGTCGCTGCTCACAGCAGCATTAAGTAGCGGATTTTCCGCATCTCCCGTTGGGGTATCGTACCCCCCACGGGACGAGGCTCTGGCGGATCTTTAACCAGCAAGGAGATGGATCCATGGCAACTCATATGAACGTGTATGTCGTCGAGGAGTTTGAGGCTGGCGGTGAGCAGCGCAAGAACTACACCCAAGTGGGGAAACTGTTTCGCCACAACAAGGGTGAGGGCTTTAATCTGCTTATCCAGCCTGGAATAGCGGTCAGCGGTGAGCTGGTCGTCTTTCCCCCCAAACCC
>NZ_RFLW01000007.1 GCF_003719295.1 Haliea alexandrii
TATTACGTTCGAACTTTTCCTTTGCCACTGTTAGTCACCTCTATGGGATAGCTGGGTTATTTGGTTGTGTTCTTGGAAATGATGTCCTGCGCGATGTTGTTCGGCGCTTCCGAATACTTCATGAACTCCATCGTGTAGGTCGCGCGGCCCTGGGTTGCTGAGCGCAGGTCGGTCGCGTAGCCGAACATTTCGGCCAACGGCACTTCCGCGTTGATCACCTTGCCAGAAACGCTTTCGTCCATGCCGGAAATGAGACCGCGGCGGCGATTAAGGTCACCGACCACGTCACCCATGTTTTCCTCGGGTGTAATCACTTCCACTTTCATGATCGGCTCAAGCAATACCGCACCGCCCTTTTCAGCCAGCTTCTTGGTCGCCATGCTCGCTGCGATCTTGAACGCCATTTCGTTCGAGTCCACATCGTGGAAGGAGCCGTCGAACAGCGTGGCCTTCAGGCCGAGCAGCGGGTAGCCGGCCAGTACGCCGTTCTGCATCTGCTCTTCAATGCCCTTCTGTACCGCTGGCACGTATTCGCGCGGAACCGTACCGCCAACCACTTCGTTGACAAATTCCAGACCTTCGGCGTTTTCGTCTTCGCCTGGCTCAAAGCGCACCCAGACGTGACCATACTGGCCGCGGCCACCGGACTGACGCACGAACTTGCCTTCGATTTCGCTCTTGTTGCGGATCGCTTCACGATACGCCACCTGAGGCTTGCCGATGTTGGCTTCTACGTTGAACTCGCGGCGCATGCGGTCAACCAGGATATCAAGGTGCAACTCACCCATACCCGAGATGATCGTCTGCCCGGTTTCCGGGTCGGTCTTGACGCGGAAAGAAGGGTCTTCCTGAGCCAGTTTGCCCAGTGCGATACCCATTTTTTCCTGGTCCGGCTTGGATTTGGGCTCAACCGCCACCGAAATCACAGGCTCGGGGAACTCCATGCGCTCAAGCACGATGGGCTTGTCTGCATCGCACAGCGTGTCGCCGGTGGTGGTGTCCTTCAGGCCCACCGCCGCGGCGATATCGCCCGCCAGCACTTCCTTGATCTCTTCGCGGCTGTTGGCGTGCATCTGCACCATCCGGCCGATACGCTCTTTCTTTTCCTTCACGGAGTTGAAAACACCCGTGCCGCTCTCCAGCTTGCCGGAGTAGACGCGGAAGAAGGTCAGCGTACCGACGAAGGGGTCGGTTGCGATCTTGAATGCCAGCGCCGCAAACGGAGCGTCGTCGTCCGCTTCACGGGTCTCTACTGTACCATCCCGGTCCAGCAACGTACCTTCGATGGCCCGCACTTCTGTCGGCGAGGGCAAGTACTCAATCACCGCGTCCAGCATGGCCTGAACACCCTTGTTCTTGAACGCAGAACCGCCGATGACCGGTACGATCTCGTTAGCCAGGGTGCGAGCACGAATGCCGGCCTTGATCTCTTCCACGGTGAGCTCACCGCCTTCAAGGTATTTTTCCATCAGCTCTTCGGTCGCTTCCGCGGCAGACTCGACGAGGAATTCCCGCATCTCTGCCACTTCGTCAGCCATATCCGCAGGAATATCAGCAAGCGTAAACGTCATGCCCTGGTCGTCTTCATTCCAGAGAATGGCCTTGTTCACCACCAGGTCGATAACGCCCTTGAACTCGTCTTCTGCACCAATAGTCATCTGCAGGGGCACGGCGTTCGCACCGAGGCGCGTTTTCAGCTGGCCAACCACGCGCATGAAGTCGGCGCCGGCACGGTCCATCTTGTTGACGAACACCATGCGTGGCACTTCGTACTTGTTAGCCTGACGCCAAACGGTTTCCGTCTGCGGCTGTACGCCGGAGGAACCGCACAACACCACAACCGCGCCGTCGAGTACACGCAGGGACCGCTCCACTTCAATAGTGAAATCCACGTGTCCGGGGGTGTCGATGATGTTGATACGGTGCTCATCGAACTGGGCGTCCATACCGCGCCAGAAACAGGTTGTAGCAGCGGACGTGATGGTAATACCACGCTCCTGCTCCTGCTCCATCCAGTCCATGGTCGCCGCACCATCGTGCACCTCACCAATGCGGTGAGACCGGCCAGTGTAAAAAAGTACGCGCTCGGTGGTCGTGGTTTTACCCGCGTCCACGTGGGCGCAGATACCGATGTTGCGGTATCGCTTGATAGGAGTCTTGCGTGCCACGATAAATTCCCCTGTAACAGGTTGCCTGGCGTTAATTTAGAACCGGTAGTGCGAGAAGGCCTTGTTGGCTTCTGCCATGCGATGCACGTCTTCGCGCTTCTTCACGGCGTTGCCCTTGCCCTGCGAAGCGTCGATGATCTCACCGGCCAGACGCTGGCGCATGGACTTCTCACCGCGGTTGCGCGCGTAATCAACCAGCCAGCGCATGGACAATGCCACGCGGCGGGCGGGACGCACTTCAACCGGCACCTGGTAAGTTGCACCACCGACGCGGCGAGATTTCACTTCGACCATCGGCGCGATATTCTCAAGCGCTTCGTCAAAGGCCTCGATGGGATCTTTCTTCAGGCGCTCCTGAACAATTTCCAGCGCACCGTAGACGATGGTTTCCGCGACGGACTTCTTGCCGCTGATCATTACATGGTTCATGAACTTGGCCAGCGTAACGTTACCGAACTTGGGATCCGGCAGCACTTCACGTTTGGCGACTACGCGTCTTCTTGGCATGTTGTTGCCCTTCTCTCTTCAGGTTGATCCGAACACCGACCTGCAACACAGGCGGGGGAGGCAGGGGTTCGGCCTTACTCACTTCACTGTTGACCCGGGGCACAGCCCCGGGAGCTTATTTCGGCCGCTTGGCGCCGTACTTGGAACGGCCCTGACGACGCGCCGAGACACCGGAGGTATCCAGGCTGCCGCGCACGGTGTGGTAACGCACACCCGGCAAATCCTTTACCCGGCCGCCGCGAATCAGCACCACGCTGTGCTCCTGCAGGTTGTGGCCTTCACCGCCGATGTACGAAGACACTTCGTACCCGTTGGTCAGGCGCACACGGCAGACTTTACGCAGTGCAGAGTTCGGCTTCTTGGGGGTCGTCGTGTAAACACGCGTGCAGACACCGCGGCGCTGGGGGCAGCTTTGCAGGGCCGGCACGTCGCTCTTGGCGACCTTGCGCTTCCTCGGCTTACGAACCAATTGGTTGATCGTTGCCATCTAGTTAGAACTCCAGATATTGTTTGAATTCATGGCCATGCAGCCATCCTCAAGCCGATTCAACGGCTTGCAGCGCCAACGGGGGCCCACTTCGAAGGCCTTTCCATACAGCGCGATACCCCGGGCGCCACACACACGGCGAGGCACCCCGGGAAAGAGGAGGCGGCATTCTATAGACGCCCCCCATGCGAGTCAAGAACAGAGTAGAGGCCGACAGCAACATCGGCCTCTGCAACTCCGGGGCCTCGCGGCCCTGGAGCGCCACCTTTATTCGGTGTCCTGCAGTGCCTCGGTGAGTGCCGCCTCGATTTCCTGGGCAGACACACTCATTTCCACCTCGCTACCACGGGTGCGCTTGCGCTCCTCGTGGTAGGCAAGGCCAGTACCGGCTGGGATCAGACGACCCACAACCACGTTTTCCTTCAGCCCGCGCAGGTAGTCGCGCTTGCCCGTCACCGCCGCTTCGGTCAACACCCGGGTGGTCTCCTGGAAAGACGCCGCCGAGATGAAGCTTTCCGTCGCCAGTGAGGCCTTGGTGATACCCAGCAGCTCGCGATCCGCAGACGCGGGCACCAGCCCCTCGGCCATCAGGCGCTCGTTCTCCTCGATGAAGGCCACAAACTCGACCTGCTCGCCCTTGATCAGGGTGGAGTCGCCGGAAGACGTGATAATCACCTTGCGCAGCATCTGGCGAACAATCACCTCGATGTGCTTGTCGTTGATCTTCACACCCTGCAGACGGTAGACCTCCTGGATCTCGTTGGAGATGTACTTGGCCAGCTGCTCGACACCTTTCAGGCGCAGGATATCGTGCGGGCTCAAGGGGCCTTCGGAGACGATTTCGCCCTTTTCGACGAATTCACCTTCGAATACTGACATCAGGCGCCACTTGGGAATCAGCACCTCATAGTGATCGGAGCCGTCAGGCAGCGTCTGCCCTTCAGTGGGCGTGATCACCAGTCGACGCTTGCCCTTGGTTTCCTTGCCGAAGCTCACAGCACCGGAGATTTCCGCGAGGATAGCGGGCTCTTTCGGCTTGCGCGCTTCGAACAGGTCGGCCACGCGCGGCAGACCACCGGTGATGTCACGGGTCTTGGAGCCTTCCTGGGGAATACGGGCGATAACCGCACCGGCATCCAGGCGAGCGCCGTCCTCCAGGCTCACCAACGCGTTCGGCGGCAGGAAGTAATGCGCCGGCACGTTGGTGTTCGCCAGGCACAGCTCCTCGCCCTTGTCATCGACCAGGGTAATCGCTGGACGCACGTCCTTGCCCGCTGCTGGGCGCTCACCCACATCCAGCACCTCAATGCTGGACAAGCCGGTCAGCTCGTCCGTCTGGCGCTTGATGGTGATGCCCTCTTCCATACCGGAGAAGCGCGCGATACCCGCCACCTCGGTGATGATGGGGTGGGTGTGGGGATCCCAGTTCGCCACCACATCGCCCGACGCAACATCGGCGTGGTCCTGTACCTTGATGATGGCACCGTAGGGCAGCTTGTAGCGCTCGCGCTCGCGGCCCATCTTGTCCAGCACCGACAGCTCACCCGAACGCGAGGCCGCAATCAGGAAGCCGTCATTGCGCTCCACGGTCTTGACGTTGTGCAGGCGCACCTTACCGTCGTTCATGACCTGGATATTGTCCTGCGCGGTTTGCCGCGAGGCCGCACCACCGATGTGGAAGGTACGCATGGTCAGCTGGGTACCCGGCTCACCAATGGATTGCGCGGCAACAACACCCACGGCTTCACCCATGTTGACCCGGTGGCCCCGGGCCAGGTCACGGCCGTAGCAGGCAGAACAGATGCCGTGCCGGGTTTCGCAGGTAATAGGGGAGCGCACCTCCACCTCGTCGATGCCCATTTCCTCGATGCGCTTGATCCACAGTTCGTCGAGCATGGTGCCCGCAGTGATAGCGATCTCGTCTTCCGTGCCGGGGCGAATCACGTCGCGCGCGACGATACGGCCGAGCACGCGATCACCCAGCGACTCGATGATGTCGCCGCCATCGATCACCGGGGTCATCAACAGCCCCTGGTCTGTGCCGCAATCGACTTCCGTCACCACCAGGTCCTGCGCGACGTCAACCAGACGACGGGTGAGGTAACCGGAGTTGGCGGTTTTCAGTGCGGTATCCGCCAGACCTTTCCGCGCCCCGTGGGTTGAGATGAAGTACTGCAGTACGTTCAGGCCTTCACGGAAGTTGGCCACAATCGGCGTTTCAATGATGGAGCCGTCGGGCTTGGCCATCAGGCCGCGCATGCCGGCCAGCTGGCGAATCTGCGCTGGTGAACCCCGGGCGCCGGAGTCGGCGTAGATATACACCGAGTTGAAAGACGCCTGCTGCTCTTCATCTCCTGCGCGATTAACAACGGTCTCCTTGGAAATGCCCTCCATCATCGCCTTGGACACGAGGTCGTTGGCGCGGGACCAGATGTCGATCACCTTGTTGTACTTCTCGCCCTGGGTTACCAGACCGGCGGCGTACTGGTCTTCGATTTCCTTCACTTCCCGGTCAGCGCGGGCAATCAGCTCCGCCTTGGCTTCGGGAATCACGAAATCGTTAACGCCGATGGAGGCACCGGAACGCGTGGAGTATTCGTAGCCGGTGTACATCAGCTGATCGGCAAAGATCACGGTCGCCTTCAGGCCAACTACGCGATAGCACTGGTTGATAATCCGGGAGATGGCCTTCTTGGTCATGTCCTGGTTGACCATGTCGTAGCCGATACCTTCCGGCACGACTTCCCACAGCAGGGCCCGACCCACGGTAGTGTCAAGCACCACAGTGCGCTCTGAGCGCTCACCCTCTTCGTTCTGCACCACTTCGTGAATGCGCACCTTGACCCGCGCCTGGAGGTGTACGTGCCCGGCGCGATAAGCGCGGTTCACCTCGGAGACGTTGGCGAAGATCATGCCTTCACCCTTGGCATTCACGCGCTCACGCGTCATGTAATACAGCCCCAGTACCACGTCCTGCGAGGGCACGATGATCGGCTCGCCGTTGGCGGGAGACAGGATGTTGTTGGTCGACATCATCAGTGCGCGGGCTTCCAGCTGCGCTTCCAGAGTCAGCGGCACGTGTACCGCCATCTGGTCACCGTCGAAGTCGGCGTTGTAAGCGGCGCAGACCAGCGGATGCAGCTGGATCGCCTTGCCCTCAATCAGCACAGGTTCAAAGGCCTGAATGCCCAGACGGTGCAGGGTAGGCGCGCGGTTCAGCAGTACCGGGTGCTCGCGAATCACTTCGGCGAGAATGTCCCAGACTTCCGGCGGCTCGCGCTCGACCATTTTCTTCGCGGCCTTGATCGTCGTGGCCAGGCCACGTGCTTCCAGCTTGCCGAAGATGAACGGCTTGAACAGCTCAAGTGCCATCTTCTTGGGCAGGCCGCACTGGTGCAGCCTGAGCGTGGGACCTACCACGATCACGGAACGACCGGAGTAGTCGACACGCTTGCCGAGCAGGTTCTGGCGGAAACGCCCCTGCTTGCCCTTGATCATGTCGGCCAGGGATTTCAGCGGGCGCTTGTTGGAGCCAGTGATGGCACGGCCACGGCGGCCGTTGTCCAGCAGCGCGTCCACAGATTCCTGCAGCATGCGCTTTTCGTTGCGCACGATAATATCGGGCGCGTTGAGGTCCAGCAGGCGCTTGAGGCGGTTGTTGCGGTTGATCACCCGGCGGTACAGGTCGTTCAGGTCCGAGGTGGCGAAACGGCCGCCATCCAGCGGTACCAGCGGACGCAGATCCGGCGGCAACACGGGCAGCGCGTTCAACACCATCCACTGGGGCTTGTTGCCGGAACCGGCAAAGGCCTCCATCAACTTCAAGCGCTTGGAGAGCTTCTTGATCTTGGTTTCCGAGTTGGTCTGCGGGATTTCCTCGCGCAGGGTCACGATCTCGCGCTCGAGATCGAGCTGCTTCATGAGGTCCTGAACCGCTTCGGCACCCATTTTCGCGGTGAACTCGTCACCGAACTCTTCCATCGCCTCGTAATACTCTTCATCGGTCAGCAACTGACCGGGGTTGAGCGTGGTGAGGCCGGGATCGGTCACCACATACGATTCGAAATAGAGCACGCGCTCGATATCGCGCAGGGTCATGTCCAGCAACAGGCCAATGCGCGACGGCAGTGACTTCAGGAACCAGATGTGTGCCACCGGGCTCGCCAGTTCGATGTGACCCATGCGCTCACGACGCACCTTCGCCAGCGCCACTTCCACGCCGCACTTCTCGCAGATCACACCGCGATGCTTGAGGCGCTTGTACTTGCCGCACAGGCACTCGTAATCCTTTACCGGGCCAAAAATCTTGGCGCAGAACAAGCCGTCGCGCTCTGGCTTGAAGGTCCGGTAATTGATGGTCTCCGGCTTCTTCACTTCACCGAATGACCAGGCGCGGATCATTTCGGGCGACGCCAGGCCGATACGGATGGCGTCGAATTCTTCAGACTGTCCCTGGGACTTGAGCAGATTAAGTAAGTCTTTCAAGGTCTTTCCTCCACGAGGTTTTCCTTCCAGCTACCGCGACACACCGTGCCGCCGTAGCCCCGAGTCCGTATTACCGCTGGTTAGTCACTCTCCAGCTCGATATCAATACCGAGGGAGCGTATTTCCTTGACCAACACGTTGAAGGACTCGGGCATGCCCGGTTCCATACGATGGTCACCATCGACGATGTTCTTGTACATCTTGGTGCGCCCCGCGACGTCGTCCGACTTCACGGTGAGCATTTCCTGCAGGGTGTAAGCGGCACCGTAGGCTTCCAGTGCCCACACCTCCATTTCACCGAAGCGCTGGCCACCGAACTGTGCCTTGCCGCCCAGCGGTTGCTGGGTAACCAGGCTGTAGGAGCCGGTAGAACGGGCGTGCATCTTGTCGTCCACCAGGTGGTTGAGCTTCAGCATGTACATGTAGCCCACGGTCACCGGGCGATCAAATGCCTCGCCAGAACGGCCGTCGTACAGCGTGAACTGGCCGCTTTCGGGCAGATCAGCCAGAGCCAGCAGCTCCTTGATCGACTCTTCGGCAGCGCCGTCAAACACCGGCGTCGCCATCGGCACGCCTTCGCGCAGGTTGCCGGCAAGGGCCAGAATCTCTTTGTCACTCAATGACTTGAGATCTTCCGGACGGCCGGCACCGTTGTTGTAGATGCGCTCCAGGAACTCGCGCACTTCCGCGACCTTGCGCTGCTCCTGCAACATCTGGTCGATTTTCACGCCCAGGCCCTTGGCAGCCATGCCCAGGTGGGTTTCGAGAATCTGGCCCACGTTCATGCGCGACGGCACGCCCAGCGGGTTGAGCACGATGTCCACCGGCTCGCCATTTTCGTCGAAAGGCATGTCCTCAATCGGCATGATGACCGAAATAACACCCTTGTTACCGTGACGACCAGCCATCTTGTCGCCCGGCTGGATGCGACGCTTGATGGCCAGGTAGACCTTGACGATCTTCAATACGCCCGGTGCCAGGTCATCGCCGCTCTGCAGCTTGCGCTTTTTGTCTTCGAAGCGCTCTTCCAGCAGTTTGGTCTGCTCGTCGAGCTGCTTCTTGGCGGCCGCCAGTGCCTCGTTCAGGTCGCTGTCGGCCAGCTTGAGCTTGAACCACTGCTCGCGGTCCAGGTCCGCCAGCACTTTGGCGCTGAGCTCAGTGCCCTTCGCCAGGCCAGCACCGCTGACGGTCTTGGCACCCTTGAGCTGGTTGCCCAGCAGGGAGAAGGTCGCCTCTTCAAAGATGCGATACTCTTCCTTGAGGTCCTTGCGGAACTTGTCGAGCTGGTGCTTCTCGATCTGCAGTGCGCGCGGGTCCTTTTCCAGGCCATCGCGGGTGAATACCTGCACGTCGATCACCGTACCCTTGGTGCTGGACGGTACACGCAGTGACGTATCCTTCACGTCCGAGGCCTTCTCACCAAAGATGGCGCGCAGCAGTTTTTCTTCCGGGGTCAGCTGGGTTTCGCCCTTCGGCGTGACCTTGCCCACCAGAATGTCGCCTGCCTCAACCTCGGCACCGATGTACACAATGCCGGACTCGTCGAGCTTGGACAGCGCGCTCTCGCCCACATTGGGGATGTCCGAGGAGATTTCCTCGGAGCCCAGCTTGGTGTCGCGGGCTATGCAGGTGAGCTCCTGGATGTGGATGGTGGTGAAACGGTCTTCCTTCACCACATTCTCGGACACCAGGATGGAGTCCTCGAAGTTGTAGCCGTTCCAGGGCATGAACGCGATGCGAATGTTCTGGCCCAGTGCCAGGTCACCCATATCGACGGACGGTCCATCGCCGAGGATATCGCCGCGGGCCACTACATCACCCTGCTTCACGATCGGACGCTGGTTGATACAGGTGTTCTGGTTGGAGCGGGTGTACTTGGTCAGGTTGTAGATATCAACCGGTGCCTCGTCACGACCCACGTCCTTGTCGTTGACACGGACCACGATGCGGCTGGCGTCCACGGAGTCGATAACGCCGTCGCGGCGGGCCACGACACAGACACCGGAGTCAGCGGCCACGTAGCGTTCCATGCCGGTACCCACCAACGGCTTCTCACACTTCAGTGTGGGAACGGCCTGGCGCTGCATGTTCGAGCCCATGAGCGCGCGGTTCGCGTCATCGTGCTCAAGGAACGGAATCAACGCCGCAGCAACAGACACGACCTGCTTTGGCGACACGTCCATATAGTCCACCTTTTCGGGCGGCATGACCGTGAATTCGTTCATGTGACGCACGGCGATCAGGTCGTCGACAAAGCGGTTCTTGCTGTCCACCGCCGCCGATGCCTGGGCAATCACGTGCTCGGCTTCGTTGATCGCAGACAGGAATTCCACGTCGTCGGTGACCTGGCCGTTAACCACCTTGCGGTACGGGCTCTCAAGGAAGCCGTAATCGTTGGTGCGGGCGTAGGTCGCCAGCGAGTTGATCAAGCCAATGTTCGGACCTTCCGGCGTTTCAATCGGGCAGACGCGACCGTAGTGCGTTGGGTGCACGTCACGCACCTCGAAGCCGGCGCGCTCACGGGTAAGGCCGCCCGGCCCAAGCGCAGACACGCGGCGCTTGTGCGTGACTTCAGACAGCGGGTTGTTCTGGTCCATGAACTGCGAGAGCTGGCTGGAACCGAAGAACTCTTTCACTGCAGCCGACACCGGCTTGGCGTTGATCAGGTCCTGCGGCATGAGGCCTTCGCTCTCGGCCATCGACAGGCGCTCCTTGACCGCGCGCTCAACACGCACCAGGCCCACACGGAACTGGTTCTCGGCCATTTCGCCCACACTGCGCACACGGCGGTTACCCAGGTGGTCGATGTCGTCGGTCATGCCGCGACCGTTACGGATAGACACCAGTGCCTTCAGTACTTCCACGATATCTTCGCGGTCCAGCACACCACTGCCGGTCACTTCTTCGCGACCGAGGCGACGGTTGAACTTCATGCGACCTACCGCTGACAGGTCATAGCGATCCGGGGAGAAGAACAGGTTCTGGAACAGGTTCTCTGCAGACTCCTTGGTCGGCGGCTCGCCGGGGCGCATCATGCGGTAGATTTCGACCAGCGCTTCCAGTTCGTTGCGCGTGGTGTCCAGGCGCAGGGTGTCGGATACGTAGGGGCCGCAATCCAGCTCGTTGGTGTAGAGCGTATCGATGTTGTTGATGCCCATCTCCGCCAGGCGGGTGAGAATCTCATCGTTCAGCTCGGCGTTGCATTCCACCACCACTTCGCCGGTCTTCTCGTCGACGATATTCTTCGCCAGCGCGCGGCCATGGAGGTATTCACGCGGAATCTCGAGCTCGGCAACTTCGGCCTTCTCCAGCTCGCGAATGTGGCGAGCGGTGATGCGACGGCCCTGCTCGACGACGACCTTGCGGCCCACCTTGATATCGAAGGACGCCACGTCACCACGCAGACGCGCGGGGATCAGCGCCATCTTGTAGTTGCCGTCCTTGTCGACGGTGAAAGTGTTCACCTCGTAGAACATATCGAGGATTTCTTCAGACTGGTAACCCAACGCGCGCAGCAGAATCGTGGCCGGCAGCTTGCGCCGGCGGTCGATACGTACGAACACCATGTCTTTGGGGTCGAACTCGAAGTCCAGCCAGGAGCCACGGTAGGGAATGACACGAGCAGAGTAGAGCAGCTTCCCGGAGGAGTGCGTCTTGCCCTTGTCGTGGTCAAAGAACACGCCCGGGGAGCGGTGCAGCTGGGAAACAATCACACGCTCGGTGCCGTTGACCACGAACGTGCCGTTGTCGGTCATCAGGGGGATCTCCCCCATGTAGACTTCCTGCTCCTTGATGTCCTTGATGGTCTTGCTGGAGGCATCCTTGTCGTAGATGATCAAACGCACCTTGACCCGCAGGGCACAGGAATACGTGATGCCACGCAACTGGCACTCGCTGACATCAAACACGGGCGTGCCGAGTTTGTAGTCAACGTATTCCAATGCAGCGTTGCCGCTGTAGCTGACGATCGGGAATACCGATTTAAAGGCCGCGTGCAAACCGTAGTCGCCGCGCTCCTCGAGTGGTATGCCCTGCTGGGTGAACTTCCGGTAAGAATCGAGTTGGATCGCAAGCAGATATGGAATATCCATCATGTTCGACAGTTTGCCGAAGTCCTTGCGAATACGTTTTTTCTCAGTGTACGAGTATGCCATCAGTACTCCCCAGCGTGTTTAGCTTCCCGCCGCCCTGCCGGCGGCAAGCGAGGCTCTTGACGGGTGAGCTGCACGCGCGCAGCCCACCCTGAAAAACTTGTGCTCATCAAGCGGGAAAAGGCCGGCAGGCAAACACGCCCACCAGCCTTGTCCTGGTCCAGCCTGGGCCAGACGTAAGGCAAGCGCTTACTTGACCTCGACGGCCGCGCCTGCTTCTTCCAGCTTGGCTTTCAGCGCATCCGCATCTGCCTTGGAAACACCTTCCTTGACAGGTGACGGGGCGCCGTCAACCACAGCCTTGGCTTCTTTCAGGCCCAGGCCGGTTACTTCACGTACGACTTTGATCACGTTGACTTTCTTCTCGCCAGCGCTGGTCAAAATTACGTCGAACTCGGTCTGCTCTTCAGCAGCTGCGCCGGCATCGCCAGCGGCAGCAGCCGGTGCGGCAGCAACAGCTGCAGCAGCGGTTACACCGAATTTTTCTTCCATTGCGCTGATGAGCTCAACGATATCCATTACGCTCATTTCAGCGATTGCATTCAGAATGTCATCTTTGGACAGAGCCATGACTCATATCTCCCGGTTAGCTGATAAATAAAATAGCGGCGACTTACGCCGCTTCTTTCTGATCGCGTACTGCTGCCAGTGTGCGAACCAATTTTCCAGGTACTTCGTTCATCGTCTGTACCAGCTTCGTTACCGGCGCCTTCATCACACTCATCAATATCGAGAGTGCCTGATCACGCGTCGGCAGTTTGGCCAGTACATCCAGTTGATCCGCACCCAGCATTTGGCCGCTCACCGCCAATACCTTCACCTCGAAGTGTTTATTCTCCTTGGCGAAATCCTTGAACAACCGTGCCGCTGCACCCGGATCTTCCATCGAAAATCCGAACAGGGAGGGGCCCACGAGCGCGTCGCTGACGCATTCGTAGTCCGTTCCCGCCAGCGCGCGCTTGGCCAGTGTGTTCCGCACAACACGGAGGGTCACTGAATTTTCGCGAGCGCTTTGGCGCAAAGCTGTCATTCCGTCCACGGTGACGCCACGTGCATCGGCGATCACCAGGGACAGGGCATT
The DNA here is from genome assembly GCF_003719295.1 of Haliea alexandrii. Taxonomy (GTDB): domain Bacteria; phylum Pseudomonadota; class Gammaproteobacteria; order Pseudomonadales; family Halieaceae; genus Haliea; species Haliea alexandrii. The sequence goes on from NZ_RFLW01000007.1 coordinate 12,880, forward strand.
GGTGGCAGTCTCGTTAACTTCAGCAACGATCGCTTTCTTGTCGTCGAGTCCAATTGCCACTGGTATTACTCCTGGATTTACAGTTCCGGTACCGCCAACGCTATGGCAATACCACCTTGCGTGGTGAACACATCCACCATCTGCGTAGGTTGGGCAACACTTGCGGGCTGCTCGATTAAGCCGTGCTGTCGTGGACAACGCAGGCACCTACGGTCTTTGATGGCCTTCAGTTTTCAGCTAATCAGGCATTCGCCCAAGACTGCTCCAAAGACCTCAAAGTAGGTAACGCGCTCCGGTAGGAGCGCACTACCCGGGCCACCCGTCCGTGGCTGGCCCCTGTGACACCTCCCCTTGTGGGGGAGCTGTCGATCAAGCTTCGATCGAGGACTGATCGACCGTGACACCCGGGCCCATGGTCGTGGACAGGGTGATTTTCTTCATGTACACGCCCTTCGCGGAGGAGGGCTTCGCCTTGCGCAGGTCGGCCAGCAACGCCTCGAGGTTGCCCCTGATCGCAGCAGGCTCGAAGTCAATCTTGCCAATTCCGCCGTGAATGATGCCGTTCTTGTCGGTACGGAAACGCACCTGGCCAGCTTTGGCATTCTTCACCGCAGTGAGCACGTCGGGGGTGACGGTGCCGGTCTTGGGGTTCGGCATCAGGCCGCGCGGACCCAGTACCTGACCCAGCTGGCCTACAACGCGCATGGCATCCGGAGAAGCCACCACCACGTCGAAATCCATCATGCCGCCCTTGATCTGCTCGGCGAGATCTTCCATGCCCACAAACTCGGCACCGGCGGCCTTGGCCTGCTCCGCCGCATCACCCTGAGTGAACACCGCGACGCGCACGTGGCTGCCCGTGCCGTGCGGCAACGTGGTAGCACCGCGAACGGCCTGGTCTGATTTACGTGCATCCACGCCCAGATTCACCGAGACTTCGATCGTCTCGTTGAACTTGGCTGTGGCCAATTCCTTCAGCAGGGCAACGGCGTCGTCGAACGCGTACGCTTTGCCGGGCTGAACCTTTTCCTTGAATGCGCGTACGCGCTTGGACAGCTTGGCCATTAGATCACCCCCTCAACATCGATACCGGCGGAGCGTGCGCTACCGGCAATAGTGCGGACTGCCGCGTCCATATCTGCCGCCGTGAGGTCGGGCCACTTCTGCGTTGCCACGTCTTCCAGTTGGGCGCGGGTCACCTTGCCAACCTTGACCGTGTTGGGCGTGCCAGAGCCGGACTTGATGCCAGCCACCTTGCGCAACAACACCGCAGCGGGCGGGGTTTTCTTGATGAAGGTGAACGAGCGGTCGCCGTAAACGGTAATGACCACTGGAATCGGCAGGCCGGGCTCAAGGTCCTGGGTCTCGGCGTTGAACGCCTTGCAGAATTCCATGATATTCACACCGTGCTGACCCAGCGCGGGGCCAACCGGCGGGCTCGGGTTCGCCTTACCGGCGCCCACCTGCAGCTTGATATAAGCCGATACTTTCTTCGCCATGTTTTCTCTCCCGGGTGCTAGCGCCGTTGCAATCCTGACCACTAGAGATCAGTTTGCGCGGGCTCCCCATTGTGGCGACCGCAGCCGCCGTTAACGTTGGCCGGCGCCACTCACGTGGCACCCGCCGCACTGCAATCAGGCCTTTTCGACCTGACTGAATTCAAGCTCCACCGGGGTGGAACGACCGAAAATGAGCACGGCCACATTCAGGCGACTCTTTTCGTAATTCACTTCTTCCACAACGCCATTGAAGTCGTTGAATGGACCGTCGATGACCCGCACCATCTCGCCGGGCTCGAACATTGTCTTGGGGCGAGGCGCCTCAACGCCCGCCTCAACCCGCTGCAGGATCGCGGCCGCTTCGGCCTCGGTAATCGGCGCGGGCGCATCCGCCTTGCCACCGATGAAGCCCATGACTCGCGGCGTTTCCTTCACCAGGTGCCAGGTACCGTCGTCCAGCTCCATCTGCACCAGCACGTAGCCGGGAAAGAACTTGCGCTCGCTGCGCCGTTTCTGACCTGCACGCATCTCCACCACTTCCTCGGTGGGCACAAGTATTTCACCGAAGCGGTCCTGCATGTTGTGCAGTTCAATACGCTCCTTCAGGGCAGCCGCAACTTTCTTCTCAAAACCTGAGTAGGCGTGGACCACATACCAACGCATTGCCATCGGCTATCCCTTATCCTTTTCCGACTAACCAATCACCAGCGACACAAGCCAGCCGAGAAGGGAATCAAGTCCCCACAGCATTAGCGCCACCAGCAATACAAAGACCACCACAATCAGGGTGGTCTGGACCGTCTCCTGCCGCGTGGGCCAGACGACCTTGCGAATTTCCGTGCGGGAACTCTTCACCAGAGCCCAGAATGCAGCGCCTTTGGCGGTCTGCAACGCGATCATCGCGGCCACGGCAGCAATCGCCACAATGCCCAGCACTCGATACAGCAGCGATTCCGCCGAGAAGTAGCTGTTGCCGATGATACCGACAGCCAGCAGGGCGATGACTACCGCCCACTTCACGGAATCGAAACGCCCGGCGTTCGTTTCCACACTCATTACAACTATCCTTCAGGTCGGGCCGCGCCTGTCGCGCAACCCCCTGCCATAAATGGCAGGCCAGGAGGGAATCGAACCCCCAACCTGCGGTTTTGGAGACCGCTGCTCTGCCAATTGAGCTACTGGCCTATATCCTCTTCTGAGACAACGAAGCCGAACTGCCCGCAAGCGGTTCGGCCCGAGTTGACAGGGAAGCGCCAAAGCGCCCCCTGCATCGATGTTACTCGATGATCTTGGCGACGACGCC
>NZ_RFLW01000008.1:2500-5704 GCF_003719295.1 Haliea alexandrii
CAGAGGCGATGAAGGACGTAGTAGCCTGCGAAAAGCTTCGGGGAGTCGGCAAACAGACTTTGATCCGGAGATGTCCGAATGGGGAAACCCACCCAATGTAAGTTGGGTATCCTTAACTGAATACATAGGTTAAGGAGGCGAACTCAGGGAACTGAAACATCTAAGTACCTGAAGGAAAAGAAATCAATTGAGATTCCCCCAGTAGCGGCGAGCGACCGGGGAGAAGCCTGCAAGTAATAGCAGTGCGGTTAGTGGAACGGTCTGGAAAGTCCGGCGATAGAGGGTGATAGCCCCGTACACGAAAACTGCGTTGTGGTACTGAGCTTGCGACAAGTAGGTCGGGACACGTGTTATCTTGACTGAATATGGGGGGACCATCCTCCAAGGCTAAATACTCCTGACTGACCGATAGTGAACCAGTACCGTGAGGGAAAGGCGAAAAGAACCCCGGAGAGGGGAGTGAAATAGAACCTGAAACCGTATGCGTACAAGCAGTGGGAGCCCCTTCGTGGGGTGACTGCGTACCTTTTGTATAATGGGTCAGCGACTTATTGTCTGTAGCAAGCTTAACCGAGTAGGGGAGGCGTAGGGAAACCGAGTCTTAATAGGGCGTTTAGTTGCAGGCAATAGACCCGAAACCGGGCGATCTATCCATGGCCAGGTTGAAGGTTGAGTAACATCAACTGGAGGACCGAACCCACGTATGTTGAAAAATGCGGGGATGAGCTGTGGATCGGAGTGAAAGGCTAATCAAGCCCGGAGATAGCTGGTTCTCCTCGAAATCTATTTAGGTAGAGCGTCGTGTCTTACCCTGGGGGGTAGAGCACTGTTTGGGCTAGGGGGTCATCCCGACTTACCAACCCCATGCAAACTCCGAATACCCAGGAGTACAATCACGGCAGGCAGACAGCGGGTGCTAACGTCCGTTGTCGAGAGGGCAACAACCCAGACCGCCAGCTAAGGTCCCCAATACCAGTTAAGTGGGAAACGATGTGGGAAGGCTTAGACAGCTAGGAGGTTGGCTTAGAAGCAGCCATCCTTTAAAGAAAGCGTAATAGCTCACTAGTCGAGTCGGCCTGCGCGGAAGATTTAACGGGGCTAAACTGGTAACCGAAGCTGCGGATGCGTGCTTGCACGCATGGTAGAGGAGCGTTCTGTAAGCCGTTGAAGGTGAATCGTGAGGTTTGCTGGAGGTATCAGAAGTGCGAATGCTGACATGAGTAACGACAAGGGGGGTGAAAAACCTCCCCGCCGGAAGATCAAGGTTTCCTGCGCAACGCTAATCGGCGCAGGGTGAGTCGGCCCCTAAGGCGAGGGCGAAAGCCGTAGTCGATGGGAAACGGGTTAATATTCCTGTACTTCTTCATAATGCGATGGGGGGACGGAGAAGGCTAGGCCAGCGCGGCGATGGTTGTCCGCGTTTAAGGCTGTAGGCTGGCTGCTTAGGTAAATCCGGGCGGCTAAGGTCGAGAGCTGATGACGAGTGCTACTGAGAGGTAGCGCGAAGTGGTTAATGCCATGCTTCCAAGAAAAGCCTCTAAGCTTCAGTTATGAAGGAACCGTACTGTAAACCGACACAGGTGATCAGGTAGAGAATACCAAGGCGCTTGAGAGAACTCGGGTGAAGGAACTAGGCAAAATGGTACCGTAACTTCGGGAGAAGGTACGCCGGTTTGGGTGATGGGACTTGCTCCCTGAGCCTGGGCTGGCCGAAGTGACCAGGTGGCTGCGACTGTTTATTAAAAACATAGCACTCTGCAAACACGAAAGTGGACGTATAGGGTGTGACGCCTGCCCGGTGCCGGAAGGTTAATTGATGGGGTTAGCTTCGGCGAAGCTCTTGATCGAAGCCCCGGTAAACGGCGGCCGTAACTATAACGGTCCTAAGGTAGCGAAATTCCTTGTCGGGTAAGTTCCGACCTGCACGAATGGCGTAACGATGGCCACACTGTCTCCACCCGAGACTCAGTGAAATTGAAATCGCTGTTAAGATGCAGTGTACCCGCGGCTAGACGGAAAGACCCCGTGAACCTTTACTATAGCTTCACAGTGGACTTTGACTTTACTTGTGTAGGATAGCTGGGAGGCTTTGAAGCAGTGGCGCTAGCCATTGTGGAGCCAACCTTGAAATACCAGCCTGGTAACGTTGAGGTTCTAACTCAGGCCCATTATCTGGGCCGAGGACATTGTGTGGTGGGTAGTTTGACTGGGGCGGTCTCCTCCCAAAGAGTAACGGAGGAGCACGAAGGTGCGCTAATCATGGTCGGAAATCATGAGGTTAGTGTAAAGGCACAAGCGCGCTTGACTGCGAGTCTGACAAGACGAGCAGGTACGAAAGTAGGTCTTAGTGATCCGGTGGTTCTGAATGGAAGGGCCATCGCTCAACGGATAAAAGGTACTCCGGGGATAACAGGCTGATACCGCCCAAGAGTTCACATCGACGGCGGTGTTTGGCACCTCGATGTCGGCTCATCACATCCTGGGGCTGAAGCCGGTCCCAAGGGTATGGCTGTTCGCCATTTAAAGTGGTACGCGAGCTGGGTTTAGAACGTCGTGAGACAGTTCGGTCCCTATCTGCCGTGGGCGTTGGAGAATTGAGGGAAGCTGCTCCTAGTACGAGAGGACCGGAGTGGACGAACCTCTGGTGTTCGGGTTGTCACGCCAGTGGCATTGCCCGGTAGCTACGTTCGGACAGGATAACCGCTGAAAGCATCTAAGCGGGAAGCCCCTCCCAAGATAAGTTCTCCCTGGGGACTTGATCCCCCTGAAGGGCCGTTGAAGACTACAACGTTGATAGGCTGGGTGTGGAAGCGCGGTAACGCGTTGAGCTAACCAGTACTAATTGCCCGTGAGGCTTGACCATATAATCCAAGTGATTTGCGTGGCGAATGCCATACGAGCGCTGGATGTTGTGACAAGTCGTAGTGAGATGGAAGTACGCGTCAGAAGTCATGACGAGATGACGTCGGTACGACCCGTGAACAGCGGTATCAGCTTGATTTACCACCCTATTTGACAAGACGAGGGCAGCGCAAAGCGCGCGTAAGACCCAACTCGGTCAAGCCAGTTTGCCTGGCGACCATAGAGCATTGGAACCACCTGACCCCATCCCGAACTCAGTAGTGAAACGATGCATCGCCGATGGTAGTGTGGGGTCTCCCCATGTGAGAGTAGGTCATCGCCAGGCTTTAATACCCAAACCCC
>NZ_RFLW01000009.1 GCF_003719295.1 Haliea alexandrii
TCTGCGGTGGTCATTGCCATCAAGGGCACCAGGCGCTGGGAAACGAAGGGATAGCGCACCAGGGCATGCAGCGGCGGGGCCAGTGGGCCTCACCAGTTGCCCATCTTCATGCTAGAGCACGCGTCCCAGCCATCCCTTTGGCAGTTTTTTGAACGGTGTTTTGCAGGTGTGCTAGGTTGTAGAGCAGGCACTGGCGAAGCGGGTTTTTCATGCAGGACGTTTTACAGGCCTGGAATGCGGCCGCCACAACCAGCCTCGGGTTTTTCTGGATGGCGCTGTGGGCTTTTATTCTCGGCTATCTGATCAGCAGCCTGATACAGGTGCTGGTAACGCGGGAGCGGATGCAAAAAGCCATGGGCAAGGACGGCCCACGCAGCATGCTGCTGGGTACGTTCTTCGGTTTTATTTCCAGCTCCTGCAGTTTTTCTGCGCTGTCGACCACGCGCGCCATTTTCAATAAAGGTGCGGGCCTCGCGCCGTCCATGGCTTTCATGTTGGCATCGACCAATCTGGTGATTGAGCTGGGGATGGTTATTGCCATATTCCTGGGTTGGCAATTCGTGGTCGGCGAGTACGTCGGTGGCATCATACTCATACTGGTCAGTTGGCTCCTCATTCGCATTACCCGGCCACGACGCCTCGAGGCGCAGGCGCGCAAGCACCAGGCCGACACTGATGAGGATGACGGTAAGAGCGACATCAGCTGGCAGCAAAAATTGGTCAGTCTGCAGAGCTGGCAGAACATCGGCCAGACCTATGTCATGGAGTGGCAGATGGTATGGCGGGATGTGCTGATTGGTTTTACGGTCGCGGGCATGATTTCGGCGATGGTGCCCGACAGTTTTTTCCAGGCCATGTTTATTGGTTCGGGAGGAGAGAATGCTGCCAATCCCGGCTTTCTGGCGGTGCTCGCGCAAACCCTGGTGGGTCCGCTGGCGGCTTTTTTCACCTTTATCGGCTCGATGGGAAACATTCCCCTGGCCGCAGTCCTGTTCGGACAGGGCGTGACCTTTGCCGGTGTCATGGCATTCATATTTTCGGATCTTGTTGTACTGCCAGTGCTGCGAATCAATGCCCGCTACTACGGCTGGAAAATGGCGCTGTATCTCCTTGCCCTGATGCTGGTAGCGATCGTTATTGCGGCGCTGTCGATGCACTATGCACTGGCAGCCTTGGGAATGTTGCCTGACTTCTCAGCGGTCACCGCCCCCGGCGAGCGGGAATACTTCAAGCTGAATTACCAGCTGGTCATGAATGTCATCATGTTCACAGTCAATCTGGCTCTGGTGTGGCTGTGGTACAAAGCCCGTGCAAACCGCCACGCTCACCACCATGACCATGACCATGACGGCAGCTCGCTGACTGACAAGGTTCTCTCTGCGCTGGCGGCTTTATCGGTGGTTTGGTTGTCAGGTGGATTGATCGCGGGATTGGTCTGATCCGGGGGGCAGGGCGGAGTGAAGTGCTCGTCGGGGCCGGCATGCTCAGTACGGGTACGATGGAGGTGCTATGAAGTCAGTGTCCAGCACAGGGTTTGCGCTGTTCGGTGCAGCGTTGGTTGCGATCAGCTACGGGCTTGCGCGTTTCGCCTTCGGCCTGTTCGTGCCGCCTATCCGCGCCGAGCTGGGGCTGACGCCGGAGGTGATTGGTGTTATCGGCGCGCTGCCGCTGGTCAGTTTCCTGCTGGCCACGCTGGTGGCGCCGTTCGCTGCCGACCGCTTGGGTGCCCGCAACACGGCGGTGCTTTCCGGCGCGTTTGGCGTCGCGGGCCTCGCGTTGATCAGTCAGGCCGCTGGCGCTCAATCGCTGGGCGCTGGGGTATTCGCCTGCGGGATCTGCACCGGGCTGATGATGCCGGCGCTTACCGCGGCGATGCAGGCGCTGGTGGAGCGTTCGCTGCACGGCCGTGTGAGCGCGGTCATGAATGCGGGGACCAGCATTGGGGTGGTGGTGGCCGTGCCGTCGGTGCTGTTCCTGGCCGGCGCCTGGCGTTTTGCCTATGTCTCATTTGCGCTCCTTGCAGGTGTTGGGGTGCTTGCCGCCTGGTACCTCATTCCCTCGGTATCGCGGGTTACGCCGGCAGATGCGGCTGCGCCGCCGCGTGTCAGCGTGTTGCAATGGTCGCGTTTATTCAGGCTCGCCCTGTTTGCCTTCGTGCTGGGCTTCGTCTCCTCCGCCTACTGGATTTTTGCGCCCGACCTGTTGGTCTCCCTGGGTGGATTGCCAGCCGGTGCAACCGGGTGGCTGTGGTTGGCAGTGGGTACCGCCGGCCTCGGCGGGGCCCTGATAGCCGACCTGGCCGATCGCAACAACCCGCCCATTACGCATGCTCTGATGCTGATGATGCTGGCCGCCAGCCTGGCGCTGCTCGCCGCCAGCCCGGGTCAGTTGCTGCTCGCGGCATTGTCCGCGCTGGTGTTTGGTCTTGCCTACATGAGCCTGACCGGGCTCTACCTGATGACCAGCATCCGTCTGTTGCCGGGCCGGCTATCCATGGGGCCGGTACTGCCGTTCATGGCGGTGTCTTTGGGGCAGGCTAGCGGATCACCGCTCGTCGGCACGCTGGTCAATGAGTTCGGCTATGCCGATGCGTTTGCCATGTTTGCTGCGATCGGTATTCTGGTGGCACTGCTGTCGCCCTGGTACCCACGCTACATCGACTTTGAGCCGGTCGATGTTGCCGAGCTGGAGACAGGCCTGCAGGCGGCGTTCGATTACCAGCTGCTGGGCTCGGATGGAGAACCGCTGGAACTGGTCACGGGCCAGGAGGAAAGCCGGTAGCCGGCGCGAGATATCATTTTCCCGCGCCCACCGGCCGTGCTTTATCGCAGCACATTCACCACGACTTTGCCGCGGGTGCGCCCCCGCTCCAGGTACCTGATAGCATCCGGAACTTCCGCCAGCGTAAAACGCCGATCAATGAAAGGTTCCAGTTCCCCGCGCTCTGCATAGCCCGCCAGC